>NZ_JAFLRG010000001.1:0-2400000 GCF_017315725.1 Trinickia acidisoli
GTGGCCGACAATCCGGGAATCTCCTACAACCCGCTGTTCTTGTATGGCGGCGTGGGCTTGGGCAAGACGCACTTGATCCACGCGATCGGCAATCAATTGCTGCAGGACAAGGCCGGTGCGCGGATCCGCTACATCCACGCCGAGCAATACGTGTCCGACGTGGTGAAGGCCTACCAGCGCAAGGCGTTCGACGACTTCAAGCGTTACTACCATTCGCTCGACCTGCTGCTGATCGACGACATTCAGTTCTTTTCCGGCAAATCGCGGACGCAGGAAGAATTCTTCTACGCGTTCGAGGCGCTCGTCGCGAACAAAGCACAGGTCATCATCACGAGCGATACCTACCCGAAGGAAATTTCGGGCATCGACGACCGGCTCATCTCGCGCTTCGATTCGGGCCTGACGGTGGCCATCGAGCCGCCCGAACTCGAAATGCGCGTGGCGATCTTGATGCGCAAGGCGCAATCGGAAGGCGTGAGCCTGTCGGAGGATGTCGCGTTCTTCGTCGCCAAGCATCTGCGCTCGAACGTGCGCGAGCTCGAGGGCGCGCTGCGCAAGATCCTCGCGTACTCGAAGTTCCATGGGCGCGAGATTTCGATCGAACTGACGAAGGAAGCGCTCAAGGATTTGTTGACGGTGCAAAACCGCCAGATTTCCGTCGAGAACATTCAGAAGACCGTCGCCGACTTCTACAACATCAAAGTTGCCGACATGTATTCGAAGAAGCGTCCGGCCAACATCGCGCGGCCGCGGCAAATCGCCATGTATCTCGCGAAGGAGTTGACGCAAAAGAGCCTGCCCGAGATCGGCGAGCTGTTCGGCGGACGCGATCACACGACGGTGCTGCACGCGGTGCGCAAGATCGCCGACGAACGCGGCAAGGACGCGCAACTGAACCACGAGCTGCACGTGCTCGAACAAACGCTGAAGGGTTGAGCCGGCAACTATCGCCGCATGGCCGAGCGCGCGTGCCCCGTCCCCGGTTTTGGCGGGAACCGTCTCTTTTTCAGGCACAATATAGGTTTAGCCCCCCGGTGCTTCGCGGCGCGATCGAAGCGGAGATGAAAGCGCGGGACAAAAAGCGCGGGCAGATGGGCGAAGGTGCGCAAGAAATACGGGGTATCGGCACTTTCGTCGAATAGACTGCCGGGTGAGGCGGAGTTTGCCGCCATATCAACGAAGGAACCCTATGCAACTGGTCAAGACCGAACGAGACAACCTCCTAAGGCCGCTGCAAACCGTGAGCGGTATCGTCGAACGCCGCCACACGCTGCCGATCCTGGCCAACTTGCTGATCACCAAGAACGGCCCGGACGTGTCGTTTCTGTCGACTGACCTCGAGTTGCAAATCACGACGCGCGCCGATTTCGGTATCGGTGGCGAAGCGGTTGCCACGACGGTGGCCGCGCGCAAGCTGCTCGACATCCTGCGCGCGATGCCTGACGGCCAGGTGAGCCTGTCGCTGGCGGACAAGCGTTTGACCGTGCAGTCGGGCAAGAGCCGTTTCGCGCTGCAGACGCTGGCGGCCGACGAATTTCCGACCGTTGCGCAGGCGAAGGATTACGGCGCGAGCCTGACCGTTCCGCAAAAGACGTTCCGCCAGTTGCTGGGCATGGTTTATTTCTCGATGGCGCAGCAGGACATCCGTTACTACCTGAACGGGATGCTGCTCGTCGTGGACGGCGGCCAGTTGATGGCCGTGGCCACCGACGGACACCGGCTGGCGTTCTCGTCGATGAAGATAGACGGCGATTTCCCGCGTCAGGAAGTGATCATTCCGCGCAAGACGATTCTCGAATTGCAGCGCCTGCTCGAAGACATCGACGACACGCTGACAATCGATATCGCCTCGACGCAGGTGAAGTTCACGTTCGGCCAAGTCGAACTCGTCTCGAAGCTCGTCGAAGGTAAGTTCCCCGACTTCCAGCGCGTGATCCCGAAGGCTCACAAGAACACGTTCGTGATCGGTCGCGACGAGTTGCAGCGTTCGTTGCAGCGCGCGGCGATTTTGACGTCGGACAAGTTCAAGGGGGTGCGCTGCGTGATCGAGCCGGGCCAGCTCAAGATCATGTCGACCAATGCCGACCAGGAAGAAGCGCAAGAAGAGCTCGAAATCGCTTACCAGGGCGACACGATCGACATGGGCTTCAACGTCACGTATCTGCTCGACGTGCTTGCGAATCTGAAGGTGGACATGCTGCAAGTGAGCGTCGGCGACGCCAGCTCCAGTGCGCTGATCACGATTCTCGAGAACGAGGAATTCAAGTACGTCGTTATGCCGATGCGCATTTAAGGCAGGGCCACAACGAGACGAAACCAAGGGGCGCAGTGCCCCTTTGGCGTTTCTTAAAGGGCATGCGAGATCGGCCACCCCGCCGCTGCCCGCCGCCGATCCCCCTTGCGGGGTGCAAGAAAACCAGCGCCGCTGCTTGGTTTTTCTCAGGCGTTCGAAGTATTGCGCGGCACAACCGCAGTGAATGCAGAACCGGAACCTATCCATGAGTGAACAGCACAATACGCAACCCGACAACAGCTACGACGCCTCGTCGATCCAGATCCTCGAGGGGCTGGAGGCGGTGCGCAAGCGCCCCGGGATGTACATCGGCGACACGTCGGACGGCACCGGTTTGCATCACCTCGTTTTCGAAGTGCTCGACAACTCGATCGACGAAGCGTTGGCCGGTTATTGCAACGACATCCAAGTGATCATCCACGCGGACAACTCGATCTCCGTCACCGACAACGGCCGCGGCATTCCGACGGGCATCAAGCGCGACGACAAGCACGATCCGAAGCGCAGCGCCGCCGAAATCGTGATGACCGAGCTGCATGCGGGCGGCAAGTTCGATCAGAACAGCTACAAGGTGTCTGGCGGGCTGCATGGCGTGGGCGTCTCGTGCGTGAACGCGCTCTCGAGCTGGCTGCGCTTGACCGTGCGTGGCGACGGCAAGAAGCACTTCATGGAATTTCACCGTGGCGTGCCGCAAAACCGCGTGATCGAGGAAGTGAATGGCGAGCGCGTATCGCCGATGCAGTATGTGAGCGAGACCGAAAATCGCGGCACCGAAGTGCATTTCATGGCCGATGAAACGATCTTCGGCTCGGTCGAATATCACTACGACATTCTGGCCAAGCGTATTCGTGAGCTTTCGTTCTTGAACAACGGCGTGCGGATTCGCTTGACCGATCAGCGCACGGGCAAGGAGGACGATTTCGCGCATGGCGGCGGCGTGAAGGGCTTCGTCGAGTTCATCAACAAGAACAAGCAGGTGCTGCACCCGACGATTTTCCATATCACTGGCGAGAAAGATAACGTCGGCGTGGAAGTGGCGATGCAGTGGAACGACAGCTACAACGAGAGCGTGCTCTGCTTCACGAACAACATACCGCAGCGCGACGGCGGCAGTCACTTGACGGGCTTGCGTGCGGCGATGACGCGCGTCATGAACAAGTACATCGCCGATCACGAGATCGCGAAGAAGGCGAAGGTCGAGACGTCGGGCGACGACATGCGCGAAGGCTTGTCGTGCGTGCTGTCGGTGAAGGTGCCGGAGCCGAAGTTCAGCTCGCAGACGAAGGACAAGCTCGTATCGTCGGAAGTGCGCGCGCCGGTGGAAGACGTGGTGGCGAAGGCGCTCGAGGAATTTTTATTGGAAACGCCGCACGACGCGAAGATCATCTGCGGCAAGATCGTCGACGCCGCGCGTGCGCGCGATGCGGCGCGCAAGGCGCGCGAGATGACGCGACGCAAGGGCGTGCTCGACGGCGTGGGTTTGCCGGGCAAGCTGGCCGATTGCCAAGAGAAGGACCCGGCGAAATCGGAGGTTTATATCGTCGAGGGTGACTCGGCGGGCGGATCGGCCAAGCAAGGACGCGATCGGAAATTCCAGGCGATTTTGCCGCTGCGGGGCAAGGTGCTGAACGTCGAGAAGGCGCGCTACGACAAGCTGCTCTCATCGGAGCAGATCGTCACGCTGATTACGGCGCTGGGGTGCGGGATCGGCAAAGAGGATTACAACCTCGACAAGCTCCGCTATCACCGAATCATCATCATGACCGACGCGGACGTCGACGGCGCGCACATTCGCACGCTGCTGCTGACGTTCTTCTATCGGCAGATGCCGGAGATGATCGAGCGCGGGTACATCTATATCGCGCAACCGCCGCTTTATAAGGTCAAGGCTGGCAAGGACGAGCGGTATTTGAAGGATGGCGCGGAGTTGAACGCGCATATGCTGCGGCTGGCGTTGCAAGGATCGGAGCTCGTGCCGTCGGAAGGCGGGGCGCCGATTGCGGGTGATGCGCTTGGGGAACTCGCGCGGTCGTACTTGCTTGCGCAGGCTGTCGTGGAACGGCTGAGCCGGCTTTATGACGCGAAGGCGCTCGAGGCGGTGATGGATGGCGTGGCCATCGATTTGACGAGCGAAGCGGCGGCGGATGCTTCGGCTCAGGCGCTGGAAACGGCTTTGCGCAATGACCCGTTGAAGCCCGAGGTCAAGGCTTACGCGATGTATGACGCGGTGCGTGAGTTGCGGTCGATTTGTATCGAACGCCGGCATCATGGGAATACGAAGAAGTCGGTGATCGATGCGGACTTCTTGCTGACCGCGGATTATCACCAGCTCGTGAAGACGGCCGATACGTTCAAGGGGTTGATTGGAGCCGGTGCGCTGATCAAGCGTGGCGAGCGCAGTATGGCTGTGTCGGATTTCAAGACCGCCATGCGGTGGCTGATTGCGGACGCCGAGCGGAACGTTTCGAAGCAGCGGTATAAGGGGCTCGGGGAGATGAATCCCGGGCAGCTTTGGGAAACGACGATGGATCCGAATGTTCGGCGATTGCTGCGGGTGCAGATTGAAGATGCGATTGCCGCGGATGGGATCTTTACGACGCTGATGGGGGATGAGGTTGAGCCTCGCAGAGCGTTTATCGAAAGCAATGCGTTGAGGGCGGGGAATATTGATGTTTGAGGGGGGTAGCGGGAGCCATAAGCTGAAGGTAGTCTCGTCTTGCATCGCAAGGGAATGCCGCGCGTCAGCATCGTGGCTCAATACGATAACCCGGCGCTGCACGAGCGGGTGCGTCTGCTCACCTATGTCCTGCGGCACATTGATGAAATCTGTGAGCAACGCGGTGTCTCTTTTGATGCGGCCATCCCACTCGCTCGCGATGCCTATGCAAAGGAGCGCGCGGGTCAGTTGCTGGTCCATCCGTTTCCCTCGCGCGCAACCCTGTATCGGGCCCGGAAGAATCAACTGCTCGCATGGAGAACCCAAAGGCCATCATGCAGTAGAGCGGTCCGTCGACGCCACGAGCATGGTCTAGCAAGTCGAAGTCTTGCAATGCGACGACTTTCCAAGTGTCACTATCGTCTGGCCCGTGGTACTTGTTTCGTAGATTGGCATACGACTCCGCGAGAACGCGCGAGACAAAGACCACTGGCCCCCACTTCTCCCCCGAACCAACCCATGCGGGCTCGATGAAGAGCCCCGTGTCTAGGAACCGCTTGCGCACCACGAGCCAAAGCGACATCGGTGCGATGTATTGCGTTTTCACGTCGATAACCTTCATTTAACGGCGTACCAATAGGTAAGCAATGAAGGTACCGATGAGCACCGCCCCAGCGCCATAGAATACGGGCTTGTTTCGGAGGACATCGAGCTTGGACGCAGGAGGTTTGTTCTCCCCGTCGAGGTCCCAGTAGTCGATGCCCGGGTCGCCGGTGAGATTGATGATAATCACGGCGGCGGCACAGACGAAGAGCACGAACAGAACTACAAATATTGGCGTCGACATTTTTCGGCGTTCCGCTTAGTCGTTCATCCAGTGCATGAAAACAGGCAGTTCTTCTTGATACATGTCGTTTCCGACTTCGGCCGCCGTTCCTCCCAGGTTACTCCCGACGAACACCAGCGCGATAGCGCACGCGGGCTCGGCGGGTCCGCAAACGAATGAAACGGCGAGCCCCGCAAGGCTTCCGCCAATCATGCCGCCCGCGATGATGCTTCCCTATCGGGCGGCCTCTTTCACTTTGTCCTTGGCGCCAACAAGCTCGCCGGTCGCGATGATCGCCGTGAATAGGATGGCGACTCGGGCGCTGACCTGCAACCGGCGAACCTTGGCTGAGACATTGGCATTGGCGCCGCCCGCTTTCTTCAGCACCGTGTAGTAGACAGCGTTGCGCTCTTCCGTCGTCAGCACATCGAAGTCCTTGCCGAACTGGGCCTGGGCGTACTTGTTCAGGTAGTAGTCGAATCCTCTGGATTTGAGCTTCAGTGCCTCTGCCTTTGCTCGAGGTTTCTCGGTTGCGACCGCGGTAGCCGGCATCGTCGGGCTGGTTGCGGCGGCAACGCTTGCGCTATCTGTGTGGCGAGGCGCGCGGGTTGCTCGTACTTGGTCGCTATAACTGGCTTTTATAATTCGTCGCTGTCCTTTACGGGAATGTTTCCAATGGAAACTTGATGCCTTGTCTGGTCGGAGACATTCCTTGCCATGACCTTCGAAGCTTTCGCATATGCCGGACCAAAGTGCGATCGTCGTGGGGCCGCGGGTCACACTTGCCTCCGCGAACGCCCCTCTCTAAAGCGCCTTTTTTTGCCCATCGTTGAGCCGAACCAGCGTTGGCGATCCCGAGTATCTCGCAAATTTCCCGTAACGGCATCTCTCGCCATCTGCGTCGGTGGCGCAAAACAAAGCGCCCGAACATTAGAGTTTCCATGCCGATAGCAGAACGCTTCCGATCGTGGCATAGTGCGGCGAATTCATTTCTCGAGAGGAAGTCATGCCGACGTTGGAAGCAATCGCAACGAAAATAAAGCGTCTGCAGGAACAAGCTGATGCCATCAAAGCAAAGCAGGCTTCGGCAACGCTCGACCGCATTGTCGAACTCATGCAAGAAAGCGGAGTGACTGTCGCGGACATCGAGGCTCACATCGGTGGCAAGAAAGCCGGCGCAAGACGAGGTAAGGCGACGCCTGTCCCCGCCGGGCTCAGCACGGCGAAATACCAGGACCCGAAAACGGGCGCAACGTGGTCAGGACGCGGCCGGGCGCCCGCATGGATCGCGCAAGTAAAGAACCGCGCGCGCTTCCTCGTTGACGGCACCGCATCGGACTCATCCACCTCTGCGAGTACTAAAGCGAAAAGGCGTGGCAACTATATTACAGGCCCGCAACCGGCTAAGTATCGTGACCCTAAGTCAGGTGCCACGTGGTCGGGTCGCGGTCCCGCGCCGGCATGGATGGGAAATGCGAAAAACCGCACGAGGTTTTTGATCGAGGACGCACAGAAGGTTGGAGATAGTAAGGACTCCTGATGGCTTGATGCGTCCGGTGGCTGACAAATGCTGTCGGGGATCGAGAAATATTCGGCTGTACCTGCAAAAGAGCGCCCCGCGTGTGAACCGCACCCACATGTTGGGGCGTTGTCGGGCTTCGAGGGGGAGTTCAACGTGCCGTGCCGCCCCCGTTTGCACTCCGCAGCCGCCCGTCGACCGCATCACGTATCGCCGAGCCCAACTGAAATAACTTGACGGGGTGATGGGTACGAAGTAGTGTCGCCGGAGGAAGTATTCAAGAAGCTCGATTGCTCATCATTGACCGCTACCCGCGGTACTCGTTGTCCTTCCCTCCTTGATTCTTTTCCCTTCTAACGAGCGACATATAAGGAGGACGTCATGGCCAAGGGTCAATTACGCAGCAACAAGGAACAGAAGAAACCCAAACAGGCCAAGGCCAAGCCGACGCCTGGCGCGGCCGTAAACTGGGCGACGCCCAAGGCGCCGCCACCCGCCAAGTCTGGCGAAAAGAAGTAACGCCTGCGAATACGTCCGCGAGCCGGGCCAACCGCCCGGCCCGCGGACGATGCGCGCGTCACGTCGTTGTCGCCCGTTTGCGTAAACCGGAAGTGTTCAACTCCTGGTCGTGAAGCCAAGCCCTTCGGTTTGTCGACGCACTCTTTCTGTGCGGCGCGCCAGGAAAGCGATGTCGCTTTTTGCAGTTTTACCTGATGAACGTATGCGAATGGACGCGTCCCCGCAGGGCACAGCCAACCGTCGCACAGGAGTAAGTTTTGGGGCAACTCGGTCATTTGCTCGTCGTAGCTTTGCTGCGCGCGCTCTCAATACTTCCGTACCCGTTGGTCGCGAGACTTGGCAGCGCACTTGGCGGGGCCCTGTATGCGCTTCCCAGCCGTCGCAAACAGATCGTTCTCGTCAATCTGCGTCTCTGTTTTCCGGGTAAGACCGAGCGTGAGTACAGTGAGCTTGCGAAGGAACACTTCAGGCATGTCGTTCGCAGCTATCTCGAACGCGGCATTCAATGGTTCGGTAGCGCGCAAAAAATAAGAGACATTGTCCAGATCGAAAGTGCGATTGATCTCGAAGACAAAAATCCTCCGCCCACCATCTTCATGGGGTTTCATTTCGTCGGCATCGAGATCGGGTGCATGCTTTACTCGCTGAAGTTGCCTGTCGCCGCTTTGTACACGCACATGTCGAACAAGCGTATTTGCGATCTCGCCAAACGGCAACGCGGCCGATTCGGCGCGGAGATGATCGAGCGCTCGACAAGCGCCAGGAAGGTCGTGCGATTCCTTCAAGAGGGAAAGCCGGTCATGCTTGCCGCGGACATGGACCACGGCGTCGAAAACTCCGTTTTTGTGCCTTTTTTTGGCGTCCCTGCGTGCACGCTGACTTCTGTTTCGCGTCTGGCGAGATTGGGGCGCGCGCGTGTCGTGCCGTTCGTCACGGAAGTACTGCCGGATTTCAAAGGGTATCGGTTGACCATTTTCGAGCCGCTCAGTGATTTCCCGTCAGCGAGCGATACGAACGATGCGCGGTGTATGAACGCGTTTCTCGAGGCCCAGATAATGAAAATTCCCACTCAGTATTACTGGGTGCATCGACGCTTCAAGCATCGTCCGCCGGGCATGCCCTCGGTGTATTGATCGAGCAATCCGTTCACCGAATCCCGATTAACTCTGCGGCGCGCCGACACCAAGATCGCTCGCCAACCGTTCCAATGCCCGCACAACGTTCTGAATCGGAGCGAACGCGGGCGTACCTCTAGCCAGCACATCAGCAGGGCACCAGGGATACGGTAGAGTTCGAGCCCACGCAAGCATCGGCGCACTCCATTGTCCGGGCAACGTGTTCATCTCTTCGATGATGATCCGCAGCTTCGAAATTTTCCCCGCTACATCGTTGCAATCCCACTGGTATCGACCGAAGCCGACCCGAGCCGCACGCGTGCTCTTCTCGGTCATGCAGACCAACCAATGGCAATGAAACGACGCCTCGTCTTCCGGTGGCTTTCCTATACAAAACGTATAGACATTTTCATACTGCTGTGCGAACTCACTCACTAGGACTCTGGAAATTCCAGCAGCACCGCTGACACTGCTCGGGAACGATATCTCGTTGGTTTTCAATTCCATGACTAGCTCGGCATCGGGCATGAATGCATCGGCTATCAAATGCGGGCGATTACCGTCCTTCGCATCAATGTAGGTTTCAATCGATTTCCTAAGCAACGTCATGTCAATGTCCATAAGAAGAACAAGCGATCCGTCGCAACCTTAGCACGTCGTTCGGCATCGCCCGCAATGCCCGGCATGGAATCGCTGCTCGCTACGCCGCAAGCCGCCCATCGACCGTCATCCGCCTCACCCGTCCAACCGATGCAAGCGCCGCAAGGCTAATCATCGCCGTCACCATCAAATAAAAACTCGGCGCGCTGCGATTCGCCGTCACGCTTATCAGCCACGTCACCACCGCCGGTGTGAATCCTCCAAACACCGTCACGCCGACGTTATAAGCGATCGACATCCCCGTCGAGCGCGTTGCCGCCGGAAAGAGTTCGGACATCAGCGCGGGCAACGCGCCGAAATAAATCGACTTCAACAGCGCAAGCCAAGCAACGAGCCCGAACAATGTGGCCGTCGACAGGTGGTCGACCGTATAAGAAAACGCCGGATACACGGTGATCACGAGCAGCAATCCCACGGTCGTCATCTGCATGAGCCTACCGATTCGATCCGACAGATGCCCTGCAAATGGCGTCACGCAAGTCAGAATGACGCCGCCCATCATCGTCGCCGCAAAGCTCGTCGATGCAGGCAGATGCAATTCGCGGATCGCAAACGTGGGCAGATACTGCAGCAAGTAATTGACCGAAGTCGATACAGCGAGTGCGCCGGTCGCAACGAGCACCATTCGCTTTTGCGCGGCGAATACGTCGCGAACGGGCGTCTCGGTGTGCACGGCCTCGGTGAAGGCCGGAGCGTCTTCGAGAAAGCGTCGCAGATACAACCCGACCGGACCAATCAGCAAGCCGACAAAAAACGGCACGCGCCAACCCCACGACGCCAACGCCTCGTGCGACAGCAACCTCGTGAGCGCAAAGCCACACGTCGCCGCCATCAGCGTCGAAAGCCCTTGCGTCGCGAACTGCCAGCTTGCGAGAAAGCCGCGTCGATGCGGTGCATGTTCTATCAACATCGCCGTCGATGCGCCGAATTCGCCGCCCGCCGAGAATCCCTGAATCAATCGCGCCGCGAAGACGCCGATCGGCGCCGCGAGGCCGATGCTCGCGTAGGTTGGAATCAGCGCGATGATCGCCGTGCCGATCATCATCAAACCGACGGACATCATCAACGCGGCTTTTCTTCCGCGTTTGTCGGCATAGGCGCCGAGTACGATACCGCCGATCGGACGCACGAGATACGACGCGCCGAACGTCCCGAACGTCAGCAGCAGCGACGCGGTTTGATTCGTCGTCGGGAAGAAGTGTCTGCTGATATAGATCGCGAAAAATCCATAAATCGCAATGTCGAACCATTCGAGCGCATTGCCGGCCGACGTCGCGATGACGATCTGCGTCAGGCTCAACGGCTTGCATGCCGGCGTGCCGGAAGATAGGCGGTGACTCATCGCGACCCTCGATAGGTTGGCGAACGACGACGAAAGCCAAAGCGGGCGTTGAAGCGCCCGCACGTTAGGACTGCGTGAGCGCGGCCACGGCAAACGACGTCGATGCTGACGACGAAGATGGCGATGCGGCCGCAGAAGAAGCCAGCGACGTACCGACACGAGCCGCGCGTACGTTCGCGATGCGCCGTGCGTCCTCGCCGAGATCCCACCAAATCCCCGCCATCACGCCGAGCGCCTCACGCGCGACGGAGCCCAGCAGATGCTCGTTCGGCGCGTGTTGCGAGCACGCGGGATATGAGTGCGGGACCCAGAGCGTGGGCAGCCCGAGCGTGTCGGCGAAGACGTCGTTCGGCACGGTGCCGCCGAGGTTCGGCAGCAGGGCGGGCTTTTTACCGGTCGTCGTCGATATCGATGCCAGTACCCAATCGACCCAAGGATCTTTGGGATCGAGACGCGTCGCGGCGGCGCTGCGCGTGACCGTTACCTGCACTTCGTTGAAGCCGTGGCGCGCGAAGTGCGCGGCAAGGTGTTCGGCCACATGCATGCTGTCGGTGCCGACGACGAAGCGCAATTGGCACGTGGCGCGTGCGACGGGCGGGATCGCGTTGACGGGCGCATCGGGATTGCCGGCCTTGAAGGCGAGCACTTCGAGCGTATTCCATGCGATGACGCGTTCGGTCGGCGTAAGGCCCGGCTCTCCCCAGTCGGGATCGATGGCGGGGGCATGCTCGTCGCCGCCGAGTTCGATGTCGGCCAGCGCGCGACGCACCGTATCGGAAACAGGTGGTGGCCGCAGTCCGTCGACAACGATCGCGCCGCGTCGATCGACGAGGCTCGCGATCGCATGCGCGAGCACGGTCGCGGGATTGCGCAGCACGCCGCCCCAGTTGCCCGAGTGGTGCGCGCCTTCGCGCAGGTCGACGGTCAGGTCGAAATTCACGCCGCCGCGCGAGCCGAGAAAGACAGTTGGGCGCTCGGCGCTCACGCGCGGGCCGTCCGATGCGATGAACAAGTCCGACGCGAGCGCGGCGCGCTCTTTCGCGCAAATCTCGGCGAGGCCGGGCGAGCCGATTTCTTCGCCCATTTCGAAGATCACCTTCACGTTGTAGCCGAGCTTGCCGTCGCGCGCGTCGAGCACCGCGCTTAGCGCGGCGAAGTTGATCGAGTGCTGGCCTTTGTTGTCGGCGCTGCCGCGGCCGTACCAGCGGTCGCCCACGACCGTCACTTGCCAGGGCGCCAGGCCGGTGCGCCACTGGTCGTCGTAGCCGCGCACGACGTCGCCATGGCCGTAGGTCAGCACGGTGGGCAGCGCAGGGTCTTCGATTCGCTCGGCAATCAGAAACGGTGCGCGTTCGGCGATGGCGTTCGCGGCAATGCGGCAGGTGAAGCCGAGCCGCGTAAGCGTCGGTGCGATTTCTCCGGCGAGATAGGCATGCAGTGCACCCGCCTGCTCAGGGTTCTGGCTTTCGGTGCGAAATCCGACGCGCCGCCTCAGATCGTCGAGCAGTTGCCCGGAGTCGTAGACGTCGAGCACGCGGGCGATTGCCTGCTGACGGGCGCTGTCGGTCGCTTGGTTCGCGGTCATGGCGTTTCCTGTTTGGGCTATCGAAGCAAGATTAGGAACGCCAAAAATTCGCAACAATTTCAATTTTGTCGATTACGCTTGCCGAAATGGCAACGCAACTCGGGACACGAGGATCGGCAACATGCTGCACGGAATCGCTTTGCGCTACTTCGTTGAGGTTGCTCGCACGGGCTCGCTCGCGGCGGCATCGGATAGTTTGCATGTCGCGGTGTCGGCGATCAGTCGGCAAATCAGCAAGCTCGAAGAGGATGTCGGCGCGCCGCTGTTCGAGCGGCTGCCGCGCGGCATGGTGCTGACCGACGCGGGCGAGCTGCTTGCCGAGCACGCGCGGCGCACGCTGCTGGAAGCGGACGCCGTGCTCGGGGAGATCTCGGCCAGCGAGGCGCGCGGCGGGAGGCTCGTGCGGATCGCCTGTACGGAGGGTTTCACGCGGTCGTTCTTGCCGGCGGCGCTCGCGCGGCATCGTGAAGTTGCGCCGAACGCACGTTATACGCTGCGCTCGGGTACGCCCGCACAGGTCGAGCATTGGGTGACGGTAGGCGAGGTCGATATCGGCGTCGCGTTTTCGAGCGGCAATACGTCTGCGTTGAGCGTCGTCCATTCGACCGACATGCCGGTGCGCGCGCTGCTCGGAGCGAATCATCCGCTTGCATCGCGTCGATCCGTGACGCTGGCCGATTTGCAGGCTTATCCAGTCGCGTTGCTCGAGCGCGGGACGACGGTGCGGCAGTTGTTCGATCTCTGCTGCTCGACGCGCGGAATCCGGATCGAGCCCGTGCTGAGCAGCAATAACTCGGCGGCGCTGCATGCGTTCGCGGCGCTCGCGGGTGCGGTTACGCTCGGCAGTTCGGTGGCGCTCAAGGGGCTTGCGAATGAGATGTCGATGGTATGGCGGCCGATCGACGAGCCGGTTCTGAATCAGCGAGTGCTGCAGGTGACGACGATGCGCGAGCGGCGGTTGCCTGAGGTCGTGAAGGGGGTGATCGGGGTGATTGTCGAGATGATTGGGGTGGAATGACGCGGTCGCCACCCCTAGTACAGATTGTTCCGCACCGGCCGAAGATACCCTTCGTTCATCGCGCGCGCACCGGCATCGGCTGAGCCCTCCGACCTACACCAGCCGTCCGCCCCCATCGACATGCAACACCTCGCCGGTGATGAAACCACCCGTGAGCAGCAGGTTTACCGCTTGCGCGATATCGTCCGGCCGCCCGATGCGGCCTGTCGGCAGCGCGGCGGCCGCCCCTGCCAACGCGTCGTTCTTGGCATCGCCGAAGAAGCTGTCCAACAGCGGCGTATCGACGAGCCCCGGTGACACCGCGTTCACGCGGATCGGCGCGAGTTCGAGGGCAAGCGAGCGCACGATCGCCTCGACGGCAGCAACGGCGCCCGCCAGGATCGCGCCGGTACGGATGGGCCGCTCGGCCAGCAATCCCGACGTCAATACGATCGACCCCGTCGGGCGCAGACGTTCGAGCGCCGCGCGCACGATCGACAGCGGTCCAACCAGCCGTTCGTCCAGCGTCCGCCGCAACTCCTCGGGCGTGCTCTCGCGCAACGTTTTCAGCGACGCGGTACCGGCCGTGATCACCAAATGATCGAGCGCCGGCAGCGCGTTGAAGAGCGCCGGAAACGATGCGGGATCGTGCAAGTCGCCGACGCATTGCCGCGCGCCGCCGATCGCGTCGGCCGCATGGCGCAGCCGCTGCGCGTCACGGCCGATGAGGGTGACGTCGGCGCCGGCGCGCGCGACGCTATGCGCGACCGCCAGCCCGATGCCGGACGTGCCGCCGACCACCACCACGTGCCGCCCCGCGAGCGGCGAGTGGGTTGCGCCGTCCGCTGCGGCCGAGTGGCCGATCAGATGTTCATTCATCGCATTCTCCGATCTATGGGAAGAGGAGTTGCCATCTTGTCTGCGAGCTTGCTCTCGCGGAACGGGTGTTGTTTCGATTACGGCCATCGAATTATTTGATAGATTGGCGTACATGGACCTTCTACTCGCCATGCGCGTGTTCGTGCGCGTCGTCGAATGCGGCGGCCTATCGGCCGCGGGCCGCGATCTGGGGCTCGGGCAGCCCGCGGTCAGCGAGCGCTTGCGCCAACTCGAGCGGCATCTTGGGGCGCGGCTGCTCGATCGCAATACACGCTCGGTCAACGTAACCGACGTGGGTGCGGTGTTCTATGCCCGCGCCAAGGCCGCGCTCGACGCAGCCGATGATGCGGCGGCGAGCGTCGCCACGTTCAATCGGCAATTGCGCGGCACATTGCGCGTGGCCGCGCCGCATGCGCTGGGTGAAGTATTGTTGCCGCCGCTGCTTGCAACGCTGCAGCAACGCCATCCGGAGTTGTCGATCGACTTGATCCTCAATGATCGTTTCGTCGATCCCGTGATCGAAGGCGTCGACGTATCGATCCGTGTTGGGCGGCTCGGCGAAGGCGGTTTCGTCGCGCGGCCGCTCGGCCGTGTGCGCAGGTTGCTGCTGGCATCGCCCGGCTATATCGCACGCGTCGGCGCGCCCGCCTCGCCCGCGGCGCTGGCAGCCCATCCGTTCGTCCACATCGACGGCCTCGCACGGGACGGCAAGCTGCGCTTCGATGGGCCTGACGGGGCATCCGTGACGGCGCACGTGCGTTCAGCATGGCGTTGCAATCACTGGCGCCCGCTACTCGCCGCGCTGCTAGCCGGCAATGGCATCGGCGTTCTGCATCGGCAGGTATGCCGAAACGAAATCGCCGCGGGCCAACTGGTACCGCTGCTACTCGATCATCCGCTGCCGGACTTGCCGGTGCACGCGATCTATCCGGCGTCAAGAAAGGTGCCGGCGAAGACAGGGGCTGTCGTGGCTTGGCTGCAGACGCAGTTGCCGGCATTATTGGACGAAGGGGATGCCATCGCGGAATAGGCTTAGTGGACGAAGCAAGCGGGGCATCTCGACCGTGTGAATCGATCGCGCGCCCCGCGATCACACCCACAACCGATACACCCAGAACGATTCGTCCTCGACGAAGCGTTGCGTGAATTCGCTCGGTGAAAACCCCGTGGCGCGTTTGACCGCGCGGCTCAGATGCGCCTGGTCGGCAAAGCCTTCGTCTTGCGCAATCGCCGCCCAATCGAGCGAGCGGCCCGTCTCGTAGCGCTCGCGCGCGTTGAAGAACAAGGCTTCGGTTTTGACGAACGATTGCCACTCGCGCAACGAGCGTCCGCTGTACGCCTTGATGCGTCGCTCGACTTGACGCGGGCTATGCGTGCGGCGCCATTCGTGGGCTTGCCAGGCGAGGCGTTCGACCCAATAGCGGCCTGCCTCTCGCAGCGGCGATAGGGCTGAGCCGCGGCCTTTGAGCGCGCGCCACGGCGCGGCCAAATAGTGCTCGAGTACGGCGAGCGAGGCCGCGTCGTTGTCGGCGGCGAGGAGCGCGTCGAGCAACGGGCGCCAGGCCGGCCCGAGCAGTTCGCCGGCCGGCACGATCCGGTCTTGAATGACGGATAAATCGATGTCGAACAACGCGCGCGCCGCATCGGCCTCGAAGCAGATCATCCCCACGCGCCCGGTACTACGCCCCCAGCACACGGTAGGCTGCGACTGGCTGCCTGAAAGCGTGAAGGCCGAATCGAAGGGGCGCCACACCGCGCCGTCTTGTCCGCCTTCGATGAGTCCGCCGTCGATCCCTTGAAACCACGAAAGACACACGCGCGGCGAGGCGGGAAAGTGCGACAGACGCTGCGCGTCGTTCAATTCGAAGCCGCGCGTATCGCGGCACAGAATGGCGGCGATGGCGCCTTGCAAACCCGGCGGCGCGAGATGGAGCCGCGCGTGAGGGGCTCTGCCGCCGCTCGACGCACGCGGGGCGCGCGTCAACGGCGCGGGGCATTGCGGCGAGATGTGCAAGTCTGCGGTGAGCATGAGCGCGCAGTATAGGGAGGACTCGTGCGCCTGTCGATGTCGTTTGCGTTCAAGACATCGGACGCCCGTTCGCGAATCATCCGTATCGAAAACAAGATATTACGACGCGCAACCTCAAGGCCACCGGTAGACGCATATGAACTCGCCATCCTCCTCTCGCTGCCCGGTTCACGACACTATTCACGACGACATGTCGTCACCGCCGCAACCGAAACACCCGCTCGGCGTATGGCCGCCCGGACCGGCCAGCCTGACCGGATGGGGCTTGTTGAATCGCATGTCGCGCGATTTGCTCGGCACGCTGGGCGCATGGCGAAGCCAGTTCGGCGACGTGGTGCATCTGCGCATCTGGCCCGAGCATGAGGTGATCGTTGCCGATCCCGAGCTCGTGCGCGAATTGCTCGTGTCGCACCACGACGCGCTGATTCGCTGGGAGCGCGGCATACGCGTGTTTTCTCAAGTGCACGGGCACAGCGTGCTCGTTGCCGAAGGCGAGGCATGGCGTAATAAGCGGCACGCACAGCAGCCGAGTTTTTCGCCGAAAGCGGTTCAAAGCTTTTTGCCGACGATCGCCGACACCGTCGAGCAAGCATTGGTGCATTGGCCGGTGCGGGATGCGCATTGGCCGATCGAAAGCGCGCTGACGTCGCTGACGATGGAAGTCATTTTGCAGATGACGTTTTCGAGCGGCATCGGCAACGATGCGCGTATCGCCGAGCATGCGATTCGCGTGACGAGCGCGGCAGCCAACGCCGAGTTCTACTGGCCGGCGAGTTGCCCCGACTGGGTACCTTGGAAGCGGGCCAAACGGCGGGCGCTCGCCGATCTGAGCGGCTTGATCGAACGGCATGTGCAAACGCGCTCGAGCATGCCACGTGACGCATGGCCCGACGATCTGTTGACGCGGCTGCTGCAATTGCATGAAGACGAGCCGTCGGCATGGCCGCTGCAAGCCGTGCGCGACGAATGCATGACGACGTTCCTCGCCGGCCATGAAACCACCGCGGCGACGCTCGTCTGGTGGGCCTGGTGCATGGCGTCGAACCCGTCGGCCCAAGCGACGGCGCGCGAGGAGGTTCGGCGCGTCTTGGACGGGCGCGCGCCGACGGCGGAGACGATGCCTTCGCTGCCGTACCTGATGCAGACGATCAAGGAGACGTTGCGCCTGTATCCCGTCGCGCCTTTGCTGATCAGTCGCCGCAGCACGAGGCCGATTGACCTGGGCCCGTGGCAATTGCCGGCGCGCACGCTATTCATGCTGCCCGTGCAATTGCTGCATCACGATTCGCGCTGGTTTTCCGAGCCTGAGGTTTTCCGGCCCGAGCGCTTTGCGGCCGATGCCCCCGACATTCCGCGTGGTGCTTACATGCCGTTCGGTACGGGGCCGCGTGTCTGCCTGGGGCAGCATTTGGCCATGGCAGAGATGACGGTGATCGCCGCGGTACTGCTGCAGCGCTTCGAACTGTCCGTGCCCGAGGGGATGGCGGCACCGCGTCCGGTGTTGAACGTCACGCTGCGGCCGGATCGGCCGGTGCATTTGGCGATAGCACCCATCTAGCAAGCGGTCGAGGCAGGGCACGAACTGTCTGCGTTGAATCTGGAAAATGGGTTCAAGGGGCCGCCGCCATCCGACCGGATGAATTTCCTCGGGCTGCCGGATGACCAAGCTCGATCGGATCGGTACTTGAAGATCCGCAGGTTCATCGAGCAAAACGACGGACGCAGCCCCAAAGTCCCCGATATCGACAAGATCGTTCCGCTTCCACCTGCTTCATTACCAGCCTGGGACGGTACGTTCCAGTGGGACAAAGAACAAACGAAGGTTAAACCGCCCGAGAAGCCATCGAGCGATCTCGTCAATCGGATGGCACAGGACAAACATCTCGACCCGGCGACCGGGTTGCCGTTAGAGGGCACGGCTTCATCTTCGAAGACATAGAAGCCGGAGCGCCGGTCGTCGTCACCTCACTGCCCCACTTGCCAACTCAAAACCGGATGCGTCGCACCGGCCGGCATCGCCCACACGCCGCCGGGGCCGAAGTCATACCCGGCAAACGAAGCCGTTTCGCTCATCTGCGCGGAGGTTAGCCCGTTGGCCGCCGGCACTTGCGTCCCGGTGTAGACGCCGATGCTCGCGCCGGTCGTGTCCTTGTCCCAATAGACGTCGTTGCCGATCGTCCCCATATTCGACACGGTGATGCCGACTGCGGGTATCAGATTCGGATTGTCAGGCGGATTCGGCTCCACGACTTGCCCCGTCGCATAGGATTGCGTGATCGTTCCTTCATTCGTGCCGACGAGGCCGCCGCCGCCCCGCGAGTGCGCAACCGAATTGACCGATCCCGTCGCATACGATTGTTCGATCGTCGCGCCCGCGGCGTTGTCGCCGACGAGCCCGCCGTTGTCGCCTTCGGATTCGATCGACACACTGCTCGACGAGCGCGAGATCGTGCCGCGATTTTGACCGACGAGGCCGCCCACGGTGGCCTGGTACGAGGAGCCGCCGACCAACGTCATCGAGCCCGACGTCGCAGCGCCGACGATCGTGCCTTCGTTGATGCCGGCAAGCACGCCGTACGTGGCGTACGCGCCGTACGGGGCCGTCGAGCCGTTGACCGAGAGATTGCTGGCGACGCCGCTCCTGCCGATGAAGCCGAACAGACCAAGAGGCTGCAGCACGTAGCCTTGCTGGCCCTGATCGCCGGCGACGGTCTGCTGAAGGTCGAGGTTGTCGATCGTATGGCCGAAGCCGTCGAACTGTCCGTTGAACGGCGTATTGACGTTGCCGAGCGGCACGTAGCTGCCGTCGGTCGTCGCACTTGCGTCGATGTTCGTGCCCAACGCATAGTTGCCGGACAGGTTCTTCGCGACGTTTTCCAGATCGGCCAGCGAATTGAAATGCGACCAGTCGATGACGCCGCGCGAGGTGGTTTGGTCGATCGTCAGCGTCGAGCCGCCGCCGCTGATCGAGCCCGACCCAGCGACGAACGTGCCGCCCGCCGGTAATGTGCCGGCGATCGATGCCGCGGGCACGCTGAGCCACAGCGCGGCGAGGGCCGATGCGAGCGGTGCGAGAATGGGGTGCGAGTTGCGATGTGAGTCGCGATGCAAGCTGCCGATGCCCATAGCCGTCCCTCCGAATCCGGTTCAGAACGCAATCGATTCGTGCATGCGCGCTTTCAATTTGTCAGCCGTTCCACGATAGTCGCGCAGGCGAGAGGGGAAAGACGGTATGTGCAGACGAAATGCGTCAACTTCTCGTGCTTTTCGGTCGGAGACGATCGTTTAGTTGAACCGAGTGGATTGGTAGGATATGGGGCGGTATTGGCGAAGTGCTGGAAGATCTGGCCGGGAAATTGGGGTTAACATACTCGATGAGTATATTTGGGAGTTCGGTGTGCCGACTATCAGCGTCTTTTTCGGGATTGTCATCAGCATGTATTGGCGTGATCACGATCCAGCCCATTTTCACGCACGGTATGGGGAGTTCGAGGCGCTAATCCGCGTTGATACGCTTGAGGTAATCCGAGGTGCGCTGCCGAAGCGCGCACTCGCACTTGTATTGGAGTGGGCGTCGGAACACCGAGCCGAACTGATTGAAGATTGGCAACTGTGTCGCGCACTGGCGACGCCGAAGCCGATCGCTCCACTGGAGTGACCATCGTGATCGCATGGAACGTGACGGAGTTGAAAGTGTTATCCGGGCATCGACTCGAAGTCGGATTTGCTGACGGTGCGCATGGTGTAGTGGATATGTCGAAGGACGATTTCAATGGAGTGTTCGCCCCGCTGGCCGATGAATCGTATTTCGCGCTCGCGACGATCCGCGATGGCGTCGTGGTCTGGCCAAACGGCGTTGATATAGCGCCGGACGCTATGTATGACGAAGTGCGGGGAGATCTGGCCGGGGCAGCCGCGTAAAAGAGCGGATGCCTCGAGCGTAGCAAGACCTTTTGCGTCACGCGATGAGCATGCTCGGCGTGACGTCTCGCCGAGCTTCCCTACATCACTCCAACACCCCACGCCCCGCCAAATGCCGATACAGCGCCCGCACCCCGAAATGCCAGGGTGCGATGTCGGTTGACAGTCGAACCGTATTGACGAGCGCGCCGAGCGCGGGCGTCGAGATCGTCACGACGTCGCCGAGATGATGCGTGAAGCCGCCGCCCGCCGCATCGCGGTCTTTGATCGGCGAGAACATCGTGCCGAGAAACAGCATGAAGCCGTCCGGATATTGATGATGTGCGCCGCACGTCTGCGTCACGAGATCGAGCGGGTCGCGGCTGATCTCGCGCATGTGGCTCACGCCCTCGAGCACGAAGCCATCCTCGCCTTCGATGCGCAGCGAAACGCTTGCCTGCCTGATCGTATCGAGTGTGAAGCCGTCGTCGAACAGGCGGACGAACGGGCCGATCGCGCACGAGCCGTTGTTGTCCTTCGCCTTGCCGAGCAACAACGCCGAGCGGCCTTCGATGTCGCGCAAGTTGACGTCGTTGCCGAGCGTCGCACCCACGATATGCCCCGCCGCGTTCACGGCCAGCACGATTTCAGGCTCGGGGTTGTTCCATGCTGACGTGGGATACAAACCGACGTCGGCGCCGAAGCCCACCGCCGACATCGGCTGCGACTTCGTAAATACTTCGGCGTCCTCACCAATGCCGACTTCCATGTATTGCGACCACGCGCCGCGGCGCTTCAGTTCCTCTTTCAAGCGCATTGCGGCCGGCGAGCCGGGTTGGATCTGCGCGAGGTCGGTGCCGATCAGCGCGTGCAACGAGGCGCGAATGTCGGCTGCACGTCCCGGATCGCCCCCGGCCTGCTCTTCGATCACGCGTTCGAGCAAGCTGACCGCGAACGTCACGCCGCAGGCTTTGATCGCCTGCACGTCGCATGGGGCGAGCAGGCGAGCGGCCGGTCGCGCTTGCGGCTGAGCGCTGGCGCTTAAGAACGCATGCACGGAGCCAAGCGGTTCACCGGGGGCCGAACGCGCGAAAGCGGCCACGTCGTCGCGGTCGAATAGATCGCTCGTCGTCGGTGCGCTGGCCGTGATGTCGAACACCTCGCCATTACGCACGACGACCACGGATGGCCCGTCGATCGGCGCATCGCGCCAGATGCGGCCGATAAGCAACGCGCGGTCGAGGTCGAAAGGAAGGCAGGAAGCGGGATCGATATGCATGGGGCGGCTCTCGCGTTGAATGGTCGATTTGGGCCTACTGGCCTACTAATGGGTTGTTTCAATGCGAATGGCGCGGATCGCCGTGCGTCTCGATCACTTTCAAATAAAGCGTGGCGGGCTCGAGGCAGCCGCCCGTCGAAAGTTGCCCGACGAACTGCCGGTAGAGCGCCTGCCACGGCGTTTGCGACGGCGGCACGCTCGGCGCGGCTTCTTTGCGACGGCGCGCGAGTTCGGCTTCGTCGACGAGCAACTCGACGCGCCGCGCATTGAGATCGACGCGCACGCGATCGTCCGTGCGCATCAGCGAGAGGCCGCCGCCCGCCGCCGATTCCGGCGACATGTTCAGAATCGATGGGCTCGCGGAGGTGCCGCTTTGGCGGCCATCGCCCATGCACGGCAGCGACGTGATGCCCTGCTTCACGAGCGCGGCAGGCGGCGCCATGTTGACGACTTCGGCGCTGCCCGGATAGCCGAGCGTGCCGCAGCCGCGCATCACCAAGATGCAGCGTTCGTCGATGCCGAGCGCGGGATCGTCGATGCGAGCGCGATAGTCCTCGGGCCCGTCGAAGACGACGGCGCGTGCTTCGAACGTGTTCTCGGCGCCGGGCTCGCTGAGGTAGGTATGGCGAAATGCTTCGCCGACGACCGACATCTTCATGATCGCGCTGTCGAAGAAGTTGCCCGATAGCACGATGAAGCCGGCGCCATGCTTCAATGGTTCGGAGTACGAACGAATCACGTCGCCGTCGGCATCGGGTGCTTGCGCGACGATGTCGTCGATCGTGCGGCCCGATACCGTCAGGCACTCGCCGTGCAGCAAACCCGCTTGCGCAAGCTGTCGCAGTACGGCGGGCACGCCCCCCGCGCGATGAAAGCCCTCGCCGAGGTATTCGCCGGCCGGCATGCAGTTCGCAAGCAAAGGGACCTCGGCGCCGAGCCGCTGCCAATCGTCGAGCGACAACTCGACGCCGATATGACGCGCGATCGCGATCAAATGCGGCGGGCAGTTCGTCGATGCGCCGAGCGCCGAGGCGACGACGATCGCGTTCTCGAACGCCTCGCGCGTGAGGATGCGCGAGGGGCGTACGTCCTCGCGCACGAGCTCGACGATACGTTTGCCCGTCACGTAGGCCATCTGCCCGCGTTCGCGATAGGCGGCCGGAATCGAGGCGCAGCCGGGCAGCGACATGCCGAGTGCCTCGGCCAGGCTGTTCATCGATAGCGCCGTGCCCATCGTGTTGCAATGGCCGATCGAGGGCGATGCCGCCGTCGTGAGGCGCATGAAGCCTTCGTAATCGATCTCGCCCGCGGCGAGCAGGTTGCGCGCATGCCAGATGACCGTGCCCGAACCGACGCGCTGGCCTTCGAACCAGCCGTCGAGCATCGGGCCGCCCGATAGCACGATGGCCGGCAGATCGACTGTGGCCGCGGCCATCAAGCAAGCGGGCGTGGTTTTGTCGCAACCCGTCGTTAGCACGACGCCGTCGAGCGGGTAGCCGTGCAGGATTTCGACGAGCCCCAGATAGGCGAGATTGCGATCGAGCGCCGCCGTCGGCCGTCTGCTTTGCTCGGCGAGCGGATGGACGGGGAATTCCATCGGAATGCCGCCCGCATCGCGGATGCCGGCTTTCGTGCGCGCGGCCAGTTCGATGTGATGGCGATTGCAGGGCGCGAGATCGCTGCCCGTCTGCGCAATACCGATGATCGGCCGGCCCGATTGCAGTTCCTCGCGCGTCAAGCCGTAGTTCATGAAGCGCTCGACGTAGAGCGCGGTCATGTCGGCGTGCGTCGGATCGTCGAACCAGTTTTGACTGCGCAGTCTGCGCGGAGGCGTCGTTGACATGAGTGTTTCGTTCTCCTAAACGTGGCGCAAGCGCGGCGCGCCGGCGATCAGCGCGCGCGCACGAGGCCGCGCGTCACTACGTTTTGCGGCAAACCCGGCACGGGCGAGCGAAACGTGAACAAGCCGCCCGCCAGCATTTCTCGCTCTCGCTGGGCCGCACTCAATCCCTTCATCGCCGTCGTCACGTAGGCGGTGCGCAAATCGTCGCCGCCGAACACGAGCTTCGTGATGTTCGAGCATGGAAACGCGACGGTGTCGATCTGCTTGCCGTCTCGTGAATAACGTTCGATGCATCCGCCGCCGAACAACCCGACCCACAGGCACCCTTCGGCGTCGACGGCCATGCCGTCGGGGTGGGCGGTGCCTTGCACCTTGATGAAGACGCGCTTGTTCGATAGCGTACCGTGCGCGTCGACATCGAATGCGTAGATCGTCTGCCCGACCGTATCGGTGTGGTAGAGCGTGCGCCGATCGGGGCTCATCGCCGGGCCGTTCGTTATGACGTAGTCCTCGTCGCGCCGCTCGATCTCGCCGTCGTCGCCGACGCGATAGAGCGCGCCCGTGGGCGCTGTTTCTTCGTCATCCATCGAGCCGAACCACAGGTAGCCTTGCGGATCGGAGAAGCCGTCGTTCAGGCGGTTGCCCACCTGATCGCGCTCGACGTCCTTCAGTTTGTCGAAGGTGCCCGTGCGCGCATCGAATCGATAGAGCCCCTTGCGCAGGCCGCAAACGAACGTGCCGTCGGACGCGGGTACGATGAAGCCCGGCTCGCTGGGCGCGGGCCACGTCATCGTCTCGCGCGTCTCGGCCGCGTAGCGGTGCACGTGCTTGCGCTTGATGTCGACGAAATAGACGGCTTTCTCGCTTTTGCTCCACACGGGGCCTTCGCCGAGTTCAGCGCCCAAGGGCCAGATGCATTCAGGTGAAATCATGAGGATGCTCCATACCACCCCGCATCGACGAAGTATTCGCGTCCCGAGCATCGCGAGCCGTCGTCCGATGCGAGAAATAAGGCCATGCGTGCGACATGCTCGGGCTCGACCCGCTCGGGTAGGCATTGGTCTGCGACGAGCTTCGCCTCGCTGTCGGGCGATTGCCACAGCTTCATCTGTCTCGGCGTGCGCACGGCGCCCGGGATGATCGCGTTGACGCGGATGCCACTGGGGCCGAGTTCGCGGGCGAGCGCGCGGGTGAGCCCTTCGATGCCGGCCTTGGCCGTCATGTAGATCGATAGGCTCGGCAGCGCGAGGTGCCAGGAGATCGAGCCGAGATTCAGAATCACCCCTTGCCCCGCAGTCTTCATGCCGCGCGCCGCGTTCTGCGCGCAAAAAAATTGATGCCGCAGGTTGACGGCGATGCGCTCGTCCCAATAGGCAGGCGTGATCTCGCCGAACGGATGGCGATCGTCGTTGGCCGCGTTGTTCACGAGCACGTCGATTGTGCCCGCTTCGGCGCAAATTGCCGCGAATACGCGCTCGATTGCGTCGGTATCGCGCAAGTCGCAATGATGGAACACGGGCGCGTGGGCGCAGTTCCGCAGTTGCTGCGCGAGCGTTTGCGCGTCGGCGTCGGCGATGTCGAGAAAGAACACCCGCGCGCCCTGCGCGGCGAACGCTTCGACGATCGCGGCGCCGATGCCGCTCCCGCCGCCCGTCACGACGACGGTCTTGTCGACCAAGCTCGGATAAATGGCGTACGACATGCAAAATTCCACGTTTGAAGAAAATGCCGTCCCCAGGGAAGGGGACGCCGTGTTGCATCGCAATAGGAGCGGCGGTGTCAGCGCCGGTTCGTGCGCGAAACGACGTCGATCCAGACCGCGACGACTAGGATCGCGCCTTTGGCGATCATTTGCCAGTAGGCATCGACGTCGAGCATCGACATGCCGTTGTCGAGGCTTGCCATGACGAGCGCGCCGATGAGCGCGCCGTAGACGGTGCCGGACCCGCCGCGCATCGACGTGCCGCCGATGAAACAGGCGGCGATCGCGTCGAGCTCGCCCATATTGCCGGCCGACGGCGAGCCGGCCGCGAGCCGCGCCGTATCGACGATGCCGGCGAACGCGCACATGAGCCCCATTAGCGCGAAGATCGCGAGCTTGACACGGTTCGTGTCGACGCCCGATAGGCGCGTGGCTTCGAGATTCGAGCCGACCGAGTAGATGCGGCGGCCGAACACGGTTTGCGTCGCCACCCAGGTGAAGATGCCGAGCAAGAGCAGCACGAGCAGCACCGGCACGGGGATGCCGCCGTAGCCGTCGAGCGTCGCCACGAACGCGAGGATGATCGCGCCGGCGCCGACGATCTTCACGGCGTCTTGCCAGAGCGCCGGCACGGGCAGCGCGTAGCGGCGCCGGTTGCTGCGCTGGCGTGCCGTCACGAAGGCGAGCACGGCGAACAGCAACAGCGCGAGCGCGTTGCCGGCCAGGCGCGGCAGATAGCCTTGGCCAAGGAAGACGAAGCGGTCTGAGACGGGTGCGATCGTGGAGCCGCCCGTGATGCCGAGCAGCACGCCGCGATAGGCGAGCATGCCGCCGAGGCCGACGATGAACGAGGGCACGCGCCCGTAAGTCGAGAGCCAGCCGTTGAACAAGCCGGCCGCCACGCCGAGTACGAGCACGACGGGAATCGTTGCTTCGATCGGCCAGCCGTGATTGGCGTCGAGGATGGCCGCGACGCCGCCGAGCAGCCCCAGCAGCGAGCCGACCGACAGATCGATTTCGCCGGCGATGATGACGAACACCATGCCGCAGGCGAGCATGCCGCTGATCGCCATCTGCCGAAGCAGGTTCGACAGATTGCGCGGCGTCGCGAACGCGCCGTGCGTGAGCACGGTGAAGAACAGCCAAATCAGCGCGACGGCGAACAGCAGCGCCAGGATCTTGTAGCGCGCGAACCATTGGCGGATGCGATCGGCGCCGGCTTGCGCGGCGTTGCTTGCCGGGCGGGCGGAGGAAATGTCCGGTGTCATACGGAAGCCGTTTCGTTGGGATGGGAGGCCGCGGCCCGGTGCGCCGGTTCGATGGCGGCCGTGAGAATGGTTTCTTGCGTGAGGCCGTCGTTCGCGAAATCGCCGCGCAGTTCGCCCTCGCCCATGACGAGGACGCGGTCGGCGAGACCGAGCACCTCGGGCAGCTCCGAGGACACGACGATAATCGCCATGCCTTGCTTGGCGAGCGCGAAGATGAGCTTGTAGATCTCGTACTTCGCGCCGACGTCGACGCCGCGCGTCGGTTCGTCGAGGATCAGCACCTTCGGCTCGGTCAGCAGCACGCGCGTGAGCACGGCCTTTTGTTGATTGCCGCCCGACAGATGCGCGATCGGCAGCAGCGGGTGGGCGGCGCGCACCGAAAGCCGCTTCATCGACTTGTGAATCGTGTCGAGTTCGGCCGCCGTATCGATCGCACCGCGCTTGACGAAGCGCCGCAGCACCGCGAGCGTGATGTTCTGGCCTACGCCGAGGTCGGGCACGATGCCGTGCGCCTTGCGGTCTTCGGGCACCATGCCGATGCCGGCGCGAATCGCATCGCCGGGCGCGCGGATGGCCACGTGCTTGCCGTCGACGGCCACCGTCGCGTGGCACGCGCCAGGGTAGGCGCCGAAGATCGCCTGCATGAGTTCGGTGCGCCCGGACCCGACGAGCCCGGCCACGCCGAGAATTTCGCCGCGACGCACGCTGAACGAAACGTCGTCGACGCGCTTGCGGCGTGGGTTCGTCACGTCGAAACAACTGACGTTGCGCGCTTCGAGCACGATCTCGCCGATCTCGTGCGGCTCGCGCGGAAAGAGGTTCGTGATCTCGCGCCCGACCATCAGGGCGACGATGCGCGGGCCCGGCATCGCGGCAAGCGGCGCCGTTTCCACGTGCCGCCCGTCACGAATCACGGTGACGGTATCGCAGACGGCTTCGACCTCGTCGAGCTTGTGCGAGATATAGATGCAGGCGACGCCGCGCCGTTTGAGGTCGCGCACGATGTCGAGCAGGATGCGCGTCTCGGCCGCCGTCAGCGACGACGACGGCTCGTCGAGGATCAAGAGCCGTGCTTGCTTGTTCAACGCCTTGGCGATTTCGATCAACTGCCGATGGCCGCCGCCGAAGTTCATCACCGGTTGCGCGACGTGGATGCCTTCGATGCCGAGTTCGCGTAGCAGCGCGTCGGCGCGCTGGTGCATCGCCGCATAGTTCATGCGTCCGCCGGGCAGCGTGATCTCGTTGCCGAGGAAGATGTTCTCGGCCACCGACAATTCGGGCACGAGCATCAACTCCTGATGGATGATGACGATGCCGGCGCGCTCGGTGTCGCGCACGTTCGATGCTTTGAGGGGGGCGCCGTCCCAGACGATCTCGCCGTCCCAGGTGCCGTGCGGATAGACGCCCGAGACGATCTTCATCAACGTCGATTTGCCCGCGCCGTTCTCGCCGCATAGGCCGAGGCATTCTCCGGGGCGGACCGATAGATCGATGCCATCGAGCGCTTTGACGCCCGAAAACGTTTTGACGATTCCCTTGAGCGACAGCAACGGTTCTGTTTGCGTCATACGTCTCGTTCCTTCTCGTTCCGTTGCGATGCTCGGGGGCGGCGCGGCTGCCCGGGAAGGGCGCCGCGCTTCGGTCCGCTCGTTATCGCTTAGGATTGCGCGTTATCGACTCGAGAGCTGCTGTTGCGTATAGAAGCCGTCCTTGACCACGATGTCGACGTTCTTCTTGGTCAGCAGCGTCGGCTGCAGCAACACGGTATCGACCTTCTTCTTGCCGTTGTCGTACTGCGCGTTGAACGCCGGCTTGCGGCCCTGCGCAAGATCCACGGCGAGCTTGGCCGCTTCGGTCGCGATCAGCTTGATCGGCTTGTAGACCGTCATCGTCTGCGTGCCGGCGATGACGCGCTTGACTGCCGCGAGATCGGCGTCCTGCCCCGAGATGGGCACCTTGCCCGCGAGGTTCTGCGCCGCGAGCGCTTGAATCGCGCCGCCGGCCGTGCCGTCGTTCGATGCGACGATGGCGTCGATCTTGTTGTTGTTGGCCGTCAGCGCGTCTTCCGTGATGCGCAGCGCCGTCGAGGCGCTCCACTCCGGCACCCACTGCTGGCCCACGACCTTGATGTCGCCGCGGTCGATGGCCGGCTGCAGCACCTTGAGCTGGCCTTCGCGCAGCATCTTGGCGTTGTTGTCGGTGGGCGAGCCGCCGAGCAGGAAGTAGTTGCCCTTGGGCTTCGCATCGTAGACGCCCTGCGCTTGCAGTTCGCCGACCTTCTCGTTGTCGAACGAGATGTAGGCGTCGACGTCGGCATCGAGGATCAGGCGGTCGTAGGAGATGACCTTGATGCCGGCCTTTTTCGCTTCGGCGACGACATTGCCGAGCGTCTTGGAATTGAACGGCACGATGACGATCACGTCGACGCCGCGCGAAATCAGGTTTTCGATTTGCGAAATCTGACGCTCTTCGCTGGCGTCGGCCGACTGCACCGAGACGGTCGCCCCGAGGTTTTGCGCCGCGGCAACGAAGTAATCGCGGTCGCGCGCCCAGCGCTCGACGCGAAGATCGTCGATGCAAAAGCCGATGACCGGATGCGCCTTGCTCGCGTGAGCGAGCGGCGCCACGAGCGAGATGCTCGCGAGGACTGCGCCCGCGAGGAACGAGCCTAAGATAGAACGACGCTTTGCGAATGCCATGTCTCACTCCTGTCTTATATATTGGACGTCGCCTGATTTGCCGATGACGCGGCGTGTGCGCGGCGACTCGCGCAGCCGCAATGCGGTTGCCTTGGGGGACGCCGGCGTTCGGTGCGGCCGGTCGTCGAAGTGCGGCCATGGTGCCAGCGCCGCCATGCCGGCCACAATTGCGAAATTGCGCATCGGCATTAACGTTTCTTGCCGATGCGTACCCGGGCTCGCGCACGAGCGCCATTCGCGCCTAGAATCGCGGAACACATCGAGAACGACGACCAAGAGGAGACGAACCCATGCTCGACGCCGCATCTGCCGCGCGCAGCCTCGCAAGGCCGCGGCGATGACGAGGCCGCCCGCCCCGCAGAAGGCGCATCGCATCGCGCTGCTGTTCAATGCGAACAAGGTCTACGACCGCGAGATCATCACGGGCGTCGGCCAATATCTGCTTTCCACGCGCGTGGGCTGGAATCTCTTTCTCGAAGAGGATTTTCGCTGCCGGCTCGCCGGCATCGATCGCTTCGACGGCGACGGCATCATTGCCGACTTCGACGATCCTGCCGTCTGCGAAGCGCTGGCGCAGTGCCCGCTGCCCGTCGTTGCCGTCGGTTCGTCGTTCGAGGACCCGTCCCACTATCCGGACAACGTGCCGTACATCGCCACCGACAATCGCAAGCTCGTCTCGCTCGCCCATACGCATTTGATCGGCGCGGGGCTGCGGCACTTCGCGCTCTACAGCTTGCCGCTTTCGGACGAACACCGTTGGGCTTATCAGCGCGAACTCGCGTTCGCGCGCTTGCGCGAGGCGGATGGGCGCACGCGCGAGCAGATCGACGCGGAGATCTATCGCGGGCTGTCGACGAGTGCGCCGACCTGGAATCAAGCGACCGAGCAATTGACGCGGTGGCTCGATGCGTTGCCCAAACCGGTGGGCATCATCGCGGTAACGGATGCGCGGGCCCGGCACCTCTTGCAAGCCTGCCTGATCGCGGGCATTCCGGTGCCCGAGGACGTGGCCATCATCGGCATCGACAACGATCCGCTCACGCGCACGTTGACGCGTATTCCGCTGTCGTCGGTGATTCAAGGCACGGAGGAGATGGGGCGCACGGCCGCGCATTTACTGCATCAAATGCTGCGCGGCGCGCGTTTTCCGGGGCAACGGATTCTCGTGCCGCCCGTCGGCATCAACGTGCTCGATTCGACCAAGCATCAGCCGCTCGCGAGCCCTTACGTCGCGCGGGCGCGGCATTTCATTCGGCAGTATGCGTGCCAGGGCATCCGCACGGAGCAGGTCGCCGATTACGTTGGCGTGTCGCGTTCGTCGCTCGAAGAGTATTTCCGGCGCGAGTTGCAGTGCACCGTGCATCAGGAGATTCTTCGGCAAAAGCTCGATGCGGCCAAAGCCTTGCTCGTCAAGCGCGACGTATCGAGCGCCGACGTGGCCGTGCGCTGCGGCTTCAAATCGGTACAGTATTTGCACGCTGTGTTTCGTCGCGAACTCGGCTGCACGCCGCGCGAATATCAAGCGCGCGCCAGCGCGCGCGAAGCGGTTTGAGCAGGCGCAAGCGAGGCTGAGCGAACCCATCCTTTCAACGAATTTCAGCAACGGTAACCATCACGACCACATGATCAGTACTGCTAAGTTGTCGCACGAACCTTGGGGCATGCTGCCCGGCGGCGAAACGGTTCATCTGTTCACGTTGCGCAATGCGCAGGGTATGCGTGTATCCGTCAGCGAATTGGGCGCGACGCTCGTCTCCTGGCACGCGCCCGATCGCGCGGGACGGCTCGGCGACATCATGCTCGGGCACGATACGCCCGCCGATTACCGGGAAGCGAAAACGTACATGGGCGCGCTCGTCGGGCGCTGGGCCAATCGCATCGCGGGTGCGCGCTTCGCGCTCGACGGCGTTACCTATGCGGTCGATCGCAACGAGGGCGAGAATCTGCTTCACGGCGGCACGACGGGTTTTCATCGTGCGATTTGGCAGGCGCGCGAGGAAGACGGCGTGCTCGTGCTCGCGCTCGATTCGGCGGCGGGCGCCTCGGGCTTCCCGGGCAACGTGCATGTGGAAGTGCGCTATACGCTCGACGACGACGGTGAACTGACGATCGACTATCGCGCAAGCACCGATGCGCCGACGCCGCTCAATCTGACGAGCCACGGCTATTTCAATCTGGCGGCGCAGACGGGGGCCGACATCAAGGGACATGTCCTCTCGATCGATGCCGATGCGTTTTTCGAGGTCGATGCCGAGTTGATTCCGATCGGTCGCACGGCGGTAGCCGGCAATGCGTTCGACTTTCGCGAGGCGGCGCCGATCGGCGCGCGGCTCGAGTGGCCGCACGAGCAACTCGCGCTCGCTCGCGGCTTCGATCATTGCTACGTGCTGCGCGGGGCGGACGTTGCCGTGCCAAGCGGCGGTGCGCGGCCCGTGCGCGAGGTTGCGCGCCTATACGATCCGGCGAGCGGGCGTTTGATGACCGTATCGACGGATCAGCGCGGCTTGCAGTTCTATACCGGCAACTACCTCGACGGCGTGCGCGGGCGCAATTCGTCGATCTATACGAGCCACGCGGGGCTGTGCCTCGAAACGGGAGGATTCCCGAATCAAATCAACATGGCCGATCGCGAGGACGTGATCTCGCGCGCCGACAAGCCGTATCGGCAAGTGACGAAGTATCGCGTGGGGGTGCTGGGCTGAGGGTGCTTCGTTAGCCGTTGACCCAGTTTTCAAGCTTTACACCCGGGTAATCGACGAAATCGCGCTCGTTGTTGGTCACGAGCACGACGTCGAGCGCGGCCGCGTGGGCCGCGATGAGCTTATCGAGGTGGTCCTTTTTCCGTTCGCGCGTCGCTTCGCGAATGGGGCCGTACGCTGCGGCCGCGGCCGAATCGAAGGGAGCGACGCGAATGTCCTCGATCAGGGAGGCCAGGTTCCGGCGCTCGCGCGTTCGATTCGACGAGGCGGCCACACCATATTCGAGTTCCGCGTAGGTGATCGCGGACATCACGACATCTCCCACATAGCACTGCGCAAATCGGTTCGCGATCTGCTCCGGCTGATTCTTCATGAGGTAAATGCACATGTTCGTGTCGAGCATATAGCGCGGCATCACAAGCCCTCGCGTTCAGCCTGTTCATGATCGCCGCGCCCTTCGGCCATGAAATCCGGGCCGAATTTCGCGAATTTCTTGAGCACTCCCGTAAGCGGCCGGCGAGCAGGGCGAATGCGCAACTCGTCTCCGATACGCTCAATCTCGAGATCCACGTCGCTACGCTCGTACGCCAGCTCGGCCGGGATACGCACGGCTTGGGAATTACCGTTTTTGAAAACTCTGGTGGTCTGCATCTAGAACCTCGACGTCGGATGTGTGTACGACGTATGTACTATAGGCTATCATTCGGGTGATGTAAATCCATGTGTGTACATCGTCGCGCCATAGCGGGTTCGGTTCTTGGGGCCATACGTCCCATGATCGGGTTACGTGCTCGCCCGTGCACGCGCTACGACACCCTTACGTACCGGCACACCTCGTGATCGGCGCGAATACCCGGATGTTCGCGCGTCGTTTGCCAGAGCTGCGATGTGCCGACGTTCCCATGTCCGTAGTGGCCGCTTGCGAGCGCCTCGCGATGGGCGTCGGCGCTCATCCAGCGCGCGAAGGCGAGTACCGAGGCATCGTCGTGCGTCGCGAAGAAGTTGGCCGAGATCAAGCCGTCGGGCGGCTCCGCATCGCTGTTCAACGCCAGCAGAACCTTGTCGATCCAGCTTGCCTGTATCGCATCGTCGGGTTTTTCCAGCAGTTGGCGCAGGAGCACCAGGCACTCGCCGGGCCCGCTGCGTCCTGACGTCCATGCGCCGGCAGGCGCGGCGACGTCGACCCATTCGGGTGTGGCCTCGCTGCGCAACGGTTCGATGGCGTGTGCGATCGCATCGACGACGGTGCGCTCGGCCGCCTCGAACCGAATCACGCGCCAGGCCGCGACGAACAGTAGCGCGTCGGCATCGACGTCGCGGAAGACGTCGGCCAGGGTGCCCGTCGGCACGGTGCGCGCGCGTTCGATCAGCGGCGTCATCGCGTGCTCGAGCGCCTCGCTCGACGCGAACCGCACGCGACCCGCGGCCAGCAGGCCGATGTCGGGGTCGGTGCAGCAGAATCGGTTTCGGTTCGACATGATTTTCCTCCTCTGTGTTGCTGCCGGCGCGATCGCCTACGTTGCTCCGTTAGACGGAGCTGCGCGCGCCGCTATTCCCATCGACGTTCAGGATGGACCGAGCGGTGCGTTCGTCGTTCGTCGCGCATATGTGTAAGTTAGCTCGTCTTGGCGCTGCCTGCTGAGGCGCATCGCACGTTCAGTCGACAACCCCCTTCATTTGCAATCCCGGCATTTGACAACCCCGGCATTTGACAACCCCTGCATTTGACAACCCCATTACGCTCGCGTAAATTTCGCGCACGCGTCGGGAGAGCGCGCTCGCGGTAGGGTTTTTCGGCCCGCCGGCGACGCCGCCGAAGGGGCACACCCACAAACTCTCAGGCAAAAGGACCGACCGCGTCGAAAGGCCCCGCGTGAGCTGGGTTTTTCGCACTCTGGAGAGTGGCGATAGCTCGCAGCGGTGCGCCGAAGTCCGCAATCCGCGGCCGCACGCGCGAGCAAGTCGCCCACCGAAGGGGCGCGCGCATCGAGCGGGAAACGTATTCGTCCCGCCGGCGCAATCTCTCAGGTACCGAGGACAGAGGGGGCATGCACCGTATTCGCCGCAGGCAATCGAGCCGCGCGCGCGTCGATCGGCATGGCCCTTTTTTGTTTTCGCGAACCTTTGCGTGCCGAGACCTTCATGACCGAACTGAAACACACCCCGCTCAACGCCGCTCACCGTGCCCTCAATGCGCGCATGGTCGATTTCGGCGGCTGGGACATGCCCGTCAACTACGGCTCGCAGATCGACGAACACCAAGCCGTACGCGGCGATGCCGGGATGTTCGACGTCTCGCACATGTGCGTCGTCGATTTCGCCGGCGCGCGCGCCCGTGCGTTTTTCGAGTATGCGATCGCCAACAACGTCGGCAAGCTGCAAACGCCGGGCCGGGCCCTCTATTCGTGCATGCTGAACGAGCGCGGTGGCGTCATCGACGATCTGATCGTCTACTTTTTCGCTGACGACTGCTTTCGCGTCGTCGTCAATGCCGGCACGGCCGAGAAGGACATCGCCTGGTTCAAGCGGTTGAACGAGGAGCGCGGCTTCGGCCTCGCCATCACGCCGCGTCGCGATCTCGCGATCGTCGCCGCCCAGGGACCGAACGCGCGCGCGAAGGTCTGGCAGGTGCTGCCCGCTGTGCGCGAGGCGACCGAAGCGCTCAAGCCGTTCAACGCGGCGCGCGTGAGCGTTGCGCCGTACGGCGAGCTGACGATTGCGCGCACGGGCTACACCGGCGAGGACGGCTTCGAAATCATTGTGCCGGCGGCGCAGGTCGTCGCGCTCTGGCAAGCGCTGCAAGCGGCCGGCGTGCATCCGTGCGGGCTCGGCGCGCGCGATACGCTGCGGCTCGAAGCGGGCATGAATCTGTACGGCCAGGACATGGACGAAGACGTATCCCCGCTCGACGCCGGGCTTGCCTGGACCGTCGATCTGGCCGCCCCGCGCGATTTCGTGGGCCGCGCCGCCCTCGAGCGCGACGGCTCGCGGTACGTGTTCGTCGGCCTCGTCCTGCAAAAAGAAAACGGCAAGGCCGGCGGCGTGCTGCGTGCGCACCAAAAGGTACTGACACCGCTTGGCGAAGGCGAAATCACGAGCGGTACGTTCTCGCCGACGATGCAGGAATCGATCGCATTCGCGCGCGTGCCGAAGGGGGTGTGCCCCGGCGAGCGCGTACAGGTTCAGATCCGGGACAAGGCGCTGCCCGCAAGCGTGGTAAAACTGCCGTTCGTGCGGGGCGGCAAGGTGCTCGTCGCCTAAATCGAAGGCGCGGCCCCGCGCGCGTCTCGGTCCTTACGCTTTCAATTCAACGCATTTCCTATTTCCCCAGGAGCTTCAAATGAGCAACGTCCCGGCCGATCTGAAATACACCGAGGAACATGAGTGGATCAGAACCGAAGCTGACGGCACGGTGTCGGTGGGCATCACCGACCACGCGCAAGAGACGCTCGGCGACATCGTTTTCCTCGAGCTGCCCTCGGTCGGCAAGACGATCGCGGCCGGCGATGCGATCGGCGTCGTCGAATCGGTGAAGGCGGCCTCCGACATCTACTCACCCGTTTCGGGCGAGATCGTCGCCGTCAACGATGCGATCGTCGACACGCCCGACGCCGTCAACGAGGACGCCTACGCAAGCTGGCTGTTCAAGGTGAAGCTCGCGGACGCCGGCTCGGTCGACAAGCTGCTCGATGCCGCCGCCTATCAGAAGCTCGTCGGCTGAGCCGTTCCTTACGTTTCCTGCCGCGCGGCGCGTTTTGCGGCCCTGAGCCCGAACCGCCGCGCCCCCCAAGTTGCACTACAAGCCGCGTACTACAAGCTGCCCTATCATGAAGCTCGAACATCCGGATCGTCTGATGAACCGCTCCCCTCTCTCGCTCGCCGCGCTCGAAGCGCATGACGCTTTTGCCGAGCGGCACATCGGCCCGGATGACGCCGATCAGCACAAGATGCTGGCGGCGCTCGGTTTCGAGTCGCGCGCCGCGCTGATCGATGCCGTGATCCCACGGGCGATCCGCCGCGCCGACACGCTACCGCTCGGCCCGTTCGAGCAGCCGCGCAGCGAGGCCGAGGCGCTCGCGCGGCTGCGCGAGCTCGCGGACAAGAACGAGGTGTTCCGCACCTACATCGGGCAGGGTTATTACAACACGCACACGCCGGCCGTCATTTTGCGCAACGTGCTCGAGAATCCGGCGTGGTACACGGCCTATACGCCGTATCAACCCGAAATCTCGCAAGGCCGGCTCGAGGCGCTGCTCAACTTTCAGCAGATGATCGGCGACTTGACCGGGCTTGAAATCTCCAATGCCTCACTGCTCGACGAAGCAACCGCCGCGGCCGAAGCGATGACGCTGCTGCAGCGCGCCGGCAAATCGAAGTCGAACGTTTTCTATGTGGCTGACGACGTGCTGCCGCAGACGATCGAAGTCGTGCGCACGCGCGCCGAGCCGATCGGCATCGACGTGCGGGTCGGTCCGGCGGAGGCCGCGGCCGGCGCGAGCGCGTTCGGCGTGCTGCTGCAATATCCGGGCGCGAACGGCGACGTACGCGACTACCGCGCGCTCGCGCAAGCCGTGCATGCGGCGGGCGGCCATGTCGTCGTCGCGGCCGATCTGCTCGCGCTCACGCTGCTGACGCCCCCGGGCGAGTGGGGCGCCGACGTCGCGGTCGGCACTTCGCAACGTTTCGGCGTGCCGATCGGCTTCGGCGGGCCGCATGCCGCGTACATGGCCGTGCGCGACGAATTCAAGCGGCAGATGCCGGGCCGGCTCGTCGGCGTGACCGTCGATGCGCAAGGCAAGAGCGCGCTGCGCCTCGCGCTGCAAACGCGCGAGCAGCACATTCGCCGCGAGAAGGCCACTTCCAACGTTTGCACGGCGCAAGCGCTGCTCGCGATCATGGCGAGCATGTACGCCGTCTATCACGGGCCTCATGGTTTGAAATCGATCGCCCGGCGCGTGCATCGCGTGGCGGCGCTGCTTGCCGCCGGCGTGAAGCAACTCGGCTACACGCTTGCCAACGACACCTTCTTCGACACGCTGACGATCGAGACGGGCTCGCGCACGGCGGCTGCGCACGATGCCGCCAAGCGTATGCGCATCAATCTGCGCCGCGTGAGCGATACGCAGGTCGGCGTTTCGGTGGACGAGACGACCAAGCGTGCCGATCTCGCCGATTTGCTCTCGCTCTTCGCGCATGCGGCCGGCGCGATCGACGTGCCGCACGTCGACGCGCTCGATGCGGCGCTCACGCGCGCCGAGGAGCAAGGCCAAGGCGGCGATTCGGCCGCGCTGCCCGCCGCGCTCGCGCGCACGAGCGCCTACCTCACGCACCACGTCTTCAACCGTCACCATTCGGAAACGGAGATGCTGCGCTATCTGCGCAGCCTGGCCGACAAGGATCTTGCGCTCGACCGCTCGATGATTCCGCTCGGCTCGTGCACGATGAAGCTGAACGCGACCTCGGAGATGCTACCTGTCACGTGGCCCGAGTTTTCGCAGATCCACCCGTTCGCGCCGGCCGAGCAGACGGTCGGCTACCGCGAAATGATCGATCAGCTCGAACAGATGCTCGTCGCGGCCACGGGCTACGCGGCCGTTTCGCTGCAGCCGAACGCGGGCTCGCAAGGCGAGTACGCGGGCCTCTTGATCATCCACGCCTATCACGCGGCACGCGGCGAGGGCCATCGCGACGTCTGCCTGATTCCGGCTTCGGCGCACGGCACGAATCCGGCGTCGGCGCATATGGCGGGGATGAAAGTCGTCGTCGTCGGCTGCGACGAGCAGGGCAACGTCGACATCGAAGACTTGCAGGCGAAGGCGGCCGAGCATGCGGCGCGGCTCGCGGCGATCATGATCACCTACCCGTCGACACACGGCGTGTTCGAGCAGAACGTGCGCGAGATCTGCGAGATCGTGCATGCCCACGGCGGGCAAGTCTATGTCGACGGCGCGAACATGAACGCGATGGTCGGGCTCACGGCGCCGGGGCAGTTCGGCGGCGACGTTTCGCACTTGAACCTGCACAAGACGTTCTGCATCCCGCACGGCGGCGGCGGCCCTGGCGTTGGTCCGGTCGCGGTCGGCGCGCATCTGGCGCAGTTCCTGCCGAACCAGACTTCATCGGGCTATCGTCGCGCCGAGAACGGTATCGGTGCCGTCTCGGCCGCGCCGTACGGCTCGGCGTCGATTTTGCCGATCTCGTGGATGTATGTCGCGATGATGGGCGCGAAGAACCTGACGGCGGCGACGGAAGTGGCGATTCTGAACGCGAACTACGTCGCCAAATGCCTGGCGTCGCACTATCCGGTGCTGTACTCGGGCCCCGGCGGGCTCGTCGCGCACGAGTGCATCCTCGACCTGCGCCCGATCAAGGACGCGAGCGGGATTTCCGTCGACGACGTCGCCAAGCGTTTGGCCGACTATGGCTTCCATGCGCCGACGATGAGCTTCCCGGTGCCGGGCACGCTGATGGTCGAGCCGACCGAGTCCGAATCGAAGGAGGAGCTCGACCGCTTCATCGAGGCGATGATCGCGATTCGCGAGGAGATTCGCGCCGTCGAACAAGGGCGTGCCGATCGCGAGGACAACCCGCTCAAGCATGCGCCGCATACGGCGGCGGTCGTGACGGCCAACGAGTGGCCGCATGCGTACTCGCGCGAGGCGGCGGCCTACCCGCTGCCGTCGCTCGTGACGCGCAAGTACTGGCCGCCCGTCGGCCGCGCTGACAATGCTTACGGCGACCGCAATCTGTTCTGCTCTTGCGTGCCTATCGCGGATTACGCCTGACGGCGGCTGCGGCAAGCGGGCGTGCGTCGCTCGTCGGCAATACCGGCTACCATCTCACACCGCGGATCAAGCTACAGAAGGAGCGACCGATGGGACGAGAGGTGCAGACGGTGCCGGCGCACATACCCCGCGCGCAATGGCGCACACCGGGCTTGCGTATCGACGAACGGCCGGGGCTGCGGCCGGGGGCATCCCTCGCGGCCTGGCTGATCGCCTGCGCGGGCATGCTCGCGCCCGCCGGGGCGGCGCGCGCGGCGATGAACTTCTGCGCGGCGCCGGCTATGCAGACGAGCGAGCGCGCGAGCGCGGCGCCCGCGGTGCAGGCGCTCGTCAAGCGTGTCGCGGCACGGCTGAACGATCAGCCGAAGCCGCTCGCACACTTGCACACCGAAGGCACGCTGCCGCACGAAGGGATCCACGACCAGAGCGTCGAGGCCGAGCAGGATCTCGAGCTCATGCGCGATGCGGCGCTGGTCTGGCGCGCGACGGGCGAGGAACGTTATCTGCGCCTCGTCGACCGTTTCCTGCTGGCCTGGGCCACGACCTATCAGCCGAGCTTCGATCCGATCGACGAGACGCATTTCGATTCGATGATTCTCGCGTACGACTTGACCGCGAGCGCGCTGCCCGTGAAGACGCGCAACGCGACGGCCGCGTTCATCGCGAAGCTCGCGAATGGTTACGTCGAGCGCTTGGGCGCGCAGCCGCGTCCGCTGACGGGCACCTTCCGCAACAACTGGGAGAGCCATCGCGTCAAGCTCGTCGCCATGGCCGCGTTCACGCTCGACGACCGCAAGCTCATCAATGCGGCGCAGCGGTTGTTCGTCGAGCAGATCGGCACGAACATCGCCCCCGACGGCACGACGGTCGATTTCACCGAGCGCGATGCGCTCCATTACGTGACGTACGACTTGCAGCCGCTCGTCGTTGCGGCGCTGGCGGCGCGGCGCCACAACCGCAATTGGCTCGCCGTGCGCGCGCCGAGCGGGGCATCGCTCGGGCTCGCGCTCGATTGGCTCGTGCCGTATGCGCTCGGCGAAAAGACGCACGAGGAATTCGTCCATTCGAGCGTCGCGTTCGATGCGAAGCGGCGCGCGGCGGGTCTGCCGGGCTACTCGGGGCAATGGGACCCGAAGGGCGCGGCCGAATTGTTTCATCTTGCCGCGCGGCTGTCGGGCCGCTACGCGAGCGTGGCGCAGCGCTTGTCGCCGACGCCGCCCGCGTGGCTCTCCGTTTGTTTGCCGTTACCGGCGAGGTAACGTAGTTGGCGTGCCCGCCGTGCCTGGTGCGCCGGCCGTATCGCTGAGCTGAGCGGCGACGGTTGCCGCGAGGCGCGGGCACTCATCAACCCGAGGCGCGCGTGCACGATGCGCGTGCCGCCTCGATCCGCTTGTGGAGCAGCAATGGCAGTCAGCGTATTCGATCTCTTCAAAATCGGCATCGGTCCCTCGAGCTCGCACACGGTCGGGCCGATGCGCGCGGCCTTGCTGTTTGTGCAGGGGCTCGAGCGCGACGGTTTGCTGGCGCAGACCGCGGCGGTCAAGGTCGAGCTTTACGGCTCGCTCGGCGCGACGGGCAAGGGGCACGGCACCGATCGCGGCGTCATGCTGGGCCTGATGGGCGATGCGCCCGACACCGTCGATCCGTCGACGGTCGCCGCTCGGCTCGATGCGGTGAAAACATCGCGCCGGCTCGTGCTCGGCGGCAAGCACGAGATCGGCTTCGCGCCGAAGGAGCAGATCGCCTTCTATCGGCAAGCGCTGCCCGAGCACCCGAACGGCTTGAAACTGCGGGCGGCCGATGCGACGGGTGCCGTGCTGCGCGAGGCAACTTACTTGTCAGTAGGCGGCGGCTTCGTCGTGACAGCCGGCGCGCCGAACACGAAGGTGTTGCAAGCGGCCGATCAACGCGCGCATCCGTTCAGCACGGGCAACGAATTGCTCGCGTTGTGCGCGTCGACGGGCAAGTCGATCGCTCAGCTCATGTGGGACAACGAGCGCGTCTGGCATACCGAGGAAGAGACGCGCATCGGCCTGCTGAAGATCTGGGACGTGATGCAATCGTGTGTTGCGCGCGGCTGCGGCATCGGCAATCCCGATGCGGACGGCACGCTGCCCGGGCCGTTTCAGGTCAAGCGGCGCGCGCCGCAGCTCTATCGCGCGCTCTCGGGCAACCCGGAGCAGGCGCTGCGCGATCCGCTCTCGATGGTCGATTGGATCAATCTCTACGCCATCGCCGTCAACGAGGAGAACGCGGCGGGCGGGCGCGTCGTCACCGCGCCGACGAACGGCGCGGCCGGTATCGTCCCAGCCGTGCTCCACTACTACACGCGTTTCGTGCCCGGTGCGAACGAGCAAGGCGTGATCGACTTCCTGATGACGGCTGCCGCGATCGGCATTCTCTATAAGCTCAACGCGTCGATCTCGGGTGCCGAGGTGGGTTGCCAGGGCGAAGTGGGCGTGGCGTGCTCGATGGCGGCCGGCGCGCTCGCGGCGGTCACGGGCGGCACGCCGAAGCAGGTGGAGAACGCGGCCGAGATCGGCATGGAGCACAACCTCGGGCTCACTTGCGATCCGGTTGGCGGCATGGTGCAGATTCCCTGCATCGAGCGCAACGCGATGGCCGCGGTCAAGGCCGTCAATGCCGCGCGCATGGCGCTGCGCGGCGACGGTAGCCACTACGTGTCGCTCGATTCGGTCATCAAGACGATGCGGGAGACCGGCGCCGATATGAAGACGAAGTACAAGGAAACCTCGCGCGGCGGGCTCGCGGTGAATATCGTCGAGTGCTGAGCTCGATGTAGTGCGCCATGCGAATGCGGGGCGGCCGTTCGGCGGCTCAGCCAAACCGACTACGCAAAGAACGACACGCGAATGCGGTTTTTTTGCGCGAATTCGCGAATGTGGCGCTCGGCACTGTGCCAAGGCAGGCCGAGAAACGTCTGCGGTATTTCGGAACGCGAGATCGTCATGGCGGCGATATCGCGATCGAACCGGATATCCGTATGCGCTTGGAATTCGATGTAGTTGACCTTGACGCCGGTCGTATCGGGCGGCAGACAAAAGCTCGAGCCGCGAGCCCGTTTGCCGCTGGCATAGGCATAAATCTGCTTGAGCATCTGCGGCGTGCAATAGAGCAGGATTTTTTCGAGCTGGAGGTAGGTGGCCATCGCGTCGTGCAGCGTGACGATTTTGCCGCCGTATTCTTCGCGACGCGCGGCGAGGTCGGCGTTGACCTTGAACGAATCCGTGTAAAGGTAGCTCGACGCATGCTTGACGTGTTCTTTGATGATGGCGAACGAGCGCCCGTAGCCGTTGCCGCCCGCGCCGCCGCCTAGGCAGTAGGCGAAGTCGAGCGCGCCGTATCGGGGCCGCACCATGGATGTGAAGTGGTGCGACGTCGGCAGCCCGACGCGGTCGATCTGCGTGGCGCCGTAGCGCGCGACCAGCCGGCGCGCGTCCTTCACGTTTCGCGCATGAGCGGTGTTGCGCGCGTGGCCGGCGTAGTCGCCGAATTCCATTTCCACGTCGTTGCGGTACCACCGATCCTTTGCGGTCTTGGCGTTCTCGGCAGGACCGTGGACCCGGTCGAACAGGTTCAGCACGCGCATCGGCTCCTTGCCGTTGCCGAACCAGGTATTGGCGTTGAAGTTGATCGTCAGCCGGCCGTCTTTCAGAATCCCGAGCATGTTCGATTCGAAAAAGCGACGGGCCTGCGCGGCCGATCCGGCAGGCCGGCAAATCGCCAGAAAGCGGCGGAACGCCCGCTCCTTCAGATCGCGGCCGCTCCGCGCAAGATCGAGCAGACCCAACGTTTCGTTTCGAGCCAGCCGTGCCAGCGCGGCTTCGGCTTCGAATTCGTCGACTTGCATGAGTGCTCCCGGCAATGTGCGATGACGCGAAATGTATCGTCGCCCGACTCGGTTCGGCAGACGAAAAGTCGCAGAATCGCGCCCGCGGCATGGCCGCGCATGCATGGGGGCGCAAGCCACCCCCCAATATTCACGCAGTGACAACGCGCGCGACGCGGGCGTAAGCTGTCGGCCGTCTCTCGCGATTCGCTGTTCGGTCGCGCCGCTTCGAACACCATCACCGACTCAGGAGGTTGCCGCATCATGTCGAACGTCGCCGATACCGCCAACGTGACCGGAGCGCGTCTGCTCGTCGATGCGCTCGTCACGCACGGCGTCGATCGTGTCTTCAGCGTGCCGGGGGAGAGTTTTCTCGCCGTGCTCGATGCGCTTCACGACGAAACCGAGCGGATTCGCACGATCGTCTGCCGGCACGAGGCCGGCGCGGCCAACATGGCCGAGGCGACGGGCAAGCTCACGGGCCGTCCCGGCGTTGCGATCGTCACGCGCGGGCCGGGCGCGACGCATGCCTCGATCGGCGTGCACACGGCGTTTCAAGATTCGACGCCGATGATTCTGCTCATCGGCCAATGCGCGCGCGATCACCTCGATCGCGAAGCGTTTCAAGAGATCGACTATCGGCGCATGTTCGGTCAGATGGCGAAATGGGTCGCGCAGATCGACGACGCGCGCCGCATCCCCGAATATCTGAGCCACGCGTTTCACACGGCTTGTGCGGGCCGGCCGGGCCCTGTCGTCCTGGCCTTGCCCGAAGACATGCTCTCCGATCCGTGTCCGCGCATGCCGGGCGCGCCGCGCTTTCAACGCGTCGCGGCGTCGCCGTCGCCGGCGCAGATCGAGCGGCTGCGCGAGTTGCTCGAGCACGCGCAGCGGCCGATGGTCGTGGCCGGCGGCAGCGGATGGGGCGAGCAAGCGTGCGCCGATCTGCGCCGGTTCGTCGAGGCGTGGCAATTGCCGATCGGCTGCGCGTTTCGCTATCAAGACACGATCGACAACGATCATCCGAATTACGCGGGCGACGTCGGCCTAGGCATCAACCCCGCGCTTGCGCAGCGTATCCGCGAGGCGGATTTGCTCCTCGTGATCGGCCCGCGTTTGGGCGAATCGACGACGGGCGGGTACACGCTGCTCGACATTCCGAAGACCCAGCAAACGCTCGTGCACGTGCACCAGGGGGCGGAGGAGCTGGGGCGCGTCTATGCGGCCGATCTGCCGATCGTCTCGGGCATGCCCGAGATCGCCGCCGCGCTCGCGACGCTCGAGCCGCGCGGCACCCCGGCCTGGACGGGCACAGCCGAGCAGGCGCATCGCACGTATCTCGACTGGCGCGCGCCGCGGCCGATGCTCGGCGATGTGCAACTCGGCGAAATCATGGCGCAATTGCGCGCGCGGCTGCCCGCCGATGCGATCGTCACGAACGGCGCCGGCAACTACGCGATCTGGCTGCATCGGCACTTCGCCTATCGGCAATGGCGGACGCAGGTTGCGCCGACGAGCGGTGCGATGGGCTACGGCGTGCCCGCCGCGATCGCGGCGAAGGCGCTCTATCCCGAGCGCACGGTCGTGGCGCTTGCCGGTGACGGCTGCTTCATGATGTCGTCGCAAGAACTCGCCACCGCGATGCAGTACGGCCTGAACGTCATTTTCATCGTCGTCAACAACGCCCACTACGGCACGATCCGCATGCATCAAGAGCGGCATTATCCGGGGCGAACGCACGGCACGGGGCTGACGAATCCGGACTTCGCGGCGTTTGCGCGTTCGTTCGGCGCGCATGGGGAGACGGTCGAACGGACCGCCGATTTTCTGCCCGCGTTCGATCGATGCGTGGCGAGCGCCCGGCCGGCACTGATCGAAATCCGCGTGCCGCAAGAGGTCAGCACGCCGGCGGCCACGCTCGACGACATCCGCGAGCAAGGCCGGCGCTTGCGCGCTGCCGCCGCAAAATAGTCGGCGTTTCGCCGGCTCGCCGGAGCCGGTCCGACGAGATCAATGGCCCCGATAGAGCTCGCGCTGATTGGCGGAAAGGTCGAACGACAGCGACGACGGGTGCGGGAACGCCGGCAGCCGCAGCGGAGCCGTCAACGAGCGCGGCAACGTGAAGAGGAACGTCGACGGGCGGCTGGCGGCGGCCCGAACCGCATGTCGGTGACGAGTCGGGGCCGGGTGATGCACGATTGGGCTGTGTGCGTGGCGGATGTTCGCTGTTTGCGCACCGGGCGAGAGCGATCGTGGTTTCAGCGTCCGGGCGACGCTGGGCGGTTTCGTCGAGGCCGACGATGTTGAGGCCTCCGCGTCGCCCACGGCGGTAGACGCGGTATGTTCGATCGGCGCACTGCGGCCCTCGCTTTGCGTGGCGTCGTGCGTCGAGTCGTGCGGCGGGGCGAGCGCCGGTTGGGTCTCGCCCGCGGGTGTGCAACCGCGCTCGGCGTTTTCCGGCTCGCATAGGATTGCCGGCGCGCGGTCGCGCGGTGCGGCGGCTTCCGACGAGGGGGGCGTTCGCGTTTCCGCGCTGCTTGCCTCGACGCTCGATCGAGGCGGCGACTCGTGCGTTGCGCTGGTGGCGGCCGTGTCGGAAGGCGGTGCACGCAGTAGCGGCGGATGCACGAAGTCCTCGGCGTTCGCCATCGGCTTCGGGGCGGCCGCGGGTGCCGTCTCTGTCTCGGTTTCTGATGCCGCACGCGCTCGTGCCCGCTCGGTGGGGCGTGTCAAGGAAGCCGTTCCGGGGGCGACGTTCGTTGCCGTAGCGGCGGGCGTTGGCGTAGCCGGCACTGCCGCTGCCGCCGTAGCGGGCGCGGATGCGGTCTCCGCTGCGTAGACGGACGCCGCCGCGATTTTCGTGTTGGCAGGGTGCACCCGCCGCTGCGTGGCGTGGCGCTTAGCCGCGGGCGGCGCCGTCGTCGAGGCAGTCGCTACCGGCGCGGAAACGGCTGCCGCCGGTGTCGAGGAGGCTGCCACCGGCTTCGAAACGGCCGCTGTATGCTCGGCGCTCGTCGTGCGGTGCGGCTCGCGCGCGAGCTTTTGCGGCGGCGATGTGCGCCGCATTCGGACGGCGTCGGCCGCGCCGTCCGCGTTCGCGCTCGCGATTTGCGCTTCCAACAGCGGAACGAGATCGGCCGATGGCGGCGGCTCGGTCGAGCCGACTTGCGCGCTCACGCCGCTCGCCGGCGCGAGCAAGCGATGTGTGCGACCGAGGTCGACCCGATTCCAAGCGTCTTCGTCCTCGTGCTCGTCGATCGCCATATAGACGCCGAAGAGGCCGACGACCACGAAAAGCAACAACCCGGCGCCGAAGCTCAGGCCCCATCGGCGCGCGCCGTTCGGATCGGATGGCGTCCAATGCCGTGGCAGGATTTCGTTCAGATGGGTGCCGCGCGCGGCCGCCGGCGGTAAACGCTGTATCAACGGCCGCCCGCATCGCGCGCAGACTGCCGCGCCCATCGACGAAAACGCCCCGCAAGCGGGGCAGCGTGAGCGGCGTGTGCGATACGCGGTTCGATAGATCGCTGGAGGACGCATGATGTCGAATCGGAAGCCCGTTGCCGCGCTCGGTGTGACGCGGGCGCTGTCGCCGCACCCGTGCGGGCGGGACCTGGCATGCGCATGTGAGTCGAGCGATGCGGCCGACTCCCCGCACGCCTTGCAGCCCGGCACGATTCGGCCAACGGGCCTATGCTGGCCACTATGTGGCGTCGCGCGCACGCCGGCAACCGGTGGCGGCGCACGGACGTGCGTTGGCCAACATACGGCTGCGCCGCGACCGTTCTTCATGTATCTGATCGACAGCCACCTGTCACGAGAAGACGAGCATGACGAATCGGCGCGCACATCGTTGGCTGGCGGGCCTGGCGATGGCGCAGGCCCTGACGGCGTCGGCCGCCGCGACCCCCGCGGCACCGCAGCCGCCGTGCGTGCCGGCGCTTTCGGTGACGGACGTCGAGCACGGCTTCCGCTTCGAGCGCGATTGCGGCGTCGCCCCTAGGGAGCGCGAGCGCTTTGCCGCCGACGCCGAGCGTGCCGCACGCCGCGCTCATCTGCCGGGCAGCCAGCGCGTTGCCTTCGCGAAGGCCGCGAACCTGATGTTCGAGGCGATGCCCGCCGAACCGTTCACATCCGTCGCCCCACTCGTGCTCGGCCTTGCCGCGCAAAGCAGCGAAGCGGACGACGTCGATTTCATGTCGACGGCGCGTGATTGGAGCGCGCGATATGGCCTGCTGACACGGCGGGCGCGCGTGCTGCGAACCGACGATCCGCTCGAGGTGCAGGTGGATGCCGCGATTGCCGCGCTCGAGTTCGACAGCGCCGCCAAGCTGCTCGCGGCCGAACTCGCGGAGCCGGGCGCGCCCGACGACTTGATCGCGCTACGTAGCTTCCAAGCCGGGATCGTCGATTGGCTGCGGTTTTCGCCGAAGAGAGCGCTTGCGTTCGTCCGCATCGCCCATGTCCTGCGGCCGGACGATCTCGAGATCGCCGACGTCTACGCAGATTTGCTCGAGCAAGCGCGTCTGTTCGAACAGGCGCAGCCGGTCTACGAGTCCCTCGTGCTGCGGTATCAATTGCTCGCGCACGATAAGCCCGATCGATGGGAGCCGCGTTTCGCGCTCGCGCTGGCCAAGCTCGGGCATTTATACACGGCGCTGGCACTGCCGCAGGATGCCGAGATGGCCGACCTGCATGCGCTCGGGATTTATTGGAATCTGGCGCGCGAGCAGCCCGCCCACTACGGGCCGGCCGTCGCCGACTTGCTCGAATCGCTTGGCGCCTTGTATCGCGATGCGGACCGCCCCGACGACGCGATCGACGCCTACCACGAGGCGCTCAAGCTCGAGCGCGCGCTTGCCGAGCACGATGCGCCGGGCTACACGCCCGATTTGGCGACGACGCTGAACGACCTCGGCGTACTCTATGCGAGGGCGCGCCGCGCCGACGATGCGCAGCGCGCCTATGCCGAAGCGCTCGGCTTGCAGCGCGCGCTGGTACGGGAGAATGCGCTTGCTTATCGGCCGGCGCTTGCGCGTACGCTGAACAATCTCGGCAACCTTTACAGCGACGAGGGGCAACTCGAGCAAGCGGAACGAGCATACGGCGAAGCGCTCGCGATTCGCCGCCAATTGGCGCGCGAGAGCCCCGCGCGCGATGTCCCCGATGTGGCGCGCACGCTGACGAACCTCGGTGTGCTGTATCGAAAGGAGGGCCGCTCCGCGCAGGCCGAGCATGCGTATCGCGAGGCGCTGCGCACGCTGCAGCCGCTCGAGCGGACCGCGCCGGGCGCGTTCGGTGCCGACCGAGCCCGCACGCTGAACAATCTCGGGGTGCTGCTCTCCAAGACGCACCGCCCGCATGAGGCGGAAGGCGCCTATCGGCGCGCGATCGCGCTGTACGACGCGCTCACGAAAGCGGAGCCGGCCACCTATCGCGCCGATTACGCGCGCGTGCTGGGCAATCTCGCGAAGCTATACGGCGAGATGGGGCGAAAGCGCGAAGCGCAAGCGGTGTTGCAGGCGGCGGCCAAGCTGCGCGAGGCCGAGCAATCGCCCTGATGCGACGTGGCCTCATCGCGGGAGTCGCCGCGGTGGGCGTGGCGGCACGAAGCGCCAAGTCAGCAGCACGGCGAGCGCGAACAACACATAGGCGAACGTAAACACCCAGGCCGGCAACGCGTAGTAGAGCAGCTTGCCGACCCAATGCTGGATGCACCCTTCAGAACCGACGCCGCCCGTGCGCAGCCAATCCTCGAGCACGGTCAGCGGGCAAGGAACATCCAGCGACGCAAGCAGCGCGACGACGCCGATGGCGGCCAGATGCGCGAATCGAAAACGCCGTCCGCGCACCCAGGCCCAGTCCAGCGCGGCGCCGAGCCAAATCGCGACGAACCCGCCGACGATGAACAGCGCGACGAGCGCATGCAAGACGAGAACGAGATCGGCCAGAGCGGTCATGGAAAGCCATCGTCGACGCGGCGAACGGCGGTCAGTATCGCACCGTCTTCCCATGCGCGCGCGCCGACAACACGGCGGCCAGCCCGATGCAAACGACGAACAGCGCGCTGACGATCGCCATCGCGTCGCGATAGGCGTGCGCATAGTCGACGGCGGCGGCGTGCGGCCCGAGCGCGGAAAAGAAGACACCGCCGATCGCGGTCGCGCCGAACGCCGAGCCGACTTGGAGCATCGAGGTGACGATGCTCGAGGCGAGGCCGGCCCGCGCGGGTTCGATCTCGCCCACGACGATGCGCACGACGCTCGGCAACACGAGACCGTGGCCGATGCCGGCGAGCACGAGGCCCAGGTCGAACGCAAGGCCGGGCACCACACGCTCGGAGGCGACACACGAGAGCGCGAAGCCGACCGCAAGCGCGGTGAAGCCGACCGTGAGTACGTGATGGCCGGCGCGCCGAACGAGCGCGGGCGAGACGAGCGGGCCCAATATCGCGCCGGCGCCGAACGGGAAGATCGCGAGGCCGGCAACGAGCGGCGACCAGCCGAGCCCCGTTTGCAGATAGATCCCGTAGGTCAGAAAAAACGCGCTGTCGCAGTAGAAGCAGAACGCGAGCGCGAGGCCGACCGCAAAGACGGGATTGCGGAAGAGCGAGAGATCGACGAGCGGGTCGCGGCCCACGCGTGCGGCGTGGCGCTGGCTGTACACGAAGGCGGCCAGCGCCGGCACGCTCGCCGCGAGCGCGACGAACGTCCAGGCCGGCCAGCCGGCCTCGCGGCCTTGCGTCAACGGATAGACGACGAGCGCAAAAAACAGCGAGAGCAGGACGAGCCCGCGCACGTCGATGCGGGCCCGGTGCGGCGCGCGGCTCTCGGGCACGAAGCGCCAGGCGCCGACGAGTGCGAGCAAGCCGACGGGTACGTTGATGAGGAAGATCGATTGCCATTGCAGCCCGAAGGGCTGCAACGTGATGAGCGCGCCGCCGCCGATTTGCCCCGCGACGGACGCGAATCCGAACACGAATCCGTAAAGCCCCATGACTTTCGTTTGCTGTTCCTTCGGAAAGACGCTGCGGATCGTCGCGAGGATTTGCGGCACGAGTATCGCCGCGGATACGCCTTGGGCGAGCCGGCCGCCCACGAGCACGCCGCCGGTCGGCGCGAGTGCGCAAACGAGCGACGTGAGCACGAAGCCGGCCATGCCGGCCATGAACATGCGCTTGCGTCCGACGAGATCGCCGAGCCGCCCGCCCGTGACGAGACAAACGGCGAACGCCGACGTATAGACGGACACGATCAATTGGAGCTGCGCCGCGCTGGCATGCAGCGCGCTATGTATCGCGGGCAGAGCGAGGTTGACGATGAAGTAGTCGAGCGGGGACAGAAACGCGCCTGTCAGCAGCACGACTAGGGCGAGTACGCGCGCGGCTCGCGTATCGAAGGATGTGGCGGTGCTCGGCGAGATGGCGACAGTTTTGGTGTTCATGACGGAGCGGGAAAATCCGATGAGGTATGGGGCGAAATCGGGAACGAAGTCGAGCGCGGGCTGGCTTCGATCCTCGGCGCGGTACCGATTCGAGCCCGCGGGGCGGAGCTTCGAACATGAGATGTTTTCGAGCGATTGTTCACGCGTATTTATGACTTTTTAGTCAAAAAATAGATGGGTAACGGTGCTCGAATGCACGGCACGAATCACTGCCTCCGATGGCCGCCGACGAAGATGGGAAGGATTTCGCAGTAATGAATGATCGACGACGCGGACGACGGCACAGATACCGACGAAGCAGCGTAAGCCGATGCGATCTATATTATGACTGATTGTTCAAAATATCAACCGATGTTTCCCGTCGAAAAGGAGACCGATCGCGATGCCGCGTGGCGCCTCGCTCCATAGCGCCGCCGTTGCGCAACCGAGCTGCCGAGGGTAGTCTGTCGAACGGTCGCCTGCTTCCCAGTCAGGCGACCCATCGTGGCTGCCGCTTCGTTCAGCGGCCGCATCCTTCACCGATCGACATCGATGACGAATTCCATGCGCACCTACGGCTCCGTAACCGGCACTTCCGACGTTAGCGTCGGCGGCGCTGGGCGCATTTCGCACTCGATGGTCGTCGTGCTCGTGCAAGCCGGTTCGCCCCCACCGCCGAGGCAGGCGGTCGTCGGTATCGCTGCGCCGCCAATGGCGCACGCCTAAGCGCCGATCCTTCCGGCTCCCCGCGTCAGTCGCTTCGCCTCGCGTTCCCTCGAACGCGCAGGGCGCACTGACGCCGGGTCCTACGCACACAAGCACAGGTGACACTCAAATGAATTCCCTACGGGCCGCGATGGCGGCTTACGGCACGACCACGCTTTTCGTTTTGCTTTGGAGCAGCGGCGCGATCTTTGCCGAACTCGGCATCGAGCATGCATCGGCCTTCGCGTTCTTGCTGCTGCGTTTCGCGCTCGCCTCGGCCGTATTGGCCGTGTTCGGCATCGGGCGCGGACGCTGGCTCCCAGCGCGCGGCACGCGGTGGCGCGTTGCGCTGACGGGTGCGCTGCTGACGGGCGGCTATTCGATCTGCTACTTCCTTGCACTCGCGCGCGGGCTGACGCCCGGCTTGCTCGCGACGATCCTCGGCGCGCAGCCGATCCTGACGATGCTGGCGACGCAGCGGGGCCACTCGCCGCGCCGTCTCGCTGGGCTGGCGCTCGCCCTGCTCGGCCTATCGCTCGTCGTGCATCCCGGCGGAAGCGGCACCACGACATCGGCCGTCGGCATGGCGTTCGGGCTCGCTTCGCTCGGTTGCATCACCGTCGGCGCGATCCTGCAGAAACGCATCGCGCAAGCGCCGATCGACGTATTGCCGCTGCAGAACGCCGTCGGTCTCGTGCTGTGCGCGGCCATCGCGCCGGCGATGCCGCTCGCGCTCAAGCCCGATGCCACGCTCCTTGTCTCGTTGCTGTGGCTCGGCCTCGTCATTTCCGTGCTCGCGCAATTGCTGTTCTATCGACTGGTGCAGCGGGGCGATCTCGTCAACGTCACGAGCTTGTTTTACCTCGTGCCGATCGTCACGGCGCTGATGGATTACGCGTTTCTCGGCAACCGCCTGCATCCGCGGGAACTCGTCGGCATGGCGGCGATCTTGGGCGGCCTTGCACTCGTGCTGAAGGCCGAGCCGCGCCCCAAGGCTTCGGCCAGCGCGTAGCTTGCCTGGGCGAGCGTCGTCGACGCACGAGACGGCCGGCTACAATTGCGGACCGCGACGTGCGTCCACTTCCTTCGATCGATCGATGTCCACCGCTGCCCGAGCCGATCTTCTCGGCCCACTGCTCAAGCGCGTTTCGCGCTCGTTCTATTTGACGTTGGCCGTCCTGCCGGCGCCGATGCGCGATCCCGTCGGGCTTGCTTACCTGCTTGCGCGTGCGGCCGATACGATTGCCGACACCTCGCTGATCGAGCCCGCGCGCCGCTTGTCGCTGCTGCTGGCGCTGCGTGCGGCGGTGGGCGGCGACACGAGCGGCGAAACGATGCTCGCGATTCGGCAGATGGCCGGCGACGTGGCCGGGCGACAAGCGCTTCCCGACGAGAAGCGCTTGCTCGAATCGCTTGGCGCGGCGCTGTCCGTGCTCGATCAGCTCGCCACCGCCGATCGCGCGGCCGTGCGCGACATCGTCGCGACGCTCACCACCGGCATGGAGTTCGACTTGCGCACGTTTCCCGCGGAAGATTCGGGAGACATCGTTGCGCTGCCCGATGCGTTGGCGCTCGACCGCTACACGTACCTCGTGGCGGGATGCGTCGGCGAGTTTTGGACGAAGATGACGTGTGCGCATCTGCCCGGCACGTTCGACGAGCCGCAGGAGACGGTGATCGCGCGCGGCGTGCGTTTCGGCAAGGCGCTGCAGTTGACGAACATCCTGCGCGACTGCTCGAAGGACCTTCGCATCGGCCGCTGCTATCTCCCGGCATCGATGCTCGAGCAGCACGGCCTCACGCCTGCCGCGTTGCGCGCGCCCGGCGCGTCCTCGTGCGCGCGTCCCGTCCTCGTCGAACTGATGGCGACGGCGCTCGCGCACTACCGCGCTGCGGCCGACTACACGTTCGCGATTCCTCGTTGGTCGATCCGCCTGCGGCTGGCCTGCTTGTGGCCGATCCTGATCGGGCTGGAAACGCTACGGCTGCTCGTCGGCAACGAAGCATGGCTCGATCCCGCGAAGATCTCGAAGGTGAGCCGCAACCACGTCTATCGTCTCGTCGCGGGTTCGATGGCCACCGTCTGTTTCGATGGGGTGCTGCGAGGCTGGATCGAACGGACGATGCGCGAGATCGAAGCGAAGCTGGGGCCGGCGGCGGCGTCGGCGGCCGTTGCGTAATTACGTGCGAATGGAGTGAGTTGAGCCTTGATAGCAGTGATTGCATTGAGGGATCATGATGCTATCGTTGATAGCGCTTGATGGGAGAGGGAGCAAATGGCAACGCTTTTAGTGCGCAACGTGGATGAAACGCTCGTCCAAAGCCTCCGTGAATTGGCTGCGGCTCACGGTCGCAGTGCCGAGGCAGAGCACCGGGAGATTTTGGCAAAGGCACTTCGCAAACCGAAGCGCAGGAGCTTCGTGGAAATTCTCATGGACATGCCTGATGTTGGTGAAGATGCAGACTTCGATCGGATCGACGATGGCGAGTCTTCACATGTATTTGGTTGATACGAATGTCATCAGCGAGGTCAGAAAGGGTGAACGCGCCAATACGGGTGTGCGGAATTTTTTCGGACGAACCGCGAGCGACGGAAACGACCTCTACCTATCCGTTGTGACGATCGGGGAGTTGCGACGCGGCGTGGAGATGATCCGGCACAGAGGGGGCACGGCGCAGGCTAAGCGGCTCGAAGCGTGGCTCAGTATCGTTTTGAAGGAGTACGGTCAAAGCGTTCTCCCGGTGGACGACGACACGGGTCAACTTTGGGGGCGCCTTCGAGTGCCGCACCCAGCGCATGCCCTGGATAAGCTGATTGCTGCGACGGCGTTGATTCACGATCTGATTGTCGTTACCAGGAAAGTCGATGACTTCGTTGCAACAGGGGTTCAAGTGTTGAATCCGTTCGAATAGCAAGGCAGCCCGGACTTTCCACGCGATCGCGATCTCCCGTGTTCACTGCCCAGTGCCGCGCGCCTTGCCGTGCAGAAACGCGTCGTGCTTCGGCAGTTCGAATTTGGCGGCTCGCGTGTGGAGTACGCGCACCAACGTCATTCCGGCGATTGAACGCAAAACGCGGCGGGCCTTCCGGCGCCGCCGCGTTTTATTGTCGTCGTCGGAGCAGGTCTACCCCGCTTCTCGACATCAATTGCCGATGGCCCTCGCCGCGCCGTCGAGCTCTTGATTGAGGAGGCGCTGCTCGTCGCCGGACAAGCCGCCGCCATGCTGCCCAGCCATATCGTTCGTTTCCTGGCGAATCACATCGAGCCGGTGGTGCAGCGCACCGCCCGTCGGCGGCGGGTAGTAGCCCTGGCTGACGTGCGCATCGATGCGGCGGCTGAGATTGTCGATGCGCTCGTCGATCTGCGCGCGCCGGGCGAGTTCGGCGTCATGCGGGTTCGGCCGCACCGTCGGCGGCGGGGGCGGCGGCGGGGGGGGCGGATGCCGGTGCGGCGGCGGCGGCGTCACGACGCAGGCCGCCAGCGCGGAAACCAGTGCGCAGCAAACGAGTGCGCGAATCGAGCGTTGCATCCCATTCTCCTTGTGGTTTTGCGTGGGTTCGAGTGTGGGTGAATCCGATGACCACGCGATAACAAACGTCCGGCGCGCCCGCTTAGATGACAGACGCGCCACGAATCTGTAACGAAATTCTTTTCCGCGAGCGTTTCACGCCGGCATGCGCACGAACGGCAGCCGCTTGCCTTCGCGAGCGCTTTCGTTGGCAAGCTCGATGATCGCCATGACGTCCACGGCATCTTGCGGCGACACGGGAAACGGCGTTTCGTGGGCGATCGAATGCGCGACCGCGCGATAGAACTCGGCATAGGCGCCGTCACGCGTCGGCACCACGTGCTCGACTTCACGCTCGCCCTCCAGAGCACGCAGCGTGCCCGCCGCATTGCCGCCGGCGAATCCGGCTTGGCCCGGGCGCAACCCCGCTTTCAGTTGGTCCTCCTGCGTGTCGAGCCCCGCCTTCACGTAGCTGCCGCGCGTGCCGTGGACAACGAAGCGCGGCGGCTCGATCGCCGCGAGCGCACTCGCATGAAGCACGACTTCCTTATCGGGATAGCCGAGCAGCAGATGAACGTAATCGGGCGCGCTCGCGTTATCGCGATGCAGCTTCACCGTCGCGTAGACCGATTCGGGCGCACCGAACAGCGCGAGCGCCTGATCGACGAGGTGCGGCCCGAGGTCGAACAGCAGCCCGCCGCCGCGCGACGCTTCCTCGCGCCAACGCTGGCGCACCTGCGGCCGAAAACGATCGAAGTGCGACTCGAAGTGGACGACACGTCCGAGCGCGCCGTTCTCGATGAGTTCGCGCACCGTCATGAAATCGCCATCCCAGCGGCGATTGTGAAACGGCGCGAACAGAACGCCGTGCTCACGTGCAAGGCGCGCGAGCGTGCAGGCATCGAAGGCTGTCAGCGTGACGGGCTTGTCCACGACGACATGCTTGCCCGCCGCCAGCACTTTGGCCGCGAGCGCGTAGTGCGTGTCGTTCGGTGTAGCGATGACGACGCAGTCGACATCGTCTGACGCGATCAGCGCGTCGAGATCGGCAACGATCAGCGCGTTGGGATAATCGGCGCGCGCGTGCTCGGGCTGGCGCGTGGCGATGGCCGCCACGCGCGCGTAGGGCGTGTCCGGCGCATCGGCCGGTGCGCCGCAATGATCGATGACGGGCGCGTGAAACGTCGCGCCTGCGTATCCGTAGCCCATCAAACCGATTTTCAACGTCGAAGCCATGCGTGCTTTCCTCCGCCTTACGGCAAATGGACGAGGGGCGCGCGACAAACCGCCTTCAGTTCAAGCGACCTCAAAAGGGGCGGGCCGGCCGCGCGGCGAGCGAGTCGAACATTGTGGCACGCCTCGCCATGAGGAGGAACCGATTCCATTCGACCGGGCCGGACGAAGCGCACATCCGTGTTAACATCGCGCACTTGCCCTCACGGCTTCGCGCGCCGCATTCGCCACAGCATGGATGCGCGCTTGGGCGGGCCGCCAACCTCGTTACACCCATCCACAGACGATGTCCGCAGGATTGAACCCCGCCCAGAGCGAAGCGGTGCGCTATCTCGACGGCCCTTGCCTCGTGCTTGCCGGCGCCGGCAGCGGCAAGACGCGCGTGATCACGCAGAAGATCGCCCACCTCATCGAGAACAAAGGTTTCGAGCCGCGCCACATCGCGGCCGTGACGTTCACGAACAAGGCCGCCGCGGAAATGCGCGAGCGCGTCGGCAAGCTGCTCGAAGGCAAGACGCTGACGGCGCCGGGCAAAGAGGGCCGCAAGGTCCCCGTCAATCAACTGACGGTCTGCACGTTCCACTCGCTCGGCGTGCAGATCTTGCGGCAGGAAGCCGAACATTTGGGGCTCAAGCCACAGTTCTCGATCATGGATTCCGACGACTGCTTCGGCATGATCCAAGAGCAAGTGGGCACGACCGACAAAGGCTTCATCCGCAAGATCCAGTCGATCATTTCGCTGTGGAAGAACGGCATGATCGATCCGCAGACGGCGCAGGCCAGTGCCGCGAACGAGGACGAGCACCAAGCGGCGATCGTCTACCGCAACTACGTGGCCACGCTGCACGCTTATCAGGCGGTCGATTTCGACGACCTGATTCGCTTGCCGACGGAGCTTTTCGCGCAGAACGAAGCGGTGCGCGACCGTTGGCAGAATAAGCTGCGCTACCTGCTCATCGACGAGTACCAGGACACGAACACGTGCCAGTACGAATTGGTGAAACTGCTCGCGGGGCCGCGTGCGGCGTTCACGGCCGTGGGCGACGACGACCAGGCGATCTACGGATGGCGCGGCGCCACGATCGAGAACCTGGCGCAACTCGGCAAGGATTTTCCGAAGCTGCACGTGATCAAGCTCGAGCAGAACTACCGCTCGACGGTGCGGATTTTGACGGCGGCGAACAACGTCATCGCGAACAACCCGAAGCTGTTCGAGAAGAAACTGTGGTCCGAGCACGGCATGGGCGATACCGTCACGGTTACGGGTTGCAACGACGAAGAACACGAGGCCGAATCGGTCGTGTTCCGGCTGTCGGCGCACAAGTTCGAGCGGCGCGCGCAGTTTCGCGACTACGCGATTCTCTACCGCGGCAATTTTCAGGCGCGCATCTTCGAACAGGTACTGCGCCGCGAGCGCATTCCGTATGTGCTCTCGGGCGGCCAGTCGTTCTTTGACAAAGCCGAAATCAAAGACATCTGCGCGTATTTGCGCCTGATCGCGAACGCCGACGACGATCCCGCGTTCATCCGCGCGATCACCACGCCACGCCGCGGCATCGGCAATACCACGCTCGAAGCGCTGGGCTCGTTCGCGGGACAAGCGAAGGTGTCGCTGTTCGAGGCCGTCTATATGGGCGGGATCGAAGCGCGCTTGTCGGCGCGGCAGGTCGAACCGCTGCGCGTGTTCTGCGATTTCATGCAGCGCATTGCCGATCGCGCGACGAAGGACCCGGCGACGACGCTGATCGACGATCTGATGGAAGCGATCCATTACGAGGCTTATCTCTACGACACGTTCGACGAGCGCCAGGCGCAGTCGCGTTGGCAGAACGTGCTCGAGTTTCTCGAATGGCTCAAGCGCAAGGGCACGAAGCCGGAGCCCGAGCAGGCCGAGGACGGCGAGGCGAGCGGCTACGACAATGCGGACGGACTAGCCGACACCGGGAAGAACCTGCTCGGGCTGATCCAGACGGTTGCTTTGATGTCGATGCTCGACGGCAAGGACGAAGACCCGGACGCCGTACGACTCTCGACCGTGCATGCGTCGAAGGGCCTCGAGTATCCGCATGTGTTTCTCGTGGGCGTTGAAGAGGGGATCATGCCGCACCGCGGCAGCGCCGACGACGAGCCGATCGACGACGCGCGGATCGAGGAAGAACGACGCCTGATGTACGTGGCGATCACGCGCGCGCAGCGCAGCCTGCATTTGAATTGGTGCAAGAAGCGCAAGCGGGCACGCGAGACGGTGGTGTGCGAGCCTTCGCGCTTCATCCCCGAAATGGGACTCGACGAAGCACCGCCGCCGACGCCCGAAGAGGCGCCGATGACGCCGAAGGATCGGCTGGCGAGCCTGAAGGCATTGCTGCAGAAGCCTTGAGGCGTTGTTTGTTTTGTATGCTTGGAATGCCTAGGCGTTTAGGCCCCGAGTTGTTGCTCGGGGCTTAAACGTGTGCGCTTCCAAGATGCGAGCGTTTTATTTGGCTGCGCTGACCATGTAATCGACGGCGGCTTTGACGTCGTCGTCGGACGCGGTGGACCCGCCCTTGGGCGGCATGTTGCCCTTCCCATGCAGCGCGTAGTTGTAGATAACGTTCATCGGGTCCTTGAGCCGGGGCGCCCAATCGGCCTTGTTGCCGAACTTCGGCGCGCCGAGCACGCCGGCGGCGTGGCAGGCCTGACAGACTTGGGTGTACAGCGCCTTGCCGGCTTGCGCGTTGTCGGCGCTAGCCGAGGTTGGGGCCGGGGCCGGAGCGCTCGACAAGGCTGCGATCGCGGCGGCGGCCTCGGTGTTCACGGCGCTAGAGCCGGAGGCGGGGCTTTGGGCACCGGATGCGGCCGACGCGGCGGCGGCGGCTTGCGTGGCGGCGGCGCCTGCGGCGGGGGCGGCGGGCTCGGGGAAGTTCGCGCCGGCGTGATCGGCCATGTAGACGACGGCGCGGGCGATTTCGTAATCGCTGTAGTCGTCGGGGCTCGTACCGCCGCGCGGGGGCATGGCGCCCGTGCCGTGCAGGGCCGTTTGCACTAGCTTTTCATAGCCCTGCGCGATGCGCGGCGCCCAGTCGGCGGCGTTGCCGAACTTCGGCGCGCCGGCGGCGCCCGGCGTATGGCAGGTGGTGCAGACGGCTTTGAAGACTTCTTCGCCGGTTTTGTAGACGTGGGGCGCATTTGCGTCGCGGACGTCGACTTGGGCGATCGGGGCGATGCGGCTGGCGACGGTTGTGTCGGCGAGGCCATCGGTACCGGCTCCCGAGCGTTCCGACTGATTGACGTAGTACGCGAGCAGCCAGATGACGATGATCGGAATGGCGAATGCCGCGATGACGGCGGCAATCAACTGGCCAGGCGTTTTGATCGGGGCTCCGTGTGGTGCTTCGCTCATGCTTGTCTCGTCTCCCGGGAATTTTGTTGGTGAGCGGTACAGCGCGACGGCAACAGCTAAAACCTGAAACGGCTAAGTCGGCAACGACTTAATTAATTCGATCAAACACGGGTCGATTATAGACTCAACATTTTGGCGTCGGCGAGCGGGGCGAATGGCTGGCGGGGGCGGCGTTTACCCGGGCTGTGCTCGCGGGGAGCGTAATAGGGCGCCTTCACGCTGTCGCGCCGCGGGGCGCGAAGTATTTTCCAATCCTGAGATGAGTCTGAACCTGTAGGTGGTGTGGGGTTCAGGGGTCGCTGTGTCTCTATCGGAAAGCGGGAGTTGTCCACGGCCGGCACGGCGGTGGGCAACTCCCGCCCCCGGATTATGCCGTAGCCACCGGCAGCGGCTCAGGCTCGTTTGCGACGAAACGAGGCGAACAGGTTGCGGCGCATGTCCTGAAGCTGCTGGGCGGCCTGGGAGTCGGTCATGGCCATGGCAGTGTCGCTAAGGGTCTGGGCGGTGACGCCGGGCTTGAGGTACTGCTCGAAATCCGGGATCGAGCGCAGCCGGTCCCACGGCGTCATGATCCGCTCGCTCGGGTAGCTCTTGCGGATGCGCCCACGTGCATCCACCGTGTCCACGGCGAAGTAACAGGGCCGGTGGAAGTTCAGGTACGGATTGAGCGCCTGTTCGTGGAAGCGGTTGATCGCCGCGGCATGCCTCTGCGGGATGTGCCCATAGCCGATGAGCTTGCGAACGACCGCGCCGTTCTTGCACTCGGCCAGTGCGTTGTCGTTGGTCTGGCGCGGGCGTGAGCGGGTGAACTCGATGCGCAACTTCTCGAGCAGGCCAGCCACGTCGCGGTTGATGTACTCGCTACCACCGTCAGAGTGAAAGCCGCGCACCACGAACGGAAAACTCTGGAGCATCAGCGCGATGACCGGCAGCAGGTACGCCTCGCTGATGCGCTCGACAGCGGCCACGACCTCCCATTGCGTGACGATGTCCACCGCGTTGACGTGATAGACGCCCTTGACGCCGTCCTGATCGCCTTGATGGACCGTATCGATACGGATATAACCGGGCAGGCCTTCAGGCGCCGGCGCCTTCCTCACGGCGATCTGCACCGGGCTGGGCCGCGTCTTCGTCCATGTGAGGCGCCGCTGGCGGTACGCCTGGCCCGCGCGCAAGTTGTATAGGTGCGACACGGAAATGTGCGACAAGCGTTCGTAGCGCGCATCGCCATACACCTGGCAGGCCCGCCGCGCCAGCGCCCGCGTGGCCGCCCCCGAGAGCGTGTCGTGCAGGCTGTCCAGTTCGACCAGCAAGGCGACATCCTCGTCCGTGTAGCGACGTGGGAATTGGGTGCGCGTGCCGCGTTCACGCTGCTCGAGCGTGCCGCTCTCGCGGTACTGCGCAATGAGTCGAATGACGTGGGCACGTGAGTAGCCCGAGACCCGCTGCACATAGGCGAACAGCAGCCCGCGCTCACCGCGAGACCGCCGAAAATAGCCGAACCAACGCAGCGTGCGCTCAACGAACCGTCGTCGCTCAGCCTCGTCCTGAACGACGTGCAGCTCAACGTCGCAGACCCCCGCCAGGAACTCCCGGACTTGCCCGATCGTCTCCAGCCTTGTCGTATTCATGTCGATCACCATCGCGCAATGATCGACCCCTAAAACTCCCCGCTCAGACTCCTTTGCCGTTGGAATCACGCCGCCCCGCCCAGACTCCTTTGCCATTGGACAAGGCTCGCGATGGACGCGTTAGGCGAAACCGGGTATGCTCTCGGTCTCGCTCGGCGCCGCGCCCTTTGGCCGCGACGCCTCCACGCCGAAGCGCCCGTAGCTCAATGGATAGAGTACTGCCCTCCGAAGGCAGGGGTTGCTGGTTCGATCCCAGCCGGGCGCGCCAAGTAGAATCAAGGGGTTAGCAATAATTCCGAGATTTGTTCCTCGCCCGCTTTCCGAGGTTCCCGTAATTTTTCCGTAACAGCGTTACGGAGGGAGAAACGGGAAGCATGGCAAGTATCATCAAGCGCTCCAGTCGGGGCACAACCAAATTCGAAGCCGCGATCAGAAAGCGCGGTGGCGTATCGGTCTCCAAGACTTTTTCGTCACGTCGTGAAGCCCTGGCTTGGGCAGCGACCATCGAGAGCGAAATTGCGCGCGGCGCATTCGTTGATCGCTCTAGCGCCGAGCGCAACACCTTTGGAGATCTGCTGGAGCGGTATGGGTGTGAGATTTCGCCATCAAAAAAAGGTGGCTCTCTCGAGATCTTGCGCATTCGGTGCCTTCTTGCCGATCCGTTGGCGCAAATCAAGGTCGCGGCGCTTACCGGGGCGCATATCGCTCAATTCCGCGACCGGCGGTTAGCTGGGGATTCGAAACGTAAGGCCGTCTCCGGCTCTACGGTCAATCGCGAGCTTACCTTGATTAGCCATGTGCTCAGCATCGCTAGCAAGGAGTGGGGCGTCCATGTCCATATCAATCCGGTTTCCCAAATTCGGCGTCCGCGCGAAAACCGCGCACGCACTCGCCGGCTTGGCGGTGACGAAGAGGTACGCTTGCTTGCTGAATTGGAACTGAATCCAGAAGACGTCGTTCGTGGTTATGGACGCGGAGGCTGTCGAGGTTGCCGCAACGAATATATGCGGCCGATCGTCATCTTGGCAGTCGAAACGGCGATGCGACGGGGCGAACTTCTGTCGCTGCAATGGAGTGACGTGTTCCTTGAGGATCGCTATGTCCGGCTCTACGACACCAAGAATGGCGAGGCGAGGGATGTTCCGTTGTCGTCACGCGCCTTCCAAACGTTGACCGAATTGTTGGCGAAGCATCGGCCTGGGGGCGGACGAGTCTTTTCGGTGTCAGCCGAGGCCCTGAAGCAATCATTTGTCCGAGCCTGTGAGCGCGCGGGGATCCGCGATCTTCGGTTCCACGACCTACGGCACGAGGCCACATCCCGCATTGCGGAACGACTCGACAACGTCCTCGAACTCTCGTCCGTCACGGGGCACAAGACCGTGCAGATGTTGAAGCGCTACTACCACCCGCGAGCATCCGACTTGGCCAAGAAACTGGGCTAGATACTTTTTCCGACGCGGCTCGCTGACCGGTGTAACGGGCCGGCGAGCCAGACCACCACCTTTTGAAGAGGTGAAGTCATGGCTGCACGAATTCGAACGGCCCACCCGCTGGCATCGGTCCCGATCGACAGCGATCTAGCTGTCATTTTCGAGACGGAAGACTTGCTGCTCGCGACTGTCACGCGATTGCAAGATCTAGCTGAATGCTCAAAGGATTTTCCACTTGTGGTGGCTTATCTGACCGGCTTACTTGAGCAACGATTGTTCGGCAAAGCATCTGATTGCATTCGGCACCGTGGGTGAATTGGTCGCGCCCATACCGTCGAAGGTTGATTTGAAGTAAAGGTGTTGGCCAACTCATTCCGGGCGGCAGCCGCGTCTCATATATGTTTTTCCAAGTCCGCGAAGAACAAGACCACCTCCTGATCGCACTCGCTTTCAGCAAGGAGTCTCTCTGGTTGTTTGAGGTGATAGAAGTCTGACCGACGCCCGGATGCATCGCGCTTTTCAACGCGTAAAAAGTTATGGTTCACCAGCACCTTACTCAGCGTCGGCCAATTGGAATCGCGCAAAATCCGCTCCGACTGAATGTCGTCATCACCCGCGCGCAGCCAATATTGGCGGACCCGGCAGGCTCGACCGAGCAACGCGTAGATGCCATGCTGTCGCACCTTATTGGACACGACAGAGTTTGCCGGAGAGCCGCTCGCGCGCCCCCGTACGTCGAGCCAATCGGCTATTTTGCCCGCATCGGTGATTTGTTCGCCCGCGCCGTTGGTAAGGACAGTCGGATTGGGAAATGACGTCGAGAATCGCGATCCTTCGTCAGCGATCAGACTTGTGATGCTGCAGTCGTTGAACTCAACCGATGTAAGGTCGGCCAGTCTGCAGTCCAACTGATTGACAACAACGGATGAAAATTTGGCCGGGCCAGCGGTGCCGCGGGCGATCGCATCGTCAAGCTGAAGGGTGCTAAAGTGAACGGCGTCTTCTGCATTCACGGTCTGCAGCGCCGCTAAGAGCAATGCTCCAAGGTTTCTCGCACCTCTATCGATGTTTGTATATTGTTGAGCCAAGCCCTGTGCCCGAATAAGGAAGTTGCGCATTGTCTGCGGCTTCGCAGAACCATATTCTGACGCGACGTCGACGAACGTGATCAAAAATTCGGGACCCAGAATATTCCGTCGGATAAATTTAGGAACTTCCCCTCGAGCCAAGGCTTCGATTGCCACTCTTGCGAGATAGTAATTCTGAAGGTAAGTGTGTAGGAACGTCTTGTATCCAGGCCTTTCATCGTTGACAAGGAGTGCCACCACGGATGCGCGGTTTTTGATCAACCCCACAATGTCAGCTGGGTAGCCATCGCCTAAGGCAGCTTCGGCGGTCCAGGCGAGCGTGCTTCCGTCAAGCGCCTCGCTCTGCATGTCTGCCATTTCTCTGGCTACCTCTAGGAGAAAATTATCGAGGAAATTCTCGATCTGCTCCGATTGCAGCACCGCTTGAACTGCTTTTCCAAAAAGATTTGCCTCGCGGCTTAGTATTCCGCGCATCAAAAAGGGCGTGAGGTACCGCACATGCGTGCCTTTTATATCCTTCGGTTTCACGCGTTCAGCGAGAAGTCGTAGGAATACCGGCCTCAGAGCAAACGAGCCCTCCTCCAGCAGAACTGAGATCGAAGGAATGCCGAAGCTCGCCTCACCCCACGCTTCGTGTGTCGACAGCCAACTTTTCGCTTGCTCAGCGGTGGGGGCTTGCATCGTGATGCCGCTAACCAAGTCAACACCTTCTCGCAAGCTGTTGACGTCTTTCATTATGCGATCACGCCCGATGAACGTGTCCCTACCCGCAAGGATTAGCGTCCCTAGACCGCGGGCGCTTTTTATCAGTTCGCTGAGTTGTGCCCAAGCCGTCTCGTAGCCGTTGGGATCTCCAAGTTCGTCGAAACCATCGATTGCGGCCATGATCAAGCCGTGACGCACGAGCACGGGGACTTGGTCGTACGTGACGTTAGAACGAATCGTCTGCAGACTGAAGGCCATAAGATCGTCGAGATTAGATAGCACTCGACCTCTGCTTTTTACGTGCAAAATCACGGGGCGCGGCGCAGTTTTGTACGATTCAGCCCGAAGCAGCGCTAGCTCGGAAATGAGGTACGTTTTACCTATGCCAGCAGGCCCATCAAGGACGATCACTTCCGTAGCGTCCTGTGGGCGTTCATCGACGCCGATTAACGCGTCGATTTCTTCGGCACCGCTAGCGATGGTTCCCATGCGAGTGCGCGCGCTTATCGGTATTGAGCGCTTACGATCGCCGAGTTCTCGCTTCAGAATTTCGATCTGAATCTCCGCCCACCGCTTCAAATTTGCAAAGATATCGGAAGCGAGTAGCGCGGAAAGTGACACGTGGTTTCGGGGAGGTGCCTTGCCCCAGGTCGACTTGATCGTGCCGGCTCGTTCATCGATTACGATTTTCAGATCGCGGCCGTCCCTCAAAAAACGTATCGTATATTTCTCTTTTTCGAGTGCGATTTTCGGTGCATCGGCACCGATGTCGACGAATGGAGAAAAATCAGCGAGTAGTTGTTCCCTGTTCATACATACCTTTTAGCGGGCATCGAGGCCATCTAGCAAAAGAAAATTATTGCCGCGAGTGCGTTGGCTTATCAGAAGTGCTTTCGCTCCCCGCGAGCTGATAATCGCCTCCGCGGTAAATAACGGGGGAACCAAGTCGTCGTCCTCCCCGACCATAATTATCCAATCCTCTGGGTCTTGATACGCGCACACCACAGTGTCAGCGGCCATGGCAGTGTCGACCATTTTTTCCTCGTGCCCCTTAAATCCCCGGTCCCGACACGTGTTGGGCAAATGTATCGCAATCTTTGCGTGCAATCTTCTAGGCAGCGCAGAGATTAGGCAGTCTCCATAACCGATATTGCTGGAGTAGGTTACATTGCTCCGTTCCGAAAGAGAGGGGAAGTCTGTCTCGGAAATGACCTGTCTGATTGCTTTTAAATTCAAGGTAGGTTCGTAGCCCTTGCGCCATCCGTGATAGAGGCGCAAAGAAACTTGAAAATACATTTGCTCGCTGATATCTGCCAGGCGACGTGCGATTCGGCGAGTGACTTGCTGAAAAGCGGTGCGAGCGGCAGTCAGGGGCTCTTGTTCGCACGGGATACTTGTAAGCAAGAGTTGCGAGTTCCAGTCCACGAATGCTGAGACTTTTACAAATGGTCGCCGTGTTGGTATGGCGCCCCCGGTATTGACAATGTTCGCGGTCATGAAATGATCTGTTATGGAAGCACGAGATTGGCTGAACGGCGTGCTGACTCTCGGACGCTCATTCGTCTATTCAATTTCGGCACCAAGTCTACCCGTTTTGCGTCAGCTCGTACCCAACCCAAGTATGGAGCAGCGAAATTAGCCTTCGCTCGTCGAGGAAGCTGTGCAAGCTGGCGTGCGAGATGTTGTGACGAATGTACCGTGCGGGCCAGTCGAAGCTCGTGGAACACTACCGTGCGACCAGTTGGGCAGCCGAAGGGTTCATTTAGGGCGAGGGGAGCGCAACTTTACTGGTTCGTTAGGTTCTGTTGCAGGGATGGCTTGCTGGGTTGACGCACCGCCATGTGTTTCCCGCTTTTCCTCCTCCTCTTCCCGCGCGCGGGCCAAGCTGATCCGCCGGGCGGCAATGTTCTCCTTCAGCCACGCGATCCGGGTCTTTTCATTATCTGTGGCTCGATTCCCGCCCTGCGTGCGGACTTCCAGCAAGTGAAGCTCGTTGATCAGCAGTTCTAGCATGAGGACTCCTTTTGAATGGGTATGAGAATATCTTGACTGCTAGTGCTACGTCCTCGGCGCGGGAGCGTTGCGCATCGCGGATTTCGTGCTTGGCTCTGGCGTGGCTGGGTCAGGCTTGCCACTTTCGGCAAGGCGCTGTCCGTGCTTGTTCCTGGCGAGGGCAAGTGTCGAGAGAGTTTTCGTCGTATCGCTCACAGAAATGGCTTCGGCCAGCGCCAGGCGCAGCTCGGCCAGCGGATGGCCAGGCTCCTTTTCTATGGCCTGCCGCACACGCTCAGCCGCTGCCGCCACCTCGCTGGGGGGCTTGTCGTTGATGCGCTCGACCTCAGAAGGGAACAAGCCCAGCGCTCGCCCTTCATCCTTGCTGATAAGCCCTTCCGCGACCGCCGCTCGAACGGCGAAGCGTGCCGCTTCGTGCTTGCGCAGGCGCTCGGCCTCTGCCGACATTGCCTGGGATGGCGGGATATGGCGAGTCTCTTGCTGTACCCACGCTTTTTCCAGAGCACCTATGTCCAGATTTGGCGAAGCGGCGATTGCCGCGACTACCCCCAATAGGGCGTCGGCCTTGGGTAAGGACTGCTGCACGCGGGTTTCGGCAGCCTGCTGCTGCGCGACGGCCTCTAGTCGCGCGTGTTCGGCGTGCCGCCGCTGGGCCACGTAACGAGCGGCGAGGCGTTCCCGGGACTCCGCGATGATGGCTTGTGCCCTTGCATGTTCGGCCTGCTTCGCCGCGGTCTGGCGGCCTTTAAGATGCTCGCGCAGAGTTTCCAGCCTCGCGCGCAACACGACGTCACGCACAGCCCCGTCGATCGCTTTGCTGACCAGCTGAACGGCTTCATTCATGTGTTGGTCGGTCAGCCTGCCGCTATCGACCAATTTCTGCATGATTTCGGCGGTCTGCCGGGCCTCGGCCTGCCGCCGGGCTAGCGCCTCGCGTTCGGCCAGCGCCGCGCGCAGCTCGGTTTCGGCATCGATCACACCGTGCTCGATCGCAGCGACAGCCCTTTCTCGTTCGCCCTCGGCCCTAGCTGCCTCAAGACGCCGCGTAGCGGCCTGCGCCTCGATGCGATCGAACACGGAGCTAGGGCGGTCGCGGCGCAATATCTCGGTGACCGCGGGACCGAGGTGCTGCGTCGGATCGCGATTGATACCCTGCGCGCACAACGATCGGTGGTCGATCCGCTCGCCCCGCCCGTTGGCCGCCATGCGCTTGTTGTGAAGCTCGGCCCAGCGCGGACGTTCACGATCGGCAAAATTCTGGATCCGGTGTCTTTGGCAGTGGATCGGATCGAGATTGACGGTTTTCTTGCCGAGCGTACCGTCGGGCGCGACGGCGCAGGCCGACATGAGTACATGGGCGTGGTAGTTCCGAACGTCCGAACCCTTGTGCGTGTCGGGTCGGTGAATCGCTACATCGACGGCCACGCTGTAACGATCGGCCAGCTCAAGCCCCTAGTCGAACGCAAGCTTTTCGCGGGCGGGCTCGTCCAGCTCGTAGGGCAACGCGAGTGTGAACTCCCGAGCTAGCAGAGCGTCGCCGCGCTTGTGGTGTAACTCAACACGATTCCAGAAGGTGGCGCGATCTTCGCTGCCACCACCAGGCATCATTAGCCGGGAGGCCAAGACGCCCGACTTTCGACTGTAGTCGTGAACCTCACCCGTGCGCTCGTCTGTGATTTTCTCGCCCGCGCGATATGCAGCGGCGGCAGTGGCCGAGCGCCCCGCGCTACGGGAGATAACTTTCACGGACATATGGAACTGCGCCATGGCAACCTCGTTTCTTTTGGCCTCGCAGAGTCCGGCTGAAGGCCCGCACGTAATCCCCACAGGGGATTACTCTAAGTGCGCCCTTGCTGTCGCTCGGGCCCTACCCCGGACACGATTAATCGCTCAGTAGCGTGCCAGGCTGAAAAGCGCGCGATCGTCTGGACGGACCAGCCATCTATCGAATTTTCCGTCTTCAAGAGTTGCGGCAGTGAAGCCGCGTTGCTCCATGATTTCCAGCATGAATGCGCCAAGCAGAATCTTTCGACGGGTATCGATTGCGCGCTCCTGCTTGGCCTGGGTGGCTCGATGCCTTGCTTCGATTAATTGCTTCTTGGCTTTGAGCTGTTTGAGCTTTTCGACAGTCAGCGCGATTCTCTGATCGATTGTCTGTTTGCGCTCGGTCATTGCTTTTTCCATGTCGGTTGTGGATCTCTCGTAGTGTCGTGGGGCTCTTCTTGGTGAATATCTACGAGGTTGGTCTCCTGATGATGCGTAATGGAATCTCGCGCGGCTGCTGCTTTGAGGACAGCGCGCAAACTGGAAATTGCTTTTGGGTTGGAGGATCTTCCCTCGCTTGCTGGCGCGATTGGTTGTGGAGGAACCATGCTTCGAGCGACGGCTTCAGCGTTGGCTTTGGCGCGGGCTCTATTGGCGGCAATTTCGAGTGCTCCCGAACGATCGAATGGATTCTCCCCTTGCCCCAACAACGACCGCTTTACCGTCGTGATCCAGCGAGCGATTGAACCCGGCGGATCGATTGGGCGTCGCAGTCGATGTTCGAGTGTGTCGGCCAAAATTTGACGTTGTTCAACAGATAGGTCCGCGAATGCAAGGTCGAGCAAGTCGCGGTAGACGGCTGCCTTCGATTCGATGACGACCACCTCTATCCCCCCGGTGCGAGTGGTGGTGTTTGTTAATAGAGTCTCCGTAGGAGACTCTTTTGGTAGTGTTTTATCGGCGGTTTGCTCATCGATGGGGAGCGCATCAACGGAGCGACCATCGATGGAGTTTTTGCTGATGGCTGGCATCGTAGAAGTCTCAAGAGTTCTTACTCGGCTTGGCTTTTCGTCCCCATCAGTCGGTTCTCCGTCGATGGATTCTTTGCGTGTAGCGTTCGGTTTTCGTTTGCCTGGCTCGGGGACTTCTTCCGGAACGTCGAAGTCCAATTTCCAGACCCATTGCCCGAGCGCGCCACGCGTACGAGAAATTGCGAGGTAGCCAGCGTCCCGCAGTTCACGAGAGGCGGTACGCCAAGCGGATACCCCGATTCCGAGCCGATATTGAAGGTGCTCTACAGAAATTGTCCAACCAAGAGGCTTGACCTGTATCCAGGCTGCTGCGGTCCGTGCGACGGGGCCAAGCCGAGGATCCTCAAGCGTTCTTTCTTCTACGATGCCGAAACGATGACGTCTGCGATTAATGATGGTTGCTTTCATGGTTGTTTCCGGGCGCGTTGATGATTTCGGATCAGCCTTGAAGCCAGGCGCGCACGTTGCCAAGACGCCACCGCAGGCGTCCGATTCTTACGTCTGGTTTTGGCAGACCGGCGACTTTCTTTTGACGGATGCTATTTGGTGAGAACCCAGTGATTGCCGCAAACTCATTGGCATCAATGAGGGCGTTGTCGTCGAGCTGGCCGATGCACTTGGCGAGTTCAAATTGTTCTTTGGTTCGCATAAAGGCTCCTTAAGGCTAAACATCGCTACTGCTTGAAGTCGTAGGTGTAAGGTAGTAGCCTCAGGCGCTGATATCGAGGAACAAAACTCGGAAATGCAGAACTATCTTTCGTATTTAGGGCGGGGAGATGACCTCCAGGCGTTATTTACATTACGCCTTGGGACTTCGAGGCCGGCTCGCTCCTCTACTGACATAACCAACGTTTTGCAGATGTTGGCCGCCGCCTCTGGCAAGAGCATTGGTAAGCTCGGGGACGAATTGCTTCATGAAACCCCCGTTGCTGGTAGTCGGTTTGAGGGGCACTATCTGAGGCGATATGTAAACGCCGGTAGGAAATGGCTTCGGGGCAGCGCAAAGCCCAAAATGATGAGCATTGGGAGTGCTCTCGCACTTATCCAATCGGCGTTGCAGGCAGGGGCCATCGATGAGGCGCGCGCAGGGGTACTTTTGAGGTGCCTTGATCGCGAAGATATTCTGGGTGCGTTGGCGAAGGGCTGGCGCGAGAAGAAGCGTGCGTACCCAACTACTATCAAGGCATGGCGACAGGTTTGGGAGATGGCCCGGATTGAGGCGCAAGCAGTTTGGGACGGTCGCCCGGACTGGCATAAGGCCCTTGTAATTACCAATCTTGGATCTCGATATGAGGGTGGTGAAGTGGGGATAGCCGAGGCGGAATTAGACGAAGCGGACATGGTTGAGGCCATTGTCCGGACAGTCCTAAGTGATGCTGGTGCGTCAATTGTCCAGACGGCCGTCGGTGATGGGTTGCTTGATGCTGGAAGAGTCCGCGCCCACGAGTCTCCCCAATACAAAATTGGAGACGTCCTAACGGGAAGTGATGTCTTCGTCGAAACGACGATCGTGGACGGCGAAAAGATGTATGAGGAAGATCACTTCCTCGTGTATGGGTTACGGACGGCAGTTGACCCGTAATCTGCCCGTAGATGCATCGCTAAAGTTTGCTAAACTCTGCGACATCAAGCTAACGCATGCTCGCATAAGTGCTTGATCAGAAAAAGATTAATTGTGTAAGTCATTGAATCCATTACGGGTTCCTCGCGGACTCCGAAGGCAGGGGTTGCTGGTTCGATCCCAGCCGGGCGCGCCATCTGGTTTTCCTCAAAAATCCCCTTAGATCCTGAAAAGCCCCGCCAGATAAGGCGTTGCGGGAAATTTGCGTCCGCACGAAGCCGGAGAACTCCCGTGAAATCCGGCGTTTGCATGTCTCAGAAGTTGTACCCAAAATGGTTGTTCCTCGATTTTGCCTTTTGGGGTGCAAGATCATGGGACAGCTCACCGACTTGCAGGTCAAGAAAGCGGAGCACCGGACGAGAGAATACTTTCTGGCGGATGGCGATGGGTTGTACCTGCGTGTTCATCCGACTCGTAAGGTCTGGGTTTATCGCTACATGCGAATTCGCGGATACGACCGGCGGAGCGAAGGCGAGTGCCAATCTCTATTCGCTCGTTGAGTCGCGCAAGGCCAATGGTGTCGACGCCTATCGCTATCTGACCGAATTGTTCAAGGCGTTGCCTTACGCGCGAAGCGCCGACGACTATGAAGCGTTGTTGCCATGGACGCTGGGGCAGCGCGGGGATGACACCGCGGCCTAATTCGCGTCACCGTGCAAGAGCATGGTCAATCGACCGCTTACCCCGTAACTGGTTAAACCCACCGCGAGTTTCGAGTTTAATCTCGTCCGCCGACTTACTCGGCGATCCGCTGCTGGAACCACTCCGCCGGCGCAACTTCGTCGAGCGCGCCAGCAGCCACCATTTCCATGGCCCTAACGGCGCCGGCCGGATCAAGCTTCAGCCGAAAGCCGTTGCCTGCCAGGAAAAGGCGCGCAATCACCCAGGCAGTTCTCTTGTTGCCGTCCGCAAAGCCATCATCCCACGCTAACCCATAGGCATATGCGGCGGCGAGCGCCGCCGCGTCCGCACCCGCATAAACATCGAGATTCTGCGGCCGTGCCAGTACCGACTCCACCGCGCCTTTGTCGCGCACACCATCGAGCCCGCCATGCTCAGCAAGCTGGCGATCATGGATTGCGTCAGTCAGGTCCGAACGCACCCAGCGCCATGCTGTCATTTGGCCAGTGCCCGCAAAATATCGCGGTCATCGTGCATGATCTCTTCCGCCAGCTTCACCTGGCGTTCAAAATCCAGGTTGTACGGCTAATCCGATAGCCGCGTTCGGGTGCCTCGGTTAGATACAAGGCATCGCCCTATGGCTGCATAACCCGGGGCCTCTGGACGGCGAAAAACCAAGGGAACCTCAAACCGATTTCGCCATGAAAAGACTCCTGCCCCTCGCCGTATTCCTCGCCGTCACCGCCGGACAGGCGATGGCCGCCGATTCGTCCAATATGGCCGATACGCACACAAGAGGCACCGTCGCGACCAAACGCCAGCCCAGCGACATCAAAGGCGTCGACTGGACCGCGTCGTACGAATCCGGCCCGCTGCCCACCGCTTATCGCGCCGAGGCTGCGTGCGGCGCACCGCTCAACGACCCGTACGTGATCGCGCACGGCGCCGACAAGGGTTTGGTGTTCCTCGTGGACCAGCACGACCGGCGGGTCAAGCAGTACACGGTCCCTGGTGCGCGGATTCGCGCGATCGTTCATGTCAAATACGAGATGACCGCCCTCGATCGGGCGGACCTGGTATTCACCGACCGCCCCGGCCAGAACCTTGTGGTGGTCCACACGACCATCGAGAACGCCGGCATATTCACCAGCAGCGATATTTACCCGCTTGCGTACCGACATGGGACCGTGATCGACAGCCGCCATCTGATCGATGACCCGAGCTTGACGAAAATGGTCGCGATGGGCGTTTCGCTATATCGCGAAGCCGAGCCGGCCGCCCATTAGCGCTGGCGAATGCCGGGTGCAGCAAAGTGTCGACACCTATGCTTCGGTGTTCGGAGGTTGCCATCGGGGCGTCGATGAACGACCGCTTACTTCCGGTCCGTTCGGCCACCTTCCCGAAATGACCGGTCACGATCCCGAGACGGCCGGTCACGTTCGTCCGAAATACGCACAAAGGTCGGGAAGGCATCGGGCGCGTGTTTTATTGCACGCACGTGGGCCAGCGCGTCGTCGTCCTACACTCCTTTGTGAAGAAGACGCAAGAAACCCCGCAGAACGAATTGCGCGTTGCCCGAGCGCGCCTCAAGGAGGTAAAAAATGGCTAAGACACAACCGAGTCAGGTTCGCGTCGAAGGGTTACCGACCCGCGTGCACCCAGTCTTCAACCCGTAGACCAGGTACTCGCTCGAACTCGCGAAGGTTATTCGTTATCAAAATCAGGCCTTGGGATCGGGCGTGCCCTGCAATCATCTGATCGTAGGGGCCAATCGGCTTGCCATTTTTTCCTAGCTCGGTCCTGAGTTGCCCACTATGCGCGGCCGCCTCGTGGTTGTAACTCAGGACGTCTAGGCGAGCCGCAAAACCCTCGACGACAGCCAGATTTTTTTCCGGCGACGCGGATTTCTCCGCGCCATAGATCAATTCCATCAAGGTCACTGTGCTGATGCAGAGTTGACCATGGTGGCGGTTGAATGCCTCGCGAACCTCATTGGGCTTGTTCTTGATGGTGAAGATGCAAATGGTCGTGTCGAGCATGTACTTGAGCATCAGAACGCCTCACGCTCCTGATCGGCGGGCTGGTTGCGCGTGGACATGAAGTCCGGGCTGACGCCTTCGCCATCAAACCAGCTATCCCAGGATTCCCCGGCAGGGGTGAGTATGCGGGTGCGACCGATGGCCACCACGTCGACCCGTTTTACATCGTCGGGAAGCGCCACGGATTTTGGGAGGCGTACCGCCTGGCTGCGGTTACTTTTAAAGATGGCGCCTTGTTCCACGATGAGCTTCTTGGGATATGTCAATGGGATATACCGATCGGGCGAAGGCCGTGATCGTCGTCGGCGTATGTAGGCTGCTCTCCCTTCATGCTGGCCCTCCGTCGTTTGCTCACCGATAGGCGAGCGCTCCACACTCAAAAAGCCGAGGGCGGTTACGGTTGGGCAGGCCAAACCGCGAATCTTGCCGTGTGTCGCAAATTAGGCTGCATGTGTAGCCAAATATGCTTGAATCGCGATTCACCCTTCTTTTCAGCGACTACCGTCGGCGCGTGTTGGGGCTCTTGCTCCTCCAGCCCGAATTGCAATATCACGTCCGTGAGATCGCACGGCGGACGGGGACCTCGGCGGGGACGCTACACAAAGAGCTGGCGCGTCTCGCATCTATGTCGTCGCGCGCCGTAATTTCGCCAACTGAATTCTTGCCGCGCGTTGGGCATCGATCGGGAGGTACTGCACAGTGCGCGCGAACGCGGCAAGGGGCCTGCCGCGATACTCAGGCGGTAGCCGCCGAGCCAGGTCCAAGATTTGCCGCGCCAGTTCCGCGTGCGGGAATCGCTCGAGCTCGTCGGCGAGCGCGGTCAGAGGACGGATACGATCCTCGGCGGGAAGTCGCGCGATCTGATCGAAGACGCGATCGAATGCAGGCTGATGCCCTGCGTCCGGCAGCAGCACGATTTTGCGCATGAGCGTGCCCAAGAGCCGGCCGTGATCCTTCGTCGACAATCGCTCGGGCTGATCCGCGAGGCGGTTGAATGCCGGTATCCGCTCGGAGTCCGGCAATTGCTCGATCGTGTGAGCGAGCGCCTTGAGCGGCTCGCGGCGATACTCCGCAGGCAAGTGTTCAACCGCACCGGAAATCCGGTCGAACGCTGCCGATCGTTCAGCTTCCGGTAGTGCCCTGATCGCAAAAGCCAGGGCATCCAGGAGTCGGCTGCGCGATTCGGCGGACAACGGTTCGGCCTGAGCGTAAATCCGTTCGAACATCGGCAGCCGCGCGGTGACCGGCATCGATTCGTCAATACCGGCTGCGAGGCCGGCCAAGGGTTCGCCGCGATGAGTAAGGGGCAGTTGGATAGCGTGATGGGCGACGCGGCCGAATGCCGTCAGCCGATCGGCATCCGTGGCTTGCACTAAATGCCCTATCGCGCGTGCAAGGGCATCCAAGGGCTCACTGCGATTTTCGAACGGCAGTTGCTCAACCTGATCCAAGGCGCGGGTGAACGCCGTTAACCGATGGGCAACCGGAAGCGACCTTATCTCTCTTGCGAGCGCGGCCAAGGGGGAGCCGCGATGACCAGGGGGCAGTTGTTCGACTTGAGCGAAGACACTGTCGAACGTTTGCTGGCGCTTGCCGGCTGGGAGTAGTCCTATGTGGCGCGACAGTGCTTCCAACGGCCAACTGCGCTGTTCAGCGGGCAGTGGCTCGATCTGACCGAAGACGCGATGGGCCGCGGACGGCTGCTTGCCATTCGGAAGCCCTCCTATCGCGTAGGTAAGCTCTTCCAAGGGTTGGGCGCGATGGTCGGGGGGCAGCAGTTCGATTTGGGCGGCGATACTGTCGAATGCCCGACTGCGCTTGGATTCCGGCAGTTCGCGGATTCGCTTCGATAGGGACGTCAGGAGGATGCGCCGCGAAGGAGCATCCTCGATCGGCTCAATCTGCTGGAGCAGTTCGTCGAATTGTCTTGGCGTGCGTACTTGACTGACACGCGCTTGAAGCGGGGCGGCATCTTCTTTCCGAGGAACGTCGACCAGCCCCGGACGGCGGGCGTTGGTCGATGCAAGTCTCCCTCTAATCGACCCGCCAAGGAGACGGCTCAGTGGCCCAGCGTTCGGGCTGCTATCGGTCGGAACGGGCAGGCGACGCTGCGAAACGGAAGGGGGCGATTCGGGGATGCCGGGCGCAGTGGCATCACTAGAGTTAATCCGCCAACTAGCCATTTTCGTCTGACCAAGGTTCCGTTGTGGAATCCGGACCGTAGCGCACGCGGATGTCGTTCGCCTTCCGTCAACACGAAGCCTTGTGTCTCAAGCCGCAGAAATGCTGCGCGGGGCTGCCGCGCTTTCGGGCACGACGGCCGTTGATGCTCCACCGGCAGTACTTCCCTCATCGCCGACGGTGGATATTGCCGGCAACGCTCGTCAATCCATGCGTACGCCGCGGAAGGTCATTCGCGACGTACGCTGCGCCTTTTTACTTACATCGGCGGTTTCACCCCATCCTTTTCCACCACGATGCGTTGCGCGGCATAGCCTGAGCCTGCCGGGCTCGCGACGACGAACACCTGCTTGCCGGGCAACAGGTCGTCATGCGTGGCGGGCGCGAAGGTCACGATCGGCACGTTTTCCGGCACCGTGACCGCGTTCGAGCCGCCTTTATACGAGAGCTTCAGATCGCGGCCGCTGGTGCCTTGCACGACCTGATCGACGTTCGCGTTGGTCATCGAGCTGTTCGGGCCCAGATCCCACGCGTAGTGGCCTTCGCCCGTGCCGCGCGCGGATTCGGGGAACACCAGCACTTCGGTCGCGGTGAGCTTGCCGTCGACGCCGGTCATCGCCGCCGTGCCGACGAACGAGCCCGGCTTGATGTCCTGCAACTTGATGTTCTTGAGTGCAGTGACGGGGGTGTCGGCCTTCACGGCGATCTTGACGGTGTCGCCGCTGCGACGATGCACGGTGAGCGTGTCGCCGGACAGCGAAACGATGTCGCCGCGGATGCGCGCCGGTTTGGCCGGCGCTTGAGCCAATGCCACGGATGCAAGCGAAAGCGTCATAACGCTGACGGCGAGTTTGATTCGAATCGACATGGGATCTCCTTGTTTTGTCGAAGGTGGGGCGAGCGTGAGTAGGCGTGAGGTGCGCTCGTCATGAACCGCCGAACCAGTTGTAGCCCTGGTTCTCCCAATAGCCGCCCGGGTATTCATTGGTAACGGTGATCGCGACGATGTGCTTCGGATTCTTGTAGCCGAGCTTGGTCGGCATGCGCAGCTTCATGGGGAAGCCGTATTTCGGCGGCAGGATCTGGCCGTCGTAGGTGAGCGTGAGCAGCGTCTGCGCGTGAAGCGCAGTCGGCATGTCGATGCTCGTCGAATAGTTGTCCGCGCAGTGGAAGGCGACATACTTCGCGCTCGTGTCGGCCCCTGCGCGTGCGAGGAAACGTGCGAAGCGCACGCCGCCCCACTTGCCGATCGCACTCCAACCTTCGATGCAGATGTGTCGTGTGATTTGGCTTTCCTGCGGCATCGCATGCAGTTCGTCGAGCGTCCACACGCGCTTGCCTTTCACGAGCCCACCGATCGTCAGCTTGTAGGTCGACGGATCGACTTCGGGGACTTCATCGATGTCGTAGAACGCGTTGAACGGAAACGGTCGCGTGATCATCGACTCGGGATAGGTTGGCGCGAGCTTGTTCGGATCGAACAGGAATGCCTGTGCATCGTCGTTGAACGATGAGATCTTGCGCAGCATCGCGTCGATCGACTTGTCGTCGCTGATGCTGCAGCCGGACAGCATCGCTAGGCCGCCAAGCGAAAGAATGCGCTTGCCGAATAAGCGGCGTGCGGGCGCCTTTAATTCCTTTGCCGCGTCTTTGATGATGAGATCGGCGTCGGGTCTGGATTCGAGGAGTTTGCGCGACATCGTTGAAGGTTCCTTGGCAAGCGAGGCCCTAGCGCCCGCGTATCATCGTCAGAAGCGAGCGCGGCACGAGCGCAACCATCGCGACGTGCACCACGAAGAACGCAACCAAAAAGCTCATGCCGAAGAAGTGCACGACGCGGGCGTTGTCGTAGCCTCCCATCAGCGTGCGCAGCAGCGGGAATTGCACCGATTTCCACACGACGAGTCCCGAGAGAATCACGATCGAGAGGTCCAAGATCACCGCGAGGTACGCGGCCTTCTGCACGGCGTTGTAGTGCGTGAGATCGTCGTGGCCGAGCTTGCCGCGCAGCGCGGCGTACGCATCGCCGAAGACGCGCTTGAGGTGCAGCGGAAACATGCGGCGCCGTAATCGCCCGGTCGCAATATTCATCGAGAGATAGACGATGAAGTTCGCGGCCAATAGCCACATCGCCGCGAAATGCCACTGAATCGCGCCGCCGAGCCAGCCGCCCAGCGTGACGGCGGACGGAAACGTCAGGGTCTTGAAGATCGGCGATGCGTTATAGATCTGCCAGCCGCTCGTCGCCATGATGAGAATGGCGAGCGCATTGATCCAGTGTGTGACGCGCAGCCAGAGCGGCTGGATGGTTTGATGCGTTTGCGTTTGCTTTTGCACGCCATGCCTCGCGTTCGATCGAGCCTAAACGCTTGGCATGGTAATGAGGCGGCGCTGATCGCTCGATGACCCGTCGATGACTTTTTTGTCATTTATCGCGGGGATCGCGCATGCCGTCGCTAAAATGTCGCTAGTGCAATCAGGACGGCGCCAGCATGACCATCCTCGTGATCGAAGACGACCGCAAGACCGGCGATTATCTGAAGAAGGGACTCACGGAGTCCGGCTATCAGGTCGATCTCGCGCGCAACGGCACGGACGGTCTGCATCAGGCGCTTGCGAACCCGTACGAGTTGATCGTGCTCGACGTGATGTTGCCCGGCATCGACGGATGGCAAATCATGTCGGCACTGCGCGCGAAACGTGACTTGCCTGTCATTTTTCTGACGGCGCGCGATCATGTGACGGACCGCATTCATGGCCTCGAATTGGGCGCCGACGATTACCTCGTCAAACCGTTCTCCTTCACCGAACTCGTCTTGCGCATCCGCACGTTGCTCAGGCGTGGCGTCATGCGCGAATCGGACACATTTCAAATCGTTGATCTGCACGTCGACATCTTACGCCGCAAGGTGACCAGAAAGGGCATCGACATTACGCTGACCAATAAGGAATTTGCACTGCTGCATCTATTTTGCAAGCGACAAGGCGAAGCGCTTTCGCGCACGCTGATCGCATCGGAAGTGTGGGATATGAACTTCGACAGCGACACGAACGTGGTCGATGTCGCGGTGAAGCGTTTGCGCGCGAAGATCGACAATCCGTTCGATCTCAAGCTGATTCACACGGTGCGCAGCATCGGCTATTCGTTTGGAGAAGATTCTTGAGACGGCCTGCGCGTTCGCTTGCGGTTCGCATCGCGTTATCGTTTGCCGTGATCGTCTGCGTGGTGGTCGGCATGGTGGGGGCGGCGCTGTATCACGCAACCAACCGCGCATTGTCCACGCGCGCCGACTATCAATTGATCGCCCGCGTCGAGCATTTTCGCTCGCTGCTGCACGATCTTTATACGATCAAGGAAATCGAAGCACGGCCCAGGCTCTTCGAGACGATGCTCGGCGACAGCCAGGACGTCATCATTTTCAGGCGTCCGGGTTCGACGCCGTTCATCGACGTGAATCCGGACCACATGGCGCTGCCGCCGTTCCGTATCGTGCCGATTGCGCAGCATGTCGGGCTCGACGCGCTGTATGAGGGGAAGCGCCCCGACGGCATCCGCATGCGCTGGGTTGCCGCGCAAGCGCAAATCGGCAATAGCGGCGAGGTGGTGCAGATCATCGCCGCCCATGTGATGACGCAAGAAGCGCGCGTGCTGTCGGTGTATCTCACTCGGGTCTGGATTACGGTCATCTGCGCGGTGCTGATCACGCTCGCGCTTGCCTATTGGGTCACGAGCCGCGGGCTGATGCCCTTGAGATCGATGGCCGACAAGGCTGCGGAAATTTCGCCGAACCGCATGTCGGCGCGACTCGAAGTGGCGCGCGCGCCGACGGAGTTGCAAAGCCTCGCCGCATCGTTCAATGCGATGCTCGATCGTCTCGAACATGGTTACGCGCGCTTATTGCAGTTCTCCGCCGATCTCGCGCATGAGTTGCGCACACCTATCGGTGTGCTGATCGGTGAGACACAAGTGACGCTCGCGCACGAACGCAGCACCGCGGAGTATCGCAACGTGCTCGAATCGAATCTGGAAGAACTCGAGCGGCTTGCGCGCATTGCGCAAAACATCCTGTTTCTCGCACAGGCGGATCATGGACCGCAACGTATCGATCGCGAGCGCATCGATATTCGCGACGAACTCGAGGCAATCGCCGAATACTTCGACGGCATTGCGGACGAGCGGCATATCACGTTCCAAATCGATGCTACGGGTGAAATGGTTGCGAACGCAATCATGTGCCGGCGAGCGCTCGGCAACGTCGTCGTCAACGCGGTGCGTTACGCCGAAGCGGGCACAGTAGTGCGAATGCGCGGGCATTCGGACGAAACGGGTGCGTGCATCGTCATTGGCAATCGCGGGCCACGCATCGAGCGCGACGAACTCGCGCGCCTGTTCGACCGCTTCTATCGCGGCGACGCGGCCCGCAGCGAGTTCACCGAATCGAGCGGGCTCGGTTTGTCGATCGTGCAGGCCATCATGCATCTGCACGGCGCAAGCGTGTCGGCCGATTGCTCGCCCGACGGATGGATCGAATTTACTTTGCGCTTTCCGCGCGAGGTGGATAGTGCAATGGCGCCCGGCGGGGAAGATGGGGTCTCGGTGCGGTAAGGCGCTACGCCACCGGGTGTCCTAACTCCGCCAACCGATCTTTTACCGCGCGTTGGGCTTCCGGCGGGAGGTACAGGTACTTGAGATTGCGCGCGAACGCAGCTAGCGGCTCGCGGCGATACTCGGCAGGTAGCTGTGCAGTCTGGTCCAAGATGCGGCCTGCCGATTCCGCGTACGGGAATTGCCTGAGTTGGTCGGCGAGCATGGTCAGCGTATCGATACGATCCTCGACCGGGAGGCGCACCGTCTGATCCACGATGCGGTTGAGCGCTGACTGACGCCCGGCGCCTGGCAGCCACGCGATCCTGCGTCCGAGCGCGGCCAAGAGTTGGCCGTGGTCCCTTGCCGGCAATCGCTCGGCCTGGCCCGCGAGGTAGTCGAATGCCGGCATCTGCTTGGAGTCCGGTAGCTGATCGACCACGTGGGCGAGCATCCGCAACGGTTCGCCGCGATGCTCCGCGGGCAGGCGTTCAGTTTCGTTGGAAATTCGGTCGAACGCTGGCGGCCGTTCGGCTTCCGGTAGCGCCCTAATCTCAAAGGCGAGGGAATCCAAGAGCCGGCTGCGAGGTTCGGCGGGCAACGCTCGACTCTGAATGAAAATCCGGTCGAACATCGGCTGCTGCTCGATGGCGGGCAACGCCCGAAGACTGTCTGCGAGCGCAATCAAGGGTTCGGCGCGGTGTTCGGTGCGCAGTCGCGTGAGTTGGGCGAGGATGCGATTGCACATCGGCAGCCGCCCGGCATCCGAGAACTGTCCTATCTCGCGTGCGAGTGCGGCCAAGGGCTTACTGCGATGTTCGATGGGGAGTTGCTCGATCTGACCTAAGATGCGGACCGACGCCGGCAGGCGATGGGCACTCGGGAGCGACTCCATCTCTCTTGCGAGCGCAGCCAAGGGCGAACTGCGATGCTCGGGAGGCAGTTGTTCTGTTTGAGCGAAGACATGATCGAATGTCTGCAACCGCTTGCCTGCCGGGAGCGATCCTATGTGGCGGGCGAGTTCCTTCAAGGGCTGACTGCGATCCTCGACCGGCAACTGCTCGACCTGACCGAGGAGACGGTTGGATGCCGGTAGCCGCTGGCCGTTCGGAAGCCACCCTATCGTGTATGCCAACTCATCCAAGGGTTGGCTGCGATGGTCAAGGGGCAGTTGCTCGATGTGGGCGGCGATGCTGTCGAACGCCCGACTGCGCTTGGATTCCGGCAACTCGACGATCCGCTTCGACAGGAGCGTCAGGAGATCGCGCCGCAAGGGAGCACGCTCAATCAGGGCGATCTGCGCAAGCAGTTCGTCGAACTGTTTTGGCGTGCTTATCTGGTCGACGCGTGCTTCGAGCGCGACGGCATCTTCCTTTTGAGGCGCATTGACTCGTACCCGCGGGTGGATATGGGCTGACGCCAATCGACCTCTCACTACATTAACGAGACCGCTCAAACGCCCAGCGCTTGCGTCGCCGCCGGAAGGAGCGAGCGGCCGACGCGGCGGAACGGGCGAGGCGGATCCGGGGGGGCCGGGCGGGATGGCGTCACTAGGATTGATCGGCGGGATATCCATTTTCGTTTGGCCAAAGTTTCATTGCGTCATTCGGACCGTAGCGCGCGCGGATGGGGTTCGCCTTCTGTCAACACGAAGCCTTGTGCCTCAAGCCGCAGAAATGGTTTCGGGCGTCATTTCCCCTGTTATTTCCCCTGTTTGTTGGTTGGGGGCACTTGCGATTTGCCGCAAGGAAGGCTGCATGCCAAGGGCGCCGTCGACGCGGAAAGCGTCCGAAACCAAGCGGACAGGCGTCGCTCGTGTTCACTTCTCGGTGATCCTGCGTACTCGAGCCGATCGCCGATCGTACCTACAGCGGCGAGTTCAAAGTTCGGATTCCGCCGCAGGCGCATCGCGCGTTGGTGATACAGGCGGCCGAGCAAGGGGCTAGCTTGAATCGCCTAGCGAGCGCGAAGCTCTGCGCTTGACCTCGTTGCCAGTCCCTACGCGTCGTCGCTGTTTGAGCCTGATTCGCGAGCGCTTGCGATTCTCGGAAAGACGGACAACCGGTGTTTATGTCACGCGATGCCCGAGTTCCGCCAACCGGATTTTTGCCATGCGCCGGTCTGTGATCGATCGAAGGAACGAGAGGCTGCTCGCGAGTGCCGCCAGAGGGGCGTTGCTGTGCTCGGCGGGCAATTGCGCAGCCTGATCCGAGATGTCGTCGAATGCCGGCAATTGTTCGGCGCGCGGCAATCTATCGAGTTCGTGGGTGAGTATGGTCAGAACGCGGCTACGATCCTGCGCGGGAAGTGACTCGGCCTGATTCAAAATGCGACGAAATGCCGGCAGATGTCCGGCGCCCGGCAGCAACGTGATCCTGTTTGCGAGCGCGGCCAAGAGCGGGCCGCGGAGATTGGCCGGCAGTCGTTCGGCCTGACCCGCGAGCGCGTTGAACGCCGGCACCCGCTCGGGGTCCAGTTGCGCCCCGATCACATCGGCGAGCGCTCGGAGGGGCTCGCCGCGTTGTTGCTCGGGCAGGTCGCTAGCCGCGTTAAAAGCGTCGTCGAACGCCTGCATCCGCTCAGGGGGCGCCAGCGATCCGATCGCATCGGCGAGTGTTCCTACGAGCTTGGCCCGATGCGCCTCAGGCAGGTCCCTAGCCGCGCGAACAATGCGGCCGAGCGCCGGTTGCTGTTCGTCGGCCGGTAGCTCTCCGACCGCAAAGGCAAGCGTTCCCAAGAGTTGGCCGTGACGTTCGGCGGGCAACGATCTGGCCTGATTGAAAATGCGATCGAATGCCGATAGCCGCTCGGCGATCGGCCGCCCCCCGATGCTGTCTGCGAGCGCGGCCAAGGGTTCGCCGCGATGCTCAGCGCGCAGTTGTCCAACCTCAGCGAGGACACGGTTGAACGTGGGTTGCTGGTGAGCATACGGGAGCCAATCTATCTCGCGTGCGAGCGCGGCCAAGGGCTGACTGCGATATTCGATAGGCAATTGCTCCATCCGAGCGAAGACGCGGCCGATCGCCGGCGGGCGGTGCGCATCCTGGAGCCGCTTTATTTCCCTTGCGAGCGTGGTCAAGGGTTCGCTGTGATGGTCAACCGGCAGTCGTCCGATTTGGTCGAGGGCGCGGTTGAATGTCGGCAGCAGCCGGAAATGCGAGAGATGCTCCATCCCGCTCAGGAGTTCGGCCAAGGGCTGACTGCGATGGTCAACGGGTAGCCGCGCGATTTGATCGAGCACGCTGTCGAACGCGTCCGTTCGCGTGGAGGCCGGCAGTTTGGCGATTCGGTTCGATAGCGATGCCAAGAGATCACGCCGCGAGGGGACATCCTTGGTTCGGCTGATCTGCTGCAGCACCGCGTCGAATTCCGCGGGAGTGCTTACCTGGCCTACTTGCGCTTCGAGCGCGGCAGCGCCTCCCCGAGAAACGTCGGCTCGCACCCGCGGGCGGGTACGAGTTCCGATACCCATGAGATCGTTCAGACACCCAGGGTTTTGATTACCGCTGGAAGGGTCGGCCGACTTAGGCGACGAAGACGAAGAGGATTCGGAAGCGCCCGGCGAGATGGCATCGGCATTATTCGAATCGATCCGCGAATCACCCATCTTCGTCTCACCAAGGCTTCGTTTCCGAATTCGGACCGTAGCCCATGATGAGGGTGTTTGCCTTCCGTCAACGCGAAGGCGCGTGGGTCAGGCCGCAGAAACGTTGGCTTTGTCGCGAGCGACGTGCTCGCCTTCCAATTGCGACAGGTGCCGCAGCAGTTTCGTGACCACGACGACAACCGTGACGGCGAGAATCACGAAGAACACCGCGAGCGGCAGCAGCGTGCGCACCGAGACGAAGCCGGCCAGCCCCATCATCGCCGAGGAGACGAGTAGCAGCGCGCAGCCGAGAATCGCACTCGTCAAGCCCGCGATATGGGGGAACAGCGAATTGCCCTTGGCCATCAGCGTGGGATACATCGTGCCGGCGCAAAGACCCATCACGAGCACCGGCGTAGCGAGCGTCCATACGCGCAGGCCGATCGTCGACGCGAGCACGAGCATCGTGATCGACGCCACCACCATCACCCACGCCCCGACACGCAGCCGCGTCTCCGCGCTAGGCAGCCGCGGGCCGTGGAGACGATTGGAGAGCCCGCCGAGGAAGTACATGAAACCGATCCCGAGCGCGAGATAGCCGAAGTAGGTCGGTTGTTTATGCAGCGTGCTCTGGACCATGAACGGCCCGACGATATTGAATACGAGCAGGATGCTGTAGCAGATCCCTTGCGCGAGAAAGCAGCTTTGGAAAACAGGGCTCGACAGCACCAGCTTTGCGTTCCGCGCGAGCGTGCGCGGCTCCAAATGCACCGGCGATTGCAGCGTCTCGCGATAACGCCAGAGTACGCCCCACATGACGAGCGAATAGACGAGCAAAAACACGAGACACGCGTGCCAGCCGAACCATGTCTGCAGATGCGCGCCGATCACGGGGGCGACGATCGGTGCGAGCCCCCATGCGATCGACATGTAGGTGAACGCATGCATCAATGCCTGCCCGGCGAACGAATCGGTAATGATCGCCTTGGCAAGCAAGTTCGTCGCGGCGATACCGAAACCCTGCAGGCACCGCGCGAGGATGAACGTTTCGAGGTTCGTCGCGACGAGCGACAGCGCACAGCCGATCGTGTAGGCGATGAGGCCGAAGGCAAGCACGCGCTTGCGTCCATACGCGTCGGAGATCGGGCCGAACATGAGTTGACCGAGCGCATAGGCGGCCATGTAACCGGACACGCTCGATTGGATCGCCTGCGGTGAGATCGCAAAGTAGTGCGCCATCGCGGGCAGCGCCGGTACGTAGATGTCGATCGCCAGTTGCCCCGCGGATGCGAACAGGCAAATCAGGATCAGCAGGAAGCGCGGCGAATTGTGGGGCGGCAAGGGCGTGGCAAAGCGGTTGGGGATATTGGGAGTCATCACGGCGTCGAAAGGGGGCGGCACCGAACGGGTCCTTCGCTCGACGGCCGGCATGAAACTGTCACCCGCTATTGTAGTGAGTGGCGGGGGAACTTGCTTTCGGGCGCGCGGCAACGCCGTGTGCGCACCGCAGTGGCGACGCTGTGATTTGGTGTGTTCGCAAGGTTCCCAGGTGTCGATCAAGCAGAGGCCCTTGTGGCATGCAATTGCAGCCCGAGCGCTTTGATGACCCTCAGGATGGTGCCGAAGCTAGGATTGCCTTCGGCGGACAACGCTTTGTACAACCCTTCGCGTGAGATCTCTGCATCGCGGGCGACCTGCGACATGCCGCGAGCACGTGCGATCACGCCGAGTACGTGTGCGATAAAGGCCGGATCGTCGCCGCCCTCAACTAGACAGGCGTCAAAGTATTCGGCGACATCCTCTTCCGTCTTCAGATGAGCGGCCGAATCCCAGGGCCGGGTTTTGACCTTTTCCATAGCGAATCACTCCCAATCCAGGTAGCTGAGCATGTTGAAGGCGGTCCGGATATCGACGCCTTGCGACGACTTATCGCCGCCGCACAGCAGAACGACCAACATCGTGTCGCGTTGCACGTAGTAGACGCGGTAGCCCGGGCCATGATCGATGCGCAGCTCGGTAATGGGTGCGCCCACGGATCTCCAATCCCCCGGATTACCCATTGCTAGCCGGTCGATACGCGCCTGAATGCGGCGCTTGGCCATGCGATCGCGCAGGCCATCGAACCACGCGTCGAATACCTCGGTTGTTCGGATGTTCAGCATCTGAAGTGTAGTCCAGGGATTACGAATATGTAAACCATGGTTGACGATTGGATGAGTGAGGGCGTCCCGTGCGTGAGCAAGCTCACGTCCGAAGCGAACTACGCGGAGCGCGGCAACACGACCGTAAACGCATTTGTTCGAATCGCTGCGGGATAAGGCAAATATCGGACGACGCGCTGTCACGAGGCCGCGCCGCCAATGCCGCGAGCAGGCGGCCCCGCCTCGTAGGAAGCGTCGCGGTGCGGGCGAGCGCCTCCCCTGCAAGCGCTCCCCATTTTTCGGTTTATGCTTGCCGCGTTCGTGTCCATCGTACGAGGAGACAAAGCTTTGGGCGCCTTCGATCGGCTCGTTCTTTTTCCCGAAGTGAGCGGTGTTGTCTTAAAGGACGGCAAACCCGTTGTCGGCGCCGAACTCGTGCAGAAAGCGGTGTGGTCGCTGCGCGAAGACAAGAATCCCGTGCAGCGGACGATAACCGGTGCGGACGGCGCTTTTCGATTTCCGGCAATCCAGCGCGCTGCCTGGTTGCGGCGGCTCATTGCGTCGCAGCCGATGGTGCATCAGACGATCACGATCCGTGACGAGGGTGTCGAGTACCTCGCCTGGATGCACGGCAAAGACAGCTACGATCCGAATACCGAACTCGACGGCAAACGGCTGAACTTGATGTGCGAATTGACCCGGTCGCCGGAAATGGAAGGCACGCACTACGGCATCGGCATGCCGTGCTAAGGCACGGCGCGCAATCGATTGCGCGGTCATTTTCGATTCCCCTTCGATCTCTCTCTAATGCGCGCGCGGTGCTTTTATTAGTTTTGTATGTCAAGTGAATTAAAAGAATTTGATAATTTTTGAGAAATATAATTCTCAGTTTTTCTCATCGATCGAAATATCGATATTCGATCTGAGTGCGATGTGTCGCAAATACACGACAACCGCTGACGTGCCAGTGGCGGTAAACCGTTTGCGTATTGATATCTCAGTCTGAATTGATATTTGTTTACAAATAATTTAACAATTGTTTGTATGATCGCCCCTGAAAATTCAGAAAATTCCTCTCCGGCGCGATTGCTCGGCATCGTTATTTCGGCGTGATTTTAAATCGTCCGATCAATGCCGTCTATGCGAGCCGATCGGTATGACCAGCTTGTCGTCGGCGCCGTCGCCGTCGCCAAGTGGAGCACCGAATTCATGAGCGAGCGCGGTACGAGCGCGCCGACACATAAGCAATTCACGGGGAATCACAGATGGCATCGAAGATCTTGTCCGTTTTCGGCACGCGCCCCGAGGCGATTAAGATGGCGCCCGTCGTCAAGGCGCTCGAAGACACGCCCGGCATCGAATCGATCGTGTGCGTGAGCGGTCAACACCGGTCGATGCTCGAGCAAGTGCTGGAGCTGTTCGATATCCGGCCGCGGTACGACCTCGCATTGATGACGGCCAATCAAACGCTGAACGGTCTCGCGTCGCGGCTGATCTTCTCGTTCGACGACGTGCTCGCGCAAGAGCGCCCCGATTACGTGCTCGTCCACGGCGATACGACGACGGCCTGCGCCGCGGCGCTGGCCGCGTTTCATCGGCGCGTTCCCATTGCTCACGTCGAAGCGGGTCTACGGACGGGCGATTTGACGAGCCCGTGGCCGGAGGAGATGAATCGCCGCATCGTCGATGCGATCAGCGACCTCATGTTCGCGCCCACGCAAAGCGCGAAGGCCAATCTCGCGGCCGAGTCGCTGCAGGGTCGTATCGTCGTGACCGGCAATACCGTCATCGACGCGCTCTACGCGACGACGGCGTGTATCGATGCCGATGCATCGTTGCGCGCCAAGCTCGATGCCCGGCTGCCCGCACTCGACGACGCAAAACCGATCGTGCTCGTGACGGGCCATCGCAGGGAGAGCTTCGGCGAAGGCTTCGCCGCGATCTGCGCGGCGCTCGACGAGCTCGCACGCAGCGGCGATGCGCAGATCGTCTATCCCGTCCACCTGAATCCGAACGTGCGCGCGCCCGCGCGCGCTCGCATCGGCGCTACGCCCGGCGTGCATCTGATCGAACCGCTCGACTATCTCGGCTTCGTTCGGCTCATGCAACGCGCAACGATCGTGTTGACCGATTCGGGCGGTGTCCAAGAGGAGGCGCCTGCACTCGGCAAGCCCGTGCTCGTCATGCGCGACGTCACCGAACGACCGGAAGCGCTCGAGGCCGGCGCCGTGCGGCTCGTCGGCACCCGCACCGATGCGATCGTCGAAGGCGTGCGCGCGCTGCTCGCCGAGCGCCGCGCAGGCGTTGCTGCGCGCGCACCGATCAGCCCCTACGGCGACGGTCGCGCGGCGCAGCGCATCGTCGCCGCGATCGTCGGCCGGCCGTTCGACGAGTTTGCCGGCATCGCGCGGCAGAGCGAGCGCTCGATATCGACCCAGGTGGCCGAGGCCGCCGCGCCGATCTAACGACAAGCCGCGGCGTACGCGTCTTTCAGCGACCGCCAGCCATTCTTTCAACTTCGCGTATTCAACTTGGTAGACCGTGATGCTCGTTCCCTCCACGCGCGCTGTCGCGCGCCTTCGATTCGCTCTGTGCGCCGCGCCCGTCTTGCTGCTCGCCCATCATGTGCACGCCGTCGCGGCCGACACTGCCGCGGGCGGTATGGCTGATGTCTTCGCGCACCTGGGCGAGCACCGGATGATTACGCGCAGCGTATCGCTCGCCGATCTCGGCATCCGCGACCCGCTCGTGCTGTCCGCGCCCGACGCGCGCCAGGAACTGTATGTGCCGGTGCCCGCGAGCCTGCCGATCGCCGGCGCGACGCTGCAAATCGACGGCGCCTATCTGCATGCCGACGGCGGTCGCGAGACGATGCTCGTGTCGCTCGACGGCGCACCCGTGCTCGCGCGCGGCTTCGGGGAGCCGCAGGGCGACGCCCAAGCGAGCGTCGGCGTGGACGGATCGCCGCGCGCAAGCGGCTTCGTGCGGGTAGGGCTGCAATGGTCGTCGGTCATCGACGATCGGCGTTGCACCGATCAGACGGCCATCGGCAACGTGCTGCGCGTCGCACCGAGTTCGCGGCTGACATATCGCTTCGATTCGGGCGCCGTCACCGACGTGCCCACCGCATGGAGCGCGTTGCCGGCCGCGCCCGTGATTGCGATCTCGGGGACGCGCATCGGCGAGCCGGCCTTCGACACGGCTTGGCGCCTTCACACGCTGATGGAGCGCGAGGGGCGGCGGCCGATCGTGCGCACCTGGCCGAAGGTCGGCGATACGATCGCAGTCGATGCAGCCGACGTGCCCGCCGCGCTGCGCAACGTGCCCGCATTCGCGGCGCTCGCCGGCAGCGGCAGCGTCACGCTTGCCGACGAGGCACAGGTGGGGGCGTCGTTGGTCCTCGCATCGACGGCGCCGTCGAGCGCTTTCGCGCCGGACGTCGTCGTCGCCGACGATGCGTTGCGCCAGCAAGCGAACACCGCGCTCGATGCGCTGCGCCTGCAGATCGACGCAGTCTCGCCCGCTGGCGCGGCGGCCTTCGACGCGTGGCGCGCACGCACTTACGCACCGATCACGAGCCCGCTGGCAGCGGGCGAGGTGCGCATCGCGCATTTGCCGGGGGAAACGGCGATCGTCGTCGGCGACCGCGTGGCCGCGCAAGCGCTCGCGCGCGACTGGCGGCCGATCGGGGTCGCCGAGCGTTACGTCGTGCACCGATTCGACGATGCCTCGGGCGCCGATGTCGACAAGATCGCGTTGTCGGCGCTGGGCGGCGAGCCGCGTACGCTCGACGTGGTGGGCCGCGCGGTATGGGACGCGGGCTTCGATCTCGCGGCCGTCGCGGCAAACGGCAAGCTACCCGACGAGGTCGTGCTCGATGTCGCGGCCGCCCCCACGCCGCGGGGCGACGGCAACATCGCATCGATCTATTTCAACGGCGTGCTGATCGGCTCGAAGATGCTCGACGACGGCGGCAAGCCGCAGCGTATCGCCGCGCACGTGCCGCGTTACGCGCTCGCGCCGACCAACACTTTGCGCGTCGTCTTCCAGCGTCGTCCGGACGGCGACTGCGAGGCGCGCTCGCAGGGTTACCCAGTCGCGATCCTTCCCACGAGCCATCTGACGCTCGTCCGCACTTCGACCGATGACGACTTCATCGGATTGCTCGCGCGCTTCGCGACGACGGCGGACGTGGTTGTGCCCGCCGCCTATCTCGACGATGCGACGCACGCGCTGCCTCGCGTGGCTCGCTTGGCCGCGGTGGCCGGCGTCGCACCGGCGCGGGCGACGCTCTCGGTCGTGCCGAGCGGCGCGGTGGCGGCGCCGAGCGGGTCGTTTCTGGCGATGGACGTCGCGCTGCAAGAGGAGCAGACGGCGCGCGCGAAGCTGTCCAACGACCGCCTGATGCTCGTCGATGGGGCGGGGCGCGTCTATGCCGATGTATCGGGCCTCTCGAATCTGGCCGTCATCGACGTGACGCATGCGAACGGGGCTGCGGGAATTGCCTATCGCACGCTCGGGCCGGTGGCGCCGCGCCTGCCCTCCACGCTGCGCCTTGCGCGCGGCGACGTTGCGCTCGTCGCATCGGACGGCATTGCGCGGTTGTTCGATTCGCGTCATCCGGGCGAGGTCGTGACCGACCACGCGCCTGTCGATCCGTTCGCGCGCCGCCTGCCGTGGCTGATCGCAACGGGCATCGTCCTCTTGCTGATCGCACTCGTCGCGATCGCCGGTATCCAGCGCCGCCGTCACCGGGCGAAGGGCGACCTGCAATGAACCTCGCGGCGTGGACTTGGTACGGCGGCTATGCAATGGGCCGCTATTTCACGGTGCTGGAGTTGCTGGCCGCCGTGGTCGCCGTCGCCATCTTCGTCTCGAGCCTCGACGATTTGTTCGTCGATCTCTGGTATTGGTCGCGCGAGCTCTATCGGCATTTCACGGTGAAACGACGCCACCGCGCGCTCACGGCGGCGCAATTGCAGGAGCGCGAGGAACAGCCGCTCGCGATCATGGTGCCAGCTTGGCTCGAGTACGACGTGATCGCTGCGATGCTCGAGGATATGGTGCGCGTGCTCGACTACCGGCGCTACATCGTTTTCGTCGGCACCTATCGCAACGATGCGCGCACGATCGAGGAGGTCGAACGCATGCGCCGCCGCTATCGGCAACTGCGTCGCGTCGAGGTGCCGCACGACGGCCCGACCTGCAAGGCCGATTGTCTGAACTGGGTCATTCAAGCGATTTTCAAGCACGAGAGCGAGGCGGGTATCGAGTTCGCCGGCGTCGTGCTGCACGACAGCGAAGACGTGCTTCATCCGCTCGAACTCAAGTTCTTCAACTACCTATTGCCGCGCAAGGACATGATCCAGCTTCCCGTCGCCTCGCTCGAGCGGCATTGGTTCGAGCTCGTGGCGGGCACCTACATGGACGAATTCGCCGAGTGGCATGCGAAAGACCTCGTCGTACGCGAAAGCTTGGCCGGCGCCGTGCCGTCGGCCGGCGTCGGCACGTGCTTCTCCCGGCGCGCGCTGCTCGCGCTGATCGCACAGACGAACAATCAGCCGTTCAATACCGAGAGCCTGACCGAGGACTACGACGTCGGCGCGCGGCTGGCCAAGCTCGGCATGCAGTCGATCTTCGCGCGCTTTCCCGTCACGTTCGCGGCGCGCCGCAAGACGTGGTTCGGCTTCGGTCCCGTGCGCGAATTCACGCTGACGATGCCGCTTTGCGTACGCGAATTCTTTCCCGACACGCTGCGCACGTCCTACCGGCAGCGCGCGCGCTGGACGCTCGGCATCGGGCTGCAAGGGTGGCGGCAGACGGGCTTTTCCGGCTCGCTCGCCAATCGCTACCTGCTGCTGCGCGATCGCAAGGGAACGGTCACGGCCATCGTCGGCATGGTGGCGTATGGGCTCGTCGTCCAGTTTCTATTGTTCGCGTTGGCCGAAGGGCTCGGCATTGCGCCGCCTTTCGCCGCGTCGCCGCTCGCCGATGCGACTTGGTTTCGCACGCTGCTTTGGATCAATGCCGTTGCGCTGATGCTGCGCACGTTGCAACGGATGTACTTCGTCACACGTCTGTACGGGTGGGAGCACGGCGTGTTGTCGGCGCCGCGCATGATCGTCGGGAACTTCATCAACTTTCTGGCCGTGATGCGCGCGTGGCGGCTCTTTCTCGTGCACGCCGTCACGGGCAAGCGGCTCGCCTGGGACAAGACGATGCACGATTTTCCATCGGCCGATGGGCTGCAGGAGCGACGGCAGCGGCTTGGCGAACTGTTGATCTCGTGGCAGGCGATCGACGCCGGCCAGCTTCAAAGCGCGCTCGACGAAGCGCATGCGCGTGAGGCGCCGCTTGGGCGCGTGCTGATGGCCAAGGGCTGGCTCGACGACGAGACGCTCGCGGAAGCGATCGCTTTCCAGAGCGATCTCGGGCGCGGCGTGCTCGATGGCGTGGCGCTCGAACGGCATCGTGCGCAGTTGCCGCTCGATACGATCGTCCGTTATCGCATCTTGCCGCAAGGCATCGATGCGCAAGGCCATGCCGTCGTGCTGACGGCGAGTCCGCTCGGCGATGCGTTGATGGCTCAGATCGAGGCCCAGCTTGGCCGAGCCGTCGAGCAGAGAATCGTGCGCGAAGGGGAGATTGCATTCGGGCTGCGGTATTTGCGCGGCGTGACGAATGCCGGAGTGGAGGAGCGCGCACGCGACGATCGCCAGGCCGGACCGAGACGTGCGACGAGCGTGCCGCTTATCGGCGACTTGCTCATCGAGCGCGGCTACGTGCGCCGGCAAGCGTTCGAAGCCGCGCTGACCGATTACCTGCCCGATCGGCACGGCCGCATCGGCGATTTCATGGTCGCGCGCGGTGTCGTTTCGCGTGAGGCGATCGAGCGCGTCATCGAAGAACAGCGTCGTGCGAGCGGACCCGCGGGAGTGATGGTATGAGCGGCCCGATGCGTTTTCGTGCAGAGCGTTCGGCGCACAGGGTACCGGCGTGCGTGATGCCGCTGATGCCGCCGGTCCGCCTCATGGTTCGGGCTTGCGTGGCGTGCATCGCATTCGCGCAGGGTACCGCGCACGCGAGCGAGAGCATCGTTGCGCCGCCGCTGGGCGGCGCGGCTTACCGCGTGGCCGAGCAGGCCTACGCCGACTACGGGCGCCATGACTACGCGCAGGCCGTCGCGCTCGCGCGCGAGGCGATTCGGCAGCGGCCCGACGTGCTCGAGTTGCGCCTCTTGCTGGCCAATGCGCTCGCGGCGCAGCATCGTTATGAGGCGGCGAGCCGAGCGCTCGGCGACGCGATCGGCACGTTCGGGCCACTGCGCCCGCTCGTGAAGCGCCGCGCTAAGATCGACGCGGTAGCTGCGGCGAGCGCGAAGCTGGCGCGCGCGGCCGTCGCTCCGCCTGCGCCGAGCGATGCGTTGACGGGCGAGGCGTTCGAGACGGCGCAACGCGCCTATCGTGCCTATGCCGATAAGCACTACGCGGACGCGGCGCAAGACGTCCAGCGCGCGATCGCGCTCAGGCCCGACGTGCTGCGCTTGCGTCTGCTGCTGATCGACGCGGCGAATGCAGCCGGCAACGACCTGCTTGCCTGGCAGGCCGACGTCGAGGCCGTTAGCCGATTCGGCGATAGCGACGATCTCAGGCTGCGGCGCACGTTCATCGGCAACGGCCTCGCGCCGACAGCGTCGAAGCAGGCGTTTGCCGCACGCCAGGCCGGCGACTTGAACGCTGCGATCGCGGCTGGGCGAGACGCTGTCGCCTACGCGCCCGACAACGCCGACTACCGCGTCGCGCTGTTCGATGCGTTGATCGCCGCCGGCGATTGGCCCGGGCTCGAGGCCGCGGCGAGCGATGCGATCGCCTACGACGACACGGAGGTCATGCCGTTCGTGTTTCGTGCTTATGCACGCGCGGCGCAGCAGCGCGTCGCGCAGGCCGATGCCGATCTCGACGTCGTATTCCGCGATCACGACGAGACCCGGGCCACGCTGAACAGTGCCCGTTCGATCGCAGCCGACATTTGGATGGCGCAGGGTCGTGCCCAGCATGCCGAGGAACGGCTCGCCGCGCTGCGGCCGACGGGGGACGATAGCGACGCGCTCATCCTCGAGCGGTTGAGCCGTGCGCGCCGGCTACTCGCAGCGGTGCCGCATGAGGCCGCGCAACATGCGACGCCTGCGCCCACGCCCACGCCCACGTTGGCGTCAAAGCGGCCGATCGTCGATTGCAAGGACGATCCCGACTTCGGCGAAAGTTGCGATGTCTGGCCGGCCGATCCGGGCTATGCGGCGGCGAGCGCGCTCGAACTCGCGAGCGAGCGCGGCGACAAGCAGGCCGCCGTGCGCTATGCGCGCGAAGCGGTCGCGGCGACGCCCGATAGCGCACGGCATCGGGTCGAGTTGATCGATGCGCTCGACGATGCGGGGCAGACACGCGAGGCGGCCGCCGCGGCACGCGCGCTGATCGCCGACGGCTTGCTCGATTCGCTGTCGCCGCTCGACGCGGGCTACGTGGCGCTGCGAGCCGGCGACAACGCGCGCGCGCTCGCGGCGTTTAGGCGCGCCGATGCACAAGGCAAGCTGCCGGCGTCGACGTTGGCCGACGTGGGCTACGCGGCGGCGTCCGACGATCGCGATGCCGATTCGGCGCGCTACTTCGAACGCGCGATCGACAAGCTCGCGGCCGATGATCAACGCACCCTGCACGGCCCGGCGAAAGGGGCGGCCGCTCAGGAACTCGAGGATTTGCGTGCCGCGCATTCGGAGGCCACGCGCCGATGGGGCTTCGACGTATCGCTCGACTATCGCGGCGCCGGCCTGCAATCGGGTTTCGCGACGGCGCCGCAGGCGACGATGAGCAATGGCTGGGAAGCGGGGGCCGAGGTTTATTGGCGTCCGTTCGGCAGTCTTGGCGATCGGATGCTCGAACTCTATATGCGCGGCTACGAGAGCTTCGGGGTGGCCGGCGGCGAACCGACGGGGGCAAGTTCGCTCGAAACCGCGTTCGGCGTGCGCGCCAAGCCGTTGGCGGACATCGACGCGATCGTCGCTTTCGAGCGCCTCGTCCCGATCGGCTCGCAGGCGCAAGGCGATTGGCTCGCACGGCTGGCCTACTCGGGCGGCATCGGCACTGAGCGGCGCGTCGACGTGCCGTCCTGGTGGACGTTGTCGACTTACGCCGAGGGCGGTCATTACATCGTCCATCCATCCAATTACGCAACCGCCGTCGTCGAAGCCGGGCGCACGTATCGGCTCGATCGCATCAGTCCGCGCGTCACGCTGTTTCCGTATGCCGTCTTCGGCGCCGATTACGACACGACCGTCGATCGCAGCGTGCCGATCGGCGCCGGCGTGGGCGCGACCGCCAGCTACGCGTTTCGCGACGGCCGCTACGACACGCTGCGCTCGTCCGTCGAACTCTCGCTTCAGTACCGGTGGAAGATTGCGGGCGACGACCGTGCGCGCGGCGTGTTCTTCGGTGCGTTGTTTTCTTACTGACGGCCGCCGCATTCGACTCTAGTCCAGCACTCGAACCGATCCGAACGATGATGAAACGAACCCTACGCTCAGAACCGACCACACGCGCCACGTGCGCCTCGCTTCGCCGCGCGCTGGCGCTCGTGCTCGCTCTGGCGGCCGTGCCCGCCGTAGCGGATACCGCCGCCGGCGACGTCGCGCGCTTGTATGGTCCCCAGCCGCCGGCCGACGCCACGTACTTGCGCGTCGTCAATCTTTCGACGCGCACGGCGAAGGTCTCGCTGCCAAGCGGTACGCCTTTGCTCGAACTGCCTTCAGGCGCGGCGACGCGCCTGGATGTCGTGCGGCCCGGCACGCCGTTGCGTGTGACGGTGGATGCGTCCGTTCCGAGGGGGCCAGCGGGCGGGGCGAAGGTGGCGAGCACCGCGACGGCGGGCCAGACGATCACGGTGGCGATCGCGCACGACGACGCGAGCGGCTGGCATGCGACTTCGATCGCCGCGCCGGCTGCGGGAGCGGACGCGCTGCGGGCGCAACTGCGGCTGTTCAATTTCGCGGACGGATGCGACGGTAAGGTCGTCCTCTCGGGCAGCCCCGCATCGGCAGTCTTCGCGCACGTCGCGCCCGGCGATGCGGCATCGCGCTCGGTCAATCCCGTCACCGCGACGCTCGTGGCTGTGTGCGGCAAGGCCGTATCGCCGCCGTTCGCGTTGCCCAGGCTCGCGGCGGGCCAGAGCTACAGCTTGTTTCTGTCGGGCTCCGCCGCGCAACCGCTGCTGAGCGGCGCGCCCGACGCGCTCGCATGGCCTGGGCGCGAGCCTTGAGCAGACTTTCGGCGGCGCCCACGCGTTGTCGAATTGCTCCGCGACGCTCGAGTGCAACCGCAACCGCACCGTAACGCTTTCTACCGACTACATTAGCGATGCAACCGATTCTTTCTTCTCCCGATGCAGGCACCGTCGCCGCTCCGCGCCGCCGCCGCTTGCTGCTCGCGTTGGCGGCCGCACCCTTCGCAGGCGCCTTGTCCTTCTTGCCTTGCGCGGCCCGAGCGGCGCAGCAAGCCGTGATCGAGGGCCGCGACCGGTGGCTGTTTCCGGCCTGGGAAAGCTACGTCGACGACGATACGTCCGCGTGCTTGAAGGTAGTGGATCTGATCGGCGTCGCGGCCGGCAAGCTGGCGGCGCACGGCATTCGCTGCACGATCGTCGTCGCGCCGTTGAAGGCGCGTGCCGCCGCCGGCGAGCTACCCGACGGCGCCTCGCTTTCGCCGGCGGTCGCGCAGCGCTACGCGGCGATGCTCGCGCACGGCAAGCAAGCCGGGCTCGATTTCGTCGATGCCGCCGCGGCGCTCGCGAACGTCGACACGAGCCAAGACAGCACCTACATTCGCGCCGACTACCACTGGTCGGCCCATACGGCCGAGGCGGTCGCCGACGCGACGGCCGAGCATCTTTCGGCCACCGGCGCGTTGCGCGGCGAAACGACCGAGCCGCCGGCGCTCGGCGATTGGACCGAGTCGATGGACTACGGCGATCTGGCCACCTTGCTGCCGCCCGCGCGCAAGCGCGAGATCGGCAAGGACCGTTTCATCGTGCGCGAAGCGCCGGGCGACGGCGGTTTGCTGGCCGATGCGGCGCCTGTCGTGCAGGTGGTCGGCAACAGCATGGTCCAGCCTTACCTCGGCTTCCCGCAGCGGCTCGCGCATACGCTCGCGCGTCCGGTCGGATTGAAGTGGACGTTCGGCGATACGGGACCGTGGAAGACGTTGCTCGATTACCTCGAGTCGCCGGCATTCGCCAAGCAAAAGCCGCAGGCCCTCGTGTGGCAGTTCAACGAAGGGCAAATGGCGTATGGCCCCGATGCATCGGGGCAGTGGGACGCCGCGTCGATCATCGCCGAGGCCCCGTGGCTCGATCGGCTCGAGAAGGCGCTCGCGCAATGACGGAAACGGCCGTTCGACAAGAGAGAGGCACCGAGGGCCGCCGTGCGGCACGCTCGCCGCGGGCGTCCGGATCGGCCGAACGCGGGCACGGTCCGATGGCGGCGTGTCTGCTCGTGCTGCTGGCCGTCGCGTTCGCGCTCGGCGTGACCTCGATCGTCGTGCGTGCGACGACCGATGCGACGTTTCCGCTCGAGGACATCGACGCATGGCGCGGCGGCGCGGCGATGCATGCGATCGATCGCGCGATCGACGTGCCGTATGCCGACGCGGTTCACCGCGCGAGCGCGGCCGTCCGCTACCGCTTGCTGGGCGATTTGGGTTCGCAGGTTCGCGAAGGCTGCCCGGGTTGGCTGTTCTACGCGGACGGCTTGCGAGCGCCACCGTCGCAGGCGGCGCTCGCACCGGCCCAGGCGATGGATGAGCGGATCGCCACGATGCGGCGCTATGCCGATGCATTGCGGCGCGAGGGCATTGCGCTAGTCGTCGTGACCGTGCCCGACAAGGCGCGCGTCGAAACCGAAGCGCTGTGCGGTCTGCGTCAAGACCCGCGGATGACGGCGGCCTGGGACACGTGGCGGGGTGCGCTGGCGAACGATCGCGTTGCGCAGGTCGATTTGCTGAGAGCGTTGACCGCCGCGCGCCCGTCTTTCTATCGCACCGACGTGCATTGGAATGCGCGAGGCGCGCAAGCCGCGGCCGATGCGGTTGCCGCCGCCGTGCTGCCGCTCGTCGGCGGGCGCGGCGACGTGCGTTTCACGGTGGAGCACGACGCCGGCGTGCATCCGCGCGTGGGCGACCTGGTGCGGCTTGCCGGGCTCGCGAACGTGCCCGATGGCTGGCGCCCGCCCGTTGACGTCGAGATGCCCGAGACGATTCGCGCCGAGCCGTCCGGGGGCCTGCTCGACGCCGCGCCGCCTGCACAGGTGCTGCTCGCGGGCAGCTCGTTCTCCCGGCGCAGCGGCTTCGCCGATCGCTTGGGCCGCGCATTGGGCCGCGAGGTGTGGAACGTGAGCGTCGACGACGGCCGCTTCGATCGAGCGCTCGCCGCGATCTGGGCCAAGCGCGCGACGTGGCCGAGCACGCTGCGCGTCGTGATCTGGGAGATGTCGGAGGACGCGTTGTCGGAGGATGCGTCATCGGAGCCGCCGGCGAGCGCATCGCCGCTGACCGTCGTCGGCACGGACGCAAGCCGGCGACACTGAAAGGGATTCCGATGCTGTTCAACTCGTTCGTCTTTTTGACGCTGTTTCTGCCGATCGCGCTGGCTGTCTACTACGTGGCCGGTGCACGCTCGCCGCGCTTCGCCGCGTTATGGCTTTGCATCGCCTCGCTCGTGTTCTACGGTGCGTGGGCGCCCGCGTTCGTCGCTCTGCTCGTCGCCTCGATCGGCTTCAACTACGGCATGAGCCGCGCGATCCTCGCCGGCGCGCCCGGCTCGCGTGGCCGGCGCGTTTGGCTGGCGGCCGCGATCTGCGTCGATGTCGGCGTGCTCGTGCGCTACAAGTATTGGTCGACGATGGCTTGCGCACTCGTGGCCTGGCTCGGCTTGCCCTTGCACGGCTGGCTCGCGCAAACATCGTCGAGTGTCGTATTGCCGCTCGGCGTGTCTTTTTTCACGTTCACGCAGATCGGCTACTTGCTCGATTGCCATGCGAGGATCGTCAAACGTTCGGACGCGCTCGGCTTCGTGCAATTCGTGACCTTCTTTCCGCACCTGATTGCGGGACCGATCCTTCATCACAAGGAGATGATGACGCAGTTCGCGCAGCCCGAGACCTACCGGCTGCGCGCGCAGAACATCTCGATCGGGGCCAGCGTTTTTGCGATCGGCCTGGCCAAGAAGCTGCTGCTGGCCGATCCGATCGCCCGCTTTGCCGACGCCGGCTTCGCCGCGCCTGCCGCCTTGGGTGCGTGGGCGTCTTGGGCCGCGGCGCTCGCGTACGCGCTGCAGCTCTACTTCGATTTTTCCGGGTATTCAGACATGGCCGTCGGCCTAGCCAAAATGTTCGGCGTGCGTTTCCCGTTGAACTTCGACTCGCCGTTCAAGGCCACGAGCATCATCGACTTCTGGCAGCGCTGGCACATCACGCTCACGCGCTACCTGACCGCCTATCTCTACTACCCGCTGTCGATGCGGATCAACCGACGGCGTGCCACACGCGGCTTGCCGATCGGGCGCGCCGCGCAACGCTCGGCGTCGGGTTTCGCCGCGACCGTCGCCGTGCCGACGTTCTACACGATGGGATTGGCCGGAATCTGGCATGGCGCGGGCTTGCAGTACCTGATCTACGGCCTGCTGCACGCAGCCTATCTGACCGTCAATCACGCTTGGCGCAATTGGCGCGCATCCGCGCGAGGGGCCGTCGCGCACCCGGGCGCTTTGTCGACGAAGCTGTGGCACGTCGCGAGCGTGCTGATGACGTTCGCCGCGGCGCTCGTGGCCTTCGTGTTCTTCCGCGCGCACGGCATCGGCGACGCTCTCGCCATGCTCGAAGGGATGGCCGGCGCGCGCGGCTTCGGCGCGAGCGCCTGGCCGCCGCTCGACGCGGGCACGGACGCGCTCGCTTGGTTGCGGCTCGCGTTGGGCCGCTCCATGCCGGCGCCGCAATTGGCGCTGCTGCTCGCGATTGCATGGTTCACACCGAATTCGCACGAATGGATGGGCCGGTTTTCGCCCGCGCTCGAGCGTGCATCGAGCGTCGTGCCGGCACGGCTCGCCTGGTCGCCGTCTTGGCGTTGGACTGTCGCGGTGGTGCTCGTGCTGCTCGTCTGCGCCGCGCAGTTGCACGGCGAAGTGCGCTTCCTCTATTTCCAGTTTTGATCGTTCTGTCCAAGGAGATCTCGATGACGTCAGCCCAAGACAAGTCAACCCAAGCCGAGCTGCTCGAACAAACCCGGGTGCTCGTGGAATCGGTCGTGATGCGGCGCATCGACGCCGATACCGCGCTGATCGAGTCGGGCCTCGTCGATTCAGTCCTCGCCGTGGAGATCGCGTTGCGCGTCGAGGTGGTGTTCGGCGCGCGGCTTCCGCCCACGGAGATCGCCGAGCATCTGGCCAGCGTGGCGACGCTGGCCGGCTTCATCGCCGACAACGCGCCGAATCCCTCAAGTCGATAGGTGGCCGCGATGCGCTTCGATCTAGCCGAAAGCCGTTTTGTCGAAACCGATTTGCGCGCCGATGCGCCGGCCGTCATCGCGGCCGACGCCACGCTGAGTTGGCGTGAACTGGCCGCCGCCGCAACCGTCTGGCGTGACGCGGCGCTGGCCGAGGGCTTCGGGCGCGATGTGCCCGTGATCGTGCGCGGACACAAGGAAGCCGCCTTCTTCGTGGCGATGGCCGGTGCGCTGTTGCTGGGCGCGCCGTTCGTGCCCGTCGATTCCGTCTATCCCGACGAACGCATGCGCCGCATTGCGCGCACGCTGGATGCATCGGTCTACTTCGATGCGCGCCGAGGGCGCTTCGAGCGATTGAACGGTGTCGCACACGCGGTGCGGATTCAAGGGCGAGTCGAGACGCGTGCGCCTGCGTTGCGCGAAACGAACGTGGCGTACGTGCAGTTCACGTCTGGGACGACCGGCGATCCGAAGGGCGTGCAGATCGGGCGCGAGAGCGTCGCGTCGTTGGCGCAATGGATGGAAGAGGACTTCGCGCTGGGCCCGGCGCCCGTGTTTCTCAATCAAGCCCCGTTCAGCTTCGACCTGTCGATGTACGAAGTATTCGGTACGTTGGCGCTCGGCGGCACGATCGTGATGATGTCGCGCGCGGCGTGTCTGCCGGGCGCGGCCTTCGTCGAGGCGCTGGCGCGCGCACGGGTGAGCACGTGGGTGTCGACGCCTTCGTTCGCGCAACAGCAGTTGCTCGATCCGCGCTTCGCGCAGGCAGCGCTGCCCTCGCTGGACACATTTTTGTTTTGCGGCGAGACGCTGCCGGTTTCGCTCGCGCGACGCTTGCGCGAACGCTTCCCCAAGGCGCGAATCATCAACACGTACGGCCCCACCGAGGCGACGGTCGCGGCGACCTGGATCGTTGTCGACGATGCCGTGCTCGACGCGCATCCGGAGCGCTTGCCGATCGGATTTGCCCGGCGCGGCGGAAGCGTGTTCGTCGAGCAGGGCGAGCTTTGCATCGCCGGGCCCTACGTGATGCGCGGCTATCTGAACCGAGCCGACCTCAATGTGACGCGGATGTTTTCGCGCGATGGCGCGCGCGCCTTCCGCACGGGCGATCTTGGCCACGTCGCCGCCGGCGGCCTGCTGTTTTGCCACGGCCGCATGGACGACCAAGTGAAGCTGAACGGTTACCGCATCGAACTCGCGGAAATCGACGCCGCGCTCGCCGCGATGCCGGGCGGGGCCCACGCGGCCGCCGTGCCGCTGCGGCGACCGGACGGGTCCGTGGCGCGTATCGTTGCATTCGTCGAAACGGGCGCCAACGACGCGCAGGGGGCGCGGCTCGCGTTGCCCACGGATTGGCGGGCCCGGCTCGGCGAGCGCTTGCCGCCGTACATGATTCCCTCGGAGCTGATCGCGTGCCGCATGCTGCCGCTGACGATCAACGCGAAAATCGACCGAGCGCGTCTCGCCGACGACTATCGTCACGCGATGTTCGAATCGGTGACGGATGGCCATGGGCGCTAGCGATCGTAGTGGTAGGGCGGCCCCATGCAACGGCCGATTCGCGAATGCTTGCCGGCGCGGCGCTGCCGTTGCGCTGTGCGCGATCGTCGCACTCGGCGCGGAAGCGGTCGACGCCGCGTCGCCTGCGCTCACGCAGCCGGTAGCTGCGCAGCCGATGCTTGCGCAAGGCATCGTCTGGCAGCCTGATGCGGGGCATGCGAACCCACGCGGCGATTGGGATGCGCTCGGTGTCAGCGATTTGCTCGTGCAATGGACGGCCGTGGACGACGAAGCGCTCGTGCCCGTCGCGGGGTTGCAGATCGCGTCTCGCTTGCCCGATTGGAAGCGTATCGGCAGGGAGCCGTGGGCGCGTGAAGTGATCGTCGGCTTGGCGGGACGCTTTAACGAATCGCAGGCGCGCGCGCATACGTCACGTCTCGCGGCGCAGTCGCTCGCGCTGGCTTCGGCGCGCTGGCCATTGCACGTGGCCGGCTGGTATTTTCCGGTCGAGGTCGATCCGACTTGGAAGAACGCGCGCGCGCTCGCGCCGTTGCTCGAGCAGTTGCCGAAGCCGCTTTGGATCAGCGTCTACGACAATTCGAACATCGGCGGGGCCGCGCTTGCGGCGTGGCTGGACGGCTGGCTGCCGCGCGACGTCGGCGTGTTCTTCCAAGACGGCTGCGGCGGCTACGTGCGCGATCCGGCCGTGGCGCGCGCGTATGCCGACGCGCTAGCCGAGCGCTTGGGCCGTGCGCGCGTGCGAATCATCGCCGAAGCGTTTCGGGCGTTGCCGAATGGGGGCTTTCGCGCGGCCGACGCGGCGGAGCTGACGCCGCAACTCGAAGCCTATCGCGGGTATCGCGTGTATCTCTTCGACGGGCCGCATTACGTGTCGCCCGCGCTCGTGCGTCAGGTGGTGGAGCGAGCGGGCGGGTAGAGCTGACGGGGGTGCCGCGTTGGTGAGGAGGCTAGGGGGTACACGCGGAACGCTCGACGAGGTATTACGCGGGTGTTATCGAGAGTTCCAAGTGCATCCCTAGTGCTGAGAGTGCCGTTGCGATTGTGTCGATCTTGGTGGTATGACGCAGGTCGATGACGCGATTGATTTCTTGGCGGCGCGTATGCAGTCGCCTTGCGAGTTCCGCGGCACTGACCTTCTGCGCCAGCATCGCATTGAGTAGCAGCACCTTCGCGGCCACGCTGGCGGGCAAGTCGATCACCACGTCGCCGCGCTTGGGGGGCGATGGCATAGGCACGACACGCTTGTCCTCAAAATAGAAATCCATCGCAGTGGCGAGTGCATCGCGCGCCATATCGATGGCTTCTTCGCGCGTCGCACCGCAGGTCAGCGCTTCCGGAATATCGCGGAACTTGACGGCGAAGCCGGTTCCGTCGGGTATTAGGCGGGCAGGGTATCTAAACATCGTCGTTTCCTTTCGTTTCTATGCAGTCAAGGCATCGGCTCATGCAGCTTACGATGTTCGTTCAATTGCAAGTTGTTTGATGATCAGGCGCCGAAGGTTTTCGCCAAGCTCGGCGCCTGCGTGCCTGGGCATGACCGACTGGCGCCCGTTTAGATAGATCTTCGTATGCCTCGAGCCTTCGATAAACGTCGCTCCTTGTCTAACGAGCCATCTCTTGAATTCGCTTTGCTTCACTGGTCGTCCGTATTGTAAACAAAAATGATTGCAGTGCAAAAGGACCGTGAACAGACCTGTGGGCAGGCCGCCGTGTCTTCTTGTTGTTGCGGCATGAAATTCGATCGGACGCAACGGCAGGAGGGTTTGTCCTGCTTGCCCATTTGCAGGCGGATCACGGAGAAATCGGCGGTAGTGCTGCCGACGGCGGACGCACTATGTATGAAAGGCGCTCGCTCGTATCGGATAGCGCACGAAATCGGACGGAAAATCGACAGGAAGAACGCGATCGCCCACGCAAGTCGTCAAGAGAGAAGATCGCATCGGCGCTTGGTATCGCCGAGGCCCAACTCGGGTTCTAGCGCTTGAATCGCGCGGCCGGTCCGGCCGGGGCCTCAAACGCCTCGTCCAAATACATCTTCACGATGCGCTCCAACTCATCGATCGCTGCCGCGCGATGCGTCAACGATGCTTCGCCGTGGATCGCCACGGCCGCTTTCATGAGTTGTTGGATGACGGCCGCGCGCACCTGTGCTTCGGCCGCTTTCATGCTCGGTACCTTCGCGCGCAGCACGGCCGCGATCTCGCGACGAAGACGCTCCCGCACGCCTGCCGAGCTCGGCACGGAACGTCCATGCGCTTCGATGAGTTGGGCGAACGCCGGATGCGCCGCGCGAAACGCGATCAACGCATGCGCAAGACGGTGCGCAAGCGCGGCGGCGTCGAGCGTAGAGGCAGCTTCGCGCAAGCGCTCGAAGTCACCGATCAGCGCCGTCAAATGCGCCTCGAGTACCGCGTGGGCAAGCACGTCCTTCGTCGGAAAGAATTGATAGAGCGAGCCGATCGATGCACCCGCACGCGCTGCGATCGCCGTCATAGTCGCCGCATCGAAACCCTTCTCGGCAAATTCCACGCCGGCCGCGTCCAACAGCGCGGCCACGCGCGCGCGCCCGCGCTCGCGCTGCGGGCGCTTCGCGTCGACTCGCGCGTCGGGTTGCGTGTCCTCGCTCGCGCGGCTTGCATTTTGTGAGGCCATCCTCATATACTCCGTTTTGTGAGGGTATCCTCGTTATTAGATTCGCTCATTAGAACCGTTTTGCAGGCCGTGCTCAACCGCCGGTCCACTATGGGCACCTTCAAGTCGACGCGACTTGAATCAATACTTCAATCAACCCGACTCGACTTGATCACAAAGTCGCCTCGACTGGACACAAGGCATCCATCATGGACTCTATCGATCCACATACCACCGCACTCGTCCTCATTGATTTGCAGGAAGGTATCTTGCCGTATGCCAAGGGGCCGCGCACGAGCGCAGCGGTGCTCGAAGCGAGCGTGCGGCTCGCCAAGCGCTTTCGCGAAACGGGAGCGCCGGTCGTGCTGGTGCGCGTTGGCCCAAGTCCCGATTTCGGCGATGCACTGCGGCAAAGCGTCGACCAGCCGTCGCCCGTACCGGCGGGCGGCTTGCCCGCGAACTGGTGGACGTTCCCGGCCGAACTCGAAGCGAGCGAACGCGACATTCTGATCACGAAGCGGCAATGGAACGCGTTCTATGGCACCGAGCTCGATCTGCAATTGCGCCGCCGCGGCATTCGGACGATCGTGCTCGCCGGCATCTCGACGAACATCGGCGTGGAGTCGACGGCGCGTGCCGCGTTCGAGCGCAACTACTCGCTCGTGCTCGTCGAAGACGCCATGAGCTGCGCCGCCACCGAGCAACACGAAGCGTCGGTGCGCTACATCTTCCCGCGGCTCGGCCATGTGCGAAAGACCGACGACGTGCTGGCGGCCATGACCGTTTGAGACGCGTTTCGCTCACAACATATCGCGCGCAACGGCGGACGCGGAACAACGCGTCGGGCCGTGGCGGATTGAGTCGAGGAAAGCGAACTAACTAGCTCGTTAGCTAGCGTGAATACCGACGCGCGCATTTGATTCAAATCAAAGAATGCGCGTGCTCCGTCATTAATACTGACCGCGCGCAACGGTTCGACATGACCCCGTTTTTAAATCATCAGCGCGCCCTTTAGCTATCGTATCTTCCGGCCGTTAGCCAGGCATGAACGAATACGAGGCTGCATCGTGCCCCTCGTCGCGATCGGTCGCACAGCATAGGCTCTACCCGAGCCGTTCCTCCGCTTGAAAAACCGATAGGACTCCGAACGATCCGTTCGTCGCGACGTCGTGCGCGCAGCATGTCCGCACATGCGCGGCCCTTAGCTTGTGGAGAAATTTATGTTTGTCGCAATCGGCTGGCTCGTGGTGCTCGGTGCCGTGGTCGGAAGTTTCGTCGGCGAGGGCGGGCATCTATACGCGTTGCTTCAGCCATTCGAATTGGTGTGCATTTTCGGCGCGGCGTTCGGCGCGTTCGTCGTGGCCAATCCCATTTCCACGCTCAAGAAAACCATCAAGAGCTTGCCCGCGTGTTTCAAAGGGCCGCACTACGACAAGGCGAAATACCTGCAGTTGATCGCGTTGCTCTACGAGCTCATGCAGAAGGCCCGCAAGGAAGGGATGATGGCGCTCGAAGCCGACGTCGATGCGCCGGAGCAAAGCCCGTTGTTCCAGAAGTATCCGGCGATCTCGAGCGATCATCATCTGCTCGACTTCATCATCGACTATCTGCGCATGATGTCGACGGGCAACATCAACGTACTGGAAATGCAGGACTTGATGGACGAAGAGCTCACCACGCATCACGCGGAAGAATCGGTCGTTGCCAACGCGCTGCAGAAGATGGCCGACGGTTTGCCCGCATTCGGCATCGTTGCGGCCGTCATGGGCGTCGTGCACACGATGGCTTCCGTCGGCGAGCCGCCCGCGATCCTCGGCAAGATGATTGCCGCCGCGCTTGTCGGCACGTTTCTCGGCATCTTGCTGTCGTACGGCTTCGTCGGGCCCATGGCCGAGCTGCTGCATGCGAAGGGCCGTGCAGCCGCGAAGCCGTTTCAGTGCGTGAAGGCCGTGCTGCTTGCTTCGTTGAGCGGATATGCGCCGTCCGTGGCCGTCGAATTCGGCCGCAAGGTGTTGTTCACGACCGATCGCCCGACCTTCAAAGAACTCGACGACACCGTGCGTGCGACGAAGGTCTCGAAGGCGGCCGTATCCTGATGGGCGATTGAGCAATGGGTGACAGACTTTCCCGCGATGCCGCCGACAAGCGGCCGATGAGCATCGTCGTTCGGCGCAACAAGCGCGGCGGCGATCACGATGGCCATCACGGCGGCGCATGGAAGATCGCTTACGCCGACTTCGTCACGGCGATGATGGCGTTCTTCCTGCTCATGTGGCTGCTCGGATCGACCTCGAAGTACGACAAGGCAGGGATCGAGAAGTACTTCGATACGCCGCTCTCCGCGCTGTTCTCGGGCAAGGAGCAGAGCGATGCGACGCCCTCGAACGTCGTGCAAGGCGGCGGACACGACATCTCCGATACACGCCCCGGCGTGGGTTCGATGACGCAGCCCGATCCGCCGGTATCGCAGAGCGTTACGCCGAAGCTCGCCGCCGATGAGCTGCAGCGGCTGCAGCAGTTGAAGGCCAAGCTCACCGCATTGATCGCGCACACGCCTGCGCTCAACGCCTACAAGGACCAGATCCGAATCTCGATCACGAGCGAGGGGCTGCGCATCGAGATCGTCGATACGCAGAAGCGGCCGATGTTCGCTTCCGGTAGCGCGCAGATGCAGCCTTACGCCGTGACGATCCTCACGCAGATCGGCTCCGCGCTCAACGGCGTCGAGAATCACATGTCGATCGCGGGGCATACCGACGACGTGCCGTATCAAGGCAGCGAAGACGGCTATACGAACTGGGAGCTGTCGTCGGATCGGGCCAATGCCGCGCGCCGCGCGCTCGTGGCCGGCGGCATGCAACTCGACAAGCTGTTGCAAGTGCGCGGCCTTGCGGACGTGCTGCCGCTGCAAGGCAACGATCCGAATGCGCCGACCAATCGCCGCATCAGCATTTTGATCATGAACCACGCGGCCGAAATGGCATTCTTCCGCGACGGTGGACGCACGACGACGATCAACGACGCGCAGCCTGCCGTGCCGGCGCTGCAAGCCGCGGTGAAACCGGTGGCGATGAGCCGGCCGGCTACGACGGGGAGCGCGTCTTGAAGTGCTCGCGGCACGCTTGCAATACGGCCTCCACGGGCGCGGCCCAGTTGCCTGCCCACGGTTGACGGAATACGCGCATCGTGTCCGGGTACCACGGCGAATCGCTGCGCCCAACGAGCCAGCGCCAGTCGGGGTCGTGGTGCGGCACGAGGACCCAGCACGGTTTGCCGAGCGTGGCGGCGAGGTGCGCTGTCGACGTGTCGACCGACACCACGAGATCGAGTTGCTCGATCAGCGCGGCCGTATCGGCGAAATCGGTCAGCTCGTGCCCCAGGGCAAGCAGGGGCTGATACGAGCGCGGCTGCGAGGCCTCGTCTTCGCCTCGCCCTTTCTGCAGGCTCACGAACGAGACGCCCGGCAAGCTCCATAGCGGCAGCAGCAACGCGAGCGACGGCAGCGAACGGTGCATGTCGTTGTGATGGCGCGGATTGCCCTTCCAGACGACACCGATGCGCGGCCCCGGCGGCAACGAGGCCGCGAGCCGCTCACGCCAGTACGCCGCGCGCGCTGCGTCGACCTGCAGATACTTCGCGGTGGGGATCGTGTCGACCGTCGTGCGCAGGTGCAACGGTGCGCTCAACAGGCTCGTCCAACAGTCGTAATTACTCGCTTGTGCGACACAGGCTTTGTGCGTCAGCACCGCGTCGATGCCCTCGACGTTCGAGAACAGACGGCGTAGCGGCGCTTCGCACACCACGTCGACGCGCTTGGCGCCCTCGGCTTTGAGGCGCGGCAGATAGCGGCCGAACTGAATCATGTCGCCTAGGCCGTCCTCCTGCCATACGAGCAGCGAGCGGCCGCGCAGCGGTTCGCCTTGCCATTGCGGCAGCGGCAGCGATTCCTTCGTCTTGCCGTGAACGAATTGCGGCAAGGCATAGCGCGATTCGTACAGCCGCCACCCTTCGTCGAAAGCCCCGGTGCTCAACAGGAGCATCGCGAGACCGAATTGCGTGTCGACACAATCGGGCTTGAGCTCGAGCGCGCGGCGGTAGTGCGATTCGGCTTCTTGCGTGCGGCCGAGCGCGCGCAGCGCGACCGCCAAGTTGTAATGCGCCGGCGAAGCGGTGGGATCGAGCGCAAGCGCTTGCCGATAGACGTCGGCGGCTTCCTGAAAGCGGCTCCCTTGCTGTAGCAAGTTGCCGAGATTGTTGTAGGCCGCGTCCCTGTCCGGGCGCATTTTTATTGCTTCCCGATAGGCCGCTTCGGCTTCGGCGCGGCGCCCCATGCGTTGCAGCGCGACGCCCAAGTTGAAGTGTGCGTCGGCGTGTGCCGGCTGCACTGCCAACGCCGCGCGTAGCGCCGCCTCGGCCTCGGGTACGCGGTTGAGGTCGAGCAGCGCGCACGCGAGGTTATTGCGCGCGTCGGCATGGTCGGGCCGAAGCGTGACGGCCAGATGCGATGCGAGCGCGGCTTCAGCTAGACGCTGCTGCCCGTAGAGCGCCCGGCCGAGGTTGCCGAGCGCGTCGGCGTCCTGCGGGTTCCGTGTCAGCGCTTGCTTGTATGCGTGCTCGGCGTCGGCGAAACGTTCCTGCTGCAGCAGCGTGCCGCCGAGCAGTTTGTGGGTTTCAGGGTGATCGGGGCGCAGCGTGAGCGAGGCACGATAGGCCGCCTCCGCTTCGGGCAGACGCCCTTGATCATGCAGCAGCAGGCCTAGCGCGTTGTGCGCATCGGCATGGTTCGGCCGCAGCTCGAGCGTGCGCCGCGCCGCGCGTTCGGCTTCGCTCTGCCGGCCTAGGCGGTGGAGCGCGACGGCGAGGCTCAGATGCGCCTCGGCATCGGTGTCGTGAACCACGACCATCGCGAGCAACGTCGCGGCGGCGTCTTGCAGTCTGCCCGCGTCGTATTGCAACCTAGAGAGATGTCGATATGGATCGGCAAACGCCGGGCATGCCTCGATCGCGCGGCGCCATGAGGCTTCGGCGGTGTGTGTGTCGCCGAGGCCGAGTGAGGCTAGGGCGGATGCGTTTAGGGCCTGGGCGAGTGCGGGCGCCTCGCCGCTGGTGCAAGCAGCTTCAACGAGCTGTTCGGCGAGTGGCAGCGCATCGGCGAACCGGCTGTCGCTGCATAGCGCGAGCACGGTTTGCGGCGTGACGGAAAGGCTCGGCGGGTTGTCGGGCATCGGTGGTCGCGGCGGGCGGTGGCCGGCGCTGTAAAGCGGGTTGGTCAGTGGCGGCTTGCCGTCGCGCTAGGCGCGAGTCGGGTAGGCTAAGTCGCAAGCTTACGTTGGGCTCGCGGCGTTCGAAGGCGAGAACAACGCGAATTGCCCCTCCCTATTCCGCGGTTTGATCGGCTCGCAGCGCTGCTTGACGGCGGGCCCCGGCCCGCAATTGCGCAATTGAGGCCCAATTCCCGGTCTGTTCGTGCGATTGAGTTGATCCCTTTCTCGCTAATCTTCCAGCATCGCAAAGACCGCGCAGGCCGCGGCGGCCGCCCGGGCTTATCTGGGCTCAGCAGGCCGCGCGGCGCCGCCCCATCCGGAAGGACAGCCTCAATGCCCACTGTCAGCATTCTCATTCCCGCCTATAAAGCTCAATACCTCGGCCGCGCCATCCTCAGCGCGCAGCGTCAGACGTTCGAGGACGTCGAAATCCTCGTGGGGGACGATACCCCCGACGGCGCACTACGAGAAATCGTCCAACAATTCGACGATCCGCGCGTTCGGTATTTCCATCATGGTTTTCAGAAGGGCACGCGCAACTCGCGGGCGCTATGGGAAAAGTCGAGCGGTCAGTACGTCAAATGGCTATTCGATGACGATCTTTTGATGCCGACCTCGGTCGAGGCGCTCGTCAGCGCGTTACGTGCGAACCCTGGCGTCGTACTTGCCTTCCACGAGCGCGTCTTCATCGATGAATCGGATGCGGTCGTCGCCACGCCCCCAATGCTGCTGCCGCCCGGGCAGGCAGCGTTAATTTCGCGTCAGTCGGTCGTTGAGAATCTGCTCGGCCGTATCAACAACTTCGTCGGTGAGCCGAGCAACGTCATGCTGGTACGCGATCGCGTCGATATCGCGCGCGCGTTCGACTATCGCACATGGGTGCTCGATTTCCTCGGCGACGTTGCACTTTATTTGAACTGCGCCGAGCAGGCGCCATTGCTCGCCGTCGGCGGATATTTAAGCGCGTTCCGGAAGCACTCGGGGCAAGCGTCCGTTCCGCGCGGCTCGAACTTTGCAGCCGGTCTGTACGAATGGGAGCTGATGGTGCGCGGCGAGGCAGCCGCAGGGTATCTCTCGGGGGCGGCACTGCAAAGCGCGGAGCGCGCATTGCGCCAACTCTATTCGCATTGGGCCCCATCGATGCCCGAGATCGCGCGCCTACTCGCTAATCTCGATGAATTGACGCTTGCACCCTCCCATCACCTTTATGCGTCGGAACGATTCGCCGCCGACCTCGCACACGCGCGTTCGGTCGTTGCGGAGCGTATCGAGCAGCGCAAGCGTGCCGCGCCTCCCCCAGTCCAAAAATTTTGCGTCGTCTGCGAACAACCGGTACCCCGATGGCTGCCGCATCCAGAGGCGAAAAGCGCCAACCGAGCTTTCATGAAGCAGGTCGAATCGATCGGCTCGACGCTCGAACTCCATCAATGCCCGAACTGCGGCTGCAACGACCGCGAACGGCACCTTTGGCTCTACCTCGCGTTCTCGCGCATTCTCGAAGACGCGGCCCAAAAGCGCATCCTGCATATCGCGCCCGAGGCCGGTATCGAGCAGCGCATTCGTAGGCTCTCGCCGGCAACGTATGTCACAGGCGACCTGTCGCCCCGGCTGCCGCACCATCGCCGGCTAGATGTCGAGCAACTGGATTTTCCCGACGGCTCCTTCGACATCATCCTTTGCAACCATGTGCTCGAACACGTTGGCAATCCCGATGCGGCGCTGGCCGAGTTCAACCGATGCCTTGCGCCTGGCGGGTATCTGGTTGCACAAACGCCGTATTCGCCGTTGCTTCGAAACACGTTCGAATTGAATAAGACCGTGACGCCAGCCTTCGCTACGCAATACTTCGGTCAGAGCGACCACGTTCGGCTCTTCGGCGCTGACATCGTTGATCGATTCCGATCGGTTGGTCTTAGCGGCGACCTTTACGGTCATGAGAAGGTGCTCGGTGAAATCGATCCCGACACGTACGGCTGCAATGGCCGCGAGCCATTCTTCTTTTTTACGAAGGGCGCGCAGGCGCCGCAGTTCGGCGCTTGAAGTGAAATAGTGGGGCGCCCCGAGTCAGGCTCATAGGCGCCGCCGCGATGCGGACAGCGCGAACGATTTGAGGACAAACATCTTGTTGACCCAGGCCGAAACGCAACGATTCGATATAGACGGCGACGAGTTGCAAGCACGCGCTGCCGCAGTGCCCGGCGCGTCGCATACTTTGCCGCCGGCGATCAATACGCGCGTTAGTGCGTTGGCAGATCCGAAGCAAGGTTTCATCCCCGTTACGCAGCCGCACATGCCGCCGCTTCCCGAGTTCATCCCGTACTTGGAGGAAATCTGGCGCCGTAAATGGGTGACAAACAACGGAGTGTTCCATCAGCAGCTCGAAGAGGCGCTGTGCGACCACCTCGGGGTCGAACATTTGTCGCTGTTCTCGAACGGTACGCTTGCATTGATCACGGCATTGCAGGCATTGAAGATCACCGGGGAGGTCATCACCACGCCGTTCAGCTTCGTGGCGACGACGCATGCGCTGCATTGGAACGGTATCAAGCCGGTTTTCGTCGACATCGATCGAGTATCGATGAATCTAGACGTCACTAAGATTGAAGCGGCGATTACGCCACAAACGACGGCGATCTTGCCTGTACACGTTTACGCGAACCCGTGCGACGTCGACGCGATCGACGCACTTGCCGACACGTACGGCCTACGCGTCATCTATGACGCTGCGCATGCATTCGGTGTGCGCGTGCGAGAGCGATCGGTGCTCGAATTCGGTGACATGTCGGTGCTCAGTTTTCACGGGACGAAGGTATTCAATACGTTCGAGGGTGGCGCCATCGTCTGTCGCGATGCAAAGACCAAGCGCCGGATCGACAACTTGAAGAATTTTGGCTTCATCGACGAGACCACCGTCGTGGCACCGGGTATAAACGGCAAAATGAACGAAGTGCAGGCTGCGTTCGGGCTGCTTCAACTCCAGCATATGGAGCATGTCATGGCAGAGCGTGCGCGGATCGATGCACGCTACCGCGACGCGTTCGCCGGCGTGAGCGGCATCGTATTGCACGATGTGGCGGCACATTGCTCGCGCAACTTCGCGTACTTTCCGGTTCGCGTAACCTGCGATTTCCCGATCGATCGCGATGCGCTATATGAGAAGCTGCGTGAGCACCAGGTCGCCGCACGGCGCTATTTTTTCCCGCTTATCAGCGAGTTTCCGACTTATCGCGGGTTGCCGTCGGCGGCACCGAGCAATTTGCCCATCGCCACGGAAGCATCACGACAAGTGTTGTGCCTGCCGATCTATCCCGCGCTCGAAGAACACGATCAGCAACGGATCATCGACGTCGTTCTTTCTTGCTTCGACGAAGGACACGCGCATTGAGTGAGTTTTTCGCTCGCTCCGCACCGGATCATTACCATGTCAAACGCAACCCCTTCGCCTGATCGCAGCTATCCGACAGTCGACTACGACGCGCATGCGCGCACGTGCCCGCCCGACGCATTTTGGGCGCAGGTGAAACGTACCGTGCACGGCAGGCCCGTTTCGGAGGAGCAGATCGAATGGATCGTCGGTGAAATCAAGCGCCAATTGACACTCGCGCCGGAGGATGTCGTGCTCGATTTGGCTTGCGGCAACGGCGCGCTTTCGCATCGCCTCAGCGATGCTTGCGCGGCCCTCGCCGGGGTCGATATCTCCGAGTACCTGATCGAGGTCGCCAACCGCCATTTCGCCGAACCCCCGCGGGTGACGTTCGCGGCTCAGGGCGCCGCTCAGTACGCCGCGACTGTTGCCGATCCGCAGCGCTTCACAAAGGTGCTGTGCTACGGCAGCTTTGCGTATTTTTCCGAGGACGATGCGCGTGCGACGCTCCACGCGCTCAGCGAGCGCTTCGTCAATGTGCGATCGGTCTTCATCGGCAATCTGCCGGACCGCGATCGCGCGACAGCGTTCTATGCGCCGCGTGAGCCTCAATCGGGCGAACTCGACGATCCGCGCGCGCAAATCGGAATCTGGCGCACGCGTGAGGCGTTTGCGCAGATGGCCGCTGCGGCCGGCTGGGACGCGCAATTCTCGACGATGCCCGGGGGATTTTTTTCCGTGCATTACCGCTATGACGTGCTCCTGCGCCGTAGCGTGCAAGGAGCGTGACGATGGATGTGCGCGCCAATCGGCGCTCGGCCAGTGAGCTTGCGCTGTTCGGCGGCTCGAAATGGTTCGCTGTGCCGAAGTCGACATCGAACCTCGTCGGCCCGGATTTCAATCGCTTTCTCGATTACTCGCGGCCCATCTTCGAGGCTGTCGGCCAGCCGCCGGGCGTGGTGACGGCTCAGTTCGAGGCACGTCTTGCGGTATTTCATGAGGCCGAGCATTGCATTGCGTTTTGCAGCGGTTTTTGGGCGCTTGCTACTGCAATCGTCGCGCTGGCGCGCGCCGGACGGAGAGAGGTGATTATTCCGTCGCTGACTTACCGCCGTATGGCGGACGTCATTGCCTGGACCGGCTTGCTGCCGCGCTTTTGCGAGGTGGATGCCGATACGCTCGCGATCAGTGCGGCGACCGCGGCTCCTTGGATCAACGACGATACCGCTCTACTGCTTGCCGTGCATCCGATCGTCAATTGCTGCGACGCCCAGGCCTTGGTCGATTTGTCGAACGATGCCGGCTTGCCAATTCTGTTCGACGGCGTTGAGTCCGTCTATGAGCGGTGTACCGACGATCGCGGCCTGCCGCGCAGGGTTGGCGCGTTTGGACATGCCGAATGTTTCTCGCTCCATGCGAGCAAGCTCATCAACGGATTCGAAGGCGGCTATGTGACGACGAACGATTCCGAGATCGCACGTCGGCTTGTCGCGTTAAGAGATGGTTCGACAATGCTTCCCGGTGCGATCGATGCGCGCTTGACCGATGTCCACGCGGCCATGGCGCTCGCCAACTTGGACGAACTCGATGCGCAGGTCGAGCGCAATCGTGCACGCTATGAGCGCTATCGGGCGGTGCTCGCCGGAGTAGCGGGCGTTCGTTTGCTTACGTTCGACGAAACTCAGCCGACGAGCTATAAAAATATCGTCGTCGAGCTGACGGCCGAGTGGCCGCTTACGCGCACGCTCACGCTCGAGATACTGAATGCCGAAAACGTGCTGGCGCGCGCCTATTACGCGCCGCCGTTGCATGGCAAGCCGATGGCCTATCCGCATATCCCCGCCGAGCTGCCTGTGACCGATGGGCTCGCGCAGCGATTCATGCTGCTGCCGTGCGGCGAGTTCGTCACGCTTGAGGATATCGATGAAGTCGTCGAATTGCTCGCGTTCATATACATGCAAGCTGATGCCATCGGGGTTTGCCGCGCAAATCAGGAGGCGACGCGATGATGCTGCACGTGGGGCAGCTCAATGTGCCGTCGCGGGATCGCTATGAAGCAATCATGCGCGGCATATTCGAGCGCCGTTACTACACCAATCAGGGACCACTCACGCGAGCATTCGAAGAGCGTTTACAAGCAGTCCTAAACGTTAAGCACGCTATCTGCGTCACGAATACCACGATCGGGCTGATGATGGCGAGCGAAGCGCTGTGTATCAGCGGACGCGTCATCGCACCCGCGATCCGCAACGTTACGCTGGCGCATGCGCTGTCCTGGTGTCGCGTGGAGCCGGCCTTCGCCGATGTCGATGCTGTCGACGGCCAACTCGACGTCGATGCGCTCGCCGTGAGCATCGCCAAGATGGGCCCGGTGAGCGCAATCGTTGGTGCGAACCTGTGGGGCGATGCTTGCGATGCGTCGGCACTCGTTGAGTTGGCGCGAGAGCACAAGCTACCGATAATGTTCGACTCGTCGCATGCATTCGGTTGCGTGACGGCGGGGCAGCGCATCGGCGGTTTCGGCGACGCTGAAGTGATTTCGTTCGACGCGGCCGATATTGTCAACGCCGGAGGGGGGGCATGTGTGACGACCGACGATGACGAGCTTGCCGCCCGTCTGCGTAATATTCGCAGCAGCTACGGCGCCGGACGGCCCGTCGCGGTTGTGAAAACGTCCAACGGACGCATGTCGGAGGCGCAGGCAGCACTAGGTCTGATGAGCTTGGACGACTACGACGCGAACCGTGAACGCAACCAGACGTTGTTCGAGGCATACCGTTCGGGATTAAGCGCGACCCCAGGCATTCGCGTTGTCGAACCCAGACGAGTCGACATCTCCAATCACCAAACGCTCGTATGCGCTGTCGACGAGGACGTGTCGGGCTTGTCGCGCGATAGATTGATTGCACGGCTCGCTGAACACCAAATCGAAGCCGTCGCCGTCCGTGCGTTTGATTCGAATGAACGATTCGCCGCGGATATCGAAAGATCGTGGTTGCGTTTGCCGCTCGGTGCGCATGTCGGTGTAAGCGACGTCGAGCGCGTGTGTACGCTTATCGGTGAAGCCGTGGCCCGACGTTGCTCGACAGGGAGCGCGGCATGAGGCTCGGTATTATGCAGCCTTATTTCTTTCCCTACTTCGGTCATTTTGCGTTGATCGCGGCCGTCGATGAGTGGATTGTTTTCGATGTCACGCAGTACACGCCGAAAACGTGGATGAACCGCAATCGGATTCTTCACCCGAAGGAAGGGTGGCAGTACGTGAGCGTGCCGCTGGCGAACGGTTCCATATCGATCCGCACGCACGAGGCGAAGCTGTTTGATCCTGCCGCTGCCGAGACTGCGCTAATCGGCAAGCTATCGGCGTTTCGCCGGCAAGCGCCGTTTCATGCGCGTGTCGTCGATCTGATCCGTCATGCGTACGCGACGCGCCAGGACGATACGCTTTGCGCCCTGAACGTGAGTACGCTGCGTACGGTATGCGACTACCTCGGTGTGCCGTTTAGCTATCGGATTTGCTCGGAGCTCAACCTGACATTTCCCGAGCAAATGGGTGCCGGTGATTGGGCCCCGTTCATTTGCGAGGCGCTCGGCGCCACAAGCTACATGAATCCGGCGGGAGGGCGGGCACTATTCGATCCTTCACGGTTCGCACGCATCGGCGTGGAACTGTCGTTTGCCGAGGTCGCTGAGTTTGCCTATGAGCCCAAACCATATCGATATGAGCCGCACCTGTCGATTCTCGATGTGCTGCTTTGGAATGAGCCGGAACGCATTGCCAAGGCGCTGCGCGAAAACCTGACACTCGCAGCAGCTTGAGTGTCACGCGAACCTCAGAAAGTATTGATCCCATGAAGCCGATTCGACTCGTTTGCGGTACCCGGTATAGCGAAGCACAGTTCGTCGAGCAGTCCGTGCTCGGGCGCTCGCTCAAGCTTTACGACTATCCGCCGCAACAAGAGCTTCTGCTGTTCGACAACAATCGCACCGGCCTGTCGACGATCTACAACCGTGCGATCGAGCATGCCAAGGCGCACCCGGCCATCCTCGTGTTCATCCACGACGATATTTCGATCTGCGATTTCCACTGGGTCGATCGCATTCATGAAGGACTTAAAAGCTTCGATGTCATCGGGCTTGCCGGCAATACGCGCCGCATGCCGCTTCAGCCGTCATGGGCGTTCACGCCCGAGTTGAAGTGGGATCAACGCGAGTTCTTGAGCGGAACGGTTGGCCATGGAGATGGTTTTCCCTGCAAGGTTGTCTCGCACTTCGGGCCTGCAGGTCGGGCCTGCAAGCTGCTCGACGGCCTCATGCTCGCCGCCGACAGCGACCGACTCGTGCAAAGCGGCTTGCGCTTCGATGAGCAATTCGACTTTCATTTCTACGATCTCGATTTTTGCCGGCAGGCCGAACTAAAGGGCGTGACGATGGGCACTTGGCCGATCAGCGTCGTGCATCAAAGCGGCGGCGCCTATGGCAAGCCGGAATGGCGCGCCGCTTACGAACGCTATTTGCGCAAATACGGCGAGTGACGCGGCGATGCAGACCATGACGCATCCGGCCATCCCGCCGATCGAGAACGGCCTCGCGCTGTTGCAGGCAGGCCGCTTGGCCGAAGCGGCCGCGGTGTATCGGCAGATTCTCGCGGTGCAGCCGACCCACCCCGATGCGTTGCACTTGCTCGGCCTCGTCGCTTATTACGAAGGCAACTATGGCGCGGCCGTCGAACTCATCATGGCGGCGCTAACGCACCATACGAGCGAGATGTTCTACGCCAATCTCGGCAATGCGTTCGCGGCGCAGGGCAAGCGTGCGGCCGCGATCGAATGCTTCCGGCAAGCGATTGCGCTGAAGGCCGATTACATCCAAGCGCACAACAACCTCGGCAATCTGATGCGGGAGCAACGCGACTTCGCACAGGCCGTGCAGTGCTTTCGCACCGTCATCGCTCTCCAACCCGACTACGCCGAAGCCCACAACAACCTCGCCAATGCGCTCGTCGATCTCGGCGACCTCGACGCCGCGATCGAAGCCTATCGCCATGCGATCGCGCTCAGGCCCGATTTCGTCGAACCGCGCAGCAACTTGCTGTTCATTCTCAGCTATCGCGACGACTTGACCCAAGCCGACTATTTGGCGCAAGCCATCGAGTTCGGCCGTGTCGCCACCGCGAAAGCCAAGCCGTGGCGCGATTGGCATGTGTCGCTGGCCCCGCCCATGCCCGGCGATCATCGCAAGCCACTGCGCGTCGGTTTAGTCTCCGGCGACCTGAAAATTCACCCGACGGGCCACTTTCTCGAAAGCCTCCTCGCGCACATCGACCGTAGCCGCATCGAACTCGTCGCGTATCCGACGCGCCGCTTCGAAGACGCGCTGACCGCACGCATCAAGCCGCATTTCTCCGCTTGGACCCCGCTCGCCTCGTTGAACGACGAGCAAGCCGCCGCACGCATTCGAGACGATCGCATCGATGTGTTGCTCGATCTGTCGGGGCACATGAACTTCAATCGCTTGCCGTTGTTCGCCTGGCGGCCGGCGCCCGTGCAAGCGAGCTGGCTCGGTTATTTCGCGAGCACGGGCTTGCCCGCGATGGATTACCTGCTCGGCGATCCTCACGTGTTGCCGCCCGAGGCACAGCAGCACTACACGGAACGATTGTTGCGCTTGCCCGACAGCTATCTATGCTTCACGCCGCCGGCGGAGCGCATCGACGTCGGGCCGCCGCCGCAGGCCGCGCAAGGCTATGTGACGTTCGGCTGCTTCAATCATTTGATGAAGATGAACGAGGGCGTCGTCGACGTCTGGGCGCGCATTCTCCACGCGGTGCCGCGCTCGCGTCTGTTCCTCAAGGCGAGGCAACTCGACGACGCGCCCACGCGCGACCGGACGCTCGCGCGCTTTGCCGCGCGGGGGATCGATGCGTCGCGCTTGATCCTCGAAGGGCAATCGCCGCGCGCCGACTATTTCGCGGCCTATAACCGCATCGATATCGCGCTGAGCCCCTTTCCGTATCCGGGCGGTACGACGAGCGTGGAAGGTCTTTGGATGGGGGTGCCCGCGCTCTGCCGGCGCGGCGATCGTTTTTTGTCGAACATCTGCACGAGCATGCTGCATTCGGCAGGCTTGGCCGAATGGATTGCTCAGGACAACGAAGCATATGTGGCCAAAGCGGTTGCCTTCGCCGCGGATGTGTCGCGTCTTGCTGCGCTGCGTAAGACGCTGCGCGCGTCGCTGCTCGCTTCGCCGCTGTGCGATGCCGCGCGCTACGCGCGTCACCTCGAAGCGGCGCTCGAGGCGATGTGGCGCGACGGCACCGCGCGTTTGCATCGCCCGCTCGGCGCGACGACGGCTTAACGACGACGTAACGACGGCGTTAAGCCGCTTCTTCCCATGACGGTATCGAACATGCAAGACGTCGCCAAGCTGCTCAACGCTGGGTTGGCGCATCACCAGGCGGGCCGGCTCGTCGAGGCGAAGGCGCTCTATGCGCGCATCCTCGCCGATCGGCCGAAGCATCCCGATGCGCTTCATTTCATGGGTCTGCTCGCTTGCCAGATCGGCCAGCGCGAGGCCGGCATCGCACTCATGCGCGAGTCGATCGCCGCGCACGCGAGCCCGATTTACTACAACAACCTCGGCAATGCGCTGTGCGAAGCGCACCAGCTCGACGATGCGGTATCGGCCTATCGCCGTGCGGTCGAGCTCGATCCCAACTACGCCGATGCGCACAACAACCTCGGCAACGCGCTGCGCGAGCAGGGTGACGCCGGTGCGGCACTCGCGAGTTGCGCACGCGCGATCGAGATCAAGCCCGGCTACGGGCAGGCCTACAACAATCTCGGCAACGCGCTGAAAGACCTCGACGAGCTCGATGCGGCGATTGCCGCCTACGGCAAGGCGATCGCCGCCATGCCCGCATTTGCGCAGGCGCACTTGAATCTCGGTGTGGCGTTGCAGGCGAAAGGTCACGGCGATGCGGCACTCGAATGCCTGCGCGAAGCCGTGGCGCTCGCACCGGGATTGGCCGCGGCGCACGACAAGCTCGCCGGTATCTTGATGCATCGCGGCGACATCCACGGGGCGATCGACGCGTATCGGCGCGTCGTCGATCTCACGCCGGAATCCGTTCACGCGCACAACGTGCTCGGCAACGCGCTGAACGGCGCCGGACGCGTGCCTGAAGCGGTCCCGTGCTACGAGCGCGCGATCGCACTCGATCCCGAGTTCGCCGACGGCTATCACAACCTGGCCAATGCGCTCAGGCGTCTCAGCGCACCCGAGCGCGCACTGGGCTACGCGCGCCGAGCCATCGAACTGCGCGGCGACACGCCGCCGTTTCACAACAATCTCGGCACCATCCTCGCCGATTTGGGCCAACCCGACGACGCGCTTGCCTGCTACCGCGACGCGCTCGCGCTCAATCCCGATTTCGGCGAATCGCACACCTGTGTGCTGTTCGGGCAGTCGTACGTGTCGAACTGGTCGGCGCAGACGCATTTGGCCGATGCGCGCCATTTCGGCGAAAAGATGCGCGCGCGCGCAACGCCTTATACGCAGTGGCCGGCGCTGACCGAGCGTGCCGACACAGGGCGGCCGTTGCGTCCCTTACGTCCTTTACGTCCTTTACGCGTGGGCTTCGTGTCGGCGGATCTGCGCAAGCATCCCGTCGGCTATTTTTTCGAATCGGTGCTGGCGCAGCTCGATCGCACGCGCATCGAGCCGATCGCCTATTCGAACGCGTTGCACAGTGACGAGCTGACAGCGCGCATTCAACCGCGCTTCGCGCTTTGGCGTCATGTCGCCGAAATGGACGATGCCGCGCTCGCGCAACGGATTCACGATGACCGCATCGACGTGCTGATCGACCTGTCCGGCCACACGGGACGCAACCGGCTGCCCATGTTCGCGTGGCGGCCCGCGCCCGTTCAAGTGAGCTGGCTCGGTTACTTCGCGACGACGGGGCTCACCGAGATCGACTATCTGTTGGCCGATCCACACGTGGTGCCGCCCGGTGAGGAAGGGCAGTACACGGAACGCGTCTGGCGTTTGCCCGATAGCTACCTGTGCTTCACCGTGCCGGAGCAGCCCGAACCGATCGGGCCTTTGCCCGCGCTCGCGAATGGCTGCTTCACGTTCGGCTGCTTGAACAATCACAAGAAGCTCAATGACGGCGTGATCGCTGTCTGGTCGCGCATATTGCACGCGGTGCCGCATGCGCGGTTGTTGCTCAAGAACCATCAGCTCGGCGAGCCGTCGATCCTGCGCGATACGTTCGCACGCTTCGCCGCGCACGGCATCGGTGAAGCGCGTTTGCGGCTCGAGGGCCCTTCCACACGCGAGCAGTACTTCGCCACCTATCGTCAGGTGGATCTCGCGCTCGATCCGTTTCCCTATCCGGGCGGCACGACGAGCGTCGAGGGGCTGTGGATGGGCGTACCCGTCTTGACGTGCCGCGGCGATCGTTTCCTTTCGCACTTGGGGGAACTCGTGTTGAAGACGGTGGGGTTGCCCGATTGGATCGCGGCCGATACCGAAGACTACGTCGCACGCGCGGTTGCTGCGACGCGTGATCTGCCCGCGCTGGCCGCGCTTCGCGCGGGACTGCGCGAACGCGTCGAGCGCTCGCCGCTCACCGACGCGCCGCGCTTCGCCAAGCATTGGATGACGGCGATCGAGCAGATGTGGCAAACGAAGATCAAGGAAATCGCGTAATGACGACGGTCGATCAAAGCGCTTTTGCGCTCGTCGAGGACGGTATCGCCCATCATCGCGACGGCCGCCTGCAAGCGGCGCGCGAGCGCTACGAAGCGGCGCTCGCGCGCGTGCCGCGCCACGCCGATGCGCTGCACTTGCTCGGCGTGGTCGCGATGCAGGAGCAGCGCTATGCCGATGCGCTGCGCTTGATCGGAAGTGCGATCGAGATCAGCCCGCAGGCCGCGTATTTCGACAACCTCGGTTGCGCGCTCAGAAGCTGGGGCAAGCTCGAGGCGGCGGTGGAAAGCCATGAGCAGGCGATCGCGCTCGATCCGAGGCATTTTCGTGCGCACAACAATCTCGGCATGGTCCTGCTGCAAATGCGGCTGCCGGCTGCCGCGGCGTCGAGTTTTCGCAAGGCGGTGGCGCTCAATCCCGCGTTCGAGCAAGCGCACAGTAACCTCGGCAACGTGCTGCGAGAACTCGGCGAGGCGAAGGCGGCGGAAGAGCATTGCCGCAAGGCGATCGCGCTGCTGCCTGCGTTCGGCGAGGCGCACAACAACCTCGGCAATGCGCTGAAAGCCCAGGGCAAGCTGGCCGAGGCGGCCGCGTGCTACGAACAAGCGCAGCGTTTGATGCCGCACGAAGCGCAGGTGGCGCTGAACCTCGGCATCGTGCTGCGCGAGACGGGTGCCCACGCGGCATCGATCGCGGCTTTCCGCCGCGCCATTGCGTTGCGGCCGGCGTGGAGCGAGGCATGGAGCAATCTGCTGTTTACGCTGAGCTTCGCGCAGGATGTCGCGCCGCGCGACTACTTGATCGAAGCGCTCGCCTTCGGCCGCGTGGCGAGCCAACTGGCGCGGCCGCATACCGAATGGCTCGTCGATCGAACGCCGGGCGCGCCGCTGCGGATCGGCTTCGTTTCCGGCGATTTGCGTACGCATCCGGTGGGGTTCTTCCTCGAAGGCGTGCTCGCGCATCTGAATCCGGCGCGCGTGCAGTTGTTCGCTTATTCGACGCGCCCCGCCGAGGACACGTTGACGCAGCGCTTGAAGCCGCGCTTCGCCCAGTGGCGCAGCCTCGTCGGGCTCACCGATGAGGCTGCCGCAACGACCATCCGCAACGACGGGGTGCATATCCTGTTCGACATGTCGGGACATACCGACAGCAACCGTCTGCCGGTATTCGCATGGAAGCCGGCGCCCGTGCAGGTGAGCTGGATCGGCTACTTCGCCTCGACGGGGCTCTCGGCGATCGACTACGTGCTCGGCGACGAATGGGTGTTACCGCCCGAGGAGGCCGCGCATTTCATCGAGCGTCCGTGGCGGTTGCCGCACGGCTATCTGTGCTTCACGCCGCCCGAGTCGACGACGACGATCGATGCCGAGGCGATGAACGATACGGCTCGCGCGCTGACGTTCGGCTGCTTCAGCGATCTCGTGAAGGTGAACGGTCGCGTGGTGGCGATATGGTCGCGCATCCTGCATGCCGTGCCCGGCGCGCGGCTGTTCTTGAAGGCCCAGCAACTCGCCGACGACGCGCAGTGCGCAGCGACGCTCGAGCGCTTCGCCGCGCATGGCATTGCGCCCGATCGCCTTCTGATGGAAGGCCCCTCGCCGCGGGCCGAGTATTTGGCGGCGTACCGCCGAGTCGACATCTCGCTCAGTCCGTTCCCCTATCCGGGCGGCACGACGACGGCCGAAAGTCTTTGGATGGGCGTGCCGGTGCTGTGCCGGCACGGCGATCGCTTCCTCGGGCACTTGTGCGAGAGCGTGCTTCAGAGCGTCGATCTCGGCGACTGGATTGCGCTCGACGACGATGACTACGTTGCGAAGGCGGTCGCGTTCGCGAACGAGTGGCAAGCCTTGGCGGCGTTGCGCGGCACCTTGCGCGCGCGCGTGTCGGGCTCCTCGTTGTGCCGGCCCGATCGATTCGCGCGCACGCTCGAAGAGCAATTCGAAGCGATGTGGCGCAAATGCGCGAGCAACGGCAACGCTAAGGAGTCCTAAGCAGTGCCCGTCGGCATGTTGTTCGCACGCCGGGCCGTTTCGAGCAGTGTATTGCGCACCTGCTGGAAGATCCGCAGATATTGATGGCTGCCGTGTTCGATCGCGGCGGTCTTCAAGGCATCGAGCACGAGCAGATCGGCCGGATAAGGGCTCGCGATCGAGCCCGACATCGGCAGCCGCAGCGGATCGTAGTGCCTTACCCGCCAGTGCTTCTCTCTGAGCAGCAACAGCGAAACGATGCGCTCCTGCACGAATACCTTCGCCGGGACGAAATCGTTCGCATAGGGGATCGGCCCGTTGAGCAACTGCGCGAGCGCGCTCGTGCCGGCCTCCGCCACCGAGAACAGCACCTCGTTGACCGCGAGCCAGCGGCGCCAGAACGCGGGCGTCGCCACGAAATAATTGCAAAAGATGCTGTGTCGCGAATCCATCACGACGTTGTGCGGGTCGAGCCCGGGCGCGACGAAGGCGACGGCTTGTTCGAAGACGGGCCAACTGTTCGCGTGATTGGTCGCGGCTTGATCGAACGTATTCAGATGGACGGCGCCTTGATCGAAAAACGGCGAAAACCCGATGACGTCGACGTCGCGCCCCACCGTGGCGAGGAACGTATGAACGGCGGCCGAATCGAGCGTGGTCTTTTTGCCGAATTTCGGAGAAAAGAATCCGTAAAGCGTGTTTTCGTCGAGGGTATGGCTTTGCAGGTAGCTGCGAATCGGCCAATACTCGCGCCAATCGGGACGCTGGCCGCGGTTGTCGAGCGCGATGAAACCGGGGTCGAGCTGCGCTCGCGTGGCCTCTGAGTAAAAAATCTGGCGAATCTCGACGCGGCGGTTGCCGACGGGCGGGCTCGACGGTGCGTGCATGAGTGAATCTCAGTCGATTGACAGGGTATAGCGCGCAGCGCGCGGGCGCACGGCGGCGAGTAGACAGTGTGCCAGCCGGCCTGCGCATCGCATTGCTCGAACAGCGCGCGAATCCGGCCTCAATTTGTGCCGTGCGGTGTGCCGCACGATGCGCGGCGCAGGAAAAAAATAAAGCCGCGTTGCCGCGGCTTCGAGTGTGACGCACCGCTCTCGCATCGAGCGGTTGTTCTTCGTATCTTGTTCCGCGACTGCATGCCGCCGAAGGCGGTGCGCCTCCTTATGCAAGGCGCGGCGCGCCCGACTGCCTCCGCGGCGTTCCGGCCGGGCGTTATCGCAATTGCCCCGCCGTCTGATATTGGCGCGCGGCCGACACGCGCCGCTGCGCTTCGCTAAAGCGCGCCGAGATCGCGTCGCGCGCGGCGGACGCCTTCTGCATGATCGTTGCGTTCATGTCCCGAATTTCGTGGATCATGACGAGCGCTTCATCGGTCTGCTCCGCGGTCAGCGACATGATGAGCGGCGAACGTTCCTCGGCAAGATCGGCCGCGAAGCCGAAGTCGCCGGCGTCGAGCGCCGCGACGAGCGTGCGCGTCAATTCGTAGGCGCGCGAGAGCGATTCGTTCTGCATGGTTGCGAACTCCTGGCGGAGGTTGCGTTACGACTTGTTTATCGTGCCGGCGGAGCCGTCGCCCCCGAACAATTGATTCAAATACGACGTGTTGCTTTGTGTCTCGGCCATGAGCGAGTCGAGCGCGGTGAACTCCGTCTGATACTGCGTCGTCAACGTGGCCGCGTAAGCCGACAGCGTGCTGTTCGCCTCGCCTTGGTTCGTGATATCGGTATTGATCGACGATTCGCGCTGCGCGATCTGGCCCGTGACCGGCGCGATGAACGTATTGATCAGCGAGTTCAACTGCTCGCCGATGCCGTTCGTTGCGTTGAACACCGACGACACCGTGCTCGGCGACGACGCGAGCGTCGCTTGCAGCGTCGCGGACGTGAACGTCAGCGTTCCCGTATCGGTCAAGTTGACGCCGATTTGCGCCAGCGTGAGCGTCTGCCCGCCCACGGTGATGCCGCCCGAGACGATCGACGCAATGCCGTTGACCGCCGAGTCGAGCATCGAATCGCCGAGCAGGGGGCCGGCCGTCGCAGTGCTCGAGCTGTAGGAGGCGAGCGACTGGGTGGTCGAGATCCACGAGTTGTACGCGCTGACGAAGCTCTGTACGTCGTTGGTGATGGCCGACGTGTTGGTTGCCACCGACAGCGTCTGCGACGTGCCGACCGAAGCCGAGGAAAGGCTCAGCGTGACGCCGGTCAATGCGTTCGTGACGTTGTTGCTGGCGCTGTCGACCGGTTCGCCGCTGATCGTCAGCTTGGCGTCCTGGCCGGCCGTCTCTTGCGTGAAGTTGGCCGTGGCCATGCCCGAGTCGACGGTCGGGTCGGCCGTGACCGAAATGTCGTTGGCCGCGCCGGTTTGGGTCGACGTGAGCACGAGATGCTGCCCGTCCGTCCCCGTCACGACGGCGGCCGTCACGCCGGGGTTGTTCGATGCGCTGTTGATCGCACTCGCGATGCCGGACAGCGTGTTGTTCGACGAGTTCAACGCGATCGTCATCGTACTGCTGCCGATCGTGATGTTCAGGTTGCCGGTGCCGAGCGTCGCGTTGGTCGCATAGGCCTTCGACGAAATCTGGTTGGCCGTGGCGATTTGCTGCACGGCCACCGTGTACGAGCCTGCCGCGGCGTCGGACGTGGTCGTGGCCGTGATGCCGCTGCCGCTCATCGTGGCAGACAGCGCGGTGAAGGCGCTACCGTCATCCAGGCCGGCCAGCGACGATTGCAGCGAGGAAAGCGATGAATTCACCTGGCCGAGTGCGGACAGCGTGGTGTTGTCGCTCGAGATCGCGTTGTCGATCGTCTGCTGCTGCCCCGCGGTGCTTGCGGTCACGAGTGCCGAGACGAGTGAAGTCACATCGAGCGTCGAGCCGGTCGCGCCGCTCAAGATTGATTGCGCTGCTTCTTGCAGAACGCTGTTGGCGCTCGCGATGGCGCTGCTCGCTGAAGTTACGGTACTCATGCCAGGCTCCGTGCGTTGCCGCGGGATCGGGATTCCAAGTTGGGCCGTGCGTCGAAAAAAACAGCGGCCGGTCTATCAATGCACAACGGGAGGTATCCCTCCCGATCGAGCTTTCGACTCTTTTTGCCGGCAACGCCGGACGCAGTGCGACGCGTCTGGCGTTGCCGGGCGCGCGGCGAGCCCTCGTTGCGGCCCGCGGCGCGAAGCTTACGCTTATTGCAGGAGCTTGAGCACGTTTTGCGGCAGCGAGTTCGCTTGCGCGAGCACCGAGATACCGGCTTGTTGCAGCACTTGCGCCTTCGACAGGTTGGCCGTTTCTTGCGCGTAGTCGGCGTCCACGAGTTGCGACTGGGCGGACGACAGGTTCGTCGATTCCGTTTGCGTGTCGGAGATGGCCGACGTGAACGTGTTCTGCGTTGCACCGAGCGTTGCTTGGAACGTGTTCACTTGCGTCAGCGCTGCTTGGATCGCCGTCATCGCGTTTTGCGCGCCCGACGTCGTCGAGATGTCGATGCCGCTGATGCCAAGGCCCGTCGTCGTCCACGACGTCGTACCGAAGTTCGCCGTGATCGTTTGGTTGGCCGATGCGCCGATCTGGAAGTTCACGCTGCCCAGGCCGCCGAGCACGGTTTGGTTGTTGAACGTCGTTTGCGATTCAACGCGGTTGATTTCCGTCAGACGCGTGTTCACTTCAGTCTGCAGGTCGGCCTGCGCTGCCGAGCCGAGCGAGCCGTCGCCCGATTCCACGGCGAGCTGATAAATACGTTGCAGGTTCGAGACGGTCGACGAGATCGCGCCCGAAGCGGTTTGCACCATCGAGATACCGTCGTTCGCGTTTTGCTCGCCTTGGTTCAGCGCGTTGATCGACGCCGTTTGCAGCGTCGAGATCGCCATACCTGCAGCATCGTCGGCCGCGGTGTTGATGCGCTTGCCCGAGGACAGGCGGGTGATGGCTTGCGACAGCGCGGAGCCCGAACTATTCAGGTTCGTTTGCGTTTCGAGCGACAGAATATTTGTGTTGATGTCTAACATTTTGCTTCCTCGTTTGGAATACGGTCCAGGGACTAGGCTGGTTCGGGGTTCGGCGTCGCGCTTTCGCGAATGGCGCTGCCCGCCTGTCCTGGTTGTCGGCGAGGTCGAGAAAAAACTTTAGGGACCGACCGACGAATTCATGCGCCCGGACGTCGATGTTCACCTGAAAGTCAAGCTGGATAAAGGTTGCAAGGAAACTAAACGTTTGCGAAGCGGGGCTGAAAATCGTGCGGCGAAGCAAGGCTGTCAATCGTGGCCGCGAACAAATGGTGGTGCGCTGCACGTTTTTCTGCTACCATCGCGGGTCGAATTGAGATCGCTGCCGTTTTCATTTGAGATCTGCCGCCCTTTCGCTGCCTCGGCTAGGACTTATAGGACTATAGGTCGTGCCGCAGTGGGCTCGCGGTGCTTCGCGAGTGGGTATTGGCAAGGGCTGGCAAGGGCTGGCAAGGGCTGGCAAGGGCTGGCAAGGGCTGGCAAGGGCTGGCAAGGGCTGGCAAGGGCTGGCAAGGGCTGGCAAGGGCTGGCAAGGGCTGGCAAGGGCTGGCAAGGGCTGGCAAGGGCTGGCAGGCATTGGCAAGCTCTCCGGTAGCCAAACGCGGCGTCGGCAAGGTATGTCGATCGGCGTGCGCGGTGAACGCTCCGCTCTCTCTTTTCAGGCCTGTCCGGCTGTATCAACGCCCGCGCTGCTAAAGCGGTAAAGCAGCGTGGCGGCGAAGTCCATCGGACTGGCGCGTGCGCGAAAGCGCGCTACGCATTTGAACGTAACTTTGGGAATTTCATGACGACCATTCTTCTGAAGGAAAACGAGCCGTTCGAAGTGGCGATCCGCCGCTTTCGTCGCGCCATCGAAAAGAACGGCCTGATCGCCGAGCTGCGCGAGCGTCAGTCCTATGAAAAGCCGACGGCCGTGCGCAAGCGCAAGAAGGCCGCTGCGGTCAAGCGCCTGCACAAGCGTCTGCGCAGCCAAATGCTGCCGAAGAAGCTGCACTAAGTCGTGCCGCGCTGTCCTTGGCGACAGCGAAGCGAAGACGGACGAGCGGCGGTGGGCTTCGAAAGAAGCCGCACCGCCGTTTGCTTTGGTGCGCGTGGATGCATTGGATGCGCGCTCACGCGCGCGGTCAGCGCATGCCGCTGCCTCTACGTGCCCTCGGTCTCTGCGTACCCGTCTTTGCGTACCCTTTACGCTTTACGCGCCTGTGTGCCTCTCGTGCTTCAGGCCGCGTGTTTTTCGAGCTGCGCGGCCGATAGGTCGAATTGCCGCGCGATCGATGCGAGCCGCTCGCTCCATTCCCATACGCCGAATGCGTCGTGCACGTTCTGCAGGCAACTGAGCAGATTCACCGTGGTCGGATCGTAGATGTTCACGCGCGCCTTCAGCAGCGCTTTCTTCAGCGCGGCGACGCCGGCATCCATGTAGGCTGGAACGGCGGTGGCCGGCTTGTCGACGTAGCGGACGGGCACGCCTTCCATCGCGCTCATGTAGTCGCGCGGATGAATGAGGCGGCCGATGGGGCACCCTCCGCGAAAGCCGTGATAGGCGCCGCCGCCGCGCGGCAGCAGCGCCGCTTGCCGCTGCGAGAAAAGGTGATCGACGGCGTGATCGAACAGTTCCTGATGCGTCAGGAAGTGCAAGGTTTTCATGATCTTGATCGGCTGCGCGGGGCAGCGCTTATGTCGTTGCTCGTGAGTGCTTTAACGGCCGCGGTGGGCAAAGTTACAGCGTTTTGGGGATATTCCTCACGAGGCGCGTTGCGATCAAGCATTTTTTGCCGAGCGTTGCGTACGCGTCACGGACGAGAGCGTGCGCGAGGCCGCTTGGCGAGCGCGGCGCAGCGCTCGCGCGACGCGCAGTTCGTTTGATGATCGTTGACCATGCCGACGGCTTGCATGAACGCGTAGCAGATCGTCGAGCCGACGAATTTGCAGCCATAGCCTTTCAGCGCTTTGCTCAGCGCATCCGAGGCCGGCGTGGACGCTGGGGCGTGCTCTTTGTAGAGCGCCCAATCGTTTTGCACGGGCTCGCCGCCGACGAACGACCAAACGAAATTGGCCAGGGAGCCGTGTTCGGCGCGAATGCGCAAGACGGCGTGCGCATTGACGACGGCCGATTCGATCTTGGCGCGATTACGGACGATGCCTGCGTCTTGCACTAGGGCATCGATCTTCGCCGGCGTGAAGCGTGCGACCGCCTCGACGTCGAAATTCGCAAACGCGCGACGATAGTTCTCTCGCTTGTTGAGAATCGTCGACCACGACAAGCCCGCCTGCGCGCCTTCGAGCACGAGCATCTCGAACAGATGCCGGTCGTCGTGCGAGGGCACGCCCCATTCGGTGTCGTGGTAATGCTCGTCGGCCGGGGTTCTCACCCAGTTGCAGCGTTCGGTCATGGATGCCTCTCGTGGCCCGGCGCGCGAGGCTCGGGCCGTTCAATATCGGTTCGTCGCGGCGCCGGCGCTCGTCGTTGTTCTTGATGACCGGTGCCGGATTCGATTGCTCGCAAGCATAGCGCAGCGGCGGCGAAGGGCAACTCGGCCGTTCGGCCAATTGGCGTCGCCGCGCGAAGCCGGTAATCTTTCGGGCGTTCACACTGTTAGCGAGGCGGCGCGGTGCCGCGGGTGGCAAGTATGGAAGCAACGTTTTTTTTGATGGGTGTCGACGGCGGCGGAACGGGCACGCGCGTGGTGCTGGCCGACGCGCACGGCGTCGAGCTCGCGCAGGCCGAGGGCGGGGGCTCGGGCCTCGCGCTTGGTGTGGCGCGCGCCTGGCAAGCGATCGAAGCGGCATGCGCGCAGGCGTTCGCGGCCGCCGGGCTGCAGCTCGATTGGGCGCGCTGTGCACTTGGCTGCGGGTTGGCCGGGGTCAACAATCGCGACTGGTTGGCTGACTTCGTCGCGCGCGCACCGAAGCTCGCGGCGCTCGATGTCCAAAGCGACGCCTACACGACGCTGCTCGGCGCGCATGGCGGCGAGGCCGGCGTGATCGTGGCGGTCGGCACGGGCAGTATCGCGGCGGTGCTCGATCGCGACGGAGCTTGCCGTATCGCGGGCGGCTACGGATTTCCGTCGGGCGACGAAGCGAGCGGGGCGTGGCTGGGTTTGCGTGCCGTCGTCCACGTCCAGCAAGCGCTCGACGGCCGCGCGCGCCCCGACGCGTTTTCCGACGCGCTGCTCGCTCGCATGAGCGTGTGCGACCGCGACGCGCTGGTCGTGTGGCTCTGCGAAGCGAATCAAACCGCTTACGCCGGGCTTGCGCCCGTCGTACTCGCGCATCGCGATCATCCCGTGGCGGCGGCGCTCCTCGCTCAAGCCGGAGCCGACATCGCCCAGCTCGTCGATGCGCTCGATTCGAGCGCGCGGCTGCCCATCGCCCTGTGCGGCGGGTTGGCCGCGCCGCTCGCGGAGTACGTGCCGGCGTCGCACCGCACGCGGCTGCGGCCGCCGCTGGCCGACTCCGCGCACGGCGCGCTCGAACTGGCGCGGCGTGCGCTGGCGCGCACGAAACCCTAGGGCAGAGGGCGTGTTCTAGCGCGGTTGCGCGCAGCCTTGGCGGCGCGGCATAAAATAGCGTCTGCGCCATCGCCCTTCTTTCCCGCTTCTTTCTTGCTTCTTTGTCGCGAGCCGTATCGCACCCTTATCGCACTCTTCTCGCACCCTTATCGCCTTACCGTCCGCCATGTACAAGCTTGTCGCTACCGATCTCGATGGAACGCTGCTGAACAGCGATCATCAGCTAGACCCGTTCACGGTGAAGACGGTGCGCCGGCTCGCGCAATCGGGCGTGCAATTCGTCATCGCCACGGGCCGCCATTATTGCGACGTCGCCGGCATTCGCGACGTCCTTGGCATTCGGCCATACCTCGTCACGTCGAATGGCGCCCGCGTGCATGCGCCCGACGACACGATGATCCATGCACGCAATCTATCGAGTGAGGTCGTGCGCCGGCTCGTGCAACCCGAGATCGTCGGCGCGCACGGCCGCGTTATCGTCAACTTATTCGCCGACGGCGCATGGCTCATCGATCGCGATGCCCCCGAACTGCTCGCGTTTCATCAGGATTCGGGTTTTTGCTATGAGGTGATCGACATGCATGCGCATGATGGGAGCGAGATCGCGAAAGTGCTTTATATCGGCGAGCCCTCGGATCTCGCGCAAATCGCGGCGCGCTTGCAGGGCGAATTCGGCGACGCGCTTTATGTCACCTATTCGCTGCCCGATTGTCTCGAAGTCATGACGTCGAACGTTTCGAAAGGACGCGCGCTGCAATTCGTGCTCGACCGTCTGCAAGTGCATGCCTCGCACTGCGTCGCATTCGGCGACAACATGAACGACATCGATCTGCTCGAGACGGCCGGGCATCCGTTCATGATGAACAACGCCAATCCGGATTTGATCGCGCGTCTACCGAATGTGCCGCGTATCGGCAATAATTTTGAAGCCGGCGTTGCGCATCATTTGCGCAAATTGTTTTCGATTACCGACGAACTCACGGCCTCATAGGCAAGCTACCGCTTTCTCGTCGGGCCGATGCTTCATCGAGAAGCGGGCGCCGGCGCATCGGGCAACGCCGCGCACGGGCAATCCTTGCTGCGTCCGTCGAGGCCTTCATGGTCGAGGACGAACGTCGCGCGCGGCGCCTGGCCGTGGGCATCCCAATCGAGCTTGACGACATACATGCTGTCGAAATCGCGGCTGCGCCAATGCGGAACGTCTTGCTTCGCACCGCCGTACCCGTTCATGAGGCTGCGCACGAGCGCTTCGATTTCATGATGTTCCCAGGCCGTCACGATCAGCTTGCCGGCATTCGCGGGCTTGACGAGCTCGTGCGCCAGCGCATCGATTTGCGCATATCCGTAGGTCGTGTCGACGGGCAGGGCGAATTGAATCGCGGTGGGCTCGATCGTCGCTAGCGGACGGACATAGTCGTACGACACGCCGTCGTCCGTCTTACGTACCGACGGATTGGGCGCGTAAATCGCATCGGGCTTGCCGAACTTCGCCGCAACGACGGCCGGCAACGCCAACGCGCGGTTCAACCCCTGGCAGTCGAGCTGCCCATCGCCTTGCGCGGGCTTTTCGCCGTGCCGCACGAAGACGAGCGTTTCGGTTTCAGCCGATGCGTTCCGCGCAACGCCAATGCCGACGAGGCCAACGGCCAGCGCGACCCATGCGGCCGCGAACGAAAGCCCCGCCCGTGACCGCGGCGACGAGCGACGACGCGGCAGGGGAGGCCGGCGGCTTTGCCGATCGGCAGGGCTTGCATCGGCATTCCGATCGGCATTGCAACGTGTCATGACGCTTCCTTTCCGTGAAGGGGGGCGAACCGGGAATGGGCCTGGAATAAGCCCGACATCAACCCGAAATCAACCCAAAATCGGCCTCGAATGAGCTTCGAGTGCGAGCCGATTCTAGCAGCGGCGCCTGCACTCGCTCGTGCTCGTTTCTTGCGGATACGGATACGTTGAATTATTTCGGAATGCTAACGACCGGCGCTACCGTGGCCATGGTGAGCCGTTGCGTGAATGCCCAATGCGGCATCGTATGCGGCGCCATTAGAGCGCGCGGCGAACGCTCACGGCATTGGCGCGCATTCCCACCATTGGGCCGCCGTCGGCGCCCGGCAATTCGCCCAATAATGAGGCTTTACGCACGGTGCACGCCGCTTTAAGAATTATCATACGATTTCATGGCATATCGGGTAAATTCGGCATTGCCAGTGAGGTTCATTCCGACTAATCTCGGAGCAAACTCGTTTTTCAATCTAGGGAGACCATGATGTCCCAATACGCGGAACTGAAGGCCAAGATCGCAGAATTGCAGGCAAAAGCGGATGACGCACGCCGTCAAGAAGTCGTCAACGTGATTGCGGAAATCAAGCAAAAGATCGTCGAATTCGGACTCAGTGCGCATGACCTCGGCTTCGCCGAAGCCGCACGGCGCGGCCGTCCGCCGAAGAAGGCGCCGCTGCCGCCGAAGTTCCAGGACCCGAAGTCCGGCAATACGTGGAGCGGACGCGGCAAGCCGCCGAAGTGGATCGTCGGCAAGAACCGCGATCGCTTTCTCATCGCTCAGTAATACCGCGATTCAATGGCGATGCCCGGTGCCGCGACGGTGCCCGGCATCGCGTTCCGCGGCCGTCGGGCCAAGCACGCTTACCGGTCCCAACCGCGCTCAATTAGCGGGACACGCGTGGGCGCTTTTCATTGCGCACACGATCGACGGATGACGCGCCGCGCAATGCGGATGGCGTTTTCTTTCGAATTATTTCGAGCGCGTAATGAGCTTTCATTACCGCTGTTACTTCATTACATAACGGCGTCATTCCTTCCGTATTCGGGTTATCCCGCGGCGACGCTATGTAGACGCGTTCGTCCAGCGCCCTGTTCGAGCAGCGTCTCATAGCATTTCACGTAGTTGCTTGCCATCGTATGGGCGGTAAAGCGGCGTTCGAACTGCGCGCGAATTTCCTCGCGCGATAGCTCGTCCAGGCGCTGCAGCGCCGCGACGGCGCCTTGCACGTCCTCGACGATGTAGCCCGTCACCGCATGGTCGACGACCTCGGGCACCGAGCCGCGATTGAACGCGATCACGGGCGTGCCGCACGCCATCGCTTCGATCATGACGAGGCCGAACGGCTCGCACCAATCGATGGGGAACAACAGCGCTTTGGCGCGCGATAGGAATTCGGGCTTGCGCGCTTCATCGATCTCGCCGACGAATTCGACGTGCGCCTGCGAAAGCAGCGGTTCGATCTCCTGCTTGAAATAGTCTTGGTCGACTTTGTCCACCTTCGCGGCAATCTTGAGCGGCATGCCGCTCATGGCCGCGATCCTGATCGCCGTATCGACGCGCTTTTCCGGACAAATGCGCCCAAGAAAAGCCAAGTATTCGGGTTCGCCATGCGATTGCGGCGTCAACAAGCGCTCGGGCAGGCCGTGATAAACCGTCCCGCGCCAGCGTGCCTGCGGTAGGGGCATCCGTTGCGATTGCGAAATCGAAACGACATTGGCCTGCGAAAACGTATCGAATACGGGCTGCAACTCGGGCAGGTCGAGCCGGCCGTGCAAGGTCGTCACCGAGGGCGTACCCGCGTCGGCGAAAAGCGAGAACGGCAAATAGTCGAGATGGAAATGGAGCACGTCGAATTCGGCTGCGACGCGACGCACCTTTTCCAGCAGCAGCATATGCGGTGCGAGCGCATCGCGGATCGACGGGTCGAGCCGCAGCGCGCGCGGCCAGGCTGAGTCGAGCGTGGCCGACGTGATCGAATCGCCGCTGGCGAACAGCGTGACGTCGTGTCCGAGGTCGACCAACGCTTCGGTCAAATACGACACGACGCGTTCGGTGCCTCCGTAAAACTTCGGCGGTACGGCTTCGTAAAGCGGCGCGATCTGAGCGATTCGCATGCGTCAATCTCCTTTTCGTGCGGGCGTCGTTACGTGGGGCGGCAATACGCAGCACATGGCACTGCGCCGCCGATCACCTTCGGGCTGTGCTGCCATTATCGGGAATGCGTCCCGCCGGCATGAGCGGGTTTTCAAACCCTTAATCCTTGTTACAGGGCGAAACAGCGGGCGCTCGCGGCATCCCGCATTCCGGTAAAACGGGCCTGATGCGTCGTCGGCAGCCGGCAATTGTTGCGACGTGATGACGCGGCTCCCTATAATTCGAACCCCTCGCATCGACGCAACGCCGCATCGCTGAGCGTTTCTCGTGCCAGCCCTTCCCTTGATGTGCGCGAGGCCCGCCGCCGCCCTTTGCGCGCCATGTCAGAAAAATTCCTACACGCTTTCTAGACATTTCCGGCATCGACCGGAGGTGCTCTTCCTATTTCCACCCTTTTTACATTTCGACACAATTTGGGCCAAGACCAAGAACGGGTGGCATCGCGCATCGGGAGAGACGGTGTCGAGCAAACGTTTCCGAAGGACTGGGCTTCGCATGGGATTGGAGGAGGGCGCTCAAGCGCCGATTCCGATCGAATGCGAAGCATGGGACCGGGGCCGGGCACTGACGTAAAGCGCCCGCCGCGGTCGACACATTCGATTGACCCGGGGGAATCATGAGCGCCACAACCGAAATGCTCAGCGAGATCAAAGAAGTCAATCTCTCGTATTTGTTGCTCGCGCAGCGTCTGTTGCGGGAAGACAAGGCGATGGGCATGTTCCGTATGGGTATCGGCGATCAGTTGGCCGACGTCCTCGCGAACCTTTCGTTCGCGCAGACCGTGAAGCTCGCCGCATCGAACCAGCTTCTGTGCCGCTTCCGCTTCGACGATCACGCCATCCTGTCGTCGCTCGCCGACAAGGGCAAGACGGCTTCGCTCGCGCAAGCGCATTCCGCCATCCTCATGGCGAGCCAACCGGTTGAATCGATCAATTGACGAACAACCGTACGCAAAGCGGCCGGCTAGCGCACCGGCGCGGTCATGGACTCGGTATTAAGTAAACGGGGCACACGGCCGATATGGCAACCAAGAGCGTCGTGCTCGAAGTCAAGGAAATCACCCTGGCGATCGAGCTGATCGAATTGGGCGCGCGTCTGCAATTGCTCGAAGCGGAAACGAGCTTGTCGCGCGATCGGCTCATCAAGCTATACAAGGAATTGAAAGGTGTGTCGCCGCCCAAGGGCATGCTGCCGTTCTCCACGGACTGGTTCATGACCTGGCAGCCGAACATCCATTCGTCGCTTTTTTACAATATTTACCGGTTCATGGCGCGACACGGCCGCTGCGAAAGCATTCAGTCCATCGTGAAAAGCTACCGGTTGTACCTCGAGCACACGGCGCTCAACGGCGACGAGCCGCTCTTGAGCCTGACGCGCGCTTGGACGTTAGTGCGCTTCTTCGAATCCGGGATGCTGCAGCTCACGTCGTGCACGCGCTGCCGTGGGCACTTCGTCGCGCACGCGCACGACCCGCAGCACGGGTTCGTGTGCGGGCTCTGCCAGCCGCCGTCGCGGGCCGGCAAGACCAAGAAATTGGCCGCGGCCAAGGCTGGGCAAGACTCGACGGCCACGCAGCCGGCCGTCGCCGCACTCGCTGCTTAGTGGCTGCTCAGTGGCTGCTCAGTGGCGACTTAGTTGCCGCTGGGTTGCCGAGCCGGGCGGCGGGGCTGTTCGGGGCTGGCCCGGAGGTATCGTCCACAGCGCTGCGGGCCAGGCCGAATGCGCTATCCCGCCTTCGCCGTCCTGGTTTACACGGCATTCCCCGACCCTCTTTTCCCCCCAAAGTTTTCGGCTTGCCTGCCGTAAACCAGATTAACGGCGGTCTCCCCGTCGCTCTTGTGAGGACCCGGCAGTGCTGATTTTCGTTGGAACACTCGTTACCGTATTGTCCGTCTTCGGCGGCTATGCGCTCGCGGGCGGCCATCTGGGCGCACTCGTGCAGCCGGAGGAGGGGCTCATGATCGCCGGCGCCGGGCTGGGTGCGTTCATCCTCGGCAACGGGCTGAAGACGATCAAGGGCACCATCAGAGTACTGCCGACACTATTCAAAGGCTCGAAGTACACGAAAGACGTGTACATGGAGCTGATGGCGCTGCTTTACGTTTTGCTTGCAAAGGCGCGCAAAGAGGGCACGCTCACGCTCGAAGCCGACATCGACGATCCCGAGAAAAGCCCGATCTTCACGCAGTACCCGAAAATTCTCGCCGACCACCATATCGTCGAATTTCTGACCGACTACCTGCGCCTGATGGTGGGCGGCAACATGAATGCGTTCGAAATCGAAAGCCTCATGGACGAGGAGATCGAGACGCACCACGCCGAGGGCGAGGGTCCGGCTCACGCGCTGATGCGCGTCGGGGATGCGATGCCCGCGTTCGGGATCGTGGCCGCCGTGATGGGCGTGGTCCATACGATGGCGTCGGCCGACAAGCCGCCCGCGGTGCTCGGCGCGATGATCGCGCAAGCGCTCGTCGGCACGTTCCTCGGCATCTTGCTCTCGTACGGCCTCATCGGGCCGCTGGCGAGTCTCGCGGAGCAGCGCGTGGCGGAGTCGACGAAGATGTTCCAGTGCATCAAGGTCACGATTCTCGCGAGCCTGAACGGCTACGCGCCTGCGATTGCGGTGGAGTTCGGCCGCAAGGTGCTCTTCTCGACCGAGCGCCCGTCGTTCGCCGAGCTCGAAGAGCACGTGCGCCGCGTGAAAGCGAAATAAGCGGCACGGCCAGGCAAGCGAGGACAACGCCCCATGACCAAAGGTAAGGATCGGGCAATCGTCGTCAAGCGCGTGGCGCCTTCCAAGAAGGGGCACCACGGCGGTGCGTGGAAGCTCGCGTACGCGGACTTCATGACCGCGATGATGGCGTTCTTTCTGCTGATGTGGCTGCTCAGCGCCGTGACGCCCGTGCAACTGAAAGGCATCGCCGAGTATTTCAATCAGCCGTTGAAGGCGGCGCTGCTGGGCAGCGGCCAACGTAGCGCCGAGGAGTCGAGCATCATCAACGGCGGCGGACGCGACATCTCGACCGATAGCGACGGCATTACCCGCCGCTCCGACGGCACGATGACGCAGGCGACGCACACGGCCGTGAAAGCCGACGACGAGGCGATGAATCAACTGCAGGGCGCGCTCGAGCGCCGCGAGCAGGCACGGCTGCACGATCTGCAGGTCAAGCTGATGGCGGCGATCGAATCGAACCCGGTGCTGCGTCAATTCAAGCAGCAGATCCGCATCGACTCGACGTTGCAGGGGCTGCGCATCGAAATCGTCGATACGCAGAAGCGGCCGATGTTCGCGACGGCGAGCGACGAGGTCGAACCGTACATGCGCGACATTCTGCGGGCGATCGGCCAGACGCTGAACGACGTGCCGAACCGCATCGTCGTGCAAGGCCATACCGACGCGGTGCCCTACGCGGGCGGCGGCAAGGGTTACAGCAATTGGGAGTTGTCGGCGGACCGCGCGAACGCATCGCGGCGCGAGTTGATCGCAGGCGGGATGGACGACGACAAGGTGATGCGCGTGCTGGGGCTGGCCTCGACGCAGAACCTGGACAAGGCGGATCCGCTCGACCCGGAGAACCGGCGTATCAGCATCATCGTGCTGAACAAGAAGTCCGAGGACGAATTGATGCGCGACGATTCGACCGCGACGACGCTGTCGGACGATGCCGCGAGCGCGTCACCGATCATCGGCAAGATCCCGCCGGTAGCGGCGGGGGTGGCGGGGACGGCGGCGCCGACCGCGGCGGCGCCGTCGGTGAACGTTGTCGGTTCAGCGGTAACGAAATGACGAAGCGTGCGGCGAGCGCGGTGTGAGGCATTCATGATCAGGAACATTTTGGCGATCGACGATTCGGCCGCGATGCGTGAAATCCTCGCGGCAACGCTGCGCACGGCCGGCTACGAAGTGACGGTGGCGGCCGACGGCGACGAGGGGCTCGCCAACGCATTGGCGCGGTCGTTCGATCTCGTGCTGACCGATCAGTACATGCCCAAGCGCAGCGGGCTCGACGTGATCGCGGCGCTGCGCTCGCAGCCGGCCTACGCCGTCACGCCGATTTTCGTGCTGACGACGGAAGACGGCGTCGCGTTCAAGGATGCGGCGCGTGCGGCCGGGGCGACGGGCTGGATCGAGAAGCCGCTCGATCCCGATACGTTGACCGAGCTCGTCGACGCGCTCAATGCGTGAGGCGGGAACCAAGGTGAGGTGGGCCAAGCGGTAGGCAGCAGGCAGGGCAGGTGCGGCGCAACGCGCGTGCATCGAGCAAACGGATAGACAACGCGCACCAGCGAAGCGAACGACTCTCAGCGGTGATTGAAGCATGACACTCGACATTACCCAGTTTTATCAGACGTTCTTCGACGAGGCGGACGAACTGCTCGCGCAAATGGAGCAGCTCCTGCTCAACCTGGACGTCGGCACGCCCGATCCGGAGGATCTCGCGGCCATTTTCCGCGCGGCTCACTCGATCAAGGGCGGCGCGGCCACGTTCGGCTTCACGGCGCTGACCGAAACGACGCACATCCTCGAATCGCTGCTCGATCGGGCGCGCAACAACGAGTTGAAGTTGCGCAAGGACATGATCGACACGTTCCTCGAAACGAAGGACGTGCTGGCCGATCAACTCGCCGCCTACCGTGCGAGCGCCGAGCCCGATGCCGCCGCCGCTGCCGCCATCTGCGCGAAGCTCGAACGGCTGCATGTCGAGGGCAACGGCGCGCCGGCGGCCGAGCCTGAGCCGGCCTTCGATCCCGCGCCGGCCTTCGATTCCGCGTTCGCGCCGGCGGCCGCGACCGACGGCACGCCCGAGCACGTGGTCGAGCAGGCGGTCGAGGCCACGCACGGCGGCACTTCGGCCGGCGCGGCGACGGGCAACTCGAGCAATGAAGGGCCTCACCTGAAAGTTACGCTACGGGGGGTGGGGGAGAAGGACCAGGCGCTCCTGATCGAAGAATTGGGCAACCTGGGCAACATCGTCGGACAGGTGAAGAGCGGCGGCGACTTGATCGTCTACCTCGAGACCGACGTGCCGTCCGACGACATTACGGCCGTGTGCTGCTTCGTGATCGACGAAAGTCAGATCGCGCTCAGCCACGGCACCGCGCCCGGCGTCGAAGCCGAGGTAGAGGTCGCGGCCGCGAGCGCGCCGCCGGCGAGCGCCCCCGCGGCCGTGGCACCGGCGGCAGCCGCGCCGGCCGCGGCCGCTGCGGCGGCCATCGTCCCGGCGGCGCCTGCGCCCGAGTCGGCCAAGAGCGTCGCGGCGCCTGCCGCGGCAGCCGGCGGCGACGACAAGAAGGCTCGCCCCGCGGCGGCCGCGGCGGCGGCCGAAGGCAGCTCGATTCGCGTCGGCGTGGAGAAGGTCGATCAATTGATCAACCTCGTGGGCGAACTCGTCATCACGCAAGCGATGCTGGCCGAGACGACGAGCACGTTCGACCCGGCGTTGCACGATCGGCTCTTCAACGGGATGGCGCAGCTCGAGCGCAACGCGCGCGATCTGCAGGAAACCGTGATGTCCATCCGCATGATGCCGATGGACTACGTCTTCAGCCGCTTCCCGCGTCTCGTGCGCGATCTCGCGGCGAAGCTGGGCAAGGAAGTGGAGCTCGTCACCTTCGGCCAAGCGACCGAACTCGACAAGAGCTTGATCGAGCGGATCGTCGATCCGCTGACGCACCTCGTGCGCAACAGCCTGGACCACGGCATCGAAACGGTCGAGGCGCGGCGCGCGGCAGGCAAGGACGGCGCGGGCCAGCTCGTGTTGTCGGCGGCCCACCACGGCGGCAACATCGTGATCGAAGTCAGTGACGACGGCGCGGGCCTGCGTCGCGACAAGATTCTCGCCAAGGCCATGAAGCAAGGCATGCAGGTGAGCGAGTCGATGTCCGACGAGGAAGTGTGGAACCTCATCTTCATGCCGGGCTTCTCGACGGCGGAGCAGGTGACGGACGTCTCGGGCCGCGGCGTCGGCATGGACGTCGTCAAGCGCAATATCCAATCGATGGGCGGGCACGTCGAGATCACCTCGCACGCGGGCAAAGGCACGACGACGCGCATCGTCTTGCCGCTCACGCTCGCGATTCTCGATGGTATGTCGGTGAAGGTCGGCAGCGAAATCTTCATCCTGCCGCTCAATTTCGTCATGGAATCGCTGCAGCCCGTGGCCGAGGACATCTACACGGTGGCCGGCGGCGAGCGCGTGGTGCGCGTGCGCGGCGAATATCTGCCGCTCGTCGCGTTGCACGAAGTGTTCGTGGTCGAGGGCGCGCGCACGGAGCCGACCCAAGGCATCGTCACGATCATGCAGACCGAAGGCCGTCGCTTCGCCATGTTGATCGACGAGCTCGTCGGCCAGCAGCAGGTCGTCGTGAAGAACCTCGAGACGAACTATCGCAAGGTGCGCGGTATTTCGGCGGCAACGATTCTCGGCGACGGCAGCGTCGCGTTGATCGTGGACGTAGCGGCATTGAACCGTGAGAGCCGTGCAGCGCACGGCGCCATGAACTTTTCGTAATTCCCAACCGTTTGGGGGCTAACGTGGCAGAACTCCAATCCAACCATGCGAACGGCCTGACCGTTGCCGGTGGCCGTCGCGATGCGTTGCAGGCCGATGCGGCCGGCCAAGAATTCCTGATCTTCACGCTCGGCGCGGAAGAGTACGGCATCGACATCCTCAAAGTGCAGGAGATCCGCGGCTACGACAACGTGACGCGCATCGCCAACGCGCCCAATTTCATCAAGGGCGTCGTCAACCTGCGCGGCATCATCGTGCCGATCGTCGATATGCGGATCAAGTTCAACCTGGGCCGCGTGGAGTACGACCATCAAACCGTCGTCATCATCTTGAACGTCGCGCATCGCGTCGTCGGGATGGTCGTCGACGGTGTGTCGGACGTGCTGACGCTGACGGCGGACCAGATCATGCCCGCGCCCGAATTCGGCGCGACGCTGACCGCCGAATACCTGACGGGCCTCGGCACCGTCGAAGGCCGCATGCTGATCCTCATGGACATCGAGAAGCTGATGGTCAGCAAGGAAATGGCACTCATCGAAACGTTCGCCGCCCACTGAGGCGGCACGCTCGCGCGCATCCAACGGGAGATTTACGATGCTGCAGAACTGGTCGATCCGCACCACGTTGACGGCCATCGGCGGCGTGCTCGTGGCGCTGACTGTCGCGGTCGGCGTGCTCGGGCTCACCGCGCTGTCGGGCGCGAACCGCTCGCTCGATACGCTCGCGCGCGGCGATTTGCCGACGATTCACGCGCTCGACGACGCGGGCAGCTATTTGCTGCGTTCGCGCGTCGCGCTCGATCGCTTCCGCGCGTTGTCCGAGGCGAACAACGCCGACGAAGCGAAGAAGGCGCTCGCACGCGCGCAGGAATTGCTGGCATTGTCGAATCAAGCCTGGCAGACGTTCATGAGCGCGCCGAAGGAGGGGCTCGATGCGGCGCTCGTCGACGAGATCAACACACGCCACGACACGCTCTTGCACGACGGCGTCGAGCCCGAGTTCACCGCCGCGCAGGCGGGCGATTTGGCCGGCTATCACGCGATCGCCGATACGAAGATCAGCCCGATGTTCATCGCGTTCGACAATGCGGCTACGCGCGTGCTGAAGGAGCGGCAGGATCACGCCGAGGCGCTGCATGCCGAATCGGCATCGCGCGTGAGCTTCATGAGCTCGCTGATCGTCGCCGTGACGGCGCTCGCGATCGTGCTCGTCGTCTTCATCCGCTTCGCGCTGCGCGGGCTCATCGTTCAGCCGATCAACGACGCCATCGAGCACTTCGAGCACATCGCCGACGGCGATCTGACGCGCTCGGTGCGAGGCGCCGGCACGAATGAGATCGGCCGCCTCTATGCGGGCATCGCACGGATGCAGCAGGCCATCGGGACGATGGTCAAGGCGGTGCACGCCGGCACCGAGTCGATCGACGTCGGCGCCCGCGAAATCTCGATCGGCAATACCGATCTGTCGCAGCGTACGGAGGAGCAAGCCGCTTCGCTGCAGCAGACGGCGACGAGCATGGGGCAGCTCACGGGCACGGTGCACCAGAACGCCGACAATGCGCGGCAAGCGAGTCAATTGGCCGTCAACGCGTCGGACATCGCCGTGCGCGGCGGCGACGTCGTGAGCCAAGTCGTCACGACGATGCAGGACATCGCGACGAGCTCGAACAAGGTCGTCGACATCATCGGGGTGATCGAAGGCATCGCGTTCCAGACCAACATTCTCGCGCTGAACGCGGCCGTCGAAGCGGCACGCGCAGGCGAGCAGGGCCGCGGCTTCGCGGTGGTCGCGGGCGAAGTGCGCAGCCTCGCGCAGCGTAGCGCTGCGGCGGCCAAGGAAATCAAGGCGCTCATCGGCGATTCGGCCGACAAGGTGGCGAGCGGCTCGCAGCTCGTCGGCCGCGCCGGCACGACGATGGACGAAATCGTTCAAGCTGTGCGCCGCGTAACCGACATCATGGGCGAGATCAGCGCGGCCTCGGAGGAGCAGTCGACGGGCATCGAAGGCGTGAATCGCGCGCTGACGCAGATGGACGACGTGACGCAGCAAAACGCGGCGCTCGTCGAGCAGGCCGCCGCGGCCGCCGCGTCGCTCGAAGAACAGACGCGCCAGTTGAAGACGGTTGTCGGCCAGTGGCGCATCGACGGCACGCAAGCGTCGGGCGGTGCATTCGCCCCCGCACTCGCGCGGCCCGTGACGAAGCCGGCGGCCAAGAGCGCGACGCATCCGGTGCGCAAGCCGGCCGCGAAGGCCGCGCATGCAGCGCCGCGCGCGGCCCAACCGGCTGCGCCGCGACTCGCGCATCAACCGGCGGCCGTCGCGGCGAGCGAGGCTGCGCAAGCTGCTCCGGCTGCTGCTGCGCCCGCTGCGAAGAGCTTACCGGCCACGCCGGTGGCGTCTGCCGCCCCCGTCGCGCCTGCCGCGAAGAGTGCGCCGGCGGCCAAGGCGGCCGTTGCCGCCAAGCCCGCGAGGGCGACGAGCGCGGCCCCGGCGCCGGCCGTCGCGGCATCGAGCGGCAAGTCGGACGACGATTGGGAAACGTTTTGAACCGGCGGCGCGCGTTAGGGCGCGCCGCGAGCAGGAAAGGCAGACGAGCATGTGGCGTTTCGGCACTCCGCCCGCAATCGGGCCACTCATCGCGCCGCGCGGGCCCCGCGCGAGCGGGGAGCCGCAAGCGCTAGGCGCGGCGGCGTCCGTGCCGGGAGCCGGTGCGTGTGCGCATCGGTGCGAGCCGGCATTCACGAAGTGAGAGAAGCACCATGACGACAGCGCGCGCAAATTTTCGGCCCGAGCGGGCCGAGCCAGGCGGAGCCGACGAACGGCCCGGCTTGGCCGATCGCGCCGGCTTTGCCGATCGCGATTTCGAGTTCACCTCTGCCGATTTCGCTCGCATCCGCGAACTCATCCATCGCCGTGCGGGCATTTCGCTGTCCGAGCACAAGCGCGACATGGCCTACAGCCGTCTCGCCCGGCGCCTGCGCGCGCGCGGCCTCGACAGCTTCCGTCGCTATCTCGAACTGCTCGAAGCGGAAAACAGCCCCGAGGAATGGGAAGCGTTCACCAATGCGCTGACGACGAACCTCACCGCGTTCTTCCGCGAATCGCACCACTTCCCGATCCTCGCCGAGTTCGTGAAGCGTCGCCAGCAGCCGATCTCGGTCTGGTGCTCGGCCGCCTCGACGGGCGAGGAGCCCTACACGATCGCGATGACGCTCGTCGAGGCGCTCGGCGAATCGCAGGCGCGGCAGGCCACCGTGTTGGCCACCGATCTCGACACGCAAGTGCTCGCCAAAGGCGAAGCGGGCGTGTACTCGCTCGATCAGGTCAAGCAATTGAGCCCTGAGCGCCTCAAGCGCTTCTTCCTCAAAGGAACGGGCCCGCATGCGGGCCTCGTGAAGGTGCGCCCCGAGTTGCGCGCGATGATCCGCTTCGCGCAGTTGAACCTGACCGATGCCGACTATGGGTTGCGTCAGCCGTTCGACGCCGTCTTCTGCCGCAACGTGATGATCTACTTCGACAAGCCGACGCAGTCGCAAGTGCTCTCGCGTTTCGAGCCGCTCGTGAAGCCGGGCGGGCTCTTGTTCGCCGGTCACTCGGAGAACTTCACCTACGTCACGCAGTCGTTTCGTCTGCGCGGCCAGACGGTGTACGAGCTCGCGCGCGACGCGCAGGCGGGCGGCCGAGCGCACGCGGCGCCGCGTACGCGCCAGGAGGAGGCAGCATGAACGGCCCCCACGCTCACATTCGTTCGCGGGAGGCCGCATGAGCGCCTTGCCCATTGCGACGAATCTGTATTTCGACAACCACTTCGGCCGGCGCGGCGTGAAGCTGCTGCCCAACGAGTTCTACACGACGCGCGAGGACATGGTGCTCGTCACCGTGCTCGGCTCGTGCGTGGCCGCCTGCATTCACGACCGAACCGCCGGCATCGGCGGCATGAACCACTTCATGCTGCCCGACGACGGCGAACAGCCGTCGCAGGTCGCTTCCGATTCGATGCGCTATGGCGCATACGCGATGGAAGTGCTCATCAACGAACTCATTAAAATGGGCGGCCGCCGCGAGCGCTTCGAAGCCAAGGTGTTCGGTGGCGCCGCGGTGCTTGCGGGGATGACGACGATCAATATCGGCGATCGTAATGCCGAGTTCGTGCGCCGCTATCTGGGGCTCGAGAAGATCCGCATCATCGCCGAGGATTTGCAAGGCGTGCATCCGCGCAAGGTCGCGTTCATGCCCGATACGGGCCAGGCCATGGTCAAGAAGCTGCGCTTGCAGCAGGACCCGACCGTGGCCGAGCGCGAGCAGGCGCTTGCCAAGCAAGTGACCGAAGCCCGTGCGGCCCGCCACGCCAGGGCGGCGCGCGAGCGCGGCCAAGTCGAATTGTTCGCGGCGGGCGGCCAGGCGGCCGCGCAAAAGCCGCGGATCGAGCTGTTCGGCGCGCCGGCGGGGGCCAAGCCCCGCGTCGAGCTCTTCGGCGCGAACGCGCGCGGCGCGAACCCGATCAACAGCGCCAAGACCGTAGAGGAGGCGTAGTCGCTGTGCAGAAAATCAAAGTATTGTGTGTCGACGATTCGGCGCTGATTCGTAGCCTGATGACGGAAATCATCAACGGGCAGCCCGACATGATGGTCTGCGCGACGGCGCCGGACCCGCTCGTCGCACGCGAGCTCATCAAACAACACAACCCTGACGTGCTGACGCTCGACGTCGAAATGCCGCGCATGGACGGGCTCGACTTCCTCGAGAAGCTGATGCGGCTACGGCCGATGCCGGTCGTGATGGTGTCCTCGCTGACCGAACGCGGCTCGGAAATCACGCTGCGCGCGCTCGAACTGGGCGCCGTCGATTTCGTCACGAAGCCGAAGGTCGGCATTCGCGAAGGCATGCTCGATTACACGGAGAAGCTCGCCGACAAGATCCGCGCCGCCGCCCGCGCGCGCGTGCGGGCGCGCCAAGCACAGGCCGCGCCGGCGGCCGGCGCCGCGCAGGTCGCCAGCGCGGCGGCGCCGCTGTTCAACAACCCGCTCGTGAGTACCGAAAAGCTGATCATCGTCGGCGCGTCGACGGGCGGTACCGAAGCGATTCGCGAAGTGCTCGTGCCGCTGCCGCCCGACGCGCCCGCGGTCATGATCGCGCAGCATATGCCGCCCGGCTTCACGAAGTCGTTCGCGCAGCGCCTGAACGGCCTGTGCCGGATCACGGTCAAGGAAGCGGAGCACGGCGAGCGCGTGCTGCCGGGCCATGCCTACATCGCGCCGGGCCATGCCCATCTGTTGCTGGCGCGTAGCGGTGCGAACTACATTGCGCATCTGTCGGACGATCCGCCCGTCAACCGCCACCGGCCCTCGGTCGACGTGCTGTTCCGCTCGGCCGCCCAGCATGCCGGCAAGAACGCGGTCGGCGTGATTTTGACCGGAATGGGCCGCGACGGCGCCGCGGGACTGTTAGACATGAGAAATGCAGGCGCATACACTTTCGCGCAAGATGAAGCGAGCTGCGTCGTTTTCGGCATGCCGCGCGAAGCCATCGCGCTCGGCGGCGCCGACGAGGTCGTGCCTTTGTCGGAAATGAGCCGCAAAGTGATGACGCGCCTCGCGGCGATGGGCGATCGAGTGCAGCGCGTATGACCGGGCCCGCCCGGCTTCTTGCGCCGACCAATTAGGGTTAAAGGGAACAAAGATGGACAAAAGCATGAAAATCTTGGTCGTGGACGACTTTCCGACGATGCGCCGGATCGTCCGCAACCTATTGAAAGAGCTCGGCTACGGCAACGTCGACGAAGCCGAAGACGGCGCGGCGGGCCTGTCGCGCCTGCAAGGAGGCGGCTTCGACTTCGTGATTTCGGACTGGAACATGCCGAACATGGACGGTCTGGAGATGCTCAAGCGCATCCGTGCCGACGCGTCGCTCTCGCATTTGCCGGTGCTGATGGTCACGGCCGAATCGAAAAAGGAAAACATCATCGCGGCGGCGCAGGCCGGCGCGAGCGGCTACGTGGTGAAGCCGTTTACCGCCGCCACGCTCGACGAAAAACTCACGAAGATTCTCGAGAAGATGGCGAAAACCGGGAGCTGACGTGAATCAGGCCACCAATATGCATTCGGACGGCGCGGACAGCCCCGATCTGACGACCGACCGCATTCTTGCTCGTATCGGTCAACTCACGAAGACGCTGCGCGACTCGATGCGCGAGCTCGGTCTCGACAAGCACGTCGAACTCGCCGCCGAAGCGGTGCCCGATGCGCGCGACCGGCTCAAGTACGTCGCGAACATGACCGAGCAGGCGGCCGAGCGCGTGCTGACGGCGATCGACATTGCCAAGCCGCTGCAAGATCAGCTCCAGGCCGACGCGCAGGAACTCGATGGCCGCTGGGAGCGCTGGTTCGCCGCGCCGATCGAGCGCGAGGAAGTGCGCACGCTGATGGGCGACACGCGCGCATTTCTCGCGAGCGTGCCCGATGCGACGGCGGCCACGAATCAGAAGCTGCTGGACATCATGATGGCGCAAGATTTCCAGGATCTGACCGGCCAGGTCATCAAGAAGATCATGGATGTGGTGTATGTGATCGAGCAGCAGCTCTTGACGGTGCTGGTCGAGAACATCGCCCCCGAGCGGCGCGAGCAGTTCGCGCAAACGGCGGCGGCGCTGGCGGCCGACCCGGCGGCCAGCGCCACCCCCGATCATCTGCTCAACGGCCCGCAGATCAACCCGGAAGGGCGCACCGACGTGGTGCAGGATCAGGCGGACGTGGACGATTTGCTGGCTAGTCTCGGGTTCTGACACATTTCTTTGGTAATTAGTGTTTCGAAAGGCGGCCCGCCTCGCGCGGAGCGGCCTTTCGTCGTGTGCGCTGCGGGGCGACGCTCGGTCCATCTCCCGCACGCCCGGCGCGAATGCTCGTGCGCGCCGTTGATGTTCAAAAGATGGCCCGGCAAACCCGCGCCGAGGGGCGCGATAAAAACCAACCATAAAAAGGGGTTCGTTCCTGATGTCGAATCGCATCATGCGCGCCGCGGCTTGCGCGGCGCTGACTTGCAGCATGCTGGGTGTGGCCGCACCCGCATCTGCCGCTCTCGGCGGCTCCCCCACCACGCCGCCCACGGGCGCTGTTTCCACCTCGCTCGAGCCGGTTGCCCACGTTGCATCGGGCGCGGCTAGCGCTACCAGTTCAACAAGCACCGCGTCGTATACGGTGACGCAAACGACGTTCTCCTCCGGTACGGTCGTGCGTGAATACGTTTCGACCGCGGGGGTGGTGTTCGGCATCGCTTGGAGTGGGCCCGTCATGCCCAATCTGCCAGTGCTGCTGGGAACTTACTTCTCGCAATTCGACAGCGCACGCAACACGCTGCGCGCGGCACACCCGGGCCGCGGTCCTCTCGACATCGAACTGCCGGGGCTCGTCGTCCGCTCCGGCGGGCACATGGGCGCGTTTGGCGGACAAGCGTATTTGCCGTCGGCATTGCCGGCCGGCGTAAGCGCTACCGATATCCGATAAACGAGCGAGGGCAAGTAAAACCATGTTGCATATCTATAAGAAATTGGCCCGTGTGCTCGGCACATTTGGCTTGGCGGCAATCGTCGGCCTCGTCGCGGGTTGCGGCGGCGGTGGCGGTGGCAGCGGCTCGAGTAGTAGCGGCGGCAGCACCAATGGGAGCACGAGCAATAGCGGCGGGGGGAGCACGAGCATCGTCGCCACCGGTCCGGTCTCCAGCACGCCTGCGACGCTGGCCAGCAATCAGGCGGCCGTCGTCGTATCCTCCGTCACGGGGACGCCGAACCTGCCGATGGTGAGCGTGACGATTTGCCAGCACGGCACCAGCACGTGCGAGACGATCGATAACGTCCAACTCGATACCGGTTCGTACGGGTTGCGGCTAGTCAAGGATACGATGCTGACCGCGTTGCCGACCGAAACGGTGGGTGGCCAATCGGTGGCGGAATGCGCGAGCTTCGCCGACGGATTTTCATGGGGTTCGGTGCGGACGGCCGACGTGCAGATCGGCGGCGAGACGGCTTCGAACATCCCCATCCAAATTTTGGGCGACGTGCCGCAATCGGAAGCCGGCGGTAGCAACAATTCCTGTGCAACCGGCACGCTCAACGACACGCTGTCGCAGCTCCACGCCAACGGCATTCTCGGGATCGGCACCGCGAAGTATGACTGCGGCACGAATTGCACGAGCGCTCCGAACGATGTCTACTACGGGTGCACGTCGAGCTGCACGGATTTGGCGCTGTCGGCCGTTACACAGGAAGTGGGCAACCCAGTCCGTTTCTTTGCCACCGATAACAACGGCGTGGTCTTGAATATGCCCGTGGTGTCGTCGTCGGGCGCGACCAGCGCGTCGGGCGTGTTGAACTTCGGGATCGGCACGGAAACGAACAACACGGTACCGTCCTCGGGCATTCAAACTGTTACGACCGACCACTTTGGGGACGTGAGTAGCGCGTCGCTGAACGGCTCGACGTACTCGGATTCCTCTTCGTTCGAGCGCGCGGCATTTTTTGATACCGGATCGAACGGCCTCTTCTTCCCTGACACCAGCATTACCCTTTGCGCAGGTGGCGGCGGCTTCTATTGCCCTGCGTCGGCTGTGTCGCTGCAGCCCTCCGTGACCGGCTTCAACACTACGACGGCCTCTATTTCGATGAGCGTCCAAAACGCGTTCGACCTGGTCGACGGTGGCGGGTATGCATTCAACAACCTCGGCGGAACGGCCGACGGGTTGCTTGCAATCGATTTTGGGATGCCGTTCTTCTACGGTCGTACCGTTTATATCAACTACGACCCGAACACCGACGGGAGTCTCGGCACCGGTACGACGGCGTACGTCGCCTTCTAAGCCGCTGCGTCCTAACCGGCCCAATCGGCCCAATCCGCGCGCGGCCGCGCCGCCGTTCGCGGAATGATCGGCGGCGCGAGTGCCCCTACCCGGCGAAGGGGTGCTCGCCTCGCGCCACCCAGGCGCGCGCCGCAGATCTTCGCTCCCCTTCGCCCTCTTTTGCATCCCCGCTCCGACTGCCCCTCGTCGTCGGTAAGCACCGTGCGCCCCAGCCTCGCCGCACCCCAATCATCCCCCAGGCACGTCCCTTGCTGTTGTCCGACGCTTATGCGTTCGCAGCCGCATGTACTAGATTCCTAGAAGAACATCAGAAGAACAACGTCAGAACCGGCGGGATCGTCTCGCTCCGGTTACGGCCACACGCGCTAGAGACCTCAACCAGGGAGGAGTCGATCCGATGTTGAATCGTCCTTTACGCGCTGCCGTGCCGGCGGCGTTCGTTCTATGCGCACTCACGGCGGTGACGCTGCCCGCCAGGGCGGCCCTCGGCGGCAGCCCCATGCCGACGCCCGCCGGTGCGACCACCACCACGCTCGCTCATATCGCCCACGCAGCCGCCGCCGGCACGGGGGCATCGAGCACAGCAGCCACGGCCGCCCCAGCCCAGTACTCGGTGCGCGCCACCACATATTCAAGCGGCACGAGCGTGCGCGAATACCTCGGCACCGACGGCAATGTCTTCGGCATTGCATGGAACGGCCCGCGCATGCCCGATTTGCAGTCGTTACTCGGTAACTATTTCCCGCAGTACGCAAGCGGCGTTCAAGCGCTGCACGCGGCGCGCCCCGGCCGCGGCCCCGTCGACGTCGAGCAGTCGAACCTCGTGGTCCGCTCCGGCGGCCATATGGGCTCGTTCTTCGGCCAAGCGTGGCTGCCGAGCGCTTTGCCCGCCGGCGTGACCGGTGCCGACATCAAGTAACCGAGCGAAGAAGGGAAATCATGTTGCGTACTCACAGAAGACTCTTGCGGGCGCTCCGCGCGCTCGGTTTGGCCGCCGCCACCGCGGTGCTCGTTGCGGGCTGCGGCGGTGGGGGCGGAGGCGGGGGCAGCAGCGGTTCGGGCAGCACGTCGCAGTTGGCCGCGAATCAGGTTGCGGTGACGGTGGGCGCCGGCGTCGAAGGCGTTGCGAACATTCCGACCGTCAGCGTCACGATCTGCGCGCCGGGCACCAGCGTGTGCCAAACCATCAACAACGTCCAGGTCGATACCGAATCGTTCGGGCTGCGGCTCGCCAGTTCGGCCGCGAGCCAGGTGTTGAGCGCATTGCCGCAGGAAACGGTGGCGGGCAGCCCGATCGCCGAATGCACGGCGTTCGCCGACGGCTACACCTGGGGCTCGATCCGCACCGCCGACGTCAAAATCAGCGGCGAGACAGCCTCGCGCGTGCCGCTGCAGATCGTGGGCGATCTGTCGCAGGGTGCCGTGACGACGGGCGGATGCTCGACGGGCACGCTCGAGTTGACGCCGGCCGATCTAGGGGCCAACGGCATCCTTGGCATTGGTGTCGCCGCAAACGATTGCGGAACGACCTGCGCGACGCCGCCGGTGGGCAACAGCAGCTACTACACGTGCCCCGGCAACACCAATTGCGTGCAGGCGCTCGTGCCGGTCGCGCAGCAGGTGACCAATCCCGTCTCGATGTTTGCCGGCGACAACAACGGTGTCATGCTGTCGATGCCCGCGATCGGGCCGAGCGGCGGGCGCACCGTTACCGGTACGCTGACCTTCGGGGTCGGCACGCAAGCGAACAATGCCCTGCCGAGTTCGGTGACCAAGCTGGCAACGAATGCCTACGGCGACGTCAATGCCACTTTCGCCGGCGGCGCGGTCACGGCTTTCTTCGATTCGGGCTCGAACGCGTATTTCTTCACCGACAGCACGCTGCCGAACTGCTCTGGCCAGGCGTCGTCGTTCTACTGTCCGACTTCGAACGTGACGCGCGGCATCGGCGTGGCCAGCTATAACGCCGCCACGCCGGGGGCGGCGGGGGGCGTGCTGCTGACGATGCCCATCGGCAACGCCACGCAGTTGCTCGCCAACGGCAATTACGCGCTCGATAATCTCGCCGGCAGCCTCGGCAATGGCGCGACGTTCGTCGATCTCGGCATGCCGTTCTTCTACGGCCAAAACGTCTATTACGGGCTCGATCAGTCCGGCTCGGGCGGCGCCGGCCCGTTCGTGGCGTTTTGAGCGAAGGCTCCGGGCGCGCCCGGGGTCCTACCTTTCGTTTTTCTTCTGTCGGCGGGCCCCATCATGGCGCCCGCCGTTTCTCATGTGCGGCGCGCTGCGCGCTCGCGCCCGCGGCGGGCTGATCGCTCGCGGGAGCGGGCCGGGCGCCGATCACTCGAAATGCACCCCTTTCCCCCGCCTTATCCGCCGATCGTCCCTTGACCTGGGCAGGAATAATTCGTCTCACTGGATAACGGCATGTCGCCGTTTTTCTTGCGGAGAAATTTCCCGTGGCAGAGGACAGCGACCTCGAAAAAACCGAAGCAGCCACTCCTAGGCGCCTGGAAAAGGCGCGCTCGGAAGGGCAGGTCGCGCGCTCGCGGGAACTGTCGTCGTTCGCCCTGCTCGCCGCGGGATTTTTCGGTGTCTGGGCCTTGTCGGGCACGATCGGCTTGCACTTGCAAGCCATGCTGCGCGGCGCGTTCACGTTCAATCACGCGTCGCTGTCCGACACGAACCGCATGCTGATGGGCGCCGGCAGCGCCGGACGGGAAGCCTTCATGGCCCTGGCGCCGATCCTCGCGCTGACGGGCGGCGCCGCGCTGGCCGCGCCGATGGCGATCGGCGGTTTTCTGATTTCGCCGAACGTATTCCAGTTCAACTTGGAGCGCTTGAACCCCGCCGCGGGGATCGGCCGCATGTTCTCGATCAACGGCCCGATCCAGCTCGGGATGTCGCTTGCGAAGACGCTCGTCGTCGGCACCATCGGCGTGGCCGGCGTATGGCACCGCAAGGCCGAGATCCTCGGGCTCGCCGCCGAGCCCCTGCGGACCGCGCTCGGACATGGCTTGTCGCTCGTTGCCGTCTGCTGCGCGACGACCGTGGCCGGCATGTTCGTGATCGCCGCGCTCGACGTTCCCTATCAAATTTGGCAGTACCACAAGAAGCTGCGCATGACGAAGGAAGAAGTGAAGCGCGAACACCGCGAAAACGAAGGCGACCCACGCGTGAAGAGCAAGATCCGCCAGCAGCAGCGCGCCATTGCGCGCCGCCGCATGATGGCCGCGGTGCCCAAGGCCGACGTCGTCGTGACGAACCCGACGCACTACGCGGTTGCGTTGCAGTACTCGGATGGCGAAATGCGCGCGCCCAAGGTCGTGGCCAAGGGCGTGAACCTCGTGGCCGCCCGCATTCGCGAAATCGCGGCCGAACACAACGTGGCGGTGCTCGAAGCGCCGCCGCTCGCACGCGCCCTGTATCACAACGTCGAACTGAACCGCGAAATTCCGGGCTCGCTCTACAACGCGGTGGCCGAAGTGCTCGCTTGGGTCTATCAACTGCGCAAGTTCCGCGTGGAAGGCGGCGATGTTCCCGCCGCGCCGACCGAACTCGAAGTGCCCGCCGAATTGGATAAGAAAGACCCGATTTCCGAGGCCGACGAACGCGAAGAAGCCGAAGAGACGCTCGGCGACGCAAATGAAGGAGCCTCGGCATGAACGCGCGCGTCGGAAGCCTTTTCGGCAAGAGTCAGGTGCTGGCCGGCACGAATCTGCGTGCCCTCGCAGGTCCGATCCTGATCTGCATGATCCTCGGCATGATGATTCTGCCGTTGCCGCCGTTCCTGCTCGATCTGCTGTTCACGTTCAACATCGCGCTGTCCGTGATGGTGCTCCTCGTGAGCATGTACACGCAAAAGCCGCTCGATTTCGCGGCGTTCCCGGCGGTGCTGCTGTTCTCGACGTTGCTGCGCTTGTCGCTGAACGTGGCCTCGACGCGCGTCGTGCTGCTCGAAGGCCATACGGGCCCGGGCGCGGCAGGTCAGGTCATCGAATCGTTCGGACACTTCCTCGTGGGCGGCAACTTCGCCGTCGGCATCGTCGTGTTCGTGATCCTGATGGTCATCAACTTCATGGTGATCACGAAGGGCGCGGGACGGATCGCCGAAGTGGCCGCGCGCTTCACGCTCGACGCGATGCCGGGCAAGCAGATGGCGATCGATGCCGACCTGAACGCGGGCCTCATCAACGAAGACGGTGCGCGCAAGCGCCGCCTGTCCGTCGCGCAGGAAGCCGAGTTCTACGGCGCGATGGACGGCGCGTCGAAATTCGTGCGCGGCGATGCGATCGCGGGCCTCATCATCATGGTCGTCAACGTCGTCGGCGGGCTCATCGTCGGCGTCGTGCAGCACAACATGGATTTCGCCGCCGCCGGCAAGACCTACACGCTGCTGACGATCGGCGACGGGCTCGTCGCGCAGATTCCGTCGCTCGTCATCTCGACGGCGGCCGGCGTGATCGTCTCGCGCGTCGCCACCGACGAAGACATCGGCACGCAGCTCACGAGTCAGCTCTTCACGAACCCGCGTGTGCTGATGATCACGGGCACGATCATCACGATGCTCGGCCTGATCCCGAACATGCCGCACTTCGCATTCTTGCTGCTCGGCGGCGGCGCGATCCAGCTCGGCCGCACGCTGAAAAAGCGCGCCGAAGCCGCCAAGACCGGCGCCTCGCTCGTCGACGTCGCGCCGACGGCGATGACCCCCGTCGAAAACAACGAAGCGAGCTGGGACGACGTCACGCTCATCGATACGCTCGGTCTCGAAGTGGGGTACCGCTTGATCCCGCTCGTCGACAAGAACGCCGACGGCGAATTGCTCAAGCGCATCAAGAGCATCCGCAAGAAGTTCGCACAGGAAATCGGCTTCTTGCCGCCCGTCATCCACATCCGCGACAACCTGGAACTGCGTCCGAACGGCTACCGCATCGCGCTCAAGGGCGTCGAAGTGGGCGTGGGCGAGGCCTATCCGGGCCAGTGGCTCGCGATCAATCCGGGGCAGGTCACGGCCGCGCTGCCGGGGCAGCCGACGCAAGATCCGGCCTTCGGCCTGCCGGCGATCTGGATCGACACGAACTTGCGCGAGCAGGCGCAGGTGTACGGCTACACCGTCGTCGATGCGAGCACGGTGGTTGCCACGCACCTGAATCACCTCGTCGTGCAGCATGCCGCCGAACTGCTCGGTCGCGCGGAAGTGCAGTCGCTCATCACGCGCACCGGCAAGGACGCCCCCTCGCTCATCGAAGACCTCGTGCCCAAGACGCTGTCGCTCACGACGCTGCAAAAGGTGTTGCAAAGCCTGCTCGAGGAAGGCGTGCCGATTCGCGACATGCGCACGATCCTCGAATCGCTCTCCGAGCACGCGGCCAAACTGACCGATGCGCACGATCTGACCGCCTGCGTGCGCTTGTCCCTGGGCCGCGCGATCACGCAGCAGTGGTATCCGGGCAACGGCGAAATGCAAGTGATGGGACTCGATTCGAACCTCGAGCGCGTGCTGTCGCAGGCGCTCGCGACGAGCGCGAACCCCGGCCTCGAGCCCGGCCTCGCGCACACGCTGCTGACGGCGACGCAAAGGGCGATCACGCGTCAACAAAATACCGGGCTGCCTCCGGTGCTGCTCGTGCAACACGCGCTTCGCGCGATGCTCGCACGGTTCCTGCGCCGCAGCCTGCCTCAATTGAAAGTGCTCTCGTATGCCGAAGTGCCCGAGACCCGCACGATCAAAGTCGTTAACCTCATCGGGGGTCAAGCTTGAACATTCGTAAATTCATCGGCGCGACGAGTCGCGACGCGCTGCGTCTCGTGCGCGAGGCCCTGGGTGCGGACGCGGTCGTGCTGTCGAACCGGACCAACGACGACGGCAGCGTGGAGATCGTCGCGCTCGCGGACACGGATTTCGCGCACATCGCGCCCGATGCAGGCGAGACAGGCTCCCAAGGCGCTTACCAAGGCCTGCCCGCGCCGACGGCCAATCCGTATGCGTTAGCTGCGGGTGCGTCGCAGCCGTCGGGCGCCATGCCGTCCAACCCGTACGCGAACGGCATGCCCGACGTGTTCTCGGCCGTATTCGGTGCGAGCCCCGAAGCGGGCTCGAAGACGTCCGACGAGCGCCGGCCGGCCTTGCCCGACGCCGCTGCGATCGCTTCGCCGCGCGTGACCGACCGCCCCGGCTTCGCCGCGCGTGCGGCCGCGCCAAGCGCGTCGGCCAATGCCGCCGCTTCCGTCGCTGCGTTCAATGCCAACGGCGCGAGCGCGGGCGAGACGGAAGCGTCGCGCACGATGGCCGAAACGAATCCCTGGCTGATCGACCATGGCCGCCGCATCGCCGCGCAAAACGAGCGCGCGGCGCATGCCTCGCGTTCCCACGCGATGACGCCCGCCGCCGCGGCTGCCAAGGGGCTGGGCTCACCGGGCCGCGTCCTGTCGGCCGAGGAGCTCGATACTGCGCAGATCCCCGACTGGGCACACGAAGCCGCGCGTGTCGCGGCGCGCCGTGCCGTGCCGCGTGTGAAGCCGGCCTTCGAAGGTTTTGGCGAACAAGACGCCGAAGCGATGGCCGAAGCGGTCCGTGCGCGCGTGGAAGAGATCGTCAATCAGACGGTGATGCATGAACTGTCGTCGATGCGCGGCATGATGGAAGAGCAGTTCGCCGGCCTGACGTGGGGCGATCGCCAGCGGCGCAGCCCCGTGAACGGCGAAGTGACGAAAGCGCTGTTCTCGGCCGGCTTCTCGGCGCAGCTCGTGCGGATGGTCGTCGACCACATGCCCGCAGTCGAAAACCTCGACGCGGGAATGGACTGGGTGAACCAAGTACTCGCCTCGAATCTGCCCGTGCTCGAGAACGAAGACGCGCTGATGGAGCGCGGCGGCGTGTTCGCGCTGATGGGCCCGACCGGCGTCGGCAAGACGACGACGACGGCCAAGCTTGCCGCGCGCTGCGTGATGCGTTTCGGCGCGAGCAAGGTCGCGCTCTTGACGACCGACAGCTACCGGATCGGCGGCCACGAGCAGTTGCGCATCTTCGGCAAGATCCTCGGCGTGTCGGTCCACGCCGTGAAGGACGTGGCCGATCTGCAGCTCGCGCTCACCGAGCTGCGCAACAAGCACATCGTCCTCATCGACACGATCGGCATGAGTCAGCGCGACCGCACGGTGTCCGACCAAATCGCGATGCTCTGCGGCGCGGGTCTGCCGGTTCAACGGCTGCTGCTGCTGAACGCGACGAGTCACGGCGATACGCTCAACGAAGTCGTGCAGGCTTATCGCAGCGCCCCAGGACAGCCCGAGCTGGCCGGCTGCATCCTCACCAAGCTCGACGAGGCGACGAACCTCGGCGGCGTGCTCGATACGGTCATCCGCTACAAGCTGCCGGTTCATTACATCTCGACGGGACAGAAGGTGCCCGAGAACCTGTACGTCGCGACGAAGAAATTCCTGATCAAGAGTGCGTTCTGCATTCCGCGCGACGGTTCGCCGTTCGTCCCGCACGACGACGAGATTCCCGCATTGCTCTCGGCGCTCTCGAGCCGCTCGAGCGCCGAACTGCATGAGGTTCGCTTTGGGTAAGCAAGTCACCGATCAGGCGGAAGGGCTGCGCCGGCTGCTCGCGAAGAGCGGGTCGCGCGTGGTGGCGGTCACGGGCGGCCCGATGGGTGTCGGCCGCACGTCGACGGTCGTGAATTTGGCGGCGGCATTGGCCACGCTCGGCAAGGACGTGCTCGTCATCGACGAGCGCCTCGGCGCGAATTCCGTCTCGGCCATGCTGGGCGGCTTGCACGGCGCCGGCTCGCTGCGCGCGTTGATGAACGGCGAGATCGCGCTCGATCAAGCCTGCTCGCGCCACGAATTGGGGTTTTCGGTGCTCGCGGCCTCGCGCGAGAACTGCGCCGGCTATAGCGCCGCGCAGCTTGGCCTGCTGCTCTCGGGGCCGGCCGACGTCGTGCTCGTCGATGCGCGGCTCGACCGCCAGGGGGCGCTCTCGCCGCTCGGGGCGCAAGCGCACGACGTGCTGATCGTTACGCGCGTGGCGGCCGCCGCGATCACGGAAGCGTACGCCTGCATGAAGCGCTTGCACTTCGAGCACGCGATCGCGCAGTTCCGCGTGCTCGTGAATCACGTGTCGAGTTTGGCCGACGCGCAGACGGCGTTCGACAACCTCGCCGAGGTCGCCGCGCGCTATCTGACGGTGTCGATCGAAGACGCCGGATGCGTAGCGGCCGATTCGCTGATGGAGCGATCGCTCGAACTGGGGCGATGCGTCGTCGATGCGTTCCCGTCGGCGCCGTCGGCGCGGGACTTTCGGCACGTCGCCGCGGAGATGTTGTATTGGCCGATGCGCCCGGCGATGTGTTCGCCGCGGCCAGAGGTTACGGTGCGCACGGCCTTGCCGGCGTCGGCGATCGCCGACGGCGCGGCCGCGCGCCAACACGCTTGAAACGTTAGGGACAAGGAGAAGGGGGCCCTCGATGTACAACGCTCAAGGGAAAATGTCCCAGACGGATGTATTGACGCAGTACGCGCCGCTCGTGCGCCGGCTTGGCTTGCAACTCGTGGCGAAGATGCCGGCGAGCGTCGATCTCGACGACCTGATTCAGGCCGGGATGATCGGTTTGCTCGACGCGGCGAGCCGCTACAAGGAAGACCAGGGCGCGCAGTTCGAAACCTACGCGAGTCAACGCATTCGTGGCGCCATGCTCGACGAACTGCGCAACAACGATTGGTTGCCGCGCAGCTTGCGCAAGACGTCGCGCGAGGTCGAATCGGCCGTGCACCAGGTCGAGCAGCGGCTCGGCCGGTCCGCGAGCGAGACCGAAGTTGCCGACCATCTGCAGATGCCGCTCGATGCCTTTCAGTCGATGCTGCAGGATCTGCACGGCAGTCAGCTCATCTATTACGAAGATTTCGACCGCTCGGCCGACGACGAACCGTTCCTCGACCGCTACTGCGTCGATCACTCGGACCCGCTCTCGGCACTGCTCGACGACAGCCTGCGCGCGGCGCTCGTCGAAGCGATCGACAAGCTGCCCGAGCGCGAGAAGCTGTTGATGTCGCTGTATTACGAGCGCGGCATGAACCTGCGCGAGATCGGCGCGGTGATGGAAGTGAGCGAATCGCGCGTATGCCAGCTCCATAGCCAAGCGGTTGCGAGGCTGCGAGCCAAGCTGCGCGAGATGGCTTGGGCCAGCGTCGACTGAATATTGCCCCGGAAGGGGCGCGAAGCGGCCGCCGCTACACCGGTTCCGGCTGCGCGCGTGGGGCCTTATGCGATCGACCCGCTCGAGCTTTCGATCACGCGCGCCGCCGAGGCGCTGGGGGTGTCGCGCAAGACGCTTTCGGAGATCGTCAACGGCCGAGCTGCGATCAGCCCGGAGATGGCAGTGCGCCTAGAACTAGCTTTCGGAAAGCGCGCCGAGTCCTGGTTGGCACACCAGGCCGAGTACGATCTATGGCAGATCGAGCAGCGCAAAGAGCAATTGCACGTGCATGCGTTCAAGCGCGCGGCTTGACGCGGAAGGGCTTGCCCGCCGACTCCGAGCCACGAGGCGCGTATCGAGAACCGATACGCCAGCGGGCTGCGGCCGCCTCACCGGCGGCCGTGCTACTTCAAGCCGTCGCCATCCGCCCATCCGGCCCGTAGACGCTGGCCGAATGACGCGAGGCACCGCCACGCAGGATGGCGAGCGCGTTCTGGTTGTAGTTCATCCGGATACGGATCATGAGGCCGTTCGTGGCGTTCGAGCGGCGCGCGCGTTGCACGACGGCCTGCAATAGTTGCCACTGCTTGGCAAGGCGAGCGTCGTCGGCGATCGCGAGCTCCATTCCCTTCCAGCCAACAGGCAATCCCATCTGGCGCAGTTGGCTGTCGCGCGTTTTTTCGAGCGACGCGAGCTTTTCAGTCAGCTCGGTCTTCTTCTCGACGATGCCGGGCAGCGTCTCGAGCGGCGATACGGCCGCAAGCGCCTTTTCCTCGTACATCAGCAAAGACGCAAACGCTTCGAGCGCAGCGTGTTCTTCGGTCACAGTGGCAAGCAGGGCGTCTCTCATCTCATCCGCCAAAACATAAGCCGGCGCGCAGGCGCGCACTCAACGAAGCCGACGAGGCGAGAGATAAGCGCTTGAGCGCTGCCTCAGCCGCCCGTCGACGGGTTCTTCAACAGATCGCGGGCGGTCGAAAGAATGCCGTCCGCAATCTTGCTCGTATCCATCGTCAGCGTGCCGTCGGCAATGGCTTGCTTGATCGACGCAACGTGCGCGACGTCGATGTCGGCTTCGCCCGACGCAGCCAGCGAGCGCAACTGCGACGACAGCCCGGACAGGCTGACGTTGCTGGCGTCGCCGCTGCCCGTGGACTGAGCCGACGCGGCATTGGCGCTCGTTTGCGCGGTGCTCGCCGCGGTTTGACCGCCCTGCCGGGCACCCTGCACGTCGCCCTTGGGCGAGGTCAGGCTCGAAGTGGAGGTTGAATCGACTTTCACGATGGCTTCCCGAACGATTTCGATTTGAGTGTGATAACGGCGACACTCGCCGAAACTTTAGCGCAATCGGGAAGAACACCGCCCAGCCTCATTCGGCGATTCGGGGCCGAATCGTCCGGCGCCTCCACGCACCGGTCGTCTCGCCCGTTTCGACCGCCTCGGCCCGGTCACATCTGAACCTGCACCGTTCCGGCATCTCGGACGATGCCGGAGATGATCTGGCCCCCGGCTAGCCTGACACGAACCTCTTGTCCGGGCGCCGCGTTGTTCATGACGCTGCCCTCGGACGAAATCGTGAAACCTTGGCCTTGCGCGATGACGCGCACCGTTTGGCCGATCGCGACCGCGCTCGCGCTTTTGAGCAGATCCTGGCGCAGCGGCATGCCGGCGCTGATCCGGGCCAGTGCCGTCGAGCCGATCGCCTGCGACGGATCGGTAATGATCGCGCGCGGCAAATTCGAGAGGTCGCCGTCGCGCGCGAGCAGGTCTTGCGCCGTCACGACCGTACCGGGCTCGATCTGGCGCGCCGCGAGGTAGTAGGTCGCATCGATCGCGATGCGGGCTCGCAGATAGAGCGTCCACGGCTTGGCGCCGGCGCAGCGCACGCCGACCGACGTGGTGCCCCATAGCCGGGCGCCCGTCGGCATGAACGGCTCGAGCGTCGTGCAGGCGGCCAGGCCCCGCGGGAAGGTCGGGGCAACCGTGATGCTGATCTTGCCGGGCAGGCCGATCGTCTGTTGCTGAAGATAGGCAAGGGCCGCGTGGCGAATCGCCTCGCTGTCTTCCTGGCCGGCCGGCGCGTCGGAGGCGGGCGCCAAGGCCGCGGCGGTTGCAGCCGCCGGCGCCGTCGGGCGAGTGGGCCCACCGACCGAGGCGGGCGCAATCGGTTGCGCGGCGCGGATCGAGCGCTGCGGCGCCGTCACGACGACGGGTATGACGCGGCTTGCCGCCGTCGCGATCGCCGGATGCGGCTCGCTGACGATAGGGGGAACGTTGGCCGGCGCGGCGCCGCGCGCCTCGCCCGGTCCCGGGATGACGATCATGCCGTTCGTCGCCGTGCCGGCGGACGCACTCGCTTGCGCTTGCCCGGGGCCGGGAATCGAAATCATCGCGCCGCTCGGCTTAACGGCTTTGGCCTCGCCCGGGCCGGGGATATAGATCTGCCCGCTCGCGCTCGTATCGGTGTTTTGCGCCTGGGCCGCCGTGAGCGGCAACAGGGCTGCGACCAGCGCACAGGCCGCTGCGCGCACGAGGCGAGCATGCCGCCGGCCGAGGGCGCGCGGCGCTGCTCGGCGCGCGGGATCGGAAGCGGCGGACAAGGACATCGGTTTCTCCATCGAAACAATTCGGACGACGAATCGAATTCTAGGGCTCGCGCGAGGGGCGCAAACGTTGAATAGAGGGCGGCTTCCCCGGTTATTCATCCGATTGGCTCTTGCTTGCCGACCCTAAGATGCTCGTCATGCAAAAAAGCCTTCTTGGCGCACCTTGTCCCGAACCAGGGTGAGGCCGAGAAGCGGCAACAAGCGGCCGACGCTTGAGAACGGGAGAAACACCGATGCTGGACAAACTCGATGCCGAATTCGCCTTTGGCCGTGAGGCGCTCGATGTACGCGCCTATCGGCAGGAGTTGCTGTCGTCGAACATCGCCAACGCCGATACGCCCGGCTACAAGGCGCGCGACGTCGATTTCGGCTCGTCGCTCGCCACCGCGCTTCAGCGCAGCGGCGCGACGCAGGGTACGAGCGCGATGGCCAGCTCGGGCGCGGCTGCGTTGCCGTTGGCCCAGCCGGCCGGCGTGACGAGCGGGATGACGATGGCGTCGACGGAGCCCGGCCACATGACGGGCAACGCTCAGCTCATTCCGACCGGCGGCCAAACCCAGGATTACGGCAAGCTTGCCTACCGGATTCCGACACAACCGGCGCTCGACGGCAACACCGTCGATCTCGACGCGGAACGCGTCCAATTTGCCGACAACACCGTGCATTACGAATCAGGCATGACCACCGTGTCGCAGCAGATGAAGCAACTGCTCTCGGCGATCACGTCGGGCGGCTGAGCAGGCGCGCCTACCGCTTTTATTTAGGAATCGTTCAAGCGTCCATCGAAAGAGGCACGTAAGCCATGGCATTGATGAACATTTTTACCGTTGCAGGCTCGGCGCTGTCGGCCGAATCCGAGCGGCTCAACGTCACCGCGTCGAATCTCGCGAACGCCGACAGCACGACGGGCCCGGACGGTCAGCCGTACCGCGCCAAGCAGGTCGTGTTCGGCGTCAAGCCGATCGGCGGGGCGGAAACGGCCAGCGGCCAGCAAGTGGGCGGCGTGGAGGTGACGAACGTCATCGACGACCCCACACCGATGAAGACGACTTACGACCCGACCAACCCCGCAGCGGACTCGAACGGCTACGTCACGATGCCGAACGTCGACCCGGTGCAAGAAATGGTGAACATGATCTCGGCCTCGCGCTCGTACCAGGCCAACGTCGAGACGCTGAACACCGCCAAGAACCTGATGCTGAAAACCTTGACGATCGGCACCTGAGGAGAAACTTTGTGACGTCATCCAATACCACCATCAGCAACGGCGGCACCGTTTCGACGCAGTTGCTCGATACGATCAACGGCACTTCGTCGAGTAGCAGCTCGTCCTCGAGCTCATCGTCCTCGAGTGCGACGTCATCGACGAGCTTGGAGCAGACCTTCCTGCAACTGCTCGTGGCGCAGTTGCAGAACCAAGACCCGACCAACCCGATGGACAGCTCGCAAATGACCGCGCAGCTCGCCCAGATCAACACGGTGACGGGCATCAGCCAGTTGAACACGACGCTGACTTCGCTGGCCTCGCAGCTCTCGGCCGGCCAAAACGCGCAATCCTCGCTGCTGATCGGCCAGAACGTCCTCGTGGCGGGCTCGACGGCGACCGTCTCGAGCGGCACCTCGCCCGGCTTCGGGGTGACGGTCGCCTCGAACGTCTCCGATCTGAAGGTCACGATCAAGAATTCCTCGGGCCAGATCGTGAACACGATCGATCTCGGCGCGCAGCAGGCCGGCACCGTTCCGGTGAGCTGGACGCCCACCGACTCGTCGGGCAACACGCTGGCCAACGGCACCTACACGATCTCCGCGGTCGGCACGAGCAGCACCGGCGCGACGACATCCGAAACGACGCTGACCGGCGCGCAAGTGGACAGCATCGTCCAGCAAAGCGACGGGTCGACGGGATTCTTGCTCAGCAACGGCAGCACGGTCGGTACGACCAGTGTTGTCGCCATCATGTAACGAACTTTGATACTTATTCGCAGGGAGACCACTTAAATGGGCTACCAACAAGGCTTGAGCGGCTTGTCCGCATCGTCGAACGATCTGGACGTGATCGGCAACAACATCGCGAATGCCAACACCGACGGCTTCAAGCAAAGCACGGCGCAGTTCGCGGACCTGTACGCGAACACGATCGCGACGTCGGTCAACAACCAAATCGGTATCGGCACGCAGCTCGCGGGCGTTCAGCAAGACTTCACGCAAGGCACGTTCACGACGACGGGCCAGGCGCTGAACGTCGCGATCAACGGCACGGGCTTTTTCCAGATGTCGAACGACGGCACGCTGACCTACTCGCGCAACGGCGTATTCCAGCTCAACAACCAGGGCTACATCACGGATTCGTCGGGGCTCGAACTGATGGGCTACGCGGCGAACGCGAACGGCGTGATCAACACCGCGCAGACGGTGCCGATCCAAATCCCGACGACCAACATCGCACCGGTTGCCACGCAAAACATCACGGCGCAGTTGAATCTGAACTCGCAGGACAGCGTGCCGACGGTGACGCCGTTCTCGTCGACGAACTCGTCGACGTACAACTACTCGACGTCGATCCAGACCTACGACTCGCTCGGCGGGTCGCAGCAGATCAACATGTACTTCGTGAAGACGGCCGCGAACTCGTGGGACGTCTACGCGGGCCCGTCCACCGGCACGATCAGCCAGGTCGGCTCGGTCGGCTTCAGCTCGTCCGGTGCGCTGACCTCGACCGCGGCGACCGCGCCGGCCACGTCGCCCGCCACCGGCGAGCTCACGTTCACGGTGCCGAACACCGACGGCAGCGGATCGCCGCAATCGTTGACGCTGAACTTGACGGGCTCGACGCAATACGGCGGCACGGACGGCGTGAACAACCTGCAGCAAGACGGTTATGCCACGGGCGAGCTCTCGAATTTCTCGATCGGCGCCAACGGCACGATCACGGGCACGTACTCGAACGGCCAAACGCAATCGCTCGGCCAGATCGTGCTCGCGAACTTCAACGACCCGAACGGCCTGCAGGACCTCGGCGGCAACGAGTACGAGGAAACGCAGGCCTCGGGCGTGCCGCAAATTTCGGCGCCGGGCAGCACGAACCACGGCACGCTGACGGGCGGCGCGGTCGAAGATTCGAACGTCGACTTGACGAGCCAGCTCGTCGATCTGATCACGGCGCAGCGCAACTACCAGGCGAACGCGCAGACGATCAAGACGCAGCAGACCGTCGACGAAACGCTGATCGACCTGTAAGCGCACGGCGCGCTTTTCGTACCGCAAGACAAGGCGAGTCATGGACCGACTGATCTACACCGCGATGACGGGCGCTTCCGAGGCGCTCGAGCAGCAGGCCGTCGTCGCCAACAACTTGGCGAATACGTCGACGACGGGTTTTCGCGCGCAGCTCGCGAACTTCCGCGACGCGCCGCTGAGTTTCGGCGACGGCACGACGGTCGACAACGACACGACGCGCACGTTCGCACTGACCGCGACGCCGGGATCGGACTTCGCGCCGGGCCCGATTTCGCAGACGGGCAACCCGCTCGACGTCGCGATCCAAGGTCCGGGCTGGCTCTCGGTGCAAACGGCGGACGGCGACGAAGCCTACACGCGCGCGGGCAATCTGCACGTCGATGAAAACGGCCAGCTCGTGACGGCGACGAACCAGCCCGTGCTCGGCACCGGCGGCCCGATTTCGGTGCCGCCCGGCGCGAGCGTGACGATCGGCAAGGACGGCACGGTGTCGGCGCTCGGCGCGGGCGATTCGCCCTCGCAAATCGTCGTGCTCGACCAGCTCAAGCTCGTCAATCCCGACCCGAGCACCATGACGCGCGGCGACGACGGTTTGTTCCGGACGGCCGACGGCCAGCCGGCCGATGCCGATCCGACCGTCAACGTCGTGCAGGGCGCGCTCGAAGGCAGCAACGTGAACCCCGTCGCGGCGATGGTCTCGATGATCACGAACGCGCGCCAGTTTCAGATGCAAACGAAGTTGCTGCAGACGGCGGATCAGAACGATCAGTCGGCCAACCAGCTACTGACGTTCAGCTAACCGGTTCCTCGCCGGAACCGGATTGTCATTACCAGGAGATTCACCATGAACCGCTCGCTTTACATCGCCGCTACCGGCATGAATGCGCAGCAGGACCAGATGGATGTCATCTCGAACAACCTCGCCAACGTGAGCACGAACGGCTTCAAGGGCTCGCGCGCGGTGTTCCAAGATCTCATCTATCAAACGCTGCGCCAGCCCGGCGCGAACTCCACGCAGCAAACCGAACTGCCCTCCGGGCTGCAGGTCGGCACGGGCGTGCAGCAAGTGGCGACCGAGCGGCTGTACACGCAGGGCAACCTGACGCAAACGGGCAACTCGAAGGACGTCGCCATCAACGGCAACGGCTTCTTCCAAGTGCAGATGCCCGACGGCACGACGGCCTACACGCGCGACGGCTCGTTCGAGACGAACGCACAGGGCCAGCTCGTGACCTCGAGCGGCTATCCGGTCATGCCGCAGATCACGATTCCGCAGAACGCGACCTCGCTGACGATCGGCAGCGACGGCACGGTCAGCATCACGCTGCCCAATTCGACCAACAACCAGACGATCGGCACGCTCCAGCTCGCCACGTTCATCAACCCGGCCGGTCTGCAATCGAACGGCGAGAACCTGCTTTCGGAGACGACCTCCTCGGGCGCGCCGAACGTGACGACGCCGGGCTTGAACGGTGCCGGCACGCTGAACCAGGGCTACGTCGAAGCTTCTAACGTGAACGTCGTGCAAGAGTTGGTGAACATGATCGAGACGCAGCGCGCGTACGAAATCAACAGCAAGGCGGTCCAGACTTCGGATCAAATGTTGCAGACCTTGAGCCAGATGTCGGTTTGAGGCGAGTAGGAAGCAGGACTTTGACGAGCAGGCGGTAGACGAAGATGTCGCAAACGAGCCGAATTCCCTTTCGCGTGCGCGGGTTGCGCGCGGCAGCCACGCTGACCTTCGCGAGTGCGCTCGCGGGGGTGCTGACGGGCACTTTCGCCGGTTGCGCGCAGATCGAGCACCGCCAGCCGATCGTGCAGCAGCCGATGACGGCCACGCCGCCGGTGCCGCCGCAACTGCAGCCGCCGGGCTCGATCTACAACCCCGGCTACGCCGGCCATCCGCTGTTCGAAGACCAGCGTCCGCGCAACGTCGGCGACATCCTCACGATCGTCATCTCCGAAAACATCAACGCGACGAAATCGTCGGCGGCCAACGCCGGCCGCGCCGGCAGCACCGCGACATCGGTGCCGACGGCGGGCTTTCTCTCGGGCCTGTTCAACCACGTCAATCTGAACGCATCGGGCTCGAACACGTTCGCCGGCTCCGGCGGCGCGAACGCATCGAACACGTTCAACGGCACGATCACGGTCACGGTCACGAACGTGTTGCCCAACGGCAATCTCGTCGTGAGCGGCGAGAAGCAGATGTTGATCAACCAGGGCAACGAGTTCGTGCGCTTCTCGGGCGTGGTCAACCCGAACACGGTGTCGGGCGAGAACACGGTGCTCTCGACGCAGGTGGCCGACGCGCGCATCGAATACTCGGCCAAGGGTTACATCAACGAAGCGGAAACGATGGGATGGCTCCAGCGTTTCTTCCTCAACATAGCGCCATGGTGATCGCGATGACGACCTCGTTCATGCGCGCCTTGCGCACGCTTCATACCGTTCGCCGCGCACTCGTGCTCGTCGGCGTGCCCGTCATGCTGGCCTGCGCCGGTACGGCGCATGCCGAGCGCCTGAAGGATCTCGTGCAGATCCAGGGCGTGCGCGACAACCCGCTGATCGGCTATGGCCTCGTCGTCGGCCTCGACGGCACGGGCGACCAGACGACGCAAACGCCGTTCACGACGCAAACGCTCACGAACATGCTGGCCAACCTCGGCATCTCGCTGAACAACGGCCAATCGACGGGCGCGAGCCCCGCGTCGAACATGCAGCTCAAGAACGTGGCCGCCGTGATGGTGACGGCGACGCTGCCGCCGTTCGAGCGGCCGGGCGAGGCGATCGACATTACCGTCTCGTCGCTCGGCAACGCCAAGAGCCTGCGCGGCGGCACGCTGCTGCTCACGCCGCTCAAGGGCGCCGACGGGCAGGTCTACGCGCTGGCCCAGGGCAACGTCGCCGTCGGCGGCGCGGGCGCGAGCGCCAACGGCAGCAAAGTGCAGGTCAATCAGCTCGCGGCCGGACGCGTTCCCTCCGGCGCGATCGTCGAGCGCGCCGTGCCGACGCAAGTCGCGCAGGCGGGCGGCACGATGCAGATGGAGCTGAACGACATGGACTACGACACGACGCAGCGTATCGTGGCGGCGGTCAACAACGCATTCGGCGAAGGCACGGCCACGCCGCTCGACGGGCGTACGATTCAACTGCGCGCGCCGATCGATCCGAGCCAGCAAGTCGCGTTCATGGCGCAGCTCGAGAACCTCGACGTGCGTCCGGCGCAAGCGGCCGCGAAGGTCATTCTCAATTCGCGCACGGGCTCGATCGTCATGAATCAGATGGTGACGCTGCAAAGCTGCGCGGTGGCGCACGGCAACTTGTCGGTCATTGTCAACACGCAGACGGCCGTGAGCCAGCCCGGCGCGTTCTCGAACGGCACGACCGTCTCGTCGCGGCAGTCGCAGATTCAACTGAAGCAGGACAACGGCTCGCTCAAGCTCGTCACGGCGGGCGCGAACCTGGCGGAAGTGGTGAAGGCGCTCAACGCGCTCGGCGCGACGCCGGCCGATTTGATGTCGATCCTGCAAGCGATGAAGGCCGCGGGCGCATTGCGCGCGGACCTCGAGATCATCTAAGAAGAAGGTGTCCTGATGAACCCGAACACGACCTACGACGGCAAAGTCGACACCGGCACCGACATCTCGCAGCGCTTCGCGCTCGACGTGCAGGGCTTCGACGCGTTGCGCGCTCAAGCCGCGGCCTCGCCGCAGCAGGCGTTGAAGTCGACGGCCCGCCAGTTCGACGCGGTGTTCATCCAGATGATGCTCAAGAGCATGCGCGAGGCGACGCCGCAAGACGGCATCCTCGATTCGAACGACAGCAAGCAGTATCAGTCGATGCTCGATCAACAGCTCGCGCAGCAGTTGTCGTCGAAGGGGATCGGGGTGGCGGATGCGCTCATCACGCAGCTCTCGCGCAACATGGGCGGCAGCGGCGCGAACGGCTCGGGTTCGTCCAATGCACTGAACAACTTGCTCGGCGGTGGCGGGGGCGGGAGCGGCGACTCCGGCAATTCGGCCATGATGGGTGCGCTCGCGCGCGCGTATTCGAACGCGCAGGCGAACGGCTCGCTCGCGATGGGCAAGGGCTACTCGGGGCAGAGCTCGCTGACGCCGCCGCTGCGCGGCAACGGCGCCTCGGCCAAGGTCGACGCGTTCGTCGACAAGATGGCGGCGCCGGCGCAAGCCGCGAGCGCGGCGACGGGCATCCCGGCGCGCTTCATCGTCGGCCAAGCCGCGCTCGAATCGGGCTGGGGCAAAGGCGAGATCAAGAACGCGAACGGCACGTCGAGTCATAACGTGTTCGGCATCAAGGCGACGCCGGACTGGACGGGCAAAACGGTGTCGGCGGTCACGACCGAATACGTGAACGGCAAGCCGCGCAAGGTCGTTCAGAAATTCCGTTCCTACGGTTCGTACACCGAGGCGATGACCGACTACGCGAGCATGCTGCGCGACAACCCGCGCTATGCGTCGGTGCTGTCGACGTCACGCGACGCGGCGAGCTTTGCGCACGGCATGCAGAAAGCCGGATACGCAACCGATCCGCACTACGCGAATAAGCTGATTTCGATCATGCGGCAGATGGTTTGACCGATTTTATCGGTAATGACGAGTGTTTAACGGGGAGCGCTTTCGAGCGCGACGGGGCCAGCAGGGAAAGACGGCATGAAGGCCGACCGCCGCACGGCGGTCGGCCGAGCCGCGATGGACAACGCCGCATCGGCCGCAGATAATGGCGCCGGTCATCGGCGAGAGACTGCAAAAGGGTTAAAGCAACGGTTGCCGGCATAGGCCGAAAACCGAGTGTTTGCTCGAAAACTAAAAAAATATTTCGAGAATACCTCTAAACTTTGCACGTCCGATGCCGCTAATCAGACAGACCCTGTTCGGATTGCTGTAATGCATCCGAAAGCTTTGGCGCCGGCGCGTGTAGCGTGCCGCGCAAGTTCGCATACCCGAGCCCATGGATACCAATCAGTCGACTGGCCCGACGGAGGATACCGCCGAAAATTATCATGATTTCGGTCGCCGCAATCCGCTCGAAATCGGCGTTCAGCTCCGCAACTTGGCCAACCGCGGCGATTTTCTGACCGTTCAGTACAAGAACGGGCAACTCGTCACGAAGATTCTCGATGTCGACGTGCGCGGACGCACGTTTTCCTTCGATTGGGGCGCGCTGCCCGAGCAGAACAAAGGCGTGCTCGCCTCGCCTCACTGCATCTTCCGCGCATCGCCCGACGGCGTGCGCGTCGAGTTTTCCACCGTCACGCCGGCCGAAACGCGTTTCGAAGGGCTGCCCGCGTTCGAAGCACCGTTTCCCGAAGTGCTGTTCTACGTGCAGCGCCGCGAGTACTTTCGCGTCGACGCGCCCGTGCTCGATCCCTATTTCTGCCGCGGCCGGTTGCCCGACGGCGATACGTTCCGCTTCGAAGTACACGACTTGTCGCTGGGCGGCATCGGGCTGCGTACGACCGACGAGCGCGTCGCCGAATTGCCGATGGGCGCCATGCTCCCCGACGTCGAAGTGCACCTGAACGGGCACGGCATGCTTGCGCTCGATCTCGAACTCGTTTCGATGCGTGCGACCGACCTGCCGAACGGCGGCCGACGCTTCCAGCTCGGCATGCGTTTCGTTGCGCTGCCCGGCAGCGCGGAGAACACGCTGCAGCGCCTGATCACCCAACTCGAGATGCGCCGGCGCTCGCTCGTCAAGGCATAAAAAAATCCGGGGGCGGCACATGCGGCCCCCTTAAATTTTCGTTCGCGCGGCCGTTATACATGTGTTCCCTCAACGCGGCGGACGGCCCTATGGCGTCTGCCCTTCAGGAAGACGCATGTCCAACGATATTTTCAGCATCGGCCTGTCCGGGCTCAACGCCGCCCAATGGGGGCTGCAAACGACGAGCGAGAACATCTCGAACGCGTCGACGGCGGGTTACACGGTCGAGAACCCGGTCTATGCCGAGGCGAGCGGCCAGTACACCGGCTCCGGCTATCTCGGCAACGGCGTCGACACCGTCACGGTGCAGCGCAACTACAGCCAGTACCTGTCCACGCAGCTCAACAACGCCACGTCGACGAACAGTGCGCTGTCGGCCAACTACTCGATGGCGTCGCAGTTGAGCAACCTCGTGGGTAGCCCGACCTCCGGCATCTCCTCGGCGATCACGACGTTTTTCACGGGCCTGCAGGACGTCTCGACCAGCCCCAATACGACGGCGACGCGCGAGACCGCGGTCAGCGACGCGCAAACGCTCGTCTCGCAGATCAACGCGGCCGGCCAGCAATACGACCAACTGCGTCAGAGCGTGAACACGCAGCTCACGACGGCCGTCAATTCGGTCAACACGTACACGTCGCAAATCGCCGGCCTGAACACGGAAATCGCCGCGGCGAGCGCGCAAGGCCAGCCGCCGAACCAGTTGCTCGACCAGCGCGATGAGGCCGTCGCGAATCTGTCGCAACTCGTGGGCGTGTCGGTCGTGCAAAACTCGAGCGGCTACAGCGTCTTCATGGGTAACGGCCAGCCGCTCGTCGTGGCGGGGCAAAGCTTCCAACTCGGCACGGCGACGTCGCAGAGCGATCCGAGCGAGCTCGCCGTCACCTACAACGGCATGGCCGGTTCGTCGCCACCGTCGTCGTCGGTCGAATATCTGTCGTCGTCGGCGACGACGGGCGGCACCATCGGCGGCCTGCTCACGTTTCGCAGCCAGACGCTCGATCCGGCCGAATCGCAGCTCGGCGCGATCGCGACGAGCTTCGCCGCGCAGGTGAATTCGCAAAACGCGCTCGGGCTCGATCTGTCGGGCAATGCGGGCGGCAACCTGTTCACCGCCGGCAGCCCGACCGTCTACTCGAACGCGGCCAACACGGGCAATGCGACGCTGTCGGTCAGCTTCGCGAACGCCGCGCAACCGACGAGCGACGACTATGCGCTTTCGTACTCGGGCAGCACGTACACGCTGACCGATACGACGACGGGCACCGTCGTCGGCACCTCGGCCACGGCGCCGAACGGTACGACCGCGATGGGCGGGCTCATGCTGAACATCACGTCGGGCTCGATGAGCGCGGGCGATTCGTTCACGATCCAGCCCACGCGCGGCGCGCTCGACAGTTTCGGGCTGACCACGTCGAATCCGTCGGCGATCGCGGCGGCGTCGCCGGTGCTCGCGTCGGCCTCGACCGAGAACACGGGCTCGGCGTCGATCACGCAAGGCACGGTGAGCGCCGGCTACCAGATCTCGGGCACGACGACGCTCACGTACGATTCGACGACGGGCACGCTGAGCGGCTTCCAAGTGGGGACGACCGTGACGGTCGCCGGCTCGCCGCCCACGACGATTCCGATCACGTCCGCGACGACGACGGTGCCCTACAGCCCGGCGCAAGGCGCGACGCTGACGATCAACAGCACGACGCAGCCGCCGCCGGCAGGCATCACGAACGGCGTGTCGCTGTCGATTTCGGGCACGCCCGCGAACGGCGATACGTTCACGATCGCGCCGAATACGGGCACGTTCGACGGCAGCAATGCGCTCGCGATGTCGAAGATCGTCTCCAACAACACGCTGAACGGCGGTACCTCGACGCTGACGGGCGCCTATGCCTCGTACGTCGACAACGTCGGCAATGCCGCGAGCCAACTCCAGGCGGCGAGCACGTCGCAATCGGCGCTCGTGACGCAGATCACGTCGGCGCAGCAATCGGTTTCGGGCGTCAATCTCGATGAAGAGGCGTCCAACCTGCTGCAATACCAGCAGGCCTATCAAGCGAACAGCAAGGTGATTCAGACGGCTGAATCGATGTTCCAAACCTTGATCGGCATCTTCCAATAAGGCGGTCAGCGATGCGTATCTCGACTTCCGAGTTCTATAGCCAGAATATCCAGACGATGGATAATCAGGAGAACCAGCTCGCGACGTACTACCAGCAGCTCTCGAGCGGCCAGGCGCTGACGACGCCGGCCGACAATCCGCTCGCCGCGGCGCAAGCCGTGCAGTTGTCGATGACGTCGGCGACGCTGACGCAGTACCAGAGCAACCAGAGCACGGCGCTCTCGTCGCTGCAGCTCGAAGACGAGACGCTCTCGAGCGTGGCCAACACGATGCAAAGCATCAACGCGCAGATCACGCAGGCCGGCGACGGCAGCCTGAGCGATGCCGAGCGTTCCTCGATCGCGAAGGAAATGGAAGGCTATCGCAGCCAGTTGCTGACGCTCGCCAACACGAGCGACAGCGCCGGCAACTACCTGTTTTCGGGTTATCAAGCGTCGACCGCTCCGTTTGCCAACGCCGCCGGCGGCGGGGTGACGTACCTCGGCGACAACGGTCTGCGCCAAGCCCAGGTGGCCTCCACGACGCAAATCGCGACGAACGACAGCGGCGCGAGCGTGTTCCTCACGGTACCTTCGGTGGGTACGTCGCCCGTTTCGGCGGGCAGCTCGACCAACACGGGTACGGGCACGATCGGTGCGGCTTCGATCACGAACGCATCGGCCACGACCAACAACGACAGCTATTCGATCACGTTCGGCGGCACGATCGCCGCGCCCACGTACACGGTCACCGACAATACGGCGGTGCCGCCGACGACGACGGCCGCCACGGCCTTCAACGCGAGTACGCCGATTCAACTCGGTTCGGGCATGCAGGTGTCGATTTCCGGCGCGCCCAGCCCCGGAGATACGTTTTCGGTCACGCCGGCAACGTCGTCGCAGAACAGCGACGTGTTTGCGACGATCGACAAGATCATCACGGCACTGCAAACGCCGGCGACCAACAACCCATCGGCCACGGCGAACCTGACCAACGCGCTGACGTCGGGCACGGCGGCCTTCCAGAATTCGCTGACGAACATCACCGTGGTTCAGGCGTCGGTCGGCGGCCGCGAGCAAGAGTTGCAAGCGCTGCAGACGACGACGCAGTCGAACTCACTGCAAGCGCAAAGCAATCTGTCGAATCTGACCGACATCAACATGGTGTCGGTCATCAGCAACTACGAGCAGGAGCAGAACGCCCTGGAGGCTGCGCAGAAGTCGTTCGTGCAGATTCAAGGCATGTCGCTGTTCCAGTACATCAGCTCCTGATTGACGCCACACGCCCGCAAGGGCGTGCGATCCGGCCGAAGCCCCGTCGTCGGGACTTCGGCTTTTTTTATGGGCGACGCGGGAGCGGCGGGCGATGCGCTAACGCAGCGCCGCGGCGACGCGCCCCATCTCGTCGATACCGGTATCGACGAGATGCGCGAAGAACGGAATCATGTTCGGCAGCATCAGCATCAAGAGCAGCATGCCGACCATCAGCGTGACCGAGAAGCCGATCTGGAACACGCCGATCTGCGGGGCGGCGCGATTGAGGATGCCGAGCGACAGGCTCGCGATGAGCAGAGCGATGACGACGGGCAGCGACAGCAACAGGCCCGCCGTGAAAATCGCGCCGCCCCATTGCGCGAGCGTGTTCAGCCCCGGCGGGCCAAGCGCGGCCGACGCGATCGGCACGGACTGGAACGATTCGATCAGCGCTGCGATCACTTGCAGATGGCCGTTGTAGGCAAGGAACGCGAGCGTTGCGACCACGTTCAGAAAGCTCGAGATGACCTGCGAGGACGCGTCCGAGCCCGGATCGAAGAACGTCGCGAAGCCGAGCCCCATCTGCAGCCCGACGAGCGAGCCCGCCATCTCGACGGCGGCGAACACGACTTGCATCGTGAATCCGAGCGCCGCGCCGATCAACAACTGCGTGACCATGATCCAGACGCCGGTGGCCGAAAAGACGGTGGCTTGCGGCATCGCGGGCAGCGTGGGCGCCACGATGAGCGTGATGAACGCCGCGAGGGCGATCTTGATGCGGGCGGGCACGGACGTATGGCCGAACACGGGCGAAGCCGCGACGAGCGCGACGATGCGCGTAAACGGCCAGAGGAACGCCGTGAGCCAGGCGTTCAACTGTGCGTAGGTGACCGTGAACATCGGTGGGGGCGGGGCCGGCGCGCTTTACCCCGCGAGCTGAGGGATGTTCGTGAGCATCTCGCGCATGTAGTCGAGCGCGATCGAGAGCATCCATGGGCCCGCAATGACGAGCGTGATCGTCACGGCCATGAGCTTCGGGATGAACGAAAGCGTCGATTCGTTGATCTGCGTGGCGGCCTGGAAAAAGCTCACGAGCAAGCCCACGATCAGCGAGACGAGCAGCGGCGGCGCCGTGAGCAGCAAGGCGACGTACATTGCGCGATGCGCGAGCGTCAGTACGGATTCGGGCGTCATGAGAGCGGTCCTCGGAAAAGCGGGCTCATCGGTGAACTCGGAAGCGGGCTCAGGCGAAACTTTGCGCGAGCGAGCCGATGAGCAGTTGCCAACCATCCACGAGCACGAACAGCATGAGCTTGAAAGGCAGCGAAATGGTGACGGGCGAGACCATCATCATCCCCATCGACATCAACACGCTGGCAACGACCATGTCGATGATCAGAAACGGAATGAAGATCGTGAAACCGATCTGAAAGGCCGTCTTGAGCTCGCTCGTGACGAACGCGGGCACGAGCAGCGAGAGCGGCACGTCCTCGGGCCCTTGCAGCGGCGGCGAATGCGAGATCTTCGCGAATAGGGCGAGATCCGATTCGCGCGTCTGCTTCAGCATGAACTGCTTGAACGGGGCAACGCCGCGCGTCACCGCCGTCTCCATCGGAATCGTGCCGTCGGCGAACGGTTTGTAGCCGTCGTTGTAAGCCTTGGTGATGACGGGCGACATCACGAACAGCGTCAAGAACAGCGCGAGCCCGACGAGCACCTGATTCGGCGGCGTCGTGGTGGTGCCGAGCGCTTGGCGCAGCAGCGAGAGCACGATGATGATGCGCGTGAAGCTCGTCATCATCAGCACCATCGCGGGCAGGAACGACAGCATCGTGAGCAGCAGCATCGTCTGCACGCTCAGCGAGTAGGTCGTGCCGCCGTTCGGGCCGGGGCTCGTCGTGAAGGCGGGGAGTCCCGTCGGCGCCGTTTGCGCGTGCGAGAGTTGCGGCAGCAGCGTGAAGATCAAAAAGGGCAGTGCGGGTAGCGCGGCGCGCGCGAGCCGCACGATGGGCCTGGACGACATTTTTTACTTGCCTCCGCCCGAAGGCCGAGAAAACCGCTTTCTTGCTTCACCGGCCAGCGCGGCGCGAAAGCGCGAGCCGAACGTGCCGGGCAGGGTGCTGTCCGCAGGGTCGGCGCCGCTGACGGGCGTGCCGATGCGGGCATCGGCCGTCGGCGCCGGCATGGAATGGAGCAGCCGCACGCTGCCGGGCGAGGCGCCGAGCACGAGCCAGGTGTCGCCGATCTCGACGACGGCCACGCGCTCCTTGCCGCCGAGCGAGACGCCGCCGACGGTGCGCACGAGCTGGCCGCGCGCCGAAGGCTGCAGGCCCAGGCGTCGGGCGAGCCACGCGCAGGCGAACACGAGCGCGACGACGACGGCCAAGCCGATGAGCGTTTGTAGCACGGCGCCCACGCCGATGGACGGCACGGCTGTGCCGGCCCCTACGCGCGAGGCGATTTGCGCGGCGTGGTTGACCGCGTTCATGTCGGCGGCCATGGCCGCGGGTGCGAACACCGCCGATGCGGCTGCCGCTGCCGCATACGCCGCGAGGATTGCCGCCACGCGCCGCAGCAGCGGCGCACGGTGCAAGCGAGCTTTCATCGATTCAATTTTCGAATGCGCTCGGCCGGCGTGATGATGTCGGTCAGCCGGATGCCGAACTTGTCGTTGACCACGACGACTTCACCTTGGGCAATCAAACAGCCGTTCACGAGCACGTCCATCGGCTCGCCGGCCATCCCGTCGAGTTCGACGACGGAACCTTGCGCAAGTTGCAGCAAATTGCGGATCGCAATTTTCGTGCGCCCGAGCTCGACCGTCATCTGGACGGGAATATCCAGGATCATGTCGATGTCGTTGCGCGTCGACGTCGGCTCGACCTTCGACAGCGGCTGGAACACGCCGGCCGCGGGCGCGGGCGTCGGGTTCGAGTTCTGCTCGGCCAGTGCGGCAGCCCAATCGTCGAGGCCGCCCTCGTCGTCCGCGGCCGCGGCGGCTTTCTTGGCGGTCTCGGCGGCCATGGCGGCCATTTGCGCGTCGACTTGGCCGGCGCCTTCGCCCGGGGTCGCGTTCAGATCACTCATATTCCGTTTCCTTAATCGTGTTGTCCGCTGCGCTGATCATTTTTTGCACGCGCAACGCATATTGACCATTGAAGATTCCGTAGCCGCATTCCATGACCGGTACGCCGTCGACCTTGGCCACGATGTTCTCGGGAATGTTGATCGGCAGCACGTCGCCCGCGCGCATGTTGAGGATGTCCTCGAACGTGACGGGGATTTGGGCTAGATCGGCCGTCAGCTCGACCTCGGCAGCCTGGACTTGCTTCGAGAGCACGCGGATCCAGCGGCGGTCGACTTCGAGCGCCTCGCCTTGGATCGGCGAAGTCAGCACGTCGCGGATCGGTTCGATCATCGAATACGGCATGCAGATGTGCAGCGTGCCGCCCGTCGGGCCGAATTCGATCGAGAACTGCGTGACGATGACGATTTCGTTCGGCGTCGCGACGTTGGCGAACTGCGTGTGCATCTCCGAGCGCATGAATTCGAACTGCAGCGGCCGCACGCTCTTCCACGCGGTCGTGTAGTGGTCGAAGACGAGTTGCAGCAGCTTGCCGATGATCCGCTGCTCGGTGGCCGTGAAGTCGCGCCCTTCCACCCGGGTATGGAACCGGCCGTCGCCGCCGAACAGATTGTCGACGACGAAAAACACGAGATTCGGATCGAACACGAACAGCGACGTGCCGCGCAGCGGCTTGACGTGCACGAGATTCAGGTTCGTCGGAATCGGCAGATTGCGTGTGAACTCGCTGTACTTCAGCACTTTGACCGGGCCGACCGAAATCTCGGCGGTGCGGCGCATGAAATTGAAGATGCCGAGACGCAAGAGGCGCGCGAAGCGCTCGTTGATGATTTCGAGGCCGGGCATCCGGCCGCGAACGATCCGCTCCTGCGTCGCGATGTTGTACGGGCGTACGCCCGACTTGTCGCGGTGCTCGGTATCGGCATCGGATTCGCCCGTTACGCCCTTGAGGAGTGCATCGACTTCCTCTTGGGACATGAACTCTTCGTGGCCCATCGCTTTGCTCGTCCCTGTGTTGCGGTTGGTGAGTATCGCCAAGGTGGCGCGTTCGGCCCGGCGTTGCGCCGAGCACCGCGCGCTACTGGACCACGAATTCCGTGAAGAGCACTTCCTCGACGTGCACGGGCGGCTCGCCCGGGTCCGTCGGCTTCTCGATCAGCGTCTTCAGTTCCTGCGCGAGCGCGTGCTTGCCGTCGAGCGTCTCCAGATCCTCCGGATGCTTGTTCGACAGCGCGAGCAAGATGCGGCTGCGAATCTCCGGCATGTGCAGTTGCAGCCCCTCCTGCGTCTTCTCATTGGCAAGCTTAAGCGACAGGCCGACGCGCAGGTAGTGCTGGCCGTCGTCGGACAGCAGATTGACCGTCATCGGATCGAGCGCGAAGAACACAGGCGGCGGCGGGGGCGGCGGGGGCACCGGCTTGCTCGGGCCGCCGAGCCCGTGCTTGGACAGAAAAAAGTACATACCCCCGGCAGCGGCGCCGGCCGCCAACAGCGTGATCAGAGCGATCAGCACGATGCGCTTGAGTTTGCCCGATTTCTTGGGAACGTCGACGGTCTGCTGACTTGCGGTCGTGGATGCCATGACAATGCTTTGCGTGAATGCGGTAGGGTGAATTGTTGGCTATAGCGGGCTTTGGCGATAAGCCGAAAAGAAGGGACATTCGACGCCATCTCGTCCGTTTAAGACGATAGCGCCGAGACCGCGAGAAAAAGCGAGGAGCAAAATCCGCTCCCAGCACCTAGGGACAAGGGTGTGGGCCTGCGCCTGCCCAGGCTGCGCCGCGGGGGCGTGCGGCGCAGCATCGCGGCCCGTGCGGGGCGTCAGGCGAAGGTGTCGACGAGCCCGACGGTGCGCCGCGTGCTGACCGTGGCGGTCGAGGCCACCGTGTCGTCGCTGTCGCTCGAGCCGCTACCGCCGCGCCGGCCGCGGCCGCCGCTCTGGTTGCCCGCCTGCTGCTGGTTCGCCTGACGGGCGAACCCGTCGCTGACGCTCGCGCTGCCGAGGCCGAGGCCGCCGGATGCGAGCGCGTCGCGCAGCTTCGGCAGCGCCGCCTCGACCGCTTCGCGCACCTGCTGGTGTTGCGAGACGAACAGCGCGTGCGCGTGATTGTCGGCCACTTGGAGGACGACCTGCAGCGGGCCGAGATCGGGTGGGTTCAGCGTGAGTTCCGCGCTTTGCTGATGCGCATTCGAGAGGAAGACGACCTTTTGGCTCAGCGCGTCTTCCCAATCGGGCGTGCCCACTTCCGGCGCGAGCGAAGCCGCCGCGGCCGCTGCTGCGTTCGGTGTGGCCGCGGCCGCTTGGGCGGTGGCCACGCTCGAGGCCGAAGCGGCTTGCGTCGCAGCCAGCGCCGCGGTGCTCGCCTGAGCGTTGTCCTTGAGCGTTGCGATCGCCGTCGTGGCGTCGCCGCCGCTCGCGCTCGCTTGTGCCGTGGCAACGGCCGTGCTGTCGGACGAAGCCGTGGTGCCGGCCGTCGACTTGGCGGCTTCCTCGGTCGCGTTGCCGATCGCCTGTGCGTTCGCGCTCTTGCCGTCGCTCGTCAGTTCGGTGACGGCCTTGCCGTTGAGCGGCAGCGAGCCGATGCCGTTGCCGAGATTGCCGGTGCCGCTCGAGCCGCCGCTGCTGCCGAGCGCTTGGGTGCCAGGCGTGTTGGCCGCGGCACTCGAGGCCGTGGCGCCCGCGGCCGCCGCCGCGCTTTGCATACCCATTTGCGCGGCCAAGGCGGCTTCGAGCGCCGCGCGTACGGTCTTGGGTGCGGCCGTGCCTTTCGACGCCGTGCCGGATGCACCCGCAGCGGCGTCGGTCCCGGTCGTGGCATCGGCGGTGTCGGACGTGCCGTCGGCCGTGGCACCGGTCGCCGCGGCCTGCGCCTGCTGCGCCGCCGTTTGCATCTGTTGCGCCGTGGCTTGCGCAGCGGCGGCCGCTTGCGCGGCCGCGGTGCTTGCGTTGGCAGCGCTTTGTGCTTGGCTGGCTTGCTGCTGCGAGGTCGAGGACGAGTCGGTGTGCTTTGCCCCCGCGCTCGCTTGTGATGACGATGCATCGGCACTGCCTGTCGTGCTTGACGACCCCTGCGAGGCCGAGCTGCCGTTGCCGTTCGCGGCTTGGCTGCCGTTCGACGCCGATTGCGACGCGCCGGCGTTCTGCGCACCGTTCGCGGACGATGCGCCCGTGTTGGGTTGCGCCGACTGTGCCGATTGTGCCGATTGCGCCGCCTGCTGCTGCGCGTTCACGCTTTGCTGCAGCGTCTGCGAAAACGGCGTGGCCGCTTGCGCGTTCGAGCCCGAGCCCGCGCTGCCGGGCGAGTTGCTCGATGCGCCAGAAAGAGACCCGAGGATGGAGATGGGCGACATGGGTATGCCTTTATGTTCGGCGGTCCGTCGGCCGCGTTTCCGCGCCGTCCGGGCCGATTCGATTCCGGTTCAATTCAAATTTTCGAGCCGCATGCGCACCATCTTGGCGGCATGCTCATCGGTGTCGCGTTGCTCGCGCCGCGCGGCGACGCGCGCCTGCTCCGCGTCGCCGCGCGCCTGCAAGACTTCGTACGAGCCCAGCTTTTGCTTTTGACGCTGCCACTCGGGCTTGGCCGTCTCGACGCGCGAGGTGGCCGCGGCGAGGAGGCGCCGTTGCTGTTCGATCGCCGCGTCGAGCGTATCGATGAACGCTTGAAAGTTGCGCCAGTTGCCGGCCGGCATGCCCGTCTGCGCCGAAGCCGAGAAGTTCGCGTGATATTCATCGCGATAGCGGACCAGCGCGTCGAGCTGCGTCTGGACGTCCGTGCGTTCTCGCTGCGCGCGGCCAAGCTGCTTGGCCGCCGCGTCGACGTCGTTTTGCGCGAGGTCGATCAGCGTCTTGATCGGGAAATGATTCGCCATCGCTTAGGACTCCTCATTCAAACAACGCACCTAGCATATTGAGGCTTGCGTCGAACGGTGCACATTCGCGAAAGCCCTGCTGCAAGAACGCTTCGATGCGCGGATACAGCGCGATCGCCCGGTCGAGCAGCGCATCGCGCCCGCTCGAATAGGCACCGACGTTGATCAAGTCGCGATTGCGCTGATAACGAGACAGCATCTGCTTGAAAATTCGCACGCGCTCCAGATGGTTCTCGTCGATGAGCGCCGTCATCGCCCGGCTGATCGAGGCTTCGATGTCGATCGCCGGGTAATGGCCGGCTTCGGCGAGCGAACGCGACAGCACGATGTGGCCGTCGAGAATCGCGCGCGCCGCATCGGCGATCGGGTCTTGCTGATCGTCGCCTTCGGTCAGCACGGTATAGAACGCGGTGATCGAACCGCCGCCGGCCGGGCCGTTGCCGGTGCGCTCGACGAGCGCCGGCATTTTCGCGAAAACGGACGGCGGATAGCCCTTCGTCGCCGGCGGCTCGCCGATCGCGAGCGCGATCTCGCGCTGCGCCATCGCGTAACGCGTCAGCGAATCCATGATCAACAGCACGTGCTTGCCCTGATCGCGGAAGTACTCGGCGAGCGAGGTGGCGTACGCGGCGCCTTGCATCCGCATGAGCGGGGAGACGTCGGCCGGCGCCGCCACGACGACGGAGCGGGCGAGCCCCTGCGCGCCCAGGATTTGCTCGATGAACTCCTTCACTTCGCGGCCGCGCTCGCCGATGAGCCCGATCACGATCACCTCGGCGCTCGTGTAGCGCGCCATCGTGCCGAGCAGCACCGATTTGCCGACGCCCGAGCCGGCGAACAGGCCCATGCGTTGGCCGCGTCCGACAGTGAGCAGCGCGTTGATCGCGCGTACGCCGACGTCGAGCACCTGTTGGATCGGCTCGCGCTTGAGCGGATTGATCGACGGCGCCGACAGCGGGGCGTCGGCGTGGGTATCGAGCGGTCCGAGGCCGTCGAGCGGCCGGCCCGACGAATCGACGACGCGTCCGAGCATGCCCCAGCCCACCGGCAGGCGCTTGGCACCCGCGAGCGGATCGGCGAGCGGTGCGCTTTCGCGCGGATAGACGCGCGCGCCGGGCAGCAGGCCCGCCACTTCGGTCGTGGGCATCAGAAACAGCCGATCGCCGGCGAAGCCGACCACCTCGGCCTCGGCCATCGGCAGCGTGCTGCCGGGCGGCATCTCGATCAAACATTCGGCGCCGACGGCCAGCCGCATCCCGATTGCTTCGAGCACGAGCCCCGCCGCGCGCGTGAGACGACCGCAGGCCGACAGCGGCCGGGCGAGCGCGCTGCGTTCGCGCAAAGCGCCAAGGCGCGTGCGCCAAGCCGCCAGATGGCGATTGTTCGCGAGCGCGGGATTGGGCGTGAAGCCGGCGAGCGAGGCGGCCGCGCTTGCTTGCGGCGCCCGGGCGCCGTGAGGCGGCTGCGTGGGCATGGGCGCGTCTTCGCTCGATGCCGCCTTCGCGATGGCGTCGATGGCATCGATCGCCGCCAACTCGTCCGCCGAATCGGCGCGGGCCAAGGCCAGGTCGCCGGCCGGAGCGAGCGCGCGGCGCGCTTCGGGCATCGCCTCGGGGCTGAACGAGGCAAGCGCGAGCTCGACCTCGAGCGGCGAGAGGCCGCTTGCGCGCAACGACTGGACGGTGGCTTCGTTCACCATTGACTCACTTTGCCGATCGCGGCCGCCACGCGCTGCCAGCGCGTGCCGATCGCGGCGTCGATTTCGCCTGTTGCGGCCTGCGCGCGGCAGCCGCCGCGCTCGACGGCGACGTCGGTGCGCACGTTCCAGCCGAGCGTATCGAGTTCGTCTTTCAAATAGGCTTCGACGATCGGCAGATCGGCCGGATTGACGATGAGCTGCGGCGCGCCCGCGAGCGCCGGCTCGGCCGCGAGCACTTCACGCGCGGCGGCGAGCAGGGCGGCCGGATCGTGCGTGACGTGCTGGCGCACGACCTGCTGGGCGATGTCGAGCGCGAGCGCGACGAGCGACTCGGCCATTTCCGTTTGCGCCCCATCGAGGGCGGCCTTGAACGCATCGGCCAGGCCCGCGAGGCGCGCGGCCTCGGCATGCGCTTCCTGCCGGCCTTTCTCTAGCCCTTGGGCATGGCCCTGGTCGAATCCGGCCTGATAGCCGATCGCCTGGCCGGCGACATGGCCCGAGGCGAGCCCTTGCGCGTGGGCCGCTTCGCGAATGCGATGCACCTCTTGCACGAGCTTGTTCTCGCGGACCGGATCGGGCGGCGGGGGCGGGTCGAACGAAGCCATCTCCCAGCGCTGATACGCGGAGACGGGTTTCTTGTTCGAACGGCCCGAATCAGACATAGGCATCTTCCGCCTTCCCGCCAAGCACGATCTGGCCGCTCTCGGCCAGGTTGCGCACGATCTGCAAGATGCGGCGCTGTTGCGTTTCGACTTCCGAGACGCGCACCGGACCGCGCGCGTCGAGATCCTCGGCGAGCAGCTCGGCCGCGCGCTGCGACATGTTCGAGAGGAACTTCTGACGCAGCGCGGGCGGCGCGCCCTTGAGCGAAATGATGAGCGCTTCCGACTCCACTTCCTTGAGCAGCAACTGGATCGCCCGGTCTTCGAGGTCGAGCAGGTTCTCGAACACGAACATCTGGTCGATGATCTTTTGCGCGAGGTCCGCGTCGTACTGGCGGACGTTCTCGAGAATCGATTCTTCGTGCTGGGTCGGCATGAAGTTGAGGATTTCGGCCGCCGTGCGGATGCCGCCCATCGGGCTGCGCTTGAGGTTGTCGCTCCCCGAGAGCAGGCTCGTGAGGACGTCGTCGAGCTCGCGCAGCGCGGCCGGCTGAATGCCGTCGAGCGTGGCGATGCGCAGCAGCACGTCGTTGCGTAGCCGGTCCGTGAAGCAAGCGGCGATTTCCGAAGCCTGATCGCGGTCCAGATGCACGAGAATCGTCGCGATGATCTGCGGGTGCTCGTTCTTGATGAGCTCGGCCACGGCGGGCGAGTCCATCCACTTGAGCCCTTCGATGCCGCTCGTATCGCTGCCTTGCAGGATACGGTCGATGAGCACGCCGGCCTTGTCTTCGCCGAGCGCCTTGGTCAGCACCGAGCGGATGTAGTCGTTCGAATCGAGCGACATCGCCGTGTGCTGCTCGGCCTCCTTGACGAAGTCCTGCAGCACGTTCTCGACCTGCTCGCGCGTCACGTTCTTGAGCGAGGCCATGGCGGCGCCGATCTTCTGCACCTCGCGCGGCGCGAGAAACTTGAATACTTCAGCGGCTTCTTCCTCGCCGATCGACATCAGCAGAAGCGCGCTCTTCGTCACCCCTTCAGCGCTCATCGGACACCCAATTCTTGACAACCGTCGCTACGATCTTCGGATCCTTGCGCGCGATGGTGCGCGCGTAATCGAGGTTCCGTTCGAACTTGTGCTTCTCGTTCTCGAAGGCCAGGAGGTTTTGCTCCATGTCGTCTTCATGCTCCATCGCCGTCGTGATCGGCGTCGGCGAACCGCCGTCGAGCAGCATCGGCTCGCCGGGGCCGTCGAACGCGCTCGCCGCTTGACCGTCGGCCGCCGCGCGCGCCTCGAGCGGCGGGAACGCGCGCCGCATCGCGGGCTTGACCATCATCAGATAGAGGAGCAGCGCGGCAATGCCGATGCCGATCCATTTGGCCGCCTGGATCGCGAGCGCGATGACGTCGGGCTGGCGCCACCACGGCAGATTCGCGAGCGGATCGGCTTCGGTCGTGAAGGTCGCGTTGACGATGTTGACGGAGTCGCCACGCTTGACCTCGAAGCCCATCGCGTCCTTCACGAGCTGCGTGACTTGCGCGAGCTTCTCGGGCGTGAGCGGCTGCATCGTCGCGTGGCCCTTGGCGTCGACGACGCGCTGGTAGTTGATGACGACCGCCGCCGACAAATGCTTGATCCCGCCCTTGGCCTGCTCGAGGTGGCTGACACGCTTGTCGAGCTCGTAGTTCGTCGTGGCGTCCTTGCGCTCGCTGACCGGTGTCGTCGTCACGCCCGTGGCGGCGGCGCCGCTTGCGGCGACGATCGGCGCCGAGGCCGGTTGCGGCGGCGTGTTCGACAGCGCGCCGGGCACGCCCGAGGCGCCGCTTTGCGTCAGATCGCTCGCCTCGCTCGTCTGCTGGCTGCGGATCGCGGCCTGCTGCGGGTTGCCGTTCGGGCCGTAGGTTTCGGCCGTTTGCTCCATCTGGGAGAAATCGATGTCGGCGCTCACTTGCGAGTGCGCGTTGCCGGCGCCGAACAGCGGGGCGAGGATCGCGTCGATGCGCTGCTGCGTGTTGCGCTCGACTTGCTGGACGTACTTGAGCTGCGAGGCGTCGAGCCCCGCGCCCGACGAAGGCTGCGTGAGCAGCGTACCGTCCTGATCGACCACGGTGACGTTCTTGACGGGCAGATCGGCGACGCTCGAGGCGACCATGTGCGTGATCGCCGAGACTTGGCCGTCGTCGAGCGTGCGGCCCGGATAGAGATTGACGAGCACCGACGCCGTGGGCGCCTCTTGGTCGCGCACGAATACGGAAGGCTTCGGGATCGCCAGATGCACGCGCGCCTGGCGCACGACGGAGATCGATTCGATCGTGCGTTCGAGTTCGCCCTCGAGCGCGCGCTGATAGTTCACTTGCTCGGCGAACTGGCTGATGCCGAACTTCTCGTTGTCCATCAGTTCCATGCCGACCGAGCCGCTCTTGGGCAGGCCTTGCGAGGCGAGCTTCAGCCGCACTTCGTTGACTTGATCGGACGGCACGAGAATGGCCGAACCGCCGTCGGAGAACTTGTAGGGTACGTTCGCTTGCTGCAGTGCGGCAAGCACCGAGCCGCCGTCCTGATCCGACAGGCCGCTATACAGCACGCGATAGTCGGGGGTCCGGCTCCAGAGCACGAGCGCGGTGACGACGGCCACGAACACGGCCACGGCGATGATGAGCGGCGCGCGCGGGTTGCCGCGCATCTGCGAGAACGACGACAGCCGCTGGGCGATGCCGCCGAGGTCGGCCGCGCCGCCCGCGCCTTGCAGGGCGCCAGCGCCGGCGGCGCCTGCGGGCGCGCTAGCGAGGCCCATGCGGGCGTCGGGATTGATCAAAGAATTGGCCTGCGAATCCATGCGTCGGGGTTCTCCGGGATGCGGGGGTGTCCGGCCGGCGGGTCCGAGTAGGCGGGAAGCCGCGTCGGGGCGGGCGGGACACTTTCACGATTGGGATTATCCATACCGATCTGCAACTGAATCAGTCGAATAGAAGCGGGTTTCCCCCCTAGTTTCACGGGTTTGCGAAAAGGCCCGCTGCTATCCTCATTCACCGTGATGGGTCAGTGCGTCGCGCATTCGGACGGCGGCGGCCTTTCGCCCCTTTTTCTGGAGAAATCATGACCGTGCCAGTCAATCCGCTTACGTCGGCGCTGCAGCAGATGCAGTCCATGGCAGCCGAAGCGGCCGGCGCATCGAACGCCGCCGCGCTGGGCGAACAGTCGGGCGCGGCGACGGCCGGCAGCTTCGCCACGGTGCTCAAGAGCTCGATCGATAAGATCAGCGACGATCAAAACAAAGCGGTCGGGGAGTCGCAGGCATTCGAGCTCGGCTCGCCGAACGTTTCGCTGAGCGACGTGATGGTGGACATGCAAAAGGCGAACATCGGCCTGCAATTCGGCTTGGAAGTTCGCAACAAGCTCGTGGCCGCCTACAACGACATCATGCAGATATCAGTCTGAAGCTTTGCAGTCCGCTTGCTGCCTGGATGACCGCAAGCGGCTAAAGCTTTGCCCTAGGCGATCCGATAACCGCAATATGGCCAGCGCGCGGCACTCACGCATGCTCGGCAGCGACGGGGCAGGCGCGGGGAGGCGATGTGTGCATCTCGCCGCGCCGACTGGATTTCCGCACATTCACGACCAACAAGGAGAAGCGCCGATGTTTTCCCACGGACACGCTGGAGCGGGTGCCTATGCGCGCGTCGGCGTCGAGACAGGGGTGATGGGCGCAAATCCGCATCGATTGATCCTCATGCTGTACCAAGGCGCGCGCAAGGCCATCGCGCAGGCGCGCATGCATTTGCAGCAAGGCAACATCGGCCCGCGCGGCGAGGCGATCAGCAAGGCCATCGGGATCATCGGCAGCGGCTTGCAGGCATCGCTGAACAAAGATGTGGGGGGCGAGATCGCTCATCGACTCGACGCACTTTACAGTTACATGACGCGTCGATTGTTGGAGGCGAACATCGCCCAGAGCGAAGCGATGCTGATCGAAGTGGACGGCTTGCTCGCAACGCTCGAGGAAGCCTGGATCGGCATCGGCGTGGAAGCGGCGCGGATCATGGCGCAGCAGGGGCAGGCGGACGCGCAGCGATGAATTCGAAAGCAGACTATTTCGCACGTTACGAGGCGATTGCCTCGGTTTCCTCGCGCATGTTGTCGGCGGCTCGCCATGCGCTGTGGACCGAATTGATGGAGTTGCAGGAAGAGTACCGGGCGCTTGTCGATACGCTGCGCGAGGTCGATGCCAGCGTCTCGCTCAACGAACACGAGCGGATGCGCAAGTACGACCTGATTCGCCAGATTCTGGCCGACGACGCCGCGATTCGCGACCTCGTCAATCCGAGCGTCGCGCGCCTATCCGCTTTTTTTTCCGCACGGCGCCCGGCGCATGTGCTCAAGGAACTGTTCGGCGCGCGTTGAGCGTGCATGATGTAGTCATCCAGCTCTCCGGCCCGCGGCGCGCGGTGCCCGCGTAGCGAGGGCAGGTTCGAACGACGGCGCAAGGACGCGGCATGACAGGAATCGACTCTGCCCTCGCCTCGATGCTGGTCAGCGGCATCGACGGTCTGCTCGACAGCGTCGGCGCGGGCGCGCGCACGGGCGCGGCCCAATCGGGCGCGACGGGGCTCACGGTCGATACGCCGGCCGCGGCCGACGGCGCCGCCGCGCTGGCCGACACGCCGCCTCCCGCCTCGGCGCAGGCCATTCTTTCCGAAGTTGCACTGACGCTCGATGCCATTTCGCGCTTCGGCGGCGAGGCGACGCCCGCCGTCATCGGCGAGGCGCCGATCTGGCCCGCGCCGCCCGCGATCGACACGGCCGCGGCGGCGGGCGAGCTTTTCGCCGCCGGTGCGGCGGTCGATGCGAGCCCGGCTGCGATGGCGGGCGATGCCGCCGGCTCTGCCGCATCCGCTACCTCCGCCGCATCCGCCCAAGCGGGTTCAACCGGTGGCACGGCTACCGTCGGCGCAGCGGCCACGGCGATACCTGTTGCCGCGCTCGCCGAGGCGCTCGAGCAGACCGTCAACGAATCGGGTCTTTTCTACGAATCGCATCTCGCGCAGTGGCTGAGCGGTACTTATCCGGCCGAGGCTCTTGCCGACGAGCCGCAAACGCGGCTCGCGGCCGAGGCGCTCCAGTTGCCGCTCGATTGGAGCAATCCGACGGGCGATGCCGATGCGGCCGGCATGCCCGGCTGGCTGGCATCGGGCGGTACGCTGCCTGCCGGCGGAGGCTGGTTGCCGCACGAACTGCCGCCGCAATTGTCGCTTCCCCCGTTCGGCGCGGCGCCGCACGCCAACGCGGCCCCTTATCCGGACACAGCGGGTACGGCCGGCACGGCCGCCGACAACGCGGCGTGGCGCGGCGCATCCAACGGCTCGCTCGACGACGCGGCCTTTGGCGGCGCGAGCGCGGGCCGCGCCGGCGGTCCTGCGGCCGACATGCCTTCGTCGATCGCCGCCTCGATCCATCCGGCGACGATTCCGCTCGTGCGCCAGCAACTCGACGTGCTCGCCACACAGCAATTTCGCTGGAGCGGCGAGGTATGGCCGGGCGCGAAGCTCGATTGGACGATCGAACCCGAGCGCGAGCGGCGCGGCTGGGGGAGCGACGGCGAAGACGATGCGCAGCAGACGTGGCGTACGCGCGTCACGCTTGCGCTGCCGACGCTCGGCACCGTCGACGCCGAACTCGTCATGAACGGCACTCAACTCGTCATGCGCGTGCAGGCGAGCCCAGGCGGCGCAGCGCGGCTCGCCTCGGGCAGCGCGGCGTTCGGACGCCGGCTTCAGGCGGCGGGAATCGAGCTGACCGGCCTGCAGATCCGCGAAATCGGTGGGACGGCGCCGGCCGCCGGCGGGGGCACCGCTTCGGCCGCGACGTCGGCCTACGCACGAGCGGCTGCCGAGGCCGAGGCGCGCGAGACACCGAAGGACGTGTCCGACGTCGAAGTGCGCGACGGCGGACTCAGCGCGACCGGCATGGCCGCAGCGCAAACCGGCGAGGCCGATTCGCCGCCCAAGCGCGGTGCAGCCCATGGCGGCCCGGTGCCTTCGCCGATCGACCGTCTGTTCGACGATCCGTTCGAATGGAGTGGATCATGACTCGGCGCCCGCGACGTAAGAGCGCGGCGGCCCTGGCCTACGACGCGAAAGGCGGCGACAACGCACCGCGCGTCGTGGCGAAAGGCTACGGGCTCGTGGCGGAAATGATCATTCAGCGTGCGCAGGAGGCGGGGCTCTACGTCCATCGCGCGCCGGAAATGGTGTCGCTGCTGATGCAGGTCGATCTCGATGCGCGTATTCCGCCCGAGCTCTATCAGGCCGTGGCCGAGTTGCTCGCCTGGCTCTACCGTCTCGAGAGCGGTGTTGCCGACGAAGACGAGGACTTCGAGGCCCAGGCCACGGCGTCGCCAAGCAAGCCTGCCGCCGACGGCCCCATGCCACCCCGCTCGCCCGTGCCGCTATTGCCGCGCTAGCCGTTTTTCTCTCTCATGCCCCACATGCTGCATGCTCGCGCGCGGCCTTGGCCCCTTCGACCTGCAACATCGTCGGGAGCGACACGCGCTGGCCGTCGGTGAGCCAGCGCAGGCTCGTGTTCAGGACCTCGAGGTCCATGCCTTCCACGATTTGCCTCCCTTGCCCGACGGCGCCGATTCGAGCACGGCCGCGTGTTGCCCCGAGGGGCCGGCCGGCTGCGGCGCATCGCTCGGCAGCAGGTTGTCGGCGGCGTTCAGATGCGCCGCGAAGCGTTTGAAGAATTCGTCGGCCACCTTGCGCACGACGTCATCGGCGGCGCTTTTGCCGTCGGCGTGCAGCGTTTGCGCGTACGCCGTGTAGAGCAACGTGCTCGTCGCATCGCCGTCGGCTTCGAGCCGCAGTCGTGCGCCATGCGGTCCTGGCGCTCCCGAGCCGTTGGAGGCAGTCAATGGCGGCACGTCGAGCTCGAACAACAGCGTGCGGGCGCCCGGCGTATCGACCTCGGTCAGTCGCACCCGCCCCTTGAAGCGGGCCCCGACCCCATCCGCGCCGAGATCCATCGCCAATGCGAAGCCGTTCTCTCCGTCGGCTTGAATGTCTTCGCATCCGGGGATCGAAGCACGCAGAATCGCGGCATCGGTGAGCGCTTCCCAAGCTCGCTGCGGCGGCACCGGCAGCGTGTAGCTTTCCGTTAATTCCATTGCGTTGCTCCTCCAGTAAAAAGGGAAGAACCAAGAAAAGGAAGAACCGGCGCCCGGCAACAGGGTACCGATTAGTCATTATGTACCCGCGGCGCGTGTGAGTTCATCGGCCGCACGAGCGGAACGAGCAGCAAGCCGCGTGCAAAGCAAAACGGCATCGCCGCCGAAGCCGGCAATGCCGTTTGGAAACGGGGTGCCACAGGCGCCGTGAGCGTTCGTACGCCCACGGCTAGCGCGGCGCTCAGTGCTTGTCGTGGGCGAGCAGCGAATGCTTGCGCGAGTAGCCGAGGTAGACGGTCAGGCCGATCGCGAGCCAAACGACGAACGCGACCCACGTGATCCATTGCAGGTTGACCATCAGAAAGACGCACGCCGCGACGGCCGCGAGCGGCAGAGCGGGCACGCCGGGGCAGCGGAAAGCGCGCGGCAGGTGCGGATGCGTGCGGCGCAGGACGAGCACGGCGATCGAGACCATCGAGAACGCGGCGAGCGTGCCGATGTTGATGAGCTCGGCCAGCACGCTCAAAGGCACGAGTGCGCCGACGAGGCCGAAGAAAATGCCGACGATCCAAGTCGTCAGGAACGGCGTGGCGAAACGCGGGTGCACGCGCGAGAGGGCTTGCGGCAGCAGCCCGTCGCGCGACATCGCGAAAATAATGCGCGTTTGGCCATAGCTCATGACGAGGATGACGGTGAGCATGCCGAGCACGGCGCCCAGATCGATGAAGCCGGCCACCCAGTTTTGCCCCGCGACTTGGAGCGCGTACGAGACGGGGTGCGAAATATCGGCGAAGCGCGGCGAGGGCACGATACCCGTCACGACGGCGGCCACCGCGACGTACAGTACGGCGCACAGGGCCAGCGAAGCGATGATGCCGATCGGCAGATCGCGCTTCGGATTCTTGACTTCCTCGGCCGCGGACGAAACGGAGTCGAAGCCGATGAACGCGAAGAACATGACGGCCGCGGCGCCGAAGACGCCGTGCCAGCCGTTCGGCATGAACGGGTGCCAGTTCGCCGGCTGCACGTGGAATGCGCCGACCGCGATGACGGCGAGCACGACCACCACCTTGATCGCGACCATGATGTTGTTGACGCGCGTCGATTCGCGCACGCCGACGGCCAGCAGCGTCGTAATGATCATCATGACGAGGAACGCGGGCAGGTTGAACAGCGTCGTATGGCCGGCGATGGCGCCCGGCGCGGCCGTGAGCGCCATCGGCAGCTTCAGGCCGAAGCCGGCCAGCAGCGACTGCAGGTAGCCCGACCAGCCGACCGAGACGGCCGAGGCCGCCAAGCCGTATTCGAGCATGAGATCCCAGCCGATGACCCAGGCCGCGAGTTCGCCGAGCGTCGCGTACGAGTAGGTGTAGATCGAGCCGGCCACGGGGATGGTGGCGGCGAACTCGGCATAGGCGAGGCCGGCGAGCGCGCACGCGACGGCGGCGATGAGGAACGCGACCATCAGCGCAGGGCCGGCTTGCACGGCACCCGTGCCCGTCAGCACGAAAATACCGGTGCCGATGATGGCGCCGATGCCGAGGAACATGAGATCAAGCGCGCCGAGCGCTTTTTTCAGGCCCGTGCGCTCGGCACCGGCGATCATTTGCTCGACATTTTTCTTGCGGAAGAGGGACATGGGGCGAGGGTCTCCTAGAAATCGCACCTTGCTGGTGCAATTTGGCTACGGAAAAACCCTGGATTCTAGCGGAGACGACCCGCTTGACCCGCGATGCCGTAAGCAATCAGAAATGTCTTAGATGCCACCGACGATACCCTGTTTTCAGGCCGTCATCGCCGGGTTGAGATCGACGAGCCGATTGCTCATCACGTAGAACGTGAGTTCCGCGTTGTTGCGCAGTTTCATCTTTTCGAGCAGCCGCGCGCGGTAGACGCTGACCGTCTTCACGGATAGCGAGAGCGCGTGGGCGATGTCGGTCAGCCGCTTGCCCGAGGCAAGCATGCAAAGCGTCTGATACTCACGGTCCGACAGCTTTTCGTGCGGCAAGTGGTCGTTGTCGAAGGAGACGTAATCGGCAAGCGCCTCCGCGAGCGCGGGGCTCACGTATTTGCGGCCCGAGGCCACCTGGCGGATGGCTTCGATCATCTGCGCGGCCGTCACCGCCTTCGACAAATAGCCGGCGGCGCCCGCCTTGATGGAGCGCACGGCGTACTGATCCTCGCGGTACATGGAGAACATCATGACGGGGGCGCGCGGCGCGCGGCGCTTCACGCGCTTGAGCACTTCCACGCCGTTCATGTCGGGCAGCGAAATGTCGAGCAAGACGATGTCGAACGGGGCGCCGTCGAGGCTCGCGAGCGCCTGCGCGCCGCTGTCGGCTTCGACGACCTCGCGCGCGACGCCGTGGTTGAGCAAGAGCTGGCGAACGCCTTGGCGGACGATGGCGTGGTCGTCGACGAGCAGGATTCTGAGCGTCATCGCCTTACCTCGCGCGCGTCACGCGGGTCGGACGCTGACCGGTGGCGGCGCTTTGCCCGTGCGCCATGGCGGCCCACAGGAAGTGCGCGCGCACGGTCGTGCCCGAGCGCGCGGCCGGTGCGCCGGCGTCGGCAGCAGGCCATGTCCCAAGCCAAGGCGTGCACGATTCGTCACGTAGCCGCGAGGCGATGCGTAGCGCGCCGCCGAACGCTTCGCAGCGAGCGCGCAGGCCGGGCAGGCCGAAGCCGCGAGCGCTGGCCGAGTCGGGTGCACCGGCGCGGCGCGCGCGCGGCGGCATGCCGCGGCCGTCGTCCTCGATGACGAGCGTCAAGCGCTTCGCATCGGTCTGGATGCAGATGTCGGCGCGCGAAGCGTCGGCGTGCTTGGCCACGTTGTTCAACGCTTCCTGGGCCACGCGCATCACGGCGAGCGCCGCGTCGGGCGGCAGTTGCGTGAGACGTACGTCGGCAGCGCAGACGAAGCTCGTCGCGAGGCCCGTGCGCTGCGCGAACGTCCGCGTCCACTGGGCGAGCGCCGCGACGATACCGCCCTCGACGTTCGGTGCGTGCAGTTCTTGAACCAGGCGGCGGCCGGCTTCGCACGCGGCATCGATCGATTGCTGCGCGAGCGCGAGCGCTTGCGCAGCCGCCGAGGGATCGCCGCCCGCGCTCAACGCGTGCTCGACGTTGGCGAGTGCGAAGCGTGCCGCCGTCAGCTCGGCGCCGAGCCCGTCATGGAGCTCGCGGGCGACGTGCCGCTTGATCGCTTCACGCGCTTCCGTCAGTTCGGTCGCAAGTTCGCGCAGACGCCTCTCGGCGCGCTCGCCGCCACGCTCTTCGAAAAAATCGGTCGAATTGGCCAGACGTTGACTCATCGCGAAGATCACAATCTCCAATTTGCACGCTGTGACGGCGGAAAAGATGACGTGTTGCGTAACGAAATTTACATCTGGTAACAACGAAATTGCCGAGCCAAATCGTTTCCATTCGACCCTTCTTCGGGGCGGATCATATCTCAAAATTAGGAAACATGGCGTCACGACTGGCGTTGCAACGTCTCGACAAGCCCTGATTGACAGCCCGAAGATTTTCGGCTGTAGGAAAAAATCCTACGATCAAACGGGGCCGACCGGCGGTCAGTTGTAACAACCGAAGCTGCGGCAGATAGGGGCAGATAGGTGCGGCAAATAGGTGCGGCAAATAGGTGCGGCAAATTGCCGCGCAAAAACAAAAACCGGAGCACGAGGCTCCGGTTTTGTCGACGGCGGGGTGGCCGCAAGCCGCGGTCGAGAATCGATGGCGCGCGCCGCGGGGTGCGAGCGAGCGTTGCTGCGTGCGAGCGCTTGCCGCTCCGGCCGTTAGCCGACGAACGCCTTTTCGACGACGTAGTGGCCCGGCTCGTTGTTACTGCCTTCCTTGAAGCCGAGCCCGTCGAGCAGTTCGCGCGTATCGCGCAGCATATGGGGGCTGCCGCAGAGCATGACGCGGTCGTTCTCGAGCGAGAACGGGGGCACGTTCAGGTCCTCGAACAGCTTCTGCGTGTCGATGAGTTCGGTGATCCGGCCGCGGTTGTGGAACGTCTCACGCGTGACGGTCGGGTAATAGACGAGCTTCTCGCGAACGAGCTCGCCGATGTCCTCGTGGGCCGGCAGGTGATCGGTGATGTATTCCTTGTAAGCGAGTTCGTCGACGAACCGGCACGTGTGCGTGAGGACGACCTTCTCGTAGCGGTCGTAGACGTCCGGGTCCTTGATGATCGACATGAACGGCGCGAGCCCCGTACCCGTCGAGAGCAGCCAGAGCGTCTTGCCCGGCAGCAGGTTGTCGGCCATGAGCGTGCCCGTCGGCTTCTTGCCGATGAGAACTTGATCGCCGACCTTCAAGTGTTGCAGACGCGACGTGAGCGGGCCGTCCTGCACCTTGATGCTCAGGAATTCGAGGTTTTCCTCGTAGTTCGCGCTTGCCATGCTGTAGGCGCGGATCAGCGGCTTGCCGTCGACTTCGAGCCCGACCATCGTGAATTGCCCGTTTTCGAAGCGAAACGACGCATCGCGGGTACAGGTGAAGCTAAAGAGCGTATCGGTCCAGTGATGGACGGAGAGGACGGTTTGCGGGTTCAGATTGCTCATGGCTACGTGAAAGTGCGAAGAGATGGGCACCAAAGCGCTCGGCACACGGACGCTCCGGCCGGCGGGCAGGGGGCGAAGGGGCTTTCGCGGCTGCGTCTCGCGACGCTGAAAATCCGCTATTTTACCGCGCCTGCAGCATCACCATCGCGCGAAGGGTTTTTGCAGCCGGCGAGCCGGTACGACGAAGGCATACCAGAGCCGCCGTTCGCATCGCGCGCCCAGCTCCCGAGGTTCGCCGGCGTAGCGCGCGCCTATCGCTCGGCGACGAGCTTCGCGCCGAGCCCGACGAGTGCGGCGCCGCAGAACGCGTCGATCGGCCTGCGCAGTTTGCGATAGCCGCGCTGGGTGCGCTCGGTGGCGAACATGAACGCGATGCCGCAGTACCAGCTAGCCGACAGCGAACCGATCGTCGCGAACACCGCGCCATAGAACCAAAGCGGCGGATGCGCGGGAAACATCGCCGCGAACACGCTCGTCCAGAACGCGCACGACTTCGGATTCGTCGCGCAGGTGACGAACCCCGAGCGGTAGGAACGCAGCCACGCCGCCGCACCGTGCGCGATCGGCTCCGCGCCGCTGTCGTGAACTTGCGGCGCCGGGCTGCGGCGAGTGCTTGCACGCAGCAGCTTCAGGCCGAAATAGACGAGGTAGATCGCGCCGGCGATGCGCACGCCGGTGTAGAGCCACTCGAGCCGTTGCAGCACGGCCGCGAGCCCGAGCATGGCCAGCGTCACCCAGAGCATCGATGCCGTGCAGACCCCGAGCGCGGAAGCGGCGCCAAGCCCGCGCCTGCCTGCAAGCGAAAGCTGCGTGACCATGAAGAAGTTCGGTCCGGGGCTGGCCGCGGCAATCAGATAGATGACGGCAATTTGCAGAAGAATCGGCAAGTAATGCATCGTGGTGAGCGCCAGGCGAAACGAGACCGCTCAATCTAACGCACTTCGACGGGTAAGTCGCTCAATTCGAGACGGGCGATGTAGGGCAAGTGGTCGGAAAGCCACGCGGTTTCCTGCGTAGGCTGGACGCAGGCGATCGGCTGCATGCCGCGCACGAACATCTTGTCGAGCGCGAGCGCCGGCGAGAACGCGGGGAACGTGCGGGCCGGCTGCCCGAGCAGCGTCGCGACCTCGACGAGCCCATGCTCGCCGAAGATCCCGACCGAATCGTTGCGCCAGTCGTTGAAGTCGCCCGCGAGCACGAGCGGCCCGGCCGGCGCCTCGCGCGCGATCCAATGGGCGATCCAATTCATCTGCCGCATCCGAGCCGAGCGCGTGAGCGCGAGATGGGCGCACAACAGCGTGACGGATTGGCCCGCGAATGCCGCGCGTGCGACGAGCAAGCCGCGCCGCTCGAACCGGTGCGCTGAAATGTCCCAGCGTCCGCCGAGATCGAGCGGATGCGGCGAGAGGATTGCGTTGCCATGGCGCCACGACGGCTTGAAGACGTTCGGCCCGAGCGCGATGTCCAGGTCGAGCGCATGGGCGATTTCGGTCGCCTGGCATTCCCAGACGTCCGCGAGCGGCTCGTGCACGGGCGCACCGAAGCTCGTCGCGAGCACCGGGCCCGGCATGCGCCGCGCCATCGCTTCCTGTAGGAAATAGACGTCGGCATGCGTCGATTCGACCCAGCGCTGCATCGCCTTCCAGGCGGTGAAGCCGAGCGGCGATCGACCCTTGTGCAGGTTCCAGCTCACCGCGACGAAGTCTTTCTTTTGCGGGCTTGCCGCACCTGTCTGCATGAGGTCTTCGGGGTTTCGCATGCCGCTTCGTTTCCGCTTCGTTCCAACCGTTAATGAGGCGCGACGCTCGCGTGCACGCGATAGACGAGCGTCGGATTCTTGTCGATCAGCGTCCAGTCGGCCGACTCGCCGACGGGCACGAACAGACCGGGATGGCTCGCGTCGACGCGCCGAGGCTGCGGCGGCAACGCACAGCCTTCGGGCGTCGTCGGCGCGCTATCGTCCTCGATCGTCTCGTCGGCATCGATGGCGAGGGTGATGCCGCTGACGTCCGCCGCGACGGGCGAGACCGATATCGTCCGCGCAAGATCGATGCCGCCTCCGGGGTTTTCCTTGCAGCCGACGCGATGGGTGACTGCATGATGATGCGTGGCACTGAACGCCTGGCCGACCATCGTCGTGGCTTGAAACGTGTCGATCGTTTGTCCGTCGCGCACGACGTCGAGTTGCCATTGGATGGCGGCGGGCAGGTCGTCGGACGAGGCGCCGCCGGGGCCACCGGCGCCACCCGAAGCGGCGGAATTCGCCGGCGCTTCGCCCGCGGCCGTTGCATTGCCCGCGGTTAGCGCGCCGGCCAGCGCGAGCGCGGCCACGATGCCGATCACGCCGGCGACGGCGCCGCCGAGCGTGGCGGCGATGCGAGTAGCACGCCTCATCGAACCGTTCTCCTTCGCGCAGACGAATGCGGCCGCGCGCGACGACAAGCGCCCATCTTACGCCTAACGCCTCTGTGGCCGCATGACCCACGGCGCCTCGCCGCGGGGCGAGGCGCGTGCCGCATTGGCGAGCGAGCGCGTTCGCGGCGCTTATTAGCAGCACGCGCACGGCGCTGCTGGCTTTTCGCATGGAACTTGCTTCGCTACACTGAAATCGCAAAGCAGCGAACGATGCGCCGCCCCAAGGCCGGACGCGTGGCAGCACACCATGGATCGGCGGGGCGCTCGGCAGTGCATGCGCTTCGGTCGCGGCATGAGAGGTGAGCGATGACGACAGCCGTGGTGAAACAGGAAATCGCAGTGGCGTCGTTCAGCAAGCTGTACGACCTCGATCGGGTCGAAACCGCGCTGAACGAACTGAACGAAAGTGCGAACGAAGCGCTGCGCACAACCTACGAAAAGATGCTCAAGGTCGGCAACCTGCGGTTTTGCGTCAAGCCGAACCGCATGCCGGCGATCGATGCGCTGATCGACGCGCTGCCGAACTTCGCCGATCCGCTCGAGGATGTGCGCCGGCAGGTCGCGCTGTGCGTCGAAACGGAGGACCGGCTCGAGCTGATGCCGATCCTGCTGCTCGGCGATCCGGGCATCGGCAAAACGCACTTCGCCAAGGCGCTCGCGCGTCTGCTCGGCACCTCGCACCAGTATGTCGCGATGAGTTCGTTGACGGCGGGATGGATTCTGTCGGGCGCCTCGTCGCAGTGGAAGAATGCGAAGCCCGGCAAAGTCTTCGAAACCCTCGTCAACGGCAGCTATGCGAATCCCGTGATCGTCGTCGACGAAATCGACAAAGCGAGCGGCGACTCGCAATACGATCCGCTCGGCGCACTTTATGCGTTGCTCGAATACGAAACCGCGCAGGCGTTCATCGACGAGTTCGCCGAAGTCCCGATCAATGCCGGCCAGGTCATCTGGGTCGCGACGGCCAACGACGAGCGCGCGATTCCCGCGCCGATCCTGAGCCGCATGAGCGTCTACGAGATCGCGCCGCCCGATCGCGACGGCGCGCGCCGCATTGCGCAGACGATCTACGACGAAATCCGTACGGCGCATAGCTGGGGCCGGCGCTTCCCGGAGCGGCTCGGCGACGACGCCCTCGAAGCGCTCGCGTGCACCTCGCCGCGCGACATGCGCCGCGCGCTGCTGCATGCATTCGGCGCGGCCCGCATCGATGGCCGCGACATCGTGCGCGCCGACGACATCCGCCCCGAGCGAGGCGCTCGCCGCCGGCCGATCGGTTTCTGACGCCCCCGATACGTATCGCTTCGGCCAATAAGACGGCGCTTTACTCCATGCACGCGGCGTCGGTGCTACGGTGCGTCGTACAATGGCCTTTACGCATCGACGTCGCGGCGCGCCGCGACGATGCCAGACAGGACGCTCCAAGCGCATTGAGCGCGCTCGCGAAGAAGTCCCACCGAAGTCGAAAGCGGACGGAGAAGCGCGGCCGAGCCGGTCGCGGCGACAAACATGGATGAGATCGAATGTGTAGTGATCGGCGCGGGCGTGGTCGGTCTGGCGATCGCACGCGCGCTCGCTGAGCGAGGCCGCGAAGTGATCGTGCTCGAAGAGAGCGAAGCGATCGGCACCGGCACGAGTTCGCGCAATAGCGAAGTCATACATGCGGGGCTCTACTATCCGCGCGGCTCGATGAAAGCAACGCTTTGCGTGCGCGGCCGCGAAATGCTTTATGAATACTGCGCCGCGCGCGGCGTCCCGCATCAGCGCTGCGGCAAGCTGCTCGTCGCGACGGCGCGCAACCAGGTGCCGCAGCTCGCGGCCATCGAGGCGCGCGGCAAAGAGAACGGCGTGCTCGATCTGATTCGGCTCACCGGTGCGGACGCGCGGGAACTCGAGCCGGCATTGCAATGCGAAGCGGCCGTGTTTTCGCCGCAGACGGGTATCGTGGACAGCCATCAATTGCTGCTCGCGTTGCAAGGCGATGCTGAGCGCGGCGGCGCGGTATGCGCGTTTCATTCGCCGGTGCAGTCGGTCGAGGCGAGGGCCGGGCGTTTCACGGTGACGGTCGGAGGCGAAACGCCGACGACGCTATCGGCCGCTTGCGTCATCAACAGCGCCGGCTTGCACGCGAATGCGCTGGCCCGCAAGATTCGCGGCCTCGATGCGCGGCACGTCCCGCCGCTCTATCTCGCGCGCGGCAACTACTTCGGCATTTCGGGCCGGGCGCCGTTTTCGCGCCTGATCTATCCGATGCCGAACGACGCCGGCCTCGGCGTGCATTTGACGCTCGACCTTGGCGGCCAGGCGCGTTTCGGTCCCGACGTCGAATGGGTCGACACGATCAATTACGACGTCGATCCCCGCCGCGCCGAATCGTTCTATGCCGCCATCCGCGAATATTGGCCCGAGCTGCCCGACGACGCGCTGCAGCCGGCCTATGCGGGGATTCGCCCGAAGTTGTCGGGGCCGGGCGAGAGCGCGGCCGACTTCGTGATCCAAGGTCCGGCCGCGCATGGGGTGCGGGGGCTCGTCAACCTGTTCGGCATCGAATCGCCGGGGCTGACGGCTTCGCTGGCGATCGCGCAGCGGGTCCGCGAACTCGTCGGGCGGGCGTGACGTCGCTCACCTATCTCACTTATCCGCGACATTTGGTCGGCCTGGATGCGCTGGGCGCGCTTCGTTGTTATGCTTGCCCACTGCTGCCGCAGAGCAGCGTTGAGTAGGTCATACAAAGGAGAGTCCCCATGAAATCGTCCCGTCGCACGTTTTTGATCACGAGTCTGGGCGCCGTTTCCGCGCTCGCGCTGGCTTCGCGCGAAGCACTGGCCGACGCGCCGCATGTCGCGGAAAACGATCCGACCGCCGTCGCGCTCGGCTACAAGATGGACGCGACCAAGGTCGACAAGACGAAGCAACCGAAGTACGCCGCGGGCGAGAAGTGCAGCAACTGCCAATTCTTCCAAGGCACGGCTACCTCGGCGTTCGCGCCGTGCCCGATGTTCGGCGGCAAGCAAGTGGCGAACGGCGGCTGGTGCAGCGCCTATTCGAAGAAGGCCTGACGCGATCGAAAAGAATCGGCACGGCTCGAACGCGCCGTACCGATTCGCAATCGATTACAAGTTCGACGAGAGAAACGCCAGCGTGCGCCCGTGCGCGAGCGCGGAGGCATGCTGATCGTAGGCGGCGCGGTCGGAGCAGTTGAAGCCGTGCCCGACGCCCGGATAGTCGTGGAACTGCGCGTTCGCGTGCCCCGCGAAGCGCTGCTTGACCTGGGCGACGGCCGTCTGCGGGATCGACGAATCGTGCTCCGCATAATGGAAAAGCATCGGCACGCGGATGTGCTCCGCTTCGTCGAGCTTGTTCTGAATCCCGCCGCCATAGTAAGAGACAGCCGCGTCGACCGTCCCGCGTGCCGCCATCAAGTAGGCTAGCTGTCCGCCGAAGCAGAACCCGGTCGCGCCGATCTTGCCGGCCGTTTCGGGCTGTGCGCGCAACGTGCTTGCCGCGGCGCCGAGGTCAGCCGCCGTCTTGTCGACGTCGAGGCTCTTGAGTATCGCAAGCGCCTTGTCGCGGTCGGCGCCTTCATAGCCGAGTTCCACGCGCCGTTCGCTGCGCCAAAAAATGTCGGGTGCGAGCGCGACATAGCCCGCCAGCGCATATTGCTCGGCCACCGACCGAATATGCGCGTTCACGCCGAAGATTTCTTGCACGATGATGACACCGGGGCCTTTGCCGGCGCGCGGCAGGGCTAGGTACCCATCGTAGTGCTCGCCGCCGCCAGCATCGATTTCAATCCATCGGGTCGTTACGCTCATTGCCTATCTCCCATCGTCAGTCGTAGAGCCTGCCAGTTTGGCACCGATCCGCGCCGCTCGCTGAAGGTGCGTACGAGAGGCATAGAAGGTGCATACGACCGCCGCGATCGATTCGTTCACCGATCGCGAACGAATCGATCTCGATAATTCATTTTTCGTGAGCCGCACCCGCGCGTAGAGTGAGCGCAACGTTGCGCAGCTTGAGCACCCGGGGGGACACTCGCGCGCACAAGAGCGAACCGAACGAGGAGAGTCGAGATGAACACGCGTGCCACGAGCCATTACGCCACACCGTTCGCCGAACGTTTCGGTCTGCGTTTGCCGCTCGTGCAAGCGCCGATGGTGGGGGCGACGACGCCGGCGCTCGTGGTCGCGGCCAGCAACGCCGGCGCGCTCGGCAGTTTGGGCGCGGGGGCGATGGCGCCGGAGAAGCTCGCGGCCGAGGTGGCCGAGATTCGCGGCGCGACTTCGCGCCCGTTCGGCGTCAACCTGTTCGTATTGGACCCGATCGCGCCCGACGGCGCCATGCTGCGCCGTGCGCTCGATGCGATCGATCCGCTGCGCGCCGAACTCGGTCTGCCGCCGGGCCGCGCGCCCGAGCGCTATGCCCCAGCGCTTCGCGCGCAGCTCGAGCAGCTCATCGCGTTGCGCGTGCCCATCGCGAGCTTCACGTTCGGCGTGCTCGAGGCGGCCGACGTCGAGCGGCTCAAGGCGGCCGGCACCTATGTGATCGGCACGGCGACGCACGTCGCCGAGGGCATCGCCTGGCGCGATGCGGGCGCGGATGCCGTTTGCGCCCAAGGCGCCGAGGCGGGCGGGCATCGCGGCACGTTCATCGATGCCGACAAGAACCCGCTCGTCGGCACGATGGCGCTCGTGCCGCAACTCGTCGACGCACTGCGCATTCCCGTGCTCGCGGCGGGCGGCATCATGGACGGCCGCGGGATCGCCGCGGCGCTCGCGCTGGGTGCGCAGGCCGCGCAGCTCGGCACGGCGTTTCTGCCATGCGCCGAAAGCGCGATCGCGCAGGACTGGAGAAAGCGGCTCGCCGCGAGCAGCGATACCGCGACGTCGGTCACGCGCGCGATCACCGGCCGCTATGCACGCGGCATTCGCAATACGCTGATGGACCGTCTCGAGGCTGAGCCCGCCCGCGTGGCGCCGTATCCCGTGCAAAACGCGCTGACGCAGGAGCTGCGTCAAGCGGCCGCGCGCGCCGACCGCGGCGATTACCTGTCGCTGTGGGCGGGGCAGGGCGCGCCGCTTCTGCGCGGCCGTCGCCCGGGCTGCGGCACGGCCGAACTCATCGACGCGCTCGATGCGGAATGGCGAGCCGCTTCGAGTCGGGTTTCACGCGCGGCGCAAGTGGAATAAGCTGTCTACGGATCGTCGTATAAGCGGGCCGATCACCGAACGACTGAATGGCATTTGTATGTTCGGTTAAGCGTTTTTTTTGATCGAGATCGAGACTTTTGCGCATCGCCTTCGTAATTGAAGATCGTAGTGTTGCGCGGCCGCCGCACCATCCCACTGCTCGAAAACCCGCATGCCCAATGGGTTTCCGGGCGGTTACGATGTTTTCATCAGCCTTTTTTGCGGCCGGCGCTATTAGTAGTCTTCCCACTTTCTCAAAAAAATCCACAACTTTAATTTGTTGCCCTACACTTGCGCGCAGCACGAAGGCGCGGCTTGTCACAAACTGGCCGGCTCGCGTGCCCAACCAAGTGCATGACGATGCATCCGACGTAATTGCCCCTTCGGCACAGACAAGAGGAAGGCGGGGATTAGGGCGATCACGTCGTTTTTGGGACCGAAACCGGAGACTTACATGAATATCAAGATGCAAAAGCTGTTGCCGATCACCGCGGCTGCAATGTTGTGCGCGACGATGGCAACGGGTGCCGCGGCAGACGAAATCGTCAAGATCGGTCACGTTGCGCCGCTGACGGGGCAGATCGCTCACCTCGGCAAAGACAACGAAAACGGCGCTCGTCTTGCTGTAGAGGAAATCAACAAGAAAGGTCTCGTGATCAACGGCCAGAAGGTCACGCTGCAACTGGACGCGCAGGACGACGCGGCTGACCCGCGCACGGCGACGCAGGTTGCGCAGAAGCTCGTCGACGACCACGTGGTTGCCGTCGTCGGCCACTTGAACTCCGGCACGACGATCCCGGCTTCGAAGATCTACAGCGATGCGGGCATCGTGCAGATCTCGCCGTCGGCGACGAACCCGCAATATACGCTGCAAGGCTTCAAGACGACGTTCCGCGTCGTGGCGACCGATGCGCAGCAAGGCCCCGCCCTCGCAAACTACGCAGCTAAACAATTGAAGCTGAAGAAGGTCGCGATCGTCGACGACGCCACGGCATACGGCCAAGGTCTCGCGAACGAATTCGAAAAGACGGCGAAGTCGCTCGGTATGCAAGTCCTCTCGCATGACGCGACCAACGACAAGGCTGTCGACTTCCGCGCGATTCTGACGAAGATCAAGGGCGAAGGTCCTGACGCGATCATGTACGGCGGCATGGACGCCACCGGCGGCCCGTTCGCCAAGCAAGCGAAGCAGCTCGGCATCAAGGCGAAGATCCTCGCGGGTGACGGTGTTTGTACCGACCAGCTCTCGACGCTGGCTGGCGATGCGACGGACAACATCGTGTGCTCGGAAGCGGGCAAGTCGCTCGAGAAGATGGGTGATGCGGGCAAAAACTTCGAAGCGAAGTACCAGAAGCGTTTCGGCGTGCCGATCCAGATCTACGCGCCGTTCACGTATGACGCGGTGTACATCATCGTCGACGCGATGAAGCGTGCGAACTCGACCGATCCGGCAAAGATTCTCGCGGCGATGCCGTCGACGAACTACAACGGCGTGATCGGTAACGTGCAGTTCGACGAGCACGGCGATCTGAAGCACGGCGTGATCTCGCTGTACGACTACAAGGACGGCAAGAAGACGCTGCTGAGCGAAGTGAACATGTAATCGGCGCGAGCCGACCGATCGAAGGTGGTGGGCTGCTTGGGTGGCCCACCAGCCGGAGAGCGGACTCGAGGGCGCGTACGCTGCGGCGGGCGCGCCCTTTTTATTTTGTATTGGCGGTTTGTTTGCGGCCTGGCCATTATCGGCGCGGTCGCGGTCGCGGTCGCGGTCGCGGTCCGGTCGCAGCCCGGTTATTCGCAGCCCGGCTATTCGTCGATCAAACGCCTAGCTTTCTAAGCACACGCGGCCCGACGAAGGCGACGAGCGCCGCGCACAGCGCCACCACCGAAAGCCCGACAGACAGGTTCGTCGCTTGCGCGACGCCGCCGATGAGCACGGGCCCGAACAGCAAGCCGACATAGGCGATGCTCGCGACGTGCGCGAGCCCTTCGGCGGCGTGGATGCCTTTCACGCGCATGGCGGCCGCGAACAGCACGGGCATCATGTTGGCGAGCCCGAGCCCCATCATCGCGAAGCCGAGCAACGCCGTGACCGAGAACGGCAACACGAGCGCGGCAATCATCCCGGCGCAGGCCAGCGAGGCGCTCACCGCCACGAGCTGCACGGCCCCGAAGCGGGCGCGCACGGCATCGCCGGCGAATCGCCCGGCGGCCATCGCGCCCGTGAATGCGGCATAACCGGCGCTGGCGAAGGCCGGGCTCGAGCGCACGACGTCGCGCATGTAGACCGCGGCCCAGTCGTACATCGCCCCTTCGGCGATCAGCGCGATGAGCGCGACGGCGCCAAGCGCCCACAGCACGGGCGAGCGCCAGCGGCTCGAGCGGGCGCTTTCGTGATGACCTTCGGCGTGCGGCACGTGCGGCAGCACCGAGGGACAAGCGAGCGCGAGCACGGTCGCAATGACGACGGCGGCCAGCAGCATGTGCAGCGCGCTCGCGATGCCGTGCGCGAGCGCTAGACCGCCGGCGGCGGCGCCGAACATCCCGCCGATACTGAACATGCCGTGCAGCGAAGACATGATGGGCCGCCCGAGCGCTTGCTCGACGGCGCTCGCTTCGGCGTTCATCGCCACGTCCATCGTCGCCAGGCCCGCGCCGAAGGTGGCGAGCACGGGCAACAGCGTTTCGTACGTCGGCGCGACTAAAATCAGTGCCATGCTGACCGACATGACGAGCCCACCCACGAGACAGGCGCGGCGCGTGCCGACGCGCGCGATCCATTTCGCATTGCTGACGGTGGCCGCGATCGAGCCGCCGGTCAGAACGAACAGCGCGAGCGAGAGCGCCGCCGGGTCCAGGTGGAACTTGTCGCGCACGGTCGGCACGTGCACGCCCCAAGAGGCGTACCCCATACCGGCGATAAAAAAGAGTGCCATAGTGGCGTACCGTGCGCGCTGCCGCGCGGCCGGAGCCAGATTGAGATGCGCGGCGGGGGCCTGGGGCGAGGTGGTCTGCGACACGTTGGGAAGGCCAAAAAGGGCGAGGACGCGCAAGCCGGCGCGGCGGCCGCGCTCGCAAGCGCTACGATGAATGGAACGCCGATTCTAACGGAGGGCTTCGCGCCGCGCCGAGATGCGATGCGAACCCTAGCCGGGGACACGAACTCATGAACATTTCCGCATACGCACCGCTGCATCTATTGCATCGTAAGCCCACGGGCGCACTGGCGACGCATGCGCGCGAGCCGCTCGGCTATCCGTACCCGACGGCGCTGCCGTTCGCGCCCGATGCCAAGCATCGGCCCGTCGTCCTCGTGAGTCGTCTGGCCGAACATGCGCGCAATCTCGAAGCCGACCCGCGCGCGGGTTTTCTCGTCGTCGATGCGCCACCGAACGATGACGTTCTGAATGGCGAACGCCTGACGCTGCTGGGTCACTTCACACCAGGCGGGCTCGAGCCTGCGCTCGTGCGCCGCTATTTACGCTATCACCCCGACGCCGAACGTTATCTCGCACTCGGGGATTTTTCGTTTCACGTGCTCGAAATCGAACGTATGCGATACATCGGCGGATTCGGCGCAATGGGCTGGCTCGATGCCGACGAACTCGATCCACTCGAACCTTTGACGGACGAAGACGAAACGGCACTGATCGAATATTTCGACCGCCACGTGAGCCGTCCGTCGATCGTGCGATTGGCTGGCGTCGACCGATACGGCGCGGATTTGAAAGTGCACGGACAGCGTCGACGCTATGCGTTCGATTCGGCAAAAAACGATATGTCCGCGCTTGAACGCGCGCTTGCGCAGTGCATTGCCGATCACGTCGATTAGCGCGTCCGTTTATCTCATATTAGGGAAATTTCCGAGACGGCCGGGCGGGCAGGCCGGTCGTCTCACGGCATTGCCGCGCTGGTGCATCATCCTCTCATTTGATGAGAACTTCTTGCGAGATCGGTAAAATCTGTTTCATGCATTGAAAGTTAGGGGTGTTGGGTTCTCATGACGTTGGAAATATGAGGTGGCACTTGGATTGGGTAAATCGAGATGACCGGTCCGATCACGAATGAATGAAACAAATGAGTGAGGTTATTTCTCGTGATGTTCTTTTCGGGCTTTTCGTCCGCTTGTCTTTTGTGCTAATCTCGCATCCGAAATATCCGAGGCACCTCGCATTCAGGTGGCAAACCCGGCATAAGATCGGAGCCATTTACCGAAACCACAAGGGAACATATGTCTTCTTACAAGGAACTTCTCGCCCAACGAGAGAAGCTGGAGAAGCAGATCGAAGAGGCGAAGGCGCGCGAATACGCCGAAGTGCTGAACGAGATCAAACAGAAAATGGCTGACTACGGCATTACACTTGCCGAACTCGGCGGCGGTCGCGGCAAGCATGCCAAGGTGGGTCGTCCTCGCGCCGGCGTTGCGCCGAAATATCGCGATCCGGCGAGCGGCAATACATGGTCGGGCCGCGGCAAGCCGCCCCGGTGGATTGCCGGTCAGGATCGCGATCAGTTCCTGATTCAAAAGTAATAAACCGATCGGATAGCAGTCGGCGCGCCGGCGCTATTGCGGGCGGCAGTCTAAAAGAGAGCCGCGTAACCCATTCCATTTGGGTGCGCGGTTTTTATTCGTCTAATCAATGAATTGGGACGATACGCCTATTCGGATCGAGGCTGGCCGATAGCGGGGCCGACAGTGCGGACGAGATTCGAAATAAGAATACGTTGCGTTCTCATAACCCGCTGATTCAAAAGGAAAAATGACATCGCTGTCACAGCGGTGCCGTGCGCTGCTTGGTACAATCGAACGGTAAACAACAGGTCTTCTACCGTTTCCGATGCATCCTCATACCGTCGAAGTCGAATCCGGAGAAAAGCAAGCCGTCGCACGCAAAAGCACGTTTGCGAGCGTGGGGGCCAACGTCGTCCTGATGAGCTTGCAGGTCACGATTGGTTTGTTCGCGCACTCGCAAGCGCTGATCGCCGACGGCGTGCATTCGCTCGCCGATCTGATTTCCGATTTCATCGTGCTGGTGGCGAATCGTGCCAGCGCGGAAAAACCCGATGCGGACCATAACTACGGGCACGGCCGATACGAGACGGTGGCGTCGCTGTTTCTCGGCGCGCTACTCGTGACGGTCGGCGTCGGCATGCTTTGGCGCGCCGGCACGCGTCTCGCAAACCTGGAAAACATCCCGGCCGTCCACGTCAGCGCGCTCTTCGTGGCCTTGCTCGTGCTCGTATCGAAGGAATCGCTGTTCCGCTACATGCTGCGGCAAGCCCAACGCGTTCGTTCGGCGATGCTGATCGCAAACGCCTGGCACGCGCGTTCGGACGCGGCTTCATCGCTCGTCGTTGCGGTCGGTATCGTCGGTAGCTTGTTCGGCGTGCGTTTGCTCGACCCGATCGCGGCCGCGATCGTCGGCTTCCTCGTCGCGCGGATGGGTTGGGTGTTCGGCTGGGATGCGCTGCAAGACCTTTCCGACCGCGCACTCGACGACGTCGCGACGACGGACATCCGCAAGCTTCTGATGGCGACGCCGGGCGTGCGCGACGTGCACGAGTTGCGCACGCGCAAAATGGGCGACCTCGCACTCGTCGATGCGCACATCCTCGTCGACCCGCTGATCTCCGTCTCGGAAGGGCACTACATCGCGGAATCGGCGCGCGCGCGCGTCATGACCAACAACCGCGTACTCGACGCACTGATTCACGTCGACCCGGAAAACGACGCCGTGGCGCATCCGCCCGCGCGGCTGCCGACGCGCGCGGCGGTCGCGGCGCTCGTCGATACCGAGCTAGCGAAATACGGGCTGCGCGCCGCGGGGCTCAACGTGCATTATCTGAGCACCGGGCTCGATCTCGACATTACGCTTGCAGCCGATGCGCTCGCCGACCGCGAACACGACGCCGAGCTGATCGACCGCATCGACCTGACCGCGCTGAAAGGGAAATTGGGTGCGCGCAACGTCACGCTGCAGCGTGAGCTTGGGGCGGCGAAGGTTCGCGCTTCGGGGCATGCCTGAGCGCAGCCGCGGAGCAGCCGGTTTGTCGCAGTCACAGAGCAGAGCGGATCCGAAGCAGCGTCAAGGCGCTTTCAAAGCGGCAACTGCGTATCGAATTTGATTTCGCGCAGCACGACGCTCGTGCGCACTTGCGCGACGGCGGGAATCTTGAAGATGCGATCGTGTAGGAACGCGTCGTAGGCTTTGATGTCCGGCGCGACGATCTTGAGGATGTAATCGGCTTCGCCCGTCGTGCTGTAGCACTCGGTCACTTCGGGGCAGGTGGAGATCTCGCGCTCGAACGCTTCAACCCCGCCTTCCGTGTGCCGCATCAAATGAATGTGAGCCAGCGCGCAGACATGCAACCCGAGTTTTTCGCGATCGAGCAGCGCCGTATAGCGCTGAATGATGCCCGATTGCTCCATGTCCTTGATGCGTCGCCAGCACGGCGTACTCGACAGCCCGACTTGATCGGAAATCTCCTGCACCGAACGTCGCGCATCGAGCTGCAACAGGCGCAAGATTTTTTGAGAAAACGTGTCGAGTGCCATCCGCGCCTCCCTTACGACAGCCACTGTGTCCGATATTAGTGGCGGAAGAAACAAAAGGCAATCGCAGGGGCGGCGAGCGAGGGATTTTCCCTAATTTGGCGGGCTCTCGGCGTCGTTTTGTCCTGCTCCATTTGCGTCGGCTGTGGCGGTGCGTGCCCGCGCCGGTGCCGCCGTGGAGAACGTCTTCTGCCAAACGCGTAAATCCTTGAGCATGTTGCAGAAGAGGGCCCCTTGTTCGATCGCGTCGTCGAGGGCGACGTGCGTATGCGGGTGATCGTCGAACCAGTGCTTGGGCATACGCGGCTTGATGCACTTGCGATAGGGCAGGCCCGTCATGGCGAAGGCGAGCGTCTTGATGTCGAGTGCCGACCACGAGAACGGACAGCGCGCGGCGAAGCGCATCATGTACCAAAACATGAACGAGAAATCGAAGCCGGCCGGCATGCCGACGAACACCGGCTTGCCCGGCAGCGCTTCGACCCATTCGACGTAAGCCACGAGCGCTTCCTCGGGGCGACGCAGATCGGCGCGGCAGGCGGCCCACGCTTCGGGCTGCGTTTTCCACCAGGCTTCCTGCACCGGATGCGCTTGCGCACCCGGCAGCGTTTCGAGATTGGCCGAGAACGTGCCGATGAGTTGCTTGTCCTCGGTATAGGCGGCCGATGCGAAGCTCAGCATCGAGTGCGGGCCGGGAATCGGGCCGTCGGCCTCGATGTCGGTGCTGACGTAGATCTCGGATGTCATGCGCTTACCCCGTCGGCGACATAAGGATTCGTGCGCCGCTCCTCGCCGAACGTCGACGTCGGGCCATGACCGGGAACGAACGTGATGTCGTCGCCGAGCGGCCAGAGCTGGGTTCGGATCGAGCGAATGAGATCGGCGTGATTGCCGCGCGGAAAATCGGTGCGGCCGATCGAACCGGCGAAGAGCACGTCGCCGACGAATGCGACCCGATGCCGCGCGCTGACGAACACCACGTGGCCGGGCGTGTGGCCGGGGCAGTAGTAGACGTCGAGCGATTCTTCGCCGAATTGGACGGTGTCGCCGCTGTCGAGCCAACGGTCGGGCTCGAATGCCTGAGCGGCCGGAAAGCCGAACCGCACGCTTTGATCGGGGAGCTTGTCGATCCAGAATTTTTCGTCGCGATGCGGGCCCTCGATCGGCACACCGTAGTGCGTGGCGAGCGTTTTCGCGCCGGCGCAGTGATCGATGTGGCCATGCGTGAGCAACACCTTCTCGACGCTCGCGCCATGTTCGGCGACGGCGCGTTGAATCAGCTCGAGATCGCCGCCCGGATCGACGATGGCCGCGCGCTGCGTTGCCTCGCAGATGACGAGCGAGCAGTTCTGCTGAAACGGCGTGACGGGAATGACGAAGACCTTCATCTCGGTGGGTGCGAACGGCAAAAAGAAAGATGGTACCAGCCGGCTCCACCCGGCGCTGCCTAGCCAAACGGCCATACCCAATTCGCATTGTTGCGGCCATAGAGAGAATCAATTGAGGGCCTAACCGCCCCGCCTGGATTGCTGCATTTTTCTGCTATAATGGGCCATCTTGTGCGTGGGCTGATGGCCCGCGTAGCGCTTACCGGCGATCTGGCCCTCGCGTGAACTTGCGCATGCCGATCGTTGTCAATTGAAGTCTGAAGCTGCAATTTGCGCGGCTTCTATCCGTGTCGACGAAGTTCGATGCACACGTCTTGCCCAGCCAGGCGCCGCGCGCCTGATACGGCTATCGGCCGTACCGCCGGGCAAGCCTACGCCGCTGTTCCTTGTGCCTTCGGGTGCGCTAGAACATGGGTGCCATGTTCGATGGCGGCGTTTGGGGTCTGGTCAAGCTGAAGGGGACAGCCGCACCAGACGTGAACACCAACCGGGCTGAATGTGGCCGATTTGGCTGCAGCCGAGTGCCGTATCACGACGCACGCTTAGCGCGTGCGTGGCGTGTCGCGCTCGATCGCCCGAGCCGCACACACAGCGGAACGCTGGTTGCCGCGGCTTGACAGATTGGCTAAACGTCATATGAATCATCGATTTTGTCGATCGCTGGGGATCTTTTTTGTCTTCGGCGCGCTAACGGGCTGCGCCACGCAGCCGGCCACGACCCAGACCGGGAGCGCAAGCGCGGTTCCCGCCGTTGCGCAGGGCGCGAACGCGCCGATCGCATTCGGCAGCCCGTCGGCGCAGCCTGCTGCCGGCGACAAGTCGCTGGCCGATGCAAAGCCGCTCGAAGAGGGCGGCCCGAATATTTCCGACTTCAAGCAGGTTGGCCGAGCCTCGTGGTACGGGCGTCGCTTCGCTGGCCGGCGCACGGCCAATGGCGAGCGTTACGACATGTACGCGATGACGGCCGCGCACAAGACGCTGCCGCTCGCTTCCTACGTCCGCGTGACGAACATGTCGAACCACAAGGCGGTCGTCGTGAAGATCAACGATCGGGGCCCGTATGTGCGCGGGCGAGTGATCGATTTGTCTTACGCGGCGGCGAAGCTGCTCGGCATGTCGCATGCGGGTACGGCACGCGTGCAGATCCAAGGGTTGACGCAGCAAGAGGCGCGCGTCGAGCGTGACGAAACGCTGGCGAGCAACGGCAATCCGCCGAAGGACGTGGGCAACTAGTCGTCCGCCTACTTCGTACCTCACGATCGACTATCGACGGCGCCTCTCGGGGCGCCGTTTTTGTTTAGGTGAGATTAATCAGGAGTCCTAAGTAGTTGGTGGAGGGATCCGATACCGATACGTGATGCTCGCTTGATTCCATGCGGTTTTGTAGCACCCTAAGCATCCACGAATCGATGCATTTCGACATCTAAGGTGAGAATATTCAGGACTACTAACCGATATGACCGAGAGGACTGATGGTCGAAATGTGGAAGGGATCGTCGGTCCAGTCCTGCGCGTACCGCTGTGAGGTGCATCGCTGCCTCGCTCCGCCATCGGGCCTCGAGCGCTCGTGGGCGCGAACAGTCGAATATGACGAGAAGTGTCGTTGATTGATGTCGTGCTCGAATCCGCGAATTGGAATTTGCTACGGAATTCTGATCAAGGCTGGGAATTATTTCCTATCGATTGTCCATTCGGCCGGTTTGACACAGGCATTCAATCGCTGATAGTTTTAAACCTTTCATTTGTAAGGTTTGGTGCTCATGAGTATTACTCGGAATGCATATTCTTGAGTCATTCAATGAACGTCGTTCGCACTTTTCGCGAGAGAGTAAACGGTGAATTATGCAAATCAGCTACACACATCATTTGGATCATTTCCATCTCAAAATAGGCGAGCCATCCGGCTTCACTGGGGCGAGCGGCAACAACGCCTTCAGCGCTCATTGCTGCCGCAGCGCATCGACATCCGCGAGGACTTGTGCGGCGGTATCGACGGTAGCGTATCGTGCGTGTCGACCACCGCCGGCATAGCGCTGAGCACGTTCATCGGTTTGCCGATCGCAGTTCAGCTTGTCACCGACACGGGCGGTTTGCGCGCCATTTGCGGCATCGTCGTCGATGCACGAGAGGGCGAGTCAGATGGTTCCCTCGCCACCTACCAATTGGTTATTCGAGATGCGCTGTCGATATTGGAGCGGCGAATCAATACGCGAATTTTTCGCCAAAAGAATGTGCTGGACACTATTGCGACGCTGATCGGCGAATGGCGGCAAAAGAGCACTGTCCTCGCCGACGCGTTCTATCTCGATATTGCGAACGTGGATAGAGCGAAGTTTCCCTCCCGAGAACAAACGATCCAATTCGATGAATCCGATGCCGCGTTTATTCGTCGCTTATGTCGACGCGAAGGGATCGGTTGGTTCGTGCGTGCGGGCAAGCCGGGTCAAAAGGACGTGGATAGAACCGGCGATCCGGCACATACGCTGGTCCTTTACGATAATGCGATCAAATTGAAGCGATCCGCAGCGGGTTCGATCGCTTATCGGCCGGACGCCACCATCGGCGAGAGAGACGCCATCACGTTGCTGTGCGCGGCGCGACAACTGGTGCCGGGATCGATACGGCGCTTCAGTTGGGACTACAAGCCCGGCAGAATGGACCGCATCCACGGGCCGACGCGTGTCGATCAAGGTGAGGCAGGCAACGATCTTGCCAAACTGCTGACGGACTCGCGGATCGACTCACCGCATCTCGCGGATTCATGGGCGGATTACGATCGACTCGGCTTGGCGCGCGTGATGTCGCACGGCGCGCGTGCGGCTCGCTCAAACGGCGTCAGCGGCGTCCGCGATCTCGCCATTGGCGAATGGATCGAGGTGACGGGGCATTCAGAGCTCGATCGTGTGTCGAAGAGCGATCGAAGGATCACGATCACCGGCCTGCATCACCGCGCCGAGAACAACTTGCCGAAAGACCTGAACGAGCGCGCGCAGGCGTTGTTCACGGCGAGCCGTTGGTCTTTCGAATCACCCCCTGTCTCGGTGGACACACCCGCGCGGCCAACCGTTTATGGCGATTCGACGCAGAGCCGATACGAAAACACGTTCAGCGGCGTGCCGCGCGGGACGCCGCTCATACCGCTAACGCCGACGTACGATCCGCGCATCGATCTTCCTCGGGTCTATCCGATCGTCGGCGTAGTCGTCACGCCCGACGGCGAGGAAATCTATTGCGACGAGTACGGGCGAATCAACGTCCAACTGCAAGGGCTCGATCCCGAAGATCACGAGCACGCCAACGGCATGGGCACGAGCGGCACCCAGCGCGACAGTGCGTGGGTGCGGGTCATGACGGGGCTGGCCGGAGACAACTTCGGCGAGAGCTGGATGCCGCGCAAGGGCATGGAAGTCTTATTGGATTTTCTCGGCGGCGACCCCGACAAGATGTATGTGGCCGGCGCTTTTCACAATGGTCCGAACATGCCCGCGGCGTTCAGCAATACGGGCTCGCTGCCGGGCAATCGCTATGTATCGGGCGCGAAGACCCGAGAAGTGAAAGGGCGACGCTATAACCAACTGCGCTTCGACGACACGCCATCGCAAATCAGCGTTCAACTGGCGAGCCAACACGAAGCGAGCGAAATCAATCTCGGTTATCTGACACATCCGAGGACGAGCGGCGTCGGCGAGGCGCGTGGCGAAGGGGTGGAGTTACGAACTGACGCGGCCGCTGCGCTGCGGGCCGCGCGGGGCATTCTGTTGACGACCTACGCGCGTAACAAAGCAACGGGGCATCAGCTCGATCGCGACGAACTGGAACAGTTGTTGACCGAATGCATGGCGCTGTTCAAATCGCTCGGAGATTACGCGGGCCAACATGGCGGCAAGCAGACGGATGCGCAGGGGCAGCGCACGGTTGCGAGTGCGTTCAAAGGCTGGCAGTCCGCGAGCGGTGGCGCGGGCGCCGTCAGCGCGGCGGGCTCGATGAGGAGCGCCTATGCGTTGATGGCATTCGGTGCGCAAACGGGCACCGTCAATGTGACGCCGAAGACGCACGTTACCTATGCCGGCGAGAACATCGATTACGTAGCCCGTCAGCACGTGCAGGTTGCGAGCGGACAGCGGCTCCACCTCCAGGCCGGACAGGGCGTGGCCGTATTCGCGCAGTCGGACGGCATTTCGGCGATCGCCAATCAAGGCAAGGTGACGCTGCAAAGCCAAGCCGACGATACGCAGATCGATTCCGCGAAGAACATTCAACTCACGGCAGCGGGCGGCAAGCTTGCGGGCGCGGCGAGTGAAGAGGTCGTGTTCGTCACGTCGGGCGGTGCCTATCTCAAGCTTCATGGCGCAAACATCGAGCTCGGCTGCCCCGGCAGCTTCACGGTGAAGTCCGCCGGTCATGCGTGGAGTGGGCCGGCCAGCATGAGTGCCGATATGCCGAAATTCGATGCGGGATCGATGGGCCGCATACCTCAATTGGTCCGAGTTTCGGACGGTGCACCGGTCGAAGGCTATCGGGGCGAGGTATACAAGTCGACCGGCGACTTGCTCGAAGGGCAGTCGGATGCGCAAGGCAAGCTGCCGGAAATCCGAGGCGACCGCTTCGAACCGTTGGTCGTCGACTTCTTCAAGGACAAGACTTAAAAGAAGCGAGATTCTAGCTATGGCCGCTTCCGTGGATGACCCGCGCGTGCTCGTGAGCCGCACGCAGGGCACGATGTTGTTCAATCCAGAGACATCTCTGATCTGCCTCAAACAATTGCCGCTACCGGGCATCGTCATCTTCGTGCATGGCGTGAACTCGGATGGAGAGTGGTACACCGCTTCGGAGGAGGGGCTGTGCCGTGGCTTGAATGCGCGGCTCGGGCGCAAGAGCGACCAATTGAAATACACGGGCCCCGAGGCCGGTCAGCTCTCGCCCGTGCACTACATCGAGAGCTTGACGGCCGATGGTTATATCAATCCGCAGATGTGGTCGGGTAACTACATCTCGCCGCAGGCGTCGTTTTCCCCGGTGATTCACTTTCGCTGGGGCTACAAGGCCAACAAGGAGGAGATGCAGCGTTACGGCACGAACATCTTCCTGAACGAGCAGAACTATTGGGGAGGCGGCCCGTTCGCCAACGGAACGACGAGTCTGCCGGATTCATGGCATGAAGGGCTGAACGACAGGCTGTTTCTGTGGATCAACGTACAGCATTTGAACTCCGTCGAGTCACGAATGGTGTACGAATGCCCACCGCGAGCGTATATGGTGCTCGCTTCGCTGCGACTGGCAAAGCTGATCGAATCGATCCGCAGAAAGCAAGCCGATACGCCGATCACCGTGGTTTGCCACAGCCAGGGCAACATGATTGGAATGGCGGCCGCGTTTCTTGGAGATCGTGCCCCACCCGTGACGGACGTGTTCGGCAAGAGCGGCCGATGCGTCGCCGACGCTTACGTGCTTTCCAATCCGCCCTACAGCTTGGTGCCCAGCATCGGGACCGATTCTTGGGCCCAGCGCGGCGTGAAAGACAAGGACGGAGGTAGGGGGCGCGAAAGCTACGTCGCGCGCGCCGAGACGTTAAAAGCCTACTTCGACATCTTGCGCGAGCGGGCGGCTCTCGAGCCGGCGGCCGCCGAACTCGATGCGGAGATGGCGAATACGCGCACGTCGGAGAGCGGCGGGGCTGCGTACAACGCCCGCGACGACCGAACCGCGCATGGCTTGAATGGCTCCACATACGGTCGTGTCACGCTCTATTGCTGCCCACACGATCAAGTGATTTCTGCCACTACCGTGCAAGGCATGGGCTGGCGGGGAATGAACGACGAAGAGCGTGCGGATACGAACGCCGACGGCGTGTTGACGCAGCGCGTCTTCTCATCCGGTTACGAGGTGGGCAATACGGGCTCGTATTACCACTATTGGGACGATGATTGGCGGCGCGGCAAAAACAAGACGGACGGGTTCTGGTTTCCGGCCTCGCCGCTTGCGAAGTTCTCGTTGGAACGCGGGCTGCGGTCGAACCCCGGCCCGATCACGCAATTCATGACGTTGGCTACGGCGCCGATGCTCTATGTGTTCAATGTAGTCGCGAAGATTCCGGTCAATGCGAGCCCTGATCCGGACTGGAGGATCTACATCAATGCGCCCGCGCTGAAGGTTCCATTCAAACCGCAAGCGATCCGCCTTGGTGCGGTGGCGTCGGTCGAGGACGCCGATCATACGAGCGACTTCAACGAGGGCTATGACCGGCCGGCCGATTCGCTCCACAAGAACAAGGGCGAAGACGGGACGGCTTTGAACCCGGACGATCCATACGATGCCTGGGAGGGCAAACGATTGGGAACCGTGCAGAGCGAAGCGGCGCTACGGTATGAAGACCACGCGGCGCTGCGGATGATGGCCCGGCGTGAGAAGCAGCCGGGGTGGGTGGACGGAGAAGGCAAGGTCACGGGTGAAGACGATCTGGCTAAGGCGAGCTTCGAGTATCTGCACTGGCGTAGAGAGAAGATCAACACAATCCTCACGCAAGGCGTCGATAACAACGCGACGAATCACTCGACGATCATGACCAATCCCGAGCACGCGGAGAAGGCGCTGGCTTATGACGTTGCGATTGGGTTGTGTTACCTGTCTCGCAGTCAACTCAAGCAGTTGCGTATTGCCGCGGATTGGCGATTCGGAAAGGGCATGGATAAGTCTGATCCAAGCTATCAATATTTTGAGTATTTTCAGACTGGTTCAATGAAAGAACGATCGCTTGCTGATTGGGTGAAGTCCGATCCCGATGCGAGCATGCCGTCCAAGATTGTCGATCAGCGGGATGGTGTTCTATGAGGCTTATTTCAACTTGGCGTCGCCGGCTCGCTCTGGCTGCATGCGTGATGCTTGTCGCCATCATTATCGTGTCGGCGCTTATGTTTGCGGGCGTGCACGCCCATCGTTCATGGAGTTTTGCAGAGGTGATCGCTCAACTTTTTGCCTTCCCGTTCTTACTGGCTGTCGCTGCCTTTTGTTTTTCAAGCGCCTTGGCTGCGCCCGCGAAGGCGGCAGAAACGGTCCGCCCAGCCGAGTTGGAACCGCTATCGTCGACATACGCTCCGATGTTCACGGCACAGGTCGTCGGGCTTGAATGGCTCAATCCCCTGCAACGTCGAGATTACCCAACAGAATGGCAACTGCTGTGGACGTTGGGTCTCGTCACAGCGAACAAGAATGACGATATGGTGCGAACGGACTCCGCGAGCTTCACGTCCATCAAACCGGTGGCAGGAATAGCGAGTGGAGCTGATGGGCGAGAAACGTTCAAGGGCTTCCATGAAAAGTACATAGATGAATTGCTGGTAATTTTCGCCGATCGCTACGTAATAAACCCATACTACTTTTACACGGTAGCGTCGTCGAACAAACGCGAATGGCGCGAGCTCGCCGGCATCCACGTCGAATACGCGATTCCCGCTGACCGGCTCGATCCAGCGGAGGCCGGCAACTATCTGAGAGAGGAAATCAAAAGCCAATTCAACATCGGCAACCCTCACTTCCCCACCTTGTGGACGAAAAGCACCCCGCCGGAGGTCCACGTAACACCTGGCGGCCCCAACGCCGGCTTCACATCGCTGAACGCGGCGCTCGACTATTTGCAAATGCATCCGAAAGAAAGCGTCTGGGTGATGAATTGGGATGCCCCGAGCTTTCCGCCGAACGACATGCAAATGAACGAGAACATGGTCCTGCTGATTCTCGCGGGGCCCCAGAGGGACACTGGCCGCGATCCACTGGCTTGGATCGGTTATGCCGCGACGGCGAACGTTGCCGATTTCGAACCGAAGGTGGGCACGACCCGCGCGGCACAAGCCTGGAAAGCCGCGATCGATACCGCCGCGCTCAGTGCGCGCATCAAGCCATCCGACATCGCATACGTCATTCACGATGCCGGCGCAGGCAGCGACGCTGCCTCCGAACGCATTGCCTCGCTAAGTCGCACGCTGACCGAGACGTTGCCCGATTTCCAATTCCAGAAGCAAACCTTCAACACCCCCGCGTTGCTCGGCGAGATGGGGGCCGGTGCCGCGCTAACCAACGTCGCATTGGCGATCGGCCGAGCGAATCACCTTGGCGGGCACGTGTTGGTGGCGGGCACGACAGATCCTGCTCGACAGAACGCGGTGATCGTGACCCCGCCGGCTCAATTGATCCCGATCGATGCCGAGCGCGACTGGTTCAGGGCACGCGGTGAGGACAACGCGTACCTGCCGTGGTGGGGCCGCCATCGCGGCGTTTCCTATCCGACGCAAGGGTTCACGAACTAACGATGCAACGAAGTAACGAAATAACGGAGGTAGCATGCGAGGGATCATCCGAGTCGGCGACGCAACCAGTCACGGCGGCGAAGTCGTGTCCGGAAGCGATATGAGCAAAGTCATGGACCGCCCCGTTGCGCGGCAAGGTGACCGTTGCATCTGCCCCATGCAAGGACATCAACACTGCGTGATCGCCGAAGGCGACCCGAACTTCACCGTGGACGGCAAGCCCGCCGCCTTCCACGGCCATAAAACCTCTTGCGGTGCGACGCTGATTTCGAGCGTGTCGTCGTCGGGACGCGTATGACCGCTGCGGAGGATGATCTACTTCCCGATTACGAGCGTGAACTCTCGCTATTGCGTCGATCGCTCGGCGAATTCGCGCAACGCTACCCGAAAGCGGCAACGCGGCTTGCTATTTCCGGCGAACACTCGGAGGACGCGCACGTAGAACGGTTGATTCAATCGGCCGCGCTGCTCAATGCGAGAGCGAGCGCACGTCTTGACGACGATTTCTCCGAATTGCCGACGGCGCTGCTCGAGATTCTCTATCCCGAGTATCTGCGACCGTTCCCCTCGTGTTCGATCGCGCATTTCGAGGATGCCGATGTCATCGAAAAGATGGTTGAACCAACCACGATCGAACGCGGCATCGAATTGAAAACGCGCACGGGCGGGTATTGCTTTCGAACTGTCTACGATGTCGTACTCGCCCCATTACGCATAGCCGCCGCCGGCTTTGCGCCGGCGACGTCCGCGCCGCCCAAAGTTCGACTGCACGAGGCGACGACGGGCATCGTTTCGATCACATTCGCAGCGCTTGGGGAAAATGCGATCGACGGTAGCAGCATGCCGGAGCGTGTGCGTATTTTCGTCGACGGAGATTGCCGCACGGTTGCCGCGACGATCGATACGATACTGCTGCGCACATCGAATGCATTCGTCGAAGCCGATGGAAGCGGAGCATGGATTGCTTTGGACTCCTTACCATTATCTTGCGTCGGCTTCGATAATGATGAGGCCATGATCGAGCAACACGACAGCCACGAGTCGCAGTTTCGCATCCTCCTCGAGTACTTTTCTTTTCCGGAGAAGTTCGACTTTATCGATGTCGATTTGTCGACTCTTGTGCGTGTCGCTGGCGCTTGCAATCGTGTGACGTTGCATCTGTCGATCAAGGACCTACATCGCGATTCAGCGCCGGCCCAAGTTCTGCAACGGCTCTCGGGGGCGAACTTCAAACTGTTTTGCGCGCCGATCATCAATCTGTTCGCCTTGCCCTCCGTGCCGATTCCGCTGGAGAACGCGGTGTTCGCTGTTTATCCGATCATGCCGGGGGCGCTCAGTGTTTCGAATACTTCGGTTTATCGCGTCGACGCGGTTCGGTTGACGCAGGCTTCGCCAAATGGCACGGTCATCCGGCAAATCGAGCCTTATCAATCCCTCTCGCACCCCATGACGCAGCAACGTTCCGCGATCTATTGGCTTGCCGAGCGCGACGGCCGGCTTGCCGAATTCGTGCCGGGACAAGACATGCTGCTCTCACTCGTCGATTCGAGCGGCGAAATGACGGACGTAACAGGCGAGCGGATCGAGATGGACCTCACCTGTACGAATGGAAATTCGCCTGCGCGCTTGCAAGTCGGAGACTCACAGGGGGATTGGGTGCACGCGAACGCGAAGCTGACGGGGCGAGTATCGATGCTAAGCTTACCAACGGAAAGCATCGAACGATCGAAGGCGCGGCACTCACTGTGGGACATCGTGGCGATGTTGTCCGCAGGGGCGTTGAACTTGTGTCAAGCGGGGCTACCGGCGTTCAAGCAGTTATTGAAGGCTCATGTGCCCTTGCGTTCGACAACTGCGACGCGGCACATCGATAGCTTGACGTATCTCGCCCGCGAATCCGCGCTCGAATGGATTCAGATGGAGCCGCAGCCGATGTTGGTGCGTGGCATTCGTGTGCGTTTGGCTGTCGACGAGACCATGCTTGGCGACTGCGCGGTGAGCGTGTTCGCTCGCGTGTTGGAAAGCGTATTCCAGCACTACGCGCCGGCGAATAGCTGGGTGCAACTGGTTCTCATATCGGCTCGAAACGGAGCGGAGATGATACGAGGGCGACCATTGCCCGGTGCGATCGCGCTTCTTTGACGTTGACTTCGAATGTGGCTCGAAGAGCTGGCGCTACCGTTCGCTGCGCTGTCTTTCAACTATCGCGCTTCGACAACGCCAGCGCGCGCGAATAAAGCGTATTGCGCGAGGCCCCGGTGATCGAAGCGGCCAACCGTGCCGCGGCGCTTACAGACACCTCTTCGAGCAGCATCGACAGCAGCGCGTCGTGCGCCGCCTCGTCTTGCTCTTCCTGCCCCGACGCCCCTTGAACGACGAGCACGAACTCCCCGCGCTGCCGATTCGGATCGGCGGCGAGCCACGTTGGCCCTTCGGCCAGGGTGCATCGATGAATCGCCTCATGTAACTTCGTCAACTCGCGTGCAATGAGCAATTGCCGGTTGCCGCCGAACGTATCGGCCAGCGCTTGCACAGTTTCGACGATGCGATGCGGCGCTTCATAGAAGACCATCGCATGCGGATGCGCCGCGAGCGTTTGCAGATGGGCTGCGCGTTGCTTGGCCTTCGTCGGCGGGAAGCCGAGAAACGAGAACGCGCCGACGAAATCGCCGGCGGCGGAGAGGGCTGTCGTCATCGCGCTGGCGCCGGGCAGCGGCACGACGGTGAAGCCGGCGTCGCGCACGGCATCGACGAGCTTCGCGCCGGGGTCCGATACGCCGGGCGTGCCTGCGTCGGAGACATAGGCTACGCGCTCCCCGGCGCGTAAGTAATCGACGATGCGCCCGGCGGCCTCGCGTTCGTTGTGCTCGTGCACGGCTAGGAGCGGCTTCGAGATGCCGTAGAGCCCGAGCAGTTGCCCCGTATTGCGCGTGTCCTCGGCGGCGACGCGATCGACGAGACCGAGCACGTGCAGCGCGCGCAGCGTGATGTCGGCGGCATTGCCGATCGGCGTCGCAATGACGTACAGCGTGGCGGGCGGGTATTGCTGCCGCTGCGCAAGATCGAGGAGATCGGACATGAAGCGAGAAACACGAAGGAGCGAGGGAAGGCCGCCATTGTGCCACGCGCGGCAGACGAGAACGGCGCGCGAGCGAGCGCCGCGGCAGCAAAGCGGCGGCAGCGTCGAGGCCACCGACAACTTTTCCAGCCGAGGCGGGTCGAAACGCATCGGAGCCGCGTTCGAGGCGCACGCGCTCGATTTCTTGCGAAGGCAGCGCATGCGACTGGTGGCGCGCAATGTCACGTGCCGGGGCGGAGAGATCGATCTGGTCATGCGCGACTGGGACGGCGCGCTCGTCTTCGTCGAAGTGCGCGCGCGGGCCGGCACCCGCTACGGTGGGGCGGCGGCGAGCATTGGTGTGCATAAGCGGCAGCGCATCCTGCTTGCTGCGCGCTACTTTTTGGCGACGCGCGGGGGCGGCGCGAGCCCGTGCCGCTTCGATGCGGTGGTATTCGAAGGGAGACGGCTCGTTTGGCTGCGCGATGCGTTTAGGGAGGACGGCAGCTAAAACGTGCGAATGCACGTGGCGAGTGGGGTAAACTTGCGCGCTGACGAACGGCCGCGTATTGGCGGGGCCGGCAGAGTAGAGAACCGATGTCAGTCGAACGAATTCAACAGCATTTTCGCGAAAGCGCGGCATTGAAACTCGAGGCGCTCGACGCGCTCGCGATGCCGATCGCCGCCGCCATCGATACGATGTTCGGCGCGCTCGCGAACGGCAGCAGGATTTTTGCGTGCGGCAACGGCGCGGGCGCGGCCGACGCGCAGCGTTTCGCCGCGCAGTTGATCGCGAGTTTCGAGCGCGAGCGACCCAGCTTGCCCGCAATTGCCTTGACGGCCGATTCCACGGTGCTGACCGCGTTGAGCGCAGGCGGCGCGTTCGATTCCGTCTACGCCAAGCAGCTTCGCGCGCTGGGGCATGCGGGCGACGTGCTGCTCGTCGTCGCGGCGGCGGGCTATGAGGCTAATTTGATCGAAGCGGTTGCCGAGGCGCACGAGCGCGAGATGTTCGTGATCGCGCTGACGGGCAACGGCGGCGGCAGGGTGGGCGAGGCGCTGACCGAAACCGATATCCAGATTTGCGTGCCGTCGCAGCGGGCGGCGCGCGTTCACGAAGTGCACTTGTTGGTTATCCACTGCTTGTGCGACGGCATCGATGCCATGTTGCTCGGCGAAGATTGACTTCGAAAGGGAGTGCGTTGATGAGGGCGAATCGCGTCATGAAGACGCTTGTGCGGGGCACGCTGGCGGCGGCGACGGCGGCTGCATTGGTGGCGTCGTTGCAAGGATGTGTGCTGGCCGTGGCCGGCGCGGCGGGCGGCGGGGCGCTGATGGCGACGGACCGGCGCACGCTCGGCACGCAAACGGCCGACCGCGAGATCCAGGTAAAAGCGTACTCGCAGATTGCCGACCAACTAGGTAATACGGCGCATGTGGACGTGACCGTGTTCAACCGGCGTGTGCTGCTGACGGGTGAAGTGCCGACCGATGCCATGAAGCAGCAGGCGGAACAGACCGCCCGTGGCGTGGGCGACGTCGAAGCGATCGTCAACGAGCTCAAGGTTGCGCCGGCCACGGAGTTTTCCGGCCGGGCGAACGATTCGTACCTCGTCGCGCGGGTGAAGACAGCCTTGATCGCGGAGAAGGGGCTTTCGGCGAACGACTTCAAGGTTGTGGCCGAGCGCGGGAACATCTATCTGATGGGGCTCGTGACGCAGGACGAGGGGATGCGGGGCGCCAGCGTGGCGGCCAGCGTGCCGGGTGTGATGCGCGTGGTGAAGGTGTTCCAGTACATCCAACCGGAACAGGCCCAGGCGATGGCGCCGACGGCGTCGCAGGCGGCCAGCGCGCCGAGTTCGGCGCAGCAGCCGGCGGAAGCCGCGCCGACGGTGGGGGCCGTGCCGATGGGCGGGGGCGTGACGGAGCAGCCGTTGGATACGCAGGCGCCGGCACCGGTCAGCAACTCGACGCAGGTGCACCCCGGTAGTAGCGGGCAGGTGCAGTGATGGGTGTTGTGCTGCGTAGGGCGTTCGCCAGGATGGTGGCGAGCGCGGCGGCGATGGCGACGGCGGGGTGGTCTGGGGTGGCTTTGGCCGCTTCGGCTCCGGCTGGGTATCAGATCGCCAAGCAAAACGCCTGCTTGGGGTGCCACACCGTCGATCGGAAGCTTGTCGGGCCTGCGTTTCGAGACATCGCCGCCAAGTACAAAGGGGATGCGCAGGCCCAGGCCACGCTCGAGAAGAAGGTTCGGGATGGCGGGGCTGGGGTTTGGGGCGTGATTCCCATGCCTTCTCACCCCAGGATGAGCGATGCGGATATTCATACCGTTGTCGCTTGGGTGCTGGCGGGGGCGCCGACTTCTGCCGGGGCCGCCGCTAAGTAGTTGGGTTCGAACAGGTTTTGATGCTCGGGGGCTTGTCAAACCCCATGCCCCCGTGCCAGAATTGCTGCTTCGTTGGGGCGGTAGCTCAGCTGGGAGAGCGTCGCGTTCGCAATGCGAAGGTCGTGAGTTCGATCCTCATCCGCTCCACCACGGAATTTGAAAGGGCTACAGGAAGGGTTTCCTGTGGCCCTTTTTGTTTTTGCGGTCGACGTAGACCAGAAGCAAGGTGTTGCGCGGGGAAAGTAAGGGAGCGGCGCCGTCGGTCCGAAAGACCGCGCAGTCGCTCAATGTCACGCATGATGACGGTAAGCTCGCGGAGGGCCCCGGCGGGGCGCAGGCCAGAATCGATTCTGGCCTGAACGAACTAGTGAGAAAGGCGCGACACCATGCTGACCGAAGACCAATTGCAAGCCCTTCTGGTCGATCTCGAATCGGATCGGGTGGAGCGGACCACGTCGACAACCAACACCGATAAGTTCTCCCAAGCTGTCTGCGCCTTCGCAAACGATTACCCCAACCATCGGCGGCCGGGATACCTAATCGTCGGCGTTGACGATTCCGGCAAACTGTCGGATTTGACCGTCACCGACCAGCTTTTGCAAAACCTCGGAGCATTGCGCTCCGACGGCAATATCCTTCCGATTCCGGCGTTGTCGGTAGCGCGATTTGAATTCGATGGCGGGCAAGTGGCCGTGGTCGAAGTGCAGCCTTCCGATCTGCCGCCGGTGCGTTACAAGGGGCAAGTCTGGCTGCGTGTAGGGCCGAGCAAAGCGATTGCCAGCGAACAGGAGGAGCGCATTTTGATGGAGCGGCGAATTGCGAACGCGCGCAGCTTCGACGCTACGCCTGTGTCCGATGCAGCCGTGGGTGACTTGTCGCTGGCGTTGTTCGAGGCGTACCGGCATGACGTGATCGACCCGGAAGTCATCGCTGCCAATCATCGGCCCGTGGAGGACCAGTTGGAATCCCTGCGCTTCCTGGACAATCGAGCCAAGCTGCCCACCGTTGCCGGCATCTTGATGTTCGGCAAGAATCCGCGCTATTTCCTTCCCGGTGCCTATATTCAGTTCTTGCGCCTGCCGGGTACGACGTTGACCGAACGGCCGGACGACCAAGCCGAGATTTCGGGGGACTTGCTGACAGTTCTGCGCGAACTGGATGCTCGGCTGAAAGCTAACATCCATACGGGCTTGGAGCAGGCGACTGCACTCCGTGAGCGTACCGTCCAGGATTATCCGACGATCGCAGTACGAGAATTGCTGCTCAATGCCATCATGCATCGTGACTACCAGTCCAACACGCCTGTGCGTTTCTACTGGTTTGCCGACCGAATCGAAATCCAGAGCCCAGGTGGGCTTTACGGCGAGGTCACCCTCGAAACCCTGACGCAAACCAACAGCTACCGTAATCCGGTCATTGCCGAGTGCATGAAATCGCTGGGCTACGTCAACCGATTCGGCTATGGTATCCAGCGCGCGCAAAAACTCCTGCAAGATAACGGGAGTGCTCCCGCCGAATTCCAGATCGATGACAAAGTGTTTCTCGCCATCATTCGCAGGAAGCAGGTATGAAAACAATTGCCTTCTTCAATAACAAGGGTGGCGTCGGCAAGACCTCGTTGGTCTATCACCTGGCTTGGTTGTACGCCGACAGGGGCATCAAGGTACTGGTCGTGGATCTCGACCCGCAGGCCAACTTGAGCGCGATGTTCCTCGACGATGAACGTTTGGTGGCGCTGTGGGACGATGGCGAAAAGAGTACGGTCGTCGACAGTCTGCAACCGCTGATCGATCGCACCGGCGATATCGCCGCGCCTCATGTTGAGAAGGTGACCCAAAGGATCGGCCTCGTGGCGGGTAATCTCGCCTTGTCGCGATTCGAAGATCTGCTATCCGAGAATTGGCCAAAGTGTTTGGGCGGAGACGTGGCAGCGTTTCGTATCATTACTGCCTTCCATCGCATCATGCATCAGGCTGCGGAAAGTATGCAGGCCGAGCTCATTTTGATCGATGTCGGCCCTAACCTCGGTGCCATCAATCGAGCGGCGTTGATCGCTGCGGAGCAAGTGGTTTTGCCCTTGGCGCCGGACTTGTTTTCGCTGCAGGGGCTTCGCAATCTCGGACCTACTCTGCGTGATTGGCGAAAAGGCTGGCAAAAGCGATTGGGCGAACTACCCGCCAATGCGGGAATCGATACCCCGGCTGGGGAAATGCAGCCTCTTGGCTATGTCGTCATGCAGCATGGCGTGCGTGACAGCCGCCCCGTGAAGGCATATCAGCGCTGGATGGATCGTATCCCGGGGGTGTATCGGAATGCAGTGCTGGATAAACCCGTCGCCAAGCCACCGGTGGTTGAAAAGGATCCGTTCTGCTTGTCGTTGTTGAAGCACTATCGGTCCCTTATGCCCCTGGCGATGGACGCCCATAAACCCATGTTCTTTCTCAAACCCGCTGATGGGGCGATCGGAGCGCATGTAGAGGCCGTCAGGGCTTGCTACGACGATTTCCTGACATTGGGGAAACGCATTGGTGAGAAGTCGGGGTTTGTTGTGAGTTGAGGATGGGCGAGTATGTCGTCGCAGAGTAACCGACGGGGTAATCCTATGAGCACACTAACGGTCACCGCGCGGAACCAAGTAACGTTTTGGAAGGAGGTGATGCAGCACCTTGGCATCAAGCCCGGCGAAACGATCGAGCTGGATTTGCTGCCTGACGGCCGCGTCGAGTTGAGGGCCGTGCACCCCGAAGGTTCTTTCCGGGATCTGCGCGGTATCCTTAAAAGCAAGACGAACGGCGTTCGATTGAGCATCGAGGAAATCAACGAAGCGATAGCCGAAGCCGGCGCTAAATCCGGGGCCGGTAACGCATGAAAGGGACTGGTGATACCGACGTCTTGCTTCGAGCTGTCGCTGCTGACGAAATAGGGGCAATCCGCACGGCTAGTCAACATTCGCATCGGTGCGCATCTTGCCGCTGATTATGTCGCGACAGTGAATTCGTCTGCGGCAGTGCTGCGTTTATGGGGGGCGCCTGATAGTCAAGTGGATTATGTTGATCCCGCGATCAATACCCCGCTTCCTTCTGATGCCGCACAGCCAAGATCGTGACGGTATCGCCGTCGAAGCGATATCGGGCCACGTAACCACTATCCCCAAAATCGATGGGCCACTCCCGATACTGCTCGGGTAAGTCTTCCACTAGGCGCCCCATTCGAGGATGGCTACCGAGGGCACGCACGCCTTGTCTGATCGCTTCGCCAGCGCGCCTCGCGGCGTCAGGGTTCTTCGGTTGCAAGAAATGGCGCAGTCGTTGCATGTCCTGGATAGCTGCTGCTGCAAGGATCACTTGTGGCATTCGGGCGCCGGCAGTTCGTTTTCAGTGCCCCAACTCGCAAGCCACTTATCTACTTCGTCTGCGGTCGCGTGTAGGCCTGTCGCTTGAAACTCGTCCCACGCTTTGAGCGTATCGTGGTTCAACGTCTCCCGCTTTTCCTCGCGCACGACGTACTGCTCGATGGCTTCACGCATGATCCAGTGCGGGGTGCGCCGGCGCGCTTCAGCCAGGTGTTGTATCCGACCTTTCAGTTCGTCATCGAGCTTGATCGATGTCGCTGTCGTCATGATCCGATCTCCGTAGCAAAAGGTAATACCTTGGGCTACTATAAATTTGATCGCTGCGGAGGTCAATGTGGCGCCGATATTACGCGCCGGGAGGTTGTCTCCCAACGCTTCGACCATCGCCTTCACGAGAGTGCCATCGTGTGCGGCGCATTCGAGCTGCAGCGTCACGCCGTTGGGCAACTGCGCCGATAGCCGCGCCGGCGTCGCTGTCTTCCCCGGTTCGTATCCGTGCGACGATCGCCGCACGCTCACCGGCTCGGGGTTCGTGCGCACCGGCGCCACTTCGTTGATCGCGACGACCGGCACGAATGCCGATGGCAACGCCTCGACGCTTACCGTCGCAGCAGCGGCATTCGCGCGTTCGCGCAATTGAATCCACTTATGCAGTTGGTTCGCGTTCCGCCAGCCTTCAACGCCAGTCCGGCAATTGACGCGCCCGGCTGCAGGCAGGCTTCAATCAGCTTGCGCTTACCTTCGGCGTCAAACTTGCGCTTGCCCGCCGCGGTCACGCTGGTCACCCGCAGCGGAAGGAAATCAACTTCGTTCTGTGTTGCGGTTGCGTCCGCAAGTTGTAGTTGCGGACGCAAGCCTGCGCTCGTTCAGCTTCCGATTCTAGGTGCGCTTAAATTCGCGCTTACGCGAGATCGAGCGTTGGGCATTTTTACACACCGCCCCTTATTCCGGACGACTCGCTAGCTCAAGGTAACCCGCAGTGGAAAAATCTTGGCATATTGGCTTAGAGGAGACACGAGGCAGAAGCGACTGGCACACGGACTCGCCTGGGCGTTCGCCACGATCGCGTGCCGTGTGCGTTTCAAGTGCCCCCCCAGGGCGACCGTCACGGTTGCCGTTGCGACGGTCGCTGTAATTGCAGGCACAGCAACCGTCGACGTGGCATCAGTCGGAGTTGTGACTAGCTCGGGTGAAACCGTATTTCCAATATCTTGTTGACTAGCTCACCACTTCCATCAACTTGCCAAAGCTGTCTACCACGTCGTACTTCACGTTTTCCGGAGCGAAACGGCGATTCATTTCCTCGAAGAACTTGCGGGCACATTTGATCTTGGTTTTCTCGATTTCCCGCAGTTCCATCGACGACATCGAGCCTTTGGTTTCGGCCACGAAGTAGATGTGCTTGACCGCGCCTTCCTTGAAGCTGATGGCCCAGTCCGGGTTGTAATCGCCCACCGGCGTGGGGATCAGGAAGCCGCGTGGAAGCTTGGCGTACACAACTACGTCGCTGCTGGTATCCAGCTCCTTCACGAAATTGCGCTCGATGTTCGAGTCGGTCAGCACGTAGTCATAGATGTGCCGTTGCAGCTTATCTCCGGTCTTGCTGAAATCCTGCTTGGTCTGTCCGGCGGTGAAGATGTCGAGATCGAACTTATCCTCGACCGGGTCGTAGGCCAGATGCTCGATGATGACGGTGGCCTTCTGCTCGTTGATTAGCCGTATGGCCTCGGCGATAAAGCTCTCCGGATTGGTCTTGAACTGTGCGAAGACCGCGACGTTGATCCCCTTGAGGATTTCCGCCACCGTTCGCCGTGTCAGTTGCGTGCCTTCGGCCAGCTTGCCGATCAGATCGTACTTGACGGCTGAGTGGATTGAGCTCCGATTGGTCTCGGTTTCGGTGGACTTTAGCTCGAAGGCATTGCCGTCCTTGATCCCGTCGTAACTGACAGCGGCGGCCTGCTCGCCATGCTGGATGGTGTATTGCAGCGGAGTGACGCGCAGGCTGGAGTCGATTTCCTTTACTGCCTTCTGCACCAGCTCGTCCGAGTCGAACTCGACGCTATAGGCCGCCTTGTGGTTGATGCGGCTCCACAGTGCCTTGAACTCCTGCTTGTCGAAGTTGGCATTGAGCGGGTTTTTCTTCGGGCGGCGGTCGTCACCGATGTCGGGCAACTGGCTGGCACTGAACACGCTGTCGATGAGCTGGAACACCTGCTCGGCGTGCGGCCTCAAGTCTTCCGGTAAGTCAGCCAGCGTTCCGGCTTTCTTGGCATCGTGATATGCGGCGGCGATCCGATCTAAATCGTCGGTGTAGTCATTCTTGACCAGATAGCGATAGATTTGCTTCGCCAGTTGCGGCGTCACCGGCACATCGCCAGCCGGCGTCTTGAGCACCTTGCCGGTGAAGTATTCCTCGTTCGCCAACCTTGGCCGGGCGGATAGCGAATCGCTGATGTCCTTTTGCAGCGCCGCCACGAAGTCCTTGTAGCTTTCGCTGGCGACCACGGTCAGCACGTTCACGTCGTGGACGATGGCAGGGTGATCCACCCGGTCACCTTGCTGATTGACCGACAGGCGCAGGCCGCGCCCTACCTCCTGCCGCCGCGAGATGGTGTTGTCGCTGTGCTTGAGTGCGCAGATGACGAATACGTTCGGGTTGTCCCAGCCCTCGCGCAGCGCTGAGTGCGAGAAGATGAAGCGCACTGGCTCGGACAGCGATAGCAGCCGTTCCTTGTCTTTCAGGATCAAGTCGTAGGCATCCACGTCGTCGGACAGGCCAGCATTCTCGCCACGCGTCGCAACGTCCGAATCTACCTGGCGCTTGCTCTTCTTGTCGATGGAGAAGTACCCGCTGTGGGTCTTGGCCGCCGAGATGTTTTTCAGGTACTTGACATAGGCCGTCTCGTCCAGATCGAGCATCTCGTTCAGGTACTCGTTGTATTCTTCCTCGAAGATGCGAGCGTATTCGCCTTTGCCGTCTGCCGTCGTGTAGTCGCGGTACTTGACCACCTCGTCGATGAAGAACAGGGTTAGCACCTTCACGCCTTGCTGGAACAGCGCCTGTTCCTTGTCGAAGTGCGCCTTGACCGCCTCCCGAATCTGGATGCGGCGCAACGCGGCTTCGGTCACATCGCCCAAGGCATCACCCACAGTCAACTCCACCCCATTGGTGAAGCTCAGGGTATCGGTATTGGCGTTGATGTCAGAGACAACGAAGCCACGATACTGATCCAGTTCGTTGGAAAATTTCTCGGCGAACAGATTGTCGCCCTTGACGAGCTTGCGCACCACGCGCCTGATCTTCCCACCTGCCAGCTTCTGCTCGAACTCCACCCGGGCCTCGGGTGGCTTCTTGGTCGAAATCTCGATGGATTGCAGATAGAGGTAGCCCGCTGTACCCGCCAGCCCTTTCACCGAAATGCCGCGCACGGCAATCTTCTTTACCAGCTTCTGGTTGTAGGCGTCCAGCGCATCCAACCGGTGAATCTTGTCGTGCGTGGTCTTGTGCGTGGCTGAGTAGCGCAGCATCACCAATGGCTTGAAATTGACCAGCGAATCCAAGGTCTTGCCGCCTTCCATCTTCTGCGGCTCGTCCAATATTAGAATCGGGCGGTTGGCGCTGATAACATCAATTGGTTTGCGTGATTGGAAGTCGTCCAACTCATCGTAGATGCGGCGGTTGTCTTTGCCGGTGGCATTGAATGCCTGCACGTTGATGACCATAACGTTGATGCCCGCATCCGATGAAAAGCTTTCCAACTGGTGCAACTGTTTAGAGTTGTAGATGAAGAAGCGCGCCTTCTTCTGATAGCTCTCCAGAAAATGCTCGGCGGTGATCTCCAGCGACTTGCTCACGCCTTCGCGGATAGCAATGCTGGGCACCACGATGATGAACTTGCTCCAGCCGAACTGTTTGTTCAACTCGAAAATGGTCTTGATGTAGCAGTACGTCTTGCCCGTGCCCGTTTCCATCTCGACATCGAGGTTTACCCGGGCGATCTTAGTCTTGGCCAGGGCATCGGAGATGGGCAGATTCTGCTGACGCTGTACCCGCTGGATGTTGTCAAGCAGGGCCCTGTCGGAAAGCATCAGATCGGCGTTCTTGAACCCAGCTTCGAAAAACAGGCTGTCCATCTCAGCCTTGGCCTTACCGGGGTCGATGCGGTAGCTGATCGCCTCATTTGACGCGGGCGGTTGCCCTTTGAAGCAGTCCATCACGGCCTGAACGGCGGCGGTCTGGTATGCCTGTGTCTTGAACTTCAGTTTCATCGCGGTGCCCGTCAGATGCTCTTCACTTCAGTGGAAGGCGACAGCAGCTTGAAGATTTGCTCCACGTTGATCTTGGTCGCACTGTCCTTGAACCCGGCGTCGCGGAACACCACGCGCAGCGGTTTCGCCATGGCCAACTCTTTAACGAAGGGTTCGTCGATCCCGCCATTGGCATCAAAGCAAGCGGCCAACGTGTCGCCATCGACGAAGAACGCATCCTTGCCGTGGATGTCCTTCTTTTCGATAGGCAAGGCGAGGTCAATCCCCCAGTCCAGCATCACCTGAAACAGGAGGTCTTCCGCGGTGCGGTCGGGCTTGATGTTGTCTACGAATAGATCAAGGTTGGCCTTGTCTAACACATCAGGCGCGTAATAGATATCGGACATGTTCGAGGTGTCGATCTTGAGGACGCGGAAACCGACGTCTTTGTTCCACGTTTCGCTCGCTTCGCGACCTCGCGCCCGTCGCCCAGCCAACCGGATGCGATCCATAGCCAGATCCGAGATAGTCCTATAGCCGACCTTGTAGGCTTCGCTCTCCGTGCTCAGAATTTCGGGAAGCTGGACCAGAATGAATCGCCGATTTTTTCCGTCGACTGCATTTAATTCGAGCATCGCCTCTGCCGTCGTTGCTGAACCGGCGAAGAAATCCAACACGATCCCGTCATCGCAAGCGAGTTGAATGAGCGTTTGAATCAATCCGACGGGCTTTGGTGTGTCGAAAACCGATTTTTCGGAGAACAACTCCTTGAGAATGTTTTTGGCACTCTCGTTAGTGCCGACTTCCTCTGCGAACAGGATGCTCTCCGGAGTAAGACCCCGGTCTTTGGCCTCAAGATAGGTCTTGACACGAGGAACGCCGTTCCCGTCCTTGCCGAACCATATCTTGCCGTCGGCGATTTCCCTGTTCATTACCTTCTGGGTGTAGAGCCAGCACCGGCCGCTTTCAAGTTCGTGCCGCTTCCCATTCGGAGCAGTCAGCACGTAAAACTGGTCCTTGGTGCCGTGTCCGGCCTGAGCTGTAGCTGGGTCAGACTTCCAAGGCCCGCGCGGATCGTTGTCTGGGTTCTTGTAGTTCGCCAGCGCCTTTGCCGACATGGGCAACTGCTTGAGAGGGCGCACTCCCTGTACTTGACGCTTTGAGTAGCAAACAACATAGTCGTGCCGAGACGAAACAACCTTTCGGTTTTCTCTATTCGTTCGCTTCTCCCACACGAAGTTCGCGACGAAGTTATCCTCACCGAATATCTCATCGCAAAGGCGAACGAGATTCGCAACCTCGTTGTCGTCAGCGGAGATGAAAATAACCCCATCGTCAGACAAAAGATTTCTCGTAAGCTTGATCCGGGGATAGATCATCGACAACCAATCAGAGTGAAAGCGCCCGTTAGTATCTACATTTGCGACTAGCCGAGCCCCGCCGTCACCGATTTGATTGGAGCGAGCCAGAAAGGATTGCGCATCTTCCGCGAAATCGTCGCGGTAGACGAAATCGTTCCCTGTGTTGTACGGAGGGTCGATATAAACCATCTTGACCTTACCAAGGTACGTTTCCTGCAACAGTTTCAACGTATCGAGGTTGTCCCCTTCAATGAACAGATTCTTCGTCGTGTCGAAATCCTCGCTCTCTTTGCGCGCCGGACGCAGGGTCTTGGCAACCGGGGCATTAGCCGTTAGTAGGGCCTCACGCTTGCCGGGCCAGCTCAGTTGGTAGCGTTCCTGCGGGCCTTCGACAACGGATGCCGAAAGCTCCTGCTTGAGCTGGTCGAAATCCACCACCAGCCTCACGCTGCCGTCTTCTCCTTGGGCTTCTGTCACGCAGCCGGGAAACAACTCGCGGATGCGCTCGATGTTGTCTTCGGCCAGGCTGGGTGAATGCATTTTAAGTTTTTCCATCTTCTCGTCCTGAATCATTGTCCTGCGACCGCCGAGGGTCATCGTCTGACTTCTTCTAGTTCGGATTTGAGTTGTCGCACGGCGGCGTTAATCTCCACTTTGCGATTGAATTGTTTTTCCTTCGCCAGCAGGGCCATAGTCTTGTCCAGCTCGCGCTGCTTGGCCTGCGCCAGCTCCACGCGCGCCACCAGATCGACCAGCGATTCCTGTGACCGCACGGACAAGGGAATCAGCCGATGCAGCAGTTGCTCGTACAGTCCGCCCATGTGCAGGGCCACGGGCATGACCGTGCGCGGGCATCCGATTGGCAGCCAGTCCGTCGCAAAGTAGTCGGAAAGCACCCAGCGGCCGGCGTCGGATTCACTAGGCCGCTTGTAGGCGGCGATTACCTGCGTTCTGCCATCGAAGGTCAGCTCGAACAGGATGGGAAATGGGATGGCTCCGTCGATGCAGCGCAGCACTTCGTGGCGCAGTTCCGGGGTCTTGAGCTGGAGGGCGAACACCTGAATCTCCGGCACGCCGGGGCGCGCGGGCAGACGGAGTGTTTCCGGGGCTAGCTTGAATGCCCAAACTATCTGCTCCACCTGCTTGACGAACAGGTCTTTCAACCGGGCATTGGCGCCGCTATGCTCGTACACTTTGTTCTTCGGTAGCGTGCGGCCAAAGGCGGCCTGCGAGGGATACGCGATGAACGCCGGGTGCTGCGATGTGAGGCGAGCTTCGGTCATTCGGCCTCCTGTATCACCAGAAAGGCGATCAGCTCGAAGTCGTCCAGCCCATTGATAGTGTGCGTGAGCGCCGTGGTTTTGCCGCCGGTGAATAGGCTGTCGAGGTCTTTCTCTTCCTTCACCTCGATCATCGAGCGGATCGCCTTGCTCAAGAGGCCGGAGTACGGCTGCATCCTGCGACCGTCTGCAGTGGCCTTGTTGAAACGTTGGCAGGCGTCGGCAATCGGTTCCGCTTGTCCCTTGCAGCAGGTGCGTGCCAGATCGAGCAGGCGCTTGACTTCGGTGTGGTCGTGGACGATCTCGCCGTCGTTGTTGATGTAAACGAGGTAGTACGGGTGCAGCCGGTTGTGCTGGGGCAGATTCGCGGGCGGGTTCACGCCCGAATTGCGATTGCGCAGCGTGAAGATGACGCCGGGCGCGAGGCCCAAATCGGAGTTAGCAGGCACGATGGCGTGCAGGCCGTTGGGCGACCTGTCGAGTTCACCGTGGGTCTTGACGTAGTTCAGCAAGTCCATGCGGAAGTCGTTGAGGCCGAGGTCGGTTATGGAGACGCCGGTCTTCAGGTCTTCCAACTCGATGACTTCCTCCTGCAGGCGGCGCAGTTGTTCCTTGCGGTAGGACATGTCGTTGGCCTGCGCGGAGATGACGTTGTCGTCGCCAGTGGCGGACACATCCACAATCATCATCCGGTTCTCGACACGCTCTTTGAGGTTGATGTATTCGTCCAGCGAGATGTCGGGCCAGTAGTTCACCAATTGGATGCTACGGTTAGGCGAGCCAATGCGATCCACGCGCCCGAACCGCTGGATGATGCGCACCGGGTTCCAGTGGATGTCGTAGTTGATGACGTAGTCACAATCCTGAAGGTTTTGGCCTTCGGAGATGCAGTCGGTGCCGACGAGTACGTCGATTTCCGCCGGTTCGTTTGGCAGCACGATGGCCTTCTCTTTGGAACGCGGCGAGAATAGCGTCAATAGTTCCTGAAAGTCATATGCCCTGGGCAAGGTGGATTTGGGTCGGTCGCTGCCCGTAACCTTGCCGGTGTGCAGTTTCTGGCTAGCCAGCAGTTCTGGCGAGAGGTTGGCGTAGAGATAGTCTGCCGTGTCCGCGAAGGCGGTGAAGATCAGCACCTTGCGATTGCCGGGGTTGATGGGGTTCGCGATCTTCTCCAGCACAAGGGCTTTGAGGTGCTGGAGCTTGGCGTCGTCGGCTGGGGTAATCTTGGACATCGATGCCAGCAGCGCCTCGATGTTGGCGAGATCGACCTTGAGGTCGTGTTCCCACGAGGGCAAGTCCATGTCGGCCAGATTGATCTTGACCTTCCCGCCGATGTCACTGCCCTGATCGAGTTCATCGAGCAGGTCGTCTTCCTCGGTGTCGAGGTCTTCCAATACTTCGGTCAAGTCCGCCACACTGGCAGCGCTGCCGGTCTGTTTGTGGCCAGCAATCTTCTCCAGCGCGTTCTGATGATTGGCTTGCAGGGATTGCAACGTGAGACGGAATGACTGGACTGAGCTTTCCAGCCGCTTGAGCAGGTTCACGGTCATCAAGCGTTGCAGGCCGCTTTCACGGCCTTCCAGACTCAGGTTGCCCTTCTCGTCGCCAGATTGCGCGTTGTAGCGATCGATGTATTGCTGCCGTTTGCTTGCAAAGATGTATTTGGCCGGTGCATACACCGCCAGCATGAGTTTGGTCAGCTGTTCGAAAATCTCGTTAAAATTCATCACGTCTGACCGCGTGGTCAAGGCGCAATGGAACGACAAGGGCTTGCGGCGTTCGGGAAAATGCCCGATGTCCTTGGTGTCGTAAAAGGTCTGGATGTGCCTGCGCGAGCGCGCGATGGTTACGCTGTCCAGCAGTTCGAAGAAATCGAAGTCCAGCGCATCCAGGATCGCCCGCGGCGTGCGTTCTTCTGGTGGCAGCTTCGACCATGCATTGAATGCCTTTTGCGCGTTGCGGAAAACTTCCTCCACCGATTTGCTGGTGCGCAGCTTCTTGCTGAGGTTTTCCGAATCGCCTTCGTAGGCTAGTGCAAGCTGGTTACGCAGGTCGGTGAAGCGATTGTTGACCGGCGTGGCCGAGAGCATCAGCACTTTGGTCTTTACGCCTTCGCGGATGACCTTGTTCATCAGCTTCTGGTAGCGAGTTTCCTTGTCCTTGTAGGCGTCGTCGTTGCGGAAGTTGTGCGATTCGTCAATGACGACGAGATCGTAGTTGCCCCAGTTGATACGGTTGAGCGGTGTGCCGAAGGATTCGCCGCTCGTGCGGCTCAAATCCGTGTGACAGAGGACGTCGTAGCTGAAGCGGTCGCGGGCGAAGACGTTGGTCTTGAGGTTGCGGTTGTAGTTGAGCCAGTTGTCTGCCAGCTTCTTCGGGCACAGCAGCAGCACCGACCGATTGCGCAACTCGTAATACTTGATGACCGCGAGCGCGGTGAAGGTTTTGCCGAGGCCAACACTGTCAGCGAGGATGCAGCCGCTGTAGGTTTCCAGCTTGTTGATGATGCCGGTGGCCGCGTCTTTCTGGTAGTTGAAGAGCTTGTTCCAGATCAGCGTGTCCTGATAGCCCGTGCGGTCGTTGGGCAGGACGTCTTCGCTAATGTCGTCGAGAAACTCGTTGAAGATGTTGTAGAGCATCAGGAAGTAGATGCCTTCCGGAGAGTTCTCCTGATACACCGAAGCGATGTGGTCGCAGATCTGCGCGGTGACGTCCTCGAGCTTCCCCGGATCGTTCCAGATCTGATCGAACAGGCTCAGGTAGGTGGTCGTGAAGCCCGGCTCATCCATCTTGTTGACCAGATTGGAAACGGCGTTGCCCTGCTGGTAGCCTAGATCGACGGCGGTGAAGCCATGCAGCGGCAGGTAGGCGGCGCTCGCTTCCGCCGACTGCACGCAGGCGAACTGCTGCATCGGGGCCTTGCTACGGTTGCTGCGGAACTTTGCCTTGCGACGCAGCCAGTCAGCGCATTCCTTCGCGATGGCGCGCTGCGTGAGCTGGTTGCGAAGTTGGATCTCGAACTCGCTGCCGTAGAGGCTGCGCTCGCGGTCGAGCTTGGGAATGTGAAACTCCCGGCGCTCGCGGCGAATCTTGTCGGTCACTTCATCCGCGACGAAGGTGGGCGCAGTGAAGATGAAGCTCAGTTCCTCGATCTTCTCCAGCTCTGCCTTCAACGACTCGTAGGCGTACATCGAGAAGCAGGAGGCTGCGACTTTCAGCTTTGCGCCGGGCAGGAGAGTCTGCTTCAGGTCGTCACCGAGCAGACGGTTGATGTTGTCGATGATCTCCATCAGGCACTCGTCCTCGAGGGGAAAGCCGGGCGGGCACTCATTTCACCTCCGGCTTCTTCGACTGGGCCGCAATCCAGCCGTTGATGTCAGCCGTCCGGAAGCGCCACGTCCCGCCGACCTTGAAGGCCGGGATCTTCTTGGCCGCCGCCAGACGGTAGATCGTCCGTTCCGTGACCTTCAGGTACTCGGCAACTTCCTTGATGGTGAGGATTCCGCCTTCGCTGTTGTTCGTGGGCATTGGTACGGCCGATCCGTGGTAAAAGACGACAGGATAATGCAGAATTTTCCTATTGACGACCAGGAGCGGCACAATGCGGAGACACTACGACAGGTACTGCCGGGTGAGTGTCTTGGCTGGGTTCGCGCTGCATAAAACGCCAGCGTATGGCGGCCCACCTTAAACACGGCGCGCGAGGAAATTCACAGCGGAGCGTGGAGACGGGGAGAGCTTGAATGCCGCGGCGCCTTGCGGTGGCTCGTGACGTTGCTGTCGACTTCGCCGGCCCCGCGGCATTGCAGGCGGAACAGAAGTTTGCGATTTACAGAAGTCGGCGTCGACGTCGATGCGTGCTAGGGCGACTCGGAAGCGAAGCCAGTTCAGCATTAGCTGCAGGTAGCTAGACGTACTCGAAGATCATTGACGGTTGCGTTGGGTGGGCCTTGCCAAGCGGCCGATGCGCCGTACTGTTCCCATGCTTCGCCGACTGTCACGTCCTGGCGTTTCTTGGTGGCTTGCCACCCAACCCGACTGGCTTAGAAGGCTTTCCGTTTGCTCCTGCCGATAGTCGCGCAACTCTACTCCGGCGCTATCAACGAAAGCCGCGACCGAATCTTCAGCCACCGATCACTCACCACGTTCGGCAGCGCCCCGGATGCGACAAAGCGCGCCAAAATCCGCAACAACCCCGCCCTCTCGCGCGCAAGATAAGCCCGCACATCTTTCACAACCGCCTCCCGCGCCCACCCTTCCATTTCCGGCACGGCGAGCGGAGAGAGATTGCTACGAAAAACCGGCGCAACTTCCTCGCGAAGCATCTTCTCCAGTTCGTCGAGCGAATACCCAGACTGACGTAGCGTTTCCGCGATCGCTTCGTAGTCGTAGTCCTGCAACTCTTTGCCGACAAACAGTTCGGAGAGCGCTTCCCACACCGGAGCGCGCCGTTCGAGGTTCAACGGTTCCGTCACGGCGATCACCTAGTCGGGCGTGGATATAAAGAGTCGAGACCGGCATCCGCGCCATAGGTCGCGAGCAAGCCACCAACGAACACAATTGCCCCCACGCAAACCGGCGCTGTCGCTGCGCATACGCCCACCGCAACCGCTGCACTACCGGCCGCCCAGGCACCGATAAAACCGGCGCCGGCCAAGGCGCCTTGCCGTGCGAGTTCCCGCGGCTTGTCGTCGGCTTCAGCGACTTCATAAACAGCGACTGCGAGCGACACCAACAACAGTCGGCGGCCGGCTCGCCCCAACTGTCCCGCCAACCGCATAACGCCTTCGTCAGGCCGCCCCGTTGCTTGAATGATTTCCTTGAATACGCTCGCTTGACGCTGTTCTGACAGTGCGGAAAAAGTACTGCCGTAGAGCCGCTGTGCGTACTTCTCCGATAGTTCCGAAACACTGCGTCCCTCGCGCTTCAATCGCATCGCATACGCGTGGGCGGTCGGGCTGCTTCGACGGCGTGCAAATTCCATGATTTGATTTCGCATTGCTACCGCCTGGGCTGTTGCTTCGCGAATAGAGATGCGCCCAGCATCGATCGCGGCACGGAGCTCGTTCGGAACCGCAGCGATGTCGCGCGCGTATTGAAGCCTTGCGCGTGCGTCATTGATGCATGTGGCACCGACCTGCGAGGCTGTCGCTTGGAGGCCCGCGAGGGCATCTTCTAGTGCTCGGTTATCACCGGCAACAGGTGAAGCGGTATGACTATCGGCCATCGTCATTGATTTTTTTTCCGTTGACGTGATCGGTGCTCACTCTCTCACTGTGACTCGCCGATCATTTTTGTCGAAGGATTATAGCCGCGTCGTGCATCCGATCGCCTGTCGAGGCTGCGACGGTGCGCGCTGTCGTCGTTGCCGGCGATCGACACACGGACGGCACATGCGATCACGGCCTCGATGACGAAAGGAATACTTTGGCAGAGGTATCTACCACGTCAACGGCCGGCCTTTACGACTCGCAATCGCGCGAGCGCAAACGGCCTCAATCTTCCTCAGACAGGCTCTTGTACATCTTCTTCAGGCGATCGAAGTCTACATCGATGCCTCTGCCCCGGAGGTCCGCGCTTCGTGCATCGTGTAAGAACTTGAGCGCTTTCACCTTTTCGGCGGCCCTCCCGTAGTGAAGCATCCGATGGCAGTTGGGGCAGAGCGCGGCGATGTTCTCCTCGACATCGAGGCTGTGTTCGAACTCGCTTTGCAAGCTGAAGAGAATCAGATGATGAGCTTCAACATAATTCCGTTGCGTTCTTGCCGATGTGAACGACGTGTGCGGGTCGTTCGCGGTTGACAGCGCGCAAGAGGATTTCGCTATGGCAAGGGCACGTGCAGCGATGTCCGGTGACCGCACATAAACGTCCCTTCCTCTGGACTTACCCATCGCCGTACGGGGTTGCGGTCCCGTTGTCGACGCAACCGGCGGCGCTTTCGCCGAGAGGCTATGCACTGCGTCACTCAATTCCGACGCGGCCACACCAACATCCAGTCCAATGAGTGTCGACGGATAGCGGCTCGCAAGTTTCAAGTAAGCATTCAAGAGTTCGCGCACATCGCTCTCGATCTCAGCCATTGACGGCATCGCTTCGGCGAAATAAGTTCGCGAGAGAATCGCGCCCACCTCGTATCCCTTCGCGAGGTCGCCGTTGGTGTGCAGATCGATTCTGCCCGACCGAAATCTTTGTGGTGCTGACGATACCTCGCCATAAGCCGCCCTCGCGCAATCCTCAAGCTTCAAGTACGCTAGGTCCTTCGCCGCATACCGTTGTTTGAAAGCCGTGTAGCTTTGATTCAGCGATATGGTTACAGACGACATGTCTTCGGCGAACAGGAATACGATGTAGTAACCCTCGCTCGCATGCAGGGTGATCGACCGCTTGAAAATCGCTACCCATGGCACGCGTGCAAACATCCGATTTGGCTCTCCTGCTGAGCCATGAATGCGGAAGTCTTCCGGATCGTGACCGGCTCGGCCCAAGCATTCCTTTAGGAAGGACGATATGTCTTGTCTGAGCGCTTTCAGTGCCGGTGTCGTGTTGGCTCCGGGAACGTGCGCGTATGCAGCCTTTGTGGGCAGGTAATGCTGGAAGACATCATCGAAAATGGTCACGATCGCCCACTCTGCATGCAGATTTTTTAGTCGCGAAACTTTCAGCCACAAGAAATGTGGCGAAGTGGTTTTCTGTTCCCGTCGGACGCAAAAGACAAGATCACTCGTTAACGGCAGGAGTTAAGGCTGTCTGAAGGGGAATCGACGAGTAATTTCGCCATTGCGAGGTGCGGCGATAAAGATGGGTGAAACCTAATCGTCAACCAAGCCCCGGACTGCGCCGCGATGAGGTTTGGCTGCATCGCCCAATCACGTTCTGCATTTCCGCTCGTCGATACGCTATGCCCCGTCGAGATTGATCGGTTGCTAGTGACTATATGGAAGATGTTGTAAGCTCGGGCTTATCTAGTCTATAGAATCGACTGTTATTGAAATGTCAGGCGTCCTGTCGCGTCGATGCCTTCGTACGGCTCATTGATTCTAAGCGCCTTAGCTCAGCCGCATCATGCCATCCAAAACATGCCAAATATCGAACTGTACGTCGGCAAACGAAAGAGGCGCCAACGCTCCGAGGAAATCGTGCTGTCTCGCGTCCTTGATTGGCTTATCGAGCACGAAAAGCAGGCAGTCATCTTCTGTGACATATGGATCGGCAATCAGCAGGTCGACATTCTTGTCGGAACCGAGTCCACGACGTTACAGTTCGAAGTCAAGGGTTGGCGCTCGCCTGTTAAGGGCGGGCAGAATGGCGACTGGGAGGTGACGCGTCCAGACGGAACTACCGCCCTGTGGAAGAATGGGTATCGACAAGCACTTGATAACAATCAGAGTCTCCGTGACGAAATGTCGAGATTTCTTCGTAACGGTGTCGACGTCCCTTTCCCGAAGGGTGCCGTTGTCTTTGAGCCACGCATTCACCCTGACTCCGAGTTCGATATTCGACAGGATAGCCGTGTCGCCATATGCGGTTCCGATCAAATCGGTGATTTGCTCGGAGCGCCGCGTCTGAATCCATGGCGACTGTCTTGGATGCGTGATTTGGCACAGACTCGACGATACATTAGGTTGCCTCTCCCCAAGCCCGCTGTCGATTACAGCAGTCATACGCTCGATAAGCCGCAGATAGGCGCCGCAGCTTTGCCCAATGCCGGCTACGAAGCGACACCGATCGTTGTCATCGATCGCCGAGACTCATTCATGAGGACAGTGGAGCACGCGCGGCCAACACGTCGTGAGGTGGTACCGCAAGCACCTTTGACTGAACGGGTTCGAACAGAGTACACGGCCGGTCGTGCGACGCCGAGCGTCTTCGTACCGGTGCATTCACGAGACGTTCCTCGCGGACCTGGGCGATGGATAAGCGGGCTGCTTCGATACACGCCAATATTGTTTGCGCTGCTCGCGGCAGCATATACGTTCAAAGCGGTCTTCCCGCACGTCCATAAAGATTTGCCCTCAAACGTTGCCGCCGCGCAGCGACCCGCAGCCGCATATTCTCAGAGTAGACGCGCTTTTGCGCATGCGCATTTTCGCGTCATTCATCCGAAGGCGACGCCGGTGCATGCAGGCGCGACCGCTGTTAATCCTGCGGTCCGTACCTCCATGAGTCCCACGTATGAGACTTCGGCGCCGGCCGCGTCAATCACCTGCCCGACGGGTGTCGATAGGTTGGGCTGCAATGGTCGGGTCGGTATTTTTAGTACGCCTGAATGTCCGCCTGGATTTGAAGTGTCAGGCAACACGTGCGCCCGGGCCGCCGGAGATTAAAGAACAGGTGTTCCTGCTTGACAACAAATCTGGACGCGGTAGCCCCGCATTGCTCAACGCCGTCCAATAAACGAAGGTCACGATGCCGAGAAGAAAAAGCACGAGTCCCTTTGACGACCTAGTCGTCGTAGCCGCGAAACTTCCTTGGTGGCTGAGCGTCATCCTTGCCGCCGTGACCTACGCCGTTCTCCACCGCTTTGCGACAGCGGGCGTATCGACCAACGTCGCTATGGCGCAGGTGGGTCAGATGGTCGTGCATCAAATGATCAAGGTTCTCGCCACGTTCGGCCAATACTTGATTCCATTGGCTTTGCTAGCGGGCGCTGCCGCTTCATACTTCGGTCGACGCAAGAGAGTGCGCTTGGTCCACGACGCAGCCCAAACTCAATTTCCCGATGCCCTGCGCAACATAAATTGGCGTGACTTCGAATTACTGGTCGGCGAAGTCTTCCGCATGCGCGGGTTCGTAGTAACCGAAGCAGGCGGCGGCGGTGCCGATGGCGGCTCGACTTGACGCTTCGGAAGGGCAGCGAAGTATTCCTGGTGCAATGCAAGCAGTGGCGTGCTTTCAAGGTATCGGTCATCGTCGTCCGCGAGCTATACGGCGTAATGGCGGCCAAAGGCGCAGCAGGTGGATTCGTCGTGACATCCGGCGTCTTCACTCGCGACGCGCATGAGTTTGCAGAGGGAAAGAACATCGAATTAATCGATGGGACCACGCTCGCAGCGATGATCGGCAAGTCGCGTGCTGCTCCACGCAAGACTCCGGTGTCCGTCAACAGCGTCACGCCTGCTCCCACCGCGCAATTGGCAACGTCCGCGGCTACGCATATGGCCGGGCCGAGTTGTCCGCGCTGTGGCAGCGCGATGATGAGGCGTATTGCCAAGCAAGGTGCGAATGTCGGCAACGCCTTCTGGGGATGCTCTGAATTTCCGAAGTGCCGAGGAGCACGTGGCGCGGACTAGCTGCCCGCACCGCCGCTTACACCCCCCGCCCCCGTTTCTTTCTCGACCGCGACTCAATCCCATGTTCGGCCAGCAACCTCCTCAGCCGATAATTCTCAGCAAAGAGGCTAGCGATAACGATGGTCATGATGATCGGTCCCGACCACTGACCGGTGTAGTGATAGAACGCCCAAGCGCCGAGCGCACACGCCACGGCGGTTAGGACCAGCGCGACGCGGTCAAGAATCCAATTCATACGACCACCGCCCGCTTCTTGGCTGCGGCGACCTGATCTGATGACACCTGCGTATCTCTGGTGCAAACCGTAGAGTTGCTGGCTGCGACGACCGGCATGTTGGACCCTCGGGAATTTTTATGCGCGCATTTTATCTGAAAGATGCGCGTATGATCTCTCGGGAAACGCCATATGCCTACTGCATCGGCGAGCATGAATGTTTGTCCGTAATGGAAGCGTGCTCGTGCCCATCAGAAGTCATACAGTTGCATTTCAATTTCAAATGTGACTCCGCTTCGCTCGTTTAATACTTTGACTAAGAGATAACGATGCCAAGAATGATGAAAAACCTACTCATCAACTTACTCATCACCACAGCAACTCTCTTCGCCGCCGCCTCCACCCAAGCCGCCGGCACCGCCCATTCCCTCGACCAAGTCCCTTCGAAATTCGACACCCCCGAGGCCCTCGCGGCATACAACCAGGACATGGGCAACGCGAAGGAAAGCGACGGCTTCGGCACGCGCCTTCCCCCCGGCTTCACAAAGCAAGCCGTCATCGCCCAACTCGCCCCCGGACAAAACCCATCCCGCACCGTTCTAGTCGGCGTTAAACCCTGGCCGCAACGCGCGAACGCATACGTCGCGGTCGTTTGCATTGCCTCGACCGACCAAATCGCGAAACAGGATCTGCAATTCACTCCGCCACAAAATTGCGACGGCTACGACCCCTCTGGCGATTCCAATACACCTCAAACCCAAGTCTGGCTAGGCGTCTTCGAACGCGCCCCAGACGGCGCCCCGAAGCTGATCGCACGCACCGAAAACCCACTCGACCAAGGCGTCGATTGGAGCGCAACGGACCTCCAAGTTCCCGATGACCTCGACGGTAAGTCCGAAGAGAACGCACGCCCCGAACAATGGCTGCGTTTCGATCTCGCGCCATATCAACTCCGCGCGGGCGACTACGCATTAGGTGTCCGCGCAGGCTGGTCCGTTTCATACTCCGGCGGAGGCGCGTCCTACGAAGCGCTCTATCTATTCCGTATAGACGGCACCGCGCTTCGTTTGGTTTTCGCGCAGCCGATGACGTACTACAGTGACATCGCCGGCGATTGGCACAAAGACAGCACACGCGATCACGATATCAACGACGGCAGCAATACGTTGTCAGTACTTCCAACATCCACAGCCGGCTTCCACGACTGGCAATTGCGCGAACGCGGCGGCAAGTGGCGTCAAACATTTCACTGGTCCACGGCTGACGGCAAATATGTTTCGCACTAAGCCGCGGCGCAGCAAAATCCACCCCATCGCCTTCGACTACACTTAAGAACCTACTCGAATACGAAAAGCTGCCCCCGTTATGGCGCACTTGTTTTTCGCGGCCTCGATTCAACGCCATGTCCCGATGCCGGAGCGCGACGTCGCCGCTCAATCGGTAGACGAGGCATTGGCCTTTGCGTTCGCGGACGAGCCTCGTCTACGTGGCTACATCCTCGACGACCAAGGCGGCCTGCGTCGGCATCTATCGGTATTCGTCGACGGAAAGCCGCTGCGCGATCGTCGTCGTCTTTCCGATCCGGTCGGTACGGACAGTCGCATCTACGTAGTACAAGCGCTCTCGGGCGGCTGACATCGCGCGTATAGACATAGAAACGGAGACTCCCTGTGAACGGCGACCGCTTGATCGTAGGCACTCGCAAAGGTTTGTTCGTCTTCGACGCGGACGGTGCTGCGCCGCGTCGCTGGAAACAGGTCGCGCTCCACTTCATCGGCGAGCCCGTCAGTTCGGCGCTCGCCGATCCGCGCGACGGCACGCTTTACGCCGCGCTCAATCTCGGTCACTTCGGCGTGAAATTGCATCGTCTACGTGCAGGCGCGAGCGAGTGGGAGCCTTGCACGACTCCCGTCTATCCGCCGCAGCCCGAAGTCGAGATGGCAATCGAGTCGACTATGTCGGCCGCTTCCGTCGGTACCACCGGTAGCGACGAAAGCGCTTCTTCGCAAACCGACTATCCAAGCAGCCCAACAGCGAGCGAGCCTCTATGGTCGCTCGAGCAGATTTGGACGCTCGAACCTGGCGGCGCTGATGAGCCCGGTACGCTTTGGGCCGGCACGATCCCGGGCGGTTTGTTCCGCTCGGACGACGGCGGCGAAAGCTGGGCCTTGAATCGCGCACTGTGGGATCGTCCCGAGCGGCGCGAGTGGGCGGGCGGCGGCTATGACCACGCGGGCATTCACTCTGTGCTCGTCGATCCGCGCGATAGCCGTCATGTGACGATCGGCATCTCGTCGGGCGGTGTGTGGCAAACGTTCGATGGCGGTGTCACTTGGCGTCCGACGTCACTCGGTATGGAGGCCGATTACATGCCGCCCGAGCGGCGCCACGAGCAGAACGTGCAGGACCCGCATCGCGTCGTCCAATGTCTAGCGGCACCGCAGATGCTTTGGACGCAGCATCATTGCGCGATCTTTCGCTCGATCGATGCGGGCGAGCATTGGACGCGCATCGAGGCGCAGCCGTCGAGCTTCGGCTTTGCCGTGGCCGTTCATCCGCGTGATCCGGACATCGCGTGGTTCGTGCCCGCGGTTAAAGATGCCTACCGTATTCCCGTCGATGGATGCTTGGTCGTTACGCGCACAAGCGACGGGGGCCGTACGTTCGAGCGTTTTTCCAAGGGGTTGCCGTCGGCGCCCGCTTACGATTTGGTGTATCGGCATGGGCTCACCGTCGATGCGACAGGTACTCGGTTGGCAATGGGTTCGACGACAGGCGACCTCTGGGCTTCAGACGACGCCGGTGAAAGTTGGCAAGAAATCTCGGCGCATTTGCCGCCCATCTATCATGTGAGCTTTGCTTGAATCTTGATGCCTCGTAGCGAGATGTCGATCCATTATCGATCTGTTTGGGGAAATTAGACCACGACGGCAACTGCGGTTATCCGTAGTAAAAATACCTGTTAACTCTAACAGCTATTTACTCGTTCCCCGGAGCATTAGTTTACGCAGCAGGTGTCGTTTTGAATAATTACGGGGAAGCGATGAACCTTACATTCCACTACGCTCGTCCTCCTTATAGCGCCGCTATTTACCACGTCATTGGCGTGTAATTTACAAACAATCGCGGGCGCTGCTTACCTAAGTCGCACCAATCGTGCTGCAACACGGTGATTGACATGCCGTGCTCGAACTGCTCGAACTGGAAATCGCCAAGCTCGAACGTGTTTGATTCGGCGACGCTTTCTCGTCGCTCGTCGTTCAAATTTCGACGCAAGGGGTGCGCATGCCTGAAAGCAATCATATTGAGACTTTCCGAGTTCGTTATCCGCATCGCTTATTAGTCTCGACGTAAACGATTTCAGGTGCGTGAAATCAGATAATCGAATCGTCGCCTTGTGCACGAGAAGAATCACGATCAAACGGGCACTCGACGATGAATTAAGGGAATAGAACAGACGATGTACGGGGCATCGGTTTGATCACGCTTACCCAAAAACATCGCGGCTGAGACGTCCATTTCGTTTGCTCCGCCCATGCAGGCGGATCTCGAAACCATATCGGGGAGCACGGTGTGCGTCACGCCTCACCGGGTCTGCCCGACTACTTCAATAGGAGTTGTCTGCCATGACCCAGAAACCTCCCAGCATTAAGACGCCAGTAGCGCAAGCCGTGGCCAAGCCCTACGCCCGGGCAACCGATTCTTCTTCGCCGCGCCTCGAGACCGAAACCAAGTTCATGCAGCAATACCAGATTGCCGCGGCCGTGCATGGCGGAGGAGACATCGTCGCCGTACGAAACGGCAAGGGGCAGGTCGAAGTCTTCACGGTCGGTACCGACGGTACCGTCTGGAACTTCTTTCCCGATCCGTTGAGCGACACGGGCTACAGCGCGATGAGCACGGGATTGGCCGCGCGCTGGGTCGTGGCCGGCCTGAATTCCGCGGGCCGCATCGTGCTGTTCGCGGCAAACAATCTCATCCTCAACTACGTCGTCGAGACCACCAAGACGGGCTCCGACCGCTGGGGAAGCGTGATGACGGCCACGTTGCCGCTGCCCGTCAACGCGACGGCCATTGCAGGCCTATATGCCGCGCAGATAGCGGGCAAGCTCTATGTGGCGGCGCTCACCAAGTTCCAGAGTGCGTCTCCCGGCAATTCCTATGCGCTGGCGACCTCCATTTGGGATCAAAAGCCGGGCGTATTCCAATCCACTTCGGTCACCCTGTCTTCGCTCAATTGCGTCTGGTCCGGCTCGTCGGCCAGCACCGCCGAATTCACGGTGCTCGATACCGTCTACCTTGGCTACAACGTCTCGACGCAGCAGGTCACGCGCTATCCGTTCGCCGCCACGTTCAAGTCCTTGGCCGTCGCGACAAGCCTGGACCTCGCCGGCAACAACAAGTATTTCAGCGTGCTCTCCGACGGCAATCTCTATCAAATGGTGGGCGGCTCGGGCGGCATCCCCTATAGCTGGGCTCAGGTGACGCAGAGCATGAGCTTCCGGGACGTGCAAAGTGCGGTGTCCACGTCCGGGCAGATCGAGTTGTTCACGCTCGACACCGGCGCGCGGTTGTGTCATTTCGAGCCGAATCAGCAATCGGCCACGGGATGGTCCAACACCATGGTGATCCAGACGGGGGTGGCGCTGCTGGGGGTGACGCAACTCGACCAGGGAAACATTGAAGCTTTCACGGTAGGAACGACCCAGGCCACGCTCAGCCACCTCATCGAGCAGGGGGACAGCGGCAACTGGCAGATCACGCCCCTGCAGGTGCCCACTTCGGGGCAGGTCGAGGAATTCATCTCCTACTCCACGGACCTGATGGTGTATGACGCCGCCGGCTCCCCGATGCCCAACGCTCCTGTACAGGTATGGGCTTCGTCGCAAACCCAGATCCTCGTGAACGGCGCGAGCTACACCGTGGATGCCCATACGCCGGCCAATCTCACGTGTTCGCCCGGCGGATCGCTGAGCATCACGCAAGGCACGGGCATGCTCGGCATTCCCGCGCTGCAAATCAATCTGGTCAATGTCATGCCGTCGGGGCAAGCGATCGCTGTCGAACAATATGCGGGGGTACAGGCGCAGCTCGCCACCGTTACCGGCACCGATTTGATGAACGCAACCACGGCCGACGGACAGTACCTCCTGCAAGACCAGTACCGCACCGTCGAACAGACCAATGAGTTGGCTTCGGCCTTCAATCAGTGCATGACGATGACGCAGTCCGCTTCCGTGAAGCGCTCTTTGCAGTCGCTTGCCCTGGGCGCGGCGCCCAAGCTGGGCGTGTCATGTGTCGACGCCGACCGAACCGCGGATTTGACTCGTTTGGGTGCCCCGACTCAAGCCCAACATTGGCAGTTGGATTTCAGCGCGGGCAAGCCCAAGTTCCGCGTGCTGACGGCGGAGCAGGCCGAACACCTGATTCACGAAAAGCGCGCCAAGCATGTGCTGACCACGCAATCGGTGGGCGGCTTCATGGACTGGATCGGCAGCATCGGCGATTTCGTCGAAGGGGTGGTCAGCGGCATCGTGAACGTGGTCGACACCATCATCACCACCGTCGGTAGCGCCATCAAAGCGGCTATCACTTTCGTGGTCAACGGCGTTCAGTTTCTCTTCGAGACCGTGGTGGAGTTCGTGCAAGATGCCTTCGATCTCGTCGAGGTGTTCTTTGCACAGGTGAAGGTGATCTTCGAGCAGATCTTCGAATGGCTCGGCTTCTTGTTCTCTTGGCCCGACATCCTGCGCACCCACGACGCGCTGTACTACACGCTGGACCAATTCCTCGACTTTCTCCCAGGTGCCGTCGGCGGCATCCAGACCAAGTTCGACCAGGGCATCGCTCAGGTCAAGGACCAGATAAGCGCCATCTTCGATCAATTGGTCAACAGCGTAGGCGGAACGTCGACGCTGGGCGGCTACACCGATTCGCAAACACCGACAGAACCGGTCTACAGCTCGGGCAATTCCAACAATATCGTGCTCAATGCGACCGTGGAGAACTCGCCGGCAGCGCAGCAAACCACGGTGGTGCCTCCCTCCAATACCGGCCCTTGGGACATCTTGACCCAGCAGATCCAGAGCCTGGCGACTTCGGTACAGAACGATCCGGCATTCAGTGATGCGCTCGCGTACATGGACAACCTGGGCGGCAGTCCCGACCAGATCTTCAGTCAACTGCTCAGTGCGCTGTTGCGCGTCATGCAAGGCCTCGCGAATGCCATGCTCTCGGGTGTTCAGGCTGTCGTCGATGGGGTGCTGCAGTTGGTGCAGACTTTCCTGACCTCGCTCAAGGATCTGTTCACCGCCGACTGGAACATCCCCTTCGTGACGCAGTTCTACTCATGGCTCACCAATGGATCGCAATTGAGCCTGGGCGACCTGTTCGCGCTCGTGCTTGCGATTCCTTCGACCATCATCTATAAGGCGATCAACGGCACCGCGCCCTTTCCCGATCAGGCGAGCGTCGATAGCTTCAAGGCCTCTTTCAGCGCGCAAACGATGCTGAACAACTCCGGCCTCGCGGCGACGAGCGCGGCGGGCAAAGCCGTATCCGCCAAGGCATCCAAGGCGCAGGCCGCGCCCGCTCAGGACAACTCGCCGAGCGCCGCGCAAGAGCTGCTGGGCATCGCCTCCGTGGTCTCCACGATGGCCTTCGCCTTCATCTCCGCGGGCCTCGATGTGCGGCCTACCACCGGGGCAGGTGTCGTGGATCCGCTGGTCAAGACGCTCACGAAGTTCGCCCTGGGCGGCGAGATCGTTGCTCAGGCCGCGGCGTGCCCGTGGATCTTCTCGTCGGGCGGACCGGACTGTACGACGGCCGATGGCGCAAGCAAGTGGATGTACATCTACACGACCTTGGGCGTGACGCTCGATTCGGCCTTCACGATCTACGACGAGGCCTTCCCCGAGAACAACGACACCACCTGGGGCATCGTGCTGGCCTCGCTCTATGGCGTGGGTCACGCGATCGTCACCGGCGTGGCTTTCACCAAACTCTCGGGCTACTCGCAGGCCGCCAACATCGTGCTGGTCATCCCGGAAATCGGCAAGCTGCTCAAGCTGCCGGCCGTTGAAACCGCCACGAGCGGAATCTCCCTCGTCGTGATCGCAGCGGCGGATGCGCTGTGCATCACGTCTGCCGGCATCCTGGGGTTCGTGGATATGAACAACTCGAGCAGTGAGTCGCGTCGCTTGGCCGCCGTGCCCGGCTCCGTGCCTCGCATCGGGCTCGACGCCATGCTGGGCGCCGCACGCGGTGCCTTACCCGGCGCTGCGCCTCAGGCCGTGCCGGCGCTCGCTAGCTGAGCCGACCGGGCCAACTGAGGCAGGGATGCCGGCAATAGTCGGCGTCTCTGCTCACGTCTCATCGCCGTCGCTATCCACCGACTTTCTCAACCCTCCCAAAAAGGAGACCGCTATGCTCATTCGAACGCCTAAGAGCTCTGCATTCGTGAGTCGCACGCCTGTGGGCCTGCCCTTGGTGCTGGTCCAAGGCACGAGTGAATTCAACGGGACCTATATGCGTCCCAATTCGAGCAACACGGGAACCGTCCCTGCCGGCAGCCCATACTCCGCCTCGCCGGACATTTGGTTTGCCGGCAGCACGCCTATCGCGAACTATCAAACGGCGCTCGCCACGGATTCGAGCTACGCCACGCAGTCGAACAACAACATCTATTCGGGCCAAACGAACATCCTCTACGTGCGCGGCAAGAACGGGGCGACCTCGAACAAGACCAACACGGTGCAGTTGTATTACGCCCCCTCCGGCATCATCAATGCACCGAGCCAATGGCAGAACAATGTCATCAAGACGGACTCGGGCGGCATCTACGGCAACATCACCAATCTGGCGCCGGGCACCGTGGGCGTGTGCGATGCAACGTTCGTGTGGACCAACGTCACTCCGCCGCCTCCGGGCAGCGATCACTACTGCGTGTTCGCTCAGTTCAACGACGCCAACAACAGCAATCCCTTCCCGAGCGTCGATACCGCGTTGGACATGGGCGCGCTGATCATGAACAACCTGGGCTGGGGATGGCGCAACACATCGATGATTGCGGCCACGCCGACCTGGCAGTACACGACGCCGCTGAACATTCCGAGCGACTACCCCACCACCAATGCCTATTCCATCTTCATCGCCCCCACGGGCTATGTGGGCTGGGATGCGGAGTTCTACAGCAGCCGCCCGGATTCCCAGGGCAATCCGATCAAGCTGGGCCGCACCAAGGTCACGCAGGACGGCATTCTGTTGGGCGTGTCATCCGCCGTTCTGGATCCGGGTTACCAGTCGCTCATGACGGTCAACATGTACAGCCCCAACGGCCAGCCGCCGACGTCCGGGGCGCGCGTGCCGATGTCGGTCAATTACGTGGCAGGTTCGCAAAGTTACCTCGAAGCCATCTCGCGCAACCTCATCGATACCGAATTCATGTTGCGCTTGCGCCGCAGTTGCCCCGAGTTGGTTGGCGTCGAGCCCACCGCGTGGATCATCCAGGGCACCTACAACTGGCAAGTCCCGAGCAACGCGGCCATCAAGTGACGGCTCCGAAGATTTCCGTCACCCCTTAGAGCAAGGAGATTCTCTATGAGCACAGCATTTGCGCATGACGCAGCGCCGGCGTTGCAGGGAACCGCATCGACCTACGACGGCCTGTACCTGCGAGACAACCTCAAGTCCCAAGGCACGCTTCCGGCCGTGGCCCCGTTCAATGCTTGTCCCGACATCATTCAGAGCAGCACGCCGATTGCCGACCCGCAAAAGACGTTCGGCACGGTCAGCAGTTGGAACACGATCTACCCGACGTCCCCCGCGCCGGGCAAGAACTACTACTACGTGCGCGGGCTCAACGGCTCGACCGAAGACTTCGACGGCCAAATCAGCTTGTTCTGGACCCCGGCCCAGTTGATCCTTTTTCCTTCGACTTGGAAGAACAATCCGCTGTTGACCGCTTCCGGCAGTGAAGGCGTGAAGGTGGAGGCCGCGCCGGGCTTCGTCGGCGTGGGCGAGGACGGTTTCGTGCTCGACACCGGCACTGAGTCGCTGCCGAACCCGAACACCTTCTACAGCTTCATTGCGCAGAACAACGCGGCGCCCATTCCCACCATCAGCAGTTGGTTGGAAATGTCTCAAGTGTTGACTCAGCAACTGGGCATCGGGTTTCGCAACATGCTGACCTTCGATCCGGTCAATGGCCCGCTGCTTGCGCGAACGGGATTCAACATTCCCATGAGCGTCGGCGAATCCGCGACGTTGCAGCTTACGATCACCACCCAAGGCATTCCGGCCGGTGACACCATCGGCTTGATCGGCGATTGTTTCACTCAGGAAATGAAGTCGATCCTGCTGCAGCCGATCAAGACCACGAGCAACAGCTACGTGGCCGGCATCCAGATCGACGTGGACCCCGGGTTCAATTCGTCCGTCGCGTTCCAATACTGGAATACCGCCGGTCAGGTGCCTGCCGCGGGCAGCACGATCACCCTGAGCGTGAACTACGTGGTGCCGCAAGAAAAATATGCGCGAGCGCTGGAGCTTGGTGTGCTCGACTCACGATATGCGCAAGCCGGGGCAACGGTAGGCGTCTCGCCTCAACAGATCGCACCGGTTGGACAGGTGACCTTCGTGGTGGCGGCGTCAAGCTGAGCATTGTCGCTTCGACACGCCGCTCGCGGTAGCGGGTGGCGTGTTTTTGTCTGCGGTGCGTGGCTACTCTTTCATCAACACGGCGGCTCCGACTATACCGGCTCCTATCGCCGCGAAACCGAGCGATAAGATGTTCTTTAGGCCGGATACGGCTAAGGCAGCGGCGTAGTTCCATGGCCAAGCGTGGTGAGCCATGATCGACTTGACGTCGGGTGCGGTGCCATCAAGATCGAATGCGCTGAATGCGAGGCTTCCAATGAATATGATCGCTGCGCCACGTATGAAGTAGTAGTCCCGCGATCGAATTCCGTGTCCGAAGTGTGTTGACAGAATGACGAGAAAATTCAGAAGCGACAGCAGCGAAACGTCGATCCAAAAGAAGCCGGTGATCTGCGATAGGAGACCGAGCGCGCCGATGTAGAGGGCAGTGAGTACTACGATTCCGACGACGTACACGGCGGCTTTCGCAGGACTGGGAAGGTGCCGTTCCTTGATGGGCGCGTGGTCCTCGGTGGCAGGCTTCAACTCGCGAAGAGAGACACTTTTGTCCGCTTTCTGAATCTGCGAGTTGAGGTGCGTGAAAGCTTTCTTGAACGGCTCGTTGGTGACGACCGATAGGATTAAAGAATCCTCGCTGGTCAAAAAAAGTGTGGATTGATAGCGGCTGTTATTCACTTCCTGCAAGAACTTCGACTTGTCATCCTTCTTCAAGTCGATGACTTCAAAGAAATGCTTGGGCATGTGGGTCTCTCGGAAGGGCGATGAATTCGCAGCGTTGGTATTTGCCTCGAGCGTACGGGCGGCAGTTTACGGCAAAATCGCAGCCTGATGTAAGGCAAGGGCTCTGAAGCGCTTCGCAAGACATGCTGCCCACCGCGACCGATCCGCTCTTAAAAATGAGTCGAAACAAATTCCTTTTCGCGCACTCCGCTCGTCTTTACGAGCAGTCCGAAGGCTTGGCCACGTTTCTGTTGAATGCCTTTGTGGACGACGACGCGCCGTTCCGAGAGACAGCGGCCGTTCTCGCGAAAGCCGGTGCGTTGCATCTTACCGATCAAGTCGCGCGAAAGCGGGCGGCCGATCTTGCCTGGGATCACTTGAGAGCGGTGAGCGGCGCATTGGATCTTCGCTCGGTGATTCCCGCGCTGTTGGAGACGATCGAGCAGTACTACTACGGTAACGAGCGTACGAAGGCGGCGGTAGGTTGGATGGGCACGGCGATGAAAACGGCCTCGGTCGTCGTGTGGGCCAATCGCGGCGTCGTGACGGCAAGCATGAAAGCGCAGGCTCAGGTGCGGCGGCTGGTGGCCGCGGCGGGCGCGTGGGAACAATTGAATATCTACGACGATCAGGCGCGTGCGCTGGAATTGGGGCCGGCGGTATTCAAGCCCCAAGGTGTCGAGCTCGAAAGAGACGAGGACTATGTCATGCGGGAAGCGTGGAACGCGAATGCGTCGAAACGCGGGCTGGGCTTAAGGACCTTGCAAGATTGCATGACCGTTGTTTGGCAAAGCGCCGGCGCATTCATGGAAGCGGTATCCGAAGTGCTGGCCGGAGCAAAGCCTTCGAGCGTTGCGTTGTTTCAGGGTACGGTGTTCGAGGAAACGCAGGCGTTGCCGGAGTTTTGGTTGGGCTTGTCCGCTCGGCTTCAATTGATGGGACATGCCGCATTGTTCCGAGGGCAAGGGCGCGTCAATCGCGTCACCGGCATTTCGATCTTCGAGCCGTTCGCGTTCGCGAGCCGCTTTTACGGCAGCGATGCGGCCAAGGCCGAGGCCGCTTCTCAAGCGATGTTCTGGCAACGCGATTGGCACGCACGGCGTTTGAGTGGGCGCGACTATCTGTCGAATATGTTGGTGGAGCGGCCGGCCATCAGAATCGACGATCGGACGTTCGTAGTCGCCATGACGAACATCGGCGATTCGATCAATACGTTCGTCGAGCATTCCGTTTTTCGTTGTTTGGGATATGGCGGCGTGCCGGTGTCGGAGCAGGCGTTTCGGCGGTATGTATCGCAACCTTTCGAGGATCGTGCAATCGCGTGCTTCACCGATCGCACATGGCGAGCGGATCATGTGTCGGAGAGCGGCACTTGGCTGGGGACCAAGCTCAGTCATCCGACAGGTGAGCCGATACCGGGTGAAGTCGATGTACTGGCGATGCATCCGAGCGGTGGCGTCGCTATCCTCGCCGAGTGCAAGGTGCTGTCGTCGCCGTTCAACGCCGGCAAGCTGCTGAACATGGCGCAGAAGCTCGGGCTTGTCGATTCGGAGCGTTTTCATAGCAAGCTCGAGCGCAAGGCGAAATGGCTGCGCGAGACCGCCGCCTTTAAAGATGTCGAGCTCGTGCCGCTGTTGCTCGTTGATGAAGGCGCGTTTATGGGGGCGAAGGGGCATAACCTCGTTGTCAACTTCGAAGATCTGCCCGCGCTCGTTGATGCTTGTGGGCGGCATGTCGAGGCGCTGGACCAGGGCTGAGCGTTTGGCACGTGCAGACTGCGTTGCATTTTGGACAGCCGCCACGCAGCAACCCGCAATCTGCATACCAAATGGCAATTGACCCACTGATTTAAAAGGGCTCCCAAAAAATTGCGGTAAGGGCTGAAATCTCCTACCGTGGCGATCAGGCGCGAAACAAAGCTGTGGTCGCCACCGCCGTGGAGCAACGACAGCTAAGCGGTAAGGAGAAGCGCGATGAGTCAACGTTTCGACGCAGTCATCATCGGCACCGGACAGGCCGGCCCGGCGCTCGCCGCGCGGCTCTCGGATGCGGGCATGAAAGTCGCCGTCATCGAGCGCGGGCGGTTCGGCGGCACGTGCGTGAACACCGGTTGCATCCCCACCAAGACGTTGGTGGCCAGCGCTTACGCAGCCCGGCTGGCTCGGCGGGCCACCGAGTATGGCGTCGTGATCGGCGGGCCGGTCACGGTCGACATGAAGCAGGTGAAGGCGCGCAAAGACGAGATTTCCGAGCGCTCCAGCCGCAACGTGGAACAGTGGGTTCGCGGCCAGGCGCACTGCACGGTCTACCAAGGCCATGCCCGCTTTGAGAGCGCGAATACCGTGCGAGTTGGCGGCGAATGGCTGGAAGCGGAGCGGATCTTTATCAACGTCGGCGGACGGGCGCTGATTCCGCCCATGCCAGGCCTCGATCAGGTGCCCTACTTCACGAATTCGACCATGATGGACGTGGACTTTCTACCGGAGCACTTGATCGTCGTCGGCGGTAGCTACATCGGGCTCGAGTTCGGCCAGATGTACCGGCGCTTCGGGTCCCGGGTAACGATTGTGGAGAGAGGCCCGCGCTTGATTCAGCGCGAGGACGAGGATGTGTCGCGAGCGGTGCTGGAAATTCTGGAAGCCGAGGGGATCGATGTTCAGCTCGATTCCAACTGCCTGAGCGTGCGACGCGATGGAGGCAATGTGGTCGTTGGACTGGATTGCTCCGGCGGCGGTCGGGAAGCTGCGGGCTCGCATCTTCTGCTCGCTGTCGGGCGCGTGCCGAACACCGACACTCTCGGGCTGGACAAAGCCGGGATCGCGACCGATGCGCGCGGCTACATCGAAGTGGATGAACAATTGCGCACCAACGTCCCCGGCATCTGGGCACTGGGCGACTGCAACGGCCGTGGCGCATTCACCCATACGTCGTACAACGACTACGAGATCGTTGCGGCCAATCTGCTCGACAACGACCCGCGCAAGGTGTCGGACCGCATCCCGGCGTACGCGTTGTTCATCGACCCGCCGCTTGGCCGCGTCGGCATGACGCTCGATGAGGCGAAACGATCGGGCCGCAAGCTGCTCGTGGGCACGCGACCGATGACGCGCGTCGGCCGCGCCGTGGAAAAAGGCGAGAGCCAGGGATTCATGAAAGCGATCGTCGATGCGGACACCGGGGCGATTCTCGGCGCCTCGATCCTCGGCGTGACGGGCGATGAAGTCGTGCATTCGCTGCTCGACGTGATGTATGCCAAAGCGCCATACACCACGATCAGTCGCGCGGTGCACATCCATCCGACCGTGACCGAACTGGTGCCGACGATGCTGCAGGATTTACAGCCTGTGGCGTAGCGCGGACGATATTCGGAGGCACGCCATGCGGGAAGCAGACGTACGTGAAGCCCTGAATGCGCACTGGCAGGCGTCGGCAGCCGGCGATCTCGACGCAGAGCACGATATTTACGATGACGATGCCATCTGTGACTATCCCCAGTCAGGTGAACGAATCCTTGGGCGAGTCAATTTGAAGGAACTGCGGGGGCATCATCCTGAGAAGCCGGCGGGGTTCCACGTCAGGCGGATCCAAGGGGAAGGTAATCTCTGGATCACGGAATACACCATCACCTATAACGGGCGAGCAGTTTATACCGTCAGCATGATGGAGTTTCGCAACGGCAAGGTCGTTCACGAGACGCAGTATTTTTCGGATCCGTTTGAGGCGCCAAATTGGCGCAGTCAATGGGTTCAGCAGATCGCGTGACGCGCATGCGGCGAGTCGGCTTCCTGCTTGAATGTAGACGTTTGTGTCTATCAACTGGCATGGCGTAGACGGAAGTCGACTGCCTGCGAGCCCACGTGTGAGCTTTCACGATCGAGCTAGATATGAGCATCGCTGATGCGCGCCGCCGTACCCTATCGCGCCTTGAGCCGCCACAACGCATCGAGCACATGCTGCGTCGCGCGTTCGATTTGCCCGGTCTCATGAGCGATACCGAGCTCCCGCCATAGCGCCGGCCGCAGCGGACGCATCGCAATACGCGCATCCACCGACGGTGCGCCCGCTTCATGCGGTAGCACTGTCGCGCCATAGCCCGCGGCAACCAAGCTCTTGATCGCATCGTTGTAGTTGAGCTCGATTCGCGCCGCCGGCCGATAGCCGCCGAGCGCGAACCATTCCGACGTCAGACGTGAAAGCCGCGTATTCGCGTCGTTGAGAATCAGCGGCTGCGCGGCGAGCCACGCGGGCGTGACACGAGCCGGCAGGCGCCAATCGGCAGGCAGGAACGCCATGACCGGGTCGCGGCGCCACGGCCGGATCGTGAGCCCCGCGGCCGGAGATTGAGGCAAGGCCACGATTCCCACGTCGAGCGTGCCTTGCGCAAGGCGCGCGAGCGTGTCCTGCGATGTGAGCACCGCGATCTGCACGTCGATCTCCGGATGATGTTCGCGTAGGTGAGCAAGCGCTTGCGGCAATAGATGCGCGATCGCACCGGTCGACGCGCCCAGGCGAACGCGGCCGGCCAAACCCAGCACTTGGCGGCTGACATCCTCGAGTGTCGACTCGACCTCTGAGAGCAGCCGCCGCGCACGCTCCACCAACACTTCCCCGATCGGCGACGGCCGCACGTTGCCGCGTTTGCGCGACAACAGCGGCGCGCCGATCCGGCTTTCGAGTTCGGCGATGTGAAGGCTCACGGTCGGCGGCGCGAGATGAAGCATTTGCGCCGCGGCCGCGAACGACCCGTGGTCCGCGATCGCGACGAGTGTGCGCAGGCGGTCGAGGCTGATCTCTCGCATCGCGATTCTCCGATTTTTATGATTCAGGAAAGGTGAATTTATCGGTCATGAAATTCAACTTTTCCTATTGTAGGGTATGAGCGCACGATAGGGTCTTCATATCCGATGATCGAATTCGAGGAGGACAATCGCCATGCGCTTACCGACAGTTTTCATCGACGGCGATCAGGGCACGACGGGGTTGCAGATCCATGATCGCCTGCGCGGCCGGCCGGACCTGCAGCTCGTTACGTTGCCGGCCGATGCGCGCAAGGATGCTCAGCGCCGGGAGCAGGCCATCAACGAGTGCGACATCGCGATCCTGTGTTTGCCCGACGGTGCCGCCCGCGAAGCAGTAGGCTTCATTCGCAACCCAAACGTGCGCGTGATCGATGCAAGCTCGGCGCATCGCACGCAGCCGCAATGGGTCTATGGATTTCCGGAGATGGCCGAGGGACACGCGCAGCGGATCGCGCAGGCCCGGCGCGTCACGAACCCGGGCTGCTATCCGACGGGGGCGATCGCGCTACTGTTGCCGCTCGTCGAAGCAGGTCTGCTGCCGCTTGACTATCCGCTAGCCATTCACGCGATCTCGGGCTATTCGGGCGGCGGGCGTGCGGCGATCGACGAATACGAGTCGAATGACGTGCCGTGCGCGGCGCCGTTCAAGGTCTATGGCCTCGCGCTCGAGCACAAGCACACGCCGGAGATCCAACTGCACACGGGCCTCGCGCATCGTCCGCTTTTCGTGCCGAGCTACGGGGCATATCGGCAAGGCATTGTGCTGACGGTGCCGATCGACTTGCGCTTGCTCGCGGTGGGCGTGGACGGCGAACGGCTGCACGCATGTCTTGCGCGGCATTACGCCAACGCACGTCATGTCGAAGTCGTGCCGCTCGCCGATGCATGCGCAATGGCCCATCTCGATCCGCAGGTGTTGAATGGGACGAATGACATGCGGCTGGGCGTGTTCGTCAATGCCGAGCGAGGCCACGTCCTTCTATCGGCTGTCTTCGACAACCTCGGCAAGGGCGCGTCCGGCGCGGCCGTGCAGAATCTCGAGTTGATGCTCGCGACGTGAGCCTGACACATCGCGAGCCTAATCCTCGTTACTGTGTCGCGCCGGCGATCTTCGCATCGCCGAGCCCGACATCCGACCCGGCCGTATCGCCGGCATCCATGCGTACGCCGCGATGCTCGCGTCCGAAGCCGATCAGCACCGAAATCACCACGGCCACGATCCCGGCCACGATGGCCATCGCCATCCCATAGTCGTTGCCGTGTCGATGCGCGATCGTGGCTTGAATCGTCGCATTGGCCGACGCCAGCAGATTGCCGAGTTGATACACGAGCCCCGGGAACGTCGCGCGCACTTCAGGCGGCGACATCTCGTTCAAGTGCGCGGGAATCACACCCCAGGCGCCTTGCACGGAAATCTGCATGAGGAACGCGCCGATCGCGAGCGGTACGCTGCCGCTCGCAAACGCCCACAACGGCAGCACGGGCAGCGCGATCAATGCGGCGATCGCAATTGCCTTGCGACGGCCGATCTTTTCCGACAAGGCGCCGAACACGATGCCGCCGATGATTGCGCCGATGTTGTAGATGATCGCGATGATGCTGACCGTGTGCGTCGAGAACTTGTGCTGTACGAGCAGGAACGTCGGGTAGAGATCCTGCGTGCCGTGGCTGAAGAAGTTGAACGCCGTCATCAGCACGATCATGTAGACGGCCAGTTTCCACTCGCGGGCGAGTACGGCCGCGATGCTCGGGCGCGCGGCGGCGGTTCGCCCACGTTCCCATGCGGGCGATTCGGGCACGTTGCGGCGGATGAACAGCACGAGCAGCGCGGGCACGATGCCGATCATGAACATGCCGCGCCAGCCGATCGAGTCGTGCAACAGGCCGAACACGATCGATGCGAGCAGATAGCCCGACGGGTACCCGGCTTGCAAAATTCCGGACATGACCCCGCGCGACTTCGGCGGAATCGACTCCATCGTCAGCGCCGATCCGACGCCCCATTCGCCGCCCATCGCGATACCGAAGAGGCTGCGCAAGATCAGCAGCATCGTCAGGCTCGTCGCGAAGCCGGAGGCCAGGTCGAGCAGCGAAAACAGCACGATGTTGATCATCAGCACGGGACGGCGCCCGAAGCGGTCGGCCAGGCGGCCGAAGATCAGCGCGCCGAGCGGGCGCAGTGCGAGCGTGAGCGTGAGGGCTATCGTCACGCTCGTGATTTCCGTACCGAAGGCCTTGGCGATGTCCTTGAGGACGAACACCATGAGGAAGAAGTCGAAGGCGTCGAGCGTCCAGCCGAGATAGCTGGCGAGGGCGACGCTGCGCTGCTGCTTGGTCCAACTCATGAATCTGTCTCCTGTGAATGGTGTGTCGTAACGACGGAGGCACTGCATCGGTCCGTCGTCGTGGCGCCCAATCACGCAGGAGGCATGCCAGTTGTTAAGCCGATCTAACTCCTTGAATTAGAAAAGTTAATGATTGAGACAGAGGAAGCGGCTGAGCGGAAATCCGCCCGGCGTGCCGAGATGAGCGGGCGGAAATCGTGACGATCGAGGGAAAGGAAAGAACGGTTCGGGAAAACCCGGAAAAACCCGACTCAGCGAAAGTCTTCAGACGTGATCGCGAGCCGGCGCATCTTGTCATAGAGCGTTTTCTTCGGCAGTCCTAAACGTTCGCAAGCGAGCGAAGCACGCCCTTGGCAAGCGCGTAGCGCTTCCTCGATCAAGTGCCGCTCGAAGCGATTCACCTGCTCTTCGAGCGTCCGCGGCGCGGCGCCGATCGAATCGCCGGCATCGCTGACGTCGGCCAGCAGGCCAAGGGCGAAGCGCTCCGCGACGTTGCGCAGTTCACGCACGTTGCCGGGCCAACTGCGCGACATCAGCGTGTGCATTTGCTGTGGGCTCAGGGCGTCGGGCGCCGAGCGGCCGTAACGCGCCGACGCTTGCAAAACGAAATGCTCGAACAGCAGCGGAATGTCTTCGCGCCGCTCGCGCAGCGGCGGCACTTCGAGCACGACGACGCCAAGGCGGTAATAGAGGTCGTCGCGAAACCGCTGCTCGCGCGCGAGCCCGAGCAAGTCGGCCTTCGTCCCCGCAACGATGCGGCAATTCATCGGCAGCAGTTCGTTCGAACCCACGCGCTCGAACGCGCGCTCCTGCAGCACGCGCAGAAACTTCGCCTGCAGCGACATCTGCATCGTCTCGATCTCGTCGAGAAAGAGCGTGCCGCCGTCCGCATATTCCACCTTGCCGATGCGGCGCTTGAGCGCGCCGGTGAACGAGCCCGCTTCGTGGCCGAACACTTCGCTCTCGAACAACATCTCCGGGATGCCTGCGCAATTGATCGCGGCGAAATTGGCGCTGCGTCGGCGCCCGGCTTCATGGAGACTGCGCGCCACCACCTCTTTGCCCGCGCCGGTTTCGCCGAGCACGAGCACGTTCGTGTCGGTGTCGGCGAGATCGAGCACGACGCGACGCAGCCGTTCGATCGCGGGCGATTGGCCGAGGATCTTGGCTTCGATCCGATCGCGGCCGGTGACCTGCCGCCGCAGCGTGTCGAGTTCGAGTGTCAGATGACGCTTGTCGAGCGCACGCTGGGCGACGTCGGCAAGATGTTCGGACGAGAACGGCTTTTCGATGAAGTCATAAGCCCCGCGCTTCATCGCTTCGACGGCCATGGCGATATCGCCGTGCCCCGTGACGAGAATGACGGGCAAGTCGGCATCCACGGCGCGCGCTTGTTCGAGCAGTGCGAAGCCGTCGATGCCGGGTAGCCGCACGTCGGTGACGATGATGCCCGGAAACCCGAGGCGAATCTGCCGCAGTGCCTGCTCGGCGCGCTCGAACGCCTGCACTTCGATGCCGCGTAGCTGCAGCGCCTGGACGCCGCCGAGCCGCACGGCCGGTTCGTCCTCGACGAATAGCACCCTGAGCCCTTCGTGCTCGATGCGCGCTTCAATCATCATGTTCCTCGTCCGCGTGGTTCGTGGTGGCGCGGTTTCGTTCCAGCGTCGTCGGTGCAATGGCTTCATCCGCGCGATCCTGTGCGGGGGCGCGGCGCAAGCGCAGCGTGAACGACGCGCCGTTCGTTGCGGCGGTGTCGTCGGCTTTCAGCGTGCCGCCGAGTTCGCGCACGATGCCGGCGGAAATGGCGAGCCCGAGGCCAAGGCCGGCACCGGGCGGCTTCGTCGTGAAAAACGGTTCGAACAGCCGGGCGCGCACCGCATCGGGAATGCCGGGCCCCGTATCGGTGACGACGATGTCGACGAATGCGTCGTCCGTTGTATCGGCGTGCACGGCGATCGACAGTCGCCGCACGGCGCAGCCTAACATTGCGTCGAGCGCGTTGGCGAATAGGTTGACGAGCACCTGCTCGAGCCGGTTCGCATCGGCGAGCACCAAGTGTGCGCAGGGCGCGCAGGGTACCAAGGATTCGGCATGCGCGGTCGCATCGGGCACGTTGCGCACGACCTCGACGTCTTCCTTGCGCAGCCGTAGTTCGACGAGAAAGAGCGCGTTCGCAATGGCGCGTTCGACGGCCACGGGCGCAAGCTCGGTGCCGGCCTTGTGCGAGAAGCGACGCAACTGCGCCGTGATCTTGCCCATTCGCTCGATGAGCCCGGCGATCACGCGTAAGTTGTCCTCGGCTTCTTCGCGGCGGCCTCGCTGCAAAAAGAGCAGCGCATTGTCCGATAAGGTGCGCAGAGCCGCGAGCGGTTGATTGAGCTCGTGCGTGATGCCGGCCGACATTTGACCGATGAGCGCCATCTTGCCCGCTTGCACCAGTTCTTCGAGCGTGGCCTTGAGCGTGGCTTCGGTGCGCTTGTGCTCGATGATCTCGCTGCGCAGGCTCTTGTTCGCGCGCGCGAGCGCTCCCGTGCGTCGCGCGACTTTACGTTCGAGTTCATCGTTCATGCGTTCGAGCGTTTCACGCATCGAGAGCCGTTGCGCGATGACCTTGCGACGCTGCAGCACGTAGAGCGTGCCGATGGTCGCGAGCGAGAGCCCCAATGCCGCGACGAGCGCCGCGTAGCGCGCACTTTTGCGGGCGGGGGCGATGTCGGTCAGCGACATGATCTGCCAATCGGTGCCCGACACGGTTCGGCTCACGACGACATAATCGGTTCGGCGCTTTCCGGCAGGGCTCGCGACGAGCGAATTGGGCGGCGAGACGGCGTCGATCTCGGCATTGGGTGCGAGGCGGCGGCGGTGGACGAGCCCGATTTCTTCGAGCGCGCCGGGGCCTTCGTATTGGCGTTTCGTGTCGATGCGCGCGCGCGCCGCGGCCGAGAGCGGATGCAGCGTGCGGTATTTCCAGCCGGGGACCGACGTCAAGAATACGACGCCGTTCGCGTCGGCCACGAGCACCGTTTCGTCGCCGCGCTTCCATAGCGCCTCGAGCGGATCGAGGCTGATCTTCGTGGTGACGATGCCGAGCGCGCGTCCATCGGCCTCGATACGTGCCGCGTAGAAATAGCCGGGCAGGTGGCTCGTCGATCCGAGGCCGTAGAAACGCCCGGTGCCGCTATGCAGCGCGTCGATGAAGTAGGGGCGGTAGGAAAAATTTTGTCCGACGAAACTGATTGGCCGATCCCAGTTGCTGGCCGCGAGCGTCGTGCCGTTCAAATCGAGGACATAGATCGCGGCGGCTTGCGAATCGGTCGTGACGTCTTCCAGATAACGGTTCACGCGCGCGATGAGCGCCGCGTCGGCGGGATGCCGCAGTAGTTCGGCGATATCGGGGTTCAGGCTGAGCAGTGCAGGCAGATAGTCGTAGCGTGTGAGCTCGCCCTTGAGTGTGCTTTCGTCGATATCGAGCCGGTGTGCGGCGCGCTCGATGATGGCGCTCGTCTCGGCGCGTTCGGCGTAGTGATACGCCGTCCATGCGCCGACCGCGACGAGCGCGCAGAACGCGAGCGCTTTCGTCGTCTGCGAGACGCTTGGAAGGCGCGAGGCGATGCGCGCGGGGCGACGCAGCGCGCGCGGCCAGGGCGCGATCTGCCGAAATGGGCTCATGCTGACGGCGCGGGGGCGAAAGGATGACTGCCGGGAGCGCGCAGTTTAACGAATTCGGCGCGAGGCGGGGATCGGGGTAAATAGGGGCCGCCCCGTTGTCGCGGTGATAACATTTGTTGCCGCCACTACCCCCCGCGTCAACACGCCATGCCCGAGACCTTCGACCAGCTCGCCGCGGTGATCCGCGCCCGCTTCACGGAACTGAGTCCGCAATTCCAAGCGGGCGCGGCATTCCTGCTCGATCATCCCGACGAAGTCGCAGTCTTGTCGATGCGCAAAGTCGCGGAGCGCGCCGAGATTCAACCGGCCTCGCTCGTGCGTTTATCGCAGCAGCTAGGCTTTCCCGGCTGGAATGAGTTGCGCGATCTATGCGTGGCACGCGTGCGAACGCGGCCCGAGCCGTTGACGGTGCGTGCGAGATCGCTGATGGCGGGAACAAAAAAAGATACGCTCGCGCACGATCTGCTCCATGCGCAGCAACACAACCTCGACGCAACGGCGACTTACAACGAGCGCAACGTCTTGCAAGCCGCGCGCGTGCTGCGCAAGGCGCGTCACGTCTATGTGGCGGGTTTTCGTTCGTGCTACGCAGTTGCGTTCGGCCTCGTTTATGGCTATGGACTCTTGCGTCCGTCGGTGTCGCTGCTCACGGGCGAAGCGGGCACGCTCGAAATGCAACTGCGCGGCATCACGCGCGATAGCGCGACCGTCGTCATCAGCTTCGCACCCTATTCGGTGGAAGCAGCTCGCGTTGCCGAAGTCGCGCTCGAAAAAGGCAGCCGCCTCGTCGCAATCACCGATAGCGCCGTTGCGCCCGTCGCGCTGAACGCCGACAGCATATTGATCTTTTCTCACGACAGTCCTTCGTTCTTTCCGTCGCTCGTTGCGGCTACCGCGATCGCCGAATCGCTCGTCGCACAACTGCTCGCTCTCGAAGGCGCCGAAGCCGTCGAGCAGCTCGAGTTGGCGGAACGTTCGTTGCATGCGATGGGCGCGTACGTGCCCTGATGCGCTTCGCCGCGCGACTCCTCCGTGCGCGTCCTTATTTTCCGCTAGATGAATCTGCGTTGGCCCTATCGTGTCCGTATTGACAACATATGTTGCGAAGAAGTATAAATTAGAATCAATTGTTGTGTGGCACTTCCACGCAGGGGCCGTGGGGCAGATCCCCCGACGTTCGCCGTTTCACGTTCGATTCCGAGGTACTACATGTCCTACGTCTTTCATCGGATGCCGAAGAAGTCGCTGCCCGCGGCGGTGGCGGGCGATGGCATCGAGATCATCGATTCGGCCGGCAAGCGGTACATCGACGCGAGCGGCGGCGCGGCCGTGTCGTGTCTCGGCCACAGTCACCGGCGCGTGATCGAGGCAATCGAGCGGCAGGCACGCGAGCTCGCTTACGCGCATACGTCGTTCTTCACGACCGAGGCGGCCGAGGCATTGGCCGAGCGGCTCGTCTCGAAGGGGCCGGCCGGCATCGGCCACGCCTATTTCGTCTCGGGCGGCTCCGAGGCGATGGAGGCCGCGCTCAAGCTCGCGCGCCAGTATTTCGTCGAGATCGGCGAGCCCGAGCGCAAGCATTTCATCGCGCGGCGGCAAAGCTATCACGGCAACACGCTCGGCGCGCTCGCGATCGGCGGCAACGCATGGCGGCGCGAGCTGTTCCTGCCGCTGCTCATCGAAGCGCATCATGTCAGCCCCTGTTACGCGTATCGCGACCGGCTGCCCGGTGAATCGGACGACGCCTACGCGCAACGCCTGGCCGACGAACTCGAACAAAAGATGCTCGAACTGGGGCCGAATACGGTTGCCGCATTCGTCGCGGAGACGGTGGTCGGCGCGACCGCGGGTGCCGTGCCGCCCGTGGCCGGCTATTTCCGCAAGATTCGCGAAGTCTGCGACAAGTACGGCGTCCTGTTGATTCTCGACGAAGTGATGTGCGGCATGGGGCGCACGGGCTACCTCTATGCGTGCGAGGAAGAGGGCGTCGCGCCGGATTTGCTCGCGATCGCCAAGGGCCTTGGCGCCGGCTATCAGCCGATCGGCGCAACGCTCGTCGGCGACCGCATCTACGACGCGATCGTGAACGGTACGGGCTTTTTTCAGCACGGCCACACTTATATGGGCCATGCAACTGCCTGCGCCGCCGCGCTCGAAGTGCAGCGGGTGATCGAAGAGGAGCGGCTGCTCGCGAATGTGCAGGCGCGCGGGGAGCAACTGCGCGCGACGCTGCGCGAGCGGCTCGGCGATCATCCGCATGTCGGCGATATTCGCGGGCGGGGGCTGTTCGTCGGCGTCGAGCTCGTTCGCGATCGTGAACGCAAGACGCCGTTCGAGCCGCAACGCAAGCTCAATGCGGTCATCAAGCAAGAAGCAATGACGCGCGGCCTCATGGTCTACCCGATGGGCGGCACGATCGACGGCAAGCTCGGCGATCACGTCTTGCTCGCACCGCCGTTCATCTGCGCGCCTAGCGACATCGACCGCATTGCCGAGCGTTTATGCGATGCGATCGAGGCGGCGCTCACGGCGTGTGGCGCATCATCGACGTCGACGCCTACGTCGGATAAGTAAGCCATACTGCGGCGATATCGCACGACGAAGGATAGAGACGACATGACGACGAACGAAACCCCCGCCGCACGCTTGCCGGCGTTCGATCGAGCGGCCGCTAGCTCCGAGCAACTGGCCGTGCTGGACGAAATTTTGTCGGGGCCGCGCGGCAATCTTGCCGGCCCTTTTCTGGCGTGGATCGCGAGCCCCGAACTCGCGCAGCATGCGCAACGGCTCGGCGCGTTCTGCCGTTACCAAACGGGCCTGTCGTTGCGGCTCTCGGAGCTCGCGATTCTCGTCACGGCGGCGCAGTGGCGCGCGCAAGCGGAGTGGCAGATCCACTATCCGATCGCCATCGCGGCGGGGGTTTCGGTTTCCGTTGCCGAGGCGCTGCTCGAGGGGCAACGTCCCGATTTCACCGATACGGACGAGGCGCTGATCTACGACTTCGCTACCGAGCTATACGATACGAAGCGCGTGTCTGGCGCCACCTTCGCGAAAGCCGAGCAACGTTTCGGTCATGAGACGACGGTGAATCTGGTGGGTCTGCTCGGCTACTACGCGCTGGTTGCGATGACGTTGAACGTGTTCGAGATGCGCGCGGATGGGGATGCGCCGTTGCCGTTCGCGGAGTGATCATCTAAAACCGATACCCCACGCCGCCGAGATAAATATCGCTGTCCTTATCGTAGCTCGTCATCACGCGATTCCACGATGCCCGCACGAACCAGCGCCGCGTGAAGTCATAGGCCGCCGACATGGTGAGCAGAACCGACACCTTGCCGTCGGTATCGGTACCGCCTTTGATGCGGCGTGTGTCGGTCGCATAGTACGGACCGGCGCCGATGGCGAGGCTCAGTCGGTTGTCGAAGAAGGCGCGGCGCAGCCAAGCCTGCGCTGCCACACCCGAGCGCGTATTGAGCGCCGTATGCCCTTCGTTGATCCAACTGAGCGTTCCGTCCAGGTACGGCCCGAACCCGTGCCGATACTCGACGCTGTACGCGGCGGCACCCGGCGACGTCAAGCTGTTGACTTCGGTCCATCCCGCCATCGCCGCGATCTGGTTGCCGCTCGACGCATCGTTGCTGTTACCGCCGGCCGGTGGGGCGGACGGTTTCGGCGTATCGAACGCATAGCCGATGCCGAACATCGCGCTGAACGTGTTGTAGCTATGCTCCCCCAGCACTTCATTGAGGCGCAACTGATAGAAGAGATGGTCGTTGGCATGCCACGTTGCCGCCAAGCTGAAGATCGGGCTCAAGCCATGTGCGTCGATATAACGCCGGCCGTTCGCGCTCGCTTCGGTATCGAAGTAGTAGTAGCCGCCGACGCCCGCGCCAAGCGTCAGCCTAGGATCGGCGAACGTCGTGCGCCGCCAGTACTGCAGCGCGAAGCCGTCGCGATGATTGTCCCGCACGTGCCCTTCGTTGAGCCACGAATAGCTGAGCGCGTTATGCGCATCGAGCGGCTGCAAATACGAGAATCCCCATGCATAAGTCGATTCGCCCGGCACGTTCGCACGCAGCCAACCGGCGAGCGCGGAGACTTCCTGCGCGCGAACCGTATGACTGAGCACAACGCAACCCATCAACAACGCCCATCGCGACAACCGCATTGCATGCCCCGCTTCGTTCATCGTTCTTGTCTCATATTGCGGCGGTATGCGAGCACGTCGGCATGCTCGCCCAGCGCGTTCTTCGTCCTTCTTCCGTGACCGTGGCGAAAGGAGAGAGGAAGCAGGCCTTCGAGATTAGCAGAAGCGTTGTGTACGGATCGTTAAATGGCTAACGAATCGAGCACCGTCGCGGCGGGATGCCGAACGTCTACACCGCATAGCCGAAGTCGATCAAGCATTGCTTCGCTTCTAGCGGCATCCGTGAGAAGTCGTAGTCGGCGCATCGCTGCCACGCCCCGGCGCTGTCTTTGAATACGGGGTTTGCTTTCGTGGTCGACCACGATTTGAATGCGGGCGATGCAACGTCGGCGGCATGGCCTTTCGCGAATTGCCTGTAATCGGTCGCCGCCCCAGGCTCGAGTACCCGCGGGTCGTAAGAAATTCGCAAGAATCGGCAGATCCGACGGAGCTCGCTTTCCGGGTCCTCGACGAATTTTTCGTAATGGACCGTCAACACTTGCTCGGGGGCGAGCATTTCCTCGCACAACGTCTTGATCAAGCTAGCCTCGAATGCCCACCGTGCGAGGTTTTTGCCGATGTCCTTATGCCACCAGGGCGTGCGTGCAAAAGAAATCGCGACGTCGCGGCCGTCTCGGATCATATGAATATATCGAGCGTCCGGATACAGCTCGCGTAGGACGTCGATGCCCAATCCGTACCACGGCGTTTGCTCGAGACAGATGCGCTTTCCCTTTGCTTTGGCGATCTCGGTATAGAAATCGCCCATCAATTCTCGCAACGTGGCCACCGGATACGTCATGCGCGCGAAATAGCGCTCGTGGTCGAAATATTTTCGAAGGTCGCACGGACAGCGCTTTTGAACGAAGTCGAGATATTTGGCCAAGGTGGCCCTGTATTGCACGCCGATCGCGAAGATTTCGTGAAGCGCGGGACCGTTCCCCATGTATTCGAAAAGCAGTTGCGTCTCGGGCGGCACGCAGGCCTCGGGATGCGCGTCGAGTATCGATGCGAGCATCGTCGTACCGCACCTGCCGGTGCCTATGATGAATCCATTCATTGCCAACGAGCGGTCTCTCGATGAAACAGTTAGGAGTCCAAAACGAAAGCGCCGTTGCACCGCTATGGTAAGGACGCGTCACGCAACGTTTGCCGGAAAGCCCGATACGCGCGATGCGAGGTCGGTCGATGGAGGGGGCCGGAGGTTTTGCCGCAAACGATTGCGAAATCAGTCTACCGTGTCGTCCAAAGAATCGGGTTACGGTTGAATTTAGGCGGTTTACAGAATATTTCCGGCAAAGCACAGGGCCTTTGCGATCATGCCTAGCCCCACCGCGATTATGGCGAAGCCAACGGCTCGAATCGCCCGCGTACCGGGGAGCAACAATCGCTCGGCATGCATTGCCACGGTCGCCGCCGCCATCGCAGGCAGATCCATGACGCCGACGACAAGCAGAACGACCATCAGATTCGCGCAACAACACCCGTCGCGGTACGCGAGGCGCAATCCGTGCTCCCACGCCTCGCTCGTCTTGAACGCCGGCATGAAGCGGCGTTGTGGCGCATGCCCGCAAGGCTCGATACGGTGCGTCTTCCATGGCGTGAATTGGATCGCGCCGGCAATGAGCACGACGATGCCGGACGATAGGGGCACCATATGCGCGAGCGTGATCGATCGCAACTCGCTTGCCGCGAGCACGGCGCCGCCCGCAAACGCGATCGCCCCGACTCCCGCCCACGCGAGAAAATAGCCGGTGCCTGCCAGTAGCGTAGGCCAAGCGGCTTGGCCTCCGGAGGTGGCCAGCACGCTGTCGCGGTACCGCCATAACGCCAGCGTCAGCGATGGCGACATCATCGCCGCCATCATCACGGTCCACCCGCCGACGAACGATGCCGCGCACGCGAGCCACGTTTGGCCGCACAGCGGCATCCATATCGTCGACATCGACCATCCTCCCGGCATCGGCGTCTCGCCCATCGCGGACATCGACCGACACCAGGAGAGCGTCGCAACCGCTCCCGCAACGAATAAAAGCGCCGCGATGCCCGCTTTGACCGCTCGGTCCACTTTAAGGCAGCGCATGGTTACACTCACCGTTGCGCGTACTCGTCGTGCCGTTTCCACCAGACGCCGGTTTCGTTGCGGCCGAGCGGCGCTCGATCGAGCCACGGATACATGCCCCACAACGCATCGAGCCCGCGCGCGTAGGTCGAATACGTGTGATAAACGACGCCGTCCTCGAGCACGAACGCGCTCAGTCCTGGCCGATCGCGCGCGTAGGTCTTCGCGTCGGTCCCGCAGGTGTCCGCAAACTGCTTGACGGGCGCGGGGGCAGGCTCTGCATCCATGGCATGGTGTCCGCGCTGGTAGTTGTACTCGACGTCGCCGGCGCGCTGCTGCGTTTCCGTAAACGAAACGTTGAAGTCGAAATTGAAATCGCTGTAGCGTGAGCTTGCCCACGGAAACGACCATCCCATCCGCCGCTTGTACGCTTGAAGCTTGTCGATCGAGGCGCGCGATACTGCCGTCAACGTCACGTCGTGATTCGCCAGGTGAATGAAGAAGCCGTTGAACGAATCGGCGATCGACGAGCATGACGGGCATCCCGCCTTGTAATCTGGCCCGAACATGAAGTGATAGACGAGAAGCTGAGCGCGCCCGTCGAACAGATCGGGGAGCGTTGCGCTGCCGCTCTCGGTATCGAATCGATAGTGCTTGTCTACGCGCACCCACGGCAAGGCCTGCCGTTGCCGCGCAAGTTCGTCGCCGCGCCGCGTCAGGGCCTTTTCGGTTTCGAGCAAAGCAAGGCGCGCGGTCAGCCATTGTTCGCGTGTGCCTGTTGCATGTGTCGTCATGACTTTCTCCGTCCGGTAGGTTGTCGTGCATCTTGCCGCCGTCGAGCGGCCACATGTCGTGACATGTCACGTGCTAGATTAGTGAGCCTGATCCGACCGGGGGGAGTGACAAGTGTGGCGGGATTCGCATGGGCTCACATGGACTCGCTGATTGAAGCCGCCGCGCGCGCACTCGCCGCGGGTGATGCGCTCGGCGCGCTGAACCACGTCTCGCTGCGCGACGATGCGCACGCGCTTGCATTGCGCGGCATCGCCATGGCGCAACTAGGTGAGCTTGCTCGCGCGAAGTCGCTATTGCGCAGCGCGGCGCGCGCGTTCGGATCCAAGCAGCCGCTCGCGCGCGCCCGATGCATCGTGGCCGAGGCCGAAGTCGCGCTGGCGGCCCGCGATCTGCGTTGGCCCGATGGGTTGCTCGACACCGCCTGCGCCATCCTCGAAGCGCACGGCGATCGACTCAACGCCGCTCATGCACGTTGCCTCGAAGCGAGGCGCTTTCTTTTGATGGGGCGCTTGGATGAAGCGGAGCATGCGCTCGCGGCGAGCCCATCGGGTCCGCTGCCTCCGGTCTTGCGCGCATCGCGCGAGTTGCTTGCCGCCGGCATTGCGATTCGCCGACTCGATGCAGTGAGGGCGCGTCGCGCTTTGGCGCAAGCCGAGCGTGCCGCGCGGGAGTCGGGCATCGTCTCCTTGATCGCGGAGGTGGAAGATGCGGCGCGCGCACTGGCGGCGCCCGTCGCGCGCGTCATCGTGCAAGGGCAATCGCGGCCGGTAGCGTTGGAGGAGGCACATGCTCTGTCATCGCCGCAGCGGCTCATCGTCGATGCTTGTCGCTATTCGATTCGCGGCGCGAGCACGACGATTTCGCTCTCCACGCGTCCCGTGCTGTTTGCGCTTGTGCGCATGCTCGCCGAAGCGTGGCCCGAGGACGTCCCGAGGGAGGCGCTCATCGCGCAGGCATTCCGAGCGCGACTGATCGACGAATCGCACCGCGTCCGCTTGCGTGTCGAGATCGGTCGGCTGCGCGCGGGGCTCAGAACCGTTGCCGATGTCACGGCGACGAAGCGCGGTTTCGCATTGATGCCATGTAGTGCCAACGAGGTCGTCGTATTGGCGCGGCCGGTGGAAGAAAAACATGCGGCCGTGCTGGCGCTGCTCGCCGACGGCGAGCCGTGGTCGAGTTCCGCCCTGGCCCTCGCGCTTGGTGCGAGTCAACGCTCGATACAGCGCGCGCTCGATGCCTTAGCGTCGGCCGGAAAGATTCAATCGCTGGGCGAGGGCCGCGCTCGCCGATGGATGACTCCGCCCGTCGTCGGATTCGCGACGACATTGTTACTCCCCGCTCCGTGGACGAACGGCTAGGATGACCGCCATGAACCGATCGAATGCCGAAATTCTTCGCGAATATGGCCCCCTGCCGGGGATCGACGCCGTCCACGGCGTGACCTATGACGGCCGGCAAATCTGGTTTGCCGCTGGCGACAAGCTGTGTGCGCTCGACCTGGCGAGCGGGCAAGTGCACCGGACCATCGGCGTGCCCGCGCGGGCGGGGACCGCCTTCGACGGCAAGCACTTCTTCCAGATCGCCGACGACGTGATTTGCAAGCTAGACGCGGCGACGGGCCAGGTGCTCGCGACGATTTCGCTGCCGCCCGGTGGCGGCAACGCGGGACTCGCCTGGGCGGAAGGCTCGCTTTGGCTCGGGCGTTATCACGAACGCAAGATCTATCGACTCGATCCCGATACAGGCAAGGTGCTGCGCACGATCGAGTCGAACCGTTTCGTGACGGGCGTGACGTGGGTCGACGGCGAGCTTTGGCATGGCACGTGGGAAGACGAGGAAAGCGAAATCCGGCACGTCGATGCGCAATCGGGCGAATTGATCGAGGCGCTCGCGATGCCGCACGGCGTTCTCGTGGCGGGGCTCGAATCGGACGGCGGCGAACGATTTTTCTGCGGCGGCGGGAACAGCGGCAAGGTCAGGGTGGTGCGCCGCCCTGCGCGCGGTGCGGCAGCCGGCGGTGGTTCGGAAAGCGCCGCCGATGTGCCGAGCGAGTGACGTTGGGGCGAACGTTCAGCGTGTGCAAAAAGCAGGACGTATTGCCGTGATCGGCGAGGCGGCCGCTTTTATGACGACTTCTCTCGCTTCGGCAGCGATTGCAATTGCGCGTAGTGTTTTTCGGCCCATAGCCAAACACCACAGAACGCGGCGCATAGGCTATGTCCGAGTTCGGTCAATTGATATTCGACGCGCGGAGGCACTTCGGGATAGACGGTGCGTGTGACGAACCCATCCTCTTCCATCTGCCGCAGTGTCTTGGTCAGCATCCGCTGACTGATGCCGCCGACGAGTTCCCCAACCCGCGTGAATCGCAGCACGCCGTGTTGGGCGAGCACTTCGAGTACGCACATCGTCCATTTGTCCGCGACGCGGCCGATCACCTCCATGACGAGGTCGTCGAGCTCGGGCGTCGAGCGTTGGCCCGTCGGCGATTCGAAGACGACGGCGCGCCCCGCGGGTTTTTGTTTCGAAGCTGGCATGGCTGTTATCCGAGGTTGTTACTTACTATGATGTTCGTACGGCACAAAGCGGTGCCTACTTCCTAAATGAGAGTATTGGGTCTATTCTTGCGTCAGTCAACTACCGACCGACTGTCAACCGAAGGAGAGACACCATGCAAGTGACCGGAAACACGATTCTCATCACGGGCGGAGGCTCCGGTATCGGGCGCGCATTGGCCGAGGCGTTTCATCGTCGCGGCAACGAAGTCATCATCGCGGGCCGGCGCGAGGATGTGCTGCGCAAAGTGGCCGATGCGAACCCCGGAATGAAAACGGCCGTGCTCGACGTGCAGGACCCACAAGGAATCGAGCGATTCGCCGCGCGGATGGCCGAGGCGTTCCCGAAGTTGAATGTCGTCGTCAACAACGCCGGCATGATGCAGGTCGAAAACTGGCGTACCGATCAGGTCGATCTGTCGACGGCGGAAGCGACGATCACGACGAATCTGCTCGCGCCGATTCGTCTGACGGCGGCGCTACTGCCGCAACTCAAGCGGCAAGCGAAGTCGACCGTCTTCACGGTCTCGTCGGGCTTGGCGTTTCTCACGCTCGCGCATACGCCCACGTACAGCGCGACGAAAGCCGCGATCCACGCGTTCAGCGACGCGCTGCGCTATCAACTGCGCGATACGACCGTCGACGTAGTCGAGATCGCGCCGCCCTATGTGCAGACCGAACTGATGGGCGAGCAGCAGGCGAGCGATCCGCAAGCGATGCCGCTCGCGGCGTTCATCGACGAGGTCATGAGTATTCTCGAGACGCAGCCGAATGCGCGCGAGGTGCTCGTCAAGCGCGTCTATCCGCTCCGATTCGCGGCCGAGCAGGGATACGAGAAGTACATGGAGCAGTTCCACGCCTTCAACGACCACTTCGGCGCGGGGCTCGGAGTCTGAAAGCTTGAAGCGGCGTGCGCGTCGGCGGCGGGCGTCAGGCCTTGGGCTTGGCGCTCGTGAGCGGCTCACGATGCGCACGCTCGATCCCTCGCAGCATCGGCGTCGGCCTGGGTCTCATACGGATGCACGACGGTCGCTTCCCGTAGGATGGATGCCGCATCGACACCAAGTGCCTCCCTAAGCCATGCCGCGCCTTGGGGCGTCACCTGTACCGCGCGCGACGACTTCGACCGCATGAGCCATCCGCGCTCGCACAGCGCGGTCATCAAGCGCGCGCCGAGCGGCCCCGCAACGTGATGCTCGCGTTCGGTCCAATCGAGGCATTGCCGCGCGATGCCGCGGCGGCCGGGCTTGATCGATGCGACCTCGAAGCCCATCCGCGCGAACCATTCGGCCCCGGCGGTCGTCACCTCATACCGCTTGTCGCCGGCATCGACGAGATAGCCGAGCGTGACGAGCGCTCGTGTGACGGCGACGCCAAGACGCCCCGCGAGATGGTCATAGCAGCAGCGGGCGAACAACAGCCGCTGCGCATCGGCACTCAAGGAACGGCGTCGGGCTTGGATCTCGGGCCCGATGGAGGCGAGCGTTTCGAGCGCGACGGCCACGTGCGAGCCCGCCAATCGATAGTAGCGATGCCGCCCCTCCGATTCCACCGTCAGCAGTCCCCCGGCCAGCAACTTCGCAAGGTGTGAGCTCGCCGTCTGCGCCGTGATGCCGGCCGCGAACGCGAGCTCGCTCGCGGGGCGCGCGCGACCGTCGATGAGCGCGATCAACATGGCGGCGCGCGCCGGATCGGCGATGAGAAAAGCGGCTGAGGTGATATTCGGTTGCAGATTCATGCGGCTGGCTCCATCTAGCGTCGCCACGATACGGTCACCAAGATAGCAGCAAACGCCTGCGGACGATTCGATACGCATCGAAGCATATGGCAGGGCCGCGCGCCTAGACTCGCCGCCATGACATGGATCTTGGAGGTACGCGGTGAACGATTGGAACGACAACGCGCAAGCGGCCGGGTATCGGCGATGACGGTCGCGACAACAGCCGCTGCGATAGCCGATACGCGCGCACAAAGCCGGCGCGTTCGCGCCGCCACGAGCGTCAGCTATTTCATCGTTCTGCTCGATACGTCGATCGTGAACGTCGCGCTCGACCGAATCTCGACGGCACTGTCGATTTCGATCGACGGCCTGCAATGGGTGACGAATGCCTACACGCTCGTGTTCGCGGCCCTGCTGCTGACGGGCGGTACGCTCGGCGATCGTTTAGGAGCCCGAAGCGTTTATTTAGCAGGACTTACGATATTCACGATGGCGTCGGCGGCATGCGGTTTCGCGACGAGTTTGCCGATGCTCGTTACTGCCCGCGCCGTCCAGGGTATTGGCGCGGCTATGCTCGTGCCGTGCTCGCTCAAGCTTATCAACCAAGCCTGCCCGAACCCCGAGGCGCGCGCTCGCGCGATCGGGCTGTGGGTCGGCTGCGGCGGTGTTGCGATGGCAGCGGGCCCCGTGATCGGCGGTGTGCTCATTCATCTGTTCGATTGGCGCAGCATCTTTTTCGTCAACGTCCCCGTGGGGGTGGCCGGCATCGTCATGACCTGCCGCGTCACTCGCGACGTGCCGGCACAGTCGGCACGCCGTTTCGACCCGGCGGGACAACTTGCCGCGATCGTCGCGCTGGCGGCGTTGATCGGTGTCCTCATTGAAGGCGGCCCGTTTGGCTGGCGCTCGCCGATCGTCATGGGTGGCATGATCGTCGCCGCGTTCGCGGGGGTGAGTTTCTTCATCATCGAATCGCGCGCCACGGACGCGATGTTGCCGTTGTCGCTGTTTCGCAGCGGCGTATTCGCCGGTTCGACGTTCGTTTCGATGGCTTCGGCGTTCGTCTTCTACGGATTACTGTTTGTCGCGAGCCTTTACTATCAGCGCGTGCGCGCGTATTCGCCGCTCTCGACCGGGCTCGCGTTATTGCCGATGACGACGATGGTGGCCGGCGGCGGCCTTCTTTCGAATCGACTGGCGAGCTTGGGCGGGCCGCGCGCGTCGATGTGCATCGCATTCGGTCTGTACGCAGCCGGTGCGTTCACACTGATCGTGCTCGTTTCGGGCGCGCCGAATTGGGCGGCTATCGTGCCGCTCGTCGCGATCGGGCTTGCCGCCGGATATGTCACGCCGGCTGCGACGGCGCCCGCGCTCGCCACGGTCGAGCATCGTCATGCCGGTATTGCAGCGGCCGTGCTGAACTCGGCGCGGCAATCGGGCGCGGCGCTCGGCGTGGCCGTGTTCGGCTCCGTGATCGGCGCGGGCATGCCGTTCGTCGTCGCGATGCGCCTGGTACTGTGCGGCGCCGCCACGATGGCGATCGTCGCGGCGCTCGTGTGGTGGATGGCGACGACCGTGCGGCGGCAGCGAATTAGGAAATAATGCCGCACCTCATGTGATCGAAGATCGGCGGATCGCTCAATGCGCTTGGACGGTGCGAATAACGCACGACGCTGCTCGAATTCCGCTCATGTTTTAACTTGATAACCGTCAATTTCATTATTCGCGTCGAACAGTACGATTTGTCGTGTGGAGATGCGCATCGCGTGACGTCGATCGTCTCGCGCGCGAAGGATTCCGATTCGTCTTGGTGGGCGGAGTAGGAAAATTAATTAGGAATCCGAAACGATCCATGCATTCGACGACGGAGCAGGCCCGCGCAACGGACGCGGCGAAGCACCTGACCGGCTGCGATTCAAAGGCGACGTCCGCATGGCGGAGGCGCTCGCCTTCAGAGCGCCGGCATCGACTGTCACGGTACGCGTAGGCCGCGTGTCGTGCTTCGGGCCGGTCACGAAGAAGATCATTCGGTTATGGAGCACAGCATGTGCAAGTTCCGTGTCATCGCCCCTCTTTATGTCGCTGTCGCATTACTCGCAGCCGCCGGCCCCACCTTCAGTCTTGCCGCCGCGCCCGCCTCGATTCCGATGGCGCCGGCTGCCTCTCCTGCCGGCGTGCAAGGCAGAGTCGGACACTTCGTACTGCGAACGAATATCGCGGACGGCAGGCTTGTTTATGAGGACGAGCGTGGCCACGTCGACCCGGATCTCAAAGTGCAAGTCGGCGACACCGTGGAGATCACCGTCGCGAGCACCGAAGGGGCGGAGCACGACATCACGTTCCCCGATCTGAACGTTGCTTCGAAGCGATTCAGCGGTGCCACTGGTCCAGCGACGCTGCGTTTCGTTGCATCGCGCGCAGGCGAGTTTCCCTATTTTTGCAGTGTCTCCGGCCATCGTGAGGCAGGCATGGAGGGTAAGCTGATCGTCGCGGGCGGTGTCGCCACGCCCGTCTCGGCGCGTGGCGATGTCGGCGGTGCCGAGCCTGCTGCGGCGCACGGAAGTATGGATGGTCACGCGATGCCGATGCCCGCTGTGTACGCAGCACCGACGGCTGTATTGCCGGCTCGGCCCGATGCCGTCAGCGTGGCGGGCGATCCCGCCGCCGTGCCGCCGCCGATTGGCGTGCGTCCGCCCGAGACGATCAAGTACCGTATCGAAACCGACGAAGTCACGGGCCAGCTCGATGACGGCACCACGTTCACGTATTGGACCTTCGACAAGAAAGTACCGGGGCCGATGCTGCGTGCCCGCGTGGGCGACACGGTCGAGCTGACGCTTTCGAATTCGTCGACGAGCAAGATGACGCATTCGATCGACCTGCATGCCGTGACCGGGGCGATGGGCGGCGGCGCGGATACGCAAGTGGCACCAGGACAGCAAAAAACGATCACGTTCAAGGCGATGCACCCGGGCTTGTTCGTCTACCACTGCGCGACGCCGCTCGTGCCCGAGCACATCGCGGCCGGCATGTACGGCATGATTCTGATCGAGCCCGCGGGTGGCCTGCCGAAAGTCGATAGGGAGTACTACGTCATGCAGGGCGAGATGTACACGAGCCAGCCGTTCGGCGCGCATGTTCATCAGCAAGTCGACATGGCGAAGCTGTCGGCCGAGCAGCCTGAGTACTACGTGTTCAACGGCGCCGTCGGTTCTCTGACGAAGACGCACGAGTTGGTGGCCGAGGTGGGACAGACCGTGCGTATCTATTTCGGCGTTGGGGGGCCCAACAAGGTGTCGTCGTTCCACATCGTCGGCGGTGTGTTCGATACCGTCTACGAAGACGGCTCGCTGAGCGGCGTCAAGCACGACGTGCAAACCACACTGGTGCCGCCGGGTGCGGCGGCGATCGTCGAGATGAAGATGCGATATCCGGGCAAGTACATGCTCGTCGATCATGCGCTCACGCGTGCGAGCAAGGGTCTCGTCGGAGTGCTCGACGTTTCGGGCACGCCCGATCCGGCCATCTACCACGTCGGGTCGACGCAATGAGGCTGCGACGGGCTTGACGAAGCCCATCTCCGAGCGGGCGCCAGCTAGGCAGTATGACTTCGCGTGAGGTAGGGCTGGCCCGCCGTGAGGAATCAAACGCGGGTTAGCATTGCTGCCAGAGCCGCACGGTGTGGACGGTGCCACACCCGGCGATTTCCCGCGCGGAGGCCAGCATGGAATACGATAGCACTTTGTACGTCGGCCTGGACGTCCACAAGGACTCGATCACGGTCGCCTACGCGCCCGGCTCGGGCGAGGTCGAACTGTTCGGCAAGATCGGTACGACGCAGGCCGACATCGATCGCCTGTGCAAACGCCTGCAGTCCAAAGCGCGCCAAATACGCATCGTCTATGAGGCCGGCCCGTGCGGCTATGGTCTCTACCGTCAGCTTGTGCGGAAGGGTTTCGAGTGCATGGTGTGCGCACCGTCACTGATTCCCAGAAAGCCCGGCGAGCGCGTCAAGACGGACCGACGCGACGCCGTGAAGCTGGTCCGGCTGGTCCGTACCGGCGACCTGTCGGCAGTGTACGTGCCCACCGTAGAGGATGAAGCGTTCCGCGATCTGGCACGTGCATGGGTAAGCGCCAAAGACGATATGAAGCGTGCGCGACAACGGCTGAAGGCTTTTCTGCTCTCGCATGGCGTGCGCTACACGGGTCGGGCCGACTGGGGTCCGGCACACCGACGCTGGTTGAGCGCGTTCTCGTTCGGCAATCTTTGGCAGCAACTGGCACTCGACGAACTTCGGCGCACGATCGAGGACCGTCTCGCGCAATGCAGGCGTCTCGAAGCCGCCCTGCGTGAGGCGGTCCTCGACTGGCGCTTCTATCCGGCTGTACTGGGCTTACAGACTATGCGCGGTGTGCAGTTCACGACCGCCGTGGGCATGCTCGCCGAACTGGGCGATCTCTCACGCTTCGCGCACCCGCGCCAACTGATGGCCTGGCTCGGCGTTACCCCGTCAGAACATTCCTCCGGTAACAAACGGCGCCTGGGCAGCATCACCAAGACGGGTAACAGCTATGCAAGAAAGTTGTTGGTCGAGGCCGCCTGGAGCTACCGGCATCCGGCACGCGTGAGCCCCGAGATCCAGCACCGACATGAAGGCATCCCCAAGCCCATCATCGATCGTGCCTGGGACGCGCAGGTGCGACTGTGCCGGCGCTATCGCAAGCTGGCTGCGCGTGGCAAGAACGCGAACGTCACGGTGGTTGCCGTGGCCCGCGAACTGGCCGGTTTCATCTGGGATATCAGCCGGCTGGCGATGTCGCTCGCTGTACCGCGCGAGGTGCATGAGTAATGCAACACCTGACCTTCCCTAACCACTGAAGAGTTTCCTGAAGGCGGCGTAGTCCGGGTACGCGAGTAATCCGCGAGTGGACTACGCAATGGACAAAATCCGATTTGCGACGCTAGATAGCGGCAGGCTCGTTGGGCGGACCTCTGTAATGCGGTAGCCAACCCGCGAATATCAGTGTGATCCACCGTCGGGATTTACTGCTACGTCGCCCTCAGGAAATTCACGTGACATGTACTCGAGAAGCTAAAAACCGATCCCCATTGACACGCGAAGTCATATCAGTTCACGAGCCCGAACGTTTGCAGCAAGAGCACGACGTTGAGCGCGAGAATCACGACGGTCGCCGCTATGGCGGCGGCCGTCACGCGCCGGCTGTTGACGAACGCGCCCATGATGTCGCGCCGGCTCGTGACGATCACGAGGGCGATCATCGGCACGGGCAGCGCGAAGCTGAGCACGACTTGGCTGTAGAGCAGCGTATCGGTGGCGTTCACGCCGAGCGCCGCGACGACGAACGCCGGCGCCATCGTCAACAGGCGGCGCAGCCCGATGGGAATGCGAAAGCCGACGAATCCTTGCATCACCATCTGTCCCGCCATCGTCCCGACGACCGAACTGGAAATGCCCGAAGCCAACAGCGACACGAGAAAGACCGCGGCCGCGCCGGCGCCGAGCAGCGGCGTGAGGCTTCGATAGGCGGTTTCGATTTCGGCGATGTCGCTGTGGCCGGCATGAAACGCGCCCGATGCCATGATGACCATCGCCATGTTGGCGAGCCCCGCGACCGAGAGCGCGATCACGACCTCGCGATTCGAAAAGCGCAACAGCTTGCGCTGTGCAGCGTCGTTACGCGTCGGCGCGCGATTTTGCGTGAGACCCGAGTGCAGATAGATCGCGTGCGGCATGACAGTCGCGCCGAGAATGCCGACGGCGACCGACAAGGCGCCGGGGCCTCGTAACTGCGGCACCAACGTGCCGTAGGCCGCGGCATGCCAGTTCACGTCGACGAGCAACAACTCGATTACATAGGCGAGCGCCACGGTGCCGATCAATGCGCCGACGATGAGCTCGAGCGGGCGAAAACCTTGACGCTCGGCGGTGAGAATCGCGTAGGTGACGATTCCGGTCAGACCCATGCCGACGATCAGCGGCACGTGCAGCAACAGCGACAAGCCGAGCGCACCGCCGAGAAATTCGGCGAGATCGGTCGCCATCGCGGCGATTTCGCTGATGCCCCACATTGCGTACACGACGGGCGGGGGGAAATGGGCACGGCTGATTTCGGCGAGATTGCGGTGCGTGACGATGCCGAGCTTCGCCGACAAACCTTGGAACAGCATGGCGATCACGTTGGCGGCGAGCACGACCCAGAGGAGCGAGTAGCCGTACTTGGCGCCGGCTTGCAGGTTCGTCGCGAAGTTACCGGGATCGACATAGGCGATCGATGCGACGACAGCCGGCCCGGCAAACAGCAGGGCGGCGCGCAGCCGGGCGATGGGGCTGCGTGCGCCACGGCCGGCGAGGGCGTCGCCGATCGCGAGCGTCGTTCGCTCGCTCAATCCCAATTGCATCTGCGCAGTCGTCATGGCGCACCTCAGTGGTCTGGTTCTCAGCGCTCATGATAAAAGCTATCGATTTTTTAAATAAAATTGTATTTGTTAATCATTCCCATACAGGTACGCCGCGATGGGTGTCGATTGGGGCTTCGACCTGCTGTCGTTCACCGATGAATTTTTTCAATTTGTTTTCGTTTTGGTGGGGTGGATTAGACGGCCTTAAGCCCCGCTCCCGTTCGCAACTGCGGCGCATACTCAACCTCCGACCATCGAAACGGCAGCGCCCCTGGACTGCGCCGAACCTCGTCGACTTCGAATCGTACGAGCCGCTCCGCGCCGGCGAACGCTTCGAGCGCGCTGCCTTCCCATACGATCTCGGTGCGTGCGGCGACATAGAGCAGATCGCCGTGCTCGAAATCGATGAACACTAGGCCCGCGCGCGCGTCCACAGTGATGTTGCCAAGCGTGTTGAAAAACTGATTGCCGCGGTAATCGGGCGCGACGAACGTACGCTCATCCTCGACGTGCACGAACCCCGGCAAGCCCCCGCGATGCGAGACGTCCACACCCTGCGACGCCTCGTCATCAAGCAAGGTGCTGCGGGTGGCGATGAAGTAGGTGTCGCTTCGCTCGATCAGCGCGCGGTCGGACGCAGCGAGCGTCGCCGATCGGCGCTGGGCCGCAGGCGCTATCGATGAGTCGTTCGGTTCGATGCGCGTGGGCGCGCGGCTCTGGATGTACTTCGCGCAGTTGCCGAAGCTCTGATGCACCGCCACGGTCAGCGCATCGTCAGCGGCGGCGCGCACGAAGCCGTTGACGCGATTGCGCCGACGCGTCGCCGGTTCGATGCCGAGGCCCCCGAGTGCGGCACCTTCGTGCCAGCCGCCATCGAGAGGATCGCCGGCCAATGCTTCGCCGGCAATGCGCAGCGTCGTGGCGTCGGGCGACGAAACGAAGCCCGGCTCGCCGATGCGCAAGGTAGCCCACGGTTGTCCATGCGTGTCGACACCGCCGAGCACGATGAACGGCAACTGCTCGAAGAACAGCCGGTGCTGATCGGGCATGTAGCGCCGAATGCCGCGCCGCCCGCCGATCTCGGCTTTCTCGCGCACGCCCGCTCGCGTTTGCACGGCCACTTCGCCGACATGAAACGGTGCTTCATCGAGATCCCACCCCGGCGGTGGGGTGGCGGGGGTGCGTACGCTGGTCACGGTGCTCATGGCGTGTTCATCCTTGTCGACGTAGCGTCAAGCCGCGGCCGGCGCGACTTCGAACGCGGGCATGGCGACGAAGCCCGGCAGCGCTTCCACGCGCGCGAGCCACGCGCGGATGTTCGGATAGGGCGCGAGCGCGATGCCGCCCTCGGGGGCGTGAGCGATATACGTATAGGCGGCGACGTCTGCAATCGTCGGATGCACGCCGACGGCGAACGGCCGCTTGCCGAATTCGGGCTCGATGACGTCGAACAGTTTCACCGCCGTGCGTACCGCCACGTCATGGTCGAGCGTATCGCCGAAGAGTTTGACGAGGCGGGCCGCGCAGGGGCCGTGCGCGATTTGGCCGGCCGCGATCGAGAGCCATTGCGTCACGTGCGCCGCACCGAGCGGGTCCTCGGGCAGCCACGACGGGTTGCCATACCGCTTCGCCAAATAAACGAGGATGGCGTTCGAATCGAACAGCACGGTGTCGCCGTCTTCGATGACGGGCACTTGGCCGAAGGGATTCATCGCCAGAAAGGCCGGTGTTTTCTGCTCACGGGCCCGCAAGTCGACTTCGATCGTCTCGAACGGCAAGTCGAGCAGGCTCAAGAACAATTTCGCGCGGTGAGCGTGGCCTGACAAACGCGCCGCGTGCAGGCGGATGGGCCGTTGAGGGCGGGCGAGCGGCATGAGCGGATTCCTCGTAACGACGGTTTCGAATCGGAGTGTTCTCGTCGTAAAGGCTATCGCAGCATGATTGACCGCATAAGATGGATAATCACTGAATCACAATCCATTTAAAGTGGACAATCAACGATGCCCGAATTGCGCGACGTCAATCTGAATCGGCTCGTCGTCTTTGCCGCCGTGGTCGAAGCGGGGTCGCTGAGTGCCGCGGCCGATCGCCTCGGCTTGGCGAAAACGATGGTCAGCACACACATTCAACGGCTCGAAGCCGAAGTCGGCGCCACGCTGATCGTGCGTACCACGCGGCGCTCGAATTTGACGGAGGCTGGGCGAACGCTTTATGACGCGAGCCGCGAATGCGTGCGCGCCGCCAGCGATGCGCTGTCGGCCATCTCCGCCACGTCCGGGCCGCTGCGCGGCACGGTGCGCGTGGCGGCGCCCGTCGATTACGGCACGCTCGTCGTGGCACCCGCGCTCGCGGCACTGCGATGCGCACATCCCGGCCTCGACGTCGAACTCGTCTGCGGGGACAGCTATGTCGATCTCGTCGCCGAACGCATCGACGTCGCCGTTCGTTTAGGAAACCTAAGGGATTCGAGCTACCGGGCGGCGCGCCTCGGGCAATACTTGCGATGGCTCGTTGCGAGTCCCGCGTTCCTCGCGGGCCGGCGGCTACCCAAATCGCCGAGCGGATTGGCCGAGTTTCCCTTTGTTGCGCTGTCGACGCTGGCGCATCCCTATACGCGCTCGCTCAGCGATGCGAGCGGGCAGCGCGTGACCATCCGCTGCAAGCGGGCTTTTCTTGCCAACACGGCCAATGCATGCCGAGCGGCGACGCTTGCGGGCGCAGGCTTCGGACTCCTAACTGATTTCTCGATTGGCGAGGATCTCAAGGCGGGGCGCCTCGTGCGGCTGTTTCCTCAATGGGCGGGCGAGCCGGCTGCGATTCAGGCCGTCTATCCGTCGACGCGCCAGCCGTCGCCGAAGATCGCGGCCGTCATCGACGCGTTGCGCACGCATCTGGCGAAAAGCGGGAGCGAAGCAGATCAGCGGCGCGTCAGCGCGCGGCGGAAGGCGAGCGGCGAGGCACCGACGGCCGCGCGGAAGCGGTGACCGAAATGGCTGGTATTGGCGTAGCCCGTGCGCGCGGCGATTTCATCGAGGGACAGCGCCGTCGTGCGTAACAACTGCCGCGCTACGTCGGTGCGCCGCTCGGCGATCCATGCATGCGGCGGCATGCCGAACGAGGCCCGAAACATGCGCGATAGATGGAATTCCGACAAGCACGCCACACCGGACAGATCGCCGAGCGTAACGGCATCGGCCAAATGCACGTCGATATAGTCGCGCAGACGGCGCCTGATCGCCGGCGCAAGGCCGCCTTTGACGGACGCGTCCTTGCTGCGCACCGCCTGGCTGCGTAGCAGCAGGCTCAGGATCTCATGGGCGGTTTCGTTCGCGCGCAGGCGCTCGTCGCTCGTCTCCCACGGCAGCGCGGCGAGCGAATGGCACAACGCGGCTATCTGTGCGTCTTCGAAGTAGGTGCGATCGGCGAGCGTGAGTTCGCGCGGCTCGCGATCGAGTTCATGCACCGCTCGCCGCGTGAAATGCTCGGGCAGGAAATACAGGTGCATGAAGTGCATATGGCCGCGTACCCACCAGCGCGATTCGTGATCGCCGGGCAATGCGCAGAGCCGCTGCGGCGCACCGTACTGGCCCGGCAGCTTCTGGCGCTCGGTGCGATAGCCGCCGTCCAGATAGCACGAGAGCGTGTGATGGCCGGGATGGTCGTAAGCCGTTTCGTCTTCGACGATGTTGCGCTGCCAGATCGCGACGGCGAGCCGGTCGCCGAGCCAGGCGAAGCGCTCGAGGGTCGCGTTCGCATTGGCGAGCGTGACGGCGATCGACTGCATGCCGAACGGCGGTGCGTCGGCGCAAGAGGCGTCGGTTTGAGCGGGGGCGAAGGGGCTCGCGTTCACGGCGGCGGCGATGCGTATCGGATCAGGACGGTATGAGTATAGAGAAACCGGGACCGGCGCGCCGGCAGGGGCGAACAAAACCGCAAGGATAGACAACGCCGATGGGGGTTCGCCATTGCATAGTGGTGAACCGGTGGGCTAGTTCGGCTCGCCCAACATCGTTCGAGTGCTTCGATGAACTTGCTGCTCTATTCGACTACCGTGCTCATTTGGGGCACGACATGGATCGCCATCAAGTGGCAGACGGGGGTGGTCGCGCCGCCCGTCTCGATCGCGTTCCGTTTCATTCTGGCGTCGATCGTCATGCTCACGCTCGTGCGCTTGACCCGCCGCCCGATGCGGCCGCCGCGGGCCGCCTGGCCGCTGCTGTTCGCACAGGGGCTCGCGCTCTTTTGCTGCAACTTCCTGTGCTTCTATTACGCTGAGCAAATCGTGCCGAGCGGGCTCGTTGCCGTCGTTTTCTCGACAGCACCGCTCTTTAACGCGGTCAGCGGGCGCGTCTTCATGGGGCGCGCGCTGCAACCGAGCGCGATCGTCGGGGCCGTGCTCGGGCTCGCCGGAATCTTGTTCTTGTTCGCGCCGCAGGTGGCCGACCATGCAGGCGATCGGACGATGTGGCTCGGCTTGGCCATTACGCTCGTCGGCACGATGTGCTTTTCCGCGGGCAATCTGCTGTCGAGCCGCATGCAATCGATGGGGCTGCATCCGAGCGTGACGAACGGCTGGGCGATGCTGATCGGCGCGTGCGTGCTTACGCTCGGCAGCCTTGCGGCCGGCTTCTCGTTCGAACCCGAATGGACGCCACGCTATCTCGGCGCGCTGTTCTATCTGGCCGTGCCCGGCTCCGTGGTCGGCTTTACGGCCTATCTGACACTCGTCGGCCGGATCGGCCCGGAGCGCGCCGCGTACTGCACCGTGTTGTTTCCGTTCGTGGCGCTGGCCATATCGACCGTCTTCGAGGGCTATCGGTGGTCGGTGCCGGCCGTGGTCGGTCTTGCGCTCGTCGTGCTCGGCAACCTCGTCGCCTTCAATATGTTTCGGCAATGGCCGTTTTTGCGGAGGCGCGAGCGCGCACTGAGGTAGTTTCGATCGGTTCGGTCCGGACCGCGGGTCGGCTTGTCCTCGAAGGGCGGCCCCCCGCGGTCCTTTTTTTGTCGGACATGGCCGCAGCGGTCCCGATCCGGCCTTATCTTCGCCGGAATCGATCGATCGATCGATCGCGGCGCGCGTGCCGTCGCACGGTGCGGCGGGTGCGAGCCCGGAGGCCACCATGCTCGACATTTTAGAACCAATCGCCACGCACGCAGCCGATCAGGTGCGCATTCTCGTCGTCGATGACGACACGCTCGCCCGGCTCATCCTCGCCGATCAACTCGACGCGCTCGGCTATCGGCTCGTCGATACCGCCGTCGATGGGGGAGAGGCGCTGCGCTGGGCGTTGAGTCGTCCGTACGATCTCGTCATCACCGATTTGTGCATGCCCGACATGGGCGGCGAGGCGTTGCTGGCCGCATTGCGCGCACATGGGCTGGCGATGCCTGTCATTGCCGGGACGGCGTGGCGCGAGCCGGTCTGGGCGCGAACGAGCGGAGCGCCGCCCGGTGGATTTGCGGCTGTGCTGCGCAAGCCCATCGGCATCACGCAATTGCGCGCTCTATTGCGAGCGCATATCGGCAGCACCGTGCTCGGCGGGCACGGCCTCTCACCGGACACGTCGCGGCGGCGTGCGCTGCGCGAGGCTTTTGCGGCCGCCTGGCCCGGCGACGAGGAGGATTTGCGCGCCGCGCTCGCGTCGGTCGATGCGACGGCTCTGTTGCACCGTCTTCACCGCCTTCATGGGGCGCTCGCCGTGCTCGGTGAAGCGCGGGCGCAGCGCGCTTGTGCTCGCTTGCAGGTCGACGTGCGCAGTCGGGGCATCGAGACGAGCGCCGCGCGAATCGAACGCTTCATGCGCTCGTGCGCGCGAATCGGCCGTCGGCGAAATTGCAAGTGATTGCCCTGCGCTCGCGATCGCGGTACCTCCGGGCATTCGCTCGGGCATTCGCTCAGGCATTCGATTTGCTTGCGAAGCCCAAGGGGCCGATCACGTGTGGTGTGCTTGCGCACGCCTGTGACTGCGCCCCGAAGCTCCCTACGCGGTCGAACGCACATCGGCGGCTGGCGCACGTCCGCCGCACCGCGCACACTAGGAGCAGACCGGGGGGACGACCGTTGCGCGCGCAAACGTGCTTGGCCGCGCGCGACGCCTTTTGCCCGAGGAGCAGACGATGCAAACCGACAGTGCACTGCAATCCACCATCGACGCGATCGTGCAGAACGGCAAGGGCTTGCTTGCCGCCGACGAAAGCGGTCCGACGATCGCCAAGCGGTTCAAGACGATCGACGTCGAATCGACCGAGGAAAACCGCCGTGCATGGCGCACCCTGCTGCTGTCGACACCGGGCCTTGGTCGGTACGTGAGCGGCGTGATTCTGTACGAGGAAACGCTCGACCAACATGCCGACGACGGCGAGCCGTTGCCGAACTTGGCCGCGCGGCAGGGGATCGTACCCGGCATCAAAGTCGATGCGGGCAAGATCGCGCTCGCGCATGCAAGCGGTGACGAAATCACGCAAGGGCTCGATGGGCTTGCAGGGCGTCTCGAGAAGTACAAGGCGCAGGGCGCGCGCTTCGCGAAGTGGCGGGCGGTCTACAACGTGTCCGATGCGTTGCCGAGCCGGCTTGCCGTCAAGGCGAACGCCGAGTCGCTCGCGCGCTATGCCGCGATTTGCCAGGAAGCGGGGATCGTCCCGATCGTCGAGCCCGAGGTGCTGATGGATGGCGACCATTCGCTCGAGCGCTGCGCGCAAGTGACCGAGGCCGTCTTGCACGAGGTCTTTCATGCGCTGCATCGGTATGCCGTCGTGCTCGAGCACATGCTGCTCAAACCGAGCATGATCGTCGCCGGCAAGACGCACGCGCGGCAAGCGGGCGTAGGCGAGGTTGCGGCGCACACGGTCTCCGTGCTCGGCCGCACGGTGCCGCCGGCCGTCGCGGGCATTTACTTTTTGTCGGGCGGTCAAACGCCCGAGGAAGCGAGCGCTCACCTCGACGCCATCAATCGCACCGGACGGCGCCCTTGGCCGCTGAGCTTTTCCTACGGGCGGGCATTGCAGGAGCCGCCGCTCGCGGTTTGGCGAGGAAAGGCCGAGAACGTCGAGGCGGCCCAGCGCTCGCTGCTCAAGCGCGCGCGGTTGAACGGCGCCGCCGCGCGCGGATGCTACGAAGCGAAAGACGAAGCGAGCGACGAAGCGAGCGACTAAGCGAGCGACTAAGCGTCGGCATGAGCCGCGCGACGCTGTTAATGCATCGCCATCTGTACGACCTTGACGATCACGAGCGCGACGGCGATCACGAGATACCCGCGCAGGGCGCCCATCCATAGACGCGTCGCGAACGTGAGCTTCGGTGGCGTGAGTTCGTCGAGCGGCGGCATGCGCCAGGTGTCGCGCAGTGCGCGATCCGCGGCGCGCGTGGCCCGATGCCCGCGCTTGGATGAAGCGGCTGAGCCGTCACGGCCGCGTGCGATTTCGGCACCGAAATACCCGAGTGCGAACAACAGCATGCCGCCGACAAGAATCCAGACGATCGTCGAACCCGAAATATCGGGAAAGACCGTCGCGGCCGTCAGGATGATCGAAAGCACGACGAGCACGGCGATGACGGTGCCCGTGAAGACGTTCAACCGTTTCGAATTGACCCACGGGCCGAGCACGGCCTTGTCGTTGCACAAGAGCAGCAGGAAGACGGTGGCGCTTGGCAGCAATACGCCGGCAAGCGTTTGCACCGCTTCGGTCAACAGGCCCAGCGGGCTGCCCGGCATCAGCACGAGCGCGGCGGCGAGCGCCACGATGCCGAAGTAGACGAGGTAAAAGCCCTTGGCATCGAGCACGCTGCGATGCAGCGAATGGCGGATGCCGAAGACGTCGCCGATCGCATAGGCCGTCGACAGCGAGACGGCAGCCGCGCCGATGATCGACGCGTCGAGTAGCGCGACCGCGAAGATCGTGGCCGACGTCTGGCCGATATATTTGTGCAGCCCTGCGATCACGCCGCTTGCATCGGTGAACTGGCCGAATTCGGGGCGTCCTTGGAACAGCGCGGCCGTGAACGCCATCATCGCCACGGCGCCGACGATCACGAAGCCGATACCGATCCACAAATCGATTTTTTCGTACTTCATGAAGCGCGGCGTGATGCGTTTGTCGATCACGTAGCTTTGCTGGAAGAACAACTGCCAGGGCGCCACCGTCGTGCCGACGATGCCGATCACGAGCAGCATGACGTCGGACAGCTTCGAGTGCTGCGGCCAGCTAGGCACGATGAAATCGCGCGCGATGGTGCCGACCGGCGGATGGATGGAGACGAGCACTGGCACGAGCAGCAGGCTGAGCAGGCACAGCACGATCGCGAATCGCTCGAAGCGCCGGAAGTCGCCCGTGCTGACGGCGGCCATCGTCAGTACTGCCGCGATGCAGACCCCGAGCACCTTCGAGACGCCGAGAAAATCGAGGGCGAACGTGATGCCGATGAACTCGGTCACGATCGTCAGCGCGTTGAGCAGGAACAGATCGATGACGCTGAAGGCACCCCAGAATTTGCCGAAGCGCTGGAAGATCAGTCGCGCATGACCGACGCCGGTGACAGCGCCCAAACGCAGCACCATTTCCTGATTGACGTAGAGCACGGGGATCAAGAGCGCGAGCGTCCACAGCAGCGTCGTGCCGTAGTTTTGGCCCGCTTGCGTATAGGTGCCGAACGCGCCGGCGTCATTGTCGCCGACCATCACGATGAGCCCCGGGCCCAAAATCGCGAGTAGCGTACGCAGGCGCGCGGCCCAGTTGCGGCGCGGTGCGGTGTCGTGGTGGGCGATCGTCCCGAAGGCCCCTTTGATGTCGCCGATGTGGGCGTCGTCGAGCACGGCGCTACGTGCGGACGAGACGTTTGCAGGCGTGGACATTTGTATTTTTCCTTGGGTGTTGCTTCGATGTCTTATTCGATATCCGATGCGGGCGGCCGCCTCGACGCAGTCGCGGCGGCCGAAGTCGCGCACTGCCCGCGCTCGTCGCTAGCCGACGAGTTCGAGCAGTGCGCGAAGCCCGGCGAGGCAGCGTGCGGCTGCCTGACGTGCGCGGTCCGTTTTCGTGGGGCGCGCGAGCATGTCGGGATAGAAGCCGCGGGCGTCGCTGACGTGCGGCAGTTGCGAGACGAGAAGAGCGAAGTACATGGCAATTCCTTCGATGTCGAATGGTTGAAACCGGATGACGTGGCCTGATTCAGGGGCCTTCTCGGTTTCGACTCGCCCGTGCCGCGATAAGCGGATCAGGCGGGAAGGAACGCATGCGGCCTCGGTTCAGGCAATGCTGGCGGCGTTCAACGTGAGCGAACGCCGGCTCGAAGATCGACTAGGGTCGGGGTCGGTCATGGCTGACTCCTTTCTCGCAAGGTTCGTACGCGACGCGCGTACGAACGTATTCATCGGCACGGCGGCCAGCACGCTTTAGACGAGCGTGTTGCCGGCGTGTACGTCGGTGGCCGCGAGCGGGGGCCGCGCGCGGTCGCGAACCGCCGGGCGCTTTGGATGCATGCACACGCACGCACACGAAGCGACACCGAACGGCACGTTGGCCATTCGAAATCGATGCGCGAAAGAAGCTAGGAAGAGACTGCGATGCGCACCGTCTGCCAGTTGGCTGGACGGCGGCTAAAGGAAGAATTCAGCTGGCGTCGTGCCGATCAGGCAAAAACACTGTTCGAAGGTCGACTACTGCAACTGTCCAAGGCATATGCCCCATTTGTGAAATTAATCGAATTGTAGGTTCCGCATAGATAACGCGTCAACCAACGATTTTGGTCTCGCCTAAATTTTTTCTTCCTTCCGTGCATTGGCCCACGCATCGGCGCGGGTGCCATAGAGATCGGCGTGTTTGCCGTCGTAACGGAGGGTGTGGAATGCGCGCAACAATCGCGCTTGCGCTTGCATCCTCAAAACGGGTGCGCATAGAATCCGCGCTGCTTCAGTTCAGAGGAGTCCTTCGTGGACGCAAGCAGTAGTCGATCTCGTTTGCCGGCAGGTGCCGGCAGTTCATTCGCAATCGCGCGTTAGCGACGCAGGACCTTCCTCGCCGCTGCCCCGCATTGCCGGGTCAGCGCGCTTCCAATCGGACCGTCTCGACGGCGTTCCGTCTTGTTGCCCGCTCCCATTTTTACGACCGTTCGGCGCGCTCGCATGAGCGCGCGCGGCGTGTCGTCCATGCATTTCGTCCGGCTCCCGGCCGGACCAATGGGGAGTTGTTATGCACGTCGACCGTTTCCTGCGCATCTCGCGCAACTATCTTTGCGCGCTGCCCGGTGCGCTGTCGTCTGATATCGCGGCGCCTATTGCGTCGTACTTGGCCTCCGCTTTCCCGCGCGTGCCCTCGCGTCTTGCGCCCGTTGCCGCGGCTGCACTGCTCACGCTGGCGATTGCGGGCGGCACCGCAACGGCAGCGCATGCGCAGGTCGCTACCACTCAGGCAGTTCCTTCTCAGGTAGATCCAGTCCCATCGGCATCGGCATCGGCATCGGCATCGGCATCGGCATCGGCATCGGCCACGAGCGATGCCGCCAAAGCGCCGCAAGCCGATGGTGCGCCGCAGGGGCTGGGGGATCGCCCGACATTGTTCGGTGACATGGGCGGCTTGCGTACGCTGCTCGGCGATCGCGGCGTCACGCTGAACCTGCAGGAAACGAGCGAAGCGTTCGGCAATTTTTCCGGCGGCACGAAGCGCGGGCTCGCGTACGACGGCGCGACGCAGTTTGGCCTGAGCGTCAATACCGATAAAGCCGTCGGCCTGAAGGGCGGCCAATTCTTCGTCGATGCACTACAAATTCACGGGCACGGCATTACAGCCTCGCATCTTTCCGCGCTGCAAAGCGTGAGCGGCGTGGAAGCCGAGCCGACAACGCGGCTGTGGGAGCTTTGGTATCAGCAATCGTTCGGCGACGCGTGCGACGTCAGGCTCGGCCAGCAAAGTCTCGATCAGGAATTCATCGTCAGCCAATACGCGAACACGTTCCTGAATGCCACGTTCGGCTGGCCTGTGCTGCCCGCCGCTGACTTGCCCGCGGGCGGTCCCGCTTATCCGCTGTCGTCGCTCGGGGTGCGGGCGCGCTATAAGGTGAGCGACGCCGCGACCATGCTCGGTGGGGTATTCGACGGCAACCCGGCACCCGGCGTTGGCGATCCGCAGAAGCTGAACGGTAGCGGCACGCGCTTGAATGTGCACGACGGTGCGCTGTTCATCGGTGAACTACAATACGCGATCGGCCAATCGCCGGCCGGCGGTACGGGCTCGGGCGTGAGCAGTGGGCAAACATCGCACGTATTGCCCGGGACTTATAAGCTCGGCTTTTGGTACGACAGCGCGCGCTTTGCCGATCAGCGTGAAGCGACGAACGGCCTTTCATTGGCCGATCCCGCGTCGAGCGGCATGCCGCGGATGCGGCACGGCGACTTCAGCGTCTACGGGATAGCGGATCAAATGGTCTGGCGGCCGAGCCCGGACTCGGCTCGCTCGGTTGGGGTGTTCGCGCGCGTGATGGGTGCGCCGGGCGATCGCAATGCCGTCGACTTCAGCGCCAACGCCGGTGTGGTCTTGAAGGCGCCGTTCGCGGGTCGCGACAACGACTCGGTCGGACTCGCGCTCGGCTACGCCGACATCGGCTCGCATGCGAGCGCATTCGATCGCGACGTCGGGGCGTTGACGACGCCGAATTACCCCGTGCGAACGGCGGAAACGGTGGTCGAGGCGACCTATCAGTATCAGGTTGCGCCTTGGTGGCTCGTGCAAGCTGATTTCCAATACTTCTTCCGTCCCGGCGGTGGCGTGCCGAATCCGAACGCCGGCGGCGCGCGCATCGGCAACGAGGCCGTCGCGGGCGCTAGAACGGTGCTGACGTTCTGATGTTGCGATTCGCTTCATCGCACCGCGTCGCGCTGCTCGGGCACGAGCGAGTCGATCAGCGTCCGCATGCGTTGCCAGTGCGAGCCTTCCCAGAACACACGCTTGCAGACGTCGCAGGTGACGAACTGCGAATGGCGTTCGAGCACCCCTTGCGGGGCGCGCCCGACCGCCTGTGCCTTCTCGATCCGTCGCAGCGGGGCATTGCACGACAGGCAGAGCCGGAACGCGCGGACGCTGCCTGCCAAATCGAGCCGATCGATCACCTCGCGCAACTGCACCTGCGGTTTGAGCGCTCTGACGTAGCAGCCGTGGGTAATCGTGCGGCGCTTGAGCAGTTCTCGATCGCGCGTGAGCACGATGCGCTCTTGCGAAGTCGAGAGCGTTTCGATCTCGGCATCGGGGAAGTGGTTGTCGTAGAGCGTGTCGAATCCGGCTAGGCGCAGCAATTGCGCGAGGCCGCCCAGATGCGCATCGGCGATGAACCGGATCGTACGCAGTGGCCGCTCGCGCACGCGCAGCAACGGCGAGATGTCGAGCGCTTCGAACTTCGGATAGACGGCAACGCGGTCGCCGTTTTCCAGCGCGCGCTCGAACCCGACCGATTCGCCGTTGACGAGAATCAGCTCGACTTCGGTATGCGGCACGCCGAGGGCCTCGATCATGTGCTTGGTCGTGGCGTCGCGCGCGCAGGCGCAACTGAACGCGCACCCGCGCAGCGGCCGAGCGAGGAAATCGTTCAGCTCTTCGTAAAACCGGAACGTGGCGGTAACGGTCGGCATCGCACGAGTATCGCACCGCTGGCCCGGATGCGCGCGGCGTCGAAACGAACGCTCCAGCCGACGCATTCCTGACAATCGTGCTTTACTTCGAATTTTTGGGCGAAGGAGCGAGCGATGGACATCGGCTTTATCGGTCTGGGCAACATGGGCCATGCAATCGTCGAAAACATGCTGAAAGCGGGCCATCAAGTGCGCGTTTGGAATCGCACGCGTGAACGTGCGCAGCCGCTCGCGGCGCTGGGCGCACAAATCGTCGCCGAGCCGGCACAGGCATTCACCGGCGACGCCGTGTTCTCGATGCTCGCCGACGATGCGGCTATCGTCGAAGTCATCGATGACGCCTTGCTCGATCGGGCCCCACGCGATCTCGTTCACGTCAATATGGCGACGGTATCGGTCGATCTTGCGCAAGCATTGGCGCGCGATCACGCCGCGCGCGGTATTCACTATGTTGCCGCGCCCGTGATGGGGAGGCCCGACGTCGCCGCGGCGGGCAAGCTGACGATCATGGCGGCGGGCCCGGCCGAAGCGGTCGACCGCGTGCAACCCCTATTCGATGTCATCGGACAAAAGACTTTCCGGATCGGCTCGCTGCCTCAGCATGCGAACGTCATCAAGCTCGCCGCCAATTTTGCGCTTGCCGCGGCGATCGAAACGCTCGGGGAGGCGGCATCGCTATTGGCGGGACACGGCGTGGCAATGAACGATTATCTCGACGTCATCACGTCGAGCGTATTCCCCGGGCCCGTGTATGCGGGCTACGGCAAGCTTATCGCCGAGCAGCGCTACGAGCCGGCGATGTTCAAGGCCCGGCTTGGCCTCAAGGACGTGCGGCTCGCGCTTGCGGCGGCCGAGGCGACGTCGACGCCGATGCCGCTCGGCAGTCTGCTGCGCGACAACTTGCTCGAGGTGATGGCGCGCGGCGACGGCGAGAAGGACTTCGCCGTGCTGGGCGAAGTGGCGGCGCGGCGCGCGGGTCGCTGATGGATGGCGAAGATGCGCAGGCGGGTGGGGCACGTGCACGATGCACCCCGGTGTTGCATCTTCGTAGGAAAGCATGGCAACCGCGGCTCGGCGCACTCGGCCTACTCGAATCGACGATCGAGCGCATAATCGAAAATTCGTGCCCTTAACCGGAGGCTTCGCGTCATGAGCTTGCATACTTGGTGGCTGTTCGTCGCCACCGTCTTCGTCGTCTGCGCCATTCCCGGGCCCAATATGCTCGTCGTGATGACGAACAGCGCCCAGTACACGATACGTCGTGCGACGGCCACGATGGCCGGCGCTCTGTCGGCGGTCATCCTCATGCTGTCGGTTTCTGCCGCGGGGCTCGGCGTGTTCCTCAAGGCGTGGCCGACGATGTTCGATGCGCTGCGTTTGATCGGGGCCGCCTATTTGATTTACCTGGGCGTGAAGTCCTGGCGCGCGAAAGTCGAGGAGCAGGCGGTTGCCGAAGCGTCGCCGCAGCGCGAGGCATCCGCCAAGCCGGTGCGCTCGCTCGGCGCGCTCTATCGCAATGGTTTTCTCGTCGCGAGCAGCAATCCGAAGGCGATCCTGTTCGCCGCCGCGCTGCTGCCCCAATTCATCGACGCATCGAAGCCGACGCTGCCGCAGTTCGGCATTCTCGTCGCCACGTTCGCGGTGATCGAAGTCAGTTGGTATCTCGTCTACGCGGCATGCGGCGCACGGATCGGCGCGACGCTCAAGAGCGGACGCGTTGCCCGCGCGTTCAATCGGCTGACGGGTGGCGTGTTCGTTGGCTTCGGCGCAATGATGGCGCTCGTGCGGCACTGATCGCTTGCACGACGAATCGCAGGGGGCGGCGCTGCCGAGGCGTCGCCCCTTTTCATTTGGTGCGGTTTAGTTAGGAATCCGAATCATCTTCGCGGCCCCAAGATGGCCGCGCATGGACGTCATCCCCGCGGTTCGTCGTGTGCGCCGGGCAGCAAGCCAAGCAGGAACGCGGCGCCCGCAAAGGCGAGTCCCACAGCGCAGACGGCGCTCCATCCGCCCCATGCCCAGGCCGCGCCGGAAGCCGATGCGCCCGCTGCGCCGCCCACGAAGAAAATCCCGACGAAGAGGCCGTTCAGCCGTCCGCGTGCAGCAGGGTTCAACAAATTGATGGCGCGCCGGCCGAGCGTTTGATCGGTCACGACGCCGGCATCGAGCGTCGCCGCGCCGGCAACGAGCAGCGCGATGGCCAAGCCGCGGTGCGTGCTCACGTTAAAGCCGAACCAGCCGGCGCCGACGACACCGCACGCAACGAGCGCGCCGATCATGCTCGCGTGGCCGAGAATCTGCGCGGCGCGTCCGCACCGCTTGTCGCCGGCCAGTCCGGCGAGCGGGGTGACGACGACGCCGCCCGCACCGGCCAGCGCAAATAGCGCGATATCGTAAAAATTGAAGCCGAACGGGCGCTGCGCGAGCCGCAGCTCGACCGCGGTCCAGAACGCGGTAAACGCGCCCATCGCGAGCGCCGCCGATAACGCGCGCCGCTGTAGCACGCGCTCGGCCGCGAGCAGCGTCCATAGGGAGCGCAGCAGCGCGGCGTAACTGGCCGATACGAGCGGCACACGCCGCGGAAGCTGCGTGGCGAGCACGAGCGCCAGCACGACGTCGGCTGCCGCCGCGACGCCATAGAACGCACGCCAGCCGATCGAGCCTGCGATGACGCTGGCGAGCGGGCGCGACAGCAGGATGCCGAGCATGAGGCCGCTCATGACATTGCCGACGGCCCGCCCGCGCCGCGCCTCGGAGGCCATCGACGCCGCCATCGGCACGAGCATTTGAATGACGCTCGAGGCCGCGCCGGCGAAGAGCAGCGCGGCCAGGAACAGGCTGCCCGAATGTGCGGCCATGGCAATCGCGAGCAGCGCCGCGCAAGCCCATAGCGTCCGCACGATGAGTCGGCGATTCTCGATCAGGTCGGTAAGCGGCACGAGCAGGACGAGCCCGAGTGCATAGCCGAGTTGCGGCAGCATCGCGATCGCCCCCGTCAGCGAGCCAGGCACGCCGAGCGCGCGCTGAATGGGGCCCGTGAGCGGCTGTGCGGCGAACAGGTTCATCACGATGATGCCGGTGGCCGCGGCGAACAAGATCGTCAGCGGCGTGGTGAGGGTATGCGCGCTATGTGTCTCGACGGGGGCGACGGGTCGATAAAGCTCGGTGGTGTCTGCGGGACGATTCATACGAAAGAGTGAATGCGTAAGAAGGAACGGTCATCGTAGGCGTCCGGATGTTATGCGACAATTGAAATATGTCGATATTGATTATGCGAGGTTGTTTTGAATACGCGAGACTTGCAGGCATTTGTCGAAGTCGTCGATAGCGGATCGATGGTGCGGGCGGCGACGAAGCTGCATTTGACGCAGCCGGGGCTCACGCGGCGGGTGCAAAACCTGGAAACGATGCTCGGCGTGCCGCTGCTCGATCGGCAGAGCAAGCCGCTCAAGCCGACCGGGGCTGGCAAAGAGGTCTACGTGCTGGCGCGCGCGGTCCTGCGTAGCGTGGACGATTTGCTAGCGGTCGCCGCGCCGGGCAGCGAGCCGGCCGGCGAACTGAAGATCGGGGTGCCGCCGTTTCTGTCGGAGCTTGCGCTCGAAGTGCCGATCGATCGCTTGCGCGCGGCGTTTTCTCGGCTCACGCTGAGGGTGACGGCCGCTTGGTCGCCTGCGCTGCTCGAGCGCGTGTTGCGGGCGGAGCTCGACGCGGCCGTCATCATGATGCCGGCCTCGTTCGTGCTGCCGGAATCGACCACAGCGACGTTGCTCGCCGTGCAACCCACGGTGATCGTGGCATCGCGCTCACTGCAAGTGCAGAACTGCGGGCGGCCAGGGCCCGGCGCGCCGCGGCTTACGCTGGCCGAGTTGGCCGGCTATCCGTGGGTACTCAATCAGGACGGGTGCGGCATGCGCTCGGCGCTGAGTCGGGCGCTCAACGCCGCATCGCTATCGTTCGAGGTGGCGGTCGAAGCGTTCGGCTCGGACTTGCAACTCTCGCTCGTGGCACGCGGTGTCGGGCTCGGCGTAGTGACGCCGAGTGCGCTGGCGGCGAGCGTGCACAAGGATGCGTTGCAGATCGTCGAAGCCCCGGAATTTCCGGGCGGATTGAACGTATGGCTCGTGCACGGTACCTTGCCGGGCCGACTCGTGCGGCCGTTGGCGATGCTGCGCGATGCGCTCGTCGAGGTGCTCGCGCAAACCGATTCGCGCAGCTAGCGCCCACGAACGCGGCGCAGCGCGTCGTCTTGAGATCGGGCAATGGGATTGAATCGCTTGCACGAGGCGGCGTGTTGCCGCGAAATTGAAAATTTTTTTGCCTATGTGAGCAGAAACCCTTATTTTTAACTGAGCGCTGAACTTTTTCTCCAAACGCTCGTTTGATTTGACGGTACGAACATCAGTGACAAGCGAATCATCATACGAAGTCCGGCCGGGTCGGCTTTGGCGGTTTCAATGAGCGCTGTGCAACGAGGATGAAGCAATGAAATCCGATTGGTACAGCGCGCAAGGAACGGTCGCGAATGGAACGGACGAGCCGGGCGAAACGCATGCCCGGCATCGCAAGCGCGTGCTCATCGCCGATCGCGACGAAGCCGCGCGCAGCATGCTCGTGAATTTGGTCGAAAGCCTAGGCTACGAGGCCGTGGCCGCGCGTAACACCGAGGAAGCGTTCGAGATCGCCCGCCGAGCGCCCCCTGACGCCGCGTTGATCGACATCGGCGCACCGCTGCTCGAAGGCTTGCCCGCGGCACGGCGTATGCGGGAGTTGGCGGGGCAGTCCGCGCTGCTGCTGATTGCGCTGACGGGATGGGGCCAGCCGCAATATCGCGACATGGCGCTGGCAGCCGGCTACGACGTTCATTTGGTGAAACCGGTCGGCGTCGATCAATTGGGTTTCTTGCTGTCGATGACGCTTGTATGACAGAGATCGGGTCAAATTGGGCCAGATCGCGTGTGTTGCGGGTCGGCAACGTGTGGAGCGCCCGACCTATGAGGTCTGTTGCAATGCATCAAACGGTTTGCTAGAGTGAAAGTGTCTCCTCCATGTCTCCTCCGATATGGATTCAGCCCGCCACTAGGCGGGCTTTTTTTTTACTCGTTTCATTCGCCTACGTGCGCGGCCTAGAACGTGTACGACACCGCCAGGTACGTGATGAGCGGATCGGCTGTCAATTGCGTCTGCGTCGTGCCGAGCAGCGTGCCGTCGGCGGCTCGCACGTACACCGTCGAGCGCGTCTTCAGCGGGATATAGGTGATCGATGCGCTCACGCCCCAATGCTTCGTGATGGCGTACGACGCCCCCGCGTTGAATACCGGTGCCCACGACGGCGACGCTTTTGCGGACACGCTCGTGATGCCCGGCTTGGCGGCGCCGGCGGCGAGCACCGAGCCGAGATTGTTTTGCGTCGACGAGACGAAGTTCGGATTGAGTTGAATATCGGTGAAGAAGTTGTAGGAAACGCCGACGCCGACGAACGGCCTGAAGCGCGCCGTGGCGGAGTTGAAGTAGTACTGCAGCATCATCGCCGGGCTCCATTGGCGTACGCTCTTGACGATCGGCTCGTTCGCCGGATCATCGAGATTCTCGGTGCCGAGCGCGCCGGCGGGGCCAGGCGGGACGATCGCGCCGCGGCCTTTGAGTTGAAACGTCGGCGGTACGCCGGCAACGGTCGTGAGGGCGATATGGTCCGTCAGGAAATGACTGAAGATCAGCCCCACCGTATCGGCGTTCGTCGTCGACAGTCCCGTGCCCGACGACGTGAATGCGCTCGGCAGCCGCAGCGGCGTGTCGATCGGCTGGGGCGTGACGTAGGTCGTCATCGGCGTGCTCGAATCCCGCGGCATGACGTGAAACCATCCGAGCGTGACCACGTTGTCGCCCGCCTGCTGCGCGTGCGCAGCGATCGCCGCCGTGCCAAGCAGTGCCGCACATGCGGCCGAACGTATTGCCTTCTCCATGTTTCCTCCCTGGCTTCTCGTTTTTTTGTGCGACCGCGCTGCGCGCACTGCTATTGAACGAACGCGTTGATCATGAAATACGGCGACGAATTCTCGTTGTAGAGGTAGCCGAACACGCCGCCCGTGAAGACGAGCTTGCCGGTGGCCGCGGTCGACGACACACCGTTCACGGAGGACGTCACGACGCCCGGTACAGCGTTGGCAAAGCTCAGATCGAGCGGTGTCGCGAGCGATGCGTTGGCCGGCTGATAGGGGGCGAGCAGCGTCGCTTCGTTGCCTTCAAGCGCCGTCGCCCGATAGTCGAACTGGCTGTCCACCCCGATGTATTGACCGTCTTGCGTGTCGACGGCGATCGAGGTTTGCGGCGCGAGGATCGAAATGCCCGATTCGTCATCGGCCTCAAGCGTCAACGGATTCGCATATCCCGTACGGATCAGGATCGGCACGAGCTGATTGCGCAGCTTGCCGACGATCATGAAACCCTTGCCCTCGGGCGTGATGGAGCTCGTCGGCTTGGCCTGGCTTTGGAAATTGTCGGTTTCGAACGCGCCGCTGCCGTCGCTCGATTGGACCCAGTCGGTGCCCGCTTGTTGCGTTTTGCCCTCGTTCACGCCGACGTTGTCGGTCTCGGTCCAGGTGCCGTCGGCATGGATCGCGATCGTTGCGTCGACGGCCACCGTCGCGTAGTTCTGCGAAGGAATGATGTGATAGCCGATTTGGTTGTAGGTGCCCGCGACGTTGGCCAGGTTCGTCTCGAGCGACGAGAAGCCGATGAACGGAAAATACGGGAACGTCTTGTCGGGTACGGCGCCGAAACCGGCGATGCCGCTATACTGGATCTCCTTGCCCGGAATCGTTCCGCCGAGCACGCCTTGCCCAACGAAGATGCGCGCGGGCTCGTTCGGATCGAGGCTCGCGCCATGCAGGTAGAACGCGCATTCGTTCTGCGCTTGCGTCGGCAGCAGCGTCTCGGGCGCGAGCGTGCCGCTTTGCGTCGTGCCCGCGCGCGAGGGCGTCACTGTCCCGGTCGTGGCGGGAATGGCCGACTCGACGTACGTCACCTGCCACGTCATCTTCGTCGTATCGATCTGCATCTTCGCGAGCTCGCCGTCACCGCCGCCGCCCGTGAATACGGTGCTGTAGTCGAGCGACGCGGGGCACAGACGATTGACGGCGGCAGCCGCGTCGAGCGCACCACTGTCACCGCCACTGCCGCACGCGGCCAAGAAAGGCGCAACGAGCGCCGCCGTCAAAAGGGCGTTTCGGATCATGACGTTCCTCCATTGCCTTATCGTTATCGGGCTGTCGGCTCCCTGTCGGCGGCCGCTTCATTTAGTTCGTAGTCCTAACTGATTCCTCGCAGACCATTCGCCTCCCGTGATGGTGCGCGAGCGCTGCGCGCCGAAGACGGGCTACGTGCGGCGGCAGTATTCCAAGCGATCGATCGAGGCGAGAGGGCGGCGCGCCGGCATGCGGCGGCCGTGCCGGCGCGCGGCCGGCGATGACGCGTCGGCGTCTGTCGCGCCGCGCTCGCTGGAACGGCATCGAGTCGTGCCGTTCGTCTCCCTGATCCATCTAGTTATGCGACGTAATTTCGCTGCGTATTTATTTTCTGTCAATTGATAAAGCCATCTAAAAAGCATAATTCAAACAAACGGCATTGTAATGATAGCGAGACTGGATAAGGTGATTGACGGCATATTGAAACAAAAAGAGCGTTTCAAGCGGTTGCATGCGAAGGGTGGCTGTCGTCAGCCTGCACGATGTTTGCTCGCACGCCAATGCCGGTAGGATTGAAGCGCGCCGCAGGCAATTGATGTGAAGAAAGTTGCAGTAATTGCGGGTACTCGATCAATGGATTGATTATCGATCTACGTGCTCAATCGCCGATGCAATGGATATGTTTCTCATTGCAATGCATCAAATAAAAAAGCCGGCGTTGCGCCGGCTTTCATCGAGCATTCGCGGGTCTTGCGATTCAGCACTGCAGCCCGGTTTGCTCGTCGGCGCCGATGGCGAGGTTCATGCATTGGATGGCCGCACCGGATGCACCCTTGCCGAGATTGTCGAGGCGCGCGACGGTGACGAAGCGCTCCTCGTTGCCGAAGACGAAGAGGTCGACGCGATTCGTGTCGTTGTTCGCCTGCGCGTCGAAGAAGCCCCCGTCGAGGTTTTCGTCGGCATCGAACGGCGCCACGCGCACGAACGCTTCGCCCGCATAGTATTCGGCGAGCAGCGCTTGCACGTCGCGTGGGCCGACGCGCTTGGCGAGCTGATTCGGCGTGAAGTACGTCGTGACGGCGAGGCCTTTGTAGAACGGCCCGACGATCGGCGTGAAGATCGGCGCGGCCGCAAGGCCCGTATGGGCCGCCATCTCGGGCAAATGCTTATGTCCGAGCGCGAGCGCGTAGGCGCGGGGGCTTTGCAGTTTCCCGTTCGGCTCGGCCGCTTCGTAATCGGCGATCATCTTCTTGCCGCCGCCGCTGTAGCCCGTGATCGAATAAGCGTGTGCCGCGAAATCGCGCGCGACGAAGCCTGCATCGACGAGCGGCCGCATCGCGAGTACGAATGCGGAGGCGTGGCAGCCCGGCACGGCGATGCGCTTGGCCGTGCGTAGCCGCTCGCGCTGCGCACGCGTGAGTTCGGGCAAGCCATAGGCCCAATCGGCATGCGTGCGAAACGCGGTGCTTGCATCGACGAGCACCGTCTTGTCGTTTTCGACGAGACTTGCCGATTCGCGCGAAGCGACGTCGGGCAGGCACAGGAACGTCACGTCCGACGCGTTGATGAGCCGGCGCCGCTCGTCGAGATCCTTGCGCTTCGCTTCTTCGATGCGGAGCACTTCGACGTCGGTCCGGCGCGACAGGTATTCGAAAATCTTCAGACCCGTCGTGCCTTCCTGTCCGTCGACAAAAACTTTCGTGCTCATTTCGATCTCGCTGTGTGGCCGGGTATGTGGCCGGTTCGGACGCAGCCGCGGCGACTGCGTCAAAGCGATGATTTTACGGGTTATTAACGGGAAATGCTGTGAAATTTCCGTGCAACGCAGCACGTTGCCGCCAGAAGCTGCATGAATGCCGCAAGTGCGGCAAGCGGCGGTTCAGCGCCCGTAGGTCACCGTGAGGCTGGCCTTCGCCAGCATGGTCGTATTGATCTCGTGATCGAACATCAGCGCATGGCGTGCCTGGCCGAGCCGCAAGTTGGCCGTATTCAGGGCGAAGACCGTCACGATGTAGCGATGCGGTTTGCCTGGCGGCGGACACGGGCCGCCGTAGCCGACGCTGCCCCAGTCGTTGCGCGCCTCGATCGCGCCGATCTTCTTCAGGTAACCCGACGCGCTCGCATTCGACGGTAGCGCGTTCACGCTGGGCGGGATCTCGGCGACGGCCCAGTGCCACCAACCGGGCCCCGGCGCGTCGTTGTCGAAGATGGTGACCGCGAAGCTTTTCGTGCCCGCAGGCGCGTGGTGCCACGACAACTGCGGCGAGACATTGCCGCCCTTGCAGTCATCCTGGTCGTACACCTGCGCGTTGCCGACGGTCGCGCCGTCGCGCAGGTCGCTGCTTGTGATCGTGAATGTACCTTGCGCCGAAGCCGGGGGTACTGCGGCGGCGAGCCCGGCGATGCAGACGAAGGCGATGCCGGCTGCTACTCGCTTCAGCGACAGCTCGAGGAAAACCGATCCGAGTATTTCGCGATGCTTGCGCATGAATCGATTCTCCGATCGATGGCGAGGGGAGGGATCTCGTTGCGGCTGAATATTTGCCGACATTGCGCCGCGCCGCGGTAGTCAGTCTAACATCGCCGGCCATCAACGCATCGCTATCAGCCTCATGAGTCAATCTGCCTCGTTCTCTGCCGCTTGGGGCCCGTGCCCGGCGCGCCGTACCCGCGTCGTCGTCGCCGACGACCATCCCGCCATCCTGCTCGGCGTGCGCCACGCGCTCCAGGCCTTCGACGATCTCGCTCTGCTCGCGCAAGCACGACAATCGACCGAGCTCGTCGAGACGCTGCGGCAGGCACAGGCCGACGTCGTGGTGACCGATCTCGCGATGCCCGGCGGCCGGTACGGCGACGGTCTTGTGCTGATCGGCTATTTGCAGCGGCATTTTCCCGCGGTGCGCATCGTCGTCCTGACGATGCTCGGCAACGCCGCGCTGCTACGAAGCCTGTTCGAGGCGGGCACCGCGGCGGTCGTCGGCAAATGCGACGAACTCTCGCATATCGGGCACGCCGTGCGTTATGCGATGCAAGGCGTGCGTTACGTCGGTCCGTCGTTGCGCGCAGCGCTGGATCGGGCCGGCGTATGCAGCGAGCGCAATGAACGAGGCAAACGAAACGAACGGGAGACGGGGGCACTCGCTTTGTCGCCGCGCGAGATCGAGGTCGTTCGGCTCTTCGCCGCGGGGTTGAGCGTGAGTGAAATCGGCGCGCGGCTCAATCGCAGCGTCAAGACGATCAGTTCTCACAAGGTGTCGGCCGTGCGCAAACTCGGCGTTGCGTGCGATGCGGAACTGATCGAATATGCGCGGGTGAGCGGACTGGCTCCCCAAGGTATGACTCGCGAAGGGCCGGCGATGCCGGAGAGGCCCGGCCGGATCGTGCGCGCGCAAGGGCGTGCGCACAGTCGATCGTCGGTCGGCTAGGCGGCAAGCGGGCGCGGGCCTAGCGCCCGCGCCCGCTCTATGGCGCTCGCTTACTGCGGTGCAGCCGTCGCGCCGCCGTGCGCGGCGGACCACTCTGCCGGCGCATGCAGGAACTTCTCGACTTCGTCGAGCGTTTTCGTGTCGAAGTAGCCCGACGCCTTGGCTACGCGCAGCACGTCCCACCAGGTTGCGAGCGCATGCAGGTCGACGTCGATGTCTTTCAGCACCGACACGCTTTCCTTGAAGATGTTGTAGTGAAACAGCACGAAGCAGTGGTTCACTTGCGCGCCGGCCGTGCGCAGCGCGTTGACGAAGTTGATCTTGCTGCGGCTGTCCGTCGTCAAGTCTTCGACGAGCAGCACGCGCGAGCCTTCCTCGAGGTGGCCTTCGATCTGCGCATTGCGCCCGAAGCCCTTCGGCTTTTTGCGCACGTACTGCATCGGCAGCATCATGCGGTCGGCGATCCAAGCCGCGAACGGGATGCCGGCCGTTTCGCCGCCGGCAACGGCGTCGATCTGCTCGTAGCCGACCTCGCGCAGGATCGTCGTTTCGGCCATCTCCATGAGCGCGCGGCGCACGCGCGGATACGAAATCAGCTTGCGGCAGTCGATATAGACAGGACTTGCCCAGCCGGACGTGAAGATGAACGGCTTCTCGGCGTTGAAGTGCACCGCCTGCACTTCGAGCAGAATCTTGGCGGTCGTATCGGAGATCGTTTGGCGATCGAAGCCTGTCATGGGCAAATCCTTCGGAAATGATGGCGTGAGGCGGGCGGGCTCGCCCGTTGGCGCAGATTGGCTTGCTGCGCGCGTAGGCGGGCATTTTACCCGAGTTCGGCGGCAGGCCCTCTGGAAACTGGGATTAGGGGGTGTACACTAGGCGCCCCGCAAATCGCTCACGCGCCGTCTGCGCTACCCGCGCACGATCCGGCGCCGCGCCTACCCGGTGCGAAACCAGGCCGCCGCAGTCGCTATCTCATCGACTTGCCAGGCGCGGCGCCAGGCGCGAGCGTGCCGGCCTAAATTCAATTACGTCTCGCAGGCTCAATCATGGACGAACAACTGAAGCAAAGCGCCCTCGCATACCACCAGAACCCCAAGCCCGGCAAGATTTCGGTCACGCCCACGAAGCCGCTGTCGAACCAGCTCGACCTCTCGCTCGCCTACTCGCCGGGTGTCGCCGCCGCATGCGAGGCGATTCACGCCGATCCGCTCGACGCGCAAAAGTATACGTCGCGCGGCAATCTCGTCGGCGTCGTGACGAACGGCACCGCGGTGCTCGGCCTCGGCAACATCGGCCCGCTCGCCGCCAAGCCCGTGATGGAAGGCAAGGGGTGCCTGTTCAAGAAGTTCGCGGGCATCGACGTTTTCGACATCGAACTGTCCGAATCCGATCCGGACAAGCTCGTCGACGCCATCGCCATGCTCGAGCCGACGCTCGGCGGCATCAACCTCGAAGACATCAAGGCGCCCGAGTGCTTCTACATCGAGCAGAAGTTGCGCGAGCGGATGAAGATCCCCGTCTTTCACGATGACCAGCATGGCACGGCGATCATCGCATCGGCCGCCATCCTGAACGGCTTGAAGGTCGTCGGCAAAGATCTGTCGAAGGTCAAACTCGTTTGTTCGGGCGCAGGCGCCGCCGCCATCGCCTGCCTCGATTTGCTCGTCAAGCTCGGTCTGTCCAAGCACAACGTGCTCGTCGCCGATTCTAAGGGTGTCATCTACGAAGGGCGCGGCAATCTCGATCCGTCGAAGGCGCGTTATGCAGCGGCAACCGACGCGCGCACGCTCGGCGATGCGATCGTGTCGGCCGACGTCTTCCTCGGCTGCTCGAGCGCTGGCGTGCTCAAGCCCGAGATGGTCAAGACGATGGGCGACCGGCCCTTGATTCTTGCGCTGGCCAACCCCGAGCCCGAGATTCGTCCCGAAGACGCCAAAGCGGTGCGGCCCGACGCGATTATCGCGACGGGCCGCTCCGACTATCCGAACCAGGTCAACAACGTCCTGTGCTTCCCCTTCATCTTCCGCGGCGCGCTCGACGTCGGTGCGACGACGATCACCGAGGAAATGAAGCTCGCTTGCGTGCGCGCGATTGCCGAGTTGGCCGAAGAGACGGATCAGGGCGACGAAGTCGCGAAGGCCTACGAAGGCCATTCGCTCGAATTCGGTCCGGAATACCTGATTCCGAAGCCGTTCGATCCGCGCCTCATCATCAAGATCGCGCCGGCTGTTGCGCAAGCGGCGATGGACTCGGGCGTCGCGACCCGTCCGATTCAAGACATGGACGCCTATCGCGAGCAACTCGGCGCGACCGTCTATCGCACGGGCATGGTCATGCGTCCCGTGTTCGCGGCGGCCAAAAAGAAGGCCGCCCGCATTGTGTTCGCCGAGGGCGAGGACGATCGCGTGCTGCGTGCCGCGCAATTCGTGCTGATGGAGAAGATCGCCAAGCCGATCATCGTCGGGCGCCCCGCCGTCGTCGAAATGCGTCTGAAGAAGATGGGCTCGAAGCTCAAGACCGGTGTCGATTTCGACATCGTCGATCCCGAGGACGACCCGCGCTTCACGCAGAGCTGGCAGCTTTACCAAGAGATCGGTGCGCGCGACGGCGTGACGCCCGAGATCGCGAAAGCCGCGATGCGCAAGTTCAATACGCTGATCGGCGCAATCCTGATTCGCCTGGGCCATGCCGACGGCATGATCTGCGGCATGATCGACACGTACCACAGCCATCTGAAGTTCGTCGAGCAAGTGCTTGGCCGCGCCCCGCAAGCCGAGCATTACGCGGCCATGAATCTCTTGATGCTGCCGGGGCGCAACCTGTTCATCTGCGATACGTACGTGAACGAAGTGCCGAGCGCCGAGCAGTTGGCCGACATGGCGATTCTGGCCGCGCGTGAGATCGAGCGTTTCGGTATTGCGCCGAAGATCGCACTGCTGTCGAACTCGAACTTCGGCAGCGCACCGTCGGCGTCGTCGCAACGGATGGCGGCCGCCCGTCGGTTGATCGTCGAGCGTGCGCCGCAACTCGAAGTCGATGGCGAAATGCACGGCGATGCGGCGCTGTCCGAAGTCATCCGCAAGCAGTCGTTCCCTGGCACGACGCTCACGGGCGAAGCGAATCTGTTGTTGATGCCGAACGTCGAGGCCGCGAACATCACCTACAACTTGTTGAAGATGATCGGCGGCGAGGGCGTGACGGTGGGGCCGTTCCTGCTCGGCGCGTCCAAGCCCGTGCACATCCTCACGCCGGCGGCGACGGTGCGACGCATCATCAACATGACGGCGGTCGCGGCGGCGAACGTGCGGGCCGAGTGATAGTGATCGTGCTCGTGCGATAGGTCGAAGAAAGCGGCGCGCATCGAGCGCGCCGCCCCATCGCCGCCCCATCGCCGCCGATTACGCCGCGTGCCGCGCCGTCCCGTCGCCGAGCTTGCGCCACTTGGCGAGCAGGTCGTTCCACTTCACCCGCACGGCCTTCAGATTGTTTTCCTTCACGTGGCCGTAGCCGCGAATGCCGTCCGGCAGGTTCGCGAGTTCGATCGCGAGCGGTAGATTGTCCGCCTTCAATCCGCCGATCAATTCGCGCACGAGCGCTTCGTATTCGCCGATCAGCGCACGCTCGGTGCGGCGCTCCTCGGTCTTGCCGAATAGGTCGAGCGCCGAGCCGCGAAGGAACTTCAGCTTCGCGATCAGCTTGAACGCGGACAGCATCCACGGGCCATACTGCTTCTTCACGAGGTGGCCCTTCGCATCCTTCTTCGCGAGGAGCGGCGGCGCGAGATGGAAGTTCAGCTTCCAGTCGCCGTCGAACTGCTCCCGCAGTTTCGCGAGGAATGCAGGATCGGTCTGCAGGCGCGCCACTTCGTACTCGTCCTTGTACGCCATCAGCTTGTACAGATTGCGTGCGACGGCTTCCGTGAGCGGCTCGCTGACGGTGTTGCCGTCGACGAGTGCGCGTTCGGCCGCGCGTACCGGCGACACGAGCGTTTCATAGCGCTTGGCGTAGGCCGCATCCTGATAGGCGGTCAAAAGCTCGACGCGTTTGGCGATCAGCGCATCGACCGACTTTTTCGTATGCAGCGAGATGACGGTCGCACCCGCGTCCGGCGTCGGACCGGCCGGCTTGGCCGCACGCTCGACGCTGGCCGGATCGTGGGCGGCACGTCGGCCCCACTCGAACGCGGCCAGGTTCTTCTCGACCTGCACGCCGTTCAGTTCGATCGCGCGCACGAGCGAGCGATGCGCAAGCGGCAGCCATCCGCGTTGCCACGCGTAGCCGAGCACGAACGGGTTCGTATAGATCGCGTCGCCGAGCAGCGCCACGGCGAGGCGGTTGCCGTCGACGAGATCGACATGCTCGCCGGCTGCCGCCCGCACGTCCTGCTCGGTGCTCGTGCCCGGGAACGTCCAGTTCGGATTCTTGATGAACTCGGCGGTCGGCGTCTTCGAGCTGTTGACGACGACGCGCGTTTGATCGACCTTCATCCGCGACGTGCATTCGTCGCCGGCCGTGACGATCGCGTCGCAGCCGATCACGAGGTTCGCCTCGCCCATCGCGATGCGCGTCGCGTGAATGTCGGCCGGCGCATTGGCGATCTGCACGTGGCTCATCACAGCGCCGCCCTTTTGCGCGAGGCCGGTCACGTCGAGCACGGTCACACCCTTTTGCTCGAGGTGCGCGGCCATGCCGAGCAATGCGCCGATGGTCACGACGCCCGTGCCGCCCACACCCGTGACTAGCACGCCGTACGGGCGGTCGATCTCGGGCAGTGTCGGCTCCGCAATCGCGGGTAGGTCCTCGCTCGCCTTCGCGCCGGCGGCTTTCGGCTTGCGCAACTGGCCGCCTTCCACCGTCACGAAGCTTGGGCAGAAGCCCTTCAGGCACGAAAAATCTTTGTTGCAGCTCGATTGGTTGATCTGGCGTTTCGTGCCGAACTCGGTATCGAGCGGTTCCACCGACAGGCAGTTCGACTGCACCGAGCAGTCTCCGCAGCCCTCGCAGACGGCCTCGTTGATGACGACGCGCCGTGCCGGGTCGGGGAATTCGCCCTTTTTGCGGCGGCGGCGTTTCTCGGTTGCGCAGGTCTGGTCGTAGATGAGAATCGTCGTGCCTTCGACCTCGCGCAGCTCGCGCTGAACGACGTCGAGCTGATCGCGATGATGGATCGTCACGCCCGGCGCAAGCAGGGTCGTGCCGCTATATTTCTGCGGCTCGTCGGTGACGATGACGATTTTCTTCGCGCCCTCGGCCGCGAGCTGATGCGTGATCTGCGGCACGGTCAGCACGCCGTCGACGGGCTGGCCGCCCGTCATGGCGACAGCGTCGTTGTAGAGAATCTTGTAGGTGATGTTCGCTTTTGCCGCGATGGCTGCGCGAATCGCGAGCAAGCCCGAATGGAAGTAGGTGCCGTCGCCGAGGTTCGCGAACACGTGCCGCTCGTTCGTGAACGGTGCCTGGCCCGTCCAGGCGACGCCTTCGCCGCCCATCTGGCTGAACGTGCTCGTATTGCGATCCATCCAGACCGTCATGTAGTGACAGCCGATGCCGGCCATCGCGCGCGAGCCGTCGGGCACGTTCGTCGACGTGTTGTGCGGGCAGCCCGAGCAGAACCAGGGCTTGCGCTCCGCCGTGACGCGCGGCTTGGCGAGCGCCTTCTCCTTCGCCTCGATGACGGCAATGCGCGCCGCGATGCGTGCGCGCACGTCGGAGGGCAGCTCGAACTTTTCGAGCCGAGTCGCGATCGCCTTTGCAATCAGCGCGGGCGAGAGTTCGTAGTGCGCGGGCAGCAGCCAGTTGCCCATCGGCACCGACCATTCGCCGCCGGCGCCGTCCTTTTCGTCGAACTTGCCGAACACGCGCGGGCGCTGGCCGTCGGGCCAGTTGTACAGCTCTTCCTTGATCGCATATTCGAGAATCTGGCGCTTCTCTTCGACGACGAGAATCTCGTCGAGCCCGCGCGCGAACGCTTGCGCGCCTTGCGCTTCGAGCGGCCAGACGCAGCCGACCTTATAGAGCCGAATGCCGATGCGCGAGCAGGTTTCGTCGTCGAGGCCCAAGTCGACCAGCGCCTGGCGTACGTCGAGATACGCCTTGCCGCCCGTGATGATGCCAAAGCGCGCGTGCGGCGAATCGATCTCGACGCGGTCGAGCTTGTTCGCGCGCACGTAGGCGAGCGCCGCGTACCACTTGTAATCGAGCAGGCGCGCTTCCTGAACGAGCGGCGGATCGGGCCAACGAATGTTCAAGCCGCCGTCGGGCATCGCGAAATCGGTCGGCAGGACGATTTGCATGCGATGCGGATCGATGTCGACCGAGGCCGACGATTCGACGACGTCGGTCACGCACTTCATCGCGACCCACAAGCCCGAGTAGCGGCTCATGGCCCAACCGTGCAGGCCGAAGTCGAGATATTCCTGCACGTTCGAGGGGAACAGCACCGGCAGGCCGCATGCCTTGAAGACGTGTTCGGACTGGTGCGCAAGCGTCGAGGACTTGCATGCGTGGTCGTCGCCCGCGAGCACGAGTACGCCGCCGTGCTGCGACGAGCCGGCCGAGTTGCCGTGCTTGAGCACGTCGCCCGAGCGGTCGACGCCGGGCCCCTTGCCGTACCACATCGAAAACACCCCGTCGTACTTGGCGCCGGGATAGAGATTGACTTGCTGCGTACCCCAGACGGCCGTCGCGGCGAGATCTTCGTTGATCCCGGGTTGAAATACGACTTGGTTCGAGGCGAGATGTTTTTTCGCTTTCCAGAGGGCGAGGTCGAGCCCGCCGAGGGGAGAGCCGCGATAGCCGGAGATGAACCCGGCCGTATTGAGCCCGGTAGCTTGATCGCGCGCGTGTTGCAGCATCGGCAGGCGCACGAGCGCCTGAATGCCGCTCATATAGGCGCGGCCGCGTTCGAGCGTGTATTTGTCGTCGAGCGTGACGGAAGATAGCGCAGCTTCGAGCGAGGCTCGCTGATCTGCGTCTAGCGGGGCATTCATTGTGTGGACTCCTCAACCTTGTTTGGGATCACCAAAACGTCTCAGCACCCGCATCTTGTGGATGCTTCGGCCGGGGCCGCCATAGTGGCGGATTTTTTTCGATGGTAGCACTGGTGGAAACCCGCCGCAGCAATCAAAAACAGTGCCATCGCTTATCCAATAAGACTTTGGCGGCGTGGTGTTATCTCGAAAGAGTTCGAGATGGCGCGCGTATCCGTCTGTAACGGCCGTAACGTCTTGTTTTAAGGCTGGAATGCGAAAGGTCGACCTGGTTTAATTTGCCGACCCGCTCAGTTAGGGGCACGCGGCCCGACGCCACGCTGGTGTGTTCGGGGGCGTGAGGCGTCATCGGTGCGGGAGGCGCCGTGGGCGCGACCAATATAAGGAGTACAGATGGAAAAGCGACACATTCAAACCTTCTTGATGGTTTCCGCCGCGTTCTTTGCGATGACGTTGCCGATGCGCCAAGCGCTGGCCGGCGAAGTGGCGGCGGCGGTGTCTCGCACGATCGCACAGGCGGGAATCGGCGCGGGGCCGGCTGAACTGTGGGCGGTATCGATGGGCGAAGCCCCGGCATCGCGCACGCCGATCGCCAAAGCTAGCCGAACGCATATGTCGACGATCGAAACGGCGTCGGTCAAGCGTGCGGGCGCGGATAACGAGGCGAACGCCGCACCGTTCTTCTTCATGTAATCGCATCGCGGCCGTCGGTGGCCGCGTCGGCCGGCGCCCCCGAGGCGGGGCTCGCCGGCGTTCGATTCCGTGCGGCCGCGCGGCCGCCTACCCATCCAAGCGTCAGGCTTTGTCCTGCACCACGCCGCGTCGAATCTGGTCCAACTCGATCGATTCGAACAGCGCCTTGAAGTTGCCTTCCCCAAAACCCTGATTGCCCTTGCGCTGGATGATCTCGAAGAAGATCGGGCCGATTTGGTTCTCCGTGAAGATTTGCAGCAACAGATCGTCTTTCTCGCCGTCGATGAGGATCTTGCGCTTCTTGAGGTCGTCGAGCGACTCGCCGTGCCCGGGGATGCGGCGTTCCACGAGCTCGTAGTACGTATCGATCGTATCGAGCAGCTTGATGCCCGACGCGCGCAATCCGTCCACCGTGCGATAGATCTCGGTCGAGCCAAGGGCAATGTGCTGAATGCCTTCGCCGTGGTACGCGTCGAGGTATTCCTGAATCTGGCCGGCCGTCTCCGAGCCTTCTTCGTTGATCGGAATGCGGATCTTGCCGCAGGGCGAGGTCATCGCCTTCGACTTGACGCCCGTCACCTTGCCCTCGATATCGAAGTAGCGGATTTCACGGAAGTTGAACAAACGCTCGTAGAAGGCCGCCCACTCCTGCATGCGGCCGCGGTGGACGTTGTGCGTCAGGTGGTCGATGTAGGTCAGGCCGTGGCCGCTCGGATGGGGGGCGGCGCCGGGGATCGGTTCGAAGTCGACGTCGTAGATGTCGATGTCGCCGACGCTGCCCGCTTGCGCGCCGTTCTTGCCGCGCCACCGGTCGACGAAGTAGATCAGCGAATCGCCAATCCCCTTGATCGCCGGGATGTTCAGCTCCATCGGGCCCGTCTTGTTGTCGAAGCCCCAAGCGCCTAGGTCGAGCGCGTGCTTGTAAGCCTTGGCGGCGTCTTGCACGCGAAATGCGATCGCGCAGATCGACGGGCCGTGCAGGCGCGCGAAGCGCTGCGCGAACGAATCGGGCTCCGCATTGATGATGAAGTTGATGTCGCCTTGACGGTAGAGCGTCACGTCCTTGTGGCGGTGGCGCGCGATCGCGGTGAAGCCCATCTGCTCGAACAACTTGCCGAGCGCTTTGGGGTCTGGCGCGGTGTATTCGATGAATTCGAAGCCATCCGTGCCGACCGGGTTGTCCCACGTTTGAACCTGCATACCTGTCTCCTGATCCCATGCATCGCGGCCTTCATCGGTCAGGCTCGGCACGCTCGCGCCGGTTCCTGCCCCATGCAAATCCGGTGATTTCCGCGGCCAAGCGCCGCACGCCATGAATAGACGCAAGTGTATAGCGGGTGTCTAGGCAAAAATTTGCGAACTTTGTCGGCTATCACTACGATTGCGCAATTTTCCGTCTTTTGCGAATTGAAGGGAGTATGAAAATGGCCGATATCGAACTCGATGCTGTCGACAGACGCATCCTCGCGTTTTTGCAGGAGAACGGACGTGCATCGAACCAAGACATCGCCGAACGCGTGAACCTCTCGCCGAGCCCATGTCTGCGGCGCATTCGAAGGCTCGAGGAGGTCGGGGTCATTCGCGGCTACGTCGCGCTGCTCGATCCGCAAAAGCTGGGCCTCGGGCTGCTCGCCTACGTCAACGTGCGCCTGGAAAAGCGCGGCGGCGCCACGGGCCATGCGGGGACGACGCACGCCGAGCTGTTTCGCGCCGCGGTGCAGTCATGGCCGGAGGTCGTCGCCTGCCATGCGATGACGGGCGAGATGGATTACCTACTGCGCGTGCAGGTGAAGGACATGGCGCACTTCTCGCACTTCGTGCAGGATCAGTTGCTCCATCATCCGTCCGTCGTCGACGTCAAGACGAGCTTCGCGCTCGAATCGTTCAAGGAGACGACGGCACTGCCGATCCTTTGATGGATACGCTTCGCGGCTGGCGGCCGCGTAAAAAGGTGACGGGGCGGCTTGACGCCGCCCCGTCGTGCGTGCCGCACAGGGGAGAGCGGCGCGCGGGGGGATGGGCGGGTCAGGCGAGTGCTTCGTCCGGCATCATCGCTTCGATGATGCGCGTGGTATTGCGCGCTTGACGCTTGATCGCGTAGTCGAATACCGCGGCTTGCTCTTGCAGCATTTCGGCGATGATGCTCGCCTGATCGGCGGGCGGCAGCGTCAGATACGCATCGGCGCTGCCGTACGCATACTCGATCTTCATGCCGGCCTTCTTGGCAATGTGCATCATCGTCGCGTTGCGCGAAAGGCAGTACATGTAGAGCGTCGTGACACGTGTGTTGCGGCTGTGAATGGCGGCACGCTCGAACAGCTTCGAGCCGACGCCGATGCCGCGCGAGCTTTCGAGCACCGACACGCCGAGTTCGGCCATACGTTGATCGCCGTCCGCCGGCAGATAGGCCAGATGACCGACGCCGACGAGATCGAGGCGCTGATCGTAGACGCCGAACACCTTGTCGTGCGCGAAATCGATCGACCGGACGTAGTGCTCGATGACGTGATCGGGTGCGGTTTGGCCGAAGCGCAGCAGACGATCGTCCCCGCCAAGCGCGAGAAAGTGCGCGAGCAGTTGATCGCGATCGCCGGCCGTCAGCTCGCGCACGAGTACGGGGGCGCGATGAGCCGCCTGCGGAGCGCGGTCGGAAAGCTCGATCGACGCGGCGGCGCGAGTCAGTGGATGCGGGATCATCGTGGGTTCTCCTTTTCGTCATGCGTGCTCGTGTTGCGACGCAGTAAGGATTTTACCCGATACGCATTATCCCTAGTAGGGAAAACCCGCATTATGATTCGAGAGTGGCCTCTATGATGCTGAAATTTCGACTTAAGTTGCTGATTTTATTGAAATAATATGCCTGTTGCGCGACCGCATCGCGTCAATTTGACCGATATGGCCTGCGACTGGAATATGCTGCGATGCAGCGTCAATGTGTCGCGTTAAACGCAGAGTCCCTGCTCGAGGACGTCGATGACCTGGTCGGCGAACTGGCGGTAGCCAAGGCGGCCGCCCGGCTTGAGCCAGGTGAATGTCCAGTTGATCATCCCGAACACCATCATCGTGAACGCCGTCTGGTTCTCCTTTGTGACGCGTTCCGGATAGGCGCGCGCCAATTGGCGTGCAAACGCGGCGACGATATCGCGCTGGCGATCGAGAATCACTTCGCGCTGCGTTTCGACGAGATACTTCACGTCGTTGAGCAGCGCCACGTGCCGGCTGTGCGAGGTTTCGTATTCCGAGAGGAATGCGCGGATGAGTTCGGCGAAGGTTTCGCGCTCGGAGAGCCCGCGCCGTTGGCTCGAGCCCTCGACCTCGGCAATGATCAGCATGAGCCGCTTCGTGTAGCGGTCGAGCAGATCGAATAGGATCGCTTCCTTGCTTTCGTAATAGTGATAAAGGCGCGCTTTGGACGTGCCGCTCGCTGCGGCGAGCTCGGCCATCGACGTGCTCGGATAGCTCGTTTGCGCGAAGGCTGCTGCTGCGAGCTCGAGAATTTGCTCGCGCTGGGTTTCGTGATCGGGTGCTCGGGTACGGGCCATGATGTCGTCGTCGTATTCGGCCGGCCGAGGCGCGCGATCGTCGTGATTGTCGCTATGGGCGCGCCGCGCGCGGTCCGCCGCGGGCGCGTCGTACGCTGTGGGCCGCCGCGGCGCTAGTGTAAGCGAAACGCGGCGGTTGTCGACTCAGCGTTCGTCGTAGCTCACGACGACGCGCTCGCTGACGGGATGGCACTGGCACGTCAGCACGAAGCCGTCACGGATCTCTTGCTCTTCGAGCGTGTAGTTCTTGTCCATCTTCACCTCGCCTTCGAGCACCTTCGCTCGGCAGGTGCAGCACACGCCGCCTTTGCAGGCATAGGGCAGCGCGAGGCCGGCATGCAGGCCGACGTCGAGCAGGCTCGCGCCTTCATACGGCAGCCGCATCTTGCGGCGATTGCCGTCGATGATGATTTCGAGGTCGGCGGCCGGAGTTTCCTCGGTGATCTCGACGGCAGGCGCGCCCGCCTGCGGCAGCGGCGTGCCGAAACGCTCGACGTGGACTTTCGCCTCGGCGATGTCGGCCGCCTTGAGCGCCGCCTCCGCCGCATCCATCATCGGCGCCGGGCCGCAGATGAACGCTTCGTCGATCGATTCCGCCGGCACCAGCGTCTCGAGAAACGCGGCGCACTTCGCTTGATCGAGCACACCGTTGAACAGATCGACGTCCTGCATGTCGTCCGACAGCACGTTGTAAAGGACGAAGCGGTTCATGTAGCGGTTCTTAAGATCCTCGAGCTCTTCGGCGAACATGATCGCGTCGACGCTGCGATTGCCGTAGATCAGCGTAAACGTGCTGCGCGGCTCGATATCGAGCGTGGTCTTGACGATGGCGAGGACGGGCGTGATGCCGGAGCCGCCGGCGAAGGCGACGTACTGCTTGCCCTGTTCGGCGTTCAGGTGCGTGAAGAAGCGACCGTCGGGCGTCATGACGTCGATCGAGTGGCCCGCTTGCAGCGTATCGAACGCGAAGTTCGAGAAGCGTCCGCCGCGCACGCGCTTGATGCCGATGCGCAACGCGCCGTCGCGATCGTAGTCGGTCACGCCGATGCAGATCGAATAGGAGCGCCGCGTCTCCTCGCCGTCGACGTGCGCCTTCAGCGTCACGAATTGCCCTTGCGTGAAGCGATATTGGTCGCGCAGCTCGGGCGGCACTTCGAACGAGACGGAAACCGCGTCGGCGGTTTCGGGCCGCACCTCGCGGATGCGCAGCGAATGAAATTGCGGGGTCGCCATTTTCAGTAGGGTTTGAAGTAGTCGAAGGGTTCGCGGCAGTCGATGCAGCGATAGAGCGCCTTGCATGCCGTGGAGCCGAATTGCGACAAGCGTTCTGTATGCGCCGAGCCGCAGTGGGGGCACGCCGGAGGCGCCGGAGCACGCGGTACGAAGCGGATCGCCTGCTGGCCTGCGCCCGCACTCGTACTCGTGCTTGCGCATCGTCCGCCGGGCGGCGCGATGCCATAGGCGCGCAGCTTGTCGCGCGCTTCGTCGGTGATCCAATCGGTGGTCCATGCAGGTGCGAGCACCGTCTTGATTCGATGCGGACCCAAGTTCGCCCGCTCGAGCGCCGCGGCGATGTCCTCAGCGATGTGCGCCATCGCCGGACACCCCGAGTAGGTCGGCGTGATCACGACTTCGAGCGTACCGTCCTCGGCCTGCTCGATGCCGCGCAAGATGCCGAGTTCGCGAATCGATACCACGGGGATTTCGGGATCGGGTACGGACTCGAGCACCGACCATGCGCGCGCGAGCGCGTCGTCATTCGCCGCTGCATGCGCAGCCGCGTTTTCGGCAAAGTGAGGCGTAGGCAACATGTCGCGCACCTGGGGCGAAGGACGTCGGAGGCGGGCGATCACCAAGTCGCGCCGGGATGCTGGCGCGCAAGGCACTGCATTTCCGCGAGCAAAAAGCCCATGTGCTCGGAATGCTCGCCGTGCTTGCCCGTGGTCACGTGCTGAACGGGGACGGGTAGCGTCAGCGTGGCTTCGTCGAGTGCGGCTTGCACGTCGTGCAGCCAGGCGGTTTCGAAATCAGCGGCGCGCACGCCCAGCCCCGAGGCCGCTACGACGTCTTCGAGCGCGTCGGCCGCGAAGCACTCGCGCGTATAGGGCATCAGAAAGTCGAGCGCGGCTTGCGCGCGCCGATGCGACTCCTCGGTGCCGTCGCCCAAGCGCACGAGCCAATCGTGCGCATGCTGCAACTGATAGCGCGTTTCCTTGATCGACTTCGACGCGATCGCCGCGAGTTGCGCGTCCTTCGAGCCCTCCAGCGCCGTCCAGACGTGTGCCATCAGCGCGGTATAGAGGTAATTGCGCACGATCGTCACCGCGTAATCGCGATTGCCGCGCGCGGTGCTGCCAAGCGGGCCATCGTGCGGCAACTCGACGAGCGTGTAGTTCGCGAATTCGCGCTCGGCGCGAAAGTAAGCGTAGTCGTCTTCGGTCTTGCTCGCGCCGGTCAGCGTGTGTTCGAGCGCCGCGGCATGCGAATAAAGCATGCGCGCCTGGCCGATGAGGTCGAGGCTCATGTTCGCGAGCGCGATGTCCTCTTCGAGCACCGGACCGTGACCGCACCACTCCGCGTTGCGCTGACCGAGGATCAGCGCGTTGTCCGCGAGACGCAGTACGTAGGAAAGATGTTCGGGCGTGGTCGTCATGACACTCTTACATGTGGTTGACTGCATCGGGCAGCGTATAGAACGTCGGGTGGCGGTAGATCTTGTCGCCGGCGGGCTCGAACAGGTCCGCCTTTTCGTTGGGATCGGAAGCCGTGATCGCCGAAGCGGGCACGACCCAAATGCTGACGCCCTCCTGGCGTCGCGTGTAGACGTCGCGCGCCATGCGTAGGGCCATCGACGCATCGGCGGCATGCAAGCTGCCGCAGTGCTTGTGGTCTAGGCCCTGCTTGCTGCGGACGAACACTTCCCAGATCGGCCATTCCTTGTTCATGAACTCACTCCTGAATGCTTGGCAACGCTGACTAATAATTGGCTGGGCGCGCGAGGCGCGATGAGCGATACGTCAAGCCGCTTCCTGCCGAGCGCGACGATCGACTTTTTCGGCGTGGGCGAGGGCTGCTTCACGCACCCAGGCGCCGTCCTCATGTGCTTTGACGCGCGTGGCGAGACGCTCCTTGTTGCACGGGCCGTCGCCGTTCACGACGCGCCAGAACGCGTCCCAGTCGATCGTGCCGTAGTCGTAGTGGCCGCGCGTCTCGTTCCACTTGAGGTCGGGGTCGGGCAGCGTCACGCCGAGCACCTTCGCTTGCTCGACGGTGGCGTCGACGAACTTTTGCCGCAGATCGTCGTTGGAGATTCGCTTGATGCCCCACTTCGACGATTGATTGCTGTGGATGGAATCCTTGTCGCTCGGACCGAACATCATCAGCACGGGCCACCACCAGCGATCGACGGCTTGCTGCACGAGTTCGCGTTGCGCGGCCGTGCCTTTCATCATCGCGAGCAGGGCATCGAAGCCTTGGCGCTGATGGAACGACTCCTCCTTGCAGATGCGGATCATCGCGCGTGCATAGGGCCCGTATGTGCAGCGGCACAGCGGGATCTGATTCATGATCGCGGCGCCGTCGACTAGCCAGCCGATCGCGCCCACGTCGGCCCAAGTTGGCGTCGGATAATTGAAGATGCTCGAGTATTTGGCGCGGCCGCTGTGCAGCGCGTCGATCAGATGGTCGCGCGAGACGCCGAGCGTTTCGGCGGCACTATAGAGATAGAGCCCATGCCCGCCTTCGTCCTGCACCTTGGCGAGCAAGATGGCTTTGCGCTTGAGGCTGGGCGCGCGCGAGATCCAGTTGCCCTCGGGCAGCATGCCGACGATTTCCGAGTGCGCGTGCTGCGAGATTTGCCGCACGAGCGTTTTGCGATAGGCATCCGGCATCCAGTCTTGCGGTTCGATCTTACCGTCGGCGGCGACCACCGCGTCGAAGCGGTTCTGCTCGGGCGTGGCCGCGCCGGCATCGAGCGCCGCGACGTTGCCCGGGATGTCGAGGGATTGCGTATACATGGGGAACGGTCTCGTCCTGGGTTGTACGTTGTGGCGAGTATAAATCAACCGACCGGTCGGTTAATAAATTATTTTTCGGGGCCGGATGAAAGGAGGGCAGATTCTGCGATCGGAGGGATGAAGGGCCGCGGCTCGCGGCATCGCTGCGGGCTGCTAGACTGAAGACATCGTCTTTTGACCTACGTGCGCTGCATTGCGATCATGACGACCGTCTATTTCGTAAAAACCGGCGAGCAGTATCTTTGCCCCGGGGAAGACGGCGACGTTGGCTTGACGCCGTCGTTAGAGGAAGCCGAGCATTTCCTTTCCTATGAGGAGGCGGAACTCGCCGCGCGCGAGAACGCCGGGCCGGGCTACCTGATCATTACCCAGCACCGCCAGTGATGCGCAGTCGTTGCCGGCGATCGCTACTTGGCCATGCCCCACGATACGAGCACGCCGTGGATGCTGCGCGCGTACTGGTCACGCAGCGAAGGCGTTTCCGAGTGATAGGCGCCGATCGCATGCCACGTATTTCCGTAACGGATCATCTTCTGCTTGAGCATCCAGGCGGCCACATACGTATTGACGCACGGATCCTTGAGCGCGCCGGGCGGCACGCCATAGCGGCGCAGTTCGACAAAGTGCACGGAGTTGATCTGCGCTTGCCCGACGTCGATGCTGCCGTCGGCGTTGCGGTGCACGGCATCGGGGTTGCCTTTCGATTCGTACCAGGCGATCGCGCGCAGGATGAGCGGATTGACGCCTTGATACGCGCCCGCCCGGGCGAAGCAGTCCTCGGCGGCTTGAGCGGCGATCGGGGCGCCGGGCAAGCACGCGATCGCCAGTGCGGCTGCGACTAGCCGCGCGCGGGCCGGGCGGGAGGCGAGAAGGAAGGATGACGTCATGGCCGAGATTCCAACAGAGAGATGATCGCCCGCCGCTACCGCGTGGACGCCACGGAAACCGCGGTCGCACTCACTCGCGGATCGCGAGTGGCACTGAGTAGTGCGTTGTCCAGCTTGCGGTCGACCTCGGCCAAATACGCTTCGGACTCGTCGCTGACGACCACGCGGATGCTCGGCTCGACGACAGCCTTATGCCAGGCGGCCCGGCGGGCCCTTTTGCCGGAGTGGCGGCCGCTCGTGATGGGTGCTGCCTCTTCTACTTGCTCCGCGGCTGACGGCGGCAGCGAGGCGAGCGACGGCAGCGGCGGGAAGAGTTGGCTCGGGCCCGCGCTTTCGGTCGGCGGCTTGACCGAGAGCACGGACGCACCGCCGAGGGCGTTCGTTTGAGCATGGGCGGGCAGCGCGGCCGCGAGGGCGACGAGCCCGGCCAGAGGTAGGGAGAAACGGAAAATCATGATCGTCTCCGGAGGCTATTCGGTTGGCACGACTTGCACGCTGTAGGGCTGGCAACTGCTGACCGTGACGTTTTCGATCCGGACGGAACCCCCGCGCGCGGGCGCGATGCCGCGTTTGACCGACTGATTCAGATAGGGGAAGTCTTGCGTCAAGGCGGCGATGACGATCGTCGTCGGCTGCTGTTGCTTCGAAGCCACCGCGCCGACTTTGGCGAGCACCTCCGTCAGATGTGCGTCGCGCGCCCCGAGTGCATCGGCGGGAATCGTGATGTCGACGAGTTTGGCCGGCGGTGGGGTCGTCGATGCCGAAGCCGTTTGCCTGTCGTCGTTCGATCGCAAGGCTTGAATCTGCGCGCACCCGGATAGGGCTGCGACGATAAGAAGGCAGGTGAGGGCTTTCACGTTGATCTCCGACACTGAGAAGTGAGTTATCGGCAGTGAAAGCCCATTGATTAAAACTGATGAAAACGAACCGAGGGAAAACCCGAGGGGCGGGGGCGCGGAATTTGGCCCGGTGTTGCGTTCTGATAATGGTCTGCCGTCCCGTCGGGCTCAACCAGTGCTCGAAGGACGATCACGTGCCTGCCTGCCGGGCGTCGGCGAGTGCATTAATTGGGGCGGTATAGACGTTTCGACCGGGGTGGATCGCCGCGTCGTGGCAAGGCGCTGCGAACGCTTATCTTGAATGCGCGCGTCAGGCACAATCGCCGCTTCGATCGCTCTTTCCGGGATTCCCCTCGCACTATGTTTTTCCGTAACGATTCGCGTGCACTGCGCGTGTTGATGTCCGCGTTGCTCACTTCCGTATGCATTGCCGGTGCAGCACAAGCGCGTGCGGCCGCCCCGGCACAGGCGCCCGGCGGCTGGGTGACCGCTTGGGCGACAGCCTTGCAGTCGATCCCCGATTTGTCCAATCCGCCGCCGCTCTACCGGACGCCCGACGTTGCCGGCCGCACCGTTCGGCAAATCGTCTACCCGACGGTGCCCGGACGTGGCGCGCGCATCCGCATCAGCAACGTGTACGGGCGCGGCCCGCTAATGCTGACCGACGTCATGCTCGCGCGCTCTGCCGGCGGCGCCGCGACGCAGCCCGGCACGGCCGTGCGCGTGACCTTCGGCGGTAGGCCGTCGATTACCCTGAAGCCGGGCGCCGAAATCGACAGCGACCTCATTCAGACGACGTTGACGGCCGGCGAGCCCTACGCGATCAGCCTGGTCGCGGGGGCGCACCAGACACTGAGCGCCTGGCACCGCGTTGCGAACCAAGTCAATTACGTGTCGACCGAGGGCGACCATGCCGCCGATGCGACGTCGAGCGCATACCCGCGCAAGTTCACCGAATCGGCATGGGTGAGTGCACTCGACGTGCGCGCGCCGAACGCCGTCGCAATTGCCGCTATCGGCGATTCGATCACCGACGGGCTGCGTTCGAGCTTGAACCGGAATCGCCGCTGGCCTGACGGCTTGGCGCACCGGCTTGGCGAAGCCGGCAGCGCGCCGATAGCCGTGCTCAATCTCGGTATCAGCGGCAATCGCTTGCTGAGCGATTCGGCTTGCTACGGCGAGGCGCTGGACCGGAGGTTCGATCGTGACGCGCTCGGCCACGCAGGCGTCGGCGCTGTGATCTTGCTGATCGGCATCAACGACATCAATTTTCCCTCGATGCCGCCGCGCGCCGGGCTCGACTGTGACTTTCCGCATACGGCGGTAACAGCGCGCGATCTGATCGACGGCTATCGGCGTTTGATCGAGCGTGCCCACCGCAGCGGCATGCGCATTTACGGGGCGACGCTGACGCCGGCGTCGCTCCCGCCGGCGCGCGAGGCTATTCGTACGGCAGTCAACGACTGGATTCGCACGAGCCACGCATTTGATGGCGTGGTGGATTTCGATGCCGCGCTGCGCGATCGCGCGCATCCGGGCGAACTGCAGCGTCGTTTCGATAGCGGCGACCATATTCACCCGAACGACGACGGCTACGCTGCGATGGCCACGGCCGTGCCGCTCGATGCGATCGTGTCGGCTGCGCGCCGCTAGCGAAAAAAAGATGCGTCATACCCTTGTCACAAGAGGCGGGTTTGACCTACTATTCGCTTCCTCCTTTGGGAGACGGCGATGAAGCGAGCGCCGGCGTCAACGAGTTTTAAGCGATGTGCTAAAAAACAGTTGACGGTATGTGCAAGGTTCTGCATAATCTCGTTTCTCTGCTGCTGACGCAGCAACGCAAGACGGTCGGTGCTGGAAGGGTGGTTATTCTGGTGCTGCTGGTTGAGCGACGCGATCTTTAAAAATTTACAGCCGATAAGTGTGGGCGCTTGATGGCGAACGCGAGGTTGGGTCTTCGGGCCTGGCCGGAAGCGAAAGTATCAAGCCTCACACAGTATTGAGGTAGGGTTCATCGAGAGATGGATTCGACCTGTCAGTACGTTGAGTGAGCGACCGATTCAAGACGTAGGTAACTACGTGAATCGAAAACAGTAACAGGCATTGAACTGAAGAGTTTGATCCTGGCTCAGATTGAACGCTGGCGGCATGCCTTACACATGCAAGTCGAACGGCAGCACGGGGGCAACCCTGGTGGCGAGTGGCGAACGGGTGAGTAATACATCGGAACGTGTCCTGGAGTGGGGGATAGCCCGGCGAAAGCCGGATTAATACCGCATACGCTCTATGGAGGAAAGCGGGGGATCTTCGGACCTCGCGCTCAAGGGGCGGCCGATGGCGGATTAGCTAGTTGGTGGGGTAAAGGCCTACCAAGGCGACGATCCGTAGCTGGTCTGAGAGGACGACCAGCCACACTGGGACTGAGACACGGCCCAGACTCCTACGGGAGGCAGCAGTGGGGAATTTTGGACAATGGGCGCAAGCCTGATCCAGCAATGCCGCGTGTGTGAAGAAGGCCTTCGGGTTGTAAAGCACTTTTGTCCGGAAAGAAATCTTCCTCGCTAATATCGAGGGGGGATGACGGTACCGGAAGAATAAGCACCGGCTAACTACGTGCCAGCAGCCGCGGTAATACGTAGGGTGCGAGCGTTAATCGGAATTACTGGGCGTAAAGCGTGCGCAGGCGGTTCGCTAAGACCGATGTGAAATCCCCGGGCTTAACCTGGGAACTGCATTGGTGACTGGCGAGCTAGAGTGTGGCAGAGGGGGGTAGAATTCCACGTGTAGCAGTGAAATGCGTAGAGATGTGGAGGAATACCGATGGCGAAGGCAGCCCCCTGGGCTAACACTGACGCTCATGCACGAAAGCGTGGGGAGCAAACAGGATTAGATACCCTGGTAGTCCACGCCCTAAACGATGTCAACTAGTTGTTGGGGATTCATTTCCTTAGTAACGAAGCTAACGCGTGAAGTTGACCGCCTGGGGAGTACGGTCGCAAGATTAAAACTCAAAGGAATTGACGGGGACCCGCACAAGCGGTGGATGATGTGGATTAATTCGATGCAACGCGAAAAACCTTACCTACCCTTGACATGGACGGAATCTTGCTGAGAGGTGAGAGTGCTCGAAAGAGAACCGTCACACAGGTGCTGCATGGCTGTCGTCAGCTCGTGTCGTGAGATGTTGGGTTAAGTCCCGCAACGAGCGCAACCCTTGTCCTTAGTTGCTACGCAAGAGCACTCTAAGGAGACTGCCGGTGACAAACCGGAGGAAGGTGGGGATGACGTCAAGTCCTCATGGCCCTTATGGGTAGGGCTTCACACGTCATACAATGGTCGGAACAGAGGGTTGCCAACCCGCGAGGGGGAGCTAATCCCAGAAAACCGATCGTAGTCCGGATTGCACTCTGCAACTCGAGTGCATGAAGCTGGAATCGCTAGTAATCGCGGATCAGCATGCCGCGGTGAATACGTTCCCGGGTCTTGTACACACCGCCCGTCACACCATGGGAGTGGGTTTTACCAGAAGTGGCTAGTCTAACCGCAAGGAGGACGGTCACCACGGTAGGATTCATGACTGGGGTGAAGTCGTAACAAGGTAGCCGTATCGGAAGGTGCGGCTGGATCACCTCCTTTCTCGAGCTGACGTGTTCAAGGTTGAGCGCTCACGCTTATCGGCTGTAGATCAAGACAGACTCAGGGGTCTGTAGCTCAGTTGGTTAGAGCACCGTCTTGATAAGGCGGGGGTCGTTGGTTCGAATCCAACCAGACCCACCATATGTCTGCGCCCCTGGGGAGCTCATCGAAGAGGTGGGCTGTCTGTGTCTGTACTGAGTGAGGGGGCATAGCTCAGCTGGGAGAGCACCTGCTTTGCAAGCAGGGGGTCGTCGGTTCGATCCCGTCTGCCTCCACCAACCACCAATGACAAGGGTTCGGCGCAAGGCGTTGCGCAGGAAGAGTCTTTGTCATTGGCGATTGAGCCAGTCAGAGCGACTGAAGTAGTCCGAGTCGGCTGTCGATCTTTAACAATCTGGAAGAAGTAGTAATGGATATTGGAAGCGTCTATGAGATGGACGTGGAAGATATCGATGGGTAGTGATTGTATCAAGTATGAAAAGTGATCGAAAGATGACTTGGAATACGGCACAACGCGAGAACTCAAACCTGTAGTGCGAGTGGTTCTAACCCCGTAGGTGGTACCTTCTAGGTGCCCCGCAAGGGGGCGAGCCCAGAGTAAGCGCTAAAGCGCTAACTCTGGCCGCGAGACGCTCTCGTTATAGGGTCAAGCGAACAAGTGCATGTGGTGGATGCCTTGGCGATCACAGGCGATGAAGGACGCGGTAGCCTGCGAAAAGCCCCGGGGAGCTGGCAAACGAGCTTTGATCCGGGGATGTCCGAATGGGGAAACCCACTCCGAATGGAGTATCGGTAGCTGAATACATAGGCTACGCGAAGCGAACGCGGCGAACTGAAACATCTAAGTAGCCGCAGGAAAAGAAATCAACCGAGATTCCCAAAGTAGTGGCGAGCGAAATGGGAAGAGCCTGTACGTGTTATCGATGTTGTTAGCTGAACGCTCTGGAAAGTGCGGCCATAGCAGGTGATAGCCCTGTAAGCGAAAACAGTGTTGAAGGACTAAGCGTACGAGAAGTAGGGCGGGACACGTGAAATCCTGTCTGAAGATGGGGGGACCATCCTCCAAGGCTAAATACTCGTGATCGACCGATAGTGAACCAGTACCGTGAGGGAAAGGCGAAAAGAACCCCGGGAGGGGAGTGAAATAGATCCTGAAACCGCATGCATACAAACAGTCGGAGCCTCGTAAGGGGTGACGGCGTACCTTTTGTATAATGGGTCAGCGACTTACGTTCAGTAGCAAGCTTAACTGATTAAGGCAGGCGTAGCGAAAGCGAGTCCGAATAGGGCGTTCAGTTGCTGGGCGTAGACCCGAAACCAGATGATCTATCCATGGCCAGGTTGAAGGTGCGGTAACACGTACTGGAGGACCGAACCCACTAACGTTGAAAAGTTAGGGGATGAGCTGTGGATAGGGGTGAAAGGCTAAACAAATCTGGAAATAGCTGGTTCTCTCCGAAAACTATTTAGGTAGTGCCTCGTGTATCACCTTCGGGGGTAGAGCACTGTCATGGTTGAAGGGTCCATTGCGGATTACTTCGCCATAGCAAACTCCGAATACCGAAGAGTGCAATCACGGGAGACAGACATCGGGTGCTAACGTCCGGTGTCAAGAGGGAAACAACCCAGACCGCCAGCTAAGGTCCCCAAGATTGGCTAAGTGGGAAACGAAGTGGGAAGGCTAAAACAGTCAGGAGGTTGGCTTAGAAGCAGCCACCCTTTAAAGAAAGCGTAATAGCTCACTGATCGAGTCGTCCTGCGCGGAAGATGTAACGGGGCTAAGCCAGTCACCGAAGCTGCGGATGCGTACGCAAGTGCGCATGGTAGGAGAGCGTTCCGTAAGCCTGCGAAGGTGCACCGTAAGGTGTGCTGGAGGTATCGGAAGTGCGAATGCTGACATGAGTAGCGATAAAGGGGGTGAAAGGCCCCCTCGCCGTAAGCCCAAGGTTTCCTACGCAACGTTCATCGGCGTAGGGTGAGTCGGCCCCTAAGGCGAGGCAGAAATGCGTAGCTGATGGGAAGCAGGTCAATATTCCTGCACCGTCGTGAGATGCGATGGGGGGACGGATCGCGGAAGGTTGTCCGGGTGTTGGAAGTCCCGGTCGCTGCATTGGAGAAGGCGCTTAGGCAAATCCGGGCGCGTAATTCAAGGGTGTGGCGCGAGCGGCCTAGTGCTGCGAAGCAATCGGAAGGGGTCCCAAGAAAAGCCTCTAAGCTTCAGTCTCATGATGACCGTACCGCAAACCGACACAGGTGGGCGAGATGAGTATTCTAAGGCGCTTGAGAGAACTCGGGAGAAGGAACTCGGCAAATTGGTACCGTAACTTCGGGATAAGGTACGCCCCTGTAGCTTGACTGGCCTGCGCCAGAAGGGTGAAGGGGTTGCAATAAACTGGTGGCTGCGACTGTTTAATAAAAACACAGCACTCTGCAAACACGAAAGTGGACGTATAGGGTGTGACGCCTGCCCGGTGCCGGAAGATTAAATGATGGGGTGCAAGCTCTTGATTGAAGTCCCGGTAAACGGCGGCCGTAACTATAACGGTCCTAAGGTAGCGAAATTCCTTGTCGGGTAAGTTCCGACCTGCACGAATGGCGTAACGATGGCCACACTGTCTCCTCCCGAGACTCAGCGAAGTTGAAGTGTTTGTGATGATGCAATCTACCCGCGGCTAGACGGAAAGACCCCATGAACCTTTACTGTAGCTTTGCATTGGACTTTGAACCGATCTGTGTAGGATAGGTGGGAGGCTATGAAGCGTGAACGCTAGTTTGCGTGGAGCCGTCCTTGAAATACCACCCTGGTTTGTTTGAGGTTCTAACCTTGGCCCGTGATCCGGGTCGGGGACAGTGCATGGTAGGCAGTTTGACTGGGGCGGTCTCCTCCCAAAGCGTAACGGAGGAGTACGAAGGTACGCTAGGTACGGTCGGAAATCGTGCTGATAGTGCAATGGCATAAGCGTGCTTAACTGCGAGACCGACAAGTCGAGCAGGTGCGAAAGCAGGTCATAGTGATCCGGTGGTTCTGTATGGAAGGGCCATCGCTCAACGGATAAAAGGTACTCTGGGGATAACAGGCTGATACCGCCCAAGAGTTCATATCGACGGCGGTGTTTGGCACCTCGATGTCGGCTCATCTCATCCTGGGGCTGTAGCCGGTCCCAAGGGTATGGCTGTTCGCCATTTAAAGAGGTACGTGAGCTGGGTTTAAAACGTCGTGAGACAGTTTGGTCCCTATCTGCCGTGGGCGTTGGATATTTGAAGGGGGCTGCTCCTAGTACGAGAGGACCGGAGTGGACGAACCTCTGGTGTACCGGTTGTCACGCCAGTGGCATCGCCGGGTAGCTATGTTCGGAAGAGATAACCGCTGAAAGCATCTAAGCGGGAAACTCGCCTTAAGATGAGATATCCCCGGGGCTTTAAGCCCCTTGAAGGGTCGTTCAAGACCAGGACGTTGATAGGTCGGGTGTGTACGTGCAGTAATGCACTTAGCTAACCGATACTAATTGCCCGTACGGCTTGATCCTATAACCGGAGCGTTTCGCCTTCAGTGTGTGTGCCTCAGCACCGACTGAAGAGCACCCCCGAACGGGGGCTCAGCGCTCAAGGTTTGACTCGCGTATCCGTGCCACGCAATCACCCCCCATCGATCACCCCCCCATTACACCGAGACACCGAGCCCGCCCACACCGCGCGCTCAATACTTCTTCCCAGATTGGCTATGCGGCCCACAAGCCTCGTAGCAACAAGTCATGCCTGATGATCATAGCGAGTTGGTACCACCCCTTCCCATCCCGAACAGGACCGTGAAACGACTCCACGCCAATGATAGTGCGGATTGCCCGTGTGAAAGTAGGTCATCGTCAGGCTCCCTACCCTACAAACCCCCGTTAGCGCGCCCGCTACCGGGGGTTTGTGCTTTATGCTCGAACAAAAAGTCTCGTTGTATAGATGAGAGCGCCGACTCCTGAAGCGCGTGCGTAAGGCTTGACACGGCACGACTTTGTCTTCATAATTGTCCGTTCTCTGCGGAGGGGTGCCCGAGTGGCTAAAGGGGGCAGACTGTAAATCTGTTGGCTTACGCCTACGTTGGTTCGAATCCAACCTCCTCCACCAGAATATGCAGGCCGTGGTGCGGCAGGGAATCGCGAAGGCCCTCGCGGGTGTAGCTCAATGGTAGAGCAGAAGCCTTCCAAGCTTATGACGAGGGTTCGATTCCCTTCACCCGCTCCAATGCCAAGAAGTACTGCCCATGTGGCTCAGTGGTAGAGCACTCCCTTGGTAAGGGAGAGGTCGGCAGTTCGATCCTGCCCATGGGCACCAGTAGCTGTCATTGGTTGTTTGCGTGCGGCGCAACATACGGAAAATCCTCTTAGGAGTCGAAAATGGCCAAGGGTAAGTTTGAGCGGACCAAGCCGCACGTGAACGTGGGCACGATTGGTCACGTGGATCATGGCAAGACGACGCTGACGGCGGCGATCACGACGGTGCTGACGGCGAAGTTCGGCGGTGAGGCGAAGGCCTACGATCAGATTGACGCGGCACCGGAAGAAAAGGCGCGCGGCATCACGATCAACACGGCGCACGTCGAGTACGAAACGGCCAATCGCCACTACGCACACGTGGACTGCCCGGGCCACGCCGACTACGTGAAGAACATGATCACGGGTGCGGCGCAGATGGACGGCGCGATCCTGGTGTGTTCGGCAGCGGACGGCCCGATGCCGCAAACGCGCGAGCACATCTTGTTGGCCCGTCAGGTGGGCGTGCCCTACATCATCGTGTTCCTGAACAAGTGCGACATGGTGGACGACGCGGAGCTGCTCGAACTGGTGGAAATGGAAGTGCGCGAGCTGCTCTCGAAGTACGACTTCCCGGGCGACGACACGCCGATCATCAAGGGTTCGGCCAAGCTGGCGCTGGAAGGCGACAAGGGCGAGCTTGGTGAAGTGGCGATCATGAACCTGGCCGACGCGCTGGACTCGTACATCCCGACGCCGGAGCGCGCGATCGACGGTGCGTTCCTGATGCCGGTGGAAGACGTGTTCTCGATCTCGGGCCGCGGCACGGTGGTGACGGGTCGTGTCGAGCGCGGTGTGGTGAAGGTCGGCGAGGAAATCGAAATCGTCGGGATCAAGCCGACGGTGAAGACGACGTGCACGGGCGTGGAAATGTTCCGCAAGCTGCTGGACCAAGGTCAAGCGGGCGACAACGTGGGCATTTTGCTGCGCGGCACGAAGCGCGAAGACGTGGAGCGCGGCCAAGTGTTGGCCAAGCCCGGTTCGATCACGCCGCACACGCACTTCACGGCTGAAGTGTACGTGCTGAGCAAGGATGAGGGCGGGCGCCACACGCCGTTCTTCAACAACTACCGTCCGCAGTTCTACTTCCGTACGACGGACGTGACGGGCTCGATCGAGCTGCCGAAGGACAAGGAAATGGTGATGCCGGGCGACAACGTGTCGATCACGGTGAAGCTGATCGCCCCGATCGCCATGGAAGAAGGTCTGCGCTTCGCCATTCGCGAAGGTGGCCGTACCGTCGGCGCAGGTGTCGTCGCTAAGATCATCGAGTAAGCCAGTTAATTCTCGTTGATCGGTGGTTTCGGGGTTGGCTGTAGAGTCAACCCCAAATGGTTTAGGGGTATAGCTCAACTGGCAGAGCGTCGGTCTCCAAAACCGAAGGTTGGGGGTTCGATTCCCTCTGCCCCTGCCAAAATTCTGCGCTGAATAGGCGCACGTTAGGGTGTTATGGCGAATCCTTCCGTCGAAGCTGTGGATACTTCCAGCGACAAGTTGATGGTCATCGCGGGCGTATTGCTGGTCTTGGCCGGATTCGTGGGTTTCTTCTGGCTGAGTGGTCAGGAATGGTATGTGCGCGGCGCGGCGCTTGCTGTCGGCGTCGTTGCCGGTGTAGTGGTTGGTCTCCTCTCCTCCCCCGGTAAGAGCTTTATCGCTTTCGCCAAGGACTCCTACAAGGAAGTCCGCAAGGTTGTTTGGCCGACTCGCAAGGAGGCAACGCAAACCACGCTCGTAGTCTTCGGCTTCGTGCTGGTGATGGCGGTGCTGCTGTGGATCAGCGATAAATCCATCGAATGGGTCATTTTCTCGGCGATTCTGGGTTGGAAATGATATGAGCGATACTCCGGCACCTCCGAGCGGTAAACGTTGGTACGTCGTGCATGCGTACTCCGGCATGGAGAAAAGCGTGCAGAGGGCGCTCCAAGAGCGCATCGAGCGCGCTGGCATGCAAGATAAGTTTGGCCAAATCCTCGTTCCGACCGAGGAAGTCGTGGAAGTGAAGGGGGGTCACAAATCGGTGACCGAACGTCGTTTCTTCCCCGGCTACGTTCTCGTCGAGATGGAGATGACCGATGAAACTTGGCATCTCGTCAAGAACACGGCGAAGGTGACAGGCTTTGTCGGCGGTGCGCGCAACCGCCCGAGTCCGATTTCCCCGCGCGAAGTCGAAAAGATCATGTCGCAAATGCAAGAAGGCGTCGAGAAGCCTCGGCCGAAGACGCTGTTCGAAGTGGGCGAGATGGTTCGTGTCAAGGATGGTCCGTTCACGGACTTCAATGGCAGCGTCGAAGAAGTGAACTACGAGAAATCGCGCGTGCGCGTCTCGGTCACGATCTTCGGGCGCGCCACGCCTGTCGAATTGGAATTTGGGCAGGTCGAAAAGCTGTGATCGATTCCAACGGGTCGCCCGATTGCGGGCGGTCCGTTTTCGCGCTTACGGTCCGCGTAATGACCGTTGAGGAGCGTCAGTAATCGCGGTGCATCGCGGTGACAGCGCGCTACTACTCACCGAACGCTCACGCGTTCCAACGAGGTTTTCGTCATGGCAAAGAAAATCATCGGCTTTATCAAGCTGCAGATCCCTGCAGGTAAAGCCAATCCGTCGCCGCCGGTTGGCCCGGCACTGGGTCAGCGCGGCCTGAACATCATGGAGTTCTGCAAAGCGTTCAACGCGCAGACCCAAGCGATGGAACCGGGCCTGCCCGTTCCCGTCGTCATCACCGCGTTCGCCGACAAGAGCTTCACGTTCATCCTCAAGACGCCTCCGGCCACCGTGCTGATCAAGAAGGCTGCGAAGATCGACAAGGGTTCGAGCAAGCCGCACACCGACAAGGTCGGCAAGATCACGCGCGCGCAAGCAGAAGACATCGCCAAGGCAAAGATGCCCGACCTCACGGCTGCCGACTTGGACGCCGCGGTCCGTACGATCGCCGGCAGCGCCCGCTCGATGGGCATCACCGTGGAGGGCGTGTAAATGGCTAAGATTTCCAAGCGTCTGCAAGCATTCGCGAACAAGATCGATCGTCAGAAGCTGTACCCAATCGACGAAGCGCTGTCGCTCGTCAAGGGATGTGCAACGGCGAAGTTCGATGAGTCGATCGACGTTGCCGTTCAGCTCGGCATCGATGCGAAGAAGTCGGATCAAGTCGTTCGCGGCTCGGTTGTGCTGCCCGCGGGTACCGGCAAGTCGGTTCGCGTTGCGGTGTTTGCTCAGGGTGAAAAGGCCGAGCAAGCGCGCGCTGCCGGCGCTGAGATCGTCGGTATGGAAGATCTCGCCGAGCAAATCAAGGGCGGCAATCTGAATTTCGACGTCGTGATCGCTTCGCCGGACACGATGCGCGTTGTCGGTACGCTGGGCCAGATCCTCGGCCCGCGCGGCCTAATGCCGAACCCGAAGGTTGGCACGGTCACGCCCGACGTCGCAACGGCTGTGAAGAATGCCAAGGCGGGTCAAGTGCAGTTCCGCGTCGACAAGGCGGGGATCATCCACGCAACGATCGGCCGTGCGTCGTTCGAACCGACCGCGCTGCGCACGAACCTGTCGGCGCTGGTTGAAGCGCTGCAGAAGGCTAAGCCGGCGACGAGCAAGGGCGTGTACCTGCGTAAGATCGCGCTGTCGAGCACGATGGGCGTCGGCGTGCGGGTCGACCAAGCATCGCTCGCTGCGCAGCAGTAAAGAATCGATCGCGTCCGGTGCGGCAGTTGCCCACCGGCGCGGTATTTAAGGGCTTTGGGCGGTCGCGGGAGGGTATCGTGCCTCGCGCGGCCGGTTGTCAAAGACCGTTGGCGGGAACGTAGCAGGAAGGCAACAGGCAAGCGTTTCCTTAATTGAAAGCCAACGCAGATGGCGAACCCGAAAAAGTTTTGCAGTCATTGAGTTCACGGGTTGCGCGCAGCGATGCGCAAGGCCGGTGGGCGAAATACTCCTAACCCTCGGACGCCGTTGTTGAACGCGGTGTATCGGGCTTAGTCGCCTGGCGCATCGCATCTGGAGGTTAACCGTGCCACTGAACAAAGAAGATAAGCAGGCCGTCGTGGCTGAGGTTTCCGCGCAAGTCGCGAAAGCCCAGTCCATGGTCCTGGCCGAGTATCGTGGGATAGCGGTTGGCGATCTGACGAAGCTGCGCGCGAAAGCGCGCGAGCAGAAGGTGTACCTGCGCGTGTTGAAGAACACGCTGGCGCGTCGCGCTGTCGAGGGTACCCCGTTTGCTCCGTTGGCCGAGCAGATGACCGGTCCTCTGATCTACGGCATCTCGGAAGATGCCATTGCCGCCGCCAAGGTCGTCAACGACTTCGGCAAGAGCAATGACAAGTTGATCATCAAGGCCGGCTCGTACGAAGGCAAGGTGATGGACAAGGCAGGCGTGCAAGCGCTCGCCAACATCCCGAGCCGTGAAGAGCTGCTCTCCAAGCTGTTGTTCGTCATGCAAGCGCCTGTCTCGGGCTTTGTGCGCGCACTCGCCGCGCTCGCCGAGAAGCAGGGCGAAGCTGCCTAAACGGGCAGCGCATGGCGCACTCTAGCCGGGCGTGACTGATCGCTGGCTGTATCCGAATTCAATTTAGGAGTATTTCACATGGCAATCGCAAAAGAAGACATCCTCGAAGCCGTTGGCTCGATGTCGGTTCTGGAACTGAACGAACTCGTCAAGGCGTTCGAAGAGAAGTTCGGCGTGTCGGCCGCTGCTGTCGCAGTGGCGGGCCCCGCAGGCGGCGGTGCTGCTGCCGCCGTCGAAGAGCAAACGGAATTCAACGTGATCCTCACGGAAGTCGGCGCCAACAAGGTTTCCGTCATTAAGGCCGTGCGCGAACTGACGGGCCTGGGCCTGAAGGAAGCGAAGGATCTCGTCGACGGTGCACCGAAGCCCGTGAAGGAAGCGGTGCCCAAGGCTGCTGCTGAAGAAGCGAAGAAGAAGCTGGAAGAAGCCGGCGCGAAAGCTGAAGTCAAGTAAAGCCCCTCGCGTTGTGCGAAGGCTGGCGGTTTTTCCACCGCCGGCCTTTTTGTGCTTTGTGGGAACTATGTTTTGCTGGCCCTTTGCGCCATCGGAACATAGCCCCAAGAGGCCAAAGAAAATTGCCTTCTCCCTGCGAGCGGCATTTCTCTTTGTCTTCTGAAGCGACTGCAGAAGGCAAGTTTGGTCGGGCGGCGGGCAACATAGGCATCCGCTGCCGTCAGCCAGCGGTTGGTAGCGGCCAACCACCAAGCTTCTAGGCTCGTTCAAGCCTCAGAACGGCCATCGGGTCTCAGTCGGTGAACACTCGGGTTGTCTCATCCTGGCGCCTTGCCTCGACACCATTCCCGCCGTGATTCGGAGATCGTATGCAATATTCCTTCACCGAGAAGAAGCGCATTCGTAAGAGTTTTGCGAAGCGCCCCATCGTTCACCAAGTACCTTTCCTGCTGGCCACCCAGCTTGAATCATTCAGCACGTTTCTGCAAGCTGACGTGCTCGCGAATGCTCGCAAACCCGAGGGTTTGCAGGCAGCGTTCACGTCTGTTTTCCCGATCGTCTCGCACAACGGTTTCGCGCGCCTGGAGTTCGTGAGCTACGCGTTGTCGCCGCCGGCCTTCAACATCAAGGAGTGCCAGCAGCGCGGTCTCACCTATTGCTCGGCCTTGCGCGCCAAGGTGCGCCTCGTCTTGCTCGACAAGGAATCGCCGAGCAAACCGGTCGTCAAGGAAGTGAAGGAGCAGGAAGTCTACATGGGCGAAATTCCGCTCATGACGCCGACCGGCTCGTTCGTCATCAACGGCACCGAGCGTGTCATCGTCTCGCAGTTGCATCGTTCGCCGGGCGTGTTCTTCGAACACGACAAGGGCAAGACGCATAGCTCGGGCAAGTTGCTGTTCTCGGCGCGGATCATCCCGTACCGCGGCTCGTGGCTCGACTTCGAATTCGACCCGAAGGACGTTCTCTACTTCCGCGTCGACCGTCGCCGCAAGATGCCGGTCACGATCCTGCTCAAGGCGATCGGCCTCACGCCGGAACAGATCCTCGCGAACTTCTTCGTCTTCGACAACTTCACGCTGATGGCGGAAGGGGCGCAGATGGAGTTCGTCCCCGAACGTCTGCGCGGCGAAGTCGCGCGCTTCGACATCAGTGATCGCGACGGCAACGTCATCGTCCAAAAGGACAAGCGGATCAACGCGAAGCACATCCGTGACCTCGACAACGCCAAGACGAAGTTCATCTCGGTGCCCGAGGACTACCTGCTCGGCCGCGTTCTAGCGAAGAACGTGATCGATGGCGAGACGGGTGAAGTCATCGCGAACGCGAACGACGAAATCACCGAAAGCACGCTCGAGAAGCTGCGCGAGGCGAAGGTCAAGGACATTCAGACGCTCTACACGAACGATCTGGATCAAGGCCCGTACATCTCGTCGACGCTGCGTATCGACGAAACGACCGACCGGACGGCCGCGCGCATCGCAATCTACCGCATGATGCGCCCGGGCGAGCCGCCGACCGAAGAAGCGGTCGAGGCGCTGTTCAATCGTCTGTTCTACAGCGAAGACGCGTACGACCTGTCCAAGGTCGGCCGCATGAAATTCAACCGCCGCGTCGGCCGCGATGAAATCACGGGCCCGATGACGCTGCAGGACGACGACATCCTCGCGACGATCAAGATCCTCGTCGAGCTGCGCAACGGCAAGGGCGAAGTCGACGACATCGATCACCTCGGCAATCGTCGAGTGCGCTGCGTTGGCGAACTCGCGGAGAATCAATTCCGTGCCGGCCTCGTGCGCGTCGAGCGCGCGGTGAAGGAACGCCTCGGCCAAGCCGAGAGCGAAAACCTGATGCCGCACGACCTGATCAACTCGAAGCCGATTTCGTCGGCGATCCGCGAGTTCTTCGGTTCGTCGCAGTTGTCGCAGTTCATGGACCAAACCAATCCGCTGTCGGAAATCACGCACAAGCGCCGTGTTTCCGCACTGGGACCGGGCGGTCTGACGCGCGAGCGCGCGGGCTTCGAAGTACGCGACGTGCACCCGACCCACTACGGCCGCGTGTGCCCGATCGAAACGCCTGAAGGTCCGAACATCGGCCTGATCAACTCGCTCGCGCTCTATGCGCACCTGAACGAGTACGGCTTCCTCGAAACGCCGTACCGCAAGGTCGTGGACGGCAAAGTGACGGACCAGATCGACTACCTGTCGGCGATCGAAGAAGGCCGTTACGTGATCGCGCAGGCGAACGCGGCGGTGGCGGGCGACGGCACGCTGACCGACGAGCTCGTCTCGTCGCGCGAAGCGGGCGAAACGCTGATGGTCACGCCGGACCGCATCCAGTACATGGATGTGGCGCCGTCGCAGATCGTTTCGGTCGCAGCTTCGCTGATCCCGTTCCTCGAGCACGATGACGCGAACCGCGCGTTGATGGGCTCGAACATGCAGCGTCAGGCCGTGCCGTGTCTGCGTCCTGAGAAGCCGGTCGTCGGTACGGGCATCGAGCGGACAGTGGCCGTCGATTCGGGCACCACGGTGCAAGCGTTGCGCGGTGGTGTCGTCGATTACGTCGACGCGGGCCGTATCGTCATTCGCGTGAACGACGACGAGGCGGTGGCCGGTGAAGTCGGCGTCGACATCTACAACCTGATCAAGTACACGCGCTCGAACCAGAACACGAACATCAACCAGCGTCCGATCGTGAAGGTCGGCGACATGGTCGCGCGCGGCGACGTCCTGGCGGACGGCGCTTCGACGGATCTGGGCGAGCTCGCGCTCGGTCAGAACATGCTCGTCGCGTTCATGCCGTGGAATGGCTACAACTTCGAAGATTCGATCCTGATCTCCGAGAAGGTCGTGGCCGATGATCGCTATACGTCGATCCACATCGAAGAGCTCAACGTCGTCGCTCGCGACACGAAGCTCGGACCTGAGGAAATCACGCGCGACATCTCGAACTTGGCCGAAGTGCAGCTTGGCCGGCTCGACGAGTCGGGCATCGTCTATATCGGCGCCGAGGTCGAAGCGGGCGACGTGCTCGTCGGCAAGGTCACGCCGAAGGGCGAAACGCAACTCACGCCGGAAGAAAAGCTGCTGCGCGCGATCTTCGGCGAGAAGGCATCCGACGTGAAGGACACGTCGCTGCGCGTGCCCTCGGGCATGAGCGGTACGGTCATCGACGTGCAGGTGTTCACGCGCGAAGGCATCCAGCGCGACAAGCGCGCACAGCAGATCATCGACGATGAACTGAAGCGCTATCGCCTCGACTTGAACGATCAGTTGCGTATCGTCGAAGGCGATGCGTTCCAGCGTCTGGCGCGTATGCTCGTCGGCAAGGTCGCGAACGGCGGTCCGAAGAAGCTCGCGAAGGGCACGAAGATCGATCAAGCGTACCTGGAAGATCTCGACCATTACCACTGGTTCGACATTCGCCTCGCCGACGAAGAAGCGGCCGCTCAGCTCGAAGCAATCAAGGATTCGATCGAGCAGAAGCGTCACCAATTCGACCTCGCGTTCGAAGAGAAGCGCAAGAAGCTCACGCAAGGCGACGAACTGCCCCCGGGCGTGCTGAAGATGGTCAAGGTGTACTTGGCCGTCAAGCGCCGCCTGCAGCCTGGCGACAAGATGGCCGGCCGTCACGGTAACAAGGGTGTCGTGTCGAAGATCGTTCCGATCGAGGACATGCCGTACATGGCCGACGGCCGCCCGGCCGACGTCGTACTGAACCCGCTCGGCGTGCCGTCGCGGATGAACGTGGGTCAGGTGCTCGAAGTGCATTTGGGCTGGGCTGCGAAGGGTCTCGGCTGGCGTATCGGCGAAATGCTGCAGCGTCAGGCGAAGATCGAAGAGCTGCGTGTGTTCCTGACCAAGCTGTACAACGAGTCGGGCCGCGCCGAAGAGCTCGAGAGCTTCTCGGACGACGACATCGTCGAGTTGGCGAAGAACCTGCGCGAAGGCGTGCCGTTCGCAACGCCGGTGTTCGACGGTGCGACGGAAGAGGAAATGTCGAAGATGCTCGACCTTGCCTTCCCGGACGACATCGCCGAGCAACTCGGCATGACGAAATCGAAGAACCAGGTGCGCCTATGCGACGGCCGCACGGGCGAGCCGTTCGAGCGCACCGTCACGGTCGGCTACATGCATTACCTGAAGCTGCACCATTTGGTGGACGACAAGATGCACGCCCGTTCGACCGGTCCTTACTCGCTCGTGACGCAGCAGCCGCTCGGCGGTAAGGCGCAGTTCGGCGGTCAGCGCTTCGGTGAAATGGAAGTGTGGGCGCTCGAAGCGTACGGCGCATCGTATGTGCTGCAGGAAATGTTGACGGTGAAGTCTGACGATGTGACGGGCCGGACGAAGGTTTACGAGAACCTGGTCAAGGGCGACCACGTGATCGACGCCGGCATGCCTGAGTCGTTCAACGTGTTGGTGAAGGAAATCCGGTCGCTCGGTATCGACATCGACCTGGACCGGAACTAATAGGACTACTGGAGAGAAGCGATGAAAGCTTTGCTCGATCTATTCAAGCAAGTCCAACAAGAAGAAGTTTTCGATGCGATCAAGATCGGTCTTGCCTCGCCCGACAAGATCCGCTCGTGGTCGTTCGGTGAAGTCAAGAAGCCCGAAACGATCAACTACCGCACGTTCAAGCCCGAGCGCGACGGCTTGTTCTGCGCGAAGATCTTCGGGCCGATCAAAGATTACGAATGCTTGTGCGGCAAGTACAAGCGCCTGAAGCATCGTGGCGTGATCTGCGAGAAGTGCGGCGTCGAAGTGACGCTCGCGAAGGTGCGTCGCGAACGGATGGGCCATATCGAACTGGCTTCGCCCGTCGCGCACATTTGGTTCTTGAAGTCGCTGCCGTCGCGTCTGGGCATGGTGCTCGACATGACGCTGCGCGACATCGAGCGCGTGCTGTACTTCGAAGCGTACGTGGTGATCGATCCGGGCATGACGCCGCTCAAAGCGCGGCAGATCATGACCGAAGAGGATTACTACAACAAGGTCGAAGAGTACGGTGACGAGTTCCGCGCCGAGATGGGCGCGGAAGGCGTGCGCGAGCTCCTGCGCGCGATCAACATCGACGAGCAAGTCGAGACGCTGCGCACCGAGCTCAAGAACACGGGCTCGGAAGCGAAGATCAAGAAGTACGCGAAGCGCCTGAAGGTGCTCGAGGCCTTCCAGCGTTCGGGCATCAAGCCCGAATGGATGGTGCTCGAAGTGCTGCCCGTGCTGCCGCCCGAGCTGCGTCCGCTCGTGCCGCTCGACGGCGGCCGTTTCGCCACGTCGGACTTGAACGATCTCTATCGCCGCGTGATCAACCGGAACAACCGGTTGAAGCGTCTGCTCGAGCTCAAGGCGCCCGAAATCATCGTCCGCAACGAAAAGCGGATGCTGCAAGAGGCCGTCGATTCGCTGCTCGACAACGGTCGTCGCGGTAAGGCGATGACGGGTGCGAACAAGCGTCCGCTGAAGTCGCTCGCCGACATGATCAAAGGCAAGGGCGGCCGCTTCCGTCAGAACTTGCTCGGTAAGCGCGTCGACTACTCGGGCCGTTCGGTCATCGTCGTGGGTCCGACGCTGAAGCTGCACCAGTGCGGCCTGCCGAAGCTGATGGCGCTCGAGTTGTTCAAGCCGTTCATCTTCAACAAGCTCGAAGTGATGGGCGTGGCCACGACCATCAAGGCGGCGAAGAAGGAAGTCGAGAATCAAACGGCGGTGGTGTGGGACATCCTCGAAGAGGTGATCCGCGAGCACCCGGTGATGCTCAACCGCGCGCCTACGCTGCACCGTCTCGGCATTCAAGCGTTCGAGCCCGTGCTGATCGAAGGCAAGGCCATTCAGCTCCACCCGCTCGTTTGCGCGGCGTTCAACGCCGACTTCGACGGTGACCAGATGGCCGTGCACGTGCCGCTGTCGCTCGAAGCGCAGATGGAAGCGCGCACGCTGATGCTCGCGTCGAACAACATCCTGTTCCCGGCCAACGGCGATCCGTCGATCGTGCCGTCGCAGGATATCGTGCTCGGCCTGTACTACGCGACGCGCGAGGCGGTCAACGGCAAGGGCGAAGGCATGTCGTTCACGGGCGTGTCCGAAGCGCTGCGTGCCTACGAGAACAAGGAAGTCGAGCTGGCCTCGCGCGTGAACGTGCGTATCACCGAAATGGTGGCGAACGAGGACACGTCCGAAGGCGCGCCGAAGTTCGTGCCGAAGATCTCGTTGTACGCGACGACGGTCGGCCGCTCGATCCTGTCGGAAATCCTGCCGCCGGGCCTGCCGTTCTCGGTGCTGAACAAGCCGCTCAAGAAGAAGGAAATCTCGCGCCTCATCAATACGGCGTTCCGCCGTTGCGGTCTGCGCGAGACGGTGATCTTCGCCGATCAGTTGATGCAGTCGGGCTTTCGCCTCGCGACGCGCGCCGGCATCTCGATCTGCGTGGACGACATGCTCGTGCCGACGCAGAAGGAAGTGATCGTCGGCGACGCCGCGAAGAAGGTGAAGGAGTACGACCGCCAGTACATGTCGGGTCTCGTCACCGCGCAAGAGCGCTACAACAACGTGGTCGATATTTGGTCGGCAACGTCGGAAGCGGTCGGCAAGGCGATGATGGAGCAGCTCTCGACCGAACCCGTGGTCGATCGCGACGGCAACGAAGTGCGTCAAGAGTCGTTCAACTCGATCTACATGATGGCCGACTCGGGCGCTCGCGGTTCCGCGGTGCAGATTCGTCAGTTGGCCGGTATGCGGGGGCTGATGGCCAAGCCGGATGGCTCGATCATCGAGACGCCGATTACGGCGAACTTCCGCGAAGGCCTGAACGTGCTGCAGTACTTCATCTCGACGCACGGCGCGCGTAAGGGTCTGGCCGATACGGCACTGAAGACGGCGAACTCGGGTTACCTCACGCGGCGTCTGGTCGACGTGACGCAGGATCTCGTCGTGACCGAAGACGATTGCGGCACGAGCAACGGCGTGGCGATGAAGGCGCTCGTCGAAGGCGGTGAAGTCGTCGAAGCGCTGCGCGACCGGATTCTCGGCCGCGTGGCGACGGCAGACGTCGTCAACCCCGAATCGCAAGAAACGCTTTACGAAGCGGGTACGTTGCTCGACGAAACGGCTGTCGAAGAGATCGAACGCCTCGGTATCGACGAAGTGCGCGTGCGCACGCCGCTCACCTGCGAAACGCGCTACGGTCTCTGCGCGGCGTGCTATGGCCGCGACCTCGGCCGCGGCTCGCTCGTAAACGTCGGCGAAGCGGTCGGTGTGATCGCGGCGCAGTCGATCGGCGAACCGGGCACGCAGCTCACGATGCGTACGTTCCACATCGGCGGTGCGGCATCGCGTGCGGCGGTGGCCTCGTCGGTCGAAGCGAAGAGCAACGGTACGGTGCGCTTCACCTCGACGATGCGCTACGTCACGAACGCGAAGGGCGAACAGATCGTCATCACGCGTTCGGGCGAGGCGATGATCACCGACGATCACGGCCGCGAGCGCGAGCGTCACAAGGTGCCGTACGGCGCCACGCTGTTGCAGCTCGACGGCGCGCAGATCAAGGCCGGCACGCAGTTGGCCACGTGGGACCCGCTCACGCGTCCGATCATCACCGAGTACGGCGGTACGGTGAAGTTCGAGAACGTCGAAGAAGGCGTGACGGTTGCCAAGCAGATCGACGACGTGACGGGGCTTTCGACGCTCGTCGTGATCGACGTGAAGCGTCGTGGCTCGCAGGCCGCCAAGAGCGTGCGCCCGCAGGTGAAGCTGCTCGATGCCGTCGGCGAGGAAGTGAAGATCCCCGGTACCGAACACTCGGTGCAGATCGGCTTCCAAGTCGGCGCGCTGATTACGGTGAAGGACGGCCAGCAGGTGCAGGTCGGTGAGGTGCTCGCGCGGATTCCGACGGAATCGCAAAAGACGCGTGACATTACCGGCGGTCTGCCACGTGTGGCCGAACTGTTCGAAGCGCGTTCGCCGAAGGATGCCGGCATTCTGGCGGAAGTCACCGGTACGGTTTCGTTCGGTAAAGATACGAAGGGCAAGCAGCGTCTCGTCATCACGGATCTCGAGGGCAACCAGCACGAGTTTCTGATCGCGAAGGAAAAGCAGGTGCTCGTCCACGATGGTCAGGTCGTCAACAAGGGCGAAATGATCGTGGACGGTCCGGCCGATCCGCACGACATCCTGCGTCTGCAGGGCGTCGAGGCGCTGTCGCGCTACATCGTCGACGAAGTGCAGGACGTGTATCGTCTGCAAGGCGTGAAGATCAACGACAAGCACATCGAAGTGATCGTGCGTCAGATGCTGCGCCGCGTGCAGATCTCCGACAACGGGGATACGCGCTTCATCCCGGGCGAACAAGTCGAGCGGTCGGACATGCTCGACGAGAACGATCGGATGAACGCGGACGACAAGCGTCCGGCCGCGTACGAGAACGTGCTGCTCGGTATCACGAAGGCGTCGCTGTCGACCGATTCGTTCATCTCCGCCGCGTCGTTCCAGGAAACGACGCGCGTGCTGACCGAGGCTGCGATCATGGGCAAGCGCGACGACCTTCGCGGCTTGAAGGAAAACGTGATCGTCGGCCGCTTGATCCCGGCTGGTACGGGTCTCGCGTTCCACAAGGCGCGCAAGGCGAAGGAATCGTCGGATCGCGAGCGTTTCGATCAGATCGCCGCGGAAGAGCAGTTCGAATTCGGTACGCCGGAATCATCGGCTGCCGAAACGCCGGCCGACGAGCCGCATCAGCAACACTCGGCGGAGTAAGTTCGGGCGGCGCTTGACGCCGCTCGTGCGATGCATCCGCTCAAGCGCCTTGGCGCAAAAGCCGCTCGGTTTCGACTGGGCGGCTTTTTTTTCGTGCGCCCGGCGTCGACCCAGGCATGTCGCACTTTTCCAGACTGGCGTAAAAGCACGAATACCTGTCCGATTTCATCCGTCGCGCAGGATATGGATTTGATCCGATAATCGCGTGGGCCATAAAAACATAACGGCCCGATCTCCGGTGATTTGCCGCGCTTTCACGAATTCTCATTAAATCCCGCGGCGAACTTATCGGTTCGATATTGAAATATTCGCGAGGGCATCATGAGAGTAGCGGCTTCAACCGAGCGGGGCAGGGTCAGACCAAAATTAATGGCAATGTGGGTGGGTGCGGCGGTTTCGGTGCTGTGCGGGACATCGTCCATGTCATATGCCGGCTCCCTTCCGGCAGGCGGTCAATTTATTTTAGGGAGCGGATCTATTTCCGAGAATGGCACATCGCTGACAATTAATCAAACGTCGGGGCGTGGGGTCATTGATTGGAATAATTTTTCGATTGGGTCCGGTAACCACGTCAACTTCAATAATGGATCCGGAGCCACATTAAATCGCGTCACCGGCACAAGCGCTTCATCGATCCTCGGCGTACTGTCGGCGACGGGTAGCGTCTATCTCATCAATCCGCAAGGGGTTGTGATCGGACCGACCGGCGTTGTGTCCACGGGCGGGCGTTTCGTTGCGTCGACGCTCGACGTCGACAATACGGCATTCATGAACGGCGGCCCGCTCACGCTGTCGGGCACGTCGAGTCACTCCGTCGTGAATCTCGGCAATATCGGCTCGACGCGCGGCGACGTGTTTCTCATCGCGGCCGGCGCGGTCGAAAACCTCGGTGGTATCAGCGCGCCGCAGGGTACGGTCGAACTCGCGGTGGGCAAGACGGTGCTGCTGCAGGATTCGTCGACCAGCCGCCAAGTGTTCGTGCAGACCGGCAGCGGCGGCAACGTGACGAATGCCGGGCAGATTGCCGCCGCACAAGTGAGCCTGCAAGCGGCTGACGGCAACATATTCGCGCTGTCGGGGAACCACACGGCGATTCGCGCGACCGGCACGGCCACCCGCGACGGCCATGTCTGGCTCGTGGCGGATACGGGCAGGGTCGCGCTGATGAGCGCAGTCCAGGCGACGAATGCCGACGGCAGCGGCGGAACCGTCGATACGACAGCGAGCAATCTCATACTGGATCCGCTCGGAGCCGCCGTGCAGGCGGGGCAATGGAACGTCACGACGCCCGCCTTCACGCTCGACGGCTCGGCGGCAAGCGTGTTCTCCAGCAGCCTTAACGCCGGGACCTCGATCAACGTGCAGACGACAGGCGCCGGCGGTGTCGGCGGCGATATTACCGTCGCGGCGAACTTGGGGTGGACGGGCGCGGCCTCGCTTTCGCTCGACGCATTGCGCAACGTGGGTGTCCAGCAGGGCGTCACCATCCAGAATCAAGGCGCCGGCAGCCTGACGCTGCGCGCCGATGCAACCGCGATCGATAACGGGGGCGGTGTCGTCAACGACGGCACCATCGACTGGTCCAAGAGCACCGGGCTCGTCAATCTGTATCGCGACATGACGGGCGCGTATTCGGCAGGCACGTTGCTCGGCAATCCGGCTTGGACGCCTTCGCCCGACGCCGGCATCGTGACGCAGATCACGGCGTACAAGCTCGTCAATTCGCTCGCGGATCTCGAGAACGTGTCGCAAGATCCTGCCGGCAACTATGCGCTCGGGATCGACATCGCGTTCAACGGCGCCTATGTCGACCAGATCGGCAGCACCACCCCGTTCACAGGCCAGTTCGACGGGCTTGGCCACACGCTGAATGGCGTGTCGATTACAGGGGGATCACCCGGGTACTACTTCGGCTGGGGCGGGCCGCTGTTCGGCGTCATTGGCGCGACGGGCGTGGTGCGCAACCTAAGCCTATCGAACAGCGACGGCGGTATCGGGCATTGCTACAGCAACTCGTGCTACCTCGGCGTCCTGGCGGTCGAAAACGACGGTCTTATCGCCCGCACGTCTTCGGCTGGCGGCTTCTACTTCAACGACTACGGGCCGGGTACCGGCTACTCCATCGGCGGGCTCGTCGGGCTGAATACGGGAACGATCGTGCAATCGTCGAGCAGCGCCTCGGTGTCCGGCGTGCCCGATTTTACCGGCGGGCCCGGTGGGGGGGATCTGGGTGGGCTCGTGGCCGTCAACACCGGCACGATCAAACAGTCGTATGCGACGGGTTCGGTAACCGGCGGCGGATGGGCGTACGTGGGTGGCCTCGTCGGAAACAGCAGCGGCACGGTGACGCAGTCGTTTGCAACGGGGGCGGTATCGGGCGGCGGTGGTTCTTACTGGTTCGGCCCGGGCGGCGGCGCGGGCGGCCTGATCGGTTCGGGAAGCGGCGGCGGCAGCGACGACTACTGGAACGTGCAGACGTCGGGCATGGCGGTCGACAGCGGCGGCGTGCCGGTACAGAACGGGCTCACGACAGCACAGATGGGCAATGCCTCGAGCTACGCCGGCTGGGATTTCGGTGCCGGCGGCGCGTGGCTGATGCCGGCCGGCGCAGGGCATCCCGTGCTCCGTTGGCAGGCGGCGCAGTCGGGCAGTTAGCTTTAGCCGTCGATCGACGGGGCTGGCCCGGGCGGCGGTTGCGGGCCAGCAGTCGATCCAACGCCGATCGTAGTGGCCGGGGTCGCCGCGCACAAATCGCTGCCATGACCGAGCCGATCAATTGTGTGTTGACGTAAGCACTGCGCGGATCTCGTTCGGTTTGAGCGGCACGTCTTCGGATTTCCGGTGCGACGTCGCGCCCGGTATCCAATCATGGAGGCTACTCAATCCAACAAAGCATTCCCTTGCAGGAGGTATGAAGCGATGAGCGATCTCCACGGCGTGTCGATCGGAGCGACTTCCGAACCGGAAGAAATCGAAGACCCGCAGACGCAGACGAACAATCCGCCGGTGCAGAGTACGTCGTCGCGCCAGAACGTCGGCACGTTCGGGGCGATTTCGTCGCGCAACACTTCGCAAGCGGCGGGGACCACGGGGCAGAGCGGAATTCGACGCAGTGGCGCCTTGCCGCAGATCGGCGCCGCGACATTTCAGCGTCGCCATTCATTGAGCGCGACGGATACCGCCGGCATTCACGAAGAAATCAGCGTCGACGCGCGTCGGGTGGCGACGGAATTCAGCAGGATGATGGGGCTGAATGCGCCGATCGACACGACGAGCGCCGATACGACCCTGCAAGGGCATGCGCAGCGCTTGACGACGATCGCGCAAAGCATCCATCACGCATTCGACGCGATGGGACAGATGAATGCGTCCGGCGGCCAGCGATTGATCATGCAGCCGCCGCCCGATACGCCGGAGATTCGAGCCGCTCAGGCGAATCTAACCACGAGGACCCAGCGCGCCGACACCTTGGAAGGCGACGCGCAAACGCTGCGAACCGCTGCTACGGAACTGAGAGGTGTGGCAACGCAGCGCGGCGAGCTGGCGCAGACCTTGGGCGGCGAAAGACGCGAGGCGCAGCGCGAGGCAGCGGACAAGCACAAGGCGGCTAGCGATGCGGAAACGGCGGCAGCGAAGGCCGACGGCGCTGCGACCGCCAAAGATGGCGAAGCCGCCGACGCCGAGAAGAAAGCCAAGGCGGCGAGCGAAAAGGCCGAGACGCTCGGGAACGAAGCGGGCGGCGCCGAGAAGGCGGCGCAAACCGCACAGTCGAGCGCGAGCGAGCAATCGAAGGAGGCCGACAAGGCAGAGCGCGAAGCGGGCGACGCGCACAAGCAGGCGACGACGAAGTCCGACGCCGCCGACCGTGCTGAAGAGGGCTCGGGTCAGCTACGCGAGCAGGCACAGGCGGCTGCCGCGGCGGCGCAGAAGGCACCGGAAAAGGAACGCCCCGCCGCGCTTCAGACCGCACGCGAAGCCGATGCGCGGGCCACGCAAGCCGAGACGGCAGCCAAGGAGCAAAGAGCGCAGGCGCAGGAGGCAGCCAAGCGGGCCGAGCAATTGGATGCGCACGCCGCCGGCCTGCGCGAACAAGCGGGACAACGGCAAACCGACGCCAACAAAGCAAAGGCGCATGCACAAACCGTGCGCTCGGCGGCCGACGAAGCCGGCAACGACGCCGAAACACTGAAGGCCACCGCGAAGGAGATACGCGGCGAAGCGACGTCGCTTCGGTCCGGAGCCGATGCGCTGGCACGGAAAGTCGGGCCGCTCGAAGCGGCTGCCGGCAAAGCGAAGCGTGAAGCCCAGAAGGCCGAGCAGAAGGAAACCACGGCGCTCGAAGAAGCGCAGGACGCCGACGACGAGGCGACGCAAGCCGAACAGGATGCCGACGAGGCGGAACGTACCGCTCGCACGGCGCGCGACGAGGCGAATGTCGCAGGGCAGGCATTGCGAGACGCGATCGCCAACGCGCCCGTCCCGAGCGGCAGCGATCGGCCGGCGTCGGCGCCCGAGAACGCGGGCAATCAAACGAGCGCGACTACGACGACCCCTGCCGATACGGCGGCACGCACGGGCAACACCGCTGCCGCGACCGGCGCGGCCACGCGCTCGACGATGGACACCATCGCGCAGTGGGCGCGCAGTTCGGCGAACGTGGTCGGCCAGCAGGCGGTGGCGGTCGGCATCACGACGGCGCTGCGCGAAGCGGTCGGCGCCGGCGTCGAGGCGCTCTTGACGCACACGAATGCGAGCGACGAGGCGAAGGCCGGCATTGCCGGCGGCCTCTACGGCGCCGTGATTTTGTCGAACCTGATGACAATGCTCTACAACGAGCGTCAAGGCATCGGCACGCCCGTCACGCACGCCGGCAACATCGCGCAGATCGTCTCGCTGTCGGCGGCCGTCACCGCGGCGGCGGCCACCGGCACGCTCAAGGATCTCGTGCCGAGTCTCATGAAGACGTTCATGTACTCGGGCGGCCGTGACACGACCAACCTGTACATGCCGCTCGGCGACAACATACCGACCGAAGGCAAGGCGAACCCGCTCACGGTGCAAGCGGTCAATTCGGCGTTTTTCTATGCGGCCAATCAGATGCTCGTCAACAGCATCCAAAGCTTCCATGGCCTATCGGGCGCTGGGCTCGTCGATGCGATGCACGACAACACGACCGATCCGAATACGCACGAAGCGGAGACGCTGCGCAGCGGTTTCGCCTCGCTCGCGACGTACGTCGTCGGCAACCTCGCCGGCGAAACCGCTGATCAGTTCGCGGGCCGCATGCTCACCAACGCGATGAGCGGCGGCAATCTGGCCGATCTGCAGATCACGCTGACACCGCCCGCGTGGCCCGGCGCGGAGAAAGCGTTCGACACTTTCAGCTCCGACGGCGTGTCGCGAACCTCGATCTTCTACACCGTGTACGGGCTGACGGCCGCCATCGATCCGAAGATCACGGCGCCGCATCTCGGCGAGGCAGGGGCGTCGTGGCTGCAGAACTGCGTCGGCGGCGCGTTCATCGCGCTGCTGTGTCTACCCGCTGCGATGACCGCGATGAAGAAGGCGCGGAACGCATTTGGCGGCGGCCGCACGGCGCGGCTCGGAGAGGAGGAGGGCGCCGCCCGATTCACTTCGCTGACGACGCCGACGAACTCCCCGCCGAGGCAAACGGGCGAAGCCATCCCGATGCGCAACCGAGGCGGCGGCAACAACGTGCAAGGATCGTCGGGCGAGCGCGCCTAGGCGTCTTTGGCGCAACGCCGCCGGCCGCGCACGTCGCACCGCTCGATCGGCTGAATGGCCAACGCGCGTCGAGCGGGCATCGCCGCACGCGGATGGGTTGGTAGAATGGCGCCCATCCGCCGTTTGCCGTATCGATCCCCTACATGTCGCGTGCTCTAGCCATTCTCAATGAAGTCTTCGGTTATCCCGTTTTCCGAGGGCAGCAGCGCGACATCGTCGAGCACGTCGCCGGCGGCGGCGACTGTCTCGTTCTGATGCCCACGGGCGGTGGCAAATCGCTCTGCTACCAAATTCCATCGCTCGTGCGGCGCGAGGCGGGGCTCGGAGCAGGAATCGTCGTTTCGCCGCTGATCGCGCTGATGCAGGATCAAGTAGCCGCGCTCACGGAGCTCGGCGTGCGCGCGGCGTATCTGAACTCCACGCTCACCGGCGCCGAAGCGGCGGCGACGGAACGCGCGTTGCGCGACGGCGACCTCGATCTGCTCTATGTCGCGCCCGAGCGGTTGATGACACCGCGCTTTCAGGAACTGCTCGAGCGCGCGCGCATCGGCCTGTTCGCGATCGACGAAGCGCATTGCGTCTCGCAATGGGGGCACGATTTCCGTCCCGAGTACATGCAGCTCTCCGTGCTGCACGAGCGTTTTCCGTCGGTGCCGCGCATTGCGCTGACGGCCACCGCCGACGCCATTACGCGCGACGAAATCGTTCATCGCCTCGCGCTCGACGAAGCGCGCGTGTTCGTCTCGAGCTTCGATCGGCCCAACATTCGCTATCGCATCGTCGAGAAAGACAACGCGCGCTCGCAACTGTTCGACTTCATTCGCGCCGAGCACACGAACGACGACGGCACGACCGATGCCGGCGTCGTCTATTGCCTCTCGCGCCGCAAGGTCGAGGAAACGGCCGATTGGCTGAAGACCAAAGGCGTTCACGCGCTGCCGTACCACGCCGGCATGGATTTCGAAACGCGGCAGCGTCATCAGGAACGCTTTCAGCGAGAAGAGGGCGTTGTCATTTGCGCGACGATCGCGTTCGGCATGGGCATCGACAAACCCGACGTGCGCTTCGTCGCGCACCTCGATTTGCCCAAGAGCGTCGAGGGCTATTACCAGGAGACGGGGCGGGCCGGCCGTGACGGTTTGCCCGCCAATGCATGGATGGCGTATGGCCTCGGCGACGTCGTCCAGCAACGCAAGATGATCGACGAATCGGAGGCCGACGAAACGCACAAGCGCGTGCAGACGAGCAAGCTCGATGCGCTGCTTGGCTTGTGCGAGACGGCTGCTTGCCGGCGGGTGCGTCTGCTCTCGTATTTCGGCGAGGCGAGCGAGCCCTGCGGCAATTGCGACACGTGTCTCGAGCCGCCCGCGACCTGGGATGCGACGCGTGAGGCGCAGATGGCGCTGTCATGCGTGTTTCGCGCGCACCGCGCGAGCGGGTTCCATTTCGGTGCCGGCCACTTGGTCGATATTCTGCGCGGCAACCGCACGGAAAAGGTACGTGAACGCGGGCACGATACGCTGAGCACCTTCGGCATCGGCGCGAGCCTTGCGGAACCGGAGTGGCGCGGCATATTCAGGCAGCTCGTCGCCTACGGCTATCTCACCATCGATCACGACGGCTTCGGCGCATTCATGCTGACCGAAGCGAGCAAGCCCGTGCTCAAGGGCGAAGCGACGGTTACGCTGCGCCGCTACGTGAAACCTGCGCGCACGCGCCAGGCATCCTCGCGTACCGGCGAACGCGCCGATCCGACAGCCGGCCTCGGGCCGCGCGAGCGTGCGCGCTGGGAGCGGCTGCGCGCGTGGCGCACCGATACGGCCAAGCGCGACGGCGTGCCGGCCTACGTGATCTTTCACGACGCCACACTGGCCGAGATCGCGCGTTCTGCGCCCGACTCGATCGACGATTTGCGCCACATTCCCGGCATCGGGGCGCGCAAGCTCGAACGTTTCGGCGACGAGCTACTCGAGGTCGTCGCCGCCGATTGAGCCCGCCTGAGCCCGCCTGAGCGCGTGCCGCACGCAAACTATTGACGCGCTTGATCTTTTTGAAATATCATGCTGGGTTCCTGTTCTTGGCTCCTTGGTCGAGGTGCGTCCACGCGTGGGTATGTGTGGGTATGCGTAGATATTGCGTGGGTGGCCGGGCCTAGGTTTAGGCTAAGCAGGAAGTTTGACACGCATCGCGAGCCGCTTTGCCCGGCTGGCGGTGTGGTGTTTTTGTTCAATTTCGGGAATACACAATGCCAACCATCAATCAACTGGTTCGCAAAGGCCGCGCGTCGGAAACGACGAAAAGCAAGAGCCCGGCCTTGCAGGACTGCCCTCAGCGTCGTGGCGTGTGCACGCGTGTGTACACGACGACGCCGAAGAAGCCGAACTCAGCGCTCCGTAAGGTCGCCAAGGTTCGTCTGACGAACGGCTTCGAAGTCATTTCGTACATCGGTGGTGAAGGCCACAACCTGCAGGAACACTCGGTCGTGCTGATTCGCGGCGGCCGTGTGAAGGATTTGCCGGGTGTGCGTTACCACATGGTCCGCGGCTCGCTCGATACGCAGGGCGTCAAGGATCGTAAGCAAGCTCGCTCGAAGTACGGTGCGAAGCGCGCTAAGGCGGGCAAGTAATTCGCCTGTCTCGGTAGTTTAGGCGGTGGTGCCGGAATCGCCGGTGCTGTCGAGTAAGTGGTCACCCGGCCAAGCTGGTTAGTCGTCAAAGATGGATCGGGTTAGTTGGTGGCCGCGGGGCTCCTGGTTGGGCTCCAACTGAAAAGTCAAAGGAAGAAACATGCCGCGTCGTCGCGAAGTTCCCAAGCGGGAAGTGTTGCCGGATCCGAAGTTCGGTAACGTTGATGTAGCTAAGTTCATGAACGTGCTGATGCTCTCGGGCAAGAAGTCGGTGGCCGAGCGTATCGTTTATGGCGCTTTCGAACAGATCCAGACCAAGGGTGGCAAGGACCCGCTGGAAGTGTTCACGGTGGCGCTCAACAACGTCAAGCCGGTGGTGGAAGTGAAGAGCCGCCGCGTTGGCGGGGCGAACTACCAAGTTCCGGTCGAAGTGCGTCCGTCGCGTCGTATGGCATTGGCGATGCGTTGGTTGCGCGAGGCCGCGAAGAAGCGCAGCGAGAAGTCGATGGCTCTGCGTTTGGCCGGTGAGTTGTCGGAAGCCGCGGAAGGCCGCGGCGGCGCGATGAAGAAGCGCGACGAAGTCCACCGGATGGCGGAAGCCAACAAGGCGTTCTCGCATTTCCGTTTCTAAGCCTCGGCTTAGCAGCAGCGGAAAAAATTCCGGGCGGGTGCGCTTATCGAGCGCCTCGCCCGTTTGTGTTAGAGCGCGAAGACAAACGAAACGTCTTCGCGCTATCCCAATAGAGGATCAAAGTGGCTCGTAAGACACCTATCGAGCGCTACCGCAACATCGGTATTAGCGCTCACATCGACGCCGGCAAAACGACGACGACCGAGCGCATCCTGTTCTATACGGGCGTGAACCACAAGATCGGTGAAGTTCACGATGGCGCAGCGACGATGGACTGGATGGAGCAGGAGCAAGAGCGCGGCATCACCATCACGTCCGCCGCCACCACGGCCTTCTGGAAAGGCATGGGCGGCAACTATCCGGAGCACCGGATCAACATCATCGACACGCCGGGGCACGTCGACTTCACGATCGAAGTCGAGCGCTCGATGCGCGTGCTCGACGGCGCGTGCATGGTTTACTGCGCGGTCGGCGGCGTGCAGCCGCAATCGGAAACGGTGTGGCGCCAAGCGAACAAGTACAAGGTGCCGCGTCTCGCGTTCGTCAACAAGATGGACCGTACCGGCGCGAACTTCTTCAAGGTCTACGACCAACTGAAGACGCGCCTGAAGGCGAATCCGGTACCCGTCGTGGTGCCGATCGGCTCGGAAGAAACCTTCAAGGGCGTCGTCGACCTCTTGAAGATGCGCGCGATCATTTGGGACGAAGCGTCGCAAGGCACGAAGTTCGACTACGTCGACATCCCCGCCGAGCTCGTCGATTCCTGCAACGAGTGGCGCGAGAAGATGATCGAATCGGCCGCCGAAGCTAGCGAAGAGCTGATGGAGAAGTACCTCGGCGGCGAGGAGCTGACGGAAGCGGAAATCGTCAAGGCGCTGCGTGACCGTACGATCGCCTGCGAAATCCAGCCGATGCTGTGCGGCACCGCGTTCAAGAACAAGGGCGTGCAGCGCATGCTCGACGCCGTGATCGACTTCCTGCCGTCGCCGGTCGACATTCCGCCGGTCAAGGGCGAGCTCGAAAACGGCGACGCGGCCGAGCGCAAGGCCGCCGACGACGAGAAGTTCTCGGCGCTCGCGTTCAAGATCATGACGGACCCGTTCGTCGGTCAGTTGATCTTCTTCCGCGTCTACTCGGGTGTCATCAATTCGGGCGACACGGTCCTGAATTCGACGAAGGACAAGAAGGAGCGTCTGGGTCGTATTTTGCAGATGCACGCGAACCAGCGCGAGGAAATCAAGGAAGTGCGCGCGGGCGACATCGCGGCTGCCGTGGGCCTGAAGGAAGCGACGACGGGCGACACGCTTTGCGATCCGCAGCATCCGATCGTGCTCGAGCGCATGGTGTTTCCGGAACCCGTGATCTCGCAAGCCGTCGAGCCGAAGACGAAGCCTGACCAAGAAAAGATGGGCATCGCGCTGAACCGCCTCGCGCAGGAAGATCCGTCGTTCCGCGTCCAAACGGACGAGGAATCGGGGCAGACGATCATCTCGGGCATGGGCGAGCTGCACCTCGAAATTCTGGTCGATCGCATGAAGCGCGAGTTCGGCGTGGAAGCGACGGTCGGCAAGCCGCAGGTGGCGTATCGCGAAACGATCCGCTCGAAGGCATCCGATGTCGAAGGCAAGTTCGTCAAGCAATCGGGCGGTCGCGGCCAGTACGGTCACGCGGTCATCACGCTCGAACCGAACGAGCAAGGCAAGGGCTACGAGTTCCTCGACGAGATCAAGGGCGGTGTCATTCCGCGTGAATACATCCCCGCGGTCGACAAGGGTATCCAAGAAACGCTCAAGAGCGGCGTGCTGGCGGGCTTTCCTGTCGTCGACGTGAAGGTGCACCTGACGTTCGGTTCGTACCACGACGTCGACTCGAACGAAAATGCGTTCCGCATGGCCGGTTCGATGGCGTTCAAGGACGCAATGCGCAAGGCGAGCCCCGTCATCCTCGAACCGATGATGGCTGTGGAAGTCGAAACGCCGGAAGACTACATGGGCAACGTGATGGGCGACCTGTCGGGCCGTCGCGGTATCGTCCAGGGCATGGAAGACATGGTTGGCGGCGGCAAGATCGTTCGCGCCGAGGTGCCGCTGTCGGAAATGTTCGGCTACTCGACGTCGCTGCGCTCCCTCACGCAAGGTCGTGCGACGTACACGATGGAGTTCAAGCATTACGCCGAAGCGCCGCGCAATGTCGCCGACGCGATCATCAGCGCGAAAGCGAAGTAAGCCAACCGGCTTTTTCATCGACTACTTTTTGAAAGAAGAGAATCATGGCTAAAGGTAAATTCGAACGGACCAAGCCGCACGTGAACGTGGGCACGATTGGTCACGTGGATCATGGCAAGACGACGCTGACGGCGGCGATCACGACGGTGCTGACGGCGAAGTTCGGCGGTGAGGCGAAGGCCTACGATCAGATTGACGCGGCACCGGAAGAAAAGGCGCGCGGCATCACGATCAACACGGCGCACGTCGAGTACGAAACGGCCAATCGCCACTACGCACACGTGGACTGCCCGGGCCACGCCGACTACGTGAAGAACATGATCACGGGTGCGGCGCAGATGGACGGCGCGATCCTGGTGTGTTCGGCAGCGGACGGCCCGATGCCGCAAACGCGCGAGCACATCTTGTTGGCCCGTCAGGTGGGCGTGCCCTACATCATCGTGTTCCTGAACAAGTGCGACATGGTGGACGACGCGGAGCTGCTCGAACTGGTGGAAATGGAAGTGCGCGAGCTGCTCTCGAAGTACGACTTCCCGGGCGACGACACGCCGATCATCAAGGGTTCGGCCAAGCTGGCGCTGGAAGGCGACAAGGGCGAGCTTGGTGAAGTGGCGATCATGAACCTGGCCGACGCGCTGGACTCGTACATCCCGACGCCGGAGCGCGCGATCGACGGTGCGTTCCTGATGCCGGTGGAAGACGTGTTCTCGATCTCGGGCCGCGGCACGGTGGTGACGGGTCGTGTCGAGCGCGGTGTGGTGAAGGTCGGCGAGGAAATCGAAATCGTCGGGATCAAGCCGACGGTGAAGACGACGTGCACGGGCGTGGAAATGTTCCGCAAGCTGCTGGACCAAGGTCAAGCGGGCGACAACGTGGGCATTTTGCTGCGCGGCACGAAGCGCGAAGACGTGGAGCGCGGCCAAGTGTTGGCCAAGCCCGGTTCGATCACGCCGCACACGCACTTCACGGCTGAAGTGTACGTGCTGAGCAAGGATGAGGGCGGGCGCCACACGCCGTTCTTCAACAACTACCGTCCGCAGTTCTACTTCCGTACGACGGACGTGACGGGCTCGATCGAGCTGCCGAAGGACAAGGAAATGGTGATGCCGGGCGACAACGTGTCGATCACGGTGAAGCTGATCGCCCCGATCGCCATGGAAGAAGGTCTGCGCTTCGCCATTCGCGAAGGTGGCCGTACCGTCGGCGCAGGTGTCGTCGCTAAGATCATCGAGTAAAATCGACGGTTTGGCAGTACGCGCAACACAGGCAGTACGAGCAATATCGTAGCAAAACGTGCCCGGGCTCGGGTGCAACGCCTCCTGGCTAAGCGCCCGAGCCCACGTTCTTTTCCTAATCCGGCGGCGCAAAGCTGCCTCGCTCTTTCGAAGGAATCGTCATGCAAAACCAGAAAATCCGTATTCGTCTCAAAGCGTTCGACTATCGTCTGATCGACCAATCGGCAGCCGAGATCGTCGACACGGCGAAGCGGACTGGTGCGATCGTTCGCGGCCCGGTGCCCCTGCCGACCCGCATCCAACGTTTCGACATCCTGCGCTCGCCGCACGTCAACAAGACGTCGCGCGATCAGCTCGAAATCCGTACGCACCAACGCCTGATGGACATCGTCGACCCGACGGACAAGACCGTCGACGCGCTGATGAAGCTCGATCTGCCGGCCGGCGTGGACGTGGAAATCAAGCTGCAATAAGGTTTGCGCCGCCTCGGTCCCTGGGTCGAGGCGGTAAGTCTTTGATTGCTTGCGGAAAACGGAATGCCTCGCTATAATGCAAGGCTTTTCGCGTATTTGCGTAAAAAGTCAGTGCCAGTTCGTGCGCGGCGATGCGCGCACAAAGCAGTGCGGCTCGCAGCCTGCGAGCCTCCTGGCACCGACATTTTGTAAATTAGCCCCGGCCAATCGCAGTCGGGAATGGAGAAAACGATGAGCCTTGGACTTGTAGGTCGCAAGGTTGGCATGACCCGTATCTTCACGGCGGATGGGGACTCGATTCCCGTTACCGTGCTGGACGTGTCCGACAACCGCGTGGCGCAGATCAAGACCGTTGAAACGGATGGCTATACGGCCGTTCAAGTTGCATTCGGTGAGCGTCGCGCCTCGCGCGTGACGAAACCGTTGGCAGGTCACCTCGCCAAAGCCGGTGTGCAAGCCGGTGAAATTCTGAAGGAATTCAAGATTGACGCCGCAAAGGCTGCCGAGCTGTCCGCCGGTGCCGTGATCGGCGTTGACATCTTCGAAGTCGGCCAAAAGATCGATGTGCAAGGCGTATCGATCGGTAAGGGCTACGCCGGCACGATCAAGCGCTACAACTTCGCCTCGGGCCGTGCCTCGCACGGTAACTCGCGTTCGCACAACGTGCCGGGTTCGATTGGTATGGCGCAAGATCCGGGTCGCGTGTTCCCCGGCAAGCGCATGACGGGTCACATGGGTGACGATACCGTTACGGTGCAAAACCTCGAAATCGCTCGCATCGACGCCGATCGCAAGCTGCTGCTCGTCAAGGGCGCAGTGCCTGGCGCGAAGGGCGGCAAAGTTTTCGTGACGCCGGCAGTGAAGACGCGTGCCGCGAAAGGAGCGAAATAATGGAACTGAAGCTCCTCAATGCTAATGGTCAAGAAGGCGCAGGCGTGAACGCGTCGGACGTCGTGTTCGGCCGTGACTACAACGAAGCGCTGATTCACCAAGTCGTGGTGGCTTATCAAGCCAATGCCCGCAGCGGCAATCGCGCGCAGAAAGATCGCGAGCAAGTCAAGCACACGACGAAGAAGCCGTGGCGCCAGAAGGGTACGGGTCGTGCTCGTGCCGGTATGTCGTCGAGCCCGTTGTGGCGTGGCGGTGGTCGGATTTTCCCGAACTCGCCCGAAGAAAACTTCTCGCACAAGGTCAACAAGAAGATGCATCGTGCAGGCCTCTGCTCGATCTTCTCGCAGCTTGCCCGCGAAGGGCGTCTGTCGGTCGTTGAGGACATCGTCCTCGAAGCGCCGAAGACGAAGCTGCTGGCCGAAAAATTCAAGGCCATGGGTCTCGAGTCCGTGCTGGTCATCACCGACACGGTCGACGAGAACCTGTATCTCGCGTCGCGCAATCTGGCCCACGTGGCCGTTGTCGAGCCGCGTTACGCCGATCCGCTGTCGCTGATCTACTTCAAGAAAGTGCTGATCACGAAGGCAGCGGTCGCCCAGATCGAGGAGTTGCTGTCATGAGCGAGATTCGCAAGAACGATCATCGTTTGATGCAGGTCCTGCTCGCGCCGGTGATCTCCGAAAAGGCGACGCTGGTGGCCGACAAGAACGAGCAAGTCGTGTTCGAAATCGCCCCCGACGCGACGAAGCAGGAAGTGAAGGCCGCCGTTGAGCTGCTGTTCAAGGTGGAAGTCGATTCCGTCAACGTGCTGAACGTGAAGGGCAAAGCCAAGCGCTTTGGCCGTTTCATGGGCAAGCGCAAGGACGTGAGGAAGGCGTACGTCTGCCTGAAGCCCGGCCAGGAAATCAACTTTGAAGCGGAGGCCAAGTAATCATGGCAATCGTGAAAGTTAAGCCGACTTCGCCGGGTCGCCGCGCGATGGTCAAGGTGGTCAACAAGGATTTGCACAAGGGCAAGCCGCATGCTGCGCTGCTCGAGGCGCAGAGCAAGGCTGCCGGCCGTAACAACAACGGCCACGTCACGACGCGTCACCAAGGTGGCGGTCACAAGCAACACTACCGCGTCATCGATTTCCGTCGCACGAAGGATGGAATTCCGGCCAAGGTCGAGCGTCTCGAGTACGACCCGAACCGCAGCGCGAACATCGCGCTCGTGCTGTACGCCGACGGTGAACGTCGCTACATCATCGCGTCGAAGGGCATGACGGTTGGTCAACAACTGATGTCGGGCTCCGAAGCGCCGATTCGTGCGGGCAACACGCTGCCGATCCGCAACATTCCGGTCGGTACGACGATTCACTGCATCGAGATGCTGCCGGGCAAGGGCGCGCAAATCGCGCGTTCGGCCGGCACCTCGGCGATGCTGCTGGCACGCGAAGGCACCTACGCGCAGGTTCGTCTGCGTTCGGGCGAAATCCGCCGCGTGCATATCGAGTGCCGCGCGACGATCGGCGAAGTGGGCAACGAAGAGCATAGCCTGCGCCAAATCGGTAAGGCTGGCGCGAACCGCTGGCGCGGTATCCGCCCGACGGTGCGTGGCGTCGCGATGAACCCGGTCGACCACCCGCACGGTGGTGGTGAAGGCCGTACTGCTGCAGGCCGCCATCCGGTGAGCCCGTGGGGCCAGCAGACGAAGGGCTATCGCACCCGTCGCAACAAGCGCACGACGACGATGATCGTCCAGCGCCGTCACAAGCGTTAAGGAGTAGGCAATGGCACGTTCTGTTAAAAAAGGTCCGTTCTGCGACGCCCATTTGCTGAAGAAAGTTGAGGCGGCTGCAGCTACGCGCGACAAGAAGCCGATCAAGACCTGGTCGCGTCGCTCGACGATCCTCCCGGATTTCATCGGTTTGACGATCGCCGTGCACAACGGCCGTCAACACGTTCCGGTGTACATCTCGGAAAACATGGTCGGCCACAAGCTTGGCGAGTTCGCACTGACCCGGACGTTTAAGGGTCACGCGGCCGACAAGAAGGCCAAGAAATAAGGGGCAATCAAGATGGAAGTGAAAGCAATTCATCGCGGTGCCCGCATCTCGGCGCAGAAAACGCGCCTTGTGGCCGACCAGATCCGCGGTTTGCCGGTCGACAAGGCGCTGAACGTCCTGACGTTCTCGCCGAAGAAAGCGGCCGGCATCGTGAAGAAGGTCGTGCTGTCGGCGATCGCGAATGCGGAGCACAACGAAGGCGCCGATATCGACGAGCTCAAGATCAAGAGCATCTACGTCGACAAGGCTGCCTCGCTGAAGCGGTTCACCGCGCGCGCTAAAGGCCGCGGCAATCGCATCGAGAAGCAATCCTGTCACATCACAGTGACGGTCGGGAATTAAGGGGTCATACGATGGGACAGAAAATTCATCCGACTGGCTTCCGTCTGGCCGTCAGCCGCAATTGGGCTTCGCGTTGGTACGCGAACAACAACAATTTCGCGGCGATGCTCCAGGAAGACATCGGTGTACGTGAATACCTGAAGAAGAAGCTGAAGAACGCTTCGGTCGGTCGCGTCATCATCGAGCGTCCGGCAAAGAACGCGCGCATCACGATTTTCAGTTCGCGTCCGGGTGTCGTCATCGGCAAGAAGGGCGAGGACATCGAGCAGCTCAAGTCCGAGTTGCAAAAGCGCATGGGCGTGCCCGTGCACGTGAACATCGAAGAAATCCGCAAGCCGGAAACCGATGCGCAGTTGATCGCCGATTCGATCACGCAGCAGCTCGAGCGTCGGATCATGTTCCGCCGCGCGATGAAGCGTGCGATGCAAAACGCGATGCGTCTGGGCGCACAAGGTATCAAGATCATGAGCGCCGGCCGTCTGAACGGCATCGAGATCGCGCGCACGGAGTGGTATCGCGAAGGTCGCGTGCCTCTGCATACGCTGCGTGCCGACATCGATTACGCGACGTCGGAAGCGAAGACGACGTACGGCATCATCGGCGTGAAGGTGTGGGTCTACAAGGGCGACACGCTCGGCCGTAACGATGCGCCGGTCGCCGAAGAAGCGCCGGAAGAAAAGCGTCCGCGCCGCAACGCGCGTCCGGGCGATCGCCGTCCCCGTCGTGACGGTGAAGGTGGCGCGCCGGCAGGTGCTCGCCGTGGCGCGCCGCGTCGCGGCGCCGCCGGCGGCAAGCCCGAAGGCGACGGCAAGACTGGAGAATAACGATGCTGCAACCGAAACGCAGGAAGTATCGCAAAGAGCAGAAGGGTCGCAACACCGGTGTGGCAACGCGCGGCAACGCCGTGTCATTCGGTGAATTCGGCCTGAAGGCTATCGGTCGCGGCCGTCTGACCGCGCGCCAAATCGAAGCGGCGCGTCGTGCCATGACGCGTCACATCAAGCGCGGCGGCCGCATCTGGATCCGCATTTTCCCGGACAAGCCGATCTCGCAAAAGCCGGCTGAAGTACGGATGGGTAACGGGAAGGGTAATCCTGAGTACTACGTCGCCGAGATCCAGCCGGGCAAAATGCTGTACGAAATGGATGGCGTAACCGAAGAGTTGGCGCGTGAAGCGTTCCGTCTGGCTGCAGCGAAGCTGCCGCTGAAGACGGCGTTCATCGTTCGTCAGCTCGGCGCCTAAGGAGTAAATGATGAAGGCTTCCGAACTTCACCAAAAAGACAAGGCCGCGCTCAACAAGGAGCTGTCGGACCTGTTGAAAGCGCAATTCGGCCTGCGCATGCAACTCGCGACGCAGCAGCTCACGAACACGAGCCAGCTGAAGAAGGTTCGTCGCGACATCGCACGTGTGCGGACCGTCCTGACTGAGAAGGCGAACCAGAAATGAACGATAGCGTGAAAACCTCGCTCAAGCGGACGCTGATCGGCAAGGTCGTCAGCAACAAGATGGACAAGACGGTCACGGTGCTCGTCGAGCACCGCGTGAAGCACCCGATCTACGGCAAGTATGTCGTGCGCTCGAAGAAGTACCATGCGCATGACGATGCGAACACGTTCAACGAGGGCGACCTCGTTGAAATCCAGGAAACGCGTCCGATCTCGAAGACGAAAGCCTGGACGGTGTCCCGCCTTGTCGAAGCCGCGCGTGTAATCTAAAGGCGGCTAGGTAGTAGAAGTCGTTGAAATCGCAATAGATTTCGCTTGCAAGGCCGAGATTGTTTGATATAATCTCGGTCTTCCCTCTTTATGGGATCCGCTGCGGACGAAGTGGAAGGGAAGCGGAAGGGCGCCAGCCTGCTCCGAAGCATCACTCGATTGCGATGGCGGTTTCGTGTGCCGTCGCTGCTGTTCCAACCCAAGCAGCCAAGCAGCAGCGCGGCTGACGGGACCAAGACTGACCGGCTGAACCATGGTGGTGCAGGCGGATTAAGTTGGGAAAGATAAACCATGATCCAGACCGAATCTCGGCTTGAAGTGGCCGACAACACGGGTGCACGTGAAGTCATGTGCATCAAAGTGCTCGGCGGCTCGAAGCGTCGTTACGCCAATATCGGCGACATCATCAAGGTGAGCGTCAAAGAGGCAACGCCGCGCGGGCGCGTGAAGAAAGGCGAAATCTACAACGCCGTGGTGGTTCGCACTGCTAAGGGCGTGCGTCGCCAAGACGGCTCGCTGATCAAGTTCGACGGCAATGCCGCCGTCCTGTTGAATGCCAAGCTCGAGCCCATCGGCACCCGCATTTTTGGGCCGGTCACGCGTGAGTTGCGTAGCGAACGGTTCATGAAGATCGTTTCGCTGGCCCCCGAAGTGCTGTAAGGAGTCGCGATGAACAAGATTCGCAAGGGTGACGAAGTCGTCGTCATCACCGGCAAAGACAAAGGCAAGCGCGGTGTCGTGCTCGTCGTCGCCGAAGAACACGTGACGGTGGAAGGCATCAATCTCGTCAAGAAGCACGTCAAGCCGAACCCGATGAAGGGTACGACGGGTGGCGTGGAAGCGAAGACGATGCCGCTGCACATTTCGAATGTCGCGCTTGTCGACGCGAACGGCAAAGCCTCGCGTGTGGGCATCAAGGTCGAGGAAGGCAAGAAGGTTCGCTTCCTGAAGACGACCGGTGCCGTGCTGAGCGCCTGACGCTGCGGAGTATAAAAATGGCTCGTTTGCAAGAGTTTTACAAAGAGAAGGTCGTTCCCGGCCTCACCGAGAAGTTCGGTTACAAGTCGATCATGGAAGTGCCGCGCATCACCAAGATCACCCTGAACATGGGTCTTGGCGAAGCCGTCGCCGACAAGAAGATCATCGAAAACGCCGTTGGCGATCTGACGAAGATCGCAGGTCAAAAGCCGGTTGTGACGAAAGCTCGCAAGGCAATCGCGGGCTTCAAGATCCGCCAAGGCTACCCGATCGGTGCGATGGTCACGCTGCGCGGCCGCGCGATGTACGAATTCCTCGATCGTTTCGTCACGGTGGCCCTGCCGCGCGTGCGCGACTTCCGTGGTGTTTCGGGGCGTGCGTTCGATGGCCGCGGCAACTACAACATCGGTGTGAAAGAGCAGATCATTTTCCCCGAAATCGACTACGACAAGATCGACGCGCTGCGTGGGCTGAACATCAGCATCACCACGACCGCGAAGACCGACGAAGAAGCCAAGGCACTGCTCGCCAGCTTCAAGTTCCCGTTCAGAAACTGAGGTTACCGTGGCTAAACTGGCACTGATCGAACGTGAAAAGAAGCGCGCCCGCCTGGCGGCGAAGTTCGCTCCGAAGCGTGAAGCGCTGAAGGCGATCATCGACGACCAATCGAAGTCGGAAGAAGAGCGCTACGCAGCCCGTCTCGAGCTGCAACAACTGCCCCGTAACGCGAACCCGACGCGCAAGCGCAACCGCTGCGCCATCACGGGTCGTCCGCGTGGCACGTTCCGCAAGTTCGGACTTGCGCGTAACAAGATTCGCGAAATCGCATTCCGCGGCGAGATCCCCGGCCTGACCAAGGCGAGCTGGTAATAGGAGAAACATAAATGAGCATGAGTGATCCTATCGCCGATATGCTGACTCGCATCCGCAACGCGCAGATGGTCGAGAAGGTTTCGGTGACGATGCCCTCGTCGAAGGTCAAGGTGGCGATTGCCCAAGTCCTGAAGGACGAAGGCTATATCGACAACTTCGCAGTGAAGTCGGACGGCGCGAAGTCGGAATTGAACATCGCGTTGAAGTACTACGCCGGACGCCCCGTGATCGAGCGCCTCGAACGCGTTTCGAAGCCCGGCCTGCGCGTGTACCGCGGTCGCAATGACATTCCGCAGGTCATGAACGGCCTCGGTGTGGCGATCGTTTCGACGCCCAAGGGTGTGATGACTGATCGCAAGGCCCGCGCCAATGGCGTCGGCGGCGAAGTCATCTGCTACGTCGCTTAACGCCGAAAGAGGAGAAGAAATATGTCTCGAGTAGGTAAAAGCCCGGTCGCGCTCGATGGCGCCGAAGTGAAGGTCACCGACGACCTCATTACGGTGAAGGGCCCGCTCGGCACGATTTCGCAAGCGCAAAACAAGCTCGTGAAGATCGTCGTCGATGGCACCGTTCTGAAGTTCGAGCCGGTGAACGACAGCCGTGAAGCGAACGCGATGTCGGGCACGATGCGCGCGATTGTCGCGAACATGGTGCGCGGCGCGACGAAGGGTTTCGAGCGTAAGCTCAACCTCGTCGGCGTTGGTTATCGTGCGCAAGCGCAAGGCGACAAGCTGAACCTGTCGCTGGGTTTCTCGCACCCCGTGGTGCACCAAATGCCGGAAGGCGTGAAGGCTGAAACCCCGTCGCAAACGGAAATCGTGATCAAGGGGATCGACAAGCAGAAGGTCGGCCAAGTCGCTGCCGAAGTGCGCGGCTACCGTCCGCCTGAGCCTTATAAAGGCAAGGGCGTGCGCTATGCCGACGAGGTGGTGATCCTCAAAGAAACGAAGAAGAAGTAAGGGTGCGCAATCATGGATAAAGCTCAATCTCGCCTGCGCCGCGCTCGTCAGACGCGTATCAAGATCGCCGAACTGCAGGTCGCGCGCCTTGCCGTGCATCGCACGAACACGCACATCTACGCGCAAGTGTTCTCGCCTTGCGGTACCAAGGTGCTCGCCAGTGCATCGACGCTCGAAGCTGAAGTGCGCGCGCAATTGGCCGACCAGTCGGGCAAGGGCGGCAACATCGCCGCCGCCACGCTGATCGGCAAACGTATCGCTGAAAAAGCCAAGGCTGCCGGCGTCGAATCCGTCGCCTTCGATCGCTCGGGCTTTCGCTACCACGGCCGCGTGAAAGCGCTGGCCGATGCGGCGCGCGAAGCCGGGCTCAAGTTCTAAGGAAGAATTCGTCATGGCAAAGATGCAAGCGAAAGTTCAGGCTGACGAACGCGACGACGGCCTTCGCGAAAAAATGATCTCGGTCAACCGCGTGACCAAGGTGGTGAAGGGCGGCCGGATTCTCGGCTTCGCCGCACTGACCGTGGTTGGCGACGGTGATGGCCGCGTCGGTATGGGCAAGGGCAAGGCGAAGGAAGTGCCCGTGGCCGTGCAAAAGGCAATGGAACAGGCTCGTCGCAACATGTTCAAGGTGCCGCTGAAGAACGGCACGCTGCAGCATGAAGTGCACGGCAAGCATGGCGCGTCGGTGGTTCTGCTCGCTCCGGCGAAAGACGGTACCGGTGTGATCGCCGGTGGCCCGATGCGCGCAGTGTTCGACGTGATGGGCGTGCAAAACGTCGTCGCGAAGAGCCACGGTTCGACGAACCCGTACAACCTCGTGCGTGCCACGCTCGACGGGCTGCGCAAGCAGTCGACGCCGGCGGACATCGCTGCGAAGCGCGGCAAGTCGGTCGAAGATATTTTGGGCTAATGCCTAGGTGGTCACCATGTCTGAAAAAACTGTCAAGGTTCAGCTCGTCAAGAGCCTGATTGGGACCCGCGAATCGCACCGTGCCACGGTGCGTGGCCTGGGCCTGCGCCGACTCAACTCGGTCAGCGAGCTGCAAGATACGCCCGCTGTGCGCGGCATGATCAACAAGGTTTCGTACCTTGTTAAGGTCGTGAGCTGAAGCGGACCAGGGACTCGAGGAGTTGAATATGGAATTGAATAACCTGAAGCCGGCTGCGGGCGCCAAGCACGCGAAGCGTCGTGTCGGCCGCGGTATCGGCTCCGGCCTCGGCAAGACGGCCGGCCGTGGTCACAAAGGCCAGAAATCGCGTTCGGGCGGCTTTCACAAGGTCGGCTTCGAAGGCGGTCAAATGCCGCTGCAACGTCGTCTGCCCAAGCGCGGGTTCACGTCGCTGACGAAGGAATTCGTCGGTGAAGTGCGCCTCTCCGATCTGCAAGCGCTGCCTGTCGACGAAATCGATCTGCTCGCGCTGAAGCAAGCGGGTCTCGTCGGTGAACTGACGAAGAGCGCCAAGATTATCGCCACGGGCGAGATCTCGCGTAAAGTCGTCGTGAAGGGCCTCGGTGCGACGAAGGGCGCACGCGCTGCGATCGAAGCGGCCGGCGGCTCGTTCGCCGAGTAATTGGCTTTCGATCGCGTGAAAGACCGATTGCCGTCCATGGCATTTGCATCGGAGAAGGTACTTGGCTAACAGCCCGAGTCTCGCAAAAACCGGTCGAAGCACGGCGAAGTTCGGCGATCTGCGTCGGCGGGCAGTATTCCTGCTGCTGGCGCTGGTCGTCTACCGTATCGGCGCGCATATTCCGGTGCCGGGGATCGACCCGGATCAGTTGGCGAAGCTGTTCCAGAGCCAATCGGGCGGCATCCTGGGCATGTTCAACATGTTCTCGGGTGGCGCGCTGTCGCGGTTCACGATTTTCGCGTTGGGGATCATGCCGTACATCTCCTCGTCGATCATCATGCAGTTGCTTGCGATCGTGTCGCCACAGCTCGAAGCGCTGAAGAAGGAAGGCCAGGCAGGGCAGCGCAAGATCACGCAGTACACGCGGATCTTCACGGTCGTGCTGGCGACATTCCAGGCGTTCGGCATTGCCGTCGCGCTCGAGAATCAGCCGGGGCTCGTGATCGATCCAGGCATGGTGTTTCGCCTGACGACGGTCGTGACGCTCGTGACGGGCACGATGTTCCTGATGTGGCTTGGCGAGCAGATCACGGAACGCGGTCTCGGCAACGGGATCTCGATCATCATCTTCGGCGGGATTGCAGCAGGATTCCCGAACGCGGTGGGCGGGCTCGTTTCGCTCGTACAGTCCGGTTCGATGAATCCGTTCACGGCGATCATCGTGGTGGCGCTGATTGGGGCGGTGACGTACGTCGTCGTGTTCATCGAGCGCGGTCAACGCAAGATTCTCGTGAATTACGCGAAGCGCCAGGTCGGTAACAAGATTTACGGCGGACAGTCATCGCACTTGCCGCTCAAGCTGAACATGTCGGGCGTGATTCCGCCGATCTTCGCATCGTCGATCATCCTGTTCCCGGCAACCATTCTTGGTTGGTTCAGCTCGGGCGCGCGCGGTAGCTGGCTCACCGACACGCTGCACAACGTGGCCGATGCGATCAAGCCCGGCCAGCCCGTGTACGTGTTGCTGTACGCGTTGGCGATCATCTTCTTCTGCTTCTTCTACACCGCGCTGGTGTTCAACAGCAGAGAGACGGCCGACAACCTGAAGAAGAGCGGTGCGTTCGTTCCGGGTATTCGTCCGGGCGACCAGACCGCGCGGTATATCGACCGCATCCTCACGCGTCTGACGCTGGCCGGTGCGATCTACATCGTGTTCGTCTGCCTGCTGCCCGAGTTTTTGGTGCTGCGCTGGAACGTGCCGTTTTATTTTGGCGGAACGTCGCTGCTGATCATCGTTGTCGTCACGATGGACTTCATGGCGCAAGTGCAGTCGTACGTTATGTCGCAACAGTATGAGTCGTTGCTCAAGAAGGCGAACTTCAAGGGCGGCGGCAACATTCCGATGCGTTGAAAGGACTTATGGCCAAAGACGATGTAATCCAGATGCAGGGTGAGGTCATCGAAAACCTGCCCAATGCTACCTTCCGCGTGAAGCTGGAAAACGGTCATGTCGTGTTGGGGCATATCTCCGGCAAGATGCGCATGCATTACATCCGCATCTTGCCCGGCGACAAGGTGACAGTTGAGTTGACGCCCTACGATCTGTCGCGTGCGCGGATCGTGTTCCGGGCGAAGTGATTTGAAAAAAGGGTAATATCATGAAAGTGATGGCATCGGTTAAGCGCATTTGCCGCAATTGCAAGATCATCAAGCGCAAAGGTGTCGTGCGCGTGATTTGCAGCTCTGATCCGCGCCACAAACAGCGCCAAGGCTGAACGCCGCGCTTTTGCTTGCGCTTTTTGTTTGAGGAAAAACGATGGCTCGTATTGCAGGGGTGAACATCCCGAACCACCAGCACGCCGTGATCGGTCTGACGGCGATCTTCGGGATTGGCCGCACGCGTTCGCAACAAATTTGCGAAACGGCTGGCGTCGCAGTGAACAAGAAGGTCAAAGACCTGACGGACGCTGATCTCGAAAAGCTGCGTGAAGAAGTCGGCAAGTTTGTCGTCGAAGGCGATCTGCGCCGCGAAGTGACGATGAACATCAAGCGTCTGATGGACCTCGGCTGCTATCGCGGCGTCCGTCATCGCAAGGGTCTGCCCCTGCGTGGCCAACGTACGCGCACGAATGCTCGTACGCGCAAGGGTCCGCGCCGCGCTGCCCAATCGCTGAAGAAATAAGCGCGACTGACAGTTACAGGAAAACGTAATGGCTAAGGCTCAGAACAACTCCGCGGCGCAACGCGTTCGCAAGAAGGTCAAGAAGAACGTCGCCGAGGGCGTGGTTCACGTTCACGCGTCGTTCAACAACACCATCATCACGATCACCGACCGTCAAGGCAACGCGCTTGCTTGGGCAACGTCAGGTGGCCAGGGCTTCAAGGGCTCGCGCAAGTCGACGCCGTTTGCGGCGCAGGTTGCAGCTGAGTCGGCCGGTCGCGTGGCGATGGAATACGGCGTGAAGAACCTCGAAGTGCGGATCAAAGGTCCTGGCCCCGGTCGCGAATCGGCGGTGCGCGCGTTGCATGGTCTTGGCATCAAGATCACGGCGATCTCCGACGTTACGCCCGTTCCGCACAACGGTTGCCGTCCGCCGAAGCGCCGTCGCATCTAAGACGAGCGCCTGTACGATGCCTGTTGGCGCGATTGCGCGCCAACAGGCTATTTGCGCGTTGTTTGTTTGACTAAGCCCACCGTTCGGCCCAGCGGGGTACGGACTAGCGCAGACGCGAGTTTGCGTGAACAAACCTAGAAGGAATGCAAAGTGGCACGCTATACCGGCCCTAAGGCCAAGTTGTCCCGCCGTGAAGGCACCGATCTGTTCCTGAAGAGCGCACGTCGCTCGCTCGCCGACAAGTGCAAGCTCGACAGCAAGCCGGGCCAGCACGGCCGCACCTCGGGCGCTCGTACGTCCGACTACGGCACGCAGCTTCGCGAAAAGCAAAAAGTGAAGCGCATCTACGGCGTGCTCGAGCGTCAGTTCCGCCGCTACTTCGCCGAAGCCGACCGCCGCAAGGGCAACACGGGTGAAAACCTGCTGCAATTGCTCGAATCGCGCCTCGACAACGTCGTCTATCGCATGGGCTTCGGCTCGACGCGCGCTGAAGCGCGCCAGCTCGTCGGTCACAAGGCGATCACCGTGAACGGCCAGGTCGCCAACGTCCCGTCGCTGCAAGTGAAGGCCGGCGACGTCGTGGCCGTGCGCGAGCAAGCCAAGAAGCAAGCGCGGATTCTCGAGGCGCTTTCGCTTGCCGAGCAAGGCGGTATGGCGAGCTGGGTTGCGGTCGATGCGAAGAAGTTCGAAGGCACGTTCAAGCAAATGCCGGAACGTAGTGATATCGCCGGCGACATCAACGAAAGCCTGATCGTCGAATTGTATTCGCGCTAATCGGATTTACGGCCGGGGTACCTTGAGTGCGTTGCGCAAGGGGGCACCTCGGCTGTTTATTTTTAGGGTGTTACCGGTCAGCCTTATCGGTGTAACGAGCCGAGGGTATTGAAAAGGAAAACCTATGCAAACCAGTTTGTTGAAGCCCAAGATCATCGCCGTGGAATCGCTGGGCGAGAGCCACGCGAAAGTGGTCATGGAACCGTTCGAACGCGGTTACGGCCACACGTTGGGCAACGCGCTTCGGCGCGTGCTGTTGTCGTCGATGGTCGGCTATGCACCGACCGAAGTGACGATCGCAGGTGTCGTGCACGAGTACTCGACGATCGACGGCGTGCAGGAAGACGTCGTCAATCTGCTGCTGAACTTGAAGGGCGTAGTCTTCAAGCTGCATAACCGTGACGAAGTAACGGTCACGCTGCGCAAGGAAGGCGAAGGCCTCGTGACGGCGCGCGACATCGAGTTGCCGCATGATTGCGAGGTGATCAACCCCGATCACGTGGTGGCGCATCTGTCGAAGGGCGGCAAGCTCGACGTGCAGATCAAGGTCGAAAAGGGCCGCGGCTACGTGCCCGGCAACGTGCGTCGCTACGGTGAGGAAACGGCCAAGATCATCGGCCGCATCGTCCTCGACGCGTCGTTCTCGCCGGTTCGCCGCGTGAGCTACGCTGTGGAAAGCGCGCGTGTCGAGCAGCGTACCGATCTCGATAAGCTCGTGATGAACATCGAAACCAACGGCGTGATTTCGCCCGAGGAAGCGATTCGTCAATCGGCACGTATCCTCGTTGACCAGCTCGCCGTGTTCGCGGCGCTGGAAGGCACGGAAGCGGCCGCCGAAGCGCCGTCGCGTGCGCCGCAGATCGATCCGATCCTGCTGCGCCCGGTCGACGACCTCGAGTTGACGGTGCGTTCGGCCAACTGCTTGAAGGCCGAGAACATCTACTACATCGGCGACCTGATCCAGCGCACGGAAAACGAGCTGCTCAAGACCCCGAACCTCGGTCGCAAGTCGCTCAACGAAATCAAGGAAGTGCTTGCTTCGCGCGGCTTGACGCTGGGCATGAAGCTCGAGAACTGGCCGCCGGCTGGTCTCGACAAGTAAGCCGTCGGGGTGTTCGCGCCCCGGCGACTGGCGAAGACGCGGATTTTCCTTTAGAATCCGCGTCTTGTCTTTTTTCTTACCGGCCCGTGTCCTCACCGCTGCGTTGCATTAGATGGGGACGATAGAAGAGCTGGACCAAAACTTCGAATCAAGGAACTGAAATGCGTCACCGTCATGGTCTGCGGAAACTGAACCGCACGAGCAGCCATCGTCTGGCTATGCTCCGTAACATGTCCAACTCGCTGATCGAGCACGAAGTCATCAAGACGACGCTGCCGAAGGCGAAGGAACTCCGTAAAGTTGTCGAGCCGCTGATCACGCTCGGCAAGAAGCCGTCGCTCGCGAACCGCCGCTTGGCGTTCAACCGTCTGCGTGATCGCGATTCCGTCGCGAAGCTGTTCGACGTCCTCGGTCCGCGCTTCGAGAAGCGTCCCGGTGGCTATCTGCGCATCCTGAAGTTCGGTTTCCGCGTTGGCGATAATGCGCCGATGGCGCTCGTCGAACTTCTCGACCGCCCGGAACAGGTGGAAGCGGACGACGTGCAAGAGGCTGAATAAGCTTTTCGGGCAAGCCGATTAGCTGCGTCACAAAAGGGTCAAGCATGAGCTTGGCCCTTTTTGTTTTCGGGATGTATGCACGCAGGCATATGGCAAGCGCCGCGTCCGCGCAAGGCTGGGCGGGGCGTGGGTGGTGAAATCGCGCTCGGTGATACGATAGCGGCGTATTGGATTGCCTGAGGTGAAGACGCTGTGCCTATGCCTGTCGTGCTCATATTGACGACGCTGCCCGACACCGAATCGGCGCAAAAGCTCGCGCAAGGCGCGCTCGACGAGCGTCTTGCCGCTTGCGTCACGGAGCTTGGCGCCGTGCGCTCGCGCTATCGCTGGCAGGGCGCGGTGGAAACAGCCGACGAGATTCAGTTGTTGTTCAAGACGAGTGCCGCTCGCGTGCTCGAACTCGAACGATTCATTCTTGCGAACCACCCTTACGAGACGCCCGAGTTGCTTTCGTGGCAAGCCACCGCGTCGAATGCCTACGGGCAATGGGTGGAGACCGAAACGCATCGACCAACGCATGTTTAAGCCGCTTTCCGATCTTCCGCGCATGCTTGCGCGTGTCATGTTGCTCGTCATCGCGTGTGCGGTGCTTGGGGCAGGGGGCACGCGTGTCGCGCATGCCGACGACTTTCTCGATCCATCGGTCGCCTTCCGCTTCAGCGCCGATGAAGCGCCCCATGAAGTCGACGTTCACTTCAAGATCGCGGACGGGTACTACCTCTATCGCGAGCGCTTCCAGTTCGCCGTCAAAAGCGGCACCGCCACGCTCGGCGCCGCGCAACTGCCGGCAGGTCACGTCAAGTTCGATCCGACGTTCCAGAAGAACGTCGAGACCTACCGCGGCGATCTGACCATTCGCGTGCCCGTGCAGTCCACGTCAGGCCCGTTCGACCTCGCCGTCACTTCGCAGGGCTGTGCCGATGCCGGCATCTGCTATCCGCCTGCGCAGCACGTCTATCACGTCGGCGGCGCGGCGCTGATCGCCGGCAACGGCCCAGGCATCGGCGGCACTGCCGAAACGGCCGCAACCAATGGGCAGCGCGCCTCGTGGTACGAGCGCGCGACGAGTGCCGATTATGCGCAATCGCTGTTGCAAGGCGGCAGTTTCGCGGCCACGGTCGGCCTCTATTTTCTGGCAGGCCTCGTCCTCAGCTTGCTGCCGTGCTCGTATCCGATGATTCCAATCGTCTCGGCGATCATCATCGGCCAGGGCGCGAAGGTGACACGAGCGCGTGGCTTCGCGCTGTCGCTCGCGTACGTCGTCGGCATGTCGCTCGTCTATACCGCGCTAGGCATCGCCGCCGCGCTCGTTGGCCAATCGCTCGGCGCGTGGCTGCAAAATCCGTGGATACTCGGTGCGTTCGCCGTGCTGCTGACGGCATTCGCGCTGACGTTGATCGCAGGCGTCGACCTCGTGCTGCCGCAGCAGTGGCAAGACAGCGCGTCGCAGGCCTCGAGCCGCCGCTCCGGGGGCACGTTCGCGGCCGTTGCCGTGATGGGCGCGCTCTCGGCGCTCGTCGTCGGGGCGTGCATGACCGCGCCGCTGTTCGCCGTTCTCGCGTTCATTGCACATACGGGCAGCGCCGTGCTTGGCGGCGCGGCGCTGTTTTCGATGGGGCTCGGCCTTGGCGTGCCGCTGCTCGTCATTGGCCTCGGCGCCGGGACGCTGTTGCCGCGTGCCGGCGCTTGGATGGACGACGTGAAGGTGTTCTTCGGCATCGTGCTGCTCGCTGCGGCGCTTTGGATCGTCTGGCCCGTCCTGCCGTCTACCGCGCAAATGCTGCTTGCAGCGCTCTGGTTGTTGATTGCCGCCGCCGCGCTGGGGCTGTTCACGCCAAACGTAGGCGGACCGTCCATTTGGCGCCGGCTGGGTCGCGGTGTCGGCGCCGCGCTCGCGATTTGGGCGGCGACGCTGCTGGTCGGGCTCGCCGCGGGTTCGGGCGATCCGGTGCGTCCGCTTGCTGTGCTGGCCGCGCGCGTGACGGGCGAGTCGGCCGCGCCGAGCGGCGCTACCCCGACGGACGCGGCCTTCGCGCCGATTCAGTCCTCGGCGAATCTCGATGCGCAGCTCAAGGCCGACAGCCGCCCCGCCATGCTCGATTTCTATGCCGACTGGTGCGTGAGCTGCAAGGAAATGGAGCGCTTCACGTTCTCGGACAAGCGCGTGCAAGCGCGTCTCGCGCAACTGCACCTACTGCGCGCCGACGTTACCGCAAACAATACGGATGATCAGGCGCTCTTGAAACGTTTCGATCTATTCGGGCCGCCGGGCATCATCTTCTTCGACCGGTCGGGTAAGGAAGTGCTGCGCGTGGTTGGCTATGAGTCGGCCGATACGTTCCTGCGCAGTCTCGATCGCGTCGCGCCCGCGCTGCAATCGTGAAAGGCGGGTGGGGCGCTCGATGGCCCCTCCCCCTCGTGCGGCTATGGTTGATGCGCTCGGCTCATATGCCGAACCACACGCCGACACGACCACCGCTTGTGCTGCCGCGCTTACTTTTGCGCGCGCAATAGACGCGCCGCATCGAGCGCGAAATAGGTGAGTACGCCATCGGCGCCCGCGCGCTTGAACGCGAGCAGCGATTCCATCATCACCTTGTCGTGATCGAGCCAGCCGTTTTGCGCCGCGGCCTTGAGCATCGCGTATTCGCCGCTCACTTGGTAGACGTAGGTCGGAAAGCGGAACTCATCCTTTACGCGGCGCACGATGTCGAGATACGGCATGCCCGGCTTGACCATCACCATGTCGGCGCCCTCGTCGATGTCGAGCCGCACTTCACGCAGCGCTTCGTCCGAGTTGGCCGGGTCCATCTGATACGTCATCTTGTTGCTTTTGCCGAGATTCGTCGCCGACCCGACCGCGTCGCGGAACGGGCCGTAGAACGCCGACGCATACTTGGCGGCATAGGCCATGATGCGCGTGTAGATATGACCCTCGCTTTCGAGCATTTCGCGCAATGCGCCGATGCGGCCGTCCATCATGTCGGACGGCGCGACGATGTCCACGCCCGCTTCGACCTGCGCCCGCGCCTGCTCGACGAGGATCTCGACCGTTTCGTCGTTGAGTACGTAGCCGGCCTCGTCGAGCAGGCCGTCTTGACCATGACTCGTGTAGGGATCGAGCGCGACGTCAGTCAACACGCCGAGCTCCGGGAAGCGCTTCTTCAGTTCGCGCACGGCGCGCGGGATCAACCCTTCGGGATTCGCGGCCTCACGTCCATCAGGCGTTTTCAGCGAAGGCTCGATGGCTGGAAACAGCGAGAGCACCGGCACGCCGAGCGCCACGCACTGCTCGGCCACGCCCATCAGCAGATCGACCGATACGCGCTCGACGCCAGGCATCGACGCTATGGGCTGGCGTACGTTATTGCCGTCGACGATGAACACGGGATAGATGAAGTCGTTCGTCGTCAGCGTGTTTTCGCGCATGAGGCGGCGAGAGAAATCGTCGCGTCGCATGCGGCGCGGGCGGTGGTGCGGATAGAAGCTCATAGGGGAGAAATCGCTGTCGGATCAAGGGGAAAGCGCCGGCTCGGCCGGCGCAAAAACTTTTGCAACCAATGGTATATGATAGCGATCGAGCGAAGCGCATGCCTTTTGGTTAGCGCATGCTGCGGACCTCCCCGCTTCTCCTCCCTGAGCGGGTGCCTGTCGTTTTTTCGATTAGGCTGTTCAACCCGCCGACGTTCGGCGGGTTTTTTTATAGTGATCCGTTGTCGTTTCCATCGAGCGCAGCCGCGGCGATCCGCCGCAGCGAATCGTCCCGCCCTGCGCGCAATCGTTCCGTTTCTCGTATCGTCCGGGCGGTCACGGCGCCACGCTGGCGCTCGTGTCGTTTGCCCCCGCCGCATCGGCCGCAAGCCACCCTTCGAGGCGGACGTGCGCGTCGTCGAGCCCCACGCGCTTGAGCGCCGAAAAGAGCTGCGCGGTCAGTTCCCCCGCGTAGCCGCCCGCCCGATACTCGGCCAGACCCTTTTCCGTGGCGCGCAACGCGTTGATGCTCTCCTGCCGCGTCAGTTTGTCGCACTTCGTCAGCAGCGTATGGATTGGCTTGCCCGTCGGGGCAAACCACTCGATCATGCGTCTGTCGAGCTCGGTCAATGGGCGCCGCGAATCCATCATCAGCACCATGCCGCGAAGCTGGGCACGGCTTTGCAGGTAACTGGCGAGTAGCGCTTCCCAGTGCGCCTTGGCTGCGCCGGGCACTTCGGCGTAGCCGTATCCGGGCAGGTCGACGAGGTAGCCGACCGGCTCATCGGCCGGCCCGACGCCGAAGTAGTTGATATGCTGCGTGCGGCCGGGCGTTTTGCTGGCGAAGGCAAGGCGCTTTTGATTGCACAAGATGTTGATGGCCGTGGATTTGCCGGCGTTCGAGCGGCCGGCGAAAGCGATCTCGGGTTGGACCGTGGCGGGCAGGTCGCGCAAGTGGTTGACGGTCGTGTAGAAGCGGGCTTGATGCAACAGGAAGGCCATGGCGAGACAGGAAGGAGAGCGCATGCCGCGCGCGAGGATGGCGGCCGGAGGGCCGGGGCTTGCCCGACTGGCGTCTTGGCGATTAGCGAGTTATTGTACAATACGACGGTTTACTGACGACCGGCTGGGGTGTTTGTCAAGCGCTTCGCACTTATAGCCGCATGACTTTTAGCGGTAGTCGTTAGCTGTCGTTTTTGCGTTAACCTTTCGGGAAATCGTCGGGCCGCTTGGCGATCCCGTTGCTTGCGAAGGTGGCGCCCCGAAGTCGGGCGTCGAAAGACACTCTATTCTCACAAGACGAAACCGGGTGTGCGAATGAATCGACTGTGCAAGTCTTTGAAGGTGCTTCAAGTCGTTGCAGCAGCGGGTTTGTTGAGTTGGGCGGCACAAACGAGAGCGGCGGAAACACCGAAGCCGGATTTGAATCGAGGGCAAGCGATCGCGACGAAGGTCTGCGCTTCTTGCCACGGGGCGGACGGCAACAGCGCGAGCGGGATGTTTCCGAAGTTGGCGGGGCAACACGAAGCCTACCTCGTCAAGCAGTTGAAAGATTTCAAAGTGCAAGCGGGCGCGAAAGCGGCCGCGCGCACGAACGCGATCATGGCCGGCATGGCGGGGGCGCTCTCCGACCAGGACATGATCAACGTGGCCGCGTACTTCGCGGCGCAAACGCCGAAGCCGGGTTTCGCGCACGATGCGGCAACGGTGTCGGAGGGGCAAAAGATTTACCGCGGTGGCATTGCGGATCGGCACGTGCCGGCTTGCGCCGCTTGTCACGGGCCGACGGGAATGGGTATTCCCGTCCAGTACCCGCGTTTGTCGTGGCAGTGGAGCGACTATACGGTTACGCAGCTCCATGCGTTCCAACAGGGCGCAGGTGCACGCAACAACAGCGATGTCATGCACGATGTCGCCTCACGGCTCTCGGATAACGAGATCAAGGCGGTTGCCGACTACATAGCCGGTCTGCATTGAGCATTGCCGGAAACGAATAATTGAGCCGGGTCTCCCGGCGAGAACAGGAAAGGGTGGGAGCGCCACCGCCTTCGGCGGCCGGCCCTCACCCTTTTTTGCTGTATTGCTTTGCATGGGACCGCAGTCATCGCCCAAGCGATCACACCGGTCCACAGGAGTTTGAATGAGCGTCACCACCTCGGGTTATCAGTTGAAGTCGGACCGGCGAGTCCTCAAGCACGCGATCGAACTGCTCAGTTCGATGCGCTTCGCGATCGCGCTGCTCGTCGTGCTCGCGATCGCAAGCATCGTGGGGACGGTCCTCACGCAAGACGACCCGTATCCCAACTACGTCAATCAGTTCGGACCATTCTGGGCGGATATCTTCCGCGCGCTGGGGCTTTTCACCGTCTACAGCGCTTGGTGGTTCATGCTCATCCTCGGCTTTTTGATCGTGTCGATCTCGCTGTGCGTGGTGCGCAACGGGCCGAAGATGATCGCCGACGCGAAGAGCTGGAAGGACAGGGTGCGCGAGGGCAGCCTGCGCGCGTTCCACCACAAGGCCGAGTACACCGTCGAGGGCGTGCGTGCCGAAACGACGACGCGGTTGTCGGTGCTGGCCGGCAAGCTCGGCTATCGCTACGTCGTGCGCGAATCGGACGGCGCGACGCTCGTTGCTGCCAAGCGCGGCGCGCTGGCTAAGATCGGCTACATCTTCGCGCACGTGGCCATCGTCGTGATCTGCATCGGCGGTCTGATGGACAGCAACTTGCCGATCAAATTCCAGATGTGGCTGTTCGGCAAATCGCCGATCTCGACGAGCGTGGTCATCAACGACATTTCGCCGGCGCATCGGCTCTCGCCTTCCAACCCGACGTTCCGCGGCTATGCCTGGGTGCCCGAGGGGCAGCACGTCTCGACGGCCATCCTGAATCAGCCGAACGGCTCGTTGATTCAGGATCTGCCGTTTTCGATCGAACTGAAGAAATTCGTCGTCGACTATTATTCGACCGGCATGCCGAAGCTGTTCGCGAGCGATATCGTCGTCCTCGATCACCGGACGGGCAAGCGCATTCCCGCTCGCGTGGAGGTCAACAAGCCGTTCAACTACGACGGCGTGTCGATCTACCAATCGAGCTTCCAGGACGGCGGCTCCCAGATGGCCATGACGGCTTGGCCGATGACGGGCGACACGATCAAGACGATGCCGGTCGACGGCACGATCGGCGGTTCGGCGCCGTTGTCGGCCTCGATGCCGGGCGTGAACGGGCAAACGGTGGAGTTCGCCGATTTCCGCGCCATCAACGTCGAAAACATCACGAACGGCAGCGGGCAGACGGACGCGCGCGGCGTCGTCGTGCACCATTCCTCGCTGGAGCAGATGCTCGACGAGCGGCTCGGCTCGGGCGCCAAGTCTTCCAAGCCGGTCGACCTGCAGAACGTCGGGCCGTCGGTTCAATACAAAATTCGCACCACCGATGGTCAAGCGCGCGAGTTCAACAACTACATGCTGCCCGTCGAAGTCGACGGCGCGCGCTATTTCCTCGCCGGCATGCGCACGACGCCGAACGATCCGTTCCGCTATCTGCGTATCCCCGCCGACGACCAAGGCAGCATGAAAGAGTGGATGTTGCTGCGCGCCGCCCTGGAAAATCCCGACATGCGCGCCCAAGCGGCCCATCGTTTCGCCCAGCGCGCGGTGGCCGATTCGAACCCGGAGTTGCGCGCCCACCTCGAGGAGAGCGCGGCGCGCGTTCTGAACCTGTTCGCCGGAGCCGACAGCAGCGCTGGGGCGAGCGCGCCGGGCGCGGCGCCCGGCGGCTTCCAGTCGATTGCCGCATTCATCGACCGCTCGGTGCCCAAGGCCGAACAGCCGAAGGCGGCATCGCTGCTTTTGCGCATGCTGGAAGGGTCGACGTGGGATTTGTGGCAGCTCGCGCGCGAGCACGCGGGCGAGGCCGACGCCAAGCCGACCGGGAGCGCGAGCCGTTTCGTGCAAGACTCGATCAACGCGCTTTCCGACAGCTTTTTGTATGGATCTCCGGTCTATCTGCAGCTTGATTCATTCAAGCAGGTGCAAGCTTCGGTATTCCAGCTCACGCGCGCGCCGGGTGCCAAAGTGGTGTATCTTGGCAGCTTGCTGCTCGTCGCCGGCATCTTCTCGATGTTCTATGTGCGCGAACGGCGGCTTTGGTTCTGGCTCAAAGATTCGGCTGCGGGCACGACCGTCGTCATGGCGATGTCGACGGCGCGCAAGACGCTCGACTTCGAGAAAGAGTTCGCAATGGTGCGCGACGCCGTCGGCGTCACGCTCGGCGCGGCGGCACACGATGCCCCCGTGTTGCCCAGCCAAGGTGCGCATGAGCGCACACATCATCCGGTGCTCGATGCGACGATCGATTCGTCCTCCGGCTCGCAAGACTGACACCCGGTACTCATCATGGACTTGACACACGCTTCCCGCTCACGCTCGGCCGCACAGCCGAGTCCCGGCATGTTGGACGAGCGATCGTTCCTGCGTCGCCTTGGGCTTTTCGACTGGCTATTCGCGCTCGCGGTGGCCGGCGGGGCCGGCTTCGCGTTGACGCGCTACCACGCGTTCATGAACTACTACGACAAGCTCGTGCTCGTCTGCGCCGTCCCCGCGCTGATCGTGCTCGGCTGGCGCTGGAAGCCGGTTCGCCTGCTCGCCGTCGGCATCGCGGTGTTCGCGCTGCTGTCGCTGCAGATCTATCACGGCGATCTGTCGCGCGCCGATTCGGCTTTTCTTCTCAAGTATTTTCTGTCGAGCCAGTCCGCGATTCTCTGGATGTGCGCCCTGTTCGTGCTGGCCACGCTGTTCTATTGGATCGGCCTGTTGACGCGCTCCCCGTCGGGCGGCGCGATCGGGTCCGGGCTGACGTGGTTCGCGGTGCTGATGGGCTTTACCGGCATGATGGTGCGCTGGTACGAGTCGTACTTGATCGGCAGCGACGTCGGCCATATTCCGATCTCGAACCTCTATGAAGTGTTCGTGCTGTTCTGCCTCATTACGGCACTGTTTTATCTCTACTATGAGCAGCATTACGGGACGCGTTCGCTCGGCGCTTTCGTTCTGCTCATCATCAGTGCGGCAGTCGGTTTCCTGATGTGGTACTCGGTTGCGCGCGATGCGCAGCAGATCGAGCCGCTCGTGCCGGCGCTGCAGAGTTGGTGGATGAAGATTCACGTGCCCGCGAACTTCATCGGCTACGGCTCGTTCGCGCTCTCGGCCATGGTTGGCGTCGCGTATCTGTGCAGCGAGCGCGGCATCCTGACCGACCGTCTACCGTCGCTCGTCGTGCTCGACGATCTCATGTACAAGTCGATCGCCGTGGGCTTCGCGTTTTTCACGGTGGCGACGATTCTGGGCTCGCTGTGGGCGGCCCAGGCCTGGGGGGGCTATTGGAGCTGGGACCCGAAGGAAACCTGGGCGCTGATCGTCTGGCTGAACTATGCCGCATGGCTGCACATGCGTCTGATGAAAGGCCTGCGGGGTACGGCCGCAGCCTGGTGGGCGCTCACGGGATTGCTCGTGACGACGTTCGCGTTCCTCGGCGTCAACATGTTCTTGTCGGGGTTGCATAGCTACGGCAAGCTGTAAGGGACGCGCCCGCGTCGATTTCGATCGCGTCTGCCACGACTGCCACGAAGAAACCGCCGCATGGTCGCCCATCGGCGGTTTTTTTGTTTCGTCTGCGCAATTTCATGCATCCGAACGATGATGTCGCCGGTATATAGCTAGAGCGGGCCCAATCCGATGCTCGACGAACGAGCGCACAAGCGACCCGGTTTTTTCTGAAGGAGCAGCATCGTGTGGATCAAGCGAGAGCAGCGCATCTTACTGACCGGTGAAGACATCGCCCCCGGCGAAATCACGCCGCGCGTGGTGTTCGAGAACCGGCGGCGCGTGTTGCAAGCGGCGGGCGCGGCAGGGCTGGCCGCCGCCGGCGGTGCGTTCGGGCTCAGTCGCGCGGCTTTCGGCGCTTATGCGTCGCCGAACCCCAAAGCGCAGAAGCTCGCGGCCGTGACCAATGCGAAATTCGTCGTCCCCGACAAGCTCACGTCGTACCAGGACGTCACGACCTACAACAATTTCTACGAGTTCGGCACGGGCAAGAGCGATCCTTCGGAAAACGCGGGCACGTTGCGGCCGCGGCCGTGGCGAGTCAGCGTGGAAGGGGAGATCAAGAACCCGAAGGTGTACGACATCGACGAGCTGCTCAAGCTCGCGCCGCTCGAAGAGCGCGTGTATCGGCACCGTTGCGTCGAAGGCTGGTCGATGGTCATTCCGTGGATCGGGTATCCGCTCGCCGAACTCATCAAGCGCGTTCAGCCTACCGGCAATGCGAAGTTCGTGCAGTTCATCACGCTGGCCGATCCGTCACAGATGCCGGGCATCGCCGACCCGATTCTCGATTGGCCATACTCCGAGGGGCTGCGTATGGATGAAGCGATGAACCCGCTTGCGTTGCTGACGGTCGGCGTCTATGGGCAAGTGCTGCCCAATCAGAACGGCGCGCCGATTCGCATGGTCGTGCCCTGGAAGTACGGGTTCAAGAGCGCGAAGTCGCTCGTCAAGATTCGCTTCGTCGAGAAGCAGCCGCCAACGAGTTGGAACACGTATGCGTCGAACGAATATGGGTTCTATTCGAACGTGAACCCGAACGTCGACCACCCGCGGTGGAGCCAAGCCACCGAGCGCCGGATCGGCGAGGACGGATTCTTCAAGCCGAAGCGTAAAACCCTGATGTTCAACGGGTACGGCAGTCTCGTCGCGTCGATGTACCAAGGCATGGATTTGCGCAAAAACTTCTGAGTCGAAAGGAGCGCTTGATGTCTCTCGATACGCAAACACTGGCCGTCGGCGAGATGCGCAATGGACGTGTCGCGGCGTCCGGGCGCGCGGCGAATGCCGTCGGCCGTCGCAGCGGCCCCGGACGTTGGGTCGCGCTGGCCAAGGTAGGCGTCTTCGTCGCCGCCTGGTACCCGCTCGCGCGCATCGTGCTGTTCGGGCTGACCGATCGCCTCGGTGCGAACCCGATCGAATTCGTCACGCGCTCGACGGGGCTTTGGACGCTCGTGTTTCTTTGCATCACGCTGGCCGTCACGCCGCTGCGCCGGCTGACGGGCTTGAACGCGCTGCTGCGGTTTCGGCGGATGCTCGGGCTCTATGCGTTTTTTTACGCCGCGCTGCACTTCACCACGTACATTTGGTTCGACAAATGGTTCGACGTGGCCGAGATTTTGAAAGACATCGGCAAACGTCCGTTCATCACAGTCGGTTTCGCCGCGTTCCTCTTGTTGATTCCATTAGCGGCGACATCCCCGCGGGCGGCCGCTCGCAAGCTGGGGCGGCGTTGGCAGACGCTTCATCGCGCGATTTATGCGATCGCCTTGCTCGCGATTCTGCATTTCTGGTGGATGAAGGCCGGCAAGCACGATCTTTTCTTGCCGAAGATCTATGGCGCGATCGTCGTTGCGCTGCTCGGCTGGCGCGTGCTCGTGTGGGGACGAGAGAAACTTCGCGCGCGCATGCATGCGCGCGGGTGAAGTTGGGTGAAGGGCGGGCGGCGTCGCTAGATTGCGTCGCGCCGCCGCTCGCTTGGCGGCCGAGCGTGAATCGGCCGGCCGCCGCGTGGTGCGAGGTTTAGGCGGGCAGGATCGATTCGCCCGCAAACAGCTCGGGTATTGTCTCGCGTGCGCGGGCGACATGGAAGTCGGTGCGATCGACCATCACTTCTGCCGCGCGCGGCCGCGTGTTGTAGTTCGAACTCATGGCGAACGAGTAGGCCCCCGCGGAGCGAATCGCAAGCAAATCGCCGGGTTCGACAGCAAGCGTGCGGTCGCGGCCGAGCCAGTCTCCGCTTTCGCAAACGGGACCGACGACGTCATAGACGTGCGCCGCATCGCCGCGAGGCACGACGGGCTCGATCGCGTGATAGGCCTGATACATCGCCGGCCGTGCGAGATCGTTCATCGCCGCGTCGACGATCACGAAATTCTTCTCGGCGCCGGGCTTCAGGAATTCAACGCGTGTGAGCAAGATGCCGGCGTTGCCCATGATCGAGCGGCCCGGCTCGAAGAACACCTCGCGATGGCCGTGGCCGCGCGCTTCGATGCGCTCGAGCAGCGTGCGCACGAATAGGCCCGTATCGGGCGGCGTTTCGTTCGCATACGTGATGCCGAGGCCGCCGCCGACGTCGATGTGGCGAATCCGCGCGCCGTCGGCTTCGATTTCCGCCACCAAGTCGAGCACCTTGTCGAGCGCGTCGAGGTAGGGCGCGATCTCGGTGATCTGTGAGCCGATATGGCAGTCGATGCCGACGACTTCGAGATGCTCGAGCGCCGCCGCCGCGCGATAGGCCGAGCGTGCTTCAGCGAAAGCCACGCCGAACTTGTTCGCCTTGAGCCCCGTGGAAATGTACGGGTGAGTTTTCGGATCGACGTCGGGATTGACGCGCAGTGAGATCGGCGCCTTCTTGCCGAGCTCGCTCGCTACCGCGTTCAGTCGATCGAGCTCGGGGATCGATTCGACGTTGAAGCATTTCACGCCGGCTTCGAGCGCTTCGCGCATCTCGTCGACGCGCTTGCCGACGCCCGAGAACACGATGTCCTTCGCTTGGCCGCCTGCGGCCAGCACGCGGGCTAGCTCGCCGCCCGAGACGATGTCGAAGCCTGCGCCCAAGCGCGCGAGCACGTTGAGCACGGCGAGGTTGCTGTTGGCTTTGACTGAGACGTGCACGCATGCTCGGTGCCCCGCACAGGCTTGCGCGTAGGCTTGATATGCGTCGGTCAGCGCCGCGCGCGAGTAGACGAAGAGCGGCGTGCCGAAGCGTTCGGCGAGCGTGACGGTGCTGACGCCTTCGGCGTGCAGCACGCCGTCGACATAGGCGAAGGCGGAGTGAGACATGCGAAAGTCCTGCGTTATTGATTGGGAGCGGGGCTCGAGGCGGCACCGGCCGCGGGTGCCGCCCGGTTGGCGTTCGGCGTGGCGCCAAGCGAATCGGCGGGCGCCAGCGTGACCGGCGCTTGCGCAGCGGTGCTCGACGAGTCAGGCGCCGCCGACGACCCAGCGGCCGCGCTCGACGCCGGGGGCTCCGTGCGAAGGGCGGGTTTTTCAGGCAGCGGCGGGACCTTAGGCAGATAAAGTACCCCGCGTTGACCGCAGCCGGTCAGCGCCGCGCTTGTCGCAACGGCCAAAGCCGCTACAATCGCGCTCATCCTGAAAACGACTCGCATGACTGTCTAGTGAGCTGTGAGTTTAACCGGCGGAGTTTAGCATGACCGATAGCGATTACCTTTCCCGCGCGGAAGCCGTGCTCTCGCGTATCGAACAAGCCGCCGACGATAGCGACGCCGACATCGAGCTCGAGCGTAGCGGTAACCTGTTGACGCTCGAATTCGAAAACGGCTCGAAAATTATCGTCAACCTGCAGCCGCCGATGCAGGAAATCTGGATCGCCGCAAAGGCCGGTGGCTTTCACTTCAAGTTCGTCGATGGCCGGTGGCTCGACACGCGCAACGGCCGCGAATTCTTCGAATCCCTTTCCGATTACGCCACGCAACAGGCCGGCGAGAGCGTCACGTTCCGCGCTTGATGTCGCGAGCGATGCTTCGATCGACGCTGGGCTCGGGCCTCGGCGCGAGTGCCGGTTCCCGCCCGGCCATTTCTTTGCTCGCATCGTTGTTGGTAGCGGCTTTCGTTGCTTCGGCATGAAGCGTCGGTTCGCTGATCCCGACCGTATCGACGAAGCCTTGCCCCGGCAGGAACGTGTCGAAATAGAGTTCGCCGCCGGTCGACACGACGTCTGCCGGCGTCGGCATCTCGTACTCGGGCGCGCCTTTTAGCGCCTGCCGCATGTAGTCCATCCACACGGCCAACGCGAGGCTACCGCCGGTCTTGCGATCGCCGATACGCACGACATCTCGCCGCTCCTCGCCGAATTCGCCGATCAGCACAGGATCGGCCGTATCGACGCGCAGCGGCATTGGCCGTTCGGTCGAGTTCACGCATGGCGGCGCGTTACCGACAATTGCCTGCAGCAAGCCGTCTTTGCCGCTCATGTCGACGGCTCGGCTGCTGCGAGGAAATGTCATGTTGAAGAGAAACACACTGCCGTCTCCCGTGCGCCGCTTTGCGGCCGGCGTCGACGTCAGCGCGCAAGAAGAGAGGCTCGTCGTCGCCTGCCGCGCCGGCCGAGCGGGGCGGCCCGTCAGCGGCGAGTGGATGGGCACCGCGCCGCTTGCGACGGGGGCGGTGGCCGCGACGCTTTCGTCGTTGTACGTGCGATGGCCGCATCGGCGTGCGCTGCGCGGGGTATCCGAATGAGCGCGATTTCCGCCATCGATTTGGAGTGCCCGTACGAAAGCGCGCCGGGCATCGAGTCCGCTCCCGATTTGTCGCCGCCTCGGCGGCACACTGCGGGCCCGCCGAGGCGCCGTATCCTGATCGAATGCGCGGCGGCGGCGATCGCCGGGACGCTGATGGCGATCGGATGGGCTGCCCTCGCTTCGCCCAGCGATCCCACAGCCGCCCGACGGCTGTTGCTCGAGCGCGAGTTGGCTCAGCTATCGTCTCCGCTTGCCGAGTTTGCGCGTCTGGAGCGAGCGGCCGAAAGTGCGCGAGCGAGCACGGCTGCAGTAACGGCACGTGCGCGGCCGTATGTCGAATTGCGCTCGCTCCTCGAGGTATTGAGCAGCGAGGCACACGCGGGCGTGACCGTCACCCGTCTACAGCAGACCCGCGAGGGCTTCGAGCTGCAAGTCGCTGCGGTGGACGGCGCCGCTTGTGCGTCTTGGGTGGAGCGCTTGGCGCGCATACCGGGCTTGGTGTCGGTGGACCTAGCCGACCTGAAGTTGGCCGCTGCGCCAACGGCTGGGCAGGCGGGGGGATCGATCGCGGCGGTCGTGCGCTTGCGATGGGATGCTTCGCCGCAGACGTCGCCGTCTCGCCGCGCGGTTGCGGATGACGGCAGGGCTAGCGGCGGGGACGAATGATGAGCGCGGCGGTTCTACGGCGTGGTCTGCGTCGCGTGCGCCGGGTCTTTGCGCGCCCGCCTATCAAGCGGTTCTTCCAGCGGCCCCTCAGGCGCCGATTCGGTTACGCCGTTCGTTCGCGTCAGTCTCCGCCGCAACGGTGGGGGGCAAGACGGCGTCTGATGGTTTGCGTGGCCGTTGCGGCGGGGGCGTTTACGCTCGCTACCTATATCTGGCGTGCGCTCGACGCCGGCGCTCGGGCGGCGGGTGCGACGGCGGTCGCCGTGTTGGAGCAGCGCTTGCGCGAGAGCCGCGCGAAGCTGGCGCGGTTGCCGCAGTTGCGCGAAGGCTTTCGCGCGCACTCCGTGCCGCCAGGTGCGGCTGCTCGTTCGATAGGTAGCGGCTGGCATGCCATCGCGGACCTCGCCGCGCGCAGCGGCGTGACGTTGCACATGCTCGAGCCTGCAACGGCGCCCGCGGCGTCTCGGACGCGCGCCGGCAAACCGGCCGGGCAGGGGCTGCGCGTCGAGGGCCAGGCGGATTTTGCCGGCCTGTACGCGTTTTTGAGCGGGCTGGCGACGCTGCCGACGCTCGTCGTGCCCGAGACGGTCGACATCAAGCGCGACAAGGGGGCGCTCGTGCTTGGCACGACGCTCGCCGTGCTGGATGTGCCGCCGGTGCAGGCCGTGCCCACGATCGGGATCGATTCGGGCGCGCGGACATCGGCGCACGATGCGACGAGCGGGAAAGCGGCTCGGCTTTTGGCCGACCCTTTTGGGCGCGGTGAAACGGATTCGCAGGCCGCGGTATCCGTGGGCCGCCTGGTGGGCGTCGTGCGCGACGGCCGGCGCGCGCTGGCCTTGTTCGAGGCGGCGAGCGGGCTGCAGGCGATCGCGGCGGCGCCCGGCCAAACGCTGGGTGCGGATCGGATCGTCCATATCGATGCGGCCGGCGTGACGCTTGCGAGCCGGGGCGGAACGCGCAGGGTCGCGCTGTTGGAGGACACCCGATGAGCACGCCCAACCTAGGCTCGAATGCCGTGGCTGTCGCTCTGCGCGCGGTGATCGCGTTCGCATCGGCCGGCGCCACGGCGCAAGTCGCGCCGCTGCCCCCATTGCCGCCCGCGATACTGGCCGACGGCGCCGTGGAGCAGGCGGCCTCGCCGTGGCCCAGCGTGGGCGAACCGCCCCTCGATGCCGAGCCGTCGCAGGACGGGGGCGAAGAATTGGACGTCGCGCCAGGTTTCGATGCATCGAAGCCGGCAAGGGCCGGCGCGGGCGCTCCCTATGCCGCCGGCGAGCGGCGTTCGCTTGCGCAGGCCGCACTCGACGCGACGCCTGCGCTCGAGGGGCCGCCCGTCCCGCTTGCGCCCGCCCCGCGCATGAGCGAGGGTGCCGCAGATGGCGCGGCCGCCGGATCCGAGGGCGATAAACCGATCACGATGCGTTTCAAGAACGCGGACCTCGCCGACGTGCTCGATGCTTTCTCCCGCTTCACGGGCTTGAACATCGTCGCGAGTGAACGCGCGCGCGGGCGCGTCTCGCTGAGCCTTGTCGACGTGCCTTGGCGTACCGCGTTCGACACGCTGCTCGACGCGCAGGGCCTGGCCATGTCGAGGCGCGGCAACGTCGTTTGGGTTGCCCCGCAGGCCGAGTTGGCGGCACGCGAGCGGCAGCGATTCGAGACGCATGCCCGCGCCGCCGATCTCGAGCCGCTGGTCAGCCGGACGTTTGCGCTGAGCTACCCCCGCGCCGACGAAATTCAGCGGCTGCTGACGGCGTCCGGCGCTCAGCGCGTGCTGTCCAAGCGCGGTGCTGCGATGGCCGATGCGCGGACGAACCTGCTGTTCGTCACCGACCTCAAGGCCCGCCTCGACCAGGTGGCGCAACTGATCGACGCAATCGACAAGCCGAATCGGCAGGTGTTGATCGAAGCGCGCATCGTCGAGGGAGAGCGTGGCTTTTCGCGGGAATTGGGCGCGCGCTTGTCCATGCGGTCGACGGGCGGCGCGGCGTCGGGCGGCCCGTCCGGCGTGGATTTCCAGGAGCGGGGATTCGCGGGCGGTGCTCAAGGCGCCATTCACGATATGTCGGCCCGCGCGATCGCGGGTTTCGAGGCCGCGACGGCGGGGCTTACCCTGTTTGCCGCCGGGGCGACCCGCCTCGTGACGGCGGAACTATCTGCGCTGGAGGCACAAGGTCGGGGGCAGATCGTATCGAGTCCGCGCGTCGTGACGGCGGATCGGACCAAGGCGCTCGTCGAGCAAGGCACGGAGTTGCCTTACCAGGCCAAAGTTCGCAATGGCGTGTCGGGCGTACAGTTTCGCCGGGTGAGCCTGAAGCTCGAGGTCGAGCCGCGTATCACGCCGCACGGACGCGTCATTCTCGATCTCGACATCGCGAAGGACAGCGTCGGCAAGCTGACGGCCGGCGGCCCCGCGATCGATACCAAACACGTGCGCACGCGCGTGGAGGTGGAGGACGGCGGGACGGTGTCGATCGGCGGCATCTACGAAAGCCAGGATCGCGACGATGTGACGCGCCTGCCGCTGTTGGGCAAAATACCCCTGCTGGGGGCGCTGTTCCGTCACCGGGCGGTGCGCGAGCAGCGCAGCGAACTCGTCGTTTTCATCACGCCGCGGGTCGTCGCGATCGATTGAAGTGCACGCTTGGCGGGGCCGCGCGGGCGAGCCGCCGTACTCGACAAGGCGCCGGCTTTCCCAGTAAGCTGCGCCACGAACCATAGCCGATTGAGCAGAGGATACGTTGCAAGAGCGGGGCGCCAACACCAACATTTTTTTCGTGGGGCTCATGGGGGCTGGCAAGACCACCGTGGGCCGCGCCGTGGCGCGCCGGCTCGGTCGGCCGTTCTTCGACAGCGACCATGAAATCGAGGCGCGTACGGGCGCGCGCATCCCCGTCATCTTCGAACTCGAAGGCGAGGTGGGATTTCGCGAGCGCGAGGCGCAGGTCATCGCCGAATTCACGGCTCGCGAGGCAATCGTGCTGGCGACGGGCGGCGGCGCGGTCCTGCGTCCGGAAAATCGAGCATTTCTTCACGATCGCGGGCTCGTCATTTATCTTCGGGCCAATCCGCACGATCTATGGCTGCGCACGCGCAAGGACAAAAATCGGCCGCTACTGCAGACCGAAGATCCGAAGGCCAAGCTCGAGGCGCTGTACAACGAGCGCGATCCGCTTTATCGCGAATGCGCGCATTTCATCGTCGAGACCGGGCGACCATCGGTCAACGGGCTCGTGAACATGGTGCTCATGCAGCTCGAGCTGGCCGGCATTACCAAACAGACACAGTCATGATTACCGTCAACGTCGATTTAGGCGAACGCTCCTACCCGATCCGCATCGGCGCCGATCTGATCGGCCACACCGATTTATTCGCGCCGCACATCGCCGGCTCTTTTGTCACGATCGTCACGAACGAGACCGTCGAGCCCCTCTACGGCGAGTTGCTGCGCGCAGCGCTCGCGCCGCTCGGCAAGCAGGTATCGACGGTTGTCTTACCCGATGGCGAAGTGTTCAAGAACTGGGAAACGCTGAACCGAATCTTCGATGGGCTGCTGGGCGGGCAGGCCGACCGCAAAACGACGCTGATCGCGCTCGGCGGCGGCGTTATCGGCGACATGACCGGGTTCGCCGCGGCCTGCTACATGCGCGGCGTGCCGTTCATCCAAGTTCCCACGACGTTGCTGTCGCAGGTCGACTCGTCCGTGGGCGGCAAGACGGGCATCAATCATCCGCTCGGCAAGAACATGATCGGCGCGTTCTACCAGCCGCAAGCCGTCATTGCCGACATCGGCGCGCTGCGCACGCTGCCCGAGCGCGAACTGGCCGCCGGTATTGCCGAAATCATCAAGACCGCGGCGATTGCAGACGCCGCGTTCTTCGAATGGCTGGAGCAAAACATCGACGCGCTGAACCGCCGCGACCCTGACGCGCTCGCGCATGCCGTCAAACGGTCGTGCGAAGTGAAGGCGTCGGTCGTCTCGGCCGACGAGCGCGAGAGCGGGTTGCGGGCCATTCTGAACTTCGGCCATACGTTCGGTCATGCGATCGAAGCGGGGCTCGGCTATGGCGAATGGCTGCATGGCGAGGCCGTCGGGTGCGGTATGGTGATGGCCGCCGATCTGTCGGTGCGCCTCGGTCATCTCGACGAAGCCGTGCGCAGGCGGCTCGTTTCCGTGATTGCGGCGGCGCGGCTGCCGACCCGGGCGCCCGCGCTAGGCGATACGCGCTATATCGATCTCATGAAAGTCGACAAGAAGGCCGAGGCGGGGGCGATCAAGTTCATCCTGCTGAAACAACTGGGCGAGACGCTGATGACCGATGTCCCGGACCACGCACTGCGAGCGACGCTCGCCGCGTGCCTTTGAGTCAAACACTGCCGGCACGCCGCGCAGAGGCGACGCAGGAGGGAAACGATGAGCGACAGGGCCGATCCAGCGCAGGCTTGCGTGGCGGGTGCCTCGGCGGGCGGTGAGCCGCACGCTGCGCTCGTCGGGCCGCCGACGGTCGCCATGCTCGAGGGGCACCTCGCCCCTTACGCCGCGCACTCCGCCCAGTCGCGCGGCCGTCGCTTCCCGGAAGCGCCGCCCTCGGCGCGTACCGAATTCCAACGCGACCGCGACCGCATCGTCCACTCCACGGCGTTCCGGCGTCTCGAATACAAGACGCAAGTTTTCGTCAATCACGAAGGCGACCTGTTTCGCACAAGGCTCACGCACAGCTTGGAGGTGGCGCAGATCGCCCGATCGGTGGCGCGCAATCTGTGCGTGAACGAAGATCTCGTCGAAGCCATTTCGCTCGCGCACGACCTTGGGCATACCCCTTTCGGTCATGCGGGACAAGATGCATTGAACGAATGCATGCGCGAGCATGGCGGTTTCGAACACAATCTGCAAAGCCTTGCCGTCGTCGACGAGCTCGAGGAGCACTACGGCGGCTTCGACGGGCTCAATCTCTGTTTCGAGACGCGCGAAGGCATTTTGAAGCATTGCTCTCGTGAGAACGCGCTCAGGCTCGGCGAGCTCGGCGAGCGTTTTCTGACCGGCAAGCGCCCGTCGCTCGAGGCGCAAATCGCGAATATTGCCGACGAAATCGCCTACAACAACCATGACGTCGACGACGGCTTGCGCTCGGGCTTACTCACGATCGAGCAGCTCGCGCAGGTCGAGCTCTGGCAGACGCATCACGACGAGGCCAAGCGCGAGCACGCTCAACTCGATGGCCGCCGGATCGTGCACGAGACGGTGCGCCGGATGATCAACACGCTCATCGTCGATCTCATCGAAACGACGCGGCAAAATCTCGCCGCGCATGCGCCCGCATCGCTCGACGCCGTGCGATCGGCGCCCCCGCTCGTCGCGCACAGCGGCGCCGTCGCGGCGCAGGCCGCCGAATTGAAGCGGTTCCTGTTCAAGAATCTGTATCGGCATTACCGCGTCATGCGCATGTCGAGCAAGGCGCGGCGTGTCATCCGAGGATTGTTCGAGGCGTTCAGCGAAGATCCGCGCCTGTTGCCGCCGGCCTACCTGGCCGAGGACGAGGCGGCGCAGCCGCGTCTCATCGCCCATTACATCGCCGGGATGACCGACCGTTACGCGCTGAAAGAATATCAACGTTTGTTTGTCATCAACGATAACTAGAATCCGGGCCCGACTGGATGAAAACGTTACCACTCCGGTAATCGGGGCGGCGCGACGCCCAGCTCGACACGGGTTTACCTTAGGAGACTCAATGATGAAAGGTTACAAGACGCTGGTTCGTTCGCTGGCGCTCGGGGGAGCGCTGCTCATCGGCGTAAGCCATGTCGCGTGGGCGGCGACGGAGATTCAGTTTTGGCATGCGATGGAAGCGGCGCTGGGCGAGCGCTTGAACGACATCGCCAACGATTTCAACCAATCGCAAAGCGACTACAAGATCGTGCCCGTCTTCAAGGGCACCTACGACCAAACGCTCGCGGCCGGCATTGCGGCTTATCGCAGCGGCAATGCGCCGGCGATCCTGCAGGTGTACGAAGTGGGCACGGCCACGATGATGGCGGCGAAAAAGGCCGTCGTGCCTGTCACGGAAGTTTTCAAGCAAGCGGGTGTGCCGCTCGATCAAAAGGCATTCGTGCCGACGATCGCGAGCTACTACAGCGACGCCAAGACGGGCGAACTCGTCGCGATGCCTTTCAACAGCTCGACGCCGGTTCTCTACTACAACAAGGACGCTTTCAAGAAGGCCGGGCTCGATCCCAATACGCCGCCCAAGACGTGGGACGAAGTGCGGGCCGATGCCAAGAAACTGAAGGCGTCTGGAATGTCTTGCGGCTTCACGACGGGCTGGCAAGGCTGGATTCAGCTCGAAAACTACAGCGCGTGGCACGCGTTGCCGTTCGCCACCGAGAACAACGGATTCGACGGCCTCGATGCGCAGCTCGAATTCAACAAGCCGCAACAGATCGCTCATATCCAGTTCTTGCAGGATATGGTCAAGGAAGGCACGTTCACGTATGTGGGCCGCAAGGACGAAGCGGTCTCGAAATTCTATAGCGGCGATTGCGGCATCCTCACGAACTCGTCGGGTTCGCTGGCCACGATTCGCAAGTATGCGAAATTCGATTTCGGCACGGGCATGATGCCCTATGACGCGAACGTGAAGGGCGCGCCGCAGAACGCGATCATCGGCGGTGCGAGCCTGTGGGTGCTCGCGGGCAAGGACCCGAACGTCTACAAGGGCGTCGCGAAATTCCTGGCCTACTTGTCTTCGCCGGCCGTAGCGGCGAAGTGGCATGAGGATACGGGCTACCTGCCCGTGACGACGGCCGCTTACGACCTCGCCCGCAGTCAAGGTTTCTATGCGAAGAATCCCGGCGCCGATACGGCGATCAAGCAGATGTTGAACAAGCCGCCGCTGCCTTACACGAAGGGTCTGCGTCTGGGCAACATGCCGCAGATTCGCACGGTCGTCGACGAAGAGCTCGAACAGGTGTGGGCACAGAAGAAGACGCCGAAGGCTGCGCTGGATTCGGCCGTCGCCCGCGGCAACGAGCTATTGCGGCGGTTCCAGCAATCGGCTCAGGAGTGACCGGCCGCGCGCTCTGACGCCGACACGCGCGTTGCGACGTGCGGCGGTCCGCTCCGACCTGCCACGTCGCTACTTGCTTTTCGACCCGTCATTCGCTTTGTTTCAGGCAAGCGAATGACGGTGCGGTACACGACCGACCGACCCCTATGCACGAACGATCCCGTTTTGCTGCGAGCGCGTTGCCTTACCTGCTGATCGCGCCGCAAATCGTCATCACCGCGCTATTCTTTCTCTGGCCGGCCGGCGTCGCGCTTTGGCAATCGACGCAAATGCAAGATGCGTTCGGCACGTCGAGCGAATTCGTCGGTCTCGCGAATTTCACACAGCTATTCGCCGATCCGCTCTATCTCGCCTCGTTCAAGACGACGCTCGTCTTCAGCACGCTCGTCACGGTGTCGGGGCTCGTCATCTCGCTGCTGCTCGCGGCTTGCGCCGACCGCGTGACGCGCGGCGCGAAGGCTTACCGCACGCTGCTCATTTGGCCGTATGCCGTGGCGCCCGCTATCGCCGCGGTGCTGTGGGCATTTTTGTTCAACCCGAGCATCGGGATCATCACCTACGCGCTGGCCAAGGGCGGCATCGTCTGGAACCATGCGCTGAACGGCACGCAGGCGATGACGCTCGTCGTGATCGCGTCGGTTTGGAAACAGGTCAGCTACAACTTTTTATTCTTTTACGCCGGGCTGCAGGCGATTCCGCGCTCGCTGATCGAAGCCGCGGCCATCGACGGCGCGGGGCCCGTGCGCCGCTTCTTCGGCATCGCGCTACCGCTGCTGTCGCCGACCACGTTTTTTCTGGTCGTCGTCAACGTGGTCTACGCGTTCTTCGATACGTTCCCCGTGATCGACGCGGCGACGGGCGGCGGCCCCGCGCAGGCCACGAAGACGCTGATCTACAAGATCTTCACCGAAGGCTTTCAAGGGCTCGACATCGGCAGCTCGGGCGCGCAGTCGGTCGTGCTGATGGCGATCGTCGTCGGCTTGACCGTGATCCAGTTTCGGTTCATCGAACGCAAGGTGCAATACTCATGATCGAAAATCGCAAGGGCTTCGATCTCTTCTGCCATGCCGTCCTGATCGTCGGCGTCGCGCTCGTCGCGTTTCCCGTCTACGTCGCATTCTGTGCCGCGACGATGAGCGAGCACGAAGTCTTCACGGTGCCGCTCTCGCTCGTGCCGAGCACGCATCTGATCGAAAACGTCGTCAACGTCTGGTCGCATGGCAGCGGCAATGCGGCGAGCCCGTTCGGCCGCATGCTGCTCAACAGCTTCGTGATGGCGCTCGCGATCTCCGTCGGCAAGATCGCCGTGTCGATCATTTCGGCTTATGCCATCGTCTTTTTTCGGTTCCCGTTTCGCAACACGGCGTTTTGGCTGATCTTCATCACGCTGATGCTTCCCGTCGAAGTGCGGATCTTTCCGACCGTGCAGGTCGTCTCGTCGATGCATCTCACGAACACCTATGCGGGCCTGACGCTGCCGCTCATCGCCTCGGCGACGGCAACGTTTCTCTTCCGTCAGTTCTTCCTGACGCTCCCCGATGAGTTGATGGATGCCGCGCGCATCGACGGTGCGGGCCCGCTGCGCTTCTTTCGCGACGTGGTGTTGCCGCTGTCGAAGACGAACATCGCGGCGCTGTTCGTCATCACGTTCATCTACGGCTGGAATCAGTATCTCTGGCCGATTTTGATAACGAACCAGCAGTCGCTGACAACGGCCGTCGTCGGCATCAAATCGATGATCGCCAGCGGCGACACCGCGACGGAATGGCACCTCGTCATGGCCGCGACGCTGCTCGCCATGTTGCCGCCGCTCGTCGTCGTCATCGCGATGCAGCGCTGGTTCGTGCGCGGGCTCGTCGACGCGGAAAAATAAACCAAGAGGAATTACGGGCATGTCAGGGCTGACTCTGAAGGGCGTGCGCAAGACGTACGACGGTAAGCAGTTCGTGTTGCACGGCATCGACATCGCCGTGACCGACGGCGAATTCGTCGTGCTGGTGGGGCCATCGGGATGCGGGAAGTCGACGCTGCTGCGCATGGTGGCGGGGCTCGAGAGCGTGTCCGAGGGCGACATCGAGATCGGCGGGCGCGTCGTCAACAAACTCGAGCCGAAGGACCGCGACATCGCGATGGTCTTTCAGAATTACGCGCTCTACCCGCACATGAGCGTGCGGGAAAACATGTCGTATGGGCTCAAGATTCGCGGGATCGCGCGCGAGACGATCGAGGCGCGCGTGACGGCGGCCGCGAAGATTCTCGAACTCGAGCCGCTGCTTGCGCGCAGACCGCGCGAACTCTCGGGCGGCCAGCGGCAACGCGTGGCGATGGGGCGTGCGATCGTGCGCGAGCCGTCGGTGTTTCTGTTCGACGAGCCGCTATCGAATCTGGACGCGAAGCTGCGCGTCCAGATGCGCCTCGAAATTCAACGTCTGCACGCACGGCTTGCGACGACGAGCCTGTACGTGACGCACGACCAAATCGAGGCGATGACGCTCGCGCAGCGCGTGATCGTCATGAATCGCGGCCACGCGGAACAGATAGGCGCGCCGACGCAGGTCTACGAGCGGCCCGCCACCGTGTTCGTCGCGAGCTTCATCGGCTCGCCCGCCATGAACCTGCTCTCGGGCACGTTGAGCCCGGACGGCGCGACGTTCGAAGTGGCCGGCGGCGGCCCCGCGCTGACGGTGGCCGGCGCGGCCGGCGTCGGGCGCGAGATCGCCGGCGGGCGGGAATGGATTCTCGGGATTCGTCCTGAGCACATGGCGCCGCGCGCCGGGTGCGGGCAGGCGTTGCTCGCTGTCGAATCGTGCGAGTTGCTGGGCGCCGATAATCTGATTCACGGCCGCTGGGGCTCGCACGACGTCACCGTGCGGCTCGCGCACGCGCATCGGCCGCAGCGCGGCGAAACCGTGCCGGCCGCGTTGCCGCTCGAGCATTTGCATTTCTTCGATCCGGCAACGGGCAAACGCGCGTTTTGAACGAGCGCTGAACGAACGCGCGTCGCCGGTCCAAGCCGGCGACGCGCAATTCGGTAACTCGGTAACTCGGTAACTCGGTAACTCGGTAACTCGGTAACTCGGTAACTCGGTAACTCGGTAACTCGGTAACTCGGTAACTCGGTAACTCGGAAAGCGGGAGGGACGGCCCAGCCATGACGACAAGCACGACCCCATCGACGGCTCGCCTGTCGGGCTGGCCGTATCCGCGGATCGTCGCGCATCGCGGCGGCGGCTCGCTCGCCCCCGAGAACACGCTGGCGGCGATCGACGTCGGCGCTAGGCGCGGCCTGAAGATGATCGAGTTCGACGCGAAGCTTTCGGCTGACGACGTCGTGTTCCTACTCCACGACGACACGGTCGATCGCACGTCCAACGGCCGAGGCGCTGCCGCGTGCAAGGCTTACGACGAGCTTGCCGCGCTCGATGCCGGGGGGTGGTTCGACGCGCGCTTTCAAGGCGAGCGCATGCCGACGCTCGCGCAAGTGCACGAGCGCTGCGCGGCCCTCGGCCTTGCCGCGAATGTCGAGATCAAGCCGTGCCCGGGCCGCGAAGCCGCGACGGGGCGGCTAGTCGCGCAAGAAGCGGCGCGTCTGTGGCCGCGCGCCGGCGTGCCGCCGCTGCTGTCTTCGTTTTCCCTCGACGCGCTGGCGGCCGCACGCGACGCGCAGCCGGAATTGCCGCGCGGGCTGTTGTTCGGCGCGGTGCCGGTCGATTGGCACGCGCAGACGGACACGCTCGCGTGCGTGTCGTTGCATGCCGATCATCGAAAGCTCGACGCGCGGCTCGTGGGCGAGATCAAGGCGGCGGGGCTCTTCATCCTTGCCTACACCGTGAACGATCCCGAACGCGCGCGAACGCTCGCGCAATGGGGCGTCGATTCGATCTGCACCGACCGTATCGATCTGATCGGCGCGAACTTTCTTTCGTGACGCGCGTGAGGCGCGTGGCGCGCGTTGCATCGAGCGCGCGCCGTCGTTACGACATCAACGGTTGCGCGCGAGCAGCCAACCGGTCAGCAGCGCGACGCCGCCGACGACAGCCATCGTCTCCCACGGGTTTTCACGAACGTAGCCTCGCGCATCGCTGAGCGTGGCGACGGCACGGCCGCGAATCGTCTCGCGTGCACCGTCGAGCCGCGCGCGCGCAGCGTCGAGGCGTTTTCTCATCTGCTCGCGCAAGACGGCGGCGTCGGCCTGCGTGCCGTCGGTCAGCGTTTCTTCCAATTCCGAGAGCAACTCGCGCATTTCGCCGCCGATGTCGTCGGCTGCGTGTCGGCTGTGCCGTGCGATGCGGCGCGCATGGCGTCCGGCGCTGTTCCAAGATGTTTCGAGTGCGTCTCGCGTATTCGGTAGTGCGGTCATGGTCGCTCCGTCGACGATGAATCGCGGGATGAACGAACCCGCGAATCCGATGCGTGGAAAACCACTTAGCCGCAACTTCGGTGCCAGGAATCCAATGCCGCGATGGGCAGTGCCGCGTGGGGAGGGACGCCGCGTAGAAAGTGTATCGGTGCGACTTCTAGACGGTCGAAATTACAACGCCGCCGCATCGGGGCGGCGGCGGATAGGCACGCGTCGAATTTCGAACTAGGCTTTAGAAGGCGTAGCCGATCTTCGCGTAGGTGACGATCGGGTTGAGCCTGATCTTTGCTTGCGATTGAACCGTCAAACCGAATGGTCCGGCGTTCGTCGACGTCAAGTTGGCGGTGACGCTCACCGGGATGTAAGAAATCGACAGGCCGGCGAACCAATGTTTATTGAACGAATAGTTGAAACCCGCGTTGAACACAGGCGCCCAGGAACGATCCGTCGAGACCGAGGTCGGACCGTGCAAGACGTTCGACTCGAACTCGCCGTTCGTGATTTCGGCGTCCGTGAACCAGACGCGCGTGACACCGACGCCGAGATACGGGCGGAACTTGTCCGCGGGGCTCAAGAAGTTCCATTTGACGAGCAGCGCCGGGGACCACAGCTTCGCGCTCCCGAGCTTGCCGAACGCCGAAAGCTGTCCGGTGCCGTCGATGTCGAACTTCGGCGGAATACCGAGTTCCAACTCCGTGGAGATGTGGTCGGTGACGTAGTAGCCGAGGCTGCCGCCGAATGTGTCGGAACTATCGATGCTGGCGCCGGTGTTGGGTTGATAGGCGTTCACGGGTGTGCCGCCCACGCTGAGCAGCTCCAGCGGATCGCTGCTGCTTTGAGGCGCGAAGTGGAACCACCCCGCCGTCACGTAAAACGTCCCGGCCGTTTGGGCATGAGCCGCTTGTGCGCAAGCAAACGCTGCCACGGCCGCTGTAATGGCCTGTTTTAATTTCATCTATGTGCTCCTCCATGAAAGGCCCGCCTATTATGAGTAGAAGGTTTGAAACAAACCAAGCGCGCACGCTAGAGCATTCTCCCTAAGCGGGGCGCGTGTTCTCTCGAAGCCGCGTGCGTCTTCGCAAACGCTCGAAGCGACGCATCGTCCCTTGGGGTAATCACCAACGTACTAAACGGAATCCAGCATGGCACGGCTCGCACGTCTCTACGTCCCAAAACAGCCGCAGCACGTCATCCTGCGCGGACTCGATCAGCAGCCCGCCTTCGTCGACGAGCAGGATTACGAGCTATTCGTCGATTGCTTGAAAGCCGCCTCGCGCGATCATCACCTAGAGGTTCATGCCTACGTCCTCATGCCGGGCGCGGTGCAGTTGCTCGTCACGCCCAATGACGAGACGAGCTTGCCCAAAGCCATGCAGGCCGTAGGCCGTCGCTACGTGGCGCACTTCAACCGCCGATATGCTCGGCGCGGCACCCTCTGGGAGGGACGCTACCGCGCGACGGTCATCGAGGGCGAGCGCTACTTCCTGCTCGCGAGCCGCGTCATCGAGTTGTGTCCCTTGCGGGCCCAACTCGTCGGCGCAGCGGAAGACTATCGATGGTCGAGCTACCGGCATCACATCGGGCTGACCGTCGATAGCCTCGTGACCGACCATCCGCTCTATTGGTCGCTCGGCAACACACCGTTCGAAAGGCAGCGCGCCTACAAGGAACTGTGCGAGCAACCGCTCGACGAGCGCGAGGCCAACGAACTCCAGCAAGCCACGCTCAAGGGCTGGGTGCTCGGCGGCGACTCGTATCGCGAGTGGGCCGCGCGGGCGGCGAACCGGCGCGTGTCGCCGCTGCCGCGCGGCCGGCCCAAGAAAGTGCGGGAGACGCCTCAAACGCCTCAACAGTAGCACGGCATGCGCGATAAAGTCGGACGAAAGCGTTCGCCCGGCTTCGCTCTTGCATGGGGCGCAAACGACGGCACCCGGCGGTGCCGTTTTTGTTTGCCCCATATTGATGCGACCCCAATAAATAGGCACAAAATCGATGCGCCCTGTTTAATAGGGTCTTATCATCACATTTTGTTTGCTATTCCTTTGATTCGTCGCGTATATTCCGATTTCCGGCGGACGCCCGAGCCATAAGCTCGGTCTGCCGACGCGGTGCCTCCCATCCCCCGGCCATACGCGACAAGTGCAGTACTCGATGCGAACCGCCTTTAGCGCTGCGATTCGCGCCGAATACTGCACTCAACCTCATGCGAACGGCCGCTACGGCCTCTGATAGACGGTGTCCCCTATGAACGACCAACAACCGATCCATTCGGTCCCCGCCGCCCAAGGTCTGTACGACCCAACGAACGAGCACGATGCCTGCGGCGTCGGCTTTGTCGCCCATATCAAGGGCCAGAAGAGCCACGGCATCATTCAGCAAGGTCTGAAGATTCTGGAGAATCTCGATCACCGGGGCGCCGTCGGTGCCGATCCGCTGATGGGCGACGGCGCGGGCATCTTGATTCAGATCCCCGACGCGTTCTATCGCGAAGAGATGGCGCGCCAGGGCGTGACGTTGCCGCCGGCCGGCGAGTACGGCGTCGGCATGATCTTTTTGCCGAAGGAGCACGCGTCGCGTTTGGCCTGCGAGCAGGAACTCGAGCGGACGGTGAAGGCGGAAGGGCAGGTGGTGCTCGGCTGGCGCGACGTGCCCGTCGACCACGCGATGCCGATTTCCCCGGCCGTGAAGGCGACCGAGCCCGTGATCCGCGAGATCTTCATCGGCCGCGGCCGCGACATCATGGTGACCGACGCGCTCGAGCGCAAGCTCTACGTGATCCGCAAGACGGCGAGCCACCGCATTCAGGCGCTCAAGCTCAAGCACGGCAAGGAGTACTTCGTGCCGTCGATGTCGGCGCGCACGGTCGTCTACAAGGGGCTGCTGCTGGCGGGGCAAGTGGGCGTCTACTACCGCGACTTGCAGGACGAGCGCGTGGTCTCGGCGCTTGCGCTCGTGCACCAGCGCTTTTCGACGAACACGTTCCCGGCGTGGGAACTCGCGCACCCGTACCGGATGATCGCCCACAACGGCGAGATCAACACCGTCAAGGGCAACGTCAACTGGCTCAACGCGCGCACGGGCGCGATCGCGAGCGCCGTGCTCGGCGACGATCTGCCCAAGCTGTGGCCGTTGATCTACCCGGGCCAATCCGATACCGCATCGTTCGACAACTGTCTCGAGCTGCTCGTGATGGCGGGCTACCCGCTCGTGCACGCGATGATGATGATGATTCCCGAGGCGTGGGAGCAGCACACGCTGATGGACGAGAACCGTCGCGCGTTCTACGAGTACCACGCCGCGATGATGGAGCCGTGGGACGGCCCCGCCGCGATCGCGTTCACCGACGGCCGTCAGATCGGCGCGACGCTCGACCGTAACGGGCTGCGTCCGGCGCGCTACATCATCACCGAGGACGATCTCGTCATCATGGCGTCGGAATCGGGCGTGCTGCCGATTCCCGAATCGAAGATCGTCAAGAAGTGGCGCCTCCAGCCGGGCAAGATGTTCCTCATCGACATGGAACACGGCCGCATCATCGGCGACAAGGAACTGAAGGACAACCTCGCGAACGCGAAGCCGTACAAGAGCTGGATCGACGCCGTGCGCATCAAGCTCGACGAGATCGAGCCGAAGGCCGAGGACGTCGCGACCGAGCGCCGTGAGGCAGCGGCGCTGCTCGATCGCCAGCAGGCGTTCGGCTATACGCAAGAGGACGTGAAGTTCTTGATGGCGCCGATGGCGCAGCAAGGCGAGGAGGCGATCGGCTCGATGGGCAACGATTCGCCGCTCGCCGTGATGTCGAACAAGAACAAGACGCTCTACCACTACTTCAAGCAACTTTTCGCACAGGTCACGAATCCGCCGATCGACCCGATCCGCGAGAACATGGTGATGTCGCTCGTCTCGTTCGTCGGCCCGAAGCCGAACCTGCTCGACACGAACAACATCAACCCGCCGATGCGGCTCGAAGTGTCGCAGCCGGTGCTCGACTTCAAGGACATCGCGAAGATCCGCGCGATCGATCAGTACACGGGCGGCAAGTTCAGCTCCTACGAGCTCAACATCTGCTATCCCGTCGCCTGGGGCAAGGAAGGGATCGAGGCGCGGCTCGCGTCGCTGTGCGCCGAGGCCGTCGATGCGGTCAAGTCCGGCTACAACATGCTGATTGTTTCCGATCGCCGCACCGACCGTGACAACGTCGCGATTCCCGCGCTGCTCGCCACGGCCGCGATTCACACGCACCTCGTCTCGCAAGGGCTGCGCACGAGCACGGGCCTCGTCGTCGAAACAGGTTCGGCGCGCGAGGTTCACCACTTCGCGCTGCTCGCAGGCTACGGTGCGGAAGCGGTGCACCCGTATCTGGCGATGGAAACGCTCGCGCAAATGGCGCACGGGCTCAAGGGCGATCTCTCGCCCGAGAAGGCCGTCTACCACTTCACGAAGGCGGTCGGCAAGGGCCTGCAGAAGGTCATGTCGAAGATGGGCATCTCGACCTACATGTCCTACACGGGTGCGCAGATCTTCGAAGCGGTCGGGCTGGCCGGCGATCTCGTCGAGAAGTACTTCAGGGGCACGGCCTCGAAGGTGGGCGGCATCGGCCTTTTCGACGTGGCCGAGGAAGCGATTCGCCTGCACCGCGAAGCGTTCGGCGACAGCCCGGTGCTCGCGAACATGCTCGACGCCGGCGGCGAGTACGCCTATCGCGTGCGCGGCGAGGACCATATGTGGACGCCCGACGCGATCGCCAAGCTCCAGCATTCGACGCGCAGCAACTCGTACCAGACCTACAAGGAATACGCGCACTTGATCAACGATCAGACGCGTCGTCACATGACGTTCCGCGGCCTGTTCGAGTTCAAGGTCGAGCCGACGAAGGCGATCGCTCTGGACGAAGTCGAATCGGCCAAGGACATCGTCAAGCGCTTCGCGACGGGCGCGATGTCGCTCGGCTCGATCAGCACCGAAGCGCACGCGACGCTCGCGGTCGCGATGAACCGCATCGGCGGCAAGTCGAACACGGGCGAGGGCGGCGAGGACGAAAACCGCTATCGCAACGAGCTGCGCGGCATCCCGATCAAGAACGGCGACACGCTCGCTTCCGTGATCGGTCCTGAAGTGGTGCGCGACATTGCGCTCAAGGACGGCGATTCGCTGCGCTCGAAGATCAAGCAGGTGGCATCGGGCCGCTTCGGCGTGACGGCCGAGTATCTGGCCTCGGCCGACCAGATCCAGATCAAGATGGCGCAAGGCGCGAAGCCTGGCGAAGGCGGTCAGTTGCCGGGCCACAAGGTGTCCGAATACATCGGCAAGCTGCGCTACTCGGTGCCGGGCGTCGGCCTGATTTCGCCGCCGCCGCACCACGACATCTATTCGATCGAGGACTTGGCGCAGCTCATCCACGATCTGAAGAACGTCAATCCGGTTTCGAGCATTTCGGTGAAGCTCGTCTCCGAAGTGGGCGTCGGCACGGTGGCCGCGGGCGTTGCCAAGGCGAAGGCCGATCACGTCGTGATCGCCGGCCATGACGGCGGCACGGGCGCATCGCCCTTGTCGTCGGTCAAGCATGCCGGCACGCCGTGGGAACTCGGTCTTGCCGAGACGCAGCAGACGCTCGTGCTGAACCGCCTGCGCGGCCGTATCCGCGTGCAGGCCGACGGTCAGATGAAGACGGGCCGCGACGTCGTCATCGGCGCGCTGCTGGGCGCCGACGAGTTCGGCTTCGCGACGGCTCCGCTCGTCGTCGAGGGCTGCATCATGATGCGCAAGTGTCATCTGAATACCTGCCCCGTCGGCGTCGCAACGCAAGATCCGGTGCTGCGCGCGCGGTTCCAGGGCCAGCCCGAGCACGTCGTCAACTACTTCTTCTTCGTAGCCGAGGAAGTGCGCGAAATCATGGCGCAGCTCGGTATTCGCAAGTTCGAAGACCTCATCGGTCGCGCGGACCTGCTCGACATGAAGAAGGGCATCGAGCATTGGAAGGCGAAGGGACTCGACTTCACGAACGTCTTCTATCAGCCGCAGGTGGCGAACGAAGTCGCGCGCAAGCACGTCGAGGAGCAGGATCACGGCCTGTCGCGCGCGCTCGATCACACGCTCATCGAGAAGGCGCGCGCCGCGATCGAGAACGCCGAGCACGTCTCGTTCATTCAGCCCGTGCGCAACGTCAACCGCAGCGTCGGCGCGATGCTCTCGGGCGTGATCGCGAAGAAGCACGGCCATGACGGGCTGCCCGACGACTCGATCCACATCCAGTTGAAGGGCACGGCGGGGCAGAGCTTCGGTGCGTTCCTCGCGCGCGGCGTGACGCTCGATCTCGTCGGCGACGGCAACGACTATGTCGGCAAGGGGCTTTCGGGCGGGCGCATCATCATCCGCCCGACGAACGACTTTCGCGGCAAGTCGGAAGAAAACATCATCTGCGGCAATACGGTGATGTACGGGGCGCTCGAAGGCGAAGCGTATCTGCGCGGCGTGGCGGGCGAGCGCTTCTGCGTGCGCAACTCGGGGGCGAGTGCCGTCGTCGAGGGCACGGGCGATCACGGCTGCGAATACATGACGGGCGGCACCGTCGTCGTGCTCGGCGAGACCGGCCGCAACTTCGCGGCGGGCATGTCGGGCGGCGTGGCGTTCATCTACGATGCCGACGGCACGTTCGCGAGCAAGTGCAACAAGGCGATGGTGGCGCTCGAGCCCGTGCTGCAGCAGGCCGAGCAAGAGCGCACGGTCGATCGCGGGTTGTGGCACCTCGACCTGACCGACGAAGCGGTGCTCAAGGGCCTCGTCGAGCGGCACTTCCAGTTCACGGGTTCGCCGCGCGCAAAGGCGCTGCTCGAGAACTGGGACGCGTCGCGCCGGCAGTTCGTCAAGGTCTTCCCGACCGAGTACAAGCGCGCGCTCGGCGAGTTGGCTGCCAAGAAGGCCGCCAAGGAGGCGATGGCCGCCTAACGCTGGCGCGTGAAGCGACTGCCGCACGCAGGCGCCGCGCTCGTAAGACGCGCGCCCTGACATGACCCCGCGGCCGGCGAAGCAGGCTGCGCGCTCGATTCGGATGCGCGCGCGACTTGCCGGCCCACCCCGATATCGACGATTTTGGAAAGAAGAGCACCTTATGGGCAAGGCAACCGGTTTTCTCGAGTTTGAGCGCCGCCACGAGCACTACGAGGCCCCGCTCGCCCGCGTGAAGCACTACAAGGAATTCGTGCTCGCGCTTACCGACGACGACGCGAAGATTCAAGGCGCGCGTTGCATGGACTGCGGCATCCCGTTCTGCAACAACGGCTGTCCCGTCAACAACGTCATTCCCGACTTCAACGACCTCGTTTATCACCAGGACTGGCAGCGCGCGATCGACGTGCTCCATTCGACGAACAACTTCCCCGAGTTCACGGGCCGCATTTGCCCGGCGCCGTGCGAGGCGGCGTGCACGCTCGGGATCAACGCCGACCCCGTCGGCATCAAGTCGATCGAGCACGCGATCATCGACAAGGCCTGGAGCCAAGGCTGGGTCGTGCCCCAGCCGCCCAAGAAGAAGACGGGCAAGAAGATTGCCGTCGTGGGTTCCGGTCCCGCCGGCATGGCGGCTGCACAGCAGCTCGCGCGCGCCGGCCACGAGGTGACCGTGTTCGAGAAGAACGACCGGATCGGCGGCCTGCTGCGGTACGGCATCCCCGACTTCAAGCTCGAGAAGTGGCTGATCGACCGGCGCATGCGCCAGATGGAGGCCGAGGGCGTCACGTTCCGCACGAACGTGTTCATCGGCAAGGAGCCGCTGCCGGCGCACATCGGCAACACGGCGAAGGAAACGATCACGCCCGAGGCGCTCAAGGAGCAGTTCGACGCGGTCGTGATCGCGGGCGGCGCCGAGACGCCGCGCGATCTGCCGGTGCCAGGGCGCGAGCTCGCCGGTATCCATTTCGCGATGGAGTTCTTGCCGCAGCAGAACAAGGTCAACGCCGGCGACAAAGTGGTCGATCAACTGCTCGCGAAGGGCAAGCACGTCGTCGTGATCGGCGGCGGCGATACGGGCTCGGACTGCGTCGGCACGTCGAACCGGCACGGCGCGAAGGGCGTGACGCAATTCGAGTTGCTGCCGCAGCCGCCCGAAGAGGAGAACAAGCCTCTGGTCTGGCCGTATTGGCCGATCAAGCTGCGCACGTCGTCGTCGCATGAGGAAGGCTGCAGCCGCGACTGGTCGGTCGCGACCAAGCGCTTCGAAGGCAAGAACGGCAAAGTCGAGAAGCTCATCGCCGCGCGCGTCGAATGGAAGGACGGCAAGATACAGGAAGTGCCGGGCTCCGAGTTCGAAATCAAGGCCGACCTCGTGCTGCTCGCAATGGGCTTCACGCAGCCGGTCGCACCCGTGCTCGACGCCTTGCGCGTCGACAAGGATGCGCGCGGCAACGTGCGGGCATCGACCGAGGGCGAGCGCGCCTACTACACGTCCGTCGACAAGGTGTTCGCGGCGGGCGACATGCGCCGCGGGCAATCGCTCGTCGTCTGGGCGATCCGCGAAGGCCGCCAATGCGCGCGCGCCGTCGATGCCTACTTGATGGGCAGTTCGGAGTTGCCGCGCTGATCGTATGATTGCGCGCGAGGCCGTCGACGACGATTGGCATCGCTGCTTCATCGCGCTCGTGCCCGATGCGGTCACGCGCGATGCGTTGGCGGCGATGCCCGTCGGCACGGCCGCACGGCGTATCGGCGTCGACCAGCTTCATATGACGGTGGCGTTTCTCGGCAGCGTTCCACCCGAGCAGGGCGCGCAGCTTGCGGCGCGGTTGGGCTCGGTCGTGGCGCCGTTGCCGGCGCAACGCGCTCAGTGCAGCGAATACTGGCCGAGCGCGGCGCATCCGCGGCTCGTGGTCGTGCCGTTTGCTGGGGAAGATGGGCTGGCCACGCTCGAAATGCGTGTGCGCGAGCTCGTCGCCGGGCTTGGCTTGCCGATCGACGATCATCGTCCTTTTCGGCCTCACATTACGCTGGCGCGCTTCGCTCGTTCGGCGCGGCCCGCGCGCGAAGCGGCCGTCGGCCGAGTGCGTTCCTCAGCCGGGTCGCCGCCCGACGCGGCGAGGCTCCAAGTCATTCCCCGTTTCGATACGCTGACGCTCTATTCGAGCACGCTCGCGCGGCACGGCGCGCGCTACCGTGCGCTCGCCTCGGTAGGCGTGCCGCCGGTTTGATGCGCGGCACGGTTCGTCTGTCGGCGGCGCTCGCTTGCCTGTACCGCATAGCGGTTATTCATTCACCTTATCGCTGCCGAAACAGCATCGTCATGGACGCCCTTGCGTCTTTACGCGACGGCGCGCTCATCGGCGCGCGCGATGTCGAGCACATGCTCGTGCATTGCAACGAGCGATTCACGGTGGGCCACGCTGACGATCGCCGTGCCCGGCAGCCGGTCGACGAGCAAGCGGTAAACGTGCGCTTCGTTCGCGGGATCGAGCGCACTCGTCGCTTCGTCGAGGAACAGGAAGTCGGGCTTGTGCAGTAGCGCGCGCGCGGCGGCCAGGCGTTGCTGCTCGCCCGGAGACAGCACGCGCGTCCAATGTGCCGATTCGGTCAGACGCTCCACGTAGTCATCGAGGCGACAGGCGCGCAGTGCATCGGCGCAGGCTTCGTCGGAGAACGCATCGCCCGGTGACGGATAGGTGAGCGCTGCCTTGAGCGTGCCGATCGGCAAATAGCTCTGCTGCGGCACGAACATCGTGCGGGCGCCCACCGGTGCGTCGATGGCGCCGTCGCCGAACGGCCAGAGCCCGGCGAACGCGCGCAGCAGCGTGCTCTTGCCGGCGCCGGACGGGCCGCGCACGAGCCAGCGCGAGCCTGGCTTCACGGTGACGTTGGCGATCGAGGCAAGCGGCGTGCCGTTGGGTAGTGCGAGTTGCAGGTCGTTCGTCGTGAGCGTGTTCGCATCGACGTAATGCAGATTGATGCCGCCGTGCTCGGTAGCGGGCGACACCGATTCGCGCAGATGCGGGCTTTGGATCACGCGGCCGAATTCACGCAGACGATTGACGGTGGCACGCCATTCGACGAGCGACGAGTAATTGTTGATGAACCAGGAGAACGAATTGCTGACGGTGCTGAAAGCGTCCGCGATCTGCATCAGCACGCCGAAGGTGAAGGCGCCCGCGAAGTATCGAGGAGACGCGACCAACGTAGGGAAGATGATGGCTGCCTGTCCGTAAAAGATCGATGCGAAATTCAGGCGGCGCGTGTACTTCATGACGCGCCACCAATTATCGCGAATCCGCGCGAAAACATTCAGCGCGCTGCCTTCTTCGGTCCGCATGCCGTCGTACAGCGCAATCTGTTCGGAGTTTTCGCGCAGGCGGATGAGCCCGAAGCGGAAGTCTGCTTCAACGCGTTGTTGCTGGTAGGTGATCGAAACGAGCGGGTGAGCCACCTTATGAATCACATAGGACCCGGCGATCGCGTAGATGGCGGCTACCCACACCATATAGCCCGGTATCGTCCAGCTCGCGCCGGCGAGCTTGAGCGTCAGCGGGCCGGCGATGGTCCAAAGGATTGTAATGAACGAGAACAGCGTGACGATCGTCGACAGGATGCCGAGCGAGAGCTCGAGCGTGTTCGAGGCGAACGATTGAAGATCGTCGCTGATCCGCTGGTCGGGGTTGTCGGCCAGCCGATCGCGCTCGATGCGATAGAACGCGCGTTCGCCTAGCCATGCTCGCAGATACCGGTTGGTCAGCCACTGGCGCCAGCGGAACTCGAGCATCTGACGCAGGTAGACGCGATAAACAGCCAGGGTGATGAAGATGAAGGCCGCGATGACGAACAGCGTGAGCTGACGCCAGAATTGCGGAACGTCTTTCGACACCAGTGCATTGTTGAACTTCGCGGACCACTGGTTGAACCAAACGTTGATCGCGACGATGACCAGATTGATGACGATGATCGTCACCAGCAAGCCCCAGGCGGCTTTCCAGTCCTCCGATACCCAGTACGGCTTGATGAGGCCCCAGGCCGAGGCCGAAAGGGTGGGGGACGGCGAGTCGTCGCGCGCAGGGACGGGGGTGAGGGACGCAGTCATAGGGGTTCCGAACGGTGTTTCCGAATCAGGTGCGCGACTCGACGACAGGGGCGCGCGCCTCGATGTCTTGTCGCCGCGGATTGTTGCGCGAGCCTCTTAAACGAGCCTTAACGAGTCTTTACGGCCAACCGCGCTCATTGCCCATCGCTTAGCGCCGCACCGTGCTCGAAAGCAGGCCATGTGCCGCACTGGCAAGGGACGTGATCGGCGTGCCGTGATCGGACATTGTGCCAGAGAGCGACGCGGCGCCCTTCCGCACGCGTGCGACGATGGGAGAAAAAAAGGGCGCGCTCATTGCGGTGCGGCCGCTCGTCGCGCGTTTGCGGGCGCTCGGTCTTTTATGGTCTAATGGCCGACGACGAAACAGGGGTGCTTCGCACTGTTGCAGGTGGCTCGTACGACGTTTGCCGTACTAGCGCGAGGCTGAGAGAGACCCTTCGCACCCGATCCGGGTAATACCGGCGCGGGAAGTTTCGGGAACGCTTTGCGTTGGACGCCGCTTTCGCGGGTCGTCCTCCCCGCCGGGCTCCGCTCGCGTCTTGTCGACGCCGCGCGCCCGGCCGGCCTCACCGGCCGGTTTCGTCCTTGTGTACGTGCGCTCGCTTGGCCGTACGAAAAGGATCGATCCGATGACCGCCCAATCTTCAGTTGTTTCAACCGGAACGCCGTCGCTGCCCGATTTCGCCGTGCTCGGCGGGGGCCTTTGCGGCCGGCTCGTCGCTTGGCGGCTCGCCGGCGCCGGCCATCAGGTCGCACTCTATGAACGTGGCGACGCCTCCGGTTCCGCTTCCGCCGCATGGGTTGCGGCCGCGATGCTGGCGCCGCTCGCGGAGGCGGCCGTGGCCGAGCCGCTGATCGTCGAACTCGGCGCGGCGTCGCTCGACGAGTGGCCGCGCATCATCGCGGCGCTGCCCGAGCCCGTGTTCTTTCAGCGCAACGGCTCGCTGATCGTTTGGCACCACGCGGACCGCGCGGAGGCGTCGCTGTTCGAGCGCCGCGTGCGAGCCAACGCGCCGGCCGCGCTGCTCGCCGACGGCGGGTTCGCGCGCGTCGACGGCAACGCGTTGGCCGCCGCCGAGCCCGCGCTGGCGGGACGTTTCGCGACGGGGTGGCTGATGCCGCGCGAGGGCCAGCTCGACAACCGCCAGGTGTTGCGTGCGCTTGCCGCCGGATTGGCCGAGCGCGGCGTGGTCACGCATTGGAATACGAGCGTGGACGACCTTGCGCGGCCGCGTGCGCGCGTGACGATCGATTGCCGCGGGCTCGGCGCGAAACCGGTGCTGCCGTCGCTGCGCGGCATTCGCGGCGAAGTGGCGCGCGTGAAGGCGCCCGGCATCGGGCTCACGCGTCCCGTGCGACTGCTTCACCCCCGCTATCCGATCTATTTGGCGCCGAAAGAGGACGACGTCTATGTCGTGGGCGCCACCGAGATCGAAGGCGAGGATATGTCGCCCGTCAGCGTGCGCTCCGCCCTCGAACTGTTGAGCGCCGCGTTCGCCGTTCATCCCGGCTTCGGCGAGGCGCGTATTCTCGAACTCAATACGCAGTGCCGCCCCACGCTGCCCGATCATCGTCCCTCGATTACGTGGGACGGCGCGCAAACGCTGAGCGTAAATGGACTGTACCGGCACGGCTATATGATCGTGCCGGAGGTGTCGAGGGCGGCCGCCGATCTGGCCGCCGCGCTGCTGACGGGACAGGTGAAAGATGCCGACGCGTTCGGCGCGCTGCGTGAAGCGTCGCCCTGGGCGACGATGCTCCATTGCGCCGCGTCGCAAGTGAAGCTCCCATCGGGCGCGCCGCTCATGCCGGTCGCCGGCGTGTGACGGCATGCCCGCTGTCGGAACGAATCCCCTGCGCCCCTAACGCTCGAGCCGCTGTTTTTTAGTCATAGTCAACATCGTCAAACGCGAAACGTACCGCTGATCATGGATGTTCAAGTCAACCAAACTCCGTTGTCGCTGCCCGAGCAAGCGACGCTCGCCGACGCGCTGTCGGTTTTCGGCGCGCGTCCGCCATTCGCCGTCGCGTTGAACGGCGAATTCGTCGCGCGCGGCCAGCATGCGGCGCGGGCCTTGCGGGCGGGCGACAAGATCGACGTCGTCCATCCCGTGGCGGGCGGTTGAGCGTCGCCCGGCTTTTCGAGTCTCTCCGTAGTCGAGTACCTCATTCGAGCACATCAGGACATCCGATGAATTCCGCTTCCGAACCCGTCTCCCTTTCCGCCGACGTGTTGACGCTTTACGGCGAAACTTTCGCGAGCCGCGTGTTGCTCGGCACGTCGCGGTATCCGTCGCTGCAATCGCTGGCCGATTCGATCGACGCCGGGCGACCCGGCATGGTGACGGTCGCGCTGCGCCGGCAGATGAACGCGCAGACGGCCGAGGCAGGCTTCTTCGATTTGCTCAAGGCGCGCGGCGTGCCGCTCCTGCCGAATACGGCCGGCTGCCAGAGCGTGGCCGAATCGGTGACGACGGCCCATATGGCGCGCGAGGTATTCGAGACCGATTGGATCAAGCTCGAACTGATCGGCGACGACTACACGCTGCAGCCCGACCCGATCGGCTTGATCGAAGCGGCCGAGCGGCTCGTCAAGGACGGTTTCAAGGTGCTGCCCTACTGCACCGAGGATCTCGTCGTGGGGCGCAGGCTGCTCGATGTGGGCTGCGAGGCACTGATGCCGTGGGGTGCGCCGATCGGCACCGGCAAGGGCGTCGTCAATCCGTATGGCTTGCGCGTGCTGCGCGAGCGGCTGCCGGACGTGCCGCTGATCGTCGATGCGGGGCTCGGTGTGCCGTCGCACGCGTGTCAGGTCATGGAATGGGGCTTCGACGGGGTGTTGCTCAACACCGCGGTGTCGCAGGCGACGCACCCGGCCGCGATGGCGCGTGCGTTCGCGCTGGCGGTGCAGGCGGGCCGCGACGCGTACGTGGCCGGGCCGATGGCCGAGCGCGAGAGCGCGCAGGCGAGCACGCCCATCGTCGGTATGCCGTTTTGGCACCAGGATCGGTCATGAGGGCGGTAAGCGTGCGGATCGACGGTTTGGATCGACTTCGGTCGCGGCCGAGCCGGGCAGCCGCGACCCGCGCCGCACGGAGTGAGGCATGAAAAGACTGGCACTGTCCGATCGCGACTTGTTCTGGCCGCCTGCCGATGAACTGATCGAGGCGGCCGAACGTATCCGCGTGCGGCTCGGCGATTGGCCGGCCGCGGTTACGGCATGGCGCATTTGCCTCACCGCGCCCGATACGGCGCGCGCGGGCGATCTCGTTGTCGTGATCGGCCGTCAGGCCGAGCCTCGCGACATGGTGGCCTGGCGCGCGGCCGGCGCGGGCGTGATCGAAGTCGGCACGGCCGGCGCGGCGCTGACGACGGGCGGCGGCGAGCGTTTCGTGCTGGAAGGCGTGCTCGCCGAGGACTGGCTCGCGGCACTGGCGGCGTTTCTCGATTGCGGCTTCGAGCCTCACGACGCACTCGTGCTCGCGCTCGCTTGGTGCGATGGTGACGAGACGCGCGGCGAAGAGGCTTGGCCCATCGATCTGTCGCGCTTTCCGCGTGCCGCCGGCTTGCCCGCCGCCCCCGCGCAGTCGTTCCCTTCTTGCCCGTCGCGGCTCGGGCTCTATCCGGTCGTCCCGAGCGCGCAATGGGTCGAGCGCGTGCTCGCGCTGGGCGTTGCGACCGTGCAACTGCGGGTGAAAGACGCGACGCCCGAGCAGCTTCGCGACGAAATCGCGCGCGCCGTCGCCTGCGGCCGCCGCCACCAGGCCCGCGTGTTCATCAACGACCATTGGCGTGAGGCGGCGCAAGCCGGGGCATACGGCGTGCATCTGGGGCAGGAAGACCTCGAAACGGCCGATCTGGCCGCGATCGCGGCGTCCGGGATGCGGCTCGGCCTATCGACGCATGGTTACTACGAGATGCTGCGGGCGTTGCATTTCCGGCCGAGCTACCTTGCGTTCGGCGCCATATTTCCGACTGGGACGAAAACGCTCGTCACGCCGCCGCAGGGGCTCGTACGGCTCGAACGCTACGTGCGGCTCCTCGGCGCGCACGTGCCGCTCGTCGCCATCGGCGGCATCGACCTGAGCCGGCTTGCGGCCGTGCTCGCGACGGGCGTGGGCAGCGCGGCGGTCGTGAGCGCGGTCACCGCGGCGCCCGATCCGGCGCAGGCTGTCGAGCGCTTACGGCAGGCTTTCATGATCTAGGTCGTTCGCGGGCTGCATCCGAACGCAGGTAGCCGGCAACGCACCGTTGCGCGCGCGGTAATGGTCGCGTCATCACAGGGTTATCGCTGAGGCCCTATAATTTCGCTTCCGCGTAAAAGGAAAGCCCGCTTCGTGCCGCCTTCATCCTCCGAGACCCTTCTCGAGCTTCGCAACGTCGACTTCGGCTACGGCGAAGATCGTCTCGTCCTTTCGAACCTGAACATGCGCTTTGCGCGCGGCCAGGTCGTGGCCGTCATGGGCGGCTCCGGCGGCGGCAAGACGACGGTGCTGCGCTTGATCGGCGGCCTCGAGCGCGCGCGGCGCGGCGAGGTGCTGTTTCAAGGCCGCGACGTCGGCAAGCAAACGCGCGAAGGTCTTTACGCGCTGCGCCGCAAGATGGGCATGCTGTTTCAGTTCGGGGCGCTGTTCACCGACATGTCGGTGTTCGAGAACGTTGCTTTCGCGCTACGCGAGCACACCGATTTGCCGGAGGCGCTGATTCGCGACCTCGTTCTCATGAAATTGAATGCGGTGGGGCTGCGCGGCGCACGCGATCTCGCGCCGTCGCAGATCTCGGGCGGCATGGCGCGGCGCGTGGCGCTGGCGCGCGCGATCGCGCTCGATCCCGAGTTGATGATGTACGACGAGCCGTTCGCCGGTCTCGACCCGATTTCGCTCGGCATCACGGCGAATTTGATCCGCACGCTGAACCAGGCGCTCGGTGCTACGTCGATCCTCGTTACGCACGACGTGCCCGAATCGTTTGCGATCGCCGATTACGTCTACTTTCTCGCGAACGGGACGGTTCTTGCGCACGGCACCCCCGCGCAACTGCGTGAATCCGTAGACCCGACCGTGCGGCAGTTCATCGACGGCGCGCCCGACGGCCCTTTCCGTTTCCACTACCCGACGCAGGCGACGCTCGCGGCGGATTTCGGCTTGGGGGGGCGGCCATGATCAGCGCACTCGGACATTGGGTCATCGGCCGCGTCACGCGCACGGGCTACGCGACGCGGATGTTCCTGCGCATCGTCCTGGAGGGGCTCGCGCTGCTGCGCCGGCCCCGCCTCGTCGTCAAGCAGATCTTCTTCGTCGGCAATTACTCGTTCGTCATCATCGCGGTGTCGGGGCTGTTCGTCGGCTTCGTGCTCGGCTTGCAGGGCTACTACACGTTGAACCGCTACGGCTCCGAGCAGGCGCTGGGGCTGCTCGTCGCGCTCTCGCTCGTGCGCGAACTCGGGCCCGTCGTGACCGCGCTGCTGTTCGCGGGGCGGGCGGGCACGTCGCTGACGGCCGAAATCGGCCTCATGAAGGCCGGCGAGCAACTGACCGCGCTCGAAATGATGGCGGTCGATCCGATTGCCACCGTACTCGCGCCGCGCATGTGGGCCGGGATCATCTCGATGCCGATCCTCGCGGCGATCTTCAGCGCGTTGGGCGTGCTCGGGGGCTATGTCGTCGGCGTGCTCTTGATCGGCGTCGACGCCGGCGCGTTCTGGTCGCAAATGCAAGGCGGCGTCGACGTCTGGCGCGACGTCGGCAACGGCGTCATCAAGAGCGTCGTGTTCGGCTTCGCGGTGACGTTCATCGCACTGTTCCAAGGCTACGAAGCCAAGGCGACGCCCGAAGGGGTGTCGCTGGCGACGACGCGCACGGTCGTCTACGCGTCGCTCGCCGTGCTCGGGCTCGATTTCCTGCTGACGGCGCTGATGTTCAGTTGACGCGTTTAGCTGATGCGCCCGGCGGTGCGCGCCGCGCTCAGCCAATCTTTCTTTGTTGGAATGACGATGAAAAAGACTGTTCTCGACTTTTGGGTCGGCTTGTTCGTGCTGCTGGGCTTGATCGCGGTATTCTTTCTCGCGCTCAAGGTCGGCAACATGAGCTCGCTGTCGTTCCAGCCGACCTATCCCGTCGAGCTCAAGTTCGACAACATCGGCGGGCTGAAGGTGCGCGCGCCCGTGAAGAGCGCGGGCGTCGTCGTGGGGCGTGTCTCGTCGATCGGCTTCGATACGAATACTTATCAGGCGGTGGTCACGATCGACATCGACAAGCAGTATCCGTTTCCGAAGGATACGTCGGCGAAGATTCTGACGTCCGGGCTGCTCGGTGAGCAATACATCGGGCTGGAGCCGGGCGGCGACACGGCGATGCTCAAGGCCGGCGACACGATTTCGATGACGCAATCGGCGATCGTGCTGGAAAACTTGATCAGCCAATTCCTTTACAGCAAGGCCGCCGATGCGGGCAGCGCGAAGGCCGCGCCTGCCCTCGCGCCGACGCCCGCGGCTTCGGCGCCGAGCGCCCCGGCGGCTAGCTCGCCGGCGGCGGCTAGCGCCGGAAGCTGATCGAATCACAGACAGAGTGAGTCAACGGAGAACAATAATGCGAACCACGCGCGCGAAGAACGTGACGCTTGCTTTGGCCGCGGCAGCATTGGCCGGCTGCGCGTCCGTCCAAACGCCGACGCCGGGCGATCCGCTCGAGGGCCTGAACCGAACCGTCTTCAAATTCAACGACACCGTCGACACGTACGCGCTCAAGCCCGTCGCAAAGGGCTATAAGTGGGCCGTGCCGCAGCCCGTGCGCTCGAGCGTCACGAATTTCTTCTCCAATATCGGCGATGTCTACGTCGCGGCAAACGAACTGCTGGAATTGAAGATCGCCGACGGCGTGGGCGACGTCATGCGCGTCGTCATCAATACGGTGTTCGGCGTCGGCGGCCTGTTCGACGTCGCGACGCTCGCGAAGCTGCCCAGGCATTCGGCCGATTTCGGCGTGACGCTCGGCCATTACGGCGTCCCGGCGGGCCCGTACCTCGTGCTGCCGCTGCTCGGCCCGAGCACGGTGCGCGATGCGGCGGGTCTCGTCGTCGATTACTACGGCAACCCGCTCAGCTACGTGCAGCCCTCGAGCGTGAGCTGGGCGCTGTACGGGGTGAACCTCGTGAACACGCGCGCCAATCTGCTGACGACGGTCGACGTACTGTCGGCCGCCGCGATCGACAAGTACTCGTTCGTGCGCAACGCGTATCTGCAGCGCCGCCGCTTCCTGATCTCGGACGGCGACGGGGCGGATAACCTGCCGAACTACGACGAATCGCTGCCGAAGTACGATGACGGCTCGGCGCCGGCCGCCGAGGCGGCTTCGGCACCGGCAGCGGCGTCGAGTTCCGCGCCGGCGCCGGCGTCCACGACCGCACCTGCACCTGCACCTGCTTCACCGGCGAGCGCCGCGCCCGCGACGAGCGCCGCATCGGCACCCATCGCCGTGCCCGCGCCGCTTGGCGGCCCGAACAGTGAAAGTCAGACGGTTCCGGGGCAGCAGTACGTGCCGCCGCCGCGCGGTGGTTTGCCGACGATTCACCTGCCGTTTTGAGCGTGCGTTTAGATAGGCGCGGTAACGATTCGAAACGACTGTTGCCGCCTGATATTGGACCGGTCGCGAACTTGCATGGCATGGTGAGCTCGAATTCCGGTTCCGCGAAATTTAAGGATCGACGATGAAAAAATTCTTCTGGTTTGCTTTATTTTCCGCGTTGTTCGCGTTCAGCCGCGTAGGCTTCGCGCAGACGGTCGATACGAATTCGCCCGACGGCATGATCAAAACGGTCACGACTCAGGTGCTCGATCAGATCAAGACCGACCCGAGCATCAAGAATGGCGACATCAACAAGATCACGCAGGTCGTGAACCAAAAGATCCTGCCGTACACCGATTTCCGCCGCACGACGCAATTGGCGATGGGCCGCGCTTGGCGCCAGGCTTCCCCGCAGCAGCAGGACCAAATGGTCGAGCAGTTCAAGATGCTCTTGATCCGCACGTACGCAGGCGCGCTGTCGCAAGTGCGCGACCAAACCGTGCAGTTCAGGCCGTTCCGTGCCGATCCGGGGGCAACCGACGTCGTCGTGCGCTCGATCATCACGAACAACGGTCAGCCGGTCGAACTCGACTACCGTTTGTACAAGACCCCGCAAGGCTGGCGTGTCTACGATCTGAACGTCGCCGGCGCGTGGCTGATTCAGGCGTACCAGCAGCAGTTCGCCGAAAAGATCAGCCAAGGCGGCGTAAGCGGCTTGCTGCAGTTCCTGACGCAGCGCAACCAGCAACTCGCCGCGGGCCAGCAACCGTCATGAGCCTCGATACGAGCTGTTTCGCCACCGGCGCGACGCTCACACATGCGAGCGCGACGGCCGCGCTCGCGGCCGGCTTGGCCCGCATCGAGGCCGGCGCGACGGCAGTCGATTGTGCCCAACTCACGCAATTCGATTCGTCGGCGCTTGCCGTGCTGCTCGCCTGGCGCCGCGCCGCGCAAGCGCGCGGCAAGTCGCTCGGCGTTCGCAACGTGCCCGATGGTCTCGCAAGTCTCGCCCAGGTCTATGGCATCGATGCGCTATTCGTTGCGCAGAGCGTTTCGGCGCCCGCCGCCGCGCCGCTCTGACGCGGCTCGCTCCCGCCACCGCGACGCACGCGTGGGCGTCCGGTGGGCAGTCCTGACTTAGCCTATAATCAACCGTTTTTCGGGCAGCCGATCGGCACGGCGCTCGCCGCCGGCGCGGCTTGCGCCAACAGCCCGTCCGTGCCCGCGGTTCGTCACGAATCACGTCTAAACAAAGGCGCGCCGCCGATAAAGGCCGCGCACACCCATGTCAGCGATAGAAATCCGCAACGTCAAGAAGCGCTACAAGGCGCTGCAAGCGCTCAAAGGCGTCAGCTTGACGGTCGAGGAGGGCGAGTTTTTCGGCCTGCTCGGCCCGAACGGCGCGGGCAAGACCACCCTCATCAGCATTCTCGCGGGGCTCGCGCGCGCCGACGAAGGCAGCGTAGCGGTACGGGGGCATGACGTCGTTGCCGATTTTCGCGAGGCCCGGCGCGCGCTCGGCGTCGTGCCGCAGGAACTCGTATTCGATCCCTTCTTCACGGTGCGCGAGACGCTGCGGATTCAGTCGGGCTATTACGGGCTGCATCGGAACGACGATTGGATCGACGAGGTCATGGCCAATCTCGATCTGACCGAGAAGGCCGATGCGAACATGCGCGCGCTCTCGGGCGGTATGAAGCGGCGCGTGCTCGTTGCGCAGGCGCTCGTGCATCGTCCGCCCGTCATCGTGCTCGACGAGCCGACGGCGGGCGTCGACGTGGAGTTGCGCCAAACGTTGTGGAAATTCATCTCGCGCTTGAACCGCGAAGGCCACACGATCGTGCTGACCACGCACTATCTCGAAGAAGCCGAATCGCTGTGCGACCGCATCGCCATGCTGCGTCGTGGCGAGGTGGTCGCGCTCGACAGCACGAGCGCACTGCTGCAGCGCTTCGCCGGCATGCAACTATTCGTGCGTTTTACCGAAGGCGTGCTGCCCACGGAGTTGCGTCCGCTCGAAATCGACCCGTCCGCGGCGGACGCTCGGCAGCATCTGCTGCGCCTGTCGAGCTACGACGACGTCGAGCGCATCCTTGCTCAATGCCGGGCAGCGGGCTGCGCGTTCGACGAGATCGACGTACGCAAGGCCGACCTCGAAGACGTTTTCGTTCAACTGATGAACGCGCCCGAACTCGTCGAGGGATTGGCATGAGCGGCTTTCGCACCCTGTTCTATAAAGAGCTCCTGCGCTTTTGGAAGGTCTCGTTCCAAACGGTGCTTGCGCCCGTCGTCACGGCGCTGCTCTATCTGACGATCTTCGGCCATGCGCTGCGCGGGCACGTCGACGTCTATCCGGGCGTCGAGTACACGAGCTTTCTGGTGCCGGGCCTCGTGATGATGAGCGTGCTGCAAAATTCGTTCGCGAACAGCTCGTCGTCGCTGATCCAATCGAAAATCACCGGCAACCTCGTGTTCGTGCTGCTGCCGCCGCTCACCTATTGGGAGATGTACGGGGCCTACGTGCTCGCATCGGTCGTGCGCGGGCTCGCGGTGGGTCTCGGCGTGTTCGTCGTCACGATTTGGTTCATCCCCGTGACGTTCACCGCGCCGCTCTTCATCGTGGCGTTTGCCGTCCTCGGCTCGGCGATTCTCGGCACGCTCGGGCTCATCGCCGGTATCTGGGCCGAGAAGTTCGATCAGCTCGCGGCGTTTCAAAATTTCTTGATCATGCCCCTCACGTTTCTCTCGGGCGTGTTCTATTCGACGCATACGCTGCCCACGCTCTGGCGCCACGTATCGCGGTTGAACCCGTTTTTCTACATGATCGACGGCTTTCGCTACGGTTTTTTCGGCTTGTCCGATATCGACCCGTTCGTGAGCTTGGCCGTCGTCGGCGGATTTTTCGCGCTGATCGCCGTGCTCGCGATGCGTCTGCTCGCGTCGGGCTACAAGCTGCGTTATTGAATCGGAAAGGAGCGTTCACCATGTTGCCGACCCCCGATCAGGTCAAGCAATACATCGAAGCCGGCCTCGCCTGCCGGCATCTCGAGGTCGAAGGCGACGGTCAGCATTTTTTTGCGACGATCGTCTCCGACGCATTCGAAGGCAAGCGCCTGATCCAGCGACATCAACTCGTCTATGCGGCGCTCGGCGAGCGCATGCGACAGGAAATCCACGCGCTGAGCATGAAGACGCTCACGCCGTCGGAATGGCAGAACGGTTAATCGAGTAACGAGCGTGCGCATTACACAAGATTCACGCGACGCCGGTAGCGGCGCCGCCACGGAGGCCCGAACGGGGCAAATCAGCATGGACAAGCTCGTGATCGAAGGCGGCCGGCCGCTTGCCGGCGAAATCCGCATCTCGGGCGCGAAGAACGCGGCACTGCCGATTCTTTGCGCGAGCCTACTCACGGCCGATCCGATCCATCTCGAGAACGTGCCTGATCTGCAGGACGTGCGCACGACGCTCAAGCTGCTCGCGCAGATGGGCGTGCGCGAGGATCGCACGGGATCGCACCTGACGCTCGACGCCGGGGCCGTCGACAATCCCGTCGCGCCGTACGAGCTCGTGAAGACGATGCGCGCGTCGATTCTCGTGCTCGGTCCGCTCGTCGCGCGTTTCGGGCATGCGAAAGTGTCGCTGCCTGGCGGCTGCGCGATCGGCGCACGGCCGGTCGATCAGCACATCAAGGGCCTGCAGGCGATGGGCGCCGAGATCAGCATCGAGCACGGCTATATCGAAGCGCGCGCGCAGCGGCTCAAAGGCGCGCGCATCATGACGGATATGATCACTGTCACGGGCACCGAAAACTTGCTGATGGCGGCCGTGCTGGCCGATGGCGAAACGGTGCTCGAAAACGCGGCGCGCGAGCCTGAAGTCAGCGATCTCGCGCAATTGCTCGTGAGCATGGGAGCGAAAATCGAGGGCATCGGCACCGATCGCCTCGTGATCCAAGGCGTCGACACGCTGCATGGGGCACACCATACGGTGATTCCCGACCGCATCGAAGCGGGCACGTTCTTGTGCGCCGTGGCGGCAGCCGGCGGCGACGTCACGCTGCGCCGTGTGCGGCCGATCACGCTCGAGGCCGTGACGATGAAGCTGCGCGAGGCCGGCGTGACGATCGAAGAGGGCGACGATTGGATTCGCGTGCGGATGGCGCAGCGTCCGACGGCCGTCTCGTTTCGCACGTCCGAGTACCCGGCGTTCCCCACCGACATGCAGGCGCAGTTCATGGCACTGAACGCGATCGCCGGCGGTACGTCGCAAATCGTCGAGACGATCTTCGAGAATCGCTTCATGCACGTGCAGGAACTCAATCGGCTGGGTGCGCACATCACGATCGACGGCAATACGGCGCTCGTGACCGGCGTGTCGCGTCTGTCGGGTGCGACGGTGATGGCGACCGACCTGCGCGCGTCGGCGAGCCTCGTCATCGCCGGGCTCACGGCCGAGGGCGAAACGCTCGTCGATCGCATCTATCATCTCGATCGCGGCTACGACCGCATGGAAGAAAAGTTGACGGCGATCGGCGCTCGCGTGCGCCGCGTGTCGGACCGGCCCGCGGCCGCATCGGAGAACCACGCATGAGTACGCTCGATACGACGCCTTTGACGCTTGCGCTCTCGAAGGGGCGCATCTTCGAGGAAACGATGCCGCTGCTCGCGGCCGCCGGCGTCGAGGTTGCCGAGGATCCGGAAACCTCGCGCAAGCTGATTCTTCCGACGAGTGCGCCGAACTTGCGCGTCATCATCGTGCGGGCGACCGACGTGCCGACCTACGTCGAGTACGGCGCGGCCGATTTCGGCGTCGCCGGCAAGGACGTGCTGCTCGAGCACGGCGGCTCGGGGCTGTATCAGCCGATCGACCTGGACATCGCGCGCTGCCGGATGTCGGTGGCGGTGAAGGCCGGTTTCGACTATGCCAACGCCGTGCGCCAAGGGGCGCGGCTGCGCGTGGCGACGAAGTACGTGCAGACCGCGCGCGAGCATTTCGCGGCAAAAGGGGTTCACGTCGACCTGATCAAGCTGTACGGCTCGATGGAGCTTGCGCCGCTGGTCGGCCTGGCCGATGCGATTGTCGATCTCGTCAGCTCGGGCGGCACGCTGCGCGCGAACGATCTCGTCGAGGTCGAGCAGATCATGCAGATCTCCTCGCGCCTCGTGGTGAACCAAGCGGCGCTGAAACTGAAGCGCGCGGCGCTGGCGCCGCTGCTCGACGCATTCGAGCAGGCCTCGCGGCGCACGGCGTCAAGTACCTGACGCGGGCCAGGCCCGCCGCGCGTGCCGCGCGTTTCGCCCGGCACGCATTACCGAAACGGATACCAGCATGTCACTTACGATTCGCAAACTCGATTCGAGCGCCGGCGGCTTCAGCGCAGCGCTCGCTGCCGTGCTTGCCTTCGAGGCGAGCGAGGACGAAGCGATCGAGCGCTCGGTCGGCCAGATCCTGGCCGATGTGAAAGCGCGCGGCGATGCGGCCGTGCTCGAGTACACGAACCGCTTCGATCGATTGTCGGCCGAGAGCGTCGCGGCGCTCGAGCTGCCGCAGAGCGAGCTCGAAGCCGCGCTCGAAGGGCTCGAGCCGAAGCGGCGCGCGGCGCTCGAAGCGGCGGCGGCGCGTGTGCGCGCCTACCACGAGAAGCAGAAGATCGAGTGCGGCAGCCATAGCTGGCAATACACGGAAGCCGACGGCACCGTGCTCGGCCAAAAGGTGACGCCGCTCGATCGCGCCGGCATCTACGTGCCGGGCGGCAAGGCCGCCTATCCGTCGTCGGTGCTGATGAACGCCATTCCGGCGCGCGTCGCCGGCGTGCGCGAGATCGTGATGGTCGTGCCGACGCCCGATGGCGTGCGCAATCCGCTCGTGCTGGCCGCTGCGCTGCTCGGCGGCGTAGACCGCGTGTTCACGATCGGCGGCGCGCAGGCGGTCGGCGCGCTCGCGTACGGCACGCAAACGCTGCCGGCTGTCGACAAAATCTGCGGCCCCGGCAACGCGTACGTTGCGGCGGCCAAGCGGCGCGTGTTCGGCACGGTCGGCATCGACATGATCGCCGGACCCTCGGAAATTCTCGTGATCTGCGACGGCACGACCGATCCGCGCTGGGTCGCGATGGACCTGTTCTCGCAGGCCGAGCACGACGAGCTCGCTCAATCGATCCTGCTGTGCCCCGACGAAGCGTTCATCGCGCGCGTGCAGGAGGCGATCGTCGAACTGTTGCCGACGATGCCGCGCCGCGACGTGATCGAGCGCTCGCTCGTCGATCGCGGCGCGCTCGTGAAGGTACGCGACATGGCCGAGGCTTGCGCGATCGCCAACCAAATCGCGCCCGAGCACCTGGAAATTTCGGCGCTCGATCCGCATCAATGGGCGAAGGAGATCCGGCATGCGGGCGCGATCTTCTTGGGCCGCTACACGAGCGAGAGCCTTGGCGACTATTGCGCCGGGCCCAATCACGTCCTGCCGACTTCGCGCACGGCGCGTTTCTCGTCGCCGCTCGGCGTGTACGATTTCTTCAAGCGCTCGAGCGTCATCGAGGTGAGCGCCGAGGGCGCGCAAACGCTCGGCGAGATCGCGGCCGAACTTGCTTATGGCGAAGGCTTGCCGGCGCACGCGCGCAGCGCCGAATACCGAATGAAACAAGGCGGCTGAGATGACACAACCTTCGCTCCCCCCCGAGGGGGCCCCCGGTACGCTTGGGAGCGTCCCGGCGCGCACCGGGACGAAACCCGCGGACGTCATCCGTGCCGACGTGCTGTCGATGACGACCTACGCCGTTGCCGATGCGACAGGCTTCGTGAAGCTCGACGCGATGGAGAATCCGTTCGCGCTGCCCGCGCCGCTTGCCGCGCAGCTGGGCGAGGTATTGGCCGGCATCGCGCTCAATCGCTACCCGCAGCCGCGGCCGGCCGTGCTCGTTCAGAAGCTCAAGCAGGTGATGGGCGTGCCGAGCGGGGCCGACGTACTGCTCGGCAACGGCTCGGACGAAATCATCAGCGTGATTGCCGTCGCCTGTGCGAAGCCGGGCGCGAAGCTGCTCGCTCCCGTGCCGGGCTTCGTCATGTACCAGATGTCGGCGAAGTTCGCGCAGCTCGAGTTCGTCGGCGTGCCGCACCGCGCCGATTTAACGCTCGACGTCGACGCGATGCTCGCCGCGATTGCCGAGCACAAGCCGGCCATCATCTATCTGGCCTATCCGAACAACCCGACCGGCACGCTGTACCCGGACGCCGACATCGAGCGCATCATCGCGGCGGCGCAGGGCAGCCTCGTCGTCATCGACGAGGCTTATCAGCCGTTCGCGCAAAAGAGCTGGATCGGGCGTGTGCTCGATTACGACAACGTCGTCGTCATGCGCACCGTTTCGAAGCTGGGGCTGGCCGGCATCCGGCTCGGCTACCTCGCCGGCGCGCCGGCCTGGCTCGATGAGTTCGACAAAGTGCGCCCGCCGTACAACGTGAACGTGCTGACGCAGGCGGCCGCGGAATTCATGCTCGATCACGTCGACGTGCTCGAGGCGCAGGCCGCGCAATTGCGCGCAGAGCGCGCGACCTTGTCGGCCGCGGTGGCGGCTTTGCCGGGTGCGACGGTGTTCCCGAGCGCGGGCAATTTCCTGCTCGTGCGCGTGCCCGATGCCGATGCGGCGTTCGGTGTCCTGCTCGGGGCGAAGGTTTTGGTCAAAAACCTGGGTAAAATGCATCCATTGCTGGCTAATTGCCTGCGTTTGACGGTCGGTGCGCCCGACGAAAACGCACAAATGCTGGCGGCGCTTCAGCTAGCGCTGAAATAAAAGTCACTTCGAGGTTTTCCATGCGCGTAGCGGAAGTGTTTCGCGATACCAGCGAAACGAAGATCCGTGTGAAGATCGATCTGGACGGCACGGGCCGGCAAAAGCTGGCCACAGGCGTGCCGTTTCTCGACCATATGCTCGATCAGATCGCCCGCCACGGCCTGATCGACCTGGACGTCGAGGCGCATGGCGACTTGCATATCGACGACCACCACACGGTCGAAGACACCGGCATCACGCTCGGCATGGCGGTGGCCAAGGCGATCGGCGACAAAAAAGGCATTCGCCGCTACGGTCACGCCTACGTGCCGCTCGACGAGGCGCTGTCGCGCGTCGTCATCGATTTTTCCGGCCGTCCGGGGCTCGAGTTCCACGTGCCGTTCACGCGTGCGCGGATCGGCACGTTCGACGTCGATTTGTCGATCGAGTTTTTCCGCGGCTTCGTCAATCACGCGGGCGTCACGCTGCACATCGATAACTTACGCGGCATCAACGCGCACCATCAGTTGGAAACGGTGTTCAAGGCGTTCGGCCGCGCGCTGCGCATGGCAGTCGAACTCGACGAGCGTGCGGCGGGGCAGATTCCGTCCACGAAGGGCAGTCTCTAAATAAAGCGGCTGGACCGACCGGGGCGCCGGCTTGCGATGGATCTTCTCAAATCGTTTATTTCACTGCTGGCGCTGATCAATCCCGTCGGCGCAGTGCCGTTCTTCTTGAGCCTCACGTCGGCGCATTCCGACGCGGAGCGGCGCCGCACGATCCGCATCGCCTCGATCTCGGTGTTTTGCGTGATCGCCGTGACGACATTGCTCGGCCAGCAGATCATCAGCTTTTTTGGGATTTCGGTCGGTTCGCTCGAAGTCGGCGGCGGCATCATCATGCTGCTGATGGCCATCAACATGCTGAACGCGCAGATCGGCAACACGCGCGCGACGCCCGAGGAGCGCGACGAGGCCGAATCGAAGAACAGCATCGCCGTCGTGCCGCTGGCGATCCCGTTGCTGACGGGCCCCGGCACGATCAGCACGGTGATCGTCTATTCGGCGGGCGCTTTTCACTGGTACGACCGGGTTGGGCTCGTGGGGATCGGCGCGGTGATCGCGGTCATCTGTTTCGGGGCGCTCAGGCTTGCCGAGCCGATCGCTCGCTGGGTCGGCCAGACGGGCATCAACATCGGCACGCGGCTCATGGGCTTGATGTTGTCGGCGCTGGCGGTGGAGTTCATCGTCGACGGATTGAAGGCATTGCTGCCTAACTTGCGCTGAAAAAGCGCTGCTTGAGATGAAAAAGATTGCGATTGTGGATTACGGGATGGGCAACCTGCGCTCGGTGTACCAAGCGCTGAGGAAGGCCGCACCCGAAGCGGACGTGGCGATCGTCGATCGTCCCGAAGCAATTCGCGCGGCCGAGCGTATCGTGCTGCCGGGCCAGGGCGCGATGCCCGACTGCATGCGCTGCCTCGGCGAATCGGGGCTGCAGGAGGCGGTGCTCGAAGCCTCGCGCGCCAAGCCGCTGATGGGCGTGTGCGTCGGCGAGCAAATGCTGTTCGATTGGAGCGAAGAAGGTTCGACGCCGGGTCTCGGCCTGATGCCGGGCAAGGTGGCGCGCTTTCGGCTCGACGGCCGCCTGCAGGACGACGGTTCGCGCTTCAAGGTGCCGCAGATGGGCTGGAACCGCGTGCGGCAAACGCGCGCCCATCCGCTGTGGGCCGGCGTGCCCGACGGCGCGTTCTTCTATTTCGTGCATAGCTATTACGTCGTTCCCGAAAACCCCGAGCACACGGCCGGCGAAACCGATTACGGCACGACGTTCACGTCGGCGGTGGCGCGCGAGAACCTCTTCGCGACGCAGTTTCACCCCGAGAAGAGCGCCGACACGGGGCTGCGCGTGTACCGCAATTTCGTCGATTGGAACCCATGAACGAGGTGCGGCCGTTTGCGTGCTTCGGTCCGATACGGATGGCAAGCGGGCGGAGTCCCGAAAGAGTTGTACTAAACTAAGCGACACGGCTTTTCGACGTCGGGGGTGGTTGTGTGCCCGGCGCCGGAGGCCACCGATTCTCAACCTCCCAGATTTCACGCGATTGCTATGCTGCTGATTCCCGCCATCGACCTCAAGGACGGTCAGTGTGTGCGCCTTAAACAAGGCGATATGGACCAGGCGACGATATTTTCCGAGGATCCCGCGGCGATGGCCCGACATTGGGTCGATCGCGGCGCACGGCGGCTGCATCTGGTCGACCTGAACGGCGCCTTCGCGGGCAAGCCGAGGAACGAGGAAGCTATCCGAGCCATCATCGACGAAGTCGGCAGAGAGATCCCCGTGCAACTCGGCGGCGGTATCCGCGATCTCGAGACGATCGAGCGTTATCTCGACGATGGCCTGTCGTATGTGATCATCGGCACGGCCGCCGTGAAGAACCCGGGCTTCCTGCAGGACGCCTGCACGGCGTTCGGCGGCCACATCATCGTCGGCCTCGACGCCAAGGACGGCAAGGTGGCGACGGACGGCTGGAGCAAGCTCACGGGCCACGAAGTCGTCGATCTGGCCCAAAAGTTCGAGGACTACGGCTGCGAGTCGATCATCTACACCGATATTGGCCGCGACGGCATGCTTCAGGGCATCAACATCGAAGCAACGGTGCGCCTCGCCCGCGCCGTGAAGATCCCGGTGATCGCGAGCGGCGGGCTCTCGAATCTGGCCGACATCGACGCGTTGTGCGAAGTCGAAAACGAAGGTGTCGAAGGCGTCATCTGCGGGCGTGCGATCTATTCGGGCGATCTCGATTTCGGCGCCGCGCAAACGCGCGCCGACGCGCTGCGCGAATCGGACGACGCGTAAAGGTACGCGGGGTACGCGGGGTCCGCGGGCAAGTCAGGCTCGGCAGCCCGGCAGCCCGGCAGCCGGCGTTCGGGGCTGCTTTGCGGTCCGCCCGCGCAAACGCGAGCGGCGCCGGCCCGAACAGCCGCGGCACCCGCGCCCGTCTCGGCATCATGCCGCCTGCATTGCCGCAGGCGGCTCACTTAGCGGCAATTGCACCATCATGGCTCTAGCTAAACGCATCATTCCCTGCCTGGACGTGACCGCCGGCCGCGTCGTCAAGGGCGTCAATTTCGTCGAGCTGCGCGACGCCGGCGATCCGGTCGAAATCGCGCGCCGGTACGACGAGCAAGGCGCCGACGAGCTGACGTTCCTCGACATCACGGCCACCTCCGATCAGCGCGACCTGATCCTGCCGATCATCGAAGCGGTGGCGGCGCAGGTCTTCATCCCGCTGACGGTGGGCGGCGGCGTGCGCGTGGTCGAAGACGTGCGGCGATTGCTCAACGCGGGGGCGGACAAAGTCAGCATGAACTCGTCGGCCGTCGCGCGCCCCGAGCTCGTACGCGAGGCTGCGCAGAAATACGGCTCGCAATGCATTGTCGTCGCGATCGATGCGAAACGCGTATCGGGCGAGGGCGAGCCGGCGCGCTGGGAAGTTTTCACGCACGGCGGCCGCAAGGCAACGGGGCGCGATGCGGTGCAATGGGCCAAGCAGATGGCCGATTTCGGCGCCGGCGAAATCTTGTTGACGAGCATGGATCGCGACGGCACGAAAAGCGGGTTCGATCTCGCGCTCACGCGCGCGGTGTCCGATGCGGTGCCGGTACCCGTGATCGCTTCCGGCGGTGTCGGTTCGCTGAAGGATCTAGCCGACGGCATCGTCGAAGGCCATGCCGATGCCGTGCTGGCCGCGAGCATCTTCCACTATGGCGAGCACACGGTCGGCGCGGCGAAGCGCTTCATGGCCGAGCGCGGCATTCCCGTGAGGCTGGCATGAACGCCCCCGCAGAGAAACCCTGGCTCGACAAGGTGCAATGGGACGCGAACGGTCTCGTGCCGGTGATTGCGCAGGAAGCAACGACGGGCGACGTGCTGATGTTCGCGTGGATGAACCGCGAGGCGCTCGCCAAGACGATCGAGACAGGCCGCGCCGTCTATTTTTCGCGTTCGCGCCAGCGCCTATGGTTCAAGGGCGAGGAATCCGGCCACGTGCAGCACGTCCATGAGGTGCGGCTCGACTGCGACGAGGACGTCGTGTTGCTCAAGGTCGAGCAAGTGTCGGGCATTGCCTGCCACACAGGGCGCCACGCCTGTTTTTTCCAGAAATTCGAAGGCACGGCGGATGAAGGCGACTGGATCGCCGTCGACCCCGTGCTGAAAGACCCGGAACAGATCTACCGATGACGCAATCTCCGCAATCCACCCAAACCGCGGGCGCTGCCGGCGCGACGACCGAGGACACGCTGCTGCGCCTGGCCGCGGTCATCGACAGCCGCAAGGGCGGCGATCCCGAGGCCTCGTACGTCTCGCGCTTGTTTCACAAGGGCGACGACGCCATCTTGAAGAAGATCGGCGAAGAGGCGACCGAGGTCGTGCTCGCCGCGAAGGACGTTCGCCAAGGCGGCGCGCCGGCCGCGCTTGTCGGCGAAGTGGCCGATCTTTGGTTTCACTGCCTGGTCATGCTGTCGCACTACGATCTGAGCCCCGCCGACGTCATCGCGGAACTCGAGCGGCGCGAAGGCCTATCGGGCATCGAGGAAAAGGCGCTCAGGAAGCGGCGCGAACGCGAGGAAAACGGCGGCTGAGCCGGCGCGCGCGTCGAGCATGCGAGTGCGAGGACAGGAGAGTGAAGATGGAACAACGACCGGACACGCCCGTCTCCTACCCGACGTCCACGGCAGGCGGCGATTTGCGCACGCTCACGCATATTCTCTATGCGCTTTATGCGCTGCATTGGTTTACGGGCGGCATCTCGATCATCGTCGCGGTTATCATCGCCTACTTGAAGCGGGACGATGCCGCCGGCACTCCGTATGAAGCGCATATCGAATGGCTGATCCGCACGTTCTGGCGGGGGCTGATCGGTTATATCGTCGGCGGCTTGCTCGCGTTCGCCTTCATCGGCTTCCCCATCCTGGCGGCCGTGTCGATTTGGATGCTGTACCGTATCGTGAAAGGCTGGCTGTATCTCTACGATAACAAGCCGTTGGAGCCGCGGGCGTGGTTTTGACCGCGTCGCGCCATCTTCGCCACCAGGAAGACCATGAGTCACGACAACTGCATATTTTGCAAAATCGCATCGGGTGAGATCCCGAGCGCGAAGGTTCACGAGGACGAAGATTTCGTTGCCTTCAAGGACATTCATCCGGCGGCGGACACGCACGTCCTCGTGATTCCTCGAAAACATGTCGAAACCTTGTCCAATTGCAACGAAAGCGATGCGCCGCTACTTGGTAAAATGTTGATACTGGTGGCGCGGTTGGCCGAGCAGCTCGGTTGCGCGTACACCGGCGGCGATACGGGGTTTCGCACGGTCATCAATACGGGGCCGGGCGGTGGGCAGGAGGTCTATCACTTGCATGCGCACATACTCGCCGGTCCGCGTCCGTGGAAGCGGATGGGGTAACGGGCGGCACACCCTGCTGCCGCATCGGTCGACAGGGCGCGTACGCGCTCCGGTTACGGTCGCAAGGCCGGTATTCATTGCCGTCGCAACGCGCGGCGGCAAGCTCGGGAGGTTCTCATGGGTTCATTCAGCATTTGGCACTGGTTGATCGTGCTTTTGATCGTGGCACTCGTCTTCGGCACGAAGCGCCTGCGCAGCATCGGCAGTGATTTGGGCAGCGCGGTGAAAGGCTTCAAGGAAGGCATCAAAGATGCCGACGCACCGCCGCCCGCTTCCACGCCGGCCGAACCCGAGCGGCGCGAGTTGCCGCGCTCGAACACGATCGACGTCGAAGCGAAGGAAAAGACGCGCTCGAACGACTACCGTTGAGCGCATGCCGCGCCGCCCTGCGGGCCTCGGCACGCGAGCGAGCCGGCGCGACCGCACGAAGGCAAAACGTATAACGGACCACGGACGACTAGGCCACTCACATGCTCGATCTCGGACTGACGAAGATGGCGTTGATCGGCGTGGTCGCGCTCGTCGTGCTCGGGCCTGAGCGTCTGCCGCGCGTCGCGCGCACGGCAGGTGCGCTGTTCGGGCGCGCGCAGCGCTACATCAACGACGTGAAGGCCGAGGTGACGCGCGAGATCGAACTCGACGCGCTGCGTCAGATGAAGAGCGAGTTCGAGTCGGCCGCGCGCAACGTCGAAAACAGCATCCACGACAATCTGCGCAAGCACGAAACCGAGTTGAACGAGGCGTTCCGGGCCGGCACCTCGCTCTCGCCCGGCAATGCTGGCGGCGGGGCGGCGTTGGAGGATGCGACGGGCGATGCCGGCGCATCGTCCTGGCGCACCACCACACCGCCCGCGATCAAGCGCGTCAGTTGGCGCACCAAGCGCTCGGCCGCGCCCGTCTGGTACAAGCGCGCCACAAGCCGGCGCCCGCACGTACAATCGGGGGCCGCGCGCGTGGCGCGGCATACGCCTGCGAGCCTGCGCAAGCAGCGACGCTTTCTTTGACCCCATGCCTTGACACCATGCACGTCATCGACGGCTGGCTTCCGATTTCCGATCTTTCGACGCGCCGCGCGTCGATCTTCTTAAGAGGGCCGGTGTGAGCGACCCCCAGCACACGCAGGACGAAGGCACAGAAGAGTCGTTCATCTCGCATCTCGTCGAGCTGCGCGACCGCATCATCAAGGCGGGCTCGGCCGTCATCATCGTCTTTCTCGGGCTCGTTTATTGGGCCACGGACATCTTTAGGCTGCTTGCGCGTCCGCTGATGGAAAACCTGCCGAAGGGCGGGCGGATGATCGTGACCGACGTCACCGGGTCGTTTTTCGTGCCCATCAAGGTGACGATGCTCGTGGCGCTCGTGATCGCGCTGCCGTTCGTGCTTTACCAGATTTGGGCATTCGTGGCGCCGGGGCTCTATCAGCACGAGAAGAAGCTCGTCCTGCCGCTCGTCGGCAGCAGCTATGCGCTGTTTCTGTCTGGAATGTCGTTCGCGTATTTCGTCGTGTTTCCGACGATCTTCCGCGTCATGGCGCACTACAATGCGCCGCTCAACGTGCAGATGTCGACCGATATCGACAATTACCTGAGCTTCGTGTTGTCGATGTTCTTAGCGTTCGGGGTTACGTTCGAGGTGCCGATCATCGTCGTGCTGCTCGTGCGCATGGGCGTGCTGACGCTCAAGAAGCTGCGCAGCATCCGGCCTTACGTGGTCGTCGGCGCGTTCATCGTCGCGGCGGTTGTCACGCCGCCCGACGTCTTTTCGCAACTGATCCTCGCGCTGCCGCTCATCATCCTCTATGAAGCGGGGATCATCGCGGCGCGCTTGATCGTCGGCAAGGACCGGCCTGTCGTCGAGGAAGAGGGCGCGGCGGGTTAGCGCGCATTGGCGCATGCAGCTCGCACTGCTGGCGAGCATGCGTGCGAGTCGGCTCGCGATGCGTCATTCTCCCTGCGAGTCACCGTCGTCGTTGTCGCTATTGTCGGTTTGTTTCGGTGGCGGCGGGCGTTTGCCGATCGTGACGACGACCTCCATCTCCTTCTTCTTGCGCGTCAGCTTCACCTTGGCCTGAGTGCCCGGCTTGATCTGCGCAATCACGTTCAGAAGCCGTGTCGTATCGGTGATTTCCTCGCCGTTGACCTCGAGCAGGACGTCGCCGGGCTTGATGCCGGCTTTGTCGGCCGGGCCGCCCTGCAGGACGCCCGCGACGATCGTGCCGCGCTGCTCGAGCCCGAACGATTCGGCGATCGCCGGTGTGACGTCCTGCGGCTCGACACCAATCCACCCGCGCGTGACCGAACCCGTCGTGATGATGCTTTCGAGCACGCTGCGCGCGGTGGAGACGGGGATCGCGAAGCCGATGCCGAGCGAGCCGCCCGAGCGCGAGTAGATTGCCGTGTTGATTCCGAGCAGATTGCCGTGGATGTCGACGAGCGCACCGCCTGAGTTGCCGGGGTTGATCGGTGCGTCCGTTTGAATGAAGTTCTCGAACGTATTGATGCCGAGGTGATTGCGCCCGAGCGCGCTGATGATGCCCATCGTGACCGTTTGGCCGACCCCGAACGGGTTGCCGATCGCGAGCACGACGTCGCCGACGCGCACTTGATCCATCCGGCCGAGCGTGATCGTCGGCAGATTGGTCATGTTGATCTTGAGCACGGCGAGATCCGTTTCGGGATCGACGCCGATCACCTTGGCGGTCGTGCGGCGGCCGTCGGCCAGGGCGACCTCGATCTCGTCTGCCCCGTCCACGACATGTTCGTTCGTTAGAATGTAGCCTTCCGGGCTGACGATCACACCCGAGCCGAGGTTCGTCGCGGTCTCGTCTTCGGGCTGCTGCTGTTGCTGCTGATTTTGATTTTTGGGATTGCCGAAGAAGTAGCGAAACAGCGGGTCTTTCGCGTGCGGATTCGGCGGCGTCGATCCGCCCTTGCCCGAAAACACGTTGACGACGGCCGGCATCGCTTTTTGCGCTGCGTCGGCATACGAGGCCATGGCCGGCCCGGAGCCCGACCCCGGTGCAACCTCGCGCAGCGCGACGATCGGCGAGGCGAGCTGTTTGCCGAACAGCCCTTGATGCTGCAGCCATTGGGGCTTGAGCGTCACCACGATGAACAGCAGCGCGAGCACCACGGTCACCGCTTGGGCGAAGAGCAGCCAGAAGCGTCTAAGCATTTGAAGAATCGAGGTTTCTATGGATCGGATCGAACTTGAATTGTACTTGAACGACTTGCTCGACATCGGTCGTTTCAAGGACTACAGCCCCAACGGCTTGCAAGTGGAAGGCCGGCGCCGCATCGACAAGATCGCGACGGGCGTCACGGCCTCGCTCGCGTTTCTGGAAGCGGCGACCGAGTGGGGCGCCGATGCCGTCCTCGTTCATCACGGCTACTTCTGGCGCAACGAAGCGCCGCAGGTCACGGGCCGCAAGTACCGGCGGCTCAAGCAACTGATCGACAACGAGATCAGCCTGTTCGCCTACCACCTGCCGCTCGACGACCACCCCGAGGTGGGCAACAATGCGCAGCTCGGGGCCCGGCTCGGCCTGATCGGCGACGCCCGTTTCGGCGCCGATTCGCTGGGCTGGATGACCACGCTGCCGATGCCGATCACGCTCGCGCACTTCGGCGCCCAGATCGAGCAGACGCTTGCGCGCACGCCGCTCGTGCTCGGCGATCTCGACGCCGAATTGCGCTGCATCGCCTGGTGCACGGGCGGGGCGCAGAGCTACTTCGAAGCGGCCATCGACGCCGGCGCGGACGTCTACTTGACGGGTGAGATCTCCGAGCAAACGACGCACATCGCGGTCGAAAGCGGGGTGGCTTTCGTTGCTGCGGGGCACCATGCGACCGAGCGTTACGGCGTGCAGGCGCTCGGCGCTCATCTGTCGGAGCGCTTCGACGTGGAACATTTATTTATCGATGTTGATAATCCGGTGTGACGCAGTGCCGCAATTTTCCGAATTGAGCGGCGATTTTTTTGCGTTTTGAATGACGCGTATCATTGGCAACGCAATAAGCATGCCGATAAAGGAAATACTTAACGAGAAGTTAACAGGAAAAGGTACCTCTCGAATGCGGGGAAACCCTTAAGAATCAACGCTTCGCACGGTTTTTGTCGGACGGCTCTTGTAAATGCCGACTCCATTCGCGCAAACTAGCGGCGGTGGCAAAAAGCGGTGACGGAAAAATCCAACTTAGAAGTGGGGCGTGTGATGCGAGATAAAGAAGAGGAACGCGTCGACGGCAGCCGCCGTACCTGGCTGATTGCGACGACCGTAATGGGCGGTGTTGGAGGCGTTGCCGCCGTAGTACCTTTCGTGGACTCCTTAGAGCCATCGGCGAAGGCCAAGGCGGCCGGCGCGCCGATCGAAGTCGATATTGCCGGATTGCAGCCGGGGCAGTTGATGACCGTGGCCTGGCGCGGCAAGCCGGTCTGGATTCTGAATCGCACCGACAAGATGCTCGCCGAGGTCAAGGAGGCAGACGGCGAAGTGGTCGATCCGAATTCGAAAAACCCGTTCTCGATGCCGATGCCGAAGTACTGCCAGAATGAATACCGGTCGCGCGCGGATCACAAGAACATCCTCATCGTCGTGGCGGTGTGCACGCACCTGGGCTGCACGCCGACACCCCGCTTCACACCCGGCCCTCAGGCCAATCTCCCCGACAACTGGCCTGGCGGCTTCCTGTGCCCTTGCCACGGCTCCACCTACGATCTGGACGGCCGCGTCTTCAAGAACAAGCCCGCGCCGCAGAACCTCGACATTCCCCCCTACATGTTTCTGTCGCCGACGACGATCGTGATCGGCAAAGACGAAGAAGGAGAGGCGTAAATGGCGACAACGGAAAAGCAGGTGGAAACGACGGGCTTGGCCGGCTGGATCGACCGGCGCTTCCCGATGACGTCGACGTGGAAGGCGCATCTATCGGAGTATTACGCGCCGAAGAACTTCAACTTCTGGTACTTCTTCGGCTCGCTCGCGCTGCTCGTGCTCGTGAATCAAATCGTCACGGGCATCTTCCTGACGATGAACTACAAGCCCGATTCGCAGCTCGCGTTCGCGTCGGTCGAGTACATCATGCGCGAGGTGCCGTGGGGCTGGCTGATCCGGTACATGCATTCGACGGGCGCATCGATGTTCTTCGTCGTCGTCTATCTGCACATGTTCCGCGGGCTCATGTACGGCTCGTATCGCAAGCCGCGCGAACTCGTGTGGATCTTCGGCTGCGCGATCTTCCTGTGCCTCATGGCCGAAGCCTTCTTCGGCTACTTGCTCCCGTGGGGGCAGATGTCGTTCTGGGGCGCGCAGGTGATCGTCAACCTGTTCTCGGCGATTCCCTTCGTCGGTCCCGACCTGTCGCTCTGGATTCGCGGCGACTACGTGGTGTCCGACATCACGCTGAACCGCTTCTTCGCGTTCCACGTGATCGCCATTCCGCTCGTGCTGATCGGGCTCGTGTTCGTGCATATCGTCGCACTGCACGAAGTGGGGTCGAACAATCCGGACGGGATCGAGATCAAGGCGAAGAAGGATCCGCACGGCAAGCCGCTCGACGGCATTCCGTTCCACCCGTTCTATTCGGTGCACGACTTCTTCGGCGTGTGCGTGTTCTTGATGGTGTTTGCGGCCATCCTCTTCTTCGCACCGGAGATGGGCGGATACTTCCTCGAATCGAACAACTTCATCCCGGCCAACCCGCTGCAGACGCCGCCTGAAATCGCGCCGGTTTGGTACTTCACCGCGTTCTACGCGATGCTGCGCGCGACGACCGACCCGTTCAAGATCGTGCTGATGGTCGTAGTCGGCCTGCTCGGCTTGCTGGCGCTTGCGCGGGCACGCGGCAAGTGGCGCATCGGTTTGCCCGTGTTGGCGGCGCTCTTGATCGTATTCATGGCGTCCACCGAGGCGAAGTTCTGGGGCGTCGTGGTGATGGGCTCGGCGGTGATTTCACTGTTCTTCTTGCCGTGGCTCGATCGCAGCCCCGTGAAGTCGATCCGCTACCGGCCGTTCTTCCACAAGGTGTTTTACGGGATCTTCGTGCTGGCGTTCCTGACGTTGGCGTTTTTGGGGACGAAGCCGCCTTCGCCGGCGGCGACGCTGATCGCCCAGATCTGCGCGCTGATCTACTTCGCGTTCTTCCTGGGCATGCCGTTTTGGACTCGGCTCGGCACCTTCAAGCAGCCGCCCGAGCGTGTTCGGTACAAGCCCCATTAACCGCGAGCGAGGACAACACGATATGAAGACTTGGCTGAGTAAGCTCGCGCGCATCGGTGGGGTGAGCGTTGCGCTGTCGGTAGCGGTGGCGATGGGGCCGGCCCATGCGGACGAGGGAATACCGCTCGATCGTGCGCCCAATAACACGCACGACATCGCTTCGTTGCAACATGGGGCGCAATTGTTTGTAAACTACTGCTTGAATTGCCATAGCGCGAACCTGATGCGGTACAGCGCGCTCGAGCAAATCGGCATTTCCCAGAAGGAGATCGAGCAGAACCTGCTGTTTACCACCGACAAAGTGGGTAATCCGATGACAGTGGCGATGCGTCCCGACGATGCGAAAGCGTGGTTCGGCGTGACGCCACCCGATTTGTCGGTGGAGGCGCGCGCGCGCGGCAGCGACTGGCTGTACACCTATTTGCGCAGCTTCTACCGCGATGACACGCGGCCGACAGGCTGGAACAACATGGTGTTCAACAACGTCGGCATGCCGAATGTGCTGTGGCAATTGCAGGGCGAGCGTACGGCCAAATTCGAGGACGTGACCGACCTGGAGACGGGTGAGAAGACGCACGAGTTCGTCGGCTTCCAGGTCGTAAAACCGGGGACGATGTCGCGGGTAGATTATGATTCTGCCGTGGCCGATCTGGTCGCGTACTTGACTTGGATGTCCGAGCCGACCCAGCAGACCCGCAGACAGCTTGGCGTATGGGTGCTGATCTTCCTGGGCATACTGACGTTTTTCGCCTGGCGGCTCAACGCAGCGTACTGGAAGGACGTCAAATAAACACGCCGTGACACGGTGTGGGGCCGGCACAAGGGAGCGTTCGCTCGGCGAGCGGGTGCTCCGGCGCGCTGGCCCTTCAGCTTTTTGAGGAAACTTTAGACATGATGGTTTTGTATTCCGGCACAACTTGCCCGTTTTCCCAGCGTTGCCGGCTGGTGTTGTTCGAAAAGGGCATGGACTTCGAGATTCGCGACGTCGACCTGTTCAACAAGCCGGAAGACATCGCGGTGATGAATCCGTACGGGCAGGTGCCGATTCTGGTCGAGCGCGACTTGATCCTGTACGAATCGAACATCATCAACGAATACATCGACGAGCGCTTCCCGCATCCGCAGTTGATGCCCGCCGATCCGGTGCAGCGTGCGCGTGCGCGTTTGTTCCTGCTCAACTTCGAGAAGGAATTGTTCGTTCACGTCGGCACGCTCGAGAACGAGAAGGGCAAGGCCGCTGAAAAGAACCATGAGAAGGCGCGCCTGGCGATTCGCGATCGGTTGACGCAACTGGCGCCGATCTTCTTGAAGAACAAGTACATGCTCGGCGAAGAGTTTTCGATGCTCGACGTGGCGATCGCGCCGCTGCTGTGGCGTCTCGACCACTACGGTATCGAGTTGTCGAAGAATGCCGCGCCGCTGATGAAGTACGCCGAGCGTATCTTCAGCCGGCCGGCTTACATCGAGGCGCTGACGCCCTCGGAAAAGGTGATGCGCCGGTAAGTCGAGTTCGGCCGCGCCGCCTGCGCAGGACGGGCGGTGCGCCGTGCTCCGTATGAGGACAGTTGATGCAAGAAATTTCGACTAAGCCTTATCTGCTGCGTGCGTTGTACGAATGGTGCACGGACAACGGCTATACGCCGCACATCGCCGTTCGCGTGGACAACCAGACGCGCGTGCCGCGTCAGTTCGTGCACAACGACGAGATCGTCCTGAACATCAGCTTCGAGGCGACGAGCCAACTGCAGATGGGCAACGAGTGGATCGAGTTCAGCGCGCGGTTCTCGGGCAAGGTGCATAAGATCGAAGTGCAGATAGCGAACGTGCTGGCGATCTATGCGCGCGAGAACGGGCAGGGAATGGCATTTCCCGTCGAGCCCGCGACGGGGGCCGTGCAGAGCGGGCCCGTGGCGAGCAGCGAGGTGTTGGATGCGGACGTTTCGGAGCCTGAGGCTTCATCGCCCCCCGAGAGCGGGGCCGATGCACCGGCGGCACCGAGCGATGCCGGTCGGCCCCCGCGCACCGATGATGACGGCGGCAAGGGCGGCGGCGGTAAAGGCCACCTCAAGGTCGTGAAATGAAGTAGAATCGCGGACTCACGCCGGCTTAGCTCATCTGGTAGAGCAGTTGATTTGTAATCATCAGGTGGCGGGTTCGAGTCCTGCAGCCGGCACCATATAAATCAAGGGGTTACGAGATTTTTCTTGTAACCCCTTGTTCATTTCTGCGGCTCATGTAACCGCTGTGTAACCGGATTTCCTCAATCCCGGTCAACGTCGTTTCGGTTACATGACATCCCCAAAGGGCGCTGACCAAGGCTGGCGCGAGTCGAGTTGCGTGCCGTATGGGTTGCCGCCGACATCGACGCCAGAGTAATCCTCGCTGGTCATCGGCAAGCCGGTCGCCGGATTGATGGGGTAAGTCATAGTGCCCTCCTTGTTGAGCGGTTGGAAGACGCTCCGCTGTCATCGACGAGGCGGGTGAAACTCAGTCCTCGTCGGTCATCAGAATCGTGATAACGGGTTCGGCGTTGTCGCCTGGGCCGATATGCAGATTCAGCACGACAGGTCGAGGCTGCGTAGCACGACCGCCGCGCGGCACGCGGTGCAGTTCAAACGCGATACGCTGCGCGCCACGTGCGCGCTTTGCTGCCAGTGCGCCCATCCAGAGCACGTCCCAAAGCCGGCCGTTTTCGTCTTGTGCAACCTGCTTCTTGCTGTCCGCGTCGGTCCACGCAACGCAATCCGCCCATACCGCTGATGTCACCGCGACCGGAATACGAAAGCCGGCTTCTCGCGCCAGACCGCTCACGTTGACCAGTACGCCATCGGCAATCGCTTGCGCGCGGGTATAGCTCGAAATCGTCTTACCGAAAACGTCGTCTGGATTGTGTGTGTTGTCCTGCATGGTGTTCGCTCCTTTGAAGCTGACCGGGTTCCTGATGCAGAGCCCCCTTACACCGCTTGCCGGTGCCGGCATGGGGTGGCGCTGTGTTTGCCGCCGTTCTTCCCTCTGCTTCGCCCTGATGTACTGCGACGACCAGGCAACAGGGGCGACGTGCAAGGTCACGTCCGGAAGCCGCAGTCCGAAGGAAACGGGTGAGGAACGTGCGCGCAGCGTTCAACCTTGTATGGCGGCACGCCTGGCGTACAGTCATCCGTTTGGGCTAAGCGGCGGGAAGGACGGCGGCAGGCCGCCATTGCGACGAAACCGGCGTCGCGGGAGAGCGGGGCCGGTGGGCCACGTGCGAGCGCGACCCATGCACGCGTAGCGTGCGTGACTCGCAAGCCAGTGGCGCGCAGCCGGCGCGCATCAGCGCGACGGCGAAGGGGGCCGCGTCGCGTAGCGACGTGGGGCAAGCGCGTTCAGCGCGCAGCACAGACTGGCGCACCGGCCCCCAGGACGGTTGCCGGTCTGCGTGGGGGAGCCGGTCATCGCTGACAGCCCAAGCTGACAGAGGTCGCCCCAGCGACCGGCAGAGGGCCGGGGGCGGAGCTCCGCCCCGAAGCGCAGCGCTTGCGCTGCGTGCGGGCAAGGTAGTCAGGTCGCAGCACAGCGTAGACCGTAGGCCCACAGGCCGGAGCCGGCGGCGCATCCAGCGCGGACGGATGACTACCTTGCCCGCACGCAGTGCGGGGCGCTGGTTTTAAGGACACGGCGGGCGTCCAGCCCGACGAATCCCCGTGCGGCCTACAGGCCGCGTAAGGGGATGGTGGCCTTGCCGCGCAAGCGGCTTCGTTCCCCCTGTATGACTCTGGGCATACAGGGGCACATATGGGTGGTCACGCGCTATACGGAAATGTCGAAACCAAGGAGAGACATACCGTGACAGCGCAGGACGGCCGGATTGTGGCTAGCCAGAACGAGGTGCGCGTATTGCGCGCGCTCAATCGCTTCGGCTGGTTGCCTACGAAATCGCTTGGGGCGCTGCTTTGGCAGCCTTGGCTGCGAAAGCCGGCCGGCGAGCCGGACATGCAGCCGCGGATGCCGACCGCATCGGCCCGGCTGATGGCGCAACGCACGCTGCGCCGACTGTATTTGGCTCGCCAGGTGCTGCGGGCGCGTGCACCAGACGGCAGCCTGATTTACGCGCTCGCCGAAGCGGGTGTACGTCGGCTCGCGCAGCTCGGCGTGCCGGCCGTATCGGGCAAGGATTTGGTGAGGCGCTTCAGCTCGGCGCAGTTCCGCCACCGCAGCATCGCGAACGACATTGCGATTGCCGGCATCGTGGCCGGATTCCGCGTTTCGACCGAGCGCGAAATCGCGCAGGACAAGTGGCTCGGCGGCGAGCAAGGCATCGCGGGCAAGAAGCCCGACGTGCTACTGCAAGGGGATGGACGGGCCTGGTGGATTGAGGTCGAGAAATCGCGTCGCCGGGCCAGCGACTGGGCGAAGCTCCATGCCTTCCTGAAAGCCGTCCATGACGATGCACACCGGACAGACGGGCCGGCGCTGCTCGGCGGGCTGCGTTGGGCAAAGGTCATCTTCATCTGCACGCCAGCATTCCACGTGCGACTGGTGCGCGAACTGAAAGCCGCCGGATGGAGCGAAGCCACAATAAACCGGCTCACATCCCACGTCGATGCGCTATACAGTTTCGAGGACATCGCGTTCAAGTAAAAACCAGGCCGCCACAAACCGGCGGCCTGGGTACAGGCCACCCACGCCAGCCGAGCCGGTCTGTGCGTGTAGTGGATGACCTTTTCTGCCCGCCATTCAAGCAGGCCGTGCGATGCGCGCGCGCTCGCGCTTCCGGCTATCGCACGTAAACAAGCATCAGGGGTCAGCAGTTGCAGTGCTGAGGTTCAGAAACACGCGAGGGCCAGACGTATCGAGGCCACGGCGGCGATGTTGCCGCGACAACCGTCCAGTTGGTCAATTGCCGACTGGGCGGTTGCTTATGATTAATCGCGCGGCATATTGGCCATCTTGGCCAGCTATTCCCTGTTGGCCAACTCCGGCAGGCTCCAGTACCACTTGCTGTCCTTGCCCTTGTACTTTTCCACGCGCAGGGCATCCGACGCACGGCGCAGGGTGCGCAGCGCGATACCGGCCTGTTCGGCGTCGGCCTCGATGGCTTTGGCCGGGATGTCGCCAGCGCTCAGCAGTTCGGCCAAAAACTCCCGAGCCGAATCGACTGCACTGCTGCCGCGCCCTTCGTTTTTTTCCTGGTTGCCGAGTAGTTCGTGTGCGGAACCCGAGACTTCATCACCCCATGCGATGCATGAAGACGGGACGCCGGCGGCCGGTTCGCACTGTTCGATTTGGTACTCGAAACCGCCATCGTCCGGCCCGATGTTCGACTTGGCGCGAGCGAATATGCGGATGTCTTCGTCGCTGTCGCGCTTCACCTTCGCCGCAATCAGCACGACGCGCGCCACGGCCGTGAACGCGACCGAACCGTTGACCCACTGCGCCGGGTTGCTGCCCGCCTTACCTTTGTTGAAGTGCGTGATGCCGAGCAGCGCTGCGCCGACATTGGCAGCCAGGTCCACGAGCGGTTGCAGCGCGCGACGGGTTTCCGTGTTCTTGTGGCTGTCGCCCGACACGGCGGACACGATGGGGGCGATGATGAGCAACCGGACATTGCCGATTTTCTCGCACGTCTCCTTGAGTGCGGGCATATCGCGAGCTGGGTCGAAGCACTTCACTTTTCCTTCAATGCGCGTGCCCGTAACGAAGTACACGCGGTTCATGTCGGCACCGGCGGCCATCAGGCGCGGCGTCAGCGTATCGCGCGGGTCGTCTTCGCCAGACCAGATGACGATATTGCCCGCCTCGGCCACGGTACCGTCAGGCCAGATGCCGCCTTGCGTGACCGTGGCACCGATGGACATGGCAATCGTCGTTTTGCCGGTGCCCGGCTCGCCGGCCAGCAGGGTCATCTTGCCGCGGGCGAAATAGCCGTCCCAGAGCCAGTTCATGGGTTGCGGGTGCATCGAAGCACCGTTGACGACGATGACGCCATCGCTCGCGGGTTCGGGCTTGCTGGTCGGTACCGGCTTGGCGAGCGGCAGGATAGTTGCGTCGGCTTGCGTTTGTGCGGTGGACGTGACGAGATTCATGCCGCCACCCCGCCCATAAGTTGTTCCAGAGCATTACTCGGCCAGGCGAGAAAGCGGTTCGGGAGTTTCACCGGGCGCACGCCGTGATAGCTGCCGGTTTCCATGTAGCGCTTGCGGATGGACTGCGGACGCACGGCCATCATCGAGGCGAGTTCCTCGGTCGTGAGGAACGGGCGGAGGGTATGCTGGAGATTCATCTGTATCACCTTTCGCCGTTTGGCGTTTCGTTAGGGTGATACGCATTAGATTTACCCCTATACCGTCCCCCACAAGCGTCCCCGTTCCCCCAACTTGGGGGAGACGGGCACGGGGGACACTACCGGGCGTCGGCGATTTCCTTGTTGCGCCTCAATCGCTCCCACGCCTTGTCGAACGTCGTGGAGCCTTGCCAGTTCAGGGTTTTGCGAACCTCGGCCTTCACACCTGGCTGCCCGGCGGGGGATTTACGCAAGCTCAGTGGGTCATGTCCGAGTTCCGCTAGAACCCTCAGAATTTCCTGTTCCTGGAAGGCTTGTTGCTGCAAGGGGCGGGGCGTAATGCCCGGCTCCGATGCCCGAGCACCTCCTGCGCTAGTCTCGCCCGCAGCGACCGCGACAAGTTCGGCGGCGGGCGCTTCGAGCGGCCACGCGTAGCCGTGCCGCGCGCACCAAGAGCGAATATCGGCATGCGAGAGCATCTGCTTGCCGGAAATCGTCGCCGCAATCTCCGTGCGCTCGACGCCATCGGTCACGGCAGCCTTCCATTTCCAGAACACGTCGTCGTATGCAGGCGACTGAAGCCCGGCATCACTCGTGCCGGCGATAAGAATGGTGGCGGCCCGGTAGGGCGAAATCCACGCTTGGCCGTCGGTAAGCGCGTATCCATTCCGGCACATACCGCCCGTCTGGAAACCGCCGCCAGTCCGAATCCGTCTCGTCCGGCCGCACGACGGCGACATCGTGGCGCAATAGAAAGGGATAGATGTCCGCCGTGTAGAAGCCGATGCGCTCGAACAGGGGCTGCGCATCGTCGTTCGGCGTGCCGTCCGCATTGAACAGTGTTCGCTGGTCAGCAAAGAGACGAAGCTGACTGAGCAGCTTCAAGCGTGCGTCCATGTCCAAGGGAAGTATGACGCCCGATGCGTCACGGGAGCGGATGTCGTTGATGCCAGTCAAGTCGGCTTCTAGGGCCGAAACTAGATAACCAGCCGCCTCGTACACTATGGCCGTTTCCGCCTGGCCGATTTGCCCGAATAGCTCCCACAAACTGATGAATTGCCCGCTGTCTTTCGACCGGTTTTCCGCGTCACGCACGTTTTCCTCTCATCCTGCTTTGTATAATCCGTTTGAACTTGGCCAGCATGACCAGCTTCGGCAGCTTGGACAAGTTGGCCGACATGGCCAAGAAGTCCTATATCGGCAGCTACCCGCATTTCGTGAAGCCTCGCCGCCATCGGGCATGACAGAGGTCCGGGCCATGCGCCTCGATGCAGTATCAGCATGACGAGTCCAATGCGATGAGACTATCATCCTGGACGATTCCCATATTCCGTCCTACCAGTGAACCAAGACCTGAAGAAAACCCTCTGGGCCGCCGCCGACAAGCTGCGCTCATCGATGGATGCCGCCGAATACAAGCACATCGTGCTCGGCCTGATTTTCCTCAAATACATCTCCGATGCGTTCGATGAGCGCCGCGCGCAGCTCGCGGCGGCGTTTGGCAACCAGGAGGACGACCTGTATCTGCCCGACGCGACCGACCATGCTGAAGCGCTGGAAGAGCGCGATTACTACACGATGGCCAACGTGTTCTGGGTGCCGGCGTCCGCGCGTTGGGAATCCATCCGCGCGCAAGCCAAGCAGCCGGACATCGGCGTGCGGATTGATTCGGCACTGGAAGCTATCGAGGCCGATAACAAGCGGCTCAAAGGCATCCTCGACAAGCGTTTCGGTCGCACGCAGCTCGAGCCGGGCAAGCTTGGCGAACTGGTGGACTTGATTTCGACGGTCGGTTTCGGCGAGGGCCATCACGCGAAAGACTTGCTCGGCGAGGTGTACGAATACTTCCTCGGCCAGTTCGCGACGGCCGAAGGCAAGAAAGGCGGACAGTTCTACACGCCGGCCTCAGTGGTGCGCGTGCTGGTCGAGGTGCTGGCCCCGCACGAGGGACGCGTGTATGACCCCTGCTGTGGTTCGGGCGGCATGTTCGTGCAGTCCGAGAAGTTTATCGAGTCGCACGGCGGCAAGGCGGACGACATCAGCATCTACGGCCAGGAAGCGAACCCGACCACCTGGCGGCTGGTGGCGATGAACCTGGCGATTCGCGGCTTCGCGGCTGACCTCGGCAAGGAACCGGCCGATACCTTCCATCGTGACCAGCATCCCGACCTACGTGCCGACTACGTGCTTGCCAATCCGCCGTTCAATATCAGCGATTGGGGCGGTGAGCGGCTGGCCGACGACCGGCGCTGGACCTATGGCGTGCCGCCGGCCGGCAACGCGAATTATGCGTGGTTGCAACATATCCTGCATCACCTGAGTCCGCGCGGGCAGGCGGGCGTGGTGCTGGCCAACGGCAGCATGTCCAGCGCGCAGAGCGGCGAAGGCGAGATTCGCCGCGCGATGGTCGAGGCCGGCGTGGTCGATGTGATGGTCGCATTGCCGCCGCAGCTTTTCTTCAATACGCAGATTCCGGCGTGCCTGTGGTTCCTCGCAAAGGACAAGAGCGGGACGCCGGTTCCTGGTGGCAAGCCGAGCCGCGACCGGCGCGGCGAGGTGCTATTCATCGACGCGCGCAAGCTCGGGCGGATGGAATCGCGCGTGTTGCGCGTGTTCGATGACGAGGACATCGCGCGTATCGCGTCAACAGTGCATCGCTGGCGTGCGGATGGCGAGGATGGGGCCGACGAGCCGTATTCCGATGTGTCGGGATTCTGCCGGTCGGTGCAGGTGGCCGAGATTGCGGAGCATGGCTACGTGCTCACGCCGGGCCGCTACGTTGGTGCTGAAGAAATAGAAGATGACGACGAGGCGTTCGGCGAGAAGATGGAACGTTTGACCGTGCAGCTTGCCGAGCAGATGGCGAAAGGGGCGGAACTGGATGCGGTGATTCGCGAAAAACTGGAGGGGCTGGGATATGCAGTCTAATGCCCGCCCTCTGCGTGAGTTGTGTAGCCTGATTGTTGACTGTCCACATAGCACACCAGTATGGACTGATGCAGGCTACATTGTCATTCGAAACCAGAATATTAAGGGTGGTCGACTAGACTTATCGTCCCCATCATTCACGGATGCCTTGCATTTTGCGCACCGGATACGTCGAGCAAAACCTCGGGAAGGCGACATCGTATTTACCAGAGAAGCTCCGATGGGAGAGGTGTGCATGATTCCTCGGGGGCTGGAGTGCTGCGTTGGTCAGCGACAAGTGTTGCTCCGACCAAACCCGACGATGGTCGATGGACGCTATTTACTCTATGCGCTGCAATCTCCACAAGTTCAGCACGAAATCGGCTGGAACGAGGGGACTGGGTCAACGGTAAGCAATGTACGTATCCCTGTTCTCGAAGCGCTCAGAATTCCAACTCCACCTGTTGGGGTTCAGCAGGGAATCGGTGAATTGCTGGGTGTTCTTGATGACCGCATCGACCTCCTGCGCCAAACGAACGCCACTCTGGAATCAATCGCCCAAACCCTGTTCAAAAGCTGGTTCATCGACTTTGACCCGGTTCGAGCAAAGGCCGAAGGCCGCGAGCCGGAAGGCATGGACGCCAATACGGCTGCGCTATTTCCTGATTCGGTCGAGGATTCGGCGTTGGGTGAAATTCCAAAGGGATGGCAAGCCATTACTCTGGGCGAGGCATTCGAGTTGAACCCATCTCGCTCGCTGAAAAAAGGGGGAGACGCCACATATTTGGAAATGGCAAATGCTTCAACGACCGGTCATCGTCCATTGGAGCATGTTGATACGCGACCGTTCGGCTCTGGTTGCAAATTTAGAAACGGGGATGCGCTGCTGGCGAAAATTACCCCATGTCTGGAAAATGGAAAATCAGCATTTGTCGATTTTCTTGGGGAAAACGAAGTGGGTTGGGGTTCAACAGAATTTATCGTGTTGCATTCACGACCGAAGTTTCCGAAATACTGCGCATATTTGCTGGCTAGGTACGAACCATTTCGGCAGTTTGCCATTCAGGCGATGACGGGAACGAGTGGCCGACAACGTATAGACCTGTCGCGCCTGATGCAATTCCCGCTTGCCGCCCCCCCAGATGAGCGTATTGCCGTCGCCACTGAGACGGTGTTTGGCAATATACAAACTCGTATCGCAGCAAACGACAATCAGGCAAAAACGCTCGCGGCATTACGTGATGCGCTATTGCCCGGCCTAATTTCTGGCAAACTCCGCCTCTCCCAAGCCGAGGCGCAATTGAACGAGGCACTTGCATGAGCGTCATCAGCGAGGATGCAGTCGAACAGGCCATGCTCGGCTGGCTGGTCGACCTCGGCTGGCAAACCGCCCACGGCCCCGACATTTCCCCGCCCGACAGTAAGACGCCCGGCACCGAACGCGACACGTACCGCGATGTCGTCCTGCGTCATCGCCTGGCTACCGCCGTTGCGAAGCTCAACCCTCATATCCCGCCCGGCGCTCGCGACGACGCGCTGCGCCATGTGCTGAACCCGAACGTCCCCGGCCTCGTCAATGCCAATCGCCAGCTCTACCGCTGGCTGGTCGATGGCGTGCCGGTCGAGTTCCAGAAGGATGGCGAGACGCGCGGCGACCGCGTACGCCTCGCCGATTTCTCTGACGCGGCCGCGAACGACTGGCTGGCCGTCAACCAGTTCAGCATCCAGGGCGCGAAGAAAACCCGCCGTCCCGATGTCGTGCTGTTCCTCAACGGTCTACCGATTGTCGTGGTCGAACTGAAGAACCCCGGCGACCAGAATGCAGACATCTGGGGCGCATGGAATCAGCTTCAGGCTTACCAGGAAGACATTCCCGAGCTGTTCCACACCAATGCGATACAGGTTATCTCGGACGGCACCACGGCCCGCATGGGTTCGCTCACGTCGAGCAAGGAACGCTTCCTAGCTTGGCGTACCATCGACGGCCGAGAAACCGACCCGCTTGGCGCGATGCGCGAACTCGAAACACTCACGCGCGGTCTGTTCCGCCGCGACTACCTGCTCGACTACCTGCACCACTTCATCCTGTTCGAGGACGAAGGCGCGCTCGTCAAAAAGATTGCCGCGTACCACCAGTTTCACGCGGTACGCGCTGTGGTCGATAGCGTGCTGCACGCCTCGGCCCCCGGCGGTTCGCGCAAGGGCGGCGTCGTCTGGCATACGCAGGGCGCGGGTAAGAGCATCGAAATGACCTGCCTGGCCGGTGCACTAATGGCCAGTGCGGAGATGCAGAACCCGACTCTCTTGGTCGTCACTGACCGCAACGACCTGGACAACCAGCTTTTCGGTGTGTTCGCCGGAGCCAGCGAGTTGCTTCGTGAAACGCCGGTGCAGGCTGATACGCGTACCGAACTGCGCCGCCTGCTCGCCAATCGCCCGTCCGGTGGCATCATTTTCACGACCATTCAGAAGTTCACGCCCGGCGAGGACGAGGACACATTTCCGGTGCTCTCCGAACGGCACAATATCGTCGTTATCTGCGACGAAGCGCACCGCAGCCAGTACGGTTTCGATGCGCGCCTGACGGACGCTGGCAAGGACGGCGCGTCATCGGCCAGTTCGGCTGTGCGCTACGGCTATGCGCAGTACCTGCGCGATGCGCTGCCCGGTGCCACCTTCGTGGCGTTCACTGGCACGCCGGTTTCGCTCGACGACCGCGATACGCGCGCCGTGTTCGGCGATTACGTCCATGTGTACGACATCGAGCAGGCCGTGAAGGATGGCGCGACAGTGCCGATTTACTACGAAAGCCGCTTGGCTGCGCTGGAGCTGAAAGAGGCCGACACCGACGACCTCGACGACCAGGTGGACGAACTGACCGAAGACGAGGCCAACGACGAATCGAAGGTCGCCACGCTGCGCCGATGGGCCGCTCTGGAGAAGATTGTCGGTGCGCCGCCGCGTGTCCAAATAATCGCTGCTGATATTGTGGCCCACTTCGAGAATCGCTTGGCCGCGCTGGACGGCAAGGCGATGGTGGTCGCGATGAGTCGCGACATCTGCGTGCATCTGTATAACGCTATCGTTGCGCTGCGTCCCGAGTGGCATAGCGACGACCCGATGCAGGGCGTTATCAAAGTCGTGATGACAGGCTCGGCGTCCGACAAGGCGTTGCTCAAGCCGCACATCTACCCGAAGGACATTCGTAAAAAACTCGAACTCCGGTACAAGGACACGTCCGACCCGTTCAAGCTTGTTATCGTGCGCGATATGTGGCTCACGGGCTTTGATGCGCCGTGCATGCACACCATGTACATCGACAAGCCGATGAAGGGCCATAACCTGATGCAGGCCATCGCGCGCGTCAACCGGGTCTTCAAAGACAAGCCGGGTGGCTTGGTGGTCGATTACATCGGCATTGCGAACGAGCTGAAAGCGGCGCTGGCGACTTACACGCAGGCCAACGGACGCGGCCGGCCGACCATCGACGCGCGCGAAGCGCTGGCCGTGTTGATGGAAAAGATGGACGTGTTGCACGACTTGCTGCACGGCGTCGATTACGCGGCGTTCCGCACCCAGGCATGGCAACTGTTGCCGGCCGTAGCTGACCACGTGCTCGGGCAGAAGGACGGTAAGAAACGCTTCGCGGATGCTGTCCTGGCTGCGGGCCAGGCGTTCGCGCTCTGCTGCACGCTCGATGCAGCGCTCCAGTACCGGGACGAGCTGGCCTTTCTTCAGGCGGTCAAGGCCGCCATCGCCAAGAGCGAGAACGTCAACAAAACGCTGACCGACGAGCAGAAGGAACACGCGCTGCGGCAAATCATCAGCAGCGTGGTGGTCAGCGACGAGGTCATCGACATCTTCTCGGCGGCAGGGTTGAAGCGGCCGGACATTGGAGTGCTGTCCGACGCCTTCTTGGATGACGTGCGGCACATGAAGCAGCGCAACCTCGCGGTAGAACTCCTTGAGCGTCTGCTGAAAGACCAAATCAAGTCGCGCTTCAAAACCAACATAGTGCAGAGTGCGAAGTTCTCGGAACTGTTGCAGCAGAGTCTGACGCGTTACAACAATCGAGCGGTGCAGACTTCGCAGGTCATCGAAGAGCTTATCGCCATGGCCAAACAGTTCCAGGAAGCCGCCGAGCGCGGCGAGCGCCTGGGACTGAACAGCGACGAGATGGCCTTTTACGATGCGCTCGCAACCAACGAGGCGGCGGTGCGCGAACTCGGCGACGACACGCTCAAGAAAATCGCGGTCGAGCTGGTCGCGAGGCTGCGCGGCTCGGTCACGGTCGATTGGGCGAAGCGAGAAACCGTGCGCGCGAAGCTGCGCGTGATGGTCAAAACGCTACTCAAGCGCTACAAGTATCCGCCCGACCGGCAAGAGGAAGCGACGGATACGGTGCTGTCCCAGGCGGAAATGCTATCGGCGGATTGGGTAGCCGCCTGATATACCCGCATGACAGTTATGGACCGTAGCGAAGCTTGTCACGGTGTCTAGGTTGGCCAACTTGGCCATGCTGAAAACATGGCCAAGTTGGGACAACATGCGCGTCCTCGTCCGGCGAGTGTGCCGCGATTACGCTGTTGCCCTGGTTGCTCGAGGCGAGCGCCGCGCCCGAGTGGCAGAACGGGCTGGCGCTTTTTCTTCGGCTAGATGGTCAATGACCACCGGCGGACGATTCGGAAACTGCGCCACCAGTTCCAGTTTTCCACCCATGCCTTCGATGTAGCGCCGTAGGGTCGAAAGGAGCATGTCGCTACGTTGTTCGAGGCGGGAAATGGTGTCCTGCCCGACGCCTAAAGCCTGGGCCAAATCGACCTGGGTTTTCTCGACCGCCTGTCGCAAGTCCTTCAAGGAGGCGAGTTCCTGCGCACGTCGCTCGATTTTCGCGCGACGTGCTGCGGGCAGTGCTGCCATCACATCATCGAGTTTTTTTGCCATGCTTGCTCTCCGTTCCTTTCTCTGCTGCGAGCGAGGCTAGATGCTCATTGAACCGTCCATCGGCCACGGCAATCAGCCGCTTGTAAAATCGCTTCTGGTCAGCGCCGCCCTTGTCGCCACCTACCAATAAAATCACTTGTCGTTTGGGGTCGAAAGCGAAGGCAACCCGCCAGACGCCGTTGTCCCAACCGAAGCGCAGCTCCTTCATGTTGGTGTGTTGAGAGCCTTTGAGGCTATCAACGGTCGGTCGGCCAAGATTCGGGCCAAACTCACCAAGCAACCTCGCGTGGGCTAGCAGTTCGTCCTGCAAACCCTCTGGCAGTGCTTGGAACTCTGCGTCGAATGCGTCGTGAAACAGCACCGTCCAGTTCATGTTAGCCATTATGTATCAAAATCAATATGTATTCAATGTCATATGGTCTGAACATCATATGTAGTCAGGGTCATATGCTGAAAATGAATTCGAAGCCTGCTCCGGCTCGAAGTCGATACCAGCCTCTTTGAGCATCCAGGCCTCGATGCGCGCGTGCCACTTGCGCAGTAAGTCGAGCGGGCGGCGGCGGTAGTGCTTTTCTGTCAGAGCACTGGGCTTGTGCCCCTGAATTTGGGCCACGACCCCAGCGGGCACTTCTAGCCATTCGGCGAGCGTGCCGAACGAGCGACGTAGCCCTTGGAGGGTCATATGTGGCAGGCTTGCGGCTTCAATAGCAGCTTCATGTGCGAAGCGTGGTTCTTCGATGTGTCCGCTCTCAGATGCGTTGCTGAAAAACACCCACGGCGACGGTCGCCACGTCACGCCCTTCGCTTCCATCTTCCGCAACTGCTTGGGGCTCGGAGGTGTCTCGTTGAATCGCTTCAGTTCAAGGAGCAAAGAGCGGAAGTAGGGCGTCAGCGGAATGGTACGGGAGCCTTCTACTTTGTCGCGCAGCTTTATCTTGTTCCATTTCAAATCGACGCATTCCCAACGCAGTTCGGCCAGTTCTTCTCGGCGCGGGCCAGTGATGAGAACGCCTTGCAGATAAGCGGCAGCAACGGGGTTGGGCTGAGCGCGCACCGCCTTGAACCACGCGGGCAGTTGCTCGCGCTCAAGGCAGTCGCCTTCCGGCGTTTTCACGCTGGGCAGTAAAGCTGTGACTTTTTGGGATGAATAGCAGTCGTCTGGCAGCAGGGCTTTGAATTTTGCTTGACCATGGCACCAGCCAGCGAACGCTTTGAGCATGCGATATGCGTAGGCAACGCTGGTCGGCCGGTCGGCAACTTCGCCTTCCATCCATGCCGCAATCGCGTCGCCGGTCATGTCGGATAGTTTCAGTGGCATCAGCGCGTACAGGGGCCCCTGGCTAGTCATCCCTTTTCCTCGCTTCTTCTTCTCGCCACCGGGCGCTGCTAGCTTGCGATGGTCTTCAATGTACTGCGTGCTGCGAGGGCGTTTCGTTTTCGGAGATGGCTTCGTTTCCAGGTCGGTCACATAAGCCGCCCACGCATCCGCGAAGGTTACGTCCTGGCGTTCGGCTTCGGCCTTTCGTGCGGCTAGGGCGGCGCGCTGGTCGGCGGCATCCTCTCGGGGGTCCTTACCTGCATCAATCAAGCGTTGCAGGCGGCGCGCTTCGTCCCGCGCATCGTCAATGTCCCAATTCTTTGGCGAACCAATTGTGATTCGCATCGTCGCCCCGTTTAGCTTGCCCTGAAAGATGTAGGACTGCGCGCCCGCCCCGGTGGAGCGAAGGCCGAGGCCCGATGCGTTGCTGTCCCACAAAAAAGCCTGGAGCTTACCTGCCGGGCAGCTATGCCCGTTGACCCGCCCCACCGTGAAATTGACCTTGGCCACCAGTGTTACCCTTTGGAAGAGCTACATGGAAATTCATGTAACCGCTATGTAACCGGATTTTGTGGTTCTAGGGTAATTTGTGTCAACGTCGATGAGAGTTGTGTTTTCGTGTATCCCTTGTATTTACTGGGTTCGGGGCGGTTTTCGGTATCCGAGTCAACGTCGGTAATTGTGAGATTTCGATGATTTGTAATCATCAGGTGGCGGGTTCGAGTCCTGCAGCCGGCACCATATGCTTCTCCGACGACCTCCAAAGTCGTCCGAAAACCCCGCTAGAGTCCTTGATTCTGCCGGGTTTAATAAAGCTTCACCGAAACAGCCCGATCGGCTTACGTTGATCGGGCTGTTTCCTTTGTGAGGTCGCTGTGGATCCCGCCGTCAACCGCACCCCAAACGCCGCGCCGTAAGCCATCCTCTCCTTGTCATCGCGCTCTTGACCTTCCGCTTCTATCGTCATCGCCTCGTCCTCGCTATCCGCAACGCCAAATCCCAACACAAGCCGTACAAGCTGAGCTGACCACGGACGCAGGCGGCATTTTCCTGCCGATGCAGCCGAACGCCACGAAGCATTGACGACTCGTGTGCCTCCGACGTCATGCCAGCACGCTCGCAGCGCCCCAACCACCGGCTGCGTCATCCTCCGACGGTCTCTGCCTTTGTTGTCAAATGACTAAAAAATTGGTTAGGTAATTAACCTAGTTGTTTTACAACAAAGCAAAATGGATCCTACGGTCCTGCAGTTGCCGGGCGAGCGCGTATGAAGATCGCGGCGTCCCGATAAGGACGACGATTTCGATCGTCGCGGCCCGTCGATCGTGAGTACCGAGACAAATTGAAAAAGAAAACGCAGGCCTCCACTCCCGGCCATTCCGGGTCTGCCGCGACTGCTTCAGCGCAGCGAGCGGAGAAGGGCAACTTTGTTGCGCCCGCAACGACACCTACGCAGCAGGGGCCGCAGGGCATCCGTTTCGACTTCAACGACGGATGCCGGGTGGTGTTGCCTGAGGGAAATGGGAATTGGTTCGTGCGCCTGCGTGATGCCGAGACTCACAACACGCTCTTCGAAACGACGCTCACGGCCGGATGTGTCGCGAGCAGCAAGAAGTATTACGTGCCGTTCGAGATCGAGGTGCGCAGCGGCGATGTCGAGGTCATGCGTCACCGGCTCGATTTGAACGGCAAGCGTGTGCTGATCCAATTTCCAGTGGGCACGCTGGGCGATCTGATCGCGTGGTTTCCTTATGCGGCGAAATTTGCCTTGCAACATCAGGGCTGCGTGGTGACGTGCTCGATGGGCGCGCCGCTGATCGCGCTATTCGAGGGCAACCACCCAGACATCACGTTCGTGACGCCCGAAGAGGTCGATCCCGGCCAGTTCTACGCCACCTACAACATCGGCCTTTTCTTCACCGACGAAGCGAGCGTTCATCAGCCCTGCGACTTTCGTCACGTGGGCCTGCATCGCACGGCCGGTTATATCCTCGGCGTCGATCCCGCGGAAATCCCGCCGCAGATCGAGCTGCCCGACGAGTCACGCCCGATCCCCGAAAAATATGTCTGCATTGCGGCGCAAAGCACGACCCAATGCAAGTACTGGAACAACCCGACCGGCTGGCGCGAGCTCGTGCAGTTTCTTAAGGACCACGGCTACCGCGTGATCTGCATCGATCAGAAGGCCACCCACGGTATGGGCACGGTATGGAATCACATTCCGTACGGCGCGGAGGATGAGACCGGCGACAAGCCGCTCGCCGAGCGCGCGCGCTGGCTCAAGCATGCCGATTTTTTCATTGGCCTGAGCAGCGGCCTGTCGTGGCTTGCGTGGTCGATGGGTACGCCCGTCGTGATGATCAGCGGCTTCACGCATCCCACCAACGAATTCCACACGCCGTATCGCGTGATCAACTACCACACGTGCAATAGCTGCTGGAACGACGTGCGCGTGTCGTTCGACCACAAGGATTTTCTATGGTGTCCGCGCCACGCCGGTACGCCGCGGCAGTTCGAATGCACGCGACTCATCACGACTGAGCAGGTCGAGCAGGTGATCCGGCGCATTCCCGCTTTCGGAACGTAATCGAAAAGCAGAAGCGGTGTCGCGCCCTCGGACGGATACGGTCGTCGGGCAACGAAGAGATTTGGATATAAGGCGAGGCACGCCATGCGCGAGTGCCTCGCACAATCATCGGGGACTGTCGGATGAAACGGATAACCTATCGTCGCAAGTATTGCGTGCGTCGTTTTGGATTCAGGCGCGCGGGATTGGCGCGGCTTGTCAGGCTGTTGCTCGGTCTCGCAGCGCTACCGGGCGCGCCGATGATGGCGCACGCGCAAGCGACGAATTGCGCCGCTGCAACCTCGGGAACCGCAAGCTGTACGCTCAACAGCGGAACCACGAGCGCAGTGACCGTTACGCTGACGACGAGCACGTACGCGAATACGTCGGCGGCCATCGCTCAAAGCGCAGGGACCATCGACGCTGTGGTGCTCGCAACGTCGGGTGGAAGTGCGGTGCAAACGGTGTCCGGTACGAACAGCGTGGCGGTGGATACCTACGTCGTCGCATCGGGTGGCGCGGCGGCCAAGCAGGTCGTCAGCAAAGGCGGCATTGCATACGACACTGTCGTGCTAGGGGGGCTTCAGAACGTCGTGTCCGGCGCAGTCGTGTCCGGTACGACGGTCTACAGCGCCGGTTCGGCCACGGTCAATGGAACGGCCTATACCGCGAATTCTGCCGGCAGCCTGTACGTCGGTGGCTCCGGTGGCGGTTATGGCGTCGGCAGCGCTTACGACGCGACCATTGAAGCCGGCGGCAAGATGATCGTTGCCTCGGGCGGCGCGGGCGGCTATGCGCAGGACACGCTGGTCAGCGGCACGGCCGCGCAGATGTACGTGTGGACGACGGGCGTCGCCTCGGCCACTACGGTGGCTAGCGGTGGCACGGTTGCGCTCGGATCGGGAACCACCGCCGGCGGCGTGGTGTCGTCGACGGTCGTCGACGGCGGCGGCATCTTGGCTGTGTCTTCGGGCGGTACGTCGATCTCCGCGACCGTCAATAACGGCGGTGCCGAAACGGTTTATGGCGCCGGCACGGATCAACACGCCACGGTGGCAACGGGCGGTACGCTCAATGTCAGTTCGGGAGGGGCGGCCACCGGCGCGGCCGTCTCCGGCGGTTCGCTCAACGTATCGAGCGGCGGCGTCGCCACGGGCGCAACTGTCACGGATGCCGGCAATCTCAAGGTGAGCGCGGGCGGTGTGGCATCGAGCACGGCGGTATCGAGCGGCGGCACGCAAAGCCTGCTTGGTTCCGCGACGTCCACCACGATCGGGATCGGCGGTACGGAGAACGTTTCGTCGGGCGGCGTCGATGCGGGTGCAACGGTCGATGGCCAGCAAAACGTCAAATCGGGCGGCACCGCCGTCAACGCGTCGGTGGCGAGCGGCGGTACGCAAAGCGTAGTCGGTGCCGCGGCGCTCGCTTCCGGCACTACGGTGGCTTACGGCGGAACCCAGCTTGTTTCGTCGGGCGGCGCAGCTTCCGGTGCGATCGTGTCCGGCGGCGGCACGCTCAACGTCACCTCGGGCGGCACCGCCGCTGGCGTGACGCAAAACGCCGGGGCCACGCTGATCACCGATACCGCGGAAACGCTGACCGGGACGTATGTGTCGGCCGGTTCGTCCAGCGGATTCTCGATTGCGGGCAACGTCGCGTCGGGCATCGTGCTCGAGAATGGCGGCTCGCTTTCGGTGCTGTCGAGCGGCACGTCGCTCGATACGAACGTCGGATCTGGCGGTGACGAACTCGTTTCGGTCGGCGGTGTGGCTAGCGGTACGACGGTGGCGAGCGGCGGCAAGCAGCGTGTCGATGGCGGCGTAGCCAGCGGTACCCTGATCGCCGGCGGCGGCGAGCTCGATATCAGCTCGGCTGGCACGGCAACGGGCGTGGTGCAGAGCGCCGGCGGCGTGCTGGTCGTCGATACCGACGAGAGCCTGTCGGGTTCCTATGTATCGGCCGGGTCCAGCAGTGCGTTCTCCATCTCGGGGGGAGTAGCTTCGGGCCTCGTGCTCGAAAACGGCGGCACGCTGTCGGTGCTTGCCGGCAATACCTCGCTCGACACGCGCGTGGGCAGCGCAGGGGTTGAATTCATCGCGTCGGGCGGTACGGCAAGCGGCACGGTGATCAACAATAGCGGCACGCAGCAGGTGTCGTCGGGTGGTCTGTCTATCGGCGCGACAGTCAATAGCGGCGGCACACAGAACATCCTCACGGGCGGCGTGGCCTCCAGCACAACGGTGACCAACGGCGGCCTGCAAAACATTGCGAGCGGCGGCACGTCGGTCGATACGCTCGTGGATAGTGGCGGCACACAGTTCGTGTCGTCCGGCGGCGTGTTATCCGGCGGTACGGTCGAAGCAGGCGGCGCGGTGTATCTGGTGTCGGGCTCGACCAACAATGGCGAAAACACGGCAGCCGGTAACGTTAGCGATCTGGCCGTGCCGCAGGCGCTATCGGGCGGTGCCACGCAAACTGTCACCGCGGGTTCGACTGCATACGGCACGGTAGTGGGCAGCGGGGGCACGCTGTATGTGCTGGGCGGCACCGTGGCAACCGATACCGGCGTGTCGAGCGGCGGTGTACTTGTCGTCTCCTCGGGCGGCACCGCGACCAACACCGTGCAAAGCGCCGGCGCCGCGCTGGTGTTGAACACGGACGATACCGTTACCGGCGATGCGATCTCCGTGTCGGGCACATCGAGCACCTTCACGATCGCTAGCAACGTCGCGTCGGGCATCGCGGCGGAGAACGGCGGCAGCCTGTCTGTGTTGTCGGGCGGGACGTCGCTCCATACGACGGTCAATAGCGGCGGGGCCGAACAGGTATCGGCAGGTGGCGTTGCAAGCGGTACGGTCATCGGCTCGAGCGGCCTGCAAACTATTTCGGCAGGAGGCCTCGCCGTGTCCGCACAGGTCGGTGCGGGCGGCACGCAGAACGTCTTGTCGGGCGGTTCGGTCTCGGCCACGCAAGTCGGCAGCAGCGGTACGCAAAACGTTTCGGGCGGCGGAGTTGCCGCGGGCACGCAGATCAGTGCGGGCGGTATGCAGATCATTGCCGCAGGCGGCCTGGCGAGCGGCACGATGATCAGCGCGGGCGGCCTGCAGTCGATCTTGTCCGGCGGCACCGCGGCCGTGACGACCGTGGCCTCCGCCGGCACGCAGAACGTCGCCGATGGCGGCACCTCGTTGAGCGCGACCGTGACGAGCGGCGGCACGCAGAACGTGAGCGCCGGCGGCATCGTGACCGATGCCACGGTGCAGGCCGGCGGCGTGCAGAACATCGCCTCTGGGCTCGTGATCAGCGCGGTGGTGTCGAACTCGGGCAGTCAGACCGTGGCGGGCGGCGTGGCCAGCGCGACCACGCTCGGCGCCGGCGCGACGCAGATGGTGTCGGGAGGCGGGCTCGCCATCGGCAGCGTCGTCAATGGCGGTAGTCAGTTCGTCGCATCGGGCGGCGTCGCGTCGGCGACGCTCGTCAATGGCGACGGTGCGCAGATCGTCTCTTCGAGCGGCATAGCAGATAACGCTGTCGTCAACAGCGGCGCCACGCAAACGGTTCTGTCGGGCGGCGTCGTCAACGCGACCACGCTTGCGGGCGGAGTGCAAACCGTGTCGTCAGGCGGGCTCGCAAGCGGCACGATCGTGGGTAACGGCGGAACCCAGACCGTGTTGTCGGGCGGTGTCGCCAGCGGCGGCCAGATCAGCGGCGGCGGCCAGCAGGTGCTGAGTGCGGGCGGTACGGCTACCGCCACCACCGTGAGTCTCGGCGGCACGCAGTATGTCTATGCCGGCGGTCTCTCGATCGATGCCCAACTGACTTCCGGAGGCGCGCAGATCATCGACGGTGCGACTTACGGCGTAGCGTCGGGTACGACGGTGGGCCGCGGTGCGTATCAGGACGTGACGAGCGGTGGTTCGGCGGTCGATACGCTGGTGTCGGGCGGCACGCAGCAGGTGGATGCGGCGGGCAACGGCATGAGCACCGGCATCGCCACCAGCACGACGGTCGAGAACGGCGGCGTGCTGCTGATGAACGGCGGTGTTGCCACCAACGTCACGATCGGCTCGGGCGGTGCCACGGTCGAAGGCGTCGGCACGATCACGCCGGGCCTGACCATGACGAGCGGCAGCACGCTGTATGCGAACCAGCCCGGCACCGGCTTGAACATCAGCGGCACGCTCGCGTTCAATAGCGGCGCGAACTACGCCGTGGCGATCAGCCCGACGTTGGGCGGTGTCACGAACGTGCTCGGCAACGTGGCGATCAACAACGGCGTTGCGCTGCAATTGATCTCGTCGGGCAGCGGTTACACGCTGGGCGCCACGTACACGGTGCTGAGCTACTCGGGCCTGTTGTCGGGCACGTTCGGCCGTGTGACGACCAACTTGGCTTACATGGACGGCGCGCTCAGCTACGCGAACAGCGGCGCGGTGACGGTCACGCTCGTCGCGCCGGCCACCATCAACTTCGCGCTGCCCGCCGATTCGCTCAACCAGAATCGCGTAGCCGCGGTGCTGAGCCAGATCTACGACAACGGCGGCAATGCCGTGACGAGAAATCTCGTGCAGACCACGCAAGCGCAGGCCTATAGCGCGATGTCCGAGCTGGCCGGCAGCGAAGCGGTGCCGCTGCGCCAGATCGCTGAAAACCGAACGGCCGAGACGCAGGGCACGATCGTTTCGCACCTCGTTCAGGTGGGTGCGATCGCGCACGCACACGGTTTGTGGGTGAGCGCGGATTACCAGCACAACCAGGTTCGTGGCGATGGCACCGTCGGTAGCGACGGCTATCTCGACAACTCGGCCGCACTGACCCTGGGCTATGACCAGGCGGTGCTGCCGGGCGTGCGTGCCGGTGTTGCGTTGAGCGTCAACAACGACAACCTGAGCTTCGCGAACAATCCGGCAAACGCCCGCACCGACGGCATACAGGGCCAACTGTATGGCACGTGGTCGCCTTCGGATCGGCCGTTCTATGTCACCGGCATCGCCGGCCTGGGCTATTGGGACAACAGTCTGACGCGCGATGTGACGGTCGATACGCAGAGCGAGCAGAACACGGCCACATTCAAGACGACGAGCGAAACGCTGTATGGCGAAGCCGGCCTGGAGCTCGCTACGACTGCCGGCACGCTCGAGCCGTACGCAGGCCTGACGGTAGGCCACTTCGGTCAGCAGAGCGCGACGGAAAGCGGTGGCGTGAGCGCGCTGGCCTATGCGTCGGCGAGCACGGGTGCCGTGTTTAGCCTGCTCGGAGCACGCCTGCTTCAGCAGGACGACGCGCTGTTCGGTCACCGGGTCGACTGGCAGTTCAATCTTGCGTGGGTGCATAGCCTGATCGGCGTGAACCAATCGCTGACGGCTTCGTTCTCGAGCGCGCCGGCCTCGGCCTGGCAGGTCTACGGCACGCCGGCTGACCGCGACGCCGCGCGCTTCGACGTGGGGGCGCAGATGCAGCTAACGCAGCGCATGCGCGTATTCGCGACGCTCGGCGGCGAGGTGGGGACGCACACGAACGACTATGGCGGCCGCTTGAGCGCGCAATGGCAGTGGTGATGCCGTGACGAACGCGCCCGCTATGCCGGCCCGTTGCGGCGCACGAAAAGATTTCGATTGGAGACCGAAGTGATCAGATCCCCTCAAAAGACCGTGGCGGCAAGCCTGCTGGCGCTGCTGCTCGCTGCGTGCGGCAGCGGTTCGTCGTCCAACCCCGGCGATTCGGCCTCGGCTTATCCGGATACCACGCCGGCCGCGGTGCCGTACCAAGTCGGGCTGAATCCGACCGATAAGTCGTTGCAGCCGTATCAGCCTGCTCAGCCCGCGGCTCCGCTGGCGGCGTGCCAGTTGTCGGCCAAATATTATGCGTCGGGCAGCCCGGCGATCCCGACCTATGCATTGGGCGGGACTACCAACGTCGACGTGACGCTCGCCGACGGTGATTCGACCTTGGGTGTTCCGGCCTGGAGCACATCGACAACCTGGACCGCCAATAGCACTACGGTTCCGACGGTGCTTGGCCTCGGTACGAAGAGCGGCGCGACGGAGGTTGCGTTGGCGACGAATGGCCTGAACGTGCCGGACGGGTATCCGACTGCGCCGGACACCGCGCGAATCCAGGCTGCGTTGTATGCGTGCGCCACGGCGGCGAATGCGTACGACAACAAGAACGACATTGCGACCAACACCGTGGTTGAACTGTCGAAGGGGGCGAATGGGCAGACGGCCTACGTGACCGGGCCGCTGACCATGCCCGGCGGCGTGACGCTCGAGATCGATCAGGGCGTCACGCTCTTTGCCTCGCGCGACCCGGTGCTGTATGAATCGGCGACGGCCTACAAGGCCTCGAGCTACAGCTCCCCGGACGGCGCGCTGTACGGCACGCCGAGCGGTACGCAACAAGGCGCGAATACGTATGTCGTCGGCACGGGCGGGGCACAGAGCGCTACCCTGACACCGACGTCCTATGGCTACGGCGACGACCCGTCGAGCGCCGGCGCCGGGTCGGGCGGCAGCGGCCCGACCTACTTCTGTGGCCAGATCTATCCGAACGACGACGGTTGTAACGCGCTGATCAGCAATGTGGTTTATACCGGACCGGCCTCGAAGCCGAGCAAGGTGTACACCAGCAACAACGCGGTGGTGGGACCAGGCGTCATTGACGGCCAGGGCGGCCAGCCGCTGTTCTCGCTGCTCGCCGGACAAACCTTGAGCACGCCGGCCGGCAACTATCTGTTCCCGCCGCTCTTGACCCGTTCGGACGGCACCGCCATGAGCTGGTGGGATCTCGGCTGGGAGGGCAACGAGGCGTTGACCGGCGAAGACCAGAACAATCCTCGCATCGTGTGGCCGCAGTTCGGCTACAACTTCACGCTCTACAACGTCACGCTGCAGAACGCACCGAAGATCCATATCTCGCCGACGGGGATCAACGGCTTCGTCGCATGGAACCTGAAGGTTTTCACGCCGACGAACGATTACACGCAGAAACAGAATTACTGGGGCGCCTACTACGATTACGCGACGGTGAAAAACACCGACGGTTTCGATCCGGGTAACAAGGGTGCGACATCGTCGAGCACGCCGACGGCCCCCGCGCTGGCCGGTAATTACGCAAACGATACGTCGGGCAACTCGCTCGGCAGCTTCAACGGCGACGTGAGCAATATCGTGATGGCGTACTCGTACATCAGCGACAGCGACGACAACGTCGCCATCAAGGGCGAGAGCAGCAGCGACGGCCCGTGCGGTCTCGATGGCTCGTCCGGCGGCTCGGGCTGCGTGGATACGCCCAACGGCACCGGTACCGGCTACAGCAAGGTCGACGGTGCGGTCTACAACCTGATCTTCGCGCACGATCACTTCTTCTACGGCCACGGCCTGTCGATCGGCAGTCAGACCTCGGGAGGGCCGGCCATCGGCATGCCGAGCGCGACCGTGATGGCACAGACCGCGCCAATGACTTACACCACCGGCACCACGGCCTATCAGGCCAATGGCGATTGGTCGGCGACGAACCAGACGTATGCGACACAAACGCTTTACCCGAGCGTGTCGAACATCAGCGTGTACGATCTATCGCTCGACTACACGGACAACGGCATTCGCATCAAGACCGACTGGGGACAGGGCGGACTCGTATCGAACATCAACTACACGAACGTATGCATGCAAGGCAATCCATCGCCGAGCACGTACGATGCTTCGCCGCAGAATGCCATCTACATCTTCTCGTCCTACGATGTCGGCCCCAATCAAGGTGTGCTGCCGAGCTATCAGAACATCAACGTCAACGGCGTGCATGAACTGAGCGCGGCGAACTGGACGCTGACGGGCTTCAACTCGGCGGATCTGGCCACGCCGGCAGCGATCGCGGCCGGCTGGACCGGGGCCCCGGCCACGGCGGTCGTGAACCCGCTCGGTATCACGCTGAATAATCTGGTGGCCGACCAGGCGCCGGTCAGCGCTGTCCAAGCGAGCGATGCCAACATCACGCTGGGCAACAACGTCAGCGGCAATTTGGGCTTGATGGCGCTGAACGGCAGCAACAACGTCAAGGTTGCGGCGAGTAATGCGTTCAGTCCCGCCGCCACGGTCAATTGCAGTCAGGCCTTCGCGGACCTCCCGGGCAACACCGACGCGAACGGCAATGCGATCGGCTCGCCGTTTCCGGGGCAGGTATGGCCTGAGTCGATTTCGGGCCAGCAGGTCCCCGCGCAACAGTAACCGACGGTGTGACGATGAGCATTTCATCCGCTCGTGACGGCGCCGGCACGCAGGCGCCCAGCGCCGGCGCCGTGGGCCTCGACAACCAGCCCTTCGTGCGCCTCGGTGACCCGTTGTTCGAAGGGGCGCCGGGCGTGAGCTACGACTTCAACTACGGTTGCCGGGTCAAGGTGGAGGGGCGGGCACGCGTGCGCCTCGTCGATCGCGACGCCGATGTCGTGCTGTACGACAACGAGATCAGCGACGCGATGGTCACGAGCACCAAGCGCTACTACGTCAATGTTCGAATCGAGGTGTTCCGCGACGGCAACCTCGTGTTCGAGCACGACTTCAACGCGCGCGGCCGCAAGGTCTATGCGCGGCTGCCGGTCTCGACCATCGGCGACGTGCTCGCATGGTTTCCGTACGTCGAGGCGTTCCGCAAGAAGCATGGTTGCGAAATGTATCTGTCGACCGGACCGCAACTCTGGTCGCTGTTCGCCGACACCTATCCCGAACTGCATTACGTGCGGCCCGAGGACGAAGATGCGGCGGCCAGCGGGTTTTACGCGAGCTATTTCCTCGGCATTTTCTTCCCGAGCTCGGATCGCACGCACCAGCCCGTGGATTTTCGCTTGAGCGGCCTGCAGCGCACCATCGCATGGCTGCTAGGCGTGCCGGCGCAGGAATGCCGTCCGCGCATCGGCATTCGCGAAACCTCGCGGCGCATTGCCGAGCCGTACGTGTGCATCGCTGCGCAGGCATCCTCGCAGTGCAAGTACTGGAACAATCCGTCGGGCTGGTACGAGACGGTCAAGTTCCTCAAAGCGCAGGGCTATCGCGTACTGTGCATCGACCGCGATGCGACTGCGGGCGAAGGGATGCACTGGAATCACATTCCGTACGGCGCGGAGGACTTCACGGGCCAACTGCCGTTGCAAGATCGCGCGAGCTTGCTCAAGCACGCGCAATTCTTCGTCGGCCTGAGCAGCGGGCTGTCGTGGCTCGCCTGGGCAGTGGGTACGCCGGTGGTCATGATCAGCGGCTTCACGCATCCGCAGAACGAGTTCGATACGCCCTACCGCGTGATCAACTATCACGCGTGCAATAGCTGCTGGAACGACACGGCAGTCGAGTTCGACAATCGGAATTACCTGTGGTGCCCGCGCCATGCGGGCACGGAACGCCAGTTCGAATGCTCGCGGATAATTACCGCGGGCCAGGTGATCGGCACGATCAAGCGGGTGATCGACGATCTGAACGCATCGAGGGCCAATGCGTGATTGGCCGTTCTGTCCGATAAAACGCCGAGGGCAGGGTCATGCACGGCCCATGTTGATTTTTATTGCTGCAGCAATGGCGACACGATGTGCAGACCGACGATTTGCCACTTCTTGCGATAGCGCAGCACGATCTCGATGTGCGCCGGGCCACCCGCTGAGAATGCCGCGTTGAACACATAGCGTTCGACCATGCCGTCACGCGGTACCGGCACGGTGACCGGCGCGGGGCTGGCCAGCGGATCCTTGCCCGGCAGCGGCGGACCGTTGTCGCTGACCGGCTCGCTCAGTGTCTTTAGCTTGCCGAGTTTCGCGTTCAGGCGCGCATACGCGTTCGGCAGCTCCTGCCGGACGAATGGCGTCATGATTTCGGGCGCTGCCCGCCCCATCATTTCACGCGGGTCCCAGGTGCCGGTGACGGCGCGTACGCTGGCTTCGGCAAAGGCTGGCGCGTTCTGATCGAGCGCGGTAACCCGGTGCGCCGAGATATTCCTCAGCCCCTGCGTCCACGCCGCGGCTGAGGTAGCCGCGGCGAGTGCTACCACGATCAGCGCAGCCGACGCGCGTTGGGAAAACAGCTTCATTGGAGGTACCGGGAGCAGGAGTATGTTGTCATAACAAGTGTTAATTGTCTTACAACTTTGGTGGTTTGGCGAGATTTATCGGCGCAGGCTGTCCTGCGCATGCAGACCAGCCGCGAGTCGAACGATTCGAGCGCCAATCTGTTGGCGAGCGCCGAGGCGGGCTGGCCGCTGGCCGTGGGCAATATGACGCTCACACCGCTGACGAGCCTGGTGTACAGCTACCAGCATCAGAACGGCTATACGGAAAGCGGAGGCAATGGCGCGGCGCTGTCGGTGGATGCGGCGCATGACGCGTCGGTGCGCAGTGCGCTGGGGGCGAAGCTCGTGCGCGGGTTCGAGACGGCATACGGGGAGATCGTGCTGTCCCTCCGCTTTACCTGCATGGCGTAAACTTCGCCTGCACCTATCTACACTCTGGCCAAGCTGCTCCCAAGTCATCCATGCCAAGTCCTTCTTCACCCGATCAACTAACTGTTCACGAAGCGTTGACCCGGGCACACGCCCACTGGAACGCCGGTCAGGCCGACCAGGCGGAGCAATGGTGCCAACGGGTGCTCGCCGCCTGGCCAGGCCAGGCCGATGCGCTGCATCTGCTGGGGCTCATGGCGCACGCTTACGGCAATCTCGACCTCGCGATCTCGCACCTGCGCCAGGCCTGCCAGGCGCCGCGCGCGCCGGCGGTCTATTCGAGCAATCTCGCGGAGATGTGCCGCCAGAAGGGGCTGCTGGCCGAAGGCGAGGAGGCGGCGCGGCGGGCCGTGGCGTTAGACCCGGCGCTCGAATCGGGATGGAACAACCTGGGCATCGTGCTGCAGGAAGCCGGCAAGTTCGAGGAAAGCCGCACATGTCTCGAGCGCGTCGTGGCGCTGCGGCCCGACTGGGCCGAGGCGCGCAACAACCTGGGCAATACCTGCCGTCGGCTTGGCCATCTTGATCTGGCCGAAACGCACTACCGGCAGGCACTGGCACTGAACCCGGACTATGCCGAAGCCTACAGCAACCTGGCCTTCCTGCTCTCGACCCAAGGGCAGCATGATGCAGCGGTCCGCGCCGCGCAGCAGGCGATCGACCTCAGTCCCCGGCTCGTCGACGCATACCTGAATCTGGCGGATGCGCAGATCTCACGTCATCGCTATGAAGCCGCCTTGCGTGCCCTGGACATGCTGCACGCATTCGCGCCCCAGCACCCGGCGGCGCTGGTCGCATCCGCCAAGGCGCTCCGGCAGCTCGAGCGTCTCGACGACGCGCTTGGTTTTGCCCGGCAGGCGGTGGCGCTCGCACCGAGCAGCGCGGAAGCTCATCTGACAGTGGCCGTGGTGCTCCAGTCGCTCGGCCACACGGACGACGCACTGGTGGCGTTCGCGAAGGCAGCGGAGCTGCCCGGGGCGGTGGCGCAAGACGCTCTGGTGGGGCGTGCCTCGTTATTGATGGAGGCCGGCCGCAAGGATGCGGCGCTGGCGGCTTTCGCGCATGCGCTGGAGGTCTTTCCGGATTCGGTGTCGGCGCTCGCCGGTCGGGTCGACGCTCGCAAGCTCCAGCCGGGCGACGCCGACATCGCGGCGCTGGAAGCGTGTGTGGAGGACGGCGAGCGGCGCGCGCTGACCGACCGGATCACGGCGCGCTTTGCGCTTGGCAAGGCGTACATGGACATCGGCGAGCCCGTGCGTGCATTTGCGCACCTCGACGAAGGCAATCGTCTGAAGCGGGCCAGCCTCGATTACGATTCGGCCGCGACCGGTCAGTGGATGGCGTGCATCGCGCAAGCTTTTGCCGCGGAGCGCTATGCAGCCCTGCCCCGCGCGACCGAGCCTTCGGAACTACCCGTGTTCGTCGTTGGCATGCCGCGCTCGGGCACCACGTTGATCGAGCAGATCGTGTCGTCGCACCCGCAGGTGACGGGTGCGGGCGAGCTATCGGCACTGCGCCTGAGCATCGAGAACGGTGGGCACTTTCCCGACGGAGTGTCAACCATGACGGTCGAGGACGCCGGCCGAATCGGGCAGGACTACCTCAGGCGCATCATGCCGCTCGCGCGGGGTCACGCACGTCTGGTCGACAAGATGCCGGCCAACTTCCTCTACGCAGGGCTGATACCGTTGATTCTGCCGAGGGCCCGCATCATCCATGCGCGACGCAATGCAGTCGATACGTGTTTGTCGTGTTACACGAAACTCTTCGGCGGCGATCAGCGCTTTACCTACAACCAGACTGAACTCGGCCAATTCTACGGTTACTACCGGAAGCTGATGGCGCACTGGTGTGGCGTGCTGTCTCCCGATCGTTTCATCGAGATCGATTATGAGTCTGTGGTGGACGATCTCGAAGGCGAGGCACGTCGGCTGATCGATTTCCTCGGGCTGCCGTGGGATGCCGCGTGCCTGAATTTCCACGATAACCCGCGCGTCGTGCGCACTGCGAGCGTCAACCAGGTGCGCCAGCCGATCTATAGGACGTCCAAGGGCCGCTGGCGCGAATACGAGGATCACCTCGGCCCGCTGCTCGCCGCGCTCGGGGGCGAGGTGCGATGACGACGAATGCCGTACCGCAGCCCGCGGCCGTCGAGCAGCAGGCCCGTGCATTGCTCGACGCGCGGCGGTTCGAGGAAGCCGAGGCGATGCTGCGTCCGCACCTGGCATCGGGCACCGGGCCGCTGGTGCTGTGGAAGCAGCTCGCGGCGGCGATCCGTCCGCAGGGGAAGATCAGGGAGACCTGCGCGATCCAGGAAATGTTGGTCGCGCACGCGCCGGGCGATTTTGCGACGCGTTTCGACTGGTCGGAGACACTGCTGCTGTTGGGCGAGTTCGAGCGCGGTTGGCGCGAGTACCGGTATCGCTACAGCCTGGCGCATACGGCGCAGATCGAGCGCAAGGTGCAGCGCCCGCGCTGGAGCGGCCAGCCCATACCGGGCAAAACGTTGCTGATTCACGACGAACAGGGTTACGGCGACACCTTCCAGTTCATGCGGCTGGTGAGCCGAGCGAAAGCAAAAAGCGGTGCCCGCGTGGTTCTGGAGATCAACGCGGAAACGCTGCCGCTCGCACAGCGCATGGACGGCTACGACGACATCGTCGCGCGCGGTAGCCTGCCGCCCGCGTTCGATTTTCATTGCGAGATGATGAGCTTGCCGATGGCGATGGGGCTCACGCTCGACGATCTTCCGGGCACGATGCCTTATCTGAGCGCCGATTCGCAGCGCGTGGCCAAGTGGCGTCAACGCCTCGACGTGCTGCCGCGTCCGCTCGTAGCGCTCGTCTGGGCCGGCCGCCCGACGCACTTCAACGACGCGAACCGGTCGCTGACGCTGGCGCAACTCGCGCCACTCGCGCAGCCCGGCGTTACATTCCTGTCGATCCAGAAGGGGCCGGCGGCAGCGCAGGCCGGCGAACCCCCGGCCGGGATGTCGTTCCTATCGCTCTCCGACGAAATTGCGGACTTCGAGGATACCGCTGCGATCCTGAGCACCGCGGACCTGCTTATCTCGGTCGATTCGTCGCCGGTGCATCTGGCAGGCGCACTCGGGCGCCCGGCATGGGTGATGCTGCCGACGGTGCCGGACTGGCGCTGGCTGCTCGAGCGCACCGATACGCCCTGGTATCCGACGGTGCGCCTCTTTCGCCAGAAGTCGCGCGGGCAATGGGGCGATGTCATGGAGGCGATGGCGGGCACGTTGGCGCACCTGAAAACCTGATGACGGCAACGCGCCGACTGCCGAGCGTGCGATTGGGATGGACGAAGCCCAAGCCTCGAGCGCGAGCGAATCGCTCACGCGCCCACCGGCGACCTCGATATATGATCGCTTTTTAATGTGGCGGGATGACTTCATGCAAGTGCTGGTCGACGCGGACGCTTGTCCTGTCGTCATCAAGGAAATGTTGTTTCGCGCCGCGCGACGTGCGCAGGTGCAGGTGACGCTCGTCGCGAATCAGTATTTGCGCACGCCGCCGTCGCCTTTCATCAAGTCGATTCAGGTGCCGAGCGGCTTCGACGTGGCAGATGAGCGCATCGTCGAACTGGTCGCATCAGGTGATTTGGTGATTACCGCGGATATACCGCTTGCCGCCGCGGTACTCGACAAGGACGCGCATGCGCTCGATCCGCGCGGAAATTGGTTCACCCGTGAAAATATCCAGGAACGTCTGACCGTGCGCGATGTGATGGATCAACTGCGCGGCGTCGGCGTCGATACGGGCGGTCCCGCACCCTTCAGCACGCGCGACAGCAAGACGTTTGCAGGCCAACTCGATCGATTCCTCGCGCGTCACGGCAAGCCGCCTCGCGGGAATGAGTGAATAGGGCGATCCAGTCAGGATCGCCGCATGCCTATCGGCGACGCATAGGGCTTCGTTGCGGCTGCGCGCCCGACGACGCGCGTTCATCCTTGTGCCGGAAGTTGATGCGGCCTTTCGACAGATCGTAGACCGACAATTCCAGCGTGACGCGGTCGCCGGCCAGAATGCGGATGTGATTCTTGCGCATGCGGCCCGATGCGTAGGCGCTCACGACGACGCCGTTTTCGAGCGTGACGCGATACTTGCTGTCCGGCAGCACTTCGTCGACGACCCCGTCGAGTTCCAGCAGTTCTTCTTTTGCCAAATCAATTCCTCCGGTGGGCGGGCGTGATGCCGCGTCGAAACTCTGGCTGTCCGATCAAGCGCAGATTTCGCTGGCCACGCGTTTGATCAACGCGCCCAGCGAGCGTGCATGGTTCGCGGCCGGTCGGCAGGAACCTGATCCCGGCCGGCAAACGCATGCATGGAGTGCGCCATTCGATGCCGCGCCGTCAGTTAGCCGACGCGGTAAAGCTTGGACGCAGGAAAGAGGGCAGGCATGCGTGGCATACCACCGCCACGCTCAAAGCCAGAGGATCGCGCCGCCCCAAAATTGGGGGCCGTCGCCATCCGGTGGTGTTTACTGCGGCGTGATGTTCGAGGCTTGGAGCCCCTTCGGACCACGCTTCGTTTCGAAGGTGACCTTCTGGCCTTCGGCAAGCGTTTTGAAGCCCGTGCCACGCACTTCGGAGAAGTGGGCGAACAGATCGTCGCCGCCCTTGTCCGGCGTGATGAAGCCAAAGCCCTTGCTATCGTTGAACCATTTGACAGTACCGGTTTCCATGATGGATCCCTAAAAAAATAAAAAACAGAACATTCCCGTTCCAATCTGGTGACGGGGAAGCATCAAGTGGGAGAAGAAGAAAGCGAACTCCGCGCAAATGGCGGCACCAGACGAACACCAATTGAACATCCTGAATACTTCAGGTTAGAGACAATACGTGGATAGTCCAGCCCGGTCAACCGAATTCTGCGATGCGGACGCGACGACGTGAAATGCCTGGGTTTCGTGAAGCCGCGGCGTGAGGGCGGTACACGGCAAACGACCAGCGTATAGTTGCCGACTTGGTTGGCAAATCAGACACCTTGCAGTCTCGACGGAACGAAACTGCGCACACCGTTGAAGACTTCGAGAGATGACAGAAAAGAACGCTGCCCCATCCTTTAGCGAGCTTGCGCTTGCCCCCGCTGTGCTCGCCAATCTTGCCCAGCTCGGCTATGTCGCCATGACACCGATCCAGGCTGCGAGCCTGCCCGTTGCGTTGGCCGGGCACGACCTGATCGCGCAGGCCAAGACCGGTAGCGGCAAGACCGCGGCCTTTTCCCTGGCGTTGCTCGCACGGCTCGACGCGCGGCGTTTCGCCGTCCAGGCCATGGTGCTATGTCCGACGCGCGAACTGGCCGATCAGGCAACGCAGGAAATCCGTCGTCTCGCGCGGGCGGAGCAGAACGTCAAGGTGCTGACGCTGTGCGGCGGGACGCCGATGGCGCCGCAGACCGCGAGTCTCCAGCACGGTGCGCACGTCGTCGTCGGCACGCCTGGGCGCATCATGGACCATCTGGCGCGCGGCAGCCTCGACGTCAGCGCGCTGAATACGCTCGTGCTCGACGAAGCGGACCGGATGCTCGATATGGGCTTCTTCGACGATATCGCAACGGTCATCGGTCAATGCCCGAAAGAACGTCAGACGCTGCTGTTCTCCGCTACCTACCCGGAGGGTATCGGCAAGCTGAGCCGGCAATTCCTGCGTAATCCGAAGGAGGTCAAGCTCGAAGAGCGTCATGACAGCAGCAAGATCCGGCAGCGTTTCTACGAAGTAACCGAGGACGAGCGGCTGCATGCCGTCGGCAAGCTGCTGAATCACTATCGGCCGGTGAGCACGCTGGCGTTCTGCAATACGAAGCAGCAATGCCGCGATTTGCTCGATGTGCTGCGCGCGCAAGGCTTTCACGCGCTGGCGTTGCATGGCGAATTGGATCAGCGCGAGCGCGACCAGGTGCTGATGCAGTTTGCGAACCGGAGTTGTTCGGTGCTCGTTGCGACGGACGTGGCTGCACGAGGCCTGGACATCGCCCAACTCGAGGCCGTCATCAACGTCGACGTGACACCCGATCCGGACGTGCACGTTCATCGCATCGGTCGCACGGGCCGCGCGGATCAGGACGGCTGGGCGCTGAGCCTGGCCAGCATGAACGAAATGGGGCGCGTCGGCAGCATCGAGCAGGCGCAGAACCGGGATGTCGAATGGCATCCGCTGGCCGAGCTCGGTTCCGCCAGCGACGAACCGCTGTTGCCGCCGATGGAAACGCTCCAGATTCTCGGCGGCCGCAAGGAAAAGATTCGGCCCGGCGATGTGCTGGGGGCATTGACGGGTGAAGCGGGCTTTAGCAGTTCGCAGATCGGCAAGATCAACGTGACCGAGTTTTCGACGTATGTGGCGGTCGATCGCAACATTGCGCAGGAGGCGTTGCGCAGGCTGGGTAAGGGTAAGGTGAAGGGGCGCAAGGTCAAGGTTCGGATGATGACCGAATAGCGCGAGCCGTCATGGCGGAGGTTGCGTCGTCGTTCGAGTCTGCCTCGCGGCGCAAGGGCCCACGATTCGAGCGCCGCGGCAGGCAGCTCAGGTAGGTCAGACGTGTGCTGTCGGTTGCAGCGCATCGCGCAGTGCCTGCGCCAACTGTCGCTGCGCGAGACGCGCGGCGCGCACCGCGCCACCCATGCTGACGAAGCCGTGCGGGAGGCCGTGATACTCGACCACGATCGCATCGTTGCCGGCCTCGAGCAGGCGTTGTCCATAAGCGAGCGCTTCGTCGCGCAGCGGATCGTACGTGCCGATCTGCAGTAGCGCGGGCGGCAGGCCCGCCAGGTCGTCGGCGCACAGCGGCGCGGCCAGCGCGTTCCTCGGCGGCCCTTCGGCGCCGAAATAGAAGCCGTTGAAGTAGTCGATCATGCGGGCGGTCAGCGTGGGGCCGTCCGCGTATAGCGTGCGCGAAGGGAAATCCAACAGCGAGCCGGCGGCGGCGGGCGGGTACACGAGCGCCTGAAATGCGATGACTGGACCGCGCCGATCCCGCGCGAGGATGCACATCACCGTCGCAAGTAGCGCGCCGGCGCTGTCGCCTGCTACCGCGATGCGGGCGTCGCGCGACGCGATTTCACCGGCGTTCGCCGCCACCCATTCGAGCGCGGCCCACGCGTCGTCGATGGCGGCCGGGAACGGATGCTCGGGCGCAAGCCGGTAGCCCACCGATACGACGAGCCCGCCGCTGTCCTCGCATAGCTGCCGGCAAACGTTGTCATAGCCGTCGAGGTCGCCGAGCACGAAACCGCCCCCGTGGTAGTAGACGACGATGCCCTGCACCGCTTCGCGACGCGGACGATAAACGCGTAGCGGCAGGGCGCCATCGGGGCCGTCGATCGTATGGCTGGTGACGTCGACGTCAGCCGGCGCGACATCTGCCGCTGCGAGAATCTGGCGATAAACCGCGCGCGCCGCTTCCGGCGGCAAGTCGGTCAGGTCCGGAGCGCCGGACGCTTTGGCCTGCGCGAAGATGTGCTGAAGGGTTCGGTCGAGCGGCATGCTTGGTTTTCTCATATTAGATATTTTACATAATTATTATGTTGTAAATCTATTATATGAAAGCCACGAAGACGGAACATTGGGAGAAACGAGAATGCTGGGAATCGGCTCCATGCAGGCGTGGGCAGACAGGCTGAGTCCGGCATGCGACTCGCCCCTCGCGGTGCTCCGGTGGTAGATCAGAGCGGGCGCGCTCCAGCGCACGCGAAGCTGCGCTCGTCAACGCGACTGCTTGTTCCTTGCCGCTTTGCGTTTCGCTTCGAGTTCCGCTTTCGCGCGTGCGACCGCTTCGGCGAGCGCGCCCTCTCGTTCGCGAAGACGCGCTTCACGGGCCTCGGGCGTGAGTCCGGTGAGACCGAGTCGCTCGTCTCTATCCTTGTCAGACACCGTGCTGCCCCTCTGCCTTGCTTCTGTTGAGATCGAGATCGGCCAACTCAAACGTATCGCCCACCCGTAAGCCCGGCAGGATAGGCGCGATGCCCGCATGCAGGCCGAAGCCTTTTTCACCGGGGCGCCGGTGATGCTCGATCGCGTCGAGCCCGTGTTTGCGTCCGTACGCGTCGACGCGTTCCCGCGCTAGCTGAACCACGGAGTCCATTTGCTCGCGCGTCTGGTTCTCGCCGATCACGCGATCGCCAAACTCGTCTCCTCCGGTGCGCATCGGGCAAATATCGTAACCTGCGTCCGCGACCGTTTGCGCGGCAAGATGGATCATGCTGGCCATGTGCCGGTCGGCGTCGGCCCGCCCTAGCGCCTTTGTGATGCCGCCCAGATTGATGAGGTCCCACGAAATGAAATACCCGTCGAGCTTGCGCCCTTGACTGGCCGCGGCCTCCAGAACGGCCTGGCCTGCGCGCACGAACTTCGCTTTTGTGTGACCGCTTCTTGCACTATAGACACCTGCCGGATCGCGCTCGACTCTCCATCCCGCCGCTTTGAACAGAGGCCGCCATTTTGAACGGCCCACGCCGACCTTTGCAGCCGTTGCGTAGAACTCCCGTTCGATCGACTCGTCCGGATTCGGGCACCAGCGCGTTGGCGGCATGACGAACGGCTCTGCGAGCACGGCACCGCCAAGCACCTCATCCATGCTTTCGCCAAGCGCGTCTGAGGCACGTTCAACGATCTCCTCGAACGGCTGTCCCGGCTCGATCCGTACCAGCGCCATGTTGAGATCCACGCCGCGGCGGCGACGTCCGGGATGCTTAATTTGGTCGAGTCGATGTTGGAGTGCATAGAGATGCGCCTCGGTCTTGGCTTGCCGCAAGGCCCGAAGCATCCGCTTCTCGTCCGCTCGACCCACGGTCACGATGTGCCTGCCGGTACTGCTCGCGCGCATGGGCGCGAGGTCGACGGCCAGAGCGTTCAGCGCTGCGTCGGGGCGGCTCGAGATCGCTTCCAGGTGCCGATTGGCGGACGCCGCCACGTTGTGGAGGGCCTTGTTGAGTCCGGCCAGGTTGACGAAATCCGTTGCGAGCAGATAAGCCGATTCTTCCGGATGGCCGTCGATGTGGACTTGAGCCTGCTGAACGGTCTGCCTGACGAGGTCGTTGCCGCGGGCGTCGAACGCGCCGGTCCCGTCCTTCGGCGGAGGGGACCACAGCGCGTTGATCTGCGATGGCGTCAGGTCGAACGGCGCAGCGGCCTCCATGAAGCGCTCGCGGGCTGCGCCCTCCGGCCCTGGGAAGTGGTGATGACACATCAGGTCGTGCTTAGCGGGTGCCACCCGGATGCGCGCGATCGCATCCGCCTTCGGCAAGCCGGCCGCCAGTTGGCGCAGTCCTTCGACGGCGGGTGCGTGATCGCGCTCCGCCAGCGGCGCGCCTGCCGGCACTTCCTTTGGCGCTTCGCCGCCGCGGTTCATCTCGGTGTTGCCGCCAGGGCCGTCGACCTTCATTGCCAATCCACCAAAAGAAGGCTATGTCGCGTTCGCTTTTCGTTGCGGAGCGGCGACGCGCCCAGACCGCCGACCAGGCCACGCCCATATGCCATAGCGGGTGCCTACGGGGTCCTCGGCGGCAGGCTAGCACGACACAAGTGCGTGTCGGCGCGCCGGTGCGCAGCGCTGTTCAGTCAGGCGAAGGATCGTTTGGTGATGTGGATAACGGTGGGGAAGGCGTAGCCCGAGGAGCGATAAAGTCGAGCCGCCGAGCCGCTGCGTGTCGACGATCCCCTGCACGAGAGGGCACCTCCGTTGGACTGAATTCGTTCCGGAAAAAGGCTCTGCTTCGCTCGCGCCGCCAGAATGCGCGCCAAGCGAGCCATACGCAAATCTGTCTCTTAGTCGGTCATTTCGGCCGTCGAAAACGGGTGTGGCTGCTCTGAAGCGATAGCACTTATTCGGCCGCCGGTAACGATCACTGGCCGGATGGCGGCGATTCGCATTTGTGGGATTGATTTTATGTAGCCAGTAGGCTACGATCGATATGACTGAACTGCGCAAGACCTCAGAATTTGCCCGCTGGATCGATGATCTGCGAGACGCCCGAGCGCGTGCGCGAATTCAGATTCGTATCCAACGCCTCGCCGATGACAACCACGGGGACGTAAAGCCGGTCGGAGGTGGTGTCTCGGAGTTGCGCGTTGACTACGGCCCGGGATACCGCGTGTATTACACGCAGCGGCGTGGTGTCTGCATCCTGCTACTGTGCGGTGGCGACAAGCGGACACAGGATAGGGACATCAGACAAGCGCTGGATATGGCCCGCGAACTGGAGTTTTGACGATGGCTACGACTACTACACGGTACGACATTGCCGACCATTTGCGCAACGAGGAGGAAATGCGCCTGTACATTGAAGCCGCATTCGAAGAGGCGGGCGACGATGCGGCGTTCATCGCTAGGGCGTTAGGCGATGTGGCTCGCGCGCGCGGCATGACGCAAATTGCTCGCGACGCAGGCCTCTCTCGAGAAAGTCTGTACAAGGCCCTGTCCGGCGAGCGAAGCCCCGACTTCTCCACCATGCTTAAAGTTCTGCGTGCGCTCGGTCTTCGGTTACATCCTGAGCCATTGTGCGCGTGACCTGTTGCGCGGCGCGAGCGTAAGCTAGAAGACGTTCGTACCTGTCCGCCATTGCGGCAGAGGGCATAGAAAATTCAGGACTACTAAGCAATTGCGGAAGTGCGGAGCTGTATCGGTTCGTGATCGATCGCGCCTCGCCAAAGCATATGGCGAAGTCAAACGCATAGGACTCACGCAAGACGAATCGATAGAGCAAGCCCGACGGCAATGCGATGTGATCCGAAATAATCCGCCGGCGACGCCGACTTGGTATTTCATGCAGCCCATTGCTCATAAGTTTTTCACCGAGCGATTCTTGGATGAAAAGCTTCCTATTGAATCGTTGCTCCATCCTTGACATGCGAATCACCCTAATTTTCCAGCTTCAACAAGAAACGCTGCCTTCCCGCGAAGAACATTTCGGCGACCTTTGGAAGGTCGCAAAACGGTTCGAGCAGCTAGGCCTCCCGCTCGACAAGTGGTATCGGCCCGCGCGAACACCAAAGAAGTCTCTCGCGAATCGGGCTTTCGACCGCACTGGGCCGACGCCCGTCGCACCGGACATGCTTCGGGCTCAGGACGAACGGAACCGGACAACAAACCATCGGATCACGGCGATCTGGACCAGCGTCGCGACGCGAAAGCATTTGAACCACCTCCCTGAAACCTAGGCCGATGCAGTTCGACCGAACAGCGCCGCTACACCGCTCGGCGAGCAGAAGATGCCCTTGCCGTCATGGCCGAAGCCATCGACGACCAACGTCCGGTGACGCAGCGACGGGTGACGTATATGCATGTAGCGCGCGTAAGCGAGTCCGCGCGAAAGGCGATGCGCGCCTTGGGTCTGTGCAGCGCACGATTTATCGAGTGCGGGGTGCGCGGGATCGCAATCTTCGCCGCCGAGGAGCACCGTCACGTCACGACTTGCATACGCCGCTTCGAGATCGCGCGCGCATCTGTCGTTCGCCACTCTCCGCGCGTAAGCCGGCAAGCGGTTCAACCCGTATTTCCAGTCATTGAAGCCGGGACATTGCGCGGCATCGAATGGTGTGAAGCGGCCATCTTCGGTTGGCCGCTGTTCATCGAAATACACATACGAGGATGGATTCGCGATCACGTAACGCAGCGCGATGCCTTGACCGGTTAACTGCGATTCTCCGCGCGTGACGACCGCATAGCGCTGCACGACCTGGCCGCCGCCCGAATGACCGGCGACAACAACAGTCTCGAGCGACGGAAACCGAGTGCGTTGCGCGAGCAGCTCGAGGATCGCATCGAGCGCGTCGAACGAACTGAGCGGCGCCGGCCCCAACGCGGCGTCGCCACCCATCCATCCGGTCCATTCCCAGTGCAGCGCATCGGGCGCGAGCCGATGCGCGGCGACGTCGGCGGCGGCAAGGAACTGCGGCACGATCAGCAGCGTCTCGTCGTCGTGGCCGCCGGCGGCGCGCGCTTGCTGTGCGAGTTCGAAATAAGCATCGGCATTGCGCAAGCGACCGTGAATCAAGATCACCGCACGCCGTATCGCCGGCTGCGGCACGCGCCAATCACACGTGATGTAAAGCGCAATGACGCCGCGGCCCGCGGAAGTCGTGACGGCAAGACGATGCGGCGCGACCACGGCGACGGGGCGTTCATTCGGTGCGCGCTCATCGTCGGGACGGAATAACTGGGTCATGCAAAGCCTATCGAGCGTAGATCAATCGTTATTGCGCTGCCGGTGAGCCTTCCTGCGTCACCGGCGCCGGATCTCTCCCGGATTTCGTGAAGAAGACCATCGCGAGCGAGACGAGGCCGGCCACGATCAGATAGAAGGCCGGGGTATAGCTGCTTCCGCTCCAGTGCGTGAGCGACGTGATCGTGAGCGGCGCCAGTCCGCCGAACAACGTCACGGCCACGTTGTACGAGAGCGCGACGCCCGTCGAACGATTGCGCACGGGAAACAGCGTGGCGAGCATGCCGGGATGCGAGCCCGACATCGCGGCAAGAAACAGCGAGGACACCATCTGCGCGATGAACAGATGCGTCGGCGAGGGCGATGAGATGACGAAGCCGAACAGCGGATACGCGACGATGATCCATGCGATCACGACCGGATAGAACAGCCGATAGGCGCCGTAGCGGTCGCACAGCTTGCCCGCCAGTGGGAACAGTGCGAGGTTGAGCACGCCGGACACGAAGGCACCGACGAGCGCGGTCGAGAGCGGCAGGTGCAGTTGCCGTTCCACATAGAGCGGCAAATACGAATGCCACGCGTAGTTCGTCGCCGCGCCGACGATGATGATGCCCATCGCGCAGATGACGGCATCGGTATTCTCGCGAAAGAACGTGCGGACGGTGGGGCGCTGCGGCTTGCCGCCGTGTTCGCGCAATCGAGTGAATTCGGGCGATTCGGCTACGCGATGGCGAATATAGAAGCCGATCGGTCCCGCAAGCGAGCCCATCAAAAACGGCACGCGCCAGCCCCAGGCCACGAGCTGCGCATGCGAGAGATGGGTGGTCAGCAACCAGCCGACGCCCGAGGACAGCAACAGGGCGAACGATTGCGCCGACATGTTGAAGCTGCCGTAGAACATCTTCTTGCCCGGCGGCGCGTACTCGACGAGCATCGCGGAGGCCGTCGCGAACTGGCCGCCGACCGACATGCCTTGCAGCAACCGCGCAAGCACGATGAGCAGCGGCGCGGCGACGCCGATCGTTGCATACGAAGGGGTCAATCCCATCAGCAGCGTGCTGGCGGCCATCGTTACGATCAACATGGCGAGCGCGCGCCGTCTACCGGCGCGGTCGGCGTACATGCCGAGCAAGACGCCGCCGATCGGCCGCACGAGGAAGCCGATCGCAAACGTCGCGAGCGTGAGCGTGATCGACACGAACGGTCTATCCGCGGGGAAAAACACCTGCGCGATGATCTTCGCGAAATAACCGTAGACGAGGAAGTCGAACCACTCGAGGCCGCTGCCGAGCACGGACGACACGATCGCGCGGCGGACCATCCGCGGGCTCAATGTGGGTATCGTTGTGGGGCCGGACGTGCTTTCGATCATATGCGGTGCGTTCAATAGGCGCATGATTTCGTTCCAAACATCGCAGCAAGTGCGCACGACGACGTGAGCATGCGCGCGCCATTGTGGCCTACGCCGGGCACGACGTGAAATTGCTGATTCAAGCCTGCGGGATGACGCGCTTGCAGGTAATGGAAATAGCCCTGCGCCCGCGCAACGCGTTCCATTCCCTGTGCTTCGGCGGGGCAACTGCGATCCAGTGCGGCCTGATTCGGATCGTCGTCGCTACCGCCGACGAGATACGTCACGCGGCGGCTCACATAGGCCGCTTCCAGTTGCGCGGGGCTGCGATCGCTCACGTAAGGCGGGCGTGCTTGCATTCCATACTTCCAGTCGTCGAAATTCGCACACCGCGCCGCATCGAAGGCCGAGAACCCGCCGTTCGCGTTGGGCCGCGATTCGTCGAAATAGACATACGACGATGGGCTCGAGACCACGTAGCTTATGTCGATCCCCTCTTGCGCGAGGGCTTGCAAGCCATGTGCGGCCACCGCGTAGCGTTGCACGACTTGCGCACCGCCCGAGTGACCGGCGAAGACGATCTGTTTCAGATGCGCAAACAGGTGCCGGTCCGCAAGGCGCGCGACGATCGCATCGAGCACCGCGTACGAACTGAGCGGCACGCTGCCGTCGGCAGGCTCGCCGCCCATCCACGCGTTGTCCTTCCAGTGCAGCATGTCGGCGGGCAGATCATGCACGCGCATGTCGAGCGTTGCGAGAAACTGCGGCGCGATCAGCAGCGTCGTGCCCGGTTCCGCGCCCGCCGCATCGCGTGCGTGCAAAGCCGTTCGATAGTAGACGTCCGCGTTGCGCAGCTTGCCGTGAATGACGATGACGGCGCGCTCGATACGCGGCTGCGGCGCGTTCCAATCCGCCGAGAGATAGAGCGGAAACTGCGCCGGCCCTTGTGGCGTGTCGAGTTGCAGACGCGCGGGCGCAATCACGGCCACCGGGTGCAGGTGCGGCGCGTACACATGTTGCGCGAGCGCGGCGTTGGGCACGGCAACGGACGTCAACGCCAACGTCAATCCAGCCGCCACGGTTGCCGCTGCGCACCGCCGTATCGTGCGCAGCGCGTTGAGGTGTGCGATCTTGATTAGATTCATCGATTCACTCCCGAATCATCCCGCGTATCGTCGTCCGTCATCATCCGGCTGCTCAGAATCGATGGCGAATGCCGACCGTCACACCGGTCTGGTTTGCCCAGAATGCCGTGTCGTCGGTGACGCCGACCGGCGTGAACGTGCCGTTCCCATTATGCGTGGCTGCGGCATATGCGACGGTCGCATAGACGTCCGTGCGCTTGGATAGCGTGTAGTCGCCGCTCAGGACGCCCATGATCGAGTTCGACACGCCACTCGTCGCGTTGCTTTGGTAGTACAGCGCCGCCGTCAACTGGAACGCCGGCGTGAAACGATAACGCGTGCCGCCGAACCACAACGCCTGCGATATCGTTGCGCCCTTGGTCGGGTTTTCCAAGAAGTGCTCGTAGCCGCCCATCACGGTGACGCTGCCGAATTGATCGCGCGCGGACAGGCTCCAGTTGCGCGATTTCGTCCATGTGCCCGTGGAGGTGACCGCACCGTTGCGATAGTCGTAGGCGAAGGCGGCCGACAGCGTGCCGATTGCGTACTCCAGGCCCGCGCCGTATGCCGCGTTGCTCTGGAAGGAGCCTACGGTGCCGCCGAAGCTGTAGTCGGCGATCGCTTTCAGTCCGCCGAACTGGCCGACGTATTTCACCGAGTTGTCGAGTCGTGCTTTGTAGGAGAAGTCGTCGGACGAGCCCGTCGTCGGGAACCACGTGTATTGCGGGGCATAGCCCATCGGATCGTATTGTTCGAGGATGTCGTACATCGCCGTGTACTGCAGGCCGGCCGAGAATGCCCCGTACGATGCATTCGAGATGCCGACGGCCGCGGTTCGATTGAACAGCACACCCGATGTCGTGTTGGTGCCGTCGGTGCCGTTGAATCCCGCTTCGAGTTCGAAGAACGTTTGATAGCCGCCGCCGAGATCCTCGGTACCGCGAAAGCCGAACCGCGAATTGCTGAGGCCGCCGGAATTCTCGCGCACCAGCGCGTCGCCTTTCGCGTCGGCATGATTGACGAATTCAAGATTGGTATCGATCAAGCCGTAGAGCGTGACCGACGATTGCGCGTGCGCCGACAGGCTGGCCGCGCCGACAAGAGCGGCGGCGAAATAGTGCTTCTTCATTGTGGGGGTCTCCATCCATGCAAAGCTCGGGTTGTTATCCGTGGCGGCGTGCGGCGAGCGGTTGCCGATTCCGGTTTTTATCGCGATGGCGAGATCGTAGGTTCGGGGTTGGTAAATGTAAAATACCTATTTTGTGAGCTATCCATATTTAATAAATATGGATTTTCGCGGTGCGACTTCATGGGGACGGACGATGGAATTGCGGCATCTGCGTTACTTTTTGGTCGTCGCCGAGGAGGGGCAATTCACGCGCGCGGCGTCGCGGCTCGCGATGCAGCAACCGCCGCTGTCGCAGCAAATTCGCCTGCTCGAGGAGGAGATCGGCTTCGATCTATTCGAGCGCCTGCCGCGCGGCGTCGTGCTGACCGAGGCCGGCAAGGCGTTTGCACAGGACGCGCAACGCATCATCGAGGGCCTGCAGCACGCGGTCGAGCGTGCGGCCAGAATTGCGCGCGGCGAGCTTGGCACGATCTCGATTGGGCTCACGAGTTCCGCGAGCTTTCATCCGCTGACCACGGAGGCGATCCGCGAATTCCGGCGGCTGCATCCGGACGTGGGCATCGACTTGATCGAGTTGAATGCGGCCGAAGTCAACGAGCGGCTTGCGGGCGGGCTCGTTCATGTCGCGTTCCTGCGCAAGCCGGTGGAGCGGCCGCCGAGTTTGTCGTTCGACGTGCTCGAGGAGGAGCCGATGGTCGTCGTGCTGCCCGAAGATCATGCGTTGTTGAGGCGCCGGCGGGGCCGGCAATCGGACATCGCGCTTCGCGAGCTTGCCGACGAACCCTTTATTTTCGTGCGGCGGCCGGGATCGCCCGGCATGTATGCGGACATCCTCACCGCATGCCGCGAGGCGGGGTTTTCTCCGAACGTCGTGCGCGAAGTGCCGCGCATGCTTTCGGGTATCAAGCTCGTGTCGACGGGGCTTGGCGTGACGCTGGTCCCTGCGTCGATGCAGCGATACAACCAAGCGGGCGTGGTCTACCGTCGACTGAAAATGCCGCATGCATTGACGGCGCCGATTACATTGAGCTTTCCCACGACGCAGCAGAACGGCGCCGCGAGCCGCTTCGTCGAATTCGTGCAGCAGCATTTTCGGCAAGGGAAGGCTGTGTCGTAGCGAGCGCGCCCCTCGATACCCCACGCTCAGTCAGCGCACGCAGCCGATGCCCCGCAGCGTCGCTTCGACGGCGGCATCGAGCGGCGTGAACGGTTCGCTGCCGAGCACACCGGCGAGGCGCGCATTGGTCATTTGTACCGGTACCTTCCAGAGGTAGCGCATCTCCATCATCTCGCGCAGCGTCGGCACGAACGGGGTGGCCAACCGGACCAACCACCACGGGAAGCGCCGCAGTTTGGGGCGCGCGCCATGCCGCTCTACGACGGCACGGATCGCCGCGGCCATTTGCGTGCCGTCCTTATCCCAATGCCCTGCCATATGGAACGTGGAAAACGGGGCGAGCGTCGCTCGGCGCTCGATGAGCGCGAGCATCGTGCGGGCGACGTCGGGCACGTAGGACCAGGCGTGCCCGACGCCGCGCCGGCCCGGGATGCGCACGGCCTTGACGGGACGCCCCGCCGTGACGAGCCCCTGCGAAAACCAGCTATTGCCGACGTGCGGGCCGAAGAAGTCGCCCGCGCGAACGATGATCGTTCGAACGCCTCGCGTCGTTGCCACCTCGAGCCTGCGCTCGAGTTCCACGCGGATCGCGCCTTTGCGCGTCGACGGTCGTTGCGGCGAATCCTCCTTCAAGAGCGGAAACGCGTCGGCGCCGTAGTTGTAGACGGTTCCGGGCAATACGATGGTTGCGCCGGCGGCGGCCGCCGCCTCGATCGTGTTGTCGATCATCGGCAACACGAGTTCGGACCAGCGCAAATACCCCGGCGGATTGACTGCGTGCACGATCACGCTGCAACCGCGTGCCGCCGCGACGACGGCTTGCCGGTCCATGGCATCGCCGGGTATCCAGGCGATGCCTTCGCGCTCGGCGGCCGCGTCGGGCCGGCGCGTGAGTGCCTTGACTTCCCAACCCGCATCGCGCAATTGCCGTGCGAGCTCGCTGCCGATGCCGCCCGTCGCGCCCAGTACGAGCGCGCGCTTGGTATTCGCTTCTTGTCTCGCTTCTTGCCTCGTTTCCATCGCCGTTCTCCTCAGAAGAGTGTCTCGATGGGGCACATTCTGGGGCGAGCTTCGATATAAAGGAATTGGCGAGCATAAGCGATCGGATATACATTTATGTATGGCATCGAATCTGAGCTGGGAACTCTACCGAACCTTTCTTGCCGTGCTGACGGAGCGTTCGCTGTCGGGCGCGGCCCGTGCGCTCGGCATTACGCAGCCGACGGCCGGGCGCCACGTCGCGGCGCTGGAGGCCGCGTTCGGCCAGACGTTGTTTACGCGCTCGCAGTCGGGGCTGCTGCCGACCGAGGCCGCGCTCGCGCTGCGCGGCTATGCATGCGCGCTGCAAAGCACCGCGGCTGCGCTCGAGCGTGCGGCGGCGAGCCACGGAACCGGGCTGGCGGGTGTCGTGCGCGTGTCGGCGAGCGACGTGATCGGCGTCGAGGTGTTGCCGTCCGTCATTGCCGAGCTCAGACGGGCGCATCCGGAGCTCGTTGTCGAATTGGTGCCGACCGATCGCATCCAGGACGTGTTGCAGCGTGAAGTCGACATCGCCGTGCGCATGGCCGAGCCGTCGCAGGGGGCGCTGATCGCGCGCAGGATCGGCGAGGTGGAACTCGGGATGTACGCGAGGGCTGATTATGTCGAGGAGCACGGCGAGCCGGCGACGCTCGCCGACCTGGCGCGACATGCGTTGATCGGCTTCGATCAAGTGACGCCGTTCCTGCGCGAAGCCGGCAAAGCATTTCCGATCTGGAAGCGCGAAGCCTTCGCCCTGCGTACCGACAGCACGCTCGCGCAGCTTGCGTTGATTCGCGCGGGCTGCGGAATCGGCATCTGTCAAAACGGCATTGCGCAACGCGATTCGCTCGTGCGGTTGCTGCCCGATGCCGTCGCGCTGAAGCTGCAAACGTGGGTGGTCATGCACGAGGATTTGCGCGGCAGCCCGCGTTGCACGGCAACCTTCGATGCGTTGGTGCGCGGGCTGCAGGCGTATATCGCCGGCGATCATGCTGGTTCGGACCGGCGAAGGCGCTAGCGATGCATCGCACTGTCAGTTCCTACGCATGAAATCCCACATGTCCGCGTGCAACTGACCCATATGTGTGTACAGCAGCCCGTGCGGCGCGTCCGCATAAACCTTCAGTTGGCACCCGCGTATCAATTCCGACGACGGCAATCCGCCCACTTCGAGCGGCACCGAGCGGTCGCGGTCGCCGTGCACGATCAGCGTCGGACGGTCGATGCGCAACATCTCGTCCCTGAAATCGGCTTCTGCGAGCGCACGGCTGCATGCCAGCGTGACGGGCACCGACGATTGCAGTAGCGTGATGCCCCATTTCATCATCGCCGGCGACGTTTCCGGCACGAAGAACGGGGCGAGCGAGGCGGCCACCCAGCTCGGATAGTCGCGGCGCCACAGCGCCCAGAGCGCTTCGAATTGCTCGCGGGGCACGCCGGTGGGGTTGTCCTCGGTCTTCAAGAGCATCGGCGTGGTGGGTGAGAGCATGACGACGCGGGCCACGCGCCGGCTGCCGTGTCGGCTCAGATAGCGCACGACTTCGCCGGTGCCCATCGAGTGCGATACGAGCGTAATCTCTTTCAGATCGAGCTTGTCGATGAGCGTTGCGAGGTCGTCGGCGAACGTGTCGAAGTCGTAGCCGTGCGCGCTCTCGTCCGATTTGCCGTGACCGCGGCGGTCCAGGGAAATGCAGCGCATGCCGCGCTCGCCGAATTCGGCGAACTGGTAGTCCCACATCGCGCTACCGCAGGCCAGCGCGCTCACGAACACCATCGGTGCGCCGCGGCCCCATTCGCGCCAGTAGAGTTGAGTGTCGTCGTTCGCGGTAATGAATGGCATGGTCGTTCTCCTTTGGTGGGTTGTCGATATCGGTTGTCGATGCGTTGGAAGGCATCGTAGAAGGAGCCGAACGCAAAATCGATTACCTCGGAGGTCATGGAAATTCAGTCATCCCGCCGACGACTTGCAAATGCAGCCGAGCGTCAATGCGGTGGCGTCGATCGACGTCGAGGCGGCGCGCGAGCGCGCAGGCACGGTTCGAGCACAGGGTTTGCTCGCAGGCGTGCCGACGTTGTTGAAAGATCTGTTTGCCTATCCGGGCCTGCCCATCGAGTTTTGGCGGTATCAGCTCGCCGGACTGCAAGCGCTGCCGGGCGCCGCCGATCAGCGGCGCTAGCGTGCTCAGTTAAGCGTCTTCGCTTTCTTGCCGGCGCGCGAGGGCGGCTGACACATGACGCAAGCTTTTGCGCGAGGCAGATCGTGCTTGTACGAGACGAACTTGCCCTTGCAGCGGCAGCATTGGTGCATCTCGAGGATGCCGCCGTTGAAGAAGCGCACGAGCGTCCAGGCACGCGTCAAATCCAGATGCACATCGAGGCCGCCGTTCGTGCAGTGCTCTCGATAGAGACGGTAGCCTTTGGTCAGCGCGTCGACGTGCGAGCAGCGCGCTTCGCCCTTCAGAAACGAGTACGTGTGATAGAACAGCGACGCGTGGATATTGGCCTGCCACGTCATGTACCAGTCGGCGGAGGAGGGCAGCATGCCCTTCGGCGGCGATTCGGATTTGACTTCGCGATAGAGGCGGATCAGCCGCTCGCGCGAGAGCGAGAGTTCGGACTCGAGCACCTGCATGCGGGCGCCCAGTTCGATCAGTGCAACGGCGCGGGACACTTCCTGTGCTTCTTCGATCAGGCTCGTCTTCGGCATGGTTGGCTCCCTTTTAGCAGAATTGCTTGGCGGGCTGCGCGGCGAGCAAGATCGCCGCGTGCGTGGCGGCGGCGTCGAGCCCCTTGTCGGCCGTCGTGAGGGCCGTCAGCATCGCCGCGTCGTCGAAGCGGAAATCGCAGACGAGGTCTTCCGACTGGGCGAGCTTGATCGTTTGCGCGGGCGTGAGCGTGTGGACCAAGTCGGCCAATTGCGCCGACAAGCCGAGCTTGAACAGGCCTTCGGCGTAGTCCTCGTTGAGCATGTGCTGCGCAAGCATCAAATACGACAGGTTGATTTCGCGTATCGTTTCGAGCACTTCGCGATTGTCCACTCTAGCCTCCGCAACGGGGAACACGGGTCGCACGCCTCTCGATTCGACCGCTTACTGAACTGCGCGGTGTGGTGCATGCGTCGGATGAAAGTATTGTTCAGATCGTTGGCGCCACCAATCAGCGCCGGCGGAACCTGATGTCGTCCCGTCTGCCGCGGATGTAAGCGTTTTCCTACGAGCGCTGGCGCGCCTGCCCGGCAGCCCCGCCCAGCAAGCTGCGATAGCGCGCCGGGTTGGAGTCGAACGCATGTTTGAAGGCATTGCCGGAAATGCGACTGAGACGAGAAACCGCCGGCGAGCGCGATCTCCGTCAGCGGCGGGCGAATATCGGCGAGTCATCGACAGCGAGCCGCGCGTTGCGCTGCGAATGGACGGCAACCCGCCTATTGGCAATAATGCTGGGTTGACCGCCCGCTTCGTCGCATCATTCGCACAATCGCGTCGCCATCCCGCCATGCACAAACCCATACTTGCGCTGACCTACGATCAGATCGATCAATGGATCGCCTCGCTGCAGCCCGATCTGGCCGGTGAGGGATTGGCGTGCGCCGTCGGCATTTTGCGTGGTGGCGCGCCGCTTGCACTCATGGTGTCGCACGCGGTCGGCGTGCCCGCGGCGTTTTTACGCTACGAGCGCGCGACGCGCACGGTGGCATGGGATTCCTCGATTGCCATGCCGCTCGCGGGCAGCAAAGTGCTGCTTTGCGAAGATATCGCCGGCGCCGGCAACACGCTCGACGATTGCATGGCCTTTCTGCGCGCTCACGGGCTCGAGGTGATCACGCTCGCGGCGGGATTCGACGATCTGAGTCGGATTCGGCCCGATTACGGCATCGACGCCCGCGGTTATTTCGTTTTGTTCCCGTGGGAGCGCCACGCCTACACCGATCCTTATCGCGAGGCATGGCAGCGAACGCGGGCGGGTACACGGGGCGCGATCGGCGAAGATCACGAATTCGCGGTCTACGCCGTCGATCTCGACGGCATTCTGTTACCGGACGTTGCGCCGGAGCACTATGAAGCCGATCTGGCCGCTGCCCTCGCCGAGCGCGATGCGCTCCTGCCGTTCGACCGCTTGCCCGGCATCGACTTCGCGTGCGCCAAGGCGATCGTCACGGGGCGCCCCGAGATCGATCGCGCGCGCACGCAGGCCTGGCTGACCCGGCACGGGTTCGACCGGCCGCGGCTCGTCATGCGCGATCCCGCGCGCCACGGCGATCGGCCGCACGAGGTGGCGGCGCATAAGGCGCAGGCGGCCGTCGAGCTATCGTGCACGCATTTCGTCGAAAGCGATCCGGTGCAGGCCATTCATATCGCGCAATTCGCGCCGCTTTTGCGCGTCGTTTGGTGGAATGCGGCTGACGGCACCGGCAAGCTCGTTTCGGCACATCGATGGGAGCCGGCGAGCGCCGAGCGCACGCCGGCTCGACAACGCGAGTTGCCGGCCGCCTGACCCGGCACCCTGCCTTCGAGCCTTTGTCGTGGCGGCGGCGCGGCACGAGCATGCGGCTCGGCCGATTGGCATCTATGCTGTGGTTCAGCAGGTCGGTATTCGTTCGCGCAACCTACGGACACGCGCAAGCTTGCGACAATGATCTCGACGCGGCGCAGCGCGCCGACGTCGCACCTTTCTTCTACCTTTGACTTTGACCTTTGAGAGAGAGCGGACGATGCAAACGAAACCTGTACTTGGCCTTGCCGAAGCGAACACGATCATCGAAGCGGCCCGCGCCGAAGCCCTGAAGCACGGCTGGAACGTGGCGATCGCACTGGTCGACGACGGCGGGCATCCCCTCGCGCTCACGCGCTTGGACGGCGCGTCGCCCGTCAGCGCCTACATTGCGATGGAAAAAGCGCGCACCTCGGCGCTCGGCCGGCGCGAATCGAAAGCTTACGAAGACATGATCAACGGGGGACGTACCGCATTTCTGAGCGTGCCGCTCCAAGGCACGCTCGAGGGCGGCGTGCCGGTCGTCGTCGACGGGCACGTGGTCGGCGCGGTGGGGGTATCGGGCGTCAAGTCGGAGCAGGACGCGCACGTCGCCAAGACAGGCGCGCAAAGCATCGAGGCTTAGCCCGGAGCCGTTTTTCAACGAAACAACCGAAGCAACAACCGAAGCAACAACCGCATCATGAATCTGACCGACCACCACGGGCTGCGTGTCGACGCGGCCCTGAGCCAATTCATCGAGCGCGAGGCGATGCCGGGTACCGGCATCGCCTCGTCGGCTTTCTGGCAAGGCTTTGCCGCGCTCGTGCACGAGCTGGCCCCGAAAAATCGAGCGCTGTTGGCCGAGCGCGATCGCCTGCAAACGGCGCTCGACGAATGGCATCGCACGCATCCCGGCCCCGTTCGCGACTTGCGTGCCTATCGTACGTTTCTCGAAGAGATCGGCTATATCGTGCCGGCGCCGGCCGGCGTGAAGATCGGCACGGCTGGCGTCGACGTCGAGATCGCCGAGCAAGCGGGCCCGCAACTCGTCGTACCGCTGTCGAATGCGCGCTACGCGCTCAACGCGGCCAACGCGCGCTGGGGCAGCCTTTACGACGCGTTATACGGCACCGACGCGTTGCCTGAGGACGATGGGGCGACGCGTTCGGGCGACTACAACCCAGTGCGCGGCGCACGGGTCATCGACTACGCGCGCGCGTTTCTCGATCGCGCCGCGCCGCTCGCGGGCGCGTCCCATTGCGACGCCACGGCTTATGCCGTGCGCGACGGCCGTCTCGTCGTGCGCACGAAGGCGGGCGAGGCGAGCCTTGCGGACCCCGGGCAATTCGTCGGCTACCAAGGGCAGAGCGATGCGCCGTCGGCCGTTCTACTCAAGCACCACGGGCTTCACATCGAGATTCGGATCGACGCGCAGGCGCCGATCGGCAAGACCGACGCGGCCCGCGTGAACGACGTCGTGCTCGAAGCGGCGGTCACGACGATCATCGATTGCGAGGACTCGGTCGCGGCCGTCGACGCCGCGGACAAGGTCGCGCTTTATCGCAACTGGCTCGGGCTCATGCAGGGCACGCTCGAGGAAGCGGTCAGCAAGAACGGCAAGACGTTCACGCGGCGTTTGAACGACGATCGCGCCTATCACACGGGCGAGGGCGGCACGCTGACGCTGCACGGCCGTTCGCTGCTGTTCGTGCGCAACGTCGGTCATTTGATGACGACGAACGCGGTGCTCGACCGCGACGGGCGCGAGATCCCCGAGGGCGTGCTCGACGCGGTCGTCACGACGCTCTGCGCGCTGCATGATCGGCAGAACCGGCGCAACTCGCGCGAAGGGGCGATCTACATCGTCAAACCGAAGATGCACGGGCCGGCCGAAGCCGCATTCGCCGATGAGCTGTTCGGCCGTGTCGAGCGCCTCTACGGCCTGCCGCCGCAGACGATCAAGATCGGCATCATGGACGAAGAGCGCCGCACGAGCATCAACCTCGCTGCCTCGATCGCTGCCGCGGCGGGGCGCGTTGCCTTCATCAACACGGGCTTTCTCGATCGCACCGGCGACGAGATGCACTCGACGATGGAAGCGGGCCCGATGCTGCGCAAGGGCGATATGAAGAGCACGGCGTGGATCGCAGCCTACGAGCGCAGCAACGTGCTCGTCGGTCTCGCCTGCGGGCTGCGCGGGCGCGCCCAGATCGGCAAGGGCATGTGGGCGATGCCCGATCTGATGCATGCGATGCTCGAGCAAAAGGGCGCTCAGCTTCGCGCCGGGGCCGATACTGCATGGGTGCCGTCGCCGACGGCGGCCACGCTGCATGCGCTTCACTATCACGAAGTGGACGTGCGGGCCGTACAGCAGTCGCTCGAGAAAATCGACTATGCGAGCGAGCGCGATGCGCTGCTCGACGGTTTGTTGACGGTGCCCGTCGTCGAGCGCGCTTCGTGGTCGGAGGAGGAGATTCGCCGCGAGGTGGAGAACAACGCGCAAGGCATTCTAGGGTACGTCGTGCGATGGATCGAGCAAGGGGTCGGCTGCTCGAAGGTGCCCGATATCCATGACGTCGGCTTGATGGAGGATCGCGCGACCCTGCGCATCTCGAGCCAGCATATTGCCAATTGGCTACGCCACGGGGTGATCACGCCTGAGTTCGTGAAGGCGACCTTCGAGCGGATGGCGCGCGTCGTCGACCAGCAAAACGCGGGCGATCCGAACTACCGGCCGATGGCACCCGATTACGCCGCGTCGTTCGCGTTTCGCGCGGCATGCGCGCTTGCGTTCGAAGGACGGACGCAGCCGAACGGGTATACGGAGCCGTTGCTTCATCGCTTTCGCTCGGAATTCAAGCGCCACGTGGCAGGCGATTAGCCGGACCGGCCCGTGCTGCTCGGCACTGGCGTCGCGGCGACGGGCGCGCTTTTTCCGCTCGTGCCGGCCACGCTCGGTCGGTCGCCCGTTCGCCTGCTTACTCACTTACTGATTCATTCATCGTCGGACGTGGCGCTGCCGTCGATGATGAGCATGCTGCGAACGGGCCGCGCGCGGGCCGGCATGTGTTTGAAGAGACTTTCGAGATGCACGTCGCCGAAACTGCGGCCCCACGCCATGGCGCTCGATTGCTCCGTGCTCGACCAGTACCAATCCGTCTTGTCGAATGCGTCGCGAATCGTGACGTTGGCGATCTCGAGTTCACGGTGGGACGGCAGGTAGAAATCCTTGTGACCGTCCTTTTCGTAAGCCGCGGCAAAGCGTGCCGCATGATGGCCGTGCCACGGCTTTGGGCAACCGACGAGATCGCGCGTATTCGCGTGGCCGTCGCCGTCCTCGTGCGCGCCTTCCTCCGTCGCGCCGAACCCGCCCCAGGGGATGTCGACGGCTTCGTCTTCGGCGACGATCAAGACGCGGGGCTGGGTGCCCTCGTAATCGGGCATGATGCCGGCGTATAAACCGCCTTGTCCCGGCCAGTACTCGCCGAGCTTCGGCGCATCGGCGAGCCGGACGCCCTGGGTGGTATCGATCACAATCGCTCCTCGTGTGTTGAGTGGCCCGCTGCCGCGCGGGTGGAGTTGGTCGGCGCGACGATATTGATGCACGCGCTCCTTCAATCGTCGATTGCGCTCGACATTTAAGACGCGCGGCAACGGGGCGCGATGCTCAGCGATCGGACACGAATATTCTCCTCACGGCGCGTGCGCGGCCTTCGAACGTCTTGAACATCTGCGCGAAGTCCACCCCGTTGCGATTGTGCCCCTCAGCTTCCGTGGCCGAATGGTCGGTGCTCGACCAATACCAATCGGAGGGGGTGAAGTGGTCGGACAGCAGGGTCATCGCCGCTTCGAGTTCTAGCTGAGCCGGCAAATGGAAGTCGTCGTGGCCGTCCTTTCGGTAATCGGCCGCCCAGTGCGCGGCCGGATGTCGGTGGGGACAGCGCTCGAGCACTTGCGTATTCGCGTCGCCGTCGCTTTTGCTGCGCGCTTTCGGCTCTTCACGCCCGTAGCCGCCCCACGCCACGGCGAGCGCTTCGTCGATGGAGACGATGAGGTGATAAGGGCGGCTGCCGACGTAATCGGGCATGATGCCCGCGTAAACGCCGCCTTGCCCGGCCCAATAATCACCGATGGCGGGCACGTTGATTGCGGCGGGATGCGTGTTCCCTTCGATCATCGTTCGGACTCCTAATTTTTTGAAAAAGAGGAACGGAGAATAAGAACGGAGAATCGTCGACTGATCGAGGAGGGGATCCTTCCGATGACGGGGAGAGCGGGGCGCTCGAGTGCATCGAAGCGCCTCGATGTGCCTCGAAGCGTTGACGCCGGAGGCGATCGATGAGGTCGGCCATGAAACGTGCTTGTCTCCCGGTTAGTCGCTGCGAAACGTCGATGGTGAGGTGACACCTTCGTTCGCCGACGACCGCACCGCCCGGACCGGTATCGCCTTTCTTCGAGGCGAGGAAAGGCATCACGGCGGGCAGTGCGCGGGGCATATTAGTGTGTCTCGCCTCTCGTGTTACTTTTGTCTAAACTTTTAGGACGAATGGCCGTTAGTACAGGGATCACGTTGTCTTGACGCGCGCGGGATGTCGAATGGGTCGAATCGGTTTCCGAATCGGTTTCCGAATCGATGGCCAAATCGGCGAACGCGCACCGCACCGCCCAGGGCATGCCACACGAGCCGACACGCTTGACTGCAGCAACAATCGCCAATCGCGCGGACGCCCCGCGACAAGGGGCCAAGTTCGTGCGCCGCATCTACGTGTTGCGGCTTTTCGGCTTTGGCCTCGGCTTCCTTCCTGTGTTGCTTTTGCTGCGTTCGCAGCATGCCCATCCTTTGACGATCGCCGCGGTTGCGGCCGTATGTTTCCTCTGGCCGCACTTGGCTTTCATGCAGGTGCGTGCCGCGCCGCAACCCTTGTTGCGCGAGCGCTGGAACTTCATGATCGATTCGATCAATGGGGGCTGGTTCATCGCGGCCGTGCATTTTTCGCCGATCGCGACTGTCGTCGTCTTCCTCATGTTCGCGATCGACAACATGGCGGCCGGCGGCTGGCGGCTCTTCGGTTACGGTCTTCTCGTCATGGCGCTGGGGCTCGGCGCTGGCGTGCTCATATTCGGGACGCAGGTGGTCCATGGCATCGATCCGCATACCGCGCTCGCGTGGGTGCCGGTGCTCATCGGCTATCCCCTGGTGCTCGCCAAGACCACGTACGACGTCTACATGAAGCTCACCGAGCGCTCGCGTCGCCTGCGCGAACTCAGCGAGCGCGACAGCCTCACCGGCTTGCCGAACCGCGTGACGATCGCCGCCAAGCTGCAAGCGATGATGACTCGGGCGGCGCGCATTCACGTTTTGTTCATCGATCTCGATGCGTTCAAGACCGTGAACGATGCACTCGGACACACCATCGGCGATCAACTGCTCGTGGAGGTGGCCGCGCGGCTCGCGGCCTGTGCGGGGCGCGACGATCTCGTTGCGCGCTACGGCGGCGACGAGTTCATCATCGTGAGCGAGCTGCGCGACGGCGACGCGCGTCAGGCGTTGGGCGATGCCGTGCTGACGGCGCTCGCCGAGCCGATCGTCGTGGCGGGGCACGAACTGTTCGCCGGTGCGAGCATCGGCATCAGCGTCTTTCCCGAAGACGGCGGCGACGCCGAAGGGCTGATACGCGCGGCCGACATGGCGATGTATGCGGCCAAGGGCCGCGGCCGCAATTGCTGCGAGTTCTACCGACATCGCATGCGCAGCGACGCCGACGCCCGCCTGAAATTGTCGGGACGCCTAAGGAAAGCGATCGAAGGCGGCAAGCTGCATCTGAACTATCAGCCGCAGGTGGACATGCGCACGGGCGAAGTGCGCGGCCTCGAGGCGCTCGTGCGCTGGCGCGACGAGGCCCACGGGATCGTGAGCCCTGTCGATTTCGTGGCCATCGCCGAAGCGTCGGGACTCGTGTCGCAGCTCGGAGAATGGGTGCTGCGCGCGGTGTGCGAACAGGCCGCGACGTGGCGCGACCTGCAGGCCAAGCCGATCCCGATTTCCGTCAACGTATCGCCGCTGCAGCTTCAGCGCGCCGACATCGTCGCGACGTTCCAGCGTGTCGTCAAAGAAACGGGTATGGACCCGTCGCTACTCGAGCTCGAGGTGACGGAGACGGCGCTGATGAAGAATCCCGAGGCGTCGGCCCGCCGGCTCGCCGAATTTCGCCGCCTCGGCATGCGGGTGGCCATCGACGATTTCGGCATGGGCTATTCCAGCCTGGGGCAATTGCGCGCGTTGCCCGTCGATCGCATCAAGATCGACCGCGCCTTCGTGCGGGGAATCGGCGCGGGCGATTCCGGCGCGATCGCGACGGCCGTGGTGACGCTCGCCAATGCGTTCGGGCTCGACGTCATTGCCGAAGGCGTCGAGACGCAGGCCCAGCGGGCATTCCTCATCGGGCTCGGCTGCGTCGAAGCGCAAGGGTTTTTGTTCAGCAAGCCGCTCGATGCCGATGCGGCGACGCGTCTGTTGCTGCAAGGTGCGCTCTTGCCTCTTACGCCGAGCATCGAGCGCGGCGGCCAGCATCGCGGCGTTGCGACGGCGTGACGGCGTGACGGCGTGAGTTCGCGCCCTTTCGCCTTTACGCGAGCGGCTCGGTGCTTGATTAGACCGCGCGCAAGCATCGTGCGACGCGTGCTGTCGCAAAGTCAGACGAATACGCGTGCATCCGCCGGGGACGATCGTCGATGGGGCACGGCGTCGATGCAAAAGCGCGTATCGTGTCGGCTTGCCGAGCGAATGCGTCGTCCGCTCGCCTTTTGATGTTCTTTCGTTTCGTTTCGTTTCGTGACCATCGACCCGACTTTTCCCGTTATCCATTGGACCGACGGCGCCGCTGAACCGAGCGCGCGCTGGCGCTCCGAAGCCGGCGTCGTGCCGCCGCGGCGCGTGGTGCTTGCGGACGACCGCATGACGGCCGACGCGGCCTATCGCCAGGCCAGCGAGGGCGTTGCGCTGTTGTGGCGCGGCGACTATCAAAATGCGCGGCAGCTATTGCAAGCCATGGCGCGCCGAATCGATCGCAAACCGCGCAAGCCGCCTGCCGCGCCGCTCGATGCGTTCAACGCGCACCGGCAAGCGCAGGCGCAGCGCGCGCGCACGCTCGGCATGCTCTTGATTCCGCTCGACGCCGATTATTCGATTCCGCTGCGGCGCGCGCCCGATGTGAAGGAGGCATGCCGCGAGGTTTACGGCGATGCCGATGCGCGCGGCGGCGAATCGTCGGTCGTTTCGTTGCGCGAATTATTGGGCCTGATCGGCGCTCACGAGTGGCGCAAGAAGGGCGTGGAGATCGCCGCGCTCGGTGCGCGCATTCATCCCTATTACGGTGTGTTTTCGCCCGTGCGCGGCGAATACGTCGAGCTCGTGGCGCGTGCGCGGCTGCCCTCGCGCGCGCTGGCATTCGACATCGGCACGGGCACGGGCGTGCTCGCCGCCGTACTCGCCAAGCGGGGGCTTGCACGCATCGTCGCGACGGATGCCGATGCGCGCGCGCTCGCCTGCGCGCGCGAGAACGTCGGCCGCCTCGGTTTGACCGAGCAGATTCAGATATCCGAGGCCGATCTCTTTCCGCCGGGACGCGCGCCGCTCGTCGTCTGCAATCCGCCGTGGCTGCCGGCGCGGCCGAGCTCGCCCGTCGAGCACGCCATCTACGATCCCGACAGCCGCATGCTGCGCGGGTTTCTGGGCGGCCTCTCGGCCCATCTGGAGCCGGGCGGGGAAGGGTGGTTGATCTTGTCCGATTTCGCCGAGCATTTGGGCTTGCGTTCACGCGAAGCGTTGCTCGACATGATCGACGCGGCGGGTTTGAAGGTGATCGGGCGCGACGACATTCGGCCGGTTCACCCGAAGGCGGCGGACCTTTCCGATCCGCTTTACCGCGCCCGTGCTGCCGAAGTGACCTCGCTGTGGCGGCTCGGGGTGAAGTGACGAGAGGGCGGCGGGCCGCGGCGCCGGCCGGCGCACGGCTCGCATGTCAGGCGATACGCTTAGCCAGGATAGGCTTCGTCGACTTTCAAGCCGGCGAGCTTGAAGATGACGCGCAACGTCTGCGGGCGGATGTCGCGCCTCGATGCGAGCGTCGTCAAGATGAAGTCGACGACCTTCGCGTACTTGAGCAGCGTGAGCAGCGCTTCGAGGCTGCCGTCGGAATCGCGCATCAACTCCGCGAGCCGCAGCATCTCCGTCGAAATGTCGCGCGCCATTTCGAGTTCCAATTGCTGCTTCTCCGACCAGCCCGTCGGCGGCGTGAGGAGGGTGGCGAGCATCGCTTGAAACTTTTGCTCGGCGTCTCCGTTGGGTATCGTAGCCATTGCTGTCGTCCTTTCGTCAACTTTGTCGCTCTTGCCGCACGCGTCCGGAGCGGCTCGCCCGGGCGTGAAAGAAATGCGCCCGCGCCGTGATGCATAAACCGTTCCCGCGCACTTGCCAGCGTCTTCGCGCTTTTGGGTAAACTGACGCTATTGTTTTTGCGCTTCTGTAGGCTGTCGCACGCTGGCGGCGACTTGTCCGAGATCCGTCCCACCATGTCGAACAAGACTTACGAAATCCGCCCCAACCAATCGATCGAGCTGCTCAAGGAGCTTCACATCCTGACGCGCGACGGCAAGATGAACCAAGACAGCCGCCGCAAGCTCAAGCAGGTCTATCACCTGTTCCAATTCATCGAACCCCTGCTCGAGGACGTCGTACGCGATCGAGGATGCGTCACGCTCGTCGATCACGGCGCAGGCAAGTCCTATCTTGGTTTTATCCTCTACGATCTTTTTTTCAAGGGGTTGCCGGGCGGCACCGGATCACGCATTTACGGTATCGAGACGCGCGCCGAACTCGTCGACAAAGCGACATTACTGGCAGCGCGGCTCGGCTTCGACGGAATGTCGTTTTTGAACGTATCTGTGGCCGATTCAATCGGCTCGGCGCGGTTGCCTGAGACGATCGACGTCGTTACCGCATTGCATGCCTGCGATACGGCGACCGACGACGCCATTCGCTTCGCATTGGAAAAGCGCGCGCGCCACATCGTGCTCGTGCCGTGCTGCCAAGCCGAGGTCGCGGGCGTGCTCAGGCGTAACAAGGGCAAATCGCTCGGCAGCGCGCTTGCCGAGATCTATCGCCACCCACTGCATACGCGCGAATTCGGCAGTCAAATCACGAACGTCCTGCGCTGTTTGCAACTGGAGGCGCACGGCTATCAGGTGACGGTGACCGAACTCGTCGGCTGGGAGCATTCGATGAAAAACGAACTCATCGTCGCGCAGTACAAGGACTTGCCGCGGCGGCGGCCCGCCGAGCGCCTGGCCGAAGTGCTCGACACGTTCGGCCTCGATTCGCTGCACGAGCGGTTTTTTACGCCGACTGAATTGGCCTGATCAGCCTAATCTTCAGACGAAGGCGCGGGCGCGGGCGCGTCGGGCCGCGCCCGATCTTCCATCCATTCGCGCCAGCCCTCGTGGCCGAGGCGGCGCATCGTCTCTTGATTGCGCTCGTAGATGTCGGCGGCATCGGGGAACGCTTGCGTCGCGCGCTCGACGCTCGATTCGCGCAGCAGATGCAGGATCGGGTAGGGGGCGCGGTTCGTGTAGTTCTCGATGTCCTCGGGCGCCGTATCCTCGAATTGATAGCGCGGATGAAAACTCGCGATTTGCAGCTCGCCTGCGAGCCGCATCTGCGCGAGCAGGCGTTCGGCGAAATACAGCGCGTCGTTGAATTCGAGGAAATCGGCGAATGCGTGCGGCAGGATCAAGAGCGTCGTGTCGATCCGCTCGGGAGCGGTATCGGCGAGTGTCCGAAGTTCCGTTTCGAGCATCGTCAACATGCCGTCGAGATCGCGCGCATCGCTGACGACATAGCGGATTTGCGCTTTGGTATGGACGCTCTTGGCGAACGGGCAGAGATTGAGCCCGATCACCGCGCGCACCAGCCAATGCCGCGTGACGTCGAGCACGTGCTGGTCGGCTGCGGATGCGGGTGCGGTGTCGCTATCGCTCGGTTCCCGCAGGTTGGCAGAGTGGGCTGAGTAAGCGGGCATTTTAAGCGGGCATTTCGGTTCGGCGATTCGGCGGCATGAGACGGGGAGGCGCCGGCATTTTACGCGTCTGCGCGTCGGACGCATGCCGCCGTGACGAGTTGGGCGGCCACGCGCGGCGCCGCCAGAATCGGGCCGCATCCAGGACCGAACGTCTGACTGGCCGCATAGACACCTTCGACCAGCAGTGCGAGCGCATCGGCGAGACCCGCCGGATCGTCGGCGCCGGCGGCGATCGTCAGTTCGGTCAGCCGCTCGATCAGTTGCGTCTTGTTGCGGGTCACGATTTGACGGGCCGGATGCGTTGGATCGGGAAATTCGGCCGCGACGTTGACGAACGGGCAGCCGCGATACCCTTCGCGCGAGGCGCGAGCGGTGAGGTCATCGAAATACTGGGCGATCTGCCGAATGGGTTGGCCCGGATGCTTGTCGATACTTTTATCGAAATACCCGAAGAAGCAATCGTTCGCCTGCTCGAGGTAGGCAACGACGAGTTCGTCCTTCGATGCGAACTGCCGATACAGGCTCATCTTGTTGACGCCCGCGCGCTCGACGACGGCGTCGACGCCGACCGCGCGCACGCCTTCCTGATAGAACAGCTCCCCGGCCGCGCGCAGCAAGAGCTGCTGGGCCGTGGCCGCAGCGGTGTGGGGACGCGTGCGCGTGGCGGCCGACTTGGCGGTCGAGACGCTGGTACGCGAGACGTCGGCGTGTCTGTCTTTCATGGCGAGCTGTCCGGATTCGACTGACGGTGAGGGCGGCGATCAGGGCGATCGTGATGCCGGTCGACCCATCGCCAGCCAAGACTACGAAGGTGACCCGCTTGACATGTTACCGATCAGTAACTACGATGGCAACTCGCACTTGTGACAGATCTGTCACAAGCCAGTCGGACGTCACGCCGAACCGGCCCAGGACACACCGACGCTACGCAAATTACGCGCGCCGTCACGCCGATACCACCGGCGGAGCGTGCAACGAGAGTGCCGATGAACTGGATTGCAAGAAAAATGAACGGGCGCGCGCATTACGGCTGGGTCGTCGCGGCGGTCGTTTTCCTCGTATTGCTCGCCGCGGCCGGGACGCGCGCGACGCCGAGCGTAATGATGGTGCCGCTCGAGCATCAATTCGGCTGGAGTCGCGCGACGATTTCGCTGGCGATCTCGGTCAATATCGCGCTGTACGGGCTCACCGGTCCGTTCGCAGCCGCGTCGATGCAGCGCTTCGGCGTGCGGCCGACGTTGTTGACGGCACTTGCCCTGATGGCCGGCGGCGTTGCGCTGTCGTCGATGATGACGGCGCCGTGGCAGATGATCCTGATCTGGGGCGTGATGGTCGGCAGTGCGACGGGCGTCGCGGCGCTGACGCTCTCGGCCACTGTCGTCAACCGCTGGTTCGCGCAGCGCCGGGGGCTCGTCATGGGCGTGCTCACCGCCAGTTCGGCCACGGGCCAGCTCGTGTTTCTGCCCATGCTCGCCGCGGTCGTCGAGCATCATGGTTGGCGCCCGGTCGTCTGGATCGTCGCGATCGTCGCGGCGCTCGTTTTGCCGCTCGTCCTCTTTTTGCTGCCCGAGCGCCCCGCGAGCGTCGGCTTGCGCCCCTACGGCGAGCCGCACGATGCGCCACGCATCGACGGGCAAGCTGCCGCCAATCCGCTGGTGATTGCGTTCGGCACGCTTGCGTCGGCCAGCAAATCGCGTGATTTTTGGTTGTTGTTTTTCAGCTTCTTCATCTGCGGCGCGAGCACGAACGGCTATGTCGGCACGCACCTGATCGCCATGTGCGGCGATTACGGTCTAAGCGAAGTGCAGGGTGCGTCGCTGCTCGCGGCGATGGGCGTTTTCGACTTATTCGGCACGACGCTCTCGGGTTGGTTGTCCGATCGCTTCAACAGCCGTGTGCTGCTCTTTTGGTACTACGGGCTGCGCGGGCTCTCGCTGATCTATCTGCCGTACGCGTTCGGCTTCGATTTCTTCGGGCTGCCCCTGTTCGCCATGTTCTACGGGCTCGATTGGATCGCTACCGTGCCGCCGACGGTGCGCCTGACGACCGACGCGTTCGGCAAGGACTCCGCGCCCGTCGTATTCGGCTGGGTCGTGGCGGGGCACCAACTCGGGGCGGCGTTCGCGGCGTACGGCGCGGGATTGCTGCGTTCGAGCCTCGGTACGTACACGGTGGCTTCGATGATTTCGGGCGGGTTGTGCCTGATCGCCTCGGTGCTGGTGCTGCGGATTCACCGTCGCGGCGCCGTGCGCAGCGTCGCGGTGACGGCGGCCTGATCCGAGCCTTGGCGCGCGGCCGGCCAATGCAGGTCGGAAGGAGGCGCTGCCGCGCTCAGGACCCGTCGCGCAGCGCCGACAGCGGCATCGCCACGTGTTCCAGCGCTTTGCGTTCGGCATCGACGCCCCATACGGCCGCGATCGCCGCGGCGGCCAGCATCAGCGCCGAACCGACGAGATAACCTTCGAACACGGCGCCGCGCTGCTGCGTATCGATGAGCCGACCGAAGAAGGCGGGGCCGGCAATGCCGCCCAACGCCGTGCCGAACGCGTAGAACACGGCGATGGCGAGCGCGCGGATCTCGAGCGGAAACGATTCGCTGACCGTCAGGTACGCCGAGCTCGCCGCGGCCGACGCGAAAAAGAAAATCACCATCCAGGCGAGCGTTTGCTCCTGCACGGTGAGCAGGCCGCGAGCGAACAGGTAGCCGCTGCCGATCAGCAACAAGCCGGACCACGCATAGGTGAAGGCAATCATTGCGCGCCGCCCGATCGCGTCGAACGCATGGCCGAGCACGATCGGACCGAGGAAATTGCCGAGCGCGAAAGGCAGCAGATACCAGCCGACTTTGCCGCCGGGCACGTGATAGAAGTCGGTCAAGACGAGCGCGTAGGTGAAAAAGATTGCGTTGTAGAAGAACGCCTGCGCCGTCATGAGCGCGAGCCCGACGAGCGAGCGGCGTCGGTACGTGACGAACAGCGCCTCGAACACTTCGGCGAGCGGTGTGTTCTTGCGCCGTGCGAATCGCAGCGTCTCCCGCTCGTCCGATACCGGCCGGCGGCCCGCGTGGCGAAAGCGCTCCTCGATGTCTTCGACGATGCGCCGCGCTTCCTGAGGTTGGTTGTGCGTGAGAAGCCAGCGCGGACTTTCGGGCACCCACACGCGCATGAAGACGATGACGAGCGCGAGCGCCGCGCCGATGAAAAAGCAGGCGCGCCAGCCCCAGTCGCCAGGCACGACGGCCGGATCGAGCAGCACGAGTGAGCCGCCGGCGCCCAGTGCCGCGCCGATCCAGAACGTTCCATTGATGCCGAGATCGGTCCAGCCGCGCACGCGCGCGGGCGTGAACTCCTGGATCGTCGAATTGATCGCCGCGTATTCGCCGCCGATACCGGCGCCGGTCAAAAAGCGCAGCGCCGCGAAGCTTGCGAAATTCCACGAGAGCGCCGTGGCGGCCGTGGCAACGAGATAAAGCCCGAGCGTCATGAAGAAGAGCTTGCGCCGTCCGAGCCGGTCGGTGAGCCAGCCAAAGCCGAGCGCACCGAGCACCGCGCCGGCGATGTAGGCGCTGCCGGCCAGCCCGATGTCGGCATCGGATAGATGTAGCGCCGGGCTAGACTTCAGTGCGCCGGCAACGGCACCCGCGAGCGTGACCTCGAGCCCGTCCAGCAACCACGTGACGCCGAGCGCAACGACGATCAGCGTATGGAAGCGTCCCCAGGGTAGGCGGTCGAGCCGCGAGGGCAAATCGGTTTCGATGACGTCCTCGCGTGAGGCGGGGCGCGGCGCCGCGGTCTTCAGGCTCATTTCTGGCATTCTCCTGAGGGATGGCGGTGAAGCGGATGCGGTGCGAGCTGCCGGCGCACGCCGCGTGCCGTCCGCCAGCGGCGCATGGACCGTGCCCGGCTGGCGAGGCGAGCCATCATCGAATGGCGCACCGATTGCTCGTCTCGGGTAGTTGTGATAAAAAGCGCGCTCCCTTCTGTTCGCATAAAGCGAGTTGCGATGCAAGCGATGCCTTATTGTGCGATCGACTTCGGTACGTCCAACTCCGCCGTGGCGTTGCCGCGCGGCGAGACGATGATGTTGGCTCCCGTCGAAGGCACTCACACGACGCTGCCCACGGCCGTTTTCTTCAATACCGACGAGCATTCGCGCGCCTATGGCCGCGCCGCGCTGGCCGAATACATCGACGGCTTCGACGGGCGCCTGATGCGCTCGCTCAAGAGCATTCTCGGGTCCTCGCTCGCCGAGACCGCGACGGACCTCGGCGACGGCAGCGCGCTCAAGTACACCGAGGTCATCGCGATTTTCGTGGCCTTCCTGAAGCGCCAGGCCGAAGCCTGCGCGGGCGTGCCGATCGAGCGCGCCGTGCTCGGTCGCCCCGTGTTCTTCGTCGATGACGATGCGCGCGCCGATCAGCTCGCGCAACGGCAACTCGAAGCGGCGGCCCGTGCGGCGGGCTTGAAGGACATTCATTTCCAGTACGAACCGATCGCCGCGGCCTTCGATTACGAATCGCGTTTGAGCGAAGAAGCGCTCGTGCTCGTTGCCGATATCGGTGGTGGTACGTCCGACTTTTCGCTCGTGCGCGTCGGGCCTGAGCGGATGCGACGTATCGAGCGCAAGGACGACGTGCTCGCGCATCATGGCGTGCACGTGGCCGGCACCGACTTCGACCGGCGCGTGGAACTCGAGACGATCTTGCTCGAGCTCGGCTATCGTTCGCTCGATCCCGAAGGCCGCGAAGTGCCGAACCGCATCTATTTCGACCTCGCCACCTGGCACCTGATCAACACGGTCTACTCGGGCAAGCGAGTGGGCGAGCTGGCGCTGATGCGCCATCTGTACGGCGACGTGCGGCATCATGAGCGGCTGATGCGCGTCGTCGAGCGTCGGCTCGGCCATGCGCTGACGGCGCGCGGCGAAGAGGCGAAGATTGGCGTTGCCGCGGGCGGCGAGACCTCGATCGATCTCGACGATGTCGAGGCCGATCTGCGTCTCGCGTTCGATGAAGCGCAACTGATCGCGGCCGGCGCGGAGGAAACGCGGCGGATCGCCGAGGCGGCGCGCGAGACGGCAAAGGCCGCGGGCGTGGCCCTCGGCGACGTCGATGCGCTCTATTTCACAGGCGGCTCGACCGGGCTGCGCTTTCTCACGAGCGCGCTGTGCGCGGCGTTCCCCGACGCTCGGCCCGTGTTCGGCGATCGGCTCGCGAGCGTCGCGGCGGGGCTCGGCATCCACGCGCAGCGTCTTTTCGCCTAGAGGGCACCTTCGCTGCCGCAAGGCGGCCGATGGCGCACTGAAGTGCACACCATGTCGCTGCCGTAAAAGCAAAAAAACCCCGCATGACGCGGGGTTTTTTAATTCGCTAAGCGCGAAGTGCTTATAAGCGCCAGGCGCTTACAGCGGTCGAGCGCTTTACAGCGGCTTGATGTTTGCGGCTTGCTTGCCCTTCGGGCCTGTCTTCACTTCGAACGACACTTTCTGATTTTCTTGAAGCGTCTTGAAGCCTTCGACGCGGATTTCCGAGAAGTGCGCGAAGAGATCCTCGCCGCCGCCGTCGGGCGTGATGAAGCCAAAGCCCTTAGCGTCGTTGAACCACTTGACGGTACCGGTTTCCATAATTACGTATTCCTAAATTGGGTAAAAAAGGCCGAAGCCAGGGAGCGCACGAAAATCAAGGAAGGGTAATAGGACAACCGGAGTACCTGATGGGGGCGAACTACGAAAGACCGATCAACACTCGCCACTTGAAATCCTGCTTGAGTTTTATACCGCTAAAAAACGTGCAGGTCAACACAATTTCGCGGCGCAACATGCGTGCGCGTTCGCCAGGTTCGCAGTCTCTTCTTACAAATCTTTCATTTCACGATGTTTTTTTCTTGGTGACGGATCATTTTGCACCATTTAAGTGATCGCAACCGGTAAACTACGCGCCGCGCCGGGTGGTTGCGCCTGGTTGCGGCTTCCCCTCGCCGCAGCGCTCATCACGGTTGCACGTTTCTTGCGGCACCCGCGCGTCCTCACTCGCGCGCCGTTCGTCTATCCCCAAGGAGAGGTTGTGAAAAGTTCTATTCAACGGAACATTGGGCCATTTGCACTGATGCTGACCGGCTTGGGCTCGATCATCGGGTCGGGCTGGCTGTTCGGCGCGTGGAAAGCGGCCAAGATCGCGGGGCCGGCGGCCGTGTGCGCATGGATCATCGGCGCCGTCGTGATTCTCGCCATCGCGTTGACGTACGCCGAACTCGGCGCCATGTTCCCGGAATCGGGCGGCATGGTGCGCTATGCGCGCTATTCTCACGGCGCGCTCGTCGGCTTCATCAGCGCATGGGCGAACTGGATCGCCATCGTGTCGGTGATTCCGATCGAAGCCGAAGCGTCGATTCAGTACATGAGCACGTGGCCCTATCCCTGGGCGCATGCGTTGTTCGTGAACGGATCGCTGGCGCCGCCGGGGCTCTTCCTGTCGGCCTTGCTCGTGATCGTCTACTTCATGCTCAATTACTGGGGCGTGAAGGTGTTCGCGCGCGCGAACACGACCATCACCGTGTTCAAGTTCATCATCCCGGGCCTCACGATTCTCGGCCTCTTGGTGGCGGGCTTCCATCGCGAGAATTTCGGCACCACGACCCAATTCGCGCCCTACGGTTGGTCGGCCGTATTTACGGCCGTCGCGACGAGCGGCATCGTCTTCAGCTTCAACGGCTTCCAAAGCCCGGTCAACCTCGCCGGCGAAGCGCGCAATCCGTCCAAGAGCGTGCCGTTCGCCGTCATCGGTTCGATCCTGCTCGCGCTCGTGATCTACGTGCTGCTGCAAATCGCTTACATCGGCGCCGTCAACCCGGCTGATGTCGCGAAGGGTTGGAGCCATTTCAACTTCGCTTCGCCGTTCGCCGAGCTTGCCCTTGCGCTGAACCTGAACTGGCTCGCGATCCTGCTCTACGTCGACGCATTCGTGAGCCCGAGCGGCACCGGCACGACGTACATGGCGACGACGACGCGCATGATCTACGCGATGGAGCGCAACAACACGCTGCCCAAGATGTTCGGCAACGTGCACCCGTTCTACGGCGTGCCGCGCAACGCGATGTGGTTCAACCTCATCGTCTCCTTCATCTTCATGTTCTTCTTCCGCGGCTGGAGCTCGCTGGCCGCCGTCATCTCGGTCGCCACCGTCATTTCGTATCTGACGGGCCCGGTCAGCCTGATGGCGTTGCGCCGCACGGCCGTCGATGTCGAGCGTCCGCTCAGCCTGCCGCTGATGAACCTGATCGCGCCGTTCGCCTTCGTCTGCGCCTCGCTCGTCCTCTTTTGGGCAAAGTGGCCGCTCACGGGCGAAATCATTCTTCTGATGATCGTCGCGCTGCCGGTCTACTTCTACTACCAGGGCAAATCGGGCTTCGGCGGCTGGGGTCGCGATCTGAAGGCCGCCTGGTGGCTCGTCGCGTATTTGCCCACGATGGCCGTTCTGTCGATCATCGGCAGTAAGCAGTTCGGTGGTCTGAACATCCTGCCCTACGGATGGGACATGCTCGTCGTGGCGCTGTTCGCGCTCGGCTTCTATTTCTGGGGCGTGAACACGGGCTACCGCACGCGCTATCTCGATGAGCGCGAGCCCGAGGAAGACATTCTCGAAGGCGTCGGCGCCTGACGCAACGCGGTACCTGGCCGCCGCGCGTCGTCGCGGCAGCGCCTAATCGAGAAACAGGTAGTTCGTCATCGCCAGCGCTCGCTGATACGTCCCCAGCGATTGAATGTCGAGCGTGTAGGCGTCGCCGGCCGCGCCGAGCGATGCGAACACTGGCAGCAAGTGCTCGTCGGTCGGATGCATATACACCGCGTGCGGCGCGCGGCGCCGATAGTCGAGCAGCGATTCGACGTCGCGCTCGGCTAGTCGTGCTTCGAACCAATCGGTGAATTCGGCCACCCGCGGATCGGCGTCGCCCGGCTTCGCGCCGAAGTCGGCCGCGCGCAGGTTGTGCGTGATCTGGCCCGAGCCGACGATCAATACCCCGTCGCCCGCCAACGGCCGCAGTGCGCGTCCGACCGCGTAGTGATGCGCGGGATCGCGGTGCGGTTGGATCGACAACTGTGCAACCGGCACGTCGGCTTGCGGAAACATCAGCAGCAACGGCACCCAGGCACCGTGATCGAGCCCATGGGGCTGCGTCTGCGCGGCTATCGCTGCCGCATCGAGCAGAGCGGCTGCCTCGCGAGCCACTTCAGGCGCGCCCGGCGCAGGGTATTGGAGTTCATACAGCGCGCGCGGAAAGCCGTAGAAGTCATGGATCGTTTCGGGCGCCTCGGCCGTGCTGGCAACGGGCATCTGCGTGCCCCAATGCGCCGAGAGGATCAGGATGGCGCGCGGGTGCGGCAGGCGTGCGGCAAGCGTAGCGAATTCGCCCGACGGCATCGCAGGGTCGATCGGCAAGGTTGGTGCGCCGTGAGACAAGAAAAGCGAAGGTAAGCGTGACATGGCATGGGAGCGCGCGGGGCGCGGCCTGAGATCAGTGGGCAATGCGACTGCCGTGACTATATGCCGCCGCGCGCAAGCGATAAACGGGCTTTCTGGAAACGAACCGTGTCACCGCAGTTGCGAATGCGCGCCCGGCACAGAGGCGCGCGTCGTACGCATGGCACACGCTCATGCCTCGCCGCGCAACCCCGCCCAAGCCGCGGCCAGCGCGGGGCCGAGCGCGAACATATCGAGGACGCGCGCCACGGTGTCGTCGACCATCTCGTCGATCGAGGCGGGCCGGTTGTAAAAAGCCGGTAGGGGGGGGAAGATCACGCCGCCCATTTCGGTGACGGCCGTCATATTGCGCAGATGCGCCAAGTTCAGTGGCGTCTCGCGCGCCAGCAGCACGAGGCGCCGGCGCTCTTTCAACGTCACGTCCGCTGCGCGCGCGATCAGGTTGTCGGACAGCCCATGCGCGATGCTGGCGAGCGTCTTCATCGAACAGGGCGCGACGATCATGCCGTCCGTTGCGAACGAGCCTGACGCGATGCTTGCACCGACATCGCGCACGCTGTGGACGACGTTGGCCAGCGGATGGACCTCATCCTTCGTCAAACCGAGTTCGTGCTGAAGATTGAGCCAGCCCGCGCCGGAGACGACGAGGTGCGTCTCGAGCCCCTCGATGCGGCGCATCGTTTCGAGCAGACGGACACCGTAGATCGCACCCGTGGCGCCGGTGATCGCGACGATCAACCGGCGCGGCGGCGCACTGGCGGGCGACATGGCGGAAGCGTCGGAGCCAACGGACAAGCGCGCGGCGGCCGGCGATGCGCCGGTGCCGGACGCGTGGCCCATGACCTGTGGCCTTAAGCCGCGGCGAAGAGCTGTTGCAACTCGCCCGACTGATACATCTCCATCATGATGTCCGAGCCGCCGACGAATTCGCCCTTCACGTAGAGCTGCGGGATGGTGGGCCAATTCGAGAATTCCTTGATTCCCTGACGGATTTCCTCGTCCTCGAGGACGTTGACCGTCTTGAATTGATCGACCCCGCACGCCTTCAGAATCTGCACGGCACGGCCCGAAAAGCCGCACATCGGAAACTGCGCGTTGCCCTTCATGAAAAGGACGACTGCGTTTTCGTCGACGACTTGCTTGATGCGTTGTTGCGTATCCATGACTGACCTTGTTTCTTTGCGCCACGCGCGAAACGATAAAAGATAGATCGAAATGATAGCGGATTTCGCCCGCGCGGGCCGGCGCTTACCGCCGCGCCTGCGGCGCGTCGGCGAGCATCCGGCTCAGCTTGTTCGCCAACTCGGCATACGTGAACGGTTTCGAAAGCAGATTGATGCCGGGATCGAGCCGCCCGTGGTGAACGATCGCGTTGCGTGCGTAGCCCGTCGTGAACAGCACCGGCAACTCGGGCCGGCTCGCCCGCACGGCGTCGGCGAGCTGGCGTCCGTTCATGCCGCCCGGCAGCCCGACGTCAGTGAACAACAGACGGATCTCGGGCCGCTCGCCGACCAGACGCAAGGCACTCGCGCCATCCGCCGCCGTCACGACGCGGTAGCCGAGTTCGCGCAGCATATCGGTCGTCGACGTGCGCACGCTTTCGTCGTCCTCGACCACGAGAATCGTTTCGCCGACGCGGCTGGCCGGCACGGGCCGGTGGTCGGCTTGCTCGTCCTCGACGGCATCGCCGGTCAGGCGCGGCAGGAACAGCTTGACCGTCGTGCCTTCGTCGACCTCGCTGTAGATCCGCACGTGTCCGCCCGATTGCTTGACGAAGCCGTAGACCTGGCTCAGCCCGAGCCCCGTGCCGTGACCGATTTCCTTGGTCGTGAAAAACGGCTCCATCGACCGCTCCAGGACATCCTTTGTCATGCCCATGCCCGTATCGCTCACGGCGAGCATGACGTATTGCCCGGCCTCGAGCCCATCGAAACGCGAGACATACGATTCGTCGAGCGAGCAGTTGGCCGTCTCGATGATCAGCTTGCCGCCGCCCGGCATGGCGTCGCGCGCATTCACGGCGAGGTTCAAGAGCGCGCTTTCGAGCTGGTTGGCATCGATCAAGACGCGCCACAGGCCGGCCGCGTTGACCGCTTCGATCGAAATGGCTTCGCCGAGCGTGCGGCGCAACAGATCCGACATGCCGCCGACGAGCCTGCCGACGTCGGTCGGTTTCGCGTCGAGCGTCTGCCGCCGCGAAAACGCCAGCAGACGCCGCGTCAGATTGGCGGCGCGCTCGGCCCCGCGCAGCGCGTTGTCGACGAAGCGCTGCATGTCCGCGCTTTGCGGCGCTTGCTCGAAGTTGCCGACACGCCGCTGGAGCCCTTCGAGGCTGCCGATCACGACCTGCAGCAGATTGTTGAAATCGTGCGCGATGCCGCCCGTCAGTTGGCCGATCGCTTCCATCTTCTGCGACTGCCGCAACTGGGCTTCGACGTTGCGCTTCTCGGTCAAATCGCGGGTGACTTTGGCGAAGCCGATGACGTCGCCTTCAGGGCCGACGATTGCATCGACCAGCACGTTGGCCCAGAAGCGCGAGCCGTCCTTGCGCACGCGCCAGCCTTCGCCCTCGAACTTGCCCGTGCGCGCGGCGCTGGACAGGACCGAGCGCGGCACGCCGTTGCGTTGGTCCTCTGGCGTATAGAAGCGCGAGAAGTGCTGGCCGATGATTTCGTCGGCTCGATAGCCTTTGATTCGTTGCGCACCCGCGTTCCAGCTCGTCACGTAGCCGTCGGCGTCGAGCATGAAGATGGCGTAATCGACGACGCTGTCGACGAGCAGGCGAAAGCGTTGCTCGCTTTCCTTGAGCTGCGCCGACGCCTCATGTCCGCGACGCGCGTCGGCGCTACGCGGCTGCGCCGCTTCGCGCGCCTCGAACAGTACGAATGCGATACGGCCGGCATCGTCGCGCGCGGGACGCAGTGTCGTATCGAAAACGGGAGACGCATCGTTGGGCCCGGCCGGCGGTAAAGGCAGATCGAGCGATACCGTTTCGCCCGCCGCGGCGCGCGCGACGGCTTGCCGCAGCGCTTCGCGCATTTCGGACCGCTCCGTCGAGGGCGGTAACGCGTCGGCCAGCGAATGCCCGGTGAGTTCGGCTAGCGGCGTCAAGCGCGCGCCGAGTTCGTTGCGGTTGCATTCGAGCACGGTGCCGTCCGGGCTCAGCAGTGCGACGAACGCCGACATTTCGTCGAGCGCAATGCGAGCGAGCTTGTTCTGCATCAGCTCGGGCGGCTCTCCCTGGTGCAGCTCAGTCCCGCGAATGACCAGTCGTTCGCCGATATGGGGCAGGAGGCGCTTCACCGTATGCTCCGCTGGAAGGTCGATTGATAAGCGCTTGCGCCAGGCCGATCTCTTGGCGCGTGAGAGGATAGATCATATCAGTGCCGACAATGCACCTATCCATGTTAGATGGGGTTCGGACGATTGGGAACGTTCGGGTGACGGCGGCGCGGCGCATCAAGCGCGCGAACCGCCCGTCGCGCGTTCGATCCCAGCCAGGTCCGGTCGCGACTGCACGTTCGTGAAGCCCGATGCGGCCAGCAGTGTTCGAACCTGGGCCGCTTGGTCGTAGCCGTGCTCGATCCACAAATGTCCATATTCAGCGAGAAACGAGCCTGCGCCGGCCACGATGGCGCGAATCGCCGATAGTCCGTCCGCGTCGTCCGTGAGCGCCCCCCTCGGCTCGAAGCGCAGATCGCCCGTATCGAGATGCGGGTCGCCGGCGGCGATGTAGGGTGGGTTGCTGACGATCGCGTCGAAGACGGCGGAAGGTGGCAGCGGCGCGTACCAATCGCCCTGCTGCCACGCAATCGGCCCGCCGGGGCGCGACGGATCGAGCAGCTTGGCGGCGTTGCGCGTCGCGACGGCAAGCGCGCCCGGCGAACGGTCGACAGCCCAAACGCGCGCATCGGGCCGTGCCGATGCGATGGCGACGGCGATCGCGCCGCTGCCCGTGCCGAGATCGAGCACCCGCGCGTGCGGGGTCGCCGCGATTGCGGCCAGCGCGGTCTCGACGAGCAACTCGGTCTCGGGGCGCGGAATCAACACCTCGGGCGTGACCTCGAAGGACAGCCCGTAGAACTCGCGCGCACCGACGATCTGCGCGATCGGTTCGCCCGCGACGCGCCTTGCTTCGAGCGCGCGAAAGCGTGCCTGCGCCGCGACATCGAGCGGCTCGTCGGCGCGCGTGATCAACTCCGTGCGCCGCCAACCCAGCACATGGGCGACCAACACGCGGGCTTCGAGCGCAGATAGCAGCGATGCACGCAGCAACGCACCGGCGGTGACCGGTGGCGTGGGCGTAGGGGTGAGCATAGGTGTGGGCATGAGCGGGCCGGAAGTCATGGCGCGGGCGCGACGGGCGGCGCGTCAGTCGGCGTCCCCGAGCGAGGCCAGCAGCTCGGCTTGATGCTCGCTGACGAGCGCGGCGATGAGCTCGTCGAGATCGCCGTCCATCATCGCGTCGAGCTTATAGAGCGTCAGATTGATCCGATGGTCGGTCAGCCGGCCTTGCGGGAAGTTATAGGTGCGGATGCGCTCGGAGCGGTCGCCCGAGCCGATCAAGCTTTTGCGCGTCGCCGCTTCCTTCGCGTGCTGCTCGTGAGACTGCTTGTCCTTGATGCGCGCGGCGAGCACCTTCAGCGCGCGGTCTTTGTTCTTGTGCTGCGAGCGGTCGTCCTGGCATTCGACGACGATGCCCGTCGGCAAGTGCGTCACGCGCACGGCCGAATCGGTCTTGTTGATGTGCTGGCCGCCCGCCCCCGACGCGCGGAACGTATCGATGCGCAAGTCGGCCGGGTTGATCTCGACTTCGCCGATCTCGTCGGCTTCGGGCATCACCGCGACGGTGCAGGCCGACGTATGGATCCGGCCTTGCGTCTCGGTGGCCGGCACGCGCTGCACGCGATGGCCGCCCGATTCGAACTTGAGCCGCGAGTACGCGCCTTGGCCCGCGATGCGAACGATCACTTCCTTGTATCCGCCCAGATCGGACTCGCTCTCCGACATCATCTCGACTTGCCAGCGCTGGCGCTCGGCGTAGCGCAGATACATGCGCAGCAGGTCGCCGGCGAACAGCGCCGATTCGTCGCCGCCCGTGCCTGCGCGGATTTCGAGGAAGATGTTGCGCTCGTCGTTCGGGTCCTTGGGCAAAAGCATCTTGCGCAGGTCTTCCGCGATCTGCGTCATTCGGTCGCGCGATGCTCGGACTTCCTCTTCGGCGAATTCGCGCATCGACGCATCGGCCAGCAGTTCCTGCGCCGTCGCCGCATCGGTGCGGGCCTGGCGCCAGAGCGCGTAGTGCTCGACGACGGGGCCGATCTCCGCGTGCTCGCGCGTGAGCTTGCGGTACTGGTCGAGATTGGCCGTCACGTCGGCGCGGCTCAGCAGATCGTTCAGTTCGGCCAGCCGTGTCGTCAACTGGTCGAGCTTCTGTTGAATGCTCGTTTTCATGGTGCGGAGCGAGGCTCCCCGAAAAGAAAGTGGAAGGGTCCGACGGGAAGGGCGCGGGTGCGGACGCTGGCGCGGGGAGCGCCGCTAATGCTCGGATGAATCAGGGCGCTTGGCGTGCCCGTAGAAGCCGCCGAGCAACTCGACGAGCGTGGCCCGCTCGTCGCTGCTCGCGCGGTTGAGCGCATGGGTCGGGCCGTGAATCAGCTTGTTCGTCAGCGCTTGCGAGAGGGCCTCGAGCACCTTGGCCGGGTCGTCGCCGCGCGAGAGCATCTTCATCGCGCGTTCGAGCTCGGCGCGGCGCAGCAGGTCGGCTTGCGTGTGCATGTGCCGGATCACGGGCACGACGCTGCGCGCATCGAGCCATTGCATGAAGCCTTGCACGCGCGTTTCGATGATCGCTTCGGCCTGTGCGACGGCGGCTTGGCGTGAGGCGTTGCCTTCGCGCACGATCGCGCCGAGATCGTCGACCGTATAGAGAAAGACGTCCTGCAACTCGGCGACTTCGGACTCGATGTCGCGCGGCACGGCCAGATCGACCATGAAGATCGGGCGGCGGCGGCGCGCCTTGACCGCGCGCTCGACGGCGCCGAGCCCGACGATCGGCAGTGTCGACGCCGTGCACGAGACGATGATGTCGAACTCATGCATGCGCGCGGGCAGATCGGCGAGCGGCATCGCGTGACCGCCGAAGCGCTCCGCGAGCTTGGCCCCGCGCTCGATCGTGCGGTTGGCGACGACGAGCTCGCGCGGGTTCTGCGCCGCGAAGTGGGCTGCGCAAAGTTCGATCATCTCGCCGGCGCCGATGAAGAGGACGCGCTGGTTCGAGATTTTGTCGAAGATGCGCTGGGCGAGCCGCACGGCCGCCGCGGCCATCGAGACCGACTGCGCGCCGACGGCCGTCGTGCCGCGCACTTCCTTCGCGACGGCGAACGTGCGCTGGAAGAGCTGGTTCAAGTACGTGCCGAGCGCGCCCGCCTCGGATGCCGAACGCACGGCATTTTTCATCTGTCCGAGGATTTGCGTTTCGCCGAGCACCATCGAGTCGAGGCCCGAGGCGACCCGGAACGCGTGCCGGACGGCCTCCGATTGCGGCAGCGCGTACACGTGCGGCGCGAGATCGTCCACCGACAGCCCGTGGTAAGCCGAGAGCCAGTGCAGCGCCGCGTCGCGCGCGGTGCGCTCGTCCGTGGCGCAGTACAGTTCGGTGCGATTGCAGGTGGACAGGATGGCGGCTTCGGGTGCGCTGAGCGACGTGCGCCCGCGCCAGAGGTCTTGGAAGGCGTCGAGCGCCGGCTTCAACTGTTCGAGCGGAAACGCCACGCGCTCGCGTAACGCGACGGGCGCCGTGTGGTGATTGATTCCGATCGTGAGCAGTTGCATACGTGGGGGTGCTGTGGCCGCCCTTGAATGCGAACGGCGCCGATATTTCAGCCGGTTATTATAACGGCTACTCCCGGTGGCTTGCCGAGCCCGCGTGCGCCGGCGCGCAATACGCAAAGTGGGGAGCGGCCGGCGGCGAATGCGGGTTGCCTTGGCCGCGCGGCGCTCCTGGCGGCTCCGAAGGCGGGCAAGCGTCTTCCCGTCGAATCTCCTTAAATAGAGACAATAAGAGACTAACCATGCGATTTCGCTGTTTCCTTCGCGGCTGCGTACCCGGCGGCGAAGCAACCTATGGCACGGGGAGGTACTGATGGGCTGGCCCGGCATCATCGTGCTCGGCATCGCCATTGCGCTTGCCGGTTGGTGGCTTCACCCGCTGCGCCGCCTCAGTCGTGCCGGTCTCTCCATTGCTTTGATAGCTGGTGTCGCTGCCGCGGCAGCCGCGAAAATGGCGGGTGACGTGTCCGGCCTTTTTCATGACGGCGAAACGCTCGAATGGCCCGTTTGTACGGGCATAGCGCTTCTTGCCGTCGCGGTGGCGGTTGGCCTTGCCCGCCGTCGCTGAACTCAGGTGATTTCGATGAACGATCGTTTCTCCCACGACGCCCCGCTTGGCGAGCGCGACTCGCCGATCGCCGGCCGGCTTGCCCGGCTGCGCGAAGCGATGGCGCGCGCAGGGCTCGCCGCCTATGTCGTGCCTTCGTCCGACCCGCATCTGTCCGAATACTTGCCCGAGCGCTGGCAAGCACGTCAATGGCTGTCGGGCTTCACGGGCTCGGCCGGCACGCTCGTCGTCACGGCCGATTTTGCCGGCGTCTGGGCCGACGGCCGGTATTGGGTGCAGGCCCAGGCCCAGCTTGCCGGGACCGGCATCGCCCTCATGAAAATGGCGGGAGGCCCGCAGGGGCAAGCCTATGTCGACTGGCTCGCGCAGCGGCTCGCGGCCGGCGAGCGCGTCGGCGCGGACGGCGCCGTGCTCGGGCTCGCGGCCGCGCGCACGCTGCGGGAAGCGCTCGATGCGCGCGCCGTCGCGCTCGTCACCGATCTCGATCTACTCGAATCAGTGTGGACCGATCGGCCCGCGCTGTCCGCCAGCCCGATCTACGAGCATGCGCCGGCGCACGCCTGTGTCGAACGGTCGGACAAGCTCGCACTCGTGCGCGCGACGATGCGCGAATGCGGAGCCCAGTGGCATTTCATCTCGACGCTCGACGACGTGGCTTGGCTCACGAACTTGCGCGGCGCCGACGTCAACTTCAATCCGGTATTCGTCGCGCACGCACTCGTGGGTCTTGACGAGGCCGCGCTGTTCGTCGGCGCGGGCAAGGTGCCGCCCGACATCGTCGATGCGCTCGCGCGCGATGGCATCCGCGTGGCACCGTATGAGCAAGCTCGCACGGCGCTCGCCGCACTGCCCGGCGGCGCGACGCTCTTGATCGACCCGGGCCGCGTCACCCTCGGGCTGCGCGAAGCCGTGCCCGCGGCCGTGCGCGTCGTCGAGGCGGTGAATCCGTCGACGTTCGCGAAGTCGCGCAAGACGCCTGATCAAGCCGAGCGCGTGCGGCGCGCGATGGAGCACGACGGCGCGGCGCTCGCCGAGTTCTTCGCCTGGTTCGAAGCGGCGCTCGGCCACGAGACGATCACCGAACTCACGATCGACGAACGCCTCACGGCCACGCGCGCTCGGCAGCCCGGCTTCGTGTCGCCGAGCTTCGCGACGATCGCGGGATTCAACGCGAACGGCGCGATGCCGCACTATCGAGCGACGGCGGCCGCCCATGCGAGCATCGAAGGCAACGGCCTGCTGCTCATCGATTCGGGCGGCCAATACGTGACGGGCACGACCGACATCACGCGAGTGGTGCCCGTCGGCACGGTCGGCGCGGCGCAAAAGCGCGATTTCACGATCGTCCTCAAAGGCATGATCGCGCTGTCGCGGGCCCGGTTTCCGCGCGGCGTGCGCGGCCCGATGCTCGATGCGATCGCGCGCGCGCCGATCTGGGAGGCGGGCATCGACTATGGGCACGGCACGGGCCACGGCGTCGGCTATTTCCTGAACGTGCACGAAGGCCCGCAAGTGATCTCGCACTATGCGCAGCCCGACCCGCATACGGCGATGGAAGAGGGCATGATCACGTCGGTCGAGCCGGGTGTCTATCGGCCTGGCCAGTGGGGCGTGCGGATCGAGAATCTGGTGCTGAGCCGCGCGGACGGCGAGACCGAGTTCGGCGCATTCCTCGCTTTCGAGACGCTGACGCTGTGTCCGATCGATACGCGCTGTGTGATGCCGTCGCTCTTGCGCGAGGACGAGCGGGCCTGGCTGAATGCCTACCACGAGACGGTGCGGGCCCGTGTGGGGCCGCTCGTCGGTGGCGACGCCAAGGCGTGGCTCGATGCGCGCACGCAGCCGATTTGAACGGGGCGTACGCTCCAATGCCGAGAAAGGAATTCGCATGAAGCCGAAAGTCGTCGTTTTCGATTTCGGCGGGGTGCTCATCGACTGGAACCCCGACTATCTCTACCGCAAGCTGATTCCTGACGCCGATGAGCGCCGCCGCTTCTTGACGGAAGTCTGCACGATGGACTGGGTGGTGAGGCAAGACGCCGGCCAATCGATCGCATCGGGCACGGAGGAACTCGTCGCTCGTTTTCCACACGAGGCCGAGCGCATTCGCGCGTTTTACGGGCGCTGGGAGGAGATGATCGGTGGCGTTTTCGCGGAGGGCGTCGCGCTCGTCGACAAGCTGGAGGCGGCCGGCGTGCCGCTGTTCGGGCTGACGAATTGGTCGAACGAGACGTTTCCGTACGCTTGGGAACACTTCCCCGTATTGCGCCGGTTTCGCGACATCGTCGTGTCGGGCCGCGTGAAGCTCGCGAAGCCCGATCCGCGTATCTATGCGGAGACGGGCGCTCGCATCGAGCGCCACGTGCCCGGCATCGCGCCGAACGAGATCGTGTTCATCGACGACAACCCCAAGAACACCGATGCCGCTGCTGCTGCGGGCTGGCATGGCGTGCACCATACGAGCGCCGAGGCGACCGAAGCGAAACTGCGCGCGTTGGGTTTCGCGTTCGGGGATTGAGCATCTCCACGAGCGGCCCATCGCGCGCTTTCGTTTTGCATCCTGTGCACCGCCTGCGGCGTGCGCTCGTTCGCGATCGATCTCCAACGATCTCGAACGAGCCGGCACGCCCCAGCTTGCCGATCAGCGCGTGATCGGCTTGTAGCGCAGGCGCTTGGGCTTTGCGCCTTCTTCGCCGAGCCGCTTGCGCTTGTCCGCCTCGTACTCTTGGTAGTTGCCGTCGAAGAACACGGCTTGCGAGTCGCCTTCGAATGCCAGGATGTGCGTGGCGATTCGGTCGAGGAACCAGCGATCGTGCGAGATCACCATCACCGAGCCTGCGAACTCGAGCAGCGCGTCTTCGAGCGCGCGCAGCGTTTCGACGTCGAGATCGTTCGACGGCTCATCGAGCAGCAGCATGTTGCCGCCGGCGATCAGCGTCTTGGCCAGGTGCAGGCGGCCGCGTTCGCCGCCCGAGAGATTGCCGACGTTCTTTTGCTGGTCGGCGCCCTTGAAGTTGAAGCGGCCGATGTAGGCGCGCGACGGCGTCTCGTACTTGCCGACCGTCAGCACGTCGGCACCGCCCGAGATCTCCTCGAACACCGTCTTCGAGCCGTCCAGCGCGTCGCGGCTTTGATCGACATAGGCGAGCTTGACCGTGGGCCCCATGACGACCTCGCCCGAGTCGGGCGTCTCGCGGCCCGTCAGCATGCGAAACAGCGTCGACTTGCCGGCGCCGTTCGGTCCGATGATGCCGACGATCGCGCCCGCGGGTACCTTGAAGCTGAGGTTGTCGATGAGCAGGCGATCGCCGTATGCCTTGCTGACGTTCTTGAATTCGACGACTTCATTGCCGAGCCGATCGCCGACCGGAATGAAGATTTCCTGCGTCTCGTTGCGCTTTTGGTAATCCTGGCTCGACAGCTCCTCGAAGCGGGCGATACGTGCCTTCGATTTCGCTTGGCGCCCCTTCGGGTTTTGGCGCACCCATTCGAGTTCTTTCTTGATCGCTTTTTGACGTGCCGATTCGGATGCTTCTTCCTGCTTCAGGCGGTCTTCCTTCTGGTCGAGCCAACTGCTGTAGTTGCCCTTCCAGGGAATGCCGTGGCCGCGGTCGAGTTCGAGAATCCACTCGGCGGCGTTGTCTAGGAAGTAGCGGTCGTGGGTGACCGCAACGACTGTGCCGGGAAAGCGCGTCAGAAACTGCTCGAGCCATTCGACCGATTCGGCGTCGAGGTGGTTGGTCGGTTCGTCGAGCAGCAGCATATCGGGTTTTTCGAGCAGCAGCTTGCAGAGTGCGACGCGCCGCTTTTCGCCGCCCGACAGGTGCGCGATCTTGGCATCCCACGGCGGCAAGCGCAGCGCGTCGGCGGCTACCTCGAGCTGTTGCTCGGGACTGCCGCCGTCGCTGGCCGCGAGAATCGCCTCGTACTTCGCCTGTTCGGCGGCGAGCGCGTCGAAATCGGCGTCGGGCTCGGCATAGGCCGCGTAGATTTCATCGAGCTTCTTCTGCGCCTGGAAGACGTCGCCGAGCCCGTCCTCGACGGCTTCGCGCACGGTCTTCTCGGGGTCGAGCTGCGGCTCTTGCGGCAGATAGCCGATGTTCAGGTTCGGCATCGGCGTGGCTTCGCCTTCGATGTCGCGATCGACGCCGGCCATGATGCGAATGAGTGTCGACTTGCCCGAGCCGTTGAGGCCGAGCACGCCGATCTTTGCGCCGGGGAAGAAGGACAGCGAAATGTCCTTCAGGATCTGACGCTTGGGCGGCACGATTTTGCCGACCCGGTTCATGGTGAAGACGTATTGGGCCATGTGCTTGAGTGAACGAAACGAGCTGCCGCCTTCGCGAGCGAGGCGGCGTGCGGGTGAATGAAGGTGAAACGAGGAAAGCGTGAACGCCTGCAACGCGCCATTTTATCAATCGGCTCGCGCGTGCGTGGACGCACGCGCGAGCGAAGGCGAAGACGAGCGGCCGGACGCGTAGTTGGGACGGTCAATGTGTGCCGTCGCGCGCGTGTTCGGGCGGTGCGGTGCGGTGCGCGGCGCCATCCATGAAAAGCTCGACCATCTGAGCGAATTCATCGCGTAGCGCGATCTTCGGCTGCATCAGCCAGCGCATCAGCGTGCCGAGATAGAGGTGATGGAACCAAGTGGTGAGCTGGGTGGTGGAGAACCGCTCGCTCAGCTCGCCGGCGGCCTGCCCGTCGGCGATGAGCGCGCGCCAGAGCAGCGCGATGTCGCCGCGGTCGGGATCGGGCTTGGCCGGCGCTTGCGGCGGCGTATCGCCCAACGAGAGAAAGCGATGGCGCAGATAGGCGGCAAGGTGGGTCGGATGCCGCCCACACCAGTCGGCCGACGCATCGAGCTCGGCCGACACGCGCGCAACGAAGCCGCGCCTGCGTTCGAGCTCGGGCGCGAGCTGTTCGAGATCGCATTTGAGCTCTGCCTCGAGCCAATGCGCAAGCAACGCCTCCTTGGTCGGGAAGTGGTTGTAGAGCGTGCGCTTGGCCACGTCGGCCTCGAGCGCGATCTGTTCCATCGTGACGCTGCCATACGGGTGCGTCTCGAACAGGCGTCCGGCGACGCCGACCAGATGGGCGACCATTTGCAAACGCTTACGCTCCCGGCGTCCCAGGTCCTCGACAGTTGTCATGCGCGATATTCTCTGAAAAAATGCACTATGTGCATTAATATACGACGTACTCATTTTAAATCGACTGGCGCGGCTCGCGATAAGCGGGCCGGCGACGAACCATGAAATTTACCGTAGCGACGTATGGGACAGAAGGCGATACGCGGCCGCTGGCTGCGCTTTGCCGTGCGCTGATGGACGCTGGACATGGCGCGCACTTGCTGGCCGACGCGGGGACGCTGCATGCGGCGCGTGCGCTCGGCGTGCCGTGCGCGCCGCTTGCGGGCGACATCCGGCAAGCGTTGTCGCCGGGGGAGGCGCTGGGCGCGGTCGTCGGCAAACGCGGCGGCGCGCAAGCGACGGTGAAGGCGCTTGCGGCCGTCGCGAACGCCAACACGGGGGCATGGATGCGTGAAATCAAGGCTGCGGCCGACGGCAGCGACGCCATCATCGTCTCGGCGCTGGCGGCTTACGTGGGGCTGTCGGTTGCTGAGTATTGGCGGATTCCTGCGATTGGCGCGTCGATGATACCTCTCACGCCGACGCGCGAGTTCGCTTCATCGTTCTTACGGCCCGGCATCGCGCCGGGCTTTCTGAATCGCGCGAGCCACACGTTCGTCAACGGCATGATCTGGCGCGCGTTCCGCCGGGCCACGAATGCGGCGCGCGCCGACGTTTGCGCGCTGCCGCCGCGCAGACGCAATTGGACCGACCAACCGATGCTTTACGGCGTCTCGCGCGCCTTGCTGCCGCAGCCTGCCGATTGGCCCGAGCATGCGCTCGTCTGCGGACAGTGGCCGATGTCGATCGGCGGCGAGACCGATTGGACGCCTCCCGACGCGCTCGCGGCATTTCTCGAAGGCGGCGAGGTGCCGATCTACGTCGGCTTCGGCAGCATGGCCGGGTTTGATCGCGAGCGATTGATGCGTGCGGTGATCGAGGCGATCGGCGGGCGTCGCGCGCTGTTTTATCCGGGGTGGAGTGGTGTCGATGCATCGGCGTTGCCGTCGAATTTTTGCGTTGTCGGCGATACGCCGCATGCGTGGCTCTTTCCGCGCGTATCGCTCGTGATGCATCACGGCGGCGCGGGCACGACGCACTCGGCCACGCGTGCGGGCAAGCCGTCGGTCGTCGTGCCGTTCGCGGGCGATCAGCCGTTCTGGGCGGAGCGGTTGCGGCGGCTCGGTATCGCCGCGGCGCCCGTTGACGGCAACGCGCCCGAGGCGGCGGCGTTCGCGCGTGCGATCGATTTCGCCTCGCAGCAGGCAACGCGAGAGAGGGCTGAAGCGCTGGGTGCCGAGATGCGCAAGGAGAATGGCTTGCGCACGGCGGTAGCGGCTGTCGAACGCTGGGCGGCGGCAGGGCAGGAGCTGAGGGCGGTGGGGATTTGTCCGGTTACTGCGGGGACTTAGTTTTGCGGCTGCTCTTGTGCTCGGCTAGGGTGGTGGGGGGGGGGCGCCCCCCCCCCCCCACCACCCTTACATGTTAAACGGTAAGACCTGCCCGGGAAGCCTTGTCGTTGCTAGGGGCCGGTCGATTGCAGCCTTCATGGTGCCCCCATCCATGCCCCCATTTTGATCGAATGGGGGCGAACGTCGGCGGACGTTGACCGGATGGGGACGCTCTGGCTTGCTATTTTAACTGACCGGGGGTGGCTCTACGCAGCCCCGTTGGCCGAAGATCGCGTGCTCGATACGCTCGAAGTCCAAGTAGCGCTGGTGGAACGCCATCGCAAGCTCATCGTCACCGGCGGCACGGAGTGCATTGACACACGCGTCCAAGGTAACGACTTGAAACGCAGCAGCCTTTGGTTCTCGCGGGGCCAACTGCCGCTGATAGGCGTTCACCGCCGCCGCGCAATGCACGTTCTGCCTCGGATACATCACGACGAATCGACCGGAGGCGTAAGCACCAGTGTCGATCATGCTTTGGCTCAGCAGGTGTTCGCGCCACAACTGCTGTAGCGGACTTCCTCGCAGCGCCAGCGCATCGGGATCGCTGTAGATGCCGGAGGCTCGGGAAAGCTCTTCGTAGCGCGGTCGCAGTGTCGCGATAGGCTCGGTCATGGTCTCCGTGTACTTGACTTCGATCGCGATGAATCCGTTGCCCCCTTGGGGCGTCGTGCACGTGACAAAGACATCGAAGGTGGTGTAGTCGTGCGTAAAGGTCGGATCGCCTCGCCCCGGCGAGTGCTCGAAGTAAATGCCGCTGACGGCTTCCACGTAGTCGGGGAAGAGATGCCGGAAAAAGCGGTTGGCTTTCTCGATGTCCAGCTTCATCCCACCGAACAGGTTGAAGCAAAGCGGCTGGCTCGATAGCAGATTGGTCCAAAGACGCTCCTGCTCGATCATCGCGCCGATTTCGCAGTACACGGATTCGCGCAATGCGAGCCGCGCAATGTCGGGCGACAGGAAGTTGCCGCCGGCTTCGGCGCATTCGGTATCGAGTCGGCTGCCTAGCTTGTATCGCTTGCCTTTGGCGCTGCGATGGCTGCCGATGGGCAAACCTTGGTCCTCACGCGACAAGGCTTGCAGGAGCCGAGCCGCAGCCATGAATCGGCTATCGCTGGGCTCATAAACCTTGTGCGCCTTCAGGATTCTCGTCGGTACGAGAGGCGGGCGATTGTGTTGCATGTGATCTCCTTGGGAAAGGAGGGCTGTTCGGCCCTCTCAAGGAGATTCAGAACTCCGCCGTCGCAATTTACTTGGAGCGCGACTTGCCCTTGGTCTTGCTCTTCGTGGCCGTGCTACCTCGCTGCTTGTGAATGTGATCGCATAGAGCTTGGATCTGGGCAACCACGAAATCTCCGTCTTCGGATGGCAGGCGATCTAGCCATGCCGAAATGCGGAGCGCCTGATCGGACGGGCTGGGGGACGCTTCGGACAATAGGCTGGAGACGCTGGTGCTCAGCACGGTTGCCAGCTTGTCGAGTGTCAGAAGGGATGGGACTGCCACGCCGCGCTCGAATCGGGATACCGTTTCAGTATCTACGCCGACCTGTTCGGCCAATTGATCTTGGGTCCAGCCGAGAGCTTTTCTTTGCTCTGCGATCCGCTGCCCCAGCCGCTTCCCGATTTTCTGGCGTGCGCCAGCCTTGTCAACCATATTTGTTGCCTCAAGAACAACTCGTATGGTTGGGCGGACGTGTTGGCGTAAGAAGGATGTGATATGTTGGAAGTAAAATCAACAAATTACGTCGGTATGGTGCCGCACATGAAGAAGACTGCGAACTCCCGGAGTGTTTATGCGAGAACTCTTTGTCTGGGTATTGTTGCTGCCGCAAGCATGACCGCGTGCGGAAAGAGTGTTCCCTCACCGACATTGGACGCCCGGGCATTTGAACAACATTACTTTCGGCCAAATCCACCCAACTGGGCGAAGGTTACGGTAACGGAGCGTCACTTCCTGCTGTCGTCGCAGCAGATGTACCGCTCGAATCTCGCGTCGGTTTACTTTCATTCGTTTGACGAGTGCCAGGCGAACCTTCGGAATTACTCGGCATGGCAGGTGCAGGGAGACATCAATCGGAGCGGACAAACCTTTGTTCACGCGCTCGCAGTTGATCAGTACACGGACAATTCGCCGGCACTTGGGCCGGAACTCGTGACGCTGCAATGTGTGGATTTGCAGCTTAAACGTAAGCACCTCACGACAACCGTCGTAGACGACGGCGAGAACCGACATCAAAGTGGTGCCCATCATTTTCGATTTGATGGACATCACTGTGACAGAGCCAGAAGCCAAGCCGGGTAGCCGCAAGGGACGCCCGAATTATGATCGCGAGTTTCGACGCCGACTTGCCGCTGCGGCATGCGAGCCCGGTGTGTCGGTGGCGAAGCTGGCGCGAGACAATGGCATCAACGCGAACATGCTGTTCACCTGGCGCAGCCGCTATCGCGCGCAATTGCAGGCCGAAACGACGCCCCTGATTCCCGTGGCGGTAGTTCATGAGACGCCGCCGGCGCGCGTGGCGATGTCGGCGCAAGCATCCGGCGTTGACCATCGGACACCGCGAAATGGGACGATCGAGATTCGGATCGGTAGCGCGCTCGTCAAGGTCGACGGCGCCGTCGACGCCGAGACGCTGCGGCTCGTTCTGGGGAGCCTGCAATCGTGATCTCGCTGCCCACGGGTACACGCGTCTGGCTGGTGGCCGGCGTCACCGACATGCGCTGCGGATTCCAAGGGCTGGCGGCGAAGGTGCAGACGGCGCTCGAAGACAATGCGTTGGGCGGCAACGTGTTCATCTTCCGGGGCCGGCGCGGCGATCTCGTGAAGCTCATGTGGGCGACCGAAGACGGGCTCTGGCTTCTTGCGAAGCGGCTCGAGCGTGGGCGCTTCGTGTGGCCACAGGCCGATGGCGGCAAGGTCCATCTGACGGCGGCGCAATTGTCCATGTTGCTCGAAGGCATCGATTGGCGGCAACCGCGTCGCACCGCTGCACTGTCGATGTTGTAAACCGAGCAGAAGGCTCGTAAACTGCGCCGCATGTCGAACGGCGCCGAACTTCCTGACGATGTTCAAACGCTGCGAGCCTTGCTGCTCGAGGCTCGTGCTCAGCTTGCCGAGCGCGATCTGGAGATCGAGCAGCTCAAGGCGCAGCTCGACAAGCTTAGGCGCATGCAATTCGGCCGCAAGTCCGAGCAGTTGGACCGGGAGGTCGCACGGCTGGAAACCGCGCTTGAGGACCTGACGGGCGAGCGCGGCGTCGCTGATGTGCGGCGCGCCCGCCAATCAAGCGCGGGCACGCCTGTGGGCGACGCATCGCCGAAAGAAGCTCTGCCGCCGCATCTGCCACGCGAAGAACGCGTACTGGAGGCTGACGCAACGTGTCCGAAGTGCGGCAGCGCAATGCAGCCGCTCGGAGAGGACGTGTCCGAGCAGCTCGCCCGCGTCGCGGCGATGTTCAAGGTGATTCGCACGATCCGGCGCAAGACGGTTTGCCCGTGCGGTCACCACTTCTCGCAGCCGCCGATGCCCGGCCTGCCGATCACGCGCAGCATCGCCCATCCGAGCCTGCTGGCCGACATCCTCGTCTCGAAGTACGCTGACCACACCCCGTTGTACCGGCAGTCGCAGATTGCCGCGCGCGACGGCGTGAAGCTCGACCCCGCCAGCATGGGCCGCTGGGTCGGCCAGTGCGAGGCCCTTTGCGATGCGCTGACCGAGGCACTGCGCCGCTACACGGTGGCACCGTCGAAGCTGCACGCGGATGACACACCTATCCCGGTACTCGAGCCGGGCAAGAAGAAGACGAAGACTGGGCGCCTGTGGGTGTATGTGCGCGATGACACCCGTTCGGGCTCGACCGAACCGGCCGCAGTGTGGTTTGCTTACTCGCCGGACCGCAAAGGCATCCATCCCCAGACCCATCTGGCCGGATTCGAGGGTATCTTGCAAGCGGACGCCTACAGTGGCTTCAACGAACTGTACGAGAGCGGCAAGATTCGCGAGGCGGCATGCTGGGACCACGCGAGACGGTACATATACGACGTGCATGCCCGAACGCCGACCGAGGCGACCCGGGAGGTGCTCGAGCTGATCGGTGGACTTTACGCGATCGAGGCCGACATCCGCGGCAAACCCGCCGCGCAGCGGCTTCGCGTGCGGCAGGAGAAAAGCATCCCGCTGCTCGCGGCCATCAAGACGTGGATGACGGACAAACTCGCGACACTGTCGAAGAAATCCGACCTTGCCAAAGCGATCCGTTACTCGCTTAACCAGTGGGATGCCCTCGTGCTGTACTGCGAAGAGGGGCGTGCCGAAATCAGCAACGCCCTGGCCGAAAACGCGCTGCGCTGCGTGAGTTTGGGACGTAAGAACTTCCTGTTCGCAGGCTCCGATAGCGGGGGTGAGCGCGCTGCCGCGATGTACAGCTTGATCGGCACGTGCAAGCTCAACGCCATCAACCCGCGCGCTTACCTCGAATACGTGCTGACCCATATCGCTGATCACCCCATTAACCGCATCGACGAATTACTACCCTGGAACGTAGCAAGTAAGCTGCCGGGCAAGCCTTGCTCGCCTGCCTCCACGGGCTGATTGCCAGCGGGCGAACCCGAGCGCCCGATACCCAATCATGCCTCACGTGCGCGCCGCATTGCGAACGGTCTTCGCGAGGTGCTTACGCTTGATCGGCACGTGCAAGCTCAACGCGATCAATCCACGCGCCTACCTCGAATACGTCCTGACCCATATCGCTGATCACCCTATCAACCGTATCGACGAACTGCTGCCCTGGAACGTCGCTAGCAAACTGCCAGGGCAGTCTTGCTTACCGGCCTCCACGGACTGATTGCCAGCGGCCAAAAAATCAAATCGCCCGATACCTGATCATGCCTTACGCGCACGCCGTATTGCGAACGGCCTTCGCGAGGTGCTTACGCTTAAACCTCAAACGTCGCCGCCGACTCCCGCATTCGCTGATGCGGAGAAGGTCGCCGATACGCCGGTAAGTCAGAGCGAGCTTCCTTCGTCTCAAGGCAAGACGGCGCTAGGCGATGGGGAAGCGGTCAAGAAGAAGCCTTTGACCTACCTTGATCCGCAGGAATCGGATATTGCCAAGGGCTTCGACGCGCAATTCAATTCCGCAAACCAAGATTCCCCATACCCTATCGCCCTCGGTTTGGGTATCTACGACATAGCGACTCGGAAGCTCGTGGGTGCCGGGAGGACGCCATACCATTTCGACGAGTTCTCGGACTGTTGGGGCAACGTTCCTAACTACCTCTCCTACATGACCCCGTACTCAAAGATGGTTCCTCATCGTCCAGAAGCGTTGGCTCTCTATGGGGAGACGGCACCCGGGGGGCAATATGTCGGCCGTGACCCGAAGACTCAGAAGATTGTTTTGGTCATTCCGGTGTGTGTGCAAAAGACAGCGGATGGTGGCTACGTCGAAGACCCGCAGCGAAGAGCACCGCGGCCCGCATTTGATCTTGCCCAGAAATTTGTGGCTTTGGGTTTTGTGAAGTGATGCCGCAGGGCAGGCAATAGACTGAAGGGTATTTGAAATAAATCGGCCGCTGGAGGCTGGCGAGAACTTTTTTTGCCGATTTCTGTGCGTTTGCGCGTCTCCGCCTTATATGTGTATGTAGGCGCGCCGGTTTCACCTCGGGCATCTACGTGGTGGAACGTCGGGCGGGGCTGGTTGGCCTGTGCGGCTGTCTGCCGCACGTGAAAAGGTGACAGTCTCGACCCGATGAATGCCGGTACTCCCTGTGAGTGCTTCATTGGGTTGGCAAACCGATGAGGCACACAATGACCCCGTTCGCTAACGAACATCAGCCGGAAGACGGCGACATGCACAACACCATCTCGCACGAGATGGAGGATCGCGTCCGGCATCTGCGGGAATCAGGCTATCCGGCCCATATGCGAGACGTGTTCGCGGCCCGCTGGGGGAGCGGTGAACACTCCCAGATCATGCAGTGCATTTTCGGCTTGAACAAAGACGAATTTGCTCTCGGCGTTGAGCGCGAGTATCCGAGATGGGAATCGAGCCCATATCTCTTTAGCAAGCCCTACGACTATGAGCGCGATGGGCCGGGGCGGTATCTCACGGCTTCGCAGTGCGTCGATCTTTATAGTGCTGTGGCGTTCGCCAACTCAATCGGACTCCTCATGGATGTCCATGTCAGCATTACTTGGGGCTTGCTCGGCATCGAGGATCATTCGGAAGCGGCGAAAGCGCTTCGCTATGAATTCTTCAAACATCTCCACGACTGGTACCGGCACAAAGTGCCCGGAGGTCGTCCGTTCGTATGGCTGTACGTTCATGAAGATGGTCGCACGCATGGGTTCCACACGCATATCCTGACAGCTATTCCCAATGAACTACGTCCTGCATTTCGGAAATGGGTTGAGGCGCGATTGACAGCAATATCGCGCGCTGACGGACTGCACAAAGACGCATTCGAGATCAGGGCTGCGCCAAGCGATCCCATTTATCGGCAATGGTGCTGGTTGCAGTACCTTTTAAAGAGCGTCAGTGCGACTGCGGAGGTGTCGTCCGTCGTGGGGACGTCCCCGTTTGCTCGAGTTGCACAGCTAATCTTGTCGAGGCGGGGGCGGCCCGGCAACGTCCGGTGCAAAAAGAAGTGCGGCGTATCGAACGCCATCGGGAAACAAAGTCGCCGGAAGGCCGGATTCCGATCCCTGATGGAGCGTGGGGTAGCCGATGTCCGTCGCCTGTATGCTGGACTCGAATATCTGGGGTACTTACGCCGACACGGTGAAGATATCTCTAGCGACAATGCGCGCCGATTGATTGAGGCCGAGCGGCAAGTCAACGAAATCGAAGAGCAGGAGCGTGAAAACGCGCGCAGGAACGCGAAGGCTCGAAGAGCGGCTAGGGCGGTCAGGCGAGTTCAGGCAGAAGAGGAAAAGCTGTCGCAGGTTCGGTCAGAGCGATTCCAAAAAGAGCAGACGGAACTTACTCAGCGAGCGTTGATGCTTTTCCGGCTCTGATGCCGAAACGTCAGAAAAACCGCTTAAGTACAGACGGCACCCTTTGCAGTGATTTTTTATGTATGTGAATCAAGGGCTTGGCGGCGAGGTCGTGGGGGCGAAGTGTCTACAAACGCCGTTCCAGCATACAGGCGACGGACATCGGCTACCCCACGCTCCATCAGGGATCGGAATCCGGCCTTCCGGCGACTTTGTTTCCCGATGGCGTTCGATACGCCACGACGGGGTAAGTCAGGGGGAAATCGGTTGCTGTCTTGCTTGAGTCTAGTGGGTGGGGGCACGGGTGCTCGGTCACGGTGGACGGCTGCGGTGAGTGTGGAGTACCTACGCCGGTCGGAGTTCGTGCAGGAGGGAAGTGTTTCTCTTCACAAAGCGAGCACATATATGTAGTGCCGAGCCATGCCGTTCGTACAGCGACGACCACCGATTTTTCGCCAATGGCTCGCCCCTATCTCGGGCGCTGACCACGGTGCCGTAGTTGTAGACTATCGGGAACGTGGAGGGGGAATTCGGTCTTTCCGGGGTCGATTCGCCAACGGGTGGAGCAAATGAAGAACTGGACGACATCCGCCGTCGCGTTTGCGCTGACCATGTTCTTGGGCTGGTACGGTGGCGCGGACTATTCAGTGCGAGGCCCAGACCAAGCGTTCTTGGTTGCAGGGGCACTTTGCGCGGCTATATGGTTGTACTTCTATCGCCAACTGCAATTGGGGCTGCATCCCTCCCGCCTATCGGTCGGGGTTAGACGGAAACTTTGGACTCTGGCGACATTGGTCTTCGTGCTGGCGGATGGCTGGTATGCTGGCGTGAGTCTTACGGTCCGCGGGGCTCGTGCTGCCGAATTGGTGGTTCTCGCGATGGCGTGTGCCGGTTTAACTTGGGCCTGTCCGGCGTGGACTCCCGTTGAGCTAGGGTCCAGCCAGCGGCGATAGATGCCATCGCGAGAGGCGGTTGGCTGTTAGCCCGAGATTGGGGAGGTCAAGATTGTCGCTGTAAAGGAAGAGACGCCAACCAGCGTTCCGCCTCAAATTGCGGAATGATCGTCCGTCGCCCAAATTTTCTGGCCGTAAGCCTGCCGGCCTTCATCTCCGCATAAACCGCAGTGCGGCCCACTCCGGCCCATTGACAAAAGTCGCTTACAGAAAGAACGCCCTTGCTCGCCTGTGATGTTTCGCATTGATCCATATTGCATCTCTCTGCACGTTGGTTGATCGTGCCGGGATATAGTGGAGTCCGTGGATGTTCGGAACAGGCGGTGCGACTGGGCCGTGAGGCGCTGGTTGCGCGATACAGATTTGGGAATTTGAGACCTAACGTGATTACTTTGAAGAAGCGGGCGCAGGCGTATTTTCGGGACAAGTACCCGAGTTCAGTGCTGTATGAGTGCGACTTTCTTCAACCGCCTGACGGGCTTACAGTGCATTCGATTGTTGCCTTCAACTTCGATACCGGGGTTATGCACCCGCTCTTGGCTGTTCCGCAATTAGGTGGTAACGCTGCAAATGAGCTTGAATACATGATGTATCTGCGTCCGCGCCAAATAGCAGAGGCGAGGTCTAACATCATGATAGAGACGCAAGCTCCGAAACGACAAAAGCGGCGGAGCGCCGATCTCGTGGATGGGCCGGTTCTAACGCTTTACACTGATCAACTGGCCATTGATGCGGGTAGCCTTATAAACAAATTCGACGAGGTGGGTATGGCGGTTGATGTGGTCTCGGAGGATGAGCTTCATCAAAGCGCATTCATTTCTTATGGCGGCCCCGACGAGAAGGTCGTCGCGGAAATGAACTCGTTTTTGACCCGGAATGGGGTGAAGACGTGGTTCTTTCCCGTCGATAAGCTGCCGGGACAAAAGCTGCATCGAATGATGTACAACGGCGTCAATACCCATGACCGGATCCTCCTGGTGTGCTCGAAGTCGTCGCTTTCTCGTCCCGGTGTAATGAATGAAATCGAGCGCGTATTGGAGCGGGAGGCTCGTGAGGGAGGAAGCGATATCCTGATTCCCCTGTCGATCGATGATTTTCTCTTTAGCGACCAGTTCGTCTCAACCAGACCGGATATCGTTGACCAAATCAAGTCGCGAGTGGCTGCTACGGTGCCGAATCCAAAGAGCAACAGGGATGGGTTCGAGCAGGAAATGTCTCGGGTGGTTGCTGCCCTGAGGCGAGGCGGTGCGTGAAGACAAAGCCGGTCTCTGTCCGTTGCGATAGAGGTGTAAAAGGTTGGACTAGATCAAACACGCAGCGCCAGATTGGCTGACTCAGTTTGGCCGACCGCATTCGGCGGCAGTCGGCCATGAGGAGGCGCTCGCCAGTGCAATCGACAGGGCGTTTGCGCGGCGGCTCGGGCATCAGCCATTCGCGATTGGCGGGTACTCAGCGGTTGCCGCGAAACTCGGCAATCGCGAGAAAGCGGATCAGGTGATCCGCTTGACGGTGCCTTTCTTCTTGCAAGCCATGCACGAAAACTGGTGATAATTCCCGGGGATGTTTTGCTTGCCGGGGCACTTCACGCACTTGACGTCGCCGCAATTGCTGCAACGGAAGATTGTGCCGCAGTCTTTCCCGCAATTTGAGCATTTCATGATGTTGGCCGTTTTGGTGTTGGTAATAGGAGGCTTTACTTGAGCATGAATTCAGCGATGAATTCACCTGTCTTTTGGATCAACGCGTTGCTATTCAGCCCGTTGGCCCCGGAAAAGTGAGGAATGACGACCAAGCGCTTGCCGTCGCTGTTTTTGTGAAAAATGCGTCGGTGGGAATGCTCCGTCGAAATCTGCGTTTCTTCCATTCCGCTCTCGGTGCCGAACACGGCCACGGCGAAATCACGACGGAAGCCGATGCCAAGGCCGATGAAAATGCTGGGCGAGTGTTCGCTGATCCAATTCTGTATGACCGGGAAACGGTACTTTCGACACCAAGCTTGATATTGAAGCTTGTTCGTAATGCCCGTCTCTTGGATGACATGCTCAGGCCATTTCTCCACGTCGTGACACGCGTAGGGATATATATTTCCCTTGAAGTAGCCCGGCGAACCTTTCACGAAGGGCTGGTGTCGCTGAGCGAAGTCGAGCCAATCATCGACTTGGAAGCCTCGAATTGCGGCGAGAAGTTTGAATGCCTTGACGTTGTAGGGCCATCGACGCTGCATCGCGATCGAGTAAGAATCGTCGCCGTCGGCCTCATTGCTTTCGAACGACTCGTCGTGAATGCTCTTGTAAGTTCCGTGCTCGATGCCAAACAGCCAGATGGACGGATTGGAGGGCGTTCCCGCTGCAAGTTCATCGCTGTCGCACCCGGAAAATTTGGTGACGGCGTCTTCGGTGAATGTGTTCAGCATTGGCCTTTGCTCGTGATTGAGGATGGTGGAACCGTCTCGACGTGCTCCTAACCTTCCTCTCTTTCTACAAATATTTTGCGGAATCGGCGATCTTGGTCCGAGAGCGAGTCCCTCGCGAAAGGGGAGCAGGCAGGCGCACGGTGTAGGCTGCAACGGCGCGCCACGGGTCCATCTTAGCAAGACGCGGGATCCCATCACTGGCTGTCGCAGCACGTATCGGCCACCGCCTGCGGCCGAGCGATTCATTCGCCGTGGGTGCATGGCTGTTGGTCTCTGGAGGCAGACATTGCGGTCACGACGATCCGTATGACGGCATCGGGGCGAGAGGCGCCAGTTGCTGAGATCTAATCTGACTTTGACTGACCGATCAGATCTCGACTTATACAGATAGAGGCTCGCAAGTTCTCCGTCAGCCGGTTCATCGAATCGCAACGGACCGTCTTGCTCAAGCAGCGCTTTCGCGTTTTATCGGAACGACATTCTCAGTGCCACGCCTCCACTGATCGAGGAGGTCGGCCCACTGCTGCATCATTTTCGCCCGATCCTGCATATAGTCCGCGTGGTTGTAAGTACGACGAACCGAATTGGGTTCGGCGTGGGCAAGCTGGCGCTCGATCCAATCTGACGAGAAACCAAGTTCGTTGAGTCGCGTGCTGCCGGTGGTCCTGGCCGCGTGTGGGCTGAACTTTCCTGACCAGCCGAGGACATGCAGCATCTGCCGGAATGCGGCAGTTACCATCGGCTTCGCTTTATCGTCGCGGTGCGGGAAAACGTGTTTCCTGTTGCCGGTCAGCGTCTTCATGCCGTTTAGTATCTCGATTGCCTGCGTTGGCAAGGGGAGCGCGTGCTCCCGGCGCTTTTTCATTCGTTCCGCAGGAATGCGCCACTGGGCTTCGGCAAGATCGAATTCCTCCCATTCCGCTTCGATGACTTCCGAGGGGCGTGCCAATGTCAACCACATGAGCTTGAACGCGCTTTGAGTTTGAAAGTTGCCGCCGTGCCCGTCCACGTCTCTCAGCAGTTGGCCGATTTCCGTGATGTCCAAGGCTCGTTTGTGTTGCGTCTTGTTCTTGGGCAACGCTTCACGCCATTGATACACCGGATTGGCGTCAACGCGGAAGGTCTCTGCCGCTAACTCGAAAATCCCGAACATCGTCCGCTTGGCTTCGGCCATGACGGATGGGCCGTTGTTGCTATGCGCTTTTTTCAGTATGTCGAGGACCATGCTCGGCGTAATCGCCCGGACGGGGAGATCGCCAATAGACGGCGACACGACCCGCTTCAGCATATCGAGCCTACGTTTCTTCGTAACGTCTTCCCAATCCTTCAGTGCCAACCATTCGTCGGTTAGGGCATTGAAGGTGCTGGCGTGCCCATGGATGGTTTTCAGGCGCTCGATCTTTCGCTGTTGAGCGGGGTGTTGCCCTTGCTTGACCAGTTTCCGGGCAGCGTCAGCCTGTTCCCGTGCTTCTTTCAGCGAGGTTTCCGGATAGCTGCCAATCGCGTAGCGGTTTTCCTTGCCGCCCAAGCGATATTTCCAGCGCCAGAGCTTGGAACCTCGTGGGGAGACTTCCAGATAAAGCCCGTCGCCGACCGCATACTTGTATGGCTTGTCAGCCGGTTTCAGCACACGTAGCGCAGCGTCGCTGACTCGTGGCTTCGATGCGCGAGGGGAGGGGGCGACGCTGGAGGTGGGGGCTTCCCCTGCATCGGCAGGGGCAATTGGCTGACTTGGGGGGCATGATTCCTTGGAGGTATCGGGCATGATTCTGTATGCCCCTTATGATGCCCCCACATCGACAGAATATCAACGAACAGTCACGAACTCTGATGAACTGAAACCCTTTGTATTTAAAGGGTTTGGCTGAATCTGCGAATGTCGGCGAACACCCAAGAACAACAGTTCATGCTTACACGTTGAACAAGAAATTCATCACGTCGCCGTCGTGCACGACGTATTCCTTGCCTTCGGCGCGCATCTTGCCCGCTTCCTTCGCGCCTTGCTCACCCTTGTAAGCAACGTAATCGCCGAACGAGATCGTCTGCGCGCGAATGAAGCCGCGCTCGAAGTCCGTATGGATGGCGCCCGCCGCTTGCGGCGCCGTATCGCCGATATGGATCGTCCAGGCACGCACTTCCTTCACGCCGGCCGTGAAGTACGTCTGCAGGCCGAGCAGCTTGAAGCCGGCGCGGATCACGCGGTTCAGGCCAGGCTCGTCCATGCCCATGTCGGCAAGGAACACTTCCTTGTCTTCGTCGGCGAGATCGGCGATCTCGGCTTCGATCGCCGCGCACACCGCGATGACGGGCGACTTCTCCGCCTGCGCGTGCTTTCGCACCGCGTCCAGATGCGGGTTGTTCTCGAAGCCGTCGTCCTTGACGTTGGCGACGTACATCGTCGGCTTGGCGGTGATGAGGCAGAACGGCTTGAGCAGCGCCGCCTCGTCGTCGGTCAGATCGAGCGCGCGAATCGGCTTGGCGGCATCGAGCTGAGCGCGCGCCTTTTCGAGCACGGCGGCGAGCTTCACGGCTTCCTTGTCGTTGCCCGACTTGGCCGCCTTTGCGTAGCGCGTCAGGGCCTTTTCGACGGTTGCCAAATCGGCGAGTGCGAGTTCGGTATTGATGACTTCGATGTCCGACAGCGGATCGACCTTGCCGGCAACGTGGATGACGTTTTCATCCTCGAAGCAGCGCACTACGTGCGTGATCGCATCGGTTTCGCGGATGTTAGCGAGGAACTGATTGCCGAGCCCTTCGCCCTTGCTCGCGCCGGCAACGAGACCGGCGATGTCGACGAACTCGACGACGGCCGGCACGATGCGCTCGGGCGTGACGATGTCGGCAAGCGCCTTGAGCCGCGCGTCGGGTACTTCAACCACTCCGACATTCGGCTCGATCGTGCAGAACGGATAGTTCTCGGCGGCAATGCCCGCCTTGGTCAGCGCGTTGAACAGGGTGGACTTGCCGACGTTGGGCAGGCCGACGATGCCGCATTTGAGGCTCATGGGAAAAACCTGGCTAGATCTCGAAAGGCGACAATTGTAACGCTTTCGGCTTCCCGGCCCGCCCCCGGCGAAGCGCGCCGGCCAAACGAGGACCGCCCTCGCTCGGCAAACAGGCCGGGGTCGAACACGTGTGCGCCGGGCGGCATCCCCAATGCTAAACTTCGTCGCGTGTGCACAGAGATGCACCGATGTCGTCTTTCGATCATGGGACCGGCATGCAAGGAACTGGCGACGACGTATCCACCGCTAAACCTAGTCCTCAAGGCTCCTCCTGGCAGCGACTAAGGCTCAATCTGCTCACCCCGCGCGCGATCGTCGCGGGGGCGCTCGTCATCGCCTGTTTCATGGTGGCGCTGTGCGGCGTCGTGGTATTCCAGGCGCGCGCGGATGCGCTCGAGCACGCCCGGGAGGCGTCGCGCAACGTCGCCCTGATCGCCGAGCGCGACATCGAGCGCAATTTCGAGCTGTACGCGCTCTCGCTGCAAGCTGTCATCGACGGGATTCACGACCCCGAGATCATGGCGCTTCCGTCCCGGCTACGGCGCCAGACGCTGTTCGACCGCGCCGCCTCGGCCAGCTATCTCGGTTCCGTCCTGGTTCTCGATGCGAAGGGGCAAGTCGTCCTCGATTCCCTGACCGATGCGACGCCCGATCTCAATTTCGCGGACCGGCGGTATTTCACCGTTCAGCGCGACAATCCGGATGCGGGCCTGTTCGTTAGCGATCCGTACTATTCGCGGCTGCGCAGCGGCTCGCCGAGCATCGCTTTGAGCAGGCGCATTTCGAGGCCCGACGGCTCATTCGGCGGCATTACGATGGTGGCGGTTCAACTCGAATATTTCCACAACTTGTTTTCGGGGCTGCAACTCGGTCCTCACGGCTCCGTGGCGCTGATCGGCCAAGACGGGGTCATGGTGATGCGCCAGCCGTACGATCCTGCAGTCATCGGACGAAACATCGGCGGCGCCAGTACCTTCCGCAGGTTCCTCATGGCCCCCGACGGCAGTTTTGCGGACAAATCGACGATCGATGGCATGCGCAGGCTTTACTACTTCAAGCATCTGCAGCATCTTCCGCTCATCATCATGGTGGCCGAGGCAGAGCCGGACATCTACGCCACGTGGACGCGGCGCGCGGTGATCATCGGTTCCCTGATGGCGACCTTTGCCCTGGGTTTCGTCGGGATCGCGTTCGTGCTGGCCGCGCAGTTGCGGCGCCGGATGCGAGCGGAGAGCGAATTGGCGCTGCTCGCGCGCACCGACGGGCTCACGGGTTTGAACAATCGTCGGACGCTTGGCGAAATATTGGATCGCGAGTGGCGCCGGGCACGGCGTAACCGCAGCGTCTTTTCGCTGCTTTTCGTCGACGTGGATTGCTTCAAGGCCTACAACGATTTCTACGGGCACCAAGCCGGCGACGACACGCTCGCCGCGGTCGCCAAGTGCATCGGCGAGAACATTCGCCGCCCGACCGACAGCGCCGCCCGCTACGGCGGCGAGGAATTCCTCGTCGTGTTGCCGGACACGGCGCCGCAAGGCGCTGCCGTTATTGCCGAGCAGATTCGGATGGCGATCAGCAACCTCGGCATCGAGCACGTGACGAGCGAGTACGGTCGCGTCACGGCAAGCATCGGCGCAGCCGCCTGGACGCCCGAGACCGACGGCGACGTCACCGCGGTGATACGCGAGGCCGATCAAGCGTTGTACGACGCGAAGGCGACGGGGCGCAACAAGGTTGCGCTGTTCGCCGTGCGGCCGGAGATGGCGTCGGCGGTCGGCCATCATTCGTGAGGGCGGTACTCGCCACCACACTTCGAGGACGACGGATGAAATTCATCGAAAGCGGCGCATTCACCGCGCAGCGCGCGTGGGGCGCGCTCGACATCGCGAGCATGAACGGGGTCTCGGTGCGGCTGCACTGGACGGACCAGCCGTACAAGTGGCACGTGAACGACGGCGAAGAAGTGTTCGCCGTGATGGACGGCCAAGTGCGCATGGATTATCGCGAAAACGGCCAGACGAGTTCCGTTCTGATGAACGCTGGCGACATCTTCTTCGCGTCGGTCGGCACCGAGCACGTCGCGCATCCGATCGGCGCGGCGCGTGTGCTCGTCATCGAGAAGGAAGGCAGTGTCTGATGACGGGATAGGCGAGCCCCGCACCTGAGACGGTGCGCGGGCTCATCGCGGCGGCGGCATGGGACAAGACGAGCCGAGCCGCGATCGTCAATGGGTGTCCGCGATTTGCGTGCCGGGGGGCGGAGTGATGCCGCATAGCTCCAGCGTGCTCTGGAACCACTGGATCGAGTAAGTCGGGTCGTCCTGAAAGCTGATTTCCGAGTATTTGATCTGGCTTGCCATCGTATCGGCTTGATGAGGGGTGAGCGTGTTGAGCCAGTTCACCATGTCCTTGTCCGACAAATGCTGGTTCTTGAAAAACGACGTCAAGAACGGACCCGCGCTCGGCGCGGTCGTGCTGAACGAGAACGAATGTTTGGCCAGTTCCGCGGCGACGCCCGAATTCACCCCCATCGCTTCGAGCAGCGCCTGATCGCTGCCGTCGTACGCATGCGAATGCGATTCGGCGTTGCCGATCGTATAGACGCCCGAGCCGACCAGCATCAGCGCGGCGCCTACGCCGGTCCATCCCACGGCACCGGCAGCCAAGCCGAGGAACGTGCCGTCGGCGCCGATCACACCGGCGTCGGTGGCCGCGCCCGTCAAGAACGCCGCATCGCCGAGCGCGCTGATCGTGTCGCCGGAGCCACGGATGTAATTCGCGTACGAGCCGCCCTGGTTGAAGTAGTAAGCCGCGTTCGCCGAATCGACGCCGAAATAGGCGAAGTCGACCGTATCTTTCGTCATCGTACCCAGTAGGCCGGTCAGCGCCGTCTTGACCGAATCGTTCAGGCCCGAGGAGAGAATTCGCTCCTGCTGCTCCGAGACGAACCTGTTCAGAATGGTGGCTCCGGAGTTCGGGCGAATGGGCGCCATGCTCTCCGACATTGTGGCGTTCAGGGCCAGCGCTAAACCGTTACTGCCGTGCGGGCCGACATAGCTGAGGTCCTGAATGGCATTGGGGATATTGTGCGCCTCGCCCGCGAACGATTTAGCTAGGAACTGGGCGTTATCGAGGAACAGGTATGCGCTGAGCCCGTTGTTCAATCTTGAGACAACGTTCAGCGCGGTGTCCGAAAGTTTGGTGCCGTCCTTTGAGAAGAGCTTGGACTTGATTGCCGACGGGATGAGGCTGCTCTGGCTCAACTGGCTGATGGCGGCGGGGTTGTCGATGATGAAGCCCTTCGTCGTCTGGTAGGCGACGTTGCGCGTCGAGCGCATCAGCCACAGCATGTTCGTCGGCGGTGCGTTGCTCGACGTCGCTGCGGTACCGGCTGCGGTAGTCGACTCCATTGTCGGCGATGCGCTGAGCGCCCCGAGAATGCTTTTCGACGAGGTTTGAATCGTCGGATTCACGTAACGGTCGTTACCGACGTTGACGTTGAAGCCCTCGACGCCGTTCAAGTCGGGAGAGAACGCGGCGATTGCCGTGCGCATGCCGTCGAGCGTTTCTCCTTGCGCTGTGTCGGCATTGCCATCGTTGTTGAGCAATGTCGCCTGCTTGGGGTTGGCTACGAGCATTTTGTTTAGATACGCGCTTTGCTCGGTGGCCGTGCTGTCCCCGCCGAAATCGTGGAAGCCGTATTGGAAAAATGCGGCGTCCTTGTCGGTTTGATTCAAGAGATCCTTGCTGTGGGCCGAGAATTGGTCCATGCCCACGCGGGTGCCGTCGATCGCCGAACTCTGGATGTCCGGGCGATCGGCCGGGACGGCCTGCGTGGCGACGGCCAGCGCGAGCGCCACGTTGCCGTTCGAGGCGGCGCTCGTGAATACTTGGGTCGTGAACGGCGGATCTTCCATCAATTGCGGTTGCGCGTTCATCTTGTCGTAGACGCCGATGACCGAGTTAGCGATCGACTTCACGGCCTGCGTGCCCGTGCCCACCGTGCCCGAGTCCGCCTCGACGCTGTGTTGGCACGCCGCGGCGAGGTCGTTCATCATTTGCTTGGACGAAGCGTCCTCCCAATTCGCGCTCTGCAGGCTTTGCTTGACGTCGGCCTGGATCGTCGGGTCCGACATGATCTGCGCGACCTGTCCGGGCATCGCCGTGCTCGGATCGGTGATCTTGTTGAGCAATGCCATCGCGGCTGCGCCGCCGTGCTGCTTGAGCGTCGTATCGACTTGTTTGACCGGATTGGTGATCAACACTTGCTGCTGCGCCTGCGCGACGCCAGCGCTGACCGCCTGCGCAAACTTCGGGTTGCCGCCCGCGTAGGTGGCATACACGCCGCCGCGGCCGAGCATGTCGCCGAGCGCGCTCGAGCCGGTGTCTTTGCCGACGCATGCCGCCACCTGCTGCGCGGTGAGTTGCTGCACGCTCTTCCAGTCGCCTTTGGCGGCCGCTTGCTGGATTTTGCCGAGTTGGTCCGTCGTGCGGCCTTCGGCTGTCAGCGTTGCCTGGTAGAGCCCGACAGCGGTTCCGACCGCTGCCTGAAAGTTCTTGTCGCCGGGAGCGCGCTGCAAAATCTCTTGACCGAGCGCTTTGGCATCGGGCACCGCTTGCTGCGTGCCGGCATAGTCGAGCTCGTTTTCGATCGTCGTGGCGAGCGTGATCGTGGCGTTCGTCTTGTCGTCTTTGGTCTTTGCGTGATCGAGCGTGGCGAGTTGGGTGCGCTCGTTCTCGAGGTACTTGAGCCGCGTCGGATCGAGAATGGTGATCTGCTGGCCGTTCTGGATCTTGTAGACGGCATCTTCCGGGTTGGCCGGCCGCGTGCCGAAGGCTTGCCGATCGAGGTACGGGGTGGCGGCCAAGTTCTGATCGAGCGTACCCGGCAGGCCCGGGACCCCATTGTTCTCGAAGATGCTCCACGCCGTGCCGGTTGCCCTCGGCGGATTGTGGATCGTGTAGGTCTTGAGGCCGAGTTCGGGCGAACCGGGGGCAAACGTCACGGCGGGCGTGGGAACGGTCGTCGGGATCGACGACTGTTGCGTGGCGCCGCCTTGCCCCGCGACGCTGACCGGCAACGCCGCCGTGTTCGAACTCCAGAGAGCGGTCGTCTGCGAAGCTTTACCGGCCGTGATGGTCGTGGCGTCGAGTACGAGGTTGCCGTCGTCTTGCATCGTGAGCGTCGTGCTCGCGCAATCGGTCGTCTTCGTTTGCCAGAGAACGTCGTTGCCTTTGAGCACTTGCAGGTTGCCGCTGTTGTCGACGCGCGCCGCCTGCGCACCGCTGCCCGACGTATTCGACGACCACAACGAGTTGCCGTTCGCGACGTCGTAGAGCACGAGGTTGCCGTCCTTTTGCATCTCCAGCTCGTACTGGCCGTTGTCCGAGCGAATCGCCTCGCCCGCCTTGAGTGTTTGACCGGCGGCGAGCTTCGCCGCGATGACTTTTGCCTCGGGCGGCTTCGGCGTTGCCGGCGCGGTCGCGGCCGGCTTAGGGGCCGGCTTGGGTTTCGCGCCTGACGTGGACGGCGGCTGCGGCGCGGGCCCCGGCGTTGGGTTGGGGGTGGGACGAGGGAAGTCCGTCGCAAAGGCCATCGTGCCTCCAAATGCTGCCTCGATGCCGCGCCGCAGCACGACCGGGCCGCATCGAGTGGTTTAGTAGGATTTTCGGTTGTACCTCCAACTATCTGCGATTGAAATCGACTGCACGGGAAAGCGTTCCGTAGTCTCGAAAAGAAAACCGCGCGTAGCGCGGCGCTGGTCCTACGAGAGCGTCGGCCTGTGTCGAATCGACGCGCTCGTGCGGCGCCCGCCATGCGCGCCCTGTACGCGATGCTGCACCGCTATAATTCTCACCATGACTGCCCATCATCAGACGTTTCACGTCGCTGTCGTCGGCGGCGGCCTCGTCGGCAAGAGCGCCGCGCTCGCGCTGGCTCAAGCGGGGCTGCGCGTCGCGCTCGTCGCGCAGCCGGCCGCGGCGCGCCCGGCCGACCTGCCGTTCGACGCACGCATCTATGCGCTTTCGGCCAGCTCGCAAGCCTTGCTCGAGCGGCTGCGCATCTGGCAAGCCCTCGATCACGATCGCCTCGCGCCCGTCTACGACATGCGCGTGTTCGGCGATGCGCTGGCCGAACTGCATTTCTCGGCGTTCCAAGCCGCGGTGTCTCAGCTCGCTTGGATCGTCGAGTCGTCGCTGATCGAGCATGCGCTCGATGCCGCACTGCGTTTCCAGCCGCAGGTCGATTGGCTCGACACGCGAGCCCAAGGAATCGACGTGAAGGCGGACGCGGCGTACCTCGCGCTCGCGACCGGCCAGGTCGTCGAGGCCGATCTCGTCGTCGGCGCGGACGGCGCGCATTCATGGGTGCGCGCCCAAATGGGCGCGCACGTGACACGGCGCGACTACCGGCAAACGGGCGTCGTCGCGAATTTCAAGGCCGAGAAGCCGCACGGCGAGACGGCCTATCAATGGTTCGTCGGCGGCGAGATCGTCGCGCTGCTGCCGTTACCCGATTCGCATGTCTCGCTCGTTTGGTCGGCCCGCAGCGAGCACGCGCGCGAACTGCTGGCGCTCGAGCCGGCGCAGCTCGCGGCCGCCGTTGAGCAGATCACGCACGGCCGGCTCGGCACGCTCGAATGCGTCGGGCCCGCGCACGGCTTTCCGCTGGCGCTGCAATCGGTCGATCGGCTGATCGCGCCGCGCGTCGCGCTCGTCGGCGACGCCGCCCACTTGATTCACCCGCTCGCAGGCCAAGGGATGAACCTCGGCCTGCGCGACGTCGCCGCGCTGGCCGACGTAATCGCCAAGAAGGAACCCTTTCGCGATCTCGGCGATCTCGTGCTATTACGTCGCTATGAACGCGCGCGGCGGGAGGACATCGGCGCATTGACGCTCGCGACCGACGGCCTGCAGCGTCTGTTCTCCGTACCGGGCACGCTCGCGCGGTCGGTGCGCAACGCGGGGATGGCGTTTGTCGGCGCGCAGCCGCTCGTCAAGCACTGGCTCGTGACAGCGGCGCTCGGCTGATGCATGAAGCACGCGTCGAAACGCGCTGAGAGCCGCGGCGCAACATTTTTCCGCCAACCGTTTTGATTGACCCGCGTGCAATGACGCACGCGGCGCACGAACCGAACTGCAAGGACCCTCACTATGCGCAATGTCATGCGAATCGCAGCCGCGGCGGCGCTGGCCGCCGTCGTCGCGCTTGGCTGCACGGCTCACGCCGACCAAACGACCGACAAGCTGAAAGCGACGCTTCAAGCGCGTCTGCCCGAGCTCCAGATCAAGGGCATCTCGAAGGCGCCCATCGCGGGCCTCTACGAAGTCAATTTGGGCACACAGTTGGTCTATACCGATGCCAGCGGCGACTACGTGATCGCGGGCGACCTCGTCGATACCAAAACGCGCAGCAATTTGAGCGAGGCACGTCTGTCCGAGATCAACAAGATCGATTTCGCCAGCCTGCCGCTCGAGCGCGCCGTCAAGGTCGTCAAAGGCAACGGCAGCCGCCGCATCGCCGTGTTCTCGGACCCGAACTGCCCGTACTGCAAGCAACTCGAGACGACGCTCAAATCCGTCGACAACGTCACTGTCTATACGTTCTTGTATCCCGTGCTGACGCCTGACTCGATGACGAAGTCGAAGGCGATCTGGTGCTCGGCCGATCGCGCGAAGACGTGGGAGGCGTGGATGGTCGACCGTCACCCGCCCGCCAGCGCGCCCGCCAATTGCGACACGTCGGTGCTCCAGAAGAATCTCGCGCTCGGACAGGGACTGAACGTCACCGGCACGCCGACGATCATCTTGTCCGACGGCCGCCGTCTGCCCGGCGCTGTTTCGGCGGACGAACTCAATGAAGCGCTGGCGAGCGCGCACTGAGGCTCGGCGCTCATTTCAACGACAATCCACGAGACATATTGCGCTACCCGATGAAGCCCACCCGCTACGCCATCGTTCCCAAGCATCCGGCCGCTCACCTATTCGAAGTCACGCTCACGCTGGCCGATCCCGACCCGGACGGCCAGCGGTTCGCGTTGCCGACGTGGATTCCGGGCAGCTACCTCGTGCGCGAATTCGCGCGCAACATCGTGACGCTCAGCGCATTCAACGAGGCGGGGCGCAAGGTTCGCGTCGCAAAGACCGACAAGCAGACGTGGCAGGTCGCGCCCGTCAAGGGCGGCGTGCTGACGTTGCGCTACGAGGTCTATGCGTGGGACATGTCGGTGCGCACCGCGCACTTGGACGATACGACCGGCTTCTTCAACGGGACCAGCGTGTTCCTGCTGCCGGCCGGCCGCGAAGCGGCCGCGTGCATCGTCGACATCCAAAAGCCCGCGGGCGCGTCGTATAAAGACTGGCGCGTGGCGACGGCATTGCCCGAGGCGCGCGGCACGAAGCGCTACGGCTTCGGCGAGTATCGCGCGCAGAATTACGACGAGCTCGTCGATCATCCCGTCACGCTCGGGCAATTCGCGCTGGCCAGCTTCAAGGCGCATGGCGTGCCGCACGACATCGTCATCGCCGGACGCACCGTGTCCGTCGACATGGCGCGGCTCGCTGCCGATCTGAAACGCATCTGCGAAGCGCAAATCGCTTTGTTCGAGCCGCGCACGGAAAAAGCGCCCGTCGAGCGCTACGTGTTCATGACGCAAGTCGTCAGCGACGGTTACGGCGGGCTCGAACATCGCGCGTCGACGGCGCTCATCTGCAATCGCGCCGATTTGCCCGTCCTCGGCCGGCCCGAGACGTCGGAGGCGTATCGGACCTATCTTGGCTTGTGCAGCCACGAGTACTTCCACACGTGGAACGTCAAGCGCATCAAGCCGGCCGCGTTCGCCCCGTACGACCTCTCGCGCGAAAACTACACGTCGCTGCTGTGGCTGTTCGAGGGCTTTACGTCGTACTACGACGATCTGATGCTCGTGCGTAGCGGAGCGATCGCCGAAGCCGACTATTACGCGCTCGTCGGCAAGACGCTCGGCGGCGTGTTGCGCGGCAGCGGCCGGTTGAAACAGAGCGTGGCCGAAAGCTCGTTCGACGCCTGGATCAAGTATTACCGCCAGGACGAGAACGCACCGAACGCCATCGTCAGCTACTACCAGAAGGGCTCGCTCGTCGCGTTGGCATTCGATTTGGCGATACGCGCGCGCACCGATCATCGCAAGTCGCTCGACGACGTCATGCGTTTGCTGTGGCAGCGTTATGGCCGCCACTTCTACAGCGGCAAGATGGCCGGCGTCGGCGAGGACGAAGTCGAGGCGTTGATTGCCGAGGCGACGGGCGTCGAACTCGGGCCGCTTTTCCACGAGGCCGTGCACGGCACGCGCGACCTGCCGCTCGAAGCCCTGTTCGAGCCGTTCGGCGTGACGCTCGAGCCGCAATGGGGCGACGGCAGCGGTAAGAGCGGGCAGGGCGCGGCCGATGGCACGCGCAGCGGTAAGCCGTCGCTCGGCGCACGCGTGCGCGCGGGCGTCGACTGCGTGCTGGCGGCCGTACACGACGGCAGCGCGGCGCAAAAGGCCGGGTTGTCGGCCGGCGACGTATTGATCGCCGTCGATGGGCTGCGCGTGACGGGCTCGAACCTCGACACGCTGCTCGGTCGCTATTTGCCGGGAGCGACCGTGGAGATTCACGCGTTCCGACGCGATGAGTTGCGCGTGGCGCGCCTCAAGCTCGACGGGCCCGAGGTGACGCGCTATCAGCTCGTTGCCGCCGCCGAGAAGCGCGGCGCGCCCGCTAGACGTGCGCGGGAGCGCTGGCTGAACGGCTGATCGTTCTATCGCTGCAACAATCCGTCTTCCCAGCCCTACTTTTTCCGTGTCGGGTCTCCCGCGACAATGGCTCCACTCGCGCACAACCGCGCAACCCACTTGGAGCCCGACATGACCACGATCCTTCAACTGAATTCGGCCGCGCGTTCGCAAGGCGCGAATTCGACGCTGCTCGCCAATGAACTCGCCGCAAAGCTACAGCAATCGAAGCCGGGCGCGCAGCTCGTCCTGCGCGACTTGCTGGCCGATGCTTTGCCGCATCTTGACGACGCCGTGCTCGGCGCGTTCTTCACGCCGGCCGAGCAGCGTTCGCCGGGCCAAGCGGCGATCGTCGCACGCAGCGACGAACTGATCGCCGAGCTGCAAGCTGCCGATGTGATCGTGATCGGCGCGCCGATGTACAACTTCGGCATCTCGTCGCAATTGAAGACCTATTTCGACTGGATCGCCCGCGCGGGCGTGACTTTCCGCTACACGGCGAACGGCCCCGAAGGGCTCGTCAAAGGGAAGAAGGCTTATGTCGTCTCGGCACGCGGCGGCAAGTACGCGGGTACGCCGAACGACAGCCAAACGCCGCATATCAAGGCGTTCCTCGGCCTCATCGGTATCACCGACGTCGAGTTCATCTACGCTGAAGGCATGAACCTGGGCCCGGATGTAGCCGGCGCGGCGCTCGCGTCCGCCCGCGAAGCGATCGCCGCTGCGGCGTAAGCGTAAGAGCCGGGCGTCAGGCGGGCTGCGTGGCCTCGCCGCAGCGTCTTCGTGGCGGCTTTCGTTCAGGGGCTTTCGCCGGGGCGTTTTCGTCGAAGCGCCTTCGTCGGGAGGCGCTTGCGTCGAGACGCCTATTAAGCGTCGACCGTCTCGGGCAGGCGCCAATCGATCGGCGCACGGCCATTCGCGACGAGATATTCGTTGGCAAGGCGGAAATGCCCGCACCCGAGAAAGCCGCGATGCGCCGATAGCGGCGACGGGTGCGGCGCTTCGAGCACGCCATGAGGACGCGTCTCGAGCAGTGCGCGTTTGGCTTGCGCATGCGCGCCCCAGAGCATGAAGACGAGGTGCTCGTGCCGATGGGCGAGTTCGCGGATCAGCGTGTCGGTGCAAGCTTCCCAGCCACGCTTCGCGTGGCTCGCCGCCTTGCCTTGCTCCACCGTCAGCACGGTGTTGAGCAGCAATACGCCTTGCCGGGCCCACGCGTCGAGGCAGCCGTGCGCCGGCATCGCGAAGCCGAACTCGGCGGCGATTTCCTTGAAAATATTGCGCAGCGACGGCGGCGGCCGCACGGGCGACGGTACCGAAAATGCGAGGCCATGCGCTTGCGGATGGCCCTTGTCGTCGCCGTGGTAGGGGTCTTGCCCGACGATGACGACCTTGACGTCGTCAGGGCTCGTCAATCGCAGTGCGCGGAATACTTCGGCTGGGTAGACGATCTTGCCCGTAGCGATCTGTTCGTCGACGAATGCGCAGAGCGGCCGATAAGCGGCGCTATCGACGAACGCGCGCAGATGCTCGCGCCAGGCGGGAGGCAAGGCGCCAAATTGCGATTCAAGCGGGATAGAGAGCCCTGTCGGTGCTCCACGCTCTTGTGGCGCGGCAGGTCCATTTAGGTCCGAGCCCGCTTTCGCTTGTGCCTTCGCTACCGCCGAGGCGTCTTCCGCCCTGTCGAACAACGATCCTTGCGCCGGGTCGCTCGCAGCCGCTGCCCGACTCCGCGGCTTCGCCTTCACCGAGCGCACAGCCGATAACCTCGCTGCGCTTTGTTGACGTTTTCCGGCATGAGCCCAGGGACCGCGGCCGACAGCTTGGCCGTCAACGCATGCAGCGCTTGCTCGTCGCCCTTCAACAATTCGAGCTCGATTTCGCTGATCGCATCGCGTCGCGTTTGCCCGTCGACCGGAGCCGTCACTTCTCCCCGATCGATGGCGGCCTCGATTCGCGCGCCGTCGAATTCAAAACGCCAAAGGCGCCGCACGAACGTCGTCCGAAAACGCTCATCGAGTTCCGATGCCGCGGCGCGCAGCGCGGCGAGCGCGGTTCCGTCGTCGCACGCGGCGGCGAGCGCATCGAATTCGAGCGCTTCGTTCGCGACCGCCGTTTCCCACTCGTGACGGCTATGCAAGCCTCCTTCGGCCGTGCCCGCTGCCTTCAGCGTTTGCAGCCAGCCGTCGGGCGTCTTGCGCAGCCGCAGGGCGATCCTCGCGCGAGCGAGCGCAAGCGAAGGCGTATCGAAGTAGATGTTCGTGAGCGGCACGTCACGTCCCGGCGCGCCGGCAATGCCGGTGAAGAACCGGTCGGCCGCGTCGGCTTGTTCGGGCGGCAGCGCCAGTTTGATTTCGCGTTCGATGCTCATGCTTCGTTGTCGTGATGGTCGAGTGGATCGGGGCGGCGGAACGGCGCGATCAGAAAAACATGTGCGATAGCGCCACGCCCGGATCGTCGGCACGCATGAACGCCTCGCCGACGAGGAACGTGTGTACGCCGTTCGCGCGCATGCGTTCCACGTCCGTGCCCGCCAAAATTCCCGACTCAGTGACGACGATCCGATCGTCCGGCAACGCATCGAGCATACCGAGCGTCGTGTCGAGCGACGTCTCGAACGTGCGCAGATTGCGATTGTTGATGCCGATGAGCGGCGTCTTGAGCGTCAACGCTTGCGTCAGTTCGTGACGATCGTGCACCTCGACGAGTACCGCCAACCCCAGCGAATGCGCGAGCGCTTCGAACGCTTGCATGTGCTCGAGCGGCAACGCGGCTGCGATGAGCAGGATCGCGTCCGCGCCCATCGCGCGTGCCTCGACGATCTGATACGGATCGACGATGAAGTCTTTGCGCAGCACGGGCAGCGTGCAGGCCGCGCGGGCTTGTTGGAGGTAAGCCGCGCTGCCCTGGAAGAATTGCACGTCGGTCAGCACGGACAAACAGGCCGCCTGGCCTTGCTCGTACGAGCGGGCGATGTCGGCGGGCACGAAATGCTCGCGCAGCACGCCCTTGGACGGGCTCGCCTTCTTGACCTCCGCGATGACGGCGGCGTGGCCGGCCGCATGCTTGGCGCGCAGCGCGCCGACGAAGTCGCGCAGATCGCGCGACGACGCTTCGAGCCGCAGCTCGTCGAGCGGTGCGCTCAACTCGGCCGCGCGCACTTCTTCGCGTTTGACCGCGATGATCCGTTCGAGAATGTCGCTCATGGACGAAGCCCCTTTTTTCGCTGATGTCGTGTCGTGATGCCCGACGGCATCAATGCTTGAATTGCTGAGTGAAGCGTACGAACTCGTCGACCTTCGCGCGCGCCCGGCCCGTCGCGACGACTTCCCGCGCCACTTCGATGCCGTCGGCGATCGAAGCGACGATGTTCGCTGCGTACAGCGCCGTGCCCGCATTGAGCGTGACGATTTCGCGCGCGACACCGGGACGGTTGTCGAGGGCTTGGAGCAGCATCGTCTTCGATTCGTTCGCGTCGGCCACCTTAAGCGTTCGATTGGACACCATCTGCAGCCCGAAATCCTCAGGGTGGATCTCGTACTCGTGCACCTCGCCGTCGCGTAGCTCGCCCACGAGCGTCGCGGCGCCGAGCGACACCTCGTCCATGCCGTCCTTGCCGTAGACGACGAGCACGTGCTTGGCGCCGAGGCGCTGCATCACGCGCACTTGAATGCCGACGAGATCGGGGTGAAACACGCCCATCAATTGATTCGGCGCGCCGGCCGGATTCGTGAGCGGGCCGAGAATATTGAAGATCGTGCGGATGCCGAGTTCGCGGCGCACCGGCGCGATATTTTTCATCGCGGGGTGATGATTGGGCGCGAACATGAAACCCATGCCGGTTTCGGCGATCGACGCGGCCACCTGCTCGGGCTGCAGATCGATGTGCACGCCGAGTGCTTCGAGCACGTCGGCGCTGCCCGATTTGCTCGAGACGCCGCGGCCGCCGTGTTTGGCGACTTTCGCGCCCGCCGCCGCGACGACGAACATCGTCGTCGTCGAGATGTTGAAGGTGTTGGCGCCGTCGCCGCCGGTACCGACGATGTCGACGAAGTTGGCGTTGTCGGGCACTTCGACGTGACGCGCGAATTCGCGCATGACGGTGGCCGCGGCCGCGATTTCGCCGATCGTCTCCTTTTTCACGCGCAGGCCCGTGATGATCGCGGCGGCCATGACGGGCGACATGTCGCCGCGCATGATGAGCCGCATGAGATGCAGCATTTCGTCGTGAAAGATCTCGCGATGCTCGATCGTGCGCTGCAGTGCTTCTTGCGGTGTGATGGTCATGGGCTCGCCCCTGTCGTTCGATCCGTCCGTGCGTCGATCACGCTTCGGCCATTTCACTTACGCGCTATGCGCGGTGTGGGCCGCTTGTTCCGTCTTCGACCCCTTGAGGAAGTTCTCGAGCAGCGCATGGCCGTGCTCGGAGAGGATCGATTCGGGGTGGAACTGCACGCCTTCGACGGCAAGCGTCTTATGGCGTACGCCCATGATTTCGCCGTCGTCGGTCCATGCCGAGATTTCGAGGCAGTCGGGCAGCGATTCGCGCTCGATCGCGAGCGAGTGATAGCGCGTCACGTCGAAGTGCTTGGGCAGGTTCGCGAACACGCCTCGCCCGTCGGTTTCGATGCGGCTCACTTTCCCGTGCATGATCGTCTGCGCGCGCACGACGCGGCCGCCGAACGCTTCGCCGATCGCCTGATGGCCGAGACAGACGCCGAGGATCGGCGTGCGACCCGCAAACCGGCGCAGCACGTCGAGCGTGATGCCCGCATGCTGCGGATTGCTTGGCCCCGGTGAGAGGCAGAGGGTGTCGGGTTTCATCGCGGCGATTTCATCGAGCGTGATCTCGTCGTTGCGATAGGTGCGCACGTCCTCGCCGAGCTCGCCGAAATACTGCACGAGGTTATAGGTGAACGAATCGTAGTTATCGATCATCAGCAACATGATGTCTCTCCGCTCAAAAATCGCTATCGAGGCCGTCTTGCACTTGCTCGGCCGCGCGCAGCACGGCGCGTGCCTTGTTCTCGGTTTCCTGCCATTCGGATTCGGGCACCGAGTCGGCGACGATGCCCGCTGCCGCTTGCACATATAGATTGCCGTTGTGGACGAGCCCGGTGCGGATCGCGATCGCGAGATCCATCTCGCCCGTGAACGACAGGTACCCGACGGCGCCGCCGTAGAGGCCGCGCTTGACGGGTTCGAGCTCGTCGATGAGCTCCATTGCGCGCACCTTCGGCGCGCCCGACAACGTACCGGCCGGAAACGTCGCGCGCAGCACGTCGAAGTTTGTCGTGCCGGGCTTGAGCTTGCCTTCGACCGAGCTGACGATGTGCTGCACGTGCGAGTATTTTTCGATGACCATCTGGTCGGTGACGGCGACCGAACCCGTCTGCGCGATGCGGCCGACGTCGTTGCGCGCGAGGTCGATCAGCATGACGTGCTCGGCGATCTCCTTCGGGTCGTTGAGCAGTTCCGTCGCGAGCTCGGCGTCGCGCTCGGGCGTGCTGCCGCGCGGACGCGTGCCCGCGAGCGGCCGAATCGTGACGATGCGATCCTCGCCGCGCTTTTCCTGGCGCACGAGAATTTCGGGCGACGCGCCGATCACGTGGAATTCGCCGAAGTTGTAGTAATACATGTACGGCGACGGATTGAGCGAGCGCAGCGCGCGATAGAGCGAAAGCGGATTGTCGCGGTAGGGCTTGACCAAGCGCTGGCCGACTTGCACCTGCATGAGTTCGCCGGCCGCGATGTATTCCTTCGCGCGGCGCACGGCATTGAGATAGTCTTCGCGCGCGAACTCGCGATAGGTCTCCGTGCGTACGCTCGGCGACGTGACAGGCGGCTGCACGGTCGCGCGCAAGCGCTGGCGCAACTCGCGCAGCCGCTGCTTGGCGCGCGCGTAGGCTTCCGAAGCCGCCGGGTCGGCGTAGACGATCAGATAGAGCTTGCCCGCGAGGTTGTCGATGACGGCAACTTCCTCGGTCAGCAGCAGTTGGATGTCGGGCAAGCCGAGATCGTCGGGCGGCGCCGTATGCGCGAGCTTCTTCTCGATGTAGCGGACGGCGTCGTAGCCGAAGTAGCCGGCGAGGCCGCCGCAAAAGCGCGGCAGGCCCGCGCGCTGGGCCACCTTGAAACGCGCTTGGAATTGCTGAATGAACTCGAACGGATCGCCTTCGTGCGTCTCGACGACTTGGCCGTCGCGCACGACTTCGTTGACGCCGCTGCGTGTGCGAACGAGCGTGCGTGCAGGCAGGCCGATGAACGAATAGCGGCCGAACCGCTCGCCGCCCACGACCGATTCGAGCAGAAACGAGTTCGCGCCGCCGCGCTCGGGTTGCGCGAGCTTCAGGTAAAGGGAGAGCGGCGTTTCGAGATCGGCGAGCGCTTCGGCGATCAGCGGAATGCGGTTGTAACCCTCACCGGCGAGGGACTGAAACTCGAGTTCGGTCATGTTCCGATCCTATTCGAATGGCCGACGCATTCGTTGCCCCAAGACGGGCGAAGCATGCGTTCGGGAAGTCGTAAGCGCACGAACGCAGCGACGACGAAACCGCGCGGTGCGTTCGTTTGAGCGGTACGGCAATATTGCGCGAATGCGCGACGAAATCAAAAAACGTCGCTGAAGACGAACTTCAGCGTACCTCGAAAGAGGTTAGCGTGACGAGCGACGCCAGGGCCAAGCTCCCCGGTCGATACTGCTCGGACTCCGTTTTTTGTTCAGAAACATGAGGTGAATGACTTAAGTCGTCAGCGATTGAATGGTTGCGTCAGGGCTGGGCGGAAGATTCGCGACGAACCTCGCGGCCTCGAGCAACGTGGCGACTATACCATCCGAATTTATCGTTTGTATAGCTTTGCCGTGGTTGTAGCCATACGGGACCGTCAACGTCGCCATGCCCGCGGCGCGGCCCGCCAGCGCGTCGTTCTCCGAATCGCCGATCGCGACGGCATCGCCCGGTGCGACGCCCATTGCGTCGCAGGCCACGTGCATCGGCTGCGGGTCCGGCTTTTTGCGCGCGACGCTGTCGCCGCCGAGAATCACCGAGAAGTAGCGCGCGAGCCCGTACTGTTCCAGCAACGCCACAGCGAAGCGATGCGGCTTGTTCGTGACGCACGCGAGCTTCACGCCGGCCTCGGCGAGCGCCGCGAGGCCTGGCTCGACGTCTGGATAAAGCCGCGTGTGGCGACCGTTGATCTGAGCGTAGTGAGCTTGATAGCGCGCGAGCGCGTCGGTGAAGCGTGCCTCGGTTTCATCTGCGCAGAACCGTGCGGACAGCACGCTGCGAATCAGATGTTCCGAGCCCTTCCCGACGTAGCCGATTACCTCTTCGCGCGTGACGGGGCGCGTGCCGAGTTCGGCGAGCATGCCGTTCAAGCTCGCGGTGAAATCGTCGGCCGTATCGACCATGGTGCCGTCCAGGTCGATGACGGCGGCTTTCAGGCGTCGAGCCGACGGCAACGCGGCGCCTGGCCGGGCAGGGGCGGCGCTCATGCGCGGGCGTCGCCGACGGCGGCCAATTGACCGCGCATGTCGTCGATGACGGCACGATAGTCGGGCTTGCCGAAGATGGCCGAGCCGGCCACGAACGTATCGGCGCCGGCCGCCGCGATTTGCGCGATGTTATCGACCTTCACGCCGCCGTCCACCTCGAGATGGATCTCGCGGCCCGTGCGCGCTTGGTAGGCATCGATCCGCGCACGCGCTTCGCGCAGCTTGTTCAGCGCCTCGGGAATGAACGACTGGCCGCCGAAGCCTGGGTTGACCGACATGATCAGCACGAGGTCGACGCGATCCATAACGTGGTCGAGATAGCTGAGCGAGGTGGCCGGATTGAAGACGAGGCCCGCTTTGCAGCCGTGATCGCGGATCAGCGACAGCGTGCGATCGACGTGATCGGATGCCTCCGGGTGAAAGCTGATGATGTTCGCTCCGGCCTTCGCGAAATCGGGCACGATGCGGTCGACGGGGCGTACCATCAAGTGAACGTCGATCGGCGCTTGCACGTGCGGGCGGATCGCCTCGCACACGAGCGGGCCGATCGTGAGATTGGGGACGTAATGATTGTCCATCACGTCGAAGTGAATCCAATCGGCACCGGCGGCGACGACGTTGCGGACTTCTTCGCCGAGCTTTGCGAAGTCGGCGGACAGAATGCTGGGAGCGATGCGAAATTGCGTCATGGCGTGAGAAGCGAGAGGGCCGGCGAACTGGCCTCGAGGCGGAAAGCGCCTATTTTACCGTGTTGCGTCGGCTCGGCTGGCTCGGCCTTTCGGCCACCCGGCAAGGCGCGGCGGTTGCGGCCTGGGGCTGCATCGATCAGAATGCGAAACCGGAGTGCCGACCGCCGAAGCGTCAGCCGCCGAAACCTCGGCGCGCGGCCGAGCGCCATGAAAGGCGAGCGCTCCGGCCGATCCCGATTTCGGCTCCGCCCGTGCGGCGAAGGTGCCGCGATTGTTCAGAGAAAGAAATCACGATGAGCCAGTATCTATTCAGCGTGTCGGCGCAGACGCGCTATTTGCCCGAGCAGTCCGATCCCGCGCGCCGGCAGTACGCGTTTGCCTATACGCTGACGATCCGCAACACGGGCCAGGTGGCGGCGCAATTGATCGCGCGCCATTGGATCATCACCGACAGCGAAAATCACGTGCAGGAAGTCAAAGGCCTCGGCGTGGTGGGGCACCAGCCGCTCCTACAGCCGGGCGAGCAGTTCGAGTACACGAGCTGGGCGGTGATCGAAACGCCGGTGGGAACGATGCGCGGCGCTTATTTTTGCGTGGCGGAGGACGGCGAGCGATTCGAAGCGCTCGTGCCCGAATTCGCGCTGCAGATGCCGCGCACGCTGCATTGAGACGTATTGGGTCATACGCGCGCGATGAGCGCGGGGCGGCGTATACGCGGGTAACGCCAGCCGCTTATCGACGCGCGCCGCGATCGTCCGCGTGGCCGTTTCGCTTTCTGCCCGACATCGTCCAGACGACGATGATCACGAGTAGCGCAAGGGCCGCGAGCGCCTCGAGCGCGAAGATCAGCATCGGGTATTCGTCAAATAGAGCGGACATGGCGATTTCCATCAAGAACGAACATTGTATGCGTATTCATTCGTCCTTCCTCGGGCGCGCGGCCGCTCTGGCTGCGGCCGTGCTGCTCGCGGCTTGCGGCGGTGGTGCCATGGTGCGGCCCGCGCCGACGCCGATTGCCGGCGTTCCGGCCGTCACGGGGGTGTTGTCGGCCGCCCGGCTGACGCCTGTTGCGTGGCAGCAAGTGCCCGGCTGGCAGGACGATTCGCTGATCGGCGCTGCTGCCGCGCTGCGCGAGAACTGTCTGCGGGTCGGGCGGCAGGCCAACTGGCAGCGTGCCTGCGCGGCCGCCTCGCAACTCGATGACCTTGACTCCACCGCCACCCGGTCGTTCTTCGAGACGTATTTCACGCCGTTCCAGCTCGCCAACGGCGACGGATCGGTCGATGGCCTCGTCACGGGCTACTACGAACCGCTGCTGCACGGCGCGCTTACCCGAAGCGGCCCGTATCAATTCCCGCTCTATCGCTGGCCGTCCGGCTATCGTCCGGGTACGGTATTGCCCTCGCGTGCCGAGCTCGAGCGTTCCGGCGCGCTGCAAGGCAACGAATTGGTGTGGGTAGACGATCCGATCGAGGCGTTCTTTTTGCAGGTGCAGGGTTCCGGACGCATCGTGCTCGACGACGGCGGCGTCATGCGGGTCGGTTTCGGTGGCTCGAACAACCAGCCCTATCGGTCGATCGGCCGGTGGTTGCTCGATCATGGCGAGATCACGCCGTCGCAGGCGACGATGCAAGGCATCAAGGCTTGGGCTCGCGCCAACCCGACGCGAGTGGCCAGCTTACTCGATACGAACCCGCGTTTCGTGTTTTTCCGCGAAATGCCGTCTACACCGGAAGCGTCGGCCGGCGGCGATGGGCCGATCGGCGCGCTAGGTGTACCGCTCACGCCTGAGCGCTCGATTGCCGTCGATCCCGCCTCGATCCCGCTTGGCACGCCGGTGTTCTTGGCGACCACGCGGCCGTTCACGAATACGCCGATGAATCGGCTCGTCTTCGCCCAGGATACGGGCAGTGCGATCCGCGGCGGCGTGCGCGCCGATTACTTTTGGGGTCTCGGCGACGACGCCGGCGATCTGGCCGGCAAAATGAAGCAGGCCGGCCGCATGTGGTTGCTGCTGCCGAACTCTTGAGCGATTCGTTTCTTGAACGTTCACCGCGTGAGCGTTCACCTCGCCGGACGTCAGGCCGATCGTTTGTCGACGACGCGCCGGGCCTTGCCGACCGAACGCTCGATGCCGTTCACCGGTAAGACGTTCACGATCGCCGTCACGCCAATCAGCGCTTTGATGTCGTACGCGAGCGCCGACTTCGCCGCCGTGAGCGTTGCATCGTCGGCTCGCATGTCGGGGCAAGGCTCGACGTTCAGCGTCATGACATCGAGCGGCCCCTCCTTCGTGAGCACGATTTGATAGTGCGGTGCCAGCGAAGGCTGCTTGAGCAGCAGTTCCTCGATTTGCGTCGGGAAGACGTTGACGCCGCGCACGATCATCATGTCGTCCGAGCGCCCCGTGATCTTTTCCATCCGGCGCATCGTGCGCGCGGTGCCGGGCAACAGGCGCGTGAGATCGCGCGTCCGGTAGCGAATGATCGGCAGCGCTTCTTTCGTGAGCGAGGTGAACACGAGTTCGCCGAATTCGCCGTCCGGCAGCACTTCGCCGGTGGCCGGGTCGATGATCTCGGGATAAAAGTGGTCCTCCCAAATCGTCGGTCCATCTTTCGTCTCGACGCATTCGCATGCGACGCCCGGGCCCATGACTTCGGACAAGCCATAGATGTCGACCGCATCGATGCCCATGCGCATTTCGATCGCGCGGCGCATGTCGTTCGTCCAGGGCTCGGCGCCGAAGATGCCGATCCGCAGCGAGCAGTGCGCGGGATCGACGCCTTGCCGTTCGAGTTCGTCGGCGATCGAGAGCATGTAGCTCGGCGTGACCATGATGATGTCTGGCTTGAAATCTTGGATAAGCTGAACTTGCTTTTCCGTTTGGCCGCCGCCGAACGGGATGACCGTCAGGCCCGCACGCTCCGCGCCGTAGTGCGCGCCGAGTCCGCCCGTAAAGAGGCCGTAGCCGTAGCTGATGTGCACCTTATCGCCGCGTCGCGCGCCGGCTGCACGGATCGAGCGTGCGACGAGATTGGCCCACGTGTCGATGTCGCGTGCCGTATAGCCGACGACGGTGGGTTTGCCGGTGGTGCCCGACGATGCGTGGATGCGCGAGACCTTCTCCTGCGGCACGGCGAACATGCCGAACGGATAGTTGTCGCGCAAATCGCTTTTCGTCGTAAAGGGGAAACGCGAGAGGTCGGCCAGTGTCTTGAGGTCTTCTGGGCGAACGCCTGCCTCATCGAATTTGCGTCGATAGACAGTCGAGTTCTCGTAAGCGTGCTCGAGCGTCCATTTCAGCCGTTCGAGCTGCAGGGCGGCGAGCTCGTCTCGGCTCGCGGTCTCGATTGGATCGAGCGGCAGCGCGGTGTTCATCGCATGTCTCCTGTTTCATCAAAAATAGCTGCGGGCGGGCATGCGCAGACGCTGCCCGTCGCGTACGGCAAAAAGCGATTTCGCGGGCTACCGCCTGCGCCGATAGGGTTTCGGCACAAACGGCCGCGGCGCTTACGCTGGCGGAATCACGTGACCCTTGATGTGCGCGGACTTGCCGCGAAACATCGCGATGGTTTCGCCGGCGCCGTTGGTGACGCGGATATCGTAAATCCCGGTTCGCCCGGTGAGCGCTTGCTCCACGGCTTCAGCCGTGAGGACGTCGCCGCCGTGCACGGGGCGCAAGAATTCGATCGAGCAGCCCGACGCTACCGCATTGACGTTATACGAGTTACAGGCGAACGCGAACGTCGAATCGGCGAGCGTGAAGATGAGGCCACCGTGGCAAATGCCGTGTCCGTTGAGAAACTCGGGACGCACGGCGGCTCGCATGCGCGCGTAGCCTGCTCGCACTTCGGCGAGCTCGAAGCCTAGCGCGCGGCTGCACGCGTCCGCCTCATACATGGTGTGCCCCACCAAGCGGGCGAGTTCGTCCGGCGACAGGTGCGGTAAGGTGGCGTGCTCTCGCGTCGCCTGGGAATTGGACGACATCTCAACGCCCCTCGAAGCGCGGTGCGCGCTTTTGAATGAATGCCTGCACGCCTTCGGCGTAGTCGTATGAATTACCGAGCTCGCGCTGCAGATCGCGCTCGAGGTCGAGTTGCCGATCGAGCGTGTTCGTGGCACTCGCACGCATTGCGCGCTTGATCGCGGCGATGGCGCGAGTCGGCTGTTGCGCCAGTTGGGCGGCGAGCCGGGCGGCGCTGGCGAGCAACTCGGCATCGTCGACGACCTGCCAGATCAGGCCCCAGCGTTCGGCTTGCTCAGCACTGATTTTGTCGCCTGTGATCGCCAAGCCCAGCGCGCGCGCCATTCCCACGCGCTGCGGCAGGAACGCCGTGCCGCCCGAATCGGGGACGAGCCCGATCTTGACGAACGATTGCGCGAAGCTGCTCGAGCGGGCTGCGATCGTGATGTCGCATGCAAGGGCGAGATTCGCGCCGGCGCCGGCGGCGATTCCATTCACGGCTGCGATGACCGGCAACGGCAGCGCCCGCAGACGTCGTACGAGCGGATTGAAGTGCTCGTCGATCAGCGCGCCGAGGTCCGACATTGCACCGGGCTCGAAGCTCAGATCCGCGAGATCCTGGCCTGCGCAAAATCCGCGTCCGGTACCCGTCAGAACGAGTGCGCGCGCACCGGCGCGGACAGCGTCGTCGATCGCGCCGTTCAGTTCCTCGTGCATCGCGCGGGTGAAGCTGTTCAGTTTCTCGGGACGGTTGAGCGTCACCGTGGCGACGTGCGCGGCTTCGTCGATCTCGACGCGAATTGCTTCATATTGCATCGATCGTCTCCTCATTCACTCCATTCATTTCAAGGCCGGCGGCGCCGAGTACGACGGCTGCTCGGCGGCTATTCGACGCCCATTACACTCGCTCGATGGCAAGCGCAATGCCCTGGCCCACGCCGATGCACATCGTGCACAGCGCATAACGGCCGCCCGTACGCTCGAGCTGGTAGAGCGCGGTCGTAACGAGACGTGCGCCGGATGCGCCGAGCGGATGGCCGAGCGCGATGGCGCCGCCGTTCGGGTTCACGCGCGGGTCGTCGTCGGGCAGTCCCAGCATGCGCAGCACCGCGAGGCCTTGCGATGCGAACGCCTCGTTCAGTTCGATGACGTCGAATTGCGAGAGCGACATCTCGAGCCGTCGCAGCAGCTTCTGCGTGGCGGGCGCCGGTCCGATACCCATGATGCGCGGCTCGACGCCTGCCGTTGCCATGCCCAGAACGCGGGCGCGTCGGCGCAGGCCATACTGCGCGGCCGCTTCTTCATTGGCGAGCAGCAGCGCACAAGCGCCGTCGTTGACGCCGGATGCGTTGCCCGCCGTGACCGAGCCGTCGGGACGCACGACACCCTTGAGCTTGGCGAGGGCTTCCAGCGATGTTTCGCGCGGATGTTCGTCGCGCGTGACGATCAGCGGTTCGCCCTTTTTCTGAGGCACCTCGACCGCCACGATTTCCTGTGCCAGTGTGCCGTCTTGCTGCGCCCGCGCCGCCTTCTGCTGGCTGCGCAGCGCGAAAGCGTCTTGATCCGCCCGGCTCACCGAAAATTGCTCGGCGACGTTCTCGCCGGTCTCGGGCATCGAATCGACACCGTATTGCGCCTTCAGCCGCGCGTTGATAAAGCGCCAGCCGATGGTCGTATCGAATATGTCGGCTTGCCGCGAAAACGCACTCGTTGCTTTGCCCATCACGAACGGCGCTCGCGTCATGCTCTCCACGCCCCCCGCGATCATCAAGCGGGCGTCGCCGGCTTTGAGTGCGCGTGCCGCCGAGCCGACGGCATCCATGCCCGAGCCGCATAGCCGGTTGATCGTGGAGCCGGGCGCCTCGGTTGGCAAGCCGGCCAGTAGCGCTGCCATGCGCGCGACATTGCGGTTGTCTTCTCCGGCTTGATTCGCGCAACCGTAGAGGATGTCGTCCAGCGCGCGCCAGTCGACGTCTGGGTTTCGAGCGATGAGCGCCTTGATGGGAACCGCTGCGAGATCGTCGGCGCGAACGTCTTTCAGTGCGCCGCCGTAGCGGCCGATCGGAGTGCGAATGGCGTCGCAAATGTAGGCATCGGTCATTGGATGGTTTCCAGTGAGCGGACCCCGCCATTGCGGCGGGATCGATCGATTTCATATTAGCGGGAGCCGCCGTACCGGCTCCATTCGTCCGGACGGGCTATGCCGTTCGGCCAGCTTCCGCGGACAGCTCGCGTGGTGCAACATGGATTCGACTTTGCACGACTCGGAAGCGGTTTGCGACGAATGCCGCGTCGGTCAAGGCGGCATTGGCGGCTGGGTTGGCGCCGGTGCCGTGAAAGTCGGAGAACGCGGCCGACTGATTGACGAACACGCCGCCGGTCAGGTTGATCGAGAGCGCTACGCCGCCTTCGATGGCCGCATCGTGCGCCGCTTCGATCGTTGCTTCGTCGGTGCTGTATACCGAGAGCGTTAGGGCGCCATGTCGAGCGGCGAGGGAGCCGGCCAGTTCGAGGGATTGCCGAGTCGAGTCCGTGGCGATCACGAACGAGATAGGGCCGAACCATTCGCCCGTGAATTTCGCCGAATCTTCGGCTGCGTCCAGTTGCAGGATCAGAGGCGAGCGAACCCGCGCATGGGCAAACGCGGGGTGCTCGAGCGCTTGACTGTCTACGAGCACGCGGCCGAGCGAGCGTGCCTCGTCGATTCGGCGCGCGACAGCCTCGTTCTGGATCGCGCCGAGCAACTCCACGGCGCGCGCCGGTTCGGCCACGAGCTTTTGTACGGCGCTCGCGAGTGCTTGGGCGACCTCATCGAAGCTCGCACGGCCCTCGGCGGTGCGAATGCCGTCGCGGGGTACGTAGATGTTCTGTGGCGCCGTACACATTTGGCCCGAGTACAGCGCGAGCGAAAAGGCGATGTTGCGCACGGCAGCTTTCAAATCGTCCACCGAGTCGACGACGATCTGGTTGACGCCGGCCTTTTCGGTGAACACTTGCGCTTGATGTGCGTTGCGTTCGAGCCAAGTGCCGTTTTGCGTGCTGCCGGTGAAGTCGATCAGCTTGATGTCGGGGCGCAGGGCGATATCCTGCACGAGCGGGCCGTCGTTGGGCTCCGTGGCGAGCAGGGTGACCACGTTCGGATCGAACCCGGCTTCGCGCAACACTTCACGCGCGATCCGCACGGTGACGGCGAGCGGCAGGATCGCGCCGGGGTGCGGCTTCACGATCACCGCGTTGCCCGTTGCGAGGTCTGCAAAGAGTCCGGGGTAGCCGTTCCACGTGGGGAACGTGCAGCAGCCGAGCACGAGGCCGATGCCGCGCGGCACGATGGCATAGCGCTTATGCATCGCGAGCGGCGGGTTCTTGCCCTGCGGCTTTTCCCAGTGTGCGTCTGCCGGCACGCGGCGCAACTCGTTCCAGGCATAGGCGACGGCTTCGAGCGCGCGATCTTGCGCGTGCGGTCCGCCGGCTTGGAAGGCCATCATGAAGGCTTGACCGGTTGTATGCATCACGCTGTAGGCGATTTCAAAGCTCGCCCGATTCAACCGGTTCAGGATTTCGAGGCTCACGCCGACCCACGCCTCGGGGCCGGCCTTGCGCCAGGTCTGTTCGGCCGCGCCGGCAACGGCGATCAGCGCATCGGCGTCGGCTTTCGGATAGCGAACGCCGAGCGCAAAGCCGAAAGGCGATTGCTCGGCGCCGACCCACTCGCCGGTGCTCGGCTGATCGAGGGCGAATTCGCGGTCGAGGTGCGCCTTGAAGGCCGCTTCTCCGTCCGCGTTACCGGTTTCCCCGTACACTTTGGGGCTTGGCATTTCCGGAAACGGGCTCCAATAGCCGCGCGAGCCGATGGCTTCGAGGGCGTTCTTCAGCGTGTCTTCGTGCTTCGCAAATAGAGGATGGGTCATAGCGAGACAAGGGGGCGCAGGCCAGGCGTTTGGGGGAGCAGGCCGGTAATCGAAGGATCGTATCAATTAACCGACCGACCGGTTGGTTGGCGAATGTTAGCATTGTTTCCGGGCAGGCGCGAAAGCTTTTCGCGCCTCATCGACACCTAAAATTTGGAGGATGCATGAGCTACGAAAACATTCTGGTCGAAACGCGCGGGCGCGTCGGTCTCATAACATTGAACCGGCCGAAGGCGTTGAACGCGCTCAATGACGATTTGATGGACGAGCTCGGCGCAGCGCTCAAGGCGTTCGACGCCGACGAGAACATCGGCGCAATCGTCGTGACGGGCAGCGAAAAGGCGTTCGCGGCGGGTGCCGACATCGGCATGATGGCCACGTACAGCTACATGGATGCATATAAGGGCGACTACATCACGCGCAATTGGGAGGCGGTGCGCACGATCCGCAAGCCGGTCATTGCGGCGGTGAGTGGTTTCGCGCTCGGTGGCGGCTGCGAGCTAGCCATGATGTGCGACATCGTCATCGCTGCCGATACGGCGAAGTTCGGCCAACCCGAGATCAAGCTCGGCGTGATGCCAGGCGCGGGCGGCACGCAACGGCTGCCGCGGGTCGTCTCCAAAGCGAAGGCGATGGACATGTGTTTGACCGCGCGCTTCATGGATGCTGCCGAGGCGGAGCGGGCGGGCCTCGTGTCGCGCGTCGTCCCGGCGGCATCGCTGCTCGACGAGGCGCTTGGTGCAGCGGCGACGATCGCCGAATTCCCGTTGCCGGCCGTCATGATGGTGAAGGAGTCGATAAACAGCGCGTATGAAACAACGCTTGCCGAAGGTATTCGTTTCGAGCGCCGGCTGTTCCATTCGTTGTTCGCGACGGAGGATCAGAAAGAGGGCATGGCGGCGTTTCTCGAAAAGCGCAAACCGGTGTTCAAGAACCGCTGATTCGACTCGGCGCAATTTCCGCTTGCGCGGCCTGCGGAAGGTGCATAGAATTGCGCCCTTCGCGTCAGTCGATGGACGGCGCGAAAGAGAAGCGAGAGGTGGATGGAGTGTTGCTGCGCGGGGGTTTGCGCCAGGCTCCGACGGCGACGGTTCGATAGCGCGAGTGCTAAAAAAACAGTTGACGGTATGTGAAAGGTTCTGCATAATCTCGTTTCTCTGCTGCTGACGCAGCAACGCAAGACGGTCGGTGCTGGAAGGGTGGTTGTTCTGGCGCTGTTGGTTGAGCGACGCGATCTTTAAAAATTTACAGCCGATAAGTGTGGGCGCTTGATGGCGAACGCGAGGTTGGGTCTTCGGGCCTGGCCGAAAGCGAAAGTATCAAGTCTCACACAGTATTGAGGTAGGGTTCATCGAGAGATGGATTCGACCTGTCAGTACGTTGAGTGAGCGACCGATTCAAGACGTAGGCAACTACGTGAATCGAAAACAGTAACAGGCATTGAACTGAAGAGTTTGATCCTGGCTCAGATTGAACGCTGGCGGCATGCCTTACACATGCAAGTCGAACGGCAGCACGGGGGCAACCCTGGTGGCGAGTGGCGAACGGGTGAGTAATACATCGGAACGTGTCCTGGAGTGGGGGATAGCCCGGCGAAAGCCGGATTAATACCGCATACGCTCTATGGAGGAAAGCGGGGGATCTTCGGACCTCGCGCTCAAGGGGCGGCCGATGGCGGATTAGCTAGTTGGTGGGGTAAAGGCCTACCAAGGCGACGATCCGTAGCTGGTCTGAGAGGACGACCAGCCACACTGGGACTGAGACACGGCCCAGACTCCTACGGGAGGCAGCAGTGGGGAATTTTGGACAATGGGCGCAAGCCTGATCCAGCAATGCCGCGTGTGTGAAGAAGGCCTTCGGGTTGTAAAGCACTTTTGTCCGGAAAGAAATCTTCCTCGCTAATATCGAGGGGGGATGACGGTACCGGAAGAATAAGCACCGGCTAACTACGTGCCAGCAGCCGCGGTAATACGTAGGGTGCGAGCGTTAATCGGAATTACTGGGCGTAAAGCGTGCGCAGGCGGTTCGCTAAGACCGATGTGAAATCCCCGGGCTTAACCTGGGAACTGCATTGGTGACTGGCGAGCTAGAGTGTGGCAGAGGGGGGTAGAATTCCACGTGTAGCAGTGAAATGCGTAGAGATGTGGAGGAATACCGATGGCGAAGGCAGCCCCCTGGGCTAACACTGACGCTCATGCACGAAAGCGTGGGGAGCAAACAGGATTAGATACCCTGGTAGTCCACGCCCTAAACGATGTCAACTAGTTGTTGGGGATTCATTTCCTTAGTAACGAAGCTAACGCGTGAAGTTGACCGCCTGGGGAGTACGGTCGCAAGATTAAAACTCAAAGGAATTGACGGGGACCCGCACAAGCGGTGGATGATGTGGATTAATTCGATGCAACGCGAAAAACCTTACCTACCCTTGACATGGACGGAATCTTGCTGAGAGGTGAGAGTGCTCGAAAGAGAACCGTCACACAGGTGCTGCATGGCTGTCGTCAGCTCGTGTCGTGAGATGTTGGGTTAAGTCCCGCAACGAGCGCAACCCTTGTCCTTAGTTGCTACGCAAGAGCACTCTAAGGAGACTGCCGGTGACAAACCGGAGGAAGGTGGGGATGACGTCAAGTCCTCATGGCCCTTATGGGTAGGGCTTCACACGTCATACAATGGTCGGAACAGAGGGTTGCCAACCCGCGAGGGGGAGCTAATCCCAGAAAACCGATCGTAGTCCGGATTGCACTCTGCAACTCGAGTGCATGAAGCTGGAATCGCTAGTAATCGCGGATCAGCATGCCGCGGTGAATACGTTCCCGGGTCTTGTACACACCGCCCGTCACACCATGGGAGTGGGTTTTACCAGAAGTGGCTAGTCTAACCGCAAGGAGGACGGTCACCACGGTAGGATTCATGACTGGGGTGAAGTCGTAACAAGGTAGCCGTATCGGAAGGTGCGGCTGGATCACCTCCTTTCTCGAGCTGACGTGTTCAAGGTTGAGCGCTCACGCTTATCGGCTGTAGATCAAGACAGACTCAGGGGTCTGTAGCTCAGTTGGTTAGAGCACCGTCTTGATAAGGCGGGGGTCGTTGGTTCGAATCCAACCAGACCCACCATATGTCTGCGCCCCTGGGGAGCTCATCGAAGAGGTGGGCTGTCTGTGTCTGTACTGAGTGAGGGGGCATAGCTCAGCTGGGAGAGCACCTGCTTTGCAAGCAGGGGGTCGTCGGTTCGATCCCGTCTGCCTCCACCAACCACCAATGACAAGGGTTCGGCGCAAGGCGTTGCGCAGGAAGAGTCTTTGTCATTGGCGATTGAGCCAGTCAGAGCGACTGAAGTAGTCCGAGTCGGCTGTCGATCTTTAACAATCTGGAAGAAGTAGTAATGGATATTGGAAGCGTCTATGAGATGGACGTGGAAGATATCGATGGGTAGTGATTGTATCAAGTATGAAAAGTGATCGAAAGATGACTTGGAATACGGCACAACGCGAGAACTCAAACCTGTAGTGCGAGTGGTTCTAACCCCGTAGGTGGTACCTTCTAGGTGCCCCGCAAGGGGGCGAGCCCAGAGTAAGCGCTAAAGCGCTAACTCTGGCCGCGAGACGCTCTCGTTATAGGGTCAAGCGAACAAGTGCATGTGGTGGATGCCTTGGCGATCACAGGCGATGAAGGACGCGGTAGCCTGCGAAAAGCCCCGGGGAGCTGGCAAACGAGCTTTGATCCGGGGATGTCCGAATGGGGAAACCCACTCCGAATGGAGTATCGGTAGCTGAATACATAGGCTACGCGAAGCGAACGCGGCGAACTGAAACATCTAAGTAGCCGCAGGAAAAGAAATCAACCGAGATTCCCAAAGTAGTGGCGAGCGAAATGGGAAGAGCCTGTACGTGTTATCGATGTTGTTAGCTGAACGCTCTGGAAAGTGCGGCCATAGCAGGTGATAGCCCTGTAAGCGAAAACAGTGTTGAAGGACTAAGCGTACGAGAAGTAGGGCGGGACACGTGAAATCCTGTCTGAAGATGGGGGGACCATCCTCCAAGGCTAAATACTCGTGATCGACCGATAGTGAACCAGTACCGTGAGGGAAAGGCGAAAAGAACCCCGGGAGGGGAGTGAAATAGATCCTGAAACCGCATGCATACAAACAGTCGGAGCCTCGTAAGGGGTGACGGCGTACCTTTTGTATAATGGGTCAGCGACTTACGTTCAGTAGCAAGCTTAACTGATTAAGGCAGGCGTAGCGAAAGCGAGTCCGAATAGGGCGTTCAGTTGCTGGGCGTAGACCCGAAACCAGATGATCTATCCATGGCCAGGTTGAAGGTGCGGTAACACGTACTGGAGGACCGAACCCACTAACGTTGAAAAGTTAGGGGATGAGCTGTGGATAGGGGTGAAAGGCTAAACAAATCTGGAAATAGCTGGTTCTCTCCGAAAACTATTTAGGTAGTGCCTCGTGTATCACCTTCGGGGGTAGAGCACTGTCATGGTTGAAGGGTCCATTGCGGATTACTTCGCCATAGCAAACTCCGAATACCGAAGAGTGCAATCACGGGAGACAGACATCGGGTGCTAACGTCCGGTGTCAAGAGGGAAACAACCCAGACCGCCAGCTAAGGTCCCCAAGATTGGCTAAGTGGGAAACGAAGTGGGAAGGCTAAAACAGTCAGGAGGTTGGCTTAGAAGCAGCCACCCTTTAAAGAAAGCGTAATAGCTCACTGATCGAGTCGTCCTGCGCGGAAGATGTAACGGGGCTAAGCCAGTCACCGAAGCTGCGGATGCGTACGCAAGTGCGCATGGTAGGAGAGCGTTCCGTAAGCCTGCGAAGGTGCACCGTAAGGTGTGCTGGAGGTATCGGAAGTGCGAATGCTGACATGAGTAGCGATAAAGGGGGTGAAAGGCCCCCTCGCCGTAAGCCCAAGGTTTCCTACGCAACGTTCATCGGCGTAGGGTGAGTCGGCCCCTAAGGCGAGGCAGAAATGCGTAGCTGATGGGAAGCAGGTCAATATTCCTGCACCGTCGTGAGATGCGATGGGGGGACGGATCGCGGAAGGTTGTCCGGGTGTTGGAAGTCCCGGTCGCTGCATTGGAGAAGGCGCTTAGGCAAATCCGGGCGCGTAATTCAAGGGTGTGGCGCGAGCGGCCTAGTGCTGCGAAGCAATCGGAAGGGGTCCCAAGAAAAGCCTCTAAGCTTCAGTCTCATGATGACCGTACCGCAAACCGACACAGGTGGGCGAGATGAGTATTCTAAGGCGCTTGAGAGAACTCGGGAGAAGGAACTCGGCAAATTGGTACCGTAACTTCGGGATAAGGTACGCCCCTGTAGCTTGACTGGCCTGCGCCAGAAGGGTGAAGGGGTTGCAATAAACTGGTGGCTGCGACTGTTTAATAAAAACACAGCACTCTGCAAACACGAAAGTGGACGTATAGGGTGTGACGCCTGCCCGGTGCCGGAAGATTAAATGATGGGGTGCAAGCTCTTGATTGAAGTCCCGGTAAACGGCGGCCGTAACTATAACGGTCCTAAGGTAGCGAAATTCCTTGTCGGGTAAGTTCCGACCTGCACGAATGGCGTAACGATGGCCACACTGTCTCCTCCCGAGACTCAGCGAAGTTGAAGTGTTTGTGATGATGCAATCTACCCGCGGCTAGACGGAAAGACCCCATGAACCTTTACTGTAGCTTTGCATTGGACTTTGAACCGATCTGTGTAGGATAGGTGGGAGGCTATGAAGCGTGAACGCTAGTTTGCGTGGAGCCGTCCTTGAAATACCACCCTGGTTTGTTTGAGGTTCTAACCTTGGCCCGTGATCCGGGTCGGGGACAGTGCATGGTAGGCAGTTTGACTGGGGCGGTCTCCTCCCAAAGCGTAACGGAGGAGTACGAAGGTACGCTAGGTACGGTCGGAAATCGTGCTGATAGTGCAATGGCATAAGCGTGCTTAACTGCGAGACCGACAAGTCGAGCAGGTGCGAAAGCAGGTCATAGTGATCCGGTGGTTCTGTATGGAAGGGCCATCGCTCAACGGATAAAAGGTACTCTGGGGATAACAGGCTGATACCGCCCAAGAGTTCATATCGACGGCGGTGTTTGGCACCTCGATGTCGGCTCATCTCATCCTGGGGCTGTAGCCGGTCCCAAGGGTATGGCTGTTCGCCATTTAAAGAGGTACGTGAGCTGGGTTTAAAACGTCGTGAGACAGTTTGGTCCCTATCTGCCGTGGGCGTTGGATATTTGAAGGGGGCTGCTCCTAGTACGAGAGGACCGGAGTGGACGAACCTCTGGTGTACCGGTTGTCACGCCAGTGGCATCGCCGGGTAGCTATGTTCGGAAGAGATAACCGCTGAAAGCATCTAAGCGGGAAACTCGCCTTAAGATGAGATATCCCCGGGGCTTTAAGCCCCTTGAAGGGTCGTTCAAGACCAGGACGTTGATAGGTCGGGTGTGTACGTGCAGTAATGCACTTAGCTAACCGATACTAATTGCCCGTACGGCTTGATCCTATAACCGGAGCGTTTCGCCTTCAGTGTGTGTGCCTCAGCACCGACTGAAGAGCACCCCCGAACGGGGGCTCAGCGCTCAAGGTTTGACTCGCGTATCCGTGCCACGCAATCACCCCCCATCGATCACCCCCCATTACACCGAAACACCGAGCCCGCCCACACCGCGCGCTCAATACTTCTTCCCAGATTGGCTATGCGGCCCACAAGCCTCGTAGCAACAAGTCATGCCTGATGATCATAGCGAGTTGGTACCACCCCTTCCCATCCCGAACAGGACCGTGAAACGACTCCACGCCAATGATAGTGCGGATTGCCCGTGTGAAAGTAGGTCATCGTCAGGCTCCCTACCCTACAAACCCCCGTTAGCGCGCCCGCTACCGGGGGTTTGTGCTTTATGCTCGAACAAAAAGCAACGACTCAATCCACAAGCGCCCGCCGCACGCTGAGCGCCCGGCACCCACGCTGCGCGCGGGCGGCCGAACGCAAAACGCAAAACGCAATCGCTAGCGTGCAATCCCTTCGGCCAGGTAGCGCAGCGCGAGCCGCACCCAATACGTCGTTCCTACCGGCAGCAGTTCGTCGTTGAAGTCGTAACTGGCGTTGTGCAGCATACACGGCCCCATCCCGTGGCCCTCGTCGCGATGCCGGCCGTCACCGTTCCCGAGGAATGCATAGCAGCCGGGCTTCGCCTGCAGCATGAACGAGAAATCCTCCGCGCCCATTGTCGGCTCCACATTGTCCGCGACGTTCCCGGCACCCACGATTTCACGCATGACTTCGACCGCGAAACGCGTTTCCGCGGCACTGTTGATCGTCGGCGGGTAATTGCGGTTGAAAACGACGGTTGCCGAGCAATCGAATGCCGATGCGGTCGCTTCAGCAATCTTCGCCATCCTCGACTCGATGAGATCGAGGGGCTCGGTCGTAAACGTGCGCACAGTGCCGGCGAGCCACGCGTCGTTCGGAATCACATTGAGCGCATCGCCGGCGTGAATCTGCGTGATCGAAAGCACCGCCGTATCGATTGGCTTCTTGTTTCGTGTGATGATGCTTTGCAGTGCGTTGCCGATTTGAATGGCCGCGAAAACGGGATCTCGACCGTTGTGCGGCATGGCCGCATGCGCGCCGACGCCTTTTACGTCGATACGAAACTCGTTGCTCGATGCCATGATCGGCCCTTCGGTCACGCCGAACGCCCCCGCCGGCATACCGGGCCAATTGTGGATTCCGAATACGGCGTCGACAGGAAATTGCTCGAACAAGCCGTCCTCGATCATGGCGCGCGCGCCGGCGCCGCCTTCTTCCGCCGGCTGGAATATGAAGACGATCGTGCCGTCGAATTCGCCATGCTTGGCTAGGTGCTGCGCCGCGCCGAGCAACATGGCGGTGTGTCCGTCATGCCCGCAGGCGTGCATTTTTCCCGGCGCTTGGGAGCGATGCTCGAACGTATTGAGTTCCTCGATCGGCAAGGCGTCCATATCGGCTCGCAGACCGACCGACCGCGTGCCGGTGCCTCGCTGAAGCACGCCGACGACGCCCGTCTTGCCCAACCCTCGATGCACGCGCAGCCCCCACTTTTCAAGGCATTGTGCGACGAGATCGGCGGTACGCATCTCTTCGTAGCGCAATTCAGGATGAGCATGGATGCCGCGTCGCAGGGACTGAATTTCGTCTCGCGCGGCCAAGACTTCAGGGATGAGTTTCATGATTGCGTTCGACTTTGGAAGAAGGTTCCGGAATGTGACGCAGGTATCGAACGAACCATTCTACGCTGAACTGCATGGTGCCAATTTGGTGCAGTCGGCGAGCGCGAAAGTAATAGAATTGTCGGCCTGGCCTACGCATCACCGTCTCTAACGGAAGCCGCTATGAATGCGCCCCTCGAATTTGCCCGCGCCGTCTGTCCTCACGATTGCCCAGACACGTGCGCGATGCGCGTGACCGTCGCCGACGGCAAGGTAATCAAGGTCGCCGGCGATCCCGATCATGCGCCGACGCAAGGCGTCCTCTGTACGAAAGTCACCCGCTATCCCGAGCGCGTCCACCATGCACAGCGCCTGACGACGCCTTTGAAACGGGTCGGCCGCAAGGGCGAAGGCCGGTTCGAGCCGGTCAGTTGGGACGACGCACTGTCGCTCGCGGCGGGGCGGCTCTCCGAGATCGTCCAGCGTGAGCCGCAGGCGCTGCTACCTTATAGCTATGCCGGCACGATGGGTTTGGTGCAGGGCGAAAGCATCGCGCAACGCTTCTTTCACAAACTCGGGGCATCACGGCTCGATCGCACGATTTGCTCGGCTGCGGGGATGGCAGGGCTCAAATACACGTACGGTGCCTCGCTGGGGATGCATCTCGAATTCTTCGAGGAAAGCGAGCTCATTCTCATCTGGGGCGCCAATCCAATCACCTCGAGTCTGCATTTCTGGACGCGGGCCCAAGAGGCCAAGCGGCGCGGCGCGCGACTCGTCGCCATCGACCCCTATCGCTCGCTGACGGCAGAGAAGTGTCATCAGCACATCGCACTGCGTCCCGGAACGGACGGCGCTTTCGCGCTCGGAATGATTCATGTGCTGATTGCCGAGCATCTGATCGACCACGCGTACGTCGAAGCACATACGGTCGGCTTCGAGGCACTCAAGGCGCGCGCAGCGGCCTATCCGCCTGATCGCGTTGCGCAGATTTGCGGCATCGACGAAGGCGAACTCGTCGAACTCGCCCGGCTTTACGGCAAGACGCGCAAAGCGGCTATCCGTCTGAACTACGGGATGCAACGCGTGCGCGGCGGCGGCAATGCCACGCGCGCGATCGCCTGTTTGCCGTCGTTGACGGGCGCGTGGCGCGATCGAGCGGGCGGGTTGCTGTTGTCGTCATCGGGCTGGGTGCCGTTCGATAACGCGGCGCTGCAGCGGCCCGATCTGATCCCGGGCTGGCCAGCCGAGCTGCCACGCATCGTCAATATGAACGCCATCGGCGATGCGCTGCTGCATGAGGGCGACGCGACGTTCGGCCCCAAGATCGAGGCGCTGATCGTCTACAACTCGAATCCGGTCGCCGTGGCGCCCGATTCGGCACGCGTCGCGGCCGGGTTTGCGCGAGAGGATCTGTTTACGATCGTCCTCGAGCATTTCCAGACCGACACCGCCGATTACGCCGATCTCGTTCTGCCGGCCACGACGCAGCTCGAGCACTTCGATCTGCATCGGTCGTACGGCCATACCTATGTGATGGTCAATCGGCCCGCGATCGCACCGGTCGGAGACGCACGTCCCAACACCGAGATCTTTCGCGGCCTCGCGCGCCAAATGGGCCTGAGCGACCCCGCGCTGTTCGAAAGCGACGAAACCGTCGGACGAAACGGGCTGCGCTGGGATGATCCCGCGCTCGAAGGCATCGATTGGGCAAAGCTGAACGAGGCGGGCTGGGCGAAGCTGAACCTGCCCGATGCGCCGTTCGCCGATGGTGGCTTCCGCACGCCGTCGGGCAAATGCGAGTTCGAGAGCTCGCTGCTCGCACGCGAAGGGCTGGACCCGCTGCCCGATTACCTGCCGCCTTACGAATCGGCCGACGGCTCGCCCGAACTCGCGGCGCGCTATCCGCTCGCGATGATTTCGCCGCCCGCGCGCCACTTCCTCAACAGCACCTTCGTGAACGTCGACAGCCTGCGCGACAGCGAGCGCGAGCCGCATCTAGACATGCATCCGCTCGATGCAGCCGCACGCGGCATCAGCGAGGGCGATAACGTTCGCATTCGCAACGACCGCGGCGCGTTCCTCGCCCGCGTTCGGGTCACGGACCGCACACGAGAGGGCGTCGTCGTCGGGATGTCGATCTGGTGGAAAAAGCTTGCACCGGATGGGTGCAATGCGAATCAGGTGACGAGCCAGGCACTCACCGACCTCGGCGGCTCCGCGACATTCTACGATTGTCTCGTCGAAGTCGAGCACGCCGAGATCTGACCGTTGCGCAAGCGGTTTTCTCTAGTTCGAAGTCGGTGTCTAATCCGGTTGTTTCGAGCGAGGCGACCGGCTACGATGCGCTTTTTTTGCACGATCATTCGAATAAATTAGGGAGACGCCGCATGGAAAAAATTTGGTTGAAGTCCTACCCGTCCGGCGTTCCCGCCGAGATCGACGCTTCGGCTTACGCGTCGGTCGGCGATTTGCTCGAAGACAGCTTTCGGCAATACCACGCGTCGCGCGCATTCGCCTGCATGGGCAAGTCGATCACTTACGGCGAACTCGACACGCTTTCGCGCAAGGTTGCCGCGTGGTTCCAAGCGAAGGGGCTCGCTCGCGGGGCGCGCATCGCGATCATGATGCCGAACGTGCTGCAATATCCGGTCGTGCTGGCTGCCGTTTTGCGCGCGGGCTACGTCGTCGTGAACGTCAATCCGCTCTATACGCCGCGCGAGCTCGAGCATCAGTTGAAGGACAGCGGAGCAGAGGCCATCGTCATTCTCGAGAATTTCGCAGGGACACTGCAGGCGGTGGTACGCAACACGGCGATCAAGCATGTGGTCGTCGCGTCGATGGGCGATCTCATGGGCGCGAAAGGGCTGATCGTCAACTTCGTCGTGCGGCGGGTGAAGAAGATGGTGCCCGCTTGGAGTTTGCCCGGCCACGTGAAATTCAACGACGTCGTCGCGCAAGGCGCCCGGCTGCCGTTTGCCGCGGCCGCGCCGAGTCGGAGCGACATCGCGTTCCTGCAGTACACGGGCGGCACGACGGGCGTGGCCAAGGGGGCGATGCTCACGCACGGTAACATCGTGGCGAACGTGCTGCAGTCGGCGGCTTGGCATGCACCTGCCAACGCATTGCATGCCGACGTCGCGCAAATCGTCAACGTCATCGCGCTGCCGCTCTACCATATCTATGCGCTGACGGTCTGTGCGTTGCTGACTGTCCGCACGGGCGGTCTCGGCGTGCTGATTCCCAATCCGCGCGACATCGGCGGCATGATCAAGCAGTTGCGGGGCTACGCGATCAATACGTTCCCGGCCGTGAACACGCTCTACAACGCGATGCTCAATCATCCGGATTTCGGCAAGCTCGACTTTTCGAAATTGATGGTGGCCAACGCGGGCGGCATGGCCTTGCAGGAGGCCGTGGCCAAACGCTGGTACGAGCGCACGCATGTCCCGGTGATCGAGGGGTACGGCTTGTCGGAAACGTCGCCGAGCGCTTGCTGCAATCCCGTGACGGCCACCGAGTTCAGCGGCACGATCGGGCTGCCGATCCCATCGACCGAACTCGCGATTCGCGATGACGATGGCGCCGACCAACCCGTCGGCCAGCCCGGCGAAATCTGCATCCGCGGGCCGCAAGTGATGGCCGGCTACTGGAATCGCCCCGATGAAACCGCGAAGGTGATGACGGCCGACGGCTTCTTCAAAACGGGCGACATCGGCATCATGGACGAGCGCGGCTATTTCAAGATCATCGACCGCAAGAAGGACATGATTCTCGTCTCGGGATTCAACGTCTATCCGAACGAGATCGAAGACGTCGTCGCCAAGCTCCCCGGCGTGCTCGAGGTCGCGGCCGTCGGCGTGCCCGATGAGCATTCCGGCGAAGCGGTCAAGCTCGTTATCGTCAAGAAGGACCCGGCGCTCACGCAAGCCGACGTGCTGGCATTCTGCAAAGAGCAACTCACGGGCTATAAGCGGCCCAAGATCGTCGAGTTCCGCACCGAGTTGCCGAAGTCGAACGTCGGCAAGATCCTGCGCCGAGAGTTGCGCGATGCCGCCGCTGCGAGTTCCGCCGCGCAGGTCACGCCGGAGCGGAGCGCATAGCGCGTCGTGCCGCGGTGCGGTGCCGCAAAAGTGTCTATGCTGCGCGGGTTTTGCAACATCGTCTAAAATGCACGATTGGCCGCCGTTTTGCTCTGAACTAAGCATGCGCACCATGCTGTCGGGGCAGCACGAGGGACTGTGCGGCACGGCGGCGCCTTCCTTTAGCCGCCGATTTGCTGCGCCGCATGGAGAGTGCAATGATGCTGGACGAGTTGATTGTCGAATTTGATCGGGGGCTGCGTTCGATCGCCGGGGTGAGCCGCATGAGCCGGCCGGTGCCTGCCCCAGAGCTGGAGCCGACCGATGCGAGGGGGGGCGCAGAACAGGAGATGACACTCGCCGAGCGCGCGCACTCGGCTGGCCTCATGCGCGTGAATCATGTCGGCGAGATCTGCGCGCAGGCGCTCTATCAAGCGCAAAAGCTCGCCACGCGCTCGCCCAGCCTCAAAGATGCCTTCGACCACGCAGCACGCGAGGAGGAAGATCACTTGGCGTGGACCGCCGCGCGCTTGCGCGAGCTGGACTCGCGTCCGAGTTTGCTCAATCCGCTCTGGTACACTGGCGCGCTTGCGATCGGTTTCGCGGCCGGCTGTTTCGGCGACAAGGCAAGCCTCGGTTTCATGGCTGAAACGGAGCGCCAAGTCGAGCGCCATCTGGACGGGCATTTGAAGTCGCTGCCCGAGGGCGATCGGTCGTCGCGCGCCATCGTCGAGCAAATGCGCGACGACGAGCGCTCGCACGGTCAGTCGGCCACTGACGCCGGCGGCGCCGAGCTGCCGATGCCGATCAAGGCGCTAATGCGCGCGGCGTCGAAAGTCATGACGCGAACGGCCTATTACATCTAACTTGGCAGTGGGAGCGGCGCGCCCGCGTCGCTCGTCGATCCATCCCTATCTAATCCGCTTTCTATCCCACCTTCGTTCGCTTCGAGCGCCGATCACGCCGGTGCGGCCATGAGCTTCTCAGGTATCACATTCACAAAATGCAGTAGTTCATTCTTTTATAAACGTTTTTTTGGTTTCACTCCTTCCTTGAAGGGACTCACGTAAGTCCTTGTTCTAACAAACAAAATTCGGCGAAAAAACGGTTTTCTCCCTTGACCGGTCTAGGGCGTTACTCTAAAGTGGGAGACAGTGTGAGAAAGTGTATTTTTGTGGATTGTTCGGATCATTCCGGCCGATATTTCGAGGGGTGGGGCATAGGGCTCCAAAAGGGAGAGAAAGGTGTTTCAAGGGGCGTCGGCGCTGACGCTCGATGCGAAGGGCCGCATGTCCGTGCCCTCTCGCTATCGCGAGGCGCTACAAGGCGAGGCACAAGGACGGGTGACGCTGACGAAGCACCCGGACGGCTGCCTATTGCTGTTTCCCCGCCCCGAGTGGGAAGTCTTTCGCACCAAGATCGCCGCATTGCCGATGGACGCGCATTGGTGGCGGCGCATTTTTCTCGGTAATGCCTCCGACGTCGATCTCGATAGCGCGGGACGCATCCTCGTTTCGCCTGAATTACGCATGGCCGCGGGTCTGGAAAAGGAAATCATGTTGCTCGGCATGGGTAGCCACTTCGAACTGTGGGACGCGCAAACCTACGCGGCCAAGGAGCAGGCGGCGATGGCGCAAGGCATGCCGGACGCATTGAAGAATTTCACGTTTTGATCGCGGTTTGAAATAGGGCACTGCGATGGAAAACGAATTGCAGCATCGCACGGTGCTGCTGGAAGAAGCGGTGAATGCGTTGGTCACGCGTGCGGACGGCGTCTATGTCGACGGGACGTTCGGGCGCGGCGGCCATAGCCGCGCGGTGCTCGCGAAGCTGGGCGAGCGGGCACGGCTGATCGCATTCGACAAGGATCCGCAGGCGATCGCGACGGCGCGCGCGATCGGCGATCCGCGCTTCGAGATCGTGCATGAGAGTTTTGCGTCGTTGGCGCCGGCGCTGGCGACGCGAGGTATCGGGCGTGTCGCCGGCGTGCTGCTGGATCTTGGCGTGTCGTCGCCGCAATTGGACGACCCGGCGCGTGGTTTCAGCTTTCGCGCGGACGGCCCGCTCGACATGCGGATGGACCCGACGCGCGGCGAATCCGCGGCCGAGTGGCTGGCGCGGGCGAGCCAGCAGGAACTGACGGAGGTCATTCGAGATTATGGGGAAGAACGGTTTGCTGTTCAGATTGCAAAGGCGCTTGTTGCTCGCCGGGCAGAGTCCGACCGTCTTGGGCCTCTCGTCACCACGGGCGAGCTTGCCGAAATCGTGGCTCGCGCAGTCAAGACCCGTGAGAAGGGCAAGGATCCGGCCACCCGCACCTTTCAGGCTATACGGATTCACGTCAATCAAGAGCTTGCGGAGCTGCAAGTCGTTTTAGAGGCGGCGTTGTCGTCGTTGGAGCAAGGGGGGCGGCTGGTGGTCATCAGCTTTCATTCGCTCGAGGATCGAATCGTGAAGCGATTCATGCAGGCGCATGCGAGTGCGCCTGCGGTCGATCGTCGCTTGCCGATTCGCGCCGTCGATCTGCCCGCCGCGCCGTTGAAAATCGTTGGGCGCGTCTTCGCGAGCACCGCTGAGATCGAAGCCAATCCGCGTGCCCGCTCCGCGGTCATGCGCGTCGCGGAGCGCGTCGCGCCATGAGCCGGCTGAACATCTTCTTGCTGATCGTCGTTCTCGGTTGCGCACTTTCCGTCGTCAATGCCACGAACCAGCAGCGGCAACTCTTCGTGCAGCTCGAGCGCGCGCAGTCGGAGGAGCATCAACTCCAGCAGGACTACGCGCAATTGCAGTATCAGCAAAGCGCGCTGTCGAAGACGTCGCGCATCGAGCAACTCGCCACCGATACGCTCAAGATGCAGCCCGCCTCGACGGGCGACACGCAATTCCTCACGCTCGCCCCCGGTTCGAGCGTTGCCGAGAATGCGCCGATTCCCACGATCGCGGCGAGCGCGCCGTCCGCTCAAGCGCGCGTAGGCAAGGGCGCCGGCCGCTCGCCTAGCCGTGTCGACGATCGCCGAGGCGCGCGATGAAACATACGACGAAGACGAAAAGCGTCACGTTCTCGGCCAGCCCGGTGCTGTCGGTGCGGTTGCCGATGTGGCGCTCGAAGCTCGTCGTGTTCATGCTGTTCATGGCGTTCGTCGCCCTTGCGGCGCGTGCCTTCTGGATTCAAGGCCCCGGCAACGCTTTCTATCAAAAGCAAGGCGAAAGCCGCTATGAGCGCACGATCGAGTTGCCCGCCACGCGCGGCAAGATCCTCGACCGCGATGGCCTCGTGCTTGCAACGAGCTTGCCCGTGCGCGCGATCTGGGCGATGCCCGAGTCGGTGCCGGAAGATCTGGACCCGGCCAAGCTCGTCGCGCTCGGCGCGCTGCTCGGCATGACGCAGAAAGAGCTGCGCGCGAAGCTTTCCGAGGACAAAACGTTCGTCTACGTGAAGCGCCAAGTGCCGGTCGACGTTGCCGAGAAAGTCGAGGCGCTCAAGATCCCCGGCATTTATCAACGCACCGAATACAAGCGCTTTTACCCCGAAGGCGAGATTACGGCCCACTTGGTCGGCTTCACCAATATCGAGGACGAGGGGCAAGAGGGCGTCGAGCTTTCCGATCAGAAGATTCTCGCGGGCACGCCCGGCATCCGGCGCGTGATCAAGGATCGGATGGGGCACATCATCGAGGACGTCGACGAGCAAGTCGTACCGCACAACGGCAAGGACGTCGAGCTCTCGATCGACAGCAAGATCCAGTACATCGCCTACTCGAACTTGAAGGCGGCTGTGGAGAAGGCGAAGGCCAAGGCGGGTGCGGCGATGGTCGTCGACGTGCGCACGGGCAACGTGCTCGCGCTCGTCAATTACCCGACCTACAACCCCAACGATCGTTCGCGCCTGACCGGCGAGCAGTTGCGCAACCGCGCGCTCACGGACGTGTTCGAACCGGGCTCGATCATGAAGCCGTTTACGGTTTCGCTCGCGCTCGATTTGCATCGAATCACGCCCAACACGCTCGTCGACACGGGTAACGGCCGATTCACACTCGACGGCGCCACGATCACCGACGACAGCGCCAACGGTGTGCTCACCATCGGCGGCGTTCTCCAGAAGTCGAGCAACATCGGGGCGACGAAGATCGCGATGACGCTCAAGCCGGAAGAGATGTGGAATATGTATACGAGCATCGGGCTCGGGCAGGCGCCGAAAGTGGGCTTCCCCGGTGCGGCGGCCGGCCGGCTGCGGCCATGGAAGAGCTGGCGCCGCATCGAGCAGGCGACGATGTCTTACGGCTATGGGCTGTCGGTTTCGCTGTTCCAGCTCGCACGCGCTTATACGGCGATCGCGCACGACGGGCAGATCATGCCCGTGTCGATTTTCAAGACCGACCCGACCCAGCCGGTGACGGGGCCGCAAATCTTCTCGCCGACGACGGCGCGCGAAGTGCGCACGATGCTCGAATCGGTCGTGACGGCGGCCGGCACGTCGCCCGAGGCCGCCGTGCCGGGCTATCGCGTCGGCGGCAAGAGCGGCACCGCGTACGTGCATACGTCGCACGGCTACGATCGCTCGAAGTACCGCGCGTCGTTCGTCGGCATGGCGCCGATGCCGAATCCGCGCATCGTCGTCGCCGTCTCGATCGATCAGCCGACCGCCGGCAGCCATTTCGGCGGCTCGGTGTCGGGTCCCGTGTTTTCCAGCATCGTCGGCGATACGCTGCGCACGCTGAACGTGCCGCCCGATATGCCGGTCAAGCAACTCGTCGTGTCCGACGATACGGCGAAGACGGCAAAGATGGCGGGCGTCGTGCCCGGTAAGCGCGTCACGTTCCCGCCCGCGCGGCCGATGACGATATCGGCCGATGCGCACGCGCGCCCGGGAGTCATCCGATGAGCGCTCCCTACAACGAGGACGCCATGCGCCGGCACGTGGCCGATGCGCTCGATTGGCTGCGCGCGCATGCGGCGACCGGCGCCCAATTGCATGCAGACACGCGCACCCTCGCGGCCGGCGACGTTTTTTTCGCGTATGCCGTCGACGGCGCGGACAGCCGCTCGCATATCGCCGGTGCGTTCGAGCGCGGCGCGGGTGTGGTGCTTTATCAGCCCGAAGGATTCGCGGGGCAGGTCGATGCCGCCCGCGCGCTTGCGGTGCCTGGGCTCGATCGGCTGGCGGGTGAGATCGCGAGCCGCTGGTACGGCGAGCCGAGCGAATCGATGCGGATGATCGGCGTGACGGGGACGAACGGGAAAACGTCGTGCTCGCAGTGGATAGCCGCGGCGCTGACCGCGCTCGGCGAACCGTGCGCCGTCGTCGGCACGCTCGGCACCGGCATGTGGGGGCATCTCGTTCATACCGGTTTTACGACGCCCGATGCGCCGCAGACGCAGCGCTCGCTGGCGCAACTGGCCACAGCCGGTGCGCGCGCCGTCGCGATGGAGGTTTCGTCGCATGCGCTGCACCAGGGGCGCGTGAGCGGCACGGCCTTCGATATCGCCGTGTTCACGAATCTCACGCAAGATCATCTCGACTATCACCACACGTTCGAGGCGTACGAGGCCGCGAAGGCGAAATTGTTCGAATGGCCGACGCTCAAGGCCGCGGTCATCAATCGCGACGATGCGGCGGGCCGGCGCCTCATCGCGCGCACGCAGCCGCGTATGCCGACGATCGCCTACGGCATCGGCGCGGCGAGCGACGCGCCGAGTGCGCACGCCGCGCTCGTTGCGACGAACGTCCGTGCTACCGCTACCGGCACGGCATTTCATCTGTCTTCGGATTGGGGGGCGGCCGACGTCGAAGTCGGCACGCTCGGCGAGTTCAACGTCAGCAATCTGCTCGGCGTGCTCGGCGCGCTCTTGGCGGCGGACGTTCCGCTCGCCGATGCGCTCGCGCAACTCACGAAGCTCGAGCCCGTCAACGGCCGCATGCAGCGTTTGGGCGGGCGCATCGCGAACGACGAGCCGCTCGTCGTCGTCGATTACGCCCACACGCCCGATGCGCTCGAGAAGACGCTCGATGCGCTGCGTCCGATCGCGCAGGCGCGCGGTGGGCAGCTCGTCTGCATGTTCGGCTGCGGCGGCGATCGCGATGCGACCAAGCGAGCGCTCATGGGCGCGATCGCGCAGCGGCTGGCCGATGCGGTCGTCGTGACGAGCGACAACCCGCGTAGTGAGGAAGCGGGCTCGATCATCGATCAGATCGTCGCCGGCATGGCGCATCCCGGCCAAGTGCGTCGCATCGAGGATCGCGCAAACGCGATTTTGCATGCGGTGCGCGATGCGGCGCGCGAAGACGTCGTCGTGCTGGCCGGCAAGGGCCATGAAGCGACACAGGAAATCATGGGTAAGAAGCGCGTTTTCTCCGATCAAGACCATGCTCGCCTCGCGCTCGCCGCGCGCGTGATGTATTCGCGCGGAGGTGAGCAATGACGATGCTCTCGCTCATGGAAGCCGCGCGGCTGATTCCCGGCGCCATCGTGGTTGGTGACGGCGCCACCGCGTTCGAGCGCGTCGGTACCGACAGTCGTACCGCTGGCGCTGGCGATCTGTTCGTCGCGCTCAAGGGCGATCGATTCGACGCGCACGACTTTTTGCCCGACGTTGCGGCACGCGGCGTCAGTGCCGTGCTCGCCACGCGGGTGCCGTCCGACTGGCATGTGCCGACGCTTATCGTCGAGGACACGCGGGAGGCGCTTGGTGCGCTCGCGCGCGGTTGGCGCAGTCGATTTGCGATGCCGCTCGTAGCCGTAACGGGCAGCAACGGCAAGACGACGGTCAAGGAGATGATCGCGTCGATTTTCGCGCAAGCGGTTGGGGAATCGGCGCGCCTTGCCACGGCCGGCAATTTCAACAACGACGTGGGACTGCCGCTCACGCTGCTGCGCTTGAGCGCGGCGCATCGGCTCGCCGTCATCGAAGTGGGCATGAACCATCCGGGCGAAACCGATGTGCTCGCGAAGATTGCGCTGCCGACGATCGCGCTCGTGAACAACGCGCAGCGCGAACATCAGGAGTTCATGGCGACCGTCGAGGCCGTCGCGCTCGAGCATGCGAGCGTTATTCATGCGCTGCCTGCCGACGGCACCGCCGTTTTTCCCGCCGACGACGCTTACGCCGGGATCTGGCGAACGGCCGCGACGGGGAACCCTATCGTCGATTTCGCGCTCGAAGACGCTTCGCGCGATGGCGCGACGGCGGCCGCCGCGGTCACGGGCGCGCTCGAGGGCAACCGTTTGCGCGTGCGCACGCCGGCGGGCGCGTTCGACGCGACGCTGCAAGTGCTCGGCGAGCACAACGCACGCAATGCGCTGGCGGCGACGGCGGCCGCGGTTGCCGCGAACGTACCGCTCGAGGCAATCGCGCGTGGTCTGGAAGCCTTTTCGCCGGTCAAGGGCAGGCTGCAGACGAAGCGTGCGCTTGCCGGCGCGCTGGCCGGCGCGGTCGTCATCGACGACACCTACAACGCGAATCCCGACTCGATGCGTGCGGCGATCGACGTGCTGGCGGCGTGCGGCGCACCGCGTGTGCTGGTGATGGGCGACATGGGCGAAGTCGGCGATAACGGCCCCGAGTTTCATCGCGAAGTCGGCGCCTATGCGCGCGAGCGCGGCATCGACATGCTCGTTGCGCTCGGCGACGCCACGCACGACGCCTGCTTGGCATTCGACCTGGCGCAGCCGGCCGCGGCGAGCGCGAGCGGGCACGCGGGCCGGGCGCACCATTTCGACGACGTGGCGAAGCTCGTCGAGTATTTGCTGCAAGCGGGCTTCGGATCGAGCGCGACGCTGCTCGTGAAGGGCTCGCGTTTCATGCGGATGGAGCGCGTCGTCGAGGCGCTGACCGTTTCGCAACCCACCCCGGTGCCGGGCAACTCGCCCGGCACGCATTGAAAGAGAAGGACGAGCATGCTGCTGGCGCTGGCGCAATGGCTGCAGAACGACGCAAGTTTTTTGCGCGTTTTCGGCTATCTGACATTTCGCGCGGTGATGGCGACCATCACCGCGCTCGTGATCGGGCTCGTATGCGGGCCGTGGGTGATTCGCAAGCTGACGTCGATGAAGGTCGGCCAGGCGGTGCGCACCGACGGGCCGAAGACGCATCTCGTCAAATCGGGCACGCCCACGATGGGCGGCGTGCTGATCCTGATCGGCATCGCAGTGTCGACGCTGCTCTGGGCGGACCTGACGAATCGCTTCATTTGGATCGTGATGCTCGTGACGTTCGGCTTCGGTGTGATCGGCTGGGTCGATGACTATCGCAAGGTGGTCTATAAGGACCCGCGCGGCATGTCGTCGCGCGAAAAGTATTTCTGGCAGTCCGTCATCGGCTTGTTCGCGGCGGTGTATCTCGCGTTCAGCGTCTCCGAGGCGAGCAACGTTCGCGTATTCGACCTGTTCATGGCGTGGGTGCGCAGTGGCTTGTCGATGGGGCTGCCCGCGCGCGCGGACCTGATGCTGCCGTTCCTGAAGTCGATCAGCTACCCGCTCGGCGTGTGGGGCTTCATCGCGTTGACCTACTTCGTCATCGTCGGCGCGAGCAATGCCGTGAATCTGACCGATGGGCTGGACGGTCTCGTGATCATGCCCGTCGTGCTCGTCGGCGCGTCGCTCGGCGTGTTCGCCTACGTCATGGGCAGCTCGGTCTATTCGAAATATCTGCTGTTCCCGCATATTCCAGGCGCGGGGGAACTGCTGATCTTCTGTTCCGCGATGGGCGGGGCCGGGCTCGCATTCCTCTGGTACAACACGCACCCCGCGCAGGTGTTCATGGGCGACGTCGGCGCGCTGGCGCTCGGCGGCGCGCTCGGTACGGTGGCCGTCATCGTCCGGCAAGAGATCGTGCTGTTCATCATGGGCGGCATCTTCGTGGCCGAGACGGTTTCGGTCATGCTGCAAGTCGTGTGGTTCAAGTACACGAAGCGGCGCTACGGCGAAGGCCGGCGCATCTTCAAGATGGCGCCGCTGCATCACCACTTCGAACTGTCGGGCTGGAAAGAGACGCAGGTCGTCGTGCGCTTCTGGATCATCACGTTGATGCTCTGTTTGTTCGGGCTGTCGACGTTGAAGCTGCGCTGACGCGCAGGGCAGACACAAACGCGACCGCAAAGGAAAAGGGAAAGCAAGCGATGTTCGGCGAGATGTTTGGAGATCGGCAACGGCCGATGGTGCTCGTGCTGGGACTCGGCGAATCGGGTCTCGCGATGGCGCGCTGGTGCGCGCGCCACGGGTGCCGCTTGCGCATCGCCGATACGCGCGAGGCACCGCCGAATTTGCCGGCGCTCGAGACGCACGGGATCGACGCCGAGTTCGTCGGCGGCGCGTTCTCGCCGGCGCTGCTCGACGGCGGCATCGAACTCGTCGCGCTGAGCCCGGGGCTTTCGCCGCTCGCGCAGGATCTCGTGCCGCTCATCGCGAGCGCGCATGAACGCGGTATTCCCGTGTGGGGCGAAGTCGAGTTCTTTGCGCAGGCGCTCGCGCATCTACGCGAGAGCGGCTATATGCCGAAGGTCGTCGCGATCACCGGAACGAACGGCAAGACCACCACGACGAGCATGACGGGGCAGCTTTGCGAACGAGCCGGCCGGAAGGTTGCGGTCGCCGGCAATATCAGCCCGACGATGCTCGATCGTTTGATGGGCGCGATCGACGGCGCCGCGCTACCTGACGTCTGGGTGCTCGAACTGTCGAGCTTTCAACTCGAAACCGCGCGGACGTTCGCCCCCGATGCCGCGACCGTGCTCAACATCACGCAGGACCACCTCGATTGGCATGGTGGGTTCGATGCCTACGCGGCCGCGAAAGGGCGCATCTTCGGGCCGGGCACCGTGCGTGTGCTCAATCGCGACGACGCGCGCACGATGGCGCTCGCACCTCGGGCCGATGCAACGGCCGAAGCGCAGGCGTACGTCACGTTCGGCGTGAACGAGCCTGCCCGCTTGGGCGATTACGGGCTCCTGCGCGAGAACGGCATCAACTGGCTCGTGCAAGCGCGCGAGCGCGAGCCGTCGGACGAAACGGCGAGCCCGCGCCGCCGTCGCCAAGAAGCGGCCCTGCCGGCCGAGCTCGCCATGACGCGCCTGATGCCCGCCGATGCGCTGCGCATCCGGGGCTTGCACAATGCGGCCAACGCGCTTGCTGCGTTGGCGTTGGCGCGTGCGATCGGTCTGCCGGCCGCGCCGCTGCTGCACGGCTTGCGCGAGTACCGCGGCGAGCCGCATCGCGTCGAACTGATCGCGTCGATCGACGGGGTCGATTATGTCGACGACAGCAAGGGAACGAACGTCGGCGCGACCGTCGCGGCGCTCGACGGGCTGGCGCAGCGTGTCGTGCTGATCGCCGGCGGCGATGGCAAGGGGCAGGACTTCGCACCGCTGGCACGCCCCGCGGCGCGCTGGTGCCGTGCCGTCATGCTGATCGGCCGCGATGCGCCGCCGATTCGCGAGGCGCTCGCCGAGACGGGCGTCGCGCTCGTCGACCATCCGACGCTGGAGGCGGCGACGCGCGCAGCCTGCGCGCTCGCGCAGCCTGGCGACGCGGTGCTGCTGTCGCCGGCTTGTGCGAGTCTCGACATGTTCGACAACTACGCGCATCGCGCGGCCGTATTCCGTAGCGCGGTCGAGGAGATCGCGGCCGAGCGGGGGATGATGCTATGAGCTGGATCGACCGCTTCGGCTCACGACTGATGCCGCAACGCGACGCGGCGGCGGGCGGCAAATCGCTCAAGACGGGCGGTGCCGCCGCGTCCGGCGCGAGCGGTCTCGCGAGCGCCGTCAGTGGGATGCGCCCGATGCGCTCGCGCATGCTCGATTACGATCACGCGTTGCTGTGGGTCGTCATCGCTTTGCTCGGGCTCGGGGTCGTGATGGTCTACTCGGCCTCGATCGCCATGCCCGATTCACCGAAGTACGCGGCGTATCACAGCTACGCGTTCCTCCTGCGTCATGTGATTTCGCTGGTCATCGCGTCAGCGGTCGCGATCGTGGTGTTCAAGATCCCGATCTCGGTCTGGGACAAGTACGCGCCCAAGCTTTTCCTGCTGACGCTGGCGGTGCTCGTGATGGTGCTGATTCCGCACATCGGCAAGGGCGTGAACGGCGCGCGCCGCTGGATTCCGCTCGGCCTCATGAACATGCAGCCCTCGGAAATCATGAAGCTCGCCGTGACGATCTACGCGGCGAACTACACGGTGCGCAAGCAGGAACACATGCACAGCTTCGCCAAGGGCTTTTTGCCGATGGGGTTCGCGGTCGGTGTCGTCGGCGCGTTGCTGCTGCTCGAGCCCGACATGGGCGCGTTCATGGTCGTGGCGGCGATCGCGATGGGCGTGCTCTTTCTCGGCGGGGTGAACGGCAAGCTGTTCGGCGGTCTCGTCGCAACGGCCGTCGGCACGTTTTCGATCCTCGTTTGGGCCTCGCCCTGGCGGCGCGAGCGGATTTTTGCCTACCTCGATCCGTGGGACGACCGCTACGCGCAAGGCAAGGCTTATCAACTGACGCACTCGCTGATCGCTTTCGGGCGCGGCGAGTGGTTCGGGGTGGGGTTGGGCGGCAGCGTCGAAAAGCTCAACTATCTGCCCGAGGCGCATACCGACTTCATTCTCGCCGTGATCGGCGAGGAGCTTGGCTTCGTAGGCGTGCTGATCGTCATTCTGTTGTTCTACTGGATCGTGCGCCGCTCGTTTGAAATCGGTCGCCAGGCGCTTGCGCTCGACCGCACGTTCGCGGGATTGATGGCCAAGGGCATCGGCTTGTGGTTCGGTGCGCAGACGTTCATCAACATGGGCGTGAATCTCGGCTTGCTGCCCACGAAAGGGCTGACGCTGCCGCTCGTGAGCTACGGCGGCTCGGGCATCGTGCTCAACTGCGTTGCACTGGCCGTCCTGATGCGGGTGGACTACGAGAACCGCGTGCTGATGCGTGGGGGCAAGGTATGAGCGCCACGCCTCAGCGCACGTTGATGGTCATGGCCGGCGGCACCGGGGGGCACGTCTTCCCCGGGCTCGCGGTCGCGCATCGCATGCGCGCGTGGGGTTGGCGCGTGGTCTGGCTCGGCAATCCGTCGGGCATGGAGGCCTCGCTCGTGCCCAAGCATGGCGTGCCGATCGAATACGTGCGCTTCGGCGGGTTGCGCGGCAAGGGGCTCAAGACGAAGCTGATGCTGCCGCTCAATCTGCTGCGCGCCTGTCTCGAAAGTTTACGCGTGCTCAGACGCGTGCGGCCCGACGTCGTCCTCGGCATGGGCGGCTACATCACGTTTCCGGCGGGCGTCATGACGGCGCTGACGGGACGCCCGCTGGTGTTGCACGAACAGAATTCCGTCGCGGGGCTTGCCAACAAAGTGCTCGCCAAGCTCGCGCGGCGCGTGCTCGTCGCCTTCCCCGACACGCTGCCCGGCGCCGAATGGACCGGCAATCCGTTGCGCGACGAGCTGTGCCACGCATCGGAGCCGACGTCGCGCTATGCGAGCCGCACCGGAGCGCTGCGCGTGCTCGTCGTCGGCGGCAGCTTGGGCGCCGCGGCGCTGAACGAATGCGTGCCGCGTGCGCTCGCGCTGCTCGCGCCAGACGAGCGGCCGCACGTCATCCATCAGGCGGGGGCCAAACATATCGACGCGCTGCGGGGCAACTACGCGCAAGCCGGGTTCGCGCCGGGCGAATCGCTGAGCCTCGTGCCGTTCATCGACGACATGGCCGCAGCCTACGGCGACGCCGATCTCGTCATCTGCCGCTCGGGCGCCATGACGGTGGCCGAGGTGGCGGCCGTGGGCGTAGCCGCGCTGTTCGTGCCGTTCCCGTATGCGGTCGACGATCACCAAAGCACGAATGCCGAGTTCTTGGCTTCGCAAGAGGCGGCCGTGCTCGTGCAGCAACGCGATTTATCGCCCGAGAACCTAGCGGATTGGCTGCGCAGCCAGACGCGCGAGACGCTCGCCGAAATGGCCGAGCGCGCACGTTTGCTGGCCAAGCCGGAAGCCACCGATCGCGTCGCGCAGATCTGCGCGGCCGTGGCGCTCGCGCGCCAGGAAGGAAAGCAATGAAACACATCGTCAAACATATTCACTTCGTCGGCATCGGCGGCGCCGGCATGAGCGGCATTGCGGAGGTGCTTGTCACGCTCGGCTATCGCGTGAGCGGCTCCGATCTCGCCCGCAGCGCGTCCACCGATCGGCTCGTCTCGCTCGGCGCGCAGGTCGCGATCGGGCACGATGCGGGGAACATCGAAGGCGCGGATGCCGTTGTCGTATCGACGGCTGTACGCAGCGACAACCCCGAAGTGCTGGCCGCGCGCCGCAAGCGCGTGCCGATCGTACCGCGCGCGGTGATGCTCGCCGAGCTCATGCGCTTGAAGCAGGGCATCGCGATCGCGGGGACGCACGGCAAGACCACGACGACGAGTCTCGTCGCGAGCGTGCTCGCGGCGGGTGGCCTCGATCCGACCTTCGTCATCGGTGGCCGCTTGACGAGCGCGGGCGCCAACGCGCGGCTCGGCACGGGCGATTTCATCGTCGCCGAAGCGGACGAATCGGACGCCTCGTTCCTCAATCTGCTGCCCGTGATCGAAGTCGTCACGAACATCGACGAAGATCACATGGACACCTATGGGCACGACTTCGCGAGGCTCAAGCAGGCGTTCATCGAGTTTACGCACAGGCTGCCGTTCTACGGGATCGCCGTGCTCTGCGTCGACTGCTCGAGCGTGCGCGAGATTCTCCCGTTCGTGTCGAAGCCCGTGATCCGCTACGGGTTCGCTCCCGATGCGCAGGTGCGCGCCGTCAACGTGTTCGCGCGCGAGGGCAAGATGCATTTCACGGCGCTGCGCGAGGGTGCGGCACCGCTCGCGATCGTGCTCAACATGCCGGGCACGCACAACGTGCAGAACGCGCTGGCCGCGATCGCGATCGCTACCGAACTCGAGATCGCCGATGCCGATATTCAGCGCGCGCTCGCCGAGTTCACGGGCGTCGGCCGGCGGTTTCAGCGCTACGGCGAGATGCGCGTGGCGGGCGGCGGCACGTACACGCTGATCGACGACTACGGACACCATCCCGTCGAGATGGCGGCGACGATCGCGGCCGCGCGCGGCGCCTTCCCCGGCAAGCGGCTCGTGCTCGCGTTCCAGCCGCATCGCTATACGCGCACGCGCGATTGCTTCGAGGATTTCGTCGGCGTGCTCTCGAGCGTCGATGCGCTGGTGTTGACGGAAATCTACGCGGCCGGCGAATCGCCGATCGTCGCGGCCGACGGCAATGCGCTCGCGCGTGCGATTCGAGCCGCGGGCAAGGTGGATCCGGCATTCGTCGAAACGGTCGACGCAGTGCCGCAGGCGCTGTCGGCACTCGTGCGCGACGGCGACGTGGTGATCACGATGGGCGCAGGCTCGATCGGCGCGGTGCCGGGTCGCCTGGCGCAAGAACTAAGGGCTTGAGATGAGTAGCATCGATCCGAAACGTTTCGGCAAAGTGGCCGTCCTGCTTGGTGGAGAATCCGCCGAGCGCGAGGTGTCGCTCAAGTCGGGAACGCTCGTTCTGAAAGCGCTGCGCGACGCCGGCATCGACGCGCACCCGTTCGACCCCGCCGAGCAGCCGTTATCGAAGCTCAAGGACGAAGGCTTCGTGCGCGCGTTCAACGCACTGCACGGCGGTTACGGCGAGAACGGCCAGATCCAGGGCGCGCTCGACTTCTACGGCATTCGCTATACGGGCACCGGCGTGCTCGGCTCGGCGCTCGGCCTCGACAAGTTCCGCACGAAACTCGTCTGGCAGCAGCTGGGCGTGCCGACCCCGCCGTTCGAAGCCGTGCTGCGCGGCGACGACTATGCGGCGCGTGCCGGTGAAATCGTCGCGAAGCTTGGCTTGCCGCTGTTCGTGAAGCCCGCGAGCGAAGGCTCGAGCGTGGCCGTCACGAAAGTAAAGCGCGCCGACGCGCTGCCGGCCGCACTCGAGGAGGCGGCGCAGTTCGACAAGATCGTCGTCGTCGAGAAGAGCATCGACGGCGGAGGCGAGTACACCGCCTGCATCGCCGGCGATCTCGACTTGCCGATCATCCGCATCGTGCCGGCCGGGGAGTTCTACGACTACCACGCGAAGTACGTCGCGGACGACACCCAATACCTGATTCCGTGCGGCCTCGCGGCGGACGAAGAAACGCGGCTGAAGGCGCTGTCGCGGCGTGCGTTCGAGGTGCTCGGCTGCACCGATTGGGGCCGCGCCGACTTCATGCTCGACGGAAACGGCAATGCCTACTTCCTCGAAGTGAACACGGCGCCGGGTATGACCGATCACTCACTGCCGCCGAAAGCGGCGCGCGCGGTCGGCATCGGCTACCAAGAACTCGTGGTCGGCGTGCTCGCGCTGACGCTCAAGGATTGATCGCCGGCCATGTGGAACAACGTACGCCAACTGAACCTCGCCGCCAACGCGCTCTACGCGCTGTTGGCGCTGGTGTTGTTGGCGGCGGGCGGTTATTGGCTCACGCAGCGCCCGGCGTTCGCGCTGCGCACGATCGCGATCGGCGGCGATATCGATCACATCAACGCGCCGACGGTGCGTGCGAGCGTCGTCGGTCATTTGAAGGGCAACTTCTTCACGGTCGATCTCGACAGCGCGCGCCAGGCGTTCGAGCAGATGCCGTGGGTGCGCCGCGCGAGCGTGCGGCGCGTGTGGCCCAATGCGCTCGCGGTGACGCTCGAGGAGTACAAGCCGCTCGGCACGTGGGGCAGCGATCAACTCGTGAGCGTCGACGGCGAGCTGTTCACGGCGAACCAAGGCGAACTCGATGGAGACTTGCCCGCGTTCGACGGGCCGAACGGCACGGAGAAGGAAGTGGTGGCCCGCTACTTCGATTTCAGGAAGTGGCTCGCGCCGCTCGGCGCAACGCCCGACGAGGTGACGCTGTCGCCGCGTTATGCGTGGACCGTGAAGCTGTCGAACGGCACGCAGATCGAGTACGGCCGGGAGCGCAACCCGCAGACGCTAGCCGAGCGCAGCCACCGGCTGACGGCGGCATGGTCGGCGGTGACGGCGCGTTGGGGAAAGGACATCGAATCTGCCGACTTGCGCTATCCGAACGGTTTTGCGATTCGCGCCGCCGGGATGCGCTTTATCGATAACGCGACCGCGGGCAAACCCGCGGCGAAGTAACACATGACACCACACGCCATGAGCACGCTATGAGTAAAGACTACAAGGATCTGCTGGTTGCCCTCGACATCGGCACGGCCAAGGTCGTGGCGATCGTCGCCGAGTTGCGCGGCGAGGGGCATTACGAGGTGATCGGGCTCGGACAAAGCGAATCGAAGGGTCTGAAAAAAGGCGTCGTGGTGAACATCGAGGCCACGGTGCAGTCGATTCAGCGCGCGCTCGAAGAGGCCGAGTTGATGGCGGACTGCAAGATCACCAACGTGTTCACGGGGATCGCGGGCAGTCACATCCGCAGCTTCAATTCGAGCGGGATGGTGGCGATCAAGGACAAGGAAGTGACGCAGGCCGACGTCGCGCGTGTGATCGAGACAGCCAAGGCGATCAACATCCCGACCGATCAGCAGGTGCTGCACATCCTCACGCAGGAATTCATCATCGACGGTCAGGAAGACGTGCGCGAGCCGATCGGCATGAGCGGCATCCGCCTCGAGGTGAAGGTGCACATCGTGACGGGGGCCGTGTCGGCCGCGCAGAACATCGTCAAGTGCGTACGGCGCTGCGGGCTCGAGGTCAACGATTTGATCCTGCAGCCGCTCGCGTCGTCGCTTGCCGTGCTGACCGAAGACGAAAAGGAACTCGGCGTCGTGCTTGTCGACATCGGCGGCGGCACGACCGACATCGCGATCTTCAGCGAAGGCGCGATTCGCCACACGGCCGTGATTCCGATCGCGGGCGATCAGATCACGAGCGACATCGCGATGGCATTGCGCACGCCGACGCCCGACGCCGAGGACATCAAGGTCAGCTACGGCATCGCGAAGCAGGCGCTCGCCGATCCGGACGAAATGATCGAAGTGCCGGGCCTGGGCGAGCGCGGGCCGCGCACGCTGTCGCGCCAAGCGCTCGCGGCCGTGGTCGAGCCGCGCGTCGAAGAGCTGTTCTCGCTCGTGCATCAAGTCGTGCGCGAATCGGGTTACGAGGAACTCTTGAGCTCGGGTGTCGTTCTGACGGGCGGTGCATCGATGATGCCGGGCATGGTCGAGCTCGGCGAAGACATTTTCTTGAAGCCGGTGCGCATCGGCGTGCCGGAATACGCGGGGGGCCTGGCCGACGTCGTGCGCAATCCGCGCTACTCGACGGCGATGGGGCTGCTCGTCGAAGGTTCGTCGCAGCGCATGCGCGGCCGCAAGGTCGCCGTGCAGGCGGGTTCGATGGGGCAGGTTTTCTCGCGGATGAAAGACTGGTTCTTGGGCAATTTTTGATTTCGAAGACGGCTCAACGCGCGTCGCTGCGATGCGCTTCGGGCAGGCAGTGACAGCGCGGGTGCCGGCGGCTCGCGTGCGACGAGGGGTTGCCCGACCCTTCGCCGAATAACGGCCGATACGCTGGATTTTTTCTCGACGGAGGCAATATGGAATTCCAGATGCTGGAAACGGAAACCAACGGCACCATCATCAAGGTGGTGGGCGTTGGCGGCGCTGGCGGCAATGCCGTCCAGCACATGATTAGCAAGGGGGTGCAGGGCGTCGATTTCGTCGTCATGAACACCGACGCGCAGGCGCTATCGCGCTCGCGCGCGTCGCACGTCATTCAGCTCGGCAACACTGGGCTTGGCGCGGGCGCGAAGCCGGAGATGGGACGTGCGGCGGCCGAAGAGGCGCGCGAGCGGATCGCCGATGCGCTGCGCGGCGCGCACATGGTATTCATCACGGCCGGCATGGGCGGCGGCACGGGGACGGGCGCGGCGCCCGTGGTCGCGCAGATCGCCAAGGAGATGGGCATTCTGACCGTGGGCGTCGTGAGCAAGCCGTTCGAATTCGAAGGCGGCAAGCGCATGCGCGTGGCAGAGGCAGGTTCGCAGCAACTGGAGGATCACGTCGACTCGCTGATCGTCGTTCTGAACGACAAGCTGTTCGAGGTGATGGGCGATGACGCCGAGATGGATAAGTGCTTCCAGTGCGCAGACGACGTTCTGAACAACGCGGTTGCCGGCATTGCCGAAATCATCAACGTCGATGGCCTCGTGAACGTCGACTTCGAAGACGTGAAGACGGTGATGGGCGAGCAAGGCAAGGCGATGATGGGCACGGCCACGGTGGCCGGCGTCGATCGTGCTCGTCTGGCGGCCGAGCAGGCCGTCGCGAGCCCGTTGCTCGAAGGCGTCGATCTGTCGGGCGCGCGCGGCGTGCTCGTGAACATCACGTCGAGCCGTTCGCTGCGTTTGTCGGAAACGCGCGAAGTGATGAACACGATCAAGAGCTACGCGGCGGAAGACGCGACGGTGATCTTCGGTGCCGTCTACGACGACGCGATGGGCGACGCGCTGCGCGTGACGGTGGTGGCGACGGGTCTCGGCCGCACGGCGGCGAGCGCGGCGAAGAAGCAGCAAGCGGCGCCGATGACGCTGTTGCGCACGGGCACGGACAACCAGCCCGTGATGCAGCACGGCTACGCGCAGTCGCACGCGAATACGGCCGATTACGGCGCGCTCGACACGCCGGCGGTATGGCGCAACTCGCGCGAAACGGCTGCGTCGCATGTGCAGGCGCTGCAAGAAAAGGGCGTCGACACGTACGACATCCCGGCGTTCCTGCGTAAGCAGGCCGACTGAGCGGTGCAATCGTCGCGCGGGCGCCTCGTGCGCCGCGCCGACGAAGGACGGCATCATGAACGGCAACGGCGTCAGGCGGCTTCGTCCTGTCGGACGACCGGGCGCGGCCATCACCCGAAGCGCGCAAGCGACGCGGGTGGATCGGCTGTCGGCGCGCCCTAGGCCGGGTGGCACGGCGCGTGCGCGTGCATTGAGACGCACGCACGCCAACGCCTCGGGCTGCGACAGGCGGGTTTGGCAGCGAGCGAGCCGGTGAGCGCGTCGTGCCGCGCGGGGTCGGACCGATGCTGAATCGGTATCGACGCTGAGCGCGGCCGGGGGCGGGAACGTGCCGTGCGCATCGCGGGCAAGATGCGCCGGACGACGGCTCGAGCACGGGCAAGCGATCGTCGTCGCTCGCCGGGAGGGTTGCGCGCCGCGTTTCGGTGTTGCGCTGCGGCAACGCGCGCCGTGGTTTTTGTGACGGTCCGTTACGGGCCGGCGGCCGGGAACGCCTCCGTTCCGGCCGCCAGCCTCTTTTGGTCCATGACCGTAACCGGACGAAACAGATTGATACGTCCGCGGAATGAACGCTTCCGTCGGATGGAGTATAATTCCCCCTATTAGTTGAAAATTGCCGATTGAAAATAGCAATCGAACGGAACCATGTTGAAGCAACGCACCATCAAATCGATCGTCAAAACCGTCGGAATCGGCTTGCACTCAGGGCGCAAGGTCGAGCTGACGTTGCGCCCCGCTGCCGCGAATACCGGCATCGTGTTTTCGCGCGTCGATTTGGCGACGCCCGTGGATATTCCGGCTCAGGCGCTATCGATCGGCGATACGCGTCTTGCCTCGGTTCTGCAAAAGGACGGCGTTCGGGTGTCGACGATCGAGCATTTGATGTCGGCATGCGCCGGTTTGGGCATCGATAACCTGTACGTCGACGTCACGGCCGAAGAAATCCCGATTATGGACGGCAGCGCGTCGTCGTTCGTTTTCCTGATGCAATCAGCCGGGGTCGAAGAGCAAAACGCGCCGAAGAAATTCATCAAGGTGGTCAAGCCCGTCGAAGTGCGCGAGGGCGACAAGGTCGCGCGCCTGGACCCGTACTTCGGTTTCAAGCTCAAATTCACGATCGATTTTCGCCATCCTGCCGTCGACAAGACGGGGCAAGCGCTCGAAGTCGATTTTGCGACGACGTCCTACGTGCGGGAAATCGCCCGCGCGCGCACGTTCGGTTTCGCACACGAAGTCGAGATGATGCGCGAGCTCGGGCTGGCGCGCGGCGGCAGCATGGACAATGCGATCGTGCTCGACGAATACCGCATCTTGAACAACGACGGCCTTCGTTACGACGACGAATTCGTCAAGCACAAAATGCTCGATGCGATCGGCGATCTTTACGTGGTCGGTCATCCGCTGCTTGCTTCGTACACGGCGTATAAATCGGGCCACGGTCTGAACAATGCATTGCTGCGCGAGTTGCTCGCGCATGAGGATGCCTACGAAGTGCTGACGTTCGACGATGCGCAGAGCGCGCCGCGCGGCTTCGGCTACGAGGCGCAGACGGCCTTCGCCTGACAGGCGGGCGGCGCTTGCCGCGCACCGGCTGGAAAAGCTTCGAAACGAGCGGCCTGCGGGCCGCTCATTCTTTTTCGTCGACGGGTTTTCCGTGGCGCGTCGCCATCTTCGCGAGGGCCGCCTGCAGCGGCGACGGGGCCAGCGAGCGGCTCAGCGCCTCTAGCGCCGCCGCGCCGGCCGGCGTCATACGCGCCTGCTTCGGTGCGGCCGGCGCTTCGAGCGAGCGCGGGCGCACCTTGATGGCGAGCGTGCGTGCGGCCCATCCGCGCTGCTGCAATTCCGACAACAGCCGCGGCTCCACGTGCCGCAGACGCGCGGCCAACGCGCTGTGCGCCGCGAATAGCGTCAGCGTGCCGTCCTTGATGAATCCCGGCTCGATGTTGGTCGCCAAATAATCCGGCAATAGCTGCGCGAGGTCGCGCTCGAGCGCGGCGACCTGCTCGACGCCGGCGCGTAGCGCGGCGAACGCGTCGGTGCGCCCGAGCACTTCGGCGACGGCCTGGGGCCGGCGCGACGCGGCTGACTTCGAAAATGACGAGAAGCGGCTCATGGCGCGATTGTACCTGGCCGCACGCCGTGCGCCGGCGCGTCGCGCGGCCATGCCTACGACACGGTACGTTAAGGCTCGCGTGCTAAAATGCGCGATTCGAATTCACTCATGGAATAAGCCGCCGAGGCTATCCGAACCCGGGCATCCGCCGTGACCTTCCAGGCGCGCGGGCGCTCGACCGAAGCCGCGACGCATACTCGACCCGATGACCACCGGTTTTCTCCAAAAGATCTTTGGCAGCCGCAATCAGCGTCTCGTCAAGCAGTATCAAAAGACCGTCGCGGTGATCAATGCGCTCGAGCCGCAAATCGAGCAATTGACGGACGACCAACTGCGCGCGAAAACGGACGAATTCCGCCAGCGCGTGGCGAGCGGCGAATCGCTCGACAAATTGCTGCCCGAAGCCTTCGCCGTCTGCCGCGAGGCCAGCCGCCGTGTGCTGAAGATGCGTCACTTCGACGTCCAATTGGTCGGGGGCATGGTGCTGCATTACGGCAAAATTGCCGAAATGCGCACGGGCGAGGGCAAGACGCTCGTCGCGACGCTGGCCGCTTACTTGAACGCGCTGTCGGGGCGCGGCGTGCACGTCGTGACGGTCAACGATTACCTCGCGCAGCGCGATGCCGAGTGGATGGCCAAGCTTTACAACTTCCTCGGCTTGTCGGTCGGCATCAATCTGTCGCAGATGGACCACGAGTCGAAGCAGCAGGCGTATGCGGCCGACATCACGTACGGCACGAACAACGAATTCGGCTTCGATTACCTGCGCGACAACATGGTCTACGAGACCGATTCGCGCGTGCAGCGTTCGCTGAACTTCGCGGTCGTCGACGAAGTGGACTCGATCCTCATCGATGAAGCGCGCACGCCGCTCATCATCTCCGGCCAAGCGGAGGATCACACCGAACTGTACGTGCGGATGAACGCGCTGCCGCCGCTGCTCGAGCAGCAGATCGGTGAGGAGAAGGCCGACGGCACGGGCGTCGAAAAGCCGGGCGACTACACGCTCGACGAAAAGGGTCGCCAAGTGTTCCTGACCGAATCGGGCCACGAAAAGGCCGAGCGCCTGCTTTCCGAATGGGGTTTGATCGGAGAGGGCGAAAGCCTCTATGCGGCGCAGAACATCACGCTGATGCACCACGTGTATGCGGCGCTGCGCGCGCATACGCTGTTCTTCCGCGATCAGCACTACGTCGTGCAAAACGGCGAAGTCGTCATCGTCGACGAATTCACGGGGCGGCTGATGTCGGGCCGCCGCTGGTCGGATGGGTTGCATCAGGCCGTCGAAGCGAAGGAGCACGTCAAGATCCAGAGCGAGAATCAAACGCTCGCCTCGATCACGTTTCAGAACTATTTCCGCATGTACGCGAAGCTGTCGGGCATGACCGGCACGGCCGATACCGAAGCGTACGAATTCAACGAAATCTACGGGCTCGAGACGGTTGTCATCCCGACGAACCGGCCGCCGAAGCGGATCGACCGGCAGGACCAGATCTACAAGACGGCCAAGGAGCGCTACGACGCCGTTATCCGCGATATCCGCGAATGCTATGAGCTCGGCCGGCCGGTACTCGTCGGTACGACGTCGATCGAGAATTCCGAACTGCTGTCGAATTTGCTGACGAAGGCGGGCTTGCCGCACGAAGTGCTGAACGCGAAGCAGCATGCTCGCGAAGCGGCGATCGTGGCCGAAGCCGGGCGGCCCCAGCGCGTGACGATCGCGACGAACATGGCCGGCCGCGGGACCGACATCGTGCTCGGCGGCAACGCGGAGAAGCAAGCGTCGCTGCTCGAGGCCGACGAAGCGATTCCCGCCGACGAAAAGGCCAGTCGAATCCAAGCGCTGCACGATGAATGGCAGGCGCTGCACGATCGGGTGAAGGCCGCGGGCGGTTTGCACATCATCGGTACCGAGCGTCACGAATCGCGCCGCATCGACAATCAGTTGCGCGGCCGCGCGGGCCGCCAGGGCGACCCGGGCTCCTCGCGTTTCTTCCTTTCGCTCGAAGATCCGCTGCTGCGTATTTTCGCCGGCGATCGCGTGCGCTCGATCATGGACCGCCTACGCATGCCCGAGGGCGAAGCGATCGAAGCGGGCATCGTCACGCGGTCGATCGAATCGGCGCAGCGCAAGGTCGAAGCGCGCAACTTCGACATCCGTAAGCAACTGCTCGAATACGACGACGTCGCCAACGATCAGCGCAAGGTGATCTACCAGCAGCGCAACGAACTGCTCGAAGCGCACGACATCACCGAAACGATCACGGCGATGCGCCATGCGGTCGTCACCGACGTCGTGCACGAATTCGTCCCCGCGGGCAGCATCGAAGAGCAATGGAACGCGCCCGAACTCGAGGAAGCGCTGCGCAAGGACTGGCAGCTCGACCTCGCCGTGCAGGAGATGATCAACGAGTCGCAGTCGCTCGATGCCGACGACATCGTCGAAGCGGTGATCGGCGCGGCCGACGAAGGATACGAGGCGAAGGTCACGCTCGTCGGCCGCGAAGCCTTCAGCGCGTTCGAGCGCTCGGTGATGCTGCAGACGCTCGACCGCTGCTGGCGCGAGCATCTCGCCGCGCTCGATCATTTGCGCCAGGGCATCCATCTGCGCGGCTATGCGCAGCAGAACCCCAAGCAAGAGTACAAGCGCGAGGCGTTCGAGCTGTTCGAGGCGCTGCTGAACATCGTGAAGACGGAAGTGACGCGTATCGTCATGAACGTCCAGATTCAATCGCCGGAGCAACTCGAAGAGGCGGTCGAGCAATACGAAGAGCAGGGCAGCCACCTCGAAAACGTGGAATTTCGCCATGTGGAGTTCGCCGAAGCCGCGGCCGTGGCTGCGCCGGCGGCTGCCGCGTCGGCCGATGCCGCCGCCGAGATGATCGGGCACGCCATGAGCCACGGCGCGCATGCGCCGGCGGCCTCGGCGTCCGGCGCGGACGGCATCCCGAAGGTCGGGCGCAACGATCCGTGCCCGTGCGGCAGCGGCAAGAAATACAAGCAGTGTCACGGTAAGCTGGCTTAACCGGATTCACGACCATGGCCGTCAATTTTCCTGAAATCGACCCCGCACAACTGCATCCCGTCGCCGGCGTGACGCTCGGCTATGCGCAGGCGAACATCCGCAAACCGAACCGCAAGGACGTGCTCGTCGTTTCGCTCGACGAAGGCGCGACGGTGGCGGGTGTGTTCACGTCGAACCGCTTCTGTGCGGCACCCGTCACCGTATGTCGCGAACATCTCGCTCACGCGCGTAGCGCGCACGCGAGCGGCAAGGGCATTCGCGCGCTCGTCGTCAACACGGGCAATGCGAACGCCGGCACGGGCGAGCCGGGCCTCGCGCATGCGCGCGAAACCTGCGCCGAGTTGGCGCGTCTGGCGGGCATCGCACCGGAGCAGGTGCTGCCGTTTTCGACCGGCGTCATTCTCGAGCCGCTGCCGATCGATCGGCTCAAGGCGGGCCTGCCCGCTGCGCTCGAATGCCGCGCGGCCGCGCACTGGTACGACGCGGCCCAAGCCATCATGACGACCGACACGTTGCCGAAGGTGGCGTCGGCGCAAGTTCCGATCGAAGGCCATACGGTCACGCTCACGGGCATCAGCAAGGGCGCGGGCATGATCAAGCCGAACATGGCGACGATGCTCGGCTTCCTCGCGTTCGATGCGGCCGTTGCGCAAGACGTGCTCGATGCGCTCGTCAAGGATGTTGCCGATCGCTCGTTCAACTGCATCACGATCGATGGCGATACGTCGACGAACGACTCGTTCATCCTCATCGCGACGGGCAAATCGAGCCTGCCCGCGATCACGTCGGCCGCCGCGCCCGCATACGCGGCGCTGCGCAATGCCGTTGTGCGGCAGGCTCAGACGCTCGCTCAGTTGATCGTCCGTGACGGCGAGGGGGCGACGAAGTTCATGACCGTGCAGGTCGAAGGCGGCGCGAACGAGGGCGAGTGCCGTCAGGTCGCGTATGCGATCGGTCATTCGCCGCTCGTGAAGACGGCGTTCTATGCGTCCGATCCGAATCTCGGCCGTATCCTGGCCGCGATCGGCTACGCCGGCATCGCCGATCTCGACGTGGCGAAGATCGACCTCTATCTCGGCGATGTCCACGTCGCGACAGCCGGTGGGCGCCACCCCGCTTATCGCGAAGAAGACGGCCAGCGCGTGATGAAGGAAAGCGAGATCACGATCCGCGTGCTGCTCGGCCGTGGTTCGGCGCAGGCCACGATCTGGACGTGCGATCTATCGCACGACTACGTGTCGATCAACGCCGACTACCGCTCTTGACGCACGGCCGCGCTTAGGAAGCGGCTTATACCCCATTCCTCGATCGCGCCGGGCTGTTTGCCGCGGCGCCCGACGCCCTACTCCGCTCATGGACAAACTCGAACAGTTTCTGACCCGCGCCGAGGCGTTGCTCGGCCGTCTCGAAGTCATGTTGCCGCCGGCGGCGCCGGACGTCGACTGGTCGGCCGCAGTCGCTTTTCGCTGGCGCAAACGTCAGGGGCGGGGCTATCTGCAGCCGGTGCCGGCCATTTCGTCGATCACCCTTTCCGATTTGCAGAACATCGATCGCCAAAAGGATTTGATCGAGCAGAACACGCGCCAATTCGTGAGCAAGCAGCCGGCGAACAACGTGTTGCTGACGGGCGCGCGCGGTACGGGCAAGTCTTCGCTGATCAAGGCGTGCCTGAATGCGTATGCGAAGGACGGCCTGCGCCTCATCGAAGTCGACAAAGACGATCTGCACGATCTCGGCGACATCACCGAGCTCATCGCATCGCGGCCCGAGCAGTTCATCGTGTTCTGCGACGATCTTTCGTTCGAGGAAGGCGAATCGGGCTACAAAGCGCTGAAAGTTGCGCTCGATGGTTCGGTATCGGCGCAGTCCGACAACGTCCTGATCTACGCGACGTCGAACCGTCGCCACCTCCTGCCCGAGTACATGAGCGACAACGAGACGTACAAGCATACGTCCGACGGCGAAATCCACCCGGGCGAAGTCGTCGAGGAGAAGATTTCGTTGTCCGAACGCTTCGGCTTATGGGTGAGCTTCTACCCCTTCAAGCAGGACGACTACTTGACGATCGTCGCCCACTGGCTGCGCCATTTCGGCTGTCGCGACGAGGACGTCGCCGACGCGCGCGGGGACGCGCTCGTTTGGGCGCTCGAACGTGGGTCGCGCTCGGGCCGCGTCGCGTGGCAATTCGCGCGCGACTGGTCGGGCCGCAGGGCGCGAGCATGACGACGGAGCGTAGCGGCGCGCAGGCCGCCGACCGTTCGCCGACGGGGCGCCCCGTGACGGAAGTCGCCGTTGGCGTGCTCGTTCTGCCCGATGGCCGATATTTACTCGCGCAGCGGCCGACAGGCAAGCCGTACGAAGGGTATTGGGAGTTTCCGGGCGGCAAGCTCGAACCGGGCGAAACAGTCGAGCAAGCCCTTGCACGCGAACTGCACGAGGAACTCGGCATCGATATGACGGTTTGCCATCGCTGGCATACGCTCGAGCACGACTATCCGCATGCCTATGTGCGGCTTTATTTCTGCAAGGTCACGCAGTGGAATGGCGAGCCGCACGGCCGCGAGGGCCAGGCGTTTAGCTGGCAACGACTGCCGGTCGAGGTGGCGCCGCTGCTGCCCGCGGCGATTCCCGTGCTGGAATTGCTCGCCGCTGACTGACGTAACGGCAGCCCGACATGACGACGGCCGATCGCGCCGAGCGGCGTCGCGGCCGGATCAGTTCAGATCGCCGTGTTTGTCGTCGTCCGACGGTGGCTCCTCGTCGGTGCCGCCGATCCGGTACTTTTCATTGGCCCAGGCACCCAGGTCGATCTGCTTGCATCGCTCCGAGCAGAACGGGCGAAACCGATTTTCGGGCGTCCAGCGAACGTCTTTCCCGCAAGCGGGGCATTTGACCACGGTAACCATACTGTCAGGCAATCGTCTTTAGGCCGCCGCAGGCAGCAAGCCACGCACGCGGATGCGCGGTCGGTGTCGCGCGACGGCGCGTGCCGTGCATGTCGTCAAAGACTGCACAGCGTCAATTGGAACGGCACGTCGACGTCGACGGCCCGCGGACGCAGATCCCCATCCTGCACCGTAAAGCGCACCCAGAGCATGTACTTGTTCGCACTTGCTTCGGGAATGACGCGCAATTCGGGCGAAATGCGCACTTGCATCAACTGGTAGGTGCGACCCGATAGCATCTGCTGGTAACTGCCCTGCATCGCCATGACCTTCGACGCTTGACCCGACTCGCGTGCGAGCCGCAGCACGATCGACGCGGCGTCGCGCAGCGGCAAGAGCGGCGTAATCCACTTGACGATGTCTTGCCGGCGCTGATCGGGGTGCAACTGTTGCCAAGCGTAGTAGGAGGGTAAATCGAACTCGCAGGTGCCGCCCGGAATGATCGCGCGGCTGCGAATGCTCGCCAGCCATTCGTTGTCCGAAAGGTGCTGGCCCGTTTTGCCTTGCATCTGAGCGAGGCCCGCGAGCGTCTGCTCGATTTCGCCGAGCACGGCCTCGAGCGCATTTTGCTCGATGCCTGGATTGCCGCGGAACGGCGCAAGCGTTTGGCGCTGGCGCTCGAGTTCCTTCATCAAATCGGACTTCAAGTCCGCCCGGCCCGTGACTTCCGCGATTTCGAACAGCGTCGTCAGCGCGACGTGATGCTCGCGCGCGTCGTCTTGATTCAAAAAGAACGTAAAGCGCTCGAACAGATCTTCGAGACGCAGCAGTGTGCGAATTCGCTCGTTGAACGGATACTCGTAAAGAATCAAGCGGGCTCGCCCCTGACGTCGTGGGTGGTGGGATTGCAGGACATTCTAATGCCGCAGATTGCCCCCCGCAATCGCGGAATCGGGCACTTTTTACTGCGCTCTCATGGAATCGAGCGTTTTGCGATGGTACGCGGTCATTCTCGCTGCGGATTCGACATCTTGTGTTGCGGAGCGTTCTTGGGTTCCGACGCGTTTTAGCAGGATGTCCTCTTCATCTCGAACGCGCGAGTGCCAGGTACCGCCGATGCAAGCGGCGCACTTCCTGTGCCAGTGTTTCGAGCGACGCATTGTCGTTGACGACGATGTCGTCGGCCGCCGCAAGCCGTGCCTCGCGTGCGGCTTGGTGCGCCATGATCGCCAGGACCTGTTCGCGCGAAAACGCGTTGCGGCGCATGACGCGTGCGATTTGCGTCTCGACGCCGCAGTCGACCACGAGCACGCGATCGACGCGCGACTTCCAAGTGCCCGATTCGACGAGCAACGGCACGACGATTACGACGTATGGGCCTTTCGCCGCTTCGCGGTCGCGTGCGGTTTCGGCGCGGATGAGCGGATGGGTGATCGCTTCGAGCCGCGCCTTGGCCGTATTGTCGGAGAACACGAGGGCGCGCATCTTGGCGCGGTCGAGCGAGCCGTCGGGTGCGACGAACTGCGGGCCGAAGGTTTGCTCGATCTGCTGCATGGCGGCGCCGCCCTGCGCCGTGACGCGGTGTGCGATGACGTCCGTGTCGACGATGGCGACGCCGTGCGTTGCGAACAGATCGGCAACGGTCGATTTGCCGCTGCCGATGCCTCCGGTGAGCCCAACGGCGAACATAGCGTCAGCTTCCGAGCAGATGAAAGAGCGGCGTACCCGCGAACAGCGTCACGATGCCGCCGAGCGCGAGGAATGGGCCGAACGGCAGCGGCTCCTCGAACCGCAAGCGCCCCGACCACATGGCGACGAGCCCCGCGGCGGCTCCCGACACGGCCGCAATCAGCACGATCTGCGGCAATGCGGTCCACCCTAGCCACGCGCCCAGCGCCGCGAGCAGCTTGAAGTCGCCGTAACCCATGCCCTCTATTCCGCGCGCGAACCGAAACAGCCAGTAGACGCACCAGAGGAAAACGTACCCCGCGATGGCGCCCGCTACCGCGGCGTGCAGCGTAGCGAACGTATCGTCGAAATTGACGATGAGGCCCGCCCATAGCAGCGGCAGCGTCAGGGAATCGGGCAAGAGGCGCGTTTCCACATCGATGGCGCTCATCGCCAGCAGGGCCGTCGTGAGGCCGAACGCGGCGAGCCCCGTGCCCGTGGGCCCGTAGAAGGCGAGCGCGGCCGCAGCCAACGCCGCGCTCACGAGTTCGACGATCGGGTAGCGCAGGCCGATGGGTGCGCGACAGTCGGAGCATCGGCCGCGCAGCAAGACGTAGCTGAACACGGGGATGTTCTCGTGGGCGCGCAGCACGTGGCCGCAATGCGGGCAAGCGCTGCGCGGCACGCACAGGTTGTATCGCGCAGGCAGGCCGCTCGCGGGGGCGGTTTGCCCGGTTGCCTCGCTGATCTCGAGACGCCAGGCGCGCTCGAGCATGATCGGCAGCCGGTGCGCTACGACGTTGACGAAGCTGCCGATGGCGAGGCCGAACGCGATGGCGAACGCAAATTGCCAGACGGGCGGCAGCGCGCCGAAGGTGGCGCCGATGCCTAGGGATAGGCGCGCGAACGGATCGCTGATGACGGAGGCGTACACGGAGGAGGTCGTGATCATGGCCGAGTGGCGAATGGGGGGCATGCTACACCACGTTGCCCAGTTCGATGACGGGCAGATAAAGCGCGACGACGAGCGCGCCGACCGCGAGCCCCAGGACGATCACGACGAGCGGCTCGGCGCAGGCGGAAGCGAGCGCGAGTTTTTCATCGACCTCCCGCTCGGCCAACTCGGCGCAATCGAGCAGCATCGTATCGAGTGCGCCCGATTCTTCCGCCACCGCGATGGGTTCGACGAGCGCCGCGGGAAAGCAGCCGACGGCGCGCATGGCTGCGGCGAGCCGCTCGCCGCGCCGCAAGCGCACTTCGATTTGTGCATTCGCGGCGTCGAACGTGGCGTTGCCCGTGACGTGCGAGAGCGCGTGCAGCGCATCGGCAAGCGGTGTGCCGGCCGCGAGCAGCGTGCCGAGTGCACGCGACCAGCGCGCCGCTGCGACCGCCCGCGCGAGCGGGCCCACGGCGGGCGTCGCGAGCAGCAAGCGGTCGCGCGCCTCGCGCGCTCGCGGCGAGTGGCGAACGAGGCGTACAGCGACGAGCAACAGCGCGGCGGACGCAGCCAGCGACGGCGGACCCCAGCGCAGCAGCGCGTGCGACAGCGCCATCACCGCGCGCGTCGGCGCTGGCAGCGCGGCGCCGAAGCTGGCGAAGACCTGTTGGAACGTGGGCACGACGAACGCGAGCAGGGCGGCCGTGACGGCAATGGCAAGCAGCAGCACGACGCAAGGATAGGCGAGCGCCGCGCGCAGCTTGCCGCGCTGCGCGGCGGCGCGCTCGCGATGCTCGACGAGGCGGGTGAGCACGAGCGCGAGGTTACCGGTGGCCTCGCCGATTGCCGAAAGCGCCCGGTAGAGCCGGTCGAACTGGCTCGGATAGGCCGCGAGCGCCGACGCGAATCGGTCGCCTCCTGCGATGCGGCGCGCAAGACCGCGGGCGACGCGCGGCATCGCGTCGCGTCGAGCGGTTTGCGCGATGAGATCGAGCGCTTGAGCGAGCGTCAGCCCCGCGCTCAACAGCGTCGCAAGTTGTCGCGTGAACGCTGTCACTTCGCGTGCCGCCGTCCTTGGAGGCCTGGCCGCGCCGGCCTCGACGAGCCGCGCCGCCACGATGCCGGCGGCGCGCAGTTGCGCGCGGGCCGTTGCGGCATCGGGTGCGACGAGCGAGCCGCCGCGGCGTTTGCCGTCGCGAGCGACGCCGCGCCAGCGAAAGCGCCGCTCGCCCGCAGCCGGTTGCTTGGGCGGTGCATGCGGCGCGAAGCGCGTGCCGTCGGGGTGTGCCGATTTGACGTCGCTCATGCGGCATCCGTGGCCGCGATGGCCTCGGCCAAGCTCGTCGCGCCTTCGCGGACGCGCGTGAGCGCTGCTTCGCGCAGGGATGCCGCTCCGTCGGCTTGCGCTTGGCGCGCGATTGCCTGACCGGTTGCGCCGGCGTTCACGAGTTCACGGATGGCGAGGGACGTGGGCATGACTTGATGTATTCCCACGCGGCCTCGGTAGCCGACGCCATGGCAGGCCGGGCAGCCGCGAGCCGCATAGGGCGTCCAATCGCACGGTGTTTCACGGACGAACCCGGCGGCGGCGAGCGCTGCCGGCGCGAGCGAGTCAGGCGTTCGGCAATGGGGGCACAGGTGCCGCACGAGCCGCTGCGCCGTGACGAGCCGCAGCGCGCTAGCAAGGTTGTACGGCGCCACGCCGATGTCGACGAGACGGCCGATCGCACTGGGGGCATCGTTGGTATGCAGCGTTGCGAGCACGAGATGCCCCGTCTGCGCGGCCTTGAGTGCGACGTCGGCCGTTTCGGCGTCGCGAATTTCACCGACCATGATGACGTCCGGGTCTTGCCGAAGCAGCGCCCGCAGCGCGACCGCGAACGTGAGCCCTGTTTTCTCGCGCACGCTGACCTGGTTCACGCCGGCCAGTTGAATTTCAGGAGGATCTTCGACCGTGCATAGATTGCGCGAGTGATCGTTGAGCATCTGCAGGAATGCGTAGAGCGAAAGCGTCTTGCCGCTGCCGGTAGGGCCCGTGACGAGGACGAGCCCGTGCGGTGCGCGAATGGCTGTCTCGACGAGCGGCCTGTGCCGGGCATCGAAGCCGAGCGCGGCAAGCGACAGATCGGGTGGCAGCGCTTCGAGTCGCCGCAATGCGAGCTTTTCTCCATGTACGGTGGGCAGCGCGCTCACGCGGTAGTCTTCGACCTTGCCCGGCGCGACCGCGAGCCGCAGGCGACCGTCTTGCGGGACGCGCCGCTCGGCGATATCCAGGCGCGCGAGCACCTTCACGCGCGTGACGAACGCGTCGCGTAAATTCGCGGGAGGAGACGGCATTTCGTGCAGCACGCCGTCCACGCGCAACCGAATGCGCCAACCGTGCTCGGTAGGCTCGACGTGAATATCGGATGCTCCGCGCTGTGCCGCTCGGTTGAGCGTTTCGGCCAAGAGGCGGGCGGCGGGCCCGTCATCGGGCGGGCCGGGTGCTTCGCGCAGGAAAAACGACAAGGAAGCAGGCATCGAAGAGCGGCGCGGTGCCGTCGAAGAACGCAATGCGACGATCTTCGCCTGCGCCTCACCGGCGCGCTATTCGGCCGATCGGCCAATGCGCGCGATGCTGCGCCGCTAAGCGTGCGAGGGCTTGGAGGCGCGAGCGCCGGGTCTGAACAACTTGACGGTGCGTACGGCTTGATCGTCGCTTTGCAGCACCTCGAGTTGCACGTCGCCGATCTGTAGGCAAACGTCGCCTTCGGGGATCTCTTCTAGCGTCTCGAGGATGAGGCCGTTCAATGTTTTGGGCCCATCGGTGGGCAGCGTGATCTGCAGCCAGCGGTTCAATTCGCGCAGCGGCATGCTGCCGGCCACGATGCATTCGCCGCTGTCCGTCCAGCCCGTGCGCGTGCCGGCGCTACGAGGAATCGACGTCGTGAACTCGCCGATCAACTCTTCGAGGATGTCTTCGGGCGTGACGAGCCCCTCGAGTTCGCCGTACTCGTTGACGACGAGCGCTGTGCGATGGCGCGTTTCCTGGAAGTACTGCAATTGCTGGAAGACGGGGGTGCCCGACGGCACGAAGTACGGATCGGTCAACAGCGCGCGCAGCGTCTCGCGCGTGAGTTCCTGCTTGTGCAGCGCGGCAAGCGTCTTGCGCACGTGCAGGACGCCGACCACGCGATCGATGTCGCCTTGATAGACGATCAGCTTGTTGTGGTAGCACGTTTCGAGCTGATGCAGGATCTCTTCGAACGGCGCGTCGAGATCGAGCGACTCGATTCGCCGGCGCGGGATCATGACGTCTTCGACGGAGATGTTTTCGAGATCGAATAGGTTGAGCAGGATGCTGCGGTGCTTGGTCGGCATGAAGCTGCCCGATTCGAGCACGATTGCGCGCAGCTCTTCGGTGCTCATGCGCTGCTCGCGGCCGCCTTTCGTGTTGATGTGAAGCGCGCGCAAGATCGTGTTCGAGAACAGGTTGACGAACCAGACGACCGGCTTGAGCACGCGCATGAGCGGCGCGATGACGAGGCTGGCTGGCAGCGCGATCTTCTCGGGGAACGTTGCGCCCACGATCTTCGGCGTGATTTCGGCGAAGACGATGATGAGAAAAGCGACGATGCCCGTTGCGATCGACAGGACGAGGTTGTTGCGTCCGAACGTGCGCAGCGCGATCGACGTCGTGAGCACGGGGATGATCGTGTTCAGCAGATTGTTGCCGATGAGCACGACGCCGAGCAGTTGATCGGGGCGGGCGAGCAGGCTTTGCGTCGTCTTCGCGCCGAACGCACCCTTGCCGGCGAGATACTTCAACCGATGGCGGTTGAGCGCCATCATCGCCGTTTCCGAAATCGAGAAAAAGCCGGAGCAGAAAAGTAGAACGAAAACGGCGCCGATCTGCGCCCACAAGGGAATTTGTTCCACGCGTCGTGCTGAAGTGGCAATGAAAGGGATGGCAAGAATATAGCAGAGCGGGTGGGAGCCCTCGGGCCCTAGGCCCTCTGCCGCAAGCGCCGCGTCATGAACGGACTGCCTTGAGTCAGATGCTTTTTCCTCCTACCCGCTCGATCCAAACCACACTTTGAGCCCGAAATGGCTCGTCCGCGGCCTCTGGGCCTAGGCGTGTTCGCCTTGCTGCGCCAACCTTCGCAGGCGAACCGTAAGGCAATCTTAACTACGTAAGTTTTCCATCACGTGTGATTAACGGCCGGTCTTTAGGATGGCGTCCGATCTCAATGCCTTTCCGCCTATCCAACAGAAACAAGGACGCCGAATCATGCAACGTGTGCATGCGCCACTTCGTCTCAAACCGCTGACGCGCTACGTTTTTGCCGCCCTCTGCATGGCGGGCGCCCAGGCCGCTCATGCTCAGGCCACGCAGACTCAGCCCCAGCCCGTGCAGACCCAGCCCACTCCCACTCCGGCCCCCGCCTCGGGCGACCTGGGTTCAGTAAAAAGCACCGCGACGACCGACGTCGACCTCGCCGCCAAGAAGACGGCCAAGCGCGAGAGCGCGCCGGCGAACGCGCCTACGCAATCCTCGCTGGAGGCGACCGAGCCGCAGTCGAAGATCAGCCGCAAGTACATCGAGAACAACGCCGCGCCGACCGCAAACTACAGCGATATCGTTGCGATCGCGCCGAGCGTGATGAATGTCGATCCGAACGGTTCCGGCCTGATGGAGTCGCAGGCGTTGTCGATTCGCGGCTTCCAGGACGGCCAGTACAACGTCACGTTCGACGGCGTGCCGTTCGGCGATTCGAACGACTTCACGCACCACTCGACCTCGTTCTTCACGAACCAGGAGATCGGCTCGATCAACGTCGATCGCGGCCCGGGCGATGCGAGCCAGATCGGCTTCGCGACCTTCGGCGGCACTATCGCCATGGACTCCAAGGAGCCTTCGGCCACGCCGGGCCTTACCGTGTTCGGCTCTTACGGGAGCTGGGACACGGCCCTCGGGGGCCTCGAGTACAACTCGGGCGTGATGCAGAATTGGGGCGATGCGCGCGTGATGGTGGGCGGCACCGACGGCAGCAGCGACGGTTACCTCACGAACGCTTCGCAGCGTCGTCAGAACCTGTACTTCAAGCTCGAAAAGCCGATCGGCAACGATACGCTGCTGACGATATTCGCGGACTACAACAATCTGCACCAGAACGTTTCCTACGGTGCGACGGCCGCGCAGATCGCTCAGTTCGGCCCGGACTACGGCTTGTCCGGCGATCCGACGAGCCAAGCCTACTACGGCTACAACTTCGACAAGATCAACACGGATTTCGAATACTTGAACATCCGCACGAAGCAATTCTCCTGGACGTTCAACAACAAGATCTATACCTACGGGTACTACCACAACGGCTTCAACGGCGCCGATCCGAACGGCGAATCGCCCAACGGCGTGACGACCGATACGGGCGCCGCGCTGCCTGGTGCGAACGATGTGCCGGGCGTCGAGATGAACAACAACTACCGCGCCTGGGGCGACATCTTCAGCGCCGAGCGCGATCTCGGGCCCGGCAAGCTGACCCTTGGCGGCTGGCTCGCGTACCAGACCAACTTCCGCAACAACTTCGACGTCGACGACACGCTCAATTTCGCGCTGCCGCCGTCGGACCCGGTGCTGAACGACACGATGCAAGACACCTTCCTGGTGTTCCAGCCGTTCGCCCAATACGAGTGGAAGCTGCCGCAATACGGTCTGACGATCACGCCGGGCCTGCGCTATGTCGACTTCTCGCGCAACATCTACACGCCCGAGAATCAAAAGACGGGCACGCCGCTCGATTACGGCCATACGTGGACCAAGCTGCTGCCGTCGATCACGGTCAACGAGCGACTCAACCCGAACTGGAGCACGTACGTCCAGTTCGCGCAGGGATACCTCGCGCCCAACCTGAACGTGCTCTACGTCAATGCTCCGGCGGTGTCGGGGCAGCCTGATCCGGAGCAGACCAACAACTACCAGCTCGGCACCGTGTACAAGAGCGATCGCGTCACGTTCGACGCCGACCTGTACTACATCGACTTCCTGAACATGGTGAAGAACCACACCGTCGGCGGCGTCACTTATTTCTCGAACGGCGGCGGCGCCGACTACAAGGGCTTCGAGACGGAAGGCACGGTTTCGCTCGGCCATGGCTTCAATGTCTACGCCAACCTCACGCTCAACTCGGCAAAGTTCAAGGATGGCTCCGGCTGGGTGCAGAGCGCGCCGAAGATGACGGCCGCGGCCGGGCTGCTGTATTCGCGCGGTCCGCTCGACGCATCGGCGATCTTCAAGTTCGTCGGCCGCCAGCCTAACGGTTACACCGATGTCAACGGCAATAGCCAGCCGCTCGGCGGCTACGGCCTGTTCAACCTGGCCGCGACGTACACGATCGACAACCTGACGCCGTGGTCGCACGACACGAAGATCGGCTTGCAGATCGACAACGTGTTCAACCGCACGAGCATCATCGGCACGGCCGGCAACACGGTGGCGCTGGGTACGCCGCTGTTCTGGACTGCGCCGGGCCGCGCCGTCATCGGCACGATCTCGACGACGTTCTGATCGACGATTCGTATTTGTTATTCCTACCGTTGCAGTGCCAAGGAGTTCCGTCTCATGTCTACCGACACGTTGTTGCGCCTCGCCAATCATTCGGGTGGCGTGCTCTATGTCATCGCCGCGCTGCTGTTCGTGGCCTTGACCGTCATCATCGAGCGATCGTGGTATCTGCAGCGTGTCGCGCGGACGACGCGCGCAGCGCTCGAAGCGCTTGATGGTGTCGACACGCCCGGCGCGACGACGCTCGCAAGCTGGGCCGTGCGCGACGAGGGGATGCCGAGCGCCGACCTGTTCGGCACGGCGGGCCGCTTGGCCGGCCAGGCCGATCGCGAGGCGCTGTCGATGCGTCTCGAGGAAGTGGTGATGCGCAAGGCGCCTCAGATCGACCGCTTCTTCTGGGTGCTCGATACGATCGTCACGCTCGCGCCGTTGCTCGGCCTGTTCGGCACCATCGTCGGCATGTTCAACGCGTTTCAAGTGCTGTCCGATCCGGGCAACGCGCCGACGCAGGTGACGGGCGGCGTAGCCGAGGCACTCGTTGCAACCGCCTCGGGCCTGTTCGTGGCGATGATCGGCCTCGTCTTCTTCAACGGGTTGAACAACCGGGTGCGCGTCGTCATGCATCAACTCGACACGCTCAAGACGGCGCTCGTCAACCGCCTAGCGGACGCAGCACGGGGCGCAGCAAGGGACGAAGCGCACGAGGGCGTGAAGCTCGAACGCACCGCGCCGCACGTGGTGGTCAGCTCGCTCCTGCAACACGGAGCCTGAACGTGAAGTATTTCGAGGCGAAGAAGGCGCGCATCGAGATCATCCCGATGATCGACATCATGTTTTTTCTGTTGGTGTTCTTCATCATGATCACGCTGCACATGATTCCGAACGCGGGCCTGCGCACGCAGTTGCCGTCCAGTACGAGCGCGCAGAGCCTGCCGCCGCCGAAGGTCACCGTGACGTTGTCGGCCGACGGCGGCATCTCGGTCGACGGCCGCACCTTGAGCGCCGCGGACCTGACCGCGATGCTCGCTGCGCGTCCGGATCGCGTGCATACAGTCGTGACGATCGCGGGCTCGAAGCAAGCGCAGTTGCAGGCGCTCGTCACGGCGATGGACGCATGCCGTGCAGCGGGCGTCACGCAGGTGTCGCTCGCGGCCCAGCCGAGCCAGGGCAACTGAGATGCAGGCCGTGACCATCGAAACGCGACCGCCATCCCCTATCCAGACTCCGCAGACTCCGCCCGTCGTGCGAGCGCGTAATCCGCTTTATCGGTCGGCCGCGCTTGCGTTGGCGGCCGAGGCGCTGATGCTGGCCGGCATGTTGGTCTGGCTCGCGCATCCGCGCGAACTGCCGTCGCCCCCGCCGATGACGATTGCGCTCGCGCCGCCCGTGCAGGCGCCAGAACCCGTGCCGCCCGCACCGCCTGCACCGCCGAAGCCGCTGCCCAAGCCGGTCGCGCAGCCTCGTCGCGTGCCGCTCGTGCATCAGGTGCGGCACCTCGAGCATGTGGCGCACGTCGAGCCCGCTGCGCAGCCGCAGGCCGCGCAGCAACCGGTGGCACCGCCCGCGCCAGCGCCGATCCCGACTGCCGCTCCGACCGAGGCTGCGCCCGTTTCCCATCGAGCGCCGCCGCCGAGCCCACCGTCGCGGCCGGATGCCAGTTTCGACGCCGAGCTGCGCGCCGCCATCCAGGCCGCGCTGCACTACCCGGAAGCGGCTCGTATGGCCGGGATGGATGGTCGCGCGCGCGTCGCCTTCGTCTATCGCGACGGCGCGGTGTCCGATGTCCGGCTCGTGCTGTCGAGCGGCGTCGGCATGCTCGATCGCGCCGCGCTCGCCGCGGTGCGCAATGCGGCTTATCCGCAGCCGCCGGCGGCATTTGCCGGCAAAAGCCTATCCGAACAATTGTGGGTCAACTTCAATCTAGACAACCAAGAATGAAAGCGTTCGCTGCTCCGTTTGCCTCCCCGCTCGTTTCTTTGTGCATCGCCACGTTCGCGTGTGTGGCCGCTCCGGTCCAGGCAGCATTGCCGGCCGGCGCCCCTGTTCATCACGTTCTCCTGATCAGCGTCGACGGCCTGCACGGCTCGGATCTCGCGCACTTTGCCTCGGCGCATCCGGACAGCACGCTGGCCAAGCTCAGGGATGAAGGCGTCGCCTATACGAACGCACATACCGTCGTGCCCGCCGATTCGTTCCCAGGCCTGATGGCGCTCGTTACCGGCGGTACGCCCGCGGTGACCGGCGTGTACTACGACGACAGCTACGACCGCAGCCTCGCCGCGCCCGGCAGCGATTGCAGCAAGCTCGGCACGCGCGTGCGCTACGACGAGAGCGTCGATACCGGCAAGCAGAATGTGATCGACGCCAGCAAGATGCCGCGCGATCCGAAGAACGGGTGCGTGCCGTTGTTTCCGCATGCGTACCTGCGCGTGAACACGATCTTCGACGCCGTGCGCGATGCGGGCGGTTATACGGCATGGATCGACAAACATCCGACCTATGAAATCGTGCAAGGCCCGTCGGGCCACGGCGTGGACGACCTCTTCCTACCGGAGATCGGCGCGAACTACGAGGGCATGAACAACGTGTCCACCACCGAGATCACCGGTTCGCTGGCCAAGACCGAGCGTTACGACGCAATGAAGGCTCGTGCGATTCTGAACCAGATCGACGGGCGCACGCACGACGGCAGCAAGGATGCGCCGGTGCCGAACGTCTTCGGCATGAACTTCCAGTCGGTCAATGTCGGCGAGAAGCTGCACGGCTGGCGCGACGCGGACGGTAACCTCACACCGGGCCTCGACGCGGCAATCGGCTTCGTCGACCGCTTGCTGGGCGGTTTCGTGCAGGAGCTCGACAAGAAAGGTTTGCGCGACGATACGCTGATCGTGATCACGGCCAAGCACGGCAACGGCCCCATCGATCGGGCCCTGCTGCATAAGATCGACAGCGACAAACTCGAGCAGGCCGTGCGAGACGCCGCACCCGGCGCGCTTGCCCAGATCACCGTCGATCATGGCGCGCTGATCTGGCTCAAGGATCCGTCGGCCACCGCGAAGATTGCGGCAGCCTTGCGCGCGCATGCGAAGGAACTGGGCATTCGCGATGTGCTGCACGGCACGCGCTTGGCCCGACTGTTCCCGTCTCCGACGAAGGACAGCCGCACGCCGGACCTCGTCGTGGTGACGCGCGACGGTGTCATCTACACGTCACCCAATGATGGCAAGCTGGCCGAGCACGGAGGATTTCACGACGACGACACGAGCGTTGCGTTGATCCTGTCGAGCCCGCGGCTCGCCGGCGGCCGACGCGTCCGGTATCCGGTCTCGACGACGGAGGTCGCGCCGACCGTGGTCAGCGCGCTCGGCCTCTCGCCCGACACGCTGCAGGCCGTCGTGCGCGAAGGTGCCGGCATACTGCCGGGCGTCAACTGGACCTCTCCTCATGCACTCGCTCAGAACGAAGCCGGCGGTACGCGCGTCGGCCCGTAATCCAATGCCGGGCTTTGCCGGTGTGGCGCGCCGTCCGCGCATCCTGGTGGTGGAGGACGACGCGCTCGTGAGTGCCGAACTCGGCGCCGCGCTCGACGACTTCGGCTTCGACGCCTTGTGCGTCGCGACCGGGCACCAGGGGCTGCAGCAGGCGCTCGACGGCGCGTTCGAGGCGATCGTGCTCGATCGCATGTTGCCCGATATCGACGGCTTGTCGATTCTCTCGACGCTGCGCAATGTCGGCCGCAGCACGCCGGTGCTGATCCTATCCGCGCTGGCGGCGGTCGACGACCGTGTGCGCGGATTGCGCGCGGGCGGCGACGACTACCTCACCAAGCCGTTCGACGCACTCGAGATGTCCGCGCGCCTGAATGCGCTACTGCGTCGACGCAGCGTGTCGGTGAACGATGCACGTCTGCTCGTGGGAGACCTTGAACTCGATCCGCGCCTGCGCACGGTGCGTCGCGCGGGCCAACCGGTCGAGCTCAAGCCGCGCGAATACGCGCTGCTTGAGTACCTGATGCTCAACGCCGGACAAGTCGTCACGCGCGCGATGCTGTTCGAGGCGGTGTGGAGCTACAGTTTCAACGCGCAGACCAACGTGATCGACATGCACATCGGCCAACTGCGTCGCCGCATCAGCTTGAACGGCGCGCTGCCGCAACTGATCCATACCGTGCGCAACGTGGGCTATACGCTGCATGCGTAGCATCGAGCGTTCGAGCCGGCGTCTTCGTCCGACGGGCATCGCCGCATTGTCCGTGGCGTTCGTCGTCTCCGCCGTTCTGCTCTTCGCGTTGCTCTACTGGCTGACTGACCGCTATCTCGTCCACCAAATCGACGATCGTCTCTTCGGCGAAGTCAACGAATTCCACACGATCGGGCGCAGCGACGCGATCGCGGAGATCTCGGCGCTGGCGCGGCGCGAGGTGGCGCGCAGCCGGCCCTACGGCCTATTCGACCTGAGCGGTGTCTGGCTTGCCGGCAATATCCGGCAGCTTCCGCATCAACACCCCGGCAAGCCTTTCGACTACTCGACACCGGCGGGAGAGGGCGAGCAGCGCGCCCACTACTATCGCGGCATCGTCGTGCCGACGACGAGCGGCCTCTATGTCGTGGTGGGCCATTCGACAGACGGGATTCGCGATTTCGATACCACGCTGATCCGGACGCTATGCGGCGGGCTGGCGTTGACGATCGTGCTCGCGGCCGGTTTCGCCGCAGCCATGAATGCCTTGTCGAACCGACGCATCCGCGAGATCGCAGAGCGGGCGCAAGAGATCATGTCGGGCGATCTGAGCCGCCGGCTGCCGACGCAGGGCTCGCGGCACGATGTCGATCGTCTCGTCGTGATCGTCAACTCGATGCTCGACGAGATCGAACAACTCGTGATCGAGGTGCGCGGCGTGTGTGCGGGTATCGCGCACGATTTGCGCACGCCGATGACGCGGCTGCGCGCCGGGCTCGAGCGTGCGCGACGACGTGGCGCGTTGCCGGCCGACTACGAACAGGCGCTCGATGCGGCGATCGGTCAGGTCGACGTGGTGCTCGGCCGCTTCACCGCCTTGCTGAGGATTGCCGAGGTCGAGGCGGGCGAGCGTCGCGGCAGCTTCGGCGAGGTGCGGCTCGATGCGTTGGTGCACGATATCTTCGATCTGTACGAACCCGTTGCGCAGGAACGCGGGATCGAGCTGCGGATCGAGACGGACAATGCGGTGCGCGTGCATGGCGACGTCGATCTGCTGTTCGGCGCCGTCGAGAATCTGCTCGACAACGCATTGAAGTTCACCCCCGCCGGCGGGGTGGTTGGACTCGAGGCGCGACGGGTCGGCGGGCGGGACGCTCCACGCTTGGCCGTGATCGATACGGGGCCGGGCATTTCCGCCGGTGAGCGGGAGGCTGTGCTACGCCCGTTCTATCGCAGCGTCGGACAAGCGGTGTCGACCGATGGACATGGCTTGGGCTTGAGCCTAGTGGCAGCGGTCGCGCGCGTGCACGGCGCGACGCTCGCCATTGGCGATAACCGCCCAGGGTGCCGGATCGAGCTGCATTTCGAGGGAGGGCATTGACTGCTGCATCAGGGACCACAATCACGATCACGCTAAATCGAAATAAAATTGATCATCATTGAAAGAATTGAGTCTGGTTATTGAAAGAAATAAACTTTCCTCGAGTGTCCCAATTCGATCGAATAGCCAATATAGTCTGTCCGTTGTCCGAGTTCTCGGGTGCAAATGCAATCTGTAATAATTGAAAGATTAAGTATGTTGTTCGTAAAAAGTTAGCGTTAATACGGACGTTCGGACTTTTGATCGCCTAGTCCTGATCGCTTAGAATGGCTTCGCGACGTTGCATGCCGAGCAGACGGCAACGTAATGAACGGACCACGAAGTTACTCAGAACGCAAGTGGGGAAAATAATGGGGATGGGGCGGTTCCGGCGATTCGGATATGGATGGGATGCCTGGCACCCTATTTACCTACCGTGCATATGCATTGGTACGCTCTTTTTTTGGGTTTATCTTACACATGCTGCCGGCAGTCCGTTCCGTCAAGTCTTTTGGCTTTTGATGGATGCGATGTCGCTGAGCTCCACACTCGCCAGCATTGCCGACAAGTTCGTCGTCAGCCGCGCTAGGCACTCCCAATCGTTCGACGACTCCAGCCAGCGGTTCAAGGATGGGTGGTCACTGGTTTTTTGCCAGCGCGGTGACGCACGCGTCGAGCCTCGGGATGGCTTATGAACTGGTATCTCGTCCATACAAGGCCGCGACAAGAAGGGCGCGCGGTTGAAAATCTCGAACGGCAAGGCTACAGGTGCTATTTGCCTTTGCTTACGATCGAGAGGATTCGGCGCGGAAAGCAGTGCGTCGTGGTCGAGCCCATGTTCGCGCGTTATCTCTTCATCGAACTCGACGATAGTGGAACCGGCCAAAGCTGGGCCCCTATTCGATCTACAAAGGGTGTCAGCCGGCTCGTGATGTTCGGAGGCCGAGCGGCTAAAGTGGAAGAGGCGTTGATATCGGTGCTGCGCGCGCCGGCCGAAATCGAAGCCAGGCATCCCGAACGGTTATTTACGCCGGGAGAGCGGGTTCGAATGGTCGAAGGTGCGTTTGCCGGCATTGAAGCCGTCTACCAGATGAGTGACGGCAACCAGCGCGCGATGGTGTTGATCGAGTTGTTAAGCCGGCCTGTGCGGCTGACCGTACCGATAGCGCAGTTGACGAAGGCTTGAGGGGGGAGCGTCCCCATTGACTGGCGGTGCGCCTAGATGGACGTATCCATCGGCGTGCCAAGCAGCGAGTATTGGATTTCGTGGTAGAGAATACCGATCATCTTCAGCTGCGCTTAGCCAATCGCGCCATGGCAGGGCGGTAGCATGCGCGAGCGAGGCTGAGCCGGCCTTACCTTCCTGGTAGTCGGGGGTTTCAATGATCATTAGCCGCACGCCGTTCAGAATCTCTTTTTTTGGAGGCGGAACGGATTACCCTCGTTGGTATAGGGATCATGGCGGATCCGTTCTGGCAACGACCATCAACAAATACTGCTACATCTCGTGCCGGCCATTGCCGCCGTTCTTCGATCATAAATATCGAATCGTTTACTCTCGTATTGAAAATGCAAAAACGATCAATCAGATCGAGCACCCGTCGGTGCATGCCGTACTCAATTGGGCGGAGGTCGAAGAAGGGCTCGAGATACATCATGATGGCGATCTTCCCGCTCGGTCGGGATTGGGATCGAGCTCTGCGTTTACGGTTGGCCTGACGCACGCGCTGCAAGCCCTCCGGGGGAAAATGGTAGATAAGGGTACGCTTGCCAAGGATGCTATCCACATCGAACAAGAGCTGATCGGCGAGAATGTCGGATCTCAGGATCAGATCTCCGCGGCGTTTGGCGGATTCAATCGGATCGACTTTCATAGCGACGATTCATTCGATGTGTCGCCGCTGATACTTCCTACCGCTCGACTAGGCGAGCTTCACGATCACCTGATGCTGTGCTTCACGGGGCTTTCGCGAATTGCCTCAGAAGTGGCTAAATCAAAGATTGAAAATCTGAATAAACGCGAGAGCGAACTCACGCGTATGCAGGAAATGGTGGATGAGGCCGTCGAGATTCTCAGGAACACCAATCGGCCAATCGAGGATCTGGGTAAGCTTCTCGATGAAAGTTGGCAATGCAAGCGTAGATTGTCGCACTTGGTATCCACACCTGAGATCGACAATGTCTATGAGGCCGCACGCAAAGCCGGTGCGATTGGAGGGAAAATTCTCGGCGCGGGCGGCGGCGGTTTTTTTCTGTTGTTTGCTAAACCTGAAGATCAACCCGCGATTCGAGAGCGCCTGAGCCATTTGGTCCATGTGCCGTTCGATTTCGAGGATTCCGGTAGCCGAGTCGTGCTGTATCAACCGAACGGGCTGTAATCGTGCACGCTACATCGCGGATCTACGTCGCGGGCCACACTGGCCTGATCGGCTCGGCGTGCGTACGCCGACTCCGGCGTGTCGGTTTTGAACGATTGCTGTTGAAGCCGCATCACGAACTGGAACTCACTGAGTCGAGCGCGGTTGATGAGTTCTTCGACAATAGCCGTCCGGATTACGTCGTTCTCGCGGCCGGACGCGTTGGTGGCATCGTCGAGAATCAGTTGTATCCGGCGGACTTCATCAATACGAATCTTGCGATTCAACTAAATGTGCTGAGAGCGGCACACCGAGCGGGCGTGAAAAAGTTGATCCTTTTCGGCTCGTCGTGCATGTATCCGCGCGACTGTCCGCAGCCCATGCCCGAATCATTGCTTCTTTCCGGCATTCCGGAGTCAACGAGTCTTGCCTATGCGGTCTCGAAGTTGGCCGGCGTGCAAATGTGTTTGGCCTACAACCAGCAATATGGCGAGCAGCGATTCATACCCTTGATCCCCAACAGCGCCTTTGGTCCCAATGACAATTTCGACCCGAAATCGGGGCATGTCCTTTCCGCGCTGATACGCCGTTTCCATGAAGCGAAGCAACGGGGCGCCGCGAGCGTCACGCTTTGGGGAAGCGGCAACCCCCGCCGCGAGTTCATCCATGCCGACGATGTGGCCGATGCGTGCATCGCACTCCTGCAAGGCGATACGGAACACCTGCGATTTCCGATCAATGTCGGAACGGGATGCGATCTGTCGATTCGTGAACTCGCGGAGGCGGTGGCCAGCGTGACAGGGTATGCGGGAGAGATCGAATGGGATACCTCGAAGCCGGACGGCGCCCCCAGGAAACTGTTGGACAGTAGTCGAATAAAGGGGTTTGGCTGGCGCAACAGCGTCGAATTCGACGCTGGGCTCCAGGATACCTATCGGTGGTATCTGCAAGCTATGCAAAACGCGGAGGCTAAAGCATGAACGATCGCTCCATCGACTTACAACAGAAGGCGCGTTGGGTCTGGAGAGAGACGCTGGCTATCCATCGAAGGGCGCCCGAAACTCGGTTGGCATCGTCGCTTTCCGCGGTCGAGATATTTACCGCGTTGTACTACGGTGGCATCGTCCGCTTCGACCCCAGCGATCCTCGCTCGCCGCGGCGTGACCGCTGCATCATCAGCAAGGGGCATGGATCGATCTGCATGTATCCGATTCTCGCGGATCTGGGATTTTTTCCGATGCAAGCGCTCGAAAGCGTGGGTGAGGCGGGCGGCTTTTTGGGCGGCATCCCCGATCCGGTGATACCGGGCTATGAAACGGTAAACGGCTCTCTGGGCCACGGCCTGGGCGTGGGGGCGGGAATCGCGCTCGGGCTTCGGCGCAAAGGTAGCGATCGCCACGTTTTCGTCGTGACCGGCGATGGAGAGCTCCACGAGGGCGCCAATTGGGAGGCAATCATGTTTGCCTCTCAGCATCAACTCGATAATTTGCATCTCGTCGTTGACGATAATCACATCAGCATGCTCGGCTACACCGATAGCATCGTTTCGCACGGCGCGCTCTCCGACCGGCTTCGAGCATTCGGATGGGATTGCGCCGAAGTAGATGGGCACGACGTGAATGCGGTGCAAGCCGCATTGCACGCTCAGATAGGCAAGTTCGACGGCAAACCAAAGGCGCTCATTGCTCGGACCTTGAAAGGGCATGGCGTGCCGGGCCTCGAGAATGCTCCCCTCTCGCACATCATCAATCCGAAGCCGGAACTTATCGATCGTCTGCTGGAGCAACATTCGTGAGCGACAAACCGTTGGCCATGCGCGATGCCTTTCTCGAACGCATTTGGCGCGCGATGGCGGAAGACTCTCGAGTTTTTTTCGTGACCGCCGATTTCGGCTCCCCGGTGCTCGACAAGATACGAACAGATTTCCCGGATCGTTTCGTCAATGTCGGGATTGCCGAGCAAAACCTAATCAACGTATCCGCAGGGCTGGCGCTCGAAGACTTCAAAGTGTTTGCTTACGCCATTGCACCGTTCATCACGATGCGATGCTGTGAGCAAATTCGTGTCAACTTGGCGCTGCTCTCGCAAGTGCGGCCGATGAACGTCAACCTGATCGGCGTAGGCGCGGGCTATAGCTACGTGGTCTCGGGGCCGACTCATCAGTGCTATGAAGATCTGGCGTTGATGCGAGCGATTCCGGTCGTCCGTGTCCTGTCTCCCGCTGATCACGTCACGGCGGCATCGATGTTCGATCAATGCGTGAATGGGCCGGGCCTGCGGTATCTGCGCTTCGACGCGCAGGTACTGCCCGTTGTCTACGACAAAGCCGCGCCGAATGCCGATCTCGGATTTCATCTTCATCGGCGCGGCAAGACGATTTGTTTGATTGCGACCGGGTACATGCTTCACACCGCGCTAAAGGTCGCAGAACGTCTGGACGAGGTTGGACTAGAGGTCGGTGTCATCGACTTGTTCGACTTGTCGCGATTCTCGGCCGCGATGCTTCAGGAAACACTGCGCACGTATGAAGGGATCGTCTCGCTGGAAGAGGGCTTTCGCGGGCGTGGCGGAATGGACGCAATGCTGTTCGAGTTTCTGGCGCGAAGCGGGCTGAATAAAAGGATGCTGAACATCGGGGTGGACGGTGCCTACCGTTTCGACCTGGGCACACGCACCGAGCTTCACGAACTCGTCGGAATCGGCCCCGAAGCGGTACAAAGAGGCATACACGATTTCGCGAACAGGGTCGCCGCCTAAACGGTAGCCGCGAGGTGTCCTCAAACTTCCGATTCGATCACGTGGAGAAATCGTGTCGTCGTATCCTTTGATGCGCAACAATATTGCCCGAGAAGATCTGGATCTCGTCATCGAGCATCTGAAGCAGGACGATCCTATTCTCACGCATGGAGCGAACGTCCGGGCCTTCGAGGAGGAATGGTCCGAATGGTTGGGGGTAAAGCACAGTGTCTTCGTGAACTCGGGCGCGTCGGCAAACCTGCTTACGATGGCGATCCTCAAGATTCGGCATCCGGAAGGCGGAGAAGTGATCGTGCCTTCGCTGACGTGGGTTTCCGACATTGCATCCGTACTGCAGAACGGCTTCACGCCCGTGTTCGTCGACATTGATCCGCGCTCGCTGGCGATGGACTCGAAGCAAATCCTCGCCAAACTGAATGAAAAGACGCGGGCCGTGTTTCTGACCCACGCCCAAGGTTTCGACGGTTTGACGGACGAACTGCTTGAAGCGCTTCAACGGAGAAAGATCCCGTTGATCGAGGACGTTTGCGAATCGCACGGCGCAACTCACGATGGCAAGCGTCTAGGTAGCTTCGGCTGGGTTTCGAATTTTTCCTTCTACTATGCCCACCACCTGAGCACCATCGAAGGCGGGATGATTTGCACGAACGATCCGCACGTCTATCAGCAGGCTCGGATGCTTCGCTCGCATGGGATGGTTCGAGAAGCGAACGACCCGGCGGTCCGGGCGACGCATCAGCAGCAGAACCCCGAATTGAACCCGGATTTCATTTTTGCTTTCCCTGCGTACAACGTGCGTAATACGGAAATCGGAGGCATTCTAGGGCGCAGTCAGCTCAAGCGGCTCGACACCAACGTAGAACGCCGTACGAAGAATTTTGCACGCTTCCTGAGTCGGATAGATGCGAAGAAGTATCGGACCGATTTCAAGCTCGAGGGATCGAGCAATTACGCATTCAATGTGGTGCTTAGGGAGCCAGACGACGCATTTGTTCTGCGGGTAATGGCGACGATGCGGGAAGCGCGGATCGAGTTTCGTCGGGGCAGTGCCGGTGGTGGCAATCAACTGAGGCAGCCTTACCTGAAAAGCATCGTTCCCGAGGGTTACCACAAAGCGTTTCCCGAAACCGAGCACATCCATTTCTACGGCTTCTACATCGGCAACTTTCCTGATCTGAAGAATCGAGAAGTGGACGAGGTTTGCGCCATCCTTAATTCCGTCGACTGAGCGAGGCAAACGTGGTGAGGCACGCCATCGTATTGGCCGGGGGCTTGGGAACCCGCTTACGCGCGGCGGTCCCTGATTTGCCGAAACCCATGGCGCCGGTGAACGGCCGCCCCTTTCTCGAATATCAGATCGACTACTGGATCGGCCAGGGAATCGAGCACTTCGTTCTCTCGGTGGGTTATCTGCATGGCGCGATCACGGCTCACTTTGGAAGCCGTTACCGCGATGCCGCGATCGAGTACGCGATTGAAGAGACCCCGATGGGTACGGGGGGCGGTGTCCTCCTTGCCGCGAGCCGCCTGACCGGCGAAGGGCCCTTCCTCGTCCTCAACGGCGACACTTATTTCGAGGTCGATCTCCGGTCGCTGGCAGCGCTTCATGCAGAACGCGATTCCGACTGGACCCTTGCCCTGTTTCGCAGCAATGAGGCCGGACGCTACATGGGCTTGAGCGTGGCCGAGGATGGGCGCGTGCATTCGCTGGAGGTCGAACGGGGAGAAGTGGGCGCGTTGGCTAACGGCGGCGTTTATCTGATCGAACCCGACTGCTTGCTGCATACCGGCGCTCGCCCTGGAGACAGCGTCTCATTGGAACAGGAACTGCTGCCGTCGGCATTGCGGGCCGGCGCCTCCTTGTATGGGATGGCTTTCCCGGGGGGCTTCATCGACATCGGCGTGCCGGACGATTATCGCCGCGCATCTGAGATGCTTCGCTGAAGCATTGGGGTGCGGGCAATTTTTCAACAATTGGGGGCAAACATTGGAGTCCTATAACATTCTCGTGACAGGGGGCGCAGGCTACCTTGGGTCGACACTGGTTCCGGATCTGCTCGCCGCAGGTCATCGGGTCACGGTGCTCGACAATTTCATGTACAAGCAGGCCAGCTTGAATCACGCTTGTCACTACGCTAACTTCTCAATCGTGAAGGGCGACATTCGCTCCGAAAGCACGATGGCGAAGCTGATGAAAGAGGCGGACGTCGTTATCCCTCTTGCCGCGTTGGTCGGGGCGCCGCTTTGTAGCGCCGATCCCGTGGGTGCGACGACCATCAACCACGATGCGATCGAGATGATGCTCAGGTTGCTTTCCAAGCAGCAGATCGTCTTGATGCCGACGACCAATAGCGCCTATGGCAGTGGCGACGAAAACAACTTTTGCACGGAAGAATCCGAGCTGCGGCCGATTTCCCAGTACGCGATCGAAAAGGTAGCCATCGAGAGGGCGTTGATGGAGCATCCGTCGGCCATCAGCTTTCGGTTGGCGACCGTCTTCGGAATGTCTCCGAGAATGCGAATCGATCTGCTCGTCAACGACTTCACATACCGAGCGGTCCATGATCGATTCGTCGTTCTGTTCGAGAGTCATTTCAAGCGAAATTATATTCATGTTCGGGATGTTTCAAGGGTGTTTCAGCACGGGCTGATTCATCACGAAGATATGACCGGGAAAATCTACAATGTTGGGCTCTCGGATGCCAACGTTTCCAAGAAAGAGCTGTGCGAGCGAATTAAACGGCAGTGCCCGGAGTTCGTGTATATCGAAGCTCCGGTCGGCAAGGATCCTGACCAGCGCAATTACATCGTATCGAACGCTAAAATCGAAGCGACCGGCTTCAAGCCCGAGTTTTCTCTCGACCGTGGCATCAGTGAACTCGTCAAAGGCTATACGATGGTCAAAAATACTCGCTACGGCAATGTCTGAAACGAGCAGGCACAATCAAGCCGTAGGAATGTTTGCCGCGGAACAGAAAGGGCCAATCTTCAGATGGCAATGAATCCGTTCAGGATCGCAACGAAGCCCTTCAAGCCAGCGGCGCCGATCGCGTTTCTTTTCGTAGTCTTTTCTTTCTATCCCGCGATCGTACTCGTAGAGATCACGCACAAGGGCTCCTCGATTCGCCTGTACCATGTGTTGGCGCTTCTATGCTTGGGGCAACTCCTAATACGCAGACCGCTGTGCTTTCCTGCACGAGCGAAATTGATTTGGAGTTATTTCGCGGTCGCGCTGCTATCCAATGGCTATGTTTATTGGCAGATTGGATTCAATAAGCAGTTCATTCAGTTGCCGTTTGCGGCTCTTACGTTTATTTTCGGGTTTCATCTGATTCGATATTTAGGCTGTGAGACGGTGTTGACTTATTTTAGAAAGGCTGCGAAGTTATATCTTGCCGTCGTTGCGATAAAAGCCATTCTGTATATTAATTTATTTCTTCGGGCGGCGGTCGTGGGGCAGGGGGCATTCTTTGATGTTCCGTGGGTTTCATCAGGCGGCCCAAATATCGAGGCTACGTTTTGTGGAATAGCGGCGATCTTTTTGCTCAAGGATAAGCGCTTTTGGGTGGCGTTGGCAGTTTCGATAGTCATATCCGTTCTATATCAAAGTCGATCGGGATTTATTGTCTGTGTCATGGCGGCGCTCTTCAAGTTTCATAAAAAGCCGAATTTGAAACAGTTGTTCGCGTCCCTACTGGTGCTCGGCCTGATTGCAGCGGTACTTGTCGATGTGTCCACCGCTCAGGACAACATCGTCACTCGCTTCCTGTCCATCGGTTCCGAGCTGGACAACGACTCGGTTGGGCGCGCGCTGCTCTGGACCAATGGGGTCGAATTGCTGATGAACCACCCTTGGGGAAGCGGAATAGGGAACTCATTTAATTTGCTCGAAGGTCAAATAGGTCGAGCGCTGGTGGAAAACAATTTTCATAATATTTACTTGCAGAACACAATAGACGGTGGTTTTCAATCCGGTGTTTTATTTGCGCTTCTGCTGATATCGACCATTAGGAAATCCTTGCGATCGAATAGCGGCGAGCATAAAGTGTTCGGCGTTGCACTTCTTGCGTACGCCGTAACAGGTTTTTTTCAATTCGTGGGATACGACGTGTTTGGCTGGCTAATGATCGGCATCTGCGCCACCTTGAACAGCGATCGAGAAATTTTGACCCCCCCGACGAAAATCGCTCATGACGAAATTTGTGACCGGAGGCCTTGGCCAAGCGTTGCCTAAACAAACAGCTTGAATCGGTGGGTGAATTGAATGCACGGCTCGATTGAGTGCGCGATTTAAGGCGACTTTGAACGGATTGGAGCGGTCAAATGAAGGTTAGCATCATAGTGCCGACGCTAAGGGAAAAGCTGCTCGACGGTCTTCTGCGCTCGATAGATCTGGGGGCGCAAGGAGTGGAGCACGAAATCGTCGTCATCAGCCCATTTAGCCCTAAAGGGAGGTTGATTGTCTGGCTAAAGGAGGACGTGCCTCAGGGTACTTGCAATGCAATCGCCCGTGGATACGAGGCGGCGTCCGGGGATATCATTGTTTTACTCTCCGATGACGTGCTGGTGACTCGCGGCTGGCTCAGGCATATCGTAGATTTCATTGTCACGCACGAACGCAATCATTTTCCTTTCGTCGCTGGACAGAATAAAAGCGGAAATTATTTCGGCACGGTATATGGTCTATATTACCCATACTACCCGGCGATCAGCCGCGCGAGTGCCGAGGCTGTGGGCGGACTGTTTTCGAGGGAGTTTATCTCTCATTATGGCGACCCGGATCTAGGGCTTAGAGTTTGGCGCAACGGTGGGCGAGCTCAGTTGTGCTATCAAAGCAAGCTAATATTTTCATCTATCGAGAGATACTTTTCCGCCGCGCCTAAGAAGTCCATGGCATTCGATGTTGATTTTCGCGCGTTCAAGGCGAAATGGTCGTCCACCTACGGAGTCGGCTGGGGGGCTGGTTTTCGCGATGTCAACAGGGATTACAAGCTTGTTTCGCTAGTTGATGGGAGCTACTTCAACAATGCGCCACCCACTGATACCTATGCAGAGCCGACGCACAACGACTGGCTGGAAGCGCCTCTCCTACGGAAGGCCGGTATGTACGTTGTCGAGCACGCGAGCTCGTCGACGATCGCTTCCATCACAAAGCTGACTCACACCTTACGCACTCTGTCTCGTCGATAGCAAACCGGCGACCTCGTGGAGCGATGGTTGTGCTTAGAAATATCGTTTTCCTCTATTTTTCGTATGCCATTTCGATGGCTGCGCCTTTAATCATCTTGCCGATCCTGGGACCACGCCTGGGGGTCGCCGGGTGGGGGGTGTTTACGGTCGCACAGACTATCTCGATAATCATGATAGCCATCTCCGATTTTGGCTTTCATGTGTCAGGCGTAAGATCTATTTCGCGTCGAAGAGAAAATGCGATTTTTCTGGCGGAAACGTTCGTATATGTCAATTTAATTAAATTCTGCTTGGCGCTTTTGGGGGCGATTGCTATTTTCACGGCATACTACTTCGCCTTGCTTCCGAAAGTTGATTTTTGGGTACTCGTATTGGCGATTCTTGCTGGTGCATTTCAAGGATTCAGTCTTACCTGGTATTATCAGGGAATCGAAAAAATGATGATGCCGAGCCTTTGTGATGCGCTTGGTAAAACCATTGTGGTCGTTGGTGTCTATATTTTGGTTCGCGGGCCCGCGGATATTTGGCGATGCTTCGCTATCCAAGCGCTCGCGGCTGCATCGAGTTTCTCGATTCTCCTGATACTGGCAAACGTACGTTTTTCCTGGCGATCGGTGGGGTGCAAGCCTTTGATGGCCTGCTGGCGCGATGCCGCCCCGATGGGCCTACTGCATTTGATTGGAACGCTTCTGGGAGCACTCCAACCGCTCGCGCTCGCAAAATTCGCCAGCTCGTACGAAGTGGGACGGTACGGGGCTTCGGAGAAAATTTCCCGCGCGATGTACAGCGTGGCTCAGCCGATTAGATTTGCCTTCTTCCCCCGTATCAGTAAGAATGCAACGCCGAATTCGTTGTCCGAAAGAAATCTAGTCTTGTCGTCCGCGATAATGATTGGAATGGCATTGATAGCGGGCTTGATCACCTTCGATTGTTCGGGATGGTTGCTTCACGTTGTTTTTGGGCGTGCGTTCTCGAGTGGCGCGAATGTACTGAAAATCCTCGCCGCATTGCCGGTGTTGACGGCTATTCGCGAGGGTTTCGTCACTCAATATTTGATCGCAAACAAGCAAGAGTTTTTGCTGATTAAAATTCTTTGCGCGACCTTCGGGATCGGGTTTGTTTTGATATGGATTCTGAGAGGCGCACTTTCGGCAACGGAGATGGCCGGTGTATTAATTTTATCCGAATCGCTCTTCGTTGCTTCCGGGCTATTTCTTCTTCGACGATACAGCATCAGCGTCCAGCTATGAAGCATGCCAGTGCGCCATTGACGGTGCTCATGTCCACCTACTTCGGCGTTAGGGCCGAATGGCTGCGGGCTTCATTGAGTAGCCTTGCGACGCAGCGCCTTCCGCCGGCACAGGTGGTGCTGGTCATCGACGGTGAGATTCCGAAAGATCAGGAACAGGCGGTTGAAAGCGTACGGGGCTCGGCACCGCTGATCGAGTGGACCATACTGCGACAGGCGCGGAAGGGGCTTGCGGCGGCGTTGAACTACGGCTTGACCGCGGCTAAGTACGACCTGATTGCCCGCATGGACAGCGATGATATTTGTCACCCGGATCGCTTCGAGGTGCAACTGAAAGCGCTTGCCGCGGAACCTGCGGTAGACGTGATCTGCTCCTGGCATGCGGAGTTTGAGGTCGAAGGAGAAGTACTGGCGACAAAAAGAACGCCGGAGTTTCATGGCCAGATCGCAAGATATTTGAATTATAGAAACATCATATCTCATCCAACTATCGTTCTTCGGCGAGATCTGCTGATGAGTGTCGGTGGATATAACGAATCGGTCGGATTGCTCGAGGATTATGATCTTTATCTCAAGCTATTGCTCCGAGGGGCAAAATATTACTGCATCCAGAAGCCGCTGGTCTACGTCAGAATTTCGCGAGAGCAAAGAAATAGAAGAGGGGGTATTGGGTATATTTGGACAGAAGTAAAATTTCGAACCCGCGCTCTGATGGCTCGAAAAATCAGCATAACCGGGTGGGTGGTCGGCGTTATGGTCTACCCGATATTCAGGCTCAGCCCGCCTTGGCTCAAGGGGATATTTTACGCTGCAGTCAGGAGTGGCCAATGATGGTCGCGACGTCCGCCGGCGCTGTCGAGGAGGTGCTTCGCGGTGGTAGCCGAGGTGTCTCGACGCAACACCCCTCGGTGTCGATTTTGACATTCGTGCGCAATGCAGTGGATACGTTGCCATCGACCATTGAAAGCGTCCTTCAACAGACCGCGCTGGAGCGCCTCGATTACATCGTCGTAGACGGGGCTTCGAACGATGGGACTATCGATATATTGAGATCGTATGATGCGCATATCGATCAATGGGTCTCGGAAAAAGATCGAGGTATCGTCGATGCGCAAAATAAAGCCATCTTATTGTCCGGCGCGAGGTATGTTTTTTTTCTGAATGCCGATGATTGGATTGAGCCGAAATTTATCGAGGCGGCGGTAGATGCAATCGCGGTAAGCGGTGCGGATATAGTCTATGGAGATATCCAGGTGCGGTCCAGCGATGGGGCGCCGTTGCACCGATTGAACGGGGATCCAGCTTTCTTTGGAAGGATGGGTGCCTTCTACCAGATGCCTTGCGTCAACTTTCCGACGATGGTCATACGTAGGGCTCTATTCGATGAGATCGGATTATTCGATGAGCGATTCCGGGTTGCCCCGGACTACGAATGGCTGCTGCGCCTGGTAAAGAATAGGAAGGATTTAAAGGTAAGGTATGTGCCTGACCTTGTCGTCAATTTCAGGCTTGGCGGCAACTCCGATCTTTTGTATTACATTGGATTGAAGGATGCATATCGCGCGTCGATCATGCATGGCGGGAAGGTCGCGTTGGCGATGTGTTTTTATGGAAAACGGATGGTGATGCACTGGTGCAAAGGCATCGCTAGCACCGTAATCCCTCGACCGTTGTTCTCGAGACTATTGGGCATCGCAAGGAGGTTCGCGTAACCGCATTTTCCGGATAGCGTTGCTCAACCGTCAAATGTCTCCGCTGTGGCGGCAGCCTTGCTGCGTCTCGAACGAGATGCGCTTCATCGACGGGAGGCTGCCTTTGTCAATCACGAGAAATAATAATAGGTGAGGCAAGAAATGGGATATTGCACGACCACGATCGTCCAGCGCGTTGCCACGGTGTGGAGCTGTGCATTCGCGGGGGGCGGTGATGAATAAGCGCGGCGCACTTTTTCCTCCTCTCATCGCCCTTCTGTTTGTCCTGTTGGCCGCGAAAGGGGTCAAGAATTACGTCGCGCAATATGCGGTCCACATGCCGGATTCCGACACGGTGCGACAAGCGGCCACCTCCGGATTCGCGCTGCCGCCTGCATTCGAGCAATGGGGCCTCTATATGGCCCACCGCACGTCTGTTTTATGCGCCGCCGCGCTGATTGCCTTCCTGGGCATTTGCCTGCTGTGCGCGCGACGCACCGAGCAGGGGCGATTCGCCCAAGTTTATTGGCCCGTGAAACTCACGCTAGCGGGTACCGACGTGCTGGTGCTCCTTGTCGATTTCGCTTTGCTGGGTCTTCCCGACACGCGTGGCGCCGCTGCATGGGCGAGCTATGGCGCCAGGGCGCTATTCGTTCATCTGGCGCTGACGCTGCTGACAGTCGGGTGGTTCTGGGTTGGCCTCGAACATTACGCACGTCGCCGGCCGTTTGGGGACGAGCTCCGTGAAATCGCTCAGACGTTGAGTGTCGTGCTGATGTTAGCCGGCGCCATCATCTTCTACGCGGGCATAGGCGCTGAGCGAGGTGTCACGCTGTGGACGTGGGGCTGTGCGTTTGCAATCTTACCGCTGGGCCGTGTTACCGCTAGGGCGTTGCTCGACGCCGTGGGTCTCTGGCGCCAAGCAGTCCTGATCATCGGTTGTGGAGACAACGCTCGAGACGCGTGGCAGGCTCTGAGGGGCGCGCAAGGTATGGGCTATCGGCTGCTCGGTTTCGTCGACGTGAACGCGGCCAGCCCGGCGTGTGCCGTTCGAGAGGGGATTTCGATCGGCACGGAGACCTATCCGGTTTTCTCGCCATCGCCCACCCTCGACGACCTGCTGCGTGCATACGAGGGCGCGCAACTCGTCGTAGCGCTCGACGATGTGTCATGCGCGGCAAGCCAAACGCTTCTCCAGCACCTTACTGCAAGCCGTCGGAATATCCACGTGATCCCGCCGATTCGCGGCTTGCCGCTTTTTGGCACGCAACTTTCGCATTTCTTTTGCCACGAGGTATTGTTCCTCACTGTTCGCAACAACCTTACGCGCAGAAGCTATCGATGGCTGAAACGGGCGTTCGATCTGGTCGTCGCGAGCACCCTGCTGGTCTTACTGTTGCCGCTTTTCGCCATCATTTCATCGATGATACGCAATGCCGGCGGAACGGCTTTCTACGGTCAGACACGCGTGGGGCGCGACGGCAAGCCGTTCAAGTGCCTCAAGTTCCGAACCATGCGCCCCGATGCCGAAAAGGTATTGCAGGAGGTGCTGGCTAACGATCCGTTGGCTCGTGCCGAGTGGGACAAAGACTTCAAGCTTAGGAACGACCCCCGCGTCACGCCGATCGGCAACTTTCTGCGCAAGAGAAGCCTCGATGAGCTTCCGCAACTCATCAATGTCGTCAGGGGCGAGATGAGTCTTGTCGGTCCGCGCCCCATCGTGGACGCCGAACTCGGGCGCTATGGCGCCTATGTGAATCTGTATCTGCGGGTTTTGCCCGGCGTGACGGGGCTTTGGCAAATCAGTGGACGCAACGACGCCAGTTATGCCGAGCGTGTCAGCCTCGATGCCTGGTACGTGCAGAACTGGTCGATCTGGTATGACATCGCCGTTTTGTTCAAGACGGTCGGCGTTGTAATTCAGGGGCGTGGGGCATATTGACCTGCTATCGGTAAGCAAATGGCATTGCTCTGATTTTTTGACGCTTGTTACTATCTTTGCTATGTTTTTGTCGAGAAAACTCACTTTTTCGGGGAGTCTCATGAACGCATTGATCGCTTTGGTAACTGCCGCGGCGCTTGTCGTATCTCCGGCTGCATTCGCGGCGGGAGAGGCAGCCGCCGGCGCGGCTGCGACAGGCGGCGGGACGGCAACGGGCACGACTGTTCCGACTGGAACGGCCGCTGCGACGACAGGCGCGACCACTGGGGCGGGAGCGGCGGGTGCCGCGGGCGCAACCACGATCGCCGGCGTGAGCATCGGTACGGTGGCCGCAGTGGGCCTGGGCGTGGCGGCGGCGGCCGGTTTGGCCGCCGCCGTGTCTTCCGGCGGAGGCGGTACCTCGGGTACGACGGGAACGACCGGTACGACGCGGTAATAAAACTGATCCGCTGCGTCGAGAGGCCCTCGTCCATAGGGCCTTTTCTTTGCTTTGAGTCGCCCGAAGCCCCGCCACAGTTCAGTATGCGTAAATGTTCAATCGGCTCGTAACGCTATTGCCGTGCCTATTTCTCTTAAATGCATGTTCCACTTCCCTTCAAGTAATCGGTGATACGTTCGCCCCGCTCAGAGGGCGCAGCGACAAGCTGACCGATACCGCGAAGCTCGATACGCGATACCGCTATTTACGTGTCACCGTTCATGGCCGGTCGACGCTCATGATTCTCGGCTATGTCGACCCCGCCCCGCACACTCCTGTCGAGGTCTGGTACAGCGCCGGCGGCGCTGAGGTCCTGCGTCTTCAGGACGGCCGCGTTGTCGGTACGACGGCGATGCCGACGGATTGGTCGAACGTCCGATTGTCCGCGCTGCCCTCGTGGTCGAGCATCTCCGCGCCGCTCACGCTGACTCGTCGGCGGGACGTGATGCCGGGCTACGACTATGGGGTCGTCGACACCCTGTCCGTCATCCCGATCGCGCCGCCGTCCGGCACACATCTCGTCGGCGTGCCGGTCGATCGGTTGAGTTGGTTCAAGGAAACGTCGAGCGGGCGCGAACCGTTGCCGCCGGGGCGGTATGGGGTTTCCATTCGCAATGGGCAGGGCATCGTCGTTTATGGCGAGCAATGCCTCAGTCGGAGCTTTTGCATCAGTTGGCAGCGTTGGCCGGCAAATTCATAACCACAACTGGACGATGACGCTGCGAGAGATAGGCTGCGGTCATGTACGAAGAGCAACCCGTCTGCTTACTTGCCTGCTCGCGTGCGGCTGGTCCGTTGCCGCGTGGGCAAACGAATCGACGACGATCACGACGCCCGTTTATCTGGGTAACTGGCTTGCCGAGCATTTCGTCGCTAGTTCCGTATCGGCCAACTCGAGGGCAGCCGCGGAATCCGGCCCGCTTTTTCTCGATGGGCTCATGTGGCAGTCCCGGCAGGAGGTGTACGCCCAGGAGCAGCAGCGTCAGCGCTTGATCAGCGAGATCGGTGCCCTACGCGGCATGGACGACCCGCAGCGCGAAGGCATGATCGCCTTGATTTCGTCGCGTGCCGCAACCGGCCGCGTCGTGGTCGAGCACAGCGATCCGCGCTGGCTGCAAGCGAATCCGGCCCGCGATCCGTTGCTCGAACGCGGCGATAAGGTCATCATTCCGACACGCCCGAGTTCCGTCACGGTGATTCGCGCCGATGGGTCGATGTGTACTCGGCCTCACGTGCCGAATGCCGAGGCGCTTGACTACGTACTGGCATGTGATCCCCGGGGACATCCGGATTTCGCTTGGATCGCGCAGCCCGACGGTAGGGCGGAACGCGTTGGCGTGGCGTTGTGGAACCGGAGCGCGCAGGACTTGCCCGCGCCGGGGGCGTGGATCTGGGCACCCGGCCGAGGGGGCGCGTGGCCCCAAGAGGTCTCCGGACATATCGCGAACTTTTTCGCGACGCAGGGCGTGTCCGATTCCGAATCCGCAGGGCGGGTGTCCGATATCCCCCTGCAACCGGACTCGCGATTGCCTGCGCCAGTTATCGAATCACGCTCGCGCGATTTACAGATGACGAGCGACGACTGGGGGGGCATCGGATTACTGCAGATGCCGACGGCGCGGATGGCCGATGCCGGTGAGGCATCGATCAGCCTCTCCAACGTAACGCCGTACACCAGGCTGAACGTGATGCTGCAGCCGCTCGATTGGTTCGAGCTGGTCTTCGGCTATACCAACGTTACCAATCAGGCGTACGGGTCGGCTTCATTGAGCGGCACGCAGACCTACAAGGACAAAAGCATCGACGCCAAATTCCGGTTATGGAAGGAATCGGCCTGGTTGCCGGAGGTTTCGGTGGGCTTTCGCGATCTCGGCGGAACATCTTTGTTCGGCGGCGAATACGTCGTCGGCAGCAAGCGGGCAGGCGACTTCGATTGGACGCTCGGACTCGGATGGGGTTATCTGGGGGGCCGCGGGAATTTGCCCAATCCACTCTCGGTGTTCGGTTCGAGTTTCAATCAGAGGCAGGAGAGCACCGGCACCGGACAATTCTCGCTGGGCTCGTATTTCCATGGGCGCACATCTTTATTCGGCGGGGTCCAGTATCAGACGCCCATCGACAAGTTGCTTCTCAAAGTCGAATACGACGGCAACAACTATCAACACGAACCGTTCGGCATGGCCCTGCGCGACCGGTGGCCGATCAACGTCGGTGCGGTCTACCGCGCGTCCAAGCACGTCGATTTGACCTTGGGCTACGAACGCGGCAGCCGCCTGATGTTCGGCGTCGCGATCCACGGCAACCTGAAAGATGCCAGCATGCCGAAACTCGGCGATCCGCTGCCGTTGCCGGTGAGCGTGCCGCCTGCCGATACGCAATGGCAGCGACCATCGAGCACTTCTTCGGACGCACCGGCCTCGGCGTTTGCCGCGGATTCGGCGCCCGCCTCATCCGTAGTGGCGGCGAACGCGACTCAGACCGCCGCGAAGCCGGTGGGGCCCAAACCCTTGTTCGCGGCGCGGTGGGTACGGCTTGCTGCCGACATCGAGCAGCAGACCGGTTGGCGCGTTATTGGCGTGCACGGTCTCGGCGCAGACCTGTTGGTCGAGATCGATAATCCCAACGCTTTTTACGTGCGAGCTCATCTAGAGCGTGTGGCGAACGTCCTGGACCGCGACACGCCGCCTGACATTCGTACTTTCCACATACTGCCGATGAGGTGGGGCATGCCGGTCGCCGACTACGTGGTCGAGCGTTCGGTGTGGGTCGACAATCACGTGCGCGCGGTGCCGCCGAGCGAACGCGCCTCGGCCATCGTGGCACACCCGCCGATCTCGGAGCGCGCGATCGACGCGTTGCCGATGCTCTTCGAACAACCGCCCCAGCGCTTCAAGATTGCGGTGGGGCCCGGTTATCAGCAGACGCTCGGCGGGCCGAACGGTTTCGTGCTGTACCAGCTTTCGGCCAATGCTTCCGCCGAGCTGCGGCTGACGCAGGATGCTTGGATCGGGGGCGATCTGAACGTGGGCCTCATCAACAACTACGACAAGTTCACCTACGATGCGCCTAGCTCGCTGCCGCACGTTCGTACCGACATACGCCAGTATGTGACGAGTTCGCGCGTGACGATTCCCTATCTGCAATTGACGAAGGTCGGCAAGATCGGTGTCTCGAACTACTACAGCCTCTATGGCGGCTTGCTCGAAAGCATGTTTGCGGGCGTAGGAGGCGAGTGGCTCTATCGTCCGCCGCAAAGCCGGCTCGCTGTCGGCGTCGACGTGAACGCGGTTCGCCAGCGCGGTTTCCGGCAGGACTTCTCGCTGCTCGACTACAGCACCGTCACGGGCAACGTCACGCTCTACTGGGACACGGGGTGGCACGGCGTGCATATGGATCTCAGCGTCGGCCGCTACCTTGCGAGGGACCGCGGCGCCACGCTCGATCTCTCGCGAACGTTCCGCAACGGCGTCACGATGGGTGCCTACGCGACGCGCACGAACGTATCATCGGCCGAGTTCGGCGAGGGCAGTTTCGACAAAGGGATCTACGTGACGATTCCGTTCGACGCCATGATGACGCGCTCGAGCGCGGACGTCGCGCGACTCGACTGGCATCCGCTTACGCGTGACGGCGGAGCGAAGCTCGACCGTCAGTATCCGCTTTACGACCTGACGCGGCTCGATGATTGGCGCAGTCTCTGGTACCGTCCGCCGTCGGATGACGGGCAATGAAGGCGAGGCAGCATGCGATGGTTGGCGTTCGGCGTTGGCCGTCGCAATCGTGCTGCGTGGTCGATTGCGCCACGCATTGACGTCGCTCTGCTTTTTCTTATAGTTGCCGTAGCTTCCGGTGAGCGTGCGGCTCGTGGTCTTTCTATTCTTTCGACAAGGCTAGCATCGAAATGCAGGTAGCCCTCCGGTGTTCCTCTGTGTCTCCGCGGCGTTTCGGTTTATACGCTGCTGTCAGAATCGCGGTCGTACTTGGTATCGGAGCGCAATTCATGGCCGGCATGTCCGCCTATGCGCAGGATGCCGGCACCGTCGACCTGCCGCCGTTGCCGCCCTCCCTTCAGTGCAACGCGCAAAGCGGTCAGGGCAATTGCGATGCGGCGGCGTCGTCGGTAGCCGCTTCGATTCGCACGCAGGGTCTCGGGAGATCATCGCTGAATTCACCGAGACTGCTTGGCGCGTCGGCCGCATCGAGCGACCCGGCATCATCGGCGCTTGGGTCGAAGAGCGCCGAGAGCGAGGCGAGTGAGCGCGATGCACGACGGGGCGTCGCTCAGATCGATCCGCCGACGGCACTGCAGAAGTTCGTCACGCGTACCACCGGCCGGATATTGCCCATCTTTGGACAGAATCTCTTCACACGTGGAGCGGGACAAGCCTATGCGCCAGTGCAAGATGTGCCCGCGCCGGCGGACTATGTCATTGGGCCCGGCGACGAAATCGTGCTGAGCCTCTGGGGCGGCGTCGATGGCCAATTGCGCCTCACCGTCGATCGCGATGGGCAGATCGCGATCCCGAAGATCGGCACCGTGACGGTTGCGGGGGTGAAGGCCGCAGCGCTGAACAGCGTCTTGAAAGGTGCGGTTGGCCGCGTCTACACTCATTTCGGCGCCAATGCCACGCTCGACCGTCTTCACTCGGTTCAAGTCTATGTGGTGGGGCGTGCTCGCCACCCGGGCGCCTACACGGTGTCGGGCCTCTCCACGCTCGTCAACGCGTTGTTCGAAAGCGGCGGGCCGGCACCGAACGGGTCGATGCGCCGGATCGAGCTTCGTCGTGACGGCGCGCTCGTCACGACGCTCGATCTCTACGATTTCATCACGCAAGGAAAGGCGGCCGGCGACGTGCATCTGGAGCAGGGCGACGTGATCGTGATTCCACCCGCGGGGCCGCGTGTGGCATTGCTTGGAGCGCTCGACACGCCGGCCATCTACGAATTGAAGTCGAACGACGAATCGTTGCAGCAGTTGCTGAAGTATGCGGGAGGGGTCAATGCGTTAACGGGCCGCTCCAAGGTGCTCATCGAGCGCATCGATCCCACCCAGGCCAGGGCGCCGCGTACCGTCGAGGAGCTCAAGCTCGATGCCGCCGGGCTCGCGAGTACCGTGAAAGACGGCGACGTGATCACGTTGTTCGACATCAGCCCTCAATTCGCCAACGCAGTGACGCTGCGCGGCAACGTCGCGGCGCCGTTGCGCTATCCCTACAAGCCGGGTATGACGCTCGCGGATCTGCTGCCCGATCCGGACGCGTTGCTGACACCCGACTACTTCACGCGCAAGAACATCCTGGTGCAATACGATCGGCCCGAGCGCAGCGGGCAGTACCAACAAGGCGCGCAGTCTGGGCAAAACGGGCAGAGCGGACAGGACGGACAGGACGGGCAGGACGGGCAGAGCGGACAACTACTGGATCGGACAAAGGCCGAGGTGAAGAACCTGGTCGACGAGCCGGATTGGAATTACGCCGTGATCGAGCGCCTCAATCACAACGACCTCAGGACGCAGTTGATCCCATTCAATCTAGGCGATGTCGTCCTGAAGAAAGATCCGAAGGCCAATTTGCCGCTCGAACCGGGCGATGTCGTGACGATCTTCGGCACGAAGGACATGCGCTTGCCGCTCGCTGACGAGACGCGGCTCGTGCGCGTCGACGGAGAGGTTCGTGCTGCCGGTATCTACGAGTTGCGTCCTGGAGACACGTTGCAGACCGTCTTGCGCCGCGCGGGGGGGACCACGCCGCAGGCCTATCTCTACGGTCTCGAACTCACGCGCGAGCAAACACGCAAGGATCAGCAGCGCAACCTCGATGCGGCGCTCGCGCGTGCCGAGCGGCAGGCTGGCAGCCAGCTAGCCGCGGCGCTCGCGAACGTTCCCGACGGTGATAAGGCCGTGCAGGACCAGATCGTCGACGCGCAGCAGTCCGAGCTTCAGACCTTGCATTCGCTCAAGCCCAATGGACGGGTGTCGCTCGATTTGCCGACGAGCGTCGATAGGGTTGCCGAGTTGCCCGATGTCCCGCTGGAAGGCGGCGATGCGGTTTACGTTCCGCCGATGCCGTCCTACGTGATGGTCGTGGGCGCGGTGGACAACGAAAATGCGCAGCTCTGGGGGCCGGGGCGCACGGTCGGGGATGCTCTGCGCGCCGCAGGCGTACAGCAGGACGTCGCCGATTCGTCCGGGGCCTTCGTGCTGCGCGCAGACGGCAGCGTGCTCCGCAAGAATTCGACGACCTGGTTCCACTCCTTCAACGCGACTCCACTCATGCCGGGCGATACGGTCGTGATGCCCGAGAAGCTCGATCGCCGCTCGACCATGACCAAGGTCGTGGCGGGATTGAAGGACTGGACGCAGGTCCTGGCAAACTTCGGTCTTGGCGCGGCCGCCATCAAGGTCCTGAGATAATCCCCATGAACGATATGGCAACGAACGTGACGACTGCGCAGCGCGACGGGGACCCAGCGAAGCGTGGGGATGGGCCGGGCGTCGATACGCCGGGCGTCGAAGAAATCGATTTGCTCGATGTCGGGATCGCACTTGGCGAGGAAAAGCGAACGATCTTCGGGGTGGCGTTCGTCGTCACGCTCGTGGGGCTCGTAGTCAGTCTGATGCTGCCGGCGATGTACACCGGCCAGACGGTCTTGATGCCGCCGCAGCAACAAAGCTCGGCATCGAGCGCCTTGGCTGGCCTTGGCGCATTGGCTGGTATGGCGGGCGTGGTGCCGGATATCAAATCGCCTGACCAGGTTTATGTGGGCCTGCTCAAGAGCGATACGATTGCCGACCGGCTCATCGATCGTTTCAAGCTCGAGCAGCGCTACGACGTCGGTCTAATGCAGGCGGCACGAACGAAGCTTCAAGAGCGGGTCGACATTGCAGCCGACTCGCATTCCGGGTTCGTCACGATCAAGGCGAGCGACCGCTCGCCCGTCTTCGCCGCGCAGCTCGCAAATGCGTACGTCGATGAGCTGCGCATGATGCTGGACCGTCTGGCGGTGACCGAGGCACAGCAGCGGCGCTTGTTCTTCCAGCAACAGGTGGACAAGACGAAGGAGAAGCTGAGTCAGGCTGAAATCGCACTCAAGGATGCCCAGCGGTCCTCGGGCGTGGTGAGCCTCGATGCCCAGGTGCTAGGCGCAATCCGCCAATCGGCCGATCTGCGAGCACAAATCGCTTCGCGCGAAGTAGAGCTTGAATCGATGCGCACTTACGCGACCGCGAGCAATCCCGACGTGCAGCGAGTCCTTGCCGAGATCGATGCCATGCGCGGGCAACTCGCGACGCTGGAGGGGGGCGATGGCGCCAATGCGAGCAAGAAATCCGACGACGCGGCTGCGCTTGCTACTGTCCGCGCCTATCGCGAGGTCAAATACCAGGAAGCGCAGCTCGATGCGTTCACAAAACAACTCGAACTCGCTCAGCTCGATGTGGCAAGAGAAGGGCCGCTCGTGCAGCAGATCGACGTCGCGACGCCACCCGAAAAAAGGAGTGCGCCGAGGCGGGGCTTGATCGTGCTCGTTTCGGCCGTTGCTGGTCTCGCACTCGGGTTGGTCGCGGCGTTTTTCCGCAGGGTGGCTCGGTCAAGCGCGGAAACGGCCGAGAAGTTCGTCCGCATGCGGGAAGCCTGGGGGCTGCGTGGAAAGAAAGCCCGAGCGAGTCGTGAAGGCGTGCTTTGATTTCGGCGAGCGTTGCGTTGCGCGCGGACTCAGCGCGCTCGATACGCGCACCGCGAGGCTCGCCGTTATCATCGCTCGCGTTGAATGGCGGAATACAAAAAGCCTCGGAGCGTTTCCACTCCGAGGCTTTTAAATTCTGGTCGGGGTGAGAGGATTCGAACCTCCGGCCTCTACGTCCCGAACGTAGCGCTCTACCAGGCTAAGCTACACCCCGAATTTGACACTGCTTGGACTCTTCCGACCGATCAGTCTCGTTCAAGACTGACGCGCCGTCGAGTAAGAGCATAATTCTAGCAGGCTTTCTTTGTAAATGGAATCCGGGAACGAAGAAATCGCCGCGGCGGCCGCTCGCGCCTCGCGCTTTGCGCACTCGAGCGTGTGATCGAGTGCGCCCGAGCGCGTGATCGCCTCGAAAATCGTGTCGAAGCGATCGGTGCCGCCGTGCTCGATCACCTCACGCGCGAGCGCCGATTGCTCTGGCGTGCCGCGCTCGATCAAATAGATCAGCGGCAGCGTCGGCTTGCCTTCGCGCAGATCGTCGCCGGCGTTCTTGCCCATCGATTCGGCCGTGCCCGTGTAGTCGAGCCAGTCGTCCATGATCTGGAATGCCGTGCCGATGCGACGGCCGAACTCGGCGGCGGCCGCTTCCGTGGGCGCGTCGGCACCCGAGATCACCGCGCCGAGCTGCGCGGCCGCCTCGAACAGCTTCGCCGTCTTGTAGCGGATCACCTGCATGTAGCGCGCTTCGTCGACGTCCGCATCGTGCATATTGAGCAGTTGCAGGACTTCGCCTTCGGAGATGATGTTCGTCGCTTCGGCCAGAATCTCCATGACGCGCATCTTGCCGATGCCGACCATCATCTGGAACGAGCGCGAGTAAAGGAAATCGCCGACGAGCACGCTCGCGGCGTTGCCGAACAGCGCGTTCGCCGTTTGCCGGCCGCGCCGCAGATCCGATTCGTCGACGACGTCGTCATGCAGCAGCGTGGCCGTGTGGATGAACTCGACGATTGCCGCGAGCTCGTACCGGTGGCCCGTGGTATCGCCGAGCGCGCGCGCGACGAGCAGCAGCAGCGCGGGGCGCAGCCGCTTGCCGCCGGCGCCGATGATGTATTCCGAGATCTGATTGATGAGCATCACCTCGGAAGCCAAACGTTGCCGAATGACACGATTGACCTGCTCCATGTCCTCTGAAATCGGGGCGAGCAGGTTGGCGGCGCTGGGGGAGGTGGTGGCGGTCGACGACATGATCAAAAAATTGGGTGATGCCGCGGATTATAAGGGGTATGCGGCTTCCCGAGGGGGCTGGCGGCGGCTCGATGTCGCGCCGCGCGCGGGTGTCGGGCGCTTGGTCGTCGGCAATGCGCTTTGACCGCGCCGCTAACTCCATGTATAATCACGCGTTTTCGCGCACGGCGGTACGGTACGGTGCGGGGAAGGGAAGGATGTAGGAAGGGAGTAGGAAGGAAGCAGCGGTAGGTTTGGAAAAGCAGGTTTGAAAAAAGCGTCCACGCAAGTGGCGCACACAGAGTGAGGTTCTCAATGTACGCGGTCATAAAAACCGGCGGCAAGCAGTATAAGGTTGCTGTCGGCGAAAAATTGAAAGTAGAACAGATACCGGCAGACATTGACGCTGAAATCACGCTCGACCAGGTTCTCGCGGTAGGCGAAGGCGAATCGATTAAGTTCGGTACGCCGCTGGTGAGTGGGGCTTCCGTCAAGGCTACCGTCGTATCGCAAGGGCGGCATGACAAAGTGACGATCTTCAAGATGCGTCGCCGGAAGCACTACCAGAAGCACGCAGGTCACCGCCAGAACTACACCGAACTGCGCATCGACGCGATCAACGCGTAAGCGCACCGGTTAAGGAGCTATCAGATGGCACACAAAAAAGCAGGCGGGTCTTCCCGCAACGGCCGCGACTCCGAGTCGAAGCGCCTCGGCGTCAAGGTGTACGGCGGCCAAGCGATCAACGCCGGCGGCATCATCGTGCGCCAACGCGGCACGCGCATGCATCCGGGCAGCAACGTCGGGATGGGTAAGGACCACACGCTGTTCGCATTGGTCGACGGCCACGTCAAGTTCACGACGAAAGGCGCCGACAAGAAGCATACGGTCACCGTTCTCCCGGCCGCGGTCTGAATTCGATCAGACACGGGAGCGACACAGCAAGAAGGCCCCGCGTGGTTGGCGGGGCCTTTTTTCTTCTGTGCGCAGATTTCGTGCGCCAACATGGTGAAGGCGCGCGGCAAGCGGCAAAATATCGGGAAAACCCGGGACGGAGCGAGAAATGAAGTTCATTGACGAAGCGCGGATCGAGGTGATCGCCGGCGATGGCGGCGACGGCAGCGCGTCGATGCGCCGCGAAAAGTTCGTTCCGTTCGGTGGCCCCGATGGCGGCGACGGCGGCCGAGGTGGCAGCGTCTACGCAGTCGCCGACCGCAACATCAACACGCTCATCGATTACCGGTACGCGAAGAAGCACCAGGCGCGCAACGGCGAAAACGGCCGCGGCTCCGATTGCTACGGCAAGGGCGGCGACGACGTTTTCCTGCGCATGCCCGTCGGCACGGTCATCAACGATCTCGACACGGGCGAGATCATCGCGGATCTGACCGAGCACGAGCAGACCGTTCTCATCGGCCAGGGCGGGGCGGGCGGCCTCGGCAATCTGCACTTCAAGTCGAGCACGAACCGCGCGCCGCGTCAGAAGACCGAGGGCAAGCCCGGCGAGCGCCGTATGCTGCGCCTCGAACTGAAAGTGCTGGCCGACGTCGGTCTGCTCGGGATGCCGAATGCGGGTAAATCGACGTTCATCTCCTCGGTATCGAACGCGAAGCCGAAGATTGCGGACTACCCGTTTACGACGCTCGCGCCGAATCTAGGCGTCGTGCGCGTGGGGCCGAGCAAGAGCTTCGTCATCGCCGACATTCCGGGCCTGATCGAAGGCGCGGCTGAAGGCGCGGGGCTCGGTCACCAGTTTTTGCGTCACTTGCAGCGTACCGGGCTGCTGCTGCATCTCGTCGATCTCGCACCGTTCGACGAGAGCGTCGATCCCGTTGCCGAAGCAAAGGCGATCGTAGCCGAGCTGCGCAAGTACGACGAAGCGCTCTACCAAAAGCCGCGTTGGGTCGTGCTGAACAAGCTCGACATGATTGCCGAGGACGAACGTGAAGCGCGCGTGGCCGACTTCGTCGAGCGGTCCGAATGGGCGGGGCCGGTGTTTCAGATCTCGGCGCTGACTGGGCTGGGCTGCGAGAATCTTTGCTACGCCGTCTACGATTACCTGTCCGAGCATTCCGATGCCCACCGTGCCGAGCAGGCAGAGGATCTCGCGGCGGACGTCCGTTTTCGCGACGGGCCGCCGGCTGGCGATTCGACTCCACCGCGGGCCTGATTCGCGCCTGATTCGCGCATGGGGCGCCGGCGAGGGCCGCGCCCACCGCTCGCCGCCGTCCAACGGCGGGCTCACCGATCATTCATGGAGACTGTCGCACGATGCGCTCTGTCATCGCGGATTCGAAGCGCTTGGTTGTCAAGGTGGGATCTAGCCTCGTGACGAACGAAGGGCGCGGGCTCGACCAGGCGGCGATCGGCCGCTGGGCGGCGCAGATCGCGCAGTTGCGCGAGCGCGGCAAGGAGGTCGTGCTCGTCAGTTCGGGGGCGATCGCGGAGGGCATGCAGCGTCTGGGATGGACGAAGCGTCCACGCGAAATCGATGAATTGCAGGCCGCGGCCGCCGTTGGGCAAATGGGTCTCGCCCAAGTTTACGAGAGCCGCTTCGCCGAGTATGGGATTCGCACCGCCCAAATTCTTCTCACGCATGCCGACTTGGCCGACCGCGAGCGCTATTTGAACGCGCGCTCGACGCTGCTGACGTTGCTGCGCTTGGGCGTCGTGCCGATCATCAACGAAAACGACACGGTCGTGACCGACGAGATCAAGTTCGGCGACAACGACACGCTGGGCGCGCTAGTCGCGAATTTGATCGAAGGCGATGCGCTCGTGATCCTCACCGATCAGCCGGGCCTATTTACGGCCGATCCGCGCAAGGACCCTGCGGCGCAACTCGTGCGCGAAGCCGACGCGGGCGCGCCCGAATTGGAAGCGATGGCCGGTGGCGCAGGTTCTGCGATCGGCCGCGGCGGCATGCTGACGAAAATTCTCGCCGCGAAGCGTGCGGCCGGCAGCGGGGCGAACACCGTGATCGCAAGCGGTGGCGAGCCCGACGTGCTGACGCGGCTGGCGGCGGGCGAGGCGATCGGCACGCAGCTCGTCGCGCGCACGGCACGCCTTGCGGCACGCAAGCAATGGATGGCCGATCACCTGCAGGTGCGTGGGCACGTCGTGATCGACGACGGCGCGGTGGAAAAGCTGACGGCCGGCGGCAAGAGCCTACTGCCGATCGGGGTGGTCGACGTGCAGGGCGTGTTCGCGCGCGGAGAAGTCATTGCTTGCGTGAGCACGGCCGGGCGCGAGGTGGCGCGCGGGCTCACGAATTACAGCAGCGCCGAGACGAAGCGGATCCAGCGTCATGCGAGCGCCGACATCGAATCGATCCTCGGCTACATGCTCGAACCCGAGTTGATTCATCGCGACAATCTAGTCGTTCTCTAACGCGGCGAAGACGCTGCGCTGTCATACGAAGAAGGGAAGAAGGGAAGAAGGGAAGAAGGCCCACATCGTCGGATGCGGGCCTTTGTTCTTTAGCGCCGGACGTTTGCCGCCAGCCGGATGCCGCAGGCGCCACGGAGCGCCGCATTACTCCATATGTGACGTTGCCGTGCGGTGCAGGCGCATGTCGTTGACGATTGTTTTGGTCGTTCCCGCCGGCATCTTGTTGGCGCAGAAGTAGTCCTGATAGAGCGATGCGTGGTACGCGTTGAGGTCGCCGTTTTCGATGCGCGCCCAATCGTTCGACACGGTGCGGTCCCAGCCGTCGTGATCGGCGTTCAGGCCCGCATAGAGCCGCCACTCGTAGGTATCGCAGCGAATGCCTTCGTAATTGACGTTGTGCGCACCGCTCGGGCTCGTGATCACGACCGTGTAGCGCACGACGCCGTCGGACCCCACGCTCACCGACTTCGCGTCGACCGCGAAATGCAGCGGCGTGTTCTGCGACACGTCGAACGCAATCAGATCGCGCTCGCTCGGTAGCGACGGCAGCGTCTCAACCTTGTTTTCAGTCCAGACGGTCGTGTTATCGAGCAGGTAATGGAACGTGCTGTCGTCTTTGGGTTTGGTCGGCGTATGCGAGCAGCCGGCCAGAACGGCGGTGCCGGCCACGCAGGCCAGCGCGAGAACGATCGCTTTCAATATGGATACCTCGGATGAGCGGGCACAAAGACTCGAAAGACCCGAATGATAGCGTCCGCGCATGTGATCGAGCGAGCGGCGCGCGTGTGCACGGGGCACCCCCATGCACACGCAGCGTTCGCCGCGGCGATGATACGGCCGATCAGTCGGGCAGGATGAAACTCGGCACGGAGTAAGCCGACGTGTCGGCGCTGCCGTTCGGCACTTGCGGCGCAGCTTCGTCGGGCATCGACGCTTGCGCCGACGGCGACAGGCGCGGATACCGCCCACCGTGATGCGGCCCGTGCGGCTTGTCCATGCGCGGCGCAACCCGGCGCAGGAAACGCGACAGCTCGGTCAGCGCCAATTGATAGACATCCCGCTTGAACTCGATGACCGCGTCGAGCGGCACCCAATACTCGTTCCAGCGCCAAGCATCGAATTCCGGGTGATCGGTGGCGCGCAAACAGATGTCGCAGTCGCGGCCGACCATCCGAAGCAAGAACCAGATTTGTTTCTGGCCGCGGTAGTGGCCGCGTACTTCGCGCTTGATGAACTTGTCGGGCACCTCGTAACGCAACCAGTCGCGCGTGCGACCGATGATCTTGACGTGCTGCGGGTGCAGGCCGGTTTCTTCGTGCAACTCCCGATACATCGCTTGCAAAGGGGTTTCACCGTACTTGATGCCCCCTTGCGGAAACTGCCAGGAATGTTCACGTAGCCGCTTGCCCCAAAACACCTCGTTATGCGCGTTCAAGAGGATGATGCCGACGTTCGGGCGAAAGCCTTCGCGATCAAGCATACAACCACCTTCGAATCCTTTAAAATTGCTTTGATTATAAACAGATAACGAGCCTTTGGCATCGGCATGCACCATAGGGGTTCCGTGCGCTGCATCAATCGTGCCCCGGTGCCGCCGATGACTTGTCTGACGAATCATGCCGCTTCGCGTTAGGCTTCGATGGTGCGCGCAGCGGTTCTCTGATGTCCCAAGATCACTCGTTCCCTTCTTTTGGCGGCTCGCTGCGGGCTGTCGCTTTTGGAAAATCGTTGAATGAAAGCCTCCCGTTTCTTTATCGGCACTCTGAAGGAAGCTCCGGCGGACGCGGAAGTCGTCAGCCATAAGTTGATGTTGCGCGCAGGCATGATCCGGCGCGCGGCCGGCGGCATCTACAGCTACTTGCCCGTCGGCCTGCGCTCGATTCGCAAGGTCGAGGCGATCGTGCGCGAGGAAATGAACCGCGCCGGCGCGCTCGAGCTCTTGATGCCGGCGGTGCAGCCCGCCGAGCTTTGGCAGGAATCGGGGCGTTGGGAGCAATACGGCCCCGAGCTGTTGCGTTTCAAGGATCGCAAGCAGAGCGATTTCGTGATCGGGCCGACGCACGAGGAAGTCGTGACCGACATCGCGCGCAACCAGATCAAGAGCTATCGGCAAATGCCCGTGAACTTCTATCAGATCCAAACGAAGTTCCGCGACGAGATCCGTCCGCGTTTCGGCGTGATGCGGGGCCGCGAGTTCACGATGAAGGACGCCTACTCGTTCGATAAAGACCAAGCCGGGTTGCAAGAGTCGTATCGCAAGATGTTCGATGCGTACGTGCGCATCTTCACGCGCGTCGGGCTCGAGTTTCGCGCCGTCAACGCCGACAGTGGCGCGATCGGCGGCAATCGTTCGCAGGAGTTTCACGTGATCGCGGCAACGGGCGAGGACGACATCGCCTACTGTCCGGCGTCGGATTTCGCGGCCAACGTCGAAGCCGCCGAGGCGCTGCCGCTCTATGCCGAGCGCGCCGCACCGCGCGAGACGATGCAAAAGACGGCCACGCCGGGCAAAGCCAAGTGCGAAGCCGTCGCCGAGTTGCTGAACATCCCGCTCGAGCGCACGATCAAGTCGATCATCCTTGCCACCGATAACGAAGGCGCCGAGCCGACGATTTGGCTCTTGATGCTGCGCGGCGATCACGATTTGAACGAGGTCAAGGTCGGCAAGCTGCCTGGTCTCGCGGGCTTTCGCTTTGCCACCGAGGCCGAGATCGTCGAATGGTTCGGCACGCCGCCGGGCTACCTCGGGCCGATCGGCACGAAGAAGCCTGTGAAGGTGGTGGCCGATCGCACCGTGGCAAACATGAGCGATTTCGTCGTCGGCTCGAACGAAGTCGATTACCACACGACGGGCGCCAATTGGGGCCGCGACCTGCCCGAGCCGGAAGTGGCCGACATTCGCAACGTGCGCCCCGGCGATCCTTCGCCCGACGGCAAGGGGACGATCGAAATTTGCCGCGGCATCGAGGTCGGTCACGTGTTCCAACTCGGCACGAAGTATTCCGAGGCCATGGGCGCGACGTTCCTCGACGAAAACGGCAAGCCGCAGCCGATGATCATGGGCTGCTATGGCATCGGCATCACGCGTATCCTCGGCGCGGCCATCGAACAGAACTTCGACGAGCGCGGCATCATTTGGCCCGAGGCCATCGCGCCGTTCGAGGTCGTGCTGTGCCCGATGGGCTATGACCGCAGCGAGAGCGTGCGTGCCGAAACGGACAAGCTCTATGCGCAACTGTCCGAGGCCGGCATCGACGTGATCCTCGACGATCGCGGTGAGCGGCCGGGCGTCATGTTCGCGGATTGGGAACTGATCGGTGTGCCGCACCGCCTCGTCGTCGGCGAGCGCGGGCTCAAGGAAGGAAAGGTCGAGTATCAGGGGCGCCGCGATACGGAACCGACGCTGCTGCCGATCGAGCAGGCCGCTGCGTTTGCGACGGAGAAGATCCGCGCAGCGTTCGCTCATCCGAGCCACGCGGGCTGAGGGCGCTGTTTGAGCCGCCGCCCGCCATCGCGTGGGCGGCTCATCGATGGCAGATCCGTGCCGGCCTACCGGTCATTGGCGCGGCGCGGTTTCCGGTAACGCCTTCGATGCGTCGGCGTCGGCAGGCGGTTCGCCCTAGCCGGCGCTCATGTGCGCTACGTCACGCGCCTTCGGTCAGCGCGCGGATTGCCGGCAGATTGCGCCAGTAGCCCTTCGCATCCATGCCGCAGCCGAATACATAGCGGTCGGGCACGTCGAACCCGCAGAAATCGGGATGCAGCGGCTTGGCTTTCGGGATCTGCTTTTCACAGAGCACCGCGCTCAGGAACCGCTTCGCACCCATCGCGAGAATGCGGTCGCGAATCGCAGCCATCGTCTCGCCCTCGTCGAGGATGTCATCGAGCACGAGCACGACGCGGTCCTTCACCGATTCGGCCGGCGCCACCCGCCATTGCATGTCGGCGCTGCCTTGCGTCGTGTTGCGGTAGCGCGTCAGGTGGATGTAGTCGAACTCGAGCGGGAAATCGAGATGGGGCAACAGCATGCCGGTGAAAACGGCCGCGCCGCCCATTACCGACAGCAGCAGCGGAAAGTCCTCGCCGATTTGCGCGCGAATGGCCTTCGCCATCCGTTCGATCGAGGCGTTCACTTCGGCGGCCGAGACGATTTCCTCGGAGTGGCGAAAGATATGGAGAGCTTCTTCGCGATTCATGGCGTTCTGCGAGCGATGACTGTATATATAGTGTGGAGCGGCGCGCCGGTGCGCGCCACGGCATAAACCCGCGCGCTCAGCGCATGCCCGGGAGCATACCCTTCATGCCGCGCATCATCTTCTGCAGGTTGCCGCCCTTGAGCTTCTTCATCATCGTTCGCATCTGCTCGTACTGATTGAGCATTCGGTTCACCTCCTGCACTTGAACGCCTGCTCCCGCCGCGATGCGGCGCTTGCGCGTCGCTTTGATCAGCTCGGGCTTGGCGCGCTCGGCCGGCGTCATCGAGTTGATGATGCCCTCCATGCGGCGCATCTGTTTTTCGGCTTGACCCATGTTGGCACCGGCCGCGGCCTGCTGGAACTGCGCGGGCAGTTTGTCCATCAACGTGGACAAGCCGCCCATGCTCTTCATCTGCGAGAGCTGCGCGCGGAAGTCGTTGAGGTCGAAGTCGCCGCCCTTTTTGACTTTGTCGGCGAGCTTCTGCGCGGCTTTGACGTCGACGTTGCGCTGGGCTTCCTCGACGAGAGCGAGGATGTCGCCCATGCCGAGAATCCGGTTTGCCATCCGCTCGGGGTAGAACACCTCGAGCCCGTCGAGCTTCTCGGCCACGCCGGCGAACTTGATCGGCTTGCCCGTTACGTGGCGCACCGACAGCGCCGCACCGCCGCGCGAGTCGCCGTCGAGCTTGGTGAGGACGACGCCCGTCAGCGGCAGTGCGTCGTTGAAGGCCTTGGCGGTGTTGACGGCGTCCTGACCGAGCATCGCATCGACGACGAACAGCGTTTCCACCGGGTTCACGGCCGTGTGCAGCGCGGTGATCTCCTGCATCATCGCCTCGTCGATACCGAGACGGCCGGCCGTGTCGACGATGAGCACGTCGTGGTAGTGACGTTTGGCCCAGTCGAGCGCGGCGAGCGCGATATCGACGGGCTTCTGATTCGGTTCGGACGGGAAGAAATCGGCGCCCACTTGTTCCGTCACCGTCTTCAACTGCGCGATGGCGGCCGGGCGGTAGACGTCGCACGAGACGGTCAACACCTTTTTCTTGTGCTTCTCGCGCAACAGCTTCGCGAGCTTGCCCGAGGTGGTCGTCTTACCGGCACCCTGCAGGCCGGCCATGAGGATGACGGCGGGCGGCGTGACGGCGAGGTTCAGTTCGGCGGCACGGCCTTCGTAGTCGCCGCCGATGACGGCCGTGAGCTCGCGTTGCACGACGGCGACGAGCGCCTGCCCAGGCGACAAGCTCGACAGCACTTCTTCGCCGAGCGCCTTTTCCTTGACCTTGGCGACGAAATCGCGCACGACGGGCAGCGCCACGTCGGCCTCGAGCAGCGCGAGCCGTACTTCGCGCAGCATTTCCTGCGTGTTGGATTCGGTGAGGCGGGCTTCGCCGCGCAGCGTCTTGACGACGCGCGCCATCCGGGTGGTGAGTGTGTCGAGCATGGGGAGCCGTAGGGAAGCACAGCGGCGGCTGCTCGCCCATCGCGCGAGCGGGGCGGGTGCGGCGGCCTAGTGTAAACTTGGAACATGGATATTGTACTGTATGCCCTCACCGCGCTTCTGTACGGCGGTCTCGCTGTAGCCGGCTGGCGCGCGCACCGCTTGGCGAGCGCGCCGTCGATGCTCTCGAGCGTGCCGCCTATGCCCGCGCCGGCGAGCGTGCCGCCCTCGGGCTCGACGCGCGTCGCACGAGCGCTTCTGTTCGTGGCCTTGGCCGCGCATGGGCTGCTGCTGCATATCACGATCTTTCCGCACGACGCGATGATTTTCGGCTTCGCGTTCGCGCTGTCGGCCATGTTCTGGCTCGGCGCCTGCATCTATTGGATCGAAAGCTTCTTCTTTCCGCTCGAGAGCCTCGGGCTGCTCGTGCTGCCGCTCGCGTGCATCGCATCGCTGATGCCGCTCGCGTTCGGCGGCGTGCATGTCTTGTTGTACGCGGCCGCGCCGTTGTTCAAGATGCATTTCATCATCGCGAACGTTGCCTATGGGCTGTTTGCGATCGCCGCGTTGCATGCCGTCTTGATGTTGTTCGCGGAGCGCCGCTTGCACACGTGGCGCAGCGCGCTCGAGGGCAACGGCGGCTGGTTCGCCAGTTGGCTCGACACGCTGCCGCCGCTGCTGACGCTCGAGAAGCTGCTGTTCAGGCTGATCGGCGCCGGTTTCGTGCTGCTGACGCTCACGCTCATTTCCGGCGTGCTGTTCAGCGAGCAGTTGCTGGGCCGCCCGCTGACGTTCGATCACAAGACGGTGTTCGCGGTGCTGTCCTGGCTGATGTTCGGCGCGCTGCTCACGGGGCGCCAGGTGTCGGGCTGGCGCGGGCGTGCCGCGCTGCGCTGGGTGCTCGCGTCGTTTGTCGCCCTGTTGCTCGCGTACGTGGGCAGCCGCTTCGTCTTCGAGGTGCTGCTGCACCGTCCCGTGGTTTGATCGTCATGCGCCAGATTCTTCTTCTCGTCGTATTCGTGCTTGCCGCCCGTTGGCTGGTCAGGACGATGCGGGCCGCTCAGACCGAAGGCGCTCTGCGCGGCGGGGCGCGTCCCGGTACGCCCCGCGGGGCGGCCGGCGGCACGGGGCAGGAGCGCGCGCCGCGGCAACTTGCCGAACCGATGGTGTGCTGCGCCGTCTGCGGCGTGCACGCACCGAAGAGCGATTCGATTCGCGCCGGGGCGCAGTACTTCTGCAGCGCCGAACACGCGCAGCGTTACGCGGCGCGCGCGGGCGGCCGCGAGGGCCGATGAGCGCGACGCCGTTCGCCGTCGGCGACGACGGCTGGGTACGCGGCGCGTGCGCGCTGCCGTCGCCGAATTTCGAGGCACGCCCCGGCGGCGCGGTGCCGACGCTCATCGTCATTCACAACATCAGCCTGCCGCCCGGCGAATTCGGCGGCAGTGCGATCGCCGATCTTTTTCTCAATCGCCTCGATTGCGACACGCATCCTTATTTCGATGCGCATTTGCGCGGCCTGCGCGTGTCGTCGCATTTCCTGATCCGCCGCGACGGCGCGCTCGAGCAATTCGTTTCGTGCGAAGCGCGCGCGTGGCATGCCGGCGTGTCGAACTTCTTCGGGCGCGAACGTTGCAACGACTTCTCGATCGGCGTCGAACTCGAAGGCACCGACGCAAGGGCGTTCGAGGCGGCTCAGTATGCGACGCTCGCACCGCTCGTCGCGGCGCTCGCCGCGCGCTATCCGATCGAGGCGCTGGCCGGGCACGCGGACATCGCCCCGGGCCGCAAGACCGATCCCGGCCCTCACTTCGATTGGGCGCGTTTGCAGCGCGACACGACGCTCGCCGATCGGTATTTCCCCTACCGGGGAGCCTAGCCGCCGTCGCGCGCGGCATTCGCACAAGCCCACGCAAACCCGCGTGCCGCTTGCGTTTCGGGTAAGTCCTTGTCCCGGCTCGGTTAATCAAAAGTCAAGCGTTCGGCCCCAAATAAACCCTTTTGAATTGGCTGACTGCGCTACTATACTTGGTAGCAATACGACGCAATTGCACTAGATGTTGTGTCGACACGCCGGGGGTGCCCAGCCGTCGAGAGGGCGCCGGAACCGCAGAATGCGGCGTGCAAATCATGCGGGTCGAACGCCGGGCGATGCTCGGCGTTCGACCTTCGGGGGAAAAACGGGACATGCAAGCGTGGCCAAAACAATGACGAACGCGATCGTCTTTTTCGACTCGCGCTGCCGCGCAGCCCGCTCGTTTCGTTTTCTCTCCCGCCCCTCATCGTTCGCGCTCGGGGTGGCGCGGCGGTTGTTCCAATCCGCGGTTTGACCGCACATCCAAGATCAGGAGCTTTGCACATGCAAACGACCGACAACATGACGAGCCAGCACGAGGGCGCTCCGGCCGGGCGCGCCGTCAGCGGGCAGGGCGCCTACGCGCAGCCGCTCGCGCCGCAGGCGACCTTCGCGGACTACAAAGTGATCCGCCGCAATGGCAGCGTCGTGTCGTTCGAGCCGTCCAAAATCGCGATCGCCGTCACGAAGGCGTTCCTGGCCGTCAACGGCGGCCAAGGCGCGGCGTCCGCACGCGTGCGCGAGCTCGTCGAGCAACTGACGCAAAGCGTCGTGCGGGCGCTCGTGCGCAGCCGCCCGAACGGCGGCACGTTCCATATCGAAGATATTCAAGACCAGGTCGAACTCGCACTGATGCGAGGCGGCGAGCACAACGTCGCGCGCGCCTACGTCCTCTATCGCGAAAAGCGTAATCAAGAGCGCGGCCACGAGCAGGAAGAGGCCGCCGGGTCGTCCTCGGGCCTGAACGTCGTCGACAACGGCGTCACGCGTGCGCTCGACCTTCAGGCGCTGCGTGCGTTGATCGAATCGGCTTGCGATAACCTCGGCGATGCGGTGAACGCCGAGCCGATCGTCGCCGAGACGGTCAAGAATCTCTACGACGGCGTGCCGATGAGCCAGGTCTACGACTCGGCGATCCTGGCTGCGCGCACGATGATCGAAAAGGATCCGGCCTATAGCCAAGTGACGGCCCGCCTCTTGCTGCACACGATCCGCCGCGAGATCCTCGGCGAGGAAGTGATGCAAGGCGAGATGGGCGAGCGCTACGCCGAGTACTTCCCGCAATTCATCAAGCGCGGTATCGAGGCGGAACTGCTCGATGAAAAGCTGCTGCAGTACGATCTGAAGCGCCTCGGCGCGGCGCTCGAGGCGAGTCGCGATCTGCAATTCGGCTACCTGGGCCTGCAAACGCTGTACGACCGCTACTTCCTGCACGTCGAGGGCGCGCGCATCGAAATGCCGCAGGCATTTTTTATGCGTGTCGCCATGGGTCTCGCTTTGAACGAGATCGACCGCGAAGCGCGGGCGATCGAGTTCTACAACGTCCTTTCGACATTCGACTTCATGAGCTCGACGCCGACGCTCTTCAATTCGGGCACCCGCCGTTCGCAGCTATCGTCGTGCTATCTGACGACGGTGGCGGACGATCTGGACGGCATCTACGAAGCGCTGAAGGAAAACGCGCTGCTCTCGAAGTTCGCCGGTGGTCTCGGCAACGACTGGACGCGCGTGCGCGCCCTCGGCTCGCACATCAAGGGCACGAACGGCAAGTCGCAGGGTGTCGTGCCGTTCCTGAAGGTCGTCAACGACACGGCCGTGGCCGTCAACCAGGGCGGCAAGCGCAAGGGCGCCGTCTGCGCGTACCTCGAGACGTGGCACCTCGACATCGAGGAATTCCTCGAGCTGCGCAAGAACACCGGCGACGACCGTCGCCGCACGCACGACATGAACACGGCGAACTGGATCCCCGATCTGTTCATGAAGCGCGTGATGGAAGGCGGCGATTGGACGCTGTTCTCGCCCTCGACCTGCGCGGATCTGCACGACAAGTTCGGCGCCGACTTCGAGAAGGCTTACACGGCGTATGAAGAGAAGGTGGCGCGCGGCGAGATCAAGCTGTTCAAGAAGATCCCTGCCGCCCAGCTCTGGCGCAAGATGCTCGGCATGCTGTTCGAGACGGGCCACCCCTGGATCACGTTCAAGGATCCGTGCAACGTGCGCTCGCCGCAGCAACACGTGGGCGTCGTGCACTCGTCGAACCTGTGCACCGAGATCACGCTGAACACGAGCGACAACGAAATCGCCGTCTGCAACCTGGGTTCGGTGAACCTCGTCGCACACCTCGTGAAGCAAGCCGACGGCAGCTACGCGCTCGATCACGACAAGCTCAAGCGCACGATCAGCGTGGCGATGCGCATGCTCGACAACGTCATCGACATCAACTACTACGCCGTGGCGAAGGCGCGCAACTCGAACCTGAAGCACCGCCCGGTCGGTATGGGCATCATGGGCTTCCAGGACTGCCTGCACCTGCTGCGCGTGCCCTATGCGTCGGATGACGCGGTCGAGTTCGCCGATCGGTCGATGGAAGCGGTGTGCTACTACGCCTACTACGCGTCGACGGAGCTGGCCGAGGAGCGTGGCCGGTATTCGAGCTATCGCGGCTCGCTGTGGGATCGCGGGATCCTTCCGCAGGACACGCTGAATCTTCTGGCGCAGGCGCGCGGGGGCTACGTCGAGGTCGATACGTCCGAGACGATGGATTGGGCGACGCTGCGCTCGCGCATCGCCAGCCACGGCATGCGCAACTCGAACTGCGTCGCGATCGCGCCGACGGCCACGATCTCGAACATCATCGGCGTCTCGGCTTGCATCGAGCCGACGTTCCAGAACCTATACGTGAAATCGAATCTGTCGGGCGAATTCACGGTGGTGAACGACTATCTCGTGCGCGATCTGAAGGCGCGCGGCCTGTGGGACGAGGTGATGGTTGCCGATCTCAAGTACTTCGACGGCACGCTCTCGCGCATCGACCGCGTGCCGGCCGATCTGCGCGCGATCTACGCCACCGCGTTCGAAGTCGATCCGAAGTGGCTCGTCGAAGCGGCTTCGCGTCGCCAGAAGTGGATCGACCAAGCGCAATCGCTGAACATCTACATGGGGGGCGCATCGGGCAAGAAGCTCGATGAGGTCTACAAGCTCGCTTGGGTGCGCGGCCTGAAGACGACGTACTACCTGCGCACGATGGCGGCCACGCACGTCGAGAAGTCGACGGTCGCGCACGGCGCGCTCAACGCGGTACGCTCGGATGATGGCGGCGCGAGCGGCGGCGGTGCGGCAGGCGGTTTCGGTGCGACGGGCGGTGCGATCGGCGGTGGCATGGGTTCGTCGATGGGCGGATTGAACGCGGCGCCCGCGGTTGCAGAGGCCCCGCAGCCCGATGGTCCCGCCTGCATGTTGCGTCCGGGCGATCCGGGCTTCGACGAATGCGAGGCTTGCCAGTAAGGCCTCGTCGCGAACGCCGGCGCGCGTCGCGCGCCGGCGTCGACAGAACAAAGGCGCGTGAACGACAGAACGACAAACGCGCGCCCACGATGAAGCGCAACGCGCTTCGCTGCGCATCGAAGGCATCCAACGAGCGGCGAGATGCGAGGGACATGCAGGACATGAAGCGTCGCCGATCGATGCTCGACGCGAGTCCTCTTCGACGAGAAGACAAACGCATCGAGACGACTCTTCGAGCGTCATCGACGATCTCGCGTGTGCGACGTAACGAACAAAGTGTTGTATCGAGGTTGCAGCGCGAATCGAAAAACAAGGATTTTCACGAGCGAACCCTTTTATCGCTCGTGAAAAGATGGTACAAACCGATCTAAATTGATGGTGAGAATTTATGCTCAACTGGGATGACGAGACGACTGCCGTAACTCCCTCGAGCGGGTCGCAACGCAACGCGTTGCGCAACCCCGCGGGGCAGGCCGTCGAAACGCAAGCGGCGACGCGCCTCGCGACGCAAGCTCCGTTGGCGCAAAACATCTTCGCGGACGACGTCGCCGTCGCTCCGTACGCGGGCGCTGATCAATCTGCCGCTCAGAGCGCGGCCGTATCCGAAGCGCGCGTGAACGTCGCCGACAAGCGGATCATCAACGGCCGCACCGACGTCAACCAACTCGTGCCGTTCAAGTACAAGTGGGCATGGGAGAAGTACCTCGCCGGCTGCGCGAATCACTGGATGCCGCAGGAAATCAACATGTCGCGCGACATCGCGCTTTGGAAGGACCCGAACGGGCTGACCGAAGACGAGCGCCGCATCGTCAAACGCAACCTCGGCTTCTTCGTGACGGCCGACTCGCTCGCCGCGAACAACATCGTGCTCGGCACCTACCGGCACATCACGGCGCCCGAGTGCCGCCAGTTCCTGCTGCGCCAGGCATTCGAAGAGGCGATTCACACGCACGCCTACCAATACATCGTCGAATCGCTGGGCCTCGACGAAGGCGAGATCTTCAACGCCTATCACGAGGTCGCCTCGATCCGCGATAAGGACGAGTTCCTGATTCCGTTCATCCATCCGCTGACCGATCCGGCATTCAAGACCGGCACGCTCGAAGCCGATCAGAAGTTGCTCAAGTCGCTGATCGTGTTCGCGTGCGTCATGGAAGGCTTGTTCTTCTACGTCGGGTTTACGCAAATTCTCGCGCTTGGCCGCCAGAACAAGATGACGGGCGCGGCGGAGCAGTACCAATACATCCTGCGCGACGAGTCGATGCACTGCAACTTCGGCATCGACCTCATCAACCAGATCAAGCTCGAGAACCCGCACTTGTGGACGCGCGAATTCCGTGACGAGATTCGCGAGCTGTTCAAGCACGCGGTCGAGCTCGAATACCGCTACGCCGAGGACACGATGCCGCGCGGCGTGCTGGGACTCAACGCGTCGATGTTCAAGAGCTATCTGCGCTTCATCTGCAACCGCAGGTGCCAGCAGATCGGTCTCGATCCGCTGTACCCGAACGAGGAGAACCCGTTCCCGTGGATGAGCGAGATGATCGACCTGAAGAAGGAACGCAACTTCTTCGAGACGCGAGTCATTGAATACCAAACCGGTGGTGCGCTGTCGTGGGAATGACGCGTGCTTACCGATGAGATGAATTGAATGATGATGGGGCGCCGCCGCGGAAAGGCGGCGGCGGATAAGGTAAGGAGCAAGAACGCCTAATGCAAAGCGTGCCCGGCGGTGCGACCGCCCACAAACATGACAGGCACTTTGCGAACCCTTCGGTGGGATGGGCGAACTACCCCCTGAAAAAGCCGGCGGCTGTGCCGCCCGCTTGTCACGAGCGAATATCGGGCTGCGCGAGCGCATGGTGCTCGCCTGCCAACTCGATTCGGCGTGCTGTGCCTTCCGGTACGGCACGCCTTACCGCATTCATTAGCGTAAGCGCTAGGTTTTTGCGTACGCCGATGAATAGCCCGCTTCGCAGCGCGCGCCGTTACTACCGGCGCGCAGCGGGAAGCGGGTTTGAAGAAGGGTGTAGTTCGGACTTACTCATTCTCAAACCTGAAGGAGAAAATAATGGTAACAGCCAAGAAGAAACCCGCCGCTAAGAAAGCAGCTCCGGCCAAGAAGGCCGCTCCGGCGAAGAAGGCCGCAGTGAAGAAGGTCGCGGTCAAGAAGGCAGCGCCGGCGAAGAAGGTTGCAGCGAAGAAGGTCGCCGTGAAGAAGGTTGCGGCGAAGAAGGCTGCACCGGCCAAGAAGGCCGCCGTGAAGAAGGTTGTGGCGAAGAAGGCCGCACCGGCCAAGAAGGCAGCGCCGGCGAAGAAGGTTGCAGCGAAGAAGGTCGCCGTGAAGAAGGTTGCGGCGAAGAAGGCTGCACCGGCCAAGAAGGCAGCGCCGGCGAAGAAGGCTGCAGCGAAGAAAGCTGCACCGGCCAAGAAGGCTGCGCCTGCGAAGAAGTCCGCCGCCAAGAAGGCTGCGCCTGCGAAGAAGGCTGCCGCCAAGAAGGCTGCTGCGCCTGCAAAGAAGGCCGCTCCTGCGAAGAAGGCTGCCGCGAAGAAGGCGCCTGCTGCGCCCGTTGCCCCTGCCGCGCCTGCCGCTGCATCGACCGCGCCTGCCTCGACGGTGAAGACCGCGCTGAACCCGGCTGCTGCTTGGCCGTTCCCGACCGGCAGCCGTCCTTAATAGGATGGTGTAACGAGCGCGACGCATCGCGTCTCGCTCGTTGTCGAGTCGACAAAAAAACCCCGTCACCGGTTCGCCGGCGACGGGGTTTTTTATGTGTCCTTCGAAGCGCGCCGAGTCGAACGCCGTGTGGACGCGAGCGACTCAGTGAGGGATTTAGTGCGTGACCCGCGTGACGCCGGCGCTCGACAGCAGTCGCACGCGATCGCCCGCTTGGAAGACTTCGCCCGTTGCCGCTTGGGTGATTGCGCGTAGGTCGCCGTTATCGAGCCGTACGGTGATCTCGACGCCGGGGCGGTTCGCCACGCCGTTTTCGATTGCGTTGCCGGCCACGGCGCCCGCGATGCCACCGATGATGGCCGTCGCGATCGAACCTTTGCCGCCGCCGATCGCGCTGCCAGCGACGGCTCCAAGCGCACCGCCGCCGATCGCGCCGAGCCCGCTCGGTTGTCCGCCGTTCGTCGAGATGGTCACAGCGCGCACGCTTTCGACGGTGCCCAAGCGGACCGTTTCTTCGCGCTGCGCTTGGCCCGCCGTATAGACATCGGGGGAGCTGCTGTTGTACGCGCATCCCGTCATCGTCAGCGAACCGGCGATCAGCATGGCCAGCATCACACGTGCCGATATTTTCATTGTCTGTTGCTCCACAAGAGTATTACCGCAGGCTATAGCCGAAGGCCTGCGCGAACCGTTGGTCGATTTCCTCGGGCGTCGGCGCGTAGGTTTGCGGGCCGGGTTGCTCGATCTTGAGCGAGCCCATGAGGCTTGCCAAGCGGCCCGTCGTGGCCCAATCGAGGCCGTGTTCGATGCCGTGGAGCAATCCGCCGCGAAACGCGTCGCCGCACCCGGTGGGATCGACGACCTGCGAGGCGGTCACGGCAGGAATGTCTTCGCACTGGCCGTCGTGATGGATCTGCGCGCCATGCTCGCCTCGCGTCACGATCAAGGCTTTCACGCGTTGCGCGATTTCATCGAGCGACCAGAGCGTCTTATTACTGACGAGATTCGCCTCGTAATCGTTGACTGCCACGTAAGTGGCGAGTTCAATGGCGCGCTTTAGCGCCTCGCCCGAGAACAGCGGCAAACCCTGGCCCGGATCGAAGACGAACGGCACGCCGGCGGCGGCGAGCTTCTCCGTGTGCTGCACCATGCCTTCGTAGCCGTCGGGCGCGACGATCGCGAGCGTGATGCCGCTCGCTCGATCGGCCTGATTCAGGTGCGACTGCATCATCGCGCCCGGATGGAAGGCGGCGATCTGATTGTTGTCGAGATCGGTCGTGATCATCGCCTGCGCCGTGTAGGCGCCTGGCACGACGCGTACGTGCTCGGTCGAGAGCCCCAGGTTCTCGAAGCGATCGAGATAGAGTTGAGCGTCGACCTCGCCGAGCGTCGCCATGATGCGCGCGTCGCCGCCGAGCAGGTTCAGCGAGTAGGCGATGTTGCCGGCGCAGCCGCCGAACTCGCGGCGCATCGTCGGAACGAGGAAGCTCACGTTCAGAATATGGACCTGATCCGGCAGGATGTGCTCGCGAAAGCGCCCTTGGAAGGTCATGATGTTGTCGTAAGCGAGCGAGCCGCAAATCAGCGTAGCCAAGGCAAGAATTCCTATGCGTGTCGTGTTGGGGAGGACGCCATACGAAAACGCCGCGCGGGTAGCGCGGCGTGCTGCGTCGGTGACGGGGCGCGGCTTACTTCAGCGCGCTCAGGGCTGCTTCGTAGTTCGGCTCGTTCTTGATTTCGCCCACGAGCTCGGCGTGCACGACCTTGTCGTTTTCGTCGATGACCACGACGGCACGTGCCGTCAGCCCCGTGAGCGGGCCCGACGTCACGTCGACGCCGTACGCTTGCGCGAACTCGTGGCCGCGGAACGTCGAGGCCGTCACGACGTTTTCGATGCCTTCGGTCGTGCAAAAGCGCGTCGCGGCGAACGGCAGATCGCCGGAGACGACGATGACGGCCGTGTTTTGCAGTTTGGCGGCCGCTTCGTTGAACTTGCGCGTCGACGTTGCGCACGTCGGCGTGTCGAGGCTCGGGACGATGTTCAGCACTTTGCGCTTGCCGGCGAAATCGGCGAGCGCCACCGGCTTCAGATCCTTGCCGACGAGCGAGAATTCAGGGGCCTTCTGGCCGACGGACGGAAACGCGCCGCCGACTTCGATCGGGTTACCGCCCAGCGTGACTTGACTCATGTTAGCTCCGGATGTTCGTTTCAGGTTGTCGCGAGTGCGAAAGAGTGGGCACGCGCCGCTCATGCGGTCGTGCCCGGAGTGCGCTACGGATAAAAGATCTGGACGCGGAAGTTCGTGGCGATCGCGTTGCCGCTGTCCAGGCGTACGATCATCGTTTGCGTCGTATGCGCCGGCAGGCCCGCGGCGATCGCCGTGCCCGGCGGCGCGTAATCTTGCGGCCACAAGATGCGGCGGATCGCGACGTTGTTCTTGTCGTCGAACAGGGTCAGTTCGATCGCGGGATAGGCGAGCGCGATGCCGTAGCGGTTGCGCAGCGGCACGCGCAACTCGAGGCGGTGCGGGCCGTCGACTTGACGCAGGTCCGACGCTTCGACCTGCAGCCCGTCGATGTCCCGCGGCGGCGAGATCTGGCAGCCGAGTTGCGTGCAAACGCGCGCGAACAAGGGTTGCGAGTCGGGCCAATAGACCATGACGGCTTCGCGGCGCCACCACGCTAGCTGTGCGATCAGCACGACGAGCAGCGCGATGGCGACGATGCCGCCGACGATGTACCCGAGCACGTGGCTCGGCGCCCGCTTGCGGGTCTCGCGCGTGACGGCGAAATGGCGTTCGTGCTCGCTGGACGCAGGCGGTTCGGCGAAGATCGGCGGCACCGCGGCCGCTTGGATGCCCGGTTCGTCGTCGGGGGCGCCGAAATACGGCTCGGACGAAGCCTCGGCTTGTGCTTGCAAGCTCGCGCGCAGTTGCGGTGCGAGATGCGGTTCGCGCTCGTGTTCGTCGGCATCGCCCGCGAGAGGGGGCGGCACGAACTCGGCCTTCGCTTCGCTTGCTAGGCGCGCGCTCGGCGCAGTTCCGAATCGCGGCTCGTCGTCGGCCTCGGACGGTGTGCGTCCGTTGAAGTGCGGCTCGTCGTCGTCCCAATGCAGATCACGCGGCGCCCACTTCGGTGTCGCGGCGGGGTTGGCGGCGTCGTCTTGCGTCGGTTCGATCGGCTCGGACGCGTTGTGCTCCCTATGCGGTGCTTCGGGCTCAGAGGCAACGGTCGGTTCGCCGGCGCGCGATTCTTGCGGCTGGCGTTCGGGCGGCTCATCGGGCGGCGGCGCTGGATCGGGCAGGGGCTCGGCCTGCGGCTGCGGCGTTTTCGCTACCGGTTCCGGCTCGAGCAGCGAGGCGAGTTTGGGTTCGGCCTCGGCTGCTTCGCTGGGCACCGCCTCGCTTTCTTCGGGCAGCGGCACATGCTCGGGCAGCGATGCTTGCTCGTCGGGCGATGCATGCTCGTCGGGCAACGGATGCTCGTCGGGCAACGGATGCTCGGGCAGTGGTGTGGCCTCGGCTGCGGTTTGCGCAGTCAAGGACGATTCGGGGTCCGGCATCGGCTCACGATGAGCAGGCTCGGCTTCAGGGAGCGCTTCGACTTGCGTCCCGACACCTTCGGCTCGGGCTTGCGTTTCAGCTTCGGCTTCGTGCGTTGGCGCTTGACGCTCGTCGTGCGTGGGTTCGTGCTGAGCGGCGGACGGCGGCGGCTCGAAAGCAGGCTCGCCGGGAACTCGATGCTCGCCCGCGTGCGGATCGAGCAGGTTTTGGCGAGCGTCGAAGACCTGATGACAGTGTCCGCAGCGTGCGAACCCACCGGAGCTTGCGAGCAGTGCTTCCTGCACGCGGAAAACCGTTTCGCAGTGGGGGCAGCGGGTGGCTAGAACCATGGTGGGCGGGAAAACCGGCGGCAAGGCCGGTACATCGATCGATAGACGCTATTCTAATGGTTTCCCGCGGGGCCCTCGGCCGCGCTCGGATCGCCATTTTGCTCGGAGACGCGCTTGACGCCCGTCAAGCACACCCATCCCTCGTGTTCGCGCCACACGCCGATATCGATCCACGGCCGATACGCCTGCGCGACTTCCTCGGCTTGCCGGGCCAGCACGCCCGACAGCGCGATGCGTCCGCCCGCTTTGACCTTTGCGCTCAGCATCGAGGCCATGAGCTTGAGCGGGTTCGACAAGATGTTCGCGACGACGATGTCGAATTGTCCGGCCGGGCAATCGTCAGGTAACGCATAGGCCACCTCGGCGCCGTTACGCTCGCTGTTGAGTCGTGCCGATTCGACGGCTTGGGGATCGATGTCGACGCCGACGACCGGCGCGGCACCGCATTTTTTCGCGAGTATCGCCAGAATGCCGGAGCCGCAACCGTAGTCGAGCACCGATTGGCCGTGCGCGATCGAGTCCTCCAACCATTCCATGCACAGCCGCGTCGTCGGATGGCTACCCGTGCCGAAGGCGAGGCCCGGATCGAGTTCGAGGATGAGTGCCTGGGGATCGGGCGCGTCGTGCCAAGACGGCACGACCCAAATGCGCTTGCCGATCGGGATGGGCTCGAATTGCGATTGCGTGAGACGCACCCAATCCTGTTCGGGCACGTCGCGCAGCGTGAACGGCGGCGTGCCGGCCAAGCCAACCGCGTTCGCCGCGGCGGCGGCCAGCACGGCGGGTTCCTGCTCGGGCGCGAGCAGCGCGACGACGCGCGAATGCTGCCACGCCGTTCGTTCCGGCGTGAGACCGGGCTCGCCGAACAGCGGCTGCTCGTCGGGCGTGTCGGCATCGGCGTCTTCGACCGATACCGATAGCGCACCGAGCTCGATGAGCGCATCGGACAGCGCCTCCGCGCGCGTTCGTTCCAGTTCGACGATCAGTTCCCTGTAGCTCATGGCAATCAGGTTTCTTCCGGCGCGGCTTGCTGCTTTTCGGCGAGCCGGTGCTCCAGATAGTGAATGCTCGTGCCGCCTTCGACGAAGCTGCCGTCGAGCATCAGCTCGCGATGCAACGGGATGTTCGTTTGGATGCCTTCCACGACCATCTCCGACAGGGCGATGCGCATGCGGCGGATCGCTTGCTCGCGCGTCGCGCCGTAGGCGATCAGCTTGCCGATCATCGAGTCGTAGTTCGGCGGAACGAAATACCCATTGTACGCGTGCGAATCGACGCGGATGCCAGGGCCGCCGGGCGTGTGCCACGACGTGATGCGGCCCGGCGACGGCGTGAAGCGGAACGGATCCTCGGCGTTGATCCGGCACTCGATCGCATGACCGCGGAACACGATGTCGCGCTGACGCAGCGCGAGCTTTTCGCCGGCGGCAATGCGGATCTGCTCCTGCACGATGTCGACGCCCGTGATCAGCTCCGTTACCGGATGCTCGACCTGCACGCGCGTGTTCATCTCGATGAAGTAGAACTCGCCGTTCTCATAGAGGAATTCGAACGTGCCGGCGCCGAGATAGCCCATCTTCTTGCAGGCGTCGGCGCAGCGGTCGCCGATCCGCTCGATCAAGCGGCGTGCGATGCCGGGCGCGGGCGCCTCTTCGATCACCTTTTGGTGGCGGCGCTGCATCGAGCAGTCGCGCTCGCCAAGCCAGAGCGCGTTCTTGAACGAATCCGCGAGCACCTGGATTTCGACGTGGCGCGGATTTTCGAGGAACTTCTCCATGTAGACCTGCGGGTTGCCGAATGCACGATCGGCTTCCTCGCGTGTCATGTTGACGGCGTTCACGAGCGCCGCTTCAGTGTGGACGACGCGCATGCCGCGCCCGCCGCCGCCGCCCGCCGCCTTGATGATGACGGGGTAGCCGACCGAGCGCGCGATCTTGACGATTTCCTTCGGATCGTCGGGCAGCGCGCCTTCCGAGCCGGGCACGCACGGCACGCCCGTTTTGATCATCGTCTGCTTGGCCGAGACCTTGTCGCCCATCAGGCGAATCGTTTCGGGACGCGGGCCGATGAAGGCGAAGCCCGACTGCTCGACGCGCTCGGCGAAATCGGCATTTTCCGAGAGGAAGCCGTAGCCGGGGTGGATCGCTTCGGCGTCGGTGACTTCGGCCGCGCTGATGAGCGCGGGCATGTTCAGGTAGCTCTGCGGCGAAGGTGCCGGCCCGATGCAGACGGCTTCGTCGGCGAGCTTGACGTACTTGGCTTCTTTGTCGGCGGTCGAGTAGGCGACGACCGTCTTGACGCCGAGCTCGCGGCACGCGCGCTGGATGCGCAACGCAATTTCGCCGCGGTTCGCAATGAGGATTTTTTCAAACATGGCTATTGTTCGACGCATTAATGGGCTCGTGCGTCGTGGGGCCGCGAAATAGGGCGGCGCACGGCATTCGAGCGAAACGGCTACGCCCGAGGCGGATACGCGCCCGGGCCCGCGTTGCGATCAGCCGAGGACGAAAAGCGGCTGGCCGTATTCGACGGCTTGGCCGTTTTCGATCAGGATTTCCTTCACGACGCCGGCTTTGTCGGCTTCGATTTCGTTGAGCAGCTTCATCGCTTCGATGATGCACAGCGTCTGGCCTTCCTTGACCGAATCGCCCACTTGGACGAACGGTTCGGCGCCCGGGGACGGCGAGCGGTAGAAGGTGCCGACCATCGGCGAGTTGACGACATGGCCTTGCACGGCGGCAACCGGGGCCGCTGCTGCGGGGGCGTGCTCGGGTGCGCCGGCGGCGCCTGCTGTGGGGTAGGACGCCGTCAGCGGCGGCCCGTACGCCGGGCCCTGTTGTACGTAAACCGGCGGCGCATTTTTGACGATGCGGACTTTGCCTTCGCCTTCGGTCACTTCGAGCTCGGAGATACCCGATTCGGAGACGAGGTCGATCAAAGTTTTCAGCTTACGTAGATCCATAGGGAATCCCCTTTTTCAATGCGTGAGGCGCCGGCTCGTGTCGGCGCCGATTTGATGTTCTGAAATCAGCCGCGTGCGCTGGACGACGCCAGCCGCTCGAGCGCGAACTCGAGTGCGTACAGATAGCCCATCCAACCGAGCCCGCAGATGACGCCTTCGGCCTGATCGGAAAAGTACGAGTGATGCCTGAACGGCTCTCGGCGATGTACATTCGACAGGTGGATCTCGACGAACGGGATGCCGACGCCCGCCAGCGCATCGCGCAGGGCGACGCTCGTATGCGTATAGGCGGCGGGATTGATCAAGATGAACTCGACCGATTCCGCACGGGCGGCTTGCACGCGGTCGACGAGCTGGCCTTCGTGGTTGCTCTGAAACGTCGCCAACTCGACGCCCGCTTGCTGCGCGCGCGCGCAGAGCGCCTGGTCGATCTGCTCGAGGGTGACGCGGCCGTATACCTCGGGTTCCCGCGTGCCTAGCAGGTTGAGGTTCGGGCCGTGCAGTACCAGCAATCGTTTCATGGTTCGCTTCTGTTTCCGCGGAATTGCGCGCACTTTAGCGCCGTTTGGCGAAACTTGTCTAGCAGCGGATGAAAAAGAGGACGGATGTGGCGGTATTTTTTGCCGATTTGGATGCTTTATTGCTACCAACTTCAGGCAAATTGCCTCGATCGTGCGTCAATGTGGTGCGATCTGCGTTGTTGCGGTCGTGCGAGCTCAAAGCGCATCCAAGGTCTTGCGCAATTCCTGCGGCGTGACTTGTCCTAATTTTGTCGACCGTACGGTGCCGTTGGCGTCAATTACGACGGTGAAGGGCAATGCGCCGGCCCCGTTGCCGAGGCTTCGAGCCAGGTCCGCGCCGCCGAATCCGCTGACGAGAATCGGGTAGTCGACGGGGATCTTTTTCAGAAAGTTCTGTACGTTTTGCTGCGAATCGACGCCGATCCCGATGAACTGTATGCCCTTGCTCGCGTAGGCGTCGTGAAGTCGAACGAGCTCGGGCATCTCCGCCACACACGGGCCGCACCAGGACGCCCAGAAGTTGACGACGAGCACGTGTCCTTTGTAGGGCGTAAGCGTTTGCGGCTTGCCGGCGACGTCATGCAACTGCGTGGCGAACAATTGCGCGACGGCCCCGCTCGCCGGCGCCGCGATGGAGGCCGTGTCGGCCTGCGGCTGCGCGGCGGCTGCGCTGCTCGCGCCGCCGAACAGCCACTGCCGGGCGCCGACTCCCAGGCCGGCCGCGAGTATTGCAACAGCAGCAACGGCGAGTATGGCTTTCTTATTCATCTGAACGTTCAATTGGTTAAGGGCGGGGCATCGCCCGCGGCCAGCAGCGCTTCGAGGGCCTCGGTGCTCGCTCGTGCCGCGCGGCCGCGCGAATCGGCGCGTACCGCGCCGCGCAGATCATCGGCGTCGTACAGCGCGACGTGGACGCCGACGGGCGCCTCGTCGCGGGTGCCGCGCCACAGGAAGCTCAGTGTCTCGACGTCGCCGCGGCCGCCGAAATGGCGCGTTTCGGAGACGTCGTATTGCACGCTGGCATTGAGCAGATAAATCGCGACCTCTTTCGGATTGTCGCAGAACACCTGCAAATGGATGTCCGAATGCTCGCCGGCCGTGCCGTTGAGTACCGCGCCGGTCAAATAGGGGTTGAAGGCCACGAGCCGCTTCATCCAGTCGAGCGCGATTTCCCGCAGCCGGCGCAGCACGGCCGGTTGGGTGTCCGCCTGGAACAGCGACTGGTATTGGCGGATTTCTTCCTCGATTTGGTCGTTGTCGGGCAGCCACTCGCCGGCGACGCGTGGCTGCCCGACAACCTGCCGCGCGGCTTTGCGCTTGGCGCTTGCGTAGTCGAGCCCTTCCTCCGCGATCAGCCGCGCCGCCGCGATCGCGATTTCCTCCCGCACGCGTTGCGGATCGACAAAAGATTTGCGCACCATCCGTCAATCATACTCGATCGTCCGGTGCGCTCCGCTGCGCCCGGGAGACGCGATCGCCTCGGGTACAATAGCGGGCCTCACGCGGCTCGCCCGCCCGGCGTTCGCGTCCCCTTCATGCACTCGCGGCAAGCGCGGCACGAGCAGACAGTTTTATGCATATCCACATCCTCGGCATCTGCGGCACATTCATGGGCGGCCTCGCGGTGCTCGCGCGCGGCGCGGGGCATACCGTGACGGGTTGCGATGCCGGCGTCTATCCGCCGATGAGCACCCAGCTCCAGGCGCAAGGCATCACGCTCGTCGAAGGCTACGGCGCCGAGCAGCTCGATCTGAAGCCGGACTTATTCGTCGTCGGCAACGTCGTCTCGCGCGGCAATCCGCTCATGGAGGCCATTCTCGATCGCGGCCTGCCTTATGTGTCGGGGCCGCAATGGCTCGGCGAGCACGTCCTGGCCGGCAAATGGGTGCTGGCCGTGGCGGGTACGCACGGTAAGACGACGACGAGCTCGATGCTCGCCTGGCTGCTCGAGGACGCGGGGTTCGATCCCGGCTTTCTGATCGGCGGCGTGCCGCTCAATTTCGGCGTGTCGGCGCGGCTCACCGATTCGAATTTCTTCGTCATCGAAGCCGATGAATACGATACGGCGTTCTTCGACAAACGCTCGAAGTTCGTTCACTACCGGCCTCGCACCGCCGTTCTCAACAATTTGGAGTTCGATCACGCCGACATCTTCCCGGATTTGGCTGCGATCGAAACGCAATTTCATCACCTCGTGCGGACGGTGCCCGCCATCGGCCGTCTCGTCGTCAACGGGCGCGACGCCGCGCTCGATCGCGTGCTCGCGCGCGGCCTTTGGAGCGAGGCCGAGCGCTTCGGCGTCGACGGCGGCTGGGACGCGCTGCCCGCCGCAGAGGGCGAGCCGATCGACGAGCGCTTTGCCGTCTATTGGCGCGGCGAGCGCGTCGGTGTCGTCGATTGGCAGGTGCAGGGCGAGCATAACCGGCTCAACGCGCTCGCGGCCGTCGCGGCGGCGCGGCACGTCGGCGTGCCGCCGGCTCAGGCGGCGCGTTCGCTGACCGAATTTCGCAACGTCAAGCGGCGCATGGAAGTGCGCGGCAGCGTGGACGGCGTCACGATCTACGACGATTTCGCCCACCATCCAACGGCCATCGAGACGACCATCGCGGGCCTGCGTACGCGCGTGGGCAGCGCGCGCACGCGAATCTTGGCGGTGCTCGAGCCGCGTTCGAACACGATGAAGCTCGGCGTCATGAAGGCGCAGTTGCCGGCGAGCCTCGCGGGCGCCGATCTCGTGTTCGGCTACGGCGCCCCCGCCGGCCGCGACGCGCTCGGCTGGGATTTGCGCGAGGCGCTCGCGCCGCTCGGCGACAAGGCGCGCGCTTTCGACGATCTCGACGCGCTGGTGGCGGCCGTCGCGCACGCCGCGCGGGCCGGCGATCACGTGCTCGTCATGAGCAACGGCGGGTTCGGCGGGGTTCATCAGAAGCTGCTCGATGCGCTCGGCTCGCGCGCGAGAGGCGCCGCGTGATTCTCTATCTGCACGGGTTCCGTTCTTCACCGCGATCGTTCAAGGCCCAACTGCTCGCGGCGCGCATGACCGCGCTCGGGCGCGCGAGCGAGTGGCGGTGTCCCATGCTGCCCGTTTCGCCGCTCGCGGCCGTTGCCGCGGCCGAGGCGCAGGTTGCGGGCGCCGCGCCCGAAGACGTGACCGTGATCGGCAGTTCGCTCGGCGGCTACTTTGCGACCCATCTCGCCGAGAAGCACGGCTGGCGCGCGGTGCTGCTCAATCCGGCCGTTCTGCCCCAGCGCGACTTGTCCGCCTATCTCGGCGAGCAGCCGCTCTGGCACGGCGGCGGTAGCATCGTCGTCGAACCGCATCATCTCGACGAACTGCGCGCGCTCGGCGTCGAGTCGATCACGCGGCCGGAACGCTATTATTTGATCGCCGCCACGGGCGACGAAGTACTCGATTACCGCGAGATGCTTGCGCATTGTCCCGGCGTCGAGACGAAGCTGATTGTCGGCAGCGACCATGCGATCAGCGAGTTCGCCGATTACGTCGGCGATGTGCTCGCGTTTTGCGGCATCGCGCCGGCCGAACTCGTGTAGTGCGGCCTTCATGTCGGCGGCGCGAGAGCGACGCGTGCACTGTGCGCGCCGCGCACAACGGAACCCTATCGATCGGCAGCGGGTGCGCGGTTTGCGGCGCAGATTCGCTGCGAGGACCCAATTCGTAACGAGAGTGTCGAGTGAACGTTTTCTTTGAGGAATCAGGCGGTTTGAAGGCGGGTAGCGTGCTGTCGCGCCAAGGCGATGCGCTGCAGGTCGAACTGCCGGGCGGCCGGCGCGCGAAGGTGCGCGCCAAGGACGTGCTGATCGAGTTCGACAAGCCGAGCGCGGCCGAACTGCTGCAAGAGGCCGATGCTGCCGCGCAGCAGATCGATCTCGATTTTTTGTGGGAGTGCGCGCCGGCGGACGAATTTCCGTTCGCCGCGCTTGCGAGCGAATATTTCGGGGCGCAAGCGGGCGCGGTCGAGCGCGCGGCACTCGTGCTGCGCATGCAAGGCGCGCCCGTCTACTTTCGTCGCAAGGGCCGCGGACAGTACCAGCGCGCGCCTGAAGAGCAATTGAAGATGGCGCTCGCGGGGCTCGAACGCAAGCGTCAGCAGGCGCTCGTGCAGGCGCAATACGAGGAAGAGCTCAAGGCTGGCCGGCTGCCCGAGGCGTTTCGCGGCAAGGCGCTCGGGCTGCTCACGAAGCCCGACAAAAACGGGATCGAATACAAGGCGCTCGAAGGCGCCGCCGCGGCGCGCGGCGTCTCGACGGCGCGGCTCATGCTCGACTGCGGTGGGGTCGCGTCGGCCCGCGCGCTGCACGAGGCGCGGTTTCTGTCCGAATACTTTCCGCACGGCACCGGTTTTTCGCCCGTGACGCCGGGGCCCGTTCCGGAAGACTTGCCGACGGCGCACGTGCGCGCGTTCTCGATCGACGACATCACGACGACGGAGATCGACGACGCGTTTTCGGTCGAGTTGCTCTCCGATGATCGCGTTCGCGTCGGCGTGCATATTGCCGCGCCGTCGCTCGGCATCGCGCGCGGCGACGCCGTCGATGCGATTGCGCGGGCTCGGCTGTCGACCGTCTACATGCCCGGCGACAAGATCACGATGCTGCCCGACGAGGTCGTCGAAGCCTTCACGCTCAAAGAGGGCGGATTGCGGCCCGCGCTCTCGCTCTACGTCATCGTCAACCGCGGCACGCAGGACATCGTCGCCACGGAAACGCGCGCCGAGCTCGTCCACGTGGAGAGCAACCTGCGCCACAACACGCTCGACGCGTGCGTGACCGAAGAGGCGCTCGCCGCCGGCAGCGGCGACTATCCGCACAAGGATGAGATCGCCTTGCTGTGGCCGCTCGCGCAAGCGCTGTTCGAAAAACGGCAGGCCGCGCGCGCCGGCTATGGCCTGCGGCGCGAGGTGCCGGGCAATACGGATTACAACTTCTACGTCGACGGCGAGCACGTCACGATCACGCCGCGCCGTCGCGGCTCGCCGCTCGATCTGATCGTCGCCGAGCTCGCGATTCTCGCCAATTCGACGTGGGGCGCGCTGCTGCACGATCACGGCGTGCCCGGCATTTACCGGACGCAACGCACCTTTGCCGCGGCGGGGCCGAAGCGCACGCGCATGCAGACGAGCGCGGCGCCGCACGAAGGCCTTGGCGTCGCGCAGTACGCATGGAGCACGTCGCCGCTGCGCCGCTATGTCGACCTCGTCAATCAATGGCAGTTGCTCGCCTGCGTCCAGCATGGCGTCGCGGCCAAGCTCGTTGCGCCGTTCAAGCCGAAAGACGCCGATCTGTTCGCTGTCGTGCAGGGCTTCGACGACACCTATACCGCCTACGCCGATCATCAGCGCCGGATGGAGTATTTCTGGTGCTTGCGGTGGCTGACGCAGGAGCACAAGAAGGAGGTCGTCGCGGCGGTGGTCAAGGGCGATCTCGTGCGGCTCGAGGAAGTGCCGTTGCTGCTTCACGTTCCGGGGCTCGGCGTGCATGCGCGTGGTACGCGCATCGTGCTCGAAGTGATGTCGGTCGACGAGCTGACCATCGAGGCGTCGGTGCGTCCGATTCGCGTGCTCGATGCGCCCGGCGCGGCGTCCGCTACCGCGGAGGACGAAGAGGAAGAGGCGGAGGTCATCGACGCGCCCGATACGTCGGCTGAAAGCGAAGGGGAAGCGCAGGCCGAAGCGGGGGAAGGTGCGACGGAAGAAGGGGCGGAAGAAGGCGGCGAGACGGCGCATGGATCGACCAACGGCGGCGGTGCGGCCGATGCCGAAGGCCCGCAAGCGTCGGACGCATCAGGCGGTGCGACGCGATCTGCACAGGTGACGCAATGAGCGAAGCGAGCGGGCACGGGACGCAAGGCGTCCCGCCGATTGCGCCCGCCGCCTCTGGCAGCGACCTCTATGCGGTGGTCGGCAATCCGATCGCGCACAGCAAATCGCCGTTCATTCACGCGCGCTTTGCGGAGCAAACGGGCGAGCGGGTCGACTATCAGCGCCTGCTCGCGCCCGTCGACGCCTTCGTCGACACTGTGCGCGCATTCGTTGCGGCGGGCGGGCGCGGCCTGAACGTGACCGTGCCGTTCAAGCTCGAGGCGCATGCGTTGGCCGACCGGCTTTCGCCGCGCGCGGCTGCGGCGGGCGCCGTGAATACGCTGCGGTTCGACGCCGACGGCATCTACGGCGACAACACGGACGGCGTGGGCCTCGTTACCGACATCGAGACGAATTTGGGCATGCGCTTTGCCGGCGCACGCGTTTTGCTCCTCGGCGCGGGCGGTGCGGCGCGCGGCGCGATATTGCCGATGCTCGAGCGCGGGCCGCGGGCATTGACGATCGCCAATCGCACGGTGCAAAAGGCGCAAGCACTCGTCGAGCAATTCGCTCGAGCGGCTCACGAGGCGGGGTGTGCGTTGTCGGGCGGCGCGCCCGCGGTGGTCGAGCCCGAGCCGTACGACATCATCGTCAACGCGACGGCCGGTTCCCTGGCAGCGGCGGTGCCTGAGTGCGACGCACGGGCCTTTGGCCCCCGCACGCTCGCCTACGACATGATGTACGGCGCGCAGCCGACGGTGTTCATGCGGCACGCCCAGGCGCTCGGCGCGAACGTGTCGGACGGGCTGGGGATGCTCGTCGGGCAGGCCGCCGAGTCGTTTTGGATATGGCGCGGTGTGCGGCCCGACAGCGCTCCGGTGCTTGCCGAGCTGCGCGCGATGTTGGCGGCGTCGGCGTAGGTCGCGATGGACGGGATGGCGCCCTTGGCGGTGCGCGAGGCGCGGCCGTCGCGAGTGCGAACGGTCGAGACGCATCGATGACGAAAACGAGACAGCGAACGGGAAAGGGCATCGCTGGTTGGGTGCTGTATGCGGTGGCGGTATGCGCGTTTGCCTGGGTCGCCACGCAGGCGTATTACTTCGTGCAGATTGCCGTATGGACCGTCGTCGATCCGAGTTCGACGGCGTTCATGCGGGCCGACGCCTGGCGGCTCGCGCAGGACCGGCCCGACGTCGCGATTCAGCATCAATGGGTGCCCTACGATCGCATCTCGCGGAATCTGAAGCGCGCGATCATCGCGTCGGAAGACGCCAATTTCGTCAACAACAACGGCTACGAGACCGACGCGATCTTGCAGGCGTGGGAGAAGAACAAGGCGAGAGGCAGGATCGTCGCCGGGGGCTCGACGATCTCTCAGCAGCTCGCGCGCAATCTGTTTCTCTCGCGGCAAAAGAGCTATGTCCGCAAGGGGCAGGAGCTCATCATCACCTGGATGCTCGAGACGCTGATGGACAAGCAGCGCATCTTCGAGATCTATCTGAACTCGGTGGAGTGGGGCAACGGCGTGTACGGCGCGCAGGCGGCCGCCCGCTACTACTATCGGTGCTCGGCCGCCCAATTGACTGTTTGGCAGTCGGCTCGGCTCGCCGTCATGCTGCCGAATCCGAAATATTTCGACCAGCATCGCTCGTCCGCCTATCTCAAGCAGCGCTCGGGTGTCATCGCGCGGCGCATGGGCGCCGCCGAAGTGCCGCGATGAGCTGCGATGGGCCGCTAGCTTTCGGCAGCCCCAATGTCCACCCGGCTGCTCGGTTCGCTCAGTTGTCTTCCCAATAAGCCATGCTTTCGCTCTCGCGCGAGACGAATCTGAATCCCTTCGGTCGTTCGCCCGACGCATTGGGAAACTCAGCGAGGATGCCGAATTTGCCTGAATCAGGGTATTCGGCGATTTCGGGCAGCATTTTCGTGCTCACGGCCAAGTACTTCAATTCCACGTCGCCCGTATTCGCGATTTGATGCGCCGCCTCGGGGCCACCGGGCGGACACGCGATGACGTCGCCCGCGCGGATCGGATAGACGGCCTCGCCGATGCGCACCTCTCCCGTTCCCTCCAGCACGAAAAACATTTCTTCGTTCACGCGATGGTTGTGAAACGGAAACCCGCGCTTGCCCGGCGCGAGTGCCGTCACGTTGTAGCCGAGCTTCTGCGCACCGACGTGCGGACTGATCGCACCCATGCGTGGGGCGTAGCGCTCGGCCATCGATTCGGGGGGCGCTACGCCGGCCGGTAGTGGGGACAGTTCGATGTCGGCCAGATTGATGATCGGTTTCATTTTTCGCTCCTTTTGGGAGAAGTGGGGCTGTCGGGTGAAAAGCGTGCTTGTGACGGTGGCGGTGACCGTGCCGCTCGGGCGCCGGGATTCGACGAGCCATGCGATGCAGCTCGAGGCGCAACGCGCACGGCATCTTGCCACGGCTCGGCGCGAATCAGGGTTATCTCAGTATATGGGTAGGTCATTCAAATGTTGGAGCTGACGCAAGGCGTGCCTACAATTCGTCGCAAGCGGTCGAAATGACCGCGCTGAGCACTACATGAGACGAAGCGATTCGAGAGCGAAGCATCTCAACCGCATGGAGACGCGCCCGATGACTGCCCCTGACAACGACCTGGCCCATCCCGCCGTGATGGGCGACGCATCCGAGCCTGCCCTCGGCTCCCCTGCCGCCGGTGCGGCCGGCCCCGCGCCGATCGGCGGATCTCCCCTCGAAATCAACGAGTCGCAGGCGGGCACCCAAACGCTGTTGCGCGGCCTGGCCATCATCGAGGCGTGCGCCTCGGGCGCCCGCGACATGCGCGCGTTCGCCGCGGCGCTCGGGACCACACGCAGCACCACGCACCGCCTCGTGAGCAGCCTCGTGCAGGCGCGCTATCTGCGTCACAACGCGCAGGGTTATCAGCTCGGTCCCAAGCTCATCGAGCTCGGCACGATCGCGCTCGAGCAAATGCCGCTGACGGCGGTGGCGCGTCCCTACCTCGAACGTCTGTCGGAAGCGACGCTCGACACGATCCACCTCGGCGTACGCGACGGCGACGACGTGCTTTACATCGACAAGATCGCCGGTACGCGCGGCCTCGAAATGCGCTCGCGCGTCGGTCATCGCATGCCGCTCGCCTCGACGGGGATCGGCAAGGCATTGATGCTCGATTTGTCCCCTCAGACGTGGGGCACGCTTTACGACTCGGCCAGGCGCGCGCTCGAGAGCGTGCGTCTCGAGAACGACAATCGCGCCGACAAGCCGATGTTCCTGCAAAGGATGGTCCGTTACTCGGCAGGCGGTTTCTCGTTCGATCTCGAGGAGAACGAACCGTCGATCCGCTGTGTGGCAGGGCCCATCCGCGATGCATCCGGAACGATCATCGCGGCCGTGTCGGTGGCGAGCACGATTCCCTACATGCCGCTCGAACGGATGGACGAACTGATCCCGATCGTGCAGCGCGAAGCGCGCGCGATCTCCGAAGAACTCGGCTGGGTTGCACCCGGCGCACGCCGTATCAAACGATGAGCGTTGTTCAAGCTATGACCGCACGACCGGTACTGATCGGACTCGACTGGGGTACCACGGCCATGCGTGCGTATTTGTTCGATGCGCTCGGCGCGGTCATCGATACGCGTGCCTCGACCGACGGCATCATGCGATTGCCGCAGATAGGCGGATTCGACGCGGCGTTCGAGGCCGCGTGCGGCGATTGGCTCGAATCGTCGCCGAACCTGCCCGTGATCGCGGCGGGCATGGTCGGCAGCGCGCAAGGCTGGCGCGAGGCGCCGTATATCGACACGCCGGCCGACGCGTCGGCGCTCGTCGCGGGCATCGTGCGCGTCACGACGGCGCGCGGCGTCCGTATGCATATCGTGCCGGGCGTCATCGAGCGCGGTGAATTGCCGAATGTGATGCGCGGCGAGGAAACGCAAATCGTCGGGGCGCTCGCGAGCGATGCGATCGGCGGCGACACGCGCACGCTCGTAGGCCTGCCGGGCACGCATGCGAAGTGGGCCGTCGTACGCGGCGAGCGCGTGGAGTCGTTTCATACGTTCATGACGGGCGAGCTTTACGCGGCACTGCGCGATCACACGATTCTCGGGCGCACGATGGTCGAGCCGGCCCAACTCGATACGCAAGCATTTCTGCGCGGCGTGACGGTGGCCAAACACGCGCATCGCGCCGGGCTGCTCGCGACGATTTTCAGCACGCGCACGCTCGGCTTGACGGGCACGCTGCCGGCCGAACAGCAGCCCGATTATTTGTCAGGACTCCTAATCGGTCACGAGCTGTGCGGGCTGGCCGCACTGCTCGAGTCGCGCGGCGCGACGCTCGTAGGCGAAGCGCCGCGCTTGATCGGCAGCACAGCGTTGTGCGAGCGCTATCGGCTCGCGTTGACGCAGTTCGGTTGCGTGCGTGCCAGCGTCGTCGAGGCCGCGGCCGAACACGGGCTGTGGCGGATCGCCACGCAGGCCGGACTCGTCGAGCGACATGCGACCGCGCCCACGAGTTGACGCACACCGTACCAAGATCGCCGAACGACCGGCAACGACATAGCCATCCGACGAATCGTTAGGGAATTGAATCAAGGTAGTACGCCATGCAAACCGAATTCGATCTGCCGAAGCCATACCATCCTCATGCGCGTTTCATGGTCGCGTTCGACGCGTGTCCGTTGATCGCGATTCTGCGCGGCGTGACGCCCGGCGAAGTGGTGGCGCACGGCAATGCGTTGTACGACGCCGGTTTTCGTATCGTCGAAGTGCCGCTCAATTCGCCCGATCCGCTCTCCAGCATTGCCGCCCTGCGCAAGGCGCTGCCGGCCGATGCGATCGTCGGGGCGGGCACGGTGCTGCGGCAGGCCTTCGTTGCCGACGTTGCGGGAGCGGGTGGCGAACTGATCGTGATGCCTCACGGCGATACTGAAATCATTAGGACTGCTAAGGAAATTGGCATGGCTTGCGCGCCCGGCGTCGCGACGCCGACCGAAGCGTTCGCCGCGCTCGCGAGCGGTGCCGACGTGCTCAAGCTGTTTCCGGCCGAGCAGTTGGGCGCGCACGTGGTCAAAGCCTGGCGCGCGGTGATCGCCAAGCGCGTGCCGCTCGTGCCGGTGGGCGGCGTCACGCCCGAGAACATGGGCATGCAGGTTGCGGCCGGCGCAAACGGCTTCGGCCTCGGTTCCGCGCTGTATCGCCCCGGGCAAGACGTCGAGGCGACGACCGCGCACGCGCGGGCGTTCATCGCGGCGTGGCGCGTATTGAAAGAGGGAGCGGTGTGATGGGCCGGCTCGCAGGCAAGGTCGCGCTCGTGACGGGCGCCGGCCGTGGGATCGGTGAAGCGATTGCGCACGCGTTCGCGCGCGAAGGCGCTGCCACGGTGCTGGCCGAACTCGACCACGATGCCGCATGCCGTGTCGCCGAGCAGATCGAGGCCGCGACGCCGGGCGCGCGCGTGCTCGCCGTGCGCACCGACGTGACGCAGCCGCCGTCCGTCTGCGATGCGCGCGATGCGGCCGAGCACGCGTTCGGTCCGATCGACGTGCTCGTCAACAACGCCGGCATCAATGTGTTTTGCGATCCGCTCACGATGAGCGACGACGACTGGCGGCGCTGCTTCGCCGTCGATCTCGACGGCGTCTGGAACGGCTGCAAGGCCGTGCTGCCGGGCATGGTCGAGCGTGGGCGCGGCAGCATCGTGAACATCGCGTCGACGCACGCATTTCAGATCATCCCGGGGTGCTTTCCGTATCCCGTCGCGAAGCACGGCGTGCTGGGCCTTACGCGCGCGCTCGGCATCGAATACGCGGCGAAGCAGGTGCGCGTCAATGCAATCGCGCCCGGCTATGTGGAAACGCAGCTCACGCACGATTGGTGGAATGCGCAGCCCGATCCCGAAGCCGCGCGCCAGGCAACGCTGGCCTTGCAGCCGATGAAGCGGATCGGGCAGCCGCGGGAGGTAGCGATGACGGCGGTGTTTCTCGCATCGGACGAGGCGCCGTTCATCAATGCCGCTTGCATCACGATCGACGGTGGGCGCACGGCGCTCTACCACGATTGACATGAAAGATTGATTTAGTTGCCGTGCGGCGGTCCCGCGCGGCGACGTGAGAACCGGATGACGCACTGGCCGCGTGAGTCATCCGACAAGACAACGCGGCCGAACGCTCAATCAGACAGGAGACAGACCTCATGAAGCGCAGAATTTTCCTCACACTGGCCGCCGCCGCGGTGACTTCGATGGTTGCGGGCGTCCCGGCCGCGCAAGCTGCCGACCAGGTCAAGATCGGCTTTCTCGTGAAGCAGCCTGAAGAGCCCTGGTTCCAGGACGAATGGAAATTCGCCGAGACGGCCGCCAAGAAGGACGGCTTCACGCTCGTGAAGATCGGTGCCACCTCGGGCGAAAAGGTGATGAGTGCGATCGACAACCTCGCTGCCCAAAAGGCGCAAGGTTTCATCATCTGCACGCCCGACGTGAAGCTCGGGCCGGGCATCGTCGCAAAGGCGAAGGCCGACGGTCTGAAGATGATGACGGTGGACGACCGCCTCGTGGACGGCAGCGGCAAACCGATCGCGTCGGTGCCGCATATGGGTATTTCGGCCTATAACATCGGTCAGCAGGTCGGCAAGGGCATCATCGACGAAATCAAGAAGCGCGGCTGGGATATGAAGGACGTCGGCGCGATCGACGTGACCTACGAGGAATTGCCGACGGCGCACGATCGCACGCAAGGCGCAACCGACGTTCTTCTTGCGTCGGGCTTCCCGAAGGCGAACGTCATTGCCGCGCCGCAAGCGAAGACCGATACGGAAAACGCGTTCAACGCCGCCAACATCGCCATCACGAAGAACCCGCAGTTCAAGCACTGGGTGGCGTACGGCCTGAACGACGAAGCGGTGCTCGGCGCCGTGCGCGCGGCGGAAAGCCGGGGCTTCAAGGCTGACAACATGATCGGCATCGGTATCGGCGGCTCGGATTCGGCACTCAACGAATTCAAGAAGCCGGCGACGACGGGCTTCTTCGGCACGGTCATCATCAGTCCGAAGCGCCACGGCGAAGAGACGTCGAACCTCATGTATGCCTGGATCACGCAAGGCAAGGAGCCGCCGCTCCTGACGTTGACGACGGGCATGCTGGCCACGCGCGGCAACGTGGAGCAAGTGCGTCAAGAGATGGGGCTCGCCGCGAAGTAATCGGCGCAGCTTTCCAGGCCGGCCGCGCGTCGGTTCAGTGACGAACGCGACGGGCGGCCGGCTTGGATGACCCTTCAGTGCGAGGACAGGTGAGATGTCTGCAACATTGCGATTTGACAATATCGGCAAGGTGTTTCCGGGCGTTCGCGCGCTCGACGGCGTGTCGTTCGAAGTCGAGCCCGGCCAGGTGCACGGGCTCATGGGCGAGAACGGCGCGGGCAAGTCGACGCTGCTCAAAATTTTAGGCGGCGAGTATCAACCCGACTCGGGCCGCATCATGATGGACGGCCAGGAGGTGCGTTTTCCGAGCGCGGCGGCCTCGATCGCTGCGGGCGTCGCGGTGATTCACCAGGAGCTGCAATACGTTCCCGATCTGACCGTGACGGAAAACCTGCTGCTCGGCCGGTTGCCGAACGCATTCGGCTGGGTGCACAAGCGCGACGCCAAGCGTTTCGTGCGGGAACGGCTGGGCGCGATGGGCGTCGATCTCGACCCGAACGCGAAGCTCGGACGGTTGTCGATCGCGCAGCGGCAGATGGTCGAAATCTGCAAGGCGCTGCTACGTAACGCGCGCGTCATCGCGCTCGACGAGCCGACGAGTTCGCTTTCGCATCGCGAGACCGAAGTGCTGTTCAAGCTCGTGCGCGAGTTGCAGGCCGATGACCGCGCGCTCATCTACATCTCGCACCGGATGGACGAGATCTACGAGCTGTGCACTGCCTGTACGATCTTTCGCGACGGCCGCAAGGTCGCATCGCATCCGTCGCTCGCCGAGGTCAAGCGCGAGACGATCGTCAAGGAGATGGTCGGGCGTGAGATTGCCGACATCTACGGCTATCGGTCTCGACACCACGGCGAGGTGCGGCTTGTCGTCGATGCCGTCGAAGGCCACGGCCTGTCGGCGCCCGCGAGCTTTTCCGTGCGAGCCGGTGAAATCGTCGGCTTCTTCGGGCTGGTGGGCGCGGGCCGCAGCGAATTGATGCGGCTCGTCTACGGCGCCGAAAAACGGCGCGGCGGACATCTGACGCTCGACGGCGCCGCCGCCGACGTGAAAAGCCCGACGCATGCGATTCGCCGCGGGATCGTGCTGTGCCCCGAAGACCGCAAGGAAGAGGGCATCGTCGCGATGGCCTCGGTTGCCGAGAACATCAACATCAGTTGCCGGCGGCACGGCTTGCGTGCGGGATTGTTCCTCAATCGCGCGAAAGAGGCCGAGACGGCCGATCGCTTCATCAAGCTTTTGAAGATCAAAACGCCGAGCCGGCGGCAGAAGATCCGCCTGCTCTCGGGCGGCAATCAGCAAAAGACGATCTTGTCGCGCTGGCTCGCCGAGCCCGATCTCAAGGTTGTCATTCTGGACGAACCGACGCGCGGAATCGACGTCGGCGCGAAGCACGAGATCTATAACGTCATCTATGAGCTTGCCGAGCGCGGCTGCGCCGTGGTGATGGTGTCGTCGGAGCTGCCCGAGGTGCTCGGCGTCTCCGATCGCATCGTCGTCATGCGCGAGGGGCGGATCGCGGGCGAACTCGCGCGCGATAAGGCGAGCGAGCCTGCGCTGTTGGAGTTCGCGCTGCCTCAAGGCGGGCGTGCCGCACGCGAAGCGGCTTGAGCGCCGAGCGGCGTGCGGCGGTATGCGGCACCGCGATGAAGAACGGTGCCCGAAACGGAACGGATGCAACGAAGACCCGTCGCGAACGGGGTGAAGGAGTCACGACATGCAAACAAGAGAAAACCTCGTAGAGGCGGGCGCCAAGCGCGCGGCCGAAGCGCTGATCCCGCAGCAGAACGATCGGCAGAAGTGGTGGCAGCAGGTCACCGAATACAGCCTTATCCTGATTTTCGCCCTCATGTTCCTGACGACGTCGCTGACCGTCGATCACTTCTTCTCGATCGAGAACATGCTCGGCCTCGCGTTGTCGGTCTCGCAGATCGGCATGGTCGCTTGCACGATGATGTTCTGTCTTGCGTCGCGCGACTTCGATCTGTCCGTCGGCTCCATCGTCGCGTTCGCGGGCGTGCTCTGCGCGATGGTGCTCAACGCGACGAACAGCACGTTCCTTGCCATCGTCGCCGCGGTGGCGGCCGGCGCCGCGATCGGCTGGGTCAACGGCGCGGTGATCGCCTATCTGCGCATCAACGCGCTGATCACGACGCTCGCGACGATGGAGATCGTGCGCGGTCTCGGCTTCATCGTCTCGCATGGGCAGGCCGTGGGTGTTTCGTCGGACACGTTCATCGCGCTCGGCGGATTGGCGCTGTTCGGCGTGTCGCTGCCGATCTGGGTCACGCTGGTCTGCTTCATCGGGTTCGGCGTGCTGCTCAATCAGACCGTCTACGGCCGCAACACGCTCGCGATCGGCGGCAATCCGGAAGCGTCGCGTCTGGCCGGGATCAATGTCGAGCGCACGCGCGTCTTGATCTTCCTGATTCAAGGCGCCGTGACGGCGTTGGCCGGTGTGATTCTGGCATCGCGCATCACGTCGGGCCAGCCGAATGCCGCGGAAGGCTTCGAGCTGAACGTCATCTCGGCGTGCGTGCTCGGCGGCGTGTCGCTGCTAGGCGGTCGCGCGACGATTTCGGGCGTCGTGATCGGCGTGCTCATCATGGGCACCGTCGAGAACGTCATGAACCTGTTGAACATCGACGCGTTCTATCAGTACCTCGTGCGCGGCGCGATTCTGCTCGCGGCCGTGCTGCTCGATCAGCTCAAGAACCGCGGCTCGCGCGATTGAGCGATTGCCGCACACGGGTCCGCGCCTGAACACGGACCCGCTGTCTTACGGAGATTTTTCACGATGGCGCTTCCCGACCATCCGCAACTGGGCCCCTATGCCCGTTATCCGAGCCTCGTCGGTCGCACCGTGTTCATCACGGGCGGCGCGACCGGCATCGGGGCTGCGTTCGTTCAGCACTTCGCGTTGCAAGGCGCGCGCGTTGCGTTTTGCGACATCGATACGACCGCGGGCGAGGCACTCGCCGATGCACTCGGCGATGCGAGCGAAAAGCCGCTCTTTCTCGCGTGCGACGTGACCGACATCGATGCGCTGCGCGGCGCGATCGCCGATGCGCAAGGCGCGTTCGGCCCGATCACGGTGCTCGTCAACAACGCGGCGAACGACGTGCGGCACTCGCTCGCCGAGGTGACGCCGGCCTCGTTCGACACCGGCATCGCCGTGAATCTGCGGCACCAGTTCTTCGCGGCGCAGGCCGTCGTCGAGGACATGAAGCGCGCGGGCGGCGGCTCGATCATCAATCTCGGTTCGATTAGCTGGATGCTCAAGAACGGCGGCATGCCTGTCTATCTGACGGCCAAGGCCGCGATCGAAGGGCTGACGCGGGCGCTCGCGCGCGATCTCGGCCCGTTCGGCATCCGCGTCAATGCGCTCGTGCCCGGCTGGGTCCTAACGGACAAGCAGCGACGGCTCTGGCTCGACGAAGCGGGCAAACGCGCGCTGAAGGAAGGGCAGTGTCTCGACGGCGAGTTGCTGCCCGAGGATTTGGCGCGCATGGCGCTCTTTCTGGCAGCCGACGACAGCCGCATGGTGACGGGCCAGGACTTCATCGTCGACGGAGGCTGGGCATGAGGACCGAGGGCTATCGGGCGACGCTCGCCGTGCATGCGCGATGCGCGCTCGGCGAGGGAGCCACCTGGTGCGCGCGTACGAGCCGGTTCTATTGGACGGACATCGAGGGCGCGCGCTTGTATCGCTACGACCCGGACACGGGCGAGCGCGCGAGCTGGGCCATGCCGGAGCGGCTGGCGACGTTCGCGCTGTGCGCCGATCCGCATTACCTGTTGCTCGGTCTCGCGACGCATTTGGCATTTTTCGATCTGACGACGCGCGAGCTGCACCGGATCGCGGACGTCGAGCCCGGGCTCGACACGCGCTTGAACGACGGCCGCTGCGACCGGCAGGGGCGGTTCGTCTTCGGGACCAAGTACGAAGGGGGCGATGTTCGCGTGGTCGGGGGCTTTTATCGGCTCGGCCATGATTTGTCGCTGGAGAGGCTGCCTCTACCGACGCCGGCGATCTCGAACAGCATCGGGTTCAGTCCCGACGGCGCGACGATGTACTTCTGCGATACGCCGACGCGCGAAATTCTCGCCTGCGATTACGGCGCTGACGGCACCCTCGGCAACGTGCGCGTTTTCACGCGGCTCGTCGATGCCGACGGCGGGCCGGACGGCTCGACCGTGGATGCCGAAGGCGGGCTGTGGAACGCGCAGTGGGGCGGCGCGCGCGTGGTGCGCTATGGGCCGGATGGGAAGGAGACCGAGCGCGTCAGCTTGCCGGTGAGTCAGCCGAGTTGCGTTGCGCTTGGCGGCCCGCATCTGGCCACGCTTTACGTGACGACCGCGCGCGACGAGCTCGATGGGATCTCGCTGGCGGCCGAGCCTGGCGCCGGCGGCGTTTTCGTCGCATCGAGCCGGCGGCGCGGGTTGCCGGAGCCCGTGTTTCTCGGGCAGTGGCGGTAAACCCCGGGCCGGCCGGGTTAAACCGAAACGATCGACATGAGTCAAAGGCGGCAAAAGACACGCCTTCGTACACTGCCAAGCCGGCGCCGCCGGCTTGGCGCCTCTCGACGGAGCTGATCATGACCGCAGCGAATACCGATGCCATCGCCATGAGGGGGGCGCGTGCGCCTGAAACGCGCCGCGCACGCGTGTCGGACACGCACAGCACGCGCGCGGAAGTGCGCAATGCGAAACTGGCGGCGATCGTGCAGCCGGTGCGCTCGGGGCCGGACACATCGGCGATCGCGCGTGCGGCGGCCGGCACGCACGAAAGCGCCGAGTTGACGCTCGCCAATGCGCAATTGCGGGTCGATCTCGCGCCGGCACTGGGCGGAGGCATGACGCGTTTCGATTGGCACGGCGATGGCGGGCTGCCGACGCCGATTTTCCGCCCCTGCGCGTCGGCGGTGCGATCTGACACCGATCCGAACGCGCTCGCCTGTTACCCACTCGTGCCTTACTCGAACCGGATCGGCCGCGCACGATTTCACTTCGACGGGCGCGATTTTACCGTGCCGCGCAATCGAGGCGCGGAGCCGCTGCCGATTCACGGCGACGGATGGCTGCGCGCCTGGCGCGTCGTCGAACGCGGCGACGCGCATGCGACGCTCGCGCTCGAGCGGGAACGAGCGAAGCCGTACGCTTATCGCGCGACGCTCGGCTATGCGCTCGAGGACGCGACGCTTGCCGTGACGCTTGCCGTCGAAAACGCCGGGCGCGAACCGATGCCGTTCGGGCTCGGGCTTCATCCTTTCTTCGCGCGCGACGCCGACACGCGGCTTTCCGCGGCGGCGAGCGGGTTGTGGCTATCGGGCCCCGATTGGCTGCCCGTGCGCCACGTCTTGGTGCCGCCGGCCTGGGAGTTCGGCGTGGCCTATCCGCTACCCGACGCGCTCGTCAACCACGCTTTCACGCAATGGAGCGGCCGGGCCGCCGTCGTTTGGCCGCGCAAGCGGCTGTCGGTGACGGTCGAGGCGAACGCCGATTACTACGTGCTCTATACGCCGCCCGGCGAGGATTTCTTTTGCTTCGAGCCCGTGGATCATCCGATCAATGCCGTCAACCTACCCGGCGGCGCGTGCGAGCACGGCATGACGGTGCTGGCGCCGGGCGAAACGCTCGCGCGCGAGTTTCGCTTCACGGTCGAGCCGGTCGGGCGGTAGGCGGGCCCGAGCATTCACCGCGTTCATCGGCGTGCGCCGGACGATGCCGGCGAGGGCCCTTGCGCGGGTAGAATACGGGCCTTTCCCGCCACCGGGACGCGTCCCGTTTTCGTCATGACCATCTCCTACTCGTTCGCCCGCTCGCTCGGCGAGGCCTGGCAGCGCACGGGCTCGCTGCTGTGCGTCGGCCTCGATCCCGAACCGTCGCGCTTTCCGGCCGCGCTTGCGAGACGCGCCGACAAGATCTTCGAATTCTGCCGCGACATCGTCGATGCGACGGCGCCGTTCGCGAGCGCGTTCAAGCCGCAGATCGCCTATTTCGCCGCGCATCGGGCCGAAGACCAGCTCGAAGCGCTGATCGCGCACATTCACGAGCGTCACCCTGGGCTGCCGGTCGTGCTCGACGCCAAGCGCGGCGACATCGGCAGCACGGCCGAGCAATACGCGCGCGAGGCGTTCGAGCGCTATCGGGCCGATGCGGTGACGGTCAATCCGTACATGGGCTTCGATTCGATCGAGCCGTATCTCGCGCACGCAGGCAAGGGCGTCATCGTGCTGTGCCGGACGTCGAACCCCGGCGGCTCCGATTTGCAGTTTCTCGAAACGGGTGGGCGGCCGCTCTATCAAGTCGTCGCTTCGCTGGCGGCCGAGAAATGGAATGCGAGCGGGCAACTCGGGCTCGTCGTCGGCGCCACGTTTCCGAACGAGATCGAGGTCGTGCGCGGGATCGTCGGCGACATGCCGCTGTTGATTCCGGGCATCGGCGCCCAGGGCGGCGACGTCGAGGCGACGGTGCGTGCCGGCCGCACGAGCGCGGGAGCGGGGATGATGATCAATTCGTCGCGCGCGATTTTGTACGCGGGCAAGGATGAGGCGTTTGCGCAGGCGGCCGCGCGCGCCGCGCAAGAAACGCGCGACAAGATCAACGCCTACCTTTGATGCGCGCGCTGCTGACGAACGGGTGCCGTTAGCGTTCGTGCTCGTCGATATGCTTGAGCAGGCCGCGCAGCGCGTGCGCGGCCGCTTGTGCGCGAATCTGCTCGCGATCGCCCTTGAAGACGAGCGTCTGCGCCGACGTTTCGAGCCGATTGCTCCAAGCGAAGCAAACCATGCCGACGGGCTTCGTCTCCGTGCCGCCGCCGGGCCCCGCCACGCCCGTGATCGCGAGCGATACCTGCGCGCGGCTGTTGCGCAGCGCGCCTTCCGCCATCGCCCGGGCGACGCTCTCGCTGACGGCGCCATGCTTGTCGATGAGTTCGGCCGGCACGCCGATCATCTCCGTCTTGGCTTGATTCGAATAAGTGACGAAGCCGCGTTCGAACCAACCGCTGCTGCCCGAGATGTCCGTGACAGCGGTAGCGACCATGCCCCCCGTGCACGATTCGGCGGTCGCGAGTAAAAGGCGCGTCTCGCGCAGCTTGTTGCCGGCGCGCACGGCGAGTTGATGGACGACGGAATCGGTGGGCATTGCAATGATCTCGGCTGGGCGGAGGGCGGACGAAGGTTGCGTGACCTCGAATGGTCAAATGGTCATGCGCCACAAGGCGATCACGAGCAGCGTGAAGAACGCGGCGACGAGATCGTCGAGCATGATGCCGAAGCCGCCTTTGACGTGGCGGTCGAAGTAGCGGATCGGCGGTGGCTTGACCATGTCGAAGAAGCGGAACAGCAGGAACGCCCATAGCTGGCCGACGAACGTTTCGGGCGTCACGAACAGCAGCACGAGCCAGAACGCGATGATTTCGTCCCAGACGACGGGGGAGGGGTCGTCCGTGCCGAGCCGGCGCGCCGTGAAGCCGGTCATGTAAATGCCGGCGACGAAGCCCAGGACGATCAGCGCGGCCCACGCCGCGACGGTGAGACGGCCGTCGAGCGCGGCGAACGATACCCACGCGAACAGCGTTCCCATCGTCCCCGGCATCACGGGCGAGAGCCCGCTGCCGAAGCCCAGCGAAAAGAAATGCAGCGGATGCGAGCGCATGAAGCGCGCGCTCGCGCGGCGCTTGGGCGGCCGGGCGGAGGACGAGGCCGGCGCCGGCGGCGCGGACACGGAGGGCGCGGCGGCCGAAGCGGGCGGTGTGCCGCCGGGAAGCGTTGGGTCGGTCGGATCAGTTTGCATCGAAATGGTCGAAGCCGTGCAGCGTCAGCGAAAGCGGCGCCTGCGAGGCGTCGTGCCACGCAATCGTCGGCGCCTCGCTTGCATGACGCAGGGCGCTTATTGTACCGATCCGCGTCACGGCGATGTTCGCGCGCTCGCCGGCATCTGCGATCGCTTCGCGTGCGTGCGGTGGGGCCGTGAAGAGGAGCTCGTAATCGTCGCCGCCGGCGAGCGCACAGCGCCGCTGCGTATCGAGCGGCAGCTTGCGCAGCGCGCTCGATATGGGGACGGTGTCGACGTCGATCGACGCTCGCGCGCGCGAGCGCTCGAGGATGTGGAGCAAGTCGCCCGCCAGCCCGTCGGAGACGTCGAGCGCCGAGTGCGCGAGTCCGCGCAGCGCGAGCCCGAGCGCGATGCGCGGCTCGGGCCGGTCGAGTGCTTGGCGCAACGCGGCGTGCTCGCGTTCATCGAAGAGGCCCTCCGGCCATTCGCCGCGCAAGATGCCGAGCCCGGCTCGCGCGTCGCCGAGCGTGCCCGATACCCAAATGTCGTCGTTCTCGCGCGCGCCGTCGCGACGCAATGCGCCTTGCGCGGGTACGTCGCCGAAGATGGTGACGCACAGATTCAACGGCCCGCGCGTCGTATCGCCCCCGATCAACTGACAATCGAACCGGTTGGCCAGCGCGAACAGGCCTTGTGCGAACGCTTCGAGCCACACCTCGCGTGGCGTTTCGAGCGCGAGCGAGAGCGTAAACGCCCGCGGCTTCGCACCCATCGCCGCGAGGTCCGACAGGTTGACGGCGAGCGTCTTGTGGCCGAGCGCCTGCGGCTCGGCGCTCGCCAGGAAATGCCGGCCCTCGACGAGCATGTCTGTCGAAACGGCCAGCAACTCACCCGGTTCGGGGGCGATCAGCGCGCAATCGTCGCCGATGCCTAATTCGGCGCGCTGCGGGCCGGAGCGCGCGCGCTGAGCGAAGAAGCGTTCGATCAGCGCGAATTCGGAAAGGGACATAGGCAAGCGGAGTCAAGGGGACGAGTAAAGGGTGAGCGGGGTGCGCGGTTGCGTCTACGCGCGGCGCGTTCGCGGCGCGGACGCACCTGGCCGGACGGACAGGGCTGCCGGGACGGGGGGCGAATGGCGCTACAATGCGTCGAAACTTTATTCTAATCCGCGTAACAAGACTGGACCTCTCGAACCTCATGTCTACGAATTCCACCACCGCCAAAGCGAAGCTGCGCGAAGCCGCGCTCGATTATCACGAATTTCCCTCGCCGGGCAAGATCGCCATTGCGCCGACGAAGCAGATGATCAACCAGCGCGATCTCGCGCTTGCGTATTCGCCGGGGGTCGCGTTCGCCTGTGAGGAAATCGTCGAGAATCCGCTGAACGCGGCGCGCTTCACGGCGCGCAGCAACTTGGTCGGCGTCGTCACGAACGGCACCGCGGTGCTGGGCCTCGGCAACATCGGCCCGCTCGCGTCGAAGCCCGTGATGGAAGGCAAGGCGGTGCTGTTCAAGAAGTTCGCCGGCATCGACGTGTTCGACATCGAATTGAACGAATCCGATCCGCATAAGCTCATCGACGTCATCGCCGCACTCGAGCCCACGTTCGGCGGGATCAATCTCGAAGACATCAAGGCGCCCGATTGCTTCATCGTCGAGCGCGAGTGCCGCAAGCGGATGAAGATCCCCGTCTTCCACGACGACCAGCACGGTACCGCCATCGTCGTCGCCGCGGCGGTGACGAACGGCCTGAAGGTCGTCGGCAAGGACATCGCGAAGGTCAAGCTCGTCGCCTCGGGTGCCGGTGCGGCCGCGCTCGCATGTCTGGACCTGCTCGTCGATCTCGGACTGCCGCTTGAGAACATCCTCGTCACCGATTTGGCCGGCGTGGTCTACAAAGGCCGCACCGAGTTGATGGACCCGGACAAGGAGCGTTTCGCGCGCGAAACGTCGGCGCGCACGCTTGCCGAGGTCATCGAAGGGGCAGACATATTCCTCGGCCTGTCGGCGGCCGGCGTGCTCAAGCCCGAGATGGTCAAGAGCATGGCCGCAAAGCCGCTGATCCTCGCGCTCGCCAATCCGACGCCCGAGATCCTGCCCGAGCTCGCGCTCGAAGTGCGTCCCGACGCCGTTCTCGCGACGGGACGCACCGACTACCCGAATCAGGTCAACAACGTCCTGTGCTTTCCGTTCATCTTCCGCGGCGCACTCGATGCCGGCGCGACGACGGTCACGCGCGAAATGGAAATCGCGGCCGTCAACGCGATAGCCGAGTTGGCGCGCCAGGAGCAGAGCGACATCGTCGCCACCGCGTACGGTATCCAGGATCTCTCGTTCGGGCCCGAGTATTTGATCCCGAAGCCGTTCGATCCGCGCCTCATCGTCAAGATCGCGCCGGCCGTCGCGCAAGCCGCGATGGATTCGGGCGTGGCGACGCGGCCGATCGAGGACATGGACGCCTACAAGCAGCACTTGCAGCAGTTCGTCTATCACAGCGGCACGACGATGAAGCCGATCTTCCAGCAGGCGCGCAGCGTCGAGTCCGGCAAGAAGCGCATCGTCTTCGCCGAGGGCGAAGAAGAGCGCGTGCTGCGGGCCGTGCAGATCGTCGTCGACGAAAAGCTCGCCACGCCGATTTTGATCGGCCGCCCGGCCGTGATCGAACATCGCATCGAGCGCTACGGCTTGCGCCTGACGCCGGGCGTCGATTTCACGGTCGTCAACACCGAGCACGACGAACGCTTCCGCGAGTTTTGGCAGGACTACTACCACCTCATGGCGCGCAAGGGCATCAGCCAACAGTTGGCGAGGGTCGAGATGCGCCGGCGCACGACGCTGATCGGCTCGATGCTCGTGAAAAAGGGCGAGGCCGACGGCATGATCTGCGGCACGATCTCGACGCCGCACCGCCATCTGCATTTCATCAACCAAGTGATCGGCAAGCGCGAGGGCTGCAATGTGTTCGGCGCGATGAACGGTCTCGTCCTGCCGGGCCGCCAGATTTTCCTTGTCGATACGCACGTGAACGTCGACCCGACCCCGGCGGAATTGGCGGAGATCACGATCATGGCCGCCGAAGAGGTGCGTCGTTTTGGCATCGAGCCGAAGGTTGCGCTCGTCTCGCACTCGAATTTCGGGACGAGCAATGCGCCGTCTGCGCAAAAGATGCGCGATACGCTCGCGCTGATCAGGGAGCGCGCGCCCGACCTCCAGGTGGACGGTGAAATGCATGGGGACGTTGCGCTCGATCCGGCGCTGCGGCGCGAGGTGCTGCCCGAGTCGACGCTCGAGGGCGAGGCGAACTTGCTCGTCCTGCCGAACATCGATGCCGCCAACATCGCGTACAACCTGCTCAAGACCGCGGCCGGCAACAACATCGCGATCGGGCCGATCCTGCTCGGCGCTGCCAAGCCCGTGCACGTGCTGACGGAATCGGCGACGGTGCGGCGCATCGTCAACATGACGGCTCTGCTCGTGGCCGACGTCAGCGCAATCGCGCGCTGAGGTGTCGCCGCGCAATAAGCCGCGGCCATAGAAAGAAAAAGCGAAGAAAAAACGGCGTGCCCATTGCGGGCACGCCGGGGGCGAAAAGAGAGGCTACCGCCCCAAATGCGTGAAACGACGATTTCCGATTGCACGAAGCCGCGGTGAGGAGGCAAAGACTCACCGCATCGGGCACCGTCGAGCACAATTTTATCTCGGTTGCGATAAATTTTATCCAAAAAAGGATAAATAGGACTGACGGAAATTCCCCGAAATCTCGCTAAACCTTTCATTTTCCACACAAAGATTGCGTCCGGGGGGCGTTAGAGATACCCTTACGCTTTTCGTGGTCGTTCATTTTCGATCGAGCAGCAGGAACTCTGGCCGATGACACGCGCGGGAACACGCGAACGAGCGGGGAAGTGGCTTCGTCACGGTGCGCTCGCGGCCTTCGTGGCCGTGGCCGGCTGGAGCGGTATTGGCTTGCCGGGCGGTTTGTTCGCTGTGCCTGTCGCGTTTGCGCGAGAGGTGCCGCGGTTGCCGGCAGAGAATGCGGGCACGATCGAGCCGGCGCAGTTGCCGCCCGAAGCGGTCGCCACTTTGAGGTCGATCGCAGCCGGCGGCCCTTATCCGTATGCAAAGGATGGCGTCGTGTTCGGCAATTTCGAGCGGCTGCTGCCGCCGCATCGGCGCGGTTACTACCATGAGTACACGGTTCCCACGCCGCGAGCGAGAAGTCGCGGCGCGCGCCGCATCGTGTGCGGCGGCCCTTTGAGGCGGATCGACAACTGCTTCTATTCAGACGACCACTACAACAGTTTTAAACGCATTGTTGAATGACATTGGGATGAACGGCATGAGCGACGACGTCTACGCGCACGACACCGCAGTCGCGACGGATCTGTTCGCGGCCGGCGACGGCAATCTTTTTCAGCGTGTCATGCAAATGCGCGTGGCCGAGCAAGGCCAGAGCGAGCAGGGCGACGCGGCATCCCGGCATTCACCGAGCGAGGAGCCTATGAGCCTTTTCGCGACCGTGCGACCGAACCTTGTCCAGTCGATCAGGGCGTTTCGCGTGCAGGACCTCGCCGACGAAGCCCAGCGGCTCGGGCAGCACTTTCTCTATGCCTACTGCGGGCAGGCCGCGTCCAAGCAGGAAGTGCTCGAGACGATCGCCACGTCGTTCCTGTTTCCGAAGCACTTCGGCAAGAACTACGACGCGCTCTACGATTGCTTGACCGATCTCGTGCACAAAGCGGGCGCGCAGCCGGGCTTCGTCATCGTCCTCGACGGCTTGCCGATCGCGCAGAAGTTCGACAAGGAAGGGCGCGAGACGCTGCTCGACGTGTTTCGCGAAGCCTCCGAATTTTGGGCAGAGCGCAAGGTCACCTTCCGCGTCTTCTATTCGTTTGCGTGACGCTTGCTTGACGTCGGCGCGCGCGTAGCGTCGCGCCGCTTGCGTCGTTCGCGTCGTTCGCGTTGTTCTCTCAGCCAGGCCCGCCGGTGAGCGGGCCTTCGTTTTCATGGCAGTGCCTCACCATCCCCCCCAGCGCGCGGCGAGCGCGGCCAGCACCGCCATGCCCGCCGTTTCGGTGCGCAGCACGCGCGGGCCCAGCGAAAGCGGCGTGAAGCCGTGCGCCACGGCAGCGTCTTCCTCCTCGGGCGACAGGCCGCCCTCCGGGCCGATCAACAATGTGACGCCGGCGCTCGGCGGCGTGCCGGGCAGGGTCTCGAACGCGATGCTGGCGCGCGGCGAAAGCATGAGCCGTAGCGCGCCGGGGTCGCCGGACCTGGGGAGCATCTCGAGCCAATTGTACAAGTCGCATGCCGGATCGACCTCGGGCATGCGGTTGCGTCCGCATTGCTCGCACGCGGCCCGCACGATGCCTTGCCAGTGCGCATGACGGCGACTCGCACGCTCTGCCGATAGCCGCACGACGCCTCGGGCCGTGGCGAGCGGCGCGACGCGCGACACACCGAGCTCGACCGCCTTTTCGATGAGCCAATCCATCTTGTCGCCGCCCGCGATGCCTTGGGCGAGCGTGATCCGATAGGGCGCCTCGACTTCGACGGACGCGAACGCGCCGATCTGCGCGAGCGCGTTGCGGCGCCCGACCTCGACGAGCCTGGCCTCGTATTGTCCGCCGCGGCCGTTGAACAGCGTCAGCGCGTCGCCGGTCGTCAGGCGCAGCACTTGGACGTGGCGGGCAACCTCGTCGGGTAGTGCGACGGCGTCGCCGGATTGGAAGTCGGAGTCGACGAAAAAGCGAGGCATAAAGCGGCGTTCGAAAATGTTCGAAATCGATGAGCGATGAGCGATGAGCGATGACGTGCGCAGGCGCCGTGCGGCGCGCGCCCGGCGGCGCCGGCTAGCGCAAACCGGCGCGGACGCTACGCGGCAGCGCAAACAGCGCCGGATGCAGCGCGGCGTCATAGTAGCGCAACGTCTCGATGCGGCGGGCCGCGAGGCGCGCTTCGATGTCGTGCTTGAACAACGAGGCGGCGTCGAGCGTGTCGCTCGCGAGGGCCATGAGCCAGAGCGAACCGTAGAGCGGCACGAATGCGGACATCACGTCGACGATGGCGAAGCTCGCGCGCAGGCCCCGCACCAGGGCGGCCGCCCGCTCGAGGTGGAATTGGGCGGAGCCCAGATGCATCGACAGCATCGCGCGCGGCGCCAGCACGGTTTTCAGCCGTGCATAGAAGGCGGGAGTGTAGAGCTCCGCGGCGGGCGAGTCGGGCGGCGTCAGGTCGAACACGACGAGATCGAAGCGCTCGCTAGCCGTGGCGACGAAGCGCGCGGCGTCGCCGATGACGAGCTGCACGCGCGCGTCGTCGAGCGCGCCGCGGTGCACGTCGGTCAAATGCGCGCGCGCCATGCTGACGACGGCCTCGTCGAGCTCGGCGATGACGATCCGTTCGATGCTCGGATGCGCGAGCAGTTGCCGGGCCGCGCCGCCGTCGCCGCCGCCGAGCACGAGCGCTTTGCTGGGCGCCGGATGCGCGAGCGCGGCCGGATGCACCATGCATTCGTGATAGACGAACTCGTCGCCGACGGAGGTCATCGGCCGCGCGTCGAGCGTAAACAGCAGGCCGAGTTGCGGCGTGTCCCATACCTCGATCCGCTGATGGGTCGAATCGACGTGCGCAACGCGGTGCGCGCCGGGAAAGCCGTAGGCGGCGCCGGGCGCGGGATGAAAGAGGAGCGGCGGATCGGTGCGGGAAAACACGGGCGGGCGAGCGGTCGCGAGCGAGTCGCAATGATCGAATTATAGAGCCGCCGCACGGCCCTTCCGGAAGGCTTGGCCCCGCGCGGGTCGGGGAAGGAGCGGGCACCATCTGTTAGAATAACGCGCTTTGCAGCCCTGTCCGCTTGCTCTTCCCGCTTCGCGCCGCGGCGGTGCCCCGCCCGCGCGGGCGGTGATCGAACACGAGCAGCGGTCCGCCGCGCGCCACGCTTTCTCGACTCGTTCTCCGGACTCGACATGACGACCTCGTCTCCCGCTCCCACCGCTCTCATGGCGAACGCGATTCGCGCGCTCGCGATGGATGCCGTGCAACAAGCGAACTCCGGCCATCCGGGCATGCCGATGGGCATGGCCGAAATCGCCGTCGCCCTTTGGTCGCGCCACCTCAAGCACAACCCGGCCAATCCGCACTGGGCCGACCGCGACCGCTTCGTGCTCTCGAACGGCCACGGCTCGATGCTGCTCTATTCGCTGCTGCATCTGACGGGCTACGACCTGCCGCTCGCCGAGCTCAAGAACTTCCGCCAACTGCACTCGAAAACGCCGGGCCACCCCGAGTACGGCATCACGCCGGGCGTCGAGACGACGACGGGCCCGCTCGGCCAAGGTCTCGCGAACGCCGTCGGCATGGCGCTCGCCGAATCGCTGCTCGCGGCCGAATTCAATAAGGCCGACGCGAAACTCGTCGATCACCACACGTACGTGTTCCTCGGCGACGGTTGTCTGATGGAAGGCATTTCGCACGAGGCCTGTTCGTTCGCGGGCACGCTGAAGCTGAACAAGCTGATCGCCTTGTACGACGATAACGGCATTTCGATCGACGGCCACGTCGAGTACTGGTTCGCCGACGACACCCCCAAGCGTTTCGAAGCGTACGGCTGGAACGTCATCCGCCATGTCGACGGGCACGACGTGCAGGCGGTCGACGCGGCGATCGCGGAAGCGAAGCGCGCGGACAAGCCGACGCTGATTTGCTGCAAGACCGTGATCGGCAAGGGTGCGCCGACGAAGGCGGGCGGTCACGATGCGCACGGCGCGCCGCTCGGCGCGCAGGAAATCGCAGCTACGCGCGCGGCGATCGGCTGGACGTGGGAGCCGTTCGTGATTCCGCAAGAAGTCTATGCGGCGTGGGATGCGAAGGAAGCGGGCGCGCAGCGCGAAGCGCAATGGAACGACGCGTTCGCGCAATACCGTGCGAAGTATCCGCAGGAGGCGGCTGAATTCGAGCGCCGCGCGAGCGGCAAGCTGCCGGCCGATTGGGCGGCCAAGGCGCAAGCGATCATCGCCGGCGCGAACGAGCGCGCGGAAACGGTGGCCACCCGCAAGGCATCGCAGCAGACGATCGAGGGTCTGGCCGCCGTGTTGCCCGAACTGCTCGGCGGCTCGGCCGATCTGACGGGCTCGAACCTCACGAATTGGAAGGCGAGCAAGCCCGTGCGCGCCGGCGAGCACGGCATCGTGTGGGGCAACCACATCAACTACGGCGTGCGCGAATTCGGCATGAGCGCCGCCATCAACGGCATGGCGCTGCACGGCGGCTACAAGGCGTTCGGCGGCACGTTCCTCACGTTCTCCGATTACAGCCGTAATGCGCTGCGTGTCGCGGCGCTGATGAAGTCGCCGTCGATCTTCGTTTTCACGCACGATTCGATCGGCCTCGGCGAAGACGGCCCGACGCACCAATCGATCGAGCACGTCGCCAGCCTTCGCCTGATTCCGAACCTGCACGTTTGGCGCCCGGCCGACACGGTCGAGACGGCTGTTGCCTGGACGCAAGCCGTCGAGTATCAGGGCCCGTCGTGCCTGATCTTCAGCCGCCAGAATCTGCCGTTCTCGACACGCACCGATGCGCAAATCGCCAACATCGCCAAGGGCGGTTACGTCCTGCGCGATTGGAACGACGAGATCGTCGCGCGCAAGATCATTTTGATCGCGACAGGCTCGGAAATCGAACTTGCGCTGAACGCCGTCGAGCCGCTCGCGCAGCAAGGCATCGCGGCGCGCGTCGTCTCGATGCCGGCCACCACCGTGTTCGACCGCCAGAACGCCGAGTACCGTGAGCGCGTGCTGCCCAAGGGTGTGCGCCGTGTCGCGATCGAAGCGGGCGTGACCGATTTTTGGCGTAAGTATGTCGGCTTGGAGGGCGGCGTGGTCGGCATCGATACGTTCGGCGAGTCGGCTCCGGCCGGTGTGCTGTTCAAGCATTTCGGCTTTACCGTGGAGCACGTTGTCGCAGCGGCCAAGGCGGCGCTCGAGTAACGATAGACTCGCGGGAAGACGCAATACGGCTTCCCGGCGCATGGCGGGCGCGGCCCCGCCCCGCGGTGTGCCGGGAAGATGAGATACGACAGGTTTTTTCAGCCCCAATTTCAGGAGAACCATCATGACGGTACGCGTCGCAATCAACGGGTATGGCCGGATCGGCCGCAACACGCTGCGTGCGTTCTACGAGAGCGGCAAGAAGCACGATCTGCAGATCGTCGCGATCAACGACCTCGGCGATGCGAAGACGAACGCTCATCTGACGAAGTACGACACGGCGCACGGCCCGTTCCCCGGCGACGTGGCGGTCGAGGGCGAGAACCTCGTCGTCAATGGCGACAAGATCCGCGTGCTGGCGAACCGCAATCCGGCCGAGCTGCCTTGGGGCGAACTCGGTGTCGACGTCGTGATGGAGTGCACGGGCTTTTTCACGTCGAAGGAAAAGGCGAGCGCGCATCTGGCCGGCGGCGCGAAAAAAGTGTTGATCTCGGCGCCGGGCGGCAAGGACGTCGATGCGACGATCGTCTACGGCGTGAACCACAAGACGTTGAAGGCCGAGCACACGGTGATCTCGAACGCGTCGTGCACGACGAACTGCCTTGCGCCGCTCGTCAAGCCGCTCAACGACAAGATCGGTCTCGAGTCGGGCCTGATGACGACCGTGCACGCGTACACGAACGACCAGGTGCTGACCGACGTCTATCACGAAGACCTGCGCCGCGCCCGCTCGGCCACGCACAGCCAGATTCCGACGAAGACGGGCGCCGCCGCAGCGATCGGCCTCGTGCTGCCCGAACTGGCCGGCAAGCTCGACGGCTACGCCATCCGCGTGCCGACCATCAACGTATCGATCGTCGACCTCTCGTTCATCGCCAAGCGCGACACGACGGTCGAAGAAATCAACGCGATCATGAAGGATGCGGCTGAGGGTGAACTCAAGGGCATTCTGGGCTACAACACGGCGCCGCTCGTCTCGATCGACTTCAACCACAATCCGGCGAGCTCGACGTTCGACGCGACGCTCACGAAGGTGTCCGGCCGTCTCGTGAAGGTGTCGAGCTGGTACGACAACGAGTGGGGCTTCTCGAACCGCATGCTGGATACGGCGGTCGCACTCGCGACGGCCAAGTAAGCCGGTTGCGCCGGGCCTGCGATCCGTGCGGCGAGCGGGCCCGAGCCGTTAAGCGAAAGAGCCGCCCACAGGCGGCTCTTTCGTATGGGCCATGGCACGCGGGGAAGCGAAGCGGGCACGCCGCGACGTCAATGCTCGCGGTCAGTGCTTGCGGTGCGGGCACTCTTGCTTCGTGCAGACGCCGTAAAGCGCCAGCGCATGCTCTTGCAGCTTGAAGCCGCGTTCTTCAGCGATCTTCTGTTGGCGCTTTTCGATCTCGGGGTCGAAGAACTCCTCGACGCGCCCACAGTCGATACACACGAGATGGTCGTGGTGCGTGCCCTCGTTGAGCTCGAACACGGCTTTGCCCGATTCGAAATTGCTGCGCGAGAGCAGGCCGGCCTGCTCGAACTGCGTCAAGACGCGGTAAACAGTGGCAAGGCCGATGTCGAGTTCCTCGGTGAGCAAGTTGCGATAGACGTCTTCGGCCGTCAGGTGCCGCACGGCGCTGCGCTGGAAAATTTCGAGGATTTTGAGGCGCGGTAGGGTCGCCTTGAGCCCGATGTTTTTGAGATCGGTCGGATTGGTCATGGCTAGGCATCCCTAGAGTACAATGCACGATTCGAATAGTAATGGGTTTTTGCTGTTCCGGTCATCTTCGATGAAACTCGCGCGGCCCGGCGATCGTCAATAAAGGGCCCGCACGGTGGGTGAAATGAGTCCAAATTTTCTTATGAAGCGCGGGGGGAGTCACGTGCGCAAGCTGTTGATCGCTGCCTCGACGGTCGCGCTCGTTGCGGGATGTTCGACCTACGACAGCCTCACGCAGCGAGTCGCACAAAGCATTACGCCGTATCGCATCACCATCGTGCAGGGGAACTTCGTCTCCAAGGAAGCGGCCTCGAAGATGCGCGTGGGCATGACGCGCGACGAAGTCAGAACGACGCTCGGTACGCCGCTCTTGACGGACATGTTCCATGACGAGCGTTGGGACTACGTCTTCTACTTCAAGCGCGGCTCCACGGCGGTCGTGCAGCAGCGCGATTTCGTCGTCAACTTCAAGGACGATCACGTCGTGAACTGGTCGGGCGGCGAGGATCTGCCGTCCAATCTGGAGTTGCTCGCCGACATCGACGGCGACAAGCGCGGGAAGAAGAGCAAAGCCGCGAGTGCACCGGCGCCGAGCGCGGCCGCGGCTGTGTCGGCATCGGCGTCATCGGCTGCCTCCGCAGGTGCGGCCGCGGCCGCGCAACCGGCCAGTGGCGCGGCGCAGGCCGGCGCGAGCGAGCAGAGCACCGAGGCGGCGAACGCGCAGGCAGCGCAAGCGGCCAACCGCGCGACGAACCAAGCGCCCACCACGCCGGCCGTGCGCTCGGGCGGGCCGGCGCCATCGAACGGGCTGCCGAGCGCGACGCCGCAGTTCCAGTTCCACCGCGCGCCGCAGCCGTCATCGCCTGATCAGAGCAACCCGGTCGGCCCGGCCGGCACGCAGTCGAGTACCGACGGTGCGGGCAAACAGTCGATGTCGTCCGCGCAGCAGGGCGCGTCGAGCACGGGCGGCTGATCGTTCGTTCTTTCTCGGCCGGTTCACGCGCATCACGCGCGAGCCGGCCCTCGGGCGGGCCGTGCGCAAGGTGCGCCGCCCGCTTTTTGTTTTTCGAGGCGCCTTGAAGGCGCAGCCGACCGAGGCCGCCATGGCCGGCCCGTCATTGAAAAGGGGTATGCATGTTGCCGATGAAAATCGCCATCGCCGGCGCATCGGGCCGGATGGGCCGGATGTTGATCGAAGCCGTCCTGAACGATCCCGATGCGACGCTTGCGGGCGCGCTCGATCGGTCGGGCTCACCGCAGCTCGGCGAGGACGCCGGCGCATTCCTCGGGCAGCGCACGGGCGTTGCACTGACCGACGACGTCGAGCAGGTGTTCGCGAAAGCCGACTGCCTCATCGATTTCACGCGGCCCGAAGGCACGATTGCCTACATCGACGCCGCGCTGCGCCACGGCACGAAGCTCGTGATCGGCACGACCGGCATGACCGACGCGCAGCGCGACACCGTGCGCGTTGCCGCGGAGCGAATCGGGATCGTCTTCGCCGCGAACATGAGCGTGGGCGTGAACGTGACGCTCAAGCTGCTCGAGTTCGCTGCCCGCCATTTCGCCACCGGCTACGACATCGAGATCATCGAGGCGCATCACCGCCATAAGGTCGATGCGCCGTCGGGCACGGCGCTCGCAATGGGCGCAGCGATCGCCGGCGCGCTCGGCCGCGATTTGAAGGAATGCGCGGTCTATGGCCGCGAGGGCGTGACGGGCGAACGCGATCCGTCGACGATCGGGTTCTCGGCGATTCGCGGCGGCGATATCGTCGGCGATCACACGGTGTTGTTCGCCGGTACCGGTGAGCGTATCGAGATCACGCACAAATCGGCTAGCCGCGTCTCGTACGCGCAGGGTGCGCTGCGGGCCGCGCACTTTCTCGCCGAACGCGGCGCCGGCCTTTACGACATGCAGGACGTACTCGGTCTGCGCTGATCGCGCCGATCGCGTAACGCGCGCCGGCGCGTTGTTCTCGCTTTGGGATTCGCATGCAAAACACGGGCATCGTTCACTACTTGCAATCGAGCGACGCGCTCACGCACGGCGTCGCCTATGTGTTGCTGGCCATGTCGATCGCAAGCTGGTGCTTTCTGATCGTCAAGAGTTGGATGCTCGTGCGGGCGAAGCGCCAAGGGCCCCGTGCACTTGCGTTGTTTTGGCAGTCGGCGACGCTCTCCGACGGCGTGCTCGCACTGCGCGGCGCGGATCGCGAGCGTGTATTCACGCCGCTCGCCGAGGCGGCGCTCGAGGCGTCGGAGGTTCATGCACCGTCCGCGATGCTCGCGCGCGTCGAGCGCGGGGAGCGCGTGCTGCGCGCCTTGCGAGAGGCGCTGCTTGCGTCGCAGCGTCGGCTCGAGTTCGGGCAGGTGCTGCTCGCCTCGGTCGGCAGCACGGCGCCGTTCGTCGGCCTGCTCGGTACCGTGTGGGGCATCTATCACGCGCTCGGCAGCATCGCCGCGAGCGGACAAGCGATGATCGAGAACGTCGCGGGGCCGGTCGGCGAAGCGCTGATCATGACGGCTTTCGGCCTTGTCGTCGCCATTCCGGCCGTGCTGGCCTACAACGTCCTCGGCAGGATGCAGCGGCAGCTATCGGAGGAACTGGACGGTTTCGCGCACGATCTGCATGCGTACGTGTGCGCGCCGCAGGCGCATGAAAAAGACACGACACCGAGCGGCGCGGAGGCGCCGCCGGCGCGCGGCGCCTCCGAACGGCTCGGCGCCGCGCCGGCGCATGAGCAGGCGAGCGAGCCGGTGCGCAAGGCGCGCGCTTGACGACGACGCAGAGCTAGCGCGAGGGGGCGATCATGACATTCGGCGGATTCGACAAAGAGCGCTCGGCCGCGCCGATGGCCGACATCAACATGACGCCGCTGATCGACGTCATGCTCGTTTTGCTCGTCATCTTCATCATCACGGCGCCGCTGTTCACCCACGCGATCCGGCTCGATCTACCGAAGGTCGCTGCCGCGCCGGCGCCGCAAACGCCGCACACGATCACTCTTTCGATCGACGACGCCGGTCGGCTCTATTGGGACGGTCGGCCGATGTCGCTCGACGCCGTGCGTGCGGGTCTCGCCCAAGCGGGTAAGGCCGGCACGCCGCCCGAGCTTCACCTGCGGGCTGCGCGCTCGACGCGCTACGAGATCATCGCGCAGGTGATGGGCGCCGCGCAGCAGGCGGGGCTCGATCGGATCGGCTTCGTGACCGAGCCGCCGCGCGACGGTGCGGCGCCGAGCACGGACACGGTGCCCACCGCGCCGGCCGTGCCCGCCAAGCCGTAACGACCGGCCGTCACGCGCCGCGCATGCGGCTTGCGCTCGGCCGAACGGTATAATCGAAGTTTTCCCCATTTGCGGGGAAAATCGCATCTCGACGTATTGCCGCGCCCGCATTGCAAGGCGCCACGACAGCCCAGCCCGAACCACCGCCATGCAAGAAAAATATTTACCCGCCGACATCGAAGCCGCCGCCCAAGCAGATTGGCGCGCGTCGAACGCTTACCGCTCGGCCGAAGTCGCCGGCAAGCCGAAGTTCTATTGCGTCTCGATGCTGCCGTATCCGTCGGGCAAGCTGCACATGGGGCACGTGCGCAACTACACGATCAACGACGTCATGTACCGTTATCTGCGGATGAACGGCTACAACACGTTGATGCCGATGGGCTGGGACGCCTTCGGCATGCCCGCCGAAAACGCGGCGATGGCCAACGGCGTGCCGCCCGCGAAATGGACTTACGACAACATCGCCTACATGAAGCGGCAGATGCAGTCGATGGGGCTCGCGATCGACTGGTCGCGCGAGGTCGCCACCTGCGATCCGAAGTACTACAAGTGGAACCAGTGGCTGTTTCTGAAGATGCTCGAAAAGGGCATCGTCTACAAGAAGACCGGTACGGTGAACTGGGACCCCATCGATCAGACGGTGCTCGCGAACGAGCAAGTCATCGACGGGCGCGGATGGCGCTCGGGCGCGCTCGTCGAAAAGCGCGAGATCCCGATGTACTACATGCGTATTACTCAGTACGCCGATGAGTTGCTGAACGATCTCGACGATCTCGGCTGGCCCGAGCGCGTCAAGGTGATGCAGCAGAACTGGATCGGCAAGAGTTTCGGCGTGAATTTCGGCTTCCCGTACGAGCTCGACGGCGAGCGTAAGCTGTTGCGCGTGTTCACGACGCGCGCCGACACGATCATGGGCGTCACGTTCTGCGCGATCGCGGCCGAGCATCCGCTGGCTGCGCGCTTGGCGCAGGGCAAGCCCGAGTTGCAAGCGTTCATCGACGAGTGCCGGCATGGCGGCGTGGCCGAGGCCGAGATTGCCACGATGGAAAAGAAGGGCATGCCGACGGGCTTTTTCGTCACGCATCCGCTCACGCAAGCGCGCGTCGAAGTGTGGATCGGCAACTACGTGCTGATGAGCTACGGCGAAGGCGCGGTCATGGGCGTGCCCGCGCACGACGAACGCGACTTCGCGTTCGCGAAGAAATACGGTTTGCCGATCAAGCAAGTGATCGCGAAGGCGAGCTGCGACTATTCGACCGACGCGTGGCAGGCGTGGTACGGCGACAAGGAAGGCATCGCTTGCGTCGATAGCGGACGCTACGACGGCATGGGATACGAGCAGGCCGTCGACGCTGTCGCCGCCGATCTGCAGGCGCTTGGCTTCGGCGACAAGCAAGTGACCTGGCGTCTGCGCGATTGGGGCATCTCGCGCCAGCGCTATTGGGGCACGCCGATCCCGATCATCCACTGCGCCTCGTGCGGCGACGTGCCGGTGCCAGAGCGGGATCTGCCCGTCGTGCTGCCCGAGGATCTCGTGCCGGACGGCACGGGCAACCCGCTCGCGAAGTCGGCGGCGTTCGTGAACTGCGCGTGTCCGACGTGCGGCGCGCCCGCCAAGCGCGAGACGGACACGATGGATACGTTCGTCGATTCGTCCTGGTACTTCTCGCGCTACACGTGCCACGATGCGGACACGATGGTCGATGCGCGCACCGATTACTGGATGCCGATGGATCAATACATCGGCGGCATCGAGCACGCGATTCTGCACTTGCTCTATTCGCGCTTCTGGACGAAGGTGATGCGCGACATGGGGCTCGTCAAGTTCGGCGAGCCGGCGAAGAACCTGCTCACGCAGGGGATGGTGCTGAACGAAACGTTCTACCGTGAAGACGCCGCGGGCAAGAAGACCTGGTACAACCCGGCCGACGTCACCGTCGAGCACGACGACAAGGGGCGCCCCATCGGTGCGACGCTCCATGCCGACGGCCAGCCGGTGGTGCTCGGCGGCGTCGAGAAGATGGCGAAGTCGAAGAACAACGGCGTCGATCCGCAAGTGCTGATCGATCAACACGGCGCCGATACGGCGCGCCTGTTCACGATGTTCGCCGCGCCGCCCGAGCAGCAGCTCGAGTGGTCGGGCTCAGGCGTCGAGGGCGCGAGTCGCTTCTTGCGCCGCGTGTGGACGTTCGGCCATGCCAATCAAGCCGAACTCATCGCGCGCGACACGTTCGACGCGGCTCAGCTCGCGCAGGTCGACAAAACCCTGCGCCGCGAGATTTACGGTGTACTCAAGCAGGCTGATTTCGACTACCAGCGGCTGCAGTACAACACGGTCGTTTCGGCCGCGATGAAGATGCTCAACGCGCTGGAAGACGCCAAGCTCGCGCGCCCGAGCGTGCTGCGCGAGTGCTACGGCGTCCTGCTGCGCGTGCTGTACCCTGTCGTGCCGCACGTGACTCACGCGTTGTGGCAGACGCTCGGCTTCGTCGACGAATTCGGGACGCTGCTCGACGCACCGTGGCCGAAGGTCGATGAGAAGGCGCTGGAGCAGGCCGAGATCGAACTCGTGCTGCAGGTGAACGGCAAGGTGCGCGGTGCGTTGACGATCGCCAAGGATGCGTCGCGTGAGACGATCGAAGCCGCGGCGCTGGCGCACGAGATGTTCGCGCGTTTCAGCGAAGGCAAGAGCGCGAAGAAGATCATCATCGTGCCCGGTCGGCTCGTGAACATCGTCGTCTGAAGGCGCGGCGCGCGGTGCGATGTCGCCGCGCGCGATTCAATCAAGGAGCCAATGTGATACGCCGAACGTTTCTCGCGCTCGTGTGCGGCACGACGATGCTCGCCGCGTGCGGCTTTCAGCTACGCGGCCAGGAAAACTATGCGTTCAAGCGGCTCGCGATCGTAGGCGCGCCGCCGGTCGTGGCCGCGCGCTTGACGCGGATGATCGAGGGCGGTAGCGATACCGTTATCGTTCAGTCGCCGGCGAACGCCGATGCCGTGCTGACGCTCAGCGAAGCGCGGGGGCAATCGGTGCTGACGCTCAATTTGCTCGGCGCGGCCGAGGAGTACGAACTCACCTACATCCTCAACTACAGGCTGACCGGCAAAGACGGCGCCGTGCTCATTCCGCCGAGCGCGATGGCGTTGAATCGGGCCATGACGTACAGCACGCAATACGCGCTGGCGAAGGCGCAGGAATCCGAACTGCTGTATACGGACATGGAAAACGACGCGGTCGACCAACTGACGCGCCGGCTCGCGACCGTGCACTCGCTGCATCCGGCGCCGGGTCAACAGACGCCGGGCGTCGCACCACGCGCGCCGCTGCCGCCGCCGCCGCTCTAATCGGCCGTCTCCGCCAAACACGCTTCACGATCCGCCGCCTATGCAACTGCGACTCGACGCGCTCGACACGCATCTGACCAAGGGCCTTGCCGGCTTGTACGTCGTCTACGGCGACGAGCATCTGCTCGCCCAGGAGGCGTGCGACCGCATCCGTGCCGCGGCGCGTGCGGCCGGTTTCACCGAGCGCAACGTGTTTACCGTCGAGCGCAGCTTCGATTGGAGCTCGCTCTTGGGGGCGACGCAATCGATGTCGCTGTTCGGCGAGCGCCAATTGATCGAGTTGCGGATTCCGTCGGGCAAGCCGGGCAAGGAAGGCGCCGATGCGCTCAAGGTGCTCGCCGTGGCCGACAATCCGGACGTGCTGACGCTCGTGACGCTGCCGCGGCTCGATGCCGCGACGCAGAAGTCGGCGTGGTTCACGGCGCTGACCGAGCGTGGCGTCTCGCTGCGGATCGATCCCGTCGAACGCGCGCAGTTGCCCAATTGGGTCGCGCAGCGGCTCGCGCAGCAAGGTCAGCGCGTGGTGCCGGGCGAAGATGGCCGGCGCGCGCTGCAGTTCATCGCCGAGCGTGTCGAGGGCAACTTGCTGGCCGCTCACCAAGAGATTCAAAAGCTCGGCCTGCTCTATCCGCAGGGCGCGCTGACGTTCGAGCAGGTGCATGACGCCGTGCTCAACGTCGCCCGCTACGACGTCTTCAAGCTCAACGAAGCCATGCTCGCCGGCGATGTCGGCCGGCTCTCGCGGATGCTCGACGGCTTGAAGGGCGAGGGCGAGGCGGCCGTGCTCGTGCTGTGGGCGCTGACCGAGGAGTTGCGCACGCTGCTGAAAATCAAGCGCGGCGCGGCAGCCGGCAAGCCGCTGGCAATGTTGCTGCGGGAGAACCGCGTCTGGGGGCCGCGCGAGCGGCTCGTCGGCCCCGCGCTTTCGCGCGTGACGGAGCCGCTGCTCGAGGAGGGGCTCGCGCTCGCAGCGGCGCTCGATCGGCAGGTGAAAGGGCTCACGGGCACGGTGCCGGGCAGCCGGCGGCGGGTGGCGTTGCCGCCCGATCCGTGGGAAGGGCTGTTCGAGATCGCCGCGCTCGTGGCGGCGCCGGGCAAGCGCGCTGCCGTACGCACGATCGGCGCTTAGCCGCTTAACCGCTCTCCAACCGCTTACAATCGAAGAAACGCTGGCCTTGGCGCCATTGCGAATACACACCGCGCCGTGTGCGCCACGAACGAGAATCAGAGAATCAGGATGGAAATCGACGAATACATGACCGCCATCGGCCGCCGCGCGCGCGCCGCTTCGCGTGCGATGGCGCGGGCCGCCACGGCGGCCAAGAACGATGCGCTCGAGGCGATCGCCCGCGCGATCGAGCGCGAGCAGGCGGCACTGAAAGAAGCGAACGCGCTCGACGTCGCCAAGGCGCGCGACAAGGGCATGGATGCTGCGTTCGTCGATCGCCTGACGCTGTCGGACAAAGCCATTGCGACGATGATCGAGGGTTTGCGCCAAGTGGCCGCGCTGCCCGACCCGATCGGCGAGATCAGCAATCTCAAATATCGGCCGACCGGCATTCAGGTCGGTCAGATGCGCGTGCCGCTCGGGGTGATCGGCATCATCTACGAATCGCGCCCGAACGTGACGATCGATGCCGCGGCACTGTGCTTGAAATCCGGTAACGCGGCGATTCTGCGCGGCGGCTCGGAAGCGCTGGCGTCGAATACGGCGCTCGCGGCGCTGATCGGTGAAGCGTTGGCGGCGACAGGCCTGCCGCGCGACGCGGTGCAAGTGGTGGAGACAGCCGATCGCGCCGCCGTCGGCAAGCTGGTCACGATGACCGAATACGTCGACGTGATCGTGCCGCGCGGCGGCAAGGGTCTCATCGCGCGGCTCATCGAGGAAGCGCGGGTGCCGATGATCAAGCATCTCGACGGCATTTGCCACGTCTACGTCGACGACCGCGCCGATTTGTGCAAAGCGCTGGCTGTGTGCGACAACGCGAAGACGCATCGCTACGGCACTTGCAACACGATGGAAACACTGCTCGTCGCGCGCGGCGTCGCTCGCGCGGCGTTGCCCTCGCTCGCGCGCGTGTATCGCGACAAGGGCGTCGAGCTGCGCGTCGATGCCGCCGCGCGGGCAGTGCTCGAAGCTGCGCCGTGGGACAGCGGCGCTCCGGCGCTCGCGCTCGTCGATGCGACCGAGGAAGACTGGCGTACCGAGTATCTCGCGCCGGTGCTCGCGATCAAGGTCGTGGACGGCATCGATGCGGCGATCGATCACATCAATACGTACGGCTCGGCGCATACCGACGCGATCGTCACCGAAGATCACGACCGAGCGATGCGTTTTTTGCGCGAAGTCGATTCGGCGAGCGTGATGGTGAACGCCTCGACGCGCTTCGCGGACGGCTTCGAATACGGGCTCGGCGCGGAGATCGGGATTTCGAACGACAAACTGCATGCGCGCGGCCCCGTCGGGTTGGAAGGGCTCACGTCGCTCAAGTACGTCGTGCTCGGGCACGGCGAAGTTCGGCGGTAGCGCGAGGCACGGCAATCGGCGCGGGAGCATGGGATGCGAGTTTCGGCGCGCACCCCGGCGCGATGGCCTTCATGTCGATACGAATCAATCACAACGCACGACAACGCACGACGACACAACACCGATGCTCTGGGTCAAGACGTTTCACATCGTTTTCGTGGCTTCTTGGTTTGCGGGCCTGTTTTATCTGCCTCGCATTTTCGTCAACCTTGCCATGGAAACGGAGCCGGCCGCCATTGCCCGCCTGCTGACGATGGCGCGCAAGCTCTACCGGTTCATGACGTTCATCGCCGCGATCGCGCTTGCCTGCGGCCTCTGGCTGTGGCTCGGCTACGGCATCGGGCAAGGGCAGGGCTGGCTGCATGCGAAGCTTGGCGTCGTGGTGTTGCTCGTCGCTTATCACGCCTACTGCCGCCGTCTGCTGACGGCATTCGAGCGAGGCGAGAATCGTCGCTCGGATCGCTGGTATCGCTTCTTCAACGAGTTGCCTGTGCTCGGGCTCATCGCGGCCGTGGCGCTCGTCGTCGTCAAGCCGTTCTGAAGCGCGGCGCTTCAGGCGTCTGCTCATCTCGAATTGTCGGCAGACGCCTGCGGGCGGCGGCCACGATGTGCGCCGCCCGCACGGTTCAGTCACGCTCTTCGTCCTATTCCTCGTCCCGCCTCGGCGGCGTCTCGATCCGAAGCCGTGTAATCGCTTTTTTGGCCCGCGCTAGCTTGTCGACGAGATCGGGTCCGCGATGAAGCGCCACGCCGACGGCGAGGATGTCGCCGATCGCCAGATGCGAGACGCGCGAGGTCATCGGCGAAAAAATATCTGTTTCTTCGGCGACATTCGCAAACAGGCTCACCGTCGCAAGCTGTGCTAGCGGCGAGTTGCTGTTTGTAATCGCGATGACCTTCGCGCCGCAGGCAAGCGCCGAGCGTGCCGCTTCGACGATGTCGCGCGTGCGGCCCGTGTTCGAGATCGTCACGACGACGTCCCCCGCGCCGAGCAACGCGGCCGACATCGTGTACGTGTGCGGATCGGCATAAGCCACGCTCGGGATGCCGAGCCGGAAAAACTTGTGCTGGATGTCTTGCGCGGCGATGCCGGAGCCGCCGGCGCCGTAGAACTCGATTCGCGATGCCTGTGCTAGCAGATCGATCGCCTTGGCGACGCTGTGCGCCGACAGGCTGTTTCTCACTTCGATCAACGCCCCGATCGTCCGGTCGAACACCTTGGCGACGACGCCAGGCGCCGGCTCGTCGGGTCGCACGTCGCGGTAGACCGATGGCACCCCGGGCGCGATGCTCTGCGCCAGCCGGATTTTGAATTCGCGAAAGCCGCCGCAGCCGAGCGCTTGGCAAAAGCGCGCGATCGTCGGCTGGCTCACGCCGACGCGCTGCGCAAGTTCGGTCATCGCCAGATCGAGCACTTCGCGCGGGGCGTCGAGCACGTAGTCGGCGAGTTTGCGTTCGGATGGGCGCAACTGCGCGCGCATGGATTCGATTCGGGCAAGCATCTCGGAAAACCGCGCCAAGCGGGTGTATCGTGTTCTATCGACGGCGCTAGTATGGCTTGTGATATGTAGAAAATCTACATATATTTTCTACCGATGCGGCGAGCGCTTTCGATCGGCAATTGACGTACATGCGGCATTTATTTGGTGGTCACGATCAATCCGCATTGTCATGATGTAGTTTTTCTACTAAACTTCCTCCGCCTAAATCGAGCGGAGCGGCCGTCCGGCCGCATCGCGCCACCGGCTCGGTGCTCGAGCGCCGTTTTTCAGGAAGGAGCGTCCCCCCATGGTTTCGCCGCATCGCACGCTGACCGAAGTCACCCGCCGTATCGTGGAGCGCAGCCGCCCCACGCGTTTGGCCTATCTCGCGCGCATCGATGCCGCGCAGGGGCGGTTTCCGGCCCGCGGCGTGCTGTCGTGCGCGAACCTCGCGCATGGCTTCGCGGGTCTCGAAGGCAACGACAAGCTCGCGATCAAGGCGATGCGCGAGCCGAACATCGGCATCGTGTCCTCGTACAACGAGATGCTGTCCGCGCACGCGCCGTACAAGGATTTTCCCGAGATCATCAAGCGGGCCGCGCGTGAAAACGGCGGCGTCGCGCAATTCGCGGGCGGCGTGCCGGCGATGTGCGACGGCATCACGCAGGGCAACGCGGGGATGGAGCTTTCGCTCTTTTCGCGCGAAGTCATCGCGATGAGCACGGCCGTCGCGCTCACGCACAACATGTTCGATGCGGCCCTGTGTCTCGGCGTTTGCGACAAGATCGTGCCGGGCCTGTTGATCGGCGCGCTCCAGTTTGGCCATCTCCCGACGATCTTCGTGCCGGCCGGCCCGATGACGAGCGGGCTCTCGAACGACGAGAAAGCCAAGATCCGCCAGCAGTTCGCGACGGGCCAAGTGGGGCGCGACGCGCTGCTCGAAGCCGAATCGGCCGCCTATCACGGGCACGGGACGTGCACGTTCTACGGCACCGCGAACAGCAATCAAATGCTCATGGAAGTCATGGGGTTGCATCTGCCGGGTTCGGCGTTCGTCCATCCGCATACGCCGCTGCGCGACGCGCTGACGGCGGCTGCCGCGCGCCGCGTGCTCGATCTGACCGCCGAGCGCGGGGCGTACACGCCGATCGGCCACGTCGTCGACGAAAAGGCGATCGTCAACGGCATCGTCGCGCTGCTCGCGACGGGCGGCTCGACCAACCATACGCTGCACCTCGTGGCGATCGCGCGCGCGGCGGGCATCCTGATCGATTGGGACGATTTCGACGCGCTTTCTCAGGCCGTCCCGCTGCTCGCCAAGATCTATCCGAACGGCAAAGCCGACGTGAACCACTATCACGCGGCCGGCGGCATGGCGTTCCTGATCTGCAACCTGCTCGAGGGCGGCCTCTTGCACGAGGACGTCACGACGGTCATGGGTAAGGGGCTGCGCCGCTATACGGAAGAGCCGAAGCTCGTCGATGGGCAGCTCGCCTGGGTGCCCGGTCCCGAGCAAAGCGGCGACGCGAAGGTGCTGCGGCCGTTCGCCGAGCCGTTCCAGCCCGACGGTGGCCTGCGGCTCATGCAAGGCAAGCTTGGGCGCGGCGTCATCAAAATCTCGGCCGTCGCGCCCGAGCACCGCACGGTGCGCGCGCAAGCGCTCGTGTTCGACTCGCAGGAGGCCGTGCAGGCGGCCTTCGATAAGGGCGAACTCAAGCGCGATTTCGTCGCCGTGGTGCGGTTCCAAGGTGCGCGTGCGAACGGCATGCCCGAGTTGCATCGCCTGACGCCGCTACTCGGCGTCCTGCAAGACCAAGGTTTTCACGTCGCGCTCGTCACCGACGGGCGTATGTCGGGTGCGTCGGGCAAGGTGCCCGCCGTCATCCACGTTTCGCCCGAGGCGCTGCTCGCCGGGCCACTCGGCAAGGTGCGCGACGGCGACACGATCCTCATCGACGCCGAGCGCGGCATCCTCGACGTCGAGATCGACGCCGGGCAATGGAACGCACGCGCCGTCGAGCAGCCCAAGCATCAAGCGGAAAACGAAGTCGGCTTCGGCCGCGAATTGTTCGGCGTTTTTCGAGCGGCCGCCGCGCCGGCCGAAATGGGCGCCTCGGTATTCGGGCCGCTCGTTCCGCAGGAACTTCCGTCGGTCGTCGGCGAGTCGGCCGAGCGTCCGATCCACACCCCTCAGCAATAAGGAGTCCGGCATGAAAAAGGTTGAAGACATCGTCCGCCTCGGCCCCGTCATTCCGGTGCTCGCCTTCGAGACGGTCGAGCAAGGCGAACACGTTTCGCGCGCGCTCCATGCGGGCGGCGTCAAGGTCCTCGAGATCACGCTGCGCACGCCGGCCGGCATCGGCGCGATCGAGCGCGCGGCTCAACTCTCGCCGGACATCGTCGTCGGCGTCGGTACGATCACGAAGCCCGAGCACTGCGCGCAAGCGAAGAAAGCCGGCGCGCAATTCGCGGTCTCTCCGGGCCTCACCAAGGACATTCACCAAGCCGCACAGGACGCGGGCCTGCCCCTTCTACCCGGTGTCATGACCCCGAGCGACATCCTGCTCGCGCTCGAGCTCGGCTACGAGACGGTCAAGTTCTTCCCGGCTCAGCAGGCCGGCGGCATTCCGATGCTGCAAGCGCTGTACGGGCCGTTCCCGGCGCTCAAGTTCTGCCCGACGGGCGGCATCACGACCGAGACGGCGCCAAGCTTCCTCGCATTGCCGAACGTCGTCTGCGTCGGCGGTTCGTGGCTCACGCCGAAGGCTGCCCTGGCTGCGCAGAACTGGGACGAAGTCACGCGTCTTGCCCGCGCCGCATCCGAGCTGGCCGCTCATCAACATTGACACGCGTACCGCGCCGCGGCGCCCGCCTGCCCGGGCGCCGCGGCGCCGCAACGATCGTCGCCGCCAATCCGCACATTCCTGCGCTCTCGTGCCGTTTTAGGCGGGAGGGATCAGGGTTTTCGTTAATGGAACCGGTTCTATCGCCAAATCGCCGCGCCGACTAAAATGCAGCGACCATGCGTGGGCAGCAAGGCTCGCACCGCTCGCGCGTTCGTCTACCTCTCTCGTTTCATAACAAGCAAAGGAGACTTTTCATGGGATCGGTTCACGGCGGCCTCTTGCTGCTCTACGCGCTGATTGCGATTGCGGCGCTCATCTTGCTGATTGCCCGGTACAAGGTCTACCCGTTCCTGGTCCTGATCGTGATTTCCCTGCTGCTCGGGCTTGCCGCGGGCATGCCGGCCGGGCAGATCGTGAAGTCGTTCGAAGCGGGCAACGGCGGCACGCTCGGCCATATCGCAATCGTGGTCGGCCTCGGGACGATGCTCGGCAAGATGATGGCCGAATCGGGCGGGGCCGAACAGATCGCGACGACCTTGATCCGCTGGTTCGGCGAAAAGCACATTCACTGGGCGATGATGTTCGTCGCGATCATCGTCGGGTTGCCCGTTTTCTTCGAAGTGGGCTTCGTGCTCTTGATCCCGATCGCATTCAACGTCGCCAAGCGCACGGGCAAGTCGCTGCTGCTCATCGGTTTGCCGATGGTAGCGGGCCTCTCGGTCGTGCACGGCTTGATTCCGCCGCATCCGGCCGCGCTGTTGGCCGTGCAGGCGTACAACGCAGACATCGGCAAGACGATCGCATACGGGCTCATCGTCGGCATCCCTACCGCGATCGTCGCTGGCCCGTTGTTTGCGCTACTCGTGCATCGATACGTCAAGCTGCCCGAGAACAACCCGCTCGCCGCGCAGTTCATCGAATCGGCCGATGATGCCGCGCAAGGCCGGCGCGATCTGCCCAGCTTCGGCATTACGCTGTTCACGATTTTGCTGCCGGTATTGCTGATGCTCGTCGGTAGCTGGGCCGATCTTTTGTTCGCGCCGAAGTCGGTGCCGAACGACCTGCTGCGCTTCGTCGGCAACTCCGACGTCGCACTGCTGATCGCTGTGATCGTGAGCTTCTGGACGTTCGGTGCCCAGCGCGGCTTCAACCGCGAGCAGATTCAGAAGTTCTGCGGCGATTGCCTCGCGCCGATCGCCGGCATTACGCTGATCGTCGGGGCGGGCGGGGGCTTCGGCGGCGTGCTGCGCGACAGCGGCATCTCTCAGCAGATCGTTGCGGTCGCGACGCAGGCGCACCTGTCGCCGCTGCTGTTCGGCTGGTTCGTCGCCGCGCTCATTCGCCTCGCGACGGGCTCGGCCACGGTCGCGATGACGACGGCTTGCGGCATCGTCGCACCGATCGCCAAGGCCGCTGCGCTGCACGTTCAGCCCGAATTGCTCGTGCTCGCGACGGGCTCGGGGTCGCTGATTTTCTCGCACGTGAACGACGGGGGTTTTTGGCTGATCAAAGAGTATTTCGGCATGACGGTCGGGCAGACCTTCAAGACATGGTCGCTCTGCGAGACGATCATCTCGCTGCTCGGCCTCGGGCTGACCTTCGCGCTCGCGACGGTCGTCTAGCACCAGTGCGAGCCCGTTGCCGGCATGAACGGGCTCTAAGGGAAACGCAATGATTCTGATCGTGATGGGCGTCTCGGGCGCCGGTAAGACGAGGATCGGCGAGTTGCTCGCCGAGCGTCTCGGTTGCGGCTTCGTCGACGGCGACGAATTTCACAGCGCCGCGAACAAAGAAAAGATGGCGCAAGGCATTGCGCTCACCGACGACGATCGATGGCCGTGGCTCGCGGCCATTCGTACGGCCATCGAAGAGAAGGTGCGGGCGGGGCAATCGCTCGTCGTCGGCTGCTCGGCGCTCAAGCGCGCGTACCGCGACGTGCTGCGCGGCGGCGCCGAAGGGGACGGGACGGTACGCTTCGTTTATCTGAAGGGCTCGTTCGAGTTGCTGCACGAGCGGCTGGCGACGCGCGGCCGGCATTTCTTCAATCCGGCGCTGTTGCGAAGCCAACTCGACACGCTCGAGGAGCCTGGCGCGGACGAAGCGATCGCGGTCAGCATCGAGCTTGAGCCCGAGGCGATCGTCGACGAGGTGGTGTCGGATCTCGGCTAGCGCGGGACGCACGCGTTGCGCAAAAAATGCGCACCGCCGATCGACGGTGCGCCTTGCTCGATGCTCGATGCGGCTTTAAGCGATGCGCTTGGCCAGTTCCGCTGCCTTGCCCGTGTACGACGCGGGCGTCATGTTCATCAGCAGCGCCTTGGCTTCGTCCGAAATGGCCAGCGTGGCGATGAACTGCCGCAGCGCTTCGCGCGTGATGCCCTTGCCGCGCGTGAGTTCCTTCAACTGCTCGTACGGATTTTCGATGCCGAAGCGGCGCATGACCGTCTGCACGGGCTCGGCGAGCACTTCCCAGCACGCATCGAGATCCTCGTTCAAGCGGGCCGGATTGACTTCGAGCTTGTCGAGGCCGCGGGTCAGCGCTTCGTAGGCGAGCAGCGAGTAGCCGAGCGCGACGCCCATGTTACGCAGCACCGTCGAATCGGTCAGGTCGCGCTGCCAGCGCGACACCGGCAGCTTCTCGGACAGATGGCGCAGCGTGGCATTCGCCAGGCCGAGGTTGCCTTCCGAGTTTTCGAAATCGATCGGGTTGACCTTGTGCGGCATCGTCGACGAACCGATTTCGCCGGCCTTCGTCTTTTGCTTGAAGTAGCCGAGCGAGATGTAGCCCCAGACGTCGCGGTCCAAATCGAGCAGGATCGTGTTCGCGCGCGCGACGGCGTCGAACAGCTCGGCCATGTAGTCGTGCGGCTCGATTTGAATCGTGTACGGATTGAACGTGAGCTTGAGCCGCTGTTCGATGACGTTGCGCGAGAACGCTTCCCAGTCGAAGCTCGGGTAAGCCGACAGATGCGCGTTGTAGTTGCCCACCGCGCCGTTCATCTTGCCGAGAAGCTCGACTTGAGCGATGCGCTCGATCGCACGCGAGAGGCGGGCGGCGACGTTCGCGATTTCCTTGCCGAGCGTCGTCGGGGTGGCCGGCTGGCCGTGCGTGCGCGCAAGCATCGGCTGCTCGGCCTGCGTGTGCGCGAGTGCGACGAGGCGGCAGTGCACCGAGCGCAGCGCGGGCAGGATCACGTGCTCGCGCGCGCCGGCAAGCATGAGGCCGTGCGACGTATTGTTGATGTCTTCCGAGGTGCAGGCGAAGTGAATGAACTCGCTTGCGCGTTCGAGCTCGGGCTGGCCCTTGACCGATTCCTTGAGCCAGTACTCGACGGCTTTGACGTCGTGGTTCGTCACGCGCTCGATTTCCTTGATGCGCGCGGCGTCGTGCGCCGAGAAACGCGCAACGAGATCGAGCAGGAACGTTTCGGCCGCTTCCGAAAAGCGCGGCATCTCGGCGAAGCCGGCTTGCGACAGCGCGATGAGCCAGTGGACTTCGACGGTCACGCGATGGCGCATGAATGCGGCTTCGGAGAGCCAGTCGCGCAGCGCCTCTGTCTTGGCGGCATAGCGGCCGTCGAGCGGCGAAAGGGCGGTGAGAGCAAACAGCGTATCGGCGCGGGTATCGGACATGATGGGGCGGTGCGCTCGATGGCGCGGGTTCGGAATAGGGGAGAACCCGCGATTTTACCACCGCCGGAGCCCAACTTAGCGGGACTGAGTCCGACTCAGTTCGGGTAGTCGAGGGGGCGATCGGGCAATTCGACGAGCGCGGCTCGCTCGATCGCGTCATTCGTTCGCGGCGGCGGCTTGCCCGACGCGCGCAGGCTTGGCCGCATGTGCGGCTTCGAGCGCCGCGCCGGCCGGGCTGGCCCAGACGAGCCATTGGCCGCGCAGCGCGAGGATCGCGAGGCAAGTGCAGGCCGCGAGTGCGCCGAACGTGGCGAAACCCAATTGATAACTGCCCGTGCTTTCCTTGGCGATGCCCATCACCACCGGCAGATAGAAGCCGCCGATGCCGCCGGCCGCGCCGATCATGCCCGAGAGCAGGCCTGTCTTGCTTTTCCAGCGATGGGGAACGAGTTGGAACGTCGCGCCGTTGCCGATGCCGAACGCGAGATAGAGGCACACCAGAATCGCAATGCCGCCCGCGAGCGGCGGCATCCAGGCGGCGAAGGTGAAATCGGCGAGCGAGATCGCGGCGAGCACGCCCGTGAGCGCGCGTACACCGGTGATGCGGTCGGCCACGTAGCCGCCCATCGGCCGCACGATCGCGCCGAGAAAAGCGAGCACCGACATGAACGCGCCGGCCTCGAGCTTCGGCATTTGATAGAGCGTCGTGAGCAGCAGCGTTACATACGACGACATGCCGACGAAGCCGCCGAACGTGATGCTGTAGACGAGCATCATGGCCCAGGTGTCGCGCTCGGCGAGCACGGCGCGATAGCGCGCCGGCAAGAGCGCGATGGCCCCGGTCGCGCCGAGCACCGGCAGCAGCAGCACGCCGGTTCTGCCCGCGCCGAATACGCCCGCATGCACGGCGAGCACGAGCGCGACGAGGCCTGCGAGTATCGTGGCGAAGCCGGCCAGTGCGCGCGTGGCGCTGCCGGTTTTTTTGCCGCGGTCGTCGCCCCACGCGAACATCGTAAGGCCGGCGATCGCGAGCAGCGGCAGGGCGGACGCCGTTGCGTACTGCCAGCCGAACGCGCTGGCCACGCGCGGAAACAGGAAGCCGTTGAGCACGGCGCCGATGTTGCCGGCGGCGGCGAGGCCGAGCACGAGGCCCTGCACCTTCGGCGGATAGCCGCTGCCCGCCATCGGCAGCGCGACGGCGAAGCTCGCGCCCCCGACGCCAAGGAAAACGCCCAGTACGAGCAGCAGCGTGTAGGACGGCGTGGCCGGCAGCAGCGGCAGCAGAATCGCGGGCAGCGCGGAAATCGCGATACCCATCAGCGCCACGCGCCGCCCGTTCACCGACTGATAGAGGTTGCCGAGCGCCACGCGCAGAATCGCGGCCGAGAGCACGGGCACGGCGACGAGAAAACCCTGCTGCGCCGCGTTCATGGCGATGCTCTTGCCGATGAACGGTGCGAGCGGTCCATAGGCGATCCAGATCGTGAAGCCCGTGTCGAAGTAGAGAAAGCAGGCGAGGAGCGAGCGCCAATTGCCGCTCCGTAGCGCATCTTGCAGGTTCTTCATGATCGTCCTCGCGTCGAATGTCGGATGAATCGTTAGCGGCGATGAGCGCCGCGGCATCTCACGGTCTTGGCTGCGCTCTACGCGTCGCGCGACGGCTCGCTAACGCAAGCGCTATGCCATCGACGCTCCTTCGCTCGTCCGGCCGGCCGCATCGTCAGGCGCCGCTTACGATTGCGGCATTTCCGATGCGGCCGCGTCTGCGTGGGCGTCCGGCGATGACGACTGCGGGCGACAGCGTCGGCGCACCTGCATCGCGCGGTACGGCACTCCCGATGTGCCCGGCGCGCGTCGATGGTGCGCTGCACCAACGTTGCCATGAAACGGCGGATGCGGGGTGTACGGTGCGTCGCCGCGTCGCGCGGCATGGCGGCTTGGGGCGGGCCGCCCCGGTACAATGCGAGCGTCGCTTTTCGTTCGGCCGGCACGGCCCTCGCTCGCATGGAACTCAAATGGCTGGAAGACTTCGTTTCGCTCGCTGAGACGCGCAGCTTCAGCCGTTCCGCGGAGCTACGGCACGTGACGCAACCCGCGTTTTCGCGCCGCATCCAGGCGCTCGAGGCGTGGCTCGGCACCGAGCTCATCGACCGGTCGGTCTATCCGACGAGGCTCACGCAGGCGGGCGAGGTGTTTCGCGAGCAGGCGCTCGCGATGCTCTCGCACATGCACGAGTCGCGGATACTGCTGCGCGGGCATGTGGGTTCGCCAGCCGCCACGATCGAGTTCGCGGTGCCGCATACGCTGTCGCTCACCTACTTTCCGCTCTGGCTGCAGCGGATCGAAGCGCAGATGGGGCCCGTGCACACGCGGCTGCGCGCGCTGAACGTTCACGATGCCGTGCTCTCGCTCGTCGAAGGCGGCTGCGATCTCGTGATGGGCTATCACCACCCGAGCCATCCGGTCGCGCTCGATCCGGGCCGCTATGACATGCTCACGCTCGGCTTCGAGCCGATCAGCCCGTTCTCGGCGCCGACGCGCGCGGGCCGCGCGCGCTACGTCCTGCCGGGAACCGCCGACGCGCCGGTCCCCTATCTCTCGTACACGCCGAACGCGTATCTCGGGCGCATGACCGAAGTCATCGTCGCGAATTCGCCCGAGCGGCTGTGTCTGGATCGGATCTACGAAACGGATATGGCCGAGGCGCTCAAGGCGATGGCGCTGGCCGGACACGGCGTTGCTTTCTTGCCGCACAGCGCCGTCGAAGACGCCGTCGCGGCCGGCGATTTGATCCGGCTCGACCGTGCGGCTTCGCGCGGGTTGCCTGCCGATCGCTTCACGTTGACGATGGAAATCCGCCTGTACCGCGACAAACTCGCGGTCAATGGCGACGATCCGCGCCAGCAACTCGTGCGCCGCTTATGGCAGGTCGTTGCCGACGAACTCGGCGTCGCGCAAGCGTAGCGATGACGGTAGCGGCACGACCGTGCGTACTGCGCGGCGTCGCGCGCGGCTGCTCGCTTGGCAGCGTGGGCCGAGTCGGCCTCGGTATCGACGTTATGCAAGAAATGCATAACGGGATGACCAAACGGCATTGGATTTCAAAAAGGGCTTTTTCGACAATGGCGCACATTCAGTGACCGTTGGAGTGTCCATGTCAGCGCAATTGCAGTCCACCACGTCTGCACAATCGATCCCCTCGTACCTTCACGCCGACGATCTCGGCCCCTGGGGAAACTATCTGCGTCAAGTCGATCGCGTCGCACCGTACCTCGGTTCGTCGTCGCGTTGGATCGAAACACTCAAGCGCCCGAAGCGCATTCTCATCGTCGACGTGCCCATCGAACTCGATAACGGCACCGTCGCGCACTTCGAAGGCTATCGCGTTCAGCACAACGTCTCGCGCGGTCCCGGCAAGGGCGGCGTGCGTTACCACCAGGACGTCACGCTGTCCGAAGTGATGGCGTTGTCGGCTTGGATGTCGGTGAAGAACGCGGCCGTGAACGTGCCGTACGGCGGCGCGAAGGGCGGCATCCGCGTCGATCCGCGCACGCTCTCGCGTGGCGAGCTCGAGCGCGTCACGCGCCGCTACACGAGCGAAATCGGCATCATCATCGGACCGAACACCGACATCCCCGCGCCTGACGTCAACACGAACGAGCAGATCATGGCGTGGATGATGGACACGTACTCGATGAACCAAGGCCAAACGGCCACGGGCGTCGTGACGGGCAAGCCGATCACGCTGGGCGGCTCGCTCGGCCGCCGTGAAGCGACCGGCCGCGGCGTGTTCGTCGTCGGCACGGAAGCGGCACGCCGCACGGGTCTCGAGATCAAAGGCGCACGCATCGCCGTGCAAGGCTTCGGCAACGTGGGCGGCATCGCCGCGCGCTTGTTCGAGGAAGCCGGTGCGAAGGTCGTCGCCGTGCAAGATCATACGGGCGCGCTCCATAAGTCGAGCGGCATCGATACGCACGCGTTGCTCGAGCACGTCGCGAATACGGGTGGCGTGGGCGGCTTCAAGGGCGCCGATCCGGTTTCGAACGACGAGTTCTGGACGATCGAAAGCGACATCCTGATCCCGGCGGCGCTCGAAAACCAGATCACCGAGAAGAACGCGGCGAAGATCAAGACGAAGATCGTCGTCGAAGGTGCGAACGGTCCGACCACGACGGCGGCCGACGACATCCTGCACGACAAGGGCGTGCTCGTGATCCCCGACGTCGTGGCCAACGCCGGCGGCGTGACGGTGTCGTACTTCGAGTGGGTGCAGGATTTCTCGAGCTTCTTCTGGACCGAAGACGAGATCAACCAGCGCCTCGAGCGCGTCATGCGCGAAGCGTTCAGCGCTGTCTGGCAAGTGGCGAGCGACAACAAGGTGTCGATGCGCACGGCGGCGTTCATCGTCGCGTGTAAGCGGATTTTGATGGCGCGCGAAATGCGTGGCCTGTATCCCTGATTCCCTATTCGCCACAAGCGAAGCGGGTTTGAACTACCGGCGCGCCCCTCACGGCGCGTCCGGTTTCTCGAGCGGGCGGCATCGCAAGATGTCCGCCCGTTTTTCGTTGTGTGTTTTTGCTTACTGCTGCGCGCTGCTCGGCAAATCGCTGCTGAAGACGGCCGCACGCGGCGCGAAGAAGTAACGAACGAAGACGGCCGCACCGAATTGTTGATCGCGGCCCGGCGTCACGTTGGCGGTGACGAGCGCGCCCACCTGCAGGCGCGGCGAGAGTCGGGTGACCGCGGCGATTTCCGCGCTCGTATAGGGGCCGTGGTCGTGGCTGCCGGTGCAAGCGGCGTTCATCGCATCGATCGCCGAGCTCGTGCCGGCCGGTATGCCGAGCGGGAAGCATGCCTCCGAATGCTGCAGCGTGTCGTTCCATCCGGCTTCTACGCTTGCGCGAATCTGCGTTTTGCGCCCTTCGGCGGTTAGCCATTGCAATGCGAGACCTTCGCTCAGCGACGATTGCGGGCTGTAGTACCCACCTTGTCCCCAATCGTAGAAATTCTCGTTGCGGCGATACGAGAGGTAATGCATCGTGGGCCCGATGTTGAGGTAGTCGAATCCGCGCAGGTGCAGGTCATAGGCGGCCGAGAGATCGACTGATACCCCTTCGTTCCCGGCGACGTTGCTGCCCGTCAACCATTGCCCGGTGGCTGCGGCGCCGATGTTCCAGTGCGGTGCGACTTGCCAGCGAACCTGCGCACCACCCGACGATCGGAGCACGGCGCCCCAGCGGTCGTTGCCGGCTGCTTCGGGCCAGGCCATGCCGCGCCACGAGAGTAACGAGTCGCGTACGGGCGTCACGCCGCCATAGAGCATCCACGTTCCCCAACTCGTCTGCTGGCCGACCGTTCCTACCCCGTTCGGTTGAAATCCCGATGGCGCGCCTTGCGTGCCGCCGAGCGAAAGCCGCCAGTCGAGCTTGGGCATCACGCCGATTCGAGTCGAATCGGCGACGCTTGCTTGGACTTCTTCCGCGCGCGTCGAGCCTCCGAGACGCGGTGAAGTCGGCGAGCCGGCATCGAGCGATTCCGTTCCGGCATTGATGAACAACTGCCGATATTGCAGCGAGAACTGCGTCGTGCCGTGGACCCACGCGCTCTGCAGTTCGGGCCCGATCGTGTCGAGTCGACCCTGACCCGCCGCGCCGATGTGATCGGACCACGCCAATCCGCCCGTCAATGAAGGTGCGTCGATGCCGGTCAAGTCCGCGGGCACGTACCCGACGATTCGCTGCGGATCGGCGGGCTCGGCCAAGGCGTCGTTCAGCGCCGCCTTCGACGCGACGAATTGCTTGCGGTAGTACTGCGTTTGCGCATCGAGCGCGTCGAGGTAGGCGTCGATGCGCCGATCGTCGGTGCTCGGCGGGGTGCCGCGAGAGGCGCCCGTGCGTGCGCCGATCTTGCCCATCGCATGGAGCGAGAGCGCCAGCCCTTCGGCGCTGCCGTCGTCGTGACTTGCGTCGTAGCGAACCCGGAAGGCTGCCGCCGCTTGCTCGTATCGGCCCATCGCATAGAGCGTCCAGCCGCGCGGCACAGCGCTGTCCGTCGCCGGCAATCCTTCGCGAGCGGCCACGTCCAGCCATTTCAAACTCTGATCGTAGCGGCGCGCTGCGTAAGCGTCGTTCGCATGGGCGAGCGCGATCTGCGCTCGTGCTTGCCGTGCGCGCGGATCCTCGCGCAGCGCCGGGGCGTCGAGTAGCGATTGCGCCGCGTCGTAGTCACGTGACTCGATCCTGATTTGGGCGAGGCCGAGCTTGGCATCGACGTTCTCGGGGGAGAACGTCAAGGCGGCTTCGAACCAACTTTGCGAAGCGCTTTCATCGTGCTGCGCGTGGGCGATCCAGCCGGCGAGCGCCGCGGCCGGGCCATCGCGATAGCTGCGGATCGATTGCGCCACGTCTGCGAGTTGGTTCGCCGCCTGCGCCGAGTCCGGCGGCAACTTGCCGAGTGCGGCAATGGCGCGTTGATAGCGAAGACGCTCGAACGCGGCTTCGCCTTGCGCGTCGCGATGTCCCTGCGACGCTTCGAGTGCGATCAGCGCGTCGACGCGATCGGCAGGCAGTTGTTGCTGTGCACGGTAGAGCGTCGCGATCCGATTGTCGGCGGGCGCGCACGACGGAATGACCGTGCGATAGAGTGCGTCGACTTCGCCCAGCGCTCCGGTGCGGGCAAAGACGTCGGCGGCTTGCCACACGCGATCGATATGCGCGCAGCCGAACGCGTCGGGCACGAGCGCGATCACGTGGCGCAGTGCTACGGCGTCGTTGCCCTGCAATGCCGCGGCGACGTCGGCATCTCGCTGTTGCCGCGCTCGCTCGTCGGTGAGCGATGACGAGGGCCGCCACGACGGCGCCTCATGCTCGATTTGTTCGACTTGGCGGTCGAAATCGGCGAGGCGGTGGTCATGCAGCAGGCGCCACAGCGGGCGTTCATCGGGGACGAATGCCATCGCGCTCGCCGCGGTAGCGGTGCGGGTCGTCGCGGTAGCCGTCGTTGCCGGGGCCGATGCGGCCGACGCTGTCGCTGCACTTACCGATGGCGGCGCACCGACCACCGCCGCCGATGCATCCGGGTCGACGAAATTGCGCTGCTCCGTGTGCGCGATATGCGCAGCCCCCCGTGTGCGCGTCGACAGGTTCACCTCGCGCTGGGCACGCTGCCGCACGATCGCGGCGTCGCTCGACCCCGTCTCGCTAGTGGGCGTGGCATCGCCTCGCTCGACGGTCAGCACGTTGCTCTGCGCGGCCTGAGCCGCATGAATCGCGCAGCATCCGACTGGCAGAACAAGGCAGCAACCGAGCACCCAGCGTGCGCGCCGACGCGCGTCACTCCTCGACGCCACGATGCCGTTTCCGGTAATAGCGTTTCAGCAGCAGCGTGGACGCCCCCGCGAATATCGACAGCAGCGCGACGAGCACCGCATAGCCGAGCCAAGGATGGACCGAGAGCGTATAGCCGAGCCAATCGAGCGGCCCCAGCGAGCCCGCCTCGTAGGTGCCGCCGACGCGCGCCGTCCAAAGATCGGGATGATCGAAAGTGAGGACCGCTATGTTTCCGCGAAGCTCGCCCCATTCGCTCGGCTCGATCAAGCGCGACACGCCGTCGAGCAATTCGCCCGCGTTCGCGGCCGTCAGTACCGTCATCGCGCCGCCTCCTTCGCCGCGATATTGCATGACGAGCAATTGACGCGAGAGCGGCACGTTGCCGCTCAACGTCACATCGGTTTGCGCCGCGCGCGCCGACGTACCGAGCAGATGTCCGAGGCGGAACGGGAACGTGCCGTCGCTTGGCGCATCGGCTGCGACCGTTGCGTCGTCGGCGATGCGGATGCTTTTGCCCGGCAGCCACGGCGCGTGCTGCAATAGCGCCGGCGGCAGCGCCGGCGTGGCCCCCACCAAGATGACGTCGCGTCGAGCGTTCGACGCCGCGCCGAACGTGAGCTGAGCAGCAGTGAGCGGTGCGGCTTGGTTTTGCGCAAGCCGGCCCGCTAGCGCCCAGGCCGCGGCGATCGTGTCGTCGTCGTGCGCGGCGAGCCGTATCGCGAGATCGTTGCCGTCGGGCTGCACCGTGTAGGGAAACCCGCTGTCGGCGAAGCGCTTGAGATCGGGCAGCGTCGTGAAGTGCGAGGCGGGCGGCAGCGTCAGCGTCGAGTCGTCGAATAGCGTGACTTCGAGGTTGTCCGTCTGGCGCAGCGTGCAGTGATCCGTGACGAGCGGCACGAGCAGCGGCCGCAGCGACAACGTGTTGAGTCCCGCGCGGAAATCGCGCAGCGGAATCGTGATGCGATAGTGGCGCATCACGGCGCCTTGTGGTTGATCGAGCGCGATGACCTGCTCGAAGCGGCCGTTGAGCCGGATGTCGAGGACGGAATCCTCGCGCATCTTCGCGCCTTCGGTGAAGTTCATGTCGAGCGTGACCTTCGCGTCTTCGGGGGCGTAGATGTCCGCGGGCAGGCGTACGTCGATGTCGGCCACATCGCCGGGCCGCAAGGTGCGGCTCGAAAAGCCAAGATCGCGAAACGCGTGGGGCGCTGTGCCCGTCACGGTTTTGTCCACCGACCACGGCGGCAGCGCGGTTTCGTCGAATCCACTCACGACGAGTTCGCTGCTGCGCGGCAGCGGCAGCTCGCTGTGTGCGAACGCGCGCGCCGCGCGTTCGACCTCGCGCTCATCGCGCCCACTTACGACGAGCACGAAGCGCCGCGCATCGTCGGGCTTCGGATAGATGCCCAGAAACGCACCGTCGATGCGCTCGATCGTCTTGGCGTCGAGATAGCCGCGCAGCGCCTCCCGCGAGCCGATCAGCACGACGTCGGAGTCGGCGAGCGGCGCGAGCGCGAGGCCGGGCAGCATGCCGGCGCCGTTGCCATGCTCGGCGTCGAGCACGCGCGGCGCCGCGCTCAGATACCGCAGCCTGAGCGCGATACCTTGCGCGACGAGGCCTCCGCTTTCGAGTTGCCGGTCGTCGCTCGGATGCGAAGCGTCGACGATCGCAAACGCGCGGCCGGCCCATTGCTTCGGATCGACGAGGTCGGGCAAATCGGCCAGCGTTGGCGTCAAAGACGCGAGAGTCGTCTGCATGCGCAGCGTCGACGCGCTCGTGTCGATCTCGGTCCAAAGCTCGGGCGAGTTGGGGTCCTCGCAGTTCTCGGTCGAGTGTTGCGCGGCAGTGAACGTGAGCGTGTTGTAGCCTGGCCGCAGCAGCTCCGCAGGTACGCGGATGTCGGCCGTGGTCTCGGGTTGCCGCGAGGAAAGCTGCAACTGCGCGATCGTGCGATCGTTGACGCGCACGGCGAGATCCGAGCGGTCGGTGAGCAGCGAAATCGAGTTCGAGACGACGAGATGGAGCACGGCGTCGTGCACGCGCTCGCGGGCCGAGAGCGGAATGCTGATGCTGCGCGAGGCCGATGCGCCGGCGAGCCGCAGTGCGCCCGTCAGGTTGCCGAGCGTCGCGAGCGAGAGGGTTTGTCCTTCGTTTGCCGTCGCCGGGTTGGCGGGCTTGACGGGCGCGGCCGCACTCGCTGGCGCGGCGATTTTTACCGAGGCGACTTTGGGGGCCGGTTTTGCGTGGGCATCGGCAAGCGGGGCGCCGCCGACGAACACCGCGACGACGCAGCACATCGCTCGAGCCGTTGCGCGGAACAGAAATGAAGCACTCATTGTTGTCGTTTTTGATGAAGAGAACCTAAGGCGCGAACGATGGGCGAGACGGCTCGCCACGGATGCGCCGCGTAGCGCAGCATGCCGACGACGAACACACGGTAATGACCGGCCGCGTGGACGGAACCGAGCTTGACGACGATCCCCAAACTGTGGAACACGCCGATACGGCGGTTGCGGCTCTCACGGAAGTCGCGCCACCGGCCGCTGTCGCCGAACACGAGCGAGACTTGCTCGGAGAGGCCGGCGACGCTGTCGTCGTTGAACTGCGCGCCGATGACGAGCGCGCCGTCGCGACTCGAAAACGCGTTGCGGATCGTCAGCGGGATGCGGCTCGTGTGTCCGCGCGCGACGTTGAAGATTTCGAGCGTGGCGTTGCCTTGGCGCGGCGCGCGCGCCGCATCGTCGGCTGCGATGACGGCCTTGAGGCCGCCCGCCGACAGATCGACGACGCGGCACGCGATGCCGGGCCCGGCGCTCGCGTCGCCCGACGCGCCTTCCCTATGCAGCGTCGCCGCGAGATTCGCGGGCACGCGCGGGACGGCGCGACGCTGCTTGCGCTCGTAGAGCACGCCGATGCAGGCGTTGAGCAACACGAGATTGAGCCCGCACCAGCAGAGGGCCGAGATGATGACGTCTCGATGCGGATAGCCGTGCAAGAGTTTCCAGACGCCCACTGCGACGCCGAGCAGCACGAGCACGTAGACGATGTAGAACGGCCCCGCCAACTCCGAGATCGAATCCTCTTCGATTTTTTCGCCTTTGGGTGTGACCTTGAAGCCCGGCGCGCGAGGACGCAACATCACCGAGACGACGGCGCGCAGCGAGAACATCGATTGCAGCAACTCATAGACTTCCGAGATCAGCGTCCAGCGATAGCGACCGAACAGGTAATCGGACGCGAGAATGGCCGAGATCATTTGCGGCAGGCCATAGGCGAAGAACTGAGGGATCGTCGCGTTGTAGAACTGCAGCCCGAACACCAGGTACATGATGGGCGCGAACAGGAAGATGACGCGCGCGTAACAGAAAAACCAAAAAAACGCGTTCGAGAAATAGCAGAGCCGCTGCGCGAGCGTGAGCCCCTTCATCCGCAGCGGATTGCTCAGTAGGAAGAGTTGAATCATGCCCTGCGCCCAGCGTACGCGTTGCACGATGAAGCTCGCGAACGTTTCGGGTTGCAGGCCCGAGATCAACGCTTCATCCACGTATCGGCTGTGATAGCCGCGCGCGTGCAGCGTCAGCGCCGTCTCGGCGTCCTCGGTGATCGAGTTGCCTGCGATGCCGCCGATCTCCTCGAGGTATCGGCGCCGGAGCAACGCCGCCGATCCGCAGAAGAACGACGCGTTCCAAAAGTCGAGGCCGTGTTGAACGACCGAATAGAACATCTCGCTTTCGGGCGGCATGCGGCCGAACATGCCGAGGTTCTTTTCGAGCGGGTCCGGATTGATGAAGAAGTGTGGCGTTTGCACGAGGTAGAGTCGTTCGTCGCGCTGAAAATGGCCGACGGTCTTCTCGAGAAAGTCCGCGGTCGGCACGTGATCGGCGTCGAAGATGACGATCAGATTGCCGCGCGTGTGTGCGAGCGCGGCGTTGATGTTGCCCGCCTTGGCGTGCTCGTTGCGCTCGCGCGTGAGGTAAATGCCGCCGTGGCACTCGGCCATCCGTTTCAATGCCTGCGAACGTGCGAGCGCTTCCGCGGCTTTGTCGGGGGCCGCTTGCGTGAGCTTCTGAAGCGTCCCGCCGTCGTCGAGCAAATAAACGTTCAACAGCTCGCGCGGATAGCGCATGTCGAGCGCCGCGCGCAGCGTCACTTGCAAGAGATCCGGCGGCTCGTTGTAGGTGGGGATGAAGACGTCGATGGTGGGCAGCGCACCGGGCGTCGTGATGAGCGGGACCGGCGCGCGCCGCAGCGGCCGGCTGTTGACGAACAGCCCGAGCATGGCGACGACGATGCCGTACAGCTCCGCCGCATAAAGCAGCAGCATGAAGACGAAGTCGGCGAAGCCGTTATAGCCGAGGGTGGACGTGGTGCGCCAGTACAGGTAGCGAAAGGTCAGGAATCCTGAACAAAGCAGAAAGAAGAGTCGAGCACGGGCGAGGCCGCCCGCGTGCCGCAGCACGAGCATGGCGGCCAGAACGGAGAACGCGACGCGATATTGCGCGGCGAGATCGAGCTTGACGACGGCCAGCACCCCGAGCGCGGCCAGCGAGCCGGCCCAAAGGCCGACGATGGCCCACTCGGGTGGTTTCGACAGCCGCAGCGCATCGCGGCACCGGTCCAGCGTCGACGTGAGGGGACCGGCTACCCCAATCGGCTGCTTTGCTTGATCGACGGTGACTGATTGCGTTGCGTCGGACATGTGCGAGTTGTTTTTGCGCGGGCTCAGACGCCGGGGCCGCGCCGGTGATTGCACTCGGGCTCTTGGGTATTAAAAAGGTGGAACGGAGCATTAAGGTTATCGGCCGTTTCGTCAAATACTTAATGCCGATCGGTGCAATTGATCGAAAAACTGAAAAGCTATTCAGACGAATAATGGGTTGGCGTGAAACGTTTGCCGTAGAAGAAATGGGGAGTAATCGCATCGAACCCGAGTGCTCGACTCTCAATGGATGTCATTGTTACGCCTCGTTACGGGGCGGTATTGAGAGGCGGATGGCCTGCCGATGCCCGCTCGGCAACGGGGTAGGCCTTTCTGTCTACCATTTTAGTATGACAATTTGATGAGTTATGTGTCGATTTAATAATCGAGTGCAACCTCGCGCGTCGCCATGAATTCACGGATTGAAATCGGTTCCATCTGTTTAATCGATCGCCGCTTATGGATCGGAATAGATCGACTTGACGGGGATTATCGAAACTGCGTGCGTAGGGATTTTCCGATGCGGCGTAGGCATTTCCCTAAGGTCGACGACTATCCCCATTTGGATATTTACGCGGCACGAAGCGTGCCTACGCGCGTGACCCACCGCCGCTTCTTGACCCGATCGGCCATTTTTGCCCGCGCGCGCAGGCCGCGTATCATGCAAAGGCTTCGCGGGCCGGGCAGCGGCCGGCAGGCGTTTTTGCGAAAGGATCACCGGATGATTTCGATCAGTCACGTTTCGAAGTGGTACGGCACGTTTCAGGTGCTGTCCGATTGCACCACGGAAGTCGAGAAGGGCGAGGTGGTCGTCGTGTGCGGGCCGTCGGGCTCCGGCAAATCGACGTTGATCAAGACCGTCAACGGCCTCGAGCCGTTTCAGGACGGCGAGATCGTCGTCGACGGCCAATCGCTGCGCGATAAGCAGACGAACCTGTCGAAACTGCGCGCGAAGGTCGGCATGGTGTTCCAGCATTTCGAGTTGTTCCCGCATTTGTCGATCATGGAGAACCTCACGCTCGCGCAGATCAAGGTGCTCGGCCGCTCGAAGGGGGAGGCCGCGGACAAGGGCCTTGCGCTGCTCGATCGCGTAGGCTTGAAAGGGCAGGCCGACAAATTTCCGGGGCAGCTATCGGGCGGTCAGCAGCAGCGCGTGGCCATTGCGCGGGCGTTGTCGATGGACCCGGTTGCGATGCTGTTCGACGAGCCCACTTCGGCGCTCGATCCCGAGATGATCAACGAGGTGCTCGACGTCATGGTCGAACTCGCGCAAGACGGGATGACGATGATGTGCGTGACGCACGAGATGGGGTTCGCGAAGAAGGTCGCGCACCGTGTCATCTTCATGGACCGGGGCCTCATCGTCGAGGACGATCGCAAGGACGCGTTTTTCGACAACCCGAAGTCGGACCGCGCGAAAGAGTTTCTCGCGAAGATTTTGCACTGACGGACTGACTGAGCGGGCAGGCGGGCGTTCGGCCGAGTTACGACTCGAATGCCGCGATGTCGTCGGCATCGGCGCTGAAGGCCGCCGCGGCCGGTGTGTCCGACGGGTACATCGAGGCCGAGGCGCTTGGGTCGCAAGCGGGATTGCGCGCTTTTTCGAGTACGGAGAGCGGCACCGGAATGTGCGCGCGGGCGGCCACTTCGCCGTCTTGGAACATCAAGAGATCGCCGGGCGCGAACGCGGTCCAGATTTCGTCGTCGGTCAGCGGCTGTGTGGCGATGACGGCCACGCGATCCTCGGGCGTCGTGTACTGCGCGAAGTCGATCGACATGTCGGCGTCGATCAAATGCGCCGTCGAGAACGGCCAGCGTCGCACGATGTAATGCAGATGGGTCGAGCAATGCGCGAACAGCGCTTGCCCGTTCGACATCAGGAAGTTGAACACGCCGTAATTCGTGATGTCGCGCGTGAGCGCGGTCAGCGTGTCGAACAACTCTTGCAGCGGCGGCTGCGCACCCGGAAAGGCGTGCCGCAAGCCTTGCATGAGCGCGCAAAACGCGAGCTCGCTGTCGGTCGTGCCGACAGGCTGGTACACGCCAGTGATCTCGGGCCGATAATCCTTCAAGTCGCCGTTGTGCGCGAAGATCCAATGCCGGCCCCATAACTCGCGCATGAACGGATGGCAGTTCTCGAGCAGGATGTGGCCTTGCGTCGCCTTGCGGATATGCGCGATCGTGTTCTTCGATTTGATCGGATAGCGCTTGACCATCTCCGCGATCGGCGACGTGGCCGACGATTGATGGTCGATGAACAGCCGGCACGCCTTGTCTTCGAAGAAGGCGATGCCCCAGCCGTCGGCGTGGTGATCGGTGATGCCGCCGCGTGCAGCGAAACCCGTGAAGGAGAACGTGACGTCCGTCGGCGCGGCGCAGTTCATTCCGAGGAGTTGGCACATGTTGCGGGTTGGCGATGCGTGTGAACGGGCGGGTGCGTCGAGCGAACCCGCTACAATATGTTTTTCGAAGCATATACCGAGCCGCCTGCCGAAAAAAGCGAAATCGGCGGGCGCTGTCGGGTGTCCGTTGCGGTTTTTCCACGATAGCGGGCGGCTTGCTTCGCGTAACGGGGTCTACTTCTCATCGCCGCGCGGTTTTTCCGCCGGCCTTCTTGCCAGATCGTCGCCATGACCGTTTCCGATTCGTCCCCGAACGCCGCGTATCAGCGCGGCGCGTTGTCCTCGCTTACCTTGGCCCGTCCCGACGATTGGCACTTGCATCTGCGCGACGGCGAGATGCTTGCGGCCGTATTGCCGCACACCGTCCGCCAGTTCGGACGCGCGATCGTCATGCCGAACCTGAAGCCGCCCGTTACTACCGTCGATGCGGCCCGCGCCTATCGCGAACGAATCCTTGCCGCGTTGCCGATCGGCGCGAAGTTCGAGCCGCTGATGACGCTCTATCTCACCGACAACACGCCGCCCGACGAAATTCGGCGCGCACGAGAGAGTGGCTTCATCCATGGCGTGAAGCTGTATCCGGCGGGCGCGACGACGAATTCCGATTTTGGGGTGACCGATCTGTCCAAATGCGCGAAGGCGCTCGAGGCGATGCAGGAGGTTGGGATGCCGCTGCTCGTGCACGGCGAGGTGACCGACTCGTCGATCGATCTGTTCGATCGCGAGAAGGTATTCATCGACCGCGTGATGATGCCTTTGCGCCGCGATTTCCCGGAGCTCAAGGTCGTCTTCGAGCACATCACGACGAAAGATGCGGCGCAATACGTGCGTGACGACGGCGCGCACGCGGGCTTGCTCGGCGCGACGATCACCGCGCATCATCTGCTCTACAACCGCAACGCGATTTTTCAGGGTGGCATTCGGCCGCACTACTACTGCCTGCCCGTACTCAAGCGGGAGACGCACCGCGTGGCGCTCGTCGAAGCGGCGACATCGGGCAATCCCCGCTTCTTCCTCGGCACCGATAGCGCGCCGCATCCGAAGGGCTTGAAAGAGCATGCATGCGGCTGCGCCGGCTGCTATACGGCCTTGCATGCGCTCGAACTCTATGCGGAGGCGTTCGACAACGCCGACGCGCTCGACAAGCTCGAGGGATTCGCCAGCTTCTTCGGGCCGGACTTCTACGCGCTACCGCGCAGCAGTGAGCGTGTGACGCTCGTGCGCGAAAGCTGGACCTTGCCGGCTGAAATCGTCGCGGGCGAAGCGGCGGTCGTTCCGTTGCGCGCGGGCGAGGCGATCGGCTGGCGGCTCGCCTGAGTTCCGAGTTCGGAGGGGGACCGTGACGCGGGAGCTGTGCCTCGATGAAGGCGCAAGCGCATCGGCGATTGCGAATCTGGAGCGGATCGATTGGTCCGCGCCTTGGCTTGCGCCCTATGCGGCGCGCGGCGCAAGGTGGCAGCATAGTGCGCAGGCCGACCCCTCTGGCTTCGTCGGTATGCTCGCCTGCGAAGCACAGGCCGCCGGTCACGTCACGGGCAACGGGCGGCTGCTGTCGTTCATCGAGCAGGCGGAACTGCCGGCCGGCTCGGCTTACGAAGCGCATATCGCGGCGACGGGCGGCGTGCCGACGCGCCGCAACTTGCACGATTTCTTCAATGCGCTCGTCTGGTTCGCGCATCCGCGCGTGAAGGCGACGCTCAACGCGCGCCAGGCGAGGGCGATCGAGCGCGGCGGCATCACGGGCGCACGCGGCGCCGAACGCGATTTTCTGACGCTGTTCGACGAGAACGCGGTGCTGTTCGTCTGCGCCGATCCGCAACTGAGTGCCGCGCTGACGACGTTCGACTGGCGGCGGCTGTTCGTCGACGAGCGAGCTGTGTGGGGCACGCGCTGCGAAGTGCGCGTGTTCGGCCATGCGCTGCTCGAAAAGCTGGTTACCCCGTACAAAGCCTGCACGGGACATGCGTGGATCGTCTCCGCGCCGGTCGACTACTTCGCTTGGCCGCCGCATCGACAAAACGAGTGGCTCGATCAGGCCGTCGCCGCATCGCTCGCCGACGCCGCTATCCTCGACAACGGCCGCTACGCGCCGCTACCGGTCCTCGGCGTGCCGGGCTTTTGGCCGGCCAACACGGCGCCGGCGTTCTACGACGACGCCCACGTCTTTCGCGCCGGACGGCGTACTCGCAACGCCGCCAAGCAGGCGTCGTGACCTGCCGCGTCGGAAATCGAGCGCTAGCGAGCCTCTCGCGGCTCACCTTCGCATATACCCGCCGTGCTCCTCTCGCACGGCGTTGACGGAGCCATCGGCGTTGTTGAACACGTTCGCGATGGCCATCTGTGCGATGTCCTCGAGCGGACCCTCCGAGCCCTCCTCGTAGACGAGCCGCTCATATTCCCGCTCCATTTGCGGCCTGAAGCCGCTCAAGAGCGCATTGTCGGAAATTTCCCGCTTTTTGACCGCATTGACGTCATCCGCGTTTCGATTCGCTACCGCGGCCGCTACACGCGCGGCTCGCTCGTTTTCCTGCTTCGCCTCGTATTCCTTCTTCCACGCTTGCATCGCCTTCCGGTTCGCGGCAAGGTCGACCGGTCTCTTGCTCAGGCCTTGATCGAACAAAAATCCGAGGTCGCCTGTGTCGGTCGTGGGTTTCGTTTTGCCGACGCTGAGCGATCGTCTCGGGTGGGGCGCCACGAGACGAGGGGATTGGCTTGTTTCGCTGAAGCTGCTGGATCGCGACTTGCGTAGCGCGATGCCGGCGGGGCTATCAGCGTGAGCGGCAGACGCACCTTGCGTTGCCTCGCCATAGGACGAGGAAGTTCGCTTGGGGCGCCGATTCCGGATCGATACACAACAGAACTTCGTCATAGGAGGCATGTCCGGCGGGTTCTCTGCGGTAGTGTATTTTTTTATTCCGCCATGAGTCGACGCATATTTCGGATTCGCGAACGAAGCGCTACATAGTGGAACGGCGGACGGAAGCGCCGATGGAAAGCGCGGACAAGCGGGCGCGATGGTAAACTCGCAAGCTGCGAAGTAGGCCAGGCAGTCGCGGCCTTCCCGGTTTGCGCCGGGAGGGGCGAGGAAAGTCCGGACTCCATCGGGCAGGGTGATGGCTAACGGCCATCCGTGGCAACACGCGGAACAGGGCAACAGAGAACAAACCGCCGATGGCCCCGCGCAAGCGGGGATCAGGTAAGGGTGAAACGGTGCGGTAAGAGCGCACCGCGGCTGCGGCGACGCAGACGGCACGGCAACCTCCACCCGGAGCAATTCCAAATAGGCAGGCACGCATCTTCGGATGCAAGACGGTGCCCCCGTCTTGCCTGCGGGTAGGAAGCTCGAGCGCGTCAGCAATGGCGCGCCTAGAGGAATGGCTGCCACGTTCGCGGTGCCGCAAGGTGCCGCGAATGCACAGAATCCGGCTTACCGGCCTACTTCGCCTCCCGAACGCAAAAACGCAAAAATGCAAAAGCCGGCGTCGTTGAGGATGCCGGCTTTTTCGCGGACGAAGCTGCGTCAGTTCTCGACGATCTCGAATGAATGCGAGAGTTCGGCCGTCTTGGCCAGCATGATCGACGCCGAGCAGTATTTGTCGTGCGACAGGTTGATCGCGCGCTCGACGGTGGCCGGGTTGAGGTTTCTGCCCGTCACCGTGAAATGGAAGTGAATCTTCGTGAAGATCTTCGGGTCTTCGCTCGCGCGCTCGGCCTTGAGCGTGACCGAGCAGTCGACGATCTCCTGCCGGCTCTTTTTCAGGATCATGACGACGTCGTAGGCCGTGCAGCCGCCCGTGCCGAGCAGCACCATCTCCATGGGCCGTGGCGCCAAGTTGCGGCCGCCGCCTTCCGGCGCGCCGTCCATCATCGCCAGATGGCCGCTGCCTGTTTCGGCCGCGAAGGCCATGCCGTCAGGACCCATCCAGCTCACTTTGCATTCCATGGCACTACTCCGCTGTTTTTGCATGGTTACGTTCGGTCGGATTTGCATTGTAGCTTTGACGCGAACGAAGGGTTGGCGCGGAGGGGTTGGGTCTGCCGCCTCTTCATCTCACATTATGAGATTAATTTTCGCAATGCAAATTTTCTTGCCTAGCTGCCCTTGGCTCTGTACAATGCGCTTCATTGATTGTCGCTTTCGACGATCTCCGCATGTCTCCTCCACCCTCCTCCTTAGGTGGATTAAGCCCGAACCTCGCGTTTGGGCTTTTTTTCGTGCGGCGCCTGCCCATCCGGCTTTGACAGGCTGGCGGGCCGCAAGCATCGCGCCTGCCGCACCGCCTTTTAGAGTTCGCCGCGGCGCGGCGCGGCCGCCTTTGACGAGTGCCGCCAAATTCCTTTATAATTCAGAGCTTTTCCGCATTCATGCCCGCGGAAGAAGAACAGGGAGAGCCTGCACCGGTGCCTCGATGCGCCACATCCAAGCAGGAAAAATACGAAGGGCAGGTCAATTTTTTGGATCGATCATGAAGACATTTTCCGCCAAAGCCGAACAGGTGACGCGCGAATGGTACGTGATTGACGCGACGGATAAGGTTCTCGGCCGTGTCGCCAGCGAAGTGGCGCGCCGTCTTCGCGGCAAACACAAGCCTGAATTCACCCCGCACGTCGACACCGGCGATTTCATCATCGTCATCAACGCCGGCAAGCTGAAGGTCACGGGTAACAAGACCACGGACAAGAAGTACTACCGTCACTCGGGCTACCCGGGCGGTATCTACGAAACGACGTTCGGCAAGATGCAAGAGCGCTTCCCGGGCCGTGCGCTCGAGAAGGCGGTCAAGGGCATGCTGCCGAAGGGCCCGCTCGGCTACGCGATGATCAAGAAGCTGAAGGTCTACGCTGAAGCCACGCATCCGCATTCGGCTCAACAGCCGAAGGCGCTCGAGATCTAAGGGGAGCCCACATGATCGGTAACTGGAACTATGGTACGGGCCGCCGCAAGAGCGCGGTCGCCCGTGTCTTCATCAAGGCTGGCAAGGGCGACATCGTCGTCAACGGCAAGCCCATCGCGGATTACTTCTCGCGTGAAACGTCGCTGATGATCGTGCGCCAGCCGCTCGAGCTCACGAACCACGCCACGACGTTCGACATCAAGGTCAACGTTTCGGGCGGCGGTGAAACGGGGCAAGCGGGCGCCGTCCGCCACGGCATCACGCGCGCGCTGATGGATTACGACGCGACGCTGAAGCCGGCATTGTCGAACGCCGGCTTCGTTACGCGTGACGCTCGTGAAGTCGAACGTAAGAAGGTCGGCTTCCACAAGGCACGCCGCAGGAAGCAATTCTCGAAGCGTTAATCGTTTCGAAGCGCCCCGCCTGTGGCGGGCCGCAGCCGAAAAAGCCGCCGCTGCTTTCGCACGGCGGCTTTTTCGCTTTCATGATCCCTGCTCGTCCCAGTGCCGAATGCGGTCACGCTGTGCGCTTTTAACTAGGGCCGGCACGTGTTAGAACCCATTGCATTCATAGGGTTACCGCAGATGGGCAGAGCAAGAGTACGCGAAGGGCCATACAATAGCGCTTAGAAGTTTTTTTGGAGAGAGTCAGTATGAACGCCGTCACCGATACCCCTGTGACCGAAATGCCGAGCCCCTTCGTCTTTACGGACGCGGCGGCCGAGAAGGTGAAGCAACTGATCGATGAGGAAGGCAACCCCGACCTCAAGCTGCGCGTGTTCGTGCAAGGCGGCGGCTGCTCCGGTTTTCAGTACGGATTCACGTTCGACGAAGCGGTCAACGAAGACGATACCGTCATGAACAAGGGCGGTGTGCAGCTATTGATCGATTCGATGAGCTACCAATATTTGGTTGGTGCCGAAATCGACTATAAGGACGACATCAACGGCGCCCAATTCGTCATCAAGAATCCGAATGCTTCGACGACCTGCGGTTGCGGTTCGTCGTTCTCGGTTTGATGCAAAGCTGAAACGATCGGCGCGGGTGGCGCGGTTCGCTTCGTGCCGTCGAAACGATCCTTGAAATGGGGCTTCGGCCCCGTTTTTATTCGTGGCGTGCGGCGTTTTGCCGGCGCGGTTCTCCGCGCGGCTTTTCCCGCTCTCGCGCCGTTGCCGTCAGCGCGGATAGATCGCACCGAGCACGCGTTCGCCGGCGGCTCCCGTTACCGCCGGCAAGTTGCCGGCCGCTCGTTCGATGCAGCGCATCGCGAGCCATGCGAACGCCAGTGATTCGACGTGGTGTGGCGGTACGCCGAGCGCGTCGGTGGTCATCACCGGTACACCGCTGACGCCGCTTCGACCGAGTGCGTGTTCGAGCGCCTCGAGCAGCGTCGGGTTACGGGCGCCGCCGCCGCAGACATAGACGGCGCGGCAGCGGGGCGCGTGTCGCTCGATTTCGCGGGCGATGCTCACGGCCGTCAGCGCGGCAAGCGTCGCTTGGACGTCGGCGGGCGCCAGCGTCTCGAAACCGACGAGTTTCGCGTCGAGCCACGCGGCGTTGAAGAGGTCGCGTCCCGTGCTCTTGGGTGGCGCCTGCTCGAAGAACGGCTCGTCGAGCAAAACGTTCAAGAGCGCTTGGTCGACGATGCCGCTCGCGGCGAAGCGGCCGCCTTCGTCGTAGAGTGTGCCCAGGTGGCGCTGTGCCCACTCGTCGAGCAGGACGTTCGCGGGGCCGCAATCGAACCCGCGGACCGCCTCGCCATCGGCCGCCCGCTCAGTTCCCCGAGTTCCCGCAACTCGCTCATCGCGGTTCGTCGCGCGTGCGCGGGCCGGCGGCAAGACGGTGATGTTGCTGATACCGCCCAGATTGCAGACGACGCGCGTTTCGTCGTTCGCCCCGAAAATCTGCGCGTGGAAGGCTGGAACGAGCGGCGCGCCTTGGCCGCCGGCCGCGACGTCGCGGCTGCGGAAATCGGCGACGACGTCGATATGCGTCATCTCCGCGAGCAGCGCGGGATTGTTGATCTGCCGCGTATAGCCCTTTTCCGGGCGGTGGCGCACGGTTTGGCCGTGCACGCCGATCGCGCGTACGCGCGTGGGCGCGATGTTCGCGCTGCGCAGCAGTTCGTGGCAGCAGACGGCATAGCGCGCCGCGAGCGCCGACGCCGCCAGCGCCTCGCGCTCGATTTCGTTCTCGCCGGGCTGCTGGAGGGCGAACAGCGCGTCGCGCAGCCCGTCGGCGAAGCCGACGAACGCATCGGCGAGCACGCGCGGCGCCTCACCTGCGCGGAATTCGACGGCGATGCCGTCGACACCGTCCATGCTCGTGCCCGACATCAGCCCGAAATACACGCCTTCGCCACCGGTTTGCGTCGCGCTTGCCGCCAATTGCTGCTCCTCTTTGTCGTTGCGGGCCGAGCGGACGACCCGAAGAAAGCGCTTGTGCACTTGCTCGCGGCACCGATTATCCGCGAGAACGGCCGAGGGCGCTAAGGGTTGCGCGATCGCGTCAGCGGCCGCGCCAGATATGGGACAATCGAACCTTTTGCACCGTCCTCCAGCCGGAACAATCGATTTCCAGATGAGCACCGAGTCCACCTCCAAGCCCGCCTCGCCGTTTCCGATCACGGACGAAGTGCGCCACGCGCTCGCCGTTGCCAAGCGCGGCGCCGATGAACTGCTGATCGAAGAAGAGTTCGCGCAGAAGCTCGCGCGCAGCGCGGCAACGGGCACGCCGCTGCGGATCAAGCTCGGCCTCGACCCGACCGCGCCCGACATCCACATCGGCCACACGGTCGTGCTGAACAAGATGCGTCAGCTACAGGACCTCGGCCATACGGTCATCTTCCTCATTGGCGATTTCACGTCGCTGATCGGCGATCCGTCCGGGCGCAACGCGACGCGTCCGCCGCTCACGCGCGAGCAGATCGAATCGAACGCCAAGACGTACTTCGAGCAAGCCGCGCTCGTGCTCGATCGCGAAAAAACCGAAATCCGTTACAACAGCGAGTGGTCGATGCCGCTCGGCGCCGACGGCATGATCAAGCTCGCCTCGCGTTACACCGTGGCGCGCATGCTCGAGCGCGACGATTTCACGAAGCGTTTCCAAGGCGGCGTGCCGATTTCGATCCACGAGTTTCTCTACCCGTTGATGCAAGGGTACGACTCCGTCGCGCTCAATGCCGATCTGGAACTCGGCGGCACGGACCAAAAATTCAACCTGCTCGTCGGCCGCGAATTGCAAAAGCAATACGGGCAAGAGCAGCAGTGCATTTTGACGATGCCGCTGCTCGAAGGGCTCGACGGCGTCGACAAAATGTCGAAGTCGAAGAACAACTACGTCGGCATCAGCGAGAAACCGAACGATATGTTCGGCAAGCTCATGAGCATCTCCGACGTGCTGATGTGGCGCTATTTCGAGCTGCTCTCGTTCCGCAGCCTCGACGAGATCGCGCGTTTCCGGCGCGAAGCCGAGGAAGGGCGCAATCCGCGCGATTTCAAGGTGTCGCTCGCGCAGGAGGTCGTCGCGCGTTTCCATTCGCAGGCCGATGCAGAGCGCGCGCTCGAAGACTTCAACCATCGCGCCAAGGGCGGCGTGCCCGACGACATCCCGTCCGTCACGCTCAATGGTGCGCCGCTTGCGATCGGCCAATTGCTCAAGCAGGCCGGGCTTGCACCGTCGACGAGCGACGCGCTGCGCAATGTCGAGCAAGGTGGCGTGCGCATCGACGGCACTGTGATCTCGGACAAGGCGCTCAAAGTCGAAGCCGGCGAATACGTCGTGCAGGTCGGCAAGCGCCGGTTCTCGCGCGTGACGCTTACGGCGTGAGGTGCGGTTCGTGTTCGTGATCTACCGGCTTTGGCGTGCGCCGCGTGACGCGAGCAGCACGGAAGCAAGCCGCGGCGGAGCGCGCCGATGATCGCGCTGATCCAACGCGTGACGCAAGCGAGCGTGCGTGTGGGCGAGCGCGTCACGGGTGAGATCGGGCCTGGCCTGCTGGCGCTCGTGTGCGCGGAGCGCGGCGATACCGAGGCGAGCGCCGACAAGCTCCTCGCGAAGGTGCTGGGGTACCGCGTCTTCAGCGACACGGCCGGCAAGATGAATCTGCCTGTCACGAATATCGACGGAGCCGGGCGGGCCGGCGGCCTGCTGCTCGTCTCGCAATTCACGCTTGCCGCCGATACGAACAGCGGCCTGCGGCCCAGCTTTACGCCGGCCGCGGCGCCCGAAGACGGCAGGCGCCTGTTCGACTACTTCGTCGCGTCGGCTCGCGCGCGCCATTCGATCGTCGAAACCGGCGAGTTCGGCGCCGCGATGCAGGTGTCGCTCGTCAACGACGGGCCCGTGACGTTCTGGCTGCAAACGCGCCCCTGACCTTTTCCGATTTACCGACGATGCCGACGCAAGTTCTTTTCATCCGACATGGCGAGACGTCTTGGAATCGCGTGAAGCGCATCCAGGGGCACATCGATATCCCGCTGGCCGAGACCGGTGTCGAGCAAGCGCAGCGTCTTGCCGAGCGCTTGGCGCGCGAAGCGCTCGGCGGTGCAAGGCTCGATGCGATCTATTCGAGCGATCTGCAGCGCGCTCAGCAGACGGCGCGGCCGACGGCTGCGGCGCTGGGGCTCGTGCCGCATCTCGTCGAGGGTTTGCGCGAGCGCGCTTACGGCGTGTTTCAGGGCCACGAGAGCGCGGAGATCGCGCAGCGCTATCCCGACGACTACGCGCGTTGGCAAACCCGCGATCCGGGATTCTCGCCGGAAGGCGGCGAATCGGTGCGTGTGTTTTATCACCGCGTCGTGCATGCGGTGGCCGCGATGGTAGCAAAGCATCCGGGCGGCCGTATCGCCTGCGTGACGCACGGCGGCGTGCTCGACTGCGTCTACCGCCATGCGCGTGGCCTCGCGCTCGATGCACCGCGCAATTATGCGTTGCTCAACACGAGCATCAACACGGTCGAGTTCGGCGACGATGGGGGCTCGACGGTGCTCGAATGGGCCGACGTCGCGCACTTGGGCGGCGCGAGCGACGATGATGGGTTGGTGAAGGCGGCGCGCGCAGCCCGCTGAGGCAGTCGGCGTTTCGTTCCGCAATACCGCGCAGCCAAGCGATGTTGCTTAAGCATCCGGCGCAGACGCCGCCCGCCGTCTCGCGCGCTTCGATACCGCATTCACGTGTGCCCATCGAATGAAGGGGCCGACGAGCCGTACCCCCGGCCGTGCGAGTACCGCCTGCATACGCGCGAACCGTGTGAAGCCGAGCATCTGCTGCGCCCAGTCGGGCAGCAGATCGACGCCCGCGTTTAGCATTAACCGTACGGCCGGCTGCATGAGTGGACGATCGGGCGGCGCGGCATGGCGCAAAACGCGCACGACCTCATGGGTGCGCGGCCCCGCCTCGAGCTCGGGGCGCATCGACGACAAATACTCGGCGACTTGCGCACGTGTTTCGGGCACGTCGGTCGCGCCGAGCAGCTTGGCGATCAGCGCCACCTCCGCGTAATAGCGGTCTTGCCGAGCCGACGATAACGACGGATTCACATAGCGCAGATGCGCCGCCAGAAAGCTCGACACTTCCGCGACGTGCACCCATGTCAGCAACGCCGGATCGCTCGCGCGATAAGGGCGGCCATCGGGCGCAACGCCCGTGACCGAAAGATGGATACGCTTGACGCGTTCGATCAGCGCAAGCGCGTCGTCGTGCGCACCGTACGTCGTGCCGGCGATGAACGTGGCCGTGCGCCGCAGGCGCCCGCGCATATCGGTGCGAAACGTCGAATGGTCCCAGACGCCCGCGAGCGCAAGCGGGTGCAACGCCTGCAGCATCAACGCGCTGATGCCGCCGATCATCATCGACGTGAAATCGGCATGCACTTGCCAGCAAACGGAGTCGGGGCCGAACAGTCCCGGGTCGCCGGGCGGGTGAGTGTAGTCGAGCGTGGGACCGCTGCCGCTCGTCATGCTGAGCACGCTTTGCGAGATCCGCTCGCGCAATCGCACGACGAACGCAGGCAAGGATGCATTTCGTTCGTTGCCGTTGCCGCTTTGACCTGCCGACTCGGACATCGCTGCGTGGCCTCGAAGCTGATCTGAACTAAGCGCGGTGCGCTTACGCGTCGCCCCCGTCCCACAACGTGCGCACGGTGCTCGATGCGTCGGGCGCGGCCAGGCCGAAATGGCGATATGCGGCGAGCGTTGCCACGCGCCCGCGCGGCGTGCGCTGCAAAAAGCCCTGTTGAATCAGATACGGCTCGAGGACGTCTTCGATCGTATCGCGCTCCTCGCCGATGGCGGCGGCGAGGTTGTCGACGCCGACCGGGCCGCCGTCGAACTTGTGCAGGATTGCCTCGAGCAGCTTGCGGTCCATCAGATCGAAGCCGACCGCGTCGACGTCGAGCATGGCGAGCGCCGCATCGGCGACACGCGCGGTGATCGCGCCGTCGGCCTTGACCTCGGCGTAGTCGCGCACGCGCCGCAGTAGGCGGTTCGCGATCCGCGGCGTGCCGCGCGAGCGCTTGGCGATCTCGAACGCGCCGTCAGGATGAATCTGCGCCCCGAGCAGCGTGGCCGAGCGGCGAACGATGCGCGAGAGTTGCTCGGCATCGTAGAACTCGAGCCGGGCGACGATGCCGAAGCGGTCGCGCAGCGGGTTCGTCAGCATCCCGGCGCGCGTGGTTGCGCCCACGAGCGTGAACGGCTGAAGATCGAGCTTCACGCTGCGCGCGGCCGGCCCTTCGCCGATCATGATGTCGATCTGATAATCCTCGAGCGCCGGATACAGAATTTCCTCGACGACGGGCGAAAGCCTATGGATTTCGTCGATGAAAAGGACGTCGTTCGCTTCGAGATTCGTCAGTAAAGCGGCCAAGTCGCCTGCGCGTTCGAGCACCGGCCCCGACGTTTGGCGCAGGTTCACCCCCATCTCGCGCGCGATGATGTGCGCGAGCGTCGTTTTGCCGAGGCCGGGCGGCCCGAACAGCAGAACGTGGTCGAGCGCTTCGGAACGGCGCTTCGCCGCTTCGATGAAGATTTCGAGCTGGCCGCGCACTTTTTCCTGCCCGACGTATTCGTCGAGCTGGCGCGGACGCAGCGCGCGCTCGAACACTTCTTCGTGCGACGAGGTGGGCGTGGCGGAAATGATGCGCTCGGCGGCGAGCTTATCGGTTTCGATCATGCGTGCCATTGTACCGCGCGCGCCGGCCGCTCAGGCCGAGCGATGGATGCCGCGTGCCGCTTGGCCTTTACGCTTTCGACAGCGCCTTGAGCGCGAGTTTGATGCCTTCGGAGACGCCGGTGCCGGCGGGCACGTTCTTGATCGCAGCGAGTGCCTCTTTCTCCGAATACCCGAGCGCGAGCAGGGCGTTGAGGATGTCCGAGGCGTGGTCCGACGGCGAGACGGTGCCCGCAGCCGCACCAAGTTCCGCGCCCAGCTTGCCCTTCAGTTCGAGCAGCAGCCGCTCCGCCGTTTTCTTGCCGATGCCGGGCACCCGCGTGAGGCGCGCGGCGTCTTGCAGCGTGACCGCTTGCGCGAGCTCCTGCACGCTCATGCCTGAAAGCACGGCCAGCGCCATCCGCGCGCCGATGCCGCTGATCTTGAGGAGTTCGCGAAAGGTCGCGCGTTCCTGCGCGGTGCCGAAACCGTAGAGCAGATGCGCATCCTCGCGCACGATGAGCTGCGTCAGCAGGGCGATTTTGTCGCCTGTCGACGGTAGGTTGTAGAAGGTGCTCATCGGCACGTCGACTTCATAGCCGACGCCGTTGCAATCGATGAGTAGATGAGGCGGATTCTTTTCGAGCAGGATGCCTGCAATGCGACCGATCATGGCGGGTAGGCGTGAACCGAAAGCGCGAGTTTAGCGCACCGCGACGACTGACCGAAAAGGCGCCGCGTGGCAACCGCCTGCCGCTATCCCACGAGCCGCCCGCGCCGCACGCGTAGGCCCTTCTTGGCCAGGGCGGGCGCGATGCCGCCGAGCGTGTCGAGCGTGCTGCCGCCGTGGGCGTGGCAAATCGCCATGCCGAGCGCATCGGCGGCGTCGGTGCCGGGTACACCCGACAGGCTCAGCAAGCGCACCACCATTTGCTGCATTTGTTCTTTCGTCGCCCGGCCGTAGCCGACGACCGCCTGTTTCAACTGCAGCGCCGTGTACTCGGCCACCGGCACGCCACCGGCGACGAGCCCGCAGATCGCCGCGCCGCGCGCCTGGCCGAGCAGCAGCGTCGATTGCGGATTGACGTTGACGAACACCTTTTCGATGGCCGACTGGTCGGGCGCGTGTTGACGGATGAGCGCGCAGACGCCGTCGAAGATCGTGCCGAGCCGGGAGGGCAGATCGCCGTCGGTGGTGCGGATCACGCCGCTCGTCACGTAGGTGAGCCGCTGCCCCGTCTGCTCGATGACGCCAAAACCCGTGACGCGCAAGCCGGGGTCGATGCCGAGGATTCTCATGAAAAAAAATCGGACGAAGTGCCCGAGATACTACATCGAACGGTGGGCCGCGCCTATTGCGCGATCCTCGCGGCTCTGGGCGCCGATTCACCGATTCACCGATGCGTGCGCACTTGTGGCGCTTCACGCGCGGACGCAGCCCGATGCCGTGATGCTCGGCGATGGCCGCCATCTTGGCGATATTGCGCTAGAGTTGCACAGCGCGCACGGCGCAAGAAACGGATCGATGTAAGCGAGAGAAATGCCCTACGCACAGGCATAAAAAAACCCGGCGGTGGCCGGGTTTCGTCGGTGCTCGGCGATGCGAGTCGCCCTCGCCGTGCTCGCGGCTCGATCAATGACGGAAATGCCGCACGCCCGTCATGATCATCGCGATGTTGTGTTCGTCGGCTGCCGCGATGACTTCATCGTCGCGCATCGAGCCGCCCGGATGAATCACGCAGGTCGCGCCCGCGGCGACGACGACGTCGAGGCCGTCGCGGAACGGGAAGAACGCATCCGATGCCACGGCCGAGCCTTGCAGCGAAAGGCCCGCGTTTTCCGCCTTGATGCTCGCGATGCGTGCCGAATCGACACGGCTCATTTGGCCCGCGCCGACGCCGAGCGTCATGCCCTTGCCGCAGAACACGATTGCGTTCGATTTCACGAACTTCGCCACACGCCACGCGAACATCAGATCGTCCATTTCCTGCGGCGTCGGGTGACGTTTCGTGACGACGCGCAGGTCGCGCGGCAGCACGTTCTTCGCATCGGGCGATTGCACGAGCAGACCGCCGCCGACGCGCTTGAAGTCGAATGCATTCTGCCCCGCGCCCAACGCGATTTCGAGTACGCGCACGTTCTGCTTCGCAGCGAGCACTTGCTTCGCGGCGTCGGTCAGCGACGGCGCGATCAGCACTTCGACGAACTGCTTCGTGACCGCTTGGGCCGCTGCTTCGTCCACTTCGCGGTTGAACGCGATGATGCCGCCGAAGGCCGAGGTCGGGTCGGTCTGGAATGCTTTCGCATACGCTTGCGCGGGATTCTCTGCAACTGCCACGCCGCACGGGTTCGCATGCTTGACGATGACGCAGGCCGGCGCGTCGAACGTCTTCACGCATTCCCACGCCGCGTCGGCGTCGGCGATGTTGTTGTACGAAAGCGCTTTGCCCTGCAATTGGCGGTAGCCGGCCAGCGCGCCGGCAGGCACCGAGATACCGCGATAGAACGCCGCGCTTTGATGCGGGTTCTCGCCATAACGCAGATCCTGCACCTTCTCGAACGCGAGGTTCAACGTGTCCGGATACGCGTTGCGCGAGGTGTGCTGCAGGGCGTCCGTGAGGCTCGTCAGGTAGTTCGTGATCGCGCCGTCGTACTGCGCCGTATGCGCGAACACCTTCGTTGCGAGCCGGAAATTCGTCTTGTAGGCGACCGTGTTGGCGTTCGCGCGCATTTCGTCGAGCACGGCGGCGTAGTCGGCCGGATCGACGACGACCGTGACGTCGCGATGGTTCTTGGCCGCCGAGCGCAGCATGGTCGGGCCGCCAATGTCGATGTTCTCGATCGCGTCCTCGAGCGTGCAATCGTCCTTCGCGACCGTCGCAACGAACGGGTACAGATTCACGACGAGCAGATCGATCGTCGGAATACCGTGCGCTTCGAGCGCGGCCATATGTTCGGGCAAATCGCGACGCGCCAGGATGCCGCCGTGGACCTTCGGATGCAGCGTTTTGACGCGCCCGTCGAGCATCTCGGGAAAGCCGGTGTAATCGGCCACTTCGGTAACCGGTAGGCCGGCGTCGGCGAGCAGCTTCGCTGTGCCGCCCGTCGACAGGATCTTGACGCCGAGCCCCGACAGCGAACGAGCGAATTCGACGATGCCGGATTTGTCGGAGACGGAAATGAGCGCTTGCTTGATCATGATGGGAGAGAAGGCCGGAAAGGAACGAAGGTGGCGCGTTACAGCAGGCCGTGCTGCTGCAGCTTCTTGCGCAACGTGTTGCGGTTGATGCCGAGATATTCGGCGGCCAGCGACTGATTGCCGCCGGCCCGCTCGAGCACCACCTCGAGCATCGGTTTCTCGACGCAGGACATCACCATGTCATAGATGTCGTGCGGGTTGGCGCCGTCGAGGTCCTGGAAGTACATGCCCAGGCTGTCGCGGACGCATTGTTCGATGTTGTGCTTGCTCATGCTGCTAAAGGTTCGTTGCGGTTCGGCGTGGCGTGCTCGGGCGTGTCCTCGTCGACATAGACGAGCCGGTCCGACAACGCCTGCTGCTCGTCGAAAAACGTGTTGACTGCGACGAGCTGCTCGCGGGTGGTATCGAGCGTATTCATCCGGTGCCGGAACGCATTGGCGCCGGAAAGGCCGCGAGTGTACCAGCCGATGTGCTTGCGCGCTGTGCGCACGCCCGTATATTCGCCGTAAAACGCATAGTGATCCTCGAGATGCTCGTTCATCACTTGCCGGATTTCGGCGATGCGCGGCGGCGGCAGCAGCTCGCCCGTCATAAGGAAATGCTCGATTTCGCGAAAGAGCCACGGGCGTCCTTGCGCCGCCCGGCCGATCATGATCGCGTCCGCGCCCGTTGCCGCGAGTACGGCGCGTGCCTTGGCCGGCGAATCGATGTCGCCGTTGGCGACGACGGGAATGCGCACGGCCGCCTTGACGGCCGCGATCGTGTCGTACTCGGCCTCGCCGTGGTAAAGATCGGCCCGCGTGCGGCCGTGCACCGTCAGCATCGAAACGCCGGCGGCCTCGGCCAGCCGTGCGATGCGCACGGCATTGCGGTTCTCGCGGTTCCAGCCGGTGCGGATTTTCAGCGTGACCGGTACTGCGCCGGGCCCGCTGCCGACTGCTTCGACGACGGCCTCGACGATGCGCGTGACGAGCGGCTCGTTTTGCAGCAGGGCCGAGCCGGCCGCGACGTTGCAGACCTTCTTGGCCGGGCATCCCATGTTGATGTCGATGATCTGGGCGCCGTTGTCGACGTTGTAGCGCGCCGCTTCGGCCATCATCGCCGGGTCGGCCCCCGCGATCTGCACCGCGATCGGCTCGACTTCGCCCGCATGATTCGCGCGGCGCATGGTCTTCTCGCTTTTCCAGAGCTGCGCGTTCGATGCGACCATTTCGGACACGGCGTAGCCGGCGCCGAGCCGCTTGCAAAGCTGGCGGAACGGCCGATCCGTCACGCCCGCCATCGGAGCGACGAAAAGGTTGTTGCGCAGAGTGTGCGAGCCGAGCGTGGGCATCATGAAAAGAAGCGTCCGCCCATACCGTCAAGGCACGAGCGTGGGAAGGCGACCAGGGAAACGCGCATTTTACCGTTAACCGCCGGCCGAGAGGGCGAGAGGGCGAGAGCGCCGGGACGACCGATACCCTCGCGACCGGCCCGGCTTGCACGCTCGGCAACGCGCAAGCCTGCTCCCTAGCGGCGCTGACCGAACATCATCTGGCGCGCGAGTGCCGTCTTGACCGGCGGCATGCACTCGAGCGCCGTCAGCGCGAGGCCGCGCAGTGCCGCCAAAGGAGCAAAATCGATCGTAAACAGCCGTGCGAGCGTGTCGGTCGCGCCGATCGTCATGCGGCGATCGAAGGCGCGCCGGCGTGCGAATCGCGCGAGCGCTTCGGGCGTGGCGCCCGCATGACCGAGCGCATCGGCAAGCGCGTGCGCATCGCGCAGCCCGAGGTTCAAGCCCTGTCCGGCCACGGGGTGCAACGTCTGCGCCGCGTTGCCGATCGACGCGATGCGGCCCTCGACCAGCGTTTGCGCAGCGATGAGCCCGAGCGGGAACGTCGCGCGCCCCTTGATCGACTCGAAGCGGCCCATGCGCTCGCCGAACGCGATGGCGAGTTCCGCCAGCAGTACTGCGTCGGACAGCTCGCCGCGGCGCGCCGCTTCCTCGGGCTTCATGCACCAGACGAGCGCGTAGTCGGCTTGGCGCACGCCGCCCATCGGCAGTAGGGCGATCGGGCCTGCGTCGGTGAATCGCTCCCACGCGACGTGAGGCTGCGGCGCCGAGACGGTGACGGTGCCGACGATCGCCGTTTGGCCGTAGTCGCGCGTTTCGCGCTTGGCCGCGAGATGCGCGCTGGCCGCATCGGCGTGCGCTGCCTGTTGCTGCTTGGCGGGGCCGGCCGTGCGGCGATCGGTTTCGGCATCGGCCGGCTCCGGATGGGGCCGCTTTCCATGCGCTTGCCCGTATAGCCCGCCTTCGGCATTGATGAGTACGCGCGTCCTGAGGGCGCGCTGCAGATGTGCGCTTTCGATCGGCAGCGTGACGAACGCGTCGCCGGGCTCGACCTGTGGCGCTAGTGCGCGGCACGACGTGAACCAATGCGCTTGCGTGCGGCGCACGGCCCCGGCCAGCGCATGGACGATCGACCCATAGCGCGCGACGTAGCCGAGCGCCGGCAGGCCGTGTTCGCCGCGCTCGATCAGCGTGCGCCCGAAGCGGCCACGTTGCGAAACGTGAATGCGCTCGATTGCATTGGCATCGGCCGGCCACGCACCGAACGGCTCGAGCAGCATCCTGCTGCCTTCCGAGATGGCGATCGCGCGCGGATCGCCGGCCGTGGCCTGCGGGTCGCGCGCGTCGACGAGTGCCACCGACAGCCCCGCGCTCGCGCTGCGCCGCGCGAGCCAAGCCGCCAGCGCGAGACCGACGGGCCCCGCGCCGACGATCGTCACGTCGAACTCATGCGGCGCGGGCAAAGGACGAATGTCGCTCATGGCTTCAGGCGGAAGGCGATGCCTGCCGGGCATCGCGCATCAGCGCCTCGATCGCGTCGGCCGCGACGGGTACGTCGCGCGTGATCAGGACACATCCGTCTTCGGTGACGATCGCGTCGTCCTCGATGCGAATGCCGATGTTCCAATAGTGCTCAGGCACGTCCGGCGCGGCCCGCACGTACAGGCCTGGCTCGATCGTCAGCGCCATCGACGCCTGCAGCGTGCGCCATGGCAACGCGCCGGTGGCGTCGGGCGGCGCCGTGCGTTCGCGATAGTCGCCGCAATCGTGCACGTCCATGCCGATCCAATGACCCGTGCGGTGCATGTAAAAGCGCGAATAGGCGCGCTCGGCGATGACGTCGTCGACCGATGCGTACTTCGTGCGATCGACGATGCCCGTATCGAGCAGCCCTTGCGCGAGCACGCGCACGGCCGCGTCGTGCGGCGCCTCGAAGCTCACGCCGGGGCGGGTGGCGTCGATCGCCGCTTGCTGCGCCGCCAGCACGATGTCGTAGAGCTCGCGCTGAGCGGGCGAGAAGCGCCCGTTCGCGGGGAACGTGCGCGTAATGTCGGATGCATAGCCGTCCAGTTCGCAGGCGGCGTCGATGAGGATGAGGTCGCCGTCGCGGGCGATCGCGTTGCCGGCCGGATAGTGCAGCACGCAGGCATTCGCGCCGGCCGCGACGATCGAGCCGTACGCGGGCGCTTGCGCCCCGTGGCGGCGAAACGTATAGAGCAACTCGGCTTCGAGTTCGTACTCCCGCATACCCGGGCGGCATATCTGCATCGCGCGCCGATGCGCCTGCGCTGAAATCCGCGCGGCCTGACGCATGATCGCGAGCTCGTGCTCGTCCTTGACGAGGCGCATGTCGTCGAGGACCGGTAGGGCATCGACGAGCTTGACGGGCGCGACGACGCCGCTGCGGCTTTGCGCGCGCACGGCTTCGAGCCAGCGCCGCACCTGCGCGTCGAACTCGGCCGAGCGGCCGAACCCGTAGAAGAGGGCGGGGGCGTCGGCGATGATGCGCGGCACTTGCGCGTCGAGGTCTTCGATCGCAAACGCGGCATCGAATCCGAACGCTTCGCGCGCCGCCTCGGGGCCGTAATGGAATCCCTCCCAGGTTTCGCGCTCGGCGTTTTTCGTCCGGCAAAAGAGAATCGATTGCGGCTCGCCCTCTGGCGCCGTCGCGTCCAGGACGATGAACGACTGCGGTTCGGCAAAACCGCTCAAGTAGAAGAAATAGCTGTCATGGCGATACGGATAGTCGGTATCGCGGTTGCGCAGCACCTCGGGTGCCGTCGGCACGAGCGCGACGCCGCCGCCCGCGGCGCGCATGGCGGCGAGCAGGCGTTCGCGCCGCGCTTGGTGGACAGAGACGGCGATGGGGGATTCGGTCAGCGTATTCATCGTGCGATTGTACTGCTCAAACGGGCCGGCTACGCTGGGGGCTGCGGCCTCTCCAGCCGATATGATGGCGTTTGGGTATGTGGTTTCGGTACGTCGTTTCGGGCGCCGGCGACGTTATACTCTTTCTCGCACTTCAGGGGCCCCCCGAACCGACTCCCGCGCGAAGCCGTCGCCGGCGCAGCGTGGGCGTGCCGCGCGCACGACGCGGCGGACGCGAAGCGATGCGGGGCGGTCCGGCGTTTTCTTGAGACAAAGGCAGATGATGAAATTAATCGGTTCGCTCGCGAGCCCCTACGTCCGCAAGGCGCGGATCGTGCTCGCCGAAAAGAAGATCGACTATCAATTCGTGCTCGAAGATGTCTGGTCGCCCGACACGACCATTCATACGTTCAATCCGATCGGCAAGGTGCCCTGCCTCGTCATGGAGGACGGCGAGGCCGTATTCGATTCGCGTGTGATCTGCGAGTACGTCGATACGCTCTCGCCTGTCGGCAAGCTGATTCCGCAATCGGGGCGCGAGCGCGTCGAAGTGCGCTGCTGGGAAGCGCTCGCCGACGGCATGCTCGACGCGGCCGTCCTGATCCGTCTCGAGGGAACGCAGCGCGAGGAAAGCCAGCGTAACGAAGGCTGGGTGGCGCGTCAGCGGCGCAAGATCGACGAGGGGCTCGTGGCGATGTCGCAAGGGCTTGCCGGCAAGCCCTGGTGCGCCAACAACCACTATTCGCTGGCCGACGTCGCCGTTGGCTGCGCGCTCGGCTACCTGGATTTTCGGATGTCGGATCTCAATTGGCGCGAGAAGTATCCGAATCTCGAGAAGCATTTCGCGAAACTGGCGCAGCGCCAATCGTTCATCGACACGACTCCCAATTGACGCGCCGCCTGGCCAAGCGCGTCGTGGAGCCTGATCTCGTCCGGGTGCGTCAGGCCGTTGCCAACGGCGCGAGGGCCTTCGGCGAAAACGAATCGCTATCGGCGAGCGGCCACCATTTTTCGTAGAGCGAGTAGCGGTAGGTGCCGTTGACGAGGTCGTTCGGCTCCACGTACTTGAGCAGCTCCGACATCAGTTGAACCTCGTGCGACGAGACGCGGCGCACGATGTGATGCGCACGCAGTTCCGACGGGTGCTCGAGCCCCGCGGCCTGGACGATCTCTTGCAGCGCGTGCAGCGTGTTGCGATGGAAATTGAAGACGCGCTCCGATTTGTCGGGCACGACGAGCGCACGCTGGCGTACGGGGTCTTGTGTTGCGACGCCCGTCGGACAGCGTCCCGTGTGGCACGTTTGCGCCTGAATGCAGCCCACGGCGAACATGAAGCCGCGCGCCGAGTTGACCCAATCGGCGCCGATCGCGAGCGTGCGCGCGATGTCGAAAGCCGTGATCATCTTGCCGCTCGCGCCGATGCGGATCTTCTCGCGCAAGCCGATGCCGACGAGCGTGTTGTGCACGAGCAGCAGCCCTTCTTGCAACGGTACGCCGATGTGATCGGTGAACTCGAGCGGCGCGGCGCCGGTGCCGCCTTCCGCGCCGTCGACGACGATGAAGTCGGGCACGATGCCCGTTTCGAGCATGGCCTTGGCGATCGCGAAAAACTCCCACGGATGGCCGATGCAGAGCTTGAAGCCGGTGGGCTTGCCGCCCGATAGCGTGCGCAGCCGCTCGACGAATTCGAGCAGGCCGCGCGGCGTGGAAAACGCGCTGTGCGTGGCCGGCGAGATGCAGTCGCGCCCCATCGGCACGCCGCGCGCCTCGGAGATCTCGGGCGTCACCTTGGCGGCGGGCAGCACCCCGCCGTGTCCCGGCTTGGCGCCTTGCGAGAGCTTGATCTCGATCATTTTCACTTGCGGTTCGCACGCCTGGCGTGCGAATTTTTCGGCGCTGAACGTGCCGTCGTCGTTGCGGCAGCCGAAGTAGCCGGAGGCGATTTCCCAAATGATGTCGCCGCCGTGCTCGCGGTGATATTTCGAGAGCGAGCCTTCGCCTGTGTCATGCGCGAAGCCGCCTGTTTTCGCGCCGAGGTTGAGTGCGCGGATTGCGTTCGCCGACAGTGCGCCGAAGCTCATGGCCGAGATGTTGAAGATCGACATCGAGTACGGTTGCGCGCGCTCGGCCCCGACGACGATGCGAAAGTCGTGCGAGGCGAGCTTGGTCGGCGCCAGCGAATGGCTGATCCATTCGTGCGCGACCGCCTTGACGTCGAGTTCGGTACCGTACGGGCGGCTGTCGGGCTCGTTCTTCGCGCGCTGATAGACGATGCTGCGCTGGGCGCGCGAGAACGGCTTTTCCTCCGTGTCGTCTTCGACGAAGTACTGACGGATTTCAGGCCGAATGAATTCGAAGAAAAAGCGCAGATGGCCTGCGATCGGGTAATTGCGCAAGATGCTGTGACGGGCTTGGCGCAAGTCGAAGACGCCGACCGCGATGAGGGCGGCCGGCGCCAGGAGCCAAAGCCAGGAGATCGTATGGCGCGCGGAGAGTAGCGCGCACGCAAGCGCCAACAGCAGGGCACACCAGAGCGCGAAGTAGCGTCGATAAAACATGGACAAGCTCCTGAACGGCGCAGCTTCGCTCCCGCGCAGGCCGCCGTGGTCGAAAGATGCGCCAGTTTAATCGGGAACGATCGTGCGCGGGGCCGGGAAAGCCCGCAACGTGAGGTAACAGTGAATTACGCGGGCGGACGGTGCGTTGCCGGCGAAACCTCGGCCGGGTGGCTGTGCGCGGCCGGCGCGAAGCGTTTGCTCAGTCGGCGGCGACGGCCGTCCGTGTCGCGGTGGCGGCCGCGCTGCGTGCCCTGCTGCCTGCTTCGGCCGATTCGATGATGCCTCCGCCCAAGCACACGTCGCCGTCGTAGAGCACGGCCGACTGCCCTGGCGTTACTGCCCACTGCGGCTCGTCGAACGCGAGCGTGAAGCGCTCGCCGGCGCCGCTTGCTGCGAGCGCGCCGAACGTGCAAGCCGCGTCGGCTTGCCGGTAACGCGTCTTCGCGCCGAAGCGTGCGCCGGGTTCGGGCGCGGTGCCGGCCACCCAGCTCGTGTTGCCGGCGACGAGCGTGTGTCCGAGCAGCCAAGGGTGGTCGTGACCTTGTACGACATAGAGTGTGTTGGCTGCCATGTCCTTGCTCGCGACGAACCACGGCTCGCCGCTGCCGGCCTTGCTGCCGCCGATGCCGATGCCCTTGCGCTGACCGAGCGTATAGAACGCGAGCCCGACATGCTCACCGACGATCTTGCCGTCGGGCGTCTTCATCGGGCCAGGCTTGGTCGGCAGGTAGCGATTGAGAAACTCGCGAAACGGCCGCTCGCCGATGAAGCAGATGCCGGTCGAGTCCTTCTTCTTCGCGTTGGGCAGGCCGATCGATGCGGCGATCGCGCGCACTTCCGTCTTCGGGATTTCGCCGAGCGGAAACAGCGTTTTCGACAACTGCGCTTGATTCAGACGGTGCAGGAAGTACGACTGGTCTTTCGTCGAATCCGTGGCCTTGAGCAATTCGAAGCGGCCGTCGACTTCGCGCACGCGCGCATAGTGGCCCGTCGCGATCGTCTCGGCGCCGAGCGCCATTGCGTGATCGAGAAACGCCTTGAATTTGATCTCGGCGTTGCACAGGACGTCGGGGTTCGGCGTGCGGCCCGCCGAATACTCGCGCAGGAACTCGGCGAACACGCGCTCCTTGTATTCGGCCGCGAAATTCACCGCTTCGACGTCGATGCCGATCAGATCCGCCACCGAGACGACGTCGATCCAGTCCTGCCGCGTCGAGCAGTACTCGCTGTCGTCGTCGTCTTCCCAGTTCTTCATGAACAGGCCAACGACGTCGTAGCCCGCTTCCTTGAGCAGCCACGCGGTCACCGACGAATCGACACCGCCCGACATCCCTACCACGACTCTTTGCTTACTCATTGAACGAATGACCGACTGCGTTGTTACTTGCCGTTAGGAGGCCCGACCGAATGCGTATGCACGAAGTCGAGCGGGAAACGCCGGCCCGCGAGGTAATCGTCGACCGAGCGCAGGACGAGCGGCGTGCGATGGCGCCCTCGGCACGCGCGCAGCTCGTCGGGCGTCAGCCACAGCGTGCGGACGATGCCCGTATCGAGCGGGCCCGGCTGTGCGAGCGCCTCGTGGCGTCCGCAGAACGTGAACCGTAGATACGTGGCGCCGCCGTCCGGGAGATCGATATGCGTCATGTAGACGCCGACGAGCGCTTCCGGCACGAGCGCCAGCGCGGTTTCCTCGCGCGTTTCACGCACGACGGCTTGCGTCAGCGTCTCGCCCGATTCCAGATGTCCGGCCGGCTGATTGATCCGCAATCCTTCCGACGTTTGCTCTTCGACGAGCAGAAAGCGGCCTTCGTGTTCGACGACGGCCGCCACGGTGACGCGGGGCGTCCAGCGTTCCTGTTTCATGGCCGCCATTTTACCGGTTGGCGGCACGTGTTGCCGACGGCGCATACATGCGGTGCTCGGCGGGCAACCGAATTGAGCGGTCGATTCTTTGTGACACCTATTTTCAAAGATTCGGGCGACTTCGGTTAAAGTGACGCTCAGCGTGCCGTGCTCAGGAAGCCGCAGCACCGGTTGAGCGGGCCCTCGTGCCTGTCGCACCACGACAGGCACCAAAGGGAAGAAGCCAAGCACCGGGCGGCCCGACGTTTTCTCGCAGTCGTGTCAACGTATTCAAGCGGTATTCAGCCCTATTCAAGCAGTGGAGTCGGCACGCAGCATCGTCGGCTCCATCTTCGTGTCATTCACGAGCAGGTGAGGAGGATATAACGTGCACATCGGAGTGCCAGCCGAGACGCGCGCGCACGAAGCCCGCGTCGCCGCGACGCCCGAGACGGTGAAGAAGTACGTCCAAGCAGGGCATCGCGTTACGATCGAACGCGGCGCGGGAGCGGCCGCCAGCTTCACCGACGACGCCTATGCCGCTGTCGGTGCGGAGCTTGTCGAAGCCGACGCGGCGTTTGCCGCCGAGCTCATCCTCAAGGTGCAATCGCCGAGCGAAACCGAGCTTGCGCTGGTCAAGCGCGGCGCCGTGCTCGCGGGCATGCTCGAGCCGTTCAATGCCGAGAACGCGGCGCGCCTGGCTCAAGCCGGCCTGACGGCGTTCGCGCTCGAAGCCGCACCGCGTACCACGCGCGCGCAAAGCCTGGACGTGCTCTCCTCGCAGGCGAACATCGCCGGCTACAAAGCCGTGCTGATCGCCGCCGACCTCTATCCGCGCTTCATGCCGATGCTGATGACGGCCGCCGGCACCGTCAAAGCCGCGCGCGTGTTGATTCTCGGTGCCGGGGTGGCCGGTTTGCAGGCTATTGCCACGGCCAAGCGCCTGGGCGCCGTGATCGAAGCCTCCGACGTGCGTCCGGCCGTGAAGGAGCAGATCGAATCGCTGGGCGCCAAGTTCATCGACGTGCCCTATGAAACGCAGGAAGAGCGCGAGGCGGCCGAAGGCGTGGGCGGCTACGCGCGGCCGATGCCGCCTTCGTGGCTCGCGCGTCAATCGGCAGCCGTGCACGAGCGTGCCAAAGCCGCCGACATCGTCATCACGACGGCACTGATCCCAGGGCGCGACGCACCGATGCTGCTATCGAGCGAAACGGTGCAGGCGATGCGCCCGGGCTCGGTCGTCGTCGATCTGGCCGCGGGGCGTGGGGCGGAACTGGCTGGGCTGCCTGGCGTGCGCGGGGGCAATTGCCCGCTCACCGAGCCGGACAAGGTGGTGACCAAGCATGGCGTGACGATCGTGGGCCACACGAACCTGCCGGCGATGGTCGCGGCCGACGCCTCCTCGCTCTATGCGCGCAACTTGTTCGATTTCCTCAAGCTGATCGTGACCAAGGAAGGCGCATTGAACATCGACATGAGCGACGACATCGTGGCGCAAACGCTGATCGCGCGCGACGGCGCCGTCACCCGCAAGTCGACATAAGGAGCGAGGCGATGGAAATCATCAATCACACCGTCATCAACCTGATCATCTTCGTGCTGGCCGTCTACGTCGGCTACCACGTCGTCTGGAACGTCACCCCCGCGCTGCACACGCCGCTGATGGCCGTGACCAATGCCATCTCGGCGATCGTCATCGTCGGCGCGATGCTCGCCACGGGGCTCACCGTGGGTGGGCAGGCCAAGTTCTTCGGCACGTTCGCCGTGCTGCTGGCGGCCGTGAACGTGTTCGGGGGCTTTCTCGTGACACGGCGCATGCTCGAGATGTTCAAGAAGAAGGAACCGAAGAAAGCGGCGAAGAAGGAGGGTGCGTAAATGAGCATAAACGTCGTCACGCTGCTCTACCTCGTTGCCTCGGTCTGCTTCATTCAAGCGCTCAAAGGGCTATCCAATCCGAAGAGCGCGCGCGCCGGCAACGCGTTCGGCATGGCCGGTATGGCGATCGCGATCCTCACCACGATCGCGCTGATCGTCAAGCAAGCGGCGCTGCTCGGCTCGAACCTGACGCTGGGCTTGAGCCTGCTGTTCGCGGCGCTCGTCGTCGGGGGCGCGGTAGGGGCCTATGTCGCGGCTCGTGTCGAAATGACGAAGATGCCCGAACTCGTCGCGGCCATGCACTCGCTGATCGGTCTGGCGGCCGTGGCCATTGCGTACGCCGTCGTCAGCGAGCCGGCCGCGTTCGGGCTCGTGCCGCCCGGTGCGCCCGACGTCGGCTTCCTGCCGTACGGCAACCGGATCGAGCTCTTCATCGGCACGTTCGTTGGGGCGATCACGTTCTCGGGTTCGGTCATCGCGTTCGGCAAGCTCTCGGGCAAGTACAAGTTCCGGCTGTTTCAGGGCGCGCCCGTCGTCTATCCGGGCCAGCATCTGATCAACCTGATGCTCGCGCTCGGCATGCTCGGCTTCGGCATCATCTTCTTCCTGACGCAGTCGTGGCTGCCGTTCATCATCATGACGGTCATCGCCTTCGCGCTGGGGGTGCTGATCATCATCCCGATCGGCGGGGCGGACATGCCCGTCGTCGTCTCGATGCTGAACTCGTACTCGGGCTGGGCGGCAGCAGGCATCGGCTTCTCGCTGAACAACGCGATGCTGATCATTGCCGGGTCGCTGGTGGGCTCCTCGGGTGCGATTCTGTCGTACATCATGTGTCATGCGATGAACCGCTCGTTCTTCAACGTGCTGCTCGGCGGGTTCGGTGCGGAGCCGGGCGCGGCGGCGCAAGGCGGCACGGGCGAGCAGCGGCCGGTGAAATCGGGCTCGGCCGAGGATGCTTCGTTCATGCTCGGCAACGCGGAGTCGGTGGTGATCGTTCCGGGCTATGGGCTGGCGGTGGCGCGGGCGCAGCATGCGCTCAAGGAGCTGACGGACAAGCTGATCGAGAAGGGCGTGGACGTTCGCTATGCAATCCATCCGGTGGCGGGGCGCATGCCGGGCCACATGAACGTGCTGCTGGCGGAGGCCGAGGTGCCGTACGACTTGGTCTACGAGATGGAGGACATCAACAACGAGTTCGGCCAGACCGACGTCGTGCTCGTGCTCGGAGCGAACGACGTGGTCAATCCGGCGGCGAAGAACGATCCGAAATCGCCGATCGCGGGGATGCCGATCATCGAGGCGTACAAGGCGCGCACGGTCATCGTCAATAAGCGCTCGATGGCGGCCGGCTATGCGGGGCTCGACAACGAGCTGTTCTACATGGACAAGACGATGATGGTCTTCGGCGACGCGAAGAAAGTCATCGAGGACATGGTGAAGTCGGTCGAATGATGTTTGCGTGCCGGCCTCTGCTCGCGCAGCGGCCGGCAGCGCATTATCGGTTCGCTGTCGAGCGTGGCGTTGACGGCCGATCCGAGGGGGCTTCGACGCGGCGCAGGTAATCGGCGAGGCGCCGCCCTTCCATGTCGGGAAACGTCTCGTGCTGGGCGACGTGCGTCATTTGCGCGATGTCGAAGTTGCGGAAGTCGCCGCGTAGTTCGCACCAGGCGCCGACCGTCCAACGCCCGCCCCAATAGACGAGGCTGAGCGGCCAGATGCGCCGCTCCGTATTCGCGCCGAGCCGGTCGCGGTACGCAAAGCTCACGACGTGCCGCGTATCGACAGACCGGTGCAGCGTGTCCACCTTCTCCGAAAACTCGCGATCGATGTGAAACGAGGGCGCGAACACGGCCAGCCGCTCGAGCGTCGCTCGCTTGTCGGCCGGCATCGCCGACGCCACCTTCGCCAGCGCGCTGCGGGCGCCCCCGGCGAGCGCAGCACCGCCCCAGGTTTCGATCATCCGCGCGCCCGCTGCGAGCGCGGCGAGCTCCTCGGCCGTAAACGTCAGCGGCGGAAGGCTCGCCGAGCGGCTCAGTCGATAACCGATACCCGCTTCGCCCTCGATCGGTACGCCCGATAGCTGCAGGTCGCGCACGTCGCGATACACGGTGCGCTGCGACACATGGAGCCATTCGGCCAATTGCCGCGCGGTCGTGAGGCGCCGGCCGCGCAGCAATTCGGCAATCTGGAAGAGGCGATCGGCGCGTCGGGTCATGGCGGAAGTTTATCGTAGGGCAGAGGCCTGAAATGAGCGTGAACAGGCCCTAGCGCAAGCCAGCCATTCGCGCGAGCAGACCCTAGCGCAGCGTGCGCGAATGCAGCCCGATGCGATTGCCTTCCGTATCGATGATGAACGCGATGTAGCCGATCTCGTCCGGCAGCTCGACGATCGAGCCGTCGATCCTGCCGCCGGCCGGCGCGATTCGATCGAGCGTGGCCCGCAGCGTCGGCTCGGCGTTCAGGTAGACGGTGACGCCGTCGCCCGTCACGGAGGGCCGCATGTCGCGCGGGTTGCAGATGATCGCGCCGCCGGTGGCCTCATCGTCGTGCGCGAAGACGGCCATCGGCACGCCGCCGAAGACTTCGCGCCGCAACGGCTGATCGAGTGCGGCTTCGTAGAAGCGAACGGCCCGCTCGAAATCGAGCGCGGGAATTTCGAACCAGGAAATAACGCGCGTGGCAGTGGCAGTAGCGGTCATGACAATCTCCGTCGACGTGGGGAAGCAGGCTGGGCAAGCGCTGGTGAGCGCATGAGAGAGAGTCTGCGACAGTACTGCTGACACCGTTCTGTCAGCAGCTTGTCCCTCTTTTCGTGGAGACTGCCGGCCGCCGGCGTGTTCGCCGCCGGGGCGGATGACGTTACTGGCCTGCGCCGGCTCCGCCGTCTTGCGATTGCGGCCGCGACTTCACGCTGCCCGAGACCAGATCGAAACGGAACAGCCGGCATTCGAGCGCGCCATTGAATAGCGGCGTCTTGGTGGACTCGCGCAGCCGCATTTGCCCCGGCAGCGAGCGGTCGGACGTCAGCACGAACGCCCGCCAACCGGCAAAGCGCTGCTTGAGTGCGTCGCCGAAGGCCCGGAAGAATTCGCCGTCGGCGCAATCGGGCTGCGCACGGTTGAACGCTTCGCTGCCGGCCTCGCGGCTTGCGTGGCGCGGCTCGCGCACGTCGCCGCGCGGGCCGCGGCCGCGCACCTCGATGCGCTCACCGTAGGGCGGGTTGGCGATGATGATGCCCGGCTGCTCACTCGGCGGGACGATCGCGCGCGCGTCGAGCTGCTTGAGCCAGAGCGACGGCACGCCCGCGCGTGCGAGGTTCGCGCGCGCCTTCTCCAGCATGTCGCCCGAAATGTCGCTGGCGAAGATCGGCAGATCGACTTTCCTCGCGCCGGCTTCGCGCTTGGCATCGAGCGCGGCGACCTTCATCGACTGCCAGACCGAGACGTCGTACTGCTTGAGCTTTTCGAAGCCGAAACGGCGCTCGACGCCGGGTGCAACGCCGCGTGCGATCTGCGCAGCTTCGGCGACGAACGTGCCGCTGCCGCACATCGGATCGTAAAGCGGCGTGCCGGGCGTCCATCCGGTCAGACGCAGGATGCCCGCGGCGAGGTTTTCGCGCAGCGGCGCGGCGCCTTTGTCGAGTCGCCAGCCGCGCTTGAAGAGCGGCTCGCCCGAGGTGTCGAGGTAGAGCGTGCAAACCGTGGCGGTGAGGAACGCGAACACCCGCACGTCGGGCTGCGCCGTGTCGACGCTCGGGCGCGCACCGCTTACGCTGCGCAGCCGATCGCAGACGGCGTCTTTCACGCGCAGCGTCGCGAACTCGAGACTGCGCAGCGGCGATTTGATCGCCGTGAGATCGACGCGCAGCGTCTCGTTCGCCGAAAACCAGCGTTCCCACTGTTGTTCGGCTGCCAGTGCATAAATGTCCTGTTCGCCGCGGTAGGGGCGCTCCGCGATCTTCAAGAGAACGCGGCTAGCGATCCGCGAGTGCAGATTCGCCGCCATGCCCGCTGCCCATCCACCCCGAAAATGCACGCCGCCCGGCACCTGCGCGCCTACCTCGAATGGTGGCGCGCCGGCTACGCTGGGCAAGCGCTCGGCGATTTCCGCGAACTCGGCGGCGAGCGCGGCTTCGAGCCCGCGCGGGCAAGGGGCAAAAAAATCGAACGGCGTGGGCGAAGACATGGACGAAAACCGAGCGTGCAAAGGCGTCATTGTACGCGGGCGCCGGCGCTATCTTCGGGTGTTGGCTTTCACGACGCGCCTGCGACCGCCGGTTCCGATCTGCCTACCGCGCAGTCGCCGGCGTTCGTCGCCGGCGCGCTGGCACCGGAGGCCAGCGCGCGCACGACGGACGCGATCGAATCGGCCAGCTCGCCGACGGTGCGCCGATGCCCGGCGACGAGCGCGTCGTAGCCCGGGGCGACGGTTTCGGTCTGCACGGTCCTGCACGTCACCACCGCCTGCGTGCGCAGCGAGTGCACGCTCCACACCGTATCGAGCACGGCGCGCGACCCCGGCCATGACTCGAAGCGACGCACGTTCACGGCGATGCGATAGACGGGCACGTTTTCGGGCCGCGGCGAGCCGAAGACGTCGAACGTGTCGAGTCTCGCCGCGAGGTCGCCCGACAGCGCGCGCCGCAACTCATCGGCCGGCGGCGACGCCCAGCGCTCCTGTTCGAGCACGGTTACCCGCGTCGCGTCGTCCTGCACGACGAGTTGATTGCGCGCAACCTGTGCCGGCACCTCGACCGTCGGCACCTCGATCAGGAATGCGGGCGTTGCCGTCGCGCCGGCCGCGGGGCCGGCGGCGTTGCCGCCCCCGCCGAGCGTATAGAAGCGGCTCGGCGGCGACGAGGCGCAGCCCGACAAGAACACGGCGCCGATCAGCGCGGCGCCGGTCAGCGCGGCACGGGCGGCGAACATGGCGAGCGGGCGAGCACGCAGGGCGAGTTGATCACGCTTCATGGCTGGGTCTGGTCCTTGGCTTTGCCGCGCAAGAGCGATTCGGGATGGCGCTCGAGATAATCGGCGAGTGCGTTGAGCGTTTGCAACGTCTGCGTGAGCTGGGTCAGCGCCTGATGCATGTCCGATTGCAGCGGCGAATCCTGCTGCAACGTCGATTGCGCCGCGCCGAACGTGCGCTGCGCGGCGGCCAGCGTCTCGCGCGCCTGCGGCGCGAGCTGCGTGTCGAGCTGCTTGAACAGCGCGTTCGCGTTGACGAGCGTGCCGTTCAGATTCTTGCTGATCTGGTCGAACGGAATCTGATCGAGCTTGCGCGCGATATCGGCCACTTGCACCTGCAGCTCGTCGAGCGTGTTCGGCACGGTCGGCAACTCGAGCGGCGCGCGGTTGACGTCGAACGAGACCGGCGCGGCCTTCGGGAACATGTCGAGGGCGACGTAGAGCTGGTTGGTCAGCAGATTGCCCGTGCGCAACTGGCCGCGCAGCCCGTGCACGACGAGCGTGCGCAGCAACTGTTTGCCCGCCGCTTGGCCGCCGTGCTCGATCGATTCGCGGAATCGCTGGCCGAGGCGATCGGGGTAGAGGTTCATCGTGACCGGCATCGTGAAGTCGCGTGCTTTCGGGTCGTACTGAATGCCGATGGCCGTGACTTCGCCGAGCTCGATGCCGCGGAAATCGACCGTTGCTCCGACCGACAGCCCGCGCAGGGATTGATCGAAGTTCATGACGACGACGAGCGGCGGGCCGTCGGGTGCGCGCATCGCGTCGCTCTCGTTCCCCGCCAACGTGAATACCGTGTTGTCGGGCGCTTCGGCGCCGACGCTCTCGCCGGGCGGAGATTGGAACGCGAGCCCGCCGATGATGACCGTCGCGAGCGATTGCGTGTTCAGCTTCAGCCCGTTCGAGTCGAGGCGCAGATCGACGCCGCTTGCATGCCACCAGCGCGAATTGGTGCCGACGTACTGGTCGTAGGGGGCATCGATGAAGACGTCGATCGACACGCCGGTACCATCGCGATCGAGCGAAAACCCGACGACTTGTCCCACCTGCACGCGCCGGTAGTAGATGGGCGAACCGATGTCGATCGAGCCGAGCGAGGCGCCGTGCAGCGAAAAGCGGCGCCCTTTCTGGTCGCCCGTGACGGCCGGCGGTTTCTCGAGCCCGACGAAATCGGTCTGGGTTTCGTGCGAGCGGCCCGCGTCGGCGCCGATATAGGCGCCCGACAGCAATGTGCCGAGCCCCGTGATGCCGGTCGTGCCGATGCGCGGACGCACGATCCAAAAGCGTGTGTCCTCGACGGCGAAATCGGCGGCTTCCTTCGTGAGCTGAACCGAGACGAGCACGCGCGAGTGATCGTGCGAAAGCCGGATGGTCTTGACCGAGCCGATATCGACGTCCTTGTACTTTACCTTCGTCTTGCCGGGCTCGAGGCCTTCCGCCGTGGAGAAGCTGAGCGTGATCATGGGGCCGCGGTCGATGACGGACTTCGCGACGAGCGCGATGCCGACGAGCGCGGCGATGAGCGGCACGAGCCAGACGAGCGACGGCAGCCAGCCGCTGCGCGGCGTGGTGATGGGTTCGGGCAGGTCCGGCTGCAATTCCGGCGGCAACTCGGGGCCCTGCGGAGGGCCGCCGTTCGGGGAGGGGGGCTGTCCTTGCGGGCTAGTCATGGTCTCGTCCAGAAGCGTGTGGGCTGCGGGCATCCGCGCAGTCCCAGATCAGGCGCGGATCGAATTGAAGGGACGCCGCCATCGTGAGCACGACGACGGCGGCGAAGGCGAGGGCGCCCCAGCCCGCCGTGATGACGGCAAGCGACTTGAAGCGCACGAGCGCGACAGTCAGCGTCACGACGAACACGTCGAGCATCGACCACCTGCCGATGCGCTCGACGATGCGATAGAGCTTGGTGCGCTCGTGCGGCCGCCAGGCGGAGCGGCGCTGCGTCGTCCAGGCGAGCAGGGCAAGCACGGTCAGCTTGAGCATCGGCACGAGGATGCTGGCGACGAAGACGATCACGGCGAGCGGCCAGTCGCCCGATACCCAGAAATAAACGACACCGCTCATGATGGTGTCGTCCTCGTTGCCGAACAGCGAAGTGGTGTGCAGCACCGGCAGTAAGTTGGCGGGGATATAGAGAATCGCCGCCGCAATCAGAAGCGCCCACGTACGCGAAATGCTGTCGGGATGGCGTAGATGAAGCGCCGCGCCGCAGCGGCCGCAGCGTTGCTGCCGCGCCGCCGTCGCCGTGCCGCTCGCGCGCTGGGGCTGTCCCTGCTTCTGCGCCTGTCCCGCCGCGGTACGCGCTTGAACGTGCCCGCAGGCGTGGCAGGCAATCATGCCCGCATGGGCGGCGGTGAGGTATTTCGTCGTCATCGGGCTTGCGTGCTCGTGCCGCGATTCGATGCGATCGCAGCGGCTCGAGGCGTTGCCGCGCCGCGCGTGCGCCGTGCGCCGATTACGTCGGCGATGTCCCAAAGCGCGCGCGGATCGAACAGGACGACGACGGCCAGCATCAGCGTCAACGCGCCGAAGGCGAACAGCGCGGCTTCGGGAACGACGCGGGCGAGGCTCGTCATTTTGACGATCGTAACGAGGATGCCGAGCATCAGTACCTCGATCATGCCCCAGGGCCGCACGAATTGGATGGCCCGCAGCACGAGGTTGAAGCCCGGCGGCACCACGCCTGCGCGGATCGGCACGAGCACGTAGAGCAGGGCGGTGAGTTCGACGAGCGGAAACAGGATCGTCGAGCAGAAGACGGCGATCGCGACGAGTTCCATGCCCTCGCTCCAGAGCGCGACGAGCGCTCCGATCAGCGTCGTTTGCGAGGTCACGCCGTTCAGGTCGAGTTCGACGATCGGAAAGGCTTGGGCGATGAGAAACGTGAACAGGGCGGCCAGCGTGAGCGCGCTGATCCGCTCGAGTTGAACGGCGCTCGGACGATAGAGCATCGCACCGCAGCGCGGGCATCGCGCGCTGCCTTTCGTGCAGACGCGCGGTTTTCGCAACAGTGTGTCGCAGTCGTGACAAGCAATCAGGTCATTTCCGTTCATAAGCGTTAGCGTGGACTTCATGGACCGGAGGCGTCGGGCGGGCGTGCCATGAGGCGCTGATCCCCCGCAAACCCGCGCCCATCTTACCAAATGGGGTGCTCATCACTTGTCGGTCGATGCGGGAAAAAGGGGACGCACGCGAACGGACGCCTGCTCGATGGGGCAACTTTCGCGCCACGTCGGGTGGGCCGGCCTATGTTCGGCTTGCCGATAGCGGCTCCGCATGAAATTGCGGCTTGGGGTAGCATGGCGACGATCCATTTTCGTAGCACGGCAATGACACATCGCGACTTGTTTACCGCTCATGACGAGGCTTACACGCCCACCGCCATCGGCCTGCATTGGCTCATCGCCGCGTTGATGATTTGCGGCTTTACGCTGGGCTGGGTGATGACGAGCATTCACGGCTTCACGCCCACGAAGCTGCGCTATTTCTCGTGGCACAAATGGATGGGCGTGACCGTATTCGCGCTGGCGGCGCTGCGCATCCTCTGGCGCGCGACGCACCGCGCGCCGCCGCTGCCGTCCGGGATGCCCGCTTGGCAGCGCGCCGGCGCGCACCTCGTTCACGTGCTCCTGTACGCGCTGATGATCGCGATTCCGATCACGGGCTACCTGTTCAGCTCGGCCGCGAACGTGCCCGTCGTCTATCTTGGCATCGTGCCGCTGCCCCGGCTGATCGCTCCAGATCCAACGCTGAAAGCGATCTTCAAAACGGCGCATCTTCTGCTCAATTGCGGATTGGCGGCGCTCGTGGTGGCCCATGTGGCTGCCGCGCTCAAGCATCAATGGGTCGACCGCGACGGCTTGCTCGCCCGCATGATCCCGTTTTTGAAATGAAATGAAATAAAGTGAAGCGAAAAGAAGTTGAAAAAGAGCCGAATCGAGCCGATTACAAGAAAAGTGAAGTGAAAGACGCCAACCAGCAAGGATGAAAATGAAAGCTTCGTTTTACCGCTACATGATCGCCGCCTTCGCGGCCGCGTCGCTGGCAGCCTCGGGCATTGCCTTCGCGCAAGTCGATGCGGCGAAAAGCACGGTGACCGCCACGTCGAAGCAAATGAACGTGCCGGTCGAGGGCACGTTCAAGAAGTTCGATGCGAAGGTGAGCTTCGATCCGTCCAAGCCGTCCGCCAGCAGCGCGCAGCTCACCGTCGACGTCGGCAGCTACGACCTCGGCGACGACAGCTACAACGAACAAGTGCGCGGCAAGGAGTGGTTCGACACCAAGACCTACCCGAAGGCCACGTTCGTGTCGTCGGCGATCACGCCCGCGGGCGGCGGCAAGTACAACGTGACGGGCACGTTGACGATCAAAGGCAAGGCGCAGCCCGTTACGTTCCCGATGACGGTCGGCCAGCAAGCCGGCGCGCAGACGTTCGACGGCGCGTTGCCCATCAGCCGCTTGAAGTTCGACATCGGCACCGGCGAATGGAAGGACACGTCGACGGTAGCGGATGAAGTCACGATCAAGTTCCATATCGTCGTACCGAAAAAGTCGTAAGCCGGAGACATCGACGTTTCAGGCTTGCGTCGTCATCGTTTGACCGCCGCTCGCCAGGGCGGCTTCCGACAAGGAGAATCCATTGAAGACTCGCACCCTCATCGCCGCGGCGATTGCCGCCGCATCGATCGTTTCGCTGACGCCGGCATCCGCTGCCACGTATCAGCTCGATCCTAACCATACCTACCCGAGCTTCGCGGCCGATCACTTCGGCGGCTTGTCGATTTGGCGCGGCAAGTTCACGAAGACGACGGGCACCGTCACGCTCGATCGCGAGACCAAGACGGGCTCGGTCGACGTATCGATCGATCCGGCTTCGATCGATACGGGCAACGCGGAGCTCAACGAACACCTGCAAACGCCGGGGTTCTTCGACGTCGCCAAATATCCGACCGCCAGCTACAAGGGCACGGAAATCAAGTTCGACGGCGACAAGCCCGTCGAAGTGATCGGCACGTTGACTTTGCATGGCGTGACCAAGCCCGTCAACCTGACGATCAAATCGTTCAAGTGCATGATGAATCCGATGCTCAAGCGTGAAGTCTGCGGCGTCGAGGCGCGCGCCGATTTCAAGCGTGACGAGTTCGGCCTCGACTTCGGCAAGAGCTACGGCTTCAACATGGACACGAAGCTCGAGATTCAAGCCGAAGGGATCAAGCAGTAAGCGCTTCGCTGCTGTCGGCCGCGCTACGCGGCCTCGTGGCTTCGTAGCCCTCCGCTGCATCGGAAAAACCGCCCGCAAGCGTTTCGCTTCGGGCGGTTTTTTTCGTCCAGTGGGAATGTGCGCGTTGCGCGTGTCATTTTTGCGGGCCATACTGGGCGCCAGCCGGCCAAGCCGGCCGTATTTGGTTGCGTGCACATCTAATTTCGCAGGTGCCCGCGATGAACGGGTGCCCTCGTCGATGATTCTTCGGCAAACCGCAGGAGACTGGCATGAGTGACACGTTGGCGGCAGCATCGATGACTTCCCGCGGCCATGTTTGGCGCGCGGTCCTGGCCACCTCGATCGGCAACGCGCTCGAGTGGTTCGATTTGGTCGTCTACGGCTTCTTCGCCGTCGTGATCGCCAAGCTGTTCTTCCCTGCCGGCAACGACACCGTTTCCCTCTTGCTCGCGCTCGGTACGTTCGGCGTCTCGTTCTTCATGCGTCCGCTGGGCGCGATCGTAATCGGCGCCTATGCCGACCGCGTCGGCCGCAAGTCGGCCCTCACCCTGTCGATTCTCTTGATGATGGTCGGCACGGGCATCATCGTCGTGCTGCCCACCTACGAGACGATCGGCATCGCGGCGCCGTTGATCCTCGTTTTGGCGCGGCTGATGCAAGGCTTTTCGGCCGGCGGCGAATTCGGCAGCGCCACCGCATTCCTCGCCGAGCACGTGCCGCAGCGGCGCGGCTTCTTCGCGAGTTGGCAGGTTGCGAGCCAAGGGCTCACGACCGTTCTGGCGGCGGTGTTCGGCACGGTGCTGACGGGTACGCTCACGCACGAGCAATTGATGTCCTGGGGCTGGCGTGTGCCGTTCTTGTTCGGTCTACTGCTCGGGCCGATCGCCTATTACATTCGCTCGAGTGTCGACGAGACCCCCGAATTCCTCGCCGCCGAAACGACGACGTCGCCGCTGCGCGACACGTTCGCCACCCATAAGGCGCGGCTCTTGATTGCAATCGGGATCGTCGTGCTCGGCACGGTGGCGACTTACCTCGTGCTGTTCATGCCGACCTATGGTGTGAAGCAGTTGGGGCTGCCGCCTTCCGTCGCGTTTTCGGCCGTGGTATTGACGGGCGTGATTCAAATGATCGGATCGCCGTTCGTCGGCCACGTTTCCGACAAGATCGGCCGCACGGGCATCATGCTCGTGTCAGCGGCGCTGATGCTCGTGTTCATCTACCCGGCTTTCGCTTGGCTCGTCGCGGCCCCGAGTGCCGGTACGCTGTTCGCCGTGCAAGTGGCGATGGGCCTTATCGTGACCGGGTATTTCGCAGCGCTGCCGGGCTTGCTGTCGGAGATTTTCCCCGTCGCGACGCGCACCACGGGGATGTCTCTCGCCTACAACATCGCCGTGACGATCTTCGGCGGCTTCGGGCCGTTCATCATCGCGTGGCTCATTCGCGAGACGGGCGAGAAGGTCGCGCCGAGCTTTTACTTGATGTTCGCGGCGCTGGTGAGCTTTGTTGCGCTCGTCGCGTCGCGTAGGGTGCTTGGGTTCAAGTGATGCGTAGGCAGGCGCGCGCTTAGCGCGCCTCATCCATTCCCGCCGGCCACTGCCCCCGTCTTTCGTCTTTTCTCAGCCGTCGCATCCCCTCTCCTTGGCGAGCTCCCCGCACCTAGCAACCTAGATAGGTGCGCCTTCCGCACGCGAACCCATGCACTAAGCTCAATTCGGCCCCGGTACGGATCGCGCTTGCATTGAGCGCGGGGCCGTCCGGGTTGCCTGTTACGTGACGTTTTCGATCGACGAGCGCGTCGGCCGAAAATCGTAATCGGCATTTCGATCAAAACGAAAAGCAAAACGAAATTGGTTCACGTTGGTGTCAGCCGTTTCATGGGCGACGGTGCGTCGCCCGCCACCGTGCGTAGTGTGGCGAGACGAAGGCTGAAGCACGCCGCACGTTACCAAGGAGATCAGGAGCTACTATGTCCACACCCCTGCCAGCGAGTGACTATCAACAAACAGAATTTTCGAAGCTGTCCGTCGGCCCCACGACGGACTGGGCGAATCTCGGCGGGCAGTTTCGCGGCCTACCGACACCCGTCTACTACTCGGGGTCGCTGTTCGCGTTCACGCGTAACTTCGACAACCGGCTCGGCATGTGCCAGATCGATACGACCGGGACGAAAGGCAAATGGTCCACGTGGGGCGGTACGCTCACGTACAGCCCCGCTGCGGCGCTGTCGCAGAACGGCTCGATCGGGGTAATCGGCCGCATGCAATCCGGGCAGATCCAGATCAGCTACATCAACCCGTTCCAGGGCATCTACACGCCCTGGGTCGCGATCACGGGTGCCCCGTCCGGCACGAACTTCAGCGGCCCCGTCCAACTCGTGCAGAACACCAATGCGCGGCTCGAAGCATTCGCGCTCGATACGAACGGCAATCTGTGGCATGCATGGGAAACGTCCGTCGGCAGCAACCCACAATGGTCTTCATGGAGTCATCTCGGCAGCGGCTTCAATTCGATGCCGACCGAGTTCCCCGTGTTCCTGCTGCAGGGCGGGACCAATAAGGGATGTCTGCAAGCGGTGTTGATCGGCAATCAGCCCAATATGTATCAGTCGACACAGTACGCGGGCGGGGGTTACGACTCATGGAGCCCGTTCACGGTGGTCGGCACGACGATCCCGCCCGATTCGCCGCCGCAATTCGCCAACGGGCCAGCGGCGAATTTCGATACCAATCTGCAGAACGCCGCTTATGCCGGTTACAACGCGAACGTCGGCGTCGGCCAAAATCCGCTTGTTTACTGCGCGCCGCCGAGCTTCCCGCAATGGGGGCCGATCAACAACATCACGTCCGAGCAGTATCCGATCTCGAATGCCGCGCCGGTCATGGTGTCGAACGGCGGCGTCGCCAATTTGGCATGGTCGACGCCGAACGGTCAGGTGTATCTAGTGTCGGAGGCGATGACGGCGAATAACTTCTGGTCCAACAACATCCAATCGGTGGGCACCGGGAATGCGCAGTTCACCGGCCAGATGGTCGGCGTGGTCAACAACGGCATGGATGGCCTGTTCATGTTGGTTGCGGACGGCACGCTCGCATTCATCAACTACCTGCCTCAGTAGCGGCACGCTGGCAGAGCGGTAGCAGCACGGCGGATCGCCCGCGAACGCGCATTCATTCGGCGTTTCGGGCGTCAGCCGCGGTGAAGCGCTCGTTTTGGGGAGGTTGCGCCGCCCGCCATGGTGCGGCGCAAAGCACTGCGTGTTGCCTCGCGCCGCGTCAAGCGGGCGGGAGCATCGTCTCGTTCGACGCGTTGCCCGGTGCGAGCGTCGACGGTCTTGGCGTGACAGCTTCGATCGCTTCGTCGATCACGAGACCGAGCAGATGCCGTTGTGCGGGCGTGAGATCGACGCGCGCGGCGAATTGATCGACGGCCGAACGGATTGCGTTCGAGCGCTGTTGCCGCGTCGGCGTCGTGATCATTCGAGGCGGGAGCGGCGTTACGGTCCCTAATTCTGTGCTCATAGCGGACTTCCAAGTCATTCGGCATGAATAGGGTGCGACTATGCAATTTTCGCGCCATGACCCCCTGAACAGGGTGGACAGGCCAACGCGGGCCCAACGGTGGGCGTATCGGCAGAAAATGTTTCATTTCTGATACGCGCTGGCTCCGCACCGAGCCGTCGTTCGCACAAACAAAAACGGCGCGCCGCGGTTCCACCCGCATGCGCGCCGTTTTTCGAAGCGGTGAAGCTCGAAGCAGGGCTAACAGCTAAGCCAACGCCCCGCTCAAACTTGTGCGCCGGCGTTCGGATCGCTCGGATCGTGACGCGGCTTTTTGTCCTTGAGCAGATCCTCCCGCTTCACGCCAAGCCACATCGCCAGCGCCGCTGCGACGAACACCGACGAGTAGATACCGAAGCAGATGCCGATCGTCAGCGCGAGCGCGAAGTAGTGCAGCGTCGGGCCGCCGAACAGGAACATCGACAGCACCATCATCTGCGTACAGCCGTGCGTGATGACCGTGCGCGACATCGTGCTCGTGATCGCGTGGTTGATGACCTCCATCACCGTCATCCTGCGTTCGCGGCGGAACGTTTCGCGAATCCGGTCGAAGATAACGACCGATTCGTTCACCGAGTAGCCGAGCACCGCGAGCACCGCCGCCAGCACCGACAACGAGAACTCCCATTGGAAGAATGCGAAAAAGCCGAGAATGATCACGACGTCGTGCAAGTTCGCGATGATGCCGGCAATGGCGTACTTCCATTCGAAGCGGAACGACAGATAGATGACGATGCCGGCGACGACGCAAGCGAGCGCGAGCAGGCCGTTGGTGGCGAGCTCCTTGCCCACCTGCGGCCCGACGAACTCGACGCGCTGCAATTGCGCGGCCGCGTCTTGCGCCTTCAGCCCCGCCATGACTTGCTCGCTTTGCTGCGACGACGAGAGGCCATGCTTCAGCGGCAGCCGAATCATCACGTCACGCGAGGTGCCGAAGGTCTGCACCTGCGCGTCGCCGTAGCCGAGCGTATCGAGCGTCTTGCGCACCGGGTCGAGCTGTACCGTCTGCGGGTACTGCACTTCGATGACGGTGCCGCCCGTGAACTCCACCGACAGATGCAGCCCGCGATGAATCAGGAAGAACACCGCGGCGAAAAACGTCAAGAACGAGATCGCGTTGAAGATCAACGCGCGTTGCATGAACGGAATGTCTTTGCGAATGCGGAAAAATTCCATGGTCTTGTCTCCGGGTTCCGACGAACCGATTAGCGGGATGAGCCCGGTTTGCGCGAGGTGGTGCCTTCGCGCGCGCGATTGCGCAGGACCGGCTTCGCGCCGCTGGGTCCGACTTTGCCCTTTTGCGCGGTGACCGTCTTGGCCGTGCGCATCGTGTCGGTGTGCTCGTCGACGTCGCTGCCGACTTGCGGATAGGCCACGGCCTCGGCCGCGGCCGGGCGCCAGACCTGCCCGATCGCGAGCGACTTGAGCTTCTTCTTGCCGCCGTACCACGCGTTGACGATGCCGCGCGAGAAGAACACCGCCGAGAACATCGACGTCAAGATGCCGATGCAGTGCACCACGGCGAAGCCGCGCACCGGGCCCGAGCCGAAGGCGAGCAGCGCCAGGCCGGCGATGAGCGTCGTGACGTTCGAGTCGAGAATCGTGGCCCAGGCATGCGCATAGCCGTTCTGGATCGCGAGCTGCGGCGGCGCGCCGTGGCGTAGTTCTTCACGCACGCGCTCGTTGATCAGCACGTTCGCATCGATCGCCATACCGAGCGCGAGCGCGATAGCCGCGATGCCGGGCAGCGTCAGCGTAGCCTGCAGCATCGACAGCACGGCCACGAGCAAGAGCAGGTTCACCGACAGGCCGATGACCGAGACGAGCCCGAACAGCAGGTAATAGGCGATCATGAACACGGTGATCCCGGCGAAGCCGTAGACGACCGAGTCGAAGCCCTTCTTGATGTTGTCGGCCCCGAGGCTCGGGCCGATCGTGCGTTCTTCGATGATGTCCATCGGCGCAGCCAGCGAGCCCGCGCGCAACAGCAGCGCGAGATCGGCGGCCGCTTGCGGGGTGGGCTGGCCCGTGATCTGGAAGCGATCGCCGAGTTCGGACTGGATCGTCGCGACCGTCAGCACCTGGCCCTTGCCCTTTTCGAACAGCACCATCGCCATCGGCTTGCCGATGTTGTCGCGCGAGACGCTGGCCACGGCGCGGCCCGCCGCCGAGTTCAGGCGGATGTTGACGGACGGGCGCTGGTGTTCGTCGAAGCCGGCCGAGGCGTCGATGATGCTGTCGCCCGTAAAGATCACTTGCTTGCGCAGCAGCACCGGCGCTTGGTTGCCTTCGGTGAAGAGCTCGTCGCCGGCCGGGACGGCCTCGCCGGGCGTGGGGTGCGTGTTGACCGGATCGGCCAAGCGCGCCTCGAGCGTGGCGGTGCGGCCGATGATTTCCTTCGCCTTGGCCGTATCTTGCACGCCGGGCAGCTCGACGACGATGCGGTCGGCGCCTTGCTGCTGGATCACGGGTTCGGCCACGCCGAGCTCGTTCACGCGGTTGTGCAGCGTCTGCATGTTCTGCTTGACGGCTGCTTCCTCGACCGCGCTCAACTGCGCGGGCGCGAACGTGCCGACGACTTGCGCCCCGCCGGTCGTGGATTGCCGCGTGGCCCATTGCAGTTCGGTGATGTTGCGCGTGAGTTGCGTGCGCGCGTTATCGGCCGTTGCCTGATCGGCGAAATCGATGACGATCGTTTGGTCGACGCGATTGACGCCGCCTTCGCGGATCTCGTTGTCGCGCAAGAACGTGCGCGCATCCGATGCGTCGGAGTCGAGCCGCTTGTTGAGCGCGCCCGCCATGTCGATCTGCATCAGGAAGTGGACGCCGCCTCGCAGGTCGAGCCCGAGGTACATCGGCAGCGCATGCAGTGCCGTGAGCCAGCGCGGCGAAGCGCTTTCCAGATTCAGCGCGACGACGTATTGCGGATCGTTCGGATCGGGGTTCAGCGCCTTTTGCAGCAAATCCTTCGCGTGCAACTGCGTGTCGGTGTCTTTCAGGCGGACGCGGATGTTGGCGTTGGTCGTGGCGTTGTCGAACGTGACGTCGTCAGGCTTGATCTGATCGGCGGCGAGCGCGGATTCGACCTGCGCGAGCGTGGATTCGTCGAGCTTGACCGTCGCCTTGCCGCTGAGCACCTGCACGGCCGGCGCTTCGCCGTAGAAGTTGGGCAATGTGTACAGAAGGCCGATGGCGAGTGCCACGGCCATCACGACATATTTCCAAAGGGGGTAGCGATTCATGGGGGAGCCGAACGGGTGGGTTGGCGTGTGGGCGGTGCGGGGCGTTCCCTCACCGGCCCCGGTGCGGCGTAACGTGCTAGGCGCGTCGCGCCGCCTCGAGCCGGGTACTGTAGGGCGGTGCCGCGTCAGAGCGACTTGATCGTGCCTTTCGGGAGAATCGTCGTGACGGAACCCTTTTGCACGGTGATTTCCGTGCCCGCGGCGATTTCGATGCCGACGTACGCTTCGCCGACCTTCGTCACCTTGCCAACGACGCCGCCGTTCGTCACGACTTCATCGCCCTTGGCCATCGCGGAGAGCATGTTGCGATGGTCTTTCTGACGTTTCATCTGCGGGCGAATCATGATGAAGTACAGCACCGCGAACATGAGGATGAGCGGCAAAAAGCTCATCAGGCTCGACTCGGCGCCGCCGCCGGTTGCGCCTTGCCCGAATGCATTGGAAATCAGCGACACGTTGGTTTCTCCGTAAAGGACGATCGAAACGATCTGAGGCGATCGAAAAATAGCCGCGTATTTTACCACCTGCGCCGGACTTGCCGGCTGCACGGTTACAGCGATTGCCGGCCGTCCCCGCGTGCGCTAGCGCGGGCGCGGCTCCGCCCGCGCGCAGCGCGCCGGCCGCTAGTCCACACCGCGCGCGCGTTCGTCTCGAAAACGGCGACGAAATGCCTCGAACGTGCCCGTTTCGATCGCTTCGCGGATCTCGCTCATGAGTTCGAGGTAGTAATGGAGATTGTGAATCGTATTGAGTTGGGCGCCGAGAATTTCGCCGACCCGGTGCAAATGGTGCAGATAACCGCGCGTGAAATGGCGGCAGGTGTAGCAGCCGCAGGTCTCGTCGAGCGGGCGCAGCGCGTTCTTGTGCGTCGCGTTGCGGATCTTGACGTCGCCGAATCGCGTAAACAGCCAGCCGTTGCGCGCGTTGCGCGTGGGCATCACGCAGTCGAACATGTCGATGCCGGCGGCCACGCCCGCGACGAGATCCTCGGGCGTGCCGACGCCCATTAGGTAATGCGGCTTGTCGGCCGGCAGCTTCGGGCCGATGTGCTCCAGCACGCGCATCATTTCCTCTTTCGGCTCGCCGACGGACAGCCCGCCGATAGCCAGGCCGTGGAACCCGAGTTCCGAGAGGCCGGCCAGCGATTCGTCGCGCAAATCCCCGTACATGCCGCCTTGGACGATGCCGAACAGCGCGTTCGGATTGCCGAGCCGGCCGAATTCGTCGATCGAGCGCTTGGCCCAGCGCAGCGACATGCGCATCGAGGCGGCGGCGTCTTCGTGCGTCGTCGGCACGTCGTCGGTCGCGTACGGCGTGCATTCGTCGAACTGCATGACGATGTCCGAGTTCAGCACCTTCTGAATCTGCATCGACACTTCGGGCGAGAGGAACAGCTTGTCGCCGTTGATGGGCGAGGCGAACGTCACGCCGTCTTCGGTGATCTTGCGCAAGTCGCCCAGCGAAAACACTTGGAAGCCGCCTGAATCGGTCAAGATCGGCCGGCGCCAGCCCATGAAGCTGTGCAGTCCGCCGTGCGCGGCAACCGTCTCGAGCCCGGGACGCAGCCAGAGGTGGAACGTGTTGCCGAGGATGATTTGCGCGCGAATCTCCTCGAGCTCGCGCGGCTGGATCGCCTTGACGGTGCCGTACGTGCCGACCGGCATGAAGATCGGCGTTTCGACGACGCCGTGGTTGAGCGTCAAGCGGCCGCGGCGCGCGCGGCCGTCGGTCTTGACGAGTTCGAATTTGAGGCCGTCCAGACCCGTTGCGGGGGACGACGGCTGATCGTTTGTATGACCTTCGGTCATCGATAGGCTCCAAGTGCTACCGGAGAACAGTCCGGCGCAAGGGAAAACCGCTGCCCGGATATGACCGCGCAGCGCGTGAAAGAAAGGGCGGTTCGCCCGCGCGCGTCTTAGTTATCGACCCTCGTCAGCAGCATGGCGTCGCCATAGCTGAAGAACCGATAGCGCTCGTCGATCGCGTGCCGGTACGCCTCGCGGATCGGCTCCATGCCGGCGAACGCGCTAACGAGCATGAGCAGCGTCGACTTCGGCAGATGAAAGTTCGTCACGAGCCGATCGACGATGCGAAAGCGGTAGCCGGGCGTGATGAAGATGTCGGTTTCCGCCGACGTCGCGCCAAGCGGCCGGCCCGCGGCCTGCGCGTCGCGCGCGGCGGCCTCCAGCGCCCGCATCGACGTCGTGCCGACCGCGATCACGCGCCCTTTGCGCGCGCGCGTGGCGGCGATCTTGTCGACGAGCGTGGGCGGTAGTCGATACCACTCGCTGTGCATCTTGTGGTCGGCGATGTTCTCGACGCGCACGGGCTGGAACGTGCCCGCGCCGACGTGTAGCGTCAGCGTGGCGCGCTCGATGCCGCGCGCCTCGAGCTGCGCAAGCAGCGCTTCGTCGAAATGCAAGCCGGCCGTCGGCGCGGCCACGGCGCCCGGGTGTTGCGCGAAGACGGTCTGGTAGCGCGTTTCGTCGGCCGCATCGGGGTCGTGCTCGATATAGGGCGGCAGCGGCAGCCGGCCATAGCGCTCGATCAGCGTGAGGCAGTCGTCGGGAAAGTGCAGCGTGTAGAACGGCTCGACGCGCTCGCCGACCGTCACCTCGAATGCGTCGGCCAGCTTGAGCGCCGTGCCGGGCGCCGGGCTCTTGCTCGCGCGGATCTGCGCGAGCGCGGTTCGCTCGCCCGTCAGCCGCTCGACGAGCACCTCGATCCTGCCGCCGCTGGCCTTTTGGCCGAAGAAGCGGGCCTTCAGCACTTTGGTATCGTTGAAGACGAGCAAATCGCCCGGGGCCAAGCACTCGGGCAGATCGGCGAAGCGCCGGTCGACGAGGCGCGCGGGCGCGGTCGTCGTGTCGACTTCGAGCAGGCGGCTCGCGCTGCGTTCAGGCAGCGCGGTTTGCGCGATCAGCTCGGGCGGCAGATTGAAATCGAAATCGGAAAGCGTGAACATGCTGCGTTGATCGGCGGTGAGGATGCGGCGAAACGGCTCACGAGCCGCTATGATCGCGAAGCGCGATGCCGAGGCGGCCCCGCGTGCCGTTCGTCGAGAAGAAAGCCGTTATTGTACTTGCCAGGAGCGTAATGCCGTTGTCCGACCGTAGCCTGCCCGATTCCGCCGACGACACGGCACCGCCCGCGCGCGCCAGGAAGCGGCGCCAAGCCGCGCCCGATGAGGGTTCGCGCGGCGCCGGCGATGCGCTCGCGAAGGAAGACGCACCGGCCGAGCCCGTCATCGGTGCGGTTGCCGGCGCTGCGAAGAAACGGACGAAGACCGTGGCCGGCAACTCCCCGGCGAAGCTCGCGAAGACGGTCGACAAGCTCGCCAAGCTCGGCCTCACGCGCGACATCGATCTCGTCCTGCATCTGCCGATGCGTTATGAAGACGAAACGACGCTTACGCCGATCGGCGAGCTTTTGCCTGGCGAGACGGCGCAGGCCGAAGGCATCGTCGTCGACAACGAAATCGCCTATCGGCCCCGCCGGCAGCTCGTCGTCAAGCTGCGCGACGCCGACGGCAGCGAACTCTCTCTGCGGTTCCTCAATTTTTACGGCTCGCAGGTCAAGCAGATGGCGCTTGGCGTTCGCCTACGTGTGCGCGGCGACGTGCGCGGTGGTTTTTTCGGGCTCGAAATGGTCCACCCGACGGTGCGCCCCGTCGACGAGGACACGCCGCTGCCCCAGGCACTGACGCCCGTTTATCCGAGTACGGCCGGCGTCTCGCAGGCGTATCTGCGCAAGGCCATCGACAATGCGCTCGCCCGCACGCCGCTGCCCGAAATCTTGCCCGAGCGCATCGCCGAGCAATACTGCCGGCCGCTGGCGTTGCCGCCGCTCGCGCAGGCGGTGCGCGTGCTTCATCACCCGAGCGCGGGCGCCGACGAAACGGCGCTGATCGACGGCACCCATCCGGCCTGGACCCGGATCAAGTTCGACGAATTGCTCGCGCAGCAACTGTCGCTCAAGCGCGCGCACGAGGAGCGGCGCGCCCGCTCGGCCCCGTCGATGCCGCGCGGTACGGGCGGCGAGACGCTCGTCGCGAGGCTTTCGGCCGCGCTGCCGTTCGAACTCACGCGCGCGCAGGCGCGCGTCGTTGCCGAGATATCGGCCGATCTGAACGCGCCCCATCCGATGCAACGGCTGTTGCAGGGCGACGTCGGCAGCGGCAAGACCGTCGTCGCGGCGCTGGCGGCCGCCCAAGCGATCGATTGCGGCTACCAGGCGGCCATGATGGCGCCGACGGAAATCCTTGCCGAGCAGCATGCCCGCAAGCTGCGCGGCTGGCTCGAGCCGCTCGGCGTCACCGTCGCCTGGCTCGCCGGCAGCCTGAAGGCGAAAGAGAAGCGCGCGGCCGTCGAAGCGGCGGCCTCGGGGGCGGCTCAGCTCGTGATCGGCACGCACGCGATCATTCAGGACACCGTGGAATTCGCGCGGCTCGGCCTCGTCATCGTCGACGAGCAGCATCGATTCGGCGTCGCCCAGCGGCTCGCGCTGCGCGCCAAAGCCGATCGCGCGGGCGGCGGCGCGGCGGGTTTTCAGCCGCACCAGTTGATGATGTCGGCCACGCCGATTCCGCGCACGCTCGCAATGACGTATTACGCCGACCTCGACGTGTCGACGATCGACGAGCTGCCGCCGGGGCGCACGCCGATCGTGACGAAGCTCATTTCCGATGCGCGCCGCGACGAAGTGATCGCGCGCGTGCGCGAGGCGGCCTTGACGGGGCGGCAGGTGTATTGGGTGTGCCCGCTGATCGAGGAAAGCGAAACGCTGCAGTTGCAGACGGCGATCGAGACCTACGAAACGCTTGCGCAAGCGTTGCCCGAACTGCGCGTCGGCCTCGTGCATGGGCGGCTGCCGCCGGCCGAGAAGGCGGCCGTCATGGACGCGTTTTCGCGCAACGAGGCGCAGTTGCTCGTGGCGACGACGGTGATCGAGGTCGGCGTGGACGTGCCCAACGCGTCGTTGATGGTCATCGAGCATGCGGAGCGCTTCGGCCTCGCTCAACTGCACCAATTGCGCGGGCGCGTGGGGCGCGGCAGCGCGGCCTCCATCTGCGTGCTGCTCTACAGCAACCCGCTGTCGCTGACGGCGCGCGAGCGCTTGAAGACGATGCGCGAGACGACCGACGGTTTCGAAATCGCACGGCGCGACTTGGAGATTCGCGGCCCCGGCGAATTTCTGGGCGCGCGCCAGTCGGGCGCGGCGATGCTGCGCTTTGCCAGTCTCGAAAACGACGCCTGGCTCATCGAGCCGGCCCGAGAGGCCGCGGCGCGGCTCATCGCCGAGCATCCCGACGTCGTCCTCCAGCATTTGGCGCGCTGGCTCGGCGGCCGCGAGCAATTCCTGAAGGCCTGAGCGCCTTGAGCGGCTGAGCGGCTGAGCGCGAACGAAGGGCGCCCGGCATGGCCATTCGCTGTCGATGCGTGCCGGCCCCTCCGTCGTTGCCGCGTGACCGAGGACACGCAGCCCTGCGTTGCCGCCCTGTTGGCGAATCGCTGCCTCGGGTGTATAAGATAAACCTATCGATTTCAACGTCCTGATTGGTCCCCCAATGACGCTCACTGAACTGAAATACATCGTGGCGGTTGCGCGCGAGCGGCATTTCGGCCGTGCCGCCGAGGCGTGCTTCGTCAGCCAGCCGACGCTGTCGGTCGCGATCAAGAAGCTCGAGGACGAACTCAACGTCCAGATTTTCGAGCGCGGCACGAGCGAAGTCAGCGTGACGCCGATCGGCGAGCAGATCGTCACGCAAGCGCAGCGTGTGCTCGAGCAGACGCTCGCGATCAAGGAAATCGCAAAGCAGGGCAAGGATCCACTCGTCGGGCCGCTGCGTCTCGGCGTCATCTATACGATCGGCCCCTATCTGCTGCCGACGCTCGTCAAGCAGATGATCCGGGCCGTGCCGCAGATGCCGCTGATGCTGCAGGAGAATTACACGCTCAAGCTCATCGAGCTGCTCAAGCAAGGCGAGATCGACGTCGCGATCATGGCGCTGCCGTTCCCGGAAACGGGCCTGATGGTGCGTCCGCTCTACGACGAGCCGTTCGTCGTGGCGCTGCCGGCGGGGCATGCTTGGGAGTCGCGCAAGAAGATCGACGCAAACGACCTGAAGCAGGAAACGATGCTGCTGCTCGGCAACGGACATTGCTTCCGCGACCACGTGCTCGGCGTCTGTCCCGAATTGATGCGGTTTTCGCAAACAGCGGACGGCATTCAGAAGACATTCGAAGGCTCCTCGCTCGAGACGATCCGCCACATGGTGGCGAGCGGCGTCGGCATCACCGTGCTGCCGCGCATGTCGGTGCACGAGGTCAGGGCGCATGCGGGCGGACCCGACGCGGGCTTGCTCAGCTACGTGCCGTTCGAGGAGCCCGTGCCCGACCGGCGCGTCGTGCTCGCTTGGCGCAAGAGCTTCACGCGCATGCCGGCCATCGAGGCCATCAGCGAGGCCATCTCGTCTTGCGAGCTGCCCGGCGTCAGCAAGCTCGACATGCCGGTTGCCGTCAATTGACGGTCCGGCTGCCGGCCGGCGCGGCGCATGCCGCGTTCGGCCGCGCCGCTATCGAGGTGTCCCGTTGTCGCTGTAGCGGTACTATCGAATAGATAACAATAATCGAATATCGTAAATCGATAGCTTTCTTTATTCTTCACTCCATGGATCGCGCCGATCGAGCGCTCAAGCCCACCGTGGAGGAAGTCATGTCCCAACTCATCGCCCGAGTCGTTGCTTCGCCAGCCCGTTTCAGAACGGGCGCACGGCTGGCCGTGTCCCTGCGCGGCTCGCGTGCCGCGGCCTTCTCCTTGCTTGCCGCTCGCGCGCTCGCCGCGTGAGCGATTCCACTTCGCTTCGTTTTTTCATTGAGGAGTTCACGATGTCCGACCGCAAACTCACGACCGCCGCGGGCGCACCCGTCGCCGACAACCAAAACTCGCTGACCGCCGGCGTGCGCGGCCCGATTGCGCTGCAAGACGTTTGGCTGCTCGAAAAGCTCGCGCATTTCGACCGCGAGGTCATCCCCGAGCGCCGCGTACACGCGAAAGGGTCGGGCGCGTTCGGGCGGTTCGTCGTCACGCACGACATCACGAAGTACACGAAGGCGAAGATCTTCAGCGCGATCGGCAAGGAGACGCCGTTGTTCATCCGTTTTTCCACGGTGGCGGGCGAGCGTGGCGCCGCCGACGCCGAACGCGACGTGCGCGGCTTCTCGATCAAGTTCTATACGGAGGAGGGCAACTGGGACGTCGTCGGCAACAACACGCCCGTATTCTTCATTCGCGATCCGCTGAAGTTCCCCGACTTCATCCACTCGCAAAAGCGCGATCCGTACACGAACCTGCGCAGCAACGTCGCGGCGTGGGATTTCTGGTCGCGTCATCCCGAGTCGCTGCATCAAGTCACGATTCTGATGAGCGACCGCGGGATTCCGCGCAATTACCGCCAGCAGCACGGTTTCGGCTCGCACACGTTCTCGCTCGTCAATGAAGGCGGCGAGCGCTTCTGGGTGAAGTTCCACTTCAAGTCGGCGCAGGGCGTGGAGAACTACACCAACGAAGAGGCGGCGCAAGTGATTGCCGGCGATCGCGAAAGCGCGCAGCGCGACTTGATCGAGACCATCGATCGCGGCGAGTTTCCGAAGTGGCACTTCCGCATTCAAGTCATGCCCGAAGCCGATGCGGCGAAGGTACCGTACAACCCGTTCGACATCACGAAGGTGTGGCCGCACAAGGATTATCCGCTCATCGACGTCGGCGTGATCGAGTTGAACCGCAACGCGGACAATTACTTCTCCGATGTCGAACAGTCGGCTTTCACGCCGGCCAACGTCGTGCCCGGCATCGGCTTCTCGCCCGATCGCCTGTTGCAAGGGCGGCTTTTCTCGTACGGCGACGCGCAACGTTACCGGCTTGGCGTCAATCATCATCAGATTCCCGTGAATGCGCCGAAGTGTCCGGTCCATCACGCGTTCCACCGCGATGGCGCGATGCGCACGGACGGCAATCTCGGCGGCGCGCCGAACTACGAGCCGAACCGGTTCGGTGGTTTTGCGCAGGACCGCAATGCCGCCGAGCCGCCGCTCGCGGCGGGCGCGATCGACCGCTACGACCACCGCGAGGATGGCGACTACTACAGCCAGCCGGGCGCGCTGTTCCGCCTGCTCGAGGAAGGTGAGCGTCAGCGCTTGTTCGACAATATCGCGCGTCATATCGAAGGGGTGCCCGAGGATATCGTCGCGCGTGCGCTCGAGCACTTTGGCCGTGCCGATGCCGCCTACGGCGACGGAGTGACGGCTGCGATCGAGCGACGCAGGGCCACGCACGCCAAGTAAGCGCGGCGGCGACTCGGCTCAACGCGACGCGACGCCCTCGGCCGATGCATGGCCGAGGGCGTTGGCGCGAAGTGGGATTGGGGGCATGGGACAAGGCGATCGAGCGTTGCGCAATGCCGCCGCGGTGCCGTGCAAGGTGGCGCCGTCTCGCATGCCTGGGCTACACTTGCGATCGTCCGTGCCCTACTGAATTGCGTTGGCTGCGCTCGCCGGTTCGTCCGCGCGATCGCGGCCGGCCGGTTCGGCCGTTTCGCCGTTTCGCTTCATCCTTGGAAGGAATCGCCATGGCAAAGAAAAATACCGCAGTGCAAATCGACATCGGCATCAGCGACAAGGACCGCAAAAAGATCGCGGAAGGTCTGTCGCGGCTGCTTGCCGATACCTACACGCTTTACTTGAAGACCCATAACTTCCATTGGAACGTGACGGGTCCGATGTTCAATACGCTGCACCTGATGTTCGAAGGTCAGTACAACGAACTTGCGCTGGCCGTCGACGCGATCGCCGAGCGCATTCGCGCGCTGGGCGTGCATGCGCCCGGCAGCTATAAAGACTTTGCGAAGCTGTCGTCGATTCCCGAAGCCGACGGCGTGCCGGTAGCGGAGGAGATGATTCGCCAGCTCGTGCAAGGCCAGGAAGCGGTCGCGCGCACGGCGCGAGAAGTCTTCGCCGCTGCCGATACGGCCAACGATCAGCCGACGGCCGATCTGCTCACGCAGCGCCTGCAAACGCACGAAAAGACCGCCTGGATGCTGCGCTCGATGCTCGCCTGAAGCGGTTGATTGATTGCCGAGCAGTTAGCGAGCGATCGTCAAGCAGCACGGCCGCCGCGATGCATCATGCCGAGGGCCTCCTCGATCTCGCGATCGGGAGGCCCTCGGCGTTTCGGCGCTCCGGCTCTACAATACGGCGATCGTCTTTTGTTTTCGGCCGTTTTTGCCCATGTACGCGTCCCTGTTCGCCCGTCTTCCGCTTTATCTGCGCTTGATCCGCATGGACAAGCCGATCGGCAGCCTGCTGCTGCTGTGGCCCACGCTCAACGCGTTGTGGATCGCCTCGAACGGCCGGCCGTCGCCGTTTCTGCTCGTTATCTTCGTCGTCGGCACGGTGCTCATGCGTTCAGCGGGCTGCGCGATCAACGACTATGCCGACCGCGACTTCGATCGCTACGTGAAACGCACCGAATCGCGGCCGCTGACCTCGGGCAAGATTCGCGCGTGGGAGGCTCTGGCGATCGCGGCGGGGCTGTCGATCGTGTCGTTTCTGCTGATCTTGCCGCTCAATGGCTTGACCAAGTCGTTATCGGTGGCGGCGCTGTTCGTGGCCGGCACCTATCCGTTCACGAAGCGGTTCTTTGCGATCCCGCAGGCCTATCTCGGCATCGCATTCGGCTTCGGCATTCCGATGGCGTTCGCCGCCGTGCAGAATCATGTGCCGATGATCGCGTGGGTGATGCTCGTCGCGAACGTGTTTTGGTCGGTGGCGTACGACACCGAGTATGCGATGGTCGATCGCGACGACGACGTCAAAATCGGCATCCGTACGTCGGCGCTCACGTTCGGCCGCTTCGACGTGGCGGCCATCATGCTTTGCTACGCGGCCACGCTCGGCATTTATGCGGCACTCGGCGCTGCGCTGCGCTTCGATTGGCTCTATTGGGCCGGGTGGGCTGGCGCGCTCGGCTGCGCGCTCTACCACTACACACTGATTCGCGGCCGCGAGCGGACGCCTTGCTTCGTCGCGTTTCGTCATAACAACTGGCTCGGCGGCGTGCTTTTCGTCGGCATCGCCGCGCATTACGCCGTGTCGGGGCTATGAGGTGCCGCGAGGTGCTATGAGGCGCTTGGGCATTGCACCGTGCGCCGCTTTCACTCGGCTCGTGCGGCTGCGACCTTATTGACGCCCGAGCTCGTCGCCCATTTCCTTCGCACGCGCATCGGCGGCGAGCACGCCTTTCGCGATCGCTTCTTTGATCCCTTGCGCGTCGAACGCGGCGAGCGCCGCGGCCGTCGTCCCGCCCTTGGATGTCACGCGTTCGCGCAAAACGGCGGCGCTTTCGTTCGATTGCACGGCCAATTGCGCCGCACCCGCAAACGTGCCGAGCGCGAGCGCGCGGCCTTCTTCGTCGCTCAGGCCGAGACGGCGCGCCGCTTCTTGCATCGCTTCGATGAAATAAAACACGTAAGCCGGCCCACTACCCGAAATCGCCGTGACGGCGTCGATCTTCGCTTCGTCGTCGAACCACACCGTTTCGCCGACGGCGCCGAGCACCTGCGACGCCAACGAGCGGCCCGCCTCGTCGACGCCCGCCAGCGCCGCGAGCCCCGTCACGCCTTGGCCGATCAGCGCGGGCGTATTGGGCATCGCGCGCACGACGCGCGTGTAGCCGCCGAGCCAGCGCGACAGATCCGTGCCGCGGATGCCAGCCGCGATGCTGACGATGAGCTGCGCCGACAGATGCGGCGCGAGCGAGGCCGATACGGTTTTCAGTACCTGCGGTTTCACCGCGAGCACGATGGCGTCGTAGCCGCGCAGCGTCTCGTCGGCCACCGCCGCTGTCGCGACGCCAAACTGCGCATGCGTGCGCGCGCGAGCGTCTTCGTTGACGTCGATCGCGTAGAGGTCCGCGGGCACGACGCCGCGTTTGATCAGGCCGCCGATCAATGCCGCGGCCATGTTGCCGCCGCCGATGAATGCGATTTTCATGATGAGGGGAGGGGAGTGGATGGATGCAGCGGCCGATTATAGACCGCTGCTCGATGCGATTCAGTTGGGTGCAACCCGGTGGGTGCAACCTTCGCGTCGTCGCTTACCGCGTGTAGTCGCGCTTGCCGAAGATGGCGGTGCCGATACGCACGATCGTCGCGCCTTCGAGGATGGCCGCTTCGAGATCGCCCGACATGCCCATCGATAGCGTGTCGAGCGTGAGCCCTTGCGCATGCAGCGTTTCATAGAGTTGCCGCACCGTGCGATGCGGCTCGCGCTGCGCCGCTGGATCGGCGGCGGGCTCGGGAATCGACATGAGGCCGCGCAGCCGCAGCTTCGGTAGCGCGGCGATCTCGCGCGCGAGCATTGACGCGTCTTCCGGCGCGACGCCGCTTTTCGAGGCCTCGCCGCTCACGTTCACTTGCAGGCAGACATTCAGCGGCGGCAGCGCATCGGGCCGTTGCTCGGACAAGCGCTGCGCGATCTTGAGCCGATCGACGGAATGGACCCAGTCGAAATGCTCGGCGACGGGCCGTGTCTTGTTCGATTGCAGCGGCCCGATGAAATGCCATTCGATCTGCGCGCGCAAGTCGGCGAGCGCTTCGATTTTCGCGAGCGATTCCTGCACGTAGTTCTCGCCGAAGGCGCGCTGGCCGGCGGTGAAAGCAGCACGGACGTCTTCGGCGGGGAAGGTCTTCGAGACGGCCAGCAGGCGGATCGAATCGGGCGAGCGTTGTGCGGCGCCCGCCGCGCGTTCGATGCGGGCGTGGACCGCCCGCAGATTGTCGGTGATATGGGACATTTGTTTTGCGTGAGCGTAGGCCCGGAGTCCGTTGCAGATTATACGGGCTCGCGCAACGCGCTCTCTACGTGTTCCGCGCTACGCCCTCCATGTGCGCTTTTTCTCTGCTTCTGCCGCTGTAGGCGTGATCCACGAGGTTGTTCAACGTATTGGTATTCGGGCCTTGATTGATCTCCTGGACTGCTTTTTCGGCAAACCATTCCGCTGCCGGGCCTCCTACCTTTTTCGCGACACCCGCTGCGATGCCCTCCTTGACGCCATCGACCGCGCCGGGCACATCTAGCTTTCCAAGCTTTTGCAGACCATTGCCTACTTTCCGAAGGGTTCCGCTTTTAGTCACGATCCCAATTTTTGACAGACCTTTGCCAAACGGACCACCGGCGAGGGCAATCGTATCGAGCGTTGCGCGAACCGCTGCCTCCGGGTACTCACGCCTCTTATATGCAAGCCAAGCGCTGTAGAAAGGGAAGTGCCATTGCTGGAAGTTGATTATTTTCTCTCTTCGAGTTTCGGCAAACGCCTCGTCCTTGAAGGCGTTTACGATGCGATTTGCGGATTGCTTGGCGATTGCATCGATAGCTTTCGATGTGAACAAATGTCTGCTATCTTCCTGTAGCGATACAGTATACTTTGTTCCATATTCTTCTTTGCCGAGTTTTATTTCCGGGTTGAAGAATAGGTTTGCGTGCTTGCGAATCCAATCGATTTGCTCGGATTGATTCGATGATATAGAAATAACCAAATCACAGTGGCTTGGAGTAATCATCAGGGATTGGGTTATGTTTGCGTCGTGATTTTTAAAATCCAAAACATACCCGGTGGGTGATGTGTCAACGCTCGACCATCCGAAAGGGATGATCCCTAGAAGCTTGGACGGCTCATTGAGACGAATTAGACTGGCGGTGTGATCGGCTGTTCCTAATAGGGTTCGCCAACCGAATTTTTCCACGATGACTTTCTTGGCTTTCTCCAATATGGCGCTTTCTGTCTGCAGCCGCACCGAATCGATCATGTCCCAGAAAAGCTCGTCCAGATCGGGTAATGCTTTGATTTCAGGTGGATATGAGGCAAGAGTAGCTAAGGGCTAGTGCGACTCGGGCTGCCCCCGAGCGCCAACAGGATACGCGGACCTGCCTGCATTTATAGGGCGTACCGTATAAATCGTCGCAGACGATTGGGGGCGTGTCGTCACTCGGCTCGCGCGAAGCCTGTGCCGTATTCAAATAATGGGCAAGGCCGTTTGGGGCGGGCACAGGAGCATGTCCAAAGCGTTACCCGTAAATCAAATGCTCTAGCAGTTCGACCCAATGCGCGACCGGCATCGACGTCCCGCTTTGCAGATGGGCGATACACCCGACGTTGGCCGAGACGATCATCTGCGGCTCGAGCGCTTCGAGGTTTTGCACTTTGCGATCGCGCAGCGTATAGGACATCGACGGCTGCGTGACCGAGTACGTGCCGGCCGAGCCGCAGCACAAATGGGCATCGACGGGCAGGCGTACTTCGATGCCGAGCGAGCCGAGCAAGCGCTCGACTTCGCCGCGAATCTGCTGCCCGTGCTGCAACGTGCACGGCGGATGGAACGCCACCGTATGCACGCCGCGCCGGCGTGCGAGCGCCGCGAGTTCCGTTTCGAAGCCGCCCAGCACCTCGACGACGTCGCGCGAAAGCTCGGTAATCCGCTGCGCCTTGTCGGCATAAGCCGGATCGTTGCGCAGAAGATGGCCGTACTCCTTCACCGTCGCGCCGCAGCCCGATGCATTGATCACGATCGCTTCGATGCCGGCTTCGACGTGCGGCCACCAGGCGTCGATGTTGCGCCGGATGTCGTCGAGCGCTTCGTCGCGGTAGCCAAGGTGCAAACGGATCGCGCCGCAGCAGCCGGCCTCGGGCTCGATCAACGTTTCGATATCGAGCGCATGCAGGACGCGCGCCGTTGCGATGTTGATGTTCGGCAGCATGGCCGGTTGCACGCAGCCGGCGAGGAGCAGCATGCGGCGCCCCTCGCCGGACGGGCCGGCCGCGGTTTCGGCGGACGCCATATGCGTCGGCCATTCGAGCAAGCGCTGGCGCGGCGGAATCTTGTCGCGCAACCGGCGCGGCAGGAACGGACGCACGAGCTGCCCGAGCCGCATCGCCGGCGCGAATACGGCGCTGTTGGGCAGCACGCTTGCGAGCAATCGGCGTACAAGCTGCTGGCGTAGCGGCCGAGGCACCGTCGCTTCGACATGCTGGCGCCCGATCTCGGCGAGCCGCCCGTACTGCACGCCAGACGGACACGTCGTTTCGCAACTGCGGCAAGTGAGGCAGCGATCCAAATGCAGTTGCGTGCTGCGCGTGACGCTCCCGCCCTCGAGCATTTGCTTGATCAAGTAGATACGTCCGCGCGGGCCGTCGAGCTCGTCACCGAGCAGTTGATAGGTCGGGCAGGTGGCCGTGCAAAAGCCGCAATGCACGCATTTGCGCAAGATCGCATCGGCTTCTTCGCCGTCGGCCGTATTGCGGATGAAGTCTGCCAGATGGGTCTGCATCGCGTCGCTCTTATCTTTAGCCCGGTCGCGTGGTTCGTGTCTGCACTGAGCGCCTTCGCAGCATGAAGGCCGTCGTCAGAAGTCGGGATACATGCGCGCGCGATTGAAGATGCGCGCCGGGTCGAAGGCCGTCTTCAACCCGCGATGTATTTTCATCAGCGGCATCGGCAGCGGCGTGAAGACACCGACGGTGCGATCGAAGGCGCGGCCCGCCCGGAAGATCGTCGCATGACCGCCCGCCTGCTTGGCGCTGATGCGCACCGTTTGCGCATCGGTATCGGTGATCCACCAGCGCTGCGCGCCGCCCCATTCCATCAACTGTGCGCCCGGCAGTTGCAGCGGCTCCGTGATCGAGGGCAGCGCTAGGCGCCATAGCGCCGCATCGGGCGGGATCGAGGCGAAGAACGGATCGGTCTGCTCACGCAACCCGTCCCAAAATCGCTCGGCTTCCACAGCGTCGACGACCTCCCCGCCGATCGTATTGCGCGCCGTCTTCACGGCGGTTTCGGCGCCCGACAAACGCACGGCGAGCGTCCCGTTGCGCCACGCGCTGGCCGTGATCGGCAGCGGGCGGCCGCCCCATTCGTTGAGCTTGCGCACGGCATCGGTGCCGTTCATGTCGAACTTCAACGTGGCTTCGACCGCGGGGCGCGGCATGACCTTGATCGACAACTCGAGCATGAGCCCAAGCGTGCCGAGCGAGCCGGCCATGAGCCGCGCGACGTCGTAGCCCGCAACGTTCTTGACGACTTGGCCGCCGAAACGCAGCACCTCGCCGGTACCGTTCATCATCGCGACGCCCAAGACGAAATCGCGCGCCGCACCCGCCTGCGCGCGGCGCGGCCCGGAAATACCGGCCGCGATGCAGCCGCCCAGTGTCGATGCGCGGCCGAAGTGGGGCGGCTCGAAGGCCAGCATTTGGTTGTGCTCGGCGAGCGCCGCTTCGATTTCCGCGAGCGGCGTGCCGCAGCGGGCAGTCATGACGAGTTCCGCGGGATCGTAGGCGATGATGCCTTGATACGCACGCGTATCGAGTATTTCGCCTTGCAACTGCTGGCCGTACCAATCTTTGGTGCCGGCGCCGCGCAAACGCAGCGGGCGCGCGTCAGCCGTGGCCTTCTGGATCCGTTCGGACCAGTAGGCCACGATGTCCTCTTCCTGCATGGCTTCCCGCTTCGTGGTGTCGTTCATCCGGTAGAGCCGGCTTTTTGCAAGTCATGCCGCGATTGCACTCGTTCCAGATTGTACCGGCCGAGCGCTCGGAGACAAGCCAGGGCGAGGCTGCGTAGGGGTAATTCCGCGTGCCCCGAACTGCCCCGCGGCCCTGGCGGCGCCTTAAAAGCGCGGTAGCTCAGGGTGCGGCAGCAGGCCGCCGCGCACGTGCATCCTGCCGTACTCCGCGCAGCGTGCCCGCGTCGGGATGCCCTTCGTCGGATTGAGCAGCTCGGCGGGATCGAACGCACGCTTGACCGCGAAGAAGGCGTCGCGCTCGGCGGCTGAAAACTGTACGCACATCGAGTTGATCTTCTCGATGCCGACGCCATGCTCGCCTGTGATGGTGCCACCGAATTCGACGCAGGATTCGAGGATTTCCGCACCGAATTCCTCGGCGCGCCGCAGCTCGTCCGGGTCGTTGCCGTTGAACAGGATCAGCGGGTGCATATTGCCGTCGCCCGCGTGGAAAACGTTGATGCAGCGCAGCCCGTACTTGCCTTCCATGGCTTCGATGCGTGCGAGTAGCGGGCCGATGCCGCGGCGCGGTACCGTGCCGTCCATGCAGTAGTAATCGGGTGAGATGCGGCCCGCGGCCGGAAACGCGTTCTTGCGGCCGGACCAGAAACGCAGCCGTTCGGCCTCGGTGCGCGAGATCTGCAAGCGCGTTGCGCCGTGCTCGCGCAGCACGGCCGTCATTCTGACGATTTCGTCGGCGACTTCTTCGGGCGTGCCGTCCGATTCGCAAAGTAGGATCGCCGCGGCATCGAGGTCGTAGCCGGCGCCGACGAATGATTCGACGGCGCGTGTGGCGGGCTTGTCCATCATTTCGAGACCGGCCGGGATGATGCCGGCGGCGATGATACCCGCAACGGCTTCGCCGCCTTTGACGACGTCGTCGAAGCTCGCCATCACGACTTGCGCCGTTTGCGGTTTGGGCACGAGCTTGACCGTCACTTCCGTCACGACGGCGAACATCCCTTCGCTGCCGATCATGACGGCGAGCAGGTCGAGCCCCGGCGAATCGGGCGCGAGCGAGCCGAACTCGATGATCTCGCCGTCCATCGTCACGGCGCGCACGCGCAGGACATTGTGGACCGTCAGACCGTACTTGAGGCAATGGACGCCGCCCGAATTCTCGGACACATTGCCGCCGATCGTGCAGGCGATCTGCGACGATGGATCGGGCGCGTAATAGAGCCCGTAGGGCGCGGCGGCCTCCGACACGGCGATGTTGCGCACGCCGGGTTGCACGGTGGCCGTGCGCGCGTAGGAGTCGACGTCGACGATCTTCGTGAAGCGCGAGAGCGAGAGCACGACGCCTTGCGGGATCGGCAAGGCGCCCCCGGAGAGGCCCGTGCCGGCTCCGCGCGGCACGACGGGCACGCCTAGCCGCCGGCAAATCTGCAAGACGCGTTGCACTTGCGCCTCGGTTTCGGGCAGCGCGACGGCAAGCGGCAACTGGCGGTAGGCACTCAGCCCGTCGCACTCGTACGGTGCGGTGTCTTCCTCGCGATAAAGCAGGCAGTGCGCCGGCAGCGTGGCCATGAGCGCCTGCACGACTTCGCGCTGGCGTTCGGCACGCTCTTGCGCCGGCAAGGTAACGGCTTCCATAGGCTCCCCCGTCGGCGGCATCAACTCGTGTACGAAAAGATCTTGCCGGGATTCATCAGGTTGCGCGGATCGAACGCGTGCTTGACCGCGCGCATCGCATCGACGGCCGCGAGCCCATGCTCCTCCAGCAGAAAATCCATCTTGTGCAGCCCGATACCGTGCTCGCCCGTGCAGGTGCCGCCCATCGCCAGCGCGCGCTCCACCACGCGCCGGTTCAGCCGCTCGGCTTCTTCGAGTTCCTCGGGCTTTTCGGGATCGATCAGCATGGCGACGTGAAAGTTGCCGTCGCCGACGTGGCCGACGATCGGGCATGGCAGCGGCGAGCCCAGCAGATCCCGTTCGGTTTCCACGACGGAATCGGCGAGCCGCGAAATCGGCACGCAGACGTCGGTCGTGACCGCGCGGCAGCCCGGCTTCAGTTGCAGCATTGCGAAGAATGCCGTGTGCCGGGCGTTCCAGAGGCGGCTGCGTTCCTCGGGCCGAGTGGCCCAGGCGAAGCCGCTGCCGCCGTGCTCGGCGGCGAGACTTTCGACGCGCTCGGCCTGCTCCTTGACGCTGGCTTCGGTGCCGTGAAATTCGAAAAAGAGCGTCGGCGATTCGGTCAGGGTGAGATTCGAATGCCGGTTGATCGCGCGAATCGCCAGTGCATCGACGAATTCGACGCGCGCAATGGGCACGCCGAGTTGGATCGTCTCGATGACGGTGCGCACGGCCTCGCCCATCGACGGAAATGCGCAGACGGCCGCCGAGACGGCCTCGGGCTGCGGATAGAGCCGTACCGTGACTTCGGTGATGACGCCAAGCGTTCCCTCGGAACCGACGAACAGGCGTGTCAGATCGTAGCCGGCCGACGATTTGCGTGCCCGCGTGCCCGTTTTGATGATGCGCCCATCGGCCAACACGACGGTGAGCCCTAGCACGTTCTCGCGCATCGTGCCGTAGCGCACGGCGTTCGTGCCCGAGGCGCGCGTGGCGGACATGCCGCCGAGGCTTGCGTCGGCGCCCGGATCGATCGGGAAGAAGAGGCCGGTATCGCGCAGCGCTTCGTTGAGCGTCTTGCGCGAGACGCCGGCCTGCACGGTGGCCGTCATGTCCTCGGCCGCGATCGACAGAATGCGGTTCATGCTCGATAAGTCGATGCTCACGCCGCCTTCGACGGCAAGCAGTTGCCCTTCGAGCGACGAGCCGTTGCCGTAGGGGATGATCGGCACGTCGTAGCGGGCGCACAGTTCGACGATCGTGCGTACCTCCTCCGTGCTTTGCACGAAGACCACGGCGTCGGGCAGTTGCGGATCGAACGGCGATTCGTCGCGGCCGTGATGGGCGCGCACGGCGTCGGCGATCGACACGCGCTCGCCGAACGCCACTTGCAACGCCGACAGCAGATCGGCGGGGAACGGCCGGCGAGGACGCAGTGCGGCCGGCGGCACGGGATGGTTCACGAGTGGCGTCTCCTCGCGCGGGCCGCCTAGGCGCGCCTCGCGTCGATGTAATCGGGCCGGGTGGTGAGCGGTTGAGCGCGGCCGCCGGCAGGCCGGCGCCGCATCCCACGTTCGGTTCAAAGGTTGCTTCATTCTACGCTGAACGCCGGGGTGCCAGAATGGGCCGAAAGGCCGACCCGGAAGAGCGCCGAGGACGCTTCGTCGCGCGCCTATAATGGGTCGCTTTTGCGTTTCGCGGCCGTTGCGTCCGGCTCGGAAGCGGCGCGCAACTTCGGCGAAGACGCCGTCAATGGATACAAAAGGAGTGACGACGATGGGCCACCGCTTGAGCAAGATCGCCACGCGCACGGGCGACGACGGCACGACGGGCCTCGGCGACGGCAGCCGCGTGCGCAAGGACGACGCGCGCGTTGCCGCGATGGGCGACGTCGATGAGTTGAACTCGCAGATCGGCGTGCTGTTGACGGAGCCGCTGCCGGCCGATGTCCACGAAGCGCTGACGGCCATTCAGCACGATTTGTTCGATCTCGGCGGCGAGATCTGCATCCCGGGCCATACGGTGATCGGCGACGCGCATCTTGCTCGGCTCGACGGCTGGCTCGCGCACTACAACGCCGATTTGCCGCCGCTCAAGGAGTTCATCCTGCCGGGCGGCACGCGCGCCGCGGCGCTTGCGCACGTCTGCCGCACCGTTTGCCGGCGCGCCGAGCGTGTGATCGTCGTGCTCGGCGCCGAGCAACCGCTTGCCGACGCCCCGCGCCGGTACGTCAATCGTCTGTCCGATCTGCTGTTCGTGCTCGCGCGCGTGCTCAATCGGGCGGGTGGCGGCAGCGACGTGCTCTGGCAGCCCGAGCGTCGCGTCGAGTAGCGCAGCCGCAGCACGTCTTCTGACCGGATCTCGGAAGACGTCGGGCAGTCGGCCCCTGCGTGGCATGCTGCCCTGCGACAAAGTGTCGTATGGAAGCCGAACCTTGTTAAAATGTATTCTTGATGCATCTTAATGAGGAACACGAATCGATGACTGCCGCTCTTACGCCCGACCAAATCTCCCGAGTCAAAGCGACTGCCCCCGTTTTTGCCGAGCACGGCGCCACGATCACGAAGCATTTCTACCGCCGCATGTTCGCGAATCGTCCGGAGCTGAGGAACCTCTTCAACCAGACGCACCAAACGAGCGGCAGCCAAGCCGATGTGCTCGCACGCGCCGTCTATGCCTACGCGGCCAACATCGACAATCTCGGCGCGCTCGGCTCCGCCGTCGGCCGCATCACGCACAAGCATGCGAGCCTGAACATCCGCCCCGAGCACTACCCGATCGTCGGTGAAAACCTGCTGGCGTCCGTCGTCGAAGTACTCGGCGATGCGGTCGACGAGGCCACGCTCGACGCCTGGCGCGCGGCCTATGGGCAACTCGCGCAGATCATGATCGGCGCGGAAGCGAAGCTCTACGAAGGCGCGGCATGGAGCGGCTATCGTCCGTTCGTCGTCTCGCGCAAAGTGATCGAGAGCGACGAGATCACGTCGTTCTACCTGACGCCCGCCGACGGTGCGTCGGCCGCCGGCTTCGAGCCCGGCCAATTCGTTACCGTGAAGCGCTACGTCGGCGAACTGGGTGTCGATCAGCCGCGGCAGTACAGCCTGTCGGACGCGCCGCACGGCAAATGGCTGCGGATCTCGGTCAAGCGCGAAGGCGGCAACGAAGCCGTGCCGGCCGGACGTCTCTCGACACTGCTGCACGATGGGGTCGAGGAGGGTACCGTCGTCGAGGTAACCGCTCCGATGGGCGACTTCCGCCTCGATCGCGCGAAGTCGACGCCGGTCGTGCTCGTCTCGGGCGGCGTGGGCGTCACGCCGATGGCGTCGATGCTCTCCACCTTGGCTGCGGAGCACAGCGCACGTCGCGTCGCATTCGTTCATGCCTGCCGCAACGGCCAGGTCCACGCGTTCAAGGAGTGGCTCGCCGAAACGGTGGCGACGCATGCGAACGTCTCGCGCGCCGTGTTCTACGAAGAAGTGGGTGCAACCGACCGGCAAGGCGTCGATTACGATTTCGAAGGCCGCATCGATTTCTCGCGCATCGTCGAGCAAGCCGTGCTGCCCGATGCCGACTACTACCTCTGTGGCCCGATGGCGTTCATGGAGGCGCAGCGCGATGCGCTCGTCGCCCTCGGCGTGGATGCCGCGCGCATTCACAGCGAAGTGTTCGGCACGGGCGCACTTGCCTGACGTGCATGAACGGCCGCGTCCCTCTATGGTGCCGCGGCCGCCTGCCTCGATCAGTTGCCGCCGCCGCGCGCGATGCGACGCTGTTTGACGCTGTCGGCCAGCCCCTCGAGCACGGCGATGCTTTCATCCCAGCCGATGCACGCGTCAGTGATGCTTTGGCCGTACGTCAACGCGCAGTCAGGCTGCAGATCTTGGCGGCCGGCGACGAGATGCGATTCGACCATGACGCCGACGATGCGCTCGTCCCCCGCGGCCACTTGGCGGCCGATATCGGCGCAGACGGGAATCTGATTCTCGTGCTTCTTCGAGCTGTTGGCATGGCTCGCATCGATCATCAGCCGGGCCGCCAGCCCGGCGCGTCCGATGTCGGCGCAGGCTGCGTCGACACTGGCCGCATCGTAATTCGGCGTTTTGCCGCCGCGCAAAATGACATGGCAGTCTTCGTTGCCGGCCGTCGAGACGATCGCCGAGTGGCCGCCCTTCGTGACCGAGAGGAAATGGTGCGGCTGCGATGCCGCCTTGATCGCATCGACGGCGATTTTGACGTTGCCGTCGGTACCGTTCTTGAAGCCGACCGGGCATGACAACCCCGAGGCGAGCTCGCGGTGCACCTGCGATTCGGTCGTGCGCGCACCGATCGCACCCCACGACACGAGATCGGCGATGTACTGCGGGCTGATCATGTCGAGATATTCGGTGCCGGCCGGCACCCCCAGTTCATTGATGCCAACGAGCAGTTCGCGCGCCGTCCGCAGGCCGTCGTTGATCTTGAAGCTGTTGTCGAGATGCGGATCGTTGATCAGGCCCTTCCAGCCGACCGTGGTGCGCGGTTTCTCGAAGTAGACGCGCATCACGATTTCAAGCTCGCCGGCAAAGCGTTTGCGCTCGTGGGCGAGGCGGCCCGCATATTCGAGCGCGGCCTTCGGGTCGTGGATCGAGCAGGGGCCGATGATGACGATGAGCCGATCGTTCATGCCGTGCAGAATCCGATGCAGTGCGCGGCGCGTGCCGTAGATGAGGTCGGAGACGGCCTCGGTGCACGAGAACTCGCGAATCAAATGCGCGGGCGGCGTGAGTTCTTTCAATTCGCGGATACGAACGTCGTCGGTATTGTAGGGGGGCATGTTGCGCTTCTCCTCATCGGGTACGGTTCTCGCCGGCGATCGGCTATGCCGAGGCGAAAAAAAACCGCCAGGCTCGCTGGCGGTTTTTCGGGAATTCGGGTTTGCTTAACGCGCTAACACCCCTCTCGATCCGCCAGCGGACTGAGATGCCAAAAGAAGTAAAAATAAAACTTCGTGAACATGACGGGGATGACGCTCATCAAAAAGGTGCGTTTCACTTTATACGCCGGTTAAGCGCGGGCTGCAATCGGGGTGTCCTAATAATGCGGGTAGTCCGCGCAAAACAATCGCGCGATGCAAGAAATTCGCATCGCGCGGCCGATCAGACCGTGCCGCCGACGGTCAGATTGTCGATGCGCAGCGTCGGCTGGCCCACGCCGACAGGCACGCTTTGGCCTTCCTTGCCGCAGACGCCGACGCCGGTGTCGAGCGCCATGTCGTTGCCGATCATGCTGACGTACTTGAGCGACTCGGGGCCGCTGCCGATCAGCGTCGCGCCCTTGACGGGGTAGGTCACCTTGCCGTTCTCGATCATGTAGGCCTCCGAGGCCGAGAACACGAACTTGCCGTTCGTGATGTCGACTTGGCCGCCGCCGAAGTTGACGGCGTAAAGGCCGTGCTTGACCGATTCGATGATTTCCTGCGGCGCCTTGTTGCCGGCCAGCATGTACGTGTTCGTCATGCGCGGCATCGGCAGCGCGGCGTACGACTCGCGCCGAGCATTGCCCGTGACCGGCATCTTCATGAGCCGCGCGTTCAGCGTGTCTTGGATGTAGCCCCTGAGCACGCCGTCCTCGATCAGCGTCGTGCACTGCGTCGGATTGCCTTCGTCGTCGATGTTGAGCGAGCCGCGGCGGTTCGGCAGCGTGCCGTCGTCGACGACGGTGACGCCCTTGGCCGCCACGCGCTCGCCCATGCGGCCGGCAAACGCCGACGATCCCTTGCGGTTGAAGTCGCCCTCGAGCCCGTGGCCGATCGCTTCGTGCAGCAGCACGCCGGGCCAGCCCGGGCCGAGCACGACCGTCATGGTGCCGGCCGGCGCCGGACGCGCATCGAGATTGACGAGGGCCGCCTTGACGGCATCGTCGACATAGCGTGCGAGGACGTCGTCGGTGAAGTAGCCGTAGTCGAAACGGCCGCCGCCGCCGCCGCTACCGATTTCACGCCGGCCGTTTTGCTCGGCGATGACGGTCACGGACACGCGCACGAGCGGCCGCACGTCGGCTGCGATCGCCCCGTCGCTGCGGGCAACCAGCACGACGTCGTATTCGCCGGCGAGCCCGGCCATGACCTGCGTGATGCGCGTGTCGCGGCTGCGGGCCATTTGTTCGACGCGCTCGAGCAGCTTGACCTTTTCGGTCGCATCGAGCGAAGCGAGCGGGTCGGCCGCCAGGTAGAGGTCGCGCCCGGCGATGCCCTTGAACGTGCTCGCCACCTTGATCTTCTGCTTGCCGCCGCCGGCTTTCGCGATCGAGCGCGTGGCCTGTGCGGCCTGGGCCAGCGCCTCGGGGGAAAGGTCGTCGGAATAGGCGAAGGCCGTTCGGTCGCCCGCGACGGCGCGCACGCCGACGCCCTTGTCGATGCTGAAGCTGCCCGACTTCACGATGCCTTCCTCGAGGCTCCATGCTTCGCTGCGCGTCGCCTGGAAGTAGAGGTCCGCGTAATCGACGCGATGCGTGAAGATGTCGGCGAGCGTGCGGATCAGGCGCGCTTCGTCGAGGCCGTAGGGCGTGAGCAGGACGTCTTTCGCGGTCGCGAGATTGCGAATGCCGGTTTCGATCAGGTTCATGCGGTCCGTTTGAGGCAGAAGGTGTTAAGCAAGTACGCGATGGCGCCACGCCGGCAGGCTGCGCCTGACCTCGTCGATGCGCGCGCGGTCGATATCGCCGGCGACGACGCCGGGGCCTTCGTCCTGCACGGCCACGATCTCGCCCCACGGGTCGATCAACATGCTGTGGCCCCACGTGCGGCGGCCGTTTTCATGCGAGCCGCCTTGAGCCGCGGCAAGCACGTAGCACTGGTTTTCGACGGCGCGAGCGCGCAGCAACATTTCCCAATGCGCGCGGCCCGTCGTATAGGTGAACGCCGAAGGCACGACGATCAGCGCGCAATCTCCCATGCGCCGGTACAGCTCGGGAAAGCGCAGATCGTAGCAGACAGACAGCCCGACGCGTCCGAAAGGCGCCTCGAAGGACTGAACTTCGCTCCCCGGGCGGATCGTGCGGGCTTCGTCGAACGACTCGGCGCCCTTTTCGAAGTTGAAAAGATGAATCTTGTCGTAGCGCGCTTTCTCTGTGCCGCTCGGGTCGAATACGAGCGTCGTGTTGAGCACGCGCCCGGCGTCGGCCGGATCGGCGACGGCAATCGGTAGCGTGCCGCCGATCACCCACACGCCGTGGCGACGTGCGCTGTCGGCCAAGAAGCGCTGAATCGGGCCGTCGCCGTATGCTTCACGCACGGTCAGTTTGTCCGAGTCCTTGTGGCCCATGAAGCAGAAGTATTCGGGCAGCAGAACGAGCTGGGCGCCCTCGGCCGCGGCTCGCGCGATGAGCCGTTCGGCGTCTTCGAGATTGCGCTCGCGCTCCGGCGTGCTGACCATCTGGAGCGCGGCGACGCGAAACGGTGTCGGATGGACGGGGCGGTCGCTCATGAATTCGGTGTCGGATGCTGCCGGGGCTCGCTGGCGCAGGGCCTCGCTGGGGCGCATGCCCCGCCGTGTGCCTTACTGGCCCGTCGCCTCGGCCGGAGCAGCCATCTTACCCCGATCGGCCGCGACCCGCTCGACGAGCGGATGCGACCACGATCCGGTGATGGCGTAGTCGTGGGCGAAGGCGCGCGAGATCGACTGCGAAAGGGCGGCATTGGCGACGAGCGCGCCGAGGCCGAAGAGCGGATTGACGACGGTTGCCGCGATCACGGCCGAGCCCGCGTTCAGCGTCGGGGTCAGCACGACGTGCAGATCTTGCGTCTCTTGTGCGAAGTCGACGCTGCCCGCCAAATCGGCACGCATCGGCGCGGTCACGACGCGAAAATCGTCGGTGCGGGCGATGCCGTTGCGCACCAGCGCCGTGCCCGACACGCGCTCGAACGGCAGCCCTTCGCCGATGACGTCGCGGAAGTTCAGCGTGAGCACGCGCGTCAAGCTTTGCAGGCTGAGCACGCCGAGCAGCTTGGCCACGGCGGGGTCCACCTTCAGGATTTGGCCGTGATGCAGGTCCATCGACAAGCGCCCGTCGAGCGTCGGATAGTCGATCGCCGTCGGGCCGCCGCGCCAGACGGCCTTGCCCGACAGCGAGCCCGATCCGCCCTTCACCGTGCGCGGCAGGCCGAAGCGGCCGAGCAGCGCGCCCGCGTCAGCCACGTCGAGCTTGAAATCGACGACCGTGCGGCGCCGCATGTCGGCGTCGGCTGCCCTGCCGGGCTGGCGCGACGTCCGCCAATTGGCCGTCGCGAGCAGATGTGCAGCGGGGTTCGAGACGTCGAGCTTGTCGACCTGCCAGACGGGCACGCCGTCTTCGTCGAAGTTGTGCGCGTTCACGGCGAGCCGGCCGATGTCGTGGCCGTGCATCGTCAAATCGTCGATGACGAGGTCGATCGCCGGCATCGGCTGGTTCGCGCTCGGCGTGAGCTGTCCGAGCAAATCATGCCCGACGGCGACTGGAATCGATGCCTTCGTCAACCTTGCGTGCAGTTGGCCGCCGGGCGCATCGGCCGCGCCGGGCTGCCAGGACGCGCTACCCGAGACTTCGTCGGAGGTGAGATTCGCCTGCCAGCTCCGGGATGCCTGCGTCGCATCGACGGCGACGTTCGACCACGGGCGATTGAGCAGCTTGAGCGTTTTGAAGCGGGCGGCGATGCGGCTCGGCATGAACTGGGACGCTCGCGAGGGCGGTGCCGAGGCCGGCCGCGGTGGCCGCTGCGCGGGCTGCGCAGACGATTGCGTTGCCGGTTGTGCAGCCGGTTGCGCAGCTTCTTGACCGGTGCGTAATTCGTCGGCGAACGTGCGCCAAGCGTCGGCGTCGAACGAGTCGCCCGTCAGCGTGGCGGTGACGCCGTGAGGCGGGAGCCGCGCGGGTGCGTTCAGGCCGATCGCGCCTTGCAGAACGGCGAGGCTGGGCCTGCCGCCATTGCCGCCGGCGCGCCGCTCGACCATGTAAGCGGCCTCGACCGGCCCGAGGCGTAGATCGGCACGCGCGCGCATGCCTTCGGTCGCGGCGTTGCCGCTGCCTTCGCCAGCGCCAAGCGGCTTGAATTCGAACGAAAGCGGCATCGGCGTGCCGAGCGATTTGCCGAGCGGCGCGGGCAGATCGAGCGCGAGGCCGGTCAGATCCGAGGTAGCCGAGACGGTCGGCAGCGCGCCCTTCTTGCCGCGCACGCTGATCGAGTAGGGCGCGGCGCCGAACACGTGGCCGAGTATCTTGGCTGCGGGGCCGTCCAGGTCCAATTGCCGTGCGCTGTCGGCCGCGATGCGGCCGGCGACGTCGAACGCATAGCCGCCGCTGTCCTGAAGCGCGCCGGTAGCGCGCACTTCGCCGCCGAGCCAGCGTCCCGCGACGCGCTCGAGCGAGAGCGTCTGCTTCGTGAAACGCACCTGGCCGCCGAGCGCTTCGAGCGGCGGCAGTTGCGGTGCCGACAACGTGTTGCCGTCCAGGGTGACCGTGCCCGCGACGTCGACGTGCGGATTGGGCGTGCGCGGCACGGTGAGCGTCAGCGCGAGCCCGGCGGGGCCGCTTGCCCGCAGCTTGTCGGCAACGTGCCCCGTCATGCCCGCGACGGCGCTATGGTTGACATAATCGAGCAGGTCGGCAAGCGGGCCGTGCGCGTTCCCGTCGACGACGAGGTTCGAGCCGCGATTGCCCAGATCGTCGATATGACCCGCGACGCGCGTGATCGCGACGCGCTTGTAATGCGCGCGATCGATGTCGAAACGCAGCTTGTTTTCCTTCAGCGTGAACACGCCGTCGATGCCTTCGAGCGCCGGCCAGAGGTCGGGCGTGCCGTTCTTGAGCGTCTTGGGTGGATAGGGCGAAGGATCGAACCGGCCGCCCGAGAACGGCGCGACGATGCGGAAGATGCCGGCCTTCGGCTCGCGCGAGTAGGGGAATTTGTCGAGATTGCCATGCACCTCGATCGTCGCGTTGCGCGCGACCCCCTCTTGGAGACCGTGGCCCAAATAATCGCGCAAGTGCTCGCCGATACTCGTCGGCAGATAGCGCGCGATCGCCGGCACGTTCGCACGTGCGATCGTCGCTTTCAAATCGAGCGCGCCGCGCCCGTGGCCCGGATTCGTGTAGGTCGCCGCGAGACTGCCCGCGGTGTCGGCGTTCTCGACGCTCAGATCCGGAACCGTGATCGAAAACGCCTTGTGTGCGTCGCCCGGTGCGCGTGTCGGGCTGACGGTCCAGTTTCCATGCATGCGCAGGCGGTCGAACGTCAGCCGCGGATCGTCGAATTCTCCGGGAATCGTGACCGCCGCGTTGACCGTATCGAGCGTGATCGTGCCGTGCCGCTCGTCGGCGTCGATGCTGCCCCATAGATTTTCGAACCCGGGCAGGCCGGCGCGCGGATGGCCTGCCGGCGATAGGCCGGGCGGCGGCTCTTGCGCGGCGAGGCTGATGCCTTGCAGATCGCCCTTGAAACGATAGCGCACGATCGGGGCCGTGCCGGCGACGCGCTCCTCGCTGGCGGCCAGCGCGCTCGTGGGACGAGCGCGCTCGACCGCGATCGTGTAGTTCGCAACCATACCGCGCGGGTCGAAGCGCACGAGTTCGTCGAGAAAACGGCGCGGTACGGGCAGGGCGCGGGTGAATTCGGCGAGGATGCCGAGATCGACGCGGTCGCCCGTCACGCTCATCAATTGCCCGTGTTCGACCGTCGGCACGCGGTAGCGGCCCGTGAGCGTCGTCAGCGTGAGCGTGCGGGACACGGGCGTGCCGTCGGGTAACGGCGGCTGGCCGAGTTCGGCGCGCAGATTCGTGAGCTGCAGCCGGTAGTCGCGCTGCGCCTGGATCGAGAGGGTCCAGCCGAAGTGGGCGACGGGCATGTCGAGCTGCGGCTGCGTTGGGCGCACGCGCAGCGCAATGTCAGATCCTTCCAGCTTGCCGTGCGCCGAGCGGATGTGTCCGCCGGAAAAGCTCGCCCAGATCGCGTTGTCGACGCGGCCCGCATAGGTGGCGACGGGCAGCTTCACGTAGCGCGCGAGGATCGGCAGCTCGACGGGACCTGTCGACACGTACGCTTGGCCGGTCCAATTCTGTGGCTTGCCGATCGACATCAGCGGCGTATGGCGAAAGCGCGCGCGGAAATCGAGCGGGCCCTTGAGTAGCGTGCCTTCGGCGGGTGCTTGCAGCGCGACGCGATGGACCAGGCCGTCGTTGAGGATCGCAATGCGCACGTCGTGCAGCGCGAGTTCCGGCGCTTTGAGCAGCGCGTCGCGCCAGCGCAGCGTGCCGCCGCGCAAGACGATTGCTTGTTGCGAAAGAAGCCAGGTCGAGAACGTATCGTTGCCCGTATGCGTCGTGGGCACCTGCACGCCGCCGACCCAGAGCGAGCCGTCGGGCTCGCGCGCGGCAAGAACGTCGGGACGCTCGATCACGAGGCTCGCAAGCGCCGGCTTGCCGCGCAGCAGCGCGCCCCACGATAGCGTGGCGGTGGCGTGCGGCACGGACAACGCGCGCGTGCCGTGGGCGTCGCGGATGACGAGGTCTGTCACGTCGACGCCAGGCTCGAAGCCGGACCAATAGGGGGCGAGCTTGCCGATTCGCACGTCGGCGTGCGCGCGGCTGCTGACGAGCGTCTCGATGCGCGGCCGAAAATCGTCGATGCGGGGCAGGACCACGTAGCGCAGCCCGATGAAAACGGCGGCAACGGCGAAGTAGACCAGAACGGCGACGGCGAGCGCGAACTTGAGAATTCGGCGCAGCCACCGATGTTCGTGATGCGCGTGTCCGGCGACGGCGGCTTCGGCGGATTCCTTGCTGTCGGACATACTGCGGCGAATCGGGGATGTGGTAGTTTGGCGTCTCGGACGACGAAATGTATCACAGCGGCCAGCCGTCCCCGCGCGCGAGAACGTTCGCTGCCTGCGTGGCGCGCGGCCGTGCCGTGCCTCGTTCCGGTGCCTGCGGGACCGGATACGTTGCTCGCGGCTGCCGTTACCGCTGCAAAAAGCGAGCCACGCCTATCCATGACTGCTGCCGCACTGCTGAGTTCCGCTTATTCCTCCTATGCCGCGCGTGCGATCGCCGCGCGCGCCGAACTATCCGAGCTCATCGCCGCCTTCGCCGCCGCGCCGATCACGCGAGAGCGCATCGATGCACGGCTGCGCGCGCTGATCGCCGAGCACCGCAAGGCGCGCGGCGCCGAGGCGGGAACCCCTATCGGCGAGGAGGCGCTGCGCTGCGCGTTGCGCCGACTGCGCACGGAGGTGTTCTGCGCGGTGATGGAGCGCGACTTGGCCGGCAAAGCGGACGTCGCCGAAGTGACGGGCACGATGACCGACTTGGCCGAGGCCGCGATCCAGCGCGCGCTCGACGTCCTTTCCACCGAGTTGGAAGCGCTTTACGGCGAGCCGCGGGCGGCCGACGGCAAACGGCTCGCGCTCGGCGTGGTCGGTATGGGCAAGCTCGGAGGCCGAGAGCTGAACGTGTCGTCCGACATCGATCTCATCTTTGTCTACGAAGACGATGGCGAAACCGCGGGCGGCAGCCGTGCTGCGATCTCGACGCAGGAATTTTTTACACGGCTCGGGCGCCGACTCATCGGTGCGCTTGCCGAGCCGACCGCGGACGGGTACGTTTTTCGTGTCGACATGCGGTTGCGCCCGAACGGCGATTCGGGCCCGCTCGTCTGCAGCCTGGGCATGCTCGAGGAGTATTTTTACGTCCAGGGCCGCGAGTGGGAGCGCTATGCCTGGATCAAGGGGCGGCTGGTGTCGGAGCACGACAGCGATGCGGCGCGGCGCCTAGCCGAGCAGCTCGAGGCGCTCGTCAAGCCGTTCGTCTACCGGCGTTACCTCGATTTCGGCGTGATCGGCGCGATTCGCTCGCTGCACCGGCAGATTCGCGAAGAAGCGCAGCGTCGCGCTACGATGCGGCCCGACAAGGCCGACGACATCAAGCTCGGCCGGGGCGGCATCCGCGAGATCGAGTTCAGCGCGCAAGTCTTTCAATTGATCCGCGGCGGCCAGGATTCGGGTTTTCGAATCCGTCCGACACTAGCCGTGCTCCGTCATGCGGCGGCGCGAGGCTTGGTCGCGCCGTCCGTGTGCGCGGACCTATCCGATGCCTACCGTTTCCTGCGCGAACTCGAGCATCGGCTGCAGTATCGCAACGACGCGCAGACACATGCGCTGCCCGTCGATGCCGACGAGCGCGCACGGCTTGCCGCGTCGCTCGGCTTTGCCGACGTCGCGACGTTCATGACGGCGCTCGACGGCCATCGCGAGCGCGTCGAGACGCAATTCGACCAAATCTTCGCCGACAAGGCCGGCGCGCGCGCGCAGGCGACCGGCGCGTGCGACCCTGACGCCTTGCGGGCGGGCGCGCTCTGGAGTTCCGCGCTCGAGGATGAAGCTGCCGACGAGCAAGCGATCGTTCGTTTGAAGGCGGCCGGCTTCGACGATGCGAGCGACGTGCACGCGCGCCTCGCCGCGGTGCGCCGCTCGGCGCGCTACCAGGGGCTGCCCGAGCGCAACCGCGAGCGTTTCGACACGATCGCGGCGCGCGCACTCGATGCTGCCGCGGCGATGGAGCCGCAAGCCAAGCGCGGCCCGACGCTCGCCCGCCTGATCGACCTGCTCGAAGCCGTGAGCCGTCGCGGCGCGTACCTGGCGCTGCTCAACGAATATCCGGCCGCGCTCGAACGCGTGCTGGCCGTGCTCGCCGGGTCGCGCTGGGCGGCCGGCTATCTGATTCGGCACCCTCAGTTGCTCGACGAACTGCTCGATGACGAAGCGATCGGCAGCCCCTTCGACTGGCTCGAATTCAAGATGTCGCTGCGTGCGCGTCTGGCCGCCGCCGATGGCGTCGAGCAGCAGATGGACTTGCTGCGCCATGCGCATCAGGCCGAGGTGTTCCGCATCCTGCTGATCGATCTGGCGGGGCGGTTGACCGTCGAGCAGGTGAGCGACCGCCTGTCCGAACTCGCCGACTCCGTTCTCGACGTGGCGATCGAAACCGTTTGGCAGCAGTTGTCGAAGCGCCATCGCGAGGTGCCGCGCTTCGCGGTCATTGCTTACGGCAAGCTCGGCGGCAAGGAGCTCGGCTACGCATCCGACCTCGATTTGATCTTTCTCTACGACGACCCGGACGACGCGGCCTCGGACATTTATTCGACGTTCACGCGCCGGCTCATCACGTGGCTGACGACGGCGACCGGCGCAGGCACGCTGTTCGACGTCGACCTGCGGCTGCGGCCGAACGGCGAGTCAGGCTTGCTCATCACCGACCTCGACGCATTTCGGCGCTATCAGCTACGCGAAGGGGATGCGGCCAATACGGCGTGGGTCTGGGAACACCAGGCACTGACGCGCGCACGCTTTTGTGCTGGCGACCCGCAGATCGGGCGCGAGTTCGAAGACATCCGCCACCGTGTGCTGACGACGCTGCGCGAAAGCGGCCCGCTCCTGGCCGAGATCGTGGCGATGCGCGAGCGTGTCGCGGCGGGCCATCCGAATCCCAGCGATCTGTTCGACGTCAAGCACGACCGCGGGGGCATGGTCGACATCGAGTTCATCGTTCAGTATTGGGTGCTGCTGCATGCCGCGCACGATCCCGAACTGATTCGCAACACGGGCAACATTGCGCTCCTGCGCGAGGTCGCGCGTTTCGGGCTCATGAGTGCCGAGGAGGCGGAGACAGTCGGCGCGGCCTATCGGACCTACCGCAAGCTTCAGCACCAATTGCGGCTCGACGGTATGGAAAAGGCGCGCGTGCCGCATGAGCGCATTGCGCCGGAGTGCGATGCCGTGCTCAAGCTTTGGCGCCGCGTGTTCGGCTGAGCGCGGCACTTGTCGCGTAAGCGATGGCGCGGTGGCGACCTCGCGTCGGCCCGCGCTTTACGCGGCGAGCATTTCCTTGGCGTGCCGGCGCGTCGTGGCCGTGATCTCGAGGCCTCCAAGCATGCGCGCGACTTCCTCGATGCGGCTCGCATGATTGAGTGCGACGACGGTCGAGAGCGTCGCGCCGCCGTCGCCCATCCCCTTCGTCACTTGGAAGTGATGATCGCCGCGTGCCGCGACTTGCGGCAGGTGCGTGACGCACAGCACTTGCCGGTCGTGCCCGAGCTGATGCAGCAGGCGGCCGACGACTTCCGCCACACCACCGCCGATGCCCGTGTCGACTTCGTCGAAGATCAGCGTTGGCGTGAGGCTCGCCGCGCTCGCGATGACGGCCAGGGCGAGGCTGATCCGGGCGAGCTCGCCGCCGGACGCCACTTTCGCAAGCGGCCGCAACGGCACGCCGGCGTGGCCGGCCACGCGAAATTCGATCTGCTCGAGCCCGTGCGCACCGCCCTCCACGAGCGGTACGAGCGCGACTTCGAAACGGCCGCCGGCCATCGACAATTCCTGCATGCCGGTCGTGACCGCCGCGCCGAGTGCCTTCGCAGCCTTGGCGCGCACCTTCGATAGCTGCTTGGCTTCACCCATATAGGCCTGATGCGCTTTTTCGACGACGGCTCGCAGCGCATCGAGATCGGCCGCGGCGTCGAGCGCGGCGAGCTGCGCGCGTCGATCCTCGTGTTCCTGCGGCAGTGTCTCGGGTTGCAGACGGAATTTGCGCGCAAGCGAATGCAACGCATCGAGCCGTCGCTCGACTTGCGCGAGGCGATCCGGGTCGAGCTCTAGCCGCTGCGCATAGTGAGTCAGCGAGTACGCGCCTTCGCGCAATTGGATCTCGGCTGGTTCGAGCGCGGCGAGCGCATCGCCGAGTTCGGGATCGATCTCGGCCAGATCGCGCAATTTCGAAACGATCGAGCCGAGCTGGCCGAGCATTGCGCCGTCGGACTCCGAAATGGTATCGAGCGCTCCGCGCACGCCTTCGATCAGATTGGCCGAGTGGGCGAGGCGCCGGTGTTCGGCACTGATTTCCTCCCATTCACCGGGCTGCGGCGCGAGTTTGTCGAGTTCCGCAAGCTGCCAGGCGAGCTGCTCGCGTTCGAGCTGGAGTTCCCGTTCGCGCGTGCCGGCCAGCTCGAGCGCTTGTTGCGCGTTGCGCAACGCGCGGTGGGCGCGCGCGACACTAGCTGCGATCGGCGTCAGCCCCGCATGCGTGTCGAACAGCGTGCGTTGAGCGTCGGGCCGCATCAAAAGCTGGTGCGCATGCTGGCCGTGAATGTCGACGAGCATTTCGCCGACCTCGCGCAACTGGGCGAGCGTGGCCGGCGTGCCGTTGATGAATGCGCGCGAACGCCCGTTGGCATCGACGACGCGGCGCAGCAGCACGCGGCTCTCGTCGCCGGCGCCGGCCTCCTCGCCGCCGAGCGCGTGCTCGTCGAGCCAGCGCGCGACCTCGCCGCCGGCCTGAAACTCAGCCGTGAGATCGGCGCGCGCGGCCTTGGCGCGCACGACGTCGGAGTCGGCGCGTGCCCCGAGCGTCAGCGCGAGCGCGTCGATGAGGATCGACTTGCCCGCGCCCGTTTCGCCGGAGAACACGGTGAAGCCGCGGTCGAATTCGAGATCGAGCGCGGCGACGATGACGAAGTCGCGTATCGAGAGGTGGCGGAGCATGAGAGTCGTCTTAACGGCGTTTTGTACGGAAGCGGCGGAAATCGGCGGGCGCCGGGTCACGTTGCCCCGGCATCGTCTTCCTCGTCGGACGGGTGCTCGTTCCAATGGAGCTTTTGCCGCAGCGTCGCGTAATAGCTGTAGCCGACGGGATGGAGGAAGGGCACCGTGTGCCGCGAGCGGCGCACCTCGATCGTGTCGTTGAGCTTCACGGCGGTAAACGATTGCATGTCGAAGTTCACGTTCACGTCCCGTCCGCCGATGATCTGGATACTGACGTTGCTGTCGTCCGGCAGCACGATCGGGCGGTTCGACAACGCATGCGGGGCGATCGGCACGAGCACGAGCCCCTGGAGCTGCGGATGCAGAATCGGGCCTTGCGAGGACAGTGCATAGGCCGTCGAGCCCGTCGGGGTGGCGACGATGAGCCCGTCCGAGCGCTGAATGTACATGAAGCGGCCGTCGACCGACACACGCAGTTCCGCCATGCCTGAAAAGCCGCTGCGGTTGACGACGACGTCGTTGAACGCGAGCGCATGATAAATCGGCTCGCCGTCGCGCACGATACGCGCTTCGAGCAGCGTGCGCTCCTCGCGCTCGAAACTGCCCGCCAGCATTTGGGTCACGCGCTGGCTCATCTCGGCGATCGGGATGTCCGTGATGAAGCCGAGGCGCCCCAGGTTCACCCCGATGAGCGGCGTGCGGTAAGGCGCGAGTTGGCGGCCGATGCCGAGCATCGTGCCGTCGCCGCCGAGTACGATCGCGACGTCTGCGCGCGCACCGATCTCGGCGGGCGTCAGCGCCGGATAGCCCGACACGCCGATGTCGAGAGCGGTTTCGGCCTCGAACACGACATCAAAGCCGCGCTTCTTGATACAGGCGGCGAGCGCCGTCAGCGGCTCACCGATGCCTGGCGTGTTGCTGCGCCCAACGAGCGCCACTGTCTTGAATTGGCTACCAATTTCCATGCCGGCATTACACCATAGGTGTGTGTCGAAAAGAACGTCGTCGTGGTTTGCCCGAACCGGGTGCGGCGGCGCGCGGCGTCCCGCGGCAGCGATTTGTCGCTAGAATGGTGTTGTCCCGATAAGACGCCGGCGGCCAGGCGCGCCCGTCACCGGCACAGCGTCGCGTGTTGCCGGCCTATGTGTTGCACCGTGCGCATGCGAACGCTCGAGCGCCATTACGCGCTCGCGGGGGGCACGCCTTCGGCTAAAATTTTGCGTCATGCTAGAACCCCGCGCACAAACTCTCCTCAAAACGCTGATCGAGCGCTATATCGCAGAAGGCCAGCCCGTCGGCTCGCGCACCTTGTCGCGGTACTCGGGGCTCGAATTGAGCCCCGCGACGATCCGCAACGTGATGTCGGATCTGGAGGAGCTGGGGCTCGTGGCGAGTCCGCACACGTCCGCCGGCCGGATTCCGACGCCCCGCGGGTATCGGCTCTTCGTCGACACGATGCTGACCGTCGAGCCGGTGCAGGACGACGAGGCCGTCGAGCGCGTCGTTCGCAAGACCTTGAAGCCCGGCGAGCCGCAGAAGGTCGTTGCGGCCGCGGCGAGCGTGCTGTCGAACCTGTCGCAGTTCGCGGGCGTGGTGATGACGCCGCGCCGCAGCCACGTGTTCAAGCAGATCGAGTTCATGCGCCTCTCGGCCAAGCGCATCTTGCTCATCATCGTGACGCCCGAAGGCGACGTTCAGAATCGCATGATGGCGACCCAGCGCGACTATTCGCCGTCGCAGCTCATCGAAGCGTCCAATTACATCAATGCGCATTTCGGCGGGCTCTCGTTCGACGAGGTGCGCCGGCGCCTGCGCGAGGAAATCGACCAACTGCGCGGCGACATGACGGCGCTGATGCACGCCGCCGTCACGGCCAGCACCGAGGAAAGCGACGAGAGCGACACCGTACTGATTTCGGGCGAGCGCAACCTCCTCGAAGTGGCGGATTTGTCCTCCGACATGGCGCGCTTGCGCAAGCTTTTCGACGTGTTCGATCAAAAGACGAGCCTTCTTCAATTGCTCGACGTATCGAGCCACGCGCAAGGCGTGCAGATTTTCATCGGCGGCGAATCGATGCTCGTGCCGATCGAGCAGATGAGCGTCGTGACCGCGCCATACGAGGTGAACGGCAAGATCGTTGGCACGCTCGGCGTGATCGGCCCCACGCGGATGGCCTACAACCGCGTGATCCCGATCGTGGACATCACCGCGCGCCTGCTTTCCACCGCGCTCAGCCAGCAATAGCCGTCGGCGCACGGCGCGCATCCGGAGCAATCGGTGCGCACGGTGGCGGACATGGCTATCGTGCCCGCATGCCGGCCTGCGCGCCATTGGCCGGATGGACGATGGGCGGCCGCAATCGCGTCGCTATAATGGTCCTCACGTCAACCTCAGCCGCGCCGTCTTCGCGCTGCGCTTAAGCCTCGCCCTAGGGCGCTTCCTATCGCTCATGCGTTTCGATCTCGAGTTGCCTTCGCAGCCCGCCCTATCTCATCGCGTCGCCGTGCTGCTGATCAATCTCGGCACGCCCGACGCGCCGACCCCGCGCGCCGTGCGTCGCTATCTCGCCCAATTTCTGTCCGATCCGCGCGTCGTCGAAATTCCGCAACTCGTTTGGCAGCCGCTGCTGCGGGCGCTGATCCTGCCGCTGCGGGGCCGCTCCTCCGCTAAAAAATACGCGTCGGTCTGGATGCCGGAAGGCTCGCCGTTGCGCGTGCACACGGAGAAGCAAGCCGAGGCGTTGCGGCAGTTGCTGCACGCGAACGGCTATCGCGTCATCGTCGAGCACGCGATGCGTTACGGCACGCCCGGCATCGGTGCGATGCTGGGACAGTTGAAGCTCGCGGGCGCCGAGCGCGTGCTGTTGATGCCGATGTATCCGCAATATTCGTCGTCGACGACGGCCACGGCCTTCGACGCGGCCTTCGCGGCGCTCGCGCGCATGCGCAACCAGCTCGAAGTGCGTACGACTCGCCACTATGCGGATCATCCGGCCTATATCGCGGCGTTGGCCGAGCAAGTGCGGCGCTACTGGGCCGCGCGCGGCCAGCCCGATTTCGCGGGCGGGGACAAGCTGGTGCTGAGTTTTCACGGCGTGCCCAAGCGCACGCTCGACCTCGGCGACCCCTATCACGATCAGTGCCGCACCACGGCGGCGCTCTTGATGACGGCGCTCGGGCTTACGCCCACCGAGTGTCGTGTGACGTTTCAGTCGCGCTTCGGCCGCGCCGAGTGGCTGCAGCCGTATACGGCGCCTACGTTGCGCGAGCTGGGCGCGGCGGGCGTGCGCCGTGCCGACGTGTTCTGCCCGGGCTTCACCGCGGATTGCCTCGAGACGATCGAGGAAATCGGTCTCGAGGTGCACGACGAGTTTCTGCACGCCGGCGGGAAGGAGTTTCATCGTATCGGCTGTCTCAATGCATCCGAGGCTTGGATTGCGGCGCTGGGCGAAATCGTCGTCCAGCAATTGCAAGGCTGGCCGGTGCGCGAGGGCGTGCCGGCGGGGGTGCCCGCATGAGCGTTCGTGTTACGTGGCGAAGCGAGGGCGGCTGCCGCGCGGGCGGGATCGTTGCGTGCTCGGCTCGACGAGCCGGCGCTCCCTTCGTTTCGTTTCCGGTGCTCCGATGAAAGACAAGATTTCGACCGAACCCAATGCGCGTACGCGTGTCGACAAATGGCTCTGGGCCGCGCGGTTCTTCAAGACCCGCTCGCTGGCTGCCGATGCCGTCGAGAAAGGCCGCGTGCGCATTGCCGGCGCGACGGTGAAGCCGGCGAAAGACGTGCGGGTCGGCGATCTCGTCGCAGTCGAGATCGAGCGAATCGTCTGGGAAGTTCGAGTACTGGGGATTTGCGAGGTGCGCGGGCCGGCGAGCGTGGCGCAAACGCTTTATGCGGAAACGCCCGACAGCCAAGCCAAGCGCGCCGTGGAGGCCGAGCGGCGCCGCACATACCGGGAGCCGGCGGCCGCGCTGCAGGGGCGGCCGACCAAGCGCGACCGGCGCGTCATCGACAAGCTTGCAGGTGAGGGCTGAACAGCGAGTCGATTGCCGCGTGCGCGCCGCCGTACTCCGTCGTGCATGCGGTCAGCGCACCGGACAGGCAGATGGTGGTGGTTCCTGCGACGAGCACCAGCGCGACCACCGCGATTGCAAAGGTCAGTTTCACGGTACTCCCCGACGGAGAAAGGCGATACGGACGCAAACGCTTCGGAAAGGCAAGACTGTGGCGTTCCGCCGCCGAGCAGTTCCGAACGTGAAACGCATGAAAGCAGTTTAGGGCAAACCAGGATGGTGCTCAACGCGGTTTTGGCTTTGGTGCCGTAACCAGTGTTACCGTTCGTTTCCGGTTCGAGCAGGTCGCGCAAAAGGTGCGAAAAAGAGGCGCCGGGGGCTTGAAATGTCTCGCGGCGCCCCCACTTGCCCCGCGATGCGCGGTGGCAATGGTCGTACTTCGGCAAAGGGCGTCGTATGCCCGGCGTCTCCGCTCGGTTCGGTGGGCGAAATGCCGCATCGGCCGGCCGCCGCTTCGATTTCACTTTTTGGACGATTTTCAGCGACATGGAACATACGCAAGACAATCCGGCTAGCCAGCAATCGCCGTCTCCGGAAGGGGCCGCGCAGCAAAGCGCCACCGAGAACGTCGCAGCGCAAACCGCCGCTGCGCGGAGCCAGTCGGGCGAACCCGGCACTGCGGCCGACACCGCGCTTGTCGAAGCGCAGGCGAAGATCACGGAGCTCAACGAGAGTTTCATGCGAGCGAAGGCCGAGACCGAAAACGTACGCCGTCGCGCCGCCGAAGACGTGACGAAGGCGCGCAAGTTCGCGATCGAAAGTTTCGCTGAGCACCTGCTGCCTGTGCTGGACAGCCTCGAAGCCGCGCTGGCCGATACCTCGGGCGATGCGACGAAGCTGCGCGAGGGCGTCGAGCTGACGCTGCGCCAGTTGTCGAGCGCGATGGAAAAGGGGCGTGTCGCGGCCGTCAATCCGGTCGGCGAGAAATTCGATCCGCATCGCCATCAAGCCATTTCGATGGTGCCGGCCGAGCAGGAGCCGAACACGGTCGTTTCCGTGCTGCAAAAAGGTTATGTCATCGCCGACCGTGTGCTGCGTCCGGCGCTCGTGACGGTCTCGCTGCCGAAGTAAACAAACGGGCGCACGCTTCCTCGAAGAGGGGCTAAGTGAGCGCAAACGGTGTCGACGCCACCGTTTTTTCCGTTGGCGGGATGCGGGGAAGTGCTCGTCGAGACGATCTGAAAAAAGCGAATGACCGCATCGGGTCAAGGGTCTTGAAAACGGTGCGGCGGCACTCATCTTGAGTGCAGGTTTGAATTGAGCGGGCGGTCGCGCGAACGCAGCACCGTCTCGTCGAAGCGATCGAATATCTAGGAGAGCAGGAAAAATGGGCAAGATTATCGGTATCGACCTCGGCACGACGAACTCGTGCGTGGCGCTGATGGAAGGCAACCAAGTGAAGGTGATCGAGAACTCCGAGGGTGCCCGCACGACCCCGTCGATCATCGCCTACATGGACGACAATGAAATTCTCGTCGGCGCGCCGGCCAAGCGTCAGTCGGTGACGAACCCGAGGAACACGCTGTTCGCGGTCAAGCGCTTGATTGGCCGCCGCTTCGAAGAAAAAGAAGTGCAGAAGGACATCGGCCTGATGCCCTACAAGATCACCAAGGCCGATAACGGCGACGCCTGGGTCGAAGCGCACGGCGAGAAGCTCGCGCCGCCGCAGATCTCGGCGGAAGTGCTGCGCAAGATGAAGAAGACGGCCGAGGACTACCTCGGCGAGCCGGTCACGGAAGCCGTGATCACGGTGCCGGCCTACTTCAACGACAGCCAGCGTCAAGCCACGAAGGACGCGGGCCGCATCGCGGGCCTCGAAGTCAAGCGGATCATCAACGAGCCGACGGCAGCCGCGCTCGCGTTCGGTCTCGACAAGGCCGAGAAGGGCGACCGCAAGATCGCCGTGTATGACCTCGGCGGCGGCACCTTCGACGTCTCGATCATCGAGATCGCCGACGTCGACGGCGAAATGCAGTTCGAAGTGCTCTCGACGAATGGTGACACGTTCCTCGGCGGCGAGGATTTCGACCAACGCATCATCGATTACATCATCGGCGAGTTCAAGAAAGAGCAAGGCGTCGACCTGTCGAAGGACGTGCTCGCGCTGCAGCGTCTGAAGGAAGCGGCCGAAAAGGCGAAGATCGAACTCTCGTCGAGCCAGCAGACCGAAATTAATCTGCCGTACATCACGGCCGACGCGTCGGGTCCGAAGCACTTGAACCTGAAGATCACGCGCGCCAAGCTCGAAGCGCTCGTCGAGGACCTGATCGCCCGTACGGTCGAGCCGTGCCGCATCGCGATCAAGGATGCCGGCGTGAAGGTTGGCGACATCGACGACGTCATTCTCGTCGGCGGCATGACGCGTATGCCGAAGGTGCAAGAGACGGTCAAGGAGTTCTTCGGCAAGGAGCCGCGCCGCGACGTGAACCCGGACGAGGCCGTGGCCGTGGGCGCCGCGATCCAAGGGCAGGTGCTCTCGGGTGAGCGCAAGGACGTGCTGCTGCTCGACGTGACGCCGCTCTCGCTCGGTATCGAGACGCTCGGCGGCGTGATGACGAAGATGATCAACAAGAACACCACGATTCCGACGAAGCACGCGCAGGTGTATTCGACGGCCGACGACAGTCAATCGGCCGTGACGATCAAGGTGTTCCAAGGCGAGCGCGAAATGGCCGCGGGCAACAAGCTGCTCGGCGAATTCAACCTCGAAGGGATTCCACCCGCCCCGCGCGGCGTGCCGCAGATCGAAGTGACGTTCGACATCGACGCGAACGGCATTTTGCATGTCGGCGCGAAGGACAAGGCGACGGGCAAGGAAAACAAGATCGTCATCAAGGCGAACTCGGGCTTGTCCGAAGCGGAGATCGAGCAGATGGTGAAGGATGCCGAGGCGAACGCCGAGGAAGATCACCGTCTGCGCGAGTTGGCCGATGCGCGCAACCAAGGCGACGCACTCGTGCACAGCACGAAGAAGGCGCTGACCGAGTACGGCGATAAGATCGACGGCTCCGAGAAGGAGAAGATCGAGTCGGCGCTGAAGGATCTCGAAGAGACGCTGAAGAGCGGCTCGTCCGACAAGGCCGCGATCGAAGCGAAGATCGAGGTTGTCGCCACCGCGTCGCAGAAGCTCGGCGAGAAGATGTATGCCGACATGCAGGCGCAAGGTGCCGCGGGCGCGGCTGCCGGCGGTGCGTCGGCGGGCGGTGCGGGTGCGAGCGCGGATCAGGGCGCGGGCAAGCCCGAGGACGACGTCGTCGACGCGGAGTTCAAGGAAGTGAAGAAGGACTGATCGACGGTCGCGATATCGCGCCGTGAGGCGGCCGGCGTTTCGCGAGAAACGGCCGGCCGAATCGACGCCTGGCGGGCCTTCGGGTTCTCCGGGCACGTTTGTTTTATGGGGGGCGGGGCGTTTGGCCGTTCGAGAGGGCTGGGCGGCGCCTGCCTAACGAGTCGCGAGACTCTACAGTATGTGAAAGGAGCGGTCGCGCGCCAACGCGCGAACCGGCGGTGAACCGATGGCGAAACGGGATTACTACGAGGTTCTGGGCGTTGCCAAGAACGCGAGCGACGACGAGATCAAGAAGGCCTATCGCAAGCTCGCGATGAAGTACCACCCCGACCGCAATCCGGACAACAAGAATGCCGAGGAGCGTTTCAAAGAGGTGAAGGAAGCCTATGAAATGCTCTCGGACGCGCAAAAGCGCGGGGCGTACGATCAGTACGGCCATGCGGGCGTCGATCCGAACATGGCGGGTGCCGGCGCGCAAGGTTTCGGCGGTTTTGCCGACGCGTTCGGGGACATCTTCGGCGACATCTTCGGTCAGGCGGCCGGCGGGGGGGCGGCCCGCGGCCGCGCGGGTCCGCAGGTCTATCGCGGCGCGGATCTGCGCTACAGCATGGAGATCACGCTCGAGCAAGCGGCACACGGCTGCGAGACGCAGATTCGCGTGCCGAGCTGGGTCTCGTGCGAAATCTGTCACGGCTCGGGCGCCAAGCCGGGCACGAAGCCCGAAACGTGTCCGACCTGTAATGGCTCGGGCGCCGTGCGTATGTCGCAGGGCTTCTTCAGCATTCAGCAGACGTGTCCGAAGTGCCATGGCAGCGGCACCTACATCCCCGATCCGTGCGTGCATTGCCACGGCGCCGGCAAGGTGAAGGAGACGAAGACGCTCGAGGTGAAGATTCCGGCCGGCATCGACGACGGCATGCGCATTCGCTCGTCGGGCAACGGCGAGCCGGGCGTGAACGGCGGCCCGCCGGGCGATCTCTACGTCGAGATCCACATCAAGGCGCATACGGTGTTCGAGCGCGACGGTGACGATCTGCACTGCCAAATGCCGATCCCATTCACAACCGCGGCGCTCGGCGGCGAGATCGAGGTGCCGACGCTCGCGGGTCGCGCGACGTTCACGGTGCCCGAGGGCACGCAGTCGAGCAAGACGTTCCGGCTGCGCGGCAAGGGCATCAAGGGCCTGCGCTCGAGCGTGCCGGGCGACCTGTACGTGCACGTGCAAGTCGAAACGCCCGTCAAGCTGACCGACACGCAGCGCGATTTGCTCAAGCAATTCGAGAAGTCGCTCGTCGAAGGCGGTCCGCGTCACAGCCCGCAGAGCAAGAGCTGGTTCGACCGCGTGAAGAGTTTTTTCGATTGATCGGTCGGCGATCGATCGGCTAATCGGCTAAGGCTGCGCGCTGACGTGAGGCGCCGCGCGTATCGCCGACGGATGGGCAGATGAAGGCAGAACAACGCAGCGCGGTCTTCGCGTTGCTCGACGATTGCGATGCGAGCGCCGCGGCACCCACCAGCCGCCTCTATACCGGTTTCGTGCGCGAGCACGTTTGCACGGACGCCGCGACGCTCGATGCCGTTTGCGTCGCGGCCGAGCGTGATATGCATACGGGCTTGCATGCGGTCGTGCTCGGCGATTACGAATTCGGTCGCGAGCTCGAATTCGGCAAGCGCGCACGCGCTTCCTCTTCGATTTCCGCGCAGCGTGGCGCTTCCTCGCTGCGCTTTTTGATGTTCGAGCGGTGCGAAAAGCAGGCTTGTGCGGAGGTCGATGCGTGGTTGGCTGCGCTGGACGGCACGGTGTGCGACGAAAGTACCCGCGCATCGGCTTCGCCGGCTCAGGGCGAGGCGCCGCCGTCGGTCGCCGGTGCGGCGAACGTCGCCGAAAGCGTGACGCCGGAAGCGTTCGCGGCGGCGATCGCGGCTGTGCACGACGCGCTGTGCGCCGGCGAGTCTTATCAGATCAACTACACCTATCGTCTAGCCTTCGACGCGTTCGGTTCGCCTGCGGGCCTCTATCGGCGCTTGCGTGCAAGGCAACCGGTGCGCTATGGCGCGCTCATCGCGCTGCCAGGGGACGAGTGGGTGCTCTCGTGCTCGCCCGAACTCTTCGTTGAAAAGGCAGGCGAGCGGCTGCGTACCCGGCCGATGAAGGGAACGACGGCGCGGGGCGCATCGCCCGACGCCGATGCGCGTGCCGTGGCGTTTCTGCGCAGCGATCCGAAGAACCGCGCTGAAAACTTGATGATCGTCGATTTGCTGCGCAACGACCTGTCGCGCGTTGCGAAGACGGGTTCGGTTTGCGTGCCGGCGCTGTTTACCGTCGAGGCGTACCCGTCAATCTGGGCGATGACGTCGACGATCGAAGCCGACTTGCGCGAACGCACGTCGTTTGCCGACGTGTTGCGCGCGCTGTTTCCGTGCGGGTCGATTACGGGGGCGCCCAAGCATCGGACGATGCAGCTCATCGACGAAATCGAAACGACGCCGCGCGGGCTGTATACGGGCACGATCGGCTGGGTCGATGCGCCTTCGTCGTTATCCGATGACGACGCGGGTTGCGGTGACTTCTGCCTATCGGTTGCGATTCGTACGCTGACGCTCGGTGCAGCCGAACCCGGCGGCGATACCGGCACGCGGCGCGGGACGATGGGCGTCGGCGGCGGCATCGTGCTCGACAGCGTAGCGGCGGACGAATATGCCGAATGCAGGCTCAAGGCGAAGTTCTTGACGGGCGCCGACCCCGGCTTCCAATTGTTCGAGACGATGTACGCCACGCATGAGGATGGCGTGCGTCACGTCGAGCGGCATCTCGCCCGTCTGTGCCGGAGCGCGGCAGAACTCGATTTTCTTTTCGATGGGCCGGCACTGCGCGAGCGTCTTGCTGCACATTGCGCGCAACTGTCGCCCGGCGCCGCGCATCGGGTACGGCTCGCGCTAGGCAAGGACGGCAAGACCGAGCTCACGGGCGGCCCGCTTGGAGCGGTGGCGCGGTTGGCCGATGTGCCCAATCCGTCCGCTACATCCGATGCACCCGTCGGCGTGCTGCTCGCACCGGAGCACGGCTTCGCGCCGACGCGATCGAACGACTTTCTGCTTCGGCATAAGAGCACGTCGCGCGCCGAATACGATCGCGCGTGGCGCCTGGCCGAAGCCAAGGGCGGTTTCGACATGCTGTTCTTCAACGAGCGCGGGGAGTTGACCGAGGGCGGACGCTCGAGCGTCTTCGTCAAGCTGGACGGCCACTGGTACACGCCGCCGCTGTCGGCCGGGTTGCTGCCGGGCGTGATGCGGCAAGTGCTGCTCGAAGACCCGGTCATGCAGGCGCGAGAGCGCACGCTGACGCGCGACGACGTGCTGCGCGCCGAAGCGCTCGTCGTTTGCAATGCGTTGCGCGGTGCTTTGCCCGCGCTCATTCAAAAGACGTGCTCAGGCCCGGGGAACGTGCCGTCCTTCACGGCTTTCACATAGGCTTCGATGGCAGCCCCGATGCTCGGCGCGCCACTCATGAAATTTTTCACGAAGCGTGCCGGCTTGCCGGGGAAGATGCCGAGCATGTCGTGCAGCACGAGCACTTGGCCCGAACAGTCGACGCCCGCGCCGATGCCGATCGTTGGAATCGCGATGGCATTCGTCACGTTCGCGGCGACGGCCGGCGGCACGGCCTCGAGCACGACCAGTTGAGCGCCCGCGTTCTGCACCGCCAGCGCATCGCGCAGCAGTTGCTTCGCGCCTTCCTCCGTCCTGCCTTGCACCTTGAACCCGCCGAACGCATGCACCGATTGCGGCGTGAGGCCCAGATGTGCGCAGACGGGCACAGAGCGTTCGACGAGAAAACGGACCGTCTCGGCCAGCCACTCGCCACCTTCGAGTTTCACCATTTGAGCGCCGGCGCGCATCACCTCGACGGCACTCGCGAACGCTTGCGCCGGCGTGCCGTAGGTGCCGAACGGCAGATCGGCGACGACGAGTCCGCGCGGCTGCGCACGTGCTACGCAGGCGGTGTGATAGACGATCTCGGCAAGCGTGACGGGCAGCGTCGTCGTTTGACCTTGTACGACGTTGCCGAGCGAATCGCCGATCAACAGCACGTCGACGCCGGAGCGGTCGAGCAGCGACGCGAAGCTCGCGTCGTAGCAAGTCAGCACTGCGATTTTTTCGCCGGCCTCGCGCATCGCTTGCAGCTTCGGCACGGTGATCTTCGGCCGATTGGATTCCTGCAAATAAGTCATCGGAAAACTCGCATTCGGAAAGGAAAAATCAGCGCGAGTGCGCCGTGGAGCCGGATCTTAACCGGCTTTGACGAAGCTCGCCTTGCGCCCGCGCATCGTCTCGATGTGCTCGATCAGCAGCGCGAAGTCCGTATCCGATTCAAGCAGATTCAGGTGCTCGGTGTTGACGGTCAGTACGGGGCTGTCGTCGTAGTGGTAGAAAAACTGATCGTAGGCGTCGCTGAGCTGGCGCAGGTAGGCCTCGGAGATGCGTGCTTCCTCTGCCCGGGCGCGTTTCTGAACGCGCGCGAGCAGGGTCGGTGGGCTCGCCTGCAGGTGAATGACGAGATCGGGGACGGGCGCTTCCGTGGCGTCGAGGTGCTCGGTGAGCATCCGGTAAAGCCGCCACTCGTCGCCGTCGAGCGTCAGGCGCGCAAAGATCGCGTTCTTCTGCGGGATGAAATCGGTGACGACGGCACTGCCTTGCGCCAGCAGATCGGCGCTCTGGCGACTCTCTTCGACCCGCTGCAGCGCAAATTGCAGCTCGGTCGGCAACGCGTAGCGCGCCATGTCTTCGTAGAAGCGCTCGAGAAACGGATTGGCTTCGGGCCGCTCGAGCAGCACGCGCATCGGCCAGCGTTCGGCGAGCCGCTGGGCCAGCGACGTCTTGCCCGCACCGATCGGCCCTTCGATCGCGATATGGCGATGCGGGGCGCGCAGATCGGGTGCCGTCACCGTTACGGGCGGGGCGTTCATCGACATCCGGTTTTACCGCCGCTCGTTGCGGCGGGGGCCGCGGCGGCTTCGGTCTTGTCGGAGCTGGCCGACGCGCGTTCCCGGCTGGCCGCTTGCGTCGCTCCGCTCGTGAAGGCGTCGGCCAGGGCGCAGCGGCAAGTCTTCACCTTTTCGATGCGCTGATGGGCGACGCTGGGCAAGAGCGCGTCGGCGCGGCCGTGGCCCGGAATCGAAATGTCGGGATCGATCTCGACGAGCGGCACCAGTACGAAGGCGCGCTCGAACGCGCGCGGATGCGGGATCACGAGATTGGGCTCGTCGATGCGTGCGTCACCGTAGAGGACGATGTCCAGATCGAGCGTGCGAGGCGCGTTGTGAAAGGGCCGCTCGCGGCCGAAGTGATGCTCGATTCGATGGCATAGCGCGAGCAGCGCCGGCGCGCTCAGCGGCGTTTCGAGCTTGACGACGAGGTTGTAGTAATCGTCGCCGCCCGCATCGATCGGTGCGCTGCGGTACAGGCTCGACTTCGCGAGTACGGTGATGGCGTGCTGCTGGGCGAGGCAGACGACCGCATCCTTCAGGGATTGACGAGCGTCCCCGAGGTTCGCGCCTAGACCGAGATAAGCAACCGTCATGGCTTGGCTTCCTACGACTTCATGACATCCGTTCGACGGCACAGGGCGACCGTTTCAGTCCTCTTGCGAGCCCTGTGCGCTGGTTGCGCCCGCCGATTCGGCGTCGTCGCCCTTGCGGCTGCGGCCGCCTCGGCGGCGCCGCTTGCGCGGGGCGCGCTCGCGGCCGCCCTGCGACAGCAGCGCTTCGCGCTCGGCGGCGCTGCCTTCGAGGAAGGACGTCCACCATGCGCCGATTTCGGGATCGAGCTCGCCCGATTCGCACCGTAATAGGAGGAAATCATAACCCGCTCTAAATCTTTGGTGTTCGACGAGCTTGAGCGCGCTGCGGCCCGAGCGTTTTTCGAGGCGGGCCTGCAGACCCCAAATCTCGCGCATGTCGGCCGAAAAGCGCTTGTGGATCGCGAGTTTTTCGGTCTGCATGTCGAGCACGTCGTCCATCGCGCGATGGAGCGCCGGGACCGGGAATTCGCCATTGGCTTCGTATTGCTGCGCACGCTGCTGCATGTCGTGCCAGAGCAGCGTCGCGAACAGGAACCCCGGCGACACGGGCTTGCCGGCCCTCACGCGCGCGTCGGTGCTGTTCAACGCGAGCGTGATGAATGATTCGCCGTGCGGCTGCTCGAGCACGACGTCGAGTAGCGGCAGCAGGCCGTGGTGGAGGCCTTCCTTGCGAAGCTGCTTCAGGCAGGCCAAAGCGTGGCCCGACAGCAGCAGCTTGAGCATCTCGTCGAACAGCCGCGCGGCCGGCACGTTGTGGATCAGCTCGGCGAGCGGCTGGATCGGCTCGCGCGAGGCATCGTCGATCTCGAAGCCGAGCTTGGCCGCGAAGCGGACGACGCGCAGCATCCGCACCGGATCTTCGCGGTAGCGCGTGGCCGGATCGCCGATCATGCGCAGCAGGCGCGCGCGGATGTCGGCCATGCCGTTGTGGTAATCGAGCACCGTTTGCGTGGCCGGGTCGTAATACATCGCGTTGACCGTGAAGTCGCGCCGCGTCGCGTCTTCGTGCTGCTCGCCCCAGACGTTGTCGCGCAACACACGGCCGCTCGCGTCGACGGCGTGCGTGCGGCGATCGAGCTCGTCGCGGCGCAGCCGCCTGGGCGGTGCTTCGGCAGCGGACGCTTCCTGCTGGGCACCCCCCGAGGGGGCTTCCTTCGGGGCGTCCACGAGTGCGCGGAACGTCGACACTTCGATGATCTCTTGCCCGAACTGCACGTGCACGATCTGGAAGCGCCGGCCGATCAGCCGCGCGCGGCGAAACTGGCGCTGCACCTGCTCGGGCGTTGCGTCGGTGGCGACGTCGAAATCCTTGGGGGCGATGCTGAGCAGCAAATCGCGTACGGCGCCGCCGACGATGAACGCACGGAAACCGGCTTGCTGCAGGGTGTCGGTCACGCGCACGGCATTGCGCGAGAGCAGCGAGGGATCGATGCCGTGGATATCGGACGACAGGATGACCGGCGCGTCGGGCCCCGGCGCGCTCGCGGGTTTATCGGCGCGGGCCTTCTTGCGGCGCGGCTTGGCCGCGGGTTGCCCGGCGGCTTCGTCCGTGGCCGTGGCCGCGTCGGCCCAGGTCGCTTCTTCGGCGAGGGAGTCGTCCCTCGCGGGCGCGGCCGTATCCGTATCTTGGCCGAACAGCTTGCGGATGAGTTTCTTGATCACGACGGTTGGAAAAGATCGAGGATGCGCCAGCCCTTCGCTTGCGCGTGCGCGCGCAGCGTGGCGTCGGGATTGGTCGCGATCGGCTCGGTGACTTTCTCGAGCAGCGGAATGTCGTTGTGCGAATCGCTGTAGAAGTAGCTGTGTTCGAAGTCGGCCCACGTTTTACCGAGCGAGGCGAGCCACGATTCCACGCGTACGATTTTGCCCTCGCGATAGCTGGGGGTGCCCGTGCCGCGTCCCGTGAACGACGAATGCGGCTGGCCGTCGACGGTCTCGACCTCGCAGGCGATCAGCGTTTCGACGCCGAAGGCATCGGCGATCGGACGCGTGATGAATTCGTTGGTCGCCGTCACGATGCAGCACAGATCGCCCTTGTCCTGATGCTCGCGCACGAGTTCGAGTGCGACAGGCGTGAGGGCGGGCGTGATGACTTCATGCATGAACTGCGCGTGCCAGGCGGCGAGTTCCGCGCGCGAGCGATGCGCGAGCGGCGCGAGGATCGTCTCGAGATACGCGTGGATGTCGAGTTGGCCGCGCTTGTAGTCGGCGTAGAAGCGATCGATGTCGCGCAGATACGTTTCGGCATCGACGATGCCGAGCTTCACCATGAAGCGGCCCCATTCGTGGTCGCTGTCGGTCGGGATGAGCGTGTGATCGAGGTCGAAGAGTGCGAGATTCGTCATGAGTGCGCATTTTACTTGAAGCGGCTCGCCGTAGCCGGCGAGCCCTCGGGGGCGGCATCAAAGGCCGGCAAGGAGAGCATCGCGCGCAAGAGCGGTAGCGTGATTGCGCGCTTTTGCTCGAGCGAGAAACGGTCGAGCGCGTCGAGCAGTGCCATTAGGCTCGGCATGTCGCGTCGAAAGTGGGTAAGCAGGTAGGCCGGCACGTCGTCGGCAAGCGCGATGCCGCGTTCCTTGGCGGCGTGCTTGAGGACGGCGCTCTTGCGTTCGTCGGGTAGCGGGGCGAGGTGGAACACGAGACCCCAGCCCAGGCGCGTGCGCAGATCCTCGCGCACGGCGAGCCCGATCGGCGCGGCGTTGCCGGTGGCGACAAGTGCGCTCGTCGGATGCGCGCGCACCTCGTTGAAGAGGTTGAACAGCGCGATTTGCTGCGCGCTCGAGAGCCTATCGCAGTCGTCGACCGCGTAGATCGCGACACGCGGATCGAACGCGAACGCCGTCAGCGCGCTTTGCGGACCGAGAAACGACGCTCGGCCCGGCGCCGCGCTGTGCACGAGCGCCGAGAGCAGATGGCTGCGCCCGCTGCCGCTCTCGCCCCAGACATAGAACGTACGGTCGGCGAGCGGGCCCGCCGCGAGCGCGCTGTCGAGCTCGGCGAGCCGCGCGACGAGTTCCGCGTTGGCGCCGGCGAAAAAGTTGTCGAACGTCGACGGTGGCGGCGTGCCGAGGTCGAGCGTCAGTTGGCGATGCACAGTCACGATGGGAGGAACGCAAACAATCACAAACGATCAATTCTTATAAAGCGCGCTCGCGAGGTAGCCGCGCCGCACTTCGCGCAGTGCGGTGGACAGTATCGCGCTCACGGGTAGCGCGAGCAGTATCCCGAAGAAGCCGAACAGTTGGCCGAACGCGAGCAACGCGAAGATGACCGCGAGCGGATGCAGGCCGATCCGCTCGCCGACGAGGCGCGGCGTGAGGAACATGCTCTCGAGGATTTGCCCGATGCCGTAGACGATCGCGATGGCGACGAAGCCGTAGAGGCTGCCGAACTGCAGCAGCGCCGCGAGCAGCGCGAGCGCCAGGCCCGTTGCGAAGCCGACGTACGGGATGAAGACGGCGAGCCCCGTGAAGATGCCGATCGGCAGCGCGATTTCGAAGCCGGCGATCGTGAGCGCAAGGCCGTAGAACGCGGCGAGCACGCCCATCACGAGCAACTGGCCGCGCAAATACTGCGACAGTGTGCGGTCCATCTCGACGGCGAGCTCGAGTGTCTTGGGCAGCCAGCGCCGCGGCACGATGCCCGCAAGGCGCGCGAGCATCGTGTTCCAATCGTAGAGCAGGTAGTAGAGCACGAGCGGCACCATCACCACGTCACCGATCACGGTGATCATGACGTTGCTGCTCGTGCGCAGCGATTTCCAGGCCGCGAGCGCGACCGTTTGCGCGCTGCCCTCGAGCTGGGTCGTCAGCATGTCGCGCAGGCTCGAGAAGTCGAAGACGTCGCCGTAGCCGAGCAGCGCGAGCTTGGGCTGCAGCCAGTCGTGCAGATGCGAGATCAGCCCCGGAATCTGCGCCTTCAATTCCGGCCCTTCCTTTTGCACGACCGCGAAGACGAGCAGGGCGAGCAGCGAGACGAGCAGCGCGAACACGAGCATCATCAAGAGCGCCGCGATGCCGCGAGGCACGCGGTGGCGCACGAGCCATCCGACGCCGGGCTGCAGGATGTAGGCGAGGATCGCGCCGAGCAGGAACGGCGTCAGCACGGGGCTCAGCGCCCAGAGCAGGATGCCGAGGCCGAGCGCGACGGCGCCCCAGAACAGGGCCTGGCGTTGGTAGGGCGTGAGAATCGGTGAATTCTGCGACAAAGGCGTATCCCAGTCGGCATCGGTTAAAATCGCATTTTACCGACCTTCTCGCTCCTCCCCATGAATCAACCGAAATCCGCTCCGGACGCCCAGGGTCTGTCGTATCGTGACGTGGGCGTCGACATCGACGCCGGCGATGCGCTCGTCGATGCCATCAAACCCTTCGCGAAGAAGACGCTGCGCGAAGGCGTGCTAGCCGGTATCGGCGGGTTCGGCGCGCTGTTCGAGGTGCCGAAGAAGTATCGCGAGCCCGTGCTCGTCTCCGGCACCGACGGTGTCGGCACGAAGCTGAAGCTGGCCTTCCATCTGAACAAACACGATACGGTCGGCCAGGATCTCGTGGCGATGAGCGTCAACGACATCCTCGTGCAAGGCGCCGAGCCGCTGTTCTTCCTCGACTACTTCGCCTGCGGCAAGCTCGACGTCGGCACGGCCGCCACGGTCGTCAAAGGCATCGCGCAGGGCTGCGAGCTGGCCGGTTGCGCGCTGATCGGCGGCGAGACGGCCGAAATGCCGGGCATGTATCCCGACGGCGAATACGACCTCGCGGGCTTTGCGGTCGGCGCCGTCGAAAAGAGCAAGATCATCGACGGCGGCACGATCGCCTCCGGCGACGTCGTGCTGGGCGTGGCTTCGAGCGGCATCCATTCGAACGGCTTCTCGCTCGTGCGCAAGATCATCGAGCGCGCGAACCCCGATTTGTCGGCCGATTTCCATGGCCGCTCGCTCGCCGACACGCTGATGGCGCCCACGCGCATCTACGTCAAGCCGCTGCTCGCGCTGATGCAGAAGATCGCCGTGAAGGGGATGGCGCATATCACGGGCGGGGGCCTCGTCGAAAACATTCCGCGCGTGCTGCGCGAAGGACTCACGGTTGAGCTGCGGCAGTCGGCCTGGCCGATGCCGCCGCTTTTTACGTGGCTGCAGCAGCATGGGGGCGTTGCCGATGCCGAGATGCATCGCGTCTTCAACTGCGGGATCGGGATGGCGGTCATCGTCGCGGCATCCGATGCCGACGCCGCGCTGCGCGACCTGACGGCCGCCGGCGAGCAGGTGTGGAAGATCGGCGTCGTGCGGGCGAGCAAGGAAGGCGAGGCGCAGACGGTGGTCGTTTGAGCGAGACGTTCGCGACGAGTCGTTGAACGGTCCACGCCGTTCAGGTGCCGGCGTCGCAGGTTTGCGTCGCGCTCGTTGTCGAAGAGAAGCCGCTTGGGTTTGAGCCAAGCGGCTTTTTTAATCGACAGCGCGCTGGGCAAGTTATGGTGCCGCGCTCGATCCGATTTATGCGGACATGTCGAGCGCGTTGCCCGAGACAACCGCTTCGACCGCGCTCACCGCATCGCTCGTCGCATTCGGCGCGCAACAATCGACGACGATACGCTCGGGCATCGAGCGCAGCCAAGTCAACTGCCGCTTGCAGAGCTGGCGTGTGGCGAAGATGCCCTTGTCGCGCATCGTCGCGTGGTCGATCGCCGCATCGAGGTGCTCCCATGCCTGCCGATAGCCGACACAGCGCATCGACGGCAACTCCGGGTTCAAGTCTCCACGTGCGCGCAGCCGCCGCACCTCGTCGATAAAGCCGGCTGCGAGCATGGCGTCGAAACGCTCTGCGATGCGCGCGTGCAGGACGGCGCGGTCGCTCGGCTCGAGCGCGATCGGGACGAAGCGGTAGGGTGTTTCTTCGCGGCGCTCAGCGTTTGCCAATAGCATCGACATCGGCTGGCCCGTCAGCAGGAAGACTTCGAGCGCGCGTTGGATACGCTGTGCGTCGTTCGGCGCGAGGCGTGCCGCCGTGGCCGGGTCCACGCCTGCGAGCCGTGCGTGCAGCGCGGGCCAGCCGTCGCGCGCGGCATCGGCTTCCAGCGCCGCGCGCACGTCAGGGTGGGCGGACGGTAAGTCGTTCAAGCCCTGCGTCAGCGCCTTGTAGTAGAGCATCGTTCCGCCGACGAGCAGCGGCACGCGGCCTCGCGCGAGCACTTCTCCGATCGCTTGCCGCGCATCGGCACGAAAATCCGCCGCCGAGTAGGCTTGCGTCGGCTCGCGGATGTCGATCAGATGGTGGGGTACGCTTGCACGCTCATCCAGCGTGGGCTTCGCGGTGCCGATGTCCATGCCCCGATAGACGAGCGCCGAATCGACGCTGACGATTTCCGTCGGATACTTGGCCGCGAACGCGAGCGCTGCCGCGGTCTTGCCCGACGCCGTCGGGCCCAGCAGGCAAGCGATCGCGACGCGAGGCGGCTTGTTCGGCTCGTTCATGCGCTTACTGTCCGCGCAGGAAAAGCCGGTCGAGATCGGCGAGCGTGAGCTGATACCAGGTCGGCCGGCCGTGATTGCACTGGTCGGCGCGTTCGGTCGCTTCCATCTGGCGCAGCAGCGCGTTTATCTCGTCGAGCGTCAAGCGCCGGTTCGCCCGCACGGCGTGATGGCATGCGAGCGTGCCGAGCAGTTCGTGCTGGCGCTCGGTCAGCACGCGCGAGCCGCCGAAGGCATGCAAATCGGCCAGCACCGCCCGCGCGAGCGCAGGTAGATCGGCGTCTTTGAGCAGCGCCGGCACGGCGCGGATGGCGAGCGTTGTCGGCGAGAGCGGAGCGAGATCGAAGCCGAGCGCGTCGAGCGCTTCGCGCTCTTCTTCCGCCGTGCCGATTTCGACGGCGTCGGCCGTCATCGAAACCGGAATCAACAGGGGCTGCACGGCCACCGTTCGTTCGGCCAGCGCGAGCTTGAATTGCTCGTAGAGGATGCGCTCGTGCGCCGCGTGCATATCGATGATCACGAGCCCGCGCGCGTTCTGCGCCAGCACGTAGACGCCATGGATCTGGCCGATCGCGAACCCGAGCGGATGATCGAGATCGGCCGCCATCGGGGCGTGCGAGGCGCCGAACGAGCGGCCTGCTTGGGCCGCTTCGGCCTCTTGCGCGGCGCCGTCGCGCGCCTCAAAAGCCGACGACGTCGTTGACGCAAACCAAGGTGCGATTCCGCCTTCGCTTTCGCCTGCGCCGCTCGTGCGTGTGGCATCCTTGCGCCCGAACAGCGCATCGTAGAGCGCCAGCGGTTGCGCAACGGGCAGCGTGCCCTGCGTCATGCGCGCATCGCGCATCCATGTCGTTGCGCCGCGGCTCGCCGCCGTGATCGAGACGCCCCCAGGCATCGCGCCCGTACCCGTGGCCCCGGCCGCGCCGCCGCCTAGCCCTGAATCCGCACGCGGCTCGATCTGCGCCGCATGACCGAGTGCCGTTGTCTCGGGCGAAGCGCCGGCGTGACGGGCCAGCGCGCGCTGCAGCGCATGGAATACGAACTGATGGACCGCGCGCGAGTCGCGGAAACGCACTTCGATCTTCGACGGATGCACGTTGACGTCGACCCCCTCGGGCGGCAGGTCGAGGAACAGCACGTACGACGGATAGCGGTCGCCGTGCAGCACGTCTTCATAGGCCGCGCGGACGGCATGCGTCAGCAGCTTGTCGCGCACGAAGCGGCCGTTGACGAAAAAATATTGCTGGTCCGCGCGGCCGCGGCTCGCCGTCGGCAGCCCTGCGCAGCCATAGAGCGCAATGTCTGCGGCGACTTCCTCGAGCGGCAGGTGAGCGCTCGCGAACGCTTCGCCGAGTATCTTGGCGACGCGCGCGGGCGGCTCGCTCGCGTTCCAGTGCTCGAGCGCGCGGCCGTTGTGCATGACCGAAATCGCGACGTCGGGCCGCGCGAGCGCGGCGCGCCGGATCATCTCGACGCAATGGCCGAGCTCCGTTTGTTCGCTTTTGAGGAACTTTCGGCGCGCGGGCGTGTTGAAGTAAAGCTCGCGCACTTCGATCGTCGTGCCCACGCCGCCCGCGGCCGGCGTCAACGCGCCCGTTTGCGCGTCGATGCGCGTTGCGTGCGCGGCGTCGAGCGTGCGGCTCGTGATGAACATTTCGGCCACGGACGCGATCGAAGCGAGCGCCTCGCCGCGAAACCCGAGCGTGGCGACGGCCTCGAGCTCGGCGAGCGAGCGGATCTTGCTCGTCGCATGGCGCATCAGCGCGAGCGGCAACTCGCCGGGGGGCATGCCGCAGCCGTCGTCGGCGATTGAGATGCGCTTGACGCCGCCCGCGTCGAGCGTGATGCGCAGCGTCTTGGCGCCCGCATCGAGCGCGTTCTCGAGCAGTTCCTTGACGACCGAGGCCGGGCGTTCGACGACCTCGCCGGCGGCGATTTGGCTGATGAGCTGATCGGGCAGCGGCGCGATCGCGCGGCGCGTCGGCGTCATCGGCTGCGCGGCGCGCTCGGCATCGGCCGGCGATTCGGGGAATTCGGACATGGGGCGATTATAGCGATTCGCCGCCCGCCGATTTCCGTGGCCGGCGCCGTGTGCCGCGCCGTTTCGAGATCGGTCATGTAGTTTCGGTATCATGGCGCGATGACGCCGGACGACGGTGCGGCCTCGCTGCACCGCCCCGTGGCGCTTCGCTCGTTTCGATTTTTAGCAAGGAATGCCTTTGGACACGCTGCTCCATTTCGTCGCCCTGGTTCTGCATATCGACAAATTTCTCGGCGATTTCGTCCATCAATACGGCGCGTGGGTCTATGCCGTGCTCTTTCTGATCGTCTTTTGCGAGACCGGTCTCGTGGTCTTGCCGTTTTTGCCTGGCGATTCGCTGTTGTTCATCGGCGGGGCGTTTTGCGCGACGGGGGAGATGAATCTGCCGTCGCTGATCGCGCTACTGCTCGTCGCCTCGGTGGGGGGCAACAGCGTCAACTACCTGATCGGCAGGGCCATCGGGCCGAAGGTCTTCAATACGCATATTCCGTTGCTGGAGCGCTTCCTCGACCGGGCCGCGCTGCGAAAAACGCACAATTTCTATGAACGGCACGGCGGCAAGACGATCGTGCTCGCCCGCTTCATTCCCGTCGTGCGCACGTTCGCCCCGTTCGTGGCCGGCGTGTCGGACATGCGCATGGGGCGCTTCCAGTTCTTCAATGTGACCGGCGCCGCGCTGTGGGTATTGTTGCTCGTGCTGGCCGGCTACTTCTTCGGCAATATTCCGTTCATTCGTCAGTACTTGAACTTGATCGTGCTCGTCGGCGTGGGCGCGGCGGTCGTGCCGGTCGTGCTGGCCGCGCTGTACAAGCTCATGCGGAAGAAATCGTCGGCGCACGTCGCGCCGAACCGCGGCGGCCGCTGAGCATCGACGCCGGGCTCGGCGTTTTGCGCACGATGTGACGTATAACAAGGAGGGAAGATCATCATGCAAGGTCCGACCACCGACGTTCGCCTGATATCGGTACCGCTCGATACGCTTCGGCCCACGCAGATCACGGTGGGCTATCACGAGGTCGAGGTCAAGCGCGCGCATTGGAAGTCGCTCGACAAGAAAGCGCGCGCGCAGGCCATTTCTACGCATTGGTTCCCGGCGGTTCTCGGCCCCGGCGAGCAGCACTTCATCGTCGATCATCACCACCTCGGGCTTGCGCTCATCGAAGAAGGCGAGAGCCGGGTTCCGATGATGATGTTGCGCGATCTTTCGTGGCTCGAACCCGCGATCTTCTGGCGCATGATGGAGCACTTTCAGTGGGTGCATCCGTTCGGTCCCGACGGTACGCGGCACGACTACGGCCGTTTGCCCACGACCTTGACCGAACTCGTCGACGATCCCTATCGCAGCTTGGCGGGCGAGTTGCGCCGCATCGGCGGCTTTGCGAAGGACACGACGCCGTTCAGCGAATTTCTCTGGGCCGACTATCTGCGGCCGAAGATCTCCGAAAAGCGCATCCGCAAGGATTTCGACAAGGCGCTCAAGGCGGCGCTTGCCTGCGCGCACGATCCCGACGCCCGCTATCTGCCGGGCTGGTCGGGCGCGATGGCCGCCCCGGCCCATTGACCCGGCGTTTCATGCCATGACGATCGACACGGGGCACGCCGCCGCGGCGCATCTGCAAGACCCGTCTCAGTATGCGCGGCCCAGCGCGCCGAAGCCGCCTGCGCAGCGCGCGCTCAAGGACGCACTCGCAGGCATGTCGATCGCGGGGCTGCTATTGCCGGAGGCCGTGGCTTACGCGAGCATCGCCAATCTGCCGCCGCAAGCGGGGCTCGTCGCGCTGTTGGTGGGGCTCGTCGTCTACGCGCTGCTCGGCAGCAGCCGCTTCGCGATCGTTTCCTCGACCTCATCGTCGGCGGCCGTACTCGCGGCCACCGTCAGCGCGCAAGCCGGCGGCGGGGCACAGCTCGCTTACGCGGCCGCGCTCGTCGCGGCCACCGGCGTGCTGTTCGCACTCGCGGGCTTCGCGCGCTTCGGCGGTATGTCCGATTTCGTCGCCAAACCCGTGTTGCGCGGGTTCGCCTTCGGCCTTGCGCTGACGATCGCCGTCAAGCAGTTGCCGAGCATTCTCGGCGTGTCGTCGCATTACAGCGACGTGCCGCGCATGGCGTTCGATCTCGCACGGCAGTTCGATGCATGGAACAGGTACAGCACCGCGCTGGGCGGCATCGCGCTCGCGATCCTTTTCGTGCTCGGCCGGCGCGCACGCATTCCGGCGACGCTCGTCGTCATCGTCCTCGGTATCGGCGCGGGGTACTTCATCGACTGGCACCGCTGGGGCATTGCCGTTGTCGGGGCGATCGACGTGCAGGACGTGCGCTTCGCACTGCCCGCGTTCGCGCGGCCGCAATGGCTGCAGACGGTCGAGCTCGCCTTCGCGCTGATGCTGATCCTCTACGCCGAGTCGTACGGCTCGATTCGCAGCTTCGCGCTCAAGCACGGCGACGCGATGTCGGCCAATCGCGATCTCGTTGCCCTGGGCGGTGCGAACCTCGTTTCGGCGATGCTGCAAGGCATGCCTGTCGGCGCGGGGTATTCGGCGACGTCGGCCAACGAAGCGGCCGGGGCGCAGACGCGTTGGGCGGGCCTTGTTGCCGCCGTTGTCGTCGGGCTGCTCGTCTTCTTTCTGCGGTCGCAGCTCGCGCGCATTCCGGAGCCCGTGCTGGCGGCTATCGTCATCTATGCCGTCAGCCATTCGCTGCATCCGGACGTGTTTCGGCCGTACTGGGCCTGGCGGCGCGATCGCCTCGTCTCGGTCGCGGCGCTCGTGGGCGTGCTCGTGCTCGGCGTGCTGCATGGCCTCATCGTCGCGATCGGCGTGAGCCTGCTGCTGACGCTGCGCAATTTCTCCGAGCCGAAGGTGAGCGTGCTCGGCCGCTTGCGCGACAGCCACGACTTCGTCGATCTGTCGGCGCATGCCGATGCCCGGCCCGTCGACGGCATCATGATCGTGCGTCCCGAGGCGCCGCTGTTCTTCGCGAATGCCGACCGGGTGCTCAGCGCAGCACGTAAGCTGATCGCCGCGCAGGCAAGCGCGCCCAATACGATCATGCTGAGCCTGGAGGAGACGCCCGACCTCGACGGCACGGCGATCGAGGCGCTGCGCATCTTTGCCGCCGAGCTGCGTGCGCATGGTCAGCGGCTGTTGCTCGTGCGCCTGAAGCAACGCGCGCTCGAGGCGCTCAGACGGGCCGCCGACGACACGCTGCCGCTCGATGCCTTGCGCGAGCTCAGCGTCGATGAATGCGTACAATCGGTGCTCGCACCATCACAGAACACGACGCAATCGCCGACGCAGGCGAGCTGATGCTCGCATCGCCCGTTGTTGCCCGTGCACCCTGCCCACGAGGAACGCTTCCCGATGAAGATGAGCGATATTCCATTCGGTGTGACCGACTGGTCCGACGTCGAATCCGAAACGCATCCGGGCGATTCAGGCACGGCCCTGTGGCGCACGCGCCAATTCGGCGACATCCGTGTGCGTCGCGTCGAATACACGCCCGGCTATCTGGCTGACCATTGGTGTGTGAAAGGGCACATTCTCTATGTGCTCGAAGGCGAACTGCATACCGAACTCGAAGACGGCCGCCGCTTCGTATTGAAGGCAGGCCAAAGCTACCAGGTTGCCGATGGGGCGGAGCCGCACCGTTCGAGCACGCCCGTCGGCGCGACGCTATTCATCGTGGATTGACGCTCGCCGCCGACATGCACGGCCCGATAGAACCGAGGAGACAGTCGAACCATGAAACGCCAATTGCCTGATGGCCGGCCCGAGGGCCGTGCGCACTTTCTGCCCGCTCAGCCGCTCGTCATTCGTCTTGCCGCGCTCGCGTGCTCGATGGCCGTGGTGTTCGCCGGCTCCGCAGCGCCTGCGCAGGCGGCGCAAGAAAGCGCGCCGGCAGGCGCGCCCGCGGCAAGCGGCGTCGTCACCGCCGACACGCTGGAGGCGCGGCTCGCTGCTTTGCCTGCAGGGCCCGACAAGGATGCTGTCATGCTCGGCTACCGTTTGTCAGTCGATACGCCGCATTACGCGCCGGGCCACGTGCCGGGCGGCGCCATGTCGTGCGCGAGCTGCCACATCGGCGCGGGCACGACGCCGCATGCATCGCCGTGGTATGGGATGACTGGCGTCACGCCTTCTTATACGGCTCGCAGTGCTAAAGTCGAGTCGCTTGCGCAGCGCATCAACAATTGCTTCCTTCGTTCGGAAAACGGCGTGCCGCTCGCGTTCGATTCGCGCGAGATGAACGCTTTGCTCGCCTACATGACGTTCGTCTCGAAAGGCGTGCAAAGCGGCGCATTCGGCCCCGGCCGCGGCATCGGTTCGATCGCGAACGCCGCGCACATGACGCCTGACCCCGTGCACGGCAAGGCCGTCTTCGCCGCGCGTTGTGCTTCTTGTCACGGTGCGGACGGGCAGGGCGTGCAAAGCGGCGGGCGTTATGTGTTCCCACCGCTTTGGGGCAATGCGTCGTTCAATATCGGTGCGAGCATGGCGCGCACGGGACCGGCCGCCGCATTCATCAAGCACAACATGCCGCTCGGCAATGCGACGCTCAGCGATCAAGAGGCGCTCGACGTCGCGGCTTATGTGACGCATCAACCGCGTCCGGACTTCCCCGGCAAGTCGAACGACTGGCCCCAAGGCGGCAAACCGGCGGACGCGCGCTACTGACGCGGCCGTGCGTGGCGAGCGTTGCGCGGGTGAATCCATCCCCCTTTCGCGTTTTCGCTTAAGGCAACGAAATCGTGAGATTGGCCGATTCCGCCTCGGGCTGCACGAGCTGCGAGTACGGTGCGAGGGTGTGCATCGTCGAGTCGCGCAGGTAGGTGTTCAGGCCGAAGTACGCCCCAAGCCCGACGAGCGCGAAGACGGCGCCGATCGTCCACAGCGGCAACTCGTGCTTGAGCCGATGCGCGATTTGATCGGGCAGCGGCCAGTGCGGTGCGAACGGTGCGCGCTTGCCTTTCATCTGCGCGATTTCGTCGCCGAGCCGCCCGGTGAGATAGGAGAGCTTCTCGGGCCCTTCGAGCAGGTATTTGCCTTGAAAGCCGAGCAGCAGACACATATGGAACACTTCGAGCGATTGCAGCCGTGCGACGCCTTGCGCACGACACGCTTCGAGGTGCTCGAAGAATTTCTCTCCGGCTAGCTGTTCGCCGAACAGCGTGAGCTGCAACGGTCGGCGCTCCCATTCGGCGCGGATCTTGAACGAGGACGCCAACACCGCTTCGTCGATCGCCGCACAGAACGCGAACTTCGAGGCGTAGACGTCGTCGGCCGGCGCGTTGAGCTTCTTCGCGCCGCGCTCGAACTCGGCGAGAAACGCTTGGACACGGGCACCGAACTCGCCGGCATCGTCGGGCTCGCGCCCCTGCTTGAGCAGAAACACCATGAAAAAGCCGTCGTAGAGCAGATCGCGCAGCGAACGGGCCTGAAAGCTTGCCTCGGCCGAGGAGGCCGAGGGCGGCGCGGACGAGGGCGCATTGGCGCCGAACAGCGAAGGCATTTGAGTCATGACGTGACCGCGATGAGTTCGAGTTTGAGATCGTTGATGCCGGACGGCGCGTAGATCATGGCCGATTGCGCTTGCAGCATTCGGTCATAGAGACTGCTGCGCGATTCGAACGCGAAATAGCAGGCGCCGGGACGCACCGGCACGGCCGGCGGCACTTGCGGCGTATAGACGAGACGCACGCCCGGCATGGCCGACAGCACGAGTTTGTCGACGTCGTCGGGCGCGCCGACCTTGAAGCGCGCGGGCACCGCCTCGACGAGCTCGACCGCGGGCATGTCGGCCGAGACGGCGAGGAAGAACGTCGTCTTCTCGTCGATCTTGCCCGAATCGAGCCGGCCGACGTGGAACGAGGGGCGCACTTCATCGAGCGCGATCGCGAAGTAGCGCGTCGAAATGACCGTTTCGAGCAGATCGCGCACGATCGTGTCGAGCAGCGCGAAGCCGGCGCCCGGATCGTCGTGACGATAAGCCGGCAAATCGGCAAGCGCGTGGCGTTTGGAGAACGTCATCAGTTGCCCGGCAAGCCGCAAAAGCTCTTGGAAGAGCCGTTCGGGGTGCAGTGTGGGCTGCTGCAGCAAGTGCACGAGCGAGGCGACCGCGCCGTTCGCCGTATGCAACAGCCAAAACGAGGCGATGTCGCCCGAGCGAAACTCGATGATGTTCTTCGTCGGCTCGCGGTGAAAGCCATAAAGCGCGCTGACTTTGGCCTGCAGCGCGTCGATGAGTTGGCGCAGCCGCTGATGCAGGATCGGTGACGCCTCGACGGCGAGGCACGGCGGCACGAACGTGTCGTCGAACTCGAACCCCGAGGTGGCCGTGCGCCGCAAGCGGGCGAGCGGCACGGCCAGCAATTGCGCGCGTGGCTCGGCGTGGCTGATCAGCTTGACGCGTGTTTTGAGAAACGTCAGGTTCGCGACGGCCGCATCGGTGAATTGATCGGCGACACTCGATTGCTTGGGCGCGTAGCGCGAGGCGAAGGTTTCGGTCGATTCGTTCGCGCTGTTGCCGCCCGTCTCGCGCAGCGGATGCAGCGCGAGGTAGAAGACGAACTCGGAGACGCCCTCGGGCAGCGTATCGAGCGCGACCGACTGCGGCAGTTCGTCGGCGAGCGGCGCGGCATAGAGGGTGCCGTCGGGAAACACGAGCGAGAGCTCGGACAGCCGCAGCAGATTGTTCGCGAGCGAGTCGGCGTCGAAGCGTACGCTGCGCACGCCCCAATTGAACGGCTGGATCGCGCGGATCGATTCGAACAGCCGCGCCTCGTGATAGGCGTCTTGTTGTTGAAAATGCTGGGGCCGCAGAAAGAGCCCCTCGCCCCAAAGCAATTTCGCCGAATAACTCATCTCAATTTCACTGTCAGGTTTTTTGTGTATCGTGCGCACGGCTACCGTGGCCGGCGATGCCGGTGCGCGCGTCGATCCATTGGCCGGCGCGCTAGCCGCAACTGACGGATGAGAGCATATTGAGCCCCTGCAACGGCAATTGCGGATCGGGCGAGATGACGGCCCCGCTCGTGACGGTCATGGCACAGTTATGAAGGCCGATCATTATGCCGGATTTCTCCGATTTAGCCGGATCGAAGGCGAATTTCCAACGCTGTAGCGCCGGGTCGCGAAACAATGCCACGACACCGAACGCTTGCGCCTCGCGCGTGACCTTCTCGGTCATTTCATAATGCTGGCCGGGGATCAGCGTCACCTCGCGCACGCTGAGCAAATCGGCGCCGAGCGCGCTCTTTTCTTTCGCGGGATCGGTGAACGTATCGAATGGTGCTTGCTGGAAAGAAGTCGGGTCTTTCAGTGCATAGAGCCGCACGACGAGCGCGAGCGGATGGTTGTCGGTGGCCGCGTTCAGGTTGGGCGCGGCCGCGAGCGTGAGCGGGACGTTGCGCGGCGGCTTCTGCGAATCGGGCACGGGGGGCTTGCCGATGCCGGCGGCCTGCAGCGCCGTGGAAGCCGCGGCGCCGAGCACCGAGACGCCGGCGGCGCAGCCGCCCAGAAGTGCGCATAGGGCGAGCGGCCACACGAGGCGCGACACGATCCGATAACCGAAAGCTTTACGACTCACGCCGGCACCCCATCCAAAGTTGAAACATGGCTCATTGATGTCCGATTGACACGCCGCGCAGCGATGACGACACGCAGCGTACAAGTTTGTCTAGTTTGGGTAATAGGAAAAATTTTCCACTAATAAATTCATTTCGCATTGATTCGGAAATTATTTCGGCATTGCCTTCAGTGCTCCCTTCAGTGTCTATCTGGGATATCAGATCGAATTCAAAAGCGGATGAATCTGATTCGAAGCGATGCAGTTGAATTATCGAAAATTGGCCGGTACTATACGCGCGCACTCGCCGCAAAGCAAAGTTGCGGTTTCCCTCCAGCGAATTAATAAGCCGCCTGCCAGTAAGTAAGAATGATGAAACGACGACTTTCTCTATTTTCCGCGGCGGTGCTCGTATGCGCCGCTATGGCTGGTTGCGCGACGCAAAACGCCACGACGCAAACCACTCCCGAAGCGTTCAATAAAGCGCTGGCCGACGCCGATACCGTCGCCAAGGGCGGTGATCAAGCGCGCGCACTCGCGCTGTACGATCAATTGACGAAGATGGACCCGACGCGCGAGGAGCCGTGGTCGCGCATCGCGCAGATCCAGTTCCAGCAGTCTCACTACGGGCAGGCCATCGTCGCCGCGCAGGAAGCGCTCTCGCGCGATCAAACCGATCGCGACGCGAAGAGCGTGCTGGCCGTCAGCGGCTTGCGCGTGGCAACGGAATCGCTCGGCCAACTGCGGCAGGATTCGGCGCTCGCCGGCGACGCCAAGTCGGACGCGCAGGTGCTCGCGCATCAACTGCGCGAAACGCTCGGTGAGAACACGTTGTTCCCGGAAGAAGCCGCGGAGAAAAAGCCCGTCGCGAAAAAGCGCCGCTACGTGCGTCGTCCCGTGGCGGCCGCGCAAAAACCCGCCGAGAAATTGGCCGATGAAGGGGCGGCCGCTCCGGCACCGGCCAAGAGCGCCGAGCCGGCTGCGCCGGTCCAACCGGCGCCGCAGCCCGCGAAGAGCGGCGGCGCATCCGATCCCTTCAGTGCCCTTCGCTGATCGGCCGATTTGATCCAGTTGTCTTCGGGAGCCATCGATGGCGAAGAAAGAAAGCATTCAAAAACGCCTGCAAAAGGTGCGGCCGCCCCGCGTGCAGTTGACCTATGAGGTCGAGCGCGGGGACGCGATCGAAGTCAAGGAACTGCCGTTCGTCGTGGGCGTCGTCGCGGATCTGGCGGGGCAATCCGAGATCGAGCAGCCGAAGCTGCGCGACCGCAAGTTCGTCAGCATCGATCGCGACAACTTCGACGACGTCATGAAGGGGCTCGAGCCGCGCGCCGCTTTTCAGGTCAAGAACGAATTGACGGAAGCCGGCGGCACGTTCGGCGTCGATCTGCGCTTCCGCTCGATGGAAGACTTCGGGCCCGACGCGGTGGTCGAGCAGATCGAGCCGCTGCGCCGCTTGCTCGATGCGCGCTCGAAGCTGGCCGATCTGCGCAACAAGCTGGCCAGCAACGACAAGCTCGAAAGCCTGCTCAGCGAGGTGCTCGCGAATACGCAGCAGTTGCAGGCACTCGCCGGCGAGACAGGCGTGCGCGGCGACGGTGAAGACAAGCAAGGCGAATAACCGAAGGGGTGTCAGGATGAATCAGCAAACGGCCACGGCCCCCGGCGGCGCCGCGCAAGCGGGCGCCACATCGCTGCTCGACGACATCGTCGAAAAGAGCAAGGTTGCCAAATCCGATTCGGAGCACGCACGCGCGAAGGATCTGATCGGCGAGCTCGTGCACCAGGTGATGGACGGCACGGTCGTCGTCTCGGACAACCTGTCGGCGACGATCGATGCGCGCATTGCCGAGCTCGATCGCCTGCTGTCGGCGCAGTTGAGCGAAGTCATGCATGCGCCCGAGTTCCAGCGCATGGAAAGCACGTGGCGCGGGCTCAATTATTTGTGCAAGGAAAGCAACACCGGTTCGACGATCAAGATCAAGGTGCTGAACGCAGGCAAGCGTGAGATCGTCCGCGATTTCAAGGCAGCCTCCGAGTTCGATCAGAGCGCGCTGTTCAAGAAGGTCTATGAAGAAGAATTCGGCACGTTCGGCGGCGCGCCGTTCGGCACGTTGATCGGCGATTTCGAACTCACGCGCCAGCCCGAGGACATGTACTTCATCGAACAGATGTCGCACGTCGCCGCGGCAGCCCATGCGCCGTTCATCACATCGGCCTCGCCCGAGATCCTGGGCCTCGAGTCGTTCTCCGATCTCGGCAAGCCGCGCGATCTGGGCAAGGTGTTCGATACGGTCGAATATGCGAAGTGGAAGTCGTTCCGCGACGCGGAGGATTCACGCTACGTCGGCTTGACGCTGCCGCGCTATCTCGGCCGGCTGCCGTTTCACCCGAAGGACGGCCTGATTGCCGAGACGTTCAACTTCGTCGAGAGCGTCGACGGCTCCGATCACAGCAAGTACCTCTGGTGCAATGCCGCGTGGGCGTTCGCCGCGCGGCTGACGGCCGCGTTCGACGATTTCGGCTGGTGTGCGGCGATCCGCGGCGTGGAAGGCGGCGGGCTCGTGGAAGACCTGCCGACGCACACGTTCAAGACCGACGACGGCGAAATCGCGCTCAAGTGCCCGACCGAAATCGCCATTACCGATCGGCGCGAGAAGGAACTCAGCGATCTCGGCTTCATCCCGCTCGTGCACTGCAAGAACTCCGATTACGCGGCGTTCTTTGCGGCGCAGTCGGTGCAAAAGCCCAAGAAGTACAACACCGACAGCGCGAATGCGAATGCCGTGTTGTCGGCGCAGTTGCAGTACATCTTCTCGGTGTCGCGTGTTGCCCACTATCTGAAGGCGATGATGCGCGACAAGATCGGCAGCTTCGCTTCGGCGCAAAACGTCGAGCAATTCCTGAACCGTTGGGTCGCGCAGTACGTTCTGCTCGACGACAACGCGACGCAGGAGCAGAAGGCGCAGTTCCCGCTGCGCGAGGCGTCGATTCAAGTGTCCGAGATCCCCGGCAAGCCGGGTTCGTACCGGTCCGTTGCCTTCCTGCGCCCGCATTTCCAGCTCGACGAGCTGTCGATCTCGCTGCGGCTCGTCGCAGACCTGCCGAAGGCCGCCGGCGCATAACCGAACAATCATTCCGAGTGCGGTCCGGGCGTGACACCCGTGACCGCGTATAAACCGCTACCTGGGAGTCGCGAAGTCATGAGAGATATCTATTTGAAATTTGGCAATCCCGCCATCAAGGGCGAGTCGGCCGACAAGGACCACAAAGACTGGATCGAAATCAGTTCGTGGAATCACTCGATCGTGCAGCCGCGCTCGGCCACGTCGTCGACGTCCGGCGGCGCCACGGCTGAACGCTGCGAACATGCCGACATGGCGTTCACGAAGGACATCGACGTCGTGAGCCCGCTGCTCTATCAACACGCTTCGGGCGGCACGACGTTCGACGAAGTGACGGTCGACTTCATGCGTTCGGACGGTGAGGGCAACCGCGTGAAGTACCTCGAAGTCAAGATGAAGTACGTCATCATTTCGAGCGTCAGCCCGAGCGTGGTCGGCGAAGGCCTGCCGACGGAGCAGTTCTCGTTGAAGTACGCGGCCGTGCAATGGAAGTACACGCAGCAGAAGGTCGGCGGCGGCCAAGGCGGTAACGCGCAAGGCGCGTGGAGCCTGACGAAGAACGACAAGACCTACGCGGTCTAAGATCGTGACCGATGCGCCGCTTGCTTCTCTACGAGGCGGGCGGTGCGTTCGTTTTGCCCGATTCTCTTGAGCATGCTGCCCGATGAAGCGCTTCGAACCGAGCTTGCTCGATAAGCTCTTCGACGACGATCCTCGCTCCCCCGCGCCCGCGGCGATGCGCCAGTGGTCGCTCGACGAATTGAAAGGGCGCGTGGCGCGCGATGTCGAGGCGCTGCTCAACACGCGGATCGTACTGACCGAGGATGAACTCGAAAAGCTGCCTGAATGCCAGCGTTCGGTCCTGACCTACGGGCTGAACGATTTCGCGGGCTTGAGCTTGGCAAGCCACTACGATCGTAAGTTCATCTGCGAATCCATTGAGCAGGCGATTGCCCGGCACGAGCCGCGCCTGCGGGACGTACGCGTGTCGCTCGAAGTCAATGAGCAATCGACGAACGCGCTGTATTTCGTGATTCGGGCGAAGCTCGTCGTTCATCCGGCCGAAGAGCCGGTCAGCTTCGACGCGATGCTGCAAGCCTCCACGCTGCAATATTCGGTCACGCGATCGCGGCGAGGCACGGACGCGACGCGTTCGCGCACGCGCGAACTGGGACTCGGCTAGTTCATAAGAAGAGCGAAGCGCCCGCGCTCGGGGATCATCATGGAAGCGTTGCTGCCTTACTACGAGCGTGAGCTGGCGTTTTTGCGCCGCTATTCGCGCGATTTTGCCGACCGGTACCCCAAGATCGCCGCGCGCCTGGCGTCGACGGGCGAGCAGGGTGACGACCCGCACGTCGAGCGCATGATCGAATCGTTCGCACTGCTGACGGCGCGCGTCAACAAGAAGCTCGACGACGATCGCCCCGAATTGACCGAGGCGCTGCTCGAGGTGCTGTATCCGCACTATCTGCGCCCGTTTCCTTCTTGCTCGATCGCGCAATTCGGCTTGCCCCACGACGGCGCGCTCGCGCGCGCGCTGACGATCGCGCGCGGCACCGCGTTGGCCTCGCGTGAAATCCGCGGCGTGCGCTGCCAATTTCGCACGGCTTATGACGTCGCGCTCGCGCCGCTACGCTTGGCGCGCGCGCGGCACACGCCGCTCGCCGAGGTGCCGCCGTCGGCCGTCACGCTGCCCGGCGATGCTTCCGCGCTGCTGTCGTTCACGTTCGAGACGACGCTACCCGAGGGCACGCTCGACGCGTTGAACCTGACGACGCTGCGGGCCTATCTCCACGGCGAGCAATCGTTCATCGCGGCGCTCACCGATTGCCTCTTCATGAAGACGGTCGGTGCCTATGTCGAAACGCCGGAGAGCCGGCTGTGGCGCTCACTCGCGGCGATGCCGATCGAGCCGGCGGGTTTCGCGCACGCCGACGCGTTGATCGACTATCCCGCCAAATCGCATCCCGCGTACCGTGTGCTCACGGAGTATTTCGCGTTTCCCGAGAAGTTCGATTTCATCGATTTCGATCTGGCGGCGATGATCGGCGTCGCGGGACGATGCCGGCGCCTGACGTTGCACGTCGCGCTCGGCGAGCTGCGCGACGAACCGCACATCGAGCGTCTGGTGGAGTCGTTGAGCGTCAACCACGTCCGGCTTTTCTGCACGCCCGTCGTCAATTTGTTCGCGCAGCGCGGCGAGCCGATTCACGTGAGCCACGAAGCGGTGGCCTATCCGGTCGTGGCCGACGCACGCCATGCCGGCGATTACGAGGTCTACTCGATCGACGACGTGCGTCGCGTCGAGACGCGGGCGGACGGGCAAACGATCACCGAGTTTCGGCCGTTCTACGCACTTCATCACGACGAAGCGGCACGCGCGGGTCGCTACTGGTTCGCACGCCGCAACGATTGGGTCGCGCGGCACAGCCCCGGATACGAAACGGAGATTTCGATCGTCGATGCTGACTTCGAGCCGCTCGCCGCGCGCACCGACACGCTGAGCTTGGCGCTGACCTGCACGAATCGCGATCTGCCCGCACGGCTCGCGATCGGTCTCGAGGGCGGCGATTTGTTCGCACCGTCCGATCTAGAGGTGGGCACGATCAGCCTGCTGTCGCGGCCGAGCGCGAGCGTGCGCGTTGCGCGCGGTGCGTCGATGGGCTGGCGACTTGTCTCGCATCTCGCGCTCAATCACGTCTCGCTATCGGCGCACGGCCTTGCTCCGCTCAAAGAATTGCTCGCACTCTACGACGCGCGTCGCACGGCCGTCTCGGCGCGGCACATCGCGGGCATCGTCGGCATCGAACAAAGGCCCGCAGTGCAATGGCTGCCGGGTCGACCCTTTGCGACGTTCGTTCGCGGCGTCGAAATCCGCTTGACGTTCGACGAAGCGCACTACGTCGGCACGAGCCTCGCCACGTTCGTGCGCATGCTCGATACCTTCTTCGGCCTGTTCGTACGGTTGAACAGTTTCGTCCAACTCGTGGCCGTGGCAAGCCGCACAGGCGAGGAGATCATGCGATGCAAGCCGCGCAGCGCGGAATCGACGCTGGCGTAGTCGAGCGGCTGCTCGACACGCCTTATCGATTCCAATTCTTTCAAGCGGTTCGCGTACTCGAGACCTGGTTCTCGAAGCAAGACGCACTCGACGAGCGCGGGGCTCCGGGCGTCGCGTTCCGCAACAGCCTTGCGCTGACATTCCCGCCGAGCGAGCTCGAATGCGCGGTATCGTACGACGAGGCCGGCGAAGCATTCGCGGGGCTCGAGGCTGTGCGCGTCGCGCTCGCTCAGGGCACGATCGGCCGCATCGAACTGACACCGGCGTTTTTCGGGCTGCTCGGCGGCCAGGGCTCGCTGCCGCTGCACTACACGGAGCAGTTGATCGCGCGCGCGCAATTGCAGCGAGACCATGCGGCGCGCGAGTTCTTCGACGTTTTTTCGAATCGCGTGACGGCGCTTTTCTATGCGGCATGGAAGAAGTACCGGCTGCCGTTTCATTACGAACTCGATCGCGACGAGCGCTATTTGCCGCTGTTGCTCGCGCTGGCCGGCGTGCAAGATGCACCGACGCGCGCGCACTTGCAGCAAGGACCCGGCGCGCTGATCGACGAAGCGATCGCCGGGTATGCGCTGCCGGCTCGGCATCGGCCCATGTCTGCCGCGTACCTCGCGCTAGCGCTCACGGACTACTTTCGTGCGCCGGTGCGCGTCGAGCAGTTCGCCGGCAAGTGGTATGCCGTGCCGCCCGAGCGGCTGACGGTGCTGGGGCAATCGAACGCGACGCTCGGGGCGACGGCGCTCGCGGGCGAGCGCGTCTGGCAGCGCGACATGCGCGTGCAAATCGTCGTCGGCCCGCTCAGCAAACGCGATTACGAAGCGTTCCTGCCCGGCGAAGCGCGGGCGATAGCGCTCGAACGTATGCTGACGTTGCTCGCGGGCATCACGGTCGAATACGAAGTGTCGCTCGTGCTCGCGCGCGAGGAAGTGGGCGCGAGCCAGCTTGGCGCCGGCGCGCGGCTCGGCTACGACGCTTTCCTTTGCACCCGCGCGGCCGAGCGCGACCGCGACGACGCGCGTTACGAACTGAACGTCATTCATTGATCCGACAAGCGAGAATCGATCCGACATGAGTACTCCCCTGAAGACCCTCATCGCCAAGCTCAATGCGCTATGCCTGAACGCCGCGACGCGTGCCGCGAGCCTTTGTCTTGCTCGCGGCCATTACGAAGTCGATCTCGAGCATCTGTTTCTTGCGCTCATCGAGGAGCGCGCGAGCGATCTGGCGGTCGTGCTGCGTGCGAACGGGCTCAGCATCGAAGTGTTGCGCACCGATCTCGAGCGCGAGCTCGAACGGTTGAAGACGGGCAACATGCGTACGCCGGTGTTTTCGCCGCGCTTGATCTCGTTGTTCGAGCAGGCGTGGTTGATCGCCTCGCTCGATTCGCATGCGGCGCGCATTCGTTCCGGCCATCTGCTGCTGGCGTTGTCGACCTCGCCTGAGCTCGCGCAATACGCCGAGCGGATGTCGCCGATCTTCGCCCGCGTTCCCGTCGAGCAACTCAAACACCGCTTCGACGAAGCGACGGCCGGCTCGCACGAGGCCGGGCGCATGGGCGATGCGTCGGCGGCGGGCGTCGCTGGCGCCTCCGAAGCCGACGATGCGGCGCTCGATCCGGCGCGGCCGGCCGCGCCGTCGAAGACGCCGGCGCTCGACACCTACACGACGAATCTCACGCAGCGCGCCCGCGAAGGCCAGATCGATCCCGTGATCGGCCGCGAAGCCGAGATTCGGCAGGTGATCGACATCCTCATGCGTCGCCGCCAAAACAATCCGATCCTGACGGGTGAAGCCGGCGTCGGCAAGACGGCCGTCGTCGAAGGGCTCGCGCTGCGCATCGCCGCCGGCGACGTGCCGCCGCCGCTCGTCGGCGTGGCGCTGCACGTGCTCGACATGGGGCTGCTGCAAGCCGGCGCGAGCGTGAAGGGCGAATTCGAAAATCGGTTGAAGAGCGTCATCGACGAGGTCAAGAAGAGCGTCGTTCCGATCATCCTTTTCATCGACGAAGCGCATACGATCATCGGCGCGGGCGGGCAAGCGGGCCAAAACGATGCGGCGAACCTGCTCAAGCCGGCGCTTGCGCGCGGCGAGCTGCGCACGATTGCCGCGACGACCTGGAGCGAATATCGAAAGTATTTCGAGAAGGACGTCGCGCTGGCACGGCGTTTCCAAGTGGTGAAGGTCGAAGAGCCGAGCGAAGCGCTCGCTTGCGCGATGGTGCGTGGATTGGCGTCGCGCATGGAAGCGCATTTCGGCGTGCGTATTCTCGACGAGGCGGTGACCGAAGCCGTGCGCTTGTCGCATCGCTACATCACGGGGCGGCAACTGCCCGACAAGGCGATCGGCGTGCTCGATACCGCCTGCGCAAAGGTCGCGCTTGCCCAAGGCTCGACGCCGGCCGTCATCGACGACGCGCGCAAGCGGATCGAGCGCATCGAGGTCGAGATCGCGGCGCTCGAGCGCGAGCGCGCGACGGGGACGGCGGGGGCCGCCCACGACGAGCGGCTCACGCAATTGCATGCAGCGCGCGAGGCCGACGGCGCCGCGCTTGCAGCCGATGAAGCGCGCTACGAGCAGGAGCGCGCGCTCGCTCAGCGGATCGAGGCATTGCGTCGCGATTTGTCTAGCACGGGGGCGGCCTCCGGGACGCAGACCCAGACGCCGAACGCCGATACGGCCGCGTTGCGGGAGGAGCTTGCACAACACGTGTCGAAGCTCGAGACGCTGCAGCAGGCGAGCCCGATGGTGCCGCTGCAAGTGGACGGGCACGTGATCGCCGAAATCGTCGCCGCTTGGACAGGTATCCCGCTCGGACGCATGGTCAAGGACGAAATCGGCACGGTGATGAACCTGCCGGATCTGCTGGCCGCGCGCGTGATCGGCCAGGATCATGCGCTCGATGCGATCGCGCAGCGCGTGCGCACGGCCAGCGCGAACCTGGAGGATCCGCACAAGCCGCGCGGCGTCTTTCTGTTCGTCGGGCCGTCGGGCGTCGGCAAGACCGAGACGGCGCTCGCGCTCGCGGACATTCTTTACGGCGGTGAGCGCAAGCTCGTCACGATCAACATGAGCGAGTATCAGGAAGCGCACAGCGTCTCGGGCCTGAAGGGCTCGCCGCCCGGCTATGTCGGTTACGGCGAGGGCGGGGTGCTGACCGAGGCCGTGCGCCGCAATCCGTATTCGGTCGTGTTGCTCGACGAAATCGAAAAGGCGCACCCCGACGTTCTCGAAATGTTCTTTCAGGTATTCGACAAAGGTACGCTGGACGACGCCGAAGGGCGCGAGATCGATTTTCGGCACGCGCTGATCATCCTCACGTCGAACGTCGGCTCGGTCGCCGTGATGCAGGCTTGTTTGAATCAGGCGCCCGAGGCGCTACCCGATACGCAGGCGCTGACCGAGCTGCTGCGGCCACAACTGTACAAGGCGTTCAAGCCGGCGTTTCTCGGCCGTGTCAAGGTCGTGCCGTATTACCCGATCTCGGACGATGTCCTCGAACAGATCATCGAACTCAAGCTCGAGCGCATTCGCGCGCGCATCGCCGAGAATCATCGCGCGGCTTTTGCGTGGGACGAATCGCTCGTGGATGCGGTGTTCGCGCGGTGCACGGAAGTCGATTCGGGCGCGCGCGCGGTGGATCATATTCTCAACGGAACGCTGCTGCCCGAGCTCGCGCAGCACGTGCTGGGCCATATCGCCCAGGGCGAGCGCATCGAGCGCATTGCCGTGCGCGCGCTCGATTCGGGCGATTTCGAATACAAGGTGAGCTGATGCCAATCGACCTCGCACCCCTCGTCGCGCCGCTCGAAGGCGCATCGCCGTGCGGCGAGGACTTGCTGTTCTCCTCCGATTTCGACGCGATCCAGCACGCGCGCCGCTTCGACGACCCATCGCTCGATCAAGGCGAGTGGGTGACCGAAATCAAGGAAGCCGACTGGGGCTTCGTCATCGAGCGCTGCTCGCTGTTGCTCAAGACGCAGACGAAAGACCTGCGGCTCGCCGCTTGGCTCGCGGAAGCGCTCGCGATGAAGCAGGGCGTGGCGGGGCTGTCCCAAGGCTATGCGTTGCTCGCGGCGCTTGCCGAACGCTATTGGGACACGGTGCACCCGCTGCCCGAAGACGACGACGTCGAATATCGGCTCGGTAACGTGAGCTGGCTCGCTGGCCGCACCGTGCAGTTGCTGCGCGAGGTACCGCTCACGCAGTCGTCCGGGGGCGCGTTCAGCGGGCTCGATTGGGACGTGGGGACGAACGTCGCCCAAGCCGTGCGTCGCGATCCCGACCGTGCCGACGAGATCTCGCACGGCAAGCCGTCGATCGAACAGATCGAAGCGGCCAAGCGCGCGACGCCGCCCGCGTTCTACCGAACCTTGTTGACGGACCTGAAGGCCTTTGAAGCGGCGATGCAGGCGCTCGAGCAAGCGCTCGACGCGCGCGCCGGGACGTCGGCGCCGAGCTTTCGGCAGGCCAAAGAGGCTTATGAGTTCGTCTTCGGGCTCGCTGAACGTTTTGCGCGCGATGTCGGCGCGAAAGTCGATCCCGCGCCGGCCCAGCCGCAGCCGAGCCCCGCCGAGCGCGCGGAGCCGACGTTCAAGACCGTTCCTTCTCTCGAGACTTCGATGCCCGCCAACGCTGCCGCTCTTGCCGCCGTGCGCCATGTGGGCGCGCTTCAAACCCGTGCCGACGCCGTCGCGCAATTGCGCGCCATCGCCCGCTTTCTGCGCGCAACCGAGCCGCACAGCCCGGCCGCCTATCTTGCCGACAAGGCCGCGGAATGGGCCGACATGCCCTTGCACGAATGGCTGGGCACCGTCGTGAAGGACGGCGCCTCGCTGGCGCATATCCGGGAGTTGCTGGGCGTGAAGCCCGACGAGTCGAACTGATGCGTGCGTTGCGCGCTCATTGACCGACGCGGAACTCGATGCGTCGATTGCGGGCGCGGCCGTCGTCGGTGTCGTTCGATGCGATGGGCTGGTCGGGGCCGACGCCCATCGTCTCCATCGATCGTGGCGCGACTCCCTTCGTGACGAGGTAGCCTTTGACGGCATCGGCGCGCGCCTGGCTCAGCGCGATGTTCGATGCGCGGCTGCCGGAATTGTCGGTGTGGCCGATGATTTCCACCGTCTTGCCCGACATCTTGGCGAGCGCGGACGCCATTTGATCGAGGATCGCACGGCCTTCCGGCGCGAGCGTGGCGCTGCCCGTCTCGAATTCGATCGTACGGTTCGCGAGTGTCGAATCGAGCAAGCCTTGCTCGGATGCGCTCACGCGCAATCCGTTGTGGATCGTGTAGGTCGGGTTCAGCGCCGTTGCCATGTCGCTCGCGATTTGCTGACGTTGCGATTCGTTCGCGACTTCGCCCTTCACGTCGATCTGCGTGCCGTCGATCTTGAGCTGTCCCTTGCTGATCTGCTTGAGCTGCGATCCGAGCAACTTCTGCACGTTCGCGCTCCAGTTCGGCGGCGTCGACACGCTGCCCACTTCGATCTGATCGACGACGTTGCCGGCGCCGTAGGTCTCGCGCAGCCGCGCGAGTACGGCGCCGTGCGTCGCTTCGTCGGGCACCTTGCCGCTCACGACGACTTGCCCCGGCGCGGCATCGGCCGGCGCAGGCATGCGCGTCGCAGCGCTCATCGTGCCTCCCGTGCCCGCCGCGTTTCCCGTATTGGCCGCCGCCATCTGCAACGGCGCGGGCAGGGTCGTCACATGCACGCGAATGCCGCTGGTGTCGACAGGCGTGACCGTGGCGGCGGACGACTCGTCGGCATGCGCGGCACCGGCGGAGAAACAGCCGGCAACGGCAAGCGCCGCCGCGGCGGCGCGCCATCCCTTGCGTGGCGAAAGCCAGTTCGACTGCGGATGAGGATGCACAGTACCCATCATCGCCTCATGCCCCGACGAACGCTTCGCGGAACGTATCGAGGGCGATGCGCAGCGACAATTGCGGTTGGTCGAGATAGCTGACGAGCTTGCTGATTCCATGTTCGTTCTGGGCGTGGTCGTCGATCCATTCGGGATCGTCGATGTCGATGTTGTGCGTCGCATAGGCCTGTGGATCGACGACGCTGTGCAGCGTTTTGGCCGACGCGCCGTTGAAGCCGATGACGAGGCGTTCGCGCTCGGCGATGTTGCCGATGAAGATGGCGATTTCGAAGTCGGCCTGCGCGAGGAACGGCGCGATCAGCTCGAGCCAGAACGTCGCGACGAGGCTGCGGTAGAACGTATCGTTCGGCAGCGGCAACGTGAGCCCGCGTTCGAGATTGGGCGCATGGCTCAGCATGACGGGCTTGAGCAGCGAGCCGAGCGCGAGCATCGCACCGCGCAGCCGCACGGGGTGGCCGCTGGCGAGCAACATCTGCTCGAGGCCGGCGAGTGTTTGATGCTCGACGAAATCGGAGAACGTGCCCTCGTGTGAATTGGCGACGCCGACGTCGATCGGCACCTGCGTATCGCCGAGCGCCTGGAGCGCGGCACCGGGCTCTTCGCAATCGTAGAGCGTGCGCATTTGCGTGGCGGCGCGCGACCACAGCCGCGCGAATGCGAGCGGGCTGCGCGCGAGGAAGGCGAGCGGCCGCTCGACTTCGAGCGCGGTGGCGGCGAGCAACGGGAAACGGCGCGAAGAAACATCGTGGCTCGACATCAAGTGGCCCGCGATCGCGAGCCGGCTTTGCGAGCCGAGGAACGCGAAATGCATCGGCTTCGCGTTGTCGTAGACGATCTTCCAGCGCGGGTCTTCGGCCAGCAGCTCCGTCGCCTGCGCGACCCAGCGGTCGAGCGTCTGGAGCAATTGCGGATTATGCGTGCTTTTGACGAAGTCCCCGCGCGAAGGAATCTTGCCGAAGTAGGCGAGTTGCGCCTGCACGGATTGCGTCATTGCGCGGCTCCTGTTCCTGGGTTCGAGATCGCCGCATCGGCGGCCGAGGGGGAGGGGGTGTTCGACGGCGCGCTCATCCCCGACACGGCGGGGGCGGCCAGCGCGCCCGATGCGGCCACGCTGGCCGGGGCCGAACCGGTTGCCGCCGCGGCAGCCGTGCGCGCCGCCGCGGCATCGACGACCGATTCGGGCAGATGCACGCCGGCGAGGCTCGCTTGCTGCGGGGCGGCGTCGCCACCGCCGCTCGAGGGCTGCGACGTGCTGATGATGCGCATGCTGAGCGCGACGGTCACGCTGCCTTGCGTCCACGACAGTGCGAACGTGCCGTCTGGGTTGCGCGTGCGCTTGGCCGAGTTGATCAGCTTTTCGAGACCGTAGCGGCCGGGCTCGTTGACGAGCTGGATCGTGCGGCCGTCGAACGAGGTGGCCGTCAGCGTCGCGCCGGGCGAACCCTGCGGATTCGGCCAGACGAAGTTCGCCCATTGCGGCGGCGTATTGCGATAGCGCAGTTGTTGGCCGTCGATGTCGATCGTGTACTCGGTCGTGCCTTGGCCCGGCTGCGGCATGATTTGGAACACGGTTTGCGGTTCCGTCGCGCCGCCACCGCTGGCCGCCGCCGCGCCCGAGAGCGGAGCGACCCAGCGCGCGAAGCCGTTCGTGAACTCGGGCGAGAGCGCGAGGCCCATGCCGCCCCACGTGCGCGGCGACAGCGTATCGCCGCGCCGCACGGCAAGCGGACCGAGCGTCGTGCCGACGAACTTCGAGACGGCGCCGTCGGGGCCGAACACCTGGGCGATCTCGCTCGCGCCCGCTTCGACCTTGGCGCTGCTCGAGAACGGGTACTTGTTCGCGAGCGCGGCTTGGAACGTCTGATAGACCTGTGCGTTCCATACCTTGTTGACTTCGTTGCTGGCCGGCTCGATGACGACGGCGAACGCCTGCATCAGCGGCCGCACGAGCAGCGGACGCAGCGCCTTGCGCTGATCGTCGGTCAGGCCCGTCAACATTTGCTCGTCGACGAACTTCAGCGAATCGGCGAGTTCGGAGCCGTTGCCGTCGAGCGTCTGCTGCATGAGCTCGCGCGCGCCGGGACCCGGATCGCCTTGGTTCTTGAGGATGTTGAAGCGCGTGCGGACCTTCGAGAGCGTATCCATGTAGCCGCCGAGCAGCGACGCGCTGTCCTGCTTCGCGACGATCCGTGCGAGGCCGCTGAAGGCGACGCCGACCGGGCCGGCGGCCGTGCCGTCGAGACTGAGGTCGACGTCCACGCCGGCATTCTGCGCCGCTTGCTGCTTGGACGAGAACAGCCGCTTGAACCAGCCCGTCACGCCGTTTTGCGCTTTCTGCAGCGGGCTCGACGCGAGCGCCGGGTTGTCCCACGACGTTTGGTCGTAGGCCGTTTCGAGGATCTTGCGGATCGGCGAGTCTTGCGGATCGCCAAGCCGGTTCATCGCATCGACGGCTTGCCCGAACGTGCCGAAATCGCGCACGGCAATGCCTTGCATGAAGCGCTGCCAATGCTGGGCGTACTCGTTCTTGTACATGCCCACGAGCGCCTTTTGAATCTGCTCGGGGCTGCCTTCGAGCGTGAGGTCGTCTTGCGACGACGTGCCGAGCACCCAATCCTTCGCTTGCAACTCCTTCGTGGCGGCGTCGCGGATCGCGCCCTTCACGTAGCCGAACCACGCCTCGCGCGTGAACGTGCCGGGAATCGCGTAGCTGCCGCCGACGAGATTTCCATTGGTTTCGCCGACGATACGGGCCACCGTCATCGGCGCATAGCGCGTCGACGCGCGCGCTTTGATCTCTTCGTACACGCGCTGACGGGCCGGCATGCCGCGCACGACGTGACGCAGGTTCTCGCGCGTCTGATCGATCAGCGAGAGATTGGCGTCGATCATCGGCCAGTCGTCGTCGGATACGCGCGAGAGATAGAAGGTGATCATGCGCTCGGCGCTTCGGATCATCTCGTCGCGCGACATGTTGCCGCGATTGGTTTCGAGCCAGCCGCGCCAGAACCGCGCGAGCTGGTCGGTCAGATGCGCGGCTTCGACGTGACGCTTGTCCGAGAGCATCAAGTACGTCTTGAGCGCGTTGTAGGCGTCCTCGACGTTGGTCGGCGAGGCGTCGCTGTAGAGCCCGCCCTGGGCGCTCGCATTGTTCGCGTGCGCCGACACGGGCACCGCGCCCGACTCCGGCGGTTGCGAAAGCGGCGCGAGCTGGTCGGGATGCGCGTTGACTTCCTTGAGGAACGACACCAGGTTTTGCGAGACCGGGTCGAGCATGAGTTGCTTCACGCCGAGGTAGTACTCGGCTAGCAGACGCTGCTCGATGCGCTCGCCCTGATAGAGCCCGAGCGAGACCGAGAGCGGTCGCTGGCGCCGGAACTGCTCGAGCTGCTCGATACGGTCCTCGAGGATGTCCATCGCTTGCAGGCGCGACTGGAGATCGTTGCGGTTCTGCTGCAGGCGGACGATGTTGTCGAGATCGGCCTGCACGTTGGAGGCGAGTTGCTCGTTGCCGATCGTCGACCAGGTCCAGCCACCGAGCGCGAGCGCGAGCGCGGCGACGAACGCGAAGAACGTGCCGTAGCGCAGGCGGGTTTTTGCGGGGCTTGCGAACTGACGCACGGTTTGGCGATCGGCGAAGATGACCTTCGAGAACAGATCGCGCAAGAAGAAGCCGTTCTTGGACGAGGCGGCCTGCGGCTTGGGCAGGTTGTCGACGGTCAAGCCGAAGCGCTGGCCGATCCGCTGCGCGGCGGCGCTGCTCGTCTCGCCCTCTTGCAGGGCGCTCGTGAAGTAGAAGCCGCGCAGAATCGGCTTGTATTGGAACGGGTTGTTTTCGAACAGCGTCGCGAGAAAGACGCGCAGCGCGGGCTTGATCGCGAGAAATTCGAGCGGGAAGCTGAGTTGCCCCGGCGAGAGCAGGTTGCCGCGGTTGATCGACATCTGCGCGACGCTGATTTCCTTAAGGCCCTCGTAGAGTTCCTCGAAGCGTTCGTCGAACTGTGCGACGACGTCACGCTTCTCGTCGCGTTCATAGGGCAGCGTGGCGCCCCAGACCCGGTCGTACTCGTGGCGCTCGCCGCCGCTGAAGAACTCGGCGAAGCCCGTGATGAGGTCGGCCTTCGTAAACATCACATAGACGGGCGCGAACACTTCGAGCTTCTCGGTCAGTTCCTGCACGCGCTGGCGCAGGCTGCGGGCGAGATTGATCGTGGCGTCGGGACGGCTGCTCGTCAGCTCGGCGATGCTGGCCGTCACGATGATGCCGTTGATCGGCGCCTTCGGCCGATAGCGCTTGAGCAGATTCAGAAAACCGATCCATTCGGTACGGTCTTCCTCGTGGACCGAATAGCGGCCGGCCGTATCGAGCAGGATGCCTTCGGTCGTGAAGAACCAGTCGCAATTGCGCGTGCCGCCGATGCCGTGCACGATCGCGTCGCTCTTTTCGGCGAACGGGAACTGCAGCCCCGAATTGAGCACCGCGCTGCTCTTGCCGGCCGCGGGATTGCCGATGACGATGTACCACGGCAGTTCGTAGAGCGCCGCGCCGCCCGACACTTGGCCGATCTTCGAGGTTTTGATCGTGCGCACCGCTTCGGTCAGCCGCGTGCGCAGCACGTCGAGGTCGCCCGGCTTGGCGCCGCTCGGTTGCGGTGCCTTGCCCGTTTCGGCCTGCTGCTCGAGCATGTCGCCGAGTTTGCGGCTTGCGCGCCGCGCGGCCAGGCGCCGCCATAGCCAAACGACGAAGATGAGCGCGAGCAAGGCCGCCATCGCCAGCGCGGGCCATAGGAGCGGAAGGTCGAAATAGAGGGCGGCGCCGAACAGGACTGCCGCGATGACGACCACCCCGACGACGGTCATCGTGCGTTTGCTGGTCAGCGCATTCAGGAAGCGTTGCATAAGGCTCTAACGGTCTAAGTCTTGGCTCTTGACGAATGGCCCGGCGCGCGGCGGCGCGAGGCATTGCGTGGCGATACTCGGCGGTCGATGTTCGTCTATTCCCCGGCGACCGTGCCGATTGGCTTGCGTCCTAGGACGAATCCGGGTTTGTGATATTCAACGTGTCCGAAATCTCTCAATTTCCACCGTCCGCCCCATGTCAAGCCGACTTGTTCGGCCGTTTGACCATAGAGTTCGTAGCCGCGCATGGCATAGGGATCTTTCTCGGAAATGACGACTTTGCCGTCGCGCAAAAAGGCGTTGTCGGCGGCAAGCCCGTATTGGTGATAGCTCTGATAGGCGGCTGCATTGGTCACGCCTCCCAGTTTCGCGAGCCGGTTTTGCCTCTCCGGGCTCCGATAACCTTCCAACAACACCAATTCGTATCCGTACTGCTCACGCATGATCTTGTAGACGAGCAATAGGCGGGTTCTGAAATCGGCATCCAGCAAATTCCAATCGCGGCTGGCGTCACGCAATGCCGGACGGACCTGTTCGACTTCCTTCGTCTCGAAGACCTCGGGCGGCAACGGCGGCGGCGGAACGAGCTGCTCGCCATTGAGCAAAGCAGCGATTTTTTCGTCCGGTACGCGAGCAGTGCCATCGAACTGAAACAATTGGCGGCCGCGCAATGCAATTGCAATCAATGGCGGCGCCGCAAGGATACCCGCCGTAATCAAAATCAGCAAGCGTCGGCGAATCAGTATTTTTTTCGTATCAATAAGCGCGCCATGAGAAATTCTTACTGATTTATCGATTCCGATACGAACATGTGAGATCCCACGCGTAGTACGAAGCGACATGCGTCGATGTAATGCGAGTGCGGCCGACATTAGCGCGGCACGCGCTGGAGGCAATAGGAACAATGCCGCGATGGTGACAGCGACGGCGAAATAAGCGGCGAGTGCGACGGCAATCAAGATGAGCCCCGGGCGGGAAATAAATTGTATTTTGTAATGCTTGCTCTTAGAATCTGGCCTGCTTGCAAAGGGAGGCCGGATTCTATTATCACGGCGAATTAAAGATGGATTCAACGAGACACTGAATGAGTGTGCCGGAAAGTTCCACTTCCAAAGGGCGGCCGAGCCTGCTTTCCGAGACGGCGCCCGGTGCCCCCGACAGCAGTTCCCGCATTCTCGCTAGCCTCGAAGGGCGCATAGTCGCGCAACAGGCGCTGCGCCGTCGCTCGAAAAAGCCTTGGGCCGCCGTCGCGCTGGCCATCGTCGGTTTCGGTGCGTTCGGCGCTTGGCAATGGCAGCGCTCGCAGGGCAGCGTGCATCCGATCGCGGCGGTCGCGGCTGGAGCCGGCAAAGCGCAGGGCGCGGCCGGCGCCAGCGGTGCGGCCGCGGCTGCCGTGAACGCGAGCGGCGCGGCCGGTTCAATGCGCGCGACGCAAGTCGGGCAGGGCGCAGCATCGGCGCCGCAGACGGCCGTCATCGTGGCCGACGCCTCGGCGTCCGGCGTGTCGTCGCCCGGCGCATCGTCGCCGAACGAGACCGATGCCGATCGGTTATCGCGCGCGCTGACGGACGGCGTTTCGCCGGCGCAGGGTGTCGTTGCGCAAGCGGTGGGCAAGGCTGCTTCGGCGGCGACCACGTCCGGCGAGAAGCGGGCGACGAGCAAAGCGATCGCCGCACGTGACGAGCGCGAAAGCGCGAGGAGCCGCCATGAAAAATGGGCGGCCGCGCACGCGGGCAAGCACGCGAAAGGGTCTTCGGTACGCGACGATCCCGATGCCGATCTGCTCGCGGCGCTCGTTGCGCGCACGAAGCCGTACGATGCCCGTGCGCCGAAGGACGGCGATGCCGCGGCTAAAGGGGCGATCGCCAAGGCGCGACCGATCAGCATTGCCGAGCGGATCAAGCAATGCGACAAGTCCAACTTCTTCGAAGCGCAGATCTGCCGCTGGCGCGTTTGCTCCGATCATTGGGGCAAGGACCCAGCGTGCCCGAGCACGGGCTCGCCGTCGCCGGCCCCAGCACACTGACGACGCGCCAACGAGCGGGTGCATCGCGAGCACATCGCGGGCGCGCCGCATATGCGCAATCGTCTCGCGCGTTCGTGGACGAGCATCGACAAGCACGCGTCGCCCAGTTGGCGCGGCGCGCGTCTTTTGATAGCGTCGGGGCATGCCGCTCGATCCGCCCCTTCCCGATCTGCTTCTGATTACGCCCGAGCCGCCCGAGGCGGCGAGCATGGACGTTTTTTTCGATCACCTGCGCCACGCCGTGGCGGGCGGCATCGCGCTCGTGCAATTGCGCGCGAAGCAACGCGATGCACTCGCGTATCGGCGTCTGGCCGAGCAAGTCTGCGCGGTCTGTCATCGGTACGGCGCGCGAGTCGTATTGAACGGGCCGCTCGACAGCTTGGACGAACTCGATGCCGACGGTCTTCATTTGCCGAGCGCACGCCTCATGCAATCGAGCGCGCGGCCGTTCGGCCCATCGAAGCTGCTCTCGGCGGCATGCCATTCGCGTGAGCAACTGTTGCATGCCAAGCGTATCGGCGTGGACTTCGTCACGCTTTCTCCCGTGTTGCCGACGACGAGCCACCCCGGCGAGCCCACGCTCGGTTGGACCTCGTTCGCGGCGCTGGCTGCGTCGGTCACGGTGCCGATTTACGCGCTTGGCGGCATGACGCGCGAATCGGTCGCGACGGCACGCGAGCACGGCGCGCATGGCATTGCGGGCATCTCGGCTTTTTGGTGAGCGGCTCGCTCGCGCTTGCGTCGCCCGATACAAACGAGGGGTATATCGCGCTAACGTTTGCGCCTGTCTCGCGCCTTATATGTGCCCCGTTTTATAAAAAAAATTTGTGCATATCCGATCGAACGGCGGCTTCTCTCCGGCCCCCGCCGGTCCTTTGGCGGCGTTGAGCGAGGGCGATGTCGATACGGGTAACCCCGTAGCGACGACGCGCGCGGCGCGATTGCTAGAGAACTTTCTCTAGACTAATATCGACTTCGCCATTGTTGTTTCATGGGCCGATCGATACAGCATTTTTCGATCGGCTATCTTCGCTTGTGAAAACGAATGAGATCTCAGATGACCGATCGCATCGGCGCAAACGCGGAATCGGGGCAGCGTTGTGCAGACGATGCAAGCGGTTGTTTGTGCTTACGGCCTGCGAACGACAGTGACCGTGCGTTCCTATACGGCGTTTTCGAAAGCACGCGCGCGGAAGAATTCGCGAAAACGGGGTGGGGCCCCGAGCGCGTCGCGGCGCTGCTTGCCGAACAATTCTCCATGCAGGACACGTATTACCGCCGCCATTATCCGCACGGGCGATTCGATGTGATCATGCTCGGCGAGACTGCGGTCGGCCGTCTTTATCACGATTGGCATGGCAGCGAGGCGCGCTTGATCGACATCGCGCTGTTGCCCGTGCATCGCGGGGCGGGGCTCGGAACGCGGCTGTTGCGCGCGTTCGTAGCGCAAGCGGTGAGCAGGGGGCTGAGTATCGTGCTGTACGTCGAGGTGGACAACCGGGTGCAGGCGCTGTATCGCAGGCTCGGGTTCGAGACGATTGGCGAGAGCGGGGTGTACCTGCAGATGCGGCGCCCCGCCGTGCCTTTGGTCGACGAGTGCGTAACACCTGTGAATGGGCTCGCGCTCGACGTCGTGGTGTGACACGCGCAGAGGCGACGGTTACGCAGCGGCGGTTCGTGTTTAGCCGTTCACCTTCGGGTGGCGCGTTGGAAATAGCAGCAAAACGATAGACCATGGGCGGCGCAGCCGGCCGCGCGCATAGCGACAAAAGTAGACATATAGATACCAACCGGGGGCTTGCTTGTCGTCCATCCTTTCTCATTGCGTAGGACATCCATCGCATCGGCTCGCCGGCTGCGCGCGCGTGCAATCCGCTCGCCATGCCGACACGCTTTACCGAGGACGGGTGATCGAGGCTCTCTGTCGTCGTGCACTGTCGCACCGATGAGCCGACCCATGCCGCCGGCTCGCGGGACGTAATGTAGGCATTTTTTCAATTCTCGACAGGAGACCTTCGATGAGTGATCCGTTTCTCGGTGAAATCCGCATGGTGGGCTTTACCTATGCGCCTGCAGGCTGGGCGTTCTGCCAGGGCCAAACGGTCGCGATTTCGCAGAACAACGCGTTGTTTGCGCTGCTCGGTGTGACCTACGGCGGCAACGGCGTGCAGACGTTCCAATTGCCGGATATGCGCGGCCGCTCCCCGGTGGGCCAAGGCCAGGGCTTGGGGCTGACGAACATCCTCATCGGCGAGGTCGCCGGGACGGAGAACGTCACGCTGACGATGCAGAACTTGCCGGCGCATACGCATACGGCGTCGGTAACGGGCGGCGGCGCCGTGACGGGGTCGATCGCGATTCCCGCCACGACGAGCACCACGGCGCAAAGCGAGGGTGCGGTGCCGGGGACCAGCACCGTGCTGGGGCCGATCAGCGTTAGCGGTCACCAGGGCGAGCTGTACAGCACGGCGGCGTCGAACACGACGCTTGCGCCTTTCAACGTGAATCTGCAAGGTACGGCGCCGACGATTCAAAACAGCGTGACCGGCTCCAGCTTGCCGTTCTCGCTGCGTAATCCGTATCTAGGCATCAACTTCATCATCGCGCTGACGGGCGTTTTTCCGTCGCGCGGGTAATGCCTGCGTAATGCATTACGTCATGCTTACGTAATGCCTGCGTGCCGCGCGAGCGGCACGCCTTTAGGGACACAAGCGATGAAATTCGCCGCCAGCCTCTCGAAGCTTCTCGCCGCGTTGCGCGCCTCCGACACGAACGCGCGCACTGAAGGCGCCGCCGTGCCCGCGCCGCTGATCGTCGCGCTCGAGCCGCGCATCGTCTACGACGCATCGGCCGCGTCCATTGGTGCCGCCGCCGCCGCGGCTCAGCATCATCCGATGCACGCCGAGACGCATGCGCAGACGCACGCCGCGACCACGCCCGCCGCGGCGCAAAACGTCTCGGCGACGAGCGTCGCGACGTCGGCGGGGACAGCGGCCGCAGCCGCTGCGGGGACCTCCGGTTCGGCCGCCTCGATGCGCGCGGTGTACGGCTTTACGACGGCGGGCCATACGCAGGGCACGAACGGGGACGGCACGCAGGGCATCGTTGCCACGCCGCGGCACGGCTACACGGTTGCGTCGTCGAACGACGGGTCGGTTTCCGCGGCCACGATGCGCACGGTGCATGGCTTCACCGATGCGGTGACTGCGTCGACGGACACGCAGGTCGTCTTCATCGATTCGAACGTCACCGATTACCAAACGCTGATCGCGGGGCTGCCTGCGGGGACGCAATACGTCGTGCTCAGTTCGTCGACGGACGGGCTCGCGCAGATCGCACAGTATCTCGAGCAGCATCCGGGCGTGAGCTCGATCCATCTCGTATCGCACGGGGCGGACGGCGAAATCCAGGTCGGCAGCACGTGGCTCAACGAAGGCGACTTGTCGGCGTACAGCGCCGAGCTCGCGCAGATCGGCGCGGCGATGAAGCCCGGCGGCGATTTTCTGATTTACGGCTGCGATGTGGCCCAAGAGGCCGATGGCCAATTGCTCGTGCAGCAGATCGCATCGATCACGCATTTGAACGTCGCGGCCTCGACGACCGCGGTCGGCGCTGCCTCGCTCGGCGGCAGTTGGTCGCTCGACTACGACGTCGGCGACGTCACCACGTCCGTCATCTTTTCGCAGGCGAGTGAGGCGAAGTACGCCGACTTGCTCGGGCAGACCGTCGAGACGTACGACGCGTACGCGAACGGCGGCAACGGCGAGACGATCGCCAGCTATGTGACTTCCTTCACGCTGGACGGCCTCACCTATACGACCGACGGCGCAGTGCTGACCGGTGTCTTTACCAGCAACCAAGGCGCGCCGCTCAGCACATCCTCATCCGACGGCGTGCTGATGATCAATCAGCCCGGCGACACCCCGATGACGGAAGTGACGATCACGCTCGCGAACGGCGATCCGATGGCCGTGACGAGCTTCGATTTCGACGAGGGCCTGAGCAACGGCACGATCGAGCTTTTGCCGAATGGCAGCGCGACGGGAGAGATCACGCTCAGTGGCTCGCAGTTGAGTGGGCACATCGATTTGTCGTCGTACAGCCAGTTCAAGGACGTCAGCTCGATCGAGATTCTCGACGTGGGCGACACAGGTTATTTCACGCCGTCACTGAACAACTTCACCTATGTCGATCTGTCGTCTCCGCCCGCCTTGACGGCCTCTGGCGGCAGTTCGGCGTTCACGGCGGCCGACAACGCAACGTCGACACCGGTTACCGTCGATTCGGGCATTACGCTGACCGATGGCGATTCGTCGACGGCCACGAGTGCTACCGTTTCGGTCACGGGCAACTTCCATAGCGGCGAGGATCAGCTCGCGTTCACGAACACGAACGCGACGACCTACGGCAACATCTCGAGTTCGTACAACTCGATCACGGGCGTGTTGACGCTGACGTCGTCGGCGGGCAGCGCAACGACTGCGCAATGGCAAGCCGCGTTGGAGGCTGTCACGTATACCGACACCGCGGTCACGCCGAATACGGCGACGCGCACGATCAGTTTCGAGATCACGAGCGATGGCTACACGGCCGGCAACACCGTGACGAAGACGGTGACCGTTGCCGATACCGATCAAACGCCGGTCGTCACGACGACGGGTGGCACGACGACGTATGACCTCGGCACGTCCGCCACGTCGATCGACGGCAGTATCTCCGTCACCGATCGCGACAACACGACGCAATCGTCGGGCACGGTTTCGATCAGCAACGACTTTCAGAGCGGCGACACGCTCGCGTTCACGAACACGAGCGCGACGACCTACGGCAACATTTCCGTTCAGTCGTACGACGCGGCGACGGGCGTGTTGACGTTGACGTCCTCGGATGCGACGGCAACTGACGCGCAATGGTCGGCTGCCTTGTCGGCAGTGAAGTTCTCGACCACGAGCACGACGACCGGCGATCGTACGATCTCGTTCGCGACGAGCGACGGCACGAAAACCAGCACGGCCGCCACCGATTTCGTCAACGTCGTGAACCCCATCAACGTGACGGCCGATTCGGGCTCGGCGGCGTTCGTGGCCGGCGACAACGCGACGTCGACGCCTGTCGCCGTCGATTCGGGGCTGACCGTGAGCGATACGGCCACGAACAACCTCACCTCGGCGACGGTTGCGATCACGGGCAACTTCGCGAGCGGCGAGGATAGGCTCGCGTTCACGAACACGAACGCGACGACCTACGGCAATATCGCCGCCTCGTACAGCGCGGGGACGGGTGTGCTGACGCTCACGTCGTCGAGCTCCTCGGCCACGGTGGCGCAGTGGCAGGCGGCATTGGACGCGGTGACCTATACCGATACGGCGATCACGCCGAACAACACGACGCGTACGATCAGCTTCTCGGCGACCGACAGCTTGGGCAACACGAGCGCCACGGCTACGCGCACGGTCACGGTGACCGACACCGATCAAACGCCGGTGGTGACGACGACGGGCGGCACGACGTTGAGCTACGTGGGCGGTACGTCGGCCGCCACGATCGACGGCAGCGTTTCCGTCAGCGACCGAGACAACACGACGCAATCGTCGGGCACCGTCTCGATCACCTCGGGCTTTAGCAGCGGCGATACGCTTTCGTTCACGAATACGAGTTCGGTGCAGTTCGGCAACATCGCCGTGCAGTCGTACGACGCGTCGACGGGGGTGCTGACGCTGACTTCGTCCAGCAACTCGGCGACCGACGCGCAGTGGGCCAGTGCCTTGAGCGCGGTGACGTTCTCGAGCACGAGCACGACGTACGGCAATCGCACGGTTTCGTTCGTGACGAACGACGGCACGGAAAACAGCGCCGCGGTGACCGACACAATCAATATCACGGCTCCGCCGACGATCACGGCCGACTCGGGCTCGGCTTCGTTCGTTGCGGGCGACAACGCGACATCGGCGCCGGTGGCAGTCGATTCGGGCTTGACGGTGACGGACGGCAGCGCATCGACGTTGGCATCGGCGACGGTCTCGATCACGGGCAACTTCCACAGCGGCGAGGATCAGCTCGCGTTCACGAACACGAACGCGACGACCTACGGCAATATCGCCGCCTCGTACAGCGCGGGGACGGGCGTGCTCACGCTCACGTCGTCGAGCAATAGCGCCACGCTCGCGCAGTGGCAGGCGGCATTGGACGCGGTGACCTACACCGATACGGCGATCACGCCGAACAACGCGACGCGTACGATCAGCTTCTCGGCGACCGACACAGGCGCCACGACAAGCAATACGGCTACGCGCACCGTTACGGTGACCGACACGGACCAAACGCCGATCGTGACGACGACGGGTGGCACGACGTTGAGTTACGTGGGCGGTACGTCGGCCGCCACGATCGACGGCAGCGTTTCCGTCAGCGACCGAGACAACACGACGCAATCGTCGGGTACCGTTTCGATCACCTCGGGCTTTAGCAGCGGCGATACGCTTTCGTTCACGAATACGAGTTCGGTGCAGTTCGGCAACATCGCCGTGCAGTCGTATGACGCGTCGACGGGGGTGCTGACGCTGACTTCGTCCAGCAACTCGGCGACCGACGCGCAGTGGGCCAGTGCCTTGAGCGCGGTGACGTTCTCGAGCACGAGCACGACGTACGGCAACCGCACGGTTTCGTTCGTGACGAACGACGGCACGGAAAACAGCGCCGCGGTGACCGACACGGTGGACGTGCTGGGGCCGCCGACGATCACGACCGACTCGGGCTCGGCTTCGTTCGTTGCGGGCGACAACGCGACATCGGCGCCGGTGGCAGTCGATTCGGGCTTGACGGTGACGGACGGCAGCGCATCGACGTTGGCATCGGCGACGGTCTCGATCACGGGCAACTTCCACAGCGGCGAGGATCAGCTCGCGTTCACGAACACGAACGCGACGACCTACGGCAATATCGCCGCCTCGTACAGCGCGGGGACGGGCGTGCTCACGCTCACGTCGTCGAGCAATAGCGCCACGCTCGCGCAGTGGCAGGCGGCATTGGACGCGGTGACCTACACCGATACGGCGATCACGCCGAACAACACGACGCGTACGATCAGCTTCTCGGCGACCGACACAGGCGCCACGACAAGCAATACGGCTACGCGCACCGTTACGGTGACCGATACGGACCAAACGCCGATCGTGACGACGACGGGTGGCACGACGTTGAGTTACGTGGGCGGTACGTCGGCTGCCACGATCGACGGCAGCGTTTCCGTCAGCGACCGAGACAACACGACGCAATCGTCGGGTACCGTCTCGATCACCTCGGGCTTTAGCAGCGGCGATACGCTTTCGTTCACGAATACGAGTTCGGTGCAGTTCGGCAACATCGCCGTGCAGTCGTATGACGCGTCGACGGGGGTGCTGACGCTGACTTCGTCCAGCAACTCGGCGACCGACGCGCAGTGGGCCAGTGCCTTGAGCGCGGTGACGTTCTCGAGCACGAGCACGACGTACGGCAATCGCACGGTTTCGTTCGTGACGAACGACGGCACGGAAAACAGCGCCGCGGCGACCGACACAATCAATATCACGGCTCCGCCGACGATCACGACCGACTCGGGCTCGGCTTCGTTCGTTGCGGGCGACAACGCGACATCGGCGCCGGTGGCAGTCGATTCGGGCTTGACGGTGACGGACGGCAGCGCATCGACGTTGGCATCGGCGACGGTCTCGATCACGGGCAACTTCCACAGCGGCGAGGATCAGCTTGCGTTCACGAACACGAACGCGACGACCTACGGCAATATCTCTGCGTCGTACAGCTCAGGGACGGGCGTACTCGCGCTGAGTTCGTCGGGCAACAGTGCCACGCTCGCGCAGTGGCAGGCGGCATTGGACGCGGTGACCTACACCGATACGGCGATCACGCCGAACAACGCGACGCGCACGGTCAGCTTCTCGGTGACCGACATAGGCAGCACGACAAGCAACACGGCCACGCGCACGGTGACGGTGACCGACACCGATCAAACGCCGGTGGTAACGACGACGAGCGGCACGACGTTGAGCTACGTGGGTGGGACGTCGGCTGCCACGATCGACGGCAGTGTCACGGTCACCGATCGCGACAACACGACGCAATCGTCGGGCACCGTCTCGATCACCACGGGCTTCAACAGCGGCGACACGCTTTCGTTCACGAACACGAGTTCGACGCAGTTCGGCAATATTCAGGGTTCCTACGACGCAAGCACGGGCGTGCTGACGCTGACGTCCGAGGGCGCGACTTCCTCCGATGCTCAGTGGGCCGACGCGTTCTCCGCCGTGACGTTCTCGACGAGTGCGAGCGCCACGCCGGGCAATCGCACGATTTCGTTCTTGACGAACGACGGCGAGAAAAACAGCGCCGTGGCGACCGACACGGTGGACGTGCTCGGGCCGCCGACGATCACGACCGATTCGGGCTCGGCCTCATTCGTCGCGGGCGACAATTCGATCTCGACGCCGGTGACGGTCGATTTGGACGTGAGCGTGACGGACGGCAGCGCGTCGACGTTGGCGTCGGCCACGGTCGCGATCACGGGCAACTTCCACAGCGGCGAGGACGTGCTCGCGTTCACGAACACCAGTTCGGCGACGTACGGCAACATCGCCGTCGATTCGTACAACGCGTCGACGGGGGTGCTCAGGCTGACATCCTCCGGTGTCTCGGCGACGATCTCGCAATGGCAGGCGGCGCTTGAAGCGGTGACCTACACCGATACGGCCGTGACGCCGAACGACGCGACGCGTACGATCAGCTTCTCGGTAATAGACACAGGCGCCACGACGAGCAACACAGCCACGCGCACCGTCACCGTGACCGACACCGACCAAACGCCGATCGTGACGACGACGGGCGGCACGACGAACTACGTCAACGGCGCGACGGCGACGATCGTCAATCCGAACGTGACCGTGACCGACCTCGACAACTCGGCGCAATCGTCGGGCACGGTGTCGATCACGAGCGATTTCCACAGCGGCGACGTGCTCGCATTCACGAACAACGGCTCGACGATGGGCAACATTTCGGCATCGTACGACTCGACGACGGGCGTGCTCACGCTGACCTCGTCCGACAGCTCGGCGACCGACGCGCAGTGGGCGAGTGCATTGAGCGCGGTGACGTTCTCGAGCAGCGGCGGGAACTTCGGTGATCGCACCATTTCGTTCACGACGAATGACGGCACGGAAAACAGCGCCGCGGCCACCGCGACCGTCTCCGTGCTCGATGCGCCGCATGTGACGACCGATTCGGGCTCCGCTTCGTTCGTCGCCGGCGACAATACGACCTCGACGCCGATCGTCGTATCGCCGGGTTTGACGCTGACCGATGCGAGCGTGACAGCGCACACCACGGCGCTGTCGTCGGCGACGGTCACGGTCACGGGCGGCTTCCATGCCGGGCAAGACGTGCTCGCGTTCACGAACGACGGCTCGACGATGGGCAACATCCAGGCCAGCTACGACGCGAGCACGGGCGTACTCACGCTGACCTCGGCGAGCAACAGTGCTTCGATGTCGGATTGGCAAGCGGCGCTCGCGTCGATCACCTACACGGATACCGCGGTCGTGCCCAACAACACGACGCGCACGATCAGCTTCATGGTGTCGGACAGCGACGGCACGGCGAGCCTCGCGCAAACGCGCAGCGTGACGGTGACCGACACCGATCAGACGCCGACGCTCACAGTGGGCGGCAGCGCGACGTTCACGTCGCAACTGGTCGGCTCGGCACCGGTGGTCGTGGCGCCGGACGTCGCGGTTGGCGATCGCGACCCCAACGCGGTGCTGACTTCGGCGCAAGTGACGATCAGCAGTGGTTTCGATGCGCTGCACGATACGCTCGCATTTGCCGGCGGCGCGGGGAGCGGATTCACCGGCACCTACGACGCCAGTACCGGTGTGCTGACGTTGACATGGACGGGCACCGGCTCGGCTTCGCTCTCGAAGTGGCAAGCCGCGCTGGAATCGGTCACGTATTCGAATTCGGCGCAAGGCGCGAGCGGCACCCGTACCGTGACGTTCACGATTACCGACGGCGTGAAGACGAGCGCCGTCGCATCGAATACGGTTACGATTCTCAAGGGGCCCTCGGGCGGGCCGCCGACCGCGTCGTTGCCGCTGCCGCCGCCACCCACGATCGATGTGCCTGATTTTCCGCAGCCGTCGTCCTTTTATCCGACGGGTTCCGACAACACCGCGCCGCCCGACGTGCTCACCGAACTCGGGAACACGCTGCCGATCGGCTTGGTGCCCATCGTTTCGACGATGACGTTCTCGGACCCGGACGTGTCGTCCAGCGGCTTCTCGCTCGACCGCGCGACGGTGTCGCGCTTCGATGCCACCGCGTTGGATGCGACGCTCGCCGTGACGCCGTCGTCCGACATGCCCAGCTCGCTGTCCGACATTGACGTTTCCGTGCCGGAACACGATCCGTTCTCCATCGAAGTGGCGACGCTCCTGCCGCCGTCGGCGGCCATGCAAGGCGGGGACCTCACCGTTCGTCTCGCCGATGGCCGCTCGCTGCCCGGTTGGCTGCATTACGATGCGGCGAACGGGGTACTGCGCGGCAAGGTGCCGCCCGGCGTGGAAGACGTGCACATCGTCGTCGAGGTACGCGATGCATCCGGCCACGTCGCGCGTCGCGAAGTCGTGCTTGCACCGCATACTCACCGCACGGCGCATGAGGTCACGCATCCGCATCATCAGCATTCGCAGTTGCACCCGAAAGCGAACGGCCATGCGGCCCGCGATCTCACGCAGCCGCTCGCCGCGCGCGCGGGGCGCCCCGTCGTAGGCAAGCCGTCGCTCGATCAGCAATTCGCGCAGGCGCGCGCGGCGCTGCACGTGTCGCGTCCCGTCAGCGTTGCCGCCCGTCGCACATGAACTTCCGTTATCTTCCAAGACCAATGAGCCCACAAACGACCACTGCCGAAGTCGCATCCTTCTCTGCCGTTGCGTCTGATTCGACGCCGGCGGCCCGCTCGACGCGCGCGCTGCGTCCGTCGCTGATCGCCGTCGCCATTGCGGCGTTGTGGCTATCGGGTTGCGCCATCCACCCGACGCCGTTGACCGATGCCGAACTCGCGCAAAGCGCACATGCCGATCGCACGGACATGTTCGCGGGCCAGCCGCCGCTCACTGGCCCTGTGACGCTCGACGACGCGATGGCGCGCGCGATTCGCTACAACCTCGACCATCGGTTGAAGATGATGGAAGAGGCGCTTGCGCAGAAGCAACTCGATCTCGCGAACTTCGACATGCTGCCGAAGCTGACCGCGCAGGCCGGCTACACGAATCGCAGCAATCCGCTCGCGTCGTCGTCCGAGGGGCTCCTGACGAATACCCAGGTCGTGCCGCCCGCGTTCTCGACCGATGAAAACGATCGCACGGCCGATCTGACGTTCTCCTGGAACGTGCTCGACTTCGGCGTCAGCTACTTCGAGGCGAAGGAGCAGGCCGACCGCGTGCTCGTGGTCGAACAGCGCCGGCGCAAAGTGGTGCAGTTGATGATGCAGCAAGTGCGCGAGGCCTATTGGGAAGCCGCCGGGGCACAGCGGCTCGAGGGCCAAATCGGCCCGCTGCTCACACAAGCCAAGCAAGCGCTCGAGGAATCGCGGCAATCGCAACTCGAAGGCCTGCGCTCGCCGCTCGACACGCTCGGCTATCAACACGCGCTGCTCGACATCATGCGGCAGCTCGAAGCCGTGCGCGACCAACTCGAAGAAGCCAAGCCGCGGCTTGCGTCGTTGATGAACATCGCACCCGGTACCGACTTCACGCTTGCGCCGCCCCAGGGTTTCGCCGTGCCGACGTTCGGCATGCCGATGAACCAGATGGAGGAAACGGCGCTCGAGCGCCGGCCCGAGCTCGTCGAGGCCGACTACAACGAACGCATCAGCGTGAACGAGGCGCACAAGGCAATCGCCAAGCTGCTGCCCGGTATCGAGTTCCAATTGGGCGGGCACTACGACAGCAACAGCTTCCTTTACTATCACTTCTGGCGCGCGGCCGGCGTCAACGTGAGCTGGAACCTGCTCAACCTGCTGAACGAGAAGAACATTCGCGGCCAAGCCGATGCCCAGCGCGAGGTGGCACACGCGCAGCGGCTCGCGCTGTCGATGGCCGTGCTGACGCAAGTGCACGTGGCAAGCGCCGACCTTGCCGCCAAGCAGCGTCAGTTCGATCTGTTCAAGCAACTCAACGACGTCGACGCGCAGATTCTGCAGCACACGCACAACGCAACGATCGCCAATGCGCAAGGCAAGCTCGAAGAGATTCGCGCGGCGACTTCGGCGATGATGTCGGAGCTGCGTCTCTATCAGAGCTACGGCGAACTCGAGAGCGCATACGGGCAACTGCTCGCGACGCTCGGGCTCGACCCGCTGCCGACGAACGTCAGCAACAGTGATTTGAAGTCGATCGAGCAATCGATCGACAAGGAGCAAGCGCGCTGGGCCTCGTTCGGCGGCGCGGATGGAGCCAAGACGCAATGAATCGATGGTGCAAGGCAGGGCTGCGCAGTGCGGCCCTGATGATGGTGGTACAGAGTGCATGGGCCGCGGGCCCGCAAGCGGCGCCGGCGCATATGCCGCCCCCGGTGGCAGCGCTGCCCGCAGCGCCGGCCGCACCGGTTGCAGGACATGCCGACGACGACGGGCGGATTCGCATTCAACTCGTTGCGCGCGATCAAGTCGATCTGTCGAGCGAAATCAGCGCGAAGATCGCGTCGATGCCGTTTCGCGACGGCGACGCATTCCACGCGGGGCAGACACTGATCTCGCTCGATTGCTCGCTCTACGCGGCGCAATTGCACAAGGCGCAAGCCGAAGCTGATGCGGCCGTGCAACTGAAGCATGTCAACGACCGGCTCTCGCAACTGCATTCGATTGGCGAGATCGACGTGGAAGAAGCCGACGCCAAGGCGAAAGAGGGTGCGGCCGAGGTGGCCTATATGCAGGCCACCGTGCACAAGTGCAGCATCGCCGCGCCGTTCGACGGGCGGGTGGTCAAGCGCAGCGCGGCGGCGCAGCAGTTCGCCGAGCCCGGCAAGACCCTGCTCACGATTGTCGATACGAGTCATCTCGAACTCAAGATGATCGTGCCGTCGAAATGGCTCGCCTGGCTCAAGCCTGGCCATCCGCTGACGGTGAACGTCGATGAGGTCGGTAAGACGTATCCGGCGACGGTGGCGCGCATCGGCGCACGCGTGGATCCCGTGACGCAGACCGTCGACGTGACGGCCGCGCTCGCGGGTCATACCCCCGAACTCCTGCCCGGCATGAGCGGGTGGGCGAGCTTCGGCGCCGGCCACTAGCCGCCATGAACGCCCCGCTGCGTATCGAGGCGAGTGCGCTCGCCGTGCTCTGGCAATTGTCGGCGCGCGCGCGCGAAGCGCCGAGCGAGGAAACGCTCGGCTTCGTCATCGTCAACGAATCGCTCTCGCTCGTGCCGTACCGCCAAGCGGCATGGTGGCGCGCGCCCGCGCCTGTGCCGGGGGCGGTTGCCGCCGTCTCGGGGCTGCCGCAGAGCGATCCGGGCGCACCCTACGTGCAGTGGCTCGGCGAGGTGTGCCGCGTGCTCGAACGGCGTTCGGCGCACCCGGAGCATGCGGCGCATCCGGCAGCCGCGCCGTCGCAGCAAGCGCAAGCACGAGTGCACGATGGTTCCGACGCAGGAGCGGCGACAGTGGCCGCCGCCGAGGCGCAGCCGGTCGACCCCGCGGAGCGCGCACGGCCGCGCGCGTTGACCGCCGACGACCTGCCCGATGCGCTCGCCGCCGATTGGGATGCCTGGTGGCCCACGCATGCGCTCTGGTTGCCGCTCGTCGATCGCACGGGCCGCTCGCTCGGCGGCGTGGTCTTTGCGCGCGAGCAGCCGTGGTCGCCCATTGACGAAGCGCTGCTCGCGGAACTCGCGCGTGTCTGGTCGCACGCGCTTGCGGCGTTTTCGCCGCGCACGTCGTGGATCGAGCGCGCCAAGCTCACGCTGCGCGCCGGCAAGCATCGGCGCCGTGCGCTCGCGGCGATCGCCTGCGCGCTCATCCTGCCCGTGCCGCTGACCGTGCTCGCGCCGGCCGAGGTGACGGCCAAGGACCCGTTCGTCGTGCGCGCGCCGCTCGACGGCGTCATCGACCACCTGTTCGCGCAGCCGAACCAGCGCGTGGCGGCCGGCGCGCCGCTGTTCGCGCTCGATTCGACGACGCTCGCCTCGCGCTACGCGCTCGCGAACAAGGACTACGCGACGGCGCAGGAGGAATATCGGCAAACCGCGCAGCTCGCGGTGACCGACGACAAAGATCGGCTCGACATGGCGCTGCGCAAGGGCAAGCTCGACGAGAGCGCGGTCGAGCTCGACTACACGGCGCGCGAGCTTGCGCGCGTGCGCGTGAATGCGCCGCGCGCAGGCGTGGCCGTCTTCTCCGATCCGAACGATTGGAACGGCAAAGCGGTGTCCGTCGGCGAAAAAGTCATGCTGCTCGCCGATCCGGCCAGCGTCGAGCTGACGGCCTATGTGCCGGTGGCCGACAACGTCGACGTCGTGCCGGGCGCGACGCTCACGCTATACCCGAAGAGCTCGCCGCTGGCCTCCTACGATGCGCGCATCGACACGGTCGCCTACCGCGCGGAGCCGACGCCGGACGGCGTGGTCGCCTACCGCGTGAAGGCGACGTTCACAGGCGCCGTCAAGCCGCCGCTCGGCGTGATGGGTACCGCGCGCATTCATGGCCGCTGGGTGCCGCTCGCCTACTACCTGCTGCGCCGACCGCTTGCAACGGTGCGGCAGTGGCTCGGCTGGTAGGCCATGCGCGGCCTGCGCTTTCATGTGACCTAGCCATTCGATGTCCCGCCTACCGCCCCTTCGCCAAGAACTGAGCTTGACGCCCGGCGCCGCCACGCCGGACGGCGCACCGACGTGGATGCTCCACGATCCGGCGGGGAACCGCTTCTTTCAGATCGGCTGGCCAGCGTTCGAGATGCTCTCGCGCTGGCCGCTCGACGACGCCGAGGCGATCGTCGCGTCGGTGAACGCCGACACCGCACTGACGCTGACGATGGACGATTTCGAGTCGCTCGTGCGGATGCTGCGTCATCAGCATTTGCTCGTGGCCTCGAGCCCGGCCGATACCGGGCGGCTCCACAGCGCGGCCACGGCGAGCAAGCTCTCGCACGCGATGTGGCTGCTCAAGCACTACCTGATGATCCGCGTGCCGCTGTGGCGGCCGATGCCGTTCCTGCGGCGCTTCGCGCGCTACGCCGAGATCGCCTATCGGCCCGGGTTCTGGGCCGTGGTCGCGCTTGTGGCGCTGACCGGGCTCGTGCTCGTATCGCGCCGCTGGGACGAGTTCGTTCATACGTTCCACGGCTATGCCGATCTGCGCGGGCTCCTTGCGCTCGGCCTCGCGCTCGGTTTTGCGAAGGTGCTGCATGAGTTCGGGCATGCGTTCACGGCGCACCGCTATGGGTGCCGTGTGCCGACAATGGGCGTGGCGCTGCTCGTGATGGTGCCGGTGCTCTACACCGATACGACAGAAGCGTGGAAGGTGCCGGGGCGGGCCGAACGATTGCGCATCGGTGCGGCCGGCATGCTGACGGAGCTTGCGTTGGCCGCCTTCGCCACGCTGGCCTGGAGCCTTCTGCCCGATGGGCCGATGCGCGCGGGCGCGTTCCTGCTCGCGACGACGACGTGGATCGGCACGCTGACGATCAACGCCAGCCCGTTCATGCGCTTCGACGGCTACTTCTTGCTGTCCGATTGGCTCGACATGCCGAACCTGCACGACCGCGCGTTCGCGTTCGGCCGCTGGTGGATAAGAGAGCGGCTGTTCGGCCTCCGCGATCCGCAGCCCGAGCCGTGTGCGCCGCGGCGCCGCCGTTTCTTGATCGCGTTTTCGTTCGTGACTTGGCTTTATCGGCTCGCGGTGTTTTTCTCGATCGCGCTCGTTGTCTATCACACGTTTTTCAGGGCGCTGGGCGTGGCGCTGTTCTGCGTCGAGTTCGGTTGGTTTATCGCGCGGCCCGTCGTGCGTGAGATAACCGCTTGCTGGCATCGTCGCGCCGCGCTGCGGTGGTGCCGCGCGACACGGCGCACGTCGATCGCGGCGGCCGTGCTGTTCGCTTTCGTCGTGTTGCCGTGGCATGGCGGCGTCGGCGCGCCGGCCGTGCTGGGGCCGCAGCGTGCGCAAGGCCTCTACGTCCCCGAAGCCGCCTACGTGACCGACGCGGCGCCGATCGCACGCGACGGCCAGCGCGTACACGCGGGCGATGTATTGGCCGTGCTGGCGTCGCCCGATCTCACGCACAAGCTGCAAGCGGCGCAAGCCGACGAAGCGCTGCTGCGCTGGCAGGTCGAGCAGCAATCGTTCGACGAGCGGTTGCTCGAACAGGGCGTGGCGCTGCAGCGCCACTGGGATGCGGCGAAGCAAACGGTCGCGGGGCTCACGGCGCAAGTCGCGCAATTGACGTTGCGCGCGCCGTTCGACGGTCTCGTGCAGACCGACGAAGCGCTGGCCCCCGGCACGTGGCTGCCGCGCGGCGAGCACTTGTTCGATGTCGTTGGGCCGACGGGCGTGAAGGGGGAGGCGTTCGTTGGCGAGAACGATGCGGCGCGCGTTGCGCCTGGGGACCGCGTGACGTTCGTCTCCAAGCTGCCCGAACTCGGCGCGCTTTCGTGCGTCGTGACGGCTGTTGATCGCGTCAACTCCGCCACGCTCGACGTCCCCTCGCTCGCGAGCGTATACGGCGGCCCGCTGCCGGTTCAGCTTCAGCCCGGCACGCGCCAGCTCGTGCCGCTGGCAGCGATCTATCGTGTGCGGATCGGCGAGTGTCCGGCGCAGGAGGCGTGGCCGCGCGAGCTCGTTGGAGAAGCGACGATCGGCGGTACACGGCAAAGCTTCGCTTGGCGTGGGCTGAAATGGCTCGCGTCGGTGTTCGAGCGTGAGAGCGGGGCGTAAGCGCTAGAACGGGAATTCGGCCAGCCGGTACCGGCCCCAGCCTCACATCAACTCGGCCAATGCTCCGCCACATCGGCCAGCGTCTCCCTCAACCAAACGCTTGCGGGATCGAGCTGACTGCGCGGATGCCACGCCGCGAACATCGTGAAACCGCGCGCATCGAACGGCAGGTCGAATACGTCGAGCGTGTCGCGATGGCGCGTGACGAGCCGTGACGGTAGTGTCGAGACATAGTCGGTCATCGCGAGCAACTCGGGTACGACCGTGAAGTGCTGCACCGACAGCGCAACGCGGCGCGCCCGCCCGAGCGCTTGCAGATGCTCGTCCATGAAGCCGAAGAAGCTGCCGCCGCTCGTCGATACCAGTACGTGATCGAGCGCGCAATAGGCATCGAGGTCCAAAGGCGACGCCCCGCGCGGATGCCCCTTGCGCTGCGCGAAGACGAACCGTTCGTCGTAAAGCTTGCGCGCCTTCGCCCATGCCGGGACCATCCGCTCCGAACCGACCAGCAGATCGATTTCGCCACGCTCGAAACGCTCGACGCTCGTCGATTGCTCGACCGCGACGAACGCAAGCTGCACGTTCGGCCCGGCGCGCCCCGCCCAAGACTGCATCAGCCGAAAACCAAGCACCGCCACCGCCTGATCGCTCCCGGCCACCGTGAACCGTCGCTGATCGGCAAATGGGTCGAACGAGGGCTGCCGGCGCACGACCGCTTCGAGTTGCGCGAGCGCGGCCTTGAGCGGGGCCATGAGTTCGGTCCCGCGCGCGCTGCGCGTCATGCCGCGCCCGCTCGGCGCGGGGATCAAGAGCGGATCGCCGAAAATTTGCCGCAGTCGCGCCAATTGAGTGGAGACGGCCGGCTGCGTCAAATGCAGCCGCGTGGCCGCCCGCGTCACGTTCGACTCTTCAAGCAGCGCGTCGAGCGAGACGAGCAGATTGAGATCGATGCCTCTGAGATCAATCATGTTGATGGGTCCAATGCCAATAATTGATTTCAAGAATACGTGCGGCGACCCTAGAGTTCAATCGTCCGATCTCATTCGGTCTCATTCAATCTCTCGAACTCTACGAAGGAAACCATCATGAAAGCCTGGATGCTCGACGAACCCGGTAAGCCTTTGGCGCTGCGCGACGAACCGATGCCGCAACCGCGCCGCGGCGCCGTATTGCTGCGCATGGAGGCGGTGCCGCTGCTCAGCTATACGCGCGCCTATGTCGAAGGCAAGCTGCCGTACGCGTTTCCGCCCGGACCGTTTTCGCCGGGGACGAACGGCATTGGCCGCATCGAAGCGCTCGGCGAAGGCGTGTTCGGCTTTCGCAAAGGGCAGCGTGTGGCAGTGAACCCCTACTGGCTGGCCGACGAAACGGTGAACGAGCCCGAGCAGATCCTGATCGGGTTGACCGGCATCAGCGCCGGCGGCGCGCCGATGCTGGCCGATTTTCCGCATGGCACGTGGCGCGAGTTCGCCGAGTTTCCGGCTTCGACGATCGTCGCGCTCGACGGCCTCGACGCAATGCCGTCATCGCGCCTGGCCGCGCTCGGCAAGCTGTTGGTGCCATTCGGAGGCTTGCGGCGCGGACGGCTCGCGGCCGGCGAGACCGTCGTCGTCAATGGCGCGACGGGTTACTTCGGTTCGGCCGCGGTGCTCGCCGCGCTGGCGCTCGGCGCGCGCCGCGTCGTCGCGCTGGGCCGGCGCGCGCAGGCGCTCGCTGCGCTCGTCGAGTCGGGCCAGGGCAGGGTGTCGCCGGTCGTGCTGACGGGCGATGGCGCGCGCGACGTCGCGGCGATTCGCGAAGCAGCGGGTGGGGGCGTCGATTTGGCATTCGACATGGTGGGCCATGCGACCGATGCGAACGCGACGCTCGCGGCGCTGCGCAGCTTGCGCCGCAACGGCCGGCTCGTGCTGATGGGCAGCATGCAAGTGGAGTTGCCGATTCCCTACGGCGAGATGTTGATCAACAACTGGGAGCTGATCGGCCACTTCATGTATACGCGTGCCGATTATCTGACGCTCGTTGCGCTCGTCGCCTCGGGGCAGTTGTCGCTCGACGCCGTGGACGTAACGACATACGCGTTCGCACGGTTGGAAGCGGCGATCGATCGTGCGGGCAGTGCGCAGGGGCTGCAATGCACGGTCGTATTGAGCGATGGCGAAGGCGCTCAACATTGAGCGAAAGCGGGAGACGTTCGATCTCGATCGGCCGTATCCCCCGCGTTTTACGAAGACGTTCGTGCAACTGCGAGAGCCCGGCCGCGATGACGGCCGGGCATGTTGCGAAGAGGCGGATCGTGGTCGACGCGCTCAAGCAGTCGTCTTCGACGAGCAAACGACCGGAGCGATGCCGCGCGGCAGATTGGACCATCGCAGCAAGATGGGGAATGCGATGCAGCCGATCGCCGCGACAACGGTGACGAATGCCGCGAGTGCCGCCACGGTGCCGGGCAACGCCGCGACCACATAGATCGCCAGTGCGCCCGCGCTCAAATGCATCGCACCCATGAGGCCGGAGGCGGCGCCGGCGTTGTTCGGGAAGCTCGTGACGCCGCCCGCGAACGAGAGCGGCAACAGAAAGCCGTTCGCGAGCGTGACCACCGAGATCGCGAGAATCATCGGCAGCGGCGCGGTGCCGCCGAGCCAGCCGGCCGCGAGCAGACACGCCGCGCCGGCTGCAAGAATCGTGAAGCCCACGCCGATCAAGCGATCGATGCCGTACGTCTTCGCGAAATGGCGCGAGGTCAGATTGCCTGCGATGTAGGTGACCGAGAGGCTCATGTAGCAATAACTGATCGTCTTCGTCGAGAGCCCCATGTTGACGAGAATCACGGGCGAGGCGGCCAGGTAGCCGAGATAGGCCGCATAGCCGACGCACAGATTGAGCGCGTAGGACCAGAACCGAGGCGCGGCGAGCAGCATCGGATAGCTGCGGAACGTGCGCGCGACGTTGCTATGGCGACTGGACTTCGGCACCGTCTCGGGGATGTAGACGGCCAGCAATACGATTGCGACGACGCCGAGCGCCGCCGTGAACCAGAACGGCGCGCGCCACGACACATAGCTCGTGATGTAGCCCCCGACGAGCGGCGAGAGCGCAGGGGAGGCACCGACGATCGGCATGATCGTCGTGAACGTGCGTGCGGCCGTCTTGGCGTCGAAGATGTCGCTGACGATCGCGCGGCCGATGACCATGCCGGCGCCCGCACCGAACGCTTGGAAAATGCGAGCGAGCCCGAACGCCGCGACGCTCGGCGCGAGCGAGCAGCCGATCGACGCGATCGCATAGAGCAGCATGCCGCCGATGACGAGGCGCCGCCGGCCGTAGGCATCGGAGAGCGGGCCGTACAGCGCCTGCGCGAGCGCGAGCCCGATCACGTAGATGCTGAACGTATGCTGCAGCGCCGAGATCGGCGTGCCGAATGCTTGCGCGGCGAGCGGCATGCCGGGCAGGTTGATGTCGGAGGCGACCAGTCCGCTCGCGCTGAGCAGCACGAGCGTGACGAGCAGCACGCCCTGCGGAAGGGCAAAACGAGGCTGATTCATAGCGGTTGTTCCTTTATTTTTTGCATGTCCGGATTGGCCCTTCGTCGAGACCGCGGGCCGGATGCATTGACGACACGGCTTAGCGTAATGGCTGGATATAATGCCGTCCAAGACTTAATCAATCCGAGTTGATGCAAGAAAGGACATAACCGTGGAACTTCAGCAACTGCGGTACTTCGTGGCGGTGGCCGAAACCGAGCACGTCGCGCGTGCTGCCGAGCGGCTGCACATTTCGCAGTCGCCGCTTTCGCGACAAATTTGCCAACTCGAGGATCATCTCGGGCTGCAACTGTTCGAGCGCATCAAGCAGCGCGTGCGCCTCACGCCTGCGGGGCGTGAATTTCTGGAGCAAGCGCGTGATCTGCTGAACCGCGCCGAGCGCATCGAAGAGCGGGCACGGCAAGTGGGCAAGGGCGAGGCGTGCGCGCTATCGATCGGCTATTGCGAGGGCATCATCCACAACGGGCGGTTGCCGGCTGCGTTGCGGCGTTTTCGTTCGGCGCATCCGCGCGTGAGCCTGAAGTTGGCCGCGATGCGCTCGGGCGAGCAGATCGACGCCCTCGAGCGTTCGCTGATCGACATCGCGTTCGTCTACAACTTGCCGACGCCGAGTGAATCGTTGACGAGCCGCTTGTTGACGAGCGAGTCGTTCGTGCTGGCGCTTGCCGACGATCATCCGCTTGCGGCACGGCGCACGATTGCGCCGCGTGATCTCGACGGCATGCCGTGGATCGCGTTGCCCAAGTCGATCAATCCCGCCGCGCGCGAGCGCTTTCTCGCGGCATGCGCGTCATCCGGTTTTACGCCCGATATTCAATACGAAGTCGCGCAAGTCTCGACGACACTCGGGCTCGTCAGCGCGCGGCTAGGTGCGGCGATCATGCAGGCGAGCATGCAACGGATGAGTCCGCCCGGCGTTGTCTTCAAGCGAATCGATTGGTTGCCGCTCGCTGTGGACATTCATTTGTTGTGGCGCACGCATGCGCAAACGGCGGGGGTGCGGCATTTCATGGCGGCGATCGACGAGACATAAGAAGAAGCAGGCAGCATCCCCCCGCTCAGCGCTTGATCAAATTGTGCGAATACGCGAGCGCGACCGCATGACTGCGGCTGGATGCGCTCAATTTCTCGCGAATGTTCGCCACATGGAATTTGACGGTGCGCTCGCTGATCTCCAGGATCGCGGCAATCTCCCAATTGGTTTTGCCTTCCTTCAACCAATCGAGCACCGTGAATTCGCGTTCGGTCAGTTCGGTAAAAGCGGCTGACCGACTCTGCCCCATCGCGACACCGAGCGTCACATCGTGTAGAGCTCGCGAGACTTCGCGGCATGGCTCGTTGGAATTACTCATACGCCCTCCATTTCTTTGCACGCGGGAACGTTGCCGGCTCGGCAAACAGCATATAGCGGCAAGCATCGCGCGCGCCATCGTGGAGTTCGCATGCAGGACATGTGCGATTGACCATGCTCGTCGGCATGTAGAAATCGTCTTGCGCCGCTGGGCCCCAGCGTTCATGCGCATTCGGAAAACCGATACTGCACCAAAGGACAGGTGTACGCGCCATGCCGTTCGCTTAAGCTTGCGGCGCACGCAGCGGCTTCGCCAACAACACAGTCCGCGCCAGCGCTTTACCCATCCAAGGAATCATTCAGCCATGCCAGAACGTATCTCGTTTGGACAACTGCCGGCCAAGCTGCTCGAGGTCGTAATCAACGTCGAGCAGTACGTGAACAGCGTCGGCTTCGACGTGAAGCTCGTCGAGTTGGTCCGCGCGCGCGTCTCGCAGTTGAACGGCTGCGCGTACTGTCTCGATCGCCACATCAAAGAAGGGATTCATGCGGGCGAAGACCCGCTGCGCTACAGCCTGCTGCCGGTATGGCACGAGACGCCGCACTTCTACAGCCCGAAAGAGCAGGCCGCGCTGCGCTGGGCCGAGGCGCTCACGCTGATCAGCGAGAATGAAATCAGCGACGCACTCGTGCGCGCAACGTACGAGCACTTCGAGCGCGACGAACTAGCGAAGCTGACACTGATCGTCGCGCAGATCAACACGTGGAACCGTCTCGCGAAGCCCTTCGCGTGGGAAGCCGGCGTGTTTCAGGCGGGCTGATCGACGAAAGGGCCTTCGTCATTTCGACGCGATCGCTTCGACGTTGCCGGCGCTGCAGATCGGCGCGGTGAAAGCGAACGGGTTCGAGCGCTGCCTGCCGTAGCGCAGATCGTCGACGAACGTGTCGATGCCGTCCTTCGCGCGCACGAGCGGCGCCGTGATACGCGAGATGAGGGCCGTTGTCGGCGTGACGACTTCGACGTTCTGCATCATCCCCGCGTCCTCGTGATCGAGGATATGGCAGTGCATGACGAATTCGCCGGTGAAATCGCGGTAATGCGTGCGCATGACGACCGTATAGCCGGGCTTGATGAAGATCGTGTCGAGAAACACGTCGTGCAGCGTGCAGTATTCCTGATCGCCCGTGGCAATTTCCGCGGCGGTGCAATGGCCGCTCGAATCGTAGATCGAGACACCCTGCGCATTGAGGATATCGACGATCTCGAATGGATTAATGTGGATATGAAACACATGGCCGCCATTGGCGCCGGCCGTCAGATGCCATTCATCCGTCGTGCCCAGCACCGCCGTGTAATCGATCCGCGAAGGATCGTAGGACTCGCCGTTCATCGTGAAGCTAGGCGCACCGTTCGAGAAGCCGACGTCGAGCAGCATCGGCACTTGTTTGTGGATCGGCCCGTCGAGCGGCTTCTCCGGCGCGAACACATGCGTGTCGAGCGTGCGCAGATCCGCGAGCACGTCGGGCGGCAGATCGGCATTTGCGTCGACGAGCCGGTTGCGCACGTATTGCCAATACTTCGAATGCCCGAGTCCGTCCGGCGTGTAGTCGGGGATGTTCGTGCCGGGGCCGACGCGGACGAGGGCAAGCAGGCGCCGGTCTTTCACCTTGCTCGAGCCGGGGCGGTAGCTGATCGTCGAGGCGGCTTCGGCGGCTTCGTCGAGCACGCAGTAGAGGCCGGGTGTCGGAAACGCCATCAGCACGTCGCGGCGATAGCCCGGATCGAGCGTGTTGACGTCTTGCTCGACCATGGCGCTGCGTGTCAGGCCATCGTTGGCGATGTCGATCTGCTTGACGACTTCGCCGCTGCAGATTTGGTCGAGCGTCGTCACGCGTTGCGCACGATTGGGCTGGCCGGCCAAGAGGGCGTTGGCGGCATCGGCCGCGGCGTCGACGTCTTGCGGGCTTGGCTCGGCGCTGGCGGCGCGGCCCAGCGCGGCAAGGTTCACCCGGACGACTTTCAGGTTGATGGTGTCGCGATCGCCGCCGTGGACGAGGCGCCAGCGCTGGATTTGCCCAGCCGGCAAGAAGCCGTGCGCGGACGGAAACATCGGCTGCACCACGCCGTTGATTTGCGTGTAGCGGCCCGAGATCGTCCACGTCGAATTGAACTGCCCCGCGTAGCCTGGGCGCGGGTCGGCAACGAAGCTCAGTTGGTTCGTGTAGTTGCGTAGCTCGCCGACGTCGCCGGTCGGGCAGATCCACGCGTAGGTAGTGGGATCGGCAAGCGGTGCCGCGGCGCTCGCGTTGGCGAAACAGCCGTATTCGATTTGTTGGAACAGAAAGACGTGCTCGGGAAACGGCGTGCCGGCGCGATCGTGAAGGATCGTGTCGATATCGGCCATGCCGCCGTTGGCCCATCGCCGCGCCGCCGTGCGATGACCGCGAACGATCAGCACGCCTTCCATGCCGCTCGTGACGTCGATGGCCGCCGAGCCATGATGATGCGAGTGATACCAGAACGTGCCGGCCGGGTGATTGGCGGGGATCTGATAGACGTAGTTGGCCGAGGTGCCGGGCGGGATGCTCATGAACACGTTGTCGCTATTGCCCGACGGCGAGACGTGCATGCCATGCAGATGCAGATTCACGGTGTTGAAGCAATGCGGCGCGTCGTGGGCGGCATTGGGCGGGCAGGTGGCGGACGATTCGGGCGGCAACGTGTTGTTGACTCGCACCTTGAGCGTTTGTCCCGGATCCACGTTGATCGTGGGCCCTGTCGGGCAGCCGTTGTAGGCCCGCACCTCGACCGGATCGTAGGCGTTCGTCGATGGGTTGTAGAGGCGATAGGACGAATAGCCGGCGTCGAGCGTGATCGGCCGGGAGGCGTCGGCGACGTAGGCGGGGCCGCTGCATGACGCCGGTATGCCCGGCTGCTGGGTGCGTTGCGCGGCGGCCGAAGTCGCGACGCCCGGGGTGCCGCCGAGATCGACGAACGAGCGTACCGAGGCCGGTGCCGCGGAGGCCAGCGTACAAAGCGATAACGTCGCGCAAGCCGCGACCGCGGCAATCAACCGAGTGAACCGCATGAATAGACTCCGCGTTGCGAATGATCGTAGAAACGTGCTGCAAGCGCGGCGAAGGGATTGCGGTTGCCGCCGATTGCTCGGCTGGAAGGCTATCGAGGCAATGATCGAAAGAAAACGCGCGTACCTAAAATGAATGTTTATTGTCCGAAAACCGCGTTTTTTGCGTGGGGCGAAGCGAGGTGGGATAGCGCGAAGAAGGGTTCCCGCCTCGCGGCGGGGGCGGTTCGGTTCAGCGGAAGAAGAGCTTGACGAGCGTGAGTGCCGTACCGACCAGCGTCGCAGCCTGGATCATAGGGAGCCAGTGCGCTTCGCGGTTCAATTTGCTTGTCTCAGCGACCAGCTTTGCCGTCTCGGCGGAGCGTTTCATTGTCTGCGCATGGAGCTTGCAACTGTCAGCGAAGAGTTTGTTGATCTCGGCTTCAACCTTTTGCGTGTCCATGGTGCTTTCCGTCTCTGTCCGTTCACGAAGCTGGGCGGCGCGTGAAGCGATACCTCTTGGGCGTTATCGTAGCCCCGTCGATGCTGGACGCGACTTGTCCGGCAGATCCAGCAGCGTGATACGTCCGGATGAGAGGTTGGCGCGCCGTTCGCTTTTTCAGACGAAGTGCCATCCATGGACCACTGAATCGTGCGATGCGGATCGGATTGCGTCACGCTGATCCAAACGCGCGAGACCCCGCGGGAAACGATGTGGGCGAGCATGGCATCGTTGCTGGATCGAGTCGCGAGGTGCCGCGTCTGCTACGTGTGCCCCGGCAAGTCCTGCAACATATCGAGGAACGCGCGCACTTTTGCGCTCAACAGGCGACGCGAACTGTAGAGCGCCCAGATTTCGACGGGTGGGCCGGCTTCCGTGCCCAAACACGCCAGCCTGCCTTGCGCGACGTCGTCTTCGACCAGCAAGCGCGGCAGGCGTGCCGCGCCGGCCCCGGCCACCGTTGCGTCGCGAATCATCAGCAACGACGACAGCCGCAGCACCGGCGTGGGTATCAGCGTCCTCGTCTCACCGGTCGACGTCACGATCGTCCAAGTCTCACTCATCCCAGCCGCTGCCGCCGATGCTGACGAAACGACAGCCGGAACGACCAGCGCGCTCGCGCGACGATCGTCTTCGCTTTCGGTACCACGCGCGGATGGAGACGGTACCGACATCAACGGCGACGCGACCACCATCCTCACGTCACCGAGGATGCATCGCCCCACGAGCAGTTCGTCGCGCGGCGGATCGATCCGGATCACAAGATCGAAGCCGTCCTCGGCCGGGTCCGCGACGCGATCCTCCGCGATGATTTCAAGTTCGACCTGCGGATAGGCGAGGGCAAAGCGCGCAGCGATTTTGCACAAGAGCACGTGCGCGAACACGATCGGGGCACTGATTCGCAGACGCCCCCGCGGCACCGGCGCGCGCGACGCAACGGCTTCGCCCGCTTCTTGGATCTCGGCCATCAGCCCTCGGGTGCGCTCGTGCAGCGCCTGACCTTCTTCCGTCAACCGTAGCCGCCGGGCCCCGCGCTCGATCAACCGGACCCCGAGGCTTTCCTCCAGTTCGGCCACGCGCCGCGACAGCGTCGCCTTGGGGCGATCCAGTGCGCGGCTGGCGGGGCCGAAGCCACCATGCGTGGCGACGGCGTTGAAATCGGCGAGCGAAGTGAAATCCATCGCGTCAAATCCTTTTTCGTTCCATATACGAGACGACATGTCTGGATTATGTGGCTTTCGACGCAGAAGTGGAACGACTATCGTATGTCCACGGGCTGACGCAGCTCACTAACCCTTGGAGAAGATCATGGCAATTCTCGTAACCGGAAGCACAGGTGTCGTAGGCAAGCAGGTTCTCGCGCATTTGCACGGTAGCGGCGAAGAAGTGCGGGCGCTGACGCGCTCGCCCGAAAAGGCGCAGTTCGCGGACGGCATCACCGCAATCAAGGGCGATCCGTCCGACGTGGACGCCATCCGCGAGGCGATGCATGGGGTCAGCACGCTGTTTCTGCTTGCGCCGAACGCTGCCGACGAACTGACCCAGGCGCTTCAAGTCCTGAACATCGCCCGCGAAGGTGCGGTGAAGGGCATCGTGTATCTGTCGGTGTTCCAGGGCGCCGAGTATGCCGACGTACCGCATTTCACCAGTAAGCACACGGTCGAACGCATGATCGAGCAGCTCGATTTGCCCGCCACGCTATTGCGCCCCGCCTACTTCATCCAGAACGATGTCCGTCAAAAGGACGCATTGCTCACGCATGGCGTCTATGCGATGCCGATCGGAAGCAAGGGCATTTCAATGGTCGACGTGCGCGACATCGGCGACGCGGCGGCGCGCGAATTGCTTCGTCGCGAGCGCGCTGAGGGCCCGTTGCCGCGCGTGGCCTACGAACTCGTCGGTCCCGATGCGATGACGGCGGAGACGATCACCGCGGCTTGGGCCGCCGCGCTCGGCCGTCCCGTGCGCTACGGTGGCGATGACCTCGACCTGCTCGAGCAGCGCTTGAGGGCCGTCGCGCCGGCTTGGCTCGCGTATGACATGCGACTGATGATGCGGCGCTATCAGCAGGACGGCGCCGTGGCATCGACGGCCGAGGTCGCGCGGCTGGCGCAGTTGCTGGGCCGCGAGCCGCGCTCCTATCGTGAGTTCGTCGCCGAGACGGTCAAGGGATGGGCGAAAGGGTGAGCGAGGCGAATCGGAGGCAATTCATCCGAAACGCATCGCTGAATCGGCAGCTTGTCTTCCGGCTTGTATGGCGGCGACGTCTGACTATACTTAATACCATTGGCTAGCGATCCAAGGGCCTGTTCATGTGCGCAGTCGGCCCGGAGAGTCCCCCTGGTTCAACGACCAGGGGCTGCTCGAGAATGTGAGATCGCGGCTTCGGCGCCGAAACATCCTAAGATCCAACTCGGAAAGTCGCTGAATTCGCGTAGCACCTACCTAAAAACGCGGGGGGGCGTGGGTGTGAATAGCCTGCAGGGGGAAGGGTCGCACTTTCTTGGTCTTGCTCCTACGAAAGTCGCCGGAACGATTCTGATCGTGGAGGACAACTCAACCACACGGAAGATGTTCTGCGTGGCGCTGACGAGCGCGGGATATGAGGTTGTCGAAGCAGGTGACGCCAGGACCGCACTCGACATTGCATCGCACCGGCGGCCTGATCTCATCGTTCAGGATCTCGCACTCCCGGACATGGATGGTCTGGACTTATTGCACGCATTTCGTAAGCAACCTGGCGGCGCATCGATACCTATCTTCTGCGTGTCGGGCTTCTTGTCCAAACGCAACGAAGCGCGCGCGGAAGATGAAGGTTTCACCGTCGTCCTCTTCAAGCCTGTCGACCCGATCCATCTCATCGAGCTCGTAAGAGGTCACCTAGTCGCAATGTCGGCGGCCCCCGACGCGTCGATTCGCGGTCAACGCATTCTCCTAGTCGACGACGACCCGCTGCAACTCAAGCTAACCCACGTCTGGCTCGCGAACTCCGGATTCGACGTGCTGACCGCGACCGACGGCGCCTCTGCGCAGGAAGAGGCGCGTCGACATCGGCCGGATGCCATCGTCAGCGACATACTCATGCCGGGTACCGACGGGTTCGCCTTATGTCTCGCCGTGCGTCATACCAAGGAAACTGAAAGCATTCCGGTCGTGCTCACCTCCTCGTCGTATATCGAAGAGTCGGACCGTGCACTTGCCGAGCGTGTTGGCGCAAGCGTGCTCGTGGCGAAGACAGAGGGGCTAGACGCGTTGGTGCAAGCCATCAGTACCGCGCTGCGCGTGCTGCCGCCTCCGTCGCCGCGCGACTCGCTCGACACGATCAACGATGAGCACGCAAAGCGCACCGTTTGGCAACTCGAGCGCCAGGTTCGGCAGAACGCTCACCTCGTACACCGCTCCAACTTGCAGGCCGCGCGACTCGCGGTGCTCGCCAGCGTATCCGAGGCGTTGGCGAGCAACCGCACGCTCGACGGCGTGCTCGGCGAGGTTCTCGCATCGTGCCTGGACATGGCGGGAATTTCGAAAGGCGTCCTGTACCTGACGGAAAACGACGGGCGTCTTGCATTCAAGCATCAGACCGGATTCTCCGAAACCGAAATGCCAACCGTACGCCGCGTATTCGACTGCGAGGACGTCATTCGTGACATCGCAAGGCGCGGAAACGTGACGCCGGTCCCGTCCCCTGCCGTCGCTGCGGATTGCGCGCAGACGCTTAGCGCCGGAACGCAGGCAAGCCCGCTCCTGGTCGTACCGGTCGTGTGGGCGGACACGATTTACGGCGCTGTCATCCTTGGCACGCGTCCCGCCGACGACATTTCCCACGAAGACGCGCTCGCCTTCGCTCGCGTGCTAGGCGCTCAGATCGGCCAAGCACTCGGTCTTTCGCACGCGTTCGCAAGCCTGGCCTCAAGCGAGGAGGCGTTGCGGATTTCGCGCGAAGAGCTGCGGCGTTTGTCCGCGCACAATCAAAAAATGCGGGAAGAGGAAAAGACGCGCATCGCGCGCGAGTTGCACGACGACCTCGGTCAGCAGTTGACGGCCCTAAAGATGGCGGTCACGCTCATCGAACGTAAAAACGACGCGGCTGCAAAACCCTCGGTATCGCGGGACGATCTGTACGGCATGTACGAATCGATCGATCAATTGGTCGACTCGGTGCGGCGAATCGCGGGGGATCTGCGGCCCGTCATGCTCGACGATCTGGGCCTTACCGACGCGATCGAGTGGATGACGAGGGAGTTTTCGTCGCGCTATCGAATTCGCGTGATCAGCCACGTCGACGCGGATGCGATCACCTTCAACGAGCAAAGCAGAATCGAAGTATTTCGCATGGTGCAGGAGGCGCTGACGAACGTCGCACGCCACTCCGGTGCGACCGAAGTCGTGCTCGACATCGTACGCGACGATCCGCATTGCATCGTGCGTATCATCGACAACGGTCGCGGCGCGCAGCGAGATGCTCGCTCGGATCGGCATTCGTTCGGTCTGCTCGGGATCAGCGAGCGCGCGGTGCTTCTGGGCGGCGAAATCGACATCCGCACGGCCCCCGGCTCGGGTTTCGCGCTAACCGCCATCTTGCCGCTCGCGGCGGTCGAAGCCAGAGCGGAGCATGGATGATGAGCCTGAGCGTCGGCATCGATTATTTCCTGATTTGCCGCAGCGATTCGCTGCTGTATGCCATCCCGCTCGCTCAGGTGATCGAGACCATGCGGCCCTTGCCGGTCAAGCAAGTCGCGGATATGCCGGCATTTGTGCTGGGTATCTCGATCGTCCGGGGGGAAGGCGTCCCGGTTCTCGATACGGCCTTATTGGTCAGCGCCTCGGCCGGCACCCGGCCCGCACGCTACGTCACGATCAAGATCAACGCGCGCACGGCCTGTCTGGCGGTAGACGAGGTGATCGGCATTCGGCACGTTCCCCCCGCGCTACGCGTCGATGTCCCGCGCTTGCTGCATCAATCCAATTCGGAAATCTTGGCCGCGATCGGAACGCTCGATGCGGAGCTCTTGGTCGTCCTACAGAGCGCTCACTTGATTTCCGATGAACTCTGGCGCGCTATCAACCACTCCGCGGAGGCGGCAGGTGATGACGATCCCTCCTGATGCGCAGGACATCGCGCATTTCCGTGCACTGATTGCAATCCACCTCGGGTTGCAAATCGACGATGCGTATCAGGATCTGCTCGCGCGCCTGCTGCGCACTCGTTCCGCTTTATGCGGTAGCGTGACACGGTATTTCGACCGTTTCGCCGACGAGGCTTGGTTGCAATCCGAATTGCCTCTTTTGGCTCGCGAACTCACGGTCACCGAAACCTATTTCTTTCGCAACACGGACCAATTCGCGGCCTTCTCGGCGCTCGTCCTGCCACGCGTGCTGGCTGCAAGAGGCACCGGGTGCCGTATCCTGTCCGCTGGCTGCGCTTCGGGCGAGGAACCCTATTCTTTGGCGATCGCGGCGCGCGAAGGTTTTCCCGAGGACTCGGATCTCGTTGAAATCACGGCGGTCGACATCAATCCGATCGCGCTCGGCAAGGCGGCGCAAGGCCGATACTCGAACTGGTCGCTGCGCGACACGCCGAAGTCGATCAAGGACAAATGGTTCACCACCGACGGCAGCGACTACGTGCTCGACGCCGGCGTGCGCCGCGCGGTACGTTTCACCGCCGGCAATCTGGCGCGCGAGGACCGGACGTTCTGGCAGCCCAGCCGCTTCGACGTGGTGTTCTGCCGCAACGTCCTGATGTATTTTTGCCCCGAGCAAGCGCGCGAGGCAATCGACAGAATCACGCGCGTGCTCACGCCCGGCGGCTATCTCTTTCTCGGCCATGCCGAGACGTTGCGCGGCCTGTCCAATGACTATCAGCTATGCCATACGCACGGCACCTTCTACTATCGCCGCAAGGCCGAACGGTCCGACGCGACGATCGCGGACGAGCGATCCGAGGTCCTTCGCCGAGACGCTTCGGCGATGTCGAACGACACGAGCTGGGTCGACGTCATCCGACGCGCGTCGGAGCGCATTTCCACGCTGACGAGAGATTCCCGCGTACCGGGCTTGCCCGAGCGGACGGAAGCAGTACCGCTCGATCTCACCTCGGCGCTCGAATGCGTGCGTGGCGAGCGCTATGGGGAAGCGCTGCGGCACATCGCGGATTTGCCGAGGGAGCATGCAAACGACGCCGATGTGTTGCTGCTGAAGGCCGTCTCGTTGAGTCACAGCGGCGCACTCGAGCAAGCTGAATCCGTCTGTCGCGAATTGCTGGCGCGCGACGGCCTCAATACCGGCGCTCAGTATGTCCTCGCGGTGTGCCGGGAAGCGGTGGGCGACGTGAGCGGTGCCGTCGAGCACGATCAGGCGGCCTGTTATCTGGACCCCGGTTTCGCCATGCCGCGCTTGCACTTGGGCTTGCTCGCGCGACGCCAGGGCGACAGCGTGGCGGCCGTGCGCGAGCTGTCGCAGGCCGCCCATCTGTTGCAACGGGAGGACCCTTCACGCGTGCTGCTCTTTGGCGGCGGATTCAAGCGTGAGGCGCTGGTCGCCATGTGTCGCGCGCATTGCGATGCGATGGGAGTTCAAGTATGACCCACGCGAAACCGGGCACACGTGGCACAGCGCTCGCGATGCGCGAAGACTTCGACCAGTCCTTTGCTCGACGGCTCGTGGAAGATCCGCCGCGAGAGAGCTTGCTCGCCGTACGCGTCGGCGGGGATCCTTACGCCATTCGCATCGCGGACATCTTGGGTTTGCATGTCGATCGCCACGTCGTGGCGCTGCCTTCCGCACGTCGTGAATTCTTGGGCGTTGCCGGCTTTCGAGGGCAGATTGCGCCCGTGTATGACCTCGCGGCGATGCTGGGTTACACGCGCGCCCGACCTGCGATGCCGCGGTGGATGGTGTCGCTGCGCCACGGCGAGCCCATCGCCTTCGCCTTCGATGCGTTCGACCACCTGTTCACGGTCGAGGCGCAACACGTTGCCCGCTCCGCGGACGCTGAACGAGCGGGACAACCTGACCGCCCCCATCTGCGCGACGTCGCGCACGACGGCACCGCGATACGCCCGATCATCCAGTTGCAATCCACGCTGTCCGTCATTCAAGGATTTTGCGGTCCATCCTTCAACGAAAGGAGCGACGAACAATGAACAAGAATTGGACATTCGCACAGAAGCTGGCGGCCGGCTATGCCGTCCTAGTCGTCCTTGCCGCGGCAATTTCCGCCGTCGCGATCTACGCGCTGCTAGGCACGATCGCGAGCAAGGATCATGTGATCAACGTCAATGCGCGGATTTTGATCGAGGTGGAAAAGCTGAACACCGCCTCGGAGCAGCGCGTCTCGGCATTGCGCGGCTATATGCTGACGCAGGACGATCGCTTTGCGACGCAACTGAACGCCTCGCGCGAAGCGTTCGTGGGCATCCTCGCACACTTGAAGGAGATCGCCGATACCGACGAATCGCGCCGCCAGATCGACGCGATCGAACGCGCATCCGCTGAGTATCATCAGGACACGGACGCGCTGGCCGTGCAGGTACGCAATCACGTGAAAACCGACGAGATCGTGCGCGAATTCGACGAGAAGATCCTGCCGTCGAGGCAACAACTCGACGAGCAGTTGCGCGGCTTGGTCGCACTGGAGGAGCGCAACTTGACCGACGCCAATCGTATGGCGGCGAACACCGCATCCAGTGCCGTCAACCTGGTCCTCACGCTCGCGGCGGCCGCGCTGGCCTTCGCGATTGCGGTGGCCTATCTGTTGACCCGCACGCTGAGCCGGCAGATCGGCGCGGCCGTCGGCCATGTCCAAAGCTCGTCGGCGGAACTGCAAGCTGCCGCCACGCAACAGGCATCCGGCGCCAAAGAGCAGGCCACGGCCATGACCGAGATCACGACCACCATCAGCGAACTCGTCGCCACCTCTCGGCAAATCGCCGAAAGCGCGCAACGCGTCGCCCAGGTCGCGGAGCAAACCGCGGCAGCGGCGCGAACCGGCGACACCAAAGTGGAAACAGGTCAGGAATCGATGGTCGTCATGCGCAAGCAAGTCGACGTCGTCGTCGGTCACATGCTGGATCTCGGGCGCAAATCGCAGGAAATCGGGGCGGTGCTCGATATCGTGGCCGAACTGGCGGAACAAACCAACATCCTGTCGATCAACGCCACCATCGAAGCTACGGGCGCGGGCGAGAGCGGCAAGCGCTTCGCGGTCGTGGCGGACGAGATCCGCAAATTGGCGGACCGCGTCGCCAACTCCACCAAGGAAATCCGCACGCAAATCGACGATATACGCGGAGCGGTCAACACGACCGTGATGGCGACCGAGAGCAGCGCCAAAGCCGTCGACGCGGGCGCACGTCAGTTCACGGACGTCACCGTCGCCTTGAAGCGAATCTCCGAACTCGTCAGCACGACGACCGACGCGGCACGCGAAATCGAGCTATCCACCAAACAACAGGTGACGGCCGCAGAACAGGTCCGAATCGCCGTGACGGATGTCTCGCAAGCCTCGAAGGAAACCGAGACGAGTACCAGTCAAACGTTGCAAACGGCTTCGCAGCTTGCCGGGTTGTCGGCGGAATTGCGGCGCCTGATTTTGTCGCAGGCGAACTAGATGGGTAAGGATCCGTACCGCTATTTCCGGGTCGAGGCACGCGAGCTGCTCGACCAGATCTGCGCCGGTGTCCTGGAACTGGAAAAAGGCCACCACGATGCCGATCTCGTTGCGCGTCTGCTGCGACTCGCCCACACCCTCAAGGGGGCAGCGCACGTCGTCAAGCTCGGCGAAATTGCCGAACTCACGCATACGCTCGAGGAAGATCTCGCACCCTACCGAGGCGATGGCGAAGCGCCCGAGCGGAACGCGATCGACGGCATGCTCAAGCGGCTCGATGCGATCGAGGGCCACCTAAGCGACCTACCCTCGTCCGATACCCCCACGCCGGCCGTCCCAGCGAAGAGCGAGGCGCCGGAGCCGCCGGCGCGCGCCGCGCGCACGGACGTCGCGATGGTCGATGCCTTGCTCGAAGGCCTGAACGAGTTGAGCAGCGAGTTGGCCAACATGCGGCGCGTCATGGCCAAGGTCGGCCGCGAATGGATGCTTCCGGCCAGCGCCGAGCGCAACCTGACGTCCGGCGTCGAGCGGATGGGGCGCGAGTTGCATCAGTTGCGCGACACCGCCGATCGGCTTCGCTTGACGCCGGTTTCCAACGTGTTCACCACGTTGGAGCGTGTGGCCCGCGACGCCGCTCATAGCGTCGGAAAGCAAGTCCAGTTCGTGGCCGGCGGCGGCGAGGTCAGGCTCGACGGCCAGGTCCTCGACATCGTTCAAGACGCCTTGGTTCAACTCGTGCGCAATGCGGTTGCGCACGGCATAGAAACGGCCGCCGAACGGTTGATTGCCGGAAAACCGGCGGCCGGACGCATCACGCTGCAGATGGAGCAGCAAGGCTGTCATGTCTTGTTCCGCTGTATCGACGACGGCGCCGGCGTTGACCTGGACGCCGTCGAGCACGCCGCGCGCAGCAAGGGGGCGACCGCCACGCACGCCGGCGACTTCGACGCCGGCGAATGGCTCTCCGTGCTACTCAAAGGCGGCATTTCCACGACCCGTACCGTCACTGCGCTCGCCGGCCGCGGCGTAGGGCTCGATGTGGTGCGCGAGGCCATGCAGCGCCTGAACGGCAAGATCAGCGGCCGGACCGCACGGGGCGAGGGAACCGCCATCGAACTGCGCGTGCCTGTTTCGTTGGCCTCGATCGAGGTGCTGGTCGTCGAGATCTGCAACCAGACAGTCGCGATTCCGCTCGACGCCGTACGTGGCGTGCGACGAGTCAGCCCCGCGGAGATCGTCCATGCGCCCGAGGGCGACGGCATTCTCGATGAAGGCGTGTTGATCAGGCTGATATCGCCGGTGCTCGGGAGAACGGCTACGCCGGCACGCGACGCGGGCGAGGGCGCGCAGGCGCGTGCCAAGACCGCCGCCATCTTGACCAGCGCCGGTGTCACGGCCGCCGTGAAGGTGGACCGCTTATACGGCGCGGAAAGTATCTTGCTGCGACCGCTGCCGGCACTGGCCGCGGCCGATGCCACGGTCGCGGGGACGTTCCTCGATCGAGACGGCGTACCGCGCGCCGTGCTCGCACCCGAAGCGCTGATCGCGGCGCCGGCCGTACGCCCCACGGACGATCTGCCGGCATCGGACGCGCCGCGGCCGATCCTGATCATCGACGATTCGCTGACGACCCGGATGCTGGAGACCAGCATTCTCGAATCGGCCGGCTTCACCGTGGAATCGGCGGCGTCCGCCGAGGAGGGGTTGGAGATGGCGAGATTCAAGGATTACGCGCTGTTTCTGGTCGACATCGAAATGCCCGGCATGGACGGTTTTGAATTCGTCGAATTGAGCCGTGGCGACGTGGCCTTGCGCGAAGTGCCCTGCATTCTCGTCAGCTCGCGCGATTCGGCCGAAGACAAGCGGCGCGCCGAGGTCGCCGGCGCGGCCGCTTACATCGTCAAGAGCAAATTCGATCAGACTGAATTCCTACAACGCGTCGATGGGCTGACGGACAAATGAAACTGCGCGTCCTGATCGCCGAGGATTCGCTGACGGTGCGCAAGCGCCTCTGCGAAATCTTGAGCGCCGATCCCGATGTCGAAGTGGTGGGCGAGGCCGAGGACGGCAGCCAAGCCATCGAGCTCTGCCAGGCTTTGCGGCCCGACGTCATGACGCTCGACATGATGATGCCGGTGATGAGCGGGCTTGCCGCCGCCGAGTACATCATGGCGTATTGCCCGACGCCTATTCTCGTAGTGTCCTCGTCGTTCAATCGGGGGGAGCTGTATAAGACCTACGACGCATTGGTAGCGGGCGTGGTCGAGGTCATGGAAAAGCCATCGGCCGACCGCATGGCTGACGAGTGGGAGTCGCGCTTCGTCGCAATGGTCAAGTTGGTGGCGCGCATCAAGCCGATCACGCACCTGCGCGGCCGGTTGCGCAAGAGATACACGTTGGCCGCACAGCCCGTACCCCTCGCCACTTCGGAGGTGCCGGTAGATTTGCGCAACGTTCGGATTGCCGCAATCGGTGCCTCCACGGGAGGGCCGCGCGCGCTGGTCGACATTTTGCGCAGCCTGCCGGCGGATTTCTCGCTCCCCCTGCTGGTGGTCGTGCATATCGGAGACCCGTTCGGCGATACTTTCGCGCAGTGGCTGGACGGACAAAGCGCACATCGAGTGCGCGTCGCCCGGGATGGCGATCCGGTTCCGGCGCGCGGCGTCGTCCTTGCCCCGTCGGGGCGTCACCTGCTGGTGCGCAAGGGCCGGCTGGCATTGTCCGACGCCCCCGAACGCCATTCATGCCGGCCGTCGGTCGATGTGCTGTTCGAGTCGGTTGCCGAGGAGTGTGGCAATGCGGCGGCCGGTTGCCTGCTCACCGGAATGGGACAGGACGGCGGCAGTGGGCTGCTCGCGATGCGCCGAGCCGGGTGCGTGACGATTGCCCAGGACGAAGCCACTTCGGCCGTATACGGCATGCCGCGCGAGGCCGCCTTGCTCGGCGCCGCGCAACATGTGCTGCCGCTCTCCGAAATCGGCCCGGCGCTGGCTCGCTTAGCGAGCCGGTGCGGTTCCCGGAATCAGCCATGAGCGATTCGATCCTGATCGTCGACGACAGCCTGACCGTGCGCTCCGACTTGTGCGAGGCGCTGGCGAGCGACGGCTATACGTTGCACGCATGCTCCGATCTGGCGCGCGCCCGCGCGGTCCTTGCGCACCAGCCGGTCGATCTGATCGTGCTCGATGTCTTGCTGCCCGACGGCGACGGCATCGAATGGCTGCACGAAATCCGAGCCACGCCGGTTGGCGCCGACGTCCCGGTGCTGATCCTCTCCACCGAAACCGAGGTCAGCGATCGCATTCGCGGCTTGACGATGGGCTCGAACGATTACGTCGGCAAGCCTTATAACCGCGACTACCTCGCAGCGCGGGTGCGCGATCTGCTGCGGCCTGGGCGCGAGAGTACGCCACGCAAGCCGAGCGTCTTGATCGTCGACGACAGCGTCACCTTTCGCGAGCACCTGGGCGAGTTGCTGCGCGCCCAGAACTTCGACGTGCTCCACGCCGCGACCGGTGAAGAAGGTTTGCGCAGCGTCGCGCTGCATCGCCCCAGTGTCGCGATCGTCGATGGCGTGCTGCCCGACATCGACGGACCGACGCTCATCCGTAAGCTGCGTCTGGACGCCGCTTTGCGCAACATGCCCTGCATCCTGCTAACCGGATCGAGCGACCGTCGCAGCGAATTGGTGGCGCTTGAAGCCGGCGCCGACGCATACATGCTCAAGTCGGAAGCATTCGACATGGTGCTCGCCCGCGTGAGCGCGGTGCTGCGCAACGTTTCGGGCGAAGACATCGAAAGGCGCACGGCAAGTCTGCTGAGTCCGAAGAGAGTGCTAGCAGCCGACGACAGCTCGACTTACCTCGAAGCGCTCGGTGAAACGCTGCGCGCCGAAGGCTACGACACGATCTTGACCCGCTCCGGCGAAGAGGCGTTGGAGATGGCTTGCGCGCAGGCGATCGACTGCATCCTGCTCGACCGCGTGATGCCGGGTTTGGGCGGCGTCGAAACTTGTCGCCGCATCAAGGCATCGGCGCAATTGCGAGACGTTCCGGTCATCATGCTGACGGCATCCGAAGACCAAGCCGCCATGATCGAGGGCTTGAGCAGCGGCGCTGACGACTACGTGCTCAAATCGAGCGAGATCGAAGTGCTAAAGGCGCGCGTCCGGGTTCAATTGCGGCGCAAACAGTTGGAAGATCAGAATCGTGCGATTCGGTCCGAGTTGATGAGCAAGGAGCTGGAAGCGGCCGAAGCGCGTGCTGCGCGCGCACTGGCGGAAAGCCGCGCCGAACTGCTGTCGATCCTGGAGCAGAAGAACCGCGACCTTGCGGCGGCCAACGAGACGTTGCAAGAGAGCCAGCGCCACATTGCTGAAAAGAACCGGCAGTTGGAAGCCGCCAGCCGTCTCAAGTCGGAATTTCTCGCCAACATGTCGCATGAGTTGCGTACGCCGCTCAATGCCATCATTGGTTTTTCCGAGGTCATGCGGATCGGCATGGCTGGGCCGATGACCGCTCAACAAGTGGAGTTCGCCGGCGACATCTGCGAGAGCGGCAAACACCTGCTTTCGATGATCAACGATATTCTCGACTTATCGAAGATCGAGGCCGGCAGGATGACGCTCGAACTCGAGCCGACCGATATGGGTTCGCTGTTGCAGGGCAGCTTGGTCGTCATCAAGGAAAGAGCGATGGCAAATCGACTCATGCTCAAGACCGAGATCGACGATATCGGCACCATCCGCGTCGATCGACGCAAGACGAAGCAAATCGTCTACAACCTGCTGTCGAACGCGGTGAAGTTCACCCCCGACGCGGGGACGGTCACGTTGCGTGCAAAACAAGTGGATCGTTCTCGACTGGGGCAGGCGCGACTCGTTGGCAGCGACGCGGCTTTGGCATCCGATGCGCTACGCTTCGTGGAAATCTCCGTGATCGACACGGGCATCGGCATCGATGCGAAAGAACTACCGCGGCTGTTCCAATCTTTCGTTCAACTCGACAGCAGCTTGGCGCGTCGCTATGACGGCACGGGTCTCGGGCTCGCGCTCGTCAAGCAATTGGTGGAACTGCATGGCGGCGCGTTGGCGGTCGACAGTTGCGTCGGCCAAGGGTCTGAATTCACCGTGTGGCTGCCGATCCGGGCAACGTAAGGATGGCGACGATACTGGTCATCGAGGACAACCCGGCCAACATGAAGCTCGCGCGCTTCCTGTTGGTCAACGCTGGACATGCCGTTCTGGAAGCGGACCGTGCCGAGGCGGGAATTGCGCTGGCCTATGACGCGCGCCCCGATTTGATCCTCCTCGATATCCAGTTGCCCGGGATGGACGGGCTGGCGGCTGCCGGCCGCCTGAAATCCGGTGCGAGAACGTCCGACATTCAGATTTATGCCTTCACCGGCTTAGCGATGAAAGGCGACCGAGAGAAGATCTTAGCGAGCGGCTTCGATGGATACATCACCAAGCCGATCAGCGTAGGGACCTTTCTCGAAGAAATCGAGCGTGCATTGCAGCGAGATTCTCCGACATCGCCGTCGGCGCCGAACGATCGCGATAGTAGCGCGGAGCGCAACCGCTGAGCCTACGCATCGCCGGAAACGACAAAGCGCGGTGACGATGTTCGGAAAAATCCTCCGGATTTCCGCGTTGCTTCAGCGGTAGCGTTTCGGGTGGAAATTGAGTCGAGGATGATAGCCCTGTATCATACGCCGCGCACTTGAGAGGGTGCGTTACTCCAGTTTCTCCCCAAAATAGATAATACTGGCCGCTTGATGAACCGTTTCGAACCCGGTTTGCTCGATAAATTGTTCGGCGATGGCCCGAACCAGCCGATGTCTGCTGTCGTGCGACAGTTATCGCTGGACGAACTGAAAGGCACGGTCGCCCGCCATATCGAGTCGCTCCTGAACGCCCGAATCACATTCACTGACGAACGCCTGGCCGGGCTAACCGAATGCCAGCGGTCGGTGCTGACCTACGGGCTGAACGATTTCGCTGGGCTCAGTCTCGCGAGTCACGACGACCGAACGACCATCTGCAAGTCCATTCGACGCGCGATCGAACGCCATGAGCGCAGGCTCAAGCAGGTCGATGTGAAACTCGAAGTGAATGCGCAATCTACGAATGTACTGTGCTTCGCCATCAAAGCGTTGCTGGGGGTGCACCCGGCTGCGGAGCCGATCGACTTCGACGCCATGCTGCAACCGTCCACGCTGCAATATTCGGTGACGCGCGCACGCGCAAAAAGACTCTGAGAGAAGGCCGCACACACGGTAGCGGCTTGAACACTATAAGACACGCAGGCTGAGAGATTGATGGAAGAACTGCTGCCGTACTACGAGCGCGAACTATCGTATTTGCGCCAATATTCCGGGGACTTCGCACAGCGCTACCCTAAGATTGCGGGACACCTTTTGCCGGTGGGCGAGCACGGTGACGATCCGCATATCGAGCAGATGATTCAGGCGATCGCGATGCTCGATGCGCGGATCGGCAAGAAGCTCAAGGATGATTCTCCGCACGGTATCGAGGCGTTATTCGACGTGCTGCATCCGCACTATCTGCGACCGTTCCCGGCATGCTCGATCGCCCAGTTCTCGGTTACGGCCACAGACGGTAAGCCGCACTCCTATACGCTTGCACGGGGCACGCAATTGGTCAGTCGTTCGATCAACGGTGTCCAATGCCGATTCAAGACCGCGTACGACGTGACGCTTGCACCGCTGGCGATCGTTGAAGCGCGCTATTTGCCGGCGGCTGCGGCTCCTGTCGTTCTGCCTGTGAACGCAGCGGGCATCGCGTCTATTACGTTCGAATCGACAGCGCCACAGTTCGATTTGCTCAAACTCGGCATGCGTACGGTCCGCATGCATTTGAATGGCGAGTCCTCGTTCATTGCCGCGCTCGCCGATGGGCTCTTTATTCATGCTTTGGCAAGCTATGTGGAGGCCGAAGGCAATGGCCGCTGGAAACCGTTGCGGACAGTGCCCGTCGCACAGGCCGGTTTCGGCGAGGACGATGCGTTGCTCGACTATCCGATGCGGTCGCACCCAGCATACCGGCCGCTGACTGAATATTTCGGGTTCCAAGAGAAATTCGATTTCGCCGACGTCGATCTCGGGGCGATGCTCGATACGGCAGGGTCGTGCCGACGCGTGACGCTCCATGTGATTCTGAAGGAGGGCCATGGCAACCCGCATGCTGCGCGACTGCTGGAATCGTTGTCGACCCCGCACTTCCGCCTTTTCTCGACGCCCGTCGTCAACCTGTTTCGGCAGCCCGGCGAACCGGTTCGCGTGACGCACCGAGCGGTATCGTATCCGGTCGTTGCGGACGCAAGCCACGCGGCTTCTTACGATGTCTATTCGATCGATTCGGTTCGCTTGGTGCGTCAAACGCAAGAGCGTGACCAGGTCATCGAGTTGCGGCCATTTTTCTCGCAGCGCTACGGCGACGAACAGCAGGCCGGGCATTACTGGTTTGCCCGCCGAGACGAAGCGGTGGCATCGATAAGCCCCGGCTACGAAACGGAGATTTCGGTGATCGACGCCGATTTCGATCCGATGGCTCCGCAGACCGATACGTTGAGTCTGAAGCTAACATGCACGAACCGGGATTTGCCGTCGAGACTCGCGATCGGGCTCGAGGGCGGCGATCTCTTCGTGCAGGACGGCGCTGACGACAATGGCCCATCGGTCAGTATCGCAATGCTGCGCCGGCCGACGCAGATGCTGCGCTTCGAGCGCAGCGACGAGTTGCTCGTGCGGTTCGCCTCGCACCTGGCGCTCGATCACCTCTCGCTTGCGGATATGCAGGTCGCGGCGCTCAAGGCGGTGCTGGTGTTGTACGACCTGCGGCGCTCCGCCGTGACATCGCGTCATATCGAAGCAATCGTCGGCGTCGAGGCACGCGATGCCGTGCTCGAGTTGCCCGGCAATCCATTCATGACGACGGTGCAGGGCATTGAATTGCGCATGACCCTCGACGAGAAGCATTTTGTCGGGGCCAGCGTCGCGACGTTCGTGGGCGCGATCAATACGTTTCTCGGTTACTACGTTCAGCTCAATAGCTTTGTGCAATTGATCGTCGTCTCGATGCATACGGGCGAACAGATCGTGCGATGCAAGCCGCGTAGCAGCGACTTGATTCTCGGGTAATCGAAGAAGGAGACGTTTGCCGATGACGACCAACCACGATGAGTTCGACGACGACCTGCTGCGGCACTACTACGAGCGGGAACTCGAGATCTTGCGCCGCGACATGCGAGCCTTTGCCCAGCGGAACCCCGAAGCAGCCGCGCGCCTATCGATCAACAGCGATGGACGCTCGGATGATGCGGGCGTAGAACGCCTGGCGCAGTCGACAGCATTGCTCCACGCTCGCCATAGCGCGAAGATCGACGACGACTATCCGGAGTTGTCCGAGGCGGTGATAGAGCGGTCGTATCCGCAGTACCTTCGGCCCTTCCCGTCCTGTTCGGTCGCGCAGTTCGATAGTGCAGGTATGTTCGACAGCCGCACCGAATCCGTCCGGATTGCGCGCGGTACGCCGCTGGAGACGGCGGTCGGCCGGTGCTCTTTTCGAACCACGTATGACGTCGTGCTTGCGCCGTTGCGGATCACGCGCGCGCAGTACGCATCCACACCAACCGCCCCGCCCAGCGCGAAGCTGCCGCCGGATACTAGCGGCATGCTGTCCGTGACCTTCCGCTCGGACAAGATCGGCGCCGGCCTCGATGTTGCCGCACCCGCCACGCTACGCGTCCATCTTGCCGGCCAACCGCACGTGGTCGCCGCGCTGATCGATGTGATGCTGCTACGCACGGCGAGAGCTTATGTCGAAGACCGCGAGGGGCGCTGGACCCGTCTGCCGACGATTGCTGTCACCCCGGTGGGCTTCGGGCCGCACTATCCACAGGTCTTAGTTATGGAAGGCTTGGATGAATTAGGCATGCTGCATGGGTGGCAATGATGTCGCGCCCTCGCATTTGCGGGGAGACGGCATCAATGCCGAATGTGTTCTCGGCGACGTGACCGATAGCGAACTATCCATAACTACAGCGCTTGCAGAAAGCGAAGAAGATCATCCTTGGGTCGATATCGAAGTGGCTTGCTCGACGGTGATTGGAGTGCCTTCAGTGCCCGGTCCTTCATTTGCAGATCGGCTTCGACATAGCGATGCGTAGTGACAGGGCTCTCGTGACCGAGCCACAACGCGATGACCGTAATATCAACGCCAGATTGCAGCATATGCATCGCGACGGAATGTCGAAACAGGTGTGGAAAGACGCGGTGCCGCGCAAGTTCGGGAAACTGTCGCGAGGCGCCCTGAACTGCAAGCTTAAGCCGCTCGGTGAAGCCGATGCGCGTAAGCGAAGCGCCGGCCCGCCCGGGAAATAACGGCTCCTCGGATGTTCGGGGATATTGCCGAAGCCAACGCTTGAGTTCTCTCGCGGTGTCGGGCCATAGCGGGACAGAACGCTCCTTGCGACCTTTGCCGTGAATGAGCACCCATGTAGTGGGCCCAAGCATGAGGTCGGACACACGCATACCGATCAGCTCAGAAACGCGGGCTCCGGTGTTGTAAAGCATAGCCAGCATGACGTGGTCGCGTTGCCCCGTCCAGGTGCTAACATCGGGAGCGGCAAGGATAGCCTCAATGTGCTCGCGAGACAGAAATCCGACGAGCGGTTGCTCGAATCGCTTCATGGGAATCGCAAGTACGGATTGTGCCAAGGACAGGGCCGACGGCTCTGCGAACGAAACGTACTCCATGAACGATCGAATGGCGGCGAACCTGGCATTCCGGCTACGAATTGAATTGTGTCGGTCCTGTTCGAGGTATTTAAGGAACTCGAGGATGAATGGCGCATTCAGTTCCTCGACGGTGATATCGCTGGGCCGCTTGTGTAAGCGTTGATGCGCGAAAGCCAGCAGCAGTCGGAAACTGTCACGGTAGGCCGCCACAGTGCATGGGCTTGCGTGTCGTTGCTGAAGCAAACGTTCCGTGAAGAATTTCTGCAACAGGACTGGAAAGGACTGCGCTGCTGATATGTTCATGATGAACCTCCGCGATGGCGCACAAAGCGTTGGGCTGCGATTGCCAGGAGCTCGGGCGAGGCTGTTTCGTACCAGTACGTGTCGGTGACTTTGGCATGCCCGAGGTAAGTCGACAGCGCAAGAATGTTGCGATCGACGTCCACCCCTTGCGCGTACCAATCCTGCAATCGATGGCAGACGAACGAATGTCGCAGATCATGTATCCGCGGTGCGGGATGGTCGCCGCGAGCGCGCCACTTCAATGCGGTGCGCAGGATCTTGAACGCGTACTCGACGCTTCTTGTTGAAGCTGGTCGACCGTAGTCGAACACAAAGAAAGCATTCGTGTTGGCAGTTGAAGAATCGCGGTCGCGTTTGCAGGCATATCGTCGCATCGCTGATGCAGTCGTAGGGTGTATCGGCACCCACCGTGATTTGCCAAACTTAGCACTCCGGATATGCAGAAGCCGCTTCTCGAAATCTACATCCGAACGGGTTAACCCCGTCGCTTCCGAGATACGCAGTCCGGTCGCAGCGATCAGTCCGAAAATCGTCCTGCAGCTCGCACTGCGCAGACCACCGGGTGGATAGAGACCGTCGCAGGCTGCCAGCAGATCCACGACTTCATCATCGGTGAAAATATGCGGTGCCAGTCGATGATGGGCACGCCCGAACAGATATCGCGGCGGGATCTCTGTTGCCGGATCGAATTGCCGGCAGTACGCGGCAAAGGGGCGAAGCACCTCGATTCTGCGGGCCGCCGTTGACCGCCGTCCGGTGCCGGAGTTGCCGGCCCACTGAGCGGCGAGTTGTATCGTCAGCCCACCGTTGTGGCCGATCCGTTCGGCAAAGCGCGCGAATTCCCTGAGTTGATTGCCCACGATCCGGAGATCAAATCCGGCTCGACGACGGACGTTGAGGTAAGCGTCGATCCAGTTGGAAAAAGATGTGTGCGCGCTCATGATCGCTTCCCTGGCCATGGAAGCGCCACGCGACGAAGGGCTGGAAGGTTGACCTTCGCATAAATCGTCGTGGTATCGAGAGAACGATGGCGCAACAGATCGCCGATCTCCTTGAATGGAACGCCGCCTTGCACCATCCGGCAAGCCATGGTGTGCCGGAAAATATGGGTGCCGCGCACACGTTGCTGCAAACCGCAACGCGCAGCGGCATAACGAACTGCGTTACGGACAATATCCAGATTGGCTGCGGCATCAAGCGGTGGTCGATGGCGAACAAATACCTCGCGCCGTGCAGTGTTTGGACGCCCACGCTGCAGGTACTCGGAGATCGCGTTGCCGGTCAGTCTTGGAAGCGGGACGATGTCGATCCGTTTGCCCTTGCCGTGTATCGTCAATGTTCCATCTCGCCAGTCGATATCATCGAGACTCAGACGTGCCACTTCCGCGCGCCGCAAGCCAAGATCTAGAAGACAGCGCGTCATGGCGTAATCGCGCATGCCGGTAGCACTGCTACGATCGAACGCCTTGAGCAGTTGCCTGACTTCGACAGACGAGAGGACCTCGGGCAATCCGGAGAGACGCCATTGCGCAACCCTCGGCAGCGCTGCGATGAGCGTTTCGGTTGGCGTTCCCCGGCTGCTCTTGAATAACAAGTAGCTCCGTAGCGAGATACCGATACCCTTGATCGTCGCTGGAGCAAGTCCGTTCGTTCGGCGCATAACAAAACGTACAATATCGCCCGGGGTCAACCTCGAAATCTGTACGGGCCCCGCACCGAAACGATCGACAAGAAACTCGTGGGCCTGCCGTACTCGAACTGTGCATGTGCTGTCGGACAGACCGCGAACCTCTGCCAGATGGCGCTTGAATTCTGCGAGCTCTGTGCCGATAGGCGTCAACACGTTGAGAGTCAAATGCTCCGGTTGCGCGCCGTCGAGCATCGCGAAGAAGTGCTTCAAACCGGCGCGAACATCGGCGCTTGTGTGCCGACAGCGAGACGCGCATTGGCAATGCGGCAGGTGCCGCTCGAGAAACTGGACGATCGTCGGCTTGCTAACATCGCAAAGATTGATGTCGCGCTGCGTCATCCAATGAATGAAGTGGGCGACACACCTGAAGTAGCATTCCACTGTCTCCCGGGCATAACCACGATCGATCAGGTATTGAACGTAAGCGTCTGCATGCGTTCGCAACGCAGCGCCTTCGAACCAATGCTCGCAGAGCAGATGGCCGGGTCTGATGCGTGTGTATTTGGGCATGGTAGCTCTCCTCGAAAAAACACAGAACAGCATGAGGAAAGTACCGCAAATTATGGAAGGTAACGACGGCTCCCGGAAGAGATGGGCCCTGAAAAAGCGGGACGTTTGAAGCCACGTCGCCATGACCTTCCATAACCAAGACCTGTGGATAGCGGCGGTTATAGAAGCCCTTCTATAAACGAAAGGATTGGCTTTTTACAGACGCGAAGGAGGCCGGCCAGCCGTTCGGGCTACTCGGCGAGTACTTCGCGTTTGGGCAACGTTTCCATTTCGTCGATATCGATTTCGCCTCGCTGTGTGCTGCAGCCCCGGGCGAGCAACTCACGCTGCATTGGGTGGTGGCCGGCGTGCCGCCGAACTCGCGGACCGCTCAGCAGCTCGCCCATCTTTCTGCGGATCACCTGAAGCTGTTCTGCACGCCGGTGGTGAATTTGTTCGGAAAGGAGGGGGTGTCGCTCAAGTGCGATCTGCAAAGCGGCGCGTGGCCGATTCAGGCGCAGGGCAAGAACGAGGCGCTCACCGAGGTCTGGTCGGTCGATCGAGTTTGCACGGAGCAGGGGACCGCGCTGCGTTCATCGGCTGCGCTTATGGTCAGTCATGCGAGCAACGCGCACCCCAAGTGGACATTCATACCACGCAGGGGCCCCGCGTCGTCCGGTACCGAGCGAGTTGATGCGCTTCGCCTTGACGGTGCTGACGGCCCGATAGGAGCGAGCGCCGCCATTGAATCGCTGCTGGCCGACGTGACGTGTTCCAATGGTGACCTACCTCGTTCGTTACCCTTCGGAGTCCCGGAAGGCGACATGCGCATGGAAGGCAAGGCGCGAGCGACGAGCAAGATTGCGCTACTGCATGCGCCGACAGCCGTCGCGCAGCTTTCTCGTACAAGCGGGGCGCTGTGGCGGCTCATTGCTCAGCAGAGCACGCACGCCATCTTGCTGAATCAGGCCGGCTTGCCCGCCCTCAAGCAAATGCTCCTGCAATTCGCTCTACTTTCGCCGCCACAGGCGCGACACATTGACGGGATTACGGGCCTTCGCCATCGATCGGTCATGACGCTGGTCGCGAGAGCGCCGCAGCCGGCGATGGTGCGCGGGATCGAGGTCACCTTGGAAATCGACGAGCAACGCTTCGTCTCGAATAGCGTCGCTGTGTTCGCTGGTGTCATGGAGCGTTTCTTTGCGCCCTACGCGAGTGCCAACAGTTTCGTCCAATTGGTCGTTGTATCCGTTAGCGGCTCAGTGTTATGGCGAGGCGAGCCGGTGCGGGGCGGCGCTGCGCTACTGTGAGGACTGCAACCATTAATTGGCAATAATTTCCGTAAATTCAAAAATGAATTGGGAATATTTACTTCCTGATCGTTGGCCAATCCTACCGGCGCTTTAGCTTGTTTTGCGCTGAAGACGAACCTGTGTAAAATCGCCCGACTCTGAATGCCGGCTTATCCGCCAGGCTTGCCAATGAATACCAACCTGTCTGTCCAAGATCTCCGGAAACTTGCCACCGGAATGCAGAACAATCGGCTATTGACGCTGTCGTTCCCGCAAGGCGATGCGCCGCACGAGATCCTATTGGCGAACCGCCTCGAAGGCGAAGAATCCCTATCGCGCGATTTCCGATTCGTTATTGAGATATTGTCCGATAACGCCAAGCTCGATCCCAAAGATTTCGTCGGTAAGCTGATCTCGGTGCAATTGCTGCGCAACGACGGCAGCTTTCGGTATTTCAACGGCTACATCTTCTCGTTTCGGCTCGTGCGAACCGATGGCGGCGTCGTATTTTACGAAGCGGAGATGGGGCCGTGGATGCGCTATCTGTCACTGCGCAAAAACAACCGGCTGTTCTTGGATCAGGGTATCCGTGGTCAAACCGCCATCATTTTCCAAGATTACGGCGTGCTGCCGGTATGGGAGTGGAAGGTCCGCGAGAAGGACCCTTTGATGTCGATGGCGTGCCAGTTCGACGAGCACGACCACAATTACGTGCACCGCCGCTGGGAGCATTTGGGTTGGTGCTACTGGTACGAGCATACGGCGACGGAGCATAAGCTGATCATCTCCGATCCGGTGCGCCAGGAGCCGGCAATCGACGGCGAGAGCCCCGAGATTGCCTACCAGAGCGAGGCGGGCTCGCAGGAAGCGGACGGTATCGCGTCATGGTCGCCGATCGAGCACGTCACGTCTACGCACATTGCGGAGTCGCGCACCGACTTCAAGGAGCCCGAGCTGAACGCGCGCTCCGGTGGCTTGGTCGATGCGCGGACCGATGCGTGGAAGGCCCGTGGCGGACAGAAGCTGGAGTGGTATCGGTACGCCGGCGCATATGGACACCGCAACACGGACGATGGGTCGCAGAAAACGAGCCGGCAGATCGAGGCGATCGAAGCGATTGCGCGGCAGTGGGAGGCGAGCGGCAACAACCGCTTCGTCATGCCGGGACGGTGGTTTCAACTGACGGACCACTTCGGAGATGCGCTGAGCCGCAACCACTACGACGACCAATACCTGATTACCTTCGCGCATCACGTCGCGACGAACAACTACCTTCAGGGTGCCGGTGCGAAGGCGACATACAGCAACCGCTTTACGTGCGTGAGCAAACGCACGCCGTGGCGGCCGGCGCGTGGGTATAACAGCGTCGACACGCGCATCCTGGCGCCGCAGACGGCGACTGTCGTGGGACCGGAGAACGAGAGCCTGTACACGGATGAGTACGGCCGAGTGCTCTTGCAATTCCACTGGGACCGCGAGGACAAATACACGACGTGGGTGCGTGTATCGAGCGGCTGGGCGGGGGGAGATCAAGGCATGAGCGCGCTGCCTCGGATCGGCTCCGAGGTCATTGTGCAATGGCTCGACGGCAATCCGGACCATCCGATTGTGACGGGCCGCATGCAGAACGCGTCGAACCTGTCGGCGTGGCGGTTGCCGCATCAACGCGCGTTGACGGGCATTCGCAGCCGCGAGCTCGTGGGCGATGCAGGCAACCGAGCAGCCGGTCGCAGCAATCACTTGGTGCTGGACGATACGGCGAACGCCATTCAGGCCCAGCTAAAAAGTGATCATGCGGTCAGTCAGTTATCGCTGGGGAGCATCACGCGCATCGAGGCTTGGCAGGGTCGGCAGGACGCACGCGGCGAGGGCTTTGAGTTGCGTACTGATGCAGTCGGGGCGATTCGCTCGGGCAAGGGTATGTTGGTCAGTACCGAGGCTCGGGCGTCAGGTAAGTCGCACATCGCGGATGTAAGTGAGCCGGCATCGCGTCTAGCAAATGCGCAGGAACTGCACGACGAACTGGGCAAACTGGCCCAACAGCATCGGGCGCAGGATAGCGGGGGCGACCAAAGCAGCGTGGCCGATGCGTTGCAGACGCAGGTCGACGGCATCAAGGGCGGCGCGGCTGGTGGCGGCGATGGTTCGTTTCCCGAGCTGAACGAACCGCATCTGCTGCTTGCCGGAGCAGGCGGGCTGCAAGCAACGACGCCGGCGACCGTCCACGTTAGTGGTGGCGAGCATGTGGCGCTCACCGCGGGCCGCAACGTGTCGGTTACTGCCGGCAAATCGTTCTTAGCAAGCGCGGCAGAGAAGATCAGCTTGTTCGTCCAGAATGCAGGGATGAAGCTCTTTGCGGCGAAGGGCAAGGTCGAGATTCAGGCGCATTCGGACAATATCGAACTGACGGCACAGAAGACGGTGAAGGTCCTGTCGGCGACAGAGAACATTGAGGCTGCGGCCGCGAAAGAGATACTGCTTACAGCGGGCGGTGCGTACATCAGGATAAAGGACGGCAACATTGAGATTCATGCACCGGGAAAGATTGATATCAAGGGCGCGCAGCATTCGTTCGGCGGCCCGACAAGCCTTGCCGAAACGTACAACCTCGAAGGGAAAAAGGCCGATATGCGCATCCGCTATGTCGATGCCGACGGTAACGTGCCAACTGGCGAATCACTCCATCTGGCTGCGGAAGACGGCACAACACATGGCGTCTCGCTTGATGGCGAAGGAAAGGCAGAGTTGAAGAATATCAATTTTGGGTCTTTAACGGCAGTGCAGCCGAAACGTGTCGGAGATTAAATATGAGTGGTGATCGCCCACTGGTGCAGCATACGGCCTGTATCGACCTTCCCGGGGAACCTGTCGACTGTTGGGCCGAAACGGACTTGACTGTGCTGTTGCGCAAGCATCGTGACGTGATTTTCGATATCGAGTTGAAAAAGGGCGCAACGTATTCTGTCGAAGCGACGCAGGACTGGATGTATGACGTCAAAAAGAAGAAGCGCGTCCAGAAGGGCCAGTTCCAGGACGGTGAGCGGTACCACCTGTGGGTGGGACGAGATTTCAAGGGTGAGTTGGTACTGAGCATGAATGGTTCGGTGCTCCATCGCTATTCGCTTGTGGCTTTAAATTTGCAAGGCGAAAGTAGCGATCCCAAGGTCAAGCCAGCGCCGCTGATTCTAACGCTCGGTAGTCAGCCAGGTTCACGGGCGCAAGCTCAGTCGACGGCTGCGCCACAACAGAGCGTTAGTCTCTTTGCGAAACCATCGCCCCTAGTTTGTCGCAATACCAACGGTGAATTACCCGGTGATGCATGGTGGGGAGGAATGATTCCGCTGGACTTCGGGGTGAAAACGAGTGCCAGCACGGCTGCGACGATGCCGGCTTCCTTGCATGCGCATGCGGAAGAAGAGTCGGTTGGTCATGTCTTCGAAGTGAGCCTTACCAATGCGCCGGCCGAGGTTGTTGCATTTGTCGAGAATGGGGGCGAGGATACGGCGCTCGACACAAACAAAATTGTCACCCGCAATTGGTTGATTGGGCAACTTGCCGGCGGGACATCATTTGTCAAGGACAACGTTGAGGAGTTACGGGATCTCTGGAACCGCAGCTTTCGGTTGATGCAGATCGTTCACCCGAAGGCTGGTGCGAAGACCTATGTCGTATTCCGCGGCAATGCGGCGTTGCGAAAGGTAATTACCGGCACACGGTACGCTGCGAAGAATTCAAAAATTCTCGCGATTACGGCTGGAGCAGGCACCTTCGAATCAGTGACCGCGGCGGCGTGGGAGGCCGGTAAAGGCGCGTTCAAGCGTGCTACGGGCGTTGCGCTGGTCTTTACCATCGCACTCGACACCGCAGAGTGGTATCGAGACTACTCGAAGGTCGACAAGAACGGAGAGCACTCGAAGGATCTGTTCGATCTATTTGCAAAAGTTGGCGTCGATCTCGTGGGTGCGGGAATTGCCGCCGTCGTTTCGACAGCGGTGGTGGGAGCGTTGACTACAGGGTTGTTGGCGGCGGGGTTGATTGCCGGGGCACCCATATGGGCAGTTGGTGCCCTAGTGTTCGGTGCGGCCGTGGCCGTCGGATATCTGATTAATGTGGCGGACAATGAATTTCACATTACCAAGCGGGTGGCGGATAGTTTGCGTGAAGCAGCGCAGGCTTTAGAGAAACGCCACTCGAAGGACTATAGCGGGTACTCCTTAATGTTTACGTCATCATGACCCCAATCATCAAGCGCTCAAGGAATTGTCTATTGGATGTGGTGAAGAAGTCAATTCCGTTGACTCTATTCGTTAACGCTGTTTCGGTGGCTATTGCCTATGGCTTTTATGAAATGACGTTTCATGTTTCGCTGCTGCCTTTTTGGCTAACTACGGCCATGTCGATACTTGCTGTTCTGGGGCCGGGTATCATCGTTCTAGTGGACGGCGGGCAGTCGCGCCTTGTCGCGCTCGGGCTTGCCAACCTGTTCATGGTAACGGCGTTTTATTTCTTTTGCGGTGTCGTCCCCTTCTTCTTCTACTTTCTGTTCGCACCGATGCCTCCATACATGCATGCGGGTGGGTTGGCGCTTGGTATCGTGATGACCGGTCACTGGATGATATTCACAGCCCGGGATGTCAACAAAGCGTTAGCAACTTCACGCTTCGTGCAGGATGCATTTGAGGATACGGGCAGTGCTTTGCTGTATCGGCTGCAAAACATCGCGAAGCTGGAGGCGGTCCTGAGTTCACGCAGTCCCTCTGGAAAGCTGCACATGTACCTGGTGTTGTTGATTGCGCCGCTGTCACTCGTGATTGGGCGGATTCTGAGCCCGGTGTTTGGCGTGCACGGCCCGGTTCTGCTGAGTGCCTTGATTTTGTTCCCAGTTTCGCAATGGATTGCAGGCATCGCAACGCGTCAATACATCGCGATGGTGCGTTTGCCAAGAATGCTGGAACGTACACAGGGCAAACCCGTCATTGTGGTGAGCGACGAATCATGAGGCGTTACCTGATCCTTAACGACGACAAGACCACTGTGAACGGAACGGTAGTCGCCAAGCCAACCACGATCCGATTCGAACGCCGTGACGTCGCCCACGAGGGCGACGATGTGCAATGTCCGGCATGTAATACGACTGGCAAAATCAAATGCGACGGTCCTCGTCAAGTGATGACCGCGCCCGATGGCCGGCATGCGGCCTTGAGCGACGATCTTTGCATCTGCAAGTGCGATCCGCCGCCGAAACTTGTTGCTTCACAACAATCGATGTCAGTCGACTCTTGATGGTCCGCCTCGACTAAAAGGAGAGCGTTGTCCGACGCGCGTTGCCAGAGAGCGGTTGTCGGTGCGAGCAAAATCGCCCGTGCGGTTTGACCCTGAGGCGCCACATCGGGACGCTGTATGCGTCGCTAGAGAGCGACAATTACCTTGGTCGGTCCGTTGACAGTTACCTTGGCCGGTGGTGAGGAGTCGAAGGCGGCGTAGCCGCCGAAGACGACGAGCTACCGGCCAAGATAATTGTCGTTCTCTAGCCAACCCATCGATTGCGCTCAACGAGCCGCCACCGCAAGTGTCCGATATCGAGAACAGTACCGAACGGGTGGCTCCCCGAGAAGCTGCTTGAACGCGGCAGAAAAAGCACTGGTACTGCTATATCCCAGATCGACCGCCACATCTTTCACGCTCGCTCCCTGACTCAATCGAGACAGGGCTTCGAGCAAGCATACGTGCTGCCTCCACACTACAAGGCTGAGACCCGTCGCTTCGCGGAATCGCCGCGTGAACGTTCGCCGGCTGACATTCGCCAGCCTTGCCATTTCGTCGATCGATATCGTCTGTGTCGGCGCGTCGAGCATGCGCCGACACGCACGTGACAACCGCGGATCCTGGGGTAACGGCACGCTGAATGGAAGACGCGGCATCTCGCTCATCTCGTCGAGCAGCACCGCTTCTAGCCGCGCGCGTCTTGCACAGGCATCTGCCGGCAGCTCCAACATCGCGTCGAACAGATGCCGCACAAATGCAGAAACCCCGAAAACCTGGCAATGAGATGGCAAAGCTGCAAGTTGAGCCGCCCTCGGTCCAATGAATGTATTAAACATCGTCACGGGGCCATGCATATGCATTTCGTGACCGACGCTCGCGGGCACCCAGATCGCACGCTGTGTGGGTACGATCCAGTTCCCCTCATCGGTAAACATCGAAATGCCGCCCGTCGCTGCGTAGGCGAATTGTCCTTCCTCATGACTGTGGCGAGCAAACACCTCACCTGCTTTGAAGGTTCGAGTCGTCACTGCGACATCAGTCGCATGGGGACCATCGTTCGAATCGAATCTCTCTATTTTCATTGGATCAGTCGGTGCTTCGCGCCCGGCCGTTAGTGAGTTTCGCGATGCGGTGCTGCTGGCCCAATTTTATAATAAGAAAACCTGATTTTGCAACCGGATATGCTCGATTACACGTTAGTATCGTTTTTCCAAAAAAAATCCGAGGGTTTAATTGACAGAGCAATCCTTTGTTAAGGTGTCTCGACAAAACGACGTTCTAATGGTTGGGCTAAACCGCCCCGAGAAGCGGAACGCGATGCCGAAGTCGATGATGTTCGAGCTGCGCGAAGTATTTTCAAATATCCCCAAAGATGTTGGCGCAGCAGTACTTTACAGCACAGGGGAGCATTTCTGCTCCGGGCTCGATCTTACGCAGGTGAAAGATAAAACCGTTATCGATTGCTTTCAATTCTTTCGGCAGTGGCAGGAAACATTCCGACTTATCCAATTTGGTCATATACCGGTTGTCGCGGCGCTTTCGGGCGCAGCTATCGGTGCGGGGCTGGAAATGGCCAGCGCCTGTCATATTCGGGTAATGGACGAAAGCGCCTATTTTCAGCTCCCGGAGGCCGCACGAGGTCTTTATGTCGGGCTTGGTGCGTCGGTGCGATTCCCTCGGCTGGCAGGCACCGCGTTGATGATGGACATGATGCTCACGGGGCGTCTCCTTCCTGCGCAAGAGTGCCTCGCGCGAGGTGTCGCTCAGTATGTCGTGCCACCAGGAACTGCCGTGGACAAGGCCGTCGAGCTCGCCGCTGCGGCAGCACGGAATCTGCCCATTACCAATCACGCAATCATTCATGCACTGCCGCGCATTGTCGAGCAGGGTCACGATGAAGGGCTGTTCACAGAGGCATTGATTGCGGCTGTTGCCCAGTCCGGCGCCGAGACGGCGCAGCGCATGGACGCATTCTTCAATCGCAAGAAGACAACTCAAATTCTGAAAACCACCCCATAAATCCGGGTAGCTCATATGTGCGGATACATCGCAATCCTCTCGAAGCAGTCTATTGAATTCAAGGCCAACCAGCTCGATGCGTCGATGGCGGCCATCCATCATCGCGGGCCGGACAGCTGTTCCACGTGGTTCGATCCCAACGGAAAAGTAGCAATGGGTTATGTCCGCCTCGGATTGGTCGGACTCAGTAACGGCACTCAGCCGATCGTCGCGGACGAAGGCGATTTCGTCATGATGGTCAACGGCGAATTTTACGACTACGCTCGAATTCGTTCGGAGTTGGAGGCGCAAGGATGCCGGTTCAAAACCTCGTCTGACAGCGAAATCGCGCTGCATTTGTACCGGCGAGACGGGGTTCGCGGTCTCCAGCAGCTGCGGGGCGAATTCGCGATTCTGATATACGATCGCCTGCGCGAAACGCTTCTCGCTGTCCGCGACCGCATCGGTGTCAAGCCGTTGTATTACGCCGAGCACGATGGCGCACTGTACTTCGGTTCCGAGATCAAGGCGCTCGTGGCGGCGGGCGTGCCTGCTCAATGGGACCACGACGGGTATGCGAGCCGCGGCTTCATCCTGCGCGATCGCACGTTGTTCAAGGGCGTTCGCAGCGTGAAGCCGGGAACGCTCCTGCTCGTGGACAGTGCCGGCATTCAGGAAAAGACCTATTGGGATTGGCAATTCCCGGCCCAAACGGCGGTCGATCACGGGCGCACGGAATCGTCGATGATCGAAGGCGTACGCAGCGCAATCGAAGACGCGGTGCGTCTGCGGCTCCATGCCGATGTACCCATTGGCGTCTCGTTGAGTGGTGGTCTCGATTCGTCGGCGATGCTGGGGCTTGCAACCGCACTCTCCGGCGAATCGTTAAATGCGTTTCACTTGTCGTTCGAAGGTGCGCAAGGATACGACGAACGCCGCTACGCGGAGATCGCCGCGAAGCATAATAATGCGCAATTGCATGTGTTGTCTGTGAGCCAGGACGATCTTGCCGATCACTTCGAAGACGCACTGTGGCACACGGAAACCCCGTTTTCCAATGCACACAGTATCGCCAAATATATGCTTTGCAAGTTCATCCAAAGCAAGGGAATGCGCGCCGTGTTGACTGGTGAAGGCGCTGACGAGGTGTTCGCGGGATATCCGCATTACCGGCGCGATATGGTTCGTTTCAACCATGATCGCCAGGACCCCGAGGAGATTCGTCGCCTTGCGGAGCGGATGGCAACCCAGGGCGACCGTTACCTAGAGGCACAGACAGAAGACGTCCAGTGGGTCAATCGCAATCTTGAGCACAGCATCTCCTGGATCGAGACGCAGTCAGCGTTGTTCAGGCCGCTGACCAAGCTCTTCCGCGAGGAATACCGTGAGCGGCACGCGCACGCTGCACCGTATCGGCAGTTCTTCGACAGGCTCGGCGGTCCCGCATTCGATCAATGGGATCCGGTCAACAAGTCCTTATACGCTGTTGCGAAATCGAGCCTGCCGAACCTGGTGCTGACAACCCTTGGAGATCGGTTGGAAATGGCAGGTAGTCTGGAAGGCCGGCCGCCGTTGCTCGATCATCGTGTGGTGGACGAGGCGGCGAGCTTGCCGGTATGGATGAAGATTCGCGGCAGCGTGGAGAAGTACGCGTTGCGTGAAGCCATGCGGCCCTACCTGCCTACGGAAATCTACGATCGGAAGAAGCAGTACTTCCGCGCGCCACCTTCGACGCTCGATCCGGCGTCTAAGATGTTCCAACTTGTTGCCGACACGTTGTCTAGCCCATTACTCGCCGAATTGCCGTTCTTCGAGCCATCGAGCGTACGCGATTTCCTCGGCTTTGCGCGCACGCTTCCCGAGGCACAGCGCGCCGCGGCAGATCATGTGTTGATGGAAATCACCGGTCTTTGCTTGCTGCAAAAGCGCTTCGCACTTCGCTAGCGAGACGCGGGCGCTTTGCTGCACCCGCAGTGGTGTGCCTGACGGCGCACCACTGCGCGGTGGGAGTGACTCCATCGCGCCCCGCCAACCGCATTTCTTGCACTGGAGCCATCATGGAAAAAAAGCACCTTGCCCTGGCGTTGCTGGTCACTTTCGTATGGGGCATCAACTTCCCTATCACCAAGCTAGGTCTCGATTCGATGGATCCGTTCGTCCTCACGGGAATCAGATTCGCGCTCGCGGCTATACCGCTGGTCTTTTTCATACGTCGGCCTTCCGTTAATTTCGGCTACGTCGCAGCCTATGGATTGATATTCGGCGTCGGCATGTGGGGTGCGATTAACTATGGTATTGCCGTGGGTGTCGCGCCGGGAATCGCCTCCCTGATTATTCAATTGAGCGCCTTTTTCACGATGTTCTGGGGTGCTCTGTTGTTTCGCGAACGGTTGCGTCCGGCGCAATGGATCGGTGCCACTGTTGTGCTGATCGGCTTGGCTGGCATCTTCCTGGCGCAGAAAGGCGCGCACCAGGTATTCGGTATTGCGCTGATCGTACTCAGTGCGGTGGCATGGAGCATCGGCAACGTCATCATCAAGAAGTCCGGCGTGAAGGAGATTTTCTCGTTCATGGTCTGGGCCAGTCTCTTCCCTCCCATCCCGATGTTAGCTGGTACTTGGCTGATCCAGGGCGGGCAGCCGTTCGTGACGACCTGGCACAACGTCGGCAGCGTTGCCGTGTTTTCGCTCGTGTTCCAAGTTTATCTCGCAACGCACTTTTCGTATTGGGGATGGAACTCGCTGATGAAGCTGTATCCCGTGTCGACGGTCGCTCCGCTCTCGTTGATGATTCCGGTCTTCGGGATCGTGACCTCGATCGTCCTCATCGGTGAACGTGTTCACCCGGTGGAAATGGCGTCAATCGTGGTGATCATCGTGGGCCTCGCGATCGGGATTTTCGGCCGGGGGAGCGCCGCGGTCATCTCGCGGACAGTTCCCGTCAGCGCGTCCAAGATCTGATACAGCGTTTCGAACACAGCAGTCTGCATCGTTCAAATCAATAACACCGGCCGGCGCTACGGTGCACGGCCGGAATCTTTACCTTTCGCAGAGTGGCCGCATGCTTACAGAAGACTCCGTTGAATCTAGTCATGTCAAAGAAACGCTGAAAAAGCTCTCGGGACTGTGGCGCGAGCGAGCTATGGTCAATCAAGGGCTGATGGATCAGACGTCAATCGTCTTTGCGCCGGAGAAGGCGGATTTCGCGGAGACTCTCGTGCCGTTCCGCGAGCATCCGAGATGGCAGGATGCGCCGCACGAACTGAGATCGGCGGTGTTGTCGTATGGGTGGGCGATATACAATCTGAAGACGGTCTATATCGAATGTGACGTCGTTACGCCCGCATGCGAGGACCTGATCAAGTGCCCCATCGGGGACGCGACGGCGAGATACGAATTGCAGCAGGCGATGAGCGAGGCGTTGCTGGACGAGGCTTTGCACACCAAGATGTCGATCGACGCCAGCAACTACGTCTATCGACACCGCAACTTGGTTCCGCTGGACTACACCGCTTTCAATCTCGTGACGTGGCGTGACCGATTGCTTTCGCAGTGCGGTTCGGATGGCAAGCGCCGGCTTACGCGCTTCGCGATCGCCGCGGCAAGCGAGACGTTGATCACAGACTATTTGAGAACGCTCTCGGACGATGCTGACATCCAACCATTGTGCCGGGAAGTGACGAGATCCCACGCGATTGATGAATGGGGGCATTCTGGCGTATTCAGCACCGTTGCCGAACATGTCGTGGGATCGCTCAGGGCAAGCGAGCGTTCCTTCTTCGCCGATATCGTGCAGCAAACGGTTGAGATGTTCGCGGACAACGAGTTGGGCGCGTGGGCAAGCGCCTTCGAACTGCTGCAATTTCCTCACGGAAAGGAAATCATTCGTGATTCGGAGCAGGTGGGCAAGGTCACGGTCTACAAGGATTCCGTCATGATGTTGTTGGACAAGTTGGGGCTTCGATTCGATTCCATTCACTCGCCAGCATGATGGGAAGCATTGATAAAAATAGTCTTGGTAACCTGAGAGAAGCAGATGAAAGGGCCACTTCATTTCAAATGTGAACATGTTGTGCGGATGTCGAACTCGGTCAACGCATACTGGCTGCGCTTGCTGAATTCCGAGCGTTACGACGAGTGCGACTATGGAAAGCACTTGCTGTTAAAGTACCCGGATGCGTCGAACAAGATTCAGGCGAGAAACTATTCGATAGCGGGCAGACCCGAATACGACCTAATCGAAATCGCCGTCAAGCGCCAGGCGGGCCACGGTGTTTCCGCATCCATTCACCAGTCGCTCGCGAAAAATTCGATATTGATTGTGGATGAAGTCTCCGGGGCGCTGACGAGCAGATCGCTATTGCGGTACCGTCAGCTCTTGATGGTCTGCGGGGGAGTCGGGATCACCCTGCCGTTGGGTTTGGTTAGAGGCTTAGCAGCGCTCTCGGAGCGAGGCACAGAGGTGCCGAACGTTCATTTGATCGTATGCGTGCCGCATTTCGACGCGCTGATTTACTTCGCCGAGCTACTCGCGCTGCAGGCGAAATATTCGTGGCTATCGGTCGCGACATTCGTTACGCGCGAGCACGTACGTGCCGGCATTTCATATCTCCATTCGGGCCGTCCGGATCCTCGTGAACTGGCAAACAGCATTGCTGCGCCCGATGCGGTCGTGCTGTGTGGCAGTGAGAAGTTCGTATCGGACTGGGAAGTGAAGATCCGCGCCAGTTTTCCCGATGCGTTCATTCTCGACCAGCACCGATCGAGCGTCGATTTGGCGGCCGCGGATAGCGCTCGACCTGACGCCGGCGATGCAGGGGGGAACCGCGCTACGCTACGACTCGCAAACAGCGGACGATCTATTAGCGCGTCTCATGACAAGACGTTGCTGGAAACGCTGGAAAGCAACGGTGTAAACGTGCCGAGTCAATGCCGGATGGGCATTTGCGGGCGCTGCAGCGTCCAGTTGCTGGAGGGCGAGGTCGTGTCCACATCGGACATTGGCTTGTCCGGCGCGGAGCGACAGCGGGGTTTCCTCTTGGCTTGTTGTAGCAAGCCAGTCTGCGAGACATTGACGCTGGCGCTCTGACCTCCGCCGCTCGTTTACCTCGGCGCCTCGCGGAGAGACCCGGGAAGCGCTCGCGCTTCCCGGGCATGCGCAAAGCCGAATCCATCGAATGCAAGTGTCAGGCGCTGCATACCATTACGCTCGCGGCCCGTAGGACAGTGTTGCTGGCGGCTGCAATGTCCGCTTATTCTCAACTACCGTGGCTCCGAAGGATCTGCGCCGATCACGTCGACGGCCTAGTGCCTGACCGCTCACCGCTTCCATTCCTTGTGACCGTCACCTTGACCCTCGCCGTCACCGGACCGAGCCGGATAGATAGAACTCGTCCGTGACTGCCGCCCCCTCCTCGATACTGTCCTCAAACGCGCCGTTGGCGAACCCGGCTCGCGCGGCGGCGTCGAGCGCAGCCTGATCGAACCCGGCCGCCCGGCGCCGCGCATCCAGTTCGCGCGCCTGGGTGATCGCCGCTTCGAGCGTGCTGCCCGAGCGAATACCGAGATCGACGTAGTAGATCGCCGAGCGATAGCTTTGCGTGGTGGACTTTCCGCGCAGCTTCAGTTCCTGCGGCAGACAGGCGAGCAGATTGCCCGATACCGCAGCGAAGTAGTGCAGTCGTGCGGCGAGCGCGCGGATCGAGTTGTACGACGTGGTGCGGAAGATGAACGAGCCCATCTCGTCCCCGTCCTCGTCGCCGATGAGCACGTTCAGCCGGCCGTAGGGCTTACAGGCGCCGCTCTGGCCGAACGCGCAGCGGTTCGGCGACGGGCATGCTAGTTCCTCGATGCCGGCATCGCCCGCGCGGCGACAGGTCTCCCCGTTACCGACGCAGATAGGCCGCCCGGTCTCGCGGTCGAAGCACGAATACTCGGCGCGCAGGTTCAGGTCGGGGTCATTGAACAAGAACCGGACAGGGATCGAGCGCAGCTTGCCGGTAGTGGCCTTGCGCAGCGACTCGTTGAGCGGATGCAGCAGCCAGCCGTCGCGGTTCTGGATCTGGGTCGTGAGAGTGAACTGGTCGTCCTTCTCGGGCAGTCGTTTGCCGTTCTTCTCGACAACTCTCCCAATACTGATGCGCCCTATAACGGGCGGAGTGATGCTCAAGCCTTTCAACATAGAGTTCTCCTGTATACGTAAACAGAGGGGAAGTGAAGCGGGGGAGGGGGCAGCAGGAACAGCGGGGGCTCAGGTGTTCACCAGAAACCGGCGCGAGCCGAGTTTCGTAATGGCGTATCGCACGGCAAGCTCGGGGTGATCAGCCAGCAGTCGTTTCAGATCGATGCCGATGCCGTCCTTGCTGCGCTTGTACGAAACGGAACCCGTATCGAACTGCGCCTGACCGGCTTCGCCCATCGCCTGCTGGATCGTCTGCTTCAGCTTCGCCTCGATGGTTTGGCGGCCCTCAATTTCGGCGCGCACGGCGACCAGATCGGAGAACACGGACGACAGGTGGCGGTCGCCCGTGAAATCGACCGTGCCACCTCCGCCCGGATACAGGCAGCGCAACGCGCGATCGACCGATTCCGAGCCGTCGGCGGCCGGCGGCGTATCGGTCTCGACGTGCCGCCAGAACGCGGCTTCGAGTTCGATCAAGCGGGCAATGAGTCCGTCGTCACGCTCGATTCGATGCACCTCGAGCTTCTGGCCGCAGATCAGCACGGCCACGTCGGCAGACGACTTGCCCGTGACCGCGAGCTGGTGCTGAACCTGCAACTGCGCGTACTCGGGCACACCGTCGCGCCACAGCCGTGCACCGAACTCGCCCGCCGTCTTGCATTCGAGCAGTTGCACATCGCGGTTGCCGACGACTTCCCGATCTACATTAGCCAGCATGAACGGTACCGTTGGATGCTGGATGTGGACGTTCCGTCCAAAACGGCAAATCCCCGCGGGTTGCAGGGCCCCATACCGCGGGCGATGGATCTGCACGTTGCCCCGGCGGTCCGGCCAGTGCTCGGCCGACATTCGCGAAGACGAACGAGATTGCGGGCTGTGATTCTGTCGGTTATTGCGCTGCCGGTCTTGGCTGGTGCCTGGACCTCGTTACACCACATGAACAACGCATCGCCAAAAGTCGCGTCAGTGGCTCGCCGTGCGCATGAGCCGTTCCGTCGCCATGCCGTGACCGAAGCGACTCGCAGGGCACGAATTGAGCGAGCCAAGGAAGAGAGCGGCGAGTCCTCTGCGCTCATTGCCGCGCAGCAGGCCAATGACCAGGCCCTGGCGGCGCGCTTGGCTCAACCGACCCCGGCTGCTCCGTTGCCCCCATGCCCGCCAGGGATCGACCGTCTCGAGTGTGTGCCCGATCAACGAATCTTGGCAAGGTTGCGAAATCGCTGATGGGGGCACCGAGTGGATGTCCACCAAGCACACACTCGGAGATTCGGCGCCCATTGCTCATCGACATGGATCGACATTGATTGAAGCAGACCCGAAATGCCTACACGGTGCCTACACGACGCCAGAAACGACAAAGGGTTACAGGCAAGAAGCGCTGTAACCCTTTGAATTCTTTGGTAGGCCGTACGTGACTCGAACACGTGACCAACGGATTAAAAGTCCTTTTAATGCGCTCGCTTTGCGCCCGCTTTATCCATCAAATCAAAGACTTGAGGCCGCACGCTCGGGCTTTGAAGCCGCATTGAACCGCATTGCTGTTGACACCCGGTTGACGCTGCTTCCACGGGGTTGCGGCACAGCTTGGCTGCACCGCAACCCCGTTCGCCAGCTTATCTCTACGGTGGCCGTCAAGGCCATGCGGCTACGCCGTGGCCTAACGGCCAGCCTTGACGGAGCAACTGGCAGAGGATGGGCCAAGGCCGGTCAAACATCCGCGAAACCCGAGAAAGTATCCGCGAAACCCGAAACGTCTTGTGGTGCGGGCACCTTCAAGTGCCGCCAGCCAAACGCAGATGAGCATCGTGGCAAGCGACCCGAAGGTATGCAGCGCAGTTGGCAATCGCTTCTCGAACCGGCTCAGCATCGGCGTCCGGCCGTCCTCGCAAGACTTCTGCGAGGTGCCGTACTTCACTCTCGGAAAGCCAAAAACGTGGATCGGCGAATCCCCACAACAGCACGTCGACGAGATCAGAAACCTGCTCGAGCGGCTCGGAAGCCAGGGAGTCCCACGAATCTTCGTCGCGCATTACGGCCCCCGTCTTCAGGCGACGTTCAGCGAGCGATTGCGAAAATAGAGATACGCCAAGCCGATGGGCGCGATGACGATAGCCAGATACCAGCAAAAAAGCATGGTCATAAGCTTGACAAACAGCATCAGGATCGCGTTGACGAAGAAGAGGTTGCGTCCGACGATATAGTCAACAACGCTCTCATAAACGAACCGAGAGTACGGATAGAGAAAACAGTTTGCCGCGACAAAGACGGTGAGAAACGCCTCAACACTCATCGCCATGTGTGCTTTGCCGTGACTGAACACGAAGAGCAGCATCGCGGGGAAGATCAGGCCGAAAAGGAAATTGCGGATGTAGTAGGCTCGGGTTAGCCCACCAAACGAGCGGGTGATAATCGGGTGCATGCTAGTCCTCCTTGTCGAAAGCCGCAGTAACGACCGCATGCACGAAAACTTTATAGATGCAGTCGCCCTAAATTTTTGTCACCTGCAAGACCAACACAATATCAGACCTTGACCCGGAGACGCTGCGGCCATCCATGAACGACGGTAGCCAACGAATCCCGCTCGTTACGTTCGTATCCTTGTCCTGGCTCAGCCCACCCATCACGACTACTTCGCCGTCGTGAAGCGTCATGGTGGTTTCGGACTTACGCGTGTTTTTTGTCGGCGAGTTATTGACACCAGTACTGGTTTTTTGGAAGTCAGAAATCTCAATCGTCACGTCGGTATCGATTACGGCCTCTTTCACCGTCGGCATCACGTCGAAAATCACGCCAGCGTCCTCGTAAGTGACCGACTGCACCTGCGCACCACTGGAAGTCGGATACGAGACCGAGCTAATCACAGGTACCGATTGCCCCACGTTCAGCCGACCGTGCTTGCCCGACTCCACGCGCAGATTCGGCGATGTGATGACATGAAACCGGCTATCAGAATCGAGAGCCGCGATTGCCGCATCCAGAAACCCGGCATGCAATCGCAACGCGTTTGCGCTGTCATCAACCGTCCCTACGCCCAGCGACACGCCCAGCTTTCCGCCCAAGATACTCGCGGCGAGCTGGAAGCCCGTGGTGCGATCATTTTCCGTCGATACCTCATACACCCACGCCCGGATAGCCACCTGGCCCGTCTTGGTGTCCACCTGCGGCAGCACCGACTTCAGCAGTGCGATTTCCTTCGCCGAACCGAGAAACACCATCGTATCCGATGACTGGTCAACCATCGCCGCGGCTGACGTTGGCGGCGCATCGGCCTTGGCCCGCGACTCCGCAGCAGCAGGCACCGCGCGATTCATCGTGAACTGTCCGCTGAACAGTGGCTGCACTAAGCGCGAAAGATAGTCCGCCGTGCGGTACTTGGGCGAGTACACGAACACCTGTTTGTCCGCTTCCTTCTGATCATCGTCCTTGCGCTTAAACACATAATCGACGCCGTTCTTCGTTGTCACGCCGAAGCCGAGCGACGCCAGAAAATCGCCCAGCACGTCGCGGATGTCTCCCTTGGTGCGATCAAAACGGAACGACACCAAGCGCGTGTCGGTAAGCACGTCGGGAGAAAGCACATACTGCGACTGCAACATGTCCGCGTACACCAAGTCGATCACCTGGGCGACGTTGACGAAGCGCAGATCGACCGACTTCGCGTTGCCCATCTTCAATGGCACTAGCGACGGCGCAGCCAGCAGACCCGGCCCCACCCCGGTCGGTAGGCCAGCCACCGAAGGCAGCGGCGGCAGAGTCGGCACCGTCGACTCGGCAGCGCAGCTCACGCCGGCAATGAACCAAAGCACAACTGCAAGCCGGCTCATTTCGCCACCCCTATCGTTCACATACTCGACGCGAAGTTGCCCGAGCGGGCCGCGATGATCGAGGTGCCATTGGAAGAGTTTCACGCGCACGTCAATCGATACCGGATTGAGCTTGCTTTCGAAGAGGTGCATCGGAAGACCGATATCAAATACAACCAGGCCACGCTCGAGACAATTCTCACCGACAGAGAGATCACCACATGGAAAGAGGAACAGGACGACGAAGAAGATTCGTCCGACTAGCGTCCGCGTCCAGGCGGGCGCATGTCTCGCTCGTGTAAAGTACCGGCTTCGCGCGGGGTTCCAAACGCTGAGAGAGCAGCGTCCCACGCGAGCTGAACGGAGAAAAGAATGAGCGATAACCGGTACACATACGGCATCCACCAAAATCTCACGCCCGCTGACCTGTTTGTCTATGTGGCAATCGATGAGACTCGAAAGCAGCTCGGCCTAGATGACTTAGCTGCGGCATCCGCTGTGTTGCTCGGTCAGGCCGACGTGCCCGTACCAGGCAAAGTTGCAGGTGCGACCGCGGGCACATCGGTCGCTTCGCTAACTGCTCGTAAGCTGTTGCCTTTTAAGGTGCGCGTACGATTGCCGATGATCACTAAGGTCGGACTTAGCGGCGTCCGAATCGCGTTTACGCGCAATCTCGGCGCGTTCGTCGGCAGAGCAGTACCGGTCGTCGGCGAACTGTTCTTGGCACGAGACGCGTTCATGATCATGCGCAATACAGTGGTGACCTACAACCGCCTCGCGAAACCGGATGATCGGCTGTCCCTATGAGCGATACAACTTGGGAGCGCCTAGAGGCGTTCGCACGAGAAGAACTCGGCCGGCCTCTATTTGGAGGCCAACTGAACTTGCAGCCTACGTCACGCCTTGAGGAGGACCTCGGCCTTACAGGGCTCGACGCTGTCGAATTCATCGATAGATGGGCGGAGACGTTCAACGTGCAGGCGAAGGGCTTTCCGTACAGGCGTTACTTCGGCCCGGAAGGTCAGCAACTGCTCTCGTCGTTCCTGGGGCTGTTTGCGAAGCGTTTTCGCCGGCCGGAGCTCGTGCCTTTAACGTTGGGCATGCTGGCTGAAGCCATGCGTCGTGGGAAGTGGGATACCGCCGAAATTGAGGCGACGACAAACAGCGGCGCAACGCAACAGATCCGTTGACACTTCGTTGACAGTCGGAAAAGAAAAAGGGGTTGCGCTCACACGCAACCCCTTGATTTCTTTGGTAGGCCGTACGTGACTCGAACACGTGACCAACGGATTAAAAGTCCGCTGCTCTACCAACTGAGCTAACGACCCAAAGAGGCGCGATTATAGCGGCCGCACCAGGGCCCGTCAACTTTGGGCCCGCGGGCGTCGCCTCTCGCTACTTCGTTTGCGCGAGCTTTTGCTGCGCCGTCTGCGCCACGTCCGACCCGCCGTACTGCGAGATGATCTCTTGCAACGTCCTGCGAGCGGCGGCTTTTTGGCCTTGCTCCAGTTGGTTGTTCGCGATCGCCAGCAGCGCCTCGGGTGCACGCGGGTGCTGCGGATAGTTCTTCACGATGCCTTGCCAGGTGGCCGTCGAACCCTTGTAGTCGTGCAGCGCATACAGCGCGTTGCCGAGCCAGTATTGCGCCGTCGGCTGATAGGGGCTCTGCGGGTACTTGGCGATGAAGCTGCGGAACGACGCCGCGGCGCCTTTGAAATCGCCGCTGCGAAACTGCTGCGACGCCGCGTTGAACGCATCCGTCTCGCCAGGCTGCACCGTGCCTTGGACTCCATCGACCGTTTCGGTCTGCGGCTCGAGCTTCTTGAGCCGACCGTCGAGATCGGTGTAGTAGTCCTTCTGCTGCTTCTGCAAGGTGGCGACCTGGTTCGCCAGATCCTCGTTTTGTCCGCGCAGCGTCGCGATCTGCTGGTTGAGCTGATCCATGCGCGACTGCTGATCGTTCAGCGCGCGCTGTGCCGCCGACAATTGACTCGTGAGGTTATCCGTCTTCGCACGTAAGTCGAGGATGGCTTGGCGGGCCTGATCGTCGTCGAACAGGCCGGCGTGAGCCGGCACGGCGACGAGCGCCGAGGCGGCCACGCATGCGGCTGCGGTTGCGCGCAGCCAGGAGAAACGGTGCGTCATACGCGTTGTCACCCGTTACGAATTACTGCGCCGGCTGATAGAGGATGTCCGAGCGGCGGTTTTGCGCCCACGAGGCTTCATCATGACCGAGTGCCACCGGCTTTTCCTTGCCGAGGCTCACGGCTTCCATTTGCGAGCTGTTCACGCCGTCGTTCTTCAGCACGTCGAGCACCGCTTGCGCGCGCTTTTGGCCCAGCGCGAGGTTGTACTCGGCCGTACCGCGTTCGTCGGTGTTGCCTTGGATCAGAATATGCTGATTCGGATGCGAGCGCAGGTAGTTGGCGTGTGCTTGCAGCAGCGACTGGTAGTCGTCCTTCACCGTGTATTGGTCGAAGTCGAAGTAGACGCTGCGCTTCGCGAGCGGGCTGTTCGGGTTGTTCAGCTCGTCGACCGACACCGGTGCGACCGCATTCGGGTTCGGCTGCGTGCTGACCGCGCCTTGCGTCGGGTTTTCGTTCAGCTTCGTGCCCGAATGGCACGCTGCCAACGCGCCCACGAGCGCCACGGCACATGCAATACGAAGTTTGGACATCATTTTTTACTCTCCTTGTGTGTCATTGCATAAAAGGACCCCAAGACGGCTCGGTCACAGTGCCGCCCCGAACGGACAGGATTTGCCGAGTCCGACCGTCGGTCGAAACAGCAGCCAGCACGCCACGGCCGTTCACCTGTGTGGCGTAAAGAATGTACTGACCATTCGCCGCGAAGCTCGGCGATTCGTCATGTGTCGTGTCGGTCAGCGCCGTGGCGACGCCGGTCTCAAGGTCCTGGACGTAGAGCTTGAACGCACCGCCGACGCGAGAAATATAGGCGAGTTCTTTGCCGTCGGGGCTCACGCGCGGGCTCGTGTTGTAGTTGCCGGTGAACGTCACGCGCTGCGCGGCGCCGGCGCTTTCGCCCTGCGCGGGCATCTTGTAGATCTGCGGCTGGCCGCCTCGGTCGCTCGTGAAGTAGATCGACTGGCCGTCGGGCGAATAGAACGGCTCGGTGTCGATGCCCGTGCTGTGCGACAGGCGGCGCAGGCCCGTGCCGTTCGCGTTGACGGCATAGATCTGCGTATTGCCGGTCAGCGTCAGCGCGACGGCAACCGTGCGACCGTCCGGCGAAAAGGTGGGCGCGCTGTTGCTGCCTTTCTGATCGGAAATGATCACGCGCCGCCCCGTGGGCAGATCGTGAATGTAGACGATCGGCTTACGCTTTTCGAACGAGACGTAAGCCACCTTCGTGCCGTCGGGCGACCAGGCCGGCGAGATGATCGGCTCGGGGCTCGACAGCGCGACGTGCGCATCTTGCCCGTCCGAGTCGGAGATTTGCAGTTGATAGCGGTTGCCGACCTTGACGACGTACGAGAGCCGCGTCGCGAACACGCCGCGCGTGCCGAGCAGCTTCTGGTAGATGTAGTCGGCGATCTTGTGCGCCGTCAGCCGCAGGCTGTCCGCCGGCGTGGTGAAGGACAAGCCGCCGAGGCTTTGCCCCTTGATCGTGTCGTAAAGCCTGAAACGCACGTCGTATTGGCCGTTCGCGTTGCGCGTGACGCTGCCGGCGACGAACGCGTTCGCCCCCTTGGCCTTCCATGCGCCCAAATCGACGGAATCGGTTTCGGAGACAGGCGTGGAACCGGCGTCGACGAGCGAGAACTTGCCGCTGCGCTGCAAGTCCTGGCGCACGATTTCGCTGACCGACTGCGGTGCGCCGGTTTCACCGGCGAAGTTCGCCGTCGCGATCGGGTATTGCGTGGAGCCGACGCCCGTCACGAGTACGTTGAGCTGCGCCTGGGCGGAGCCGGCCGCTACGATCAGGCATGACGCCAACAAAGTCCTCAAGCCTAGCTTCGTCATCAAACTCATGCTGAAAATCCCATAAAACGAAAAAATGGCACGACAGCCAAGAGACTGTGCGACGCAGGAATCGTTCCTGATCGGCCGGTATTCGTCGCGCCTCGCATGTGTCTTCCTCGGTCAGCTTGCCGGCCGCAGCGTGATCAGGAACGACGACGGCGCCTTCCCGTTCGTGTCGAGCGGCATCGGATTGGACGCATTGACGCCGTTCAGCGCGGCCTGGTCCCATTGGGCGTTGCCGCTGCCCTTTTGGATCGAGGCCGACAACAACTGGCCGTCCGGCGCGCAGTGAACCACGATGACCGTTTCGAGCCCCGCGGTCTCGCCGCCCCAGATGATGTTCGGCTTCACGCGCCTGCGCACCTTGTCGGAATAGCCCGGCGAGGTTGCGGTACCGCCCGAGCCGCTGCCCGAGCCGCCTTTCGCGAGCCCGTTGCCGCCTTCGCTCTGCGCGGCCATACCCTGAAGCTGCGCGAGCCGCACGCGCCGCTCTTGTTCGAGCTGCTGCTTCTGCTTGGCTTGCTGCAGGGCCAGCGCCTTCGCTTTCGCGGCCTTTTCCGCCGCGACCTTTTGCTGGGCTTCGAGCTGCTGCTGTTCCTGTTCCTGCTGCTTCTTCAGTTCCGCCTGCTTTTGCTGTTCCTGCTGCTCGCGCAGCTTCTCGGCTTGCGCTTGCTGCTGCTTGAGCTTTTGCGCCGCGGCCTTTTGCGCGGCGAGCTGCGCCGCCTGCTGTGCGGCCTGTTCACGGGCGAGTTCGGCTTGACGCTGGGCTTGCTCCTGCGCCTGCTGTTCCTGCAGCGCTTTTTGGCGTTGCGCTTCAGCGAGTTGGGCTGCGCGCACGGCGGCTTCTTGCTCCTTGCGTTTCTTTTCCTGCAGTGCGATGTCGGCTTGTTCTTGGTCGACGACGGGCGGCGGCGCCGGCTGCACGCGCACGGGCGGGGCCGGCGCAGGGGGCTGCGTCGGCGTCGGATTGACGTCGGTCCAAAGCTCGGCCTCGGCGCCGGCCGGCGTGCTGTTCTGCCAGTGGATGCCGTGGTAGAGGAAGAGCCCGAGCAGCACGTGCATCACGAGTGCGAGGGCGAACGCTCGCCACGTACCGCGCTCGCGAGGCGGTTGAAGCGGGTAGACGGACTGCTTGCGATTCATTGCGATTTGACGAGCAGGCCCACGCGCTTTACGCCGCGCGCCTTCAAGTCCGACATGACGTTCATGACCGCTTCGTACTGCACGGTCTTGTCGGCGGCGATCACGACCGGCTGATCGGGATGCGACACCTCGCGCTCGGTCACGAAGCTGTTCAGATCGGCGCGCGTCATCTGCTGTTCTTCGGAGCCGCCCGCATCGTCCTTGTAGCGCACGCTCATCTTGCCGTCGGCGCGAATGTTGACGACGACGGGGGGTGTTTGCTGCTGGGGCGCCGCGCTGCCGACCGTGGGTAGATTCACGATCGAGGGTGCGACGAGCGGCGCCGTCACCATGAAGATGACGAGCAGGACCAGCATGACGTCGATGTACGGGACGACGTTGATGTCGGCCATTGCGCGGCGCGAGCGCCCGCCGCGCATGCTGGAACGGTTGGTGGAGCCGGCCATCGCGTACTCCTTAATGCGCCTGGCGCTGCAAGATGTTCGAAAATTCTTCGATGAACGTTTCGAAGCGGATCGCGAGGCGATCGATGTCGTGCGCGTAGCGGTTGTAGGCGACGACGGCGGGGATCGCCGCGAACAGGCCGATGGCCGTTGCCGTCAGCGCCTCGGCGATGCCGGGCGCGACGTTCGCGAGTGTCGCCTGCTGCACGTTCGCGAGGCCGCGGAACGCGTTCATGATCCCCCAAACCGTACCGAACAAGCCGATGTAGGGGCTCACCGAGCCCACCGAGGCGAGGAAGGCGAGATTGGCCTCGAGCACGTCCATTTCGCGTTGGAAGGCGGCGCGCATCGCACGCCGCGCGCCGTCGAGGATCGCGCCCGGATCGGTGATCCGCCGTTCCTTGCCTTTCAAGAATTCGCGCATGCCCGACTCGAAAATCCGTTCGAGCCCGCCGATCGTGTGGCGATTGTTCGCCGCGCTTTGATAGAGCGCCTGCAAATCGCCGCCCGACCAGAAATCGCGCTCGAATTGTTCAGTTTGCGCGCGCGCGCGCCGGATGGCAAACCACTTGCGGAAGATGAACGTCCACGACATCAGCGACAGCAGCAGCAACAGGCCCATCACCGCCTGCGCGAGCACACTCGCATTGAGGACGAGAGAAACGATCGACAAATCTTGTGCGTTGTTCATAAAAAAGTCTGCTTATGCGTCAGAACGGCGAGGTCGCTGCAAGGCGCGGAAAGGGTTTAGTCGGCCACTTGAAAGTCTTGGCGTTTCACTGCGGAACCCCGCTTGGTATCGACCGGCACGATACTAGTTCATCGACGTAGTGATCAACGGAAATTAGACGTTTGCCGTTGACACGCCCTCTACAAATGCACGTGGGTCGCGGCGCAATGCGTCCGATACGGAGACGGGCAGAGCGATCGGCTTGAGCGTGGCGAGCTCGACGCAGCCGACGCGAATCGTGCCGACGGCCAGCACCGCGTCGCCGCGCCGGGCTTCCTGGACGAACTCGACGCTTGCTTTACCGAGACGCTCGATGCGGCTCGCGATCGTGAGCATCTCGTCGAGCCGTGCCGGCGCGCGGTACTGCACGGCCGTTTCGCTGACGATGAAGACGACGCCGTTCTCTTGCGCGAGCCGGTGTTGATCGATGCCGCATGCCCGAAGCCATTCGGTGCGCGCTCGCTCGAAGAACTTGAGGTAGTTCGCGAAAAAGACGATGCCGCCCGCATCGGTGTCTTCGTAGTAGACGCGGATCGACCAATCGAAGCTGAATTGCACGCCGCGACGGCTGGTTGGCTGGTTCATGGCCCGGCATTTTACCGGAACGCGCGAGCGGGTCTCAAAATTGCCTGGCGCCGGCCACCATGGCGGCGCACGAGCCGTTTCGGGGCGCCGGGCCGCCGATTATGGTGTGGTTGCTTAATGGCTGGCGCGCGCGTTGTGGGTGCGGTGCCGCGCCGCGTCGCGTCGCGTATTCGCTCGAAATCGTGACTCAGGCTCCGCGACTCGGGCGCCAGCCCTGGCCCCGCCTGCTCCGGCCCCGGCCAATTGCCTATTGAGTGCGCTTCACATACACTATCGCGCTCATCCCTGCGTGACTGGCGATAAAACCCTTCGGGGTCAAGGTGGAGCAACCCACCGTGAAGCGCAGGGTGCCGTTTTGCCGTTCGCCTGGGCAGCCGAATCATGGAGGCGCCGTCGTTTGCGTCGCCAGCGGTTGGCTCGCCCGCGTAACGGACTCATCCGCCACGTCAGGGCTGGCCTTCCGCCAGCAGCGCAAGCGTACGAGCAGTACGTATCCCGCGCACGATTCGGCCAACCTGTACACCCTTAACGGAACGCGTATGTTTGACAGAGCCCAAAGCACCATCGCCAACGTCGACCCAGAGATCTGGAACGCCATCCAGCAGGAAAATCATCGCCAAGAAGAGCATATCGAGCTCATCGCGTCGGAAAACTACACGTCTCCCGCCGTGATGGCCGCGCAAGGCTCGCAACTGACGAACAAGTACGCCGAAGGCTATCCCGGCAAGCGCTATTACGGCGGCTGCGAATACGTCGACGTGGTCGAGCAGTTGGCCATCGACCGCGTGAAGGCGCTGTTCGGCGCCGAGGCGGCGAACGTGCAGCCGAACTCGGGTTCGCAAGCGAACCAGGGCGTGTTTTTCGCGATGCTCAAGCCCGGCGACACGATCATGGGCATGAGCCTCGCCCACGGCGGTCACCTGACGCACGGCTCGCCCGTGAACATGTCGGGCAAGTGGTTCAACGTGGTCAGCTACGGGCTGAACGAGGCGGAAGACATCGATTACGATGCCGCCGAAAAGCTGGCGAACGAGCACAAGCCGAAGCTGATCGTCGCGGGCGCCTCGGCGTTCTCGCTGCGCATCGATTTCGAGCGTCTGTCCAAAATCGCCAAGTCGGTGGGCGCCTACTTGATGGTCGACATGGCGCACTACGCGGGGTTGATCGCGGCCGGCGTGTACCCGAACCCGGTGCCGCACGCGGATTTCGTCACGACGACAACGCACAAGAGCCTGCGCGGCCCGCGCGGCGGCGTCATCCTGATGAAGGCCGAATACGAGAAGCAAATCAACTCGGCGATCTTCCCGGGCATCCAGGGCGGCCCGCTGATGCACGTGATCGCCGGCAAGGCCGTCGCATTCAAGGAAGCGCTGTCGCCCGAGTTCAAGGCGTACCAGCAGCAAGTGGCGGAAAACGCGCGCGTGCTGGCCGAGACGCTCGTCAAGCGCGGCCTGCGCATCGTGTCGGGCCGCACCGAAAGCCACGTGATGCTCGTGGACCTGCGCGCGAAGCACATCACGGGCAAGGCCGCGGAGGCGGTGCTCGGCGCGGCGCACATCACGGTCAACAAGAATGCGATTCCGAACGATCCGGAAAAGCCGTTCGTGACGAGCGGCATTCGCCTGGGCTCGCCCGCGATGACGACGCGCGGCTTCGGCACCAAGGAAGCCGAGCAAGTGGGCAACCTGATCGCCGACGTGCTCGACAACCCCGAAGACGCCGCGACGATCGAGCGCGTGCGTGCACAGGTGGCCGAGCTCACGAAGCGCTTCCCCGTGTATCGCTGATCGCCCATGCGCTGCCCCTTCTGCCGGCACGAAGATACGCAAGTCGTCGACTCTCGCGTATCGGAGGACGGTGCCGCCATTCGGCGGCGCCGTCGCTGCCCAGCCTGCGACAAGCGTTTTACGACGTACGAGCGGGTTGAGTTGACGCTGCCGGCCGTGGTCAAGAAGGACGGCAGCCGCAGCGATTTCGATCGCCGCAAAATCGCCGCGAGCATGCAGCTCGCATTGCGCAAGCGCCCCGTCGCGGCCGATGCGATCGACGCGGCCGTGGCCCGCATCGAGTATCAATTGCTCGGCAGTGGGGAGCGCGAAGTGCGCAGCGAGCGGCTCGGCGAACTCGTGATGAACGAGTTGCTTCAGCTCGACAAGATCGCCTACGTGCGTTTTGCTTCCGTGTACCGGCGCTTCGAAGACGTGTCCGAATTCGAGGACGTGATCGAGGAGTTTCGCCGGCCGAAGCAAGAGAAGGCCACGCGCAAGCGCTAGTTCGTTTTTTCGTTTTACCACCACGCTTTTTTCTCCATCTTTTCTCCATCGATCGACACGATGCGCCATTGTCGGCGGCGGGCGTGCTCGCGCGCCATTAGGCCGAACGGACGATGGTGCCGTGCTGCCACACCCGCTAGATTGGCGACATGCCGATGACGGGAGTGGCGGGACATGCGAGACGTATTCGAGTGCAGGTGCGCAGGCGCGCGCGGTCGTAGGCGGTGCGGCGGGTTTTTGCTCGTCGAATTGCTCGTTGTCACGGCGCTCGCGGCGTCGATGGGCGTCGCGGCCGCACCGATGCTGGGCGAATGGCACGCGCGCGATCGTGTCGACGGCGCGGCCAGGGCGTTGCTCGCGAGCCTGAGGCTCGCACGCGGTGAGGCGATCGCGCGTGGGGTGCGCGTCGTCGTGTGTCCGCTCGACGGCGTGCCGCGCTGTTTGCCGGCCGGACATGCTTGCGCTCGTGGCGCGCTCGGCTGGTCTTGCGGCTGGGCCGTCGTCGCCGAGCCGGGGCGCACCGGCCAAGTGCTGCGTATGTATCGGCGCGCAGCAGGCGTCTCGGTGGCCGCTGCCTTGTCTCAAGTCGAATTTACGCCGCCTGTCGGGCAAGTGATCGGGGGCTTTCGCAAGTTCGAGTTCGCGGCCGCGGGGGCCGCCGCTCACGGGCAAAACGACCGGCTGCGCCGATGCGTCCGTATTGCTGCGGGTGGCCGGGCGCGGCTCGATCGCGGCGGCTGCGAAGGGGGCGCTTCGGTATGATCGCCGTCGGCCAGCAGGCGAGCGCGTGCGAAGGGTCTTCGTTGCTCGAAGTGCTCATTGCGCTTGCGTTGCTCGCCACCTCGATCCTCGGCGCCGCCGTGGCGCAGCTCGGGGCGTTGCGCGATGCCGATGTGCAGACGCATCGCGAACAGGCTGCATGGGCGGCCGTATCGATCGCCGAAGCCATGCGCTTGCCAGAGGTGTCTTCGCATGTGCTCACGCGTTCGCGAGCACATGCCGCGGCGGCCCTGCCCGGCGCGCGTGTATCGGTCGTCGGCGAAATGGGCGAAATGGGCGGCGTGGGTGGCGCGGGCGATGTGGGTGCCGTCGTCGTGCATTGGGCGCAGGCGCCGGGCGCGTTGGAACTGGCACGTGCGTCGGGCGGCGACCCTTGCATCGTCGCCGGCGCCGGCGCCGGCGCGCACGCGCATTGCATCGCGCTGCCCTTCGCGAACGGCCGGTGATGCGCTGCCGTGCAGTGGAGCATCGCAGGTCGCAAGGGCCGCACGGGCCGCGAGGGCAAGCGGGCCACGTGTTGCTCGAATGGTTCATTGCGGCTGCGCTGGGGCTCGTCGTGCTGGCGGGCGGGCTGATGCTCTATCAGGCGCAGCGTGAAACGTTCGCGCGAGCGGCCGACGCGGCGAGGATGCGGGAAGCCGGGGCGGCCGCGCTGACGCTCGTCGGGGAGCACATTCAAATGGCCGGGTATGCGCCTATCGATCAGCCGGCGCTGCGTGCTCGCGTGACGCCAGGCGTCTTCGGCTGTCGGTCCGCGCGGCCGGTGGGCGGCGGCTCGGATGACGAACTCGGCTGTACGGTGCATCCAGCGGATCGCGTGGACTCGGACGGTCTGGTCGTCCGCTACGCCGACGACGCGGTGGCGACATGGCGCGGTGCGTCCGGCGAACCGACCGATTGCTTGGGGCAAGGTGTGGAGCGCCACGGCGAGTATGCGGTGATCGTCAACCGGTTCTACGTCGCTCAACCTTCACGACGCGACGCGCCCGAGCTCTATTGCTCGGGCAACGGGCGCGCGCGCACGCCGCAGCCTATCGTCGAGGGTGTCGATCGCATGGTGCTCGGCTATTGGCTGCGCGGAGCCGATGCGCCGATTCGCGCTCGAGCGCTTGCGCCGATGCAATGGGACGACGTAGTGGCGGTCGATCTATGCGTCGTCTTACGTGGGCGGAGCGCTTCGGGCACGCGTGCGTTCGTCGATTGCGATGGGAGGCGGGTAGAGAGTCCGGACGGGCGGCAGAGGCTGTCGCTGTCGCGCCATCTCGTGCTGCGCAACCAGGAGGCGGCACCATGACGATTACACGAACATCGGCCCGGCTGCCGAGCATGGCGCGCAACCGCAGCGAGCCGGACCGGCGCACGGCGAAGGCGATCGGCTATGCGCGCGTGGGCGCTCCCGTTCGGCATCGCGGCATGGCTTTGCCGAGTGCGTTGATGCTTGCGTCGGCGATGCTGACGACATCCGCCGTCTGGCTCGAAGCGTCGATCGCTCATAGGCGCTACGCCGCAAACATCTACGAGCATCTACGCGCGACGCAAGCGGCGGACGGTGCACTCGCACTGTGTGCCGACGACTTGCGAGCGGGTGTGGCTCCGGTACTGCCGGCGCTTGGCGATGGATCGGCGCGGTGGGCGAAGACCGAGGCATTCGATCACTTTGCGGCGTACGAGCCGGTGCCGTTGTGGCCCGGATCGGCACGCGCGCCGCAGTGTCTGGTCGAGGCAGTGTCCATGGAAGACGAACCCGCTCCCGCTCCCGAACCCGGTACGCGCGCGTACTGGATTACCGCGCGTGGGTTCGGCTCGGTCGAATCTACACAAGCGTGGCGCCAACTCACGATCGTGCGCGAGGCGGGCAGCGAGCGTCGCGTATGGCGGCGCATCGTGACGGCCTCGACCGGGAGTTGATCGCGCGGTGGCTGTTCGGTGCGCGCAAGACCAACGATTGAGATCGTTACGCCTGAAATCGGAAATTCGCGACGGAACTGGGATGAAATGAACTGCGAGATGACTACTTCGAAGAAGCGACGAACTAGCGTCGGCGGATCCGACTTGCCGGTCGCACCGGGCATCGCCGCTACGACGGACGTCATCCCCGAAGACATCCCCGAAGAAAGTCGCATCGGCGGCTTTTCGATGCTCGAACTGGTTATCGCGCTCGCGATGGCGGCCGTGCTGGCTGCCTATGCGGTGCCGGCTTACGTCACCTATACGGCCCGGGGCCATCGAGTCGACGCGGTGATCGCGCTGCATCGTGCCGCGCAATACGTGTCCGCCGGAGCATTCGCCGTGGCGCCCGTGCCGGCGCTCGCTTTGCCGCCCGGTCTCGACCGGATACCCGCGACAGGGCGCGCCGTCTATCGGCTGGACGTGTTGCCGGTCGGGGATGCCGGCGGCGGTTACGAACTGCGGGCCGTACCGCTTAACAACGGCCCGATGCGAGGCGATGCGTGCGGCACCTTCGTGCTCGATGGGTTGGGCGTGCGCTCGAATCTAGGTAGTGAGGTCGATAGTGCGGGCGTCGATGCGTGCTGGTCGGGGCGAGCCGCTTAAGGCGAGCCGCTTAAGGCGCGACGCAACGACTCGTTGCGATGCCTCGTTGCGACAACCCGACGCTACGAGTGATCGTTCGCATCATCCGCAGCCGTTTGTCCGCGCCGCTTGCGCGAGAAGCGGCTCCACGCGCGCAGGCCCGTCCAAGCGACGGCCCCCATGGTACCCCACTTGAGCAGCGGCTTGGCGCCGGCCGCCACCGTCGCGCGTAACGGCTTGGCCAAGACGAACGAAGCGAGCGAGCTGACGAGCGGATGATGCAGAACCCAGTCGCTGAGCGTCGCGTTGACGCTGCGGCCCGAGCCTTTGCCGCGCAGCCCGCCGAGCCCCGGCACGAGCAGCTTGATCCAACTGAGGTTCGCGAACTTTCGATGAAGCTCGGCACGTGCTTGGGCGAACTCCGCGCGCTCGACGTCGGCGCGCAGCAACAGCAACTCCTTGCGGACGGCACGCATCTGCAAGGTGCTCGCGTCCCGCACCGGGGAGCGCCTGCGGTACGCCGAGTTGGGCGATGGGGTTTGGCTCATAGGGGCAAGGGTTCGGTCGTCCAAAGGGCCGAGAATCGTGGCCATGCGCGCGGCGCAATACGTGATGCGCGAGCGCGCATGCGCTCACGGTTCGCGGAACATCTCACGGTCCTTCTCGAATTCATGCAGCGTGGCTTCGAAGACGATCGGTGCGGCATGCAAGCCGCTGCGCGCGCGAATCGCGCAGATCACTGCGCCGATTGCATAGACGGCCGTGATGCCGGCCAGTACTTGCAAACGGTAGCTGTCCCAGAAGGCGACGGCGATCAGCGCGGTCAAGCCGATGAGCGCCATCATCGCGAACATGACGGCAACGAGCCCGAGGAAGATCACGGCGATGATCCGCTCGCGCTCTTCGGCCAACTCGATGCCGATCAACTCGAGACGCGTATGAAGCAGCGCGAACACCGATGCGATCATGCGGCGCAACGGCCCGTGGCTGGCATGCGGCGAATGGGTATCGTTTGGCATGGGTGGGCGAGAAAGCATGCAATGCGACAACCGGGTGCGACAGCGGCGCCAAGCCGGAGCATCCGCACCCGGCGTCGGCCACGCCCGGCACGAGAGCCGCGCGAGGAACGTAAAAGAAGGGCGCGAGCCGCCCTTCGTGCGCGAGCCTGGTTACTTGCGGTTGATGAGCAGGCCGACGAGCACGCCGACGCCGGCCGCGATGCCGATCGCCGTCCAGGGGCGCTCGTGCACGTAGTCATCGGTAGCGCGCACGGCCTTCTTGCCTTTCTCCACCACGACGACCTGCACGTCCGCCGCTTTGTCCTTCGCTTGCTTGAGGCGGCCGAGCGCCGTTTCGCGCAGTTCGGTGGCGCGCTCGCCTGTTGCGTTCGCGGCTTGCTTCAACAGATCCTCGGCGTCTGCGAGGACGGTTCTGATATCCGACATCAATCTCTCCTTGTTGACTTCCGACATTAGAGCCCCCTTGTATCGTCCACGCGTGCATCGTACCAAAGATAGGCCGATCGGCGGCGCGCTGCGTATGCGTTGCGCTACGCATGAATTGTTCCCGGGCTAAGAGCAAGCGCGTTAGGCAAGCGCGGCCGCCCGCGCGAGAAGCGGGTGACCGAAAGGGCGATAACCGTCCGATTCGTCAGAAGAACGCTTGGATACCCGTTTGCGCGCGGCCAAGGATCAGCGCGTGGACATCGTGCGTGCCTTCGTACGTATTGACGACTTCGAGATTGACGAGGTGACGCGCGACGCCGAATTCGTCCGAAATGCCGTTGCCGCCGAGCATGTCGCGCGCGAGCCGGGCGATATCGAGCGCCTTGCCGCAGGAGTTGCGCTTCATGATCGACGTGATCTCGGGCGCGGCCGTGCCTTCGTCCTTCATGCGGCCGAGGCGCAGCACGCCTTGCAAGCCGAGCGTGATCTCGGTCTGCATGTCGGCCAGCTTCTTTTGAATCAATTGGTTGGCCGCGAGCGGGCGGCCGAACTGCTTGCGGTCGAGCACATACTGGCGCGCCGTGTGCCAGCACGACTCGGCGGCGCCGAGCGCGCCCCATGCGATGCCGTAGCGGGCCGAGTTCAAGCAGGTGAACGGGCCGCGCAGGCCGCTCACGTTCGGCAGCAGGTTCTCCTGCGGGACGAACACTTCGTCGAGCACGATCTCGCCCGTGATCGACGCGCGCAGGCCCACCTTGCCGTGGATCGCCGGGGCGCTCAAGCCCTTCCAGCCTTTTTCGAGGATGAAGCCGCGGATCGTATCCGAGCCGTCTTCTTCGAGCTTCGCCCAGACCACGAAAACGTCGGCGATCGGCGAATTCGTGATCCACATCTTCGAGCCCGAGAGCGAGTAGCCCCCATCGACCTTGCGTGCCCGCGTGACCATGCTGCCCGGATCCGAGCCGTGGTTCGGTTCCGTCAAGCCGAAGCAGCCGATCCATTCGCCGGTCGCGAGCTTGGGCAGGTATTTCGCCTTTTGCGCGTCGGAGCCGAACTCGAAGATGGGCACCATGACGAGCGACGATTGGACCGACATCATCGACCGGTATCCGGAGTCCACACGCTCGACCTCGCGTGCGATGAGGCCGTAACCGACGTAGCTCAACGCCGGCCCGCCGTATGCCTCGGGAATCGTTGGACCGAGCAGACCGAGCTCGCCCATCTCGCGAAAAATCTCGATGTCGGTGCGTTCATGGCGGAACGCTTCGGTGACGCGCGGCAGCAGCTTGTCCTGCGCGTACGCACGCGCTGCGTCGCGCACCATCCGTTCGTCTTCGGTCAACTGCTGATCGAGCAGCAGCGGGTCGTCCCACTGGAACCGGGCGGTGTCGGCCATCGTCATCTCCTTTCCATGCTTGCGTAGTGCTGGACTAGCTTGACTAAAGTTCCGCTATGCGGAACACTGTTTTGCAAACCACGCTCGAGTTTAACATCCACCGATGCCCGCATCCACCGCGCTCTCTTCAACCGGCTCCACAGCCGATACACCGGGGCTGCCCGAAGGCGTCGACGAGCGCAAGTTCGTCGTCGCGCTCGCGCGCGGGCTCGAGCTTTTGCGCGCGTTCCGGCCCGGCGACACGCTGCTCGGCAATCGCGATTTCGTTGCGCGCACGGGTTTGCCGAAGGCCACCGTGAATCGGCTCGCTTACACGTTGACGGTGCTCGGCTATTTGCGCCTCGACGAAGCGCTCGGCAAATACGCGCTCGACGCGGGCGTGCTCTCGCTCGGCTTCGGTCTGCTGGCCGGCACCGACACGCTCGAGCTCGCGCGTCCGCACATGCGCGCACTGGCGCGTGAGGTGGGCGCGGCCGTCTCGCTCGGCTGCCGCGATGGGCTCGACATGGTCTATCTTGAGACGCTTCGCAGCGAAACGGCGTTGACGCTCGGGTTGGCTTCGGGGTCGCGGCTGTCGATGCTGACCAGCTCGATGGGGCGCGCCTACCTGGCCGTCATCGGCGAATCGGAGCGCGAGGCGCTGCTCGCGGAGTTGCAAGCGTCGGCGGAAAGAGGGCGTGCCGGCCCGGCGAGCATGGCCGCGGCGCGGCGCGAGATCGAGGCTTACGCGCGCGAGGGCTGTTGCTTTTCGTTTCGCGATTGGCACGAGGACGTGAATGCCGTGGCCGTGCCGTTTCGCGATCCGCGGGACGGCCGTTGGCTCGTGCTGAGTTGCAGCGGGCCGGCCTCGTCGATGGGGGCGGATGTGTTTCGCGAGCGCATTGGGCCGCGTCTGCGCGCACTCGCACGGCGGCTCGGACAGGCGCGCTGATGCGCCTGTCGCTCGCCGTTCAGCGCTTAGCACTTAGGGCTTAGCGTTCGACGCAGGCTTTCTTCGGTTCGAACAAGGGGCCTTGGACGAAGCGGGCGCCGAACTGTTGCAGCGTGTCGAACTGCGCCTCGTTCGAGACGCGATCGAAAATCAGCGGGATGCCGAGCCGATTGGCGTAGCCGAGCAGCGGCTTGGCCATCGCGTCGCGCAGCACGGCCCCGCCGTCGATCTTGATGAAGTCGAGCCGGGCCATCTCGGAGATCGACAGGATGTGTCCCGCATTGGGCAGATTGCCCGCCACCTTGAAGCCGTAGCGCTGGTAGCTGTTGACGAGATGGCCGAGAAACGTGCGGTGCGCGACGGCCGCGCTCGGCAGCTCGATGATCACGCGTGCCGGGCTGAGCCCGAACGATATCAGCACCGATGAGAAGTGCTGCCCGTGGTCGTACTTCACGCTTTTGAGCAACCGTTCGTGGACGCGCAGGAACAGCATGCCGTGACGCTGGGCGCCGAAGAAGTTGATCGCATGCAGCGTGCGCGCCAAGCGATCGAGCACGACGAGCTCGCGGTCGTCGGCAACGGTGTCGAACGGGTCGAAGGCCGTGCCGTCCGCCCGCTCCGTCAATGCTTGGAATCCGAGTTCGTCGCCGAAGCGGTCGGCCTGCTCGGGCGAGCTCCAAAGCGTCTGCATGCCGCTCATGCTCACGTCGAAGATCGACTGGTAAGCGGTTTGCAGCCGCACGCCCTGAAAGCGGGCAACGGCGATCCCCTCGCATTCGTCGAGCGATACATGCTCGCGCAAAGCGGGGTGATCGGCGGCTCGCACAACGAGCTCGGGAATGGTCGGCGGGATCATCGGGGAGAAAGAGGCACGCAGCGACGATAGTAACAGGCTGCGCGTCATCGGCATCAGCGAATTACTTATATCGATAGTGTCCTCGATCGCACCATCGGGGTTTACGTTGATTTAACTATACGTAATCCGTTTTACTATTCGTAAATTCAATTTCGCGACCGATCGTCGCTGCTTGCCGGGCGAGAGGAGGGCCTTGTCGATGACCACGAGCACGGACATGAGTGCGGGCGGCGCTCGCTTGCGGACCGATCCGCGGCTGCCCGATCCCGACGCTTTCTACGAAGCGCTGATCGACATGCATCGCGATCTGACCGAAGCGGCGAGCGCGCTCGTCAACGCGAAGCTGATCCTCTTGCTTGCCAATCACATCGGCGACCTCGGCGTATTGCGCGAGGCGATGGCATTGGCCCGGCAAGACGTGCCGACCGTCGTTGCGGCTGAAATGCCCGGCGCGCGCACCGAGGATGCCGCTGTCGTTCGTTCCGACGTTCCCTCAGCCGCCACCCAAAACGTCACACAAAAAAAGGAGACATGACCGATGAGCATCGAGGCGGCAGCAGCCGACATCGTCGAAGTCGAGCGCGTACTCGAGAGCACGCGCCACCCGGCGTTTCATTTCATGCTGCTGACGGCGCTTGCGCTCGTCATCGGTGGCGTCGCGCATGTGCTGCCTTGGTTGCTCGTGGCCGTGTTCGTGCTCGTGCTTGCCGGCGCGACGCGTGGACGCGGCGCCGGTTCGCCGGCCGCCGCTTGATTGCTGCGCCCGCCGCGCATCGCTTTATCGTTTCAACGGAGAACTACGTCATGCAGGATGCCTCTCGCCGCGATCCGCAACCCGGCGATCAGTTGGGCTATCAGTCGGGCTTCGCGAATGAATTCGCCACCGAGGCGCTGCCCGGTGCGCTGCCGGTCGGCCGCAACTCGCCGCAGCGCGCGCCTTACGGGCTTTACGCCGAGCAGCTCTCGGGCACGGCCTTTACGGCGCCGCGCGCCCACAACCGCCGCACGTGGCTGTATCGCATCCGGCCCGCGGCCATGCACCGGCCGTTCGAGCCGTTCGTGCCGCGTACGAGCGCCGCGCCGCGACTCGTCGCGAACTTCGCGGACACGCCGCCCACGCCCCCGAATCAGCTTCGCTGGGACCCGCTCGCGATGCCTAGTGATCCGACCGACTTCGTCGAGGGGCTCGTGACGATGGCCGGCAATGGCGCGGCCGAGGCCATGTCGGGCTGCGCGATTCACCTGTACGCCGCGAATCGGTCGATGCAGGATCGCTTTTTCTATAACGCCGACGGCGAGTTGTTGATCGTGCCGCAGGAAGGGCGGTTGCGGATCGCGACGGAAATGGGCGTGCTCGAGTTGGAACCATCCGAGATCGCCGTCGTTCCGCGCGGCGTGCGTTTCGCGGTGACGCTCGTCGACGGCCGCGCGCGCGGCTATGTCTGCGAAAACTTCGGCGCGCTGCTGCGGCTGCCCGATCTCGGGCCGATCGGCTCGAACGGCCTTGCCAATCCGCGCGATTTTTTGACGCCGCATGCCGCCTACGAAGATCGCGAGGGCGCGTTCGAACTTATCGCGAAGCTGAACGGTCGCTTGTGGCGCGCCGACATCGACCATTCGCCGCTCGACGTCGTCGCCTGGCATGGCAACTACGCGCCGTACAAGTACGACCTGCGCCGCTTCAATACGATCGGCTCGATCAGCTACGACCATCCCGATCCGTCGATCTTTCTCGTGCTGCAATCGCCGAGCGATACGCCGGGCGTCGACACGATCGACTTCGTGATCTTCCCGCCGCGCTGGCTCGCAGCCGAGGATACGTTTCGCCCGCCTTGGTTCCACCGCAACGTCGCGAGCGAGTTCATGGGGCTCGTGCAGGGTGTCTACGACGCCAAGGCGGAAGGCTTCGTGCCGGGCGGCGCGAGCCTGCACAACTGCATGTCGGGCCACGGTCCCGACGCCGATACGTTCGAGAAGGCTTCGGCGATCGATACGTCCAAGCCCCAAAAGGTGGCTGCGACGCTCGCGTTCATGTTCGAGACGCGCACGTTGCTCAAGCCGACGCAGTTCGCGCTCGACAGCGCACAACTGCAAGCGAATTACTTCGAGTGCTGGCAGGGCCTGAAAAAGCACTTCAACGCGGAGCAACGATGAGCATGGCGAGTGATCTGTCGAACCCACTCTTGCAAACGCGCGACCCCGCCAAGCGTAGCTGGCTCGCCTCGGCAAACGATGCGGCGTGCGATTTCTCGATTCAGAATTTGCCGTTCGGCATCTTCAGCGACCAGCGCAACGGTGCGCCGCGCGCGGGCGTCGCGATCGGCGATGCGATCGTCGATCTGGCCGCTTTGCGCGTTGCCGGCCTTCTTGCGCTCGATGCCGATGACGATGTGTTTTCGCGTCCGTCGCTCAACGCGTTCGTCGCGCTCGGACGCGATGTGTGGCGCAGCGTGCGGGTCCAATTGAGCGCGCTGCTCGATGCCGCGTGCTCGACGCTGCGCGACGATGCGGCGTTGCGCGCGCGCGTGCTCGTGCCCATGAGCGACGCGGCGATGCATTTGCCCGTCGATATTCCCGGCTACACCGATTTCTATTCGTCGAAGGAGCATGCGACGAACGTCGGTACGATGTTTCGCGACCCGAAGAATGCGCTGTTGCCGAATTGGTCGGAGATGCCGATCGGTTATAACGGGCGCGCGTCGTCGGTGGTCGTCAGCGGCACGCCCGTGTGCCGGCCGATGGGGCAGTTGAAGCTGCCCGATCAGGACCGGCCGATCTACGGCGCGTGCCGCAAGCTCGACATCGAGCTCGAGACAGGCTTCATCGTCGGGCGCGGCAATGCGCTCGGCGAGCCGATTGCCTGCGCGCAGGCCGAGGACCACATCTTCGGTATGGTGCTGCTCAACGATTGGAGCGCGCGCGATATTCAGCAGTGGGAATACGTGCCGCTCGGTCCGTTCAACGCGAAGACGTTCGCGACGACGATCTCGCCGTGGATCGTGACGCTCGATGCGCTCGAACCGTTCCGCGTCGCGCAGCCCGAGCAAACGCCGGAGCCGTTGCCGTATTTGCGGCACACGGGCGACCATGCATTCGATCTCGCGCTCGAAGTGCGGCTGCGGCCCGAAGGCGCCGATGCGGCAACGACGATCGCGCGCACGAACTTCAAGCAGATGTACTGGACGATGGCGCAGCAGCTCGCGCATCACACCGTCTCGGGTTGCAACACGCGCGTGGGCGACCTGATGGGCTCGGGCACGATCAGCGGGGCGGCGCCCGATTCGTTCGGCTCGTTGCTCGAACTCACCTGGAACGGCGCGCGGCCGCTCGCGCTCGAGGGGGGCGGTGCGCGCACGTTCATCGTCGACGGCGACGAGCTGACGCTCGCGGGCTGGTGCCAAGGCGACGGGTATCGCGTCGGCTTCGGCACGTGCGTCGGCAAGATCCTGCCGGCGCGCGGCTGACGGACTCGACCGACGTCGTACGGCGGTCGCGCGGGTTTAGGGTGCGGCTTTCGGCCCGCGCGGGCCGTGGGCGGGCTGGGCCGAGGGCTACGGCTGGCTGGTCCCGCCGTCGTCCGCCGGTTCGCCATGACGCCCAGCCCCCGCGGCAAAGCGCGCCGCGCCGGCGACGCCTTCGTCGAACACCGCGCGATAGCCGCCGGCGCCTTCGCGGCGTAGCGCTTCGGCGAAGTCGTCCAACGAGCTGTTTTCGATGGCGGAGCGGCGGTCGGCGAGGAGCGCCGCTTGAGGAAAGGCCGCCAACCGTGCGGCCAGTGCTTCGGCCGCTTCTCTCGCCATGCCCTTCGGCACGACGCGATTGGCAAGGCCGATCGCGAGCGCCTCCGGGGCAGCCACGGCCCGCCCCGTCAAAATCAAGTCGAGCGCGCGCGAAAGGCCGATCAGACGGGGCAGCCGAATCGTGCCGCCGTCGATGAGCGGCACGCCGAAACGCCGGCAAAACACGCCGAGAACGGCGTCTTCCTCCATCACGCGCAAATCGCACATCGCCGCGAGCTCCAAGCCGCCGGCGACGGCATGGCCGGCGATCGCCGCGACGACAGGCTTGCGAAGCGCCATCCGCGTCGGGCCCATCGGGCCCGGCCCTCTACCGTCGGGGCGAACGGCGTTGCGGCGGTTTTCAATGCCCATGGCCGTCAAGTCGGCCCCCGCGCAGAACGTGCCGCCCGCGCCGAACAGGACGCCGGCGCGCCATGCCGCCTCGGCTTCGAAGCGCTCGAACGCGGCGGCCAGCGCGGCGGCGGTCGGACCGTCGACGGCATTCTTGCAATGCGGCCGATCGAGCACGATCGTTGCGACACCCTCGGTGAACGCCTCGATCCGAACGTGCGGGCTTAAGCTCTCTACCGTCATCGGTCCTCCTTCGTAGGACAGATCCGAGAGAAAATCAGACGAAACTGTCGCATCCGTCACATTTTTGTCATGATCGGACGATAGCCTTCGCGGTTTCCTCGGCGAAACGACCGCCGGGGACCGGCCAGGCCGCGCCGGGCGTTCCAACAATCATACGTTCGTCATGCCAACATCCGCATCCATCCGTGCGGTTTCTCTCGCTCCTTCGACCGGTCGCGGTCCGGTTTGGCTCGTCCCGATTCCCGCTCACCCGTACTACGACCACGTGCGTCTGAGGCGCATCTTCGAAGACGACCAGAGCCGTCATCGCGTCGTCGTCGTCGATGCATGCAAGCTGCTCGAATGCGCCGCGCGCGACGACACCGATTACGTGCTGCCGCCCGTCGGCGATTGGCACAGCGGTAAGGTAAAGGGCATTCGCGACTTTCTCGATCCGGACAACGAACGCATTCCGGCGATGCCTTACGTGACGATCGAGACACGCCGCGTGCGTGGGCTGCTCGGCTTGCTCGGGCTCAAGCGGGAAGGTGTCGTGGCCTTTCGTAACGGCCAGCACCGGGCGCGCTATTTGGCGCACGCGGGTGCGGCCGCGTTTCCCGTGGAAGTGCACGAGCGGGAGGCGGCGTTGCTAGCTAGCCTGTGTGGATATGTTGAGTTGTCCGCCGCTGACGACGCACGGGGGTAAGACCAGCCCGGATCGGCCCGGCCGGCGCCGCAATCGGTCGAAAATACTTGCGGACGTCCCAAAATGGGGCAATGATCGGGATTCGCGTCGCCGCACCGCACCATTGCGGCCGAGCGCGGCGCCCATGCGCGACTTCCTTTCCCGAACCGCCTTCACGCATAGCCCAATGTCCAGCACCGAGCCCTCCATCCCTTGTCCCGACGTCGTGTCGCTCGACGCGATCCTCCCCGAAGAACCGCTGTTGATGATGGGCGCCGGCCCGGTGCCGATTCCGGCCGCCGTTGCCAAGGCGAACGCGATCGTCATCAATCACCTCGGGGCGACGATGTCGAAGGTGATCGGGCAGGTGAAGGAGATGGCGCGCTACGTTTTCCAGACGCGCTCGAAGTGGGTTCTGGGCGTGGCCGGCCCCGGCTCGGCGGCGATGGAAATGGCGATTTCCAATCTCGCATGGTCCGGCACGCGCGTGCTCTCGATCAAGAACGGCTTTTTCAGCGCGCGGATGGCCGAAATGGCCCGGCGCTGCGGCGCACAGGTGGCGACGCTCGACGTGCCCGACGGCGCCGTGGCGAGTCTTGCCGACATCGCCGAGGCGCTTGCGCGCGAGCAGCCCGAGGTGGTGACCATCGTGCAAGGCGAGACCTCGAATACCGTCTGGAATCATCAACTCAAAGAGATCGCGGCGCTCGCGAAGGCGGCCGGCGCGCTCGTCGTCGTCGATGCCGTTTGCACGCTGAGCACGATGCCGCTCGAGATGGACGCCTGGGGCATCGACGCCGTGATTACGGGCGGGCAAAAGGGTTTGTCGTCGATTCCGGGCGTCTCGCTGGTCGCGTTTTCGGACGCGGCTTGGCACCGCATGAAGACGCGTGCACAGCCGAACGCCCATTGGTGCCTCGACGCCTCGCTCGCCGAAAATTTTTGGCACAACGCCGGCTATCACTACACGGCGCCCGTCTCTGGCGTGCTCGCCTTGCACGAGGCACTGCGGCTCGTCTGCGCCGAGACCCTCGAAAAACGCTTCGCTCGCCATCTCAAGTGTTCGCTCGCGCTGCAAGCGGGGGTCTCGGCGATGGGGCTCTCGCTGTTCGCGCCCGAGCCGTGCCGGCTGAACTCGGTCATCGGCATCTCGATGCCCGAAGCGCTGAGCCCTGCCGACGTGTGTGGCCACATCTCGCGCCATCACCAGGTGGAAATCGCGGGCTCGTTCGGTTTGCCGATCGTGCGCATCGGGCAGATGGGCGAGCAGTGCCGCGAGCACAACCTCTTTCGCACGCTGCACGCGCTCGGCCGCACGATGCTCGAACTCGGCGCGCGCATCGACTTGCCGGCCGGCGTCGCGGCGCTCGAGCAATCGCTGTCGGGAAACGCGCGCGGACGCTGAGCCAAGCGGTGCGGCTCATCGCCCTCACGCTAGTGCGAGCAGCGCCGCGCCTGTCACCGCGAGCGCGCCCGACCAGATCCAGTCGAAGTTGATCCACCCGCGCCGCAACATGCCGAGGCCGAGGTACTCATAGGCGGCGAAGGCGATCGTCGCACTCGTGGCCGACGCCACGAGCGTATGCACGAGCGTGACGAGCGCCGCGGGGCCGAGCGTGCCCGCCATGCCGGCGACGCCCGCTTTGGCCGCAGCGCCGCAAATCGGCATCAGCGCCGGCACGAGCATGAGCCCCGCGCCATGCACGGTGGCGGTGGCCGCCGACCATAGCGCGAGCCCCACGAAGCCGGCCGTCATGCCGACGCGCACGCGATGCCGATGGCCGTACAGCAGGTGATAGGTGGCCCATCCGAGCAATACGATTCCGCCCGCGAGCCTGAATGAGGCGGCGTGCACCTCGAGTCCCAGCGCGAGGGCCGACGAGGTCACGGCGAAGATCGACGCGGCATGACCGAGCGCGAGCGGCGGCAGCGCCGCGGCTAGCGCCGTGCGGCTGTTGCGCTGCAATCCCAAGGCCGTGGCGAACAGCCAGCCCATCGCCGGATTGACGCCGTGAAAGACGCCGCTGCCGACGACGGCGAGCCAGCCGGCTGCGGTGGCGCCCGCGCTCGCGTTCGAGATCCAATTCATCGCTTCGGCGCGCTTACGGATAGCAGTAAGAATCGGACGACGCATCGCCGCCTTCGAGCCGGATCTGATGCGGCCGATGCGTCTTCGGCCATTCGAGATAGAACTCGCGATCGAACGTGAGGCCGCCGCCCGCGGGCGCGTCGAGCTTGACCATCCAGCCATCGATGCCGTCGGGGTAGAACTGCTCGTCGATGGCGCCGTACAGCGAGTTCGTGAAATAGACGCGGCGCCCGTCGCGGCTCACTTCGACCATCTGCGGGCCGCCGTTGAGCGGCCGATTGCCGGCGCGCGGGTGCGTGGCGCGCGCGGCGATGCCGCCGATCCTTACCGAGCCGACGAGTTCCGGGTGATGCGGATCGGAGACGTCGTAGCGGCGCATTTCGCCTGTACCCCAACAGGCGACGAACAGGAAACGGTCGTCGAGCGAGAGCGCGATGTCGGTGACGAGCGGCGGCACGGCGCCGAAGCGTTTGAGCATCGGCGGCAGCAGTGCCGGATCGGTGGGCTCGGCTGGAATTTCGATGACTTTGCGCGCGGCCCAGCGATCGCCCTCGCGATACCAGGTCCAGATCGATGCCGACAGATCCTTCAGGCTGATGACGGAATTGACGAAGCCGTGCGCTCGGGTGGGATCGTGCGCCGGGCGCAACTCGAACACGAGCTGATTCTCTTCGCCGAAGTCGATCGTCTGTTTGTGCTTGCGCGTGTTCAAGTCCCAGAAATGGAGCCGATGGCCGTATTTGCCGCCGAGCAGCACCTCGGGCACGAGACCGTTCTCGAACGTATCGGGTAGCCCCCACTCGCTCGAGACGAGCGTATCGAAGCCCAGATGCCACCAGGCGTCGTAGGCGAGCCGCTGCGGGCCGCGATCGATTTCCCATTGGCCGCGGATGTCGAACGTGTCGTGGTCCATGAGGAAGATGCCGCCGGGCGCATCGCCTTCGGCGTTCGCGAGTGCAACCACGAAGATGCCTTGCGGGCCGCAGTGAACCGTGTGCGGCCGTGTGTAGCCCGATTTGCGCGCGACTTCGTCGGGTTCGAGCACGCGCACGATGCGCGGGCGGCGCGGATCGGGTTTCGTGTCGAGCACGTGAATGCGCGAGCTGCGCAGCCCGGGCACGATTAAATAGCGACGCTCGGAATGCGGATGCGGTGCATTGGGACAAAGATGCGAACTGCATGCATTCCAGCCAAAATGATGCAATTCATCGCCGGTATTGGGCATAGCGATGCGATCTACGATTTTGCCGTAATCGGACGAGCCGGGATCGAGATCGACGACGGCCAACTCGTCGGGAATACGCCGCGTGGGATCGAAGCTCGCGACATAAGCCAGCGTTTCCTTCGGTGCTTCGGCGGCAAGGCGTGCGGAAGGGTAGAACGTCGGATCGGGTTTCCAGGACGACATGAGCCTCTTCCTCGTTTATGGGGGCGAAGCGATTATCGTAGAAGTCGATCGGTGGAAAATGCAAGAAACAAAATCGAATAAGAATAAAAGAATGGCGCGCGGAATTTTTTGCGCCATTTAGCCTATCAATTCTGGTGGTTGTTATTTAATTGGATGCGGTGAAATTGTGCGATGTCCCAATCGGCATCCCGAATAAAGCAAAAATACCGACGCCGCGAAGGGGCGCGATTGCGCGGTATGCAAGCGTGGCGTCCCACGTCGCCGTGCGCGACGCAGGACGCCCGTTGCGAACGCTTCGCTTAGAGCGCCGCGGCGATACCGCGATCGCGCGCCTGCCGCAGGTAAAGGCTGAAGGACACGAAAGCGCCGGCCGCCGCTGCGATCGCGGACACAAAAAATACCGATGGATAGCCGAATTCCCCCGCCACATAGCCGGCGAGCGGCCCCATGATGCCGAGCGAGAGATCGAAGAAGACTGAGTAAGCGGCCAGTGCCGCGCCACGGCTCGCCGGCGGGACGAGTTCGACGGCTTCGACGCCGAGCGACGGAAACACGAGTGCGAAACCGAAGCCCGTCACGGCGGCGCCGACGAGCGCCGCATCGGGCGTGCCCGCGAGCCAGAGCGTGACGAGGCCGGCGCATTCGAACGCGAACGAGACGAGCGCGACGCGAAAGCCGCCGTAGATGCGGATCGAATTATGAAACAGCAGGCGCGACAGGCAGAAGAACGAACCGAACAGGGTCAACGCGAGCGCCGCATGCGGCCAGCCGCGCGCCGCGTAGTAGAGCGCGATGAAGGTCGCGATCGAGCCGAAGCCCGCGGCGCCGAGCCCCAGTGCCATGCCGTGGGGCAGGACGCGCATGAAAACGCTCGCGTAGCCCATGCGCTCGCCGTGCACGAGCGGCACGGCGCCGAGCCGGCGGGCGAGCACGTAGCCGAGCACCGCGAGCACGGCTGTTGCCGCGCCGAGCGCCCACGGCCCCAGCGCATGGTCGAGCGTGGCGCCGATGGGCGCGCCGATCGCCAAGCCGCCGTAGGTGGCGATGCCGTTCCACGAAATGACGCGCGCGTTGTGCGAGGCACCGACGCGGCCGATGCCCCAGAGGATGGCGCCGGTGCCGACGCAGCTCTCGCCGAAACCGAGCGTGAGCCGGCTTGCCGCCAGCACGACCAGACTGATCCCCGGCCAAGCGTGGCAAGCGACCGCCGCCGCGAGCAGCACGCCGCTCGCGGCGCAGGCCACGAGCCCGATCATAACGGCCCGCTTGGGCCCCAACGTGTCGGAAAACCGCCCCGCGTGCGCCCGCGAGAACAGCGTCGCCGCATACTGCACGCTGACCGCCGCGCCGGCCAGCACGGAGCCGAGCTTGAGCTCGCTCTGAACGAAACCGGGCAGTACGGGCAGTGGCAGCCCGATGATCAGATAGCAAATGAACGTGAAGAAGACGATCGGAACGATCTGGGCGGTGGCGGCGCGATCGGATAAGGCGGGCGAGGCGGCAGACATGGGCGAACGGAATGACGGTGCGGCGGCCATGGTAAGGGAAAACGAGACTTGAAGCCAGGCCGACAGTATGGCGTGAGGGTGCCATTGTGACATGGAACCGGTTTCTTTGCAGTGCGGAATGCCAAAAAGGGCCCGAGAACGGGGCAAAAGAGCGTGCTGACATATCGGCGCAAGAATATGAGCGGCATGCGAGGCCACCTATGGGTTACGCATATTGGTGGTGATAGTTTTCGATCAACGTCAAACACAGCGTGTCTTCAGGTTTCCGCTTCCACGACCATGAGCCAATCGATCCGTTTCTATCATCGCCACGCCATCCGCGAAGTCAGCGACGTGCCCGTCACGCGCACGGTCTTGCAATACCTGCGCGAGGACGTGCAGTGCACCGGGACGAAGGAGGGCTGCGCGGAGGGCGATTGCGGCGCCTGTACCGTCGTTGTCGCCGAGCGCGACGAGACGGGCGGCGTGCGGTTTTCGGCCGTCAACGCCTGCATCCAATTTTTACCGACGCTCGACGGCAAGGCATTGTTCACGGTCGAGGACCTGCGCCAGCCCGACGGCACGCTGCACCCCGTGCAGCAGGCGATGGTCGACTGCCATGGCTCGCAATGCGGCTTTTGCACGCCCGGCTTCATCATGTCGATGTGGGCGCTGTACCGTAAGCACGGCGGCGAAGGCGCTGCGCCCGGCGACACGCCGGCCTGTGCGGGCTCGGCCACGGCCGACTGCGCTGCCGCCTGCCCGCCGTCGCGCGCCGAAATCTCCGATGCGCTGACGGGCAACCTCTGCCGCTGCACGGGCTATCGTCCGATCATCGAGGCCGGCGAAAAAATGTTCGAGCTGCCGCGCCCCGTGGCGCCCATCGACGTCCCTGCGCTCGCCCGGACGCTGGCGTCGCTCGAGCGCGACGACACGTTCCACTACGAGCATGGCGGCGATGCGTTCGACGCACCGCGCACGGTCGGCGCGCTCGCCGCGCTCAAGGCCGAGCGGCCGGCCGCGCGCTTGCTCGCCGGCAGCACGGACGTCGGCCTGTGGGTCACCAAGCAGATGCGTGCGCTCGGCGACATCATCTACCTCGGCCGCGTCGCCGAACTGCAACGGATCGAAACGTCGGCCGATTGGATCGAGATCGGCGCCGGGGTGACGGTCGAGCGCGCCTATGCCGAGCTCGCGCGCCATTACCCCGAACTCAACGAAATGTGGAAGCGATTCGCCTCGCTGCCGATCCGCAACGCCGGCACGCTCGGCGGCAACGTCGCGAACGGCTCGCCGATCGGCGATTCGATGCCGGGGCTGATCGCACTCGGCGCGCACGTCGTGCTGCGCGGCGGCGAGATCGAGCGCGAGTTGGCGCTCGAAGATCTCTACCTCGCCTATCAAAAGAAGGACATGGCCGAGCACGAGTTCGTGGCCGCGCTGAAGGTGCCGACGCGCACCGGGGCGCGCGAGGCGCTGCGCTTCAGGACCTACAAGCTCTCCAAGCGCTTCGACTCCGACATCTCGGCCGTCTGCGCCGCCTTCTCGTTCATCGCGGACGGCGACACCATCCGCTCGCCGCGCATCGCGTTCGGCGGCATGGCCGCGACGCCCAAGCGCGCCACGCATGCGGAAGGCGTGCTGGCCGACGCGACCTGGCACGAAGCGACGGCGCAAGCGGCGATGCAGGCGCTTACCCGCGATTACGCACCGCTGTCCGATATGCGGGCGACGAGCGATTACCGCTTGCGGACCGCGCAAAACGTGCTCTATCGCTTCTGGCTCGAGACGCGTCCCAACGATCCGCTGCCGCCGGAAGCGCTGAACGTGCGATTGGTCGATCTCGAGACGCCCAACTGAGCGTGTAGACCGCCCGCGCAAGCAGCCAGCCAGACGAGACGCACGAGCGCCCAGAAAAGCCAGTAAGAGAGACAGCAATGAACAAGCAAGCCGAACCGTTTTTGACCGAACTCGTTCGCGACGAGCGCGAGCGCGCGGCGTTTCGCCAAGTGCACGTGTCGCGCCCGCACGAATCCGCGCATCTGCACGTGAGCGGTCGCGCCACGTACACCGACGACATCCCCCTCGTCGCGGGCACGTTGCACGCGGCGCTCGGAATGTCGCCGAAAGCGCACGCAAAAATCGTGTCGATGAACTTCGACGCCGTGCGAGCCACGCCCGGCGTCGTTGCGATCTTCACGGCCGACGATATTCCCGGCCATAACGAGTGCGGGCCGATCATTCATGACGATCCGGTGCTGGCCGACGGCCTCGTGCAATACGTCGGGCAACCGATGTTCATCGTCGTCGCGACCTCGCACAACACGGCACGCCTCGCCGCGCGCCGCGCGCAAATCGAATTCGAGGATCTGCCGGCCGTGCTGACGGCGCAAGCGGCGCGCGCGGCCAATCAGTCCGTATTGCCGCCCATGAAGCTCGTGCGCGGCGAGCCGGCGGCCAAGATGTCGCACGCGCCGCATTGCAATGCCGGCGAACTCTTGCTCGGCGGGCAGGAGCAGTTCTACCTCGAAGGGCAGATTTCCTACGCGGTGCCGAAGGACGACGACGGCATGCACGTGTGGTGCTCGACGCAGCACCCGACCGAAATGCAGCACCACGTTGCCGGCGTGCTCGGCGTCGCCTCGCACAACGTGCTGATCGAATGCCGGCGGATGGGCGGCGGCTTCGGCGGCAAGGAATCGCAATCGGCGATGTTCGCCTGCTGCGCGGCGCTCGCGGCCTGGAAGCTGCTGTGCCCCGTCAAGCTGCGCCCGGACCGCGACGACGACATGATGATCACGGGCAAGCGCCACGATTTTCATTATCGGTATGAAGTAGGCTATGCCGACGACGGCGTAATCGAGGGCGTCTCGGTCGACATGACGTCGCGTTGCGGCTTCTCGGCCGATCTGTCGGGCCCCGTGATGACGCGCGCGGTGTGCCACTTCGACAATGCCTACTGGCTGCCCAACGTCGACATCGCGGGCTTTTGCGGCAAGACGAACACGCAGTCGAACACTGCGTTTCGCGGCTTCGGCGGCCCGCAGGGCGCGTTCGCGATCGAGTACATCATGGACGACGTCGCGCGCTCGCTGAAGCTCGATCCGCTCGAGGTGCGCCGGCGCAACTTCTACGGCAAGACCGAACGCAACGTCACCCCCTACGGGCAGACGATCGAGGACAACGTCATTCACGAACTCGTCGAGGAGCTCGTTACGACGAGCGACTACCGCCGCCGCCGCGAGCAGGCGCGCGCGTTCAATGCGACGAGCCCCGTGCTCAAGAAGGGCATCGCGATCACACCCGTGAAGTTCGGCATCGCGTTCAACGTCGCGCACTTCAATCAGGCCGGCTCGCTCGTGCACATCTACACGGACGGCTCGGTGCTCGTGAATCACGGCGGCACCGAAATGGGCCAAGGGCTCAACACGAAGGTCGCGCAAGTCGTTGCGCACGAGTTGGGTATCGGCTTCGGACGCGTGCGCGTGACGGCGACCGATACGAGCAAGGTGGCCAATACGTCGGCGACGGCGGCTTCGACGGGCTCGGACTTGAACGGCAAGGCCGCGCAAGACGCCGCGCGCCAGTTGCGCGATCGGCTGTCGAAGTTCGTGGCCGAACGATTCGGCGAGGGGGCGGTGCAGCCGGGCGACGTCGTGTTCGAAAGCGACACGATTTACGTCGGCGATCTCGCCCTCCCGTTCGAAGAGGTGATCGCCAAGGCCTATGTCGCGCGCGTGCAATTGTGGTCCGACGGCTTTTACGCGACGCCGAAGATCTACTGGGATCAGCAAAAGCTGCAAGGCCGGCCGTTCTACTACTACTCCTACGGCGCGGCCGTGTCGGAAGTGGTGATCGATACGCTGACGGGCGAGATGCGCGTCGTGCGTGCCGATGCGCTGCATGATGTCGGCGATTCGCTTAATCCGGCGCTTGACGTCGGGCAGGTCGAAGGCGGCTTCATCCAAGGGATGGGCTGGCTCACGACCGAAGAGCTGTGGTGGAACGCGGGCGGCAAGCTCATGACGCATGCGCCGTCGACCTACAAGATTCCGACGGTCAACGACTGCCCGCCTGATCTGCGCGTGCGGCTGTTCAAGAACCGCAACGCGGAGGACAGCATCCACCGCTCGAAAGCGGTCGGCGAGCCGCCGCTGCTGTTGCCGTTCTCGGTGTTTTTTGCGATTCGCGATGCCGTGGCGAGCGTGGGCGACTACGAGGTCAACCCGCCGCTCAACGCGCCGGCGACGGCCGAGGAAATCCTGAAGGCGGTGGCCGCCGTGCGTGCGGCGCGCGCGGGCTTGCCGCAGGGCGCGGACGCCGAGGTAGCCGCGGGGAGCGCGGCATGAGAGGGGGCAAAGGGGGCTCGCTCGCGGGAGATCCGCTCGCGCCGCCGCTGCACGTCGTGCTGTTCGGCGCGGGGCACGTCGGCCACGCGCTCGTGACGCTGCTCGGTATGCTGCCGTGCGTGGTGGAGTGGGTCGATGCGCGCGACGAGTGCTTCCCCGACGAAGTGCCGGCCAACGTGCAGATCGAAGCCACCGATACGCCCGAGGCCGTGATCGATGCGGCTCCCGCGCGGGCTTGTTTTCTCGTCATGACGCACAACCATGCGCTCGATTTTGCGTTGGCTGAGCGGATCATGCGCCGCAACGATTTCGCTTACTTCGGCATGATCGGCTCGAAGACCAAGCGCGTGAAGTTCGAGCGCCGCTTGATCGAACGCGGTGTCGGGCCCGAACGGATGCACGAGATGGTGTGCCCGATCGGCGTGCCGGGGATTGTCGATAAAGCGCCGGCTTCGATTGCGGTGGCTGTGTGTGCTGAGCTCATGCAGGTACGCGCGCGATTGGCTGGCGCGGCACGTCCCGCTACCGGAGCCATCTCGACGCTCACTGCGGCGTTCTCGTAGTTTTGTAGCGCTCGCCGGCCGCCTGGCCGGCTTCGCGTGACGAGCTTCGTCGCCGTGGCGGGTCGCTTCGGATGCCTTTCTTTCGGTGATGCCGGCGTTTCGCTCGGCCTTCACCCGTGCGCCGTTTCCTAGTGTCCCGAGTCGTTACGTAGAGCCCGCGGCCACCCGCTAGTAGCGGTGGCCCGCACCGCGCCCGCGGCGTTCCGTCCCCGGCCGAGCCGAAAGTCGCCCCGCATTCCCGGTATCGTTCGATTACGCCGCGCGAGCGCGGCGGCAGCATTTTCTCGCGGCATCCCTTATGCTGCACGGCGATGCGCAGCGCAGCGGGGCATGTTTGCCCCGGCGGCATTCCCGGCCCAGCTGTGCCCGAGCGCGCCCCGTCAGCCCGCGCTTGCCGCGCTCGCCAACCGAACGAGGAACTTGCCATGAGCCGCTTATTCGAGCCGATGACCCTCGGCAATCTTGTCCTGTCCAACCGCATCGTCATCGCGCCGATGTGCCAATACTCGGCCGAAGGCGGCTCGGCAACCGACTGGCACATGATCCACCTCGGCCACCTTGCCCTGTCGGGGGCGGGCATGCTCATTCTCGAGGCAACGGCCGTCTCGCCCGAAGGCCGCATCTCGCCGGGCGACCTCGGCCTTTATTCCGACGAAAACGAAACGGCGCTCGCGCGCGTGCTCAAGGCCGTGCGCACCTATTCGCCGATCGCCGTCGCTATGCAACTCGGCCACGCCGGCCGCAAGGGCTCGAGCCACGCACCGTGGGACGGCGGCGCGCAGATTCGCTCGGACGCGCCGCTCGGATGGAAGACGGTCGCGCCTTCCGCCGTGCCGCACGGTCAGGACGAGGAGCCGCCCGTCATGCTCGATCGCGCGGGCCTCGACAAGGTGCGCAACGATTTCGTGGCCGCCGCGCAGCGGGCGGCGCGGCTTGGCATCGACGGCATCGAAATCCACGCGGCGCACGGCTATCTGCTGCACCAGTTTCTTTCGCCGCTCGCCAATCACCGCGACGACGAGTACGGCGGCAGCCTCGAAAACCGCATGCGCTTTCCGATCGAGGTGTTCGAGGCCGTACGCGCGGCCTTTCCGGCCCAGCGTCCGGTTTGGGCCCGTATTTCGGCGACCGATTGGGTGCCGGGCGGATGGGACATCGATGGCACCGTGGCGCTGTCCCAGGCGTTGAAGGCGCGCGGGTGCGCGGCGATTCACGTGACGACGGGCGGCGTCTCGCCCCAGCAGGCGATCAAGCTCGGCCCCGGCTATCAAGTGCCGTACGCTCAGCGCGTGAAGGCCAACGTGGGCCTGCCGACGATCGCGGTGGGTCTCATCACCGAACCGGAGCAGGCTGAGGCGATCATCGAGAACGGCGAGGCCGACGCCGTGTCGCTCGCGCGCGCGATGCTCTACGATCCGCGCTGGCCGTGGCACGCGGCGGTCGAGCTCGGCGCGCGCGTGCATGCGCCGAAGCAGTACTGGCGCTCGCAGCCGCGCGAATACAAGGACCTATTCATCGATGCCGGGTTCGGGCAACGCTGACGATGCCGGACGATCATCGCTCGCCGCGCAAGCCGCGGCTGCCTCGCATGCCGAAGGTGCCGCGCATGCTGCGCCCACCGCGGCCGCCGCGCTTCCTGGCACGCGTCATCGCGGTGTCCTGGCGCGATCTCGCCGTCTCGACGGGGCCGATCCTCGCGATCTCGGCCGCCGCGATCTGGCTCGCGATTCGTCTGATCCAGCCCGCGCCGCCCAATACGCTGATCATTACGGCCGGGCCGCCCGGCAGCTCGTTTTGGAACGCGGCGCAGCGCTACAAGACGATCCTCGCGCGCAACGGGATCACGCTGAAGGTGCTGCCGTCGGAGGGATCGCTGCAGAACCTCGAGCGGCTGTCCGATCCGAACGTCGACGTTGACGTCGGCTTCGTGCAGAGCGGCGTGACGCTCGCCGCGCAAGCGGCGGCCCCGGGGGCGAGCGCGTCCTCGGCCGGTACCGCGGCGAGCGGGGCTTCCGCGCACGCGGCGAGCACGGTGGGGACCTCATCGGCGACGAACGACGGTGCGGCAAGCGCATCGGCCACGCCTGGCGCAGCGAGCGCGGCGTCAAGAGCGGCCTCTAGTGTGGCGTCGAGCGCGGTGGCCCCAAGTACGGCCTCGAGCGACGATTCCGCCGAGCAACTCGTTTCGCTGGGCAGCGTGTCCTACGTCCCGCTCGTGATCTTCTACGAAGGGCGCGAGCGCTCGCGCTTGTCGGCCTTCGCCGGCGAGCGGATTGCGATCGGCCCCGAGGGCAGCGGCACGCGCGCGCTGGCGCTCGCGCTGCTGCAAGCGAACGGCATCGCGCCGGGCGGGAGTACGGCGCTGTTGCCGCTGACGGGCGAAGCGGCGGCCCGCGCCCTGACGGCGCACGAGATCGATGCCGCGTTCCTGGCCGGCGATTCGGCGCAGCCGCCCGTGATGGCGCGCCTGCTGCGCACGCCGGGCGTGCGGTTGTTCTCGTTCGCCCAGGCGCAGGCCTATGCGCGCCGCTTCCCGTACTTGACCGACATCGAGCTGCCGATGGGCGCGTTCGATCTCGGCAAGAACCTGCCGCCCGCCCCCGTGCACACGGTTGCGCCGACGGCCGAGCTCGTGGCGCGCGATTCGCTGCATCCGGCGTTGTCGGACCTGCTGATCGAAGCGGCCAAGGAGGTGCATGGCCGCGCGAATCTGCTGCAACACGCGGGCGAATTCCCGTCGCCGGTCATGCACGATTTTCCGATCAGCGACGACGCCTCGCGCTATTACAAGTCGGGCAAGAGCTTTTTGTATCGCATGCTGCCGTTCTGGCTGGCCAGTCTCGTCGATCGCTTGATCGTGCTGATCGTGCCGATCGTCGTCGTGCTGATCCCCGGCGCGAAGCTGATTCCATCCCTGTACGCGTGGCGCGTGAAGTCGCGCATCTACCGGTGGTACGGCGCCTTGATCGCAATCGAGCGCTCGGCGCTCGACGACAATGCGACCGATGACGAGCGCGCCGCGTCGCTTGCCAAGCTGGTCGAGATCGAAGCGGCCGTGAACCGGCTCAAGATGCCGCTCTCCTATGCCGATCAGTTCTACGTGCTGCGCGAACATATCGGATTCGTGCGGACGAGACTCGTGCAGGCGTACGACGAGCGCACGCACACCGAGGCGGGCGGCGCGTAAGATGAGTCCGTGCGAACCGGAGATCTTCATGACCCAACCGATCGACGCGGCCTCGCCGCTGTGGTTTTACGACTTCGTGTCGCCGTTCTCGTACCTACTGCTCGAGCAGCACGAAAAGTGGCCGAGCATGCCGTTCTCGCTCGTGCCCGTTTCGGTCTATGCGCTCTATCGGCATTGGGGGCAGCGTCCCGCGAACGAGATCCCGCAAAAGCGCGCGTTCGTGCATCGCCACGCGTTGTTTCGCGCCGAGCAGCTCGGCATCGCGTTCAAGATGCCGCCTGCTCATCCGTTCGATTCGACGAAGGTGCTGCTGCTCGCCGCCGCGATCGAGGCCGATGTGCCCACGGTCTGCACGATCTTCCGCTTCATCTGGCGCGACGGGCGCGATCCGTCGACGCCCGACGGCTTCGCCGATCTGTGCCGGTTGCTGAACTTGCCGCACGGCGAACGGCTCATCGAGCACCCGGACACGAAAGCACGCCTGCAGCGCAATTTCGATAATGCGATCGCGCTCGGCGTATTCGGCGTGCCGACGTTCCGGCTCCATCGGCAACTGTTCTGGGGCGAAGACGCGCTGCCGATGGTGCTCTATTGCGCGCGCTCGCCGGGCTGGCTCGAATCGCCCGAAGTCATGCGCGTGAGCGCGCTGCCGAACGGGATGGCGTCGTGACGCAGCCGACACGCCGCGAGAGCAGAGCGGACCCGATATTCGACGAGGAACGACAGACCGACGCGCTCGACGTCTGGCTGCTGCGCGTGCTGCGCACGCTGCTGACCGAGCGCAGCGTCACGCAAACGGCGCTGCGGCTCAATCAAACGCAGCCCGCGATCAGCACCGCGCTGCGCAAGCTGCGCGAGGTACTGAACGACCCGATTCTCGTGCGCGGCAAATCGGGCATGGTGCCGACCGAATTCGGGGCATCGCTGCTCGGGCCGACGCAACGCGTGCTGCGCGACGTCGATTTCGTCGCCACGCCGCACGGCAATTTCGATCCGGCCGCCACGCGCCGTACGTTCCGTATTGCCGCGCCCGATTACCTGAACGATTTCTTCATGCCGACGCTGATCGCGCGTTTTCGCGAAGCGGCGCCGCAGGCAAGGCTCGAGATCGATTCGCTCAATCCCGCGCTCGATCATGGGGCGGCGCTCGAAGCCGGCGAGCTCGATCTCGTGGTCGGCAATTGGCCGAAGCCCGACGCGCGCTTCGCGCGCAGCGATCTGTTCAGCGATACGGTGGTGTGCATGATGCGCGCCGATCATCCGCTCGCGCGCGAGCCGCTGACGCGCGAGGCTTATCTGGCGGCCGCGCATCTGGCACCCACGCCGTATAGCGGGGCGCGGCGCAACGCGATCGAGATCGGTCTCGCGCGGGCGGGGGTCGCGCGGCACATCGTGACGACGCTGCCGTACTTCGGGCTCGTGCCGCAGGTGCTGCTGCATTCCGATCTGATCTTCACGACGACGCGCCGCTTCGCCACGCACTATGCGCGCATGCTGCCGCTTGCCGTGTGCGATGCGCCGATCCCGTTTCCGCGCATCAAGTGCTATCAGCTCTGGCATCCGCAGCCCGACCGGCCGCACGACGTCGCGTGGCTGCGCACGCTCGTCGACGAGGTGTCGGAACAGTTGACCGTGCGTTCGCGCCAAAAGGGAGACTGAGCAGCGCAGTGCAGGCGAAGGGAGCGCGAGCCTGGCCGTAACGGCGCACGTCCGTCCCTCTCAGTGTTGTCTCGCGCGCCGCCGTTCGGTGATTCGATACTCGGTCGGCGAAATCGACAACCGTTTGCGGAATATCTTGGCGAGTCCGTCGCCGCTGCCGACGCCGCAGCGGCGCGCGATCTTGTCGACGGGCAGATCGGTCGCGACGAGCAGCGAGCAACTCGCGTCGAGCCGCGCTCGCAGCAAGTACTCGGATGGGGTGATGCCGATCTGCGATTTGAAGCGTCGCAAGAAGCTGCGCTCGCTCATCGATGCCACTTCCGCCGCCTTGGCCACCGAGATCGGTTGGCCGTAGTTCTCGCGGATCCAGCGCGCGGCGGTATCGATCTTTTCGCGGGTGCCGCCTTCGTCGAGTTCGCCCAGCACCGCGCCGAGCCTGCGCCATGCGCCCGGCGCCGATCGGTCCGCGATCGCGCGTGCCGCTTGGGTGCCGCGGTCGCGTTTGACGATCGAGAGTGCCGCGGCAACGGGCCCGAGCGGATCGTCGAGCGCGACGGTATGCTCGCCGTGCGTTGCCGCATAGGGGGCATGGGCCGCGGCCACTGCCCCAAGCGCGAGCGGCGCGCCCGCTGCCGGGTCGGCCTTGCCGTTTGTCGCCACCGCCGCCGCCGCGGCCACGATCGCGCCACCTTCGCCGATCGCCTTGACCACGCGCGTGTGCTGCATCGCGGCGCGCAGGCGGCGCAGGAACGATTCGTCGGCCGTGAGCCGTGCGGCGCCGCTTCCGCCGGGAACGAACAGCGCGTGCAAGCCCGACGCCGCATAGGCATCGAGATTGTCGGACCAGACGCGCATCGTCGCGCTGCTCGCGATGCTGCCGCCCGTGCCCGATACGACGACGATCGCATAGGGTTCCGCCGCCTCGCGCACGCCGATCGGCCGCCGTCCAATGAGCGGCCCGTACCCGCCGCTCGTGCTTTCCTCCGGGCGTTCATCCGCGCTTGCGGATGCTCCGCCCCGAGGTGGGCCGCCTGAGAGCCAAGGCGACGGCGCAGGCTCGATGCGCACACGTTCGCCCTCGATCTCGTCGGCGAGCCGGAACACTTCCGCGATGGAACTCGCTTCGACGAGCGAAAACCCGTCGAAGATGAGGATAGCGATGCGTTTGGCCATGGAGGGGGAGTGGAGCGCCGCTGCGCGCTCGCAAAGCACGCGATGCGAGTCCAATGCGTCGCATGGTATGCGCGGGCGGCGCGCGTACCGTCACCGAGTCGGAAAAACGCGAGATGTTGTCAGATGGCTTCGATACTGCGACAGGCGAGGCATCGGCGATCGTCTGCCGTTGCGGCCTTCACGCTCGCCCTTCATTTGGCGACGTAGCCGGCCGGCACGGTGACGTTCGCTCGCATGGCCGCCGCATTGCCGGAGACGACATAGATCGGCGATTCGGTCAGCGTGAGCGCGACACGGCCGTTGCGATAGGGCAGCTCGGCAGCGTTGCCCATCGCGTCGAATACGGTCACGCGTCCCGACGCGCCGGTGGCATCGACTTGCAGCGTGTACGGCGCGCCGTCGGTCTCGCTGAAGCCCGACGTCGCGTTCCAATGGGCGTTCTCGTGCATCCAAAGAGCGGTGACGATCTTGCCGCCGTTCAGCCGTTGGAACGCATAGCCGTAGACGCCGGCCGGGACGTTGTTCAGATAGCCGAGCGTCGTGGTGCCGTCGACGATGCGCGTCATCGCGGCGACGGTCATGGCCGCCGGCTTCGGGCTGATGTCGCTCGCGCCGTAGGCGCCGTTCGTGTGTTCGAGATCGAAGAACAGGCCGTATCCTGGCGGCGACTCGGGGATGTCGGACGAATAGAAGACATAGGTCATGTCGGCGCCTTCGCCGAGCAGGATCAGGTGCGTGCGCGCGACGACGGCGCCTTGGGCGAACAGCACGTTCTGCGTGGGATAGTCGCTGCCGTATTTCGAGCCGATGTCGTAGCTGATGCCCGTTTCGGTGACGAAGAGCTTTGCGCCGGGCTTGAGCATGCGCGTCATCGTGGCGCGCAATTCACGCATCGACGCGGGTAGGGCGTTGGCGGCCGTCGCCGGATCGGAGTCGGTCGCGAGGCGCTCGGGCGGATGCGAGGGCGAGGTGCCCACGTCGTAGTAGCCGTGAATCGTCAGACCGTCGAGATACCGGCCGATGCCGAGCGGCGCGAGGCGTTTCAACCAGTGCGCGTTCTCTCGCACGGATGCGTTCGTCGGGCCCATTACGACCGCCTGCGGATCGGTTGCGTGGATCGCCTCGTAGGTCGCGCGATACAGATCGACGAAATGCGCGTCGGTATCGCGCCACGGCAGGCCGCCGTCGTAGTCGGGCTCCCAGGTGACCTGGTAATAGTTGCTCGATTGATCGGGAAAATAGGCGGCGCGGATCTGAGCCGAATCGGCGCCGACGCGGCTCAGGTAGCTGCGGTAGGCCGCCTCGGAGACGGGCGCGTAGCTGTGCGTTGGCGCGCCGGTCGGGCTGGCCCAGCCGGGAATGCCGTCGAGCTGGATCAGCCGCATGAGGTCGCCCCGGCGGAAATACGGCGCGAGCGTGTCGCGCCCGGGCTCGAACGTGTCGGGCCGCTCGGGCTCCTCGATGTACCAATTGCGCGTGTCGTTGGCCCACGACAATCCCAGTGCCGGATAGAGCGGACGATAGCCGTCGCCGTCGCAGCATCGTTGCCCGGGGAGCAGATAGTTCGCGCCTTGGCCGCCGAAGCGGTGCTGGTCTTCGTGCGCATACGAAACGCTCGGCAACGCGGCTGAGACGTCGGGCAGCACACCGAACGTCGCGATGCCCGCGGGTCGGGTGCCGCGTCGCGGCAGCCGCTGGCCGCCGTGAACGAGCGAGGCGATCACGGCGAAGTAGCCCGCGCGCGACGACGTGCAGCGCAGCGTGAAAGTCTGTGTGCCGGCGTCCACGTTCAGCCGCCCGGCCGCGCGCACGAGGTTCCAGGCATCGCGTATCTGCCAATCGACGGTATCGGCTTTCGGTGTCCGTGCCGTGAGCGTCACGGTGAATGGCACGCCGAGCGCGAACAGGCGTGTGCCGTCGCTGCCGGGCGTGTCGGCATCGATGCCGTCGCCGAGCATATGGGCTTGCGTTTGCGTGTCGGAAGCGGGGGATGCGGCCGATGGCATCGCGCAACTGAGCGTGCCGTGGGTCGGCAGCGTACTGGTGAAGACGGCGGACGCCGCGGCGTCGGATGCGGTTTCGCCGCGCTTCGCGTCGGAATCGGTGCGCCCGCATGCCGCGAGCGAAACGCAGAGTAGGAGCGCAACGGCGGCGAAGGTGAAGCAGGCGCGGCGCGGGCTGCAGCGCACGCCGATGCGCGACAGCCCTCGTGCCGTCGCGGTGTGCGCCGCGCGGCGGAGGCCGCGTTCGTTCTCTGCGCGAACGGCAAGGATAGCGGGGAGCATGAGTCGAATCGGGCCGATGTGCGACCCCAGACTCCACCATGCAACACCCGCTGTGTCCGTGGTCGACCGAACGGAACGGGGGCGACCGCGGGTCGGGCCGCGCTGCCGGCATTGCTTGGCAGCACTCGACAGTCCTTGGCGGCCCGAACCGGGGCGCGGTATTTCTTAGTAGTCCTTACTGTCTGACGTAACCCGACGGCACCGTTACATTGGCTTTCATCACCGATGCATTCGTCGAGACGACGTAGATCGGCGACTCGGTCAGCGTGAGCGCGATTTGGCCATTGCTGTAAGGCAGGCTGGCGGCGTTGCCCATGGCGTCGAGCACGGTCACGCTTCCCGAGGTCCCGGCCGCATCGACTTGCAGCGTGTACGGCACGTTGTAGGTCGTGCTGAAGCCCGACGTCGTGTTCCAGTACGCATTGTTGTGCGTCCAAAGGGCGGTGACGATCTTGCCGCCGTTCAGCCTTTGAAAGGCGTACCCGTAGACGCCGGCCGGTACCGTGTTCAGATAGCCGAGCGTGGTCGTGCCGTCGATGATGCGCGTCATCGCGGCGACTTCCATCGCAGCCGGCTTCGGGCTGATGTTGCTCGCGCCGTAGGTGCCGTTCGCATCGTTCAGATCGAAGAACATGCCGTAGCCGGGCGGCGAATCGGGCGTGTCCGACGAATAGAAGATGTAGCTCATGTCGGCGCCTTCGCCGAGCAAGATCAGATGCGTACGCGCGACGACCGCCCCGTGCGCGAACAGCACGTTCGGCGTCGGATAGTTGGGGCCGTACGAGGTGCCCGCGTCGTAGCTGATGCCCGTTTCGGTGACGAAGAGTTTGGCACCCGGCTTGAGCATTTGCGTCATCGTGCCGCGCAGCTCGCGCATCGATGCGGGCAGGGCGTTGGCGGCCGTCGCCGGATCGGGGTCGGTCGCGAGGCGCTCGGGCGGATGCGAGGGCGACGTGCCGGCATCGTAATAGCCGTGAATCGTCAGACCGTCGAGATACTGGGCGAGGCCGAGCGGCGCGAGCCGCTTGAGCCACGCGGTATTGGTACGCACCATCGTGGCCGTCACGCCCATGACGACGGCGTTCGGATCGGTCGAATGCAGGCCGGTGTAAGCCGCCTGATACATGGCGACGAAGTTCGCGTCCGTGTCTTTCCATTGCGTTGGACCGCCGCCGTCGGGCTCCCAGGTGATCTGGTAGTAGTTGTGCGATTGGTTGGGGAAGTAAGCGGCGCGAATCTGCGCCGAATCGGTACCGACGCGGCTCGCATAGTTCTGGAAGGCCGGCTCCGACGTCGGCGCATACCCCTCGGTTTGCGCGCCTGTCGGGCTCGCCCAACCCGGAATGCCGTCGAGCTGGATCAGCCGCATGATGTCGCCCGGCTTGAAATACGACGCCAGCGTATTCGTGCCGGGGGCGAACGTGTTCGCCCCGTTCGGCTCTTCGATGTACCAGTTGCGCGTGTCGTTGGCCCACGACAACCCGAGATCGGGGTCGAGCGGCCGGTAGCCGTCACCGCTGCAGCAGGTCTGGCCCGGCTCCAGGTAATCGGTGCCTTGGCCGCCGAAGCGGTGCTGGTCTTCGTACGCATAGGCGACGGCCGGTAGCGTCGACGATACGTCGGGCCGCACGCCGAACGTCGCGATGCCAGCCGGCCGCGTGCCGAGCGAGGCGAGCGCGGTGCCGGACGAGACGAGCGAGGCCGATACCGAAAAGTAGCCGGCGAGGGTGGACGAGCAACTGAGCGTCACCGTCTGCGCGCCGGAATTGACCGGGAAGTGTCCGCTGGCGCGCACGACGTTCCAATCGTCGAGCACCTGCCACGACACCGTATCGCTTTGCGCGGCCCGCGTCGTGATCGCGAGATTGAACGCGCTGTTCAATGCGAACGTGCGTGTGCCGTCGCTGCCGGGCGTATCGGCCTCGATCGTCGCACCCGTGCCGGCGGCGCTCGTCGGCGCCGACGGCTGGCCGCAGGTCAACGTCTCGCCGCCCGCGGCGACGATCGGCGTGGTCGAGGCCGGGGCCACGTTTTGCGTGCTAGCGCTGTTGCTCGATGCGGCGTTCGAAGGGGTTCCCGTGCCTGAGCCGCCCCCGCCGCTGCACGCGGTCAAGAGCGAAAGAAAGGCGGCGGCCGCGCATCGCTGCAGATGCGTGCGGCGGGCGTGAAGCGGTAAGGGTTGCGTCATCGATCGTGGTCGTGTTCGGTGCGCCGAGGCTTCGCGATAGGCAAAGGAAGGGCGCCGCGCGTCGGCAAGGCGATGCGCGTGGGGCCGCCGAAGGCGACATCAATGGGAGAGGCGCGCGCCGAAGCCGCGCTGTGGTCTAACGAAACGCTGATTTCATACGAATCGTTGGGCGAGAGACTACAAGCTTTGCGGTACTTTTAGGAGCGTTCAATCTAGTCGATTTGCGCACGCCGCGATGGCGGATTTTTACGCTCGCGCGGGTCGGGGTCCGCTGAGTACGGGCGATCCTGCACGAATCGCCCGACGAATGCGCGCCCGGCATGCGGTAGGCATTACCGCTTTGCGCGCGGTGCGCGAACGGATGTCGGCGCTCTCCGGGACTCGATGAACAGGCGCTGACGCGCTTGCATGCTGCGCCGCGGCGCGCAGGCCGCCGCGCATCGATGGTCTATCGCCCGTTTTCGAATGACCATCGGATGAAAAATAGAAATACATATCTTCAAAAATTCTTAATCGGTAATTGAGAAATTCAATCAAACGAAAATGAATCATGAATGAAACATGCAATGAAATTGTTTCGCTCGATTTTTGATAATAGGAAAGACGAAACGGCGAACGAAGTGCCGCCCTGATCCGCCAACTATCTGTCTTCTGTTGTCCGTCAATGTGGTCTCAACAACACAGCGATGGCGGAGCAGCGTCTATCGTCCCACTTGTATCCTCTCGTGCGTACGCATGCTTGCTCGCCGCTCGGACGCAGCGAACATGCGGCGGCGCGCACGGTTGCGATCGGCTCGTTCGAAGCCGGCATCTTCAAGATCACCTTGGCCTATAAGACGAATCGGGGAAGCTGCGCGTTTGAGACGCATTGCGCTCGGCATGGGTTTTGCCGAGACGGCTTGGCGCTTTTCGGCTAATTGCCGGGTGAAAGCGACGGGTTTCATGATGATTTGTCCGATTTGCCCAGGCATGGGCGACGGGCCGTAAACATCGGCTAAAGCATTAGGCGGTATCCGCCGGAATCTATCCGACAAGATGTCGCCGAATTACGTCACGGTATCCGCAGCGCGCATCGGTACTGCCTACGATGCACTGCACCGCGAGACGATCTGCGCCATGCCGGCAACGATTCGTGAGGGAAATGTCATGCCTTACGCGAGTACCGAACCCGCACTCATGGGATGGTGGCGCGCTCGTGCGCAAAACGCGCCGAGCGCCACGCGGCGGATCGCGATCGTGCTGTTCGACGGCTTTTCGCTGCTCGGCGCCGGTCTTGTTGCCGAAGTCTTCCACGTGGCCAACGAGCTCGCCGCGACGCTCGTCAATCGTTCGCATGCCTACGACATTTCGTTCCTGTCGGCGGAGGGCGGCAACGTGCGTTGTGCCTCCTCGGTGCGCGTATGGACCGACGGCCTCGATGCGCGCCACTACACCGGTTTCGACGCTTTGTTCATCGCCGGCGGCAAGGGCGCGCACGCGGCTGCGAGCGATGAGCGGTTGATCGGTTGGCTGCGTCGCGTACAGACGAAGACGGCCAACATCCGCTCGATCGGCGAGGGCAGTTTGCTGCTCGACGCGGCCGGCATAGACGGAGTCGACCGGATCTATCACTTCGGCTCCTATTTGCGGCAGGCCCATCGCGAGGACGAATCGCTCGACACCGACGAGCGGCTCGAACCGATGAAGGGCGCGCTGTCGATGGTCAAGCGCGACCTCGGCCTGGACGTTGCGCGCGGCGTCGCCGAGCGGCTGATGCCGGGCTCGAGCGCGCGCTTCGTGCCGCTGCTCGGCGATGGCGGGGCGGCCAGCGCCGGCGACAAGATTCGCACGGCCGCACGCTGGCTGCAGGACAACTGCGAGCGCCCCATTTCGATCGCCGACGCCGCGCAGGTGGCCGCGATGAGCGAGCGCAATTTCCTGCGCCGCTTCAAGCTCGAACTCGGCATGACGCCGTCGGACTATCTGTTGCAAGCGCGTTTGGCGATCACCTGCAGTTTGCTGGTCGATTCGGAATTGCCCGTCGACAAGATCGCGCGCCGCAGCGGCATGGGCAACGGCGATCGTCTTGCGAAGATCTTCCGTAAGCGGATGATGATCTCGCCGACCGAGTTTCGGATGCAAAGCCGCCGCACGAGCGGCGGTTGAGCGAGGAGCATCGGCATGCGGTTCGATCTGCGACGATACGAGCACGCCGGTGGCACGCGCGGTGCGCCGCCGCTCGCCGCGGCGAGCTTGCCCGAGGCGCGCGCCGCCGAGAACGACAAGAGCGAAGCGCGCGCGGCGCCGAGTGCAGCCATGCGTCCGAACCCCGCGCTAGCGCCCTGTCGGCGCCTGATTCCGGTCGTGCTCGCGGGCGGCTCCGGTACGCGCTTGTGGCCGATGTCGCGCGAGCACTACCCCAAGCAGCTCATCGACGTCATCGGCCCGGGTTCGCTGCTGCAAGCCACCGTCCGCCGCATGGACGGCTTCCCCGAGGGTTGGGATGTGGCCGACGCGCCGCTCGTCGTCTGCGGCGACGAGCACGGCTTCATCATCGACGAGCAATTGCGCGCGAGCGGCGTGACGCCGCGCTTGATCGTGGAGCCCGCAAGACGCGATACCGCTCCGGCGCTGACGCTCGCCGCGATGCTCGTGCGCGAGCGCGACGGCAGCGGCGACGGCACCGAAGATGCGATCCTCGTCGTGATGCCGGCCGACCACGCGATCGCCGACGTGAAGGCGTTGCAGCGAGCCGTCGAATTGGCCGCCCGGCATGCGCAGCGCGGCGAGATCGCGACGCTCGGCGTGCCGCCGACGCGTCCCGACACGGGCTTCGGTTATGTGCGCATCGGCGAGCCGCTCCGCGACGGTGCCCACAGGATCGATCGCTTCGTCGAAAAGCCGCCCGCCGAATTGGCCGCGCAGTACGTCGCGGATGGCACCTATTGGTGGAACAGCGGCATCTTCGTGATGCGCGCATCGGTGTGGCTCGAAGCGCTCCGGCGCGTCCAGCCCGAAATGCACGCGGCGTGTCGCGCGGCCGTTGCCGAAGGCGCGACACACGGTGCGCGCTTCGATCCTGCGGCGAGCGCGTTCGAGCGGGCGCCGGCCGATTCGATCGACTACGCGGTGATGGAGCGCCTGGGCCGTCCCGACGCGCCGTGCACAGGCGTCGTCGTGCCGCTCGAGGCGGGCTGGTCCGACCTCGGTTCATGGGATGCGGTCTGGGACGCGCTCGGCAAAGACGACGACGGCAACGTCGCGCGCGGGCGCGTCGTGTTCGAGGGGGCCACCTCCACGTTCGCGCACGCGGAGAGCCGCCTCGTCGCCTGCGTCGGCACGACGAACGTCGTGGTCGTGGAAACGCCCGATGCGGTGCTCGTGGCCGATCGCTCGCACGTGCAGCGCGTCAAGGGCCTCGTCGCGCGCATCAAGGCCGAGCATGCGCCCGAGGCCGAGATCCATCGGAAAGTGCGTCGTCCGTGGGGCTTTTACGACTCGATCGATCACGGCGACCGCTTTCAGGTCAAGCGCATCGTCGTGGCGCCGGGTGCGCGCCTCTCGCTGCAGATGCATCACCATCGCGCCGAGCATTGGGTCGTCGTGCGCGGCACGGCGCTCGTGACGCGCGGCGACGAAGAGTTTCTTTTGAGCGAGAACGAATCGACGTTCATTCCGCTCGGCGTGCGACACCGGCTCGGCAATCCGGGCAAGGTGCCGCTCGAAATCATCGAAGTGCAGTCGGGCGCTTATCTCGGCGAGGACGACATCGTGCGCTTCGAAGACAACTACGGCCGCTGTCCGAGTGATAGGGCGAACCCGTGAGGGTAGGGGAAGCCCGGTTCGTTGCGGAGTGAGCAAATGCGTGAGATTCAAGGCTTGCTGGCTCGTTTGTCCGACGTCGCGCTCGTGCTCGCGGCGGCGGCGCTGGCCTCGCAGATCCGTTTCGCCGGAGGCGGACAGCACGATTTCATCGCGCCGTTCGTCGTGCTGACGGCCGCCTGCGTGCTCGTGCTCTTTCCGGCATTCGGCGTCTATGACTCGTGGCGGGGCCGCGCGAAGCGCATGTTGGCGGGACAGGTCGCGCTCGCGTGGCTGGTCGTGCAAGCGTGCGCGTTGACGGCGATGTTCTCGCTGCGCGAGATCGACTACGTGTCGCGATTGTGGTTCGTCTATTGGAGCGCGCTCGCGGGTGCGCTGCTGATCGGCTACCGGCTTGCGGCGCATGCCGTGCTCGCTCGTTTGCGCCACGCCGGCATCAACCTGCATCAAGTGGCGATCGTCGGCGCGGGGACGCACTGCGCGTCCATCCTGCGGCGGATCGAGGCGGCGCCGGCCACGGGTTTTCGGGCCGCGGCCGTCTACGTGCCGCACCCCGAGGCGCCGCTCGTCGTCGATGATGGGGCCGAGCCGAATCCGCGGCGCTTCACCGATCTCGACGCCTTCGCGCGCTATGTGCGCGGCAGCGATCTGCACGAAGTATGGCTCGCGCTGCCGCTGTCGGAGGAGCGCACGATTTTGCGCGTCGTCGGCGAGTTTCGCGACGATCTCGTCAACATTCGATTCATGCCGGACGTGCGCTCGCTCGCCTTATTCGAGAGCGGCGGCGTGATCGATCTGCTCGGCGTGCCGGCCATCAATCTCGTCGCGTCGCCGATGTCGCCGAGCGCGCTGCTCGTGAAGGAAATCTTCGATCGCGTCTTCGCCGCCTGCGCGCTGATCGGGATCGCGCCGCTGCTCATCGCGATCGCGCTGGCCGTGAAGCTCTCGTCGCCGGGCCCGGTGCTGTTCAAGCAAAAGCGCAAGGGCGCGGACGGACGCGTCTTCACGATCTACAAGTTCCGCTCGATGCGCATGCACGCCGAGCCGCCCGGCGTCCTGCACCAGGCGGTGCACCACGACCCGCGCGTGACGACGCTCGGCGCGTTCCTGCGCCGCACGAGTCTCGATGAGCTGCCGCAGTTTTTCAACGTGCTGCGCGGCGATATGTCGGTGGTCGGCCCGCGTCCGCATGCGCTCGAGCATGACGATCTGTATCGCAAGGTCGTCGCCGGCTACATCCATCGATATCGGATCAAGCCCGGCATCACGGGCTGGGCGCAGATCAACGGCTATCGCGGCGAAACCGACCGCATCGAAAAGATGGAGCGGCGCGTGGCACACGATCTCTATTACCTCGGCAATTGGTCGTTCGGCCTGGACATGCGGATCATCGCGGCGACGGTCGTGAAGGGGTTTACGCACAGCAATGCCTACTAGCGCCGCAGCTTGCGCAGCGCACGTCACGAAGACACGAATAACCGGCATGGAGGACATCATGTCTGACTCGGACCCACACGTTCGCACCGCTTTATCGTTAGCAGTCCTGACCTTCGTCGCGGTGCTCACCGGATGCTCGATGGTGCCCGGCCAGCGCATGGTGACGCCGCCTACCGTCCCCGAGTCCGGCGGCGAGTACAGCACGGAGCCGAGCCAAAACGTCCAAGTGCCGATCACGGACATCAACCTGAAGCTGATTCGGACGATGAACGAACAGGCCCAGATGCATCCGATCTCGGACCAGACGCAAGCGCTGTTCGGCAAGCCCACGCCGTATCGCGTCGGTCCCGGCGACGTGCTGCAGATCACCGTTTGGGATCACCCCGAACTCGCCGCCGCCCTCGGGCAGCCCACGCAGACGACGCGTACCGACGACGCGGCGCCGGGCTTCGTCGTCGATGAATCGGGCAACGTGGAGTTCCCGTATGCGGGCACCGTCCATGTGGCCGGCGACAGCATCGAGCAAATCCGGCACAAGATCGTTTCGCGCATCAGCAAGGTCTATAAGAGTCCCGAAGTGACCGTGCGCGTCGCCTCGTTCCGCGCGAAGGAAATCTATATCGACGGCGACATCGGCAAGCCGGGCGCCGTGCAGGTCAACGACATTCCGATGACGCTGACGGAGGCCCTCGGCCGCGCAGGCGGCTTCACCGATGCGGCCGACCAAAGCCGCGTGACGCTCGTGCGCGACGGCAAGACCTACCCGATCAGTTTCGCGGCGCTCGTGCGGGCAGGGCACAGCCCGTCGGAGATCGTGCTTCGTCCCGGCGACATGGTGCACGTGGGCTCGCGCGATGAAAACGGCGTCTACGTCATGGGCGAGGTGAACAAGCCCGCGACGATCATGCCGATGCGCGACGGCAGACTCACGCTCGCCGAGGCGCTGTCGCAGGCGGGCAGCCTCAATCCGGGCACGGCCGAGGCCAAGCAGCTCTTCGTGATCCGCGATTCCACGGGCAGCAACCCGCAGATCTATCACCTCGATGCGACTTCGCCCGTGTCGATGGTGCTGGCCAATCAGTTCGAGCTCAAGCCCAAGGACGTCGTCTACGTCGATAACGGCGCGCTCGTGAAGTTCAACCGCGTGCTCAGCCTGTTCTTGCCGGCGATCAATGCGGGTTTGACGGCGGCGATCGTCACGAAGTGATCAATCGGCGCGCCAACCCCGAGCGCGGCGGCGCGCCAACCCCGAGCGCGGCGGCGCGCCAACGATGCGAGCGACCACTATGGCTATGAATTTCGAGCATCGCTACACGGATTTCGCGTCGGGCGACGAGCTTCGCCTATCGGACTATCTCCAGTCGATCGCGACCAACTGGCGGCTGATCGCAACGATCACACTGGCCGTGACGGCGCTCGGTTCGGCCTATGCGTTTCTTGCGCGGCCCGTGTACGAGGCCAACGCGATCATTCAAGTCGAGGACACCCCGAACGCCGACAACGGCGCGGCCGCCGATATGCGGCAGCAAATCGAGCCGCTCTCGCGCATGTTCGAGACGAAGGCGACGACGGCCGCGCAGATCGAGCTGCTCAAGTCGCGGCTCGTGACCGAGGCGACCGTGCGCGACCTGCGTCTGGACATCGATGCGGCGCCGCATACGCCGCCCGTCGTCGGCCATTTGCTGACGGCGCTGACGACGGGCAAATTCGGCTTCACGATGCCGCCGTTCATGGACCTCGGAGGCTTCGCCTGGGGCAACGAGAAGATCGACGTGGCGAGCCTCGACGTGCCGAGCGCGCTGTTCGGCAAAACGTTCACGCTGACGGCGGGCGAGGACGGCGCGTTTTCGCTCAGCGATCCCGACGGCATCGCGATCGCGAGCGGGCGCGTCGGCGAAGACGTGACGGGCGCAACGGCGGCGGGCACCGTGCGCGTGCACGTCGATCGTCTGACGAGCCGCCCGGGCACGCGCTTCGATCTCGCGCGCTCGTCGACGCTCGATACGGTCGAGCGCTTGCAAAAGCAACTCTCCGTGAAAGAAACGGCACTGCAGTCGGGCGTCATCGCGCTGGTCCTGCAAGGCGCGAACCCGGCGCTGACGGCCGACGTCGTCAACGGCATCGCGCGGCATTTCATCAAGCAAGACGTCGATCGTCGCTCCGCCGAGGCCGAGCACACGCTCGCATTTCTCGATCAACAGCTTCCGAAGCTGCGGCGCGAACTGGACGCGGCCGAAGATCGCTACAACACGTTCCGCAACAATCACGGCACCGTCGATCTGAGCGAGGAAAGCCGGCTGCTGCTGCAACAGGTCGTCGACAACAAGACGAAGCTGGCCGACCTGGAGCGTCAGCGCGCCGATCTCTCGCAGCGCTTCACGTCGAGCCATCCGGCCGTCGCCGCGCTCGACGCGCAGATCGCGCAGCTCAAGGGCGCGCAATCGGAGATGACCAAGAGCGTCGCCGCGTTGCCCGATACGGAACAAACGGCGCTGCGTCTGCTGCGCGACGTGCGCGTCGATACCGAGCTCTATACGAACATGCTCAATAGCGCGCAGGAGTTGCGCGTCGCGAAGGCGGGGCAAGTGGGCAACGTGCGCGTCGTCGATTTCGCGGAGACGCCCGATAAGCCGATCTGGCCTAGGCGCTTCCTCGTCATCTTCATCGCGTTCGGCGGCGGGGTGTTCATCGGTATCGTCGCTGCCTTCGTGAGGAAGTCGCTCTATGGCGGCGTCGAGCGCGCCGACGAGATCGAGGGCGCGCTCGGCGTGCCCGTGTTCGCCGTCGTGCCGCGCAGCGGCTTGCAGTTGCGGCTTCAGCAAAACGTCATGATGCGCCGCCAGGGACTCCACGTGCTGGCCGCGCAGTCGCCGCAGGACATTGCCGTCGAGGGCGTGCGCAGCCTGCGCACGTCGCTGCAGCTCTCGCTCGATCAGGCGCCGAACAACATTGTCATGCTGACGGGCTCGCGCCCCGACGCGGGCAAGTCGTTCCTGTCGGTCAACCTCTCCGCGCTCGTCGCGTCGGCCGGCAAACGCGTGCTCGTCATCGACGGCGACATGCGGCGCGGCGAAGTCCATTCGCACTTCGGCGTGCGGCATCAGCCGGGGCTCTCGGACGTGCTGCGCGGCGGCGACCCGGAAGCCGCGATCGCGCGCGAAGTGCTGCCGGGGCTCGACGTGCTGGCGAAGGGTTCGCTGCCGGCGCATCCGTCCGAGCTCTTGATGAGCGATCGCTTCCGCGAAGTGCTCGAGGCGCTCTCGCGCCGCTACGACCTCGTCATCATCGACACCCCGCCCGTGCTCGCCGTCACGGATTCGACGCTGATCGGCAAGTACGCGGGCACGACGCTGCTCGTCGTGCGCTATGGCCGGCATCCGATCGGCGAGATCGAGGAAACGGCCAAACGGCTCGAGACGGGCGGCGTGAACTTGAAGGGCGTGCTGCTGACCGACGTGCCGCCGGCCATGCCGCTGCTCGGAGGGTCTTACAAAGGGGGGTACTACGGCTACGACAGCATTGCCGAATGACCACATCGACGCGGCGTGCGGCAGGCTGCGCATGTCGACGACTGACGAGGATCGACGAATGAAACGCAAGGTCGCATTGATCACGGGCGTGACGGGGCAGGACGGCGCGTATCTGGCCGAGTTGCTGCTCGACAAAGGCTACGAGGTGCACGGCCTGAAGCGTCGTACCTCGCTTTTCAATACCGATCGGATCGATCACCTTTATCACGATCCGCATGAGGTCGGCGATGCCGATCGGCAATTGCATCTGCATCATGGAGACTTGACCGATTCCACGAGCCTCTTGCGCGTCATTCAAATCGTCGAGCCCGACGAGATCTATAACCTCGCGGCGCAGAGTCACGTGGCCGTGTCGTTCGACGAGCCCGAGTACACGGCCAACGCCGACGGGCTCGGCGCGCTGCGCATCCTCGAGGCGATCCGCATGCTGGGCTGCCATCAGCGCACGCGCTTTTATCAGGCATCGACGTCCGAGTTGTTCGGGCTCGTGCAGGAAACGCCGCAGCGCGAAAGCACGCCGTTCTATCCGCGCAGCCCTTATGCAGTGGCCAAGCTGTTCGCCTATTGGACCACCGTCAACTATCGCGAGGCGTACGGCATCTATGCCTGCAACGGGATCTTGTTCAACCACGAATCGCCCGTGCGCGGCGAGACGTTCGTGACGCGCAAGATCACGCGGGCGCTGGCGCGCATCGCCGTCGGGCTGCAGCGCGAGCTTTATCTCGGCAACTTGTCCGCGTTGCGCGACTGGGGGCATGCGCGCGACTACGTCGAGATGCAATGGCTGATGCTGCAGCAAGCGGTGCCCGAAGATTACGTCATCGCGACGGGCGAGCAGTACAGCGTCCGCGAATTCGTGCAGCGCGCGGCGGCCGAACTCGGCATCGTCGTGCGGTTCGAAGGGAGCGGGCTCGATGAAGTGGCCTTCGTCGAACACGTGGACAGCCGCGAGACACGCGTGTCGCCCGGCGACGTCATCGTGCGCGTCGACCCGCGCTATTTTCGGCCGACCGAGGTTCAAACCCTGCTCGGCGATTGTTCGAAGGCGCGCGAAAACCTCGGCTGGCAGCCACGCACGCCGTTTGCCGCGCTCGTGCGCGAGATGGCGCTGGCCGACTATCAGATCGCGCGGCGTGACGCGCTCGTGACGATGGCCGGCTTCAAGACGCTCGAGCATCACGAGTGAGAGCGAGACGATGAATTCGCACACGCGCATCTTCGTCGCCGGCCACCGCGGCATGGTGGGTTCCGCGCTCGTGCGGGAGTTCGCATCGCACGGTTATCGCAATCTCGTCACGCGCGATCATGCAACGCTCGATTTGACGGATCAACGTGCCGTGCGCGCGTTCTTCGCCGACGAGCGCGTCGACGTCGTGCTGCTGGCCGCGGCGCGTGTCGGCGGCATTCTGGCCAATTCGACGAAGCCCGCAACCTTCATCTACGAGAACCTTGCGATCGAGACGAACGTGATCGACGCCGCTCGCCGAGCGGGCGTCGAGCGCCTCGTGTTCTTCGGCTCGTCGTGCATTTATCCGAAGCTGTGTCCACAACCGATTCGCGAGGCATATCTGCTGAGCAGCGCGTTGGAGCCGACGAACGAGCCCTACGCGATCGCGAAGATCGCGGGCCTCAAACTGTGCGAGGCCTACAACCGCCAGTACGGCACGCGCTATGTCGCGTTGATGCCGACCAATCTCTACGGCCCGAACGACAACTACGACCCAGCCGGCAGCCACGTGCTGCCGGCGCTGCTTCGCAAGGCGCACGAGGCGAAGCTCGCGCAGGCGGCGACGCTGACCGTGTGGGGCACCGGCGAGCCGCGCCGCGAGTTCTTGCACGTCGACGACTTAGCGGCCGCGACGCGGTTCGTACTCGAGCATGAGGTGAGCGACGGCGTGTTCAACGTGGGTGTCGGCACCGACCTCACCATCCGCGAACTGGCACAGCGCATCGCCGCGGTCGTCGGCTTTCGCGGCGAATTGATCTTCGATCGAACGAAGCCGGACGGGACGCCGCGCAAACTGCTCGACGTATCCCTGCTGACGGACAGGGGGTGGCGCGCGAGGATCGGCTTGACCGATGGTATTCGCGCCACTTATGCGCAATATGCCGCGCAGCATCGCATGCTCGATGCGGCTTCGAACGGATGAGCCAGCATGACAGCCACAGTGACGATCTTTCACAACGTCGTCTGGTCGCGCCACAAAGGGGCCGTGTTCACGGCGCTCTACAACCTGTCGGCGTCGGGCACGATTCGCTACGCGATGGTGCAGATCGCCGATACGGAGACAGAACGCCTCGGCTTCTCCGACGTCGACTACTCGTTCCATCGCTATCCGATGCGCAAGTTGTTCGACGGATGCTACGACGACGTACCGACATGGCGGATGATCGCGCGGCTCACGTCGGAAGTGTTGAAGACGAAATCGGAGCTCGTCGTGTTGCCCGGCTACCATCGGCCCGAATATTGGGCGATGCTCGCCGCGTGCATCGTGACGCGCAAGCGGCGCGCCGTGTTTTGCGATTCGACTGCGCTCGACCGGCCGCGCCGGCTCATGACGTCGATTCCGAAGCGCATCTTCTTTTCGCTGTGCGACGGCTACTTCGGCTTCGGCGAACGCAGCCGCGAGTACTTGATGTCGCTCGGCGCCAAGCGCGAGCGGATCTTCGTGCCGTGCCAAGCCGCCGCGCTGCCGCGCTCGTTTCTGCCCGAACGTGCCCTCGACGAGCGCTTGGCGGCGCGGCGCGACGCCGCGCCCGTGCTGCTCTATGTCGGCCGCTTGTCGGAAGAGAAAGGCATCGGCACGCTGCTCGATGCGTTCGTGCGCGTACGCGAAGCGTTGCCCGATGCGACGCTGCGCATCGTCGGCACCGGTGTGCTCCACGATGCGCTCGACGAGCGTGTGATCGCGCTCGGCTTGAGCGATGCCGTGCGCTTCGTCGGCAGCCAGCAGGACGAACCGTTGTCGCGCGAATACTTCGGCGCGACCTGCCTCGTGCTGCCGAGTCATAGCGAGCCGTGGGGGCTCGTCGTCAACGAAGCGTTGAGCCATGGCTGCCCGGCCGTCGTCAGCGATCGGTGCGGTTGTATGCCCGAGTTGATCGTCGAGGGCGAGACGGGATGCTCGTTTCCGGCGGGCGATATCGAGGCCCTTGCGCGCACGTTGATCGATGCGATCGCGCGTTTCGGCGATGCGCAGCGCACGGCGCGCGCCTGCATGTCGCGCATCGCGCGCTTCGACCCGCGCTCGGCGGCGGTGAACATCGAGCGCGGCTGCGTGACGATGCTCGGCGAGCCCCGCGACGGCTGCACGGCTTCGCGTGCGAGCGGTATCGGACGATGAAGCTGCTCCTCTATGGCCTCAATTACGCGCCCGAACTGACGGGAACGGGCAAATACACGGCCGAAATGGCCGAGGCGCTGGCCGCGCGCGGACATGAGGTTCATGTCGTTTGCGCGCCGCCGTATTACCCGGCTTGGCGGGTTGCGGCGGGATGGTCGGCGTGGCGCTACGGCCGCGAAGTTCGGGGCGGCGTCACGGTGCGTCGCGCGCCGCTCTGGGTACCGTCGCATCCGCGCGGAGCGACGCGCGTGGCTCACCTGGCGTCGTTTGCACTGACCTCGATTCTGCCGATGCTCGCACAATGGCGCTGGCACCCCGACGTCGTGATCGCGATCGCGCCGACGCTGCTGTGCGCGCCGGCGGCGCTGGCGCTCGCGCACGCGACGCGGGCACGGGCGTGGCTGCACGTGCAGGACTTCGAAGTCGACGCCGCGTTCGGGCTGGGCTTGCTCGTGCAGCCGCATGCGGCGCGTGTGGCGCATGCGTTTGAACGGGCCGTGCTGCATCGATTCGACGTCGTCTCGTCGATTTCGCCGAAGATGGTGGAGCGGCTGCTGATGCTTGGCGTGGAGCCGTCGCGCGTGCTGTGTCTGCCCAATTGGGTCGACGTGACGACCATCCGGCCGCTCGATCGGGCCAGCGTGTATCGGCAGACGCTCGGCATATCGGACGACGAGAAGGTGGTGCTCTACGCGGGCAACATGGGTGCGAAGCAAGGGCTCGAACATCTCGTATCGGCCGCTGCGTTGCTCGAGCGGCGCACGGATATCCGCTTCGTGTTCTGCGGAGACGGGTTGTTGCGCGAGGAAGTGGCGCGGCAATGCGCGGGCCTTGCCAATTGCGTGCTGATCGGGCTGCAGCCCGCGGCGCAACTCAACGAGCTACTCAACGTTGCGGACGTGCACGTGCTGCCGCAGCGCGCCGACGCCGCCGATCTCGTGATGCCGTCGAAGCTGGCGGGGATGATGGCGAGCGGGCGTGCGATCGTCGCGATGGCGCGTGAGGGGACGCAGCTTGCGGACACCCTGGCGGGGCGCGCGGTTGTGGTGGAGCCCGACGACGGGCCGGCGCTTGCACGCGCGATCGAGGCGGTGGCCGACGATGCGCAGATGCGTGCGCGCCTGGGCGAATCCGCGAGGCGCTATGCGATGCAGGCGTTCTCGCCCGATGCGGTGATGGAGCGGCTGGAGCAGCGGTTGTATGGGGCGCTCATCGATAGAACTGGGCCTGAGACTGAAACATCCGCGCGTACTTTCCGTCCGCCTCGATGAGCGCGTCGTGCGTTCCGCTTTCGACGATCTGTCCGCGCTCGAGCACGACAATGCGGTCGACGAAGCGCGTCAGCGCGAGGCGATGGCTGACGATGAGCATCGTCTTGCCGGTTGCGGCCGCCAAGACGAGACGCATGACGTCGGCTTCCGATTCGGGGTCGAGCGCGGACGTCGGTTCGTCGAAGAGCAGGACGTCTGCGTCGCGAGCGTGTACGAGTGCGCGGGCAATCGCGAGCCGTTGCCATTGCCCGCCGGAGAGATCGACGCCGTCTTCCACTTCCATCGTCAACGGCGTGTCGGGCTGCGCGGCCAGATCATGCAGTCCGACGGCTCGCAACGCTTCGCGTAGGGCGCTGTCGTTGCGTTCGCCTTGCGCTAGGTTGTCGCGCGCGCTCAGCGGAAAGCGGGCGAAGTCTTGGAAGACGGCGACGATGCCCGGCCGACGGCCGTCCGATCGTCCCCATTCGAGCGTGCCCTGTGTCGGCTCGTAAAAGCCGGCGAGCAATTTCATGAGGCTCGATTTCCCGGCGCCGTTGTCTCCGACGAGCGCCACCGTTTCGCCGTGGCGAACGTGCAAGTCGATGTGACGCAACGCGTGCTCGTGTGCATCGCGGTAACGAAAAGCGACGGCTGACAGCCTCAGGGCTGGTGCGCCGTGCGATGCGCGTTCTGCCTCGGTCGTGCTCGGTCGCTCGTTCTGTTTGCGCGAAGCATGCTCGGCCAGCAGCGCTCGATAGGGCCGCATACTGTAGCAAACGCCGAGCAGATCGCCAACGTTGTAGACGATCGCTGCGAGTCCGTCACGTAGCTGAACGAGCGCCCCGAGAAAAATGGCGAGATCGGCAACGCCGAAGCGTCCGTCATGGAAGCCGGCGGCAATCGCGTACAACGGTATGCCCAGGCAAATGCCCGCAATCAGCGATGCGAACGTCAGCTTGATTGCATTGCGCGTGCGGACCTGCCGCGCCGTGACCAAATACGCGCCGTACCGATTGCGCCATCGCGCGAGCAGCGGCGCCTGCATGTCATACACGCGCAAGTCCTTGGCGAACTCCGGTTGTGTCAGGACGCGTTCGAGAATGCGCAATTCGTTGAACGTGGATGCGTAGCTTTCCTGCACGTCCCAACTCGCGTGCTCGGCCCTTGCGCGAAGCAGCATGAACGGCGCCATGCCGGCGAGCATCAGACATGGTATCCACCAAGCAGTCGCACCTGTCATCAGCGTGACGGGAATGATCAGCACGACGCCGAGGCTGACGGCATAGAGGTGGCCGACAAGGTCGCCAATCGCGTCGCCGGCGCCGGCGCAAAGGACAGCTGTTTCGCGCAGCGTTTTGTCTTCGTGCACGCTCAGATCCGGAAAGGTCGATACCACGCGGTTGACGTCGGCCTTCAATATCATGCGCACGGCATCGCGCAGCGTGTCGAGCACGAAGCTCGAGATGGTGGACAGGCTGTCACCCATGGCGCTCAGCAAAACGTAAGCGATGATCAGTGAGCCAACGGTGGCGACGGGATGGCCGGCCGACAACCTCGAAATGAGTTGCGCCGAAAAGTATATGAGCGCGGCAGGAACGAGGCCGGCCATCGCGTTCAGTGCAATGGTCGAGTAGAACGCGCGCGGCGCCGCGCGCCTCATCAGCGACAACGAATCGAACAGGTTGCGACTCAACGAGGTAAAGCGATTCGTCATAGGAGCGCGCACAGTGGACGGATCGATAGATCCGCAGCGAGTTGCGTGCGTGGACGCGAGAATCGGCGCAGCCATGCTTCGAGGTCGGCGACTCCACGGATGAAGTGATAGTGAGTGCCGAGATCGGCGTTCGGATCTTCCGTCGCGACGATGTAGGCGAGCAGATGCCGCCGGAACGACGGTTGATCGACGAGCCCGCTTCGATGGAGCAACATTGGCTTTTCCGTCAAGCGATACAGCGCCGCGGCGCTGTTGTGAAACATGCGTCGCGCCATCAGCGCATAGCTCGTCTTGTGCGTCTTGCCGTGGATGAAATCCGGGAGCTGGTCTCGATAGGCGGCGCGCGCGAGCCGTTTCGATACGGCGTACGGGTTGGCGCGGTCCAGCCGCTGATAGTCGTGATGGACGTGCGGTGGGGTGGACAGCGCGAATGCGATCATTCGAGGATCGAGGAACGGATGGGAATGCACGCAGAGCGTATTGAGCGAATCGAAGTACGACGCGCGCGGGAACAGCATTGCGTGCGTCGCATGGTGCCCCACGAACCTGAAACGCGGCGAGCGAGGCGGTGTCGCGGCGTGTTCGCGTGCTATGGACGACAACGCCGGCGCGAGGTAGGGCGGTGCGGCGAGCCGGTCCGGCGCGCGAGCGCCGCGTCGCCAATCCAGATACGCCAGCGCTGGGCAGACTGAGTTCAGCAGGTGCCGATAGTAGGCACGCGAGCGCGGGCGATGGCCGCAATTCTCGGTCAGGTAGCGATGTGCCGCGCGGATACCGTGTTCGGCCCGGATCGAGTCGACGATACATTCGTGCATCGATTCGCCGAGTATCGCGTCGCCCCCTTCGCCCGTCATGACGAGTCCCGGCGGTGTGTTTTGCTGGACCAAATAGGCGTATGCCTCCTTGATCAAGGGATTGGCGCAAGTGTCGGGACCGTCGACCCACACGGGCCGATCGGCCTCGGACGGCAGCCGGAGCAGATGATCCGCATAGAGCATCCGATGCGGCAAATCGCGCTGCGCAAACAGGGCTTCGAGCAGCTTGTCGTCTTGGCTCATGACGAGGTCTGCATCGTTGAAGCTCATCGTGATGGACATCGGCGGCGGATGGTTCGAGGCAAGGCATGCGCCGAGCACCGTGCTTGAATCGATGCCACCGCTCAGCAGCAACGCACTCGCGCCTGAGGCGAGGCGGTCCCCCACGCATTGATCGAGCGTTTGTTTGAATGCATCGACGTAATCGCGCCGGCCGATTTTGTCGACGTTTTCAGGCACGAGCGCATCGGCGCGTGCGCTGACGGCGACATCGCCTGTGCGGCGGTCGACCGTCAGCATGCCGCTGGGGGAAAGCTTCTTGATGCCGTTGAAAAACGTCATGCCCTCGGGCGATTCGTTTTCGCCGACCATCAGTGTGTGGCTCAGGAAATAGCGGCAGGCCGGTTCGCTGACGGCGACGTCCACTTGCGGCGCGATGAGGATCAGCCGTAAATCGCTTGCAACGATGAGACGATTGCCCGCGCCGCGATAGTAGTAGACGGGATGCGTTGCATAGTGATCGGTGGCGGCGGTGGCGGTGTCCGCGCTCAGGCTCGCGAAACTGAACTCGCCGATGAGCAACTGCGCGGAGGGTGCGGTGGCGATGACATCGTCCCTGAGCGCGGAATAGAGGCGGCCGTCTGAGGTATCGCGCGCCCAGCCCGTATAGGCGACGTTGCCGACGAGCGGCATCGCGCGCGGGCGTTGGGTGTGATGGACGTAGCGGGCGCAACGGGGGTAATGGGCGGGCTTCAGCAATGTGTCGATTTGCAGCAGGGTCCCGCCGGGGCTGTCCATGCGGCGTAGCGCGTCGACCTCGACTGCCTCGAACTGCGAGAGCAGCGCTTCGACATAGCGTTGCGTGTCTTCACGCGTATACCGTAGGAGCATTGTCCAGAATCGCACGTTCCTTCATCCAGGTTTGAATGGTGGTTTCGGGGGTAAGTCGCTTGATCTCGGTAAAGTCGCGGGGATCGGCGCCTCGGGGGTTGACGATCTGCGTGCGCCCATTGGCCGCGTACTCGAGCCATGCGTGACCGAGGAGCTTCTTGTCCTGTTTTTTGATGCCAACAATGATTTCGGCGGGGATGCCGTATGTCATTGCGACGATCTGCGCAACCATGCACGCGGAGTAGCAAGATGCATAGCTGAGTTCGCTTTCGTCGAGACGATAGATTGCATCGCATATGCTCTGCAGATCGACGGAATCAGTTCCTTGTACATATGTCGTGGTTCTGAAGATAAATGAGGGAAAAAGAGACTTGCAGATGATTAGATAACCGTCTTCTATCGAATGATTCGTCAAGATCGCTCGCACGAGCCCGTGCAGAGCCAATATCATTGGCACGTCATGCTTCACGGAGTACTCCCAAATCGAGCAGCAGATGAATCGCTTCTCGAATGAGCGCTGCGGCATCGTCGGAAGCACGCTGCTCTCCGACGATGAGTTCAACGATCTCAGACTCGGACATGGGCGGACATTTCCAGTCGAGCACGTCCCAAACCGAGCGCCCCGCACCTTCGATACCAAAATATTGCTGATGTTTGGCGCTGAATACGATGAGCTCGTTGTCGAGGGTCAAGTGGTCGGTCGTCGCGATCGAAAACCGCGTCTCGGGCGGCGTGTCGTAAGTTGTCGGCATGTTCGTTGAACAGTACGCGGCTCGGGCGAACAGAGAGAAATCATTCGCCCAGGAGGAGAGCAGTTAGCCAGCAATGTGGTTGAAGATAACTATCCTTTCAGGCCACGTCCGAACATGCCGTCGCCGGGACGAGATTTCTTGGATAGGATGACCGAGAGGAACGAGCCATAGGCGATGATTTTCGTTGGCGTAATCGAGGTGGCAATCATAATGACTCCGCAATAAGTAAGTGAATGAGCGTCTCACGAATGCGATGCAGTTCGTGAGACGGTTCGATTGTCCGTGTAATAAAAACGAAAGGCTATAACGGATGGTGGAGTTATTCTTCTATTGAGAAATGGAACCGAAATTTCCGTATGCCCGCGCGTGCGTGCCCGATGGAAATGCGGGGTAAATCATAAAAATATTGAGGTACTCGGAAGCAGTCCTATTTATTCGTATTTTCAAGTTTCCCTAAAGCCTAGCGATTACCAGGGCATCTTATAGACCTGTCCTACCGCCTTCCCGACGTCGCCCGAGCCGTGATAGATCGACAGCGCCGAGCCCAGCGGCGTTTGCGAGCCGGGGTCGGCCTTGTTGGCATAGGGCTTACGCGGGTCATCGTTGCCGTTGCCACCCCCCGCCGCTACGAGCGGCCGCGCGCCGACCTTAGCGGCCGGCTGCGGCCCATAGCGGCCTCCCGCCAGCGCGCCGCGCGGCACCTGTTCCGTGCCGGTCAGCGCTTGCTCGGTACGTTCTGGCGAATCGAAGGCCGCGCTGTAAGGATCGCCCGGGGGCGCCGGTGCGCCGAGCAGCGCCTCGGGGTCGCCGCCTACCGCTTCGAGTCGATCCGCCTCGGCTCGCGCGGCCGCATCGCTGTCCTCGGGCGTTGTCCGTTGCGCTTGCCCGTTGGTGCCGGCAGGGACGTTCGCATTCTGCTGTGCTTGGGCGCAGAGCGTGCCCGCGGTGCCGAGCCATACACCGAGCGCCGCACCCAGCAGCGCGCGAAGCAGCGGCCCAAGCAGCGCTGGCCACACCCTTCGACAACCGGTCGTCACGGTCGCCTCCATTGCTCCCATTGGCACGCTTCTCATGCTCGCGCGCGGGCTGCTGCACGCCCCGCCAAAACACCGTCGGCCGCCGCCATCCGCCGGGGCCGTTGCACGCAAAGGCGCGTCTCGCGCACGATAATCGTCGCTGAAATCAGCACGAAACATGGTGGTGCGAACCGATATGAACCGCCCGATCGAATCCGTCGAGCATGCCACCCAGGGCAGGCGGATCAGCGTGAGGCTCGAACCTCTTTCGTCTGACGCATCGAGCACGACCGGCATACGCCGCACGTTGGTCGGCGACCGCCCTGCAAACGCGGATGCAAACGTCGAAGCAGATCCGAACGCGAACGCCGAACCCATCCCCGTCATCGACCTCGGTCGAGCCGGGAAGGGCAACTGCGTCGCGGGGCGCGGGTTGCTCGTGCAAGCCCTGTGGTTCGTGTTGGAGGCGTGTGTCGTCAACAACAAGCTCAATCCCAGCTCGGCGCTGCGCATCGCACTGCTGCGGCTGTTCGGCGCGAAGATCGGTACGGGTTGCCGTTTTGTACATCCGTTGCGCGTGAAGGCGCCGTGGAATCTCGAAGTGGGGGATCACTGCTGGTTCGGCGTCGACGTCTGGCTCTACAATCAAGCGCCGATCCGCCTCGGCTCGCACGTGTGCCTGTCGCAAGGCGCGTTTCTGACGACGGGTTCGCACGATGCCGCCGCGACGATGGACCTGCGCGTCGCGCCGATCGTTATCGAGGACGGCGTTTGGATTACCTCGAAATGCGTCGTGCAGATGGGCGTGCGCATCGGACGCTCGGCCCTCGTGACACCGCTCTCGGTCGTCCATCGCTCGCTCGCGCCCGGCGGCGTCTACGGCGGCAATCCCTGCCGCTTCATTCGCCCTCGCTTTCCCTCCGAAAGTTGATGCGCCGTTATCGCCGACCTGCGCGCGCGTTGCGCCGGCCGCGCTTCGCGCGCGACCGCAAGCTCGATGCGAGCTTACGTCGCCGTGGCGGTAAGCGCCGAAATCTTGTCGGGAAAATGCGGCACGGCGGCCCGAAGATTAGGGAAAAGCGGGAGCAGCCATGTTCATCGACACACGGGGCATCGACGAAGGCCGAGAGATCGAAACGACGGTATGTATCGTCGGTGCAGGGGTCGCCGGGATCACGCTCGCGCTCGAACTCGATCGATGCGGGATCGACACGTGTCTGCTCGAAAGCGGCGGCTATCGTCCCGACGACGATACGCGCGATCTCTACCGCGGCGAGAACGTCGGCTTGCCTTACGCGTTCGCCGACGGCAGTCGCAGCCGCTATTTCGGCGGCAGCAGCAATTGCTGGGGCGGCTGGTGCCGGCCGCTCGATCCGTGGGACTTCGAGAAGCGCGATTGGGTGCCCGGCAGCGGTTGGCCGTTCGGGCTCGACGAGCTGGCGCCGTATTACGCGCGCACGCACGCGCTGCTCAAGCTCGGACCGAACGATTTCGAGCCGTCGTTCTGGGAGCGATCGATCGGACGCGCGGACGTCAAACGATTGCCGCTCGTGACCGGCAACGTGCGCGACACGATCGCGCAATTCAGCCCGCCCGCGCGCTTCGGCAAGCTCTATCGCGGCGATCTCGAGCGCTCGCCGCACATTCGCGTGTTTCTGCATGCGAACGTCGTGCACGTCGATACCGATGCCGATGCGTCTCACGTCACGCGTGTTCAAGTGACGACGCTGACGGGCCGGCGCATGACCGTCGCGGCCAAGCGTTTCGTACTGGCCGCGGGCGGTATCGAGAACGCGCGCTTGCTGCTGGCGTCCAATCGTGTGCAAGCGGCCGGCCTCGGCAACGCCTACGACAACGTCGGCCGGTATTTCATGGATCATCCGCGCATCATGTCGGCGAGCGTGCGCTTCGCGCCGGCTTGGTCGCGCAACAAGCTCTACGACATCAAGTATCACTATCAAAATGCCGCGGTGTCGGCTCACGGTACGCCCATTTCGTCCCAATTCGCATTGACCCCCGCCGTGCTGCAGCGTGAGCGCTTGCTCAACTCGCGGGTCTGGTTCTTTTCGCTTTTCTACGGCGAGGGCAGCGAAGGCGCCGAGGCGTTGATCCGCTGCAAGCAGGCGTTGCTGAACAAGGATCAGCCCGGCTGGCACTTGAGCGCAGACCTCGCGACGATGCTCCGGCATCCCGTCGATACGGCCGGCTTCGGATTGACCCGCCTGCTGCAGCCGCGCGCGCTGATCCGCGACGTCAAGCTGCAGGCGATCGTGGAAGCACAGCCGAACCGCGACAGCCGCGTGACGCTCGGCGAGCAATGCGATCGGCTCGGCATGCCGCGCGTGAAGGTCGCATGGCGGCTGACCGAGCTCGCGCAGCGCACGTTCGATCGCACGTTCGCGCTACTGGCTGAAGAGCTGCAAGCGTGCGGCGTCGCGCGGGTCGTGCTCGACCCGCCGCTGGAAGGCCGCGCTTGGCCCGCCGAACTCGAAGGCACGTGGCACCACATGGGCACGACGCGGATGCACGATTCGCAGCGGGAAGGCGTCGTGGATCGCGATTGCAGAGTGTTCCTCATCGACAATCTGTTCGTTGCGGGCAGCTCCGTGTTTCCGACCGTCGGCGCCAATTTTCCGACGATCACGATTGCCGCGCTGGCGCTGCGTCTGGCCGACCATCTCGTGCACTTGCTGCGCACGCCCGACGCGGTGGCCGCCTCGAAACCGGCGTGTGCCCCAGCCGGCGACGCGGTAGCGCCGTTCGTGGATGCGTTGCCGTTCGCCGCGGTGCTCGCGCGCATCGTCAAGCACTGAACGGGGGCGGCGCGAGGGCTTGAAGCAGAGTGCGCGCGTGCGCATCGATCGTGAACCGCGCCGCGAATGCGGCAGCGGCTCGCGTTCGCATGCGGGCAGCGGAAGACGGATCGAGCGAGAGCCAATGGCGCAGATTGATCAGCGTGCCCTCGACCGTATCGGATGCGACGAAACCCACGCGATCGGCATCGACTTCGCGCCAAATGTTGATCTTGTCGGAGATGAGGACCGGCGTGCCGCTGGCGAGCGCCTCGACGACAGCGACGCCGAAGTTTTCCTGATGCGACGGCAAGACGAAGGCATCGCTCGCGCCGAACGCGCCCCACTTGCAATCGCCTTGCAGCAGGCCCGTCCAAGTCACGCGCTCGGCGATGCCGAGTTCGCGGGCAAGGGTATGAAGCTGCGCAACGGTGTCGCCGTCGCCGGTGCCGGCAAAGACGAGATGCAGCAGCGGCTCCGTCGTCGCGACACGTGCGAAGGCACGCAGCAGGAGGTCGCAGCCCTTCTTCGGATGAAGCCGGCCGAGAAACAGCAGCAGACGCCGGCCGGCCAGTGTCGGGTAGGCCGCGAAGAAGCAATCGCGCAGGCGCGCCGCATCGCCGGGCGGCGCGGCGGCGCCGAACGAGACGACGCGCTCGCGTGTGCGATAGAGCCAGAACGATTGCCGCGCGAGCAAGCGCTCTTCTTCGGTCGTAAACAAGACGGCGCGCGCATCGCGCAATACGCGGTATTCGCCCCAGGGCCAGTAGAGCCACTTCTTGACGTGCTTGAGCGGATAGGCACTCTTGAACCACGGATCGAGCATGCCGTGCGGGAATACGTAATAGGGCACGTGGAGCCCGCGCAGCGCCTGCCGCGTCGCGAAGCCGTGGTATTGCCAGAGGCCATGAACGATGACGGCATCGAAGCGCGGCGCGTGCTCGCGCAGCCAGAGCGGCGCGCGCGGCGCACGGCCGTATTTGCCGTGCCCGGGGCCTAGCGCTGCAACGGGCATGGGTGCATCGGCGAGAAACGCGGTGCCGGGCGCGTCGAGCGTGGCCGCCTCGACGACGTGGCCGAGCTTTGCGAGCGCGAGCGCGCATTGGCTTACGCCCTCCACCGGCCCGCCCGCGGCGGGGTCGAGCGTGGGCAGGACGTTGAGCAGCTTCATGAGGCGACCGCACCGACGCGCGGACGTGGTGAGCTTGGGGAGCTTGTCGATGCGGCGGCACGGCGAACCGAGCGGGCCTCGCGCTGCGCCAACTGTGCGTGCATGGCGACCATGAGCCCGAGACCGACGCCGAACACGAGCCCGGAAAACCGTGGGCCCAGCGGATTGCCGCCGATCGAGGCGGCCGGCAGCGCCGCCGTGAGTAAGATCGCGCGGCCGAGCACGGGCAGTTGCGGCGCGTCGGGGGCATACACGCGCCAGCGCCGATAGGCGATCGTACAGCGCGCGAGCGCGTAGAGCAGCGCAAGCGGGAAGGCGAGCCCGAACAACAGGCCGCCCGCGAAGAACTGATAGACCCAGAAGTTGTGTCCCGCGGCCCAATCGTGTTCCGCGTAGAAGTCCTTTTTGCTTATCTGCCCGGCCAGATCGGGCAGGTAAGCCGGCGAGTAGCGATAGTCGTGGCCATAGCCCTCTCCGACCAGCAGCGAGAGCGGCGTCGAGACGACTTGGTCGTATTGGTTGCGAATTTCGGCAAGGCGCGTGATCGTCGTCGGGTCTTCGCCGCTGCGCGTGCCGGTTTTCGCGAAGTCGACGCGTTGCACCCAGTGCTCGGTCACGCCTGGGAACCATGCGGCCGCCGCCAGCGCCATGACGCCGAGCATGACGGCGACGAGCGCCGCGCGCAGCGCCGTGCGCGCGAGATGGTGCGTGCCCGCGGCGCTCATCCAGGCAGCCAGCGCGAACAGCAACGCGGTACCGACGAGCAGCGAGCGCGTGACGCTCAACAGTTCGATGATGACCGTCGCCATGAACAGGCCGAGCGTGAGCGCCGTATAACGCTTGGCGATCACGAATTCGTGCAGCAGCACGGCTTGCAGACCGAGGAAGGTTACCGAAACGATACGGTAGCGCACGTCCGCGAGCGATCCGGCGACGAGCAGGCCGTAAAGGCAAGTGAAGGCGAGGCTGATGACGTTGGCCCAAAGGAGGGCCTTCTCGAACTGCTCCAAGCGTGCCTCCTGCCAGGGGCGGCAAGCGGCGACGAAGCCGAGTTGAAATAGCGCGAACGGCAGCAGCACGCGCAGGTATTGGCCGGCGCTGTTCTCTTGCAGCCATTGGGTGACGATGCTCGCGGGCACGGCGAGCATGAGCGAGAGCGTCACCACCGTGCGCAGCCGCGAACGTTCGCGAAAGCGAGGCCCGATCAGGGCGAGGATGACGCCCGATCCCAGGACGGGAATCGTCAATAGAATCTGCGCCAGATGGCTATCGCCGGTGGCCGCCGCCTTGTAGTCCATGGCGAGCGGAAACACGAACAGCCAGATCCATAAGTGCGCATACGGGTTGCGTGCCGCTTGGCGTGCCCCCGATGCGAATCGGTATCGCGCCTCTGTCATGTCGGATCGCTTCCTATTCGTTGGCGGGATGGCCCGTTGATGGTCGCAGGCCCGATGCACGAGCCGACTATACCGCTCGCACGGGTGCCGGGTCGTCGCTTGGCGGCGCGCGCCTAGCGCTTGGCGGCGCAGGTCTAGCGTTCGGCCAACGCGGCCGGACGTGCCGCACCGATCGCGGTGCGACAAGGCGGCAGGGCGCGTGCCGATGCGTGCGGAAAGATCTTGTCGGCTTGCGCCGGGATATTGGCGGATGGCTCCGCATCGCGCAGCCGAAGATCGAAGGGCCGAATCGAAGCAGGCCGTTGAGCAGACCGTTGAGCCGAAGAGGGAATCGACGATGATGACGAATCCGTTCGGGGGAGCGAAGGCCATCGTGCGCGATCGCATGATCGAGCTCGATTTCTTGCGCGGGATCGCGATCATCGCCGTGATGGGGTACCACTTTCGCTCGGTCGATCCGGGCCTTGCCGTCGTATCGATCGCGCAGTATCCGTTCACGCATTTCGGTCGCGAGGGCGTCAATCTGTTTTTCACGCTGAGCGGCTTTCTCGTCGGCGGCCTGTTGTTGAAGCAATATGCCGAGCGTGGTGCGATCGACGCGCGCCGGTTCATCGTGCGGCGGATCTTCAAGATTTGGCCGGCCTATTACGTGCTGATCGCGTTTCACGCGATCGTGCGCCGTCATCCGCTCGACAGCTTCCTCGTGCAGAACCTCACGCATCTGCAGAATTACTTCGGCACGTCGATTTCGCAAACGTGGAGCCTTGCCGTCGAGGAGCATTTTTATCTGTTCCTGCCCGCCGTTCTGCTCGTGTTCGTGCGCTGGCGGCTCGGCGCGCGCGCCATCGTGGCGGTGCTCGGCATCGTTTGCCTGACCGTGCTCGCGATGCGCTCGCTCGCCGTGGCCGACGGCCGCCTCGAGGCCGCCTTCGCTTACACGCAATACCGCATCGACAGCCTGCTCGCCGGCGTGATGCTGGCCGCCGTCTATTGGATGGCGCCCGAGGCGTATCGGCAGTTCGCGCGCCGCACGTGGCTGCTCGTCGCGCTCGTCGTCGGCTTGATCGCGTGGCTCGGCTTCGGCACACCGCACTACGCGCTCGACGAAAGCATCGGCTATACGATTCAGTCGATCGGCTTCGTCGCGCTGATCGTCCTCATGCTCGAGCATGCCGCCGCGATCCGCCGTGCCTGGTGGTTCCGCGCCGTGGCGTGGGTCGGCGTGTATTCGTACGGCATTTACCTCTGGCATTCGATCGCGCTCGCACCGGGCGAAGCGTTCATCGCGACGGCGACGACGGCGGGGCTGCCTCGCCTCGTCATCTGGGCCGCCGTGCTCGTCGTGCAGGCTGCGATCGCGATAGGCGCGGGTTACGTTACAACGCGCGCGGTCGAGTTTCCGTTCCTGCGGCTGCGCAATGCGTTGTTCCCCGTTGTGCGCGAGGCGCATGTGCCGGCGCGGGAGACGGCGCGGGCGCCACAGGCGCTGCCGGTCGTCGCGGTAGGCGTGGCAGGTGTGGCTGGTGCGGGGCGCGCGGCAAGCGTGGCCGTGGCGCCGCCGCCTATCGACGGACGTGCGGCCGACGGCCAGCGGGCAGCCTTCGTAAGCGATGTGATGAGGAGTCCTAAATAGGTAGCGAGAATCGAATAGACATTCCTATCATTAGGACACCTATCTATTTTCTGCTGACGATTGCCGCCGTCGCCGCTTCGCACAGCGTGCGTTTGAATGCGTCGAGCGTATTGCGTTCGAGCAGCGTCTCATGATGGGGCGCATCTGGGCGACTGTTGGCGCCATCGGCACGATCGGCGCGGGCCAATGCCGTGTCGATCGCGCGCGCGATGGCTGTGGGCGACAGATCGTCGAGCACGGGTCCGAGCGCACCGCCGGCGCAGAACCAGCCGATCAACCCTTCCGACGTCGCGATGACGGTCTTGCGGAATCGATAGGCTTGCACGAGGACACCGCTCATGCCGTAGTGGCCTTTATAGCCGAGCCAGACGGCGTCGCACGCGCAGAACAGATCGAACTCGTCGTCGTTCGTAATGAAGCCATCGACGATGACTGGGGCCGGCGTCAAGCACGGCGCATGCGAATGCAGGAATGCGCGTGTCGACTCGTCCTGTTCGCCGGCGACGACGAGCGTCGGTGCGTGCTCCATGCGTTCGAGCGCGACGACGAGTTCGCGGATGCCCTTGCGGCCGGTGACCGATCCGTAGACGAGCAAATGCGGCCCCGGCCCGAAATTGAGCCGTGAGCGCGCCGCTGCCGGATCGTCGGCCCGTACATCGGGAAACGGATCGGCAAGGTAGGCGATCGCGGCGCGATGGCGCGGCAGCGCACGGGCGCTCCATTCGGGCAAGGTCGGATCGATCGACAGCAGCGTGCGCAATCCGCGCGCTTTGACCGCGCGTCGAAACAATTGCGCCTTTACTGCATTGACAAGCGGGCGATCCGGCGCTTTCACGCCGACGTATCGATGATGAAACGTCGCGCGCATCGTGATGCCGATCCAAGGGGTATCGCCGAAGGGCGATCCGAGAAACGGCAGGGCGTAGAGAAAGTAGTCGACGTAAGGGACGACGACGAGCGCGATCGGCGCGCACTCGCCGAGGCAGTCATAGGCGTGCGCGAAGTAGCGGTGGTAGCGCACGTAGGACACGCGCTCGGCATGGGCCGCGATCGCCCCCGCGGGCGCGGGATCGTCGACGAACGCAATCTCGAGTCCAGGCCGGCGCTCGGCGGTGAGCTTGCGGGCGAGCGGATGGTCCTCGTTCGACGGCGTCGTGGCGATCAGGCAAGCGAGGCCGGCCGCGCAGTATGCTTCGGCGGCCCATTGCGCGTAGCGCCAGCGATGTCCGGTGAAGTTCGGCTCGACGATGAGCACGGTGGGGCGCGATGGCGGGGCCGCTTGTGTACGCGGTACGCGCACTGTCGTTGTTGGGGGCGATGCGATGGGCGATGCGGCGGACGATGTTGCCGGAGCCGGGAGCGCGGGGGCGTGTGCGCGCACGGCGTCGAGCAAGGGCGAGCGGGCGAGCGGATGGGCGGTGGCGTCGGTCGTCGAGGAGGGCAGCGTTTGCGGCATCGTCGCTAGGAATCCATGAGGCTGCGCATGGCGGGGCACGTCATGCGTCGCGGCGCCGCTCGCGAGAACGGTAGCACTGGCCGCTAGGCGCCGGCCGCCAATCTGTCGTCGATTTACGCATGCGCGCACCGCCGGGCATCCGATGGCGGATCGCCACTACGAGATGGCGCTTTTCGGCGGCGTCGGCGCGTTACTTTGTCGTTCGCAAGGCCTTTGCGTGGCGTAGCCCGATTCGTTCAACGACGCGGATCCAATATCCAATCGAACGTGAATACATTGCGCGGCAACAGAGCGAGATCGATGCGGCTGGCGGCAGCGTCGATGCGCGCGGGCCTTGCGCCGAGCGCCGCGACCTGGGTGCTCGCACAGCAGGTTGCCGTGCGCGGTCTCGTCGCGATCAAGTTTCTCGCGATCGGCCGCCTGCTCGGGCCGGCGGCGATCGGCAGCGTGAGCGTCGCGCTGCTGGCCGTCGCGATCGCCGAATCGCTGTCCGATACGGGCCTCGCGCAAGCGGTCGTTCAAGGCAAGGACACGCCCACGCGCGACGAGCTCGGCGCCGTGTTCACGACGCTCGTCGTGCGCGGCGTTTGCGTGGCGCTCTTGCTCGTCGCGCTGGCGCCGTTCATGGCGAGCCAGTTTCATTTGGGGCGATCGCTGCTGCTGCAAATGGCCGCGGCACTGCCGCTCGTGCGCGGCCTCGCTTCGCCCGGTTATTACGTCGTGCAGCGCGAGCGCTGCTTCTCGCGCATCGCGGCGATCGAGATCGGCGCGGCGTTCGCCGATTGCTGTACCGGTCTTGCTTTTGCGCTATCGGGGGTGGGTGCCGCCTCGGTGCTGATCGGCATGCTGCTCGGCGAAGTGCTCAAGAGCACACTGACGTGGGCCGTCTTGACGCCGCGCCCGCCGCTCGTGCCGCGCTGGTCGGGCATTGGCCATTACATCGGTTTTTCGCGCTGGATTTGGGCGGGTAGCGTCGTCAATCTGATCCTCAATCAGTTCGACAAGGTCGTCGTCGGCAAGATGCTCGGGCCGGCGCAACTCGGGGCCTATCAAATGTCGTCGCGCCTCGCGCAAATGCTGCTTGCCGATGCAGCGATCGCGCTGTCGCAGTATCTGTTTCCCACGTTTGCCGCGCATCACCGCGACGACGCGAAGCGGGCCGCGCGGCTGTTCAAACGCTATCTCGCGCTGGGCGCGTGCGCTGTCGCGTTCGTTGTCGTGATCCTACGTGCGCTGGCCGGGCCGCTGTTCGCGCTCGTGCTGGGTCCGCGCTGGATGCCGGCCGTGCCGCTCTTTCGCATCTTCGTCGTCAACATGGCGCTTGGCGCGCTCATTGCCGTGCTCGTTGCCTATTTGCGCGCTCGGGGCGATGCGCGCACGGCCGCGCAGGCGTCGGCGATGCAGGTCGTGGTGCTGTTTGCGATCGTGCCCGTCGCGATGCGCGAGTGGGGCGTGACGGGCATCGCTTGGGGCATGACCGCCGGCCTTGCGACGGCGGGGCTTTGGATGTTCTACCGGGCGCTGCGTAGCTAAGGGCGATCGCATTGCCCGTGCTCCCGCCGACGCGTGGGCGCGGATGCTCGCCCACGCAAAAAACGTCTGCGCTGCGCTTCACGATCGTCGGCTTTTCCACGTTGGTAGACCTTTCTTTCGATCTTCACGCTCATCGATCAAAGAATGATGAGACTGACGGATCAGTCGGTTTGAATGTTCTCATCATTGTAGATAGGTGTATGAGACGTGAATTTATTTTATCTTTTTTTGATGAATTTTAAACGGCGAAATGTCGCCGTTGGGATACTCATTTGGCGTGTGGAGGTGCATGCGTGATGATTAGATTGTAGGTGTTTTGATTCACGTATTTGGACTGACCCGTATTGAACTTTGCATGCTCAATCTAAGCATTTGAAGCGGTGCGTTGCACGACTTTCGATTCGATGTGCGATGAGGGAGAAGTTGTTTAGCGGGTCTGAATCAAAGGATCGGTTGAAGTAGATGTCGAGTGGCAATTTTTAAAGGTGTCAATGGGTAGATGTGGAAAATGATTGGAATGAATCGCCCGGAACATGCGTTTCAGGCGGTGGTGCTCGAGATGCTTTATTTATAAAGGCGATAATAAATATGAAGAAAATTCGGTTATCGAGAAGCGGCGCGGAATCGGTTTCGCCGATCTCCGCCAAATGGGCCCCGTTCGCGGCGGCGGCCGTCGCGGCAATCTTGCTCGCCGGGTGCGGCGGCGGCGATTCCTCGACGGGAAACGCCGCCGGCGCGGCCGCCAATTCGGCTTCGCCGACGGCCGCAACGCCGCCCGTCGATCAGGCGCTGACGGACACCGACATCTACGGCACCGGCCCCAACGATTCGGTGGCCGATGCGACCGAGGGCGTTGCGCTCTCGCATCACACGGTGACGATCGGCGGAAAGACGATCGCGTACACGGCGCGCGCCGGCCATTTGACGACGATCGACGCGTCGACGTCGCAGCCGAACGCGAAGATGTTCTACGTCGCCTACACGGCCGACAATCCCGATCCAAGCAAGCCGCGCCCCGTCACGTTCTTCTACAACGGCGGCCCGGGCTCGTCGTCGGTCTATCTGCTGCTCGGCTCGTTCGGGCCCAAGCGCATCCAGTCTTCATTTCCGAACTTCACGCCGCCGGCGCCCTATCGACTGCTCGACAACCCCGACAGCTTGCTCGACCACTCGGACCTCGTCTTCATCAATCCGGTCGGCACCGGCTATTCGGCAGCCATCGCGCCGTACAAGAACAAGGACTTCTGGGGCGTCGACCAAGACGCACGCTCGATCGACCGCTTCATCCAGCGCTATCTGACGCTCTATAACCGCTGGAATTCGCCGAAGTTTCTGTTCGGCGAGTCGTATGGCACGGCGCGCAGCGCGGTCCTCTCATGGGTGCTCCATGAGGACGGCATCGAGTTGAACGGGATCACGCTGCAGTCGTCGATTCTCGACTACGCGAATTCGATGAGCGCGATCGGGCTGTTCCCGACGCTGGCCGCCGATGCCTACCACTACCAGAAGGACAGCGTCGCACAGCGGTCGATCGACCTGCCGACCTACATGCAGCACGTCATGAACTACGCGAGGAACACGCTGATGCCGCTCGTGCAAGCGCCGAATCCGGCCGACAACGGGCTCGTCAATACGCGCTTGAACATGACCTTGCCGATCGCGCAGCAGATGCAGCAGTACCTCGGCATCGATCCAATGACGCTGATTCAGCAGGACGGCAATCCGGCCGGATTCGGCAACTTCTTCGGCACGCTCGTCCCGGGCACGGCCATCGGCCAGTACGACGGGCGCGCGACGTCGATCAATACGGGCATCGGCCCGTTCATCCTGCCCGACGCGGGCAGCAACGATCCGTCGATCACGAACGTCGCGGGCATTTACACGGTCGAGTGGAACGACTATCTGCACAACAGCCTGAAGTACACATCCACGTCGTCGTTCGTGGATTTGAACGATCAGGTGTTCAATAACTGGGACTTCAGCCACGTCGATCCGACGGGCGCGGCCAAGGGCGGCGGCAACGCGCTCTATACGGCCGGCGATCTGGCTGCGACGATGACGCTGAACCCGGATTTGAAGGTGTTCTCGGCCAACGGCTACTTCGATGCGGTCACACCGTTCTTCCAGACGGCGCTCACGCTCGCGAGCATGCCGATCGATCCGTCGCTACAGTCGAACATCGTCACGCGCCGTTATCCGTCGGGCCACATGATCTACCTCGACGATGCGTCGCGCACGGCGATGAAGGGCGACCTCGCGAGCTTCTACGACAGCGTGATGACCAACCGTCCGGCACTGATGCGCGTGCTGAATCGGCAGCATCCGCCCGGCGTTCGGTAACGGGCTCTGAGTCAGCGGCCTTGAGTCAGCGGTCTTGAGTCGGCGGCCCTGAGTCACCGTCCTTAGGTCATGGGCAAGCGTGTCGTGTCGAGGACGGCTGCCGTTCGGGAGCCGGGGCCGTCCTTCGATCGCTACACCCAGACGAGCCGCGCGCCGACGAGCACGAGGACGACAGCGAGCAGATTGCGCAGCAGCGCTTCGGGCGCGCGGGCGGAAAAATGGCTGCCGAGCGCGATGCCCGGCACCGAGCCGATCAGGAGCGAAACCAGCATGACGATGTCGACGGAGCCGAGCAGCCAATGGCCCATGCCCGCGACGAGCGTGAGCGGCACGGCATGGGCGATGTCCGAGCCGACGATGCGCGAGGTGGCGAGGGCCGGATAAAGCAGCAGCAGAACGGTCACGCCGATCGCGCCGGCGCCGACCGACGTCAGCGACACGAGTGCGCCGAGGACGGCGCCCGTTAGCGCCGTGAGCAGCGCCGTGCGCGCGGGGCTCGTGCTCGTCGGCTTACGCGCCGCGAGTTTTGCGAGCCGCGGGCGGAAGATGAGCGCGATCGAAGTGATCAAGAGGGCCGCGCCAAGCACGTGCTGAATCAGCGACGTGGCCGCATGCGACTGTGCGCCGTAGCGATGGAGCAGCAATAGCGTCACCGCGGCGGCCGGCACGCTGCCGCTGGCGAGCAACCCCGTGACGCGCCAGTCGATCGACCCCTTGAGCCCGTGCACGAGCGTGCCCGTGGCCTTCGTGACGGCGGCGTAGAGCAGGTCGGTGCCGACGGCCGTGGCAGGATGCACGCCGAAGATCAGCACGAGCAGCGGAGTCATCAACGATCCGCCTCCTACGCCCGTGAGCCCGACTAGAATGCCGACGCCGAGGCCGGAAGCGGAGTAGATCAAGTTGATGTGAGGCATAAGCATCGTGCGATTCTGAATCGGCGGCGCGGCCGCGGGAATATGAGTGCCCGATTCTAAGCTGGGGCCGTAAGATTCGTTAGAATGATCGGCCATATCGTTAGAACAAACCGCGATAACACGGTGACAACTGGAGCGATTTTTCGCTAAAGCGGGTTTATCGGTCGCGCTGGGCGCAAATCGCCGGCGCGCGGCGCACTCGGCGAAGGCGCCCGGGCTCGCCGCGGCGCCGCGGCCGAAGACGACTAGAAGATGGCGAACGCAGGCAGGGGTGGGTGCGCTAGGGTTCGGGTGATGCCGGTTAGTGCCGGTGGAGGCCGGTTGCCTCATGCGCATCCTTCAGCTAGTCCTCGCGCCGCGGCTCTCGGGTGCGGAGATGCTCGTCAAGGGCATCGCGATCGATCATCGGCGGCGCGGCCATACGGTCTGCATCGCGTCGCTCCTGCCGGCCGAGGGCGACTTCGCCGATGCCGCGCGGGAATTGGCCGCGCATCAGGTGGAGTGTGCTTTTCCCGCGAGGCGGCACGAGCACTTCGCGCGGCTCGTTTTTCTCTATCGCACGATCCGGCGCTTCGCGCCCGACATCGTCTTCGCCCATACCACCATTCCGGCGCTCTATGCGCGCGCATTGCCGCTGTCTGCGCCGATCGTCTTCGTCATGCATTCGGGAACGAACGATTTCACCGAGCATCGATGGCTCGGGCGGGCCGAGCGGCTGCTGTCGCGGCGAGCGAGGGCCGTCGTCGGCGTGTCGCAGCGCAACGTCGATCAGTATGCGGCGGTGATCGGTCGGCATCCCGCGCTGTTCGTGGTGCCCAACGGCGTCGACGTCGATCGGTTCAGTCATGCGACCGGCGTCGCGGGCATGGCCGACGCCGCGAACGCCGCGTCGGCGCTTTGCGGTTCCAACGAGGGCCGGGGCGTGCGGGTAGGTAATGGCAATGTGGGCAATGCGGGCAATGCCGCCGATGCGAGCGATGCGGTTGACGATGCCGACGGCCATACCGACACGCGACCCGCGCGGTGCATCGTTCAAATCGGACGCTATATGCCCGAGAAGGGGCAACTCGACACCGTGCACGCCTTTCGCAAGGTTCTGGCGCGCGAACCGGGCACGCGGCTGCATTTATGCGGTGTCGTCGAGGACCGTGCCTATCATGCGCGCATCGTCTCGCTCGTCGACACGCTCGGGCTCGCATCGAGCATCCGAATCGACGGGCCGCGTATGGACGTGCCCGATCTGCTTGCCCAAGCCGACGTCTTCGCGATGCCGTCGCGTTTCGAAGCGAACAGCGTCGGCTTTCTCGAGGCGCTCGCATCGGGCATTCCGATCGTCGCTAATACGATTCCCGCATTCAGCTTCGCGCGCAGCTACGCGGGTGTGCGCCTCGTCGACACGGCGGACGTCGAGACCTTCGGCTGCGCGCTGGCCGACGCGCTCGCCCAGCCGCGTTCGCCGCGTCGCCTCGACGGTTTGAGGCTCGAGGACACCGCGCGCCGATATCTCGAGATCGCGCGGCGCGTGCTCGGCTAGGTCTACTTCTACGTCGCCTTGGCCGGGCGGCCCAGCCTCATAGCGTGCGGGCCTGCGAGTGTTCCGCGGCGCGAGGCTGCGTCACGGCACTGACGATGACGAGCACGACGACGTTCAGCACGAGCGCAACGAGGCCGATGTTGATGTCCTTGAGCTTGTCGGGCAAGAATGGGAACCATTGCCCGATGCTCGCATGCGTGAGTGTCGTGTAGGCGACCACCGCCACGCCCGCCGCGATGCCGGCGAACGCACCTTGCTTGGTCACCCAATTGCGCGCGGCCAAGCTCGTGACGACGGCCGGGAACAACTGCGTCACGAAGCTGTAGCCCATCAGCAGCAGCGCCACGATCGTTTCGCCGCCGCGCAGCGTGAAGTAGACGGCGATGAGCGCAATCACGGGCACGAGTACGCGGGCGAGCTTGGCGACGGTGGCGTCCTTCGCTTGCCGGTCGACCGCGCCGCGGTAGACGTCGTTGGCGAGCAGCGTCGCGGCCGCGTTCAGGATCATCGAGCCCGGCACGAGGGCGGTCAGCACGCCGGCTGCGCCGATCACGCCGATGAACCACGGATCGAACGTTTGCAGCGACAAGTGGAACAGCGACAAGTCGATGTCGCTGCCCTTCAGGCCCGGCACCTTCAGCGCCGCCGCGAACCCGACGAAGAAGACGAACAGCAAGATGAGCTGATAGAGCGGCAGCACGGCCGCATTGCGCCGGAAGATGCGCTCGTCGCGCGCGGTGAAGATCGAGCCGAACGTATGCGGCCACATGAAGAAGCCGAGCGAGGTGAGCAGCACGGTCGATTGGAACCAAGCGACGCTCGAGCCTTTTGCGGGGAACGTCAAGAAGCCCGGTTTGGCTGTATCGATCGCATGGAACATCGGGGCGAAGCCGCCGTACAAATGGATCGGCAAGTACACGCCGAGGAAGATGACGACCGCGAGAATCATCGTGTCTTTCAGGACCGAATTCCACGCCGAGCCGCGCACGCCCGAGATCGTCACATAGGCCGTGACGACGATCGCGCCGATCCAGATCGCGGCGGTGGGCGAGATCACGCCGTACGAGGCCGTTGCCACGATGATGCCGAGCCCTTTGAACTGCAGCACGAGGTACGGCACGAGCGCGACCACGTCGACGATCGCGACGAGCACGCCGAGCGAAGGGCTCGCGTACTTGCTTGCGAGAAAGTGCGGTTGCGAGACGAGGCGATGCGACTTGGCGTAGCGCCAGATCGGCGGCAGCAGCCAGTAGGAAAGGATGTAGGCGAGCGTGGCGTACGACAGGATGTAATAAGCCGCCGCACCCTTGCCGTAGGCGAAGCCGCTGCCGCCGAGGAACGTGAACGTCGTATAGATTTCGCCCGCCATCAGCAGGAAGACGAACGCCGTGCCGAAGCTGCGTCCGCCGACCGACCACTGCTCGAGGTTCATGTCGTGGCCGCGGCGGGCGCGCACGCCGAGCCAGAGCGCAATGAGCGTGACGGCGACAATGATGAGAAGCGCGCTGCTCATGATCCGGCCTCCTCGCTGGGCTGCCCGCCGGCGCGGTTGGTCGGATCGAGCTTATAGACGAACGCCATGATCACGGCGCTCATGACGACCCAGAACACGATCCAGGCGAGCACGAGCGGCATGCCGAGGATAAGCGGCTCGACGCGGTTGACGAATGGGACGCCGAGCAAGATGCCGATGAACGGCAGCACGGCGAGAAACCGAAGAACCATGAAAATCACTCCTCTCAAGGAAACGTCGGGCCGCCCCACGTTCCTCGGCCCCGCCGGGGCCTGACGCGCAGCGGCAGGTCTGGGGCGCTCGGTACGAAGGATGGCGCAGGAGGACAGCGGTCTTGCCATCCGACTCTATTCCGGTTCTGTTCAAGCCGTAAACAGTTTCAAAAAAATGTGCGATGAATATGACGGAAGTTACGATAGGCTGCGAGTCGCCGCTTCGGCCCTTTTCGCCCTTTTCGCCCATTTCGCCCTTTCGGCCAACTTCGGCTGCCTCGCGACGGGTTTTTGCGGCGGCGTCCGTTTAAGAGGTGAACCGGGATTGAAAGGGTTGATTTTGCGGATCGGACGATGGCGATGACGACGGGAGTTCAAAGGTGAAAAGCGAAGACGCTTCGATCGTGCGGCAGTGCCGCATCGGTTCGGTTTCGTCCGTCGCCGGCCGTTGCCCGCGTTCGGGGAGCGGCCGGCGTTGAGCGAAGTCGATCCCGACGCCGAGCTCGTGGCTCGGGTGGCGCGCGACGACGCGTCGGCGGTGCGCCAGCTCGTGGCACGCAAGCTGCCGCGTCTGCTGGCGCTGGCCGCGCGCATGCTCGGCGATCGCATGGAGGCGGAAGACGTGGCGCAAGAGGCATTCATGCGCGTGTGGAAGCAGGCGCCGCACTGGCGCGAGGGCGAGGCGCGCTTCGACACCTGGTTGCACCGGGTCGCGATGAACCTGTGCTACGACCGGTTGCGGCGGCGGCGCGAGACACCTGACGACACGCTCGAGGAGGCGCCCTTCGATGACGCCGGAGCGGCGCCGAGCGGGCCCGAGGTCGCGCTCGAGGCACGCCAGCACGGCGCGCGCGTACGTGCCGCGCTGGCGGCGTTGCCGCCGCGTCAGCGCGAAGCGCTCGTGCTGACCTACTTCCAAGAACTGTCGAACGCGGAAGCGGCCGGCCTCATGGGTTTGAGCGTCGAGGCGCTCGAGAGCCTGCTCGTGCGTGCTCGCCGCGGCATGCGCGCGCAGTTGGCCGAGGCCGAGGCCATTCCCGCATCACGGAAACGATGAGCACTTGCAAGGATCGATCGATGACGACGATGACCCCCCAACGATTCGCCCAGATCGTCGACGCCTACGGCGCCGACCCGCACCGCTGGCCCGAAGGCGAACGCGCGGCGGCGTGCGCGTTCGCGCAAGCGTATCCGCACGAGGCGCAGGCGCGGCTTGCCGCGGCCGCTGCGCTCGACGCGTGCCTGTCGGCCGATACCGTCGCACCGGCCGGCCGTTCGCTGCAGCGCCGCATCGTCGCCTCGGCGGGTGCCGCGAGTACGGCGAGCCGCCGGCCGGCGCGCGGCGCGCGGCCCGGGCGTTGGTGGCTTCCCGGCGCGGCGATCGCGGGTGCCGGGGTGGCGGGGCTCGTGGCCGGCGCGATGGCGATGTCGTTTCTGATCATGGCCGGCGAGCGGCCGATTGCGGCGCACGAGCCTTCCTATCTGTCGACGGGATTCGGATTCGACACGCCGGGTACCGACGGGAGTGTCGAATGACGACGCGGGTGATCAAGGCGTTGTGCGTCGGCTCGCTGGTGGTCAACGTGTTCCTCGTCGGCGCCATCGTGGGCGGTACCTATCGCTGGTTCATGGCGCAGCGCATGGCGCCGGCCGCTGCCGCGCGGGCCGCGACGCCGCAGGCGCTGCGCTATGCCGCGCAGGATCTCTCGCCCGAGCGGCAGCGGCAGTTCGTCGAAGCGCTGCGGCTGGCGCGCCGCGACGGGCGCCCGCTCGCGCAGCAAGCCCGCGAGGGGCGGCGCGACGTGCTACGGCTCGTGGCGGCGCCGCAATTCGATCGCCGAGCGCTCGACGACGCGCTTGCCACCACGCGCGATGCCGATCGCGCGCTGCGCGAGCGTGTCGAGACGGCCGTCGCCGATTTCGTCGCCACGCTGACGCCGGCCGAACGCGTCACGTTCGCGCAAGGCTTGACGCTGCGCGGGCAATGGCGGCTACCGCCGCCGCCGTCCCCGAAACAGCAGCGCGCGCCGGACCAAGCGTCGTCGGCCCCGCACTGAGCGGCGGGGCGGCAAGGCGGCTGCGCAGGGCGCTACATCGAAATGCCTTGCATCCGGTGCGCGAAGTTTGCGCGTTCCGCGCGATCCATCAAGGCAAGGAATTGGTCGGCTTGCATGTGGACCAATTCCTCGTGATCGCCGGCTTCGAAATAGATATCGGACTGCTGCGCAAGGCTTTCGTCGAGATAGGTGATCATCCCGTACTCGGTGCATACGGGCGGCAACGCGCCGGGCTCGCAATCCTTGAACAACTCGCGCATATCCGTTTCGCTGGCCAGCGTCAGATGACGGCCCGTCATCTCCCAGATCTCGGATAGCCGAACGGCGTGCGTCGACGGCAGGACGGCGGCCACATAGCCTTTTTCGTCTTCGAGCAAAACCGTCTTGGCCAGACATTCGCCGGGCACGTGCGCGGCCGCGGCCGTCTCGATGCTGGAGTGGCTGTAAGGGTGGTGAAGGACTTCGTAGCGGCAGCCCTTGTTCTGCAGGCATGCCTCGAGGGTGGCAGACATCGACATGGTGACCTCCGTCGGAGGAAAGAGCGATCGACCACGCTCGGCATGTGCACGCGCGAGCACGGCGTTCTCATAGAATAGGCCGTTTGCGCACAGGTGCCAGCCAGGCCGGGTTGGTTTTGCCGGCCCGGCAATGGCCCGGCGACACGTCGACACATCGAAAGCGAAAGGACAACGAAAACATGAACGATCCGCTCTCCTCGTTCCATCGCTCGCAGCGCATCGAGCGCTCGCTCGGCGTCGTGCGCGGCATCGTCGTGCGCTCGCGTTCGGTCGTCGGCGCATTCGGTGCGTCGCTGCAGACCCTGTTCGGGGGCAATATCACGCTCTATACGTCGCTGTGCGAGCGTGCGCGAGCCGACGCCTATGAGCGCATGGTCGAACATGCGGCCGAACTCGGCGCGAACGCCATCATCGCCGTGTATTACGACGCCACCGAAATCGCGACGGGCGTCACCGAAGTGCTCTGCTACGGCACCGCGGTTCAGGTGCGGCGCTCGGCGTCGGTCTGACCGGCACGGCACCTCGTCGCGCCGCGCGGTTGAGCTGACGGACGGCGTCCGGCCGTTCCTCGAAAAATTTTTCATTCGGCGCGACGGGTATCGCGCGCACGCTCCGTTTAAGCAGCGTACCGACGCAACGTCGATACCACGTCGATAGGGAGTGGGGGAACATGACCGATTCACCGCATCTGACCGAGGCGGCCATCGCGCTGAACCGCTTCGGCCTCGGCGCGCGCGACGACGAGTCGCCGCCGCCCGACCCGAAAGCATGGCTGCTCGCTCAATTTGATCGATACGATCCGAAGCCGCCCGCCTGGGCGCAGTTACCCGATTCGCAATCGATCGCGCAATCGCTCGGCGCCGCGCGGCAGCAGGTGGCGAGCAGCGCCGACTCGGACGCCAAAGTCGCGGCCAAGAAAATGCTGCGTACGCAGGTGCGCGATGGGTATCGCGACGCGGTCGCCGCGCGCGTGCAAAGCGCGCTGACGACGCGCACGCCGTTCGTCGAACGGCTCGTGTTCTTTTGGAGCAACCACTTCGCGATCTCGACGGAGAAGCCCGAAGTAGCGGCGCTCGCGGGCGCGTTCGAAACCGAGGCGATTCGCCCGCACGTGCTCGGCCGCTTCGAGGACATGCTGCTCGCCGTCGAACGCCATCCCGCGATGCAGGTGTTTCTCGATCAGGTGCGCTCGGTCGGGCCGGACAGTAAGGCGGCGATGCGCGCCGACGCGCGCGATCCCCAGCATCAGCGCGGCCTGAACGAGAATCTCGGGCGCGAAATCATGGAGTTGCACACGCTCGGCGTCCGCACGGGCTATACGCAGAACGACGTCACCGAGTTCGCGCGCGCGTTGACGGGCTGGAGCATCGTCGGCCCGAAAGGCGCGGGCGGTGCGCCGGGCAGCTTCGTTTTCCGCCCGGGGCTGCACGAGCCCGGCGCCCGTACGATCATGGGCCGCCGCTATGCCGAGCGCGGCGAGGCGCAAGCGCTCGCGGTCCTGCACGATTTGGCGGCGGCGCCTGCCACGGCGAATCATATCGCCGAGAAGCTCGCGCGACACTTCGCCGGCGACACCCCGAGCGCGGCTCTCGTCGCACGGCTCTCCCAAGCGTTTCAGTCGAGCGGCGGCGATCTGCCGACGGTCTATCGCGCGCTCGTGGCATCGCCCGAGACGTGGGCGAGCACGCCCGTCAAGTTCAAGACGCCGTGGGATTGGACGATCTCGACGCTGCGCGGCCTAGGCGCGCGCGAACTCGACGGCGTCAAAGCGGCGCCGATTCTGACGCAGCTCGGCCAGCCCGTCTGGCGGCCCGGCTCGCCGGCCGGTTACGACGACATCGCCGCGAGCTGGGCTGCGCCCGATGCGCTCGTGCGGCGGGTCGACCTCGCGCAGCGGATCGCCGCGCGCGTCGGCGATCGCGTCGATGCGCGCACGCTCGGCCCGAAGCTGACCGCCGGCTCGTTGAGCCCCGCCACGGCGCTCGCCGTCTCGCGTGCCGAAAGCGCGCAAACGGCGCTCGCGCTGCTGCTCGTCTCGCCCGACTTTCAAAGGAGGTGAGTGATGATGTCTCGCCGCAAATTCTTGCAGGTCACGGCCGCGGGTGCGAGCGCCATGCTCGTCGCGCCGCGGATGGTGTTCGCGAGCGTTCAGTCCGAACGCCGCTTCGTCTTCATCATTCAACGCGGCGCCGCCGATGGCTTGCACGTCGTCGTGCCGTACGCCGAGCCGGCCTACGCGACGTTGCGCGGCCCGATCGCCGTCGATGCGTCGAGCGCCACGAAGCTCGATGGGACGTTCGCGCTGCATCCGTCGCTGCAGCGCACGGCGCAGTTCTATGCGCAAAAGCAAGCGATGTTCGTGCACGCGGTGGCTACGCCGTATCGCGACCGCTCGCACTTCGACGGACAAAACGTGCTCGAGACGGGCGGCAATGCACCATACAGCCTGCGCGACGGGTGGTTGAACCGTCTCGTCGCGCTCGTCGGCCCGAGCCGCGCCGAAGCGATCGCGTTTGCGCCGACGGTGCCGCTCGCGCTGCGCGGCAAAGTCGACGTGGCGTCGTATGCGCCATCCGCCTTGCCGAGCGCATCCGACGATTTGCTGATGCGCGTGGGCGCGCTCTATGAGCACGACGCGCAACTGGGGCCGCTATGGCAGTCGGCGATGGCCGCGCGCGATATGGCGGGGGGCACGCGCGCGCGCGGCGACGCCGCTGGCATCGGCAAGGTCGCCGCGAGCTTTCTCGCGCGGGCGGACGGCCCGCGCATCGCGATGATCGAAACGCTCGGCTGGGACACGCACAGCGGCCAAAACCCGCGCCTCGCGGCGCAACTCAAAGCGCTCGATGCGATGGTCGGCGCCATGTACGACGGCCTTGGCCCCGTGTGGGAAAAGACGACGATCGTCGTCGCGACCGAGTTCGGCCGCACGGCCGCCGTCAACGGTACGGCCGGCACCGATCACGGCACCGGCACGGCGGCGATGCTCATGGGCGGCGCGGTACGCGGCGGCCGCGTGCTGGCCGATTGGCCGGGGCTGCGTCCATCCGATCTTTACCAAGGGCGCGACCTGCGGCCGACGATGTCGCTCGACGACGTCATTGCCGGCGCGGCGAGCGAAACGTTCGGCCTCGATCCCCATCGCACCGCGGCGACGCTGTTTCCGCAGACGCAGGCGGCCAAACCGGTGACGGGGCTCGTCACCGCTTGAGCGAGGGCGATCGGAAGCCACGGCTTGCGCTTTGGTTAGAAAGAATCTTTTTCCTCAACGTATCGCGCGGCTTCGCGCTATTTGGAGATTTACCCCATGACCATTCGTTTCACGCCCGTTCGTTCGCGCGCGTCGCTCGCACTCCTGCTGTCGGCGGCGGTGATGTCGCTCGCGGCCTGCGTGGTCGAGCCCGCGCGGCCGCCGCAGCCCGCGCCGCTCGTCGAAGTCGTGCCGGCGGCGCCCGCGCCCGGCTATCACTGGGTCAAGGGCCACTACGCGTGGCGCGCCGGCCGTTGGGAATGGATCCACGGCCACTGGATGCCGAACTGACGATCCCGTTGCCGACCCCATTCGGGAACGCCGCTTGCTCGCTTCGATTTGGTCCCCCTTTGTCCCCTTTACCGGGGTTCGCGAGCACGGAGGCAACACGATGCGACGCAGTTCCCGTTTGTCTGCCGCGCGCGGCGCGGCGCGGTGCCCATCGGCGCGCGAGACGGCATGACGATCGGCTGTCCCGAATGCGGCGCGCTCGCAGACACGTCGACATTGGCCGGCCGCATGCTCGCGCGCTGCCGCATCTGCCACTATCCGCTCGAGCGCGCGAGCGGCCGCTCGATCGGCGCGGCGCTGGCGTGCTCGCTGGCGACGTTCGCGTTGTTGCTGCCCGGCAACCTATCGCCGCTGATGACCGTGCACATGCTCGGCGCCGAGCGTTCCGCGGTGCTCGGCTCGGGCATCGTCTATATGTGGCGCGATCGCTTCGAATTGTTGGCGATCGTGCTGGGCTTGACGGGCGTCGTGCTGCCGCTCGTGCGCTTTTCCGCGTTATCGGTGGTGCTCGCGGCGGTGCTGCGCGGCTGGCGGCCTAGCTGGCTCGGCCGCTGTTATCGCTGGACGATCTGGCTCGATGCTTGGGCCATGCCCGACGTCTTCCTGGTCGGCTGCTTCGTCGGCTACACGCGCGTCACGCAGGAACTGACGGGCTCGATCGACGCGGGCGGCTACTGCTTCATCGCGGCCGCGTTCATGTCGATGCTGACGCGGGCCACGCTCGATCAACGCACCGTTTGGCGTGCAATCGCGCCCGAGCGGCACGTGACGCCGGGCGAACGCGTACTCTCGTGCACGGCTTGCGATCTGGTTGCGCCGATAGAAGACGCGGGACGCCCGTGTCCGCGTTGCGCGCTGACGTTGCGCAAACGCAAGCCTAATGCGGTTGCGCGCGCCACGGCGCTGAGCCTCGCCGCATTCGTGCTCGCGTTTCCGGCGAACCTGTATCCGATGACGGTGTCGTTCCAACTCGGGCACGACGTCACGCATCGCATCGTCGACGGCGTGGCCGAACTGTTCGAGGCCGGCTTGTGGCCGCTTGGCATCCTCATCTTTTGCACGAGCATCGCGATTCCGTTCGCCAAGCTGGCCGGCATGGCATGGTTCATCGTCTCGGTGATCCGTCGCTCGGAACGCCACTTGCGTGCCAAGACGTTCCTCTACCGGCTCATCGACGAACTCGGGCGCTGGTCCAACGTCGATGTCTTCACGATCGCAGCGTTCGTCCCGTTGATCCGCTTCGACGGCGTGGCCAATGCGCGGCCCGCCGACGGCGCCACCGCGTTCGCGCTCGTTGTGATCCTGACGATGGCCGCTTCGCGCGCGTTCGATCCGCGTTTGATGTGGGACGCCGCGCAAGCGAGGCGAACGTGAACGAACAAACGCCGGCGCCTGCGGAGCGGCGCACCGAAGCGGCCGACGTACGGCGCACGCGTTGGCCCGGTTGGATTTGGGCCGTGCCGATCGCCGCGTTCGGCGTGGCGGGCTGGCTCGGCGTTCGCGCGCTCGTGCACGGCGGCGAGACGGTGACGATCGTCTTCGCCGACGCATACGGCATGAAGGCCGACGATACCGAAGTCTCGCTGCATGGCGTCAAGGTGGGCGAAGTCAGCGATGTGGCGCTCGATGACGACGGCCGTCACGTCGACGTCAAGATCGAGGTGAACCGCAGCGCCAAGCCCTACTTGCGCGCCGGCACGCGCTTTTGGGTGAAGGGCGCGCAATTCGATCTCAGCGATCCGTCCTCGGCGAAGGCCTTGATCGGCGGCCCCGAGATCGTCATGCAGCCGGGGCCCGGCGCGCCGGCGCGCCATTACCTCGGCAGCGACCGCAAGTACGCGCTCGGCGGCGCGGCCGTGAAGTACGTGATTCGCTTTCCAGGCGCCGTCGGCCAGCTCGACGAAGGCGCGGCGGTACGGCTGCGCGGCTTTCGCGTTGGCGAGGTCGAGCATGTCGGCCTCCATTACGACGCGCGCACCGGCACGCTCGATACGCCCGTCGAGATCGCGCTCGATGCGACGAAGCTCGGCCTTGCCGATACCGCCATGCCGGCCGACGGCAATTGGCGGCCCCTTGTCGACGATATGCTGCGGCACCTGATCGCAACGGGCCTGCGCGCACGGCTCACGCAAGATCCGCCGCTGATCGGCTCGCGTGGCGTGACGCTCGATTTCGTTGCGGGCGCGCCGAGCGCGATGCTGGCCGCGCGCGACGGGGAGACTAATATTCCGAGCGTTTCGTCGGGCGACGTCGACGCGATCATGGCGAAAGCCGACGATGTCATGACGAAAGCGGATCGCGTCATGACGAAGATCGACGCATTGCCGATCAAGCAGACCGGCGACGACATCCGCCGTATCGCGGGGCGCATCCGCACGTTGTCGTCGTCGCCGCAAATCGCCGATACCCTCGATCACCTCGACCGCTCGGTGGAACAAGTCGATCGCACCTTGCGCGAGGTTTCGCCGCAAGTCGGCCCGCTCGTACACGAGCTGCGCCAAACGGCGAGCGAAGCCGACAGCGCGGTTGCGGCCGCGAACCGCACGATCGGCGGCGACCCGATGCGCCAGAACGATCTGCCCGAAGCGCTGCGCGAGTTGACGGACATGGCGCGCTCGGTGCGCGCGCTCGCCGATTATCTCGATCGACATCCGGAGGCGCTCGTACGCGGCAAAGGAGGAAGCGGGCAATGACGCTGAAAACGACGGTGGGGCTCGTTTGCGCGCTCGCGCTGGCTGCGTGCGGACAGAGCCCGCCAACGCGCTATTTTTCGCTCGACGCGGTGCCGCCGAGCGCGCCGCTTGCCACGGCGGCGGCGCGCATGGCCCCGGTCCAACTCGGTGCGGTGCGCATTCCGCCCTCGCTCGACCGGCCGGAAATCGTCGTTCAGGACGCGGCGTACCGGCTCGCCGTGCGCGACAACGACCATTGGGGGGCGCCGCTCGCGCCGATGATCCGGGGCGCGCTGGCGCAGGACTTGGAGGCGCGCTTGCCGCCCGGATCGTTCGTGCTGCCCGATGCGCCGGCACCCGCGGGTGCGCGCGGCATCGTCGTCACCGTGCTCGACTTGCGCGCGAACACGAACGGCCGGATGACGTTCGAGGGGAGTTGGACGCTGACCGCCGGCGAGCCCCCGCGAGCCGTGATGACTCAAAACGTGTCGTTGACCGAGCCGATGTCGTCGGCCGATTCGCCCGCGATCGCGGACGCGCTGAGCCGCGTGCTCGGGCGCGTGGCCGATCGCATCGCCGCTTCGCTCGCGACGCAGCGTTGAAGCCGCTGCGCGAAGAAAAAGTGGCGGGCCCGCCGATACACCTGCCGTGGGTCCGATGCTTGCTGCGAACCATCATGAGAACGGCTTCTCCGACCTATCGTCGGCCGAGACGTCTTCCTCTTCTCCGGGCGGGAATCCGTTCGGCTCGTCGCGCTCTGGCAGCAGAAGGCGATGGCGCTCGAGCGCGAAGTGGAACGCCGCAGCCGAGCGGAAGCGACGCTACTGCAGCGCGAACGCGAACTGGCCGATTTCGTCGAAAACGCCGCCGAAGGTCTGCATCGGATTGCCGGCGACGGCACGATCCTTTGGGCCAATGCGGCCGAACTCGATCTGCTCGGCTACGACTACGACGAGTACGTCGGCCATCCGATCGGCGAGTTCTACTTCGACCCGTCGGTCATCGAAACGATTCTCGAAAAGCTGTGCGCCGGCGAGACGATTCGCGACGAACTCGTGCGCTTGCGTTGCCGCGACGGCCGCGTGAGGCACGTTCTGCTGCATGCCAATGCCTTGTTCGACCAAGGCCGCCTGCTCTACACGCGCGGCTTCACGCGCGATGCGACCGATCGCATCAAGTGGCAAACCGCCGAGCGCCAGCGCGACGCGCTGTTCATGAACGCGCCTGTCGCGGCGGCCTTGCTGAGCGGCCCGGCACACGTCTTCGAACTGGCCAACACGCGTTTTCGCGAACTGGCCGGTTATGCCGAGCTCACGGGCCGATGCTATGCCGACGTCTTCCCCGAAGCGCAGCACGAGAGCGAGATCGGCGCACTGCTCAATGCGGCGTTCGTACGTGGCGAACACGTCGTGCGTGAGGATTTCCGCATCGACATGACGCGATCCGACGGCGCCTTCGAGCCGCGTTACTTCACGTTTCATTTCGAACCGCTGCGCCTGAGCGGCCATACGGTGGACGGCGTCATCGCGGTGGCCGTGGAGGTGACCGAGCAGGTTCGTGCTCGCGCCCGCTTCGAGAAGTCGCATGCCGAGCGCGAGCGCCTCGTCGCCGAACTGCGGGAGGCGAGCCGCGCAAAGGACGAGTTCCTCGCGATGCTCGGCCACGAACTGCGCAATCCGCTCTCGCCGATCGTCACCGCGCTGCGGCTGATGCACATGCGCACCGAAGGCTGTACCGTGCGCGAGCAAAACATCATCGCGCGGCAGGTCGACCATCTCGTGCGGCTCGTCGACGATCTGCTCGACATTTCGCGTATCACGCGCGGCAAGATCGAACTGAAGAAGCAGTCGGTGCGCGTGGCCGACGTGCTGACGAACGCCGTCGAGATGCCGAGCTTTCTGCTGGAGCAGCGCGGGCATCGGCTCACGCTCGAGGTCGAGCGCGACCTCGTATGGACCGTCGATGCGACGCGGCTCGCGCAAGTCGTCTCGAACCTGCTCACGAATGCTGCGCGCTACACGCCCGCGGGCGGCCACGTCGAACTTGCGGCGAGGCGCGAGGCGAGCGGCATGATCGCGGTCAGCGTGCGCGACGACGGGATGGGGCTCGCCCCCGACATGCTGCCGCACGTGTTCGATTTGTTCTTCCAAGGCAAGCGCAATCTCGATCGGGCCGAGGGCGGCCTCGGCATCGGCTTGGCACGCGTGAAGAACCTCGTCGACATGCATGGCGGCCGCGTCAGTGCGGCGAGCGAGGGGCCCGGGCGCGGCAGCACGTTCGTCATTCGCGTGCCTGGCGAGCGTGCCGCATCCGACGCGCGCGGCCCGGCAGCGAAGGCTGCCGACGAGGCATCTGCAGCCGATGGCCGCAGCCGCCACGGCGCGAGCCCGGCGCTGCATCGGGCGGTCCGGCAAGCGCCGGCGAGGCGGCGTGTCCTGCTCGTCGACGACAACGTCGACGGCGTACAGGCGCTTGCAGAATTGCTCAAGGAATGCGGGCATCAGGTGGAAGCCGTCTACGATCCGGCGTCGGCGCTGCAAGTCGTGGCGCGCTTCGAGCCCGAGATTGCCGTCATCGACATCGGCTTGCCCGTCATGGACGGTTACGAACTCGTGCAACGCCTGCGCGCCGAGCGGGCGGGGCGGGGATGCCTGTTCGTCGCGCTGACGGGATACGGGCAGGATGCCGACCGGCATCGCAGCCGCGCCGCCGGTTTTCATCATCACTTCGTCAAGCCGCTCGATCCGTCGCGGTTGCTGCGCCTCATCGACACACTGTCCCCGTGCGCGCGCACGAACGCGGGCGGCTGACGCGCGCGGTTCACTGCGATCGTCCGCATTTCCCCGTCGCGCGCAGCGGTTTCCCGTCGTTTCCCGCCGTTGCCTGCCGTTGCCCTATCCCGCCGCACCGGGTGTCGGCCGATTCAAGCGTGCCGTGAGCGCCGCGTGCAATTGCGCCAGTACGGCCGGCTCGGCATCGCTGACCGCCCACCAGATCATGCCGTGGTCGCGCCAACTGGCGAGCGCGTAGCCGTCGCTCGTCAGCGTCGTCGGCGCTTGGGGTGCGCCGACGTCTTGCTCGGGCATCACGTAGACGTCGATGACGTGCTTGCGGTAGCGATAGACGAGCACGCCGACGCGATGGTGGCCGACGTAATCGAGGCGGCCGCCCGTGAGCGCGAAACCGTCGGCGGCGAGATCCTCGACGGGCGGCGCATAGTCGAGGCGGCCGTTGAACCAAGGTTTGACCGTGTGCTGATCGGACGAGACGACGTCGATGTCGTGTCCCGACAGTTGCGCGCGGACGTGGCTCGCCACGAGTTCGTCGACGAAGGCGGTGCTCGCGCCGGCGGGACGGTGCGCGACGAGCGCGATGCTCGCGGCAAGCGCGACTGCGATAGTAGCGGCAGCGGCTGCCGCTACGCCGCCCGATGGCCAGCCGAGCGCGCCGCCGGATCCGCGAACAGGGTCGGAGCCGGCCCGTGCGCCGCGCGGCGTGCGCCATGCGGCCCAAATCCCGGCCCAAATCCCGGCCCACCCGAGCACGCCGGGGCGGCGTTGTCTGGCACGCGTCTCGCGCTCGCGGGAAGGCGCTTCGTCGGGACTCGGCTGCGAGAGGGGCGGTGTCGTCGTCGCCGCCGCGTCTTCATGGATCCGTTCCCGCATGGGCTCGATGGCCGGCAAGGCGGCGACGATGCGAGCGCGCAGCGCATCGGGGGCCCGGAAGTAATCGGTCGCGCGCACAGCGTGGCTGACGGCCTGCAGCGCCTGCGCTTCGCGCCGGCAAGCGGGGCATGTCGCCAAATGCTGCTCGACGCGCAACGCCTCGGCGGCCGACAGCTCGCGGTCCACGGCGGCATCGAGCAGCGGGCGGGCTTCATTGCAGTCCATCAGGGCTCTCCTTGGCGATCGTGTCGATGCCCGTGTCGATACTCGGGCTTTCGTCGCGCAAAGGCGCGAGCAGCGCGGCGAGCTTGCGTCGACCGCGCGCAAGGCGCGACATCACCGTGCCGATCGGCAGATCCGCGACGACCGCGATGTCGCGATAGCTCATGTCCTCGAGTTCGCGCAGGATCAGCACCTCGCGAAATTCGACGGGCAGGCGAGCGAGCGCCTCGTGCACGAGCCGCGCGTGTTCGCCTTGCAGCAGCAGCGTTTGCGGATCGGCGTAGGCCGAAGCGGTCTGATCGAACAGGCTCGTCTCGTCGAACTCGTCATCGAGCGGGGCGACTTCGCGCGAGTGCGTGCGCCGCTGCCATTCCGTGTACCACGTGCGGCGCACGATCGCGAGCAGCCAGGGCCGCGCATTCTCGCCGCGGAACGTAGCGAAGAAGCGGAAGGCGCGCACGAACGCTTCCTGCACGATGTCGTCGGCGTCGGCGGCGTTGCCGCTGAGCCAGCGCGCGAGGTTGTACGCCGCATCGAGATGCGGCAGCGCCAGTTGCTGAAAGCGGCGGCTGCGCTCGGCCTCGTTGTGCTCGTCGTGCTCGCCGTGCGCGGTGCGATTGCGCTCGCCGTGCGCGGCACTCGCTTGTTTGTCGGTCTCGGCCACCGTAGGCGCCTCCTGGATTGACCGCTGCGATACCGAAGATGGGCCGAGTTTATTCCCGCGCGGCTCGATTGCGTCGGTCGCCGTCGCGCGGCCGGCGGCACGGCACCTGCCTGCTCCCGCGTGCGCGCCGTCGCGCACGGCACGCGGTGAGATCGAGCGGGTGCCGGGGCGGCCTGGGTAGAGCTCGTCCATCTCAGCGCACGACGATCTTGCCGACCATCATCGGATGGATGCCGCAAAAGTAGGCGTAGCTGCCCGGTTTGTCGAGCACGGTAGAGAACGAGTCGCCCGTATCGAGCGCTTGTGACGGCTTGAATGCACCGGCCGCGCTGACGATCGCGTGCGGTTCGTCGTCGCGATTGATCCAGACGATGCGGGCGCCGGCCGGCACCGTGAGTTCTTTCGGCGAAAACGCGAAGCCTTGGATCTCGATGCGGTAGGTGGCGTTGCTTGTGCCGGCGATGGCCGTATCGCCGCCATTCGACGCGGCGAAGGCAGCGTGATCCAGGCTAGCCGCCGCGAGCAAGGCAACGGGCGTGGCGGCGAGCGCAAGAAAGAGCGAGCGGCGAGCGGGAGCGAACGCTTTCATGACAAGGCCTCGTCGGTCAGCGCGAGCGTGCTGCCCGCTTGCACGTGGCGCACTTCGCGCACGCCGAGATAGGCCGCGAGTTGGCCGGGCGGCACGTCCTTGAGCGGCCCGGGCCCAGGCCCCACACCCGGCGCGGGCTGCGGATAGGCGGTCGAGCGCGCCGTATAGAACGTGACATGGCCTTCGACCTTCTGCTGAATTTGATGGATGTGGCCGTTGAGCACGGTGACCGAGCCGAAGCGGCGCAGCATCGCGAGCGCTTCGCCCGCGTCGTCGGTGCCCCAGCCCCAGGCCGGGTACAGCGACCACATCGGCATGTGCGCGAATACGACGATCGGCGTCTCCGACGAGCGCGATGCCAAATCCTGCTTGAGCCAGGCGATCTGATCGGGGCCGAGCCAGCCGAGGCCGCCCCCTTTCAGATTCAGCACGTTGATGAGCGCGACGAAATGCACGCCGCGATGATCGAAGCTGTACCAGCCGCCCTCGGTCTGCTTTTCGCCGAAGCGACGGAAGAACTCGCGCCCGTTGTCGCCGATGACATCGTGCTCGCCGGGCACGAAGAACGCGCGCTGCGTGCGCGAGCCGCGCATCAACTGATCGACGGTATCGAACTCGTCGGGGCGCGACAGATGTGTCAGGTCACCCGTATGGACGATGAAGTCGGGCTGTTCGGGTTGCGCATCGATGCGCGCGAGCGCGGCCTTGAGCGTGCCCGCGACGTCGGGGTTCGGCGCTTTCGTGAAGCCGATATGCGAATCGCTGATCTGCACGAAGCTGAAGGAAGCATCCTTTAGCGCGTCGGCTGTTGCGGCTGCGTCGGCATCGCCCGGGCTGCCGAGCGTGCGGGCTTGCAACACGCCGGCGTGCATCGTCCAGAGCGTGCCGGCACCGGCCCACGCCATACATTCGAGAAAGCGGCGGCGGTCTATCGGCGCGCGGCCGCTGCGGTCGTCATCGTGATCCATGTTCATCTCCTCCGAAAATGAGTGCGCCATGTGCGTTGAGGCGCCGTGCGTGAGATGGCAGCACCGCACTCGGAGTGGATGACCGGATGAGCGCCGCCGATATTCCCGACGCAGCCGATTTGTGGTGTCGCTCGCGGAATCCATGGCTGAACTCGGTGGAGGAGTCGAGCCCCAGGGTCTTATTATTTCATCCGGGTATTAATTGACATGTTAATTTCACCCGGATAATATTCGACAACCTTTTCCTTCGGAGCATCCCGTGTCCCATCTGCTCGAGCCCTGCCTATTTACGAGTTTCGACGGCCATCGCCATCTCGCGTCGGGAACGCTGACGACGGTCGCGCTCGCCACCAAGCGGGCGAGTATCGAAGGCTCGGCGGGCCCCCTTCTCATTTTCGATAACCGGACGGGCCGCTCGATCGACGTCGACACGAGGGGCACCGACGAGCAAGTGCGGGCGCGGCTGAGCGAGGAGCCGGGGGCATGTTCGCCGATCGTGCCGCCACAGTCGGATGAAGCGCCGGCGAGTGCCGGCGAAGACGCCGCGACGCGAGGCCGGGGCCGGGGCCGACCCAAGCTCGGGGTGATCGCGCGCGAGGTCACGCTGTTGCCGCGGCATTGGGCGTGGCTCGGCGCGCAGCCTGGCGGAGCGTCGGTGGCGCTGCGCAAGCTCGTGGATGAAGCGCGTCATAAGCATGCACAGCGAGATGCGCGGCGCGCGGCGCACGAGCGGGCCTACCACTTCATGTCCGCGATGGCCGGCGATTTGGCCGGCTTCGAAGAAGCAACGCGCGCGCTGTTCGCCGACGAAGCCTCCCGCGTAAACACGCTCACCGCCGATTGGCCCGTCGACCTGCGCCGCCATATCGAGTGGCTTGCGTTCGGCGACGCGACGCGGCTCACACCCGCGGCCGAACCGCTGCCTTGACGCATGGCCGCTGTCGGGTGCTTGTCCGCCGCCGCGTTCGTTGCGATGCTCGTGTTCCGGACAACCTGTTACCGGCTGCGATGGCGTGGCCGCATCGTCGTTCGACGTTTGGTTTAGGCCGTCATCGCATCGCGCACCTGCGCGCCGATTTCGAACGATCGGAGCCGTGCGGCATGATCGTAGATCTGCGCGGTGAGGATCAACTCGTCGGCCTGTGTTTGGGCGATGATCGATTCGAGCCCCGCGCGAACGGTCTCGGCGCTGCCGACGGCCGAGCAGGCGAGCCCACGCCGGACGTTGGCCAATTCCATCTCCGACGCGTCGAGTTCGTCCACCGGCGGCGGCAACTGCCCTGGCGTGCCGCGCCGCAGCGCGATGAACTGCTGCTGCAGCGACGTGAAAAGACGCTCGCCCTCGGCATCCGTTTCGGCGGCGAACAGATTCACGCCGACCATCGCATAGGGCCTGGCAAGCGCTGCCGACGGACGAAATTGCGACCGATAGACATGGAGTGCCGTCAGCAGATGATCGGGGGCAAAGTGCGACGCGAACGCGAAGGGCAGGCCGAGCCCCGCCGCCAGTTGGGCAGAGAACAGCGACGAGCCCAGTAGCCAGATGGGCACGTTCAAGCCGGCGCCGGGCACGGCGCGCACGCGCTGGCCGGCAACGGGGTCGGCGAAATAGCGTTGCAGTTCGAGCACGTCGTCGGGAAACCGCTCCGCACTGTCGTGCAGATCGCGCCGCAGCGCACGGGCGGTCGTTTGGTCAGTGCCGGGGGCGCGGCCGAGGCCGAGATCGATCCGATCCGGATACAGCGAGGCGAGCGTGCCGAATTGCTCGGCGATCACGAGCGGCGCGTGGTTCGGTAGCATCACGCCGCCCGAGCCGACGCGGATCGTCTGCGTTCCCCCGGCGATATGGCCGATCACGACAGCCGTCGCCGCGCTCGCGATGCCGGGCATGTTGTGGTGTTCGGCAAGCCAAAAACGCCGGTAGCCCCAGCGCTCGGCGTGCTGGGCAAGCTCGAGCGAGTGGCGGAAGGCATCGGCCGGCGTTTTGCCGAGCGGGACGGGTGCGAGATCGAGGACCGAGAACGGGATCATCATCGAGATCGTGCCGCGAAGCGAGCCGCCGCATGCGGTGCGGCGACGCTGCGGCGGCAGCAAAGAGAACGGAGAGCGCATTGTGCCAAACGGCCCGCATCGCTGCTGGCTGCGGAAAAGAGGCCCTATTTCCAGGAGGGGCACCGATCGATCGACGTCGTGTGGGCGGCGGCGCATGGCGTCCGGATCGCATGGCACGGACATCGTGTGGATATGGTTGCATAGCTAATTAACTTGAACTACAGTTCGGTTCATGTTCGATCAATGCCTTTACTTCAACACGTCGGCGTTGGCCCGGCGTCTCGAGCGCGAATGGGCCGAAGCCTTCGAGCCGTTCGGCGTGACGCCGCCGCAGGGTTTCATGTTGCGGGCGATTCTCGACCGCCCGGGCATGTTGGCGCACGAAGTTTCCGACATGCTGTCGATCGCGCGTCCCACCGCGACGAGGGCGCTGGACGGTCTCGAGGCGCGCGGCTACATCGAACGTCGCCGCGTGGAAGGGGACGGGCGCGAAGTGGCGATTTACCCCACAGCGCAGGCGCTTGCGATCAAGCAGCGGTTGAACGATGCCAGCGGTGAAGTGACGGCGAGGTTGAAGGCGCAGATGGGTGGTGCGGCATTTGCTGAGACGGTGCACAAGATCCGTGCGGTGCGTTCGGCCTTGAAGTGAAACGATCATTTTTCATACGCAATAGTTGCATAGCTAATTAAGTAAACAAACGAAGGAGTAACGACATGTCTGACACCGACTTACAGGGACAAGTGCGGGAGGCGGCAGTGCCGGCGCGTGCCGTGCGTACGATGGCCGCGAAGGAAGTGGCCGCCCGGCACGGCGATACGACGATTGACATGGGTCTTCCATCCGAGATGATGCGCATCGCCGCTTTTTGCGCTACCAGTTGGCTTGCGGCGTGCGTACTTTATTTCGGCCGACATAGCGTCGCACTGATTGCGGTGTGCGCGGTGCTCGCGCTCGGCGGATACGATTTGTTTCGACCGGATTGAGCGCGTTCGTATCGATGCGTATCGACGCGTGTCGCGTGATCGGCTCGCGCGGGCAACGGACGATGACGTTCCCCTCGGAAAGCGTTCGGCGCGAACCCGGCCGGAATGCCCGTTCTTGCGTTTTGGAATAAACACGTGGCCCGAAGCGTTTCTTGCGGACGATGATCCGATGCGTTGCGCGATCATCAGGTCGTCTGGAACTGGACAGCGATGTTCCAGCCGTGTTTTTTGCTGCGACGTTTTCTAGCAGCGGAACGTGAGGAGCGTGCAGATGAAAATTTCCCGCGTTGTTTCGGCTGTTTGCGTGATGCTGGCGTTGGCGATAGCCTCCGTGGTGACGAACGGATGCTCCACCGGCGGCGGCATGAATTCGTCTGATAGCAGCAGTGGCAGCAGCAGCGGTGGTACTGGCGGCTATTGAGTCCGGGGTGTCTCCCGTGATCGCTGAGTGAGTTTCGAAGCCGATGTGATTGCGTGGCTACCGCAGTTGCGCCGCTATGCGCGCGCACTAACGGGCGACGCAGCGTGGGCCGACGATCTGGTACAGGATACGGCGGAGCGTGCGCTTGCGCGCTGGACGGCGTTTCGTCCGCAAAGCAACCTGCGCGCGTGGTTGCTGACGATCCTGAGACACCTCTACATCGACCAATTGCGCGGGCGCCGCGAAATCGCCATCGACGAGGAGAGCGCACCGTGGCGCAATCTCGAGGCGCCGCCAGGCGAGGTGGACGGACTGGTCTTGCGCGACGTGCAGCGCGCCTTATATGCCCTGCCGCTCAAGCAGCGCGAAGTCCTGTTGCTGGTGTGCGTCGAAGAGTTGAGCTACCAGGAGGCATCGGCGGTGCTCGGCGTGCCGATCGGTACGGTGATGTCGCGGCTCTCTCGTGCGCGTGAACATATGCGCGAGATGCTCACGGAGGGGCCGGCGCACGAGCGCGCGCCCCTGTCAGTAGCGAGAAATCCATGATGAACCACGACGATCTCGGCTCTTCGAGCGAACGCCTGCCCGATCTGCTCGCGCTTTCGGCATTCGTCGACGACGAACTGCCCGATTCGGCTTGCGCGCCGGTGCAGGCGCATCTGGCGCGAGACAGCGAAGCGGCCCGGCGGGTCGCGGCGTGGCGCGCTCAGAAGTCCGCGCTCAAAGTCTTGTGCAGTGGGCCCGCCCGCGAGGGGCCCGCGGTCGTCGTGGTGCACGCGCCGCGGCCCGCGTGGCAGCGCTTTGCACGATCCGTGGCCTGGTTGGTGACGGGTGCCGGCATTGCACTGACGATCGGATCGTTCATCGGACCGGTTACACGAGGCTGGAACCACAACGAGCCTGTGAGCTTCGCCAGGCGCGCCGACATCGCTTACGCGGTGTATGCGCCCGAGCGGCGTCATCCCGTGGAAGTGGCGGCGAACGAGGAAGCGCATCTGGTTGCGTGGCTGTCCACGCGGCTCAACCGGCGATTGTCGGTGCCGTCACTGCAGGAATACGGCTATTCGCTGGTCGGAGGGCGCCTGCTGCCGGGCGAAGCGGGGCCGGCTGCGCAATTCATGTACGAGAACCGGAGCGGAGAGCGCCTCACGCTTTACGTCACCGGCGTGGCCCGCGATGAGACAGCGTTTCGGCTCTTTCGCGACGGCAACCGAAGAACCTTCTACTGGGTCAACGACCACATGGGCTATGCGCTCTCGGGGCCCATCTCGGAAGACAAGCTTCGCGCCATCGCAATCGAGGTCTGCGGTGCGCTAGGCGGCCGACCCGAGAGCTGGGAATGAGTACGCCGCTGTGAGCGCAAGTGCAGATTGCGCAGCGCCTTGCTGTTTCACGACACCGCGGCCATCGCGGAAACAAACGGTAATCGAATCGCGCTGCGTTCGCTCGCCGACGCGGAATAGTGCCGCGCGGCCGGTCGTTTACTGCTTGCTCGTGCGCATCGTAGGGAACTCGTCGTGAAGGTGCGCACCGTGCCGAGGCGAACCGACCGCGTCTTTACGGCGCTGGCGCGCGTGTGCGAGCTGCAGTGCTGGAGGTCGAAGCAGGGCGAAATCATGTGCAAGACCTTTTATGTGATTCTCGCGACGATATGCGGCGTTGGAGTGGGCTCCGCGCTGCCGGCCGCCGCGCAATCTTATCCCGACGCCCCGGCGGCCAGCCCGGCATGCCAGCCGGTCACGGGCCACGCGCAAATCAACGGTGCCGAACAGCAGATCAGCGGTTGGGCGTGCCAGCAGCCGGACGGCACGTGGCAGATCATGCAGACTGACGAAGCCGGCAATCTCTATCCTGTCGCCGGCTACCCGTACCCTTACTACTATTATGATGGACCATGGTTTTGGGGCGCGCCGGTGGTGCTCGGCGTTGGCGCTTCGTTCGTATTCGTCGACCGTTTCCACCGTTTCCATCCGATGAATCGCGGCCACTTCGGCCATGGGCGCGGTGGTTGGTCCAGCGCGGCGGGATGGCATGGAGGCGCGGGCGGGGCGCGCGGGTTCGGCGGCGGGATGATGCGGCGTTAGGGATATCCATCCGCGTGCGGCAAGCGCATTGCGCGTGCTGCAAGGCGGATGGCCGGCATCGTTGCAATCGGGCGAGTTGACTTAGGCGAGATCGCACGCGCGATCCGCCAGAGCGAGGTTGCCATGCTTCGACAGATCGGCTCGGTCATGTGTCTCGCCGCGATGCTGGGATTCGGAGCGAATGCGTTCGCACAATCCATTCGAATCGAATCCGGCACTTACGGCGCCAACTGCGGCGCACATCGCGGCAACGTCACGCGCGATCTCGCGGCACATTGCGATTCGCTCGAGACCTGCCGTTACGCGATCGATCCGACGATGGGAGGCGGACAGGCCAATGCTTGCAAAGCCGATCTCGTTGCGCAATGGTCATGCGGACCGAGCCTGTCTCTATCTCATGCGGCGATTGTCCGGGCCGTGACGAGCAAAGGTAGCGTGCTCGTGCTTACTTGCCTACCGTCCACCGGCGCAGGCAAATAACCTTTCGAACAATTGAACGATTGCAGCCGGTTCGTGGCCCAATCGACGTTTGCCCGACGCTCGGCCTCAGTGGGACAGAATCCTAGGGTTATCCCTTGGTTCGATGTCGTTGCTCCACATTGCCTCGTTTCTTCCCTCGCTGACATAGCGGGCACCCCAAAAGTCCTTCTCGTCCTCCCTTGAATTTGCCCCACTCGGTCCATATAATTAGCACTCGCTGCACTTGAGTGCTAACAAAAAATCCGTCCGGGCCGTTCCGGCGGCCTTACTTTCAGCGTTCTTCAGTCTCAAACCCAGAGAGGAGTAAGCATGAACCTTCGTCCCTTGCACGATCGCGTCATCGTGAAGCGTTTGGATCAGGAAACCAAGACCGCCTCGGGCATCGTGATCCCTGAAGCCGCGGCCGAAAAGCCGGATCAAGGCGAAGTGCTCGCGATCGGGCCGGGCAAGCGCAACGATAAGGGTGACCAAATCGCGCTCGACGTCAAAGTCGGCGATCGCATCCTGTTCGGCAAGTACGCAGGCCAAACCGTCAAGGTCGACGGCCAGGAACTGCTGGTGATGCGCGAAGAAGACATCATGGCGGTCGTTCAGAAGTAACCCCGTCCAGAACCGTATTCCACAAAGATTTCAAGGAGTTAGAAGATGGCAGCTAAAGACGTCGTATTCGGCGACAGCGCTCGCGCCAAGATGGTTGAAGGCGTGAACATCCTTGCGAACGCGGTGAAGGTCACGCTGGGCCCGAAGGGTCGCAACGTCGTCCTCGAACGCAGCTTCGGCGGCCCGACGGTCACGAAGGATGGCGTGTCGGTCGCCAAGGAAATCGAGCTCGAAGACAAGCTCCAGAACATGGGCGCGCAGATGGTCAAGGAAGTTGCGTCCAAGACGAGCGACAACGCCGGCGACGGCACGACGACGGCCACGGTGCTGGCTCAGTCGATCGTGCGTGAAGGCATGAAGTACGTCGCATCGGGCATGAACCCGATGGATCTGAAGCGCGGCATCGACAAGGCCGTGCACGCCGCCGTGGAAGAACTGCGCAAGGTCAGCAAGCCCTGCACGACGAGCAAGGAAATCGCTCAAGTGGGCGCGATCTCGGCGAACAGCGATACGTCGATCGGCGATCGCATCGCGGAAGCGATGGACAAGGTCGGCAAGGAAGGCGTGATCACCGTCGAAGACGGCAAGTCGCTCGCCGACGAGCTCGAAGTCGTCGAAGGGATGCAATTCGACCGCGGCTATCTGTCGCCGTATTTCATCAACAATCCGGACAAGCAAGTCGCCGTCCTCGAGAGCCCGTTCGTGCTGCTGCACGACAAGAAGGTTTCGAACATTCGCGATCTGCTGCCGGTGCTCGAGCAAGTGGCCAAGGCTGGCCGTCCGCTCCTGATCATCGCTGAAGACGTCGAAGGCGAAGCGCTTGCTACGCTCGTCGTCAACAACATCCGCGGCATCCTGAAGACCGTTGCGGTCAAGGCGCCGGGCTTCGGCGATCGTCGCAAGGCGATGCTCGAAGACATCGCGATCCTCACGGGCGGCCAAGTGATCGCCGAGGAAACGGGCCTCACGCTCGAAAAGGCGTCGCTGCAAGAGCTGGGTCAAGCCAAGCGCATCGAAGTGGGCAAGGAAAACACGACGATCATCGACGGCGCCGGCGAAGCGGTGAACATCGAAGCGCGCGTGAAGCAAATCCGTACGCAAATCGAAGAAGCGACGTCCGACTACGACCGCGAAAAGCTGCAAGAGCGTGTCGCGAAGCTGGCGGGCGGCGTGGCCGTCATCAAGGTCGGTGCGGCGACGGAAGTCGAAATGAAGGAAAAGAAGGCGCGTGTCGAAGACGCGCTGCACGCTACGCGCGCTGCCGTTGAAGAAGGCATCGTTCCTGGCGGCGGCGTGGCGCTGATCCGCGCTCGCACGGCGATCGACGGCCTGAAGGGCGCGAACGCCGACCAAGACGCCGGCATCAAGATCGTGCTGCGCGCGATGGAAGAGCCGCTGCGTCAAATCGTGATCAACGGCGGTCTGGAAGCGGGTGTCGTCGTGGCAGCCGTTGCGCAAGGCAAGGGCAACTACGGCTTCAACGCTGCGACGGAAGAGTACGGCGACCTCGTGGAAGCCGGTGTCGTCGATCCGACGAAGGTGACGCGTACGGCGCTGCAAAACGCCGCTTCGGTGGCAGGCCTGCTGCTGACGACGGACGCAGCCGTTGCCGAACTGCCGAAGAAGGATGCCCCGATGCCTGGTGGTATGCCCGGCGGCATGGGCGGCATGGGCATGGACATGTAATTTCGGATGGCCGGCTCAGGCTGGCTGCCGAAATCGCATGAGAGGCGCGCCGCAAGGTGCGTCCCTCCAGCCGATAAAAAAACCCGCAGCGATGCGGGTTTTTTTTATTCCCTTCGAAATGAATGCCGGGCCAGCCGAGCGCACTTGCTTTGGGCGCATTCGTCTCGAGAGTCGATGGGCGGAGCGGTTAGGCTAGGGGCGAGACGACTTATGTTTCGATGGATCTCCGCTGATTAGCGGCGGCGAGGGCGCATCGTCGTCGTCGCGCGCCCAGAAAAAACGATCCGGCAAATACGCGCCCATGCCCGGACGAAATGCCTGGCGCACCGCCTGATACAAATATTCCTGCGCTTCTCGCACCGCATCGGCAGGTTCCTGCCCGTTCGCGAGCAGCGCGGCCACGGCCGCGCCGAGCGTGTCCGTGATTCCCATGAGCCGATGTTGCGGCCGGTCCCACATGTCCTGCCGCAGTTGGCCCTCTTCGCTGAACAGCGTATTGACGAACCGATGCGTGCCCGTTTGCGTCGACAACACGTACTCGGCGCCTTGCGACAGCAAATGCGCGATCGCGCCGTCCAAGCTCGGTGCTTCGGCATCGCCGTCCGGCTGCGCGAGCGCAATGAGCGTCGATTGATCGGCGATGAGGACCGTCGTTTGCGGGGCGAGCAGATCGGCGTACGATTCGCGCAACTCGTCAGCCGCCAACACGTGCTCGTCGTCGACCGTGAAGTCGGGCGCGAGGATCAACGGGATATCGTCATAGTCGGATACGACCTCGGCGATCGCGCTGACCACTTCCGCGCGCGTCGCGGCGCCCACTTTGAATGCGGCGATGGGCATGTCCTCGAGCAGCATGCGCGCTTGCGTGGCGACGACGTCGGGGTCGAGCCCTGTCACTTCGTCGCAGGTGGCCGAATCGCGTACCGTATAGCCCGTGAGGACCGTTACGCCGTGGCAACCCATGCTGGCGAGCGTGAGCAGGTCGGCCTGCAGGCCGTAGCCGCCGGTGGGGTCGGATAAGCCGAAGGTCAGAACGATCGGAGGGGCGGCGCTTTGCATGGAGTAGGAGCGATTATCGTGAAAGCCGAGAGCGGCGGGCCGGCCGGCGCGCCTGCGCGGTCGGTTCATTATGCGGCCTAATTCGGTCGGATGGCACGGCCGATGGCGCGTTTGCGCGGCCAGCCGCGCTAGGTGCCGAGGCGAAGACCGATGGACGACGCCCCGTCCCCGAAGGCCCGCCTCGCTCGGATTCCTAGCCAGCGGCACCCCAAAACGGTACCATCATGGCTCTTTGATCAACGGATCTTTCGACGCGACACAAGAATGGAATATAAACAGTGGATGTGCCTGATTTGCGGCTGGATCTACGACGAAGAGGCCGGTCTGCCTGAAGAAGCCATCGCCCCGGGTACTCGCTGGGAAGACGTTCCGATCAACTGGACGTGCCCCGAATGCGGCGCGCGCAAGGAAGATTTCGAGATGGTTCAGATCTGATTGCGAGCCGAAGCGGTATGAGCCCCTTGCGCTCGACCTGCTTCGCATGCCCCCGACGCCATGACATCCGTTGACCTGCCCAGCCTAGAGGCCTTGCCGAACCCGCGCGGCGCGGCGGTGCGCGAAGCCGAGGCCGCGCTGGCCGAGGCGCTGCAGGCCAGCGAAGCGCAGATCGCGGTCGTCGGGCCGTTGCTGCGGGCGGCACAGGCGCTGCGTCAGGCCGGTTGGCTGGCCTCGCAGCGATTCACCGATGCGCTCGTGCTGGCTTCGCCGTTCGCTAACGGCGCCTTTCTGCCGCAATTTCGTGCGGCACTCACCGATTTCCACGCGGCCCTGACCCGTCACAACCTACGCGAGCTTGCTTGCTCGCCGACGCTCTTCGCTCACTATCGCGAATTGAATGCGCAGGTTGCGCACCATACCCAAGGCTATGTCGTGGCACTCGAGGATCTTGCCCTTGCGGGGCGGCCGATCGCGCCGGCCAGCCTGTGTGCGATCTCGGCTTCAACGCGCTCTGGCGTGCGCGCGCGTTACGAGCAGGCGCTACTGCCCGTACTGAAGGGGCATGACGCCGCGGGGGCCGCGCTGGACGAACTCGATGCCTGCGTGGCCGAACTCGCCGGCGCCGATACGTACGACGTTTGGCGCCTGGCCGGCGCATGCTCGCGCACGTTGCGCGTGAACGGGCGTGCCCAAGCGGGCGATCCCGAGGCCAAGCGTTTCTACGCTCGCTGCAATCTGCTGCTCGCAGAGCAAGGGCATGGCTTGCAGTTGGCGCCACGCTCGTTCGTGCGGGCGTCGCTCGCGCTGCTATGGCGCGATTACGCGCTCTACGGCGCGGCGGCCGAAGATGCCGACGCGGTGGCGTTGCTCAACGATTACGGCTTGACGGTCGACTGGCACGTCGCGGCGACGCAGGCATCCGAGGTCGCCTGGGAGCGGGGGGCGGCCGAAGCCGAGGCGGAAGCGGCGGCGGGTGGGGCCGTCATGCGCGAGTTGGGGGTGGTGTCCGTCAACGTCCATGCGTACGAGGATTTCCTGCAAACGGCCGACGCGTCGATGGCGGCGCTCACCATGAGCACCGATGCGGCGTTTGCGGCGGCGGCGTCCGATGCGGCGCCGGCCGAGCACGCGGCGCAGGCTGCCTATGGGCTCGGCGCCGCGGCGCAGGCGCTGGGTCTTGGCCACGTCGCCCTGCTGGCGGACGCGCTCGGTCTCGCGTGGCGCCGGCATGCCTATGCGGTGCGCGTCGGATCCGCGCTGTCGATCCCTGCGCGGCGGCCGGTCGAGCAGGCGGGGGAAGCGCTGCGTGCGATGCTGCTGCGTGTTGCCGCCGGCGTCGCGCCGCCCGATTCGGCCGTGCCGCTCGCTTTGTTGACGCAAGCGATCGAGCGCGCCGTTCCCGCTACCGCTACCGCGCCGGCATCCTCGATGTCTTAAGCGCTGCAAGACTTCGAAGTTTCACCGCCTTATCGCCGGACACAAAAGCGTTTTCCCCATCCCGTTACAGCCATTTCGCATCGCAACCGCGCTCCGACACGCCGCTTGAAGGGGTACGAGCGCGCTCCCAAGCGGTCAAAGCAGCGGGGCGCCGTCGGCATGCATGATAGAGTGCGGACAATGTGAGGGCCGCTTTGGGCGGGCGCGTTCGATGCGCCGTGTTTGTGCCGACGGCCCGCCCTGCGTGCCGGCGCGCATTTGCGGCGTCCAACATGCACCGTCTTTGCTAAAATTCGAACCATGCCTAAGAGTAACGATCGCATCAACCTGACCAACCAGTTCCTGATCGCCATGCCCAATATGGCGGATCCTACTTTTTCAGGAACGGTGGTCTATCTTTGCGATCACAGCGAGCGCGGTGCGCTCGGTCTCGTCATCAATCGGCCGACCGACATCGATCTCGAATCGCTTTTCAGCCGCATCGATCTGAAGCTCGAGATCGAGCCGCTGCTTCATGTTCCCGTGTACTTCGGCGGCCCGGTGCAAACCGAGCGCGGCTTCGTGCTGCACGAGAGCGTCGAAGGCAGCGCCTATACGTCCTCGATGTCCGTCACGGGCGGCCTCGAAATGACGACGTCGAAGGATGTCCTCGAAGCCGTTGCCAGCGGCAAAGGCCCGCAGCGCTTCTTGCTCACGCTCGGCCATGCGGGCTGGGGGGCGGGGCAGCTCGAGGAAGAGATCTCGCGCAATGGCTGGCTCACGGTCGAAGCCGATCCGACGATCGTTTTCGACGTGCCGGCGGACCATCGTTTCGAGGCCGCACTCGCGCTGCTCGGGGTGACGCCGTCGATGCTCTCGGGCGACGCGGGTCACGCATGATGAAAGGCGTCGGGCGTGAGGCGACGCTGCTTGCGTTCGATTACGGCGAAAAGCGCATCGGCGTTGCGGTCGGTAACGCGCTGACGCGGCAGGCGCGCGCGCTCGTCGTCGTGCCGAATCGCGATCGCGAGTTTCGTTTCGAAGCGGTCGGCAAGCTCATTGGTGAATGGAAGCCCGATGCGCTCGTCGTCGGGCTTCCCTGTCATCCCGACGGCACGCCGCACGCCATGACGCAGCTCGCCAAGCGTTTCGGCAATCAGTTGAACGGGCGTTTCAATCTGCCTGTCGCGTGGGTCGACGAGCGTTACAGCTCGGTGGCGGCCGATCTCGACATGCGCGAGAGCGGCGTTGCCGCACAGATGCGCGATGCCGAGGCGGCGCGCGTCATTCTTCAACAGTATCTGGACGGGCTTTCCGATGAGTTGCACTGATGCCGAAGCGTCCTATCGGACGCTCCTCGCGCAGATCCGCGACGCCTATGGCGCATCGTTCGCGGCTACCGACGGTCCCGTGCTCGCGGGGATTTACAGCGGTGGCGCATGGCTCGCCGAGCGTCTCGCGCGCGATCTCGGCGCGACGTTTTTCGGTGTCGTGAACGTCGCGCTGCATCGCGACGACTACGCCAAAAAAGGATTGCACAGCCAAGCCAGCCCTACCTCGTTGCCGTTCGACGTCGACAACCGGCGCATCGTGCTCGTGGACGACGTGTTGCACACGGGCCGCACGGTGCGCGCCGCCATCAACGAACTGTACGACTACGGGCGTCCCGCCGCGATCGAGCTTGCCGTGCTCGCCGAGCGCAGTGGCCGCGAGATGCCGGTCGAAGCGCGCTTCGTGGGCGCGCACGCGGAAATTCGCGCCGACGCGACGCTCGTGCTCGAGCGCGGCAGTGAGATGCAGTTCACGTTCCGCACCGAAGAGCGCACCGATTGAACCGTGCGCCGAACTTGCCGCCGGCGCTTTTCGACAGCGCGCGTATCGTGCCGGCGTGCGTGTCGTCCCTCTCCGTTTGAATTAGACCGATCATGAATACCGCCACCCCGGGCCGCGCCGATCAGAGCGGCGAGGCTTCAACCGCCGAACGCTTTCGCTACGGCTTCCTGAAAGGCAATCCGCAGCTCACGAAAAACGGCGAGCTCAAGCATTTGCTGACGATCGAAGGGCTGCCGCGCGCGATCGTCACGCACATTCTCGACACGGCCGAGCAGTTCGTGAGCGTGACCGATCGCGAGGTCAAGAAGGTGCCGCTGCTGCGCGGCAAGTCGGTATTCAACCTCTTCTTCGAAAACTCGACGCGCACGCGCACGACGTTCGAGATCGCCGCGAAGCGTCTATCGGCCGACGTGCTCAATCTGAACATCAATGCATCGTCGACGAGCAAAGGGGAATCGTTGCTCGACACGATCAACAACCTGTCGGCCATGCACGCCGATATGTTCGTCGTGCGCCATGCGTCGAGTGGCGCGCCGTATCTGATCGCCGAACACTGCGCACCGCACGTGCACGTGATCAACGCCGGCGACGGGCGCCACGCGCATCCCACGCAGGGGCTGCTCGACATGTACACGATTCGCCACTACAAGCGCGATTTCACGAATCTGCGCGTGGCGATCGTCGGTGACATCCTGCACTCGCGCGTGGCGCGTTCGGACATTCACGCGCTGACGACGCTCGGCGTACCCGAGGTGCGGGCGATCGGCCCGCGCACGCTGTTGCCGGGCGGCCTCGAAGAGCTTGGCGTGCGCGTGTACCACAACCTCGACGAAGGGCTCAAGGACGTCGACGTCATCATCATGCTGCGCTTGCAGAACGAGCGGATGAGCGGCGCGTTGCTGCCTTCGGCACAGGAGTACTTCAAGAGCTGGGGGCTCACGCCCGAGCGGCTCGCCCGCGCCGCGCCCGATGCCATCGTCATGCATCCGGGCCCGATGAATCGTGGCGTGGAGATCGATTCGCAGGTGGCCGACGGCCCGCAATCGGTGATCCTGAGTCAGGTGACGTTCGGCATCGCGGTGCGCATGGCCGTGATGAGCATCGTCGCCGGCAACAACGATTGAGCAAGCCGCATCGAAGCCCGAGCGGCACGGAAGCGGCAGCAAGAAGAGCGACGGAAAGACAATAAAGGCAGCGCATGAAGATTCATATCGAAGGCGGCACGGTGATCGACCCGCAAGCGGGCACCGAGCGACGGGCGGACGTTTTCATTGCCGACGGCGCCATCGCCGCGATCGGCGCGGCGCCCGCTGGGTTCAAGGCTGACAAGACGATCGACGCGAAGGGGCTTGATGTTGCACCCGGCTTCGTCGATTTGTCGGCGCGGCTGCGCGAGCCCGGCTACGAGCACAAGGCGACGCTCGACTCCGAGATGGCGGCGGCCGTGGCCGGCGGCGTGACGACGCTCGCGTGCCCGCCCGACACCGACCCGGTGCTCGATGAACCCGGGCTCGTCGAAATGCTCAAGTTTCGCGCGAGCAAGCTGCATCGCGCACACGTGCATCCGCTCGGCGCGTTGACGGTCGGATTGAAGGGTGCCGTGATCACCGAGATGGTCGAGCTGACCGAAGCCGGCTGCATCGGCTTCACGCAAGCCGACGTGCCCGTCGTCGATACGAAAGTGCTACTGCGCGCGCTGCAATATGCGAGTACTTACGGCTATACGGTATGGCTGAGGCCGCAAGACGCCTACCTTGCGCAAGGTGGCGTGGCGGCAAGCGGCGCGCTCGCGTCGCGCTTGGGCTTGTCGGGCGTGCCCGTGGCGGCCGAGACCATCGCATTGCATACGATTTTCGAGCTGACGCGAGCAACGGGCGCGCGCGTTCACCTGTCGCACTTGTCGTCGGCCGCGGGCGTTGCGCTCGTGCGCGAGGCGAAGGCCGAGGGGCTGCCCGTTTCGTGCGACGTCAGCGCGAATCACATTCATCTGATCGACGTCGACATTGGCTACTTCGATTCTCAGTTCCGCCTCGATCCCCCGTTGCGCGCACAGCGCGATCGCGAGGCGATTCGCGCGGGCCTGGCCGATGGAACGATCGACGCCATCTGTTCGGCGCATACGCCCGTTGACGACGATGAAAAGCTGCTGCCGTTCGCTGAGGCCACGCCCGGCGCGACCGGCCTCGAGTTGCTGCTCTCGCTGACGGTAAAGTGGGCCGACGAGGCGCGGCTGCCGCTCGCGCGGGCACTGAGCCGCATCACGGTCGAGCCGGCGAACGTCCTCAAGCTGCCCGTGGGCCGCATGGAGGTGGGGGCGGCGGCCGACATCTGCGTGTTCGACCGAAATGCCTATTGGCGCGTCGAGCCTCGCGCGCTCAAGAGCCAAGGGCACAACACGCCGTTCCTCGGCTACGAGCTGCCGGCGCGCGTGCGCGCGACGATCGTCGCGGGTCACGTGGCGTACGAACAGGCGTGACAGGCGTGACAGGCGTGCAGCGCGCAGGCAAACGCAGGGGAGCATCGCGATGAGGGTCATGCTTGCCAAGCTTCGGCTTGCGCTCCATCTGCTGTGTGGCGCATGGATCGTGGCGACGCGTTTTCCGCGACTCACGGCTGCGCGCAGAGTCGAGATCAATCGCATCTGGTCGCTGAAGCTGCTCGAACTCGTGGGCATGCGGCTCGTCGTACACAACGACGCGGCGCGGCTCGACCAACGCACGCTCGTCGTCGGCAACCATATTTCGTGGATCGACATCTACGTGATCAATGCGTGGCGGCCGACACCGTTCGTCTCGAAGGCGGAAGTGCGCGCGTGGCCCGTCATCGGCTGGCTCGCGGCTCAGCTCGATACCGTGTTCTTGCAACGCGAAAAGCGCAGGGACGCAAAACGGATCATGCATGAGCTGGCTACTCGGCTCGAAGCCGGCGGCTGCGTTTGCATGTTTCCCGAAGGCACGACGTCGGACGGCCTCGCGTTGCTGCCGTTTCACTCGAACCTATTCCAGGCGGCCCTCGCGGCTCAATGTGCCGTCCAGCCGATCTGCCTGCTATACGAAGATTCGCAAGGGCGCCAATCGACCGCGCCCGCGTATGTCGGCGACACGTCGCTACTCGAATCGCTCGACACGCTCCTGCGCAACGGGCCGGTGACGGCGCATTTATACGTGGGCGAGCCTATCGCGCCGGTCGGCGACAGGCGCGAACTGGCGGCGCAGGCGAGGCAGGTGGTGGCGGCCGGTTTGGCGATGTTGCAAGCGGGAACGAAGACGCCGCCGGAATCGGTGCCTCGCGAAGCGCAAAGCCCCGATCTCCCAGCCGGTCCGGCCGCGTCAGCGGATTCGTGAACGCGATGCCGATGGCGTCAGCCTTGCGACCGTGCGAGGCGAATATGGCTGCGAACGAAACTGTCCAGCTCGTCGAGCGACTCGGCAATGCTGGAATGGCGCGTATCGAGCGCCAGGTCGGGAGCGGTCGGCACTTCGTAGGGCGAGGAGACGCCGGTGAATTCGGCTAGCGTGCCGCTACGCGCTTTTGCGTAGAGCCCCTTCGGATCGCGCGCTTCACATACGCTCAGATCGCTGCTCACGTGTACTTCGAAGAAACGCTCGCCGACGATCGCGCGGGCCAGCTTGCGCTGGGCGGCCGCCGGGGAGATCAAAGCGCAAATGACGACGAAGCCTTCGGCCTTGAACAGCGATGCAACCTCCGCCGTGCGGCGAATGTTTTCTCGGCGGTCGGCGCTGCTGAAGCCGAGGCCGGCGTTCAGGCCGGTGCGCAATACGTCTCCGTCTAGGACGACCGCCATGCAGCGTTCGTCGGTCAGCCGTTGCTTCAGTGCCTTGGCCAGCGTCGTCTTGCCGGCCCCGGACAGGCCGGTCAGCCACAGCACGCCGCCCGGCTCGCGCGTCGAGATATCGGTCTGCGGCATCGGGTGGGGAGCGAGAGTGTGAAGAGTGCGTTGCAAATGTGTCTCCTACTAGGGCCGCGTCTGCGGCCCAGTGCAATAAGACGATTGTATGAAGCAACGCGGTGGGGGACAAAGCACTTGACCGCTTACAACCATTACCAAGTGTTTAATCCTGCATAACCAAATACTTAATGCTCCGCTAATCCTACGAGCCCTACGAGCCGCCGGGTGTGGGTGCCGCGGCGCTATTCGGGGCGGGAAACGCAACCGTCGCACGCGACTTGGATCACTTCGCGTTCGTGGGGCAGGCGGGCCAGTCGTACCGCGGACAGGCGATTGCCCCATACGCAGCCAGAATCGAGCCCGATCAGGTTGTCTTTCAGCATGAGCCCAAGCGCGGCCCAGTGGCCGAATACGACGGTGACGTCGGCTGTGCGCCGGTCCGGGGCGTCGAACCAAGGCAGGTAGCCGGGTGGAGCCGCGTCGGGCCCATTGCTGCAGTCGAACTCCATCTCCCCGTTCGGGGTGCAAAACCGGATGCGCGTGAAGGCGTTGAATGCGACGCGTTGGCGGTCCGCCCGCTTCAAATCGGCGCTCCATCGACGCGGCTCGTTGCCGTACCACTGCGCGAGCGTCTGTTTCCAATCCGGCGAGCGCAACGCGCATTGCAGTTCGTCAGCGAGCTCGAGCGCGAGCGTGACGTCCCATTGCGGCAGCACGCCGGCGTGAACCATCAGCAGGTCGCGCTCGAAATGCGCGAACGGGCGATGGCGCAGCCAGTCGATCAGCTCACCGGCATCGGGTGCGGCGAGGATGTCGGCAAGCGTATCGCTTTTTTTTAGCGGTCGAATGCCGGCTGCGACGGCCAGCAGGTGCAGATCATGATTGCCGAGCACCGCGCGCGCGGACTCGTCCAAAGCCATGACGTCGCGCAGCGTTGCCAAGGAATCGGGGCCGCGATTGACGAGATCGCCGGCAAACCAGAGCGGCGTGTCGGGCGCGAGCGGCAATTGCGAGAGCAGGCGCTTGAAGGGGGTATGGCAGCCTTGAAGATCGCCGAAAGCGAACGGTGTGGTAGCAAGGGTTGTGATCATGACTTATGTCGGCCGCGGCGCGCGTCGAGTTTCGCTGCGCTTCGCGAGTGTTACGAGCGGGCTTTATAATCGAGCCTTTCCGCTCCCCGCAGTCTTGCGAACGAGCGTTCGAGCCGTCGATTCCATGACCCGATTGTACGGAAGCTTTTACATGATCGCTCGCCAAGCGTTTTCCAAAGGGACTCCATGATTCTGGTAACCGGCGGTGCCGGCTTCATCGGCGCCAACTTCGTGCTCGATTGGTTGCGCCGATCGGACGAGGCCGTGCTGAACGTCGATAAGCTGACTTACGCGGGCAATCTGCGCACGCTTCAGTCCTTGGAAGGCAATTCGGGGCATGTTTTCGTGCGGGCCGATATTGGTGACGGCGCCGCGCTCGCGGCGATGTTGACGGAGCACCGGCCGCGGGCCGTGGTGCACTTTGCCGCGGAAAGCCACGTCGATCGGTCGATTCACGGCCCGGCCGATTTCGTCCAGACCAATGTCGTTGGGACCTTCACGCTGCTCGAAGCCGTGCGCGCTTATTGGAGCGGCCTCGACGACGCCGCCCGAGCCGGCTTCCGGTTCCTGCACGTGTCGACGGACGAAGTGTTCGGATCGTTGTCGCCCACCGACCCCCCGTTTTCCGAGGCGTCCCAATACGCGCCGAATAGTCCCTATTCGGCCAGCAAGGCCGGCTCCGATCATCTCGTGCGCGCCTACCACCACACGTACGGGCTGCCTGTGCTGACGACGAACTGCTCGAACAACTACGGCCCATATCAGTTTCCGGAAAAGCTGATTCCGTTGGTGATCGCGAACGCCATCGCCGGAAAGCCGCTGCCCGTCTACGGAGACGGACGGAACGTGCGCGATTGGCTGTACGTCGGCGACCATTGCGCCGCCGTGCGCGAAGTGCTCGCGCGCGGCACGCCCGGCGAGACCTACAACATTGGCGGCTGGAACGAAAAGACGAACATCGAAGTCGTTCAGGCGATCTGCGATTTGCTCGACGGTGCACGGCCGAAGCCGAGCGGCTCCCATCGCGATCAAATCGCGTTCGTCAAAGACCGCCCCGGCCATGACCGGCGCTATGCGATCGACGCGCGCAAGCTCGAGCGCGAGCTCGGGTGGAAGCCGGCGCATACGTTCGAAAGCGGCCTTGCCGAAACGGTACACTGGTACCTCGAAAATCAGACGTGGGTCGACGAGGTCGCATCCGGCGAATACCGGAAGTGGGTCGAGACGAACTACGCGAAGCGCAGTTGACGAGAGCGAAACCTATGGCGCGCAAAGGCATTATTCTCGCAGGCGGCTCGGGCACACGGCTTTACCCGATCACGCACGTCGTATCGAAGCAGCTTCTGCCCGTCTACGACAAGCCGATGATCTACTATCCGCTGTCGACGCTGATGGTCGCCGGCGTGCGCGACGTGCTCATCATTTCGACGCCGCAGGACACGCCGCGCTTTGAGGCGATGCTGCACGACGGCAGCCAATGGGGGATGAGCTTCCAATACGCGGTGCAGCCGTCCCCGGACGGGTTGGCGCAGGCGTTCGTCATCGGCCGCGATTTTGTCGGCGGCGAGCCGTCGGCGCTCATTCTCGGCGACAACATCTTCTACGGGCACGATCTTGCCGCGCAACTCGAACGCGCGGATGCCAGAGCGTGCGGCGCGACGGTGTTCGCCTATCACGTCCAGGACCCGGAGCGTTACGGCGTCGTCGAGTTCGATGCGCAGTTTCGCGCGCGCTCGATCGAGGAAAAGCCGGCTCGCCCGCGCTCCAGCTATGCGGTGACAGGCTTGTACTTCTACGACGAAAAAGTGTGCGACATCGCGGCCGACATCAAGCCCTCGGCGCGCGGCGAACTCGAAATCACCGACGTCAATTCGCGTTATCTCGCCGATGGACAGCTCAATGTCGAAATCATGGGCCGGGGCTACGCATGGCTCGATACCGGCACGCATGATTCGTTGATCGAAGCGGCGACGTTCATCTCCACGTTGCAGAAGCGGCAGGGGTTGATGGTCGCTTGTCCGGAGGAAATCGCTTATCGCCAGCGCTGGATCGATGCCGAGCAACTGCTCAAGCTCGCTCAGCCGCTTGCGAAAAACGGCTACGGCGCCTATCTGCAAAGCATTCTCACCAATCAAGTCGCATGAGTATCCAAGTCACTCCCGTTAGCGCGCTTCCCGACGTCAAACTGATCGAGCCCAAGGTGTTCGGCGACGCACGCGGGTTCTTCTTCGAAAGCTTCAACGCGCGCGAGTTCGCCGAGCAGGTACAACCCGGCGTCGAATTCGTGCAGGACAATCACTCTCGCTCAGCCAGGGGCGTGCTGCGGGGCCTGCACTATCAAATCCACCATCCGCAAGGCAAGCTCGTGCGTGTGACCGAGGGCGAAGTGTTCGACGTGGCCGTGGATGTGCGCCGCAGCTCGCCGACGTTCGGGAAGTGGGAGGGCGTCGTGCTCTCGGGCGATAACCGCCGCCAACTCTGGATACCGCCCGGCTTCGCACACGGTTTCGTCGTGCTGTCCGAGTCGGCGCAATTTCTCTACAAAACGTCCGATTTCTGGTACCCGGAGCACGAACGGACGCTGCTTTGGAACGACCCGGACATCGGGATCGAATGGCCCATCGAGTTCGAGCCCGTGCTCGCCGCGAAGGACACGGCCGGCAAGCGGTTGGCCGATGCCGAGTGTTTTGCGTGATGGGGACGGAAATGCCGACGCACGAGCCTGGCGATGAGCGTGTTTTGTTGGTGACGGGCGTGAACGGGCAGGTGGGTTTCGAACTCGTGCGTGCGCTGCAGGGTCTTGGCCGTGTCGTTGGGTTGGATCGTTCGCGATGCGACTTGTCGGATCTCGACGGGCTTCGGCGCGTCGTGCGCGACGTGCGGCCCGATGTCATCGTCAATGCTGCGGCATACACGGCGGTCGATCGGGCAGAAGAAGAGTTCGAGCTTGCCATGCGCATCAACGGCGAAGCGCCGGCTGTGCTTGCAGAGGAAAGCAAGCGCTTGGGTGCTGCGCTGATTCATTATTCGACCGACTACGTATTCAGCGGCGCGAAGACGACGCCGTATTTGGAAGATGACGCAACCGATCCGCAGAACGCCTATGGGCGGACGAAGCTGGCCGGCGAGCAGGCTGTTTCGGCCAGCGGTGCGCAACACCTCGTGCTGCGCACGAGCTGGGTGTATGGTCTGCGAGGCAAGAACTTCCTGCTCACCATGTTGCGGCTCGGTGCGCAGCGGCCGGAGCTCAAGGTCGTGGCCGATCAATTCGGCGCGCCGACTTGGAGCAATACGATCGCCGCGCTGACGGCGCACGTGGTTGCGCAGGGGTTTGCCGCGCGGCACATGCCTGAATGGTGGGCGGCACGCACGGGCACCTACCACTTGACCGCAGCCGGATCGACCTCATGGCATGGCTTTGCATCGGCAATTTTCGCTGAAATTAATTCCGATGAATTATCGCGTGTACCGCAAGTATTGCCGATTTCGACGGCTGCTTATCCAACTCCTGCGAAACGGCCAGCCAATTCGCGTTTGTCTGGGGAAAAGCTTACAGCCGCGTTTGGATTGCGTGTGCCGCGCTGGGACGACGCTCTACGCCTGTGCATGCAAATGCGCGAGACCAAGCAATGAGAGAAGGGCACTCGAGTGCATGTAACAGTTGGTTAATGTAAGGCAACAGCAGGGATGCCAGCCTTTCCAGGGGGCGGGTTTGCTTGTACACTTCCAGCCTTGCCGAAGATCGCGGGTAGGTGTACGTTCGCGCCCGGTCGCAGGGTTTGCGCCGATTAGAACGGTATCGCTTTTATTGAAAGGAGTTGTTGATGAATAGTCGCGAACGAAAGATGTTGGAAATCCTGCGTCGCGGGAAGGAAGAATTCGGCTATCTCGCAGTGAAGGCCGAGTTCGAAGCCGAAGGCACGCGTGTCGATGAATTGTTGCGCTTGATCGAAATCGCGCGCAAGGCTGGTGTCGGCGTTGGATTGAAGATCGGTGGCTGCGAAGCCATTCGCGACTTGCTCGAAAGCAAGCAGATTGGCGTGGAATACATCATCGCGCCGATGATCGAATCGCCGTATGCGGTCAGCAAATTCATTGAAGCTAAGAATAAGGTTTATTCGGCTGAAGAGCAACAGGATACGAAATTCCTGTTCAATCTCGAGACGATCACCGGATATAACAACCTGAAGGGCCTCGTAGACGCCGCGAGCGTTCCCAATGGCCTCAATGGTGTGGTTTTCGGTCGTGTCGACTTCTCGCTCTCCAACGGCTATTCGCGTGACGACATCAACAGCGACAAGGTGACCGATTACGCGGTGAGCACCGGCACGGCCGCCAAGGAAACGGGGCTGGAGCTCGTGGTCGGCGGCGGCGTGTCGATGGATGCCCTGCCGGCGTTGCGTCGTCTGCGTGCGAACTATCTCACGCGCTTCGAGACGCGCAAGATCATTTTCTCGGCGGGCGCAGTCGATCAGCCGAGCATCGAGCAGGGCCTGTTGCAAGCGGTTCACTTCGAATTGCTGTGGCTGCAGAACAAGCGCGAATACTATGGCTTGATCGAGAAGGAAGACGACAAGCGCATTCGCATGCTCGAAGAGCGTTGGCACGTTCTGAACGCCAAGTAAGAGGCCGGTAGTGTCATCGAAGCGACCTCGAATCGCTATCTTCGGTGCGTCCGGGGCCATCGGCGGTGCGCTGGTGGCCTGGTTCGCGCAGCGCGGCTGGGATGTGCTGGGCATCGGTCGGCGTGCCCCCAATCGGGTCGATGCCGCATGCGGCTGGGCCCATGTGGTGTGGTCCCCGCTCGACCAGCCCGAACCGCCTGCCGCGCTCGCCGAATTGGACGCCGTTGTTTGGGCGCAAGGCGATAACTGCAACGACAGCATCGAGGATTTCGATGCGGCTCGGCATCAGCAGATGTACGAGGCGAACGTCTTGTTCGTATTGGCTTCGTTGAACGCGCTTTTGCGCCAAAAACGGGTTGCCGCCGACGGTGCGCGGTTGTGCGTGGTCAGTTCGATGTGGCAGAACATCGCGCGGCAAAACAAGCTGTCTTATTGCATTACCAAGTCGGCATTGCAAGGGCTGATACGCTCTGCATCGATCGATCTTGCGCCGGCGGGGCACGTGATCAATGCCGTGTTGCCCGGCGCGCTCGATACGCCGATGACGCGAGCGAACCTGAGCGCGGAGCAGATCCAGCGGCTGGAGGCGGCGACGCCTGCCGGACGTCTGGCTGGGGTCGACGACGTTGCGGCAGCCGTGGAGTTTTGCTGCTCGACCGCACACCGCGCGATCACGGGGCAGTTCATTACCGTCGATAAAGGGTTTTCCTATGCGCGCATCCTTTGATATCCAAAGCGCCTCGGGGGCATACCGTGTCGCTATCGGTGAGGATTTGGTGCGCGCGGCGATCGCTGCGCCGACGCATCGGATCTTCATCGTCGATCGGCGCTTGCTGCCGCAGGTGCAATTCATCACCGATCCCATCATCGAGATCGAAGCGTCCGAGGAGAACAAGGCGCTCGAGCGGATGGCGCCCGTCATCGAGCAACTGAAGCGCTTCGGCGCCACGCGCGAAACGGAAATCGTCGCCGTGGGCGGCGGCATCGTGCAGGACATCGCTACGTTCGTCGCGTCCGTCTATATGCGAGGCCTACGCTGGCACTATTGCCCGACCACGCTGCTCGGCATGGTGGATTCCTGTATTGGGGGCAAGTCGTCGATCAACGTGGGGATGTACAAGAACCTCGTCGGTAACTTTCATCCTCCCGCGCAAATCCTGATCGATCTCGCATTCGTCGATAGTCTCGACGCCGTGCAATTGACGAGCGGGCTGATGGAGTCTGTCAAGATTTGCTACGCGCGCGGTGCGGAAGAATTTGGCACCTATCTGAAGCTCGCGCCTGCCGTTCCGCTTGGCCGCGATAAGGCCGCGCGCATCATCGAGCAAAGCTTGCGGGCCAAGAAGTGGTTCATCGAAACGGATGAATTCGATCAGGCCGAACGGCTACTGCTCAATTTCGGTCACACGTTTGGACATGCGCTCGAATCGGCTACCCATTTCGATGTTCCGCACGGTATTGCGGTCGGTGTCGGCATGTTGACGGCATATCGATTCGCCGAGGATGCGGGGCGGCTGTCGGAGCACGGTAAAGCGCTGGCCGGCGCCTTGATGGAGCACGTGCGCGCTTTGCTCGGGCCTGTGCGCCATACGCTTTCGTCACTCGAGCGCATCTCGCCGCAATCGCTGTTCGAACATTTCAAGAGCGACAAGAAGCACTCGCAGACCCACTATCGCGTCATCGTGCCGGTGCGTGACGGCGAATTGGAGCGCATTTCGCTGGAGCGCAATGACGCGACGAGCGCGGCGATTACCGAAGCTTTCGCTTGCAGTTTGAGCGAGCTCTGACTGGCGATCCGATGGCTATCGATACCGACTTCGACTTTGTCGTTGCCGGCGCCACCGGATGGTTGGGGCAAGCAACGCTGGCTTACCTCTATCGCGAGTTTGGGCGCGATGCGAGCAAGCGGGTGCATGCGTTCGCATCGAGCGAGCGCGCCTTGACGCTCGGTGCGGGCGTGCCTATTCGTGTTCGCGCGCTCGACGATCTGCCTAGTCTGATGCTCGAGCGGCCGGCCATCGTCTTCCACTATGCGTTCCGGACGAAGGACAGCGTCGGCAAGATGACGCTCGACGAGTATTTGAGCAGTAACGAGGGCATTCGGCAGGCCGTCATCCGCTTCATCGACGGGCACGAGGTGGCGGGCATGTTCATTCCGTCGAGCGGTGCGGCTTATGCGGGCCTTGATCCCGATAATCGATCCGATGGTGCCATCTACGGCCGCTGCAAGCTTGACGACGAGCATCTGTTCGGCGACAAGGCTGCCCAGCGAGGCTTTCCGGCGATTATTTCGCGCGTCTTCAATCTGAGCGGCGCCTATATCAACAAGCACGAACTCTACGCGCTGTCGTCGATCATTCTCGCTTGCCTCGAAGGGCGGCCAATTCGCATCCAGGCTACGCACCCTGTGTGGCGGTCGTATTACGCCGTCGAGGATCTGATACGCCTCGGCATGGCGGCGATGCTCGACGGCGGACTCGACAGCTCGGCACTCTTCGATACCGTCGGGACGGAAGTTATCGAGATCGGTGAGCTTGCGCAGCGGTGCCGGAGCGTCCTCGGAGCGTTGGGTTCCAGCGTCGAGCGGCCACACGTCAAGGCCATCCCCAACAACTATTACGTCGGTGATCCGGAGCGCATCCGCGCGCTCGAGCAGCGCTTTAGCTTTGCGCCTCGTTCGCTGGACGAGCAGATCGTCGATACGGCTGCCTACTTGACCGGTTTGGCTAAAAAGGCACACGTGTGAGTGAGTTAGAAACGGTTTTCTTCGCCAAGCGGCGCAACCCGTACTACGTGGTTGCGCCGCGCTATGTGCGCACGTCCGCCGGAATCAAGGTTCTCCATTTCCTTTGCCACGCGCTCAATCGCATGGGGGAAACAGCGTTCCTGATCATTTATCCGCATTCGCCGCCTTATCTGTCGACGCATCCGGCGTTGAATACGCCGCTGTTGACCAAGCGCGTGATGGACTATCACCGCGAGAGCGGCCTCACTCCGATTACGATCTATCCCGAGAACATGCGAGGTAATCCGCTCAATGCGCCGTTCGTCGTTCGTTATGTGCTGAACTATGCGGGACTGCTGGGCGGCGACGAAGCGTATCCGGAAAGCGAATACTGCATCTCGTACAGCGAAGCCATCGCGGCCACGGTGCCTCGATCGCGCCACACGATCTTCGTCCCCGCGTCCGATCCGCAATTGTTCACGCCTCCTCCCGCGGGTACGAAGCGTCAAGGGGGATGTTTTTACGCGGGGAAGTACAAGTACTATCACGGTGGCAAGACATCCCCGGTAACGGAGGGGATGGAGGAAATCCTGCGCGATCGTCCCGACGCTCAGACGCCCGATCAAATCCGCGATCTCTTCCGACGCTGCGAGGTTTTCTATTGCTATGAGAATTCGGCATTGGCTATCGAGGCCATGTTGTGTGGCTGCCCTGTCGTGTTCTTGCCGAACGAGCACTTCACGGATCTGATCGGTAAGGCCGAGCTGGGTACGTACGGCTACGTCTGGGGCGACGATCCCGCTGGCCTCGCGCGCGCCAAGGAAACGGTCGTGCAGGCGCGCGAGCGCTATATGGAATTGTTCGCACTGGCCGAGCAGGAGGTGCGGCGTTTCGTCGACGGTACCCAGGCCGCGGTTCAGCAAGTGACTTATGACGAGCCCATGTCGGACGCGTACGTACCGAAGATCAAGGCCTCCGAACGATACTTCAGCGTGGTCCGCACCATTTGGCTGATGGTCAGGGAGAGGGGCCTTCTCTATACGGCCAACGTCATCAAGAACCGGCTCAAGTCGGGACGTATCAAACTCTACGAAGCATGAATCCGCATCCGACAGCCACGGCGGTATCGATCGATATGCTGCCTCCTGAGCAGCGTGTGGCGCTGACCATCTGCATCCCCACCTACAACCGGGGTGCGCGTGTCCATGCGCTCGTGCTGTATTTGCAGCAAAACCTTTTGCCGCATACCGACGATGTCGAGATCATCGTCGTCAACAATTGCTCGAACGACGATACCCAAACCCTGATCGAACCCTTGGTGTCAGACAAGGTGCGACTCGTCAATCGCGTCGAATTCTTGCCGACAGCCGAAGAGAACATGTTCGAGTCGCTCGAATTTTGCCGGGGCGACTACGTCTGGTTTCATGGGGATGACGAGATCCCCATTTGCGACACCATCTTTGAAGTCGTGCGGCTCATCAAGGCCGACGCTGCGGACGTGTTCATCTTCAATTCGCGGTTGATCGACGATGACGGCGCTCCATTGGCCGAGCACATGGTGCCGATGCATGGTGACCACTTCGACGTGACGGGCGATGCGCTGGTGCGGTCGGTCGGCTTCATGTTCATGCTGGCCGGTATTTCGAACGTCATCATGCGGCGCGAGTACGCCGATGTGAAGATCGCGCGCGAAGCCTTGACGATTCAAAAGATTTATTCGCACGTGTGCTGGATTCTCGAATGCTTCAGCCCACGGCGCGCGCGGATCGTCAATCGTCCGTTGGTGTTCTATCGTCATGCTGGCGATGCGCAGCAGTTCGAGCACTTCCGGCGATTCGCCAAACGTCACGAGCTCGGCGACTATCATTTCTGGGGCATCGGCCTCGCGTTACAATTACGCCATTTGATATCGAGGGGCGTATTCAAGCCGTCTACCGTTGCGGTGATTTTCGAGGGCCGTCGCGACGGCACGCGATTCAAGTTCCTGCACGACTGCATTCACAAGATCTTTTGCCAGGTCGAGGCGTCGGTCGTCACGGGCGAGAGTCGCAACAAGGTCGAGTCGGGTACGTTTCGAACGGTGCGGGACTTTATCGTTAGCTGCGATTTGTTCAGCTACGACCTCTTCGTGCCGATCGAGAGGATCCAGGAAATTGCCGAGGGCAAGCGCTCGCGGAGCGAGTTGCGCAAATGGACCAGGCTCTTTCACAAGACCTATGCCAAGCACGACGACGACCCCTACCGCAATTGTCGGCGTTGTCATCGGCACGGGTTCGATATCTACGAAATGCCGATCGGGTGGGTAGCGGTCGACCCGGACGTGCCCGGCGGTGTACCGAGCGTGCTGGCCGTCCTCGATGTCGCGGAGGCGCCACCCTACGTCTGGGTGGATCGCGATTTCGACCGGCTGGTTGCTCGTCTTACTGAGTATCGTCGTGCGTCGTCGCAGATCAAGGATTTCGTCGAGCATCGAGCGAGGGGCGAGTGGCTTCACCTCGGGCGGCAATTCCTGGGTGTCAGCCAGGATGTTCTGGAGCAATATGTGGCCCGCGTGGAGATCAGCCGTCAAACGACCGTTCCGGTACGGGTGGCCGCTAATCTCGTCTTCAACCCGCTGCGCCGGGCCGGATACTTTGGGCGCCGCGTGTTGAGACGCATCTTGCGTCGGTGGTAAACATTTAACGAATCGTGCGCCGTCGAGCGGGCAATCGCAATTGCAGCCGCGGCAGTTTGGAGGGGTGATGAAGGCAGTGATTTTGGCCGGGGGCTTGGGCACTCGACTCAGCGAAGAAACGGGTTTGCGACCGAAGCCGATGGTCGAGGTGGGCGGCCGCCCCATCCTCTGGCACATCATGAAAATCTATTCGAGCTACGGAGTCAACGACTTCATCATTTGCCTCGGCTACAAAGGGTATGTGATCAAGGAGTACTTTGCGAATTACTTCCTGCACATGTCCGACGTGACCTTCGATATGGCCAACAACCGTATGGAGGTTCATCAAAACAATGCCGAGCCGTGGCGGGTCACGCTGGTCGAGACGGGCGCGGACACGCAAACGGGCGGGCGGCTGCGCCGCGTCAAAGAGTATCTGGTCGGCGAGAAGGAGTTCTGCTTCACCTACGGAGACGGTGTCGCCGACGTAAATATCGCATCGTTGATCGATTTTCATCGTGCGCACGGCAAGCTGGCGACGATCACGGCCACGCAGCCGCCTGGTCGCTTCGGCGCTTTGAATATCGAACAAGGGCGCGTCGAGAGCTTCCGTGAAAAGCCGCAAGGCGACGGTGCCTGGATCAACGGCGGATATTTCGTGCTCAAGCCCGAAGTCATCGATCTCATCGACGGCGACGACACGATCTGGGAACGCGTTCCGCTCGAAACGCTTGCGCGCCAAGGCCAACTGCAAGCCCACGAGCATCGCGGATTCTGGCAGCCGATGGATACGTTGCGCGACAAGCACCATCTCGAAGAGTTGTGGGCACGCGGGGAGGCGCCGTGGAAAACGTGGTGATCGATTCCGCGTTTTGGGCCGGCAAGCGCGTTTTCCTGACTGGGCATACGGGCTTCAAAGGCGGCTGGCTTTCGCTGTGGCTGCAAAGTTTGGGCGCGCAGGTGACCGGCTTTGCGCTGGCGCCGCCCGAAGGGCCGAACTTGTTCACTACGGCGCGCGTGGCGCAGGAGATGACCTCGCTGATCGGCGACATCCGCAATCTGACGGCGCTGACCGATGCCGTGCGACAGGCGCGGCCCGAAATCGTGCTGCACCTTGCCGCGCAGCCCCTCGTGCGTTATTCGTACGAGGCGCCCGTCGAAACGTATTCGACCAACGTCATGGGTACGGTGCACCTGCTCGAAGCGGTGCGCGCGTGCCCGAGTGTGCGGTCGTGCGTGATCGTGAGCTCGGACAAGTGCTACGAGAACCGCGAGTGGCCCTGGGGCTATCGGGAAAACGAGGCAATGGGCGGGTACGATCCGTACAGCAGCAGCAAGGGGTGTACGGAACTCGTTGCGGCGGCTTATCGCAATTCGTATTTCAATCCCGCAAGCCACGCACAGCATGGCGTCGCGCTGGCGAGTGCGCGTGCGGGCAACGTCATCGGCGGCGGCGACTGGGCGAGCGATCGTCTCGTTCCGGACTTGTTGCGCGCGTTCGAGACGAGCAAGCCCGCGCTCATTCGCAATCCGCACGCGATCCGTCCGTGGCAACACGTGCTCGAACCCGTTTCGGGATATTTGGTCTTGGCGCAACGTCTGCATCGCGATGGTGTCGAGTTCGCGGAAGGCTGGAATTTCGGGCCCAACGATGTCGACGCGAAACCGGTGGGATGGATCGCTGCGCAAATGGCACAGGTCTGGGGCGGTGACGCCGCCTATCGGATCGACGAGACGACGTCTCATCCGCACGAAGCGCACTACCTGAAGCTCGATTGCTCGAAGGCACGCAGCCGGCTGTCCTGGCAACCGCGTTGGGATTTGTCGCGCGCGCTGAACGAGGTGGTGTCGTGGCACCGCGCCTACCTCGAGCGCGACGACGTCCGAGACGTCTGCCTTCAACAAATTTCGCGCTTTTGTGAAGCGTGATCATTCATGGAAGTCCTCACAATGACTCAAGATGCACTGAGAAAGCAGATTGGCGAGCTCGCCCGCCAGTACTCGCAGGAAGCGTTCCGCAGGCGCGATTTCGAGCCGGGCGTGACCGTTATTCCGCCGTCGGGCAAGGTCATCGACGGCGCCGAGGTCAGCTTGATGATCGAGGCGGCGCTCGACGGCTGGCTTACGACCGGCCGCTTTAACGAAGCTTTCGAAGCGAAGCTGGCGGCGTTCCTGGGCGTCCAGCACGTGCTGACGACCAATTCGGGCTCGTCGGCGAATCTGCTCGCCTTCACGGCTTTGTGTTCGCCAACGCTCGGCGAACGTGCCGTGCGTCCCGGCGACGAAATCATCGGCGTGGCCGCGGGTTTTCCCACGACGGTCAACCCGATCATTCAGAACGGCGCGATCCCAGTGTTCGTCGACGTGCACATTCCGACGTACAACGTCGACCCGCAACTGCTCGAAGCTGCGATCACGCCCAAGACGAAGGCGATCATGCTCGCGCATACGCTCGGCAATCCGTACAACCTGAAGGTGGTGCGTGAGCTGTGCGACAAGTATGGCCTGTGGCTCGTGGAAGACTGCTGCGATGCGCTGGGCTCGCGTTACGACGGTAAGCTCGTTGGTTCGTTCGGCGATATCGGGACGCTGAGCTTCTACCCCGCGCATCACATCACGATGGGCGAAGGCGGAGCGGTGTTCACGAACAACGCCGACCTGCGCCGTGCGGTCGAATCGATTCGCGATTGGGGCCGCGATTGCTATTGCCAGCCCGGCAAAGACAATACGTGTGGCAAGCGTTTTTGCTGGAAGCTCGGCGATTTGCCGTACGGGTACGACCACAAGTACACGTACTCGCACCTCGGCTACAACCTGAAGATCTCGGACATGCAGGCCGCATGCGCACTCGCGCAAATGGACAAGCTGCCCGGGTTCATCGAGGCGCGCAAGCACAACTTCGACTATCTGAAATCGAAGCTCGCTTCGTGCGAGGAGTTCTTCATCCTGCCCGAGGCAACGCCGGGCAGCGAGCCGTCGTGGTTCGGTTTCCCCGTCACGATCCGCGAGTCGGCGCCGTTCAATCGCGTCGATCTGCTTACCTACCTGGACCAGTACAAGGTCGGTACGCGGCTCTTGTTCGCCGGTAACTTGACTCGGCAGCCCTACATGAAGGGGCTCAACTATCGCGTAGCGGGCACGCTCGAGCAAACGGACCGAATCATGAATCAGACGTTCTGGCTCGGTGTGTTCCCCGGCTTGACGAACGAGATGCTCGATTACGTGGTCGACCGTCTCGAAACGTTCGCCGGCGTTAATTTCTGATAGGACGAGAAGTGCAAAAGTCGCTCTCCACGCGTATGGCGGAGGCCGCTCGGGATCTCGTCAAGGCGCTGCGTGCCACCGAGACTTGGCTGTTTCTCGGGTGGCACGATATCCGGCAGCGCTATCGCCGCTCGGTCCTCGGACCGTTCTGGATCACGATTAGTACCGCCATGCTCGTCGGTGGCCTGGGCGTGATGTATGCGGGATTGTTCCATATGGACGTCTCGCACTACATTCCGTATCTGGCGGCCGGGATGATCACATGGAACTTCATGGCCGCCGTGATCACGGAAAGCTGTACCGTATTCATGGGCGCGGAAGGAAGCATCAAGTCGGGACAGATTCCGATTTCGTCCTATGTCTTGCGGCTCATCTGGCGCAACGTGATCATCTTTATGCACAACGCAGTCGTATTGATCGCGGTGGTGCTTTGGTTCCTGCCGTTCAAGCCGTTGGGGCTCGCCCTGTCGGTTTTCGGCCTGTTTATCACGTCGATCTTTCTGTTCTGGCTCGCGTTGCTCGTCGGTCTACTGAGCGCGCGCTTTCGCGACATTCCGCAAATCGTCGCGAACGTTCTTCAGGTCGTGTTCTTCATGACGCCGATCATGTGGCGCGCCGATGTATTGAAGCACCATATTTGGATCGCGAAAGTGAACCCGTTCTTCTACATGCTCGAGCTCGTGCGCAATCCTTTGCTCGGCGAGGCATTCAACTGGCATGCTTGGGTAGGTGTCGCCGCGGTGCAGGTCGCGACGATCTTGGTTTCGTTCGTTTTCTTTTCGCGTTTCCGTTCGCGGATCGTGTACTGGTTGTAAGTCATGGCGCATATCACCGCAGAGGAGCTTGTCGTCGAGTTCCCGATCTATCAAGGCGCGCAGCGTTCGATGCGAAAGACGTTCCTGATGGCCGCGACGGGCGGGAAAATGTCGAGCACGGACAAGCGGGTGACGGTACGAGCGGTCGACGGCGTATCGCTTCACATCCCCGACGGAGAGCGCGTGGGATTGTATGGGCATAACGGCTCGGGCAAGACTACGCTGCTTCGTGCGCTGAGCGGCATCTACGAACCGACCTCCGGCCGGCTCGACGTCTCGGGAACGGTGACGTCGCTGCTCGATATCGCGACTGGATTCGACACCGACGCGACAGGCTACGAAAACATCATTTTGCGCGGCATCACGATGGGGCACGCGCCGAAGCGGATTCGTCCGCACATCGACGAGATCGCGGAGTTTTCCGGCCTCGGCGAATACCTGAAGCTGCCCGTGAGGACCTATTCCAGCGGCATGATGATGCGGCTGGCATTCTCCATTTCGACTTCGGTGGGTTCGGACATTCTGCTGATGGACGAATGGCTCAGCGTGGGCGACGACGACTTCAAAGCCCGCGTGTCCGAACGTCTGACGCATTTGATCAATCGTTCCGCAATCGTCGTGATCGCGTCGCACGATAAGGATTTGCTGGCACGCACGTGCAACCGGATCTTGCATGTGTCGCACGGCAAGATCGTGCGTGAAGAATCAGTGGAACAACTCAACGAGCATCATCATGCAGAAAAAATATAGCGATTGGATTGCACAGTGGCTGAAGGAAGCCGGATACACGCATTGCTTCTTCGTTGCCGGCGGCAACATCATGCATTTGCTGGAGAGCATCAGCCATCATTTGACCTGCATTCCGGTCGTGCATGAAGTCGCGGCAGGCGTTGCCGCCGAATATTTCACTGCGACGTCCGCGAAGGGTGAAAAGGCGCTCGCGCTGGTCACCGCCGGCCCGGGCCTCACCAACATCGTAACGGCGCTGGCTGGCGCGTATCTCGAGAGCCGCGAACTGCTCGTGATCGGCGGGCAAGTGAAAACGAGCGACTTGAACCGCGGCGAAGTGCGCCAGCGCGGCATTCAGGAAGTCGACGGCGTGGCGATTGCCGGGCCCCTGTCGGTCGTCAGTACGCGGCTCGACGCGCCGGTCTCGCAGGCCGAATTCCTGGCGCTGTGCGCTTCGACGGATCATGGCCGTCACGGGCCGGTCTTTATCGAAATGCCGCTGGACGTGCAAGGGCTGCAACTAGACGAGACGCAGTTGCCCAAGACGCCGGCTACGCCGCCGAGCGAACCGCAACTACCGCCCGGCGTATTGACGGGGGCGGACTCCATCAAGGCCGTTGCCGCGTTGCTGGCCGAGGCGAAGCGGCCCGCCGTGCTGATCGGCGGCGGCGTTTCGCACCCGGCGGCCGAGGCGCTCGCAGCGGTTGCCGCGAAGCACGATTTGCCGTTGCTCACGACGTGGAACGGCATGGATCGCGTACCGGCCGATCACCCGTGCTATTTCGGGCGTCCCAATACGTGGGGGCAGCGTTACGCCAACCTGCTGTTGCAGCAGGCCGACGTCATTCTCGCGCTCGGAACGCGCCTCGGGTTGCAGCAGAGCGGTTTCAACTGGCAGGAATTCGGTTCGGTTGGCAAAGTCGTCCAGGTCGATTGCGATCCCGCCGAACTCACCAAGGGCCACCCGCGCGTCGATGTGCCGATTTGCGACGACGTCAATCGCTGGATGACGCCTTTCCTCGAAACGGTCAGTGGGCGCTGGTCGGAGTGGAAGCAGTTCTGCGAACAGGTCAAAGAGGCTTTGCCGCTCGTCGAGGAGAACGTGACGCACCAGGGTTACCTGTCGCCGTTCCGTTTCGTGGAGCGTCTGTCGATGCTTGCGCGTGCCGACGACGTCGTGATTCCGTGCAGCAGCGGTGGTGCGTTCACGGTGATGATGCAAATCTTCGCGCAGAAGGCGGGCCAACGGATCGTGACGAACAAGGGCCTCGCGTCGATGGGCTACGGCTTGAGCGGGGCCATCGGGGCGGCGGTGGCCAATCGCGATCGCCGGGTGTTGCTCGTGGAGGGCGATGGCGGGTTTTCGCAAAACCTTCAGGAAGTCGGGACTGTTGCGGTCAACAAGCTGAACTTGAAAATGTTCGTGTTCGATGATTCTGGCTACGCGTCGATTCGCATGACGCAGCGCAACTACTTCGGTGGACGCTACGTTGGTTGCGATCTGCAAACGGGGCTTGGATTGCCGAACTGGGAAGCGTTGTTCGCGGCGTATGGCGTCCCGGCGGTGCGGGTTGGTGTCGGGTACGAGAACGACGCGCAATTTCGCGCTCGGTTCGAGGCTGAAGGACCGGCCGCGTTCATCGTGACGATCGATCCCGAGCAGACTTACTTCCCGAAGATCACGAGCCGTGTCACGCCGACGGGCATGGCGTCGAACCCATTGCATCGGATGTCGCCCGATCTTCCCGATGACCTGTATCGCCGGTTGGCGCAATTTCTGTGATACGCAAGCTTTTCGCGACCGAACGTCAGAAAGCCGCTTCCGGCGGCAGCGCCCAGATCAAAGTCTTCCCGACTGAGCGCCAGCAAGCCGTTTTCGCTGCCAAAGCCCAACTCGATGGCGTCGACAGATGTTGCTTCGTGCACATGCCCCGCACGGGCGGCAGTGCATTGCTCGATTTCCTGTTTGCGAATGTTGGCCGCAACCGCGTGCTCGACACTTTCGTCGAGGCCAAGCGCTTTTCGATATTTGCCGAGCTGCGTGATAGCGGTGCGTTTGCGCGCGAGTTTGCGACGCACCGGTTCGTGCACATCCACGTGCCGGTCGATCTTCAAACGTACGTGCGCGACGAGCGGGTGGCCTATTTCTCGACGTTGCGCCATCCGTTCGATCGCATCATCTCGTACTACGAGTGGTGCTTGAAAATTTATCGGGAAACGGGGGACACGCGGTTCGGTTGTCTTCCGGACGTTTCGCTGGAAGATTTCATCGAAGCGAAGCTCGATGACGTCAGCGTGTTCAACATCTACACGTATTTCTTCGCGTGCCTGCTCGACGGTAACGTCGTCAAGCACGACGTATGGCGTTCGCTGATCACTGCGCCCGTCGAGCACGCTTATCAGGTAGCGCTCGAGGCGTTGTCGTCGTTTTATTTGGTTGCTCCGCTCGAGCACCTCGGAAGTGCGGCGGCTATCCTCTCGGAAGTGCATTCGGAGGAGTTCGAGGCGCATCGTCGTACGACGGGGGCTGCGGAATTGATTCCGCTGCGCGATATGCAGCGCAGCGGGGACGTGGTCGTGGCACGCCATCAAAGGGCGCTGTCGCTGCGTGCCGTCGACCTGATGATGCGCGCCTCCTCGCACGATTTGATGCTCTACGAGTACTGCGTGAATCGCTTCTATCGTCAGTGGGCAGCGTTCCTTGATTCCGACGGCGCAGCGGCTTGATTAATTCGTTTCCGCCATTTATCGACAACTTCTTGCATAACGAGAGCCTCCTTCATGCGCAGCCGGACGACGCGGGTGGGTTTACCGCGTCGGTAGTCGTCTATCGGCCCGATGTACCCGTGCTCGTACAGACTCTGCGGAGCCTGGGCGACGCCTGCGGTGCGTTGAGGCGCGATCGGCCGAGCCAGCGTTCGCATTTGTATCTGATCGACAACGGTGGCCTTCCGGACATTGCCGATGTTCTAGCGGAACTTGCGGAAAAGGGTGTCAGCTCGACCGTCATCGCCGGCCACGGAAACATCGGCTACGGTCGTGGCCACAATCTTGCCGTCGAGTCGACGCGCGGCCGTTACCATCTGATCCTCAATCCCGATATCGACATCGATCGCCAGGCACTCGTTAATGCGTTGCGTTTTTTCGATGCGCATCCTGAGGTCGGATTGCTCGCGCCGCGCATCGATGGTGAGGACAAGCGGCTGCAGTATCTGTGCCGTCGCTACCCCACGTTATTAGACCTTTGGGTTCGCGGCTTTTGTCCGAGCCGGGTCAGAAAGCTGTTCGATGCGCGTATGATGCGCTACGAAATGCGTGATGTCGTCAACGAGCGCGACGTCGTCTGGGACCCGCCCATCATTAGCGGCTGCTTCATGTTATTTCGGACGGAACTGCTCAAAAGCCTGGCAGGCTTCGATCCACGCTACTTTCTCTATTTCGAAGACTACGATTTGAGCCTTCGCGCTCGTCAGGCGGCTCGCATCGCGTACGTTCCCGACGTTCGGGTCTTGCACTATGGCGGGGGTGCCGCGCGCAAGGGTGGCAAGCATATCCGCATGTTCATTTCGTCGGCATTCAAGTTCTATAACCGATTCGGCTGGAAATGGCTGTGAAGACCCTTGTCGTGACGGGCGCCAACGGCTTCGTCGGCCGCGCGCTTTGCGCGACTCTCGTTGCGCGCGGACACGCGGTCACGGGACTCGTGCGTCGCTCCGGCGGCTGCGTGGAGGGCGTGAGCGAATGGGTGCATTCGGCGTCCGATTTCGAGGGGCTCGAATCGGCATGGCTCGGCACGGCACGGGCCGACTGCGTGATTCACCTCGCCGCGCGCGTGCATGTCATGCGCGATACCGCGATCGATCCGCTGGCCTCGTATCGGGCCGCGAACGTCGACGGCATGCTGCGTGTGGCACGGGCCGCGCACGCGAACGGCGCTCGGCGTTTGCTGCTCCTCAGCAGCATCAAAGCCCTGGGAGATGCCGATCGCGGCCATCCGCTCGGCGAAGGCGAGCCTCCCATGCCTGATGATCCTTACGGGCAATCGAAGCTCGAGGCCGAACGAGCATTGCGCGAATTTGCGCGCGAATCGGGCCTGGAATGCGTCATCGTGCGCCCGCCGCTCGTCTACGGTCCCGGCGTGCGCGCCAACTTCCTGCAACTCATGAGCGCGATCGCGCGTGGCATTCCGTTGCCGCTAGGCGCCGTCGGCGCGCGGCGCAGCTTTGTCTTTGTCGGTAACCTCGTCGATGCGTTGTTGCATTGTGCGATAGACGAGCGCGCTGCCGGGGAGACGTTTCACGTCACCGACGGTTACGACCCGACCGTGACGGAGCTGGCCCGTATGCTGGCAGTGCAGCTACGCGCACCGGCGCGGCTGATTCCGGTGCGGTCGTCGTGGCTGCGCCTGGCGGGGCGCATCCTCGGGCGTTCGGCTCAGGTCGAACGGCTCGTCGGCGAATTGCAACTCGACGGCTCGCACATTCGTCGCGTACTTGGCTGGCAGCCACCGTATACCGTCGAGGACGGCTTGCGGGAAACGACCGCTTGGTATCGCTCAACGCATTGAAATCATGATCAGTTCGCCTTGGATCACGTATCTCGTCACCGTAGGCTCAACAGCGTTAGCGGCCGGCTGCGTTTGTGCGGCGATTCTTTGGCTGCTGCTGAGGACCGGGTTGGCCTGGCGGCTAGCGACCGACGTCCCCAATCAGCGTTCGCTGCATGAGCGTCCCACGCCGCGCGTCGGAGGTTGGGGCATCGTTCCCGCAGTCGTCGTGGTGATGGTTCTCACGGCGCCCCGCTTTGCGGTCATCCCGCTTTGCGCGCTCGCGCTTGCCGCAATGTCGCAAGTCGACGATCGGCGCGGGTTGTCGGCGCGTGTGCGCTTTATGGCACACTTCGCGGCAGCGGCAGTGCTGTTGGCGACAATGCGCCCTGCGTCGCCCTGGTGGGTGCTGATACCACTGGCGTTCGCGCTCGTCTGGCTCATCAATCTCTACAATTTCATGGATGGTTCGGACGGCCTGGCTGGCGGTATGGCGCTGTTCGGCTTCGGCGGCTATGCGTTGGCGGCATTGATCGGCCAGCATCCCGACCCGGCGCTGGCCTGCGCGTGCGCGGCCGTTGCCGGTGCGGCCGCGGGCTTCCTGGTTTTCAATTTTCATCCGGCCCGAATTTTTCTCGGCGACGCCGGATCGATTCCGCTCGGTTTTCTGGCCGGTGCGCTCGGTTACTGGGGCTGGCGCGAAGGCACCTGGCCCTTTTGGTTTCCAGCGATGGCGTTTTCGCCGTTCATCGCCGATGCTACCGTGACACTGCTGCGACGCTTGGCCCGCGGTGAAAAATTTTGGCAAGCGCACCGCGAGCACTACTATCAGCGCATGGTGCGTCTCGGTATGGGGCACGCGCGAACGGCGCTGTGCTGGTACGCGTTGATGGTTGCAGGCATCGTCCTGGCGTGCCTCGCGCTCGGCCAATCCTTCGGGGTCCAATTGGGGCTGGCTGTCGTTTGGGCCATCGCATTGTTGACGGCCGGCGTTGCCATCGACATTCGCTGGCGACGTTCGGAAGCCTTCCTTTCATCATCGACGAGCCGCGAGGTGTAATGCCGATATTCCGCTACAAAGCTTCATGGCTATCGCTGTGCGCGTTCATGTACGACGTGTCGGTCGTGGCTAGCGTATGGGTGGCTGCCTACGTCATTCGCTTCAACGGGATGATTCCCGACGATTTCTTCGGCGGCGCGCTGCGGGCGCTTGTCTGGGTGCTCCCTGCCTATGGCGTGATGTTCCGCGTATTCGGCCTGTATCGCGGCATGTGGGTGTTTGCGAGTTTGCCCGACTTCGTGCGCATTTCGAAAGCGGTCGCCTCTGGCGCGCTGCTCGTGACGGTGCTCGCAGTCATGGTGCAGCCCGAGCCCGTCGTCCCGCGTTCCGTGCTCGTGCTCTCGCCGCTACTCGTGTTTCTCGCGATGGGGGGGGCCCGCGCGCTTTACCGCGCGACGAAGGAGTTCTACCTCTACGGCGGGCTCGTTGCTCAAGGCAAACCCGTCATCGTCCTCGGTGCAGGGGGGGCTGGCGCCAGTCTCGCGCGGGAGCTCTCGCGTTCCAGCGAATGGCGTCTGGTCGGGTTGCTCGACGACGACCCTGCCAAGCAGGGCCGCGAGGTCTACGGTCATCAGGTCTTGGGCTCGTTCGACGATCTCGAGCGGGTCGCGGCAGAGTTGAAGGTCGAGCACGCGATCATCGCGATTCCTTCCGCCGGGGTCGAGGCGCAGCGCCGCGTCGCTACGCTGTGCGTGCGCGTAGGCGTTCGAGCCATGGTGCTGCCGGCTTTGGCCGCCCTCGTGCCGGGGCAGGATTTCCTCTCGCAGGTCCGCAATATAGACCTCGAGGATCTGCTCGGGCGCGATCCCGTGACGATCGACACGCCGCACGTGGAGGCGCTGCTGCGAGGCCGCGTCGTGATGGTGACGGGGGCGGGCGGTTCGATCGGCTCGGAGCTATGCCGTCAGATTCTGCGTTTCGTGCCGGCTCAACTCGTGGTCTTGGATGCGTCAGAGTTCGCCATGTATCGGCTGACCGAGGAAATGCGCGAACGCTTTCCGGAATTGTCGGTCGTGCCGATCATCGGCGATGTGAAGGATTCGCTGCTGCTCGATCAGGTCATGTCGCGCTACGTGCCCCATATCGTTTATCACGCGGCAGCTTACAAGCACGTGCCGCTGATGGAAGAGCTGAACACGTGGCAGGCGGCGCGCAACAACGTACTGGGCACCTACCGTGTCGCGCGCGCGGCTATTCGCAACGGCGTCACGCGTTTCGTGCTGATCTCGACGGACAAGGCCGTCAATCCGACCAACGTCATGGGCGCGAGCAAGCGGCTGGCGGAGATGGCGTGCCAGGCGCTGCAGCAAACGAGCGATCACACGCGGTTCGAGACGGTTCGCTTCGGCAACGTGCTCGGTAGTGCCGGCAGTGTGATCCCGAAGTTCCAGCAGCAAATCGCCAAGGGGGGGCCGGTGACGGTGACTCACCCCGAAATCACGCGCTTTTTCATGACGATTCCGGAGGCATCGCAACTCGTGCTGCAGGCGTCGAGCATGGGGCGCGGCGGCGAGATCTTCATTCTCGACATGGGGCGGCCCGTGCGTATCGTCGATTTGGCGCGCGATCTGATTCGCTTGTATGGATACACCGAGGAGCAGATTCGGGTCGAATTCACAGGATTGCGCCCCGGCGAAAAGCTCTATGAAGAACTGCTCGCCGACGAAGAGACGACCACGCGTACGCCGCATCCCAAATTGCGCATCGCACGCGCAAGGGAAGTCGACGATGGGCTGCTCGACGAGTTGCTGCCATGGCTCATGCAGCATCGCATACTGCCGGACGACGAGGTGCGCCGCGATTTGCGCCGCTGGGTGCCCGAGTATGTGCCGGCCGTGATGCCAGCCCTCAGCGCAGTTCAACCGCCGCCGACGGCCGGCCACGTGACCCGATAGGCATGTCGGTTGGCGACGCGTTGCTGCGATACGGCGCGCGCTTGCCCGACCGGCGGTGCCAGCGCCATCAATGCCGGTTGCGGCGCCGAAACACGAGCCATCGCGGCGATCTGAACCGCACGATGCTCACATAAAGCCACACATACGTCGCCGCAAACACCACGACAAAACAGAAAAGATGCACCGTATGCTGCCAAAAGAGCGTGGCCGGAATCACGCCGATCAAGCAGAGCAGCCACAAGTACGGCGACGTCATCGAGTTGCGCTGCGTCAGTTCATGCGCTGTCGCCGCCCCCACGGCCCATCGCATCAGCCGCTTATACACGAGCATGTGCAGATGCACGCCATCGGGAATGCCAGGCGACATTCCCCGCACGAACTTCTTCCGATAGATCGAGAAGCACGTCTCGAAGATCGGATAAACGAACAGCAGTACCGGGTACCACGCCGACACCTCGCGGTGCCGCATCACGAGCATGATCGCGAGCTCGGCGAGCATGAAGCCGATGAAATAGGCACCGCCGTCGCCGAGGAAAATCAAGCCGGCGGGGAAATTCCAAATGAAAAACCCCAGCACCGCGCCCATCATGATCAGCGACGCCGACAGCACGATCGGGTCCGAGAGCCGGAACGCGACATAAGCGAGCGAGGCGAACATCATCAGCGCGACCATCGATGCCAGGCCGTTGAAGCCGTCGATGATGTTGATGGCGTTGGCGAGCGCCGCGACGGCCAACACCGTGACGACGAACGACACGGCCGCGTACGACAGCAGAAAATCGAGCGGCGGCACGCTGATCCGCACGACGGCCACGTGTAGCGCGAAATAGGTCAGCGCGGCGGCGCTCATGGTGGCAACGAGCCGAGCCGTGGGTGAAACGCGCTTGGTGAGATCCTCGATGAGCCCGGAGGCGAAGGCGGGCAAGCCGCAAGCAACGAGCGCGAGGATGCCGTGCGAGACCGCAGGGTAGGGCCAATTCAACTGCAGTGCAGCGGCGGCGAGGCCGATCAGAATCCCGATGCCGCCCACGCGAGGAACCGGTCGCGCGTGGAATTTCTGCACGCCGCCCAGGTCGCTGTCGATCGAGAATTTTTCGTGCAAATGCGCATAGCGCACGATCAGCAGCGTGAGGAAGAGCGAGACGAGAAAACCGAGCGCGAAACTAAGCATAAACGTGGCCTGTGAGCGGACGGCGAATTATACCGGCTGGGCCGCCGCCTTCCGACGCGTGCGTCACGCTCTCGAGTACGGTGCGCGGCGGGCCGTTGCCGCGCTTCCGATCAGGCGTAGCCGCGCGGATTCGTCGCCTGCCACCGCCAATGGTCCTCGCACATCCGTTCGAGCCCGTACTGTGCGCGCCAGCCGAGCAACTGCTCGGCGGCCGCGGTGCTCGCATAGCATGCCGCTACGTCGCCGGGGCGGCGTGCCACGATCTCGTACGGCACGGCGCGGCCCGATGCCGCTTCGAACGCGCGCACGACCTCGAGCACCGAATAGCCGCGCCCCGTACCGAGATTGACGACGAGGCTGGCATCGCGCGCGTCGAGCGCGTCGAGCGCCGCGATGTGCCCGCGCGCGAGATCGACCACATGGATGTAGTCGCGCACGCCGGTGCCGTCGGGCGTGGCGTAGTCGCCGCCGAAGATGCGCAGTTTGTCGAGCTTGCCGACGGCGACCTGCGCAACGTAGGGCATCAAATTGTTCGGCACGTCAGCCGGATCTTCGCCGATGAGGCCGCTTTCGTGCGCGCCGACCGGATTGAAATAGCGCAGCGTCGCAATGCGCCAGCTCGGATCGGCGCGTTCGACGTCGCGCAGGATTTGCTCGGCGATGACTTTCGATTGGCCGTAAGGGTTCGTCGCCGACAGCGGAAACGATTCGTCGACGGGCGAACGCTCGGGCATCCCGTAGACCGTTGCCGACGAACTGAACACGAGCCGCTTGACGTCGCGCGCGCGCATCGTATCGAGCAGCACGAGCAGGCTGTCCAGGTTGTTGCGGTAGTAATCGATCGGTTTGGCGACCGACTCGCCGACGGCCTTGAGCGCCGCGAAATGAATCGCCGCGCCGATCGGATGCGCATCGAACACCTTCACGAGCGCGGCTGCGTCGCGTGCGTCGATTTCATAGAACGGCACCGGGCGTCCGACGATCCGTTCGATGCGGTGCACGGCTTCGCGTTTGCTGTTGACGAGGTTGTCGACGAGCACGACTTCGTAGCCGCTCGACATCAATTCGACAGCAGTGTGCGATCCGATGAAGCCGGCTCCCCCGGTCACGAGAATGGCGCCCCGCGGGGCTTTCGAAGTCATTGTGGTTCTCCCTTGAATGCGGCGGCGCCGGTCAGCGCGTGCAACGTCTGCCGATAGCGCTCGACGACGAGTCGCTCGTCGAACTCCGCCACGACTTTGTCACGTCCGCGCAACCCCATCTCGCGGCGCGCCTCCTCGCTCATCTCGAGGATTCGCCCGAGTTTGTCCGCGAGGCTTTGCGCGTTCTTCGCTTCGCACAGCAGCCCCGTGACGCCGTCGGCGACGACCTCGCGGCAGCCCGGCACGTCGGTCGCGACGATAGGCCGGCCCATCGCGGATGCCTCCATCAACGTGCGCGGCACCCCCTCGCGATACGACGGCAACACGACGCAGTCGGCTTTCGCGATAACGGGGCGCACGTCGTGCGCTTCCCCAAGATACTCGATCCCCCCTTCCTTGCTCCAACCGTCGACGTCGGTCTGCGCGATCGCGCTCGGATTGTCGACGCCAACGGGCCCGAGCAGTTGAAAGCGCGCATGCGGATAGCGCGCGCGCAGCATGCGGGCAGCCTCGACGTACTCGCCGACGCCTTTGTCCCACAGCAACCGTCCGATCAATACGAACGTGAAGTGCGCGGCGCCCGGCAGCGGCGCGAGGTTGAAATGATCGATGTCGACGCCTTCGCCGTGCAGCAGTTTCGCGCGCTCGGGATGGACGAGCAGGCGCTCGCGCAGGAACGCGGCTTCGTCGTCGCGGTTGAGGAACCAGACTTCGCGCGGAAAGCGGAATGCGATGCGGTAGAGGGTCTTGGCGATGCGTGCCGCCCGGCTCTTTTGAATGAACACGTAGCCCAGACCGGTCGTCACGGCGATCGATGGCACGCGAGCGAGCCATGCGGCGACCGAGCCGTATATGTTCGGCTTGATCGTGTAATGGAAGACGACCTGCGGTCGGATCGTTCGATAGTGCCGGTAGAGCGCGGCAAGCGTGCGTAGATCGTTGAGCGGATTCGTGCCTTTGGATGCGACCGACAATTCGATGCAGCGGCAGCCCATTTGCTCGAGCGGCGCGAACGTGCGGTCGCGCGGTGCGAGCACGACGACGCGCACGCCCTTCGCGACGAGCATGCGAATGAGCCCTTGCCGATACGTGTAGATGGCAAAGCCCGTATTGCAGACGAGGCAGACCGTCGGCGATTCGTCTTGCCGGGCGGCGGTGGATAGCGATGACTTCATACGGTCAGGAGGCGTGCGTCGCGAACACCGCGCGCTTGATTTTTTGCAGCGCTGCATACGGCGTGACGAAATGGAGCAGGTTCTTTGCGAGCCCGAGCCAGTCGTACAGGTTGGCGGCGTTGAAGTGGCGCCATTGGAGCTTGAGCGTCGAGACGATCTGCCGGCGTCGTTTCGTCGCGCTGATGCCGCCTTCGTTCAGTTCGTAGTAAAGGCCGACTTCGGGCAGATTCGCACAGTCGTAGCGTTCCATCAATCTGAGGAAAAGATCGAGGTCCTCGGCCGCGCGATAGGCGACGCGATAGTTGCCGACCGCGCGCACCGCGTCGACGCGCAGCATCATGGCCGGGTGCACGAGCGAGGTGCGAAAAAAGCGCAGACGGCGCACGGCCGCCGGCTCGGCCGCGGGCCGGAGCATGAACAGCGGCCGGCCGTCGCGCGAGACGACTTGCGTCCACATGCCGAGGCCCGCCACGTTGGGATGCGCTTCGAGATAGGCGCGCTGCTTGGCCAGCCGGTCCGGCGCCGCGAGGTCGCCCGCGTCGATGCGGGCCGCGTAGCGATAGCCGCGCGCGGCAAGCGCTTCGATCCCCGCCTGCAATGCGCGCTCGATGCCGCCGTTTTGCGGCATGCGCACGATCTCGACGTCCATGTTCGGCAGCGTCGGCGCGACGATCGGCGGCGTGCTGCCGTCGTCGACGATCAGCACGCGCACGCGCGCGCGTTCGTCGAACGAGGCGAGCGTGCGTTCGACGTCGGCCTGCCCGTTGTAAGCCGGCATCAAGACGGCGACATCGGTGAGCATGTCGAGCTGCGGGCCGTGGGAGGAAGGTGTCGTCATGGGCACAGCTTGAAGCGGATGTAGTAGACGTTCACCGCAACTGCCGCGCAATAGCCGGCCGCGAGGCCGGCGAGCGCCCCGTAGGCGCCGATGCGCGGGATGGCGAACACGTTCACGGCGAATGCGGCCACCAGCGCCAGCAGCCATTTCGTTAGGAGTACGAACTTTGCCTGATACTTGAGCAGCACGAGGTTGCCGATCGCCTCGATGCCGGCCGGCACCGAGAGCCACACGCACCACCGAAAGATCGGGATCGCGCCCGTGTAGTTCGGACCGAACACGTGCGTGATGACGAGCGGGGCGAGCGCATCGAGTACGAGCGCGCCGGATGTCATCACCGCTGCGGCGAGCAGTACGAGCCGCAGGACGTTGCGCATCAGATGCGTGCGTTCGTGCACGCGATAGACGAACGCCGGTGCGATCGTCTGCGCAAGCATCAGCGCGAGCGCGATCCAGTTTTCGTTGATCTGCTGAGCGGCCGAGTAGCGGCCCAGATCGGCGAATGAGATCGTCCGCTCGAGCATCAGCCGGTCGAGCTTCAAGAACAGGTACATGCAGACGAGGCCGATCCAAAACACCGTGCCGGCGCTCGCGAAATGGCGCAGGAGGCCGCGTTCGACATGCCAGCCGAGCTTGCCGCCGTGCCGGCGCGCATAGTAGGCAAGCAGCACGGTGCCGATGACGGCGGCTTCGAGCGCCCACAACCATGCAAAGCGCGGCGCGCTGAGGGTCATGCGCACGAACAGATAGACGAGCGCGAGCTTGGCGAGCGCCGTCGCCATGCTCGTCACGAGCTGGGGCTTGCTGTAGGTGAGGCTTTGCAGCCACGAGTTGACGACGCCGATGAACGGCTCGCGAAAGAGCATCGTGACCGCGAGCCCCGCGAGCATCGCGCCGACGACGGGGTCGGTGAGGTCAGCGGCGATGCCGGCCCAAGTCGCGGCAAGCGCGAGCGCCGAAACCGCGAAACGTAAGACGAACGCGCTGCCGAGCACCGTGCCGAGATCGGCTTCGCCGCGGTGAACGATCGTCGGCACGAGAATTTCGGCGCCGCAGACCCAAGTGATGGGCGCGAGCACGAGCAGCAGCGTGTTCGCGTATTGCCATTTGCCGAAGACGTCGGGCCCGAAGTAGCGCGCCAGCAGCCCCGCGATGGCGATTGCGACGGCGATTTGCGTCAGTCGCTCGAGCCCGAGCCAGACGATGTTCGCAGCCGCTTTCGCGATATCGGGGTGCGCAATGCGCTTCAGCATGGGGAGCGAGGCAGGAATCTTGCTCGCCGTGCTTGAGCCGGCAAGGAAATAGCGCGCTTTTCGGCCGTCATCTCGTACGGCCGTATAGCGAAAGGGCATGAGCGCATTAAAATGGGCGCGAAGCGCCGATCGAAAAACCGCAATTATAAGTGGGTTGCCGGCGGCAGCACCTTTTCCAATCGCAGCCAAAAGAGAGCTATCAATGATTTCGCAATCCATCTTCAAAGCGTACGACATCCGCGGCGTCGTCGGCAAAACGCTCGATGAGGACGTCGCGCGGCGGGTCGGCAGGGCGTTCGGCAGCGAAGTGCGCGCACAAGGGGGCGATGCCGTCGTCGTCGCGCGCGATGGCCGCCTGTCCGGCCCCTCGCTGATCGCCGCGCTTGCGGAAGGTTTGCGCGCGGCCGGGGTCGACGTCGTCGATATCGGCATGGTGCCGACGCCCGTGGGCTACTTCGCCGCGAGCGTGCCGCTCGCGCTCGAGCAAGGCGAGCGTAGCGTCGATTCCTGCATCGTCGTGACGGGTAGTCACAATCCGCCCGACTACAACGGCTTCAAGATGGTGCTGCGCGGCGCAGCCATTTACGGCGAGCAGATTCAAGCGCTCTACCACCGCATCGCGAAGGACGATTTCGCGAGCGGCAGCGGCAGCTACGAGCAACACGACATCGCGGACAAATACATCGAGCGCATCGTGAGCGACGTGAAGCTCGCGCGGCCCATGAAGATCGTCGTCGATGCCGGCAATGGCGTGGCCGGCGCGTTGGGGCCGCGCCTGTTCAAGGCGCTCGGCTGCGAACTCGTCGAACTGTTCACCGAGATCGACGGCAATTTCCCGAATCATCATCCCGATCCGGCTCACCCGGAAAACCTGCAGGACGTCATCCGCGCGCTGAAAGAGACCGACGCGGAAATCGGCTATGCATTCGACGGCGACGGCGACCGTCTCGGCGTGGTGACGAAAGACGGCCAGATCATCTATCCCGACCGTCAGCTCATGCTGCTTGCGCAAGAAGTGCTGTCGCGCAATCCGGGCGCGCAGGTCATTTATGACGTCAAATGCACGCGCAATCTGGCGAAGTGGGTCCGCGCGAAGGGCGGCGATCCGGTGATGTGGAAGACGGGCCATTCGCTCGTCAAGGCGAAGCTGCGCGAGACCGGCGCCCCGCTCGCGGGCGAGATGAGCGGCCACGTGTTCTTCAAGGACCGCTGGTACGGGTTCGACGACGGTCTTTACACGGGCGCGCGCCTGCTCGAGCTGCTTTCGCGCGAGACAGATCCGAGCAAAGTGCTCAACGAGCTGCCGAACTCGTTGTCCACGCCGGAGTTGCAGATCAAGCTCGAGGAAGGCGAGAACTTCGCGCTGATCGGTCGTCTGCAGAAGGAGGCGCGCTTTACGGGTGCCGATGAAGTCATCACGATCGACGGCTTGCGCGTCGAATATCCGGATGGTTTCGGGCTCGCGCGCTCGTCGAACACGACGCCGGTCGTCGTGCTGCGCTTCGAGGCCGACAATGCCGATGCGCTCGCTCGCATTCAGAACGATTTCCGCCGGGTGATCGTCGCGGCCAAGCCCGACGCCAAGCTGCCGTTCTGAGCGTGCGCCAGGGGCTGCGCAAGCGGCCCTCAATCGTTATTGCGGCGCGGCCGGTGCCGCGGGCTGTGCGGGTTGCACGGGTTGCGTACGGACAGCCGTCGGCATGATAGGCGTGGTCGCTGGAACGACGGGTACGACGGGTACGACAGGGGCCGCCGGCGCGGTCGCGATCGGTGCCGGCGGCTCCGCGATCACGGTCGGCGAACCGGGCAGCGTCGTCGTCGTGACGGCCGAGGTCGGCACCGGCATCGTCTTGATCAGCGTGACTACATAGTGGCCGACCGAATCGAAGAAGCGGTCGTAGAACGCGTTCGATTGAATCGTCTCGCTCGAGATTTTCACCATCGCGTCGCTGTTGGAGCGGATCGGCAGCGAAAGCGAGCCGAGCACGCTCAGGCCCACGCTCGCCGACGTGTCGCTCTTTTTCAGCGTGTAGCCGCTTTGGATCGCGTTCGCATAGACGATGCTCGTGCCGTCGGCATCGACGCCCGGCGTGCAGACGACGTGAAATTCCACCGTGACGTGCGAGTCGCCGTTCGGCTGGAAATCCTTCGTCGCATCGATGCGATCCGATTGCGTGAGCGTCGTCAAATAGCCTTGATTGAGCAGGGCGCGCCGCGCCGCTTCGCACGCATCGGCGCTGCCGGCCGTGAAACTGCGCGAAAACGGGCTCGCCCCCGAATCGAAGAGTTCTTGCTGGAATTTCGGCTGCGGCGCGCTCGAGCACGCGGCGAAAACCGTAAGCGCCGCGCAGGACAGGGCCGCGCGGATTAGGCGGAACGAACTAGGCATAATGCGTGGAAGGTACTGCGCTCGGCAAGCGCGTGATTCGAACGACGAGCATTGTAGTGCCATCCGGGCAATCGAATATAAGGCGCGGATCATTCGCCCAGCGACACCGTGGCGCTGGCGCATCGGATACGCCGCGCCAAAAACCGCGCGTCGGCGCGGTAGAATCCCAGCCCTTCGGGCAGCGCTCGGCGAAGGCGTCCTCTGGAACACCTCCGCGCCTGCAATGCCGAACCTTTCTTTTTTCTTTCAGCGTGCAAAAGATACTGCTCGTTCGCGTGTCGTCGCTCGGTGACGTCGTTCACAACATGCCGGCCGTTGCCGACATACGGCGCGTCTACCCCGATGCGCAAATCGACTGGCTCGTCGAAGAAGGTTTCGCCGACCTCGTTACGCTCGTGCAAGGCGTGCGCCGTGCGATTCCGTTTTCATTGCGGCGCTGGCGCAAGCGTCTGTTTTCGCTGTCGACTTGGCGCGAGATCGGCGCCTTTCGGCGCGCGCTGGCCGCGGAGCGCTACGATCTCGTGATCGACTGTCAGGGCCTGATCAAGACAGCCTGGGTCGCGAGCTGGGCCCGCGGGCCGCTCGTCGGGCTCGGCAATCGCACCGACGGCGCCGGCTACGAGTGGCCCGTGCGCTTTTTCTACGGCCGGCGCGTGCCGATCGAGTCGCGCACGCACGTGGTCGAACGCACGCGCCAACTCGTCGCGCAGGCGATCGGCGCGCCGCGGCCGGCGCCGACCGACGAGATCGACTTCGGGCTCGATACCTCGCGTGCGGCGCGCGCCTTGGCCGAGGTGGGGTTGAATCTGCCGGTGCCTTACGTCGTGCTCGTGCATGCAACGTCCCGTGCGGACAAGCAATGGCCCGATGCGTCGTGGATCGAACTCGGCCGCGCGCTCGTTGCGCGCGGCGCCTCGCTCGTGCTGCCGTGGGGCAGCGAAGCGGAGCGGGCGACGAGCGAGCGGCTCGCCAAGGAATTCGGCGCCGCGGCGGTCGTGCCGCCGCGCTTGCCGTTGTCGGCCGTCGTCGGCCTGCTCGATGGGGCGGCGGCCACGGTCGGTGTCGATACGGGCCTGGTTCACATTGCCGCTGCGCTGAAGCGGCCCACGATCGAGTTGTACAATTTCGCGACCGCGTGGCGCACGGGCGGCTATTGGTCGCCGTGCGTCGTCAATCTCGGCACCGCCGGCGATCCGCCGACGCTACGGCAGGTCAAGGCCGCACTGGCCGAATTCGGCTTGCTGTAACCGCTCGCGCTCAACGGGACCATGAAAGAATCGCAAATCCTCGAAGTCAATTGCACGGACTGGGCGGGCGCCGACCTCTCGGTCACGCGCGATACGCTGCGCGTCGCGCTCGAAACGGGCAAAGTCGTCTACTTTCCGAATCTGCGCTTCGCGATCGAAGGCGGCGAGACGGCGTTGCTCGATCCGGCGCTCGCCGATCCGAAACGCAAGAACATCAGCCTCGATCCGAACGGCGGCGCGCTGCATGGCGTAGCGGGCGATGCCGTCACGCAATCGGCGGTGCGCGCGCTCGTTGCGCGTTATCAAGCGCAGGCACGCACGCTCGTCGACTATTTGTTGCCGGAGTACGGCAGCGCGCTGCGGCCTGCGCCGACGAGCCTGCGGCTCAGGCGCGTGGAAACGCGGCACACGTCCTGGCGCAAGGACGACAGCCGGTTGCACGTGGACGCGTTTCCTTCCCGGCCCAACCGCGGCGAGCGCATCATGCGCGTGTTCGCGAACGTCAACCCGCACAGCGAGCCGCGCGTGTGGCGCGTGGGCGAGCCGTTCGAGCAGATGGCGCGGCGCTTCTTGCCGAACATCAAGCGGCAACTGCCGGGCTCCGCGTGGCTGCTCAATGCGCTGCACATCACGAAATCGCGCCGTAGCGCCTACGATCATCTGATGCTCAATCTGCACGACGGCATGAAGGCCGATCTCGAATACCAAAAGGCGTGTCCGCAAGAGACGATTCCTTTTCCGCCCGGCAGCACGTGGATCTGTTTCTCCGATCAGACGTCGCACGCCGCCATGTCGGGACAGTACATGCTCGAGCAGACGTTCTTCCTGCCGGTGCGCGCGATGGTTCAGCCCGAATGCGCGCCGCTCGGCATTCTCGAGCGGCTCGAAGGCCGCGCGCTGGTTTGACGGCGATGCCGCGCGGCGCGCGTTCGATGTGCGGAACGTGCAAGGGGTGCATGGCGTGGGCGGCATGCTCGGTACCTGTAGCTGCTGTGCTCGGGCAGTGCTTCGCGTTGCCCGGAGGGCGCCCATGCTGAGAATCCTCTACCGGACGTTGTGGTGGATCGTCGCGCCGCTTGCCGTCTTGCGCCTGTTGATTCGCTCGCGCCGCGAACGCGGCTATCGCGAGCATATCGGCGAGCGTTTCGGCTATGCGCGCGCTCGCGTACCCGAGGACGACGCGCCGCTCATCTGGGTGCATGCCGTGTCCGTCGGCGAGACGCGTGCGGCCGAGCCGCTGATCGCCGCGTTGATGAAAGCGCGCCCCGATGCGCGCCTGCTCATCACGCACATGACGCCGAGCGGGCGTGCCACGAGCGTACAGCTCTTCGGCGAACGCGTGCTGCGGTGCTATCTGCCGTACGATTTGCCGTGCGCCGTGCGGCGTTTCTTGCGGGCCTGGCGGCCCTCGCTCGGTATCGTCATGGAAACGGAGGTGTGGCCGACGCTGATCGACGAGTGCCGCGCGGCGGACCTACCGCTCGTCCTGACGAACGCACGCATGTCGGCGCGCTCGTTCAAGCGCGCGGCGCGCTTCGGCACGGCCGGGCGCGAGGTGTTCGGCGGCTTTACGCGCGTGCTCGCGCAAAGCCCGTCCGACGCCGAGCGGCTCACGACGCTCGGCGCGCGCAGCGTCGTCGTGCTCGGCAATCTGAAATTCGACATGGCGTCCCCGCCCGACATCGTCGCGCGCGGGCGCGCCTGGCGCGCCGCGATCGGCACGCGGCCGGTCTGGGTCGCCGCGAGTACGCGCGAGGGCGAGGAGGCGCTCGTGCTCGACGCGTTCGCGGCATTGAAGACGGAAGACGCCCTCTTGATTCTCGTACCGCGTCATCCGCAGCGCTTCGATGAAGTCGTCGCGCTCGTCGAGCGACGGGGGCTGCGCGGCATGCGGCGCTCGGCGTGGGGCGGCGCGCCGCTCGCGGCCGCCGCCGTGGCGCACGTGGCGAGCGAGCCGCTGCCACCCGACGTGACGGTGCTGCTCGGCGATTCGATGGGAGAACTCGGCGCCTACTACGCGGCGTCGGACGTCGCGTTCATCGGCGGCAGCTTGCTGCCGCTCGGTGGGCAGAACCTCATCGAGGCCTGTGCCGTGGGGGTGCCCGTGCTGATCGGTCCGCACGTGTTCAACTTCACGCAAGCGACGGCGGATGCGGTGGCCGCCGGCGCCGCCGTGCAAGTGGCCGATCCGGCCGATCTGGCGCGTGTGCTTGGCGAGCTGTTTGCCGACAAGTCGCGGCGCGTGGCGATGGGCGCGGCGGCTTCGGCGTTCGCCGCCCGCCACCGAGGCGCGACGGCACGCACCGTCGACGTGCTGACGGCCTTGCTGTCGCAAGGCGAGGCGGCCGACGCGTAGCGGGTCTCGTGTCGCTTGCCGATGCCCGCGGCGCCTCGCGCTTCGCCGCGCTAGGCGGTCAACAATCCCTTGCGCTCGATGAACGCGATCACCTCGTCGAGCCCGCTTTGCGTTTTCAGGTTGCACAGGACGAACGGCCGTTCGCCGCGCATGGTCTTCGCATCGGCCGTCATGACGTCGAGATTCGCGCCGACATACGGCGCGAGATCGATCTTGTTGATGACGAGCAGATCCGACTTCGTGATGCCGGGGCCGCCTTTGCGTGGGATCTTCTCGCCGCCGGCCACGTCGATCACGTAGATCGTCAGATCGGACAGTTCGGGGCTGAACGTTGCCGCGAGGTTGTCTCCGCCCGATTCGATGAAGACGATATCCGCGTCGGGAAAACGAGTCAGCATCCGGTCGACGGCCTCGAGATTGATCGAAGCGTCCTCGCGAATGGCCGTATGCGGACAGCCGCCCGTTTCGACGCCCATGATCCGCTCCGCGGCGAGCGCGCCGGCGACCGTCAACAGCCGTTGGTCTTCTTTCGTGTAGATGTCGTTCGTGATCGCGACGAGGTCGTAGCGATCGCGCATTGCCTTGCAGAGCATCTCGAGCAAGGTCGTCTTACCCGAGCCCACCGGGCCGCCCACGCCGATGCGCAGCGGCGGCAGTTTTTTGGTCCTCATCAGATCGCCCCTATCGATTCAAGAACGGAAAAGTCGCGAATACTGCGTTTCGTGGCGCGCCGACAGCACGCCCAGCAGCGGCGAAAACGTGTTGATGCGCTCGGGCGGCGTCTCGAGCGCGCGCGCGACGGCTTCATCGATGACCGCGCGCGCGGCGATGAGGATGCGCTGCCCCGCGAGTTGGCCGAGCGGCACGGCTTTGATGGCCGCGGCGACTTGGTTTTCGGCCCAGGCGAACGCGTAGGCCGCGAGTGCCGCGTCCGCCGCCACCCCGTACGCCGCCGCGGCGAACGCGAAAGCCGTCGGTTGCGATAGCGGCGCCAGTGCGGCGAGCGTCGCGCGCCGTGCTTCATCGCCCCATTCGAGCGATAACGCCAGTTGCTTCAGCGACCATCCCATCTGCTCGGTCTCGCGCCGTAACTCGGCGGCCTCGCGGCTCGCGCGAAATTGCATATCGGCGTCGGCGAGCCCGGCGGCGTCATGCCGATGCCAGCGCGCGAGCTGGTGCGCGATGAACGGGAGCTCGCCGCGCGCGAGCACATGCAGCAAGCCATCTTCGATCCATCCGCGCGCCGTCTCGCCATCGCCGATCCACTGTGCCTCGACGGCGGCCTCGAGTCCTTGCGAATAACTGAACGCGCCGATCGGCAAAGCCGGTGAGGCGAGATGCAGCAGAGCGGTCAATTCGGCGAGGCGCATCTTCTCAGTGCTCGTGAGAATGGTTGTTTCCGCAACCATTGCAGTCACCGTGATCATGATCGCGGGGGTGATCATGGTCGTGACTGTGTCCGTGCACGTGCTTGCTCTCGTCCTCGCCCTCGTGGTGGTGATGGCCATGATGCTCGGCGAACACCTGCTGCGCGAGCGCGTAGTCCTCGGCGAACGTGGCATCGTGTCCGTGGCGATGTCCGCCGCCATAGGCCCCGGCCTCGGGGTGAAACGGCAGCGTCTCGCGTGCGACCTGCGCGCCCAAGCGCTTCAACATGGTTTCGAGCACGGGGTCGGCTTCGAGCTTCAAATAATCGACGCCGATTTCCACGGGCGTATGGCGATTGCCGAGATGGTAGGCAGCGCGCGTGCGTGTCAGTGCGTCGGGTGCGCGCACGACGAGCACGGCCTCGGGCGCGGCAACCACGCGTACGAGCGCGCCGTCGTCGGCCACCAGCACGTCGCCGCCCGCGAGGATGGTGCCGCGCGGCATCACGAGGGCCACTTCTTCACCCGTATCGAGCGTTGCCGCGAGCCGGCTCTTGCAACGGGCATCGTAAGCGAGCGTGAGCGTGGGCGCGCGTGCGACGAGCGAGGCGGCGAGCTTCACGGGAGGAGCAATACGTTTGTCGATCGTTCGCATGGGAAATAGTGAGGATGCCTAAGCATCGTGCGAGCTAACGGAATAGCGGGAATCAGAACAGAAAATAGCGCTGCGCCATCGGCAAGACCGTGGCCGGCTCGCAGGTGAGCAGTTCGCCGTCGGCCACGACCTCGTACGTTTCGGGGTCGACGCTGATGGAAGGCTGCCAGGCATTGTGAATCATGTCGGCCTTCGACACGTTGCGGCATCCGCGGACGGGCACGACGCGCTTTTGCAGGCCATAGCGCTCGACAATACCGGCATCGGCCGCCATTTGCGACACGAATGTCAACGACGTGCGCGCCAGTGCTGCGCCGCGCGTCGCGAACATTTCGCGGTAATGCACGGGCTGCGGCGTCGGAATCGATGCGTTCGGATCGCCCATTTGCGCGAGCGCGATCATGCCGCCCTTGAGAATGAGCGTGGGCTTGACGCCGAAGAACGCCGGCTCCCAAAACACGAGGTCGGCCCATTTGCCCGCTTCGATCGAGCCCACTTCATGGGCGATGCCGTGCGTGAGCGCCGGATTGATCGTGTACTTCGCGACATAGCGCCTGGCGCGAAAATTATCGTTACGTGCGCTGTCTTGCGGTAGCGCGCCGCGCTGCATCTTCATCTTGTGCGCCGTCTGCCATGTTCGAATGATGACCTCGCCGACGCGCCCCATCGCTTGCGAATCGGAAGAGAGCATCGACAGCGCGCCGAGATCGTGCAGGATGTCTTCGGCCGCGATCGTCTCGCGACGGATGCGCGATTCGGCGAAGGCGAGATCCTCGGCGATCGACGGATCGAGGTGATGACAAACCATCAGCATGTCGAGATGTTCGTCGAGCGTGTTGATGGTGTAGGGCCGCGTCGGATTCGTCGACGAAGGCAGCACGTTCGCTTCGCCGCACACTTTGATGATGTCGGGCGCATGGCCGCCGCCGGCGCCTTCCGTGTGATACGTGTGAATCGTGCGCCCTTTGAAGGCCGCGACCGTCGCCTCGACGAAGCCCGCTTCGTTCAGCGTATCGGTATGGATGGCCACCTGCGTGTCCGTGGCATCGGCGACACTCAGGCAGTTGTCGATCGCGGCGGGCGTCGAGCCCCAGTCTTCGTGCAGCTTCAGGCCGATCGCGCCGGCCGCGATCTGCTCGACGAGCGGTTCGGGCAGGCTCGTGTTTCCTTTGCCGAGAAAGCCGAGGTTCATCGGCCAGCCGTCGGCCGCTTGCAGCATCCGTTCGAGATGCCAAGGGCCGGGCGTGCAGGTCGTCGCGTTCGTGCCCGTCGCGGGGCCCGTGCCGCCGCCGAGCATCGTCGTCACGCCCGAGGCGAGCGCTTCCTCGATTTGCTGCGGGCAAATGAAATGGATGTGCGTGTCGATCCCGCCGGCCGTGACGATGAGTCCTTCGCCCGCGATGATCTCGGTGGCCGCGCCGATCGCGATCGTCACGCCCGGTTGGATATCGGGGTTGCCGGCCTTGCCGATGGCGGCGATGCGCCCGTCCTTGATTGCGATGTCGGCCTTGACGATGCCCCAGTGGTCGAGAATCACCGCGTTCGTCACGACGGTGTCGGCCACGTCGCGCGCGGCGCGCTGCGATTGCCCCATGCCGTCGCGGATGACCTTGCCGCCGCCGAACTTCACTTCTTCGCCGTAGACGGTGAAGTCGCGTTCGATCTCGATCGTGAGATCGGTATCGGCAAGCCGAATGCGATCGCCCGTGGTGGGCCCGAACATTTCCGCGTAGGCGCGGCGGCTGATGCGTAGTGTCATGACGATTCGTAGTCCGAAGGATTGACGCCGTGCGGGGAGGGCCGCGATCCAGATCTAGAGCGGGCCCATCACCTTGCCGTTGAAGCCATAGACGATGCGCGCGCCGGCCAGCGCGACGAGTTCGACCGTGCGCGATTGCCCGGGCTCGAAGCGCACGGCGGTGCCGGCGGCGATGTTCAGCCTGAAGCCGCGCGCCTGCGCGCGATCGAATGCGAGGGCGGCGTTGGCTTCGTAGAAGTGATAGTGCGAGCCGATTTGCACGGGGCGATCGCCCGTGTTGGCAACCGTGAGCGTGCGCGTTTCCCGGCCCGCGTTCAGTTCGATATCGCCGTCGTCGGTCAGGATTTCACCGGGGATCATGGATGGGGCCGCTCGCTCAGGGAATCGGATGATGCACGGTGACGAGCTTCGTGCCGTCGGGGAAGGTCGCCTCGATTTGGATATCGGGAATCATCTCGGGCACACCCTCCATGACGTCGTCGCGCGTGAGCAGCGTCGTGCCGTAGTGCATGACCTCGGCCACGGTCTTGCCGTCGCGCGCCGCTTCCATCAATGCGGCGGAGATGAACGCAACCGCTTCGGGGTGGTTCAGTTTCAAGCCGCGTGCGCGGCGGCGTTCCGCAAGCAGTGCGGCAGTGAAGACGAGCAGCTTGTCTTTTTCTCGGGGCGTCAGTTTCATGGCGCGCGGCGCTGGGGCGTAATGTCGTTGAAAGATGGGGCTGCCGTCCGTCGGCGATCCATGCGGCGGCGATTCGTGCCGCTGGCACCCCATGCGATTCGCGTCGCGACGAGGTGCGCGGTAATCGTAGCACTGCGCGCAGCACTGCGTCGTGATGAACAAGAGTACGTCGCGAGAAATCTTGAGGAGTCCTTGACGATTTCGTGCTGCGCAAGTGCGGGCCCATGCGAAAGGGCATAGTCGACCCGATTGGTCTAGGTGCTCCAAAGCCGCAGTGGACGCGCGTCGACACCATGCACGAGCGGGCGCAGCGTAAGCCAACACTGCGCGAGCGTCTGCTGTAGCGCCTCCATCGAATGCGCCAGCGAGCGCACGACGAGCACGCCGGGCGTCACGCACGAGGCGCCCGCGCGTTGGCTTGCGTCGAACGGCAGTTGCCGTGTGAGCGTGTCGGCGAGCGCGTCGTTGCAGACCGGGCCCACGGCCCAGAGCGTGCCGTATGCGGGATGGCCGCCGAGCCCCTGGCGCGCGATGCGTAGCGCATCGTCGCCCGACAATTCGGCGCGCTCGAACCAGAGCACGTTGCCCGACGTGCCGACGATGCGCGCGGTGCTCGACAACGCGCCCTCGGCCCAGCGCTCGCCCGCGGCGATACGGCCGAGTTGCGTAGCGTCCCAGCCGAGCGCCGTCGCACCTTCGCTCAGCGTCAGCGTGAAATCGAGCGCGACGTGCGCCTCATCGAACACGATGTTGTTTTGCGGCAGCCAATCGAGCTTCGCCTCGCTGCCGACGGCGATGTCGATGCGCTGGCGCGCGAGGCGTCCGTTCGACTTGTACCATTTCGCCGCGCCGGGTGTCGTCAGCACGGCATGCGTGCCTGTGCCGAGCGACACGTCGAGCGCCAGCGCATCGCCGCCCGCGATTCCACCGGGCGGATGGACGATCACCGCATGGCAAATCGCTTCGCCCTCGGGGTATAGCGGCTTTTGCACACGCAGTGGGCCCGAATGCAACCGATGCGTGAGCGTCGTGCGCGCACCGCGGCGCTCGAAGCCTAGTTCGAGGCGCGCTTGCCAGCCGTCGGGGCTGCGAGGGGAATGCACGGAGTCGCGCGCGTTCGCCACGGGCGGCGAGGCTGCGAATACGCGAGAAGGATCAGTAAAGCGGCACCTTCGGATCGACTTGGCGTGACCACGCGTCGATGCCGCCTTGCAGATTGAACACGTGCTTGAAGCCGCGTCCTTCGAGAAACATCGCCACGTTGGCGCTACGCGCGCCGTGATGGCAGATGCAGACGAGCTGGGCTTCGTCGTCGAGCTCCTCGCTGCGCGCGGGGATGTCGCGCATCGGAATTTCCACGCAGCCGGCGATGTTCGCGGTCGCGACCTCCCACGGCTCACGCACGTCGAGCAGCACGGGGGCAGGGCGTGACGTATCGGCCAGCCATTGGGCGAGTGCGGGCGCGGTCAGGTTTTGCATGATAGCGATCGGTCGGGAGAACTGAACGACGGCGCGGCCAAGGCGGCCGCGCCGGCTCGAAGCACGGCGCTGGTTGAACGAAGCGCCGTGCCGATTAAAACTTGAAGCGCGGCGGCTGAACGGCGCCTACTAGCGGCTCGATGTACGTTTCGAAGACGTCTGCCACGCGGAATTGTTTTTCGTCGATGCGCGTGATTACTTGCGCCTTCATGACGGGCGCGGTACCGACGAACGCGGCGAGCCGGCCGCCGATCTTCAACTGCTCGAGCATTTCCTGCGGCAGCACGGGCATGCCGCCCGACACGCAGATGACGTCGTAAGGGGCCGCCGCGGCCCAGCCGCGTGCGCCGTCGCCGAGCGCCGCTTCCGCATTCGTCACGCCGTTTTCGGCGAGATTGCGCTTGGCGAGTTCGACCAGCTCCGGCTCGATGTCGACGGTCAGCACGTGACGGGCGCGGTGCGCCAGCAGCGCGGCCATGTAGCCCGAGCCCGCGCCGATTTCCAGCACGCTCTCGTGCTTCTTCACGGCCAGTTCCTGCAGGATGCGCGCTTCGACGCGCGGGAAGAGCATATGCTCGCCCGCGGGCAGCGGTATTTCGAGATCGGCGAATGCGATGTCGCGATAGACGGCGGGAACGAAGTTTTCGCGCTTGACGATCGACAGCAGATTCAGCACGTCCTGGTCCAGCACGTCCCAGGGGCGAATTTGTTGTTCGATCATGTTGAAACGGGCTTGCTCGATGTTCATGGCGATGGCGACTTGACGGACTTGGACGTAGCGGTTCGGTGCGGCGGGAAAGAAACGACGGGATTGTACCAAACCGGGTGGCCGCGACGCGGCGCTCAGCGTTTGCTGCGCTTGATCTGCGCCTCGAACGCCGCGTCGAGCTTGCTGACCCGCTTGGGCTTGGCGGGCGAGACGGCGTCGACGTACGCGACGAAGGCGTCGAGCGGCAGCGGCTCCGAGAGCGGCAGCTCCACGCCGCTCGCGCGATCGACGAGACGAAAGAGGCCGCCCGACATGCCGATGGCCGCGTAGTGGGAATTGCCGGTGCGCTCCTTGAGCTTTTGCACCGCGTAAATGGCGCGCGTGCTGCGCATGCTTCGATCCTCTAAAATCGCGGAAGAAACCGCTACTTTACCAAGCCGCGCGTCGCAGCATTCCGCGTTGCGCGCGGAGCGTCGGCGGAAGTGAGCAGAAGTGGGCAGAAGTCGGGCCCGAGCGCGCCGGTGTGTTGCTCCCAATCGAGAACCTCGCAGTGAATGTTTCCCGTTCGTCTCCCGCCTCTGAGCACGCACCCGAGCACGCATGCCGCCCCGGTTGCGGCGCCTGCTGCATCGCGCCCTCGATCACGAGCCCGATTCCGGGGATGCCGGACGGCAAGCCGGCCGGGGTACGTTGCGTCCAGCTCGACGAGCAAGCGCGCTGCCGCATCTTCGGGCGCCCCGAGCGGCCCGCTTGCTGCTCGGGTTTGCAGCCCGATCCGCAGATGTGCGGCACTTCGCGCACGCAGGCACTCGCGTGGCTCGCGCAACTCGAAGCGGACACGCGGCCGGCCGGCGCTTAATGTTTGGCCGTGGTTTGGCCGCGGTTCGCACCGCGCTCAGCGCGCAACCGCAGCGCCATGAATCGAAATCGACCGAGGCGATTCGAATGACGATGACAGTGGCAGTCAAGGTAACAAGCAGGACATCAGGAGGTCATGCATGACGCACGCCGTTGCGCCCCGTCGGCGCAGATTGTTGGGCTTGGCTTGCGCGGCGGCCATCGCCGCGAGCCTTAACTTGCCGCTCTCGGCGTGCGGGAGTTCGACGTTTCCGTTCATCCCCGATCACTACACGTTTTCGCGCGCGCAGGTGCAGGAGGCGGTGGCGCGGAAGTTTCCGTACCGGCGCACGGTGTCGCAGCTATTCGACGTTGCACTGACGAATCCCGTCGTCGGGTTCGAGCCCGGTGCCAATCGCGTGACCGTCCACGTCGATGCCCACATCGCAAGCCCCTTCTTGCAGCAGCCGGTCGACGGCGCGTTCATGCTGACGAGCCAGCTCGAGTACGACGCGCCGAGCCACGCCGTTGTGCTGCGTTCCCCGAGTGTCGAGCGCGTCGAGGTGGATGGCGAGGCGCGCGCCTATCGCCAGCAGATCGAGGCGGCCGGCGGGCTCGCCGCCGCGCAGTGGCTCGACGGCTATCCGATCTACACGTTCAAGCCCGAGCAACTGCAGTTCGCCGGCGTGAACTTCGAACCCGGTACAATCACGATCCTTACAAACGGCATACGCGTGCAGATCGTCGAAAAATGACAAGCGCGCGGCCGCGAGAGGCCGCGCAGGCGTCACCATCCGGCCCGCTCGCGTTTTCGAGAGAGGGCATCGATGGACTGGGTATTGATCGGCAAGGCGCTGATTCTCGGCATCGTCGAAGGGTTGACGGAATTTCTTCCCGTCTCGAGTACGGGGCATCTGATCGTCGTCGGCAGCTTGCTCGACTTCAACGACGAAGCGGCGAAGACCTTCCACGTCGTCATCCAGTTCGGCGCCATTCTGGCCGTCTGCTGGGAATATCGGTGGCGCATCGGCCGTGTGGCTGCGGGCGTGTGGGGCGATGCGACGCAGCGCCGCTTCGCGCTGAACGTCGTCATCGCGACGATCCCGGCTGCCGTGCTGGGGCTTTGCTTCGAAGCCGCGATCAAGGAGGCGCTGTTTGCGCCGGTACCTGTCGCGCTCGCGCTCGTGGCGGGCGGTATCGTAATCCTATGGGTTCAAGCGCGCGAGCGCCGGCAAGGCGGCGCGTCGGGGCGCATTCGGACGATCGACGAGCTTCGCCCGCTCGATGCGCTCAAAGTCGGATGCGCGCAGTGCTGCGCCTTGATTCCGGGCGTGTCGCGCTCGGGTTCGACGATCATCGGGGCGATGCTGCTCGGGGTCGAACGTCGCGTCGCGACAGAATTCTCTTTCTTCCTCGCCATTCCCGTCATCGTTGGCGCGACGCTATATGAGCTCGTCAAGCATCGCGGCGCGGCATTCGTCGATATGGCCGACATCCTGACGGCGGGCACGTTCGCGGCGTTCGTCAGCGCCTTCGTTTGCGTGCGATGGCTGCTGCGCTATCTGGCCACGCACGACTTCACGGCGTTCGCCTGGTATCGCATCGCGTTCGGGATGGTCGTGCTCGTCATCGGCTACGGCGACGCGCTCGATTGGGGTGGCTAACCGCGTCGCCCTACTGACGCTCGCGCTGCGCGGCTTATTGCGCGCGGCGTTTGAAGACGAGGTCCCAAACGCCGTGGCCGAGCCGCAGGCCGCGCCGCTCGAATTTCGTCACTGGCCGGTAGTCGGGCCGCGGGGCATAGCCGTCGGCCGTGTTCTCCAGCGCCGGATCGGCACCGAGCACGTCGAGCATCTGCTCCGCGTAGTTCTGCCAATCGGTCGCGCAGTGCAGATAAGCGCCTGGTTTCAAACGCGAGGCCAGCAACGCGACGAACGGCGGCTGGATCAGCCGGCGTTTGTGATGCCGCGCCTTGTGCCATGGATCGGGAAAGAAGATGTGCACGCCGTCGAGCGTGCCCGGCTCGATCATCTGCTCGATCACTTCTACCGCGTCGTGCTGGATGATCCGAATGTTCGTTAGTTGCTGCTCGTCGATGAGCTTGAGCAGCGCGCCGACGCCGGGTTCGTGCACTTCGACGCCGATGAAATCGTCATCGCGCCGTGCGCCGGCGATTTCGGCCGTGGTGGCGCCCATGCCGAAGCCGATCTCGAGCACGCGCGGCGCGTGTCGGCCGAACAGCGTGCCCCAGTTCGCGGCGCTGGGGGTGTAGGGGACGACGAAGCGGGGCCCCAGTTCGTCGAGCGCGCGGCGCTGGCCCGTCGATACGCGGCCGGCGCGCGTGACGAAGCTGCGGATGCGGCGCGGAAAAGCAGGCGTGTCGCCGGCGGGCGGCGTTGCATCGCCGGCATCGTGGACGTCGTGGGCGTGGTCGGCATTGCCGAGGGCTTCGGGCGGCAGGCCCGTATCGTTTGGATCGTGAATCATCGTGTTCTAACAAACAGTAAGGCAACGGCGACCGGCGACATGAAAAAGCCGCCAACAGGGCGGCTTGCGTGTCGGGTGCAGGCCGGCGCGCGGCCGGCATGGGTAATGGGCGAGATTGTAGACGAGAGCGCGGCGCCCGTGAAATCTCAGGGCTGCTTGTGCGCATGGGGCGACGACGCTGCGCGTTCAGTTGGACACGATCACATGGACGCGATTCGGAAACTCCAACTCGAACTCGAGCGTGCGCCCGACGCGCACATTGAGCAGCAGACGGTCGACGTCTTGCACCATTTGTTGATGGCGCTCGGCTTCATGCTGCGGCTTTTCACGCGAGTCGGCGGCGAGCGCTTGACGCGTGTCGACGAGCAATGCAATGGCGCTCGTACGTGACATGAAATACCGTTCCATCGTTATCGATTGTGCAGGAAGTGGGACTGGCGGCGCCCGAGTTGGGCTGCGATAGGCCGAGTTCCCTATCGACAGCAAAGCGGGCCGGAAATTCCTCGATGCTTGAAGGGGCTCGATCCATCCGCGCGGCGAGTGCGGCGGACCGAGTGCGAGGGCCGGCGCAGTCGTGCGGCGGGGAAACCGATGCATACACAGTGGTGCGTGGCGCGCGATTTTTCAAGCCCGGCGAACCGCTTGAGCGTTCCTGGTCGGAGGCACTCAGAGCGACTAAGGACAGCTATTGGCCGAGAGAGTACGCGTCATTTGCCTGGTGCGGTCGGTCGCGCACATCGCCACCTCGGCCGGCAGCATCGAGCCGTCACCCCATTGCGCTTGCGCCGATTCGCGACAGGCTTGGTCGCGCCGTTTTTGCCAGGCGGCGACTTTTTGCGCGAGTACGGCTCCGCACTTGGGCGAGGTAGCGCGTTTCTCGGCGATGAGCTGCTGCAATGCGTGCTCGGCTGCGAGTTCGTCGCGCCACGCGCAGAACTTCATGCTGGTTTGATTGGCATCGCAGGTGGCGAGCAGCGTGGTGATAGCGCCAGGGCTCATGCCACTGCGTGCGGCCAGTTCTTCGGTGAGCGTTTGCGCGGACGCGACGGCCGACACCGAGAGAAAAGCGAGCAGGAACAGAATGCGTTTCGTTAGTTTTTCCGCCGACATGACAGGCTCACGTCATCAGAGGCAACGTGCCGACTCCGGATGAAGCGCCGAGGAGAAATGCTGCAGCGAGCGATCGGAATCCAACCCAGAATCCCGCGGATCCCGATGATCCCAGATAGCGGGAAAGGGAGCGGGCGCGAAGCTCATACGTCTTAAACGAACTGCAGCGCAGTATAGCAAGTCTGTGCAAACCCGAGGATCGGATATGAACGACTCGCTATGGGCCGAGGTTGAATCGTTCGTCCGCACCGAGCGAGGCTTGCTCAAACACAAGGGGATCACGCCCGCCACAACGCTCGAAGACGCCCTCGGTATCAGTGGTATTGAGGGCGAAGCGTTCATGGAAGCCTTTTTCGCCCGCTTCAAGGTCGACGAAGGCGACTTCGCGTCTGGGCGCTACTTCATGGACGAGGGGTCCGGTCTGCTGCTTATGCTCTTCACCGCGTTGTCGAGAAAGCGACGGGCGGGACTCGAACGGGTTCCGTTAACGCTCGGCATGACGCATCGCCGCTATAGTCGCCGTGCGGGGAAATGCTGCCTGTTGATGCCATGACGCCTTAGTTTGCGGCGCCTCGGCAGGGAGGCTGGAGCGGGCGATGGGAATCGAACCCACGGCTCTAGCTTGGGAAGCTAGGGTATTACCATTATACGACGCCCGCAGAACACGCAATTCTACCGGGGTTTCGGCGGTTTGGGGAGGGGGAGCCTTGTCCAATGGCAAAGGAGTCTGGGCGGGGCGGCGTGATTCCAACGGCAAAGGAGTCTGAGCGGGGAGTTTTAGGGGTCGATCATTGCGCGATGGTGATCGACATGAATACGACAAGGCTGGAGACGATCGGGCAAGTCCGGGAGTTCCTGGCGGGGGTCTGCGACGTTGAGCTGCACGTCGTTCAGGACGAGGCTGAGCGACGACGGTTCGTTGAGCGCACGCTGCGTTGGTTCGGCTATTTTCGGCGGTCTCGCGGTGAGCGCGGGCTGCTGTTCGCCTATGTGCAGCGGGTCTCGGGCTACTCACGTGCCCACGTCATTCGACTCATTGCGCAGTACCGCGAGAGCGGCACGCTCGAGCAGCGTGAACGCGGCACGCGCACCCAATTCCCACGTCGCTACACGGACGAGGATGTCGCCTTGCTGGTCGAACTGGACAGCCTGCACGACACGCTCTCGGGGGCGGCCACGCGGGCGCTGGCGCGGCGGGCCTGCCAGGTGTATGGCGATGCGCGCTACGAACGCTTGTCGCACATTTCCGTGTCGCACCTATACAACTTGCGCGCGGGCCAGGCGTACCGCCAGCGGCGCCTCACATGGACGAAGACGCGGCCCAGCCCGGTGCAGATCGCCGTGAGGAAGGCGCCGGCGCCTGAAGGCCTGCCCGGTTATATCCGTATCGATACGGTCCATCAAGGCGATCAGGACGGCGTCAAGGGCGTCTATCACGTCAACGCGGTGGACATCGTCACGCAATGGGAGGTCGTGGCCGCTGTCGAGCGCATCAGCGAGGCGTACCTGCTGCCGGTCATCGCGCTGATGCTCCAGAGTTTTCCGTTCGTGGTGCGCGGCTTTCACTCTGACGGTGGTAGCGAGTACATCAACCGCGACGTGGCTGGCCTGCTCGAGAAGTTGCGCATCGAGTTCACCCGCTCACGCCCGCGCCAGACCAACGACAACGCACTGGCCGAGTGCAAGAACGGCGCGGTCGTTCGCAAGCTCATCGGCTATGGGCACATCCCGCAGAGGCATGCCGCGGCGATCAACCGCTTCCACGAACAGGCGCTCAATCCGTACCTGAACTTCCACCGGCCCTGTTACTTCGCCGTGGACACGGTGGATGCACGTGGGCGCATCCGCAAGAGCTACCCGAGCGAGCGGATCATGACGCCGTGGGACCGGCTGCGCTCGATCCCGGATTTCGAGCAGTACCTCAAGCCCGGCGTCACCGCCCAGACCCTTAGCGACACTGCCATGGCCATGACCGACTCCCAGGCCGCCCAGCAGCTTCAGGACATGCGCCGCAACCTGTTCGCATCGTTTCGTCGCAAACGAGCCTGAGCCGCTGCCGGTGGCTACGGCATAATCCGGGGGCGGGAGTTGCCCACCGCCGTGCCGGCCGTGGACAACTCCCGCTTTCCGATAGAGACACAGCGACCCCTGAACCCCACACCACCTACAGGTTCAGACTCATCTCAGGATTGGAAAATACTGGGGGTGTCATGGCTGCTGGCGTGAAAAGTGCAAATGACCGCTGGCAAACTACTCACCATGAAAGCCGCCTTGGATGCGCACTTTTTGAGATGCCTGCGTCACTTTGACTTTTCTTCCCCGCGCAATGACCGTGGCGACCACATCGAGAAGGAGCGCCACGGCGACTCACGTAAAGGTCCGTTTAAGCGCGGACTTCGCTCAGCTACAAGCTGTGCGCATACGCGAGTCGCCCACCGATTTTTACCTTTGTCCGCCGACGCTCGGCCGCGAGAGCGCGACTGAGTCCCACTTGCGATCGACGAGTGCCTTATGAAGCATATCAACAGTCATCGTTTCCCGTTTGAATGAATGTGGTTTTCTCATTAGCTTCATTACGAGGTGGTAAAGCATTCCTTCTCCTTCCATCAGGAAGTAGCGATGAAAGTCGTAATCGCCCCTGTCCAAGCAAAACACTTCAAAGAAGTGCTGCATGAATTCGTCGGCATCATCGCCGTGTTGGCCTAAATCCCCTTCGACTGTCGATTCTGGGTTATGGCTTTTTTCGATGAAATGCAGGCTTCCTTTCTGACGAACGCCTCAAGGTCTTCTCAAGAATTTGCCGGTTCCGACGTCATGACGGGTGGCCTGCTTGAGCATAAGCGGCGAACGCGCGTCCGGCCGCAAGACCGATCAATAAACAAAGAATATGGGCGCGTTTCATTTCGAGACGCACGCCGGTGTTTGCACTGAGCAGTATGCTATTCCGTCTTGGATGAATGCGTCTTCGTGCGCGATTTGACGGGGGCGGGTGCCTTGGGCGGTGGTACCCAATTGAGCGCGATGCCGAGCCCAGGCAGCGCCTTGGCTCGTTTTGACGTTGCCAACGCTTTGTCCCTGCGCGATAGATGTGTGGTCATGCCGTCCTCTTTGTGTTTCACGCGCGATATCGACGATCAGCGTGGCCGGACGGTCGGATAGCCGTCGTATGGACGATATTCGATACGACGACAATCTCCCGCTCGCTATTCGAGCGAATCCGAACAAGGGAATCCCAGCAAGCGAATCGATGCAACGAGACGGGCTCGCGTCAGTATCGTTTCTTCGGCGGCATCGAGCGCTTGATCTGCGCGCGCAGACGCGCCACGGCACTGGCCTTCTTGCGCTTGCGCGCGGTGGTCGGTTTTTCGTAACTGCGCCGATCGCGCAGTTCGCGGATCAGGCCGGTGCGTTCGATTTCTCGGCGAAAGCGCCGCAGGGCGACGTCGATGGGTTCGTTGAGCTTGGGGGTGACGGTAGTCAAGTGGTTCCTTGGTGGAGGGAGGGAAGAACGTTCGGGGCAAGCGGTTTATCCGAGCTCGTCACGCCGCGTTCATGTCGGATCGTCGAGACAGTGCTCGACCCTCATGGTGAAAATGGCGACGCAGGCGCTGCGAATGGATACGCGCGTCGTGCGTTCGTGACGGTCAACCCGGCGGCTAACCCGCTTCGCAGAGCACTTGCTGGCCGCCGTCATGCGCGTCGATCACATCTTCCGCGTACTGGAGCGACGCCCGGCGCGCGTCGCCTGCATTCATGAACGGGGAGTTGTCGACGAGCTTGAACGTGCGAGCTTGCGTCTGCGTGGCGTCCGTGCCTCTGATGCAGATACGGACGGCAGCGTCGAAGCCCGCTTCGTAGTTATGGGCCCGCCCATCCTCGGCGCGGTTGTGCGGATAGATCAGGGGGTGGATCTCGAATCCACGATAAATATGGATGCTCATGGCAATCTCCTGGCGAACGCATGCAGCGATTCGCCGATGTCTGGTAGGGAGCACGGTTCATGCGCGGAGCATGAAGGTGGACGGGGCACTGATTGTCTCGCGCGGGGAGCAGCGTGCGCGGACAGGGGAAGAAGGAGGCGCGACGAGCGACTGGGCGTCGTGCAACGAATGGTACCAACTGCCACCTATCATACGCGGGTTTTCTGGTCCAGCCAAAGCGCTGAATATTGCCTAGCGGCGCCCAAACCCCTAAAGTATCGTGTCGTCGCACTGCGCGGCCGGGCGGTTTTCTCTCCGGCCGAGTCCCGCTGTGCGGGAGATGGCATTCCTCCTTCAACCGCCCTCGTGGCTGATGATGCCTACCATTCCCCGAGCCGGAATCGGTAGGCGTTCGCTCGTTCGGCGCGCCGCTTTCCGGTTCGATTGAAAACACGATTCGAACCAGGACCGCACGTTGATTTACTCGATTCTCTCCATTTTTATCGGAGCCGGCCTCGGCGCTTTGCTGCGCTGGGTGTTGAGCCTCGGCTTGAATGCCGTCTTTCCGGAGATTCCGCTCGGCACGCTCGCGTCGAACCTGATCGGCGGCTATTGCATCGGCGTTGCCGCGGTGTTCTTCACCACCCGGGCGGGCCTTCCGCCCGAATGGCGGCTCTTCGTCATCACCGGCTTCATGGGTGGCCTGACGACGTTCTCGACGTTCTCCGCCGAAGTCGTGACTGCCATGTCGCAAAGCCAGTTCGGCTGGGCGCTCGCCGAGGCCGGCGTGCACCTGTTCGGCTCGTTCTCGCTTACGGCGCTCGGGATGTGGACGGCGCGCACGTGGCTCGTTTCGGCTTGACGAGCAGCCGCGCCTGCTACGTCGGCATCATTGTGGCGGCGCTTAGCCGCAGGCACAATCGAATCACGCCACGTTAGCACCAGGAGGCTTTATGCAATCCGAGCAATACGTGTTGTTGCGGTTCTACGTCCACGAAAATCACCGGCTGCACGGCAAACTGCTCTGGGAGTGGCTGCTGCGTTGCGCCAAGGATCTCGGCGTCATGGGCGGCTCGGCGTTTCGTGCGATGGCCGGCTTCGGCGCGCATCGCGTCCTGCACGAGGACCGCTTCTTCGAACTGCAAGGATCGTTGACGGTGGAAGTCGAGTTCGTCGCCACGCAGGCCGATGCGCAGCAACTCATTCATCTCGTATCGCAGGAGAAGGTACGTGCCGTCTACACGATGATTCCGACCACGTTCGGCGTGATCGGCCTCGACGCGTGATCGGCGTGTGCGGCAAGCCGCTTCGCTAGATACCGAACAACGTCAGCGACACGGCCATCCGCGTGACCACCATCAACAGCACCTGCACGATGACGAACAGCAGGATGGGCGAGAGATCGATGCCGCCGAGATTCGGAATCACGCGTCGCAGCGGGTTCAGGAACGGGGCGGTCAACTGATAGAGGATCGGCATCGCGGGCGAGTGCGGGTTCAGCCACGAGAGCAGCGCCATCAGGATCGTCAACCAGATGACGAGGTTCAGCACCCATTTGACGACGGTCAGCAAGGATACGATCGCGATGATGGGCGCGACCCCGAGCGGATCGACGCCCGCGATCGCCACCATCGCGACGACGTAGACCACCGCCGCCAACAGCGCCGCGACGATGCTTGCGACGTCGACGCGGCGTGCGCTCGGCAAGATGCGCCTGAGCGGCAGCACGAGCCAGTTCGTCGCTTGGAAAATCGCGTTCGACACAGGGTTGTACGGCGGTAGCCGGATGACTTGCATCCAAGCGCGCAGCATTAGCGCGGCACCGAACAACGTGAAAACGGTATTGAGCAGAAAGCGGGCAATATCCCCGAACATCTTCGATCCTTTCCTTCTTTGAGGGTCTTGCTTGGCGAACGTCAGGCACCGACGCGAGGCGTGCGGCGTGTTTCTCTTTATCTCTTACCTGTAGCGGCGAACGTCAAACGTTCGCAATCACTTCGCTGATCAAAATCTGCGGAGCGCTATCGGTGTAATTCGGGATGTCGGCCACGAGTTCGCCGGCCACGGGTTCGAATACCTGCTTGAACGCCTCCAGCGAATCGAACAGAAAATGGCCGGCAACCGCATAGCTGGGCGCCGAGCCGGGCTCGCCGCCGCTCATGCCCTGATCGACGGACCATCCTTTCAGCGCCGTTCCGAAATACTTCGCGGCAAGCGGCATATGCTTGCGGCAATAGTAGTCGATGTCGAAACGAACGTTTTCTCGATAGGGGTAGAGGATGCTGACTTTGATCATTCTTGCGTTCTCGTCAGGTTACTGGGCGGCGCGGGCGGCATGAAGGTGCCCGCCCGCGCCGGTCGTCACCATATCACGGCTTACGTGGCCCTCGCACCTCGCGCGAGCGAGCGCGCCAGCGCGGCTTCGACTGTGTCGGTCATCGCGTCGATCGATGCCGGGGGATGCGTGCGGCGGCGCGCGAGCGAAAGCGCGCGACGCGTGAGCAGCGCGTACAGCATCGCGTGGTCTTCCCCGAGCGTTTCGAATGCCGTGAGCTGCCGCGCTAGGACGGCCGCGTCGCCGCGCGAGACGGGCCCGGCCAGCGCGCTCGACAAGCCTTTCGCGCGCGCGGCCTCGACCGTACCCGCCAGCATCGGCAACAGTGCGCGCAGCGATTGGTCGTCGTTGAAGCCCAGCGTGCGCCATATGTCCACGGCCTCGGCCAGCGCCGCGAGCGCGAAGCTGGCCGCGTAATGCGCCGCGCCGTGGTAGAGCATGCGCTGCGCGCCCGCGAGCGTCAGCACTTCGCAGCCTAGCGAGCGGGCGAGCGCGCTGAGCAGCGGTACGAGCTCGCCTTGCGCTTCGATCGTCACCGAGCAGCCGGCGATTCGATCGACGTCCGCTTCGTCTCCGGTGAATAGGTAAAGCGGATGGAAGCCGCCGATCGCCACGCCTGCCTCGCGCGCCGGCGCGAGCACCGCGACACTCGTTGCACCGCTGCAGTGCACGAGCGCGGTGGTGCGTTCATTGCTCCCGTCAAACGTCAAATTGTTCGCGATCGTACCGATGCTGTCATCGGGAACCGCTAAAAAGACAACGTCGGAGGTGTCGATGACGGTTTGTGCGTCGGTCACGGCGCGGCACTGCGGCAACGCCTGCGCGAGACGCCGAGCGGAGTCGGGCGTGCGGGCGGCGACAGCCGCGACGGGATAGCCCGCGCGGGCGAATCCCGCGGCAAGACAGCGCGCCAAGCGGCCCGCGCCGATGAAACCGAGTCGTGGAAAAGCGGGAAGCGGCATGGTCAAACGGGACGAAGCGCGGGCGTCGCGCGTTCGCGCCAAGACGACGAAACCGCCAGTATCGCGCATCGGCGCCCCGATGGGGTGCACCCGTTGCGCATACCTCGCCGCGCGCCGTCACGCAACGGGGGTTCGTGCCGATTTTCGCCGATGCGTTTCCGGCGTCGTATTGAGATGCGTAGTCCGCATGTCGCAACGTCACATCGCGGCATCGGACTGAACGCTTCGTTCTTCGTTCTTGCGTCGCAGTCATGCATGGGAGGTCACGATGAACGTTTTTTCCTATCGCAAGCATTTGCGATTTCTGAGCCGCGCGCAGCGGCGCCACTGGTGGGATCAGAAAAAGCGGCTGACGCCGCGAGTCAGGATTGGGGAGGCCTACGTGCCGCCCAGCATCACGCGCGAGTTCACTTACGTCAAAGTCGGATGATGGGCCAGGGCCGTTCGCCAGCTTGGTGCCATGACGATCGAATGCCGCCTGCCGTCCGTGTTCGCACGACGGCGGGCCGTCACCGCTTTTCGCTTGCAACGAATTTGTAATTAAACATTACCGACGATGTCTCACTGTTTGGCTTTTCGGCGGTAAAACTTCACCCATTGCGCCCTGCTACGTGCCGCCGGCGCGCCCCCTCATGGCCGCTCAGCCGCGCCAGGATTGCATTTTGCAACAAATGCCCTGCCCCTCGTCCCGGCTTTTTCTATACATTTAAAGCGTAGGTTGCGCTCGTGCCGCTCGGTATTTCGGCAGCGCGGTTGCACATTCGCCAGAGGATCAGTAATGAAAAAGCTCGTTTCGTTAGTTGCCGTTGCAGCACTGGGCGTGGGGTTCGCCGCGACGGCGCAGGCACACGTCTCCATCGGCGTCGGCATTGGGATTCCGATCGCGCCGGCTTACCCCGTCTATGCACCGCCGCCGCCGGTGTATTACGCCCCGCCGCCGCCCGTCGTCTATGCGCCGCCCCCGGTCTATTATGGCCCGCCGCCCGTGGTCGTCGGCGGCTACTACGGTGGGTATTACGGCTACCACCACCATTGGCGTCGGGGGTATTACCGTCGCTGAGGCAGCGATGAAGGGCGATGATCGATCCAGCGCTCGCCTGACCTGATAACGCGCACAGCATGTCCCTCGACGGCGCAACGCCGGCTTCCCGCCGCGTTGCGCCGTCGGCGTTTACCGTCGTGTCGGCATGTCGAGTGAAGCCGGGGCAGGTAGGTGAGTGATCGCCGTTGCCCCCATTCCGTTCAGGTCGCTTGGCGTGTCAGCGGAATTGTTATGTCGATGCGCCCGACCTCGAGCCCGACCGTGTTCTTGATCGTCGGTGCGCGGAACTTGTCGAGCTGCGCGCGTTGCGATGGCGTGCCGATTTGCAACTGGTGAAGCAGCTCGGTGACGACGGCGGTGAGGACCGCGCCGTTGCCGTCTTCGACCTTGACGGCCAGTCCAATCGGGCCTTCGACGCCGTCGACGCCGTGCGCGCCGGCTCGTACGCCCAGACCATAGCTGCCCTCGGCGCCGACCTTGCCGACGACGTTGCCGCCGAACGCGCTCATCAGCGCCGTGCAGAACCGTCCGTTGCCCGCGACGAGCTCGGGGTGCACCGTCATCGCGCGATAGATGCGCGCGAGCGCTGCTTCGCGCGGCGATGCCTGCGCAGCGGGTACCCGGCGCTGGGTAGCATCTGCAGCGTCGGCGAGCTTCACGAACAAGCGCGCGAGGCGGTCGAGCGCGAAACTCGGGGTCGGCAGGTTGCAGCCGTCGGTGCCCCAGGCGATGTCGGTTTCGTCGAGATCGACGAGTTCGGCCAGCGTGCGCTTGACGTGTCGTTGCAGCGGATGCTCGGGCTGTTCGTAGTCTTGCATCTGCCCGCCCATGGCCAGCGCGGCCGCAAGCATGCCGGCGTGCTTGCCGGAGCAATTGCTGCAAACGGGTGTCGGCGTGAAATCGCGCTTGATCCAAGCGCGTTGAACGTCGTCGGAGATGGCCGGATGGCCGCCGCAACGCAGATCGCCTTCGGTCACGTGCGCTTTCGCAAGCATGGTACGCGCTCGCTCGACGTGACGATCCTCGCTGCTGTGCGATGCGCACATCAAGGCGAGATCGGCTTCATCGAAGCCGAAGCGTTCGAGCGCACCCGTTTCGAGGACGGCCAGCGCCTGAGCGGGCTTCACGGCCGAGCGGGGCAGCGTGAGGCGATGCGGATCGCCGAACGCGTAAAGCAGGCGGCCGGTCGCATCCACGATAGCGACGTGGGCGAGATGCCGGTTTTCGACGGCCGGGCCGCGATAGGTCGTGGCGGCGACTTGGGAAGCGAGATCGGTATTCATGGCGGGCGACAGTCTCTTCTCTGCGGATCGAATCGGCATGCTTGCGCGCGGGTTCAGCGCGCAAGCCCCAGACGCTCGTACAAAGCGTCGACGCGCGTCTTCACGGCGGCGTCCATTGCGATGGGGCGTCCCCATTCGCGATCGGTTTCGCCAGGCCACTTGTTGGTGGCGTCGAGTCCCATCTTCGAGCCGAGGCCCGCGACCGGGGAGGCGAAATCGAGATAGTCGATCGGCGTGCGCTCGACGAGTACAGTGTCGCGCACCGGATCGACGCGCGTCGTGATCGCCCAGATGACTTCCTTCCAATCGCGCACGTCGACGTCTTCATCGACGACGACGATGAACTTCGTATACATGAACTGGCGCAGGAAGCTCCAGACGCCGAACATTACGCGCTTCGAGTGCCCGGCATAGCTCTTCTTCATCTGCACGATCGCCATGCGATAGCTGCAGCCTTCGGGCGGCAGATAGAAATCGGTGATCTCGGGAAACTGCTTTTGCAACAGCGGCACGAAGACCTCGTTCAGCGCGACGCCGAGCATCGCGGGCTCGTCGGGCGGTTTGCCCGTATACGTCGAGTGATAGATCGCGTCGCGGCGCATCGTGATGCGCTCCACGGTGAAGACGGGAAACCACTCCTGCTCGTTGTAATAGCCCGTGTGATCGCCGTAGGGCCCTTCGAGCGCGTGCTCGTAGCGCGCGCTGGCGCCGTGCGTGGGCCGCGGCGGTGCGCCGGCCGGCGCCGCGCTCGGCTCGCCGTCTTGCGGATAGATGAACCCTTCGAGGACGATTTCGGCGCGAGCCGGCACTTGCAGCGTCTCGAGGCCCGGCGTGAGGCAGCGCGCGAGCTCCGTGCGTGCGCCGCGCAGCAGCCCCGCGAATTGATATTCCGATAGCGTGTCGGGCACGGGCGTGACGGCACCCAGGATCGTCGCCGGGTCTGCGCCGAGCACGACCGCCACCGGGTACGGCTTGCCCGGATTCGCCAGCGCGAATTCGCGGAAATCGAGGGCGCCGCCCCGGTGCGCGAGCCAGCGCATGATGAGCTTGTTGCGCCCGATCAACTGCTGACGGTAGATGCCCAGGTTCTGCCGAGGTTTGTTCGGCCCACGCGTGACGGTCAGCCCCCAGGTGACGAGCGGCGCGGCGTCTCCCGGCCAGCACGTTTGAATCGGCAGCCGAGCGAGGTCGGCGTCGTTGCCCTCCCAGACGATTTCCTGGCAGGGCGGCGCGCCGACCGTCTTCGGGGCCATGTCCCAGACTGCCTTGGCGAGCGTCAGCAGCTTGCCGGCATCCTTGAGACCCTTAGGCGGTTCGGGTTCCTTGAGCGCGGACAGCAGCCGGCCCACGTCGCGCAGCGAACGCAGCGCCGCCCCTTCCTCGGCGGCCGCCGTCTCGTCGATGCCCATGCCGAGCGCGATCCGGCGCGTCGTGCCGAACAGATTGCCGATGACGGGGAAGGTATGGCCCGCCGGCGCTTCGAACAGCAGCGCCGGACCGCCGGCGCGTAGTACGCGGTCGCAAAGCTCGGTCATTTCGAGCACGGGCGAGACGCTTTCCGGCACGCGCCGCAGTTCGCCCAGCGTCTCGAGACGGCCGATGAAGTCCCGCAAGTCCTTGTATTTCATAGCGTAATAGTTGAGCTGACGGAGCCGTGACGATTGTCGGCGCCAGGCAGGCGACGATTTTACCTGCGCGCGGCAAGGACGTTCGTGACGGGTGATATCCGCAAAACGGTCGAAACGCGCACGGGGCGCGGATTTTAGCCGCACAGGCCCCGTTCTTTATTACATTTTGTTATTGTTTTACGATTTTGTAGCATTGACGATCTATAAAAGCCTGCTAGAATCCGTCCCACATTGGCTGCAGGGCCAAGTAGTTTTGTGTTCACTGCCCCCGATTTCAGCTCGCGGCGCGAAGTGTCGCGCCACCGTACGCCGCCCTGCACGGCGCTCTAACGGTCTATTGGTCTAATTAGTTGTCTTTGTGCCGGCGCGTTGCCGTCGGCTTTGCGTGAGAGCCACGCGCGCGCATGTCTGACGATATGCCGCCGGTCCTTTTGCTCCGATGTGGCTCTCCACACGGTCCGTTGCCGCGTTGCGCGGTAGCGTGCCGTATCCCGGCGTCGCCCTGGTCCCAACCAAGGCCAGCGATGCCTTGGCTCCCGCGATAGGCGCTTTGCGCGCTGCCGTACCCGTCGAGGCGAGCCATGCTCAATGGGGGAACCGAATGAATACTTGGTTATCGTCGCGTCCCGACGGCAGCATCGCCGCAGCGGTCAGAACCGCGCTGCGCCGCGGGACGCGTGTCAGTCACCATCTGTTCAGCGTCGTCGGCGCTGGCGCCGTGCTCGCCGCGCTCGCGCTGTGGCTCTTGCCGACCGTGCGCGGCACCCTTGCTGCGCGCATGATGCCGTTCATCGAAGCCGCGGTCCAGGCCGGCCCGGCGCGTTTGTTGAGCGGACACCCGCTACCGGCATTCGGCGCCGCGGCCACGCCCGACAGCGGAGACGACGTGCCCGGCCTCGACAACGCGCGCTATGACGGTGCGTTCGACGGCAGCGGTGCGAGCGGTCTCGCATTGGCCGGTGCTGCCGTTCCCGCGGACACGCATCTGTCGACGAGCATCACGCCGTCGAATCTGTACTTGCTCGCAAAGATGATCTCGTCGCAGCCCGTTTCGGCCGACGCGCGCGACGATCGCGTGCTCGTGTCGGCTCGCGAGCAGTCGCTCGTGACGTCGTATCTGGCGCGCCGCTACCACGTTGCGCAGGAGCCCGTTGGCGATCTCGTCAAGGCCGCTTTCGATACCGGCCGCCAGGTCGGCCTCGATCCGCTGCTGCTGCTCGCGGTAATGGCGATCGAATCGGGCTTCAATCCCTATGCCGAAAGCGGTGTCGGCGCGCAGGGGCTCATGCAAGTCATGGCCAAGGTTCACTCCGACAAATTCCAGTACTTCGGCGGCCCCGGCGCGGCGCTCCAGCCGCTCGCGAACATCACGGTCGGCGCCGTCGTGCTGAAAGACTGCATCGCGCGCGGCGGTTCGCTGGCCGACGGTTTGCGTCTCTATGTCGGTTCGACCTCGCAGGACGACGGCGGCTATGGCGCCAAGGTATTGGCTGAGCGCGGCCGGTTGCGCGACGTGGCGCGCGGCCGTTCGGTGCCGATCAACGCGCCGCAGGCGCCGCAAAAGCAAGTGGTGGCCGCAACCAAGCGCGTTCAGGTGGCGCTCGACAACAGCCATACGGCAACCGTCCAAGCCAAGACGAGCGCCGCCGGTTCATCGGCGCCAGCGTCCGACGATGCCGTCAACGTGGGTGGGCCGCATCGCGACGCGCAAACGGAGCTCGGCGCCTGAGCTGCGACGAACGCGAACGAAAAAAAGCACCCGCGGGTGCTTTTTTTTGTTGGGTGCGTACCGATCTTGCCGGGTACGCAGTTCCTCACTTAATGTCCAAACAGCCGTGCGAGGCGTTCGACGGCTTCCTCGAGCGACGCGTAAGCCGTTGCATACGACAAGCGGATGTAGTCGCGCGGCGCGTGCTGCCCGAAATCGAGGCCGGGCACGAGCACGACGCCGGCATCGTGAAGCATGGCCTTCGTGAGCGCGGCGCTGTCGCCGGCCGCCGGGTGGGGGACGCCGCGGCAGTTTGCATAGACGTAGAACGCGCCGTCCGGCATGACGGGCACCGAGAAGCCCAGCCGTTCGAGGGCCGGCACGATGAAGTTGCGCCGCCGCTTGAATTCGAGGCGGCGCCCCTCGTAGATGCCGATCGTCTCGGGCTCGAAGCAGGCGAGCGCGGCGTGCTGCGCGAGCGCTGACGCGCAGATGAACAGGTTCTGCGCGAGCTTTTCGAATGCGCCGATCATCGACGTCGGCACGACGAGCCAGCCGAGCCGCCAGCCCGTCATGTTGAAGTACTTCGAGAAGCTGTTGACGGTGACGACGTCGTCGCCGAACGAAAGCGCCGATACCGGGCGCGCGTCGTAGGACAGCCCTTGATAGATTTCGTCGACGATCGTGAACCCGCCGCGTGCCCGCACGGCTCTGACGATGCGTTCGAGTTCCGCGGGCTCGATCGAGGTGCCCGTCGGGTTCGACGGCGACGCCAGCAGCACGCCGCGCGTTCTTTCGCCCCAGAGGCGTTCGATGTCGGCGGCCGTCAACTGAAACCGCGCCTCGGGGCCGCTCGGCACGAGCACGGGTTTGCCTTCGGTCGCGGCCACGAAGTGGCGATTGCAGGGGTAGGACGGGTCGGGCATCAGCACTTCGTCGTCGCGATCGACGAGCGCCGCGCAGGCAAGCAGCAGGGCAGCCGACGCGCCGGCCGTGATGACGATGCGCGCGGGATCGACGACGAGCCCGTAGCTGCGCTGGTAGTGCGCGGCGATGGCTTCGCGCAGCGGCGCGATGCCGAGCGCGCCCGTGTACTGCGTGACGCCGCGGCGCAGCGCTTGCGCGGCAGCTTCGACGACGGGCTCGGGCGCCGTGAAATCAGGCTCGCCGATGCCCATGTGGATGATGTGGCGCCCAGCCAACTCGAGCTGCCGGGCTTCCTTGGCGAGCTCCATGACGTGGAACGGAGCGATCGCGTCGACGCGCGACGCGAGCTTCGTGAGCGGTTCTGCTGCGGTGTTCATAGTTTTCCGGATTCGATCGACGCGGCCGCGGGTAGCGGCACACGTACGAGAGACGTGACCGGCGAGGGCTCAGCGGTTGGCTCGCCCCGCCTGCGTTTCCGTGGCCCGCAGTTTCACGGCGAGCTTATCGAGCACGCCGTTGACGTATTTGTAGCCGTCGGAGCCGCCGAACGTCTTGGCGAGTTCGACCGCTTCGTTGATGACGACGCGATACGGAATTTCCACGTGATGCTTGAATTCGAACGCGGCGACGAGCAGCACGGCCCGCTCGACGGGCGAGAGCTGTTCGATCGGCCGATCGAGGCACGGTGCGAGATCGGCCGAGATCTCGGCGTTTTCGCGGATCACCCCTTGCAGCAATGCGTCGAGGTGCTCGTGATCGGCCTTGTCGAAGCCTTGCGCTCCGCGTAGCTGGGCGTCGATTTCACCGGCGGGCGCGCCCGATAGCAGCCACTGGTAAAGCCCCTGCGTGGCCAGTTCGCGGGAGCGTCGGCGGGCGCTCTTCATGCCTCGTCCTCTTCTTCTTCATCCTCGTCTTCGTCTTCATCGCCGCCGAGTTGCTCGAGCGCGACCGACAGGTTCGCCATTTCGACGGCCACGCGGGCGGCGTCGCGACCCTTTTCGGTCATGCGCGCAACGGCTTGATCGTCGGTCTCCGTCGTCAGCACGCCGTTGGCGACGGGGATGCCGAAGTCGAGCGCGATACGCGAGACGCCGGCGCCGCTTTCGTTGGAGACGAGTTCGAAGTGGTACGTTTCGCCGCGGATGACGGCGCCAAGCGCGATCAGCGCGTCGAACTGGCCGCTTTCGGCGAGTTTTTGCAGCGCGAGCGGGATTTCGAGGGCGCCGGGCACGGTGACGAGCAGCACGTCTTCACCCGCGACGCCGAGGCGTTCGAGTTCTTCGATGCAGGCATCGGCCAGGCCGTTACAGACGGGCTCGTTGAAACGCGACTGAACGATGCCGACGCGCAGGCCGTCGCCGTCGAGGTTCGGTTGGTATTGTCCGATTTCCATAAGGAGTCCGTAGAAAGGTGAGAAAAGGTGTGCGTCGATGCGTTGCCGGCGATTATGCGCCAGGCCGCACGGGTGCGCCCGGCATCGGCACGAAACCCGTTACTTCGAGGCCGTAGCCCGACATGCTGCCGAGCCGGCGAGGGTTCGACAAGACTTGCATCTTGCCGACGCCGAGATCGCGCAGAATCTGCGCGCCGACGCCGTACGTCTTGAAATCGACGGGCCGACGCTTGAGTTGAGCCGCCTTTTCCTCTTCATCGAGCGCCTTGAAGACGTCGATCAAGTGATCCTTCGTATCGTCGCAGTTCAGCATGACGACGACGCCGAGATCGCGCGCGGCGATTTCCTTGATGGCTGCGTCGAGCGTCCACGAGTGCGTCGAGGTGCCGACTTCGAGCAGATCGAGCACGGAAAGCGGCTCGTGCACGCGCACCGGCGTGTCGAGTTCGGGCTGGGGCGTGCCGCGCACGAGGGCGAGATGGGGCGAGCCGCTCGGCTGGTCCTGATAGAGGATAGCGCGGAATACGCCGTGCGCCGTTTGCATCATGCGTTCGGCGACGCGCGTGACGATCGACTCCGTGCGGCTGCGATAGTGGATCAAGTCGGCGATCGTGCCGAGTTTCAGGTCGTGCTGCTGCGCGAACTCGATCAGATCGGGTAGGCGCGCCATCGTGCCGTCGTCTTTGATGACTTCGCAGATGACGGCGGCCGGCGTGAGCCCAGCCAGCGCCGTCAGATCGCAACCTGCTTCGGTGTGGCCCGCGCGTACGAGCACGCCGCCCGGTTGCGCCATGATCGGGAACACGTGACCCGGTTGCACGATGTGCTCGGCGCGCGCGTCGCGCCCGACGGCGGTGGCGATCGTGCGGGCGCGGTCGGCCGCCGAGATGCCCGTGGTGACGCCTTCGGCGGCTTCGATGCTGACGGTGAAGGCCGTACCGTACTGCGTGCCGTTCCGATATGTCATCAGCGGCAGGTTGAGCTGCTTGCAGCGCTCCTGCGTGAGCGTCAGACAAATCAGGCCGCGCCCGTAGCGGGCCATGAAATTGATCGCTTCCGGCGTGACGAAATCGGCCGCGAGCACGAGGTCGCCTTCGTTTTCGCGATCTTCTTCGTCGACGAGGATCACCATCCGGCCGGCTTTGAGCTCGGCGATGATCTCGGGAGTGGAGGCGAGAGACATGTCGTTGGATAGGTTCGGGAAAGCGCGTATTTTACGCCACGGCGGGCGGCGCCGTGCCCGGATCCTCTCGGCGAGCGTAAAAGATTGCTTTGCGAATTCCAACGCCGGTCCAGGTCGGCCGCGACGGATTTCTACCGCACCGGCTGCGTCAGCACCGCGAGCTTCTTCATCCCCGCGCGTTCGAGCGCCGCCAGCACCTTTGCCACGTTGCCGTACGGCGTGTCTTCGTCGCCTTGCAGCGTTACCTGCGCGTCGGGCTGCTGAGCGTGAAGCCGTGCGAATTCGGCGTCGCGCGTTTCCTGCGCGATGCGCCGTTTGTCGATGAATACGTTGCCGTCCTTGTCGACGCTGATCGTCACGGGGCGATCGGGCGCGCTCGAGGTTGCTTCGGTCTTCGGCAGATTGACGCGGATCGCATTGTTCAGTAGCGGCACCGTGACGATGAACGCGACCAGCAGCACCAGCATCACGTCCACGAGCGGCGTGATGTTGATCTCGCTGATGACGTCGTCGTTGTCCGATTGAGTCGAGAAAGCCATTATGCGAGCGCCTCCCGAGCCGTTTCCTTGCGAAGCGGCGTTGCGCTTGCGGGCACCGTACCTGGGCGAGGCTCGGTGCGAAGCTTGAAGTCGCGCTTTTCCGCCAGAGCCAGCAGGTCGTTCGCGAAGTCGTCGAGGTCCGCGCTCAAAGTCTTGCTCCGGCGCACGAAAAAGTTGTAGGCCAGCACGGCCGGCACTGCAACCGCAATGCCGACGCCGGTGGCGACGAGCGCTTCGCCGATCGGACCCGCGACGACGTCGATGCTTGCCGACGCGCGGTGCGAGATCGCGCTCAACGCATGGATGATGCCAAACACCGTGCCGAACAATCCGACGAACGGCGCGGTGCTGCCGATCGACGCGAGCACGGCGAGGCCCTGCTCGGAGGCGCGCCGCGCTTTTCGGATACGCTGAGCGAGCGCTCGCTCGCAAAGGTTCTTGCAGGTGGGGCTTGGCTCGTGCCCGTGTGCCGCATGCGCGAGCGCACCGAAGAACGCCGCGGCCACCTGCGCTCTCGAGCTGTCCGTCTCGGCGCCTTCGCTTAGGCGGGCGGCCGCATCGAGATCGGCCGCCCGCTGAAACGATCGCTCGAAGCGGCGATCGGCGCGGCCGGTGCGCATGGCTTGCAGTGCCTTCAAGACGATGAGCGCCCAGCTCGCGATGGAGAATGCCAGCAAGATCCATAACGCAGCGTGGGCGATGAATGTGGATGCGAATTCGGACATAGAGATCTACTCCTTCGAACGGAAGTCAGTTCAAACGAAAATCGAGCGGCACGTCCACCCAGCCGTCGACAGGCACGGTGCCGCGCTTGGCGGGCACGAACATCCATTGGCGAACGGCGGTGAGCGCGGCCTTGTCGAGCATGTCGTGGCCGCTCGACGCATGAAGTTCGACGCCGACCGGATGGCCGCCCGCGTCGACATGCACGCGCAGCACGACGCGCCCTTCCCAGCCTTCTTCCTGCGCGGCTTGTGGATAGTGCGGCGGCGGGTTGTGCAGATAGGCGGCATTGCCGATCGGCGGCGAGACCACGGGCTCGGGTGCTGGCGCGGGCGTAACGGGAGGGGCGGGCGGCGAGGCTGAAGCCACGGGCGCCGGCTGCGTTGATGCGGCGGCCGGCGCTGGGGCCGGCGTTGCAGCGGGCGCAGTCACTGGTGCCTGCTCCGCCTTCATGACAGCCGGATGCGGTGTCACCGGCGCGCGGTTGTGGACGCGCGGCTGCACGGCCTTTGGCGGCGTGTTGTGTGAATGCGCAGGTTCGGGCGCACGCGCGGCAATCGGCGTGGATTGCGCCGGCATCGCCGCTTCGATCGCGATCGGAGGTATGACGGGCGGCGTGTCGGCCTTCGCACCGAAGCGGCTTGCCATCACGACCAACGCGGCGACGTGCGCGAGCAACGACGCGCCCCACACCGCGACGCTTGCGACGCGCCGCGGCCGGGGCTGCGAATATCCGGCGACGTAAGCTGTGCACGGTCCCTCCCAGCGTGCGCTTTCGCGGAGCGCGTTCACGAGAGCCCCGCCCACACCGCTAGCGCGATCGAGCCGAAAACGAGCACCACGGCAAGCGTCCTCGCTCGATGCAACTGCGTCCAGAGGAGCACGCCCGTTAGCGACAGGAGCACGAGCGAGCCGGCGAGCGTGTCGATCAGCAACACCCAGCCGATGCTGAGCCCGATGCCTTTGTGCAGATTCGTCAGCGTTGCGACGAACGAATTTTCGCTGCGCTTGAGCGTGACGAAGTCATTGCCCATCCAGTATTCGGCCACGACGTTTTCTCGCGGCGTCGAGAACATCATCTGCCAGTGCTCGGGCTGCGTCGTATTGCGATCGCCCCACGAGACAGGATGTTCGGGCTCGCGTTGTACCCGTCCTAGCCGGCCGGTCAAATCGAACTTGTCGCGCAGCCATTTCGCCAGATCGCGCGGCGTTTGCGGCGCGGGGTTGGGCAACGGTACCTGCACGGTCGAGACCTGCGGCGCGCCGGGCGAGATGCGCAGCGGCTCTCCGCGATGATTCATCACGAAGCCGGTCGTGCCGAACAGCAGCCCAAGCGCCGCGCCCCATAGCCCGACCCAGCCGTGAACGTTGCGCAGCCATTTGATGAAGGTTGCGCGCCGCCCACGCTTCGCGCGCGGCTCGGCCGCGGTAGACGACGCGGCGCGCAGCGATACGGCGCTTTCCGATACGGTCATGGCTCGCTCCAGAGGCGTAAAAGATTGTGGTAGCAGCCGACGAGGCGGCGGCGCGCCAACTCGTCCGCATCGGTCGCGTTCAGGCGCTGAATCGCGTTGTCCATGTCGAACAGCAGCGCGCGCTGCGCGTCGCTGCGCACGAGGCTTTGCACCCACAAGAAGCTTGCGACGCGCGCACCGCGCGTGACCGGTGTTACGCGGTGAACGCTCGTGGCCGGATAGACGACCATGTCGCCGGCCGGCAGTTTCACGGCATGCGTGCCGTAGGTGTCTTCGATCACGAGTTCGCCGCCGTCGTACTCGTCGGGCGAGGAAAGGAACAGCGTGGCGGACACGTCGGTGCGCAGCTTGATGCCGCTGCGCAGCACGCGCACCGCGCCGTCGACATGATTGCCGAAGGTCATGCCGCCCTCGTAGCGGTTGAACAGCGGTGGATACACTTGGTTAGGCAGCACGGCGCTGATGAATAGCGGATGCCGCTCGAGCGCGGCGAGAACGACGTCGCCGAGTTCGCGCGCGATCGGCGTGTGCTCGGCGATCTGCTGGTTGCGCTTGACCGGTGCGCCCGAGTAGCCGGCCGTTGCGCGGCCGTCGACCCACGCGTCGCTCGCGGCGTCGAGCCGGCTTCGTACGGTTCGTAGTTGCTCGGCGTTCAGCACGCCTGGGATCTGTACCAGCATGGCGGCCGTTTCCTCACAGTCGGTATTCGAACGTCGCGAGGAGCGTGCGGCCGATACCCGGCACCGAGCGGCCGCCATCGGATTGGATCAGCGCGTCGTAGTAGAACTTGTTGGTCAAGTTCAACAGATTCAGACGCAAATCCCACTTCTTCTCGTGATACGCGGCCATCGCGTCCCAGCGGGTGTAGCCGCCGACCTGCACATAGTTCGTGTTCGCCGCATAGCGCGCCGACATATACGTCGGGCCGCCGCCGATTTCCCAATGCGGCGTGAAGTCGTAGGTCGTCCAGAGCGTCAGGGTGTTGCGCGGCGTATTGGCCGGGGTGTGGCCTTGTGTGCCGTCGTCCGCGCGTAGGATCATCGCGTCCATGTACGTGTATCCGCCGAACACTTGCCAGTTCGGCAAGAGGTGGCCGGTCACGCCTGCCTGGAAGCCGCGTACGCGGATGTCGCCGTCGAGCGTGTATTCGGTCGAGGACACCTGCGTGCGCGCGTTGTCCATCTCCTCCTGGAAGAGCGCCGACGTGACCGACAGATTGCCGCCGAGCAACTCCCACTTGCCGCCCACCTCGTACGACTTCGTGTGCTCCGGGGCGAGGTTCTGCGTGAAGTTCGTGACGGTCAGCGCTTCGAGCGAAGGGTCGAACGACGTGCCGTACGAGAAGTAGTACGACTGCCAATCCGTCGGCTGGTAGATCGTGCCTGCCCGCACGCTCGTGAAGTAGTTCGTCTGAGCGGTATAGCCCGGCGCGTTGATCGTGTTGCTGATGTGTGCTTGGAAGCGATCCCAGCGCAAGCCGCCGATCACCTTCCAGTGCTCGCCGAGCGAGATCGTGTCGTTCACGTATGCGGCGAGCGACGTTGCGCCGGAGGCGGCGTAGTTCCCGATCGTCTGCGTAACGTTCGACGGCGTACTCTCGTACACCGGATCGACCAGCGAGACGATCGGTAGATTGTTGCGCGTATAGGCTTGGTTGCTGTAGGTCTCGTAGCTGACCTCGGTGCCAGCGATCAAGTCGTGACCGACCGGTCCCGTATTGAATTTGTAGCGAACCATCGAGTCGTTGCTGAGCGAGCTGTTCTCGATCACGCGATCGTGGCTCTGCAATTGCACGTACAGATCCTGCGGCGGCAGCGTGGTGAAGTTGCCGTTCGAGAGCGCGGGGCTCGAAGCGAGCGGGCCCGTGAGCACGGCATGCGCGGCGGTTTCGCGCGCATCGGTCATCGAGTGGGAAATCTGCGTCTGGTTCGATACCGACAGCGAATCGGAAATCTTGTGATCGATGCGCGCTCGCAGCGACTGCACGTCCTGGATCGTGCGGTCGTCGGTCAGCCCGTAATACGTGTGCATCGAAGGCGCGAAGGGATGGCCGTCGAGCGACTGCACGCCATAGTCGGGCATGTCGTAGTTGTGCTGGATCAGCGCGGAGATCGTGACTTCGGTCGGCGTGCCGATCCCGAAGCGGACCGACGGCGCGATCCCGTAATCCTTGTTCTTCATCTCATCGCGGGTCGAGCCGATCGACTGGCCGAATGCGTCGATGCGAAAGGCGGCGGTATCGGTCAGCGGGTGGTTCAAATCGACCGTGGTCCGGTAGCGATCGTCGGTGCCGACCGTCGTCGAGATTTCCGCGGATTCCTTGAGGGTCGGCCGTTTGCTGACCTGATTGATCACGCCGCCGGTCGAGCCCCGTCCGAAGAGCATCGACGAGGGGCCGTACAGCACGTCGATCGATTCGAGGTCGAACGTGTCGCGATAGTACTGGTTGCGATCGCGGAAGCCGTCGAGATAGATGTCGTTCTGCGCGGTGAACCCTCGCAAATTGATGTTGTTGCCGATCTGGCCGCCCTCGGCGCCGCCGATCGTGATGCCCGGGGCATTGCGCAAGCTGTCTTGGAACGACGTTGCGCCTTGCGACTGCATGAGCGCTTGGTTGATCACCGTGACCGATTGCGCGATGTCGCGCTGCGCCGTCGGCACCTTCGCCCCGACCGTGGACGTGTCGCTGCGCAAGTCGGTGCGCTGGGCACTGCCGTCGACCGTGACGGCCGGCAGCGTTGCCACCGGCGCCGATGCGGCTTCCGGCGAAGACGCCGGGGCGTCTTTCTGGCGGGGGGTGTTCGGCGTGGCGGGAGCCGATGAAGCTTGCGCGTGCGCTGCGAGCGGAAGCGCCGTGACATGTAGCGCGAACGCCAGTTTGAGCGCCCGGGCGAGCGGCGTCTTGGTCAGCATGTAAGAAAACCCCTGTGTCGATGTTGGATGCCTGCCATCCGTGCGTGCGTGCTTTTTTTGCGAGCAGTGCTTTCGGTGGTTGCTCGGTGTTGTGAATGCAAATGAGAATGATTATCATTACATAAATCAATGACGGTTTCAAGATAAATGTGGACAGACCCTCCCGCTATCTGGCTGCGGGATGACGGTCAGTGAGGATTGGGGGCGTTAATAGGGGGTATAGTCCGACGGGTCGGGGATCCGTCGCGGCGTGTTTGCCGCCGCGTGCAGGCGTCCGAACGAACAGGCGCCTGTCATGAACCGTAGCAAGTTCTTACACTTGAGACGCACTGCGTCCGTATGATCGCCGTCGGTTTGCAAGGAGCAACAATGAACAGGGTCTTGATATTGACATTGCTGGTGGGCACGCTATCGTGTGCGTCGCTCGCTGGTTGTATCGCATACGGGCCGGCCCCGGCCGAGGTGACGATCGGCTGGCATGGAGATCGCTATTGGGATGGACATCGTTATTGGGAGCGCCACGATTGGGAAGCGCGGCATCCCGAAGGATACGAGCAGCGCCCTCAGTGATCGCGGCCAATCTCCTTTCACCCATTGTTAATCGAACTGAATGAGGAAATGAATATGAAGACCTTCTTGAAAGCGATCGTCCTGGCCGCCGTTGCAACGGCAGCCCTGGTTCCGGCCATTGCCGAGGCGCATTCCCACCGCGTCTGTCATTTTGATCACCATCACCATCGCGTGTGCCACTGGGTGAAGTGATCGAGCCGCGGCGGTCGCCTCAATCGATCGCCGCGTGCGAAGCCACGCCGTCCTCCGGCTGCACGCGAGGCGCGCGAATCAGCGCGAGCAGCGGGATGGCGAGCAGCGTGGCGACGAACATCAGCTTGAAGTCGTCCACGTAAGCGATCATGGCGGACTGTTGCGTGATCGTTTGATCGAGGATCGCGATGCGAAGACTCGACCCCGAAGCGAGCAGGTGCTCAATAGCAGGATCGAACGGCGTGACATGCGTCGCGAGGTCGGCGTGCGACACCTGCGTGTAGCGCGTCAACAACGTTTGCACGATCGAAATACCGATACTGCTGCCGATGTTGCGCATCAAGCTGTAGGTTGCCGTGCCGTCGGCGCGCAACTCGGCCGTCAGCGTCGAGAACGTGAGCGTGCTGAGCGGTACGAATACGAGGCCGAGCCCGAAGCCCTGAATAACGCCCGGCCACACGATGTCGGAAGGCGACAGCACGATCGTGTACCGCATCATCTGCCATAGCGCGAATGCGGAGATGCCGAGTCCGGCCAGCAGAATCAGCCGCGCATCGACCCGCCGCAGTAATTTTCCCGCCAGCAGCATCGCGACCATCGTTCCCGCGCCGCTCGGTGCCGTGACGAGGCCGGCCATTGCGACGGGGTAGCCCATCAGGTTCTGCAGCATGGGCGGAATCAACGCCCGCGTGGCATACAGCACGGCGCCCACCACGAAGATGAAGAACGTGCCGACCGCGAAGTTGGGGTCGCGCAGTAGCTCGCGCTTGAAGAAAGACACCTTGCCGGCCGTTGCCGTGTGCACGAGGAAGAACGCGAAGCTGATCGACGCGAGCAACGCCTCGACGATGATTTCTTTCGAACCGAACCAGTCGAGTTGCTCGCCGCGATCGAGCATCGCCTGCAAGGCGCCGATGGCGAGGGCGAGCGTGGCGAAGCCGAAGGTGTCGAACGTCACGCCGTGCTTGGGCGCCTTCGCGGGCAGAAAGGCTGCGACGCCGGCCAGTGCCAGCGCGCCGATCGGCAAATTGATGAAGAACACCCAGCGCCACGAATAGCTCTCGGTGAGCCAACCGCCGAGCGTCGGCCCGATGATCGGCCCGACCATCACGCCCATGCCCCAGATCGCCATCGCCTGGCCTTGCTTCTCTCGGGGATTGACGTCGAGCAGAATCGACTGCGACAGCGGCACCAGCGCGGCGCCGAAGATGCCCTGCAGCAGCCGCGCGACGACGATCTGCGCGACCGTCTCCGACAAGCCGCACAGCGCCGACGCCACCGTGAAGCCCACGATCGAAAACGTCAGAAGCCGCTTCACGGTCAATCGATCCGACACCCAGCCCGTGAGCGGCGTGGCGATCGCCGCGGCGACGATGTACGAGGTCAACACCCACGTGATTTCGTCCTGAGACGCCGCCAAGCTGCCCTGCATATGAGGCAGCGCAACGTTCGCGATCGTGCTGTCGAGCGTTTGCATCAACGTTGCGAGCATGATCGAGACGGTCAGCATCGGCCGGTTCAGCGGCCGGCTCGGCTGGGCGGCGCAAAGCGGTTCACTCAACGGATATCTCCCGCGATCGGCAGGCGGAGCAGCGATCTTCAAATAGTAAGCATGCTTATTATAATCTAGCATATGTACCGATGAGGCCGACGGAGCCGCCGTCGATTCGCTCCCCTATAATCCGCGCATGGACAAGAGCTACGAGAGCCGGCTGGGCTTTTTGATCACCGATGCGGGGCGGCTGTGCGGTCGTCTCTACGACAAACGCGCGAAGCGGCTGGGACTGACGCGCGCGCAAAGCCACGTGCTGGCGTATTTGACGTGGCAGGGCGAGATGAACCAGGCACGCCTGGCCGAGTTCTTGGAGATCACGCCGATCTCGCTGACGCGCTTGCTCGATCGGATGGAAGGCTACGGATGGGTCGAGCGGGTGGCGAGCGGCGACGATCGTCGCGCATTCGTGATTCGATTGACCCGCAAGGCGCGCAGCATGTTCCCGCGCGTGCTGAAAGTCGGAGACGAGGTGGCGGAGGAGGGCCTGCGCGGATTGTCGCTGGCCGAGCGCGAGACGCTGATCCGTCTGCTGCAGCGCGTACGTGGCAACTTCGTCGAAAGCATCGGCGAAGGCATCGAGTAGCACGGCCGCGCATTTTCGGCCTCGACGCTAACGCAAGTTGTCGCTGGGTCCATTTGTCCAACCAATGGGTGGGCGGGCAACCCCTGAGCCGGCTGCTTGGTGTCTGTCGTCCGACCCTGTAGGCCGCAAATCTGTCGCCTACACTTTAGGTGCACCGCGTGGCCTTGTGCTGAGTTGCACCGTCAAATGGGGTCGAACACTTTATCTCAAACCGACGGGCATCGAAGGCAAGTCTCCCACGGTCGCGTTCGGCGGCGACCGAGGGCTTCGTATCGTCTCCGAGCATGTTTATCAACTGCAAATCACCACGGAGGCGGTTTATGAAGAGTCAATTCTCGAACCCGGCACCGCTTGGCCTCGCCGGTTTTGCATTCACTACCTGGATGCTGAGCATGGTGAACGCGGGCTGGTACGGCCCGGAGGCTTTGGGGCTCGTGCTGGCCCTGGCGTTCGCGTTCGGCGGCACGGCGCAGATGATCGCCGGTGTGCTCGAATATCCGCGCGGCAATACGCTAGCGATGGTGGCGTTCCTCAGTTACGGCGCCTTCTGGTGGTCCTTTGCGCTGTTCGCGGCATTTCTGGGCTCGAAAGTCCCTGAATCGTTCGTCGGCTGGTATCTGCTGGTATGGGGCGTGTTCACTTTCTACATGTGGATCGCCTCGCTGCATACGAGCACGTCGGTGCAACTGGTTTTCCTGGCGCTCTGGATCACTTACCTGATCCTGGCCATCGGTGCATGGACGGGCTCGAGCCTGGCCACGCAAATCGGCGGCTATACGGGCTTGGTGACCGCGATTCTGGCGTTCTATGCTTCGGCGGCCATGGTCATCAACGAAAGCCTCGGACATACCGTGCTTCCGACCCACGACTGGGCGCAAGCCCATCCTCGGGCGGCGTAGTCATGCGGCGGCCGGCGCCGGCGCGCATCGAGCGTGTCGTCCGGCCGCCCCTGCGGCGCTCATTCTGAAGGAAGGAGGAAACCACCATGTCTGAGCATCGAGTCTTTCCGGCGCCTGCCGCCTGGGCCGCGAATGCATGGGCCGACTCGGCGCGTTACGAAGCGATGTATCGCCGTTCGGTGGACGACCCGGAGGGATTTTGGCGTGAGCAAGGCAAGCGGCTCGATTGGATCAAGCCCTACACGCTCGTCAAGGACGTCTCGTTCGCCAGCCAAGACTTGCATATCCGCTGGTTCTACGACGGGACGCTCAACGTATGCAGCAACTGTGTCGATCGCCATTTGGCGACGCGAGGCGACCAGACCGCGATCATCTGGGAAGGCGATGACCCGTCCGTCCACCGCACTCTCACCTATCGCGAACTTCACGAGCAGGTTTGCAAGTTTGCCAACGCGCTGAAGTCGCTTGGCGTCGCGCGGGGCGATCGCGTCACGATCTATATGCCGATGATTCCCGAAATTGCCGTCGCCATGCTGGCATGTGCGCGCATCGGGGCGGTCCATTCCGTGGTGTTCGGCGGCTTCTCGCCCGACGCGCTCGCCAACCGTATCCAGGACTGCGACTCGAGCATCCTCATCACGGCCGACGAAGGCGTGCGAGGCGGGCGAACGATTCCGATGAAGGCCAGTGCCGACAAGGCCATGGAGAAATGTCCGAAGGTGGACCGATGCGTGGTTGTCAAGCGCACCGGCGGCAAGGTCGATTGGCGCGAGGGCCGAGATCATTGGTACGAGGATCTGATGAGTCGAAGCTCGGCCGACTGTGCGCCGGAGGAAATGGGCGCGGAGGACCCGCTCTACATCCTCTACACCTCAGGCTCGACCGGCAAGCCCAAAGGGGTCGTCCATACGACCGGCGGCTATCTGACCTATGTCGCGTTGACGCACCAATACGTTTTCGACTATCACGACGGCGACGTCTACTGGTGTACGGCCGACTGCGGTTGGGTGACGGGGCATAGCTACATCGTCTATGGGCCGTTGGCCAATGGTGCCATCACGGTCATGTTCGAAGGTATGCCTAACTATCCGGATAGTTCGCGCTACTGGCAGGTGTGCGACAAGCATCGGGTGCAAATCATCTATACCGCGCCGACCGCCATCCGCGCGCTGATGCGCGATGGCGACGCGCCGGTGAAAAAGACGTCGCGCAAATCGCTGCGGCTGCTCGGTACCGTGGGCGAGCCGATCAATCCGGCGGCTTGGCTGTGGTACTACGAGGTCGTAGGCGAGCAGCGTTGCCCGGTGGTCGACACCTGGTGGCAGACCGAGACAGGCGGAATGATGATTGCGCCGCTGCCGGGGGCGACGACGCTCAAGCCCGGCTCCGCCACGCGTCCGCTTTTCGGCATACGTCCGGCGCTCGTCGACGAAACGGGTCACGTGATCGAGGGTGCCGGCACCGGCAGTCTGTGCATGCTCGATTCGTGGCCTGGGCAAATGCGGTCTGTCTATGGCGATCCCGATCGCATGAAGCAAACCTATTTCAGTCAATTCGAAGGGATGTATTACACCGGCGATGGGTGTTATCGCGATGCGGACGGCGACTATTGGATCAGCGGCCGGATCGACGACGTCATCAACGTTTCGGGGCACCGCTTGGGCACCGCCGAAGTGGAGAGCGCGCTGGTGTTGCACCCCAACGTTGCGGAAGCGGCCGTGGTCGGATATCCGCACGACGTCAAGGGCCAAGGCATCTACGCTTACGTCACGCTGAAGGCCGACGTCAAGGCGAGCGATGCGCTGCGCCAGGAGTTGACGGAGTTCGTGCGCCGGGAGATCGGCCCGATCGCCAATCCGGACTTCATCCAATGGGCGCCCGCTCTGCCCAAGACGCGCTCGGGCAAGATCATGCGCCGAATCTTGCGCAAGATCGCCACCGGCGATTACGAGAACTTGGGCGATGTGTCGACCCTGGCCGATCCGCGTGTGGTGGAAGACCTGGTCAACGAGCGCAAAGCGCATTGATCCGGCATCTGGCGTGAACGGCGAAGTAAAGATGGTGCGCGAACGGGCGGCCCCGATCGCGCGCCCGACTTAGACCACCGTCTCGCGCTCCGGCGTGGCGCTAATCTTATGGACCGAGAGATCGGCGCCGTCGAACTCGCTTTCGTCGTCGAGCCGAATGCCCACCGTCGCGCGCAAGACGCCATAGACGATTGCACCGCCGGCCGTGGCGACGACGATGGCCGCAAGCGTGCCGAGCACCTGCGAGATCATCGACACCCCGCCGGCGCCGCCGAGCGCCTTCGCCCCGAAGATGCCGGCGGCAATGCCGCCCCACGCCCCGCACAGGCCATGCAGCGGCCATACACCGAGGACGTCGTCGATGCGCCAACGATTCTGTACGCACGTGAACATATAGACGAACAGCGCGCCCGCGATCGCACCGGTGATGAGTGCACCGATCGGATGCATGACGTCGGACCCCGCGCACACGGCGACGAGTCCCGCGAGCGGGCCGTTGTAGGCGAAACCCGGATCGTTGCGCCCGGCGAGACACGCGGCCAGCGTGCCGCCGACCATCGCCATCAGCGAGTTGACCGCGACGAGCCCGCTGATCTTGTCGATCGTCTGCGCGCTCATGACGTTGAAGCCGAACCAGCCCACCGCAAGCACCCAGGCGCCCAAGGCGAGGAACGGGATGTTCGACGGAGGATGCGCCGCGATACGGCCGTCGCGCTGATATCGGCCACGCCGCGCACCGAGCAGCAGCACGGCCGGCAGCGCCACCCAGCCGCCGAACGCGTGCACCACGACGGAGCCGGCGAAATCGTGAAACGGCGCGCCGAACGTCGCGGCGAGCCACGTCTGCAGGCCGAACCGGTCGTTCCAGGCGATGCCTTCGAAGAATGGATAGATGAAGCCGACGAGAAGGAAGGTTGCGCAGAGCTGCGGGTTGAACTTGGCGCGCTCGGCGATCCCGCCTGAGACGATCGCCGGGATCGCCGCGGCGAACGTCAGCAGAAAGAAGAACCGCACGAGCTGATATCCGTTGTGCTCGGCGAGCGTTGCCGCATTGCCGAAGAACTGGACGCCGTAGGCGATCGTGTAGCCGATGAAGAAGTACGCGATGGTCGACACCGCGAAATCGACGAGGATCTTCACGAGCGCGTTGACCTGATTCTTTTTGCGAACCGTACCAAGCTCGAGGAATGCGAATCCCGCATGCATGGCGAGCACCATTGCGGCGCCGAGTAAGAGAAATAATGTGTCGGCGCCCGTTTTCAGGTCATTCATAAGATCAATCGATGCGCAAAAAACAGGCAAGGAAAGCAATCTGCGTACCAGGTCGGTGAATGAATGTTCCTGATTTGTGCATGCACTTGCCGTGGCGCCGTTTGCGCACCAAAGAGGGTCGGGAGAACGATCGGGGAACGTCAGCGCGTTCGCACTCTGTAGGTGCGTGCGTTGCACGCTATTCGAGCGCGCGCACTCGATTTGCGCATTCGGCGATGAGCCGGGGCGATGTGTCCGAAATCGGTGCGCAAACCCACGCCGATACTCCCGCGCGATCGACGACGAATGCCTCTACGCGTCCCTCTCGCAGCGAGAACTCGCCGATCGACACGTCGAACCGAACCCCGGCTGCTTCGATGCGGGCGAAGCGCTCGCCATGACGCAATTCGATCGAGAGCACTTGCGCCATGAACGCGTGCTCGCCATGTCCAGGCCGAATCGCTCGCGACGCCACGCGCCACATAAGAGGGCGGCCGGGTTCGATCGACCCGTTTGCGGTTGCGAGGATCAGGCCGTCGCCCACTTCGATCATTCCGGGAGCACGCATGACACCCGTGCCGACATTGCGCAGACCGAGCAGCTCGGACACACGCATGCTGGCCGGCTGCGAGAACACCTGCTCGGTGGGCCCGGCTTGCAGCACGCGGCCTTGGTCGATGACGAGCAGTTCGTCGGCGAGCAGGGCGGCTTCGTCCGGGTCGTGCGTGACGAGGATAGTCACTGCGGAAATCTCGCGTTGCAGCTCACGCAGCGAGCGCTGCAACTGACGGCGGCGTGGGGTATCGAGCGCCGAAAACGGTTCGTCGAACAAAAGCAGATGACTATGCCGCGTTAGCGCTCGCGCGAGCGCGACGCGCTGGCGCTGGCCGAACGAGAGCTGACGCGGCAAGCGGTTCAGTAGCGTGGCGAGCCCTAGGTGATCGATCCAATAGCGAGCACTTGCGCTGTCCGCGTCGACGGGAAAGGCGAGTTGCTCGAACACCGTCATATGGGGAAAGAGACCGTAGTCCTGCGGCATATAGCCGATCTGCCGATGCTCGGGCGGCAAGCGGTCGAGATCGCGCCGGCCGAGCGTCACGCTGCCGGTTTCGTTATGGTCGAGGCCCGCGATCAAGCGCAGTGCGAGCGATTTGCCCGAACCCGAAGGTCCGATGATCGCGAGCCGCCGCGTCGAGGGTGTCCATCGGATGTCGAGATCGAACGTTCCGAGCCGCCGCTTCAACTCGATGGCGAGACGCGGGTTGTCCGCTGTGGCGGTTGCGGGTGGCCCGGGTACGGGCGCGAGCGCCGGCTCGTCGCCGTTCTCGGATGGATCTTGGGCAGCGTCGTATTTCGCGCCGCGGCTGTAGACCGACAACACGGCACAGCCGATCGCGATGGCGATAGTGGGCAGCAGCAGCGGCATCATGGCCGGCAAGCCTTGCCCGCCGAAGAGGACGTAGGTGTAGACGGGCAGCGAATACGGGTGATAGGCGACCATCACGGTGGCGCCGAATTCACCGAATGCGCGTAGCCACGTCAGCGCGAGACCGGCGCGAATACCGGGCCAGGCCGCCGGCAGCAGCACGCGAAAGAAGCGGCTCATCGAGTGATGGCCGAGCGTCGCGGCAACGTCTTCGAATACGGGGTCGATCATGGCGAACGACGAACGCGCCGCGACGATCAGAAACGGCGCGGCGACGAACGTTTCGGCAATGACGATGCCGGTGAAGGAATCGGTCAGCGCGCCGTTCAAGACACGGCCGATCGCGCTGTACGGACCGACCAGAAAGAGGAGCAGCACGCCGCTCGTGAGCGGCGGCAGCGCGAGCGGCAATTGCACGACGAAGCCGAGCAGGGCCATGGCGCGCGACGACGAGCGGGCGAGCCAGTAGCCGAGCGGCACGCCGCCGATGAGGATGATGAGCGCAGCCGTGCTCGCGCTGGCGGCCGAAACGCCGACCGCCGACCAGGTCGCGCGCCAATCGACGCCCGCCCAATCCGCGTGCCCGATCTGCGGCACGCTCGCTGCGAACGGCAGGCACAGATAGACAGCGAGCAGAAGGGCGAGCGGCAGAAGCGGCCGCGCGAGCGTTCGGGTCATTGGCTTGAATCGAGCGCCGTCTTCAACGCCGCCGGCACGGCTTGCGCGTTGCCGCCGACAGTCGGCTTCACGACGTCGACGCCGTGCGCCTCGAGTAGGGCGTGTCCTTGCGGGCTGAGCAGGAAATCGACGAAACGGGCCGCACCCGCCGCGTTCGGCGCATCGGACAGCACCGTCAGCGTGTAATTCGCCTGGGCCTTCAATTCGGCGGCGGGCTGCACCGCGGGAATCTTCAGATCGGACGTTTCCGTCGAATAGAAGAAGCCCGCGTCGAGTTCGCCCGATTGTAGGCGCCCGACGAGCGTTTCTTCCGGCAGGACTTGCGCGGGGTTTTCCGGCGCGCCGAGCGTCTTCTCGACGAGATCGGGCTCAGCGTAGAGCGTCGCGGCTTTCGTCATCAAGTCGAGCGTAAAGGCGCCCTTCGGATCGAGCTTCGGGTCCGTGCGGCCGATGCGGATGCCGCTCTCTTGCAGCACTTGATCCCAGCGTTTGGTTCGGAAGTCCTGAGCGAAGCGGCTCTGCGGGTTATAGCCGATGACCAGCGGCGATTTGGCAAAGGTCAGATACCACGTGACGTGATTGCCGTTGGCCGCGCCCATCAGGAGGTCGTTGACCTTCGGGCTTGCGCTGACGAAGACGTCGCCCTGGCGCAACTTGCTCTTGATCTCGTTGGCGATCTTTTTCGATCCCGCGGCATACCCTTCGAAATGCAGGCCCGTTTGCTTCTCGAAGGCGGGGCCGACATCGCGCTCCATCAGGTTGACGAGCGAGCCGGCATACAGCACCTTGACGGTGCCTTCATCGGCCAAGCTGTTTTGCGCGGCCGCGACACCCGCGAGCACGACGAAACCGACAAAAAACTTACGGAACATGCGTATCCCCTTCGCGTTATGAAGACGCGTATATTACGCCTGCTTCCGAGCGCATTATGTGGGCGGAAGGGCGCAGCTTTCGAATTCCCGGTATTGACGCTTTACGCGCTCGCTCCGTTTCGCCGGCAGTACACTAGTGACGCTCCAAACCAAGATTCGCTTTTGGCCGGGCAACGAAAGTCACTTCGGAGATCAACATGCGAACCAGCGCTCGCAACCATTTCGCCGGCAAGATCGATTCGGTCAAGGCCGGGGCCGTCAACGACGAACTCACGCTGCGAACCCAAGAGGGCCTCGAAATCGTCGCGATCATTACGCACGGGAGTGCCGCGTCGCTGAGCCTTGCCAAAGGCTCCGACGCATTTGCGTTGATCAAGGCGTCGTCGGTGGTCGTGATGGTGGATGCCGACAGCAGCAAGGTCTCGGCGCGCAACTGCATTGCGGGAACCGTCGCGTCGGTCGAGAAGGGGGCGGTCAACGCCGAAGTCGTGATCAAAGCAGCGGGCGGCGCGCAGATCGTGTCGATCATCACCAACGACAGTGTCGAGCGCCTCGGGCTTGCCGTCGGCAAAAATGCGGCAGCGCTCTTCAAGGCATCGAGCGTCATCGTCGGCGTCGATTGAGCTAGGCACGCCGCGCGATTTGCCGGCGCCGCGGCATGTCAAACGACTCGCGCGCATCGTTGCGCGGGTGCTTACCGCGTAACGCGAAGATTCGCGCCTCCAACTTGGCGATCAGTGTTCGAGTGAACGCTAAACGCCTTGCTCGGCCGCCATTGCACGGGCGATGCGGATCGCATCCCAAAGCGCGGGCAAAATCATCAGCGATACCGGCGCCGCTGTAATGACGATGAACGATTGCAGCGCACTTACGCCGCCGGCTCCCATCGTAATCAGCACCGCGCCGATCGCCCCCATGCCGACGGCCCAAAAAATCTTCAACCAGTTATCAGGTTCTTCCCGATCGTCGGTTGCCGACATTGCAATGGTGTAGGCGATCGAGCCGGCGTTCGTCACGACCGAGAAGAAGCTGAGAAATAGAAACAACGCGGAAATCAGACCAGGCAATGGCATGGCCTGTGCAACACCCAGCAGTAGCGCTTCGGGTTGCATGCCATGGCCGATCACGACGTTTGGCGATCGCAACTCGATGCCGATACCCGTTCCTCCAACCAGCGTGAACCACAACATCGTGATCAAGGGCGCCGCGATCGACAGTAGCGTCACGACCTCGCGGATCGTTCGGCCTCGCGAAACTTTGGCGACATAGATGGCCATGACGGGCGCATATCCGATAAACCAGCCCCAGTAGAAGAGCGTCCATGAGTGCGTCCACGTGCTATTGCCGCGATGTGTTGCCGTTAGCGCGAAATCGACGACGTGGACAGCGAACGCCTTGAAGAAGACCGTATTGAGAAACGCCGTCGGACCGAACAGATATAAGAATGCGGCGAGCCCCAGCATCAGCCACACGTGAATTTTGCAGACGAAGCGCAACCCGTCGAGACCGGCGACGCAGGCTGCGGTGAAGATGACGGTCACGGAGAGAATGACGAGTGCCTGCGTTGCGATCGTGTCAGGTGCGTTCCACATGATGTGGAGCACGTAGGCGATCTGCAGACCCAGAAAGCCAATCGGCCCGATCGTTCCCGCGGCGACTGCGACGATCGCCGTTGCATCGGCAATCACCGCAATCGGGCCCTTGAGCGCGCGTGCGCCGAAAAGCGGATATAGCAGCGTGCGCGGCGCAAGCGGCAATCCCTTGTCGTAGTGCAAATGCATCAAGACGATGCTCAGCAGGCTGCCCAGTATTGCCCATGAAAGAAAGCCCCAGTGCAAGAAAGATTGTGCAAGGGCCTCGACGCCTGCCGCGTACGTTTCGCTTTCGATGGGGTAGAAGGGGGGCGGATCGACAAAATTGATCAACGGCTCAGCGGCGGCCCAAAACGCGCCTCCGCCAGCCAGCAAAGCGCAGATGACGATGACCGCCCAATTGAAGGTCGAATTGGATGGGGTTTGATCGATGCCGCCAAGTTTGACGCGTCCGAGTTTCGAGAACGCGATGCCGAGGCTGATGACTAGCGTGGCGAGCATCAGCACCTGCCAGTAAAGACCAAAACGCTCGGTGACCCACGCGAAGGCGATAGCGATGACCTTCGACCACCAGCGCAAATTGATCGATGCCGCGATCAGGAACAGCAGAAAGAATCCGCCGCTCGAGCAAAAGATCGGCCAGTCGATTCCCCCTTTGCGACATCGCCGCACACCACCGGCCTTGGCACCGGGTGCCGGCTTGATAGACGATTCCACGTCGCCTCCTGAGGGCGTCTGTCTCGGCATGACCATCTTGCGTGCGATCCCTCGGTTTCAGGGGACCCGGGCCATTCGATGATTCTATCGAAGCGAATCAGCGCTAATTGGATGTTGGGTCACGCAGTGCGGAGACGATATATTCGACGAAAACACGTATACGGGTCGGCAATTGCTTTCTGCTCAGATAGCAAATGAAGTGGCCGCGGCCGGGAGCGATGAATTCCGGCAGCAAGGGGACGACCGCCCCGCTGCGTATCAAGGGATCGGCCTGGTAATTGGCGAGTTGAGCCAACCCTCCGCCCGCCACCACGGCGGACGCGACCAACTCCGCATCGTTGAACACCTGGGACCCTTGCACGGGAATTTTGACCAAATTGCCGTTGATGACGAATTCCCAGTCGTGTGTTTTCCCGGTATCCGCAAGCTGAAAAGTGATGCATTTGTGATGCTCGATATCCGCGGGATCAGCAGGCATCCCCGCATGGCGCAGATAGTCGGGCGAGCCGCATACGATAAGTTTCATCGGTGCTATCTGCCGAGCAATGATCTCGGCATCGTCAAGACGCCCATTGCGTATCGCCACGTCCACGCGGTCGCGCGCGAATTCGACCGTGAGGTCGTTGAGGTAAAACTCGAGTCGAATGTCGGGATACTGAGCGCAAAACCCAGGAAGCAGCGGCGCGATGCATTTCCTGCCGAAGCCCACGGTCGAACTCACTCGCAGCCGGCCGTAGGCGAGCTCGCCCGCATTCTTCAGATCTTGCGTCGAACGGATGAGCTGCTCGACGCTCGGCAAACATTCGTCGAAGAAACTCGTCCCTTCGGGCGTTAAAGAAACGTTGCGCGCGTTGCGGTTGAGGAGGCGAACGCCGAGATGTTCTTCGAGACGCGCGATGCTTCGGCTCACGGCCGGGCTTGAAATGCCCAACTCACGCGCGGCTTTGTTGAAATTTCCCGTCATGGCCACTTTCATGAACGCCACGATTCCGGAGAAATTCGAGTTGGTCGTCATACGAATGTCTCGGGGGCACACGAACGGGCCCTCGCCGCCAGCCCATCATGCGGCGGCGCGATCGACACCGTGACGCCGATCGCACACTGCTCGCGTGCCTTGCCCTTCGGACTCATCCAAACCTCGTCGAAATGTGCGGGAGACTCGTGCCAATATGCCTGCGCCTCGCAAATCTCACAACACTATTTCGGCCTCATCGCCTTACCGCATGGCGACTCCGGATTGCCCAAGGCGATGAAGTATGTTGCGCATCGATGCTCATATCGAAGGGTCGTTGCCAAACGGTTACCGCCACGGTAACCCCTTGCCATCTATCAACCGAATCTGCGCCACGGATAATTGACAATCCATGTAAGAGGCTGTCGCAAGCTAGGTGACTTTAGTGGGTCGGCCCCGATACAGGCGATAGCGAATATTCGACAAGAGCACAGCAAAGTACTGGCTCGATTTTGCAACAATCGTTAATGGAGACTGTCATGACGCAATCCCTCGCCGACCATCCGTCGAGTACAGATGTCCCACGTACTCGAATTGCGGGTGCCCGCAACGTAATTGTCGAATGGGTATGGATTTTCCCGTGCATAGCGGTATTGTATTACCCATGGGCGCTTAAATTATTTCACGATTCGGTCGCGACCAATCAGCATGTTACAGCGGCGGCACTGATCTATTTAGGCACCGCGTATCTGGTGCCGTTGTTCGCGTTTTATGTGCTCTACAACCTGAGCCAGCGGGACGACATGGCAGCGCGCACCGCACTCGCGAGAAGAATGTCTCACTTGGCGTTTGCCGCGCCCCCGGCCTATGTGCTGGTCGGGGTGCTGTTGTACATGATGAAGATCTATGGGCACGATATCGCCGTCTGGACTGGCCTCTGGATTACCATTGCCGCGCTGGGTGCGCTGCTTGCGCAGACCACGCCACAGCGCCTCGTCGTTCTCGACGATCCTAGACTCCATGCGCCAGTGCGGGTTGCGCATGGCATCTCCGCTCTGTTTATCCTCGGCGTTTTCCTGGCCCCTCATCTGTTCAACCATTTGTTTGGCATTCTCGGCCCTGACGCGCATAAATCGATAATGAAAGTGTTGGAGGTGGTCTACCGGCAGCACATCGTAGAACCCCTTCTGGTCGTCGCCTTCATTTTCCAGATCATCAGCGGGCTCGTCTTGCTTCGTCCAAAGATGGTGCGTAAAGGCGATCTGCTGGATTCGGTCCAAACCGCATCGGGGATGTTTCTGACGTTTTTTATCGCATCCCATATCAATGCGGTTTTTGTTCTCGCTCGGTATTTCGGTACTGAAACGAACTACGCATGGGCCACGGGTTTGCCCGCGGGACTCATCAAAGACGAGTGGAATATTCGTCTGCTGCCGCACTACTCGATGGCCGTTTTCTTGGTGATTTGCCACGTCGCATGCGGTTTGCGCGTCGTTACTCGAACGCACGGCATGCCCGTCGCTCGATCCAACATGATTGCGTGGGGGATAGTCGGTATCGGTGGCGTCGTGACCGCCGTCGTGACTGCCGGCCTGGTCGGCATGCGCGTTTAATCAATGCTTGCGCATTAGATATTAAAACGATCAATATTAAATTGGAGACACGAATGAGAAGCAAAGCGATATATGTGGCGGCGCTGACGGCTTTGGCCGGTGCCGCTCATGCACAAAGCAGCGTCACGTTGTATGGCCTCATCGACGAAGGGCTCGACATCACCTCCAACGCGGGCGGCGCGCGCAGCTATCAGATGGTGAGCGGCGATACGGTGGGTAGCCGCTTCGGCATCAAGGGCAACGAAGCTCTCGGCGGCGGCTTGAAGGCGCTGTTCGTGCTGGAAAACGGCTTCAATGCCAATACCGGTGCGCTGGGCCAGGGCGGCCTGATGTTCGGGCGTCAAGCCTATGTCGGTCTCGGATCGACGCGGTACGGGACCGTGACGATGGGGCGCCAGTACGACCCGACCATCGATCTGTGGAGCGGTTTTACCGCCGCCGGCAACTGGGAAGGCGACCTCGGCGCGCATCCGTACGACAACGATAACGCGGATTATGATTACCGCATCCAGAACGCCGTCAAATATGTGTCGCCGACGGTGGCGGGGTTGACCGGCGAGGCGATGTACGGCTTCAGCAATAGCACGAGCTTCGCGGGCAATCGCCTATACGGCGCGGCGCTTCAGTATCAGATGGGGCAGTTCTCCGCGGCGGTCGCATACCTGAAGACCGATAACGGCGGCGCGACGGCCGGCGGTGCGGCGCCGAGCGCAACCGTGGTATTTACCGCGGCCAGTCAACAGAACATCGACGCCGGCCTGTCGTATACGTTCGGCGACAAGGCTTATCTCGCGCTGGCGTACTCGCATGTCGACGTCTACGATCCGACCTCGAACGCCTACTTCGTCACGCAGCCTGCCGCCGGGACGCAGCACGCGTGGAAGTTCGACAATATCGAACTCAATGGCAAGTACTTTCTGCGCCACGACCTGTGGCTGGGGGCGGCGTATACGTTCACGCGAGCGCATGTGTCGACGGTGACGGGCAATTCGAGTCCGAACTGGAATCAGGTGTCGCTGATGTTCGATTACGATCTGAGCGCGCGCACGTCGCTGTATCTGCAGGCTGCCTATCAGCATGCGAACGGCAACACCGGTCAGGACTTCGACTATGCCTACATTCCCGGCGCGCCGAGCCCTTCGTCGACCTCCAACCAGATGATCTACCGCGTTGCAATGACTCACCGCTTCTGAAGCAAGTCCATACGGGGATTCGAAACAGGAGGCGCGGGGCGTTCGTGGCCCGCGCCTCCTTTTGTCGTCGGTCTCGTACGCGTGCGTGCTACCTGCGTGACGCAATCAGAACTCATTCCAAGCGCCACGCAATCACTACGTGACCGCGCCGCGCGCGAATCTTTCCGACCGTTACACCCATGACGAAATGCGGCGATCCCAGCCGCTGGCCGCGTTGTCATCGATTACGGCGTAACGGATCGATACAAAGCGGTTGCCAAGCCGCACCAGCAAGCGTCTAGTATTCACTTCGTCAATAAGTTGAAAGGAAGTTAAGCGCTCGTCGCCAATAACGGCCGATACGGCTACATCTGCGTCCAATCGAACCGATCCCGCCCCATCAGAGGTGAAAAAATGCAATCTTTCCCGCTGTTCGTCGTAGGTTCGCCGAGGTCGGGAACGACCTTTCTTTGCTGTGTTCTCAATGCCCACCCCCTCATTCATTTGACGAACGAGTGCCGAGTCTTCGCTCTGCTCAAAGACACGCTGGACGTCGGCAGTGATCGTCCGGATTTGCTGAGTCCGCCGCTTAGGGATCGCTTTATCGCTTTTAGCCGTCATACGCTCGGTGGCTGGGTCGAGCGTTTTTATCGCGACGCGCTCGAAATCACGACGCCGATTTGGGGGGATAAGCATCCTCCGTACGCGGACCCGTCGGTCCTGTCTGGCCGCATGGGGTCGGTCGAGCGCCTGCCGCGCTCGGGGTCGTGTCTGCGGCTGATACGTGAATTGCTGCCGACGGCGCGGTTCATTCACATTCATCGCGATCCGGGCCGCGTGGCCAACTCACTGGTGCGCAAGCATTGGATCGGCTCGATCGATGATGGCATCCGCGTGTGGGGGCAATACGTAACGGAGATTCTCGATTTTTTCGAGGAACTGCCGGCGCAGCACACACTGACGATCGCGTATCGCAATCTGATCGAGGATTCCGATACGACGGCTCAGCGCATCGGAGCGTTCCTTGGTTTGGCCGATGCATCGGCAATCAGCGACTTTCTGACGTCTCAGCGACGCACGCCTACGCCGTTCAGCGAACCGGTGACCGATATGGCGGATCTTTATGTCGTTCCCGATACGCCGATGACCGACGACAAACTCTTGAAACTTGCAGGCCGAGCGGCAACGCGGCTGGGGTATGTCGCTGCGTAAAGCATTGCCTGTGAGACACACTCAAATCCTGCCCGGCAGCGTCTATCACAGCCGCAGCGTTCGAGACGCAGAGCCGCATCCTGCAACGCGCCTATCGAGGCGACGTCCGAGTGTCGCTTCGTTGCCGCGCCCAATGGTCCGTCAAAAGCCCGAGACCGAGGCGATCGCCTCGGCGCGCGGCGTCCGCGCGAAAAAGCTAGACTTCTTAAATTTTCTCTCTATAGTAAGACCATTCGTCTTTCGCTTGGCTGACAGTGGCCGGCGTTCGGCGGATTGCTCCACCCGAGCAGCAGTTCGTTCAATGAAAACAATACCGGAGATATCGATGAGCGAAATGATTTCGGCTGGCATTCGAGCACCAAGCAAAGTTCTAATGGCCAAGGGCCCGGTTGAGACAGCGGCATTGTCGACTTAGCGAACGGCAGCCGCATTAACTTCCCACTTTAATTCTATATTTTCCTTTTGAATCCCATATAAGACCGATGTTCTGGCCGGAAATCGGCTTAATTTCCCACTTTTATCGAGGAAATTGGGGTGCTGACAATTGCGAAGTTTGCGTCGATAGGCTGACCCAGCCTAGGTATTTTTGCGGCCTTTGAGGCGATGAAATGTCGTCGCCGTCGGCAAGACAACGAGAGTGGAATGGTTGGCCAATTCTCTGGGGAAGGGCAGATGAGTGGGGCTTCACGGCAGACTATTTGACCCCAAATATGTCAATATAGTCCGACTAATAAAGTTATGATCGAAAGGGAAATTCGACATGAAGCATGGGTCATTACTTCGCCGCCTGTGGGGGGCGATCGTCCTTGGATTCACGTTTTTGTTGGCAGGACCGACTGTCTCGATGGCTGCCGGCCTCCTGCCGTGCGACATCTACGCAAACGGAGGAACGGCTTGTGTCGCCGCGCATAGCACGACGCGCGCGCTATTTGCCAACTACGATGGCCCGCTTTACCAAGTCAAACGCGCGTCGGACAGCCAGACGGAGAACATCGGTGTGCAAGCCACGGGCGGCTACGCCAAGGCCAGCGATCAGGACGCGTTCTGTGCCGGTACCACATGCGTAATCAGCGTCATTTACGACCAAACGTCCAATCACAACGACCTCACGATCGAGCCCAAAGGCGGTAACGGCGGCGCCGACGGCGGGGTTCCGGCGGATGCGTTGCCGGTCACCGCAGGCGGTGCCAAAGTCTATGGCGCGTCGTTCTCGGGCGTGATGGGCTACCGTAATGTCGCCACGACGGGAGTCGCCCGGAACGGCGCTCCCGAGGGGATGTACATGGTCACCTCCGGCACGCACTTCAACGGTTCATGCTGCTTCGACTATGGCAATGCGGAAACGTCGATCACAGATACCGGCAACGGGCACATGGATGCGATCAATTTCAGTACCGAATGCTGGTTCGCGCCTTGCAGCGGTAGCGGCCCGTGGGTGCAGGCCGACCTCGAGAACGGGTTGTTCGAGTCGGGCGCCGGACCAAGCCAAGACACGGCCAATACGGGCAACACAGAACCGTACGTGACCGCGGTGCTGAAAAACGACGGTCAAAAGAACTTCGTGCTCAAGTACGGCAACGCGCAGAGCGGGGCGCTCACGACCAGCTACTCTGGGGCGCTGCCCACGAATGGCTACCAGCCCATGCATCAGGAAGGATCGATCGTGCTGGGGACGGGCGGCGACAACAGCAACGGGTCGATCGGCTCTTTCTTTGAAGGGGTGATGACCGCGGGTGTGCCTAGCGATGCCGTCGACAACGCCGTCCAGGCCAATATCGTGAGCGTTGGCTACGGCGGCCCGACTTCGGCCGCCGGTGCATTGAGTCAAGATTCGACGGTTTCGTTGAACGCGACCACGCCTTGTTGCACGACCCGATACATCAGCCAACAAAGCGGCGAGACCGCGCAAAGCGGCACGGTGGTCACCGCGGTGATCTCCAGTACGAGTTCGACCTTGGCCGCTCAAGATTCGACGTGGATCTTACGCGCCGGCCTTGCGGATTCGAGCTGCTACTCGTTCGAATCGCGTGATTATCCGGGTGAATTCATGCGCCACTTCGACTTCCACGTTTACCGGGAGCCGATGGACGGAACAGAACAATTTCGTGAGGACGCAACCTTTTGCGCCGAGGCCGGAAAAGATGGGCAAGGGACGTCGTTCCGTTCCTACAACTACCCGACCCGATACCTGCGCCATTACAACAACACGCTTTACGTCAGCAGCGATGGTGGCCCGAATGATTTCGATTCGGCGAACTTGTGGACCTACGACGTCAGTTGGCTCGTGACGGCACCGTGGGCGCCGTGAGGCTGGCTGAATCTATGTCGGCCTAGAAAAATGCAGGACGAGAAGGTCTGAACGTGTTGTAACGAAAAGAGCGGTCAAGCCCTTCGGCGCAGCGGTATCGCTGAAGGGCTTTCGTTTCGGTCGACGAATTCACAAGATCTTCAGATCGGGACATGTCGCGAACTTGCTTCTTGCACATACCCCAATTCTCGCTGGTGGCGAATGGATAACATCAGAACGCGCGAATCCGAGTGCGCGTACAACACCAAGTGGGCATGTATGACGTATTCCCGGAGCTCAGGCACTCCCGCATCAACGGCAAACCGCAGTACCCGTTCCAGCCGCCATTGGCCTTCGATCGAATTGGCGGCAAGCACACCCGCCGGGCGGCCAATTTTCGGATGCAGCTTCACTAGGTCAACGAACTGGAGAACCTCGTCCTGCAAGTGTTCAATCCTCGTGTATGCCGAGTCAGCGTCTTGAGCGAGCATGAACGCTTCGAGGATGCCTAGCCGTTCCCCGAAGCTTTCCGCAAAATCAACTCGCATCACTTCCGGGAACCGGAGCGTCGCAGCGACTGACGGAATTCCTCTTCGGACTGTACTCGACCTGCAAGCGCGTCCTTGAGTCCCTTCTCGGCATCACTCAACAGGACCAGCCGGCCGTGCTCTGCTTCGAGGGCATGGTAGTAATCCAGCTTCCGGGCGTCGACAAGCGCGACGTACGCCGAGCCGTTCTTCGTCAAAACCTTCTCGACGCCGGCGATCACATCCTCCGCCAACTCTGTCAGTCGTGAACGCGCTTCGCTAATGGGCACTACGTCTTGGGTCCGAATGGACATATACGTATCTCGTACAAAATTTGTTAACAGAAACGTACAAGAATCCAGATGCCCAGTCAAGACCAGTTCGAGACAACCGACACGGCAAGAAAAGCGCACGAACTAACCGATCATCTGATGTTGGACGAACGTCGATTACTATCGCAAGACCGTACCCGAGCGACGGCAATGATGATGACCGGTTGCACGCTGACTAGACCACTCCACGGGGAACACCGCATGAAGCGTTTCTATTGTGCAATAACCGCCTTGCTCATCGCCGTCAACGTCCACGCCAATCCGCTCGATCGCGGCGACCTCGTGACGTTCCCGACACGGGACGGCATAACGCAAAGCGTCTTTATCGAGTCGCCGTCGCCCAATCCACCGTGGGTGATCGTTCTATTCGGCGGTACGCCGGGCGCCCTGCATCTCGACGCGACCGGGGCGACGACGCTCAAGGGCAACTTTCTGATTCGCTCGGCGCACCATTGGATCGATTGGGGCGATGCGGTCGTATTGGTCGATACGCCATCCGATCACCCGCAGGGCGTCGACGGTCTCTTCCGGCGAAGCAAGGAATCGTTCGCGGATACGCAGGCCGTGGTGGCGACGGTGCGGCAACGTTTCTCGAACGCGAAGATCGCGTTGGTCAGTACGAGTGCGGGGACGGTATCGGTCGGTAATGCGCTGCAACGCGATCCGACCGTGGCCGATGCATTCGTGTTGACCTCTCCCGTGACCGTCTCGCACAGGGGCGGCGCGAACATCGCCGATCTTGACGTGGACGGCGCGAAATATCGCGTGTTGGTCGTCTCGAATCGGGATGACGCGTGCGTTTCGTCGCCGGCATATGGGGGTAAGCGTCTGGCCGAACACAACCATTTCGATTTCGTTGAAGTCGATTCCACGCAGGGCGGTGGAGACAAGTCGGAGAATTGCGGCGGACATGCGCCACATGGATTCCTCGGCATCGAGGTGGAGGTGCTAAGCGACATCAACAGCTGGTTGATGGGACAGTCGGTCACTTCCGGGAAGTAGACGTAAGGCGCCCGCGAAGGGGCGCCTTACCTGAACTACGCGTATCGATGGCCGCCTACGAGTTCGCCCGCGTTGCCTGGATATCGAGCATCAATTGCATGACCTCCCCGGGCGTCCACGGTATGACCGTTGCATAGTTGTCCTGCAACCGGGTCGACAGCTCGCTGACGGCGCCTCCGATTTGCAGCGCTTGATACACCACGGTGGCGCAGTTATTGGTGAGTGCTTCGTAAAGATTGTTTTCGTCGGCTAGATACGGCTCCCACCACGCTTTTATTTTTGCTTCGTCGATGCCCTGGAGCGAAAGAACCAGGGGCGGGGCCGATCCCTGTTTGTCTAGATCGTTTTGATAGCTGACGTCTTCGGGCGGTGCGTGCTTGCCCATATAGGCCGGAGGCAAGAATGACATCACAAGAAAGCCGTACGGCCACCAGCCGAGATAAGTGCCGTCGGAAAGCATCATCGACGTGTGTCCCGAATAACGCGAGGTGAGACGGGTTGGCCAGACGTAGACCAGGGTCGATCCGGCGGGCGGTCCGCTGGCCTCGACGCTATCGTAGGAGAAGGTCGACCAACTGACGGTGCCAGCCGCGTTCTGATTGGGAATGGTCTCGTCGACCGTGAAGGTGTAGATTTCCCCGGTTGCGATGTTCCAGGCTTTGATGCTGTCGATCTGCAGTCCGTTGGGGAGGAAGTGATGGTTGCCGAGCAGGCTCAGCGTCGTGAGGTCGGTGGTGTTGAGCTGCAGCGCAAAGGCATAGCTCTGCCCGGCTTGCCAGCCACCCTGCATGAAGAGCCCGCGCTTCGCGTCGCCGGACACCTTGACCATTAACTCTCCGTAGTACGCATGCGGCATATTGGCGGACACGGTGAAGGTGAGCATCCAGTTGCGGCTGTTGACCGGAAGCGGCGCGTCCGCGGACGCGGTCAGAGTGCGCGACTCGCTTTGGGTTCCGGTCGAAGATTCGGCCTCGGCTTGCTCTCTGGCGCCTTCCGCGCCGAGCAGACGGACATAGACCGTCTGCGATTGCAGGCCCGCGACGAATCCTTCTCCCGCGCAAAAGCTATCGGCCGCGCCGGCGACGGGCGCCCACAGGTTGAAACTCGGTAGATATTCCTGAACCGAGCTTTTGTCCGACGCTAGGCCATAGAGTGCTATACCGGACGCACAGAGCTGCGCAAAGCCCGAGCCGATCGAGGTCCATTGCATCGGCGTGCCTGAATAGAGGAACACCGCGCCCGCGGCGTCTACACCATAAAGATTATTGCCGGCCGCCACGATGCTGGCCATCGCGCTGCCGATCGTGCTCCAGTCGGTCGTACCGGATGGGCACATCTGCACGCTTTGTCCGTCTTCCGCGATGGCGAAGCAGTAACTGTCGTTCGCGCAGACCGTTTGGAATGGCCCGCCCATCGACATCCATTCGTTCGGTGTGTCGGTGTACATCCAGACCGTGCCTTGCCCGTCGACGCCGTGCAGCGCGTTCAGCGCCGGGATCAACTGCGTCATCGGGCCGCCGAACGTGGACGTGCTGCCGATCGTGGACCATGCCAGTGTCGCGGCATCGAGGCACATGACCGCGGTCTCATCGGACGTGATCGAATACACGGCATCGCTCGTGCCCACGTATTGGCTGGCAGCGGGGCCGTTCATGGCGGTCCACTCGCCGACGGTCGCGGAAAACAACGACAGAGTGTTCTGAGCATCGACGGCGTATAACAGACCGCCGCCGCTGAAGATTCCCGTGAAGCCCGAGCCGACTTCCAGCCATCCCGACATCGGCTCGACCGGCGGCGAGGGTAGTTCGCTCCAGCCGCCCCAGTTGCCGCCCGGCGAATTTTGGCTGATGGTCCACAGCGCGCCGCCGTATTCGATCGAGAAAAGCCGGACGTTGCCGTTATTCTGGCCGGCCGCGGCGGTGCGGGACATCTGCGCGTTCTGCCCTTTGAAGCCGGGGCCTTCCCAATTGCTCCACGATCCGCCGGGCGTCGTTTGATACAGCGTCCAGATCTCGCCGGTTTCATCGGTTGCCCAGAGTTCGACTCCGCGGTTTCCCCATTGCTGGGACGCCGAAATCTGATGAAACGGCTTCGGCTGATTCGCGATGCCGGGGCCGGACCAACCGCCCCAGTTCCCGCCTGGCGAAAGTTGTCCGATCGACCAGACCTGGCCGTTTGTATCGAGCGAAAACAGCATTACGCAGCCGGTATTTTGTTCGGCGGCCGCGACCCGCGTCATGGGAACGCTCTGCCCCTTGAAGCCGGGGCCTTCCCAATTGCTCCAAGATCCGCCCGGCGTGGTTTGGTAGAGCGTCCAAATTTGGCCGTCCGCATCGATCGCCCAGAGTTCGACGCCGCGATTTCCGCTTTGCTGCGATGCCGCTATGGGCCCGAATGTGCGTGGCTGGTCATGCAACCAGGGGCCGCTCCAACTCCCCCAATTGCCTCCTGGCGACATTTGCGGGATGCACCAGACACTTCCTTCCATGTCGGTCATGAACAGCATGAGGCAACCGGTATTCTGATCGGCCGCGGCGACTTGCCAGGCCGGCACTGACTGCCCTTTGAACCCTGGTCCTTCCCAACTGCTCCATGCGCCCCCGGCGGTGGTTTGGTAGAGCGTCCATATCTGGCCCGACAAGTCTGTTGTCCAGAGTTCTACGCCGCGATTGCCGCTTTGCTGCGCAGCGGCGATGGCATGAACCACTTCTGATGTGCTCGTCATTCCCAAGTCTCCATGGTTATCGTTCGTCTTCTTCTACTTCCATGCAACACGCCATGATCCTGATGGCACCGGCGTGGAACGCGTCGATGCGAATCGAGGCCGTGACGCTCGTTTCGAAGCCCCGGCGCACGAGGTGCCGGGGCTTCGGATTTCGTTCGCTTCATAAAGCACGTATCGGCGAACGTTTTATTCGGACATGCCATGGGCAATGGCGTGGCCTGTCGACCACGCTATTGATTGAAATGGATGTTTGCGGCGCTGGATGGATTAAGAAGATTATGCATCTAAATGATGCTGGCGCAATATTTCGTTTGATTGGTTTGCTATCACATTCGCTATATGCATGTGTACGACGACGCTGCGCAATCTCTTCCGTTCGAGATCGAATGCTACTCTGGCTTTAGGATTGGGCTGCTACGGAAGATTTGTAATCTCTTGTATTGCCGATCGATTTTTGAATTCCTATCGGGAATATGAGTCGTGTAATTCTCGCGTGATTTGATGCAGAACGTTATTCCTGACAATCTGGTCGGCGAGTGTCTTTCGAATTCTTTTTGATCGCAGGTTATCCCGGTGGAACCGAATCTGCGAGTTGTCGGACGGGGAGGCCTGTCGCGGAAGAACGGCGCCCGCAATTTCGATAAATAAATGTAAGGCACCCCGTGAGGAGGCACCTTACTCTGAATCCAACGATGCGTTAGGCGAGCGCCACTACCGCGATCTCGACGAGCAGATGCGATGACGCGAGTTTTGCCTCGACGGTGGCTCGCGTCGGCGCGCAGCCTTGCGGTACCCAGGCGTCCCAGATCTCGTTCATGCCGGCGAAATCGCGCTCGATGTTCGCGAGCCAGACTTGCGCGGAGACGAGCCGCGTCTTGTCGATACCGGCCTTGTCGAGAAAGCCGTCGATTTTCTCGAGAACCTTCGCGGTTTGGATTCTCACATCGGGCGCCGGATCGGCCGACGTTTGGCCGCCGATGAACACGAGGCCCGCCGCTTTGACGACGCGGCTCATTCGCTGGTTCGTATCGATTCGAGTGATGTCGGACATACAGTGATCTCCCTCGCCGTGACGGCGATACAAGAGGGTCGAGGAACGCCGCGCGGATCGCGCGACCGGGAACAGGCGTTGCGCGTCGCGACGAAACGCGGGCGGCGCGGTGCATGCATAAAGTTAGGACTACTGATGAACAGCGACGCTGACCTGCAATCCTTCCGCCGACGATCGCGAGAACCGATCGATCGCGAATGCGTCGAGCGATAGCGACACCGCACCGTCGAGCATCATCTCGGAGACGAGCCAACCGCAGCCCGGCCCCAACTGGAAGCCGCTGCCGCAATATCCGAACGAGTAGTAAAGATTCTCGGCCGTGCGGCTTGCGGAAATGATGGGCAGTGAATCGTCGGTGAATGCTTCGACGCCGGCCCATGCGCGATTGATGCCGAGATCGCGCAAGTGCGGGAACAGATCGACGACGGTGCGGGCGCTGCGCGCAAGACTCATGAAGTCCACTTCGCCATGCCGTCCCTGTAAATCGGCGATGCCGATCAATTTGCCGCCGATCACGACCGTGCCGTTGTCGAACTGCTTGAATGACAGCGGCCTTCCGGTCGCGCCGAGTGTTGCCCGGCAGAACGGCGCGACGCGATGCGTGACCATCAACATCAAACCTTCCGGATGCACGGGCACGGGTTCCCCTGCCTGACGCGCCAGCTCGCCCGACCATGCACCCGCTGCGATGAGGAGTTTCTCCGCCGCGAATAGCCCGCGCGGCGTGTGTGCGTACCAGCGTGCGCCGCGCTGTTCGATCCGCGTGACGAGTGTGTTTTCGTGAAAGCGCACACCTTGCCGCTGCGCGGCGAGCCGAAATGCAGTGGTCGTGCGAAACGGCAGGGCATAGCCGTCGCGTTCGACCCAGATTCCGCCCGTGACATGCTTGGCAAGCGCCGGTTCGAGTTCGCGCACCGCTTCGCGATCGATGAGTCTTTCGTGGGTGAAACCATGCGCTTCCAGCAAGGCCACGCGCTCGCGACACACGTCGAGTTCGGCTTCGGTTTCGGCGATCTTCAATTGTCCCGACGCGACGAAGCCGCCGTCATCGCCCACGATCTCGGGCAGCGCATGCCAGATCTCGCGCGACACCAGCGCGAGCGGGATTTCCTCGAGCGGGCGCCCGAGCGTGCGCACGCCGCCGGCGTTGACGCCCGACGAATGGCGCGCGACGTAGTCGGCCTCGAGCACGATCACGCTCACGTCGCGACGGGCCAAATGGAAGGCACTGCTCGTGCCGTGCAATCCCCCGCCGATGACGAGAACGTCCGCTGCCTCCACGACGCTCGCGCTCTGATGCGATAGATCATTCACCGGCAAGCTCTCCGAGCGTGAGCGGTTTGATGGGCGGACGAATGCGGTAATAGCCGACTTCGGCCGGCGATACCTTGCGTGCGTCCGCGATCACTTCCGTGACGGTCAGGCCGCACATGCGCCCTTGGCACGGACCCATGCCGCAGCGTCCGAACGACTTCGCCTGATTCGGCCCGACGCAACCGAGCGCGACGAATCCGCGTAGTTCGCCCGCCGTCACTTCCTCGCAGCGGCAAACGATCGTGTCGTCGGCGGGAATGCGGTTCGCATCGCGCGGACGATACAGGCTGTCGAGAAACGGGCGGATGCGCATCACGCGCGCGAGTGTCGCGCGATGCAAAGCCGCTTCGCGTTCACGCGTGTCCGCATCGATCGCACCGAGTTGCGATGCGACCGCGAGCGCGGCAAGCGTGCCTTGCTCCGCGGCCGCTTGTGCGCCGCCGATTCCCGCGCCGTCGCCGACGACGAAAACGCCCGGCACGTCGAGCTCGCCCCATGCATCCACTTCGGGCGTGAAGCAGAGCTGCGCGTCGTCCCATCGATGCGTCGCACGCAGCGCATGCGTGAACTGCGTATTGGGCACGACACCTTGATGCAGCAGGATCACGTCCGCGTCGATACGGTGCTCGCCGGCTGGGGTCGTGAAGGCGAGTGCGGCGGCACGTTGCGTACCCTCGCTGTTTGCTTTGCCTTCGACACGCAGATTGTCGGCGCCTTCATACATGGGCACGCCTGCTTGCCGCAACGTGCGGATCAGATGCAGCCCCTTGCGGAGAAACGGCCACGCGCGCAGTGCGGAGAGCAGATGGCGCTTCGCGCGCCAGCGGTCCTCGTGTCGAGTCGTGTCGACGAGTGCGCGGATCGGCACGCCGGCACGCACGTACTGCCATCCGAGCAGATACAAGAGGGGGCCGCAGCCCGCGAGGATGGGTGGGGCCGTAGGCACTTCACCGGCACTCTTCAAAAGAATTTGCGCCGCGCCCGCGGTCAGCACGCCGGGCAGTGTCCAGCCCGGAATCGGAAACGGCCGCTCGAGGGCGCCGCTTGCGAGGATGACGCGCTTGCCCTCGAGGCTGCGGACCTTCCCGTCCTTCAGGTAATGCACCGCACGCTCGCGCGTCACCTGCCATACCGATGCGTTCGCGACGTGCCTTGCACCGGAGTGCGAGAAGGCGTCGGCAATGGCGGAACCCGCTGCATAGTCGGGGCCGAGAATCTCCTTGCGGCGCACGTCGGCGCGGCCGATCGCCCGATAGATTTGTCCTCCCACGGCGTCCTGCTCGTCGAGCAGCACCACGGACAGACCCGCGCGGGCCGCGCGCGTTGCCGCGCTCATGCCCGCGGGGCCCGCACCCACGACGACGACATCTACGACATCGACGGCTTCCGAAGCAAGATCAGCGGCCATGAACGTGCTCCGTTGCGTTGGCCGTCGCCGGCGGGAGATCGCGTGCGCCTTCCTGCGAACGAATGCGCATGCCTGCGCGCACCTGCACCATGCAGCTCTGCCGGCTCGGCACGCCGTCGATTTCGACGAGACACTCGAAGCAGGCTCCCATCATGCAGTAGGGCGCGCGCGGCGAACCCGACACCGGCGTCGCCCGAAACCGCGAGACGCCGGCAGCCAGTAGCGCGGCGGCGACCGAGCGTCCGCCCGGCACGGAGAGCGGCCGATCGTTGAACCAAATGTCGACGGGTGCATCGGCACTGGCCAGCGGTTTGAACAGCGATTGAGTCGATTGGGAAGTCATGACAGTTTCAGTGAGCGGGAATCGATTCGGCGAAGGCGGCAAAGCGGCGCGCGGAGAAAGCCGGCAGTTCGTCGGGCATCGGCGCACCCGCGATCCACGGCGCGAGACGCAGGACGTGAGCCGCGGCGAGCGTCACACCGCTGTGGCAAGTAACGACGAACGCGCCCGGATGTGTGCGGGACGCTTCGTAGATCGGAAAGCCGTCGGGGCTGTAGATGCGCAGTGCCGCCCACGTTCGTATGAGTCGAACGTGGCGCAGCATCGGAAACGTGCGCACGCCGCGTCGGGCGATCTCGCTCAGCACGGGCGTGGTGGTGAAGTCGTTGAAGCCGACCTGTTCCATCGAGTCGCCGAATTGAACGGTCCCCTCGTCGGTTTGCCGAACGTTGAGCGTCGGGTAGCGAAGAAAAGGTTCGACGCGCTCGCTCACCAGTACCTGGCCGCGGTTGGGTGCGACGGGTGCATCGAGGCCGACGAGCGGTGCAAGCGTCCGGTTGCCGAGCCCCGCGGCGAGCACGAGCCGCGCGGCGCGATGCGTGCCGTGCCGGCTTTGCACCGTGAAGCCGTCTTTGCCCGATTCGATGCGCTCCACGCGCGCTCCAGAATGCAACGTGACACCGCGCCGCTGCATGCCCGCATGCAGCGCGCGCAATAGCTTGAGCGGATTGACGTGGCCGTCCATCGGCGTGTAGCTCGCGCCGATGACGTCCGGCCCGAGGCCCGGCACTCGCTCGCGCGCTTCGCGATGGTCGAGCAATTCGAAGGGGTAGTCGCCGATCTCTTGCTGCAGCGTCGATAGGCGCTTATGGCGCTCGGCCAGTTCCGCGTCGGAGAAACAGAAGTGGAAGCCGCCGGGCTGCCGCAGCGCCACGTCGATACCCGTATCGTCGAGCAGATGCTCGGCGAGCATCGGCCAGCGCGTGGCCGAGCCGCGCGACCAGCGTGCATAAGGCGTCAGGCCGTAACCCTTGCCCTGAATCCAGACGAGGCCGAAATTGCCGCGCGACGCGCGAAAGCCGCCGTCTCCCTCGTCGAGCACGGTGACGCGCGCACCGTCGCGCGCGAGCCCGTATGCGAGCGCGGTGCCGACCAGCCCGCCGCCGATCACGAGCACGTCGGCGCTCATGGACGCCTTGGATGTCATCGAACTTCTCCGATCAGGATGCGATCCAGTCCCACCAAGCGATCGAGCAGCACCATCAGCGCGATCGTGCCGACGATCAGCACCGCCGACACCGAAGTGACGAGCGGGTCGATGGTTTGCTGGATCTGGTTGTACATGGCGACAGGTAATGTCGTCGTACCCGGTGTCGCGACGAAGATCGTCATCGTCAGTTCGTCGAAGCTCTGAATGAACGAGAGCAGCCAACCGCCCGCCACGCCGGTGCGGATCATCGGCAGTACGACGCGTCGAAATGCGGTGAAGCGACTGGCGCCGCACGAGAGCGCGGCGCGCTCGGCGTCACGATCGAGCCCGACGGCCGACGACAACGCAAGACGCAACGCATACGGCACGACGATCACGACGTGCGTCGCCACGAGCGCGGCAAACGAACCGTTCAAATTCAGCAGCGACAAAAAGCGCAGGAACGCGATGCCGAGCACGACGGCGGGAATCATCATCGGCGAGAGAAAGAACGCCATCAGCGCGCCGCGACCCGGAAAGCGATAGCGGGCGATGGCGAGCGCGGCCGGCACGGCGAGCACGACCCCGATCGTGGCCGCCGTGAAGGCGAGCCGCACCGAGAGCCAGAATGCCGACACCATGTCGTCGTCCTCGAGAATCGCGCGGAACCAGCGCAGCGACGCGCCGTGGAACGGCATCGAGATGTAGCCCTTGTCGGTGAACGCGACGAGCAGCACGGCCACGAGCGGCGCGAGGATGAACGTGAGAAAGAGCACGTTGTAGATGAGCCCGAGGATCCCGTTTTGCTTCATGGTCTCGCCCCGTCAGTCGAAGATGTGTTTGAAGCGGCGTTCGGCAAGGCGGCTGCAGCCCATCACGATCGCGACGTTGGCGATGAGCAGCAGCACGACGATGCTCGCGCCGAGCGGCCAGTTCAACGTGCCGAGAAATTCGTCGTAGGCGGCGGTGGCCACCACTTTCAGACGACGGCCGCCGATCAGCGCGGGGGTTGCGAATGCCGATGCCGACAACGCGAACACGATGATCGAGCCCGAGAGCACGCCCGGCATGATTTGCGGCAGCACGACGCGACCGAACACACGCATCGGCGAGGCGCCCAGCGAGCGTCCCGCCCACTCCACCTGTGGATCGAGCTTTTGCAGCGTCGCCCAAACCGACATCACCATGAACGGCACGAGTACGTGTGTGAGCGCGACGATCACGCCCGTCATCGTGAACACGAAGCGGATCGGCTCCTGCGTGATGTCGAGCGCGCGCAGCAGGTCGTTGATCACGCCGTTGTTGCCAAGCAGAATTTCCCAGCCGAGCGTGCGCACGACGACGGAGATCATGAGCGGCCCGAGCACGACCAGCAGGCAGATCGATTGCCATGGCCGGCGCATGCGTGCGAGCACGATCGTTTCCGGTACACCGAGTACGATCGACAGCAACGTCACCGCGAATGCGAGGCCGGCCGTGCGCAGAAAAATCGTGCCGTAGTAAGGGTCGGTGACGACCTGCAGATAGTTGCGCAGCGTGTAGCCCGGTTGCACGCCGGCCATGTCGCGGAAGACGTGAAACGACAGCACGAACGTCAGGACGAGCGGCACGAGCAGCATCGTCACGAAAACCAGCAGTGCGGGCGCCGACAGCAGCCACGGCGCCGCTCCGGCGCGCGTATCGTCAAGCGTGGCCATGATGCTGCTCCCGGCTCAACACGCGTAGATCGTCATCGGCCCATGCAAGCCCGACCTCGTGGCCTTCTTCCGGCGGCGGCGCGCCGTGATTCGGTTGTGCGACATGCAGCTTGCCGAGCGCAGTGTCGACGACGAGCAGCCACTGGTTGCCGACGAACACGCGTGTCGCGATGCGCCCGTGCAGCCGAGCGTCGCCATTGGCGAGCCGGACCTTCTCCGGACGGATGTAGACGTTGACAGCGCCCGCGACATCGCGGCCTTCGTGCGGGACGTGCAGGGTTGCGCCGGCCACCGCCACTTCGGCGCAACGCGGATTGCGCCGCAGTACCTCGCCTTCGATCGTGTTCGTGCGGCCGAGGAACGTCGACGTGAACGGCGTGGCGGGACGCTCGTACGCATCGAAAGGCGTGCTCAGTTGAGCGACCTTGCCGCGATGCATCACGGCGATGCGATCGCTCATCGTCATTGCTTCGACCTGATCATGCGTGACGAGAATCGTCGTAATGCCGAGCCGCTTTTGAATGGCGCGCAGTTCGATGTGCATTTCCTCGCGCAGCTTCGCATCGAGGTTCGACATCGGTTCGTCGAGCAGCAGCAGTTCCGGTTCCATCGCAATCGCGCGAGCGATCGCCACGCGCTGCCGCTGGCCGCCCGAGAGCTCCTTCGGATAGCGCGCTTGCAGACCGCTCAGGTGCACGAGTTCGAGCGCTTCGGCGATGCGCTGCATCCGCGCATCGCGCTTGATCTTGCGCATCTCCAGGCCGAAGCCGACATTGCCTGCCACGGTCATGTGCGGGAACAGCGCATAGCTTTGAAACACGACGCCGATACCGCGCTTTTCCGGGCGTTCATTCGTGATGTCGCGGCCATCCAGCGTGATGCGGCCGCTCGTGGGCGCGACGAAGCCCGCGATCGTTTGCAGCGTCGTGGTCTTGCCGCAACCGGACGGACCGAGCAGCGACAGGAATTCGCCGCGCTCGACCGACAGATCGATTTGCTCGATCGCGGTGAAATCGCCGTACCGTTTGGAAATGCCTTGCAGCGTTAAGAAACTCATGAGCGTCCATCCTTCATCGAGAGCACGTGGCCAGCGAGGCGCGCACGGCGCGCCCACTCGCGGACGTCGTTCAACGCTCGACCGATCGATTCCAGCGCTCGGTCCATGCGGTGCGATGTTGATTGATGGTCGTCCAATCGACCGACGTCAGTTTCGCGATCTGATCGGGACCGTACGGCACGCGCGCGGCGACGTCGGGCGAGAGCTTGACCGTCTTGTTCACGGGGCCTAGCCCGATGTCCTGCGCCTGCATGACCTGCACTTCGGGACTCAGCAGATACTGGATGAACTGCTGTGAGAGCGCGGGCTGCGCGTTTTGCGCCACGACGCATGCGCCCACTTGCAGCGCAACGCCGCCTTCCTTCGGATAAATGAACTTGAGCGGGAAGCCGGTGTTTTGCAGCGCGACCGCGCGACCGCTGCCGTACGGCGCGATGACGACGTCGCCCGATTGCATCAGGCCGTCCATCTCGCCCGGCGTCGGCGCCCACGAAAGCACGTTCGGGGCAACTTCCTTCTTGATCGCGGCGAAGCCCGGATCGATGTTCTTTTCGCCACCGCCGTTCATGCGCGCGAACATGACGAGCGTATGCAGGCCATACGTGTTGGTGATCGGCGGCACGCCCACTTTGCCCTTGAGCCGCGGATCGGCCAGCGCATTCCACGAATCGGGCGCGGGTAGGCCAAGCTTCTTGAAGGCTTGCACGTTGTAGCCGATGCCCGTCGCGACCATGCCGACGCCGACGGCGGTGGGGCCGAGGTGAGCAAGCGGATAGAGATCCTTCATGACGGGCGCATCGTCGAGCTTGCCGCACAGGCCGAGCTGCATGGCTTGATACATCGGACCGTCGTCCATTACCGCCACGTTGATCTGTTCGTGGCCCTTTTGCGCTTGCAGTTTCGCGAGCGTATCGCTCGAATTGCCCGCGACGTAGACGATCTTGACGTTGTGCGACTTCTCGAACGGCGGGTCGATCTTTTGTCGGTAGAGATCCTCGTTCGAGCCGCCCACGTTGGCCACGTATAGCGTTGTTTCCGCGTGAACCGGTGCGCTGACGGCGCACACTCCGGCCAGCGACAGCGCCGCGAGCAGTGCTTGCGGCAGCTTGGAAAAGGCACAGCGGCGGGCACAGCGGCGGGCACAGCGGCGGGCACAGCGGCGGGCATGACGGCGCGGCACTTCGTTCATGACTCTGTCTCCTGTTTATCTCTAGCGATGGTTCGACTTTTGCGTCGATGCATGGGAGTTTCGCTCCGCGCAAGCTATATCTCCAATACGAATAAAATACGGACCTATGCATGGGTGATATGACCTAGGGTCCACCCTTAAATGAAAATCGGGGCCGGTATCGAGGGGGCAAAGATGAACTTGAAGCACGTCGAGGCATTTCGAGCGGTGATGACGGCGGGGTCGATGACGGCGGCGGCCAAGGAGTTGTTCACGTCGCAGCCGAACGTGAGCCGGCTCATTTCGCAACTCGAACGCGAGACCGGGCTCGTGCTGTTTCAGCGCACGGGGGCGCGGCTGATTCCGACGAGCGAAGGGACGGCGTTTTTCCGCGAAGTGGAGCGCGCCTATGTCGGCTTGCAGGGGCTGGCGAATGCGGCCGCGCAGATTCGCAACCTGGGCACGGGGCGGCTACGCATCGCCGCGATGCCTTCGGCCGGACTGACGTTGGTGCCGCGTGCGATCGCCCGCTTCCAGCGCCTGCATCCGGGGGTGACGGTATCGCTGCATATGAATACGTCGGGCACGGTCAATCACTGGACGGCGTCGCAGTTCTGCGACCTGGGCGTGGCCGTGTACGTGAGCGAGGCGTCGAACTGCGACGTCGAGTTGCTATCGACCGCGGCGGCGATGTGCGTGATGCCTGCCGGACATCGTCTTGCGAAGAAATCGCTGATCAAACCTGCGGATCTGCAGGGCGAGTCGTTTATTTCGCTATGTCACGGCGATGGCACGCGTGCGCAAATGGACGAAGTGTTCACGCGTGCGGGAGTGGAACGCGTGATGGCGATCGAGGCGCAATACACGGCGGTGTGCTGCGAGATGGTGCGTTGCGCAATGGGCGTGACGCTCTCGCATCCGCTCGTTGCGCGAGACTTCGCGGGGCCTGAGATCGCGATCCGGCGCTTCTCGCCCGATGTGTTGTTTCCCATCTATTTGCTGTATCCGCCGCACCGGCCGCGCGAGCGGCTCGCGTCGGCGTTCGTCGAGGTGCTGCGCGAGGTGCACGACGAGTTCATGGCGCAGATGAAGGTGCCGCAGCGGGATGGGGGGAGGCGACGCGGCGAGGGCGGGTAGGGGATACTTATTGAATATGACCCCTAATATCCCCGGCCGGATCCCGACGAAAATATTGGAAAATCGGCTCAAGAAACCATTCAGCCTGCCGTTATCGAGAAGATAAGGGTCAATGGGTGCTTCCATGGCGATTGCCGGCAGCCCCAAAACCGTCGTGCACCGTTTCAAGCCAACCGAGAGATTCCATGCAGATCCAGTCAGTCACCTCCACTACGGCTTTTGCGGTTGCCGCGGCCACCGGGACCGCCTCGAGTGCCGGTGGGACGCCCGTTTCGAAGGCTGGCGGCACCGGCGCATCGCCCACCTCGAGTGAAACGTCGACCAGCACGACGGCGTCGTCGAGCGTAGGGACGGGGCGCGCTTCATCCGGCTCGACACCCGTCGTCTCCACTGCGGGTTCGGGCGGCGCAGGCGGTGGCGGGGGATCAGTGTCTTCAAACAGTTCCTCGACGACCGAACTCGACGAGATGACTGCGTTGGCCGCGTCGCTCGAAGCCCAGCTCGCGCAAGCATCGTCCAGTACCGGCAGCGCCGCCGGCGGCACCGACGCCAGCCAGATCAACGAGATCAAAGCCGAACTGCAAAGTGCGCAAAGCGCGTTGAGCGCGGCGCTTCAGGGTTCGAATACCAGCGAGGTGGGCCAGATCTCGACTCAGTTGCAGAGCGCGCAAAGCGCCCTGGCTCAGTTGATGCTGAGCAGCGGCCAGACGACGGGCCTGGTATCGACCAGTGCATAATCGCGCGTATCCGCGCGACATAAAATCAACGCAAGGCGAATGATCTCGTTCAGACGCGCTCCGATTCCCGAATCCAAGCCACACTCATAACGAGGAGTCATCATGTACCGCCATTTCACCCTCATCGCCACCCCGGCGGCTTGTGCGGCCGCGCTGTTCGTTTCCCTGACGCCGAGTCAGGCCTACGCACAAGCTCCAGCGCCCGAGTTGCAGCCGCAGATCATCGACCTGCGCGCGATGACCGACGCGCAGATCGGTCCGCTCGTGCCGCACGTCGGCACGCTGCGCTCCAAGACGCTAGTGGCGACGCCCGACGGTACCGTGGCGGTCCAGTCCGGTGACGTGCCCAAGCACACTCACCAGCATTCGGTGGAGATCCAGTATGTCATCTCCGGCAGCGGCACCTTCTGGCTGGGCGATAAGCCGCGGCACATTCATGCCGGCGATCTGATCATCATTCCGGAGAACACCGTCCACGCCGGCTCGGTGCCGATTCACGGACGCTTCAAGGTGCTGTCGATCAAGCTCCCCCCGCAGCAGCCGGGGGACATGCAAATGGCGCCCTGACCGCGCTCGGGGTTTCGCGCATCGTGTGCCGCTGAGCGGGCTAGCAGCCTTGCCTCGGCACGGATAACGAATGCGGCGCGAGGCGGATCGCGACTAACCGGACACGCTCTCCAGCGTGCTGCCGCGAGTTTCGATCCCGAAGCGCATCACCACGAGCGCCGCCAAAAGAAAACACAGTGCCCCAAAAACAAAGACGCCATCGCTCTTCCAGATGGGAAGAATCAGGCCGATCGCCGTCGGTCCGATCAACGCGCCAATCCGGCCAAGGAATGAGGCGAAGCCGCATCCCGAAGCCCGCGCTCTAGAGGGGTACAACTCGGGCGTATAGGTGTAGAGCACGGCCCACATGCCAAAGGTGAAGAACTGCATCAACGCGCCAGCCGCGATCAGCGTCGACGGGCTCGGACTATGATGCGAAAGGCGGCCGAATGCGAAGATCATGACCGCGCTGCCCACCAGCGTCATGACGCACGTCAGTTTGCGCCCCCATCGTTCAACCGCCCATGCGGCCCATATAAAGCCGGGCACGCCGCCTAGCGATATATAGAGGGTGAACAGCACCGACTTCGTCACGGCGAGCCCTGATTGTTGAAGCAGTGCGCCGAGCCAGGTATTGAGCCCATAGAAGCCAAGCAGCGACAGGAACCACAGTGAGCCGACCGTCAGCGTTCTGCTGCGATAAGCCTTCGACCACAACACCTTGAGACCTTGTTCATCGCGCAGTTCGATCGAAATCGAGCTGGCCTCCGGCAAACGCTCCATCCTCAACCGCGACATCACGGATTGTTCGATCAGCGCGACGATTGCCTCGGCTTCCCCATGACGCCCTCGCGATTCAAGCCACCGCGGCGATTCGGGAACATAGCGACGAACGACGAAGAGAAAGACAGCCGGCATCGATTCGATCAGGAACAAGGTCCTCCAGCCGTGTGTGTCCAGTACATAGTAGGAAAGCAGTCCGGCGCAGATGAACGCCAGCGGCCAATTTCCGTCCATCATCGCGAGATAGCGGCCGCGGCACTTTGTCGGAATGAATTCCGATAGCATGGTTTGCGCGATCGGAAGCTCCATGCCCATGCCGATACCAAGCACCAGCCGGAAGATACCCAATGAGGTCGCATCCGTAGCGGTCGAGCAAAGATAACTGCCCACGCCCCACACGATCATGCTGATCTGAAACACCGGCTTGCGACCGAACCGGTCGGCAGCCGCCCCTGAACACAATGCGCCCAACGCCATGCCCGCGAAGCTCGCGCTACCCAACATGCCGGCCTGTGCACTGCTCAGGCCGAACTCGCTCTTGATGGAGCCGAGAACGAAGGTCATCGTGGCCAGGTCGACGTTGTCGAAGAAAAATGCCAGCGCGATGACGACGAACAGCACGCGGTGGTAGCTGCAAACGGGTAATCGTTCCAGCCGGCTAGCCACGTTGCCGCCGGCCACTTCCATCCTTGTCATCTTCATGCCTGTCTCCTGATCTCATGTATCGATTCGAAAATACGGACACCGGATCGACCGGTGTCGGCACACTCACTATCGAACTTCAAAAGAACAGCGGCTCACGTGAAGATGCCGTCGGATATCGCGTCTACGCCAGCTTGAGAACAGCTGCGATGGGCTTACTTGAAGCGGTTCTTGTCGAAGGCATTCGCGGGCAAGCCCGACAGCGTCGCGCCCGTCGCGAACGGGTAGCGCAGGTAAGGGGCCAGCGGTTGACCGGGTGGAGAGTATTGACCGTCAGCGAGAATGCGCTTCTTCGCCGTCATCTCGTCGATGACGCATCGCATCCCGATGATCTGATTGGCCGCGCCGTCCTCGATCGGTGTGTAGTCTTTCTCCGGCCGAAATTTGTCGAGCGCCTGGTTCTGGTGTGCAATCACGTCTTGTGTCAAATGCATGATGTGCGCCCGGCAGCGAGCGATCACGCTGTAGTACTCGAGACTCGTGTTTTGACCTTTGGGCGCTTTGAGCAGCGCCACCGGTCGATCTACTTCGATAGTCAGATGCGGATTGGCCTGGATCGCCGCGGCGAATTTGCCGAACCGAGAGCAGTGAATCAGGAACGCGTCGCCGATGAACGTAAAGCTCAGTGCCGCGATATAGGGATACGGATCGTCGTGAACAGCGGCTCGGCAGATCAATTCGTCTTTCAGGAATTTTTCAATCGCGGGCCAATCGGTCCATGCGAGGTCGGTCCGGCGCATCTCTGCGCGCAAGTAGGTTGGATGCATGTCAATGTACCGGTGAAGGAGTGAGTTGAACGATATCGGCGCGTCCCGGGCCAACGCCGACTCCGACGATCGGACACCCCACGTGCCGTTCGATGAACTGGAGCAACGCTTCGAGACTCGCGGGGATATCGGTGATAGCGGCAACGGCGGGAGTGGTGGACGGCCTCGCCGTGCGATCCAACGGCTCGAACGCGGAAAACTCCGCGATCACGGGTCGCAGTCCGATGGCTTCGGCGCGATACTCGACGATCACAGGGATAATGCCCTTCGGCGTTTTACCGAAGTACGTGAGGCAATCGCATTTGTTGATGAACAACTCGTCGATCCCATGAAGCGCGACGACGCGCCGGATCTGCGGCAAGTCGAGCAGGCCAATGCGCCGCGGGCGCCCGCTTCCCGTGCCGTATTCTCCCGTCAGAACGCGCAGGGCGACACCCGTGGCAAAGTCGTCGCCGCAGGCAAGCAATGCTTCGACGTCGGCCGTCTGCCGCTCTTCGCTCTGGCCGATTCCTTTCGACGCAGCGTCGGTGCAATATCGCTCCGAGCGCTCACCACCGAGTTCCGCGGGGAATGGGCCGGCGCCGACGCGAGAAACGACGGCTTTGACGATACCAATGGATTTGCGATGGAATTGACACGGTAGGTCGCCGCCTACATACGCATAGGCGGGCCCGGTATGACTGGACGTGACGAATGGCTGATCGCCGTGCACCAAGTCGAGCATCACGGACTGAGCGCCTTCGAAAAGCACCCGCGCGCCGTCGGCAACCTTGTCCGTCAGGAATAGATCGTTTTCCGAAACGAAATGCCGGACGCGCTCCCACGCGGCTCTCATCGACGCAAACACTTCCAGCCATATCGCCTCGCTCGCTTCGTCGCGCGTCGCCTGGAATCCTTCCGAATCCGAATTCGCCTGCATCATCGCGAAGGCGTGATCCTCGTCGCGCAGGAGGTCGCGCAACTGCACCGCGGTGCGCTCTTTCCCGCGCATGCGGGCCGCGAGGCCGGCATAACATGGCCCGATGCCGTTGCCTGTCGTACCGATGTCCCGCCCCTGCGCGCGATCCGCAAGAATGTGGATCGGCTGAATCACGGCACTGCGATGGCTGACGAAAAGCCGGCCGTCGAGTTGAGCGCCCTGGGCGGTCAGCGCTTCGATCTCCGCGGCGAGCTTGACGATGTTGACCGTGCATCCCGAGCCGATATAGAGCAGCTTGCCGGGATGGAATGCGCCCGACGGCACTTGCATGAGCCTTGCGGCGCCATGCGGCGTGACGATCGTATGCCCGGCATTCGCGCCGCCGTTGAAACGGGCGATGATGTCGTACTGGTCGGCAAGCATATCGACGATCTTGGCCTTTCCCTCGTCGCCATACTGCAGCCCGACCAATACGTCAGCGTATCCGGAGCGCTCGCCCATTTCAGCCCTCCAACGCAAACGTCGCTTCGACTTCCACGGATGCATTGAGAGGCAAGCTTGCCACGCCGATCGCGATTCTCGCGTGCGACCCACGCTCGCCGAAGATCTGGGTGACGAGCTCGGATGCCGCATTGACGACGACCGGCGCATCGGCGAAGCCCTCCGATGTCGCGACAAACCCGCCGAGTCGCAAGACCTGTCCAATCCGATTCAGGTTCCCTTGCGTCGCGTGGTGTGCCCACGCCAGGATGTTGATCACGCAGAGTCGCGCCGCGCCTTGAGCGTCGGAAACCGACCTCACGTCAGGCACTTTGCCGGTAAACATTGCCTTGCCGTCGCGCACGGGCAACTGTCCGGAAACGATCAACTGATTGTTGAAAAGGACATAAGGACGGAACGCGGCGACGGGAATGGCGAGCGTCGGCAGGGTGATGCCCGCTTCGCGAATGCGATCGTAGATTGTCATTGCAGCTCCTGTGTTTGCCGCCCACGCGGCATTCACGATCACTATGAACAATCAGCGCACTGCGGGCTCTCGCGACAATGCCGAGATTCGTTGCGATGACGCCATTCTGCGATGAGCGAGAAGCGGCATTGCCGCTGCGCGTCAGTCGACGTCCTTGGAGCGAAAGTACTCCGTCGGGCTGCTGCCGAGCGCTTTGCGGAACATCGCGCTGAACGCGCTTGGACTGTCGTAGCCGAGTTCGGTGGCGATTTCGGTCACATGGCGACCATTGGCAAGCATCTGCACGGCGGCGAGCAAACGGGCCTGCTGCCTCCAGCGCGTAAACGTCATGCCTGTTTCTTCCGGGAACAGTCTGATGATCGTGCGTGCGCTCGCTCCGACCACCTTGCTCCAGGAGGCGACCGACGTTTCCTCGGCCGGATTTGCGATGATCCAGCGGCAAATGCGTGCGATGCGTGTATCAGCCGGCATCGGCAGATGAAGCGGTTCGATCTGCAGCGGTTTGATCTCGTGAAACAGCAACTCGACCACCAAAGCATCGCGTCCGTGTTCGTTGTAGTCGACCGGCATTTTGACGACGGAGGAGATCAACTCGCGCAGCAGGGGCGAGATGGAGATCACGCAACACGCGGTCGAGCTAAGCGGCGTGCGTTCCGGATCGAAGTAGAGCGTGCGCATCTCGATGCGCCCGATTGCCTGCATGCAATGGCGTACCCGAGGTGGAACCCAGACGGCGCGCTGCGGCGGCACGATCCACGACCCGCTTTCAGCGGTGACGAGAATGGAGCCCGCGTAGGCGTAGATCAACTGGCCTCGCCGGTGTTCGTGATAGTCGATGAAGAACCTATCTGGCAGATCACGCGCCATCCCGCCAACTGGCCGCTCGATGAGTTGATAGTCATCCCGGTCTTCGCTCTTTCCGAACATGGCGTGTCCCCAATCAATGTTGTCACTTGCGCGCGCGCGAGCCAGCCCACGGCACCTGTAATTTACGGAGTGAGACGCGGACGCCCGAATGTTCGCTTACTCCTTCAACGCACTTTCAGTGAGGTACAGGATGCCGGTTTACCGTTCGTTTGATCAAGAGGCTTTGGATCAGCAATACAATGTTCGCGCTGGGATTGCGAATCATCTGGACATATTCGCTCGCTGGACGAAAACGAGCGCGGAGTTTCGACGCGAGCATGCGGTCACCGAAAACGTACGCTACGGTGCCGATGAAAAACAAACATTCGATTTGTTCCCCGTGAAGGATAAAGGACGTCCGGTCCTCGTTTTCATTCACGGCGGCTACTGGCAGTCGCTCGATAAATCCGACTTCAGTACGGTGGCGTTGCCTTACCTGGAAGCGAACATCAATGTGGTCGTCGTGAATTATCGACTCGCGCCTTCGGTGCGAATGGGCGATATCGTGCTCGACAACACCAACGCTGTCGCTCATCTTTACCGCAATGCCGATGCGCTGGGTGTAGACCGCGATGCAATTTTCGTTTCGGGAAGCTCGGCGGGCGGCCACTTGACTGCGATGCTCGCCGGCACCGACTGGACCAGACACGATCTTCCCGATAACGTCGTGAAAGGCGCTTGCGCGATCAGCGGCCTTTACGATTTGGAACCGATCCGGCTGTGCTACTTGAACAACGCGGTCAAACTCGATGTGCGAGAAGTGAACGACTTCAGCCCCAAGTTTCATCTACCGTCGACGGTGCTGCCGTTCATCCTTACCGTCGGTGGGGACGAGTCCGATGAATTCCATCGATTGCAGGCTGAGTACCAGACGCTTCTGAACAACCGGGGTTTCGATGTGCGGATCGTCCGACAACAGGACGGGCATCATTTCGATGCCGTCGATCGACTCGGAGAAGTGGGAGGCGCGCTTTCGCAGGCCGTCATCGATATGATCGGTGTTTGATTCTGAAGGCGTTGAGTGGCCGGCTACGTGTCCGACCATCGCGATCTGCTCGAGGCAGCGCACCATGAACCCACTATATGCCCAACGCCCCGGTGACCACGCGCCCTATTTCAACCGGGGGCATTATTTAGCGGAGCGTTACAGGCGTGAAAAAGCATCCTGGCGCGACGCGGTTTTTTCGTTGTGTCCGTTACGTTGTAATAGACCGAGATAAAGCAGTAGCCCGGCAGCGGGTATGGACGTCTAGGCTTGATTTCGTTGTTCAAACGAAGGAGAGATACCGATGCTCAGTCCTCACGAAATCTCGGCGTTGCTGCTGCTGAACGATAAGCCGGTTTCCGCGCGGCGCATCGACGAAAACCTCGCGGCATTGCAGCGGTATCGGCTCGTCTTTGTCGACGAGTGCGACGACGTGTCCGTCCTGCACTTGACGCAGCGCGGCCGTGTCATGCTCGATCGGCTGCTGGGAGGGCCGAAAGAGGGAAGCTAACGGACGCGGCGCACCAAAAGGAATGGCGCCGCAGGCTAAGGGCCTGCGGCGCCATTGCGTGGCGCTACCGCGAGAACAGCACGCCGCGGCGCGGCGGCACGCTTACATCGTCACGGTGTCGGCCACTGCCTTGAAGTCCTCGATCTGGTCGAAGTTCATGTACTTGTAGATCTTGTCGCCGTTGGCGTTGAGCACGCCCATATCGGCCATGTACTCGTCCTTGGTCGGGATCTTGCCCAGACGCGAGCAGATTGCCGCCAGTTCCGCCGAGCCGAGGTACACGTTCGTGTTCTTGCCCAGGCGGTTCGGGAAGTTGCGGGTCGAGGTCGACATGACCGTCGCGCCTTCGCGCACCTGCGCTTGGTTGCCCATGCACAGCGAGCAGCCCGGCATTTCGGTACGGGCGCCGGCCGTGCCGAAGACGCCGTAGTGGCCTTCCTCGGTTAGCTGCTTCTGGTCCATCTTGGTCGGCGGAGCCACCCACAGCTTGACCGGGATGTCGCGCTTACCCTCCAGCAACTTCGACGCGGCACGGAAGTGACCGATGTTGGTCATGCACGAGCCGATGAACACTTCGTCGATCTTGGCACCCGCCACGTCCGACAGCGTTTTCACGTCGTCCGGATCATTCGGGCAAGCCACGATCGGCTCGTGGATATCGGCGAGGTCGATCTCGATGACGGCCGCGTACTCGGCGTCGGCATCCGGCGACAGCAGTTGCGGGTCGGCCAGCCATTGCTCCATCGCCGTGACGCGGCGCTGCAGGCTGCGCGGATCCTGGTAGCCCTCGGCGATCATCCACTTCAGCAGCGTGACGTTGCTGTTCAGGTATTCGATGATCGGCGCCTTATTCAGGTGGACCGTGCAACCGGCGGCCGAGCGCTCGGCCGAGGCATCCGACAATTCGAACGCTTGCTCGACCTTCAGATCGGGCAGGCCTTCGATTTCGAGAATGCGGCCCGAGAAGATGTTCTTCTTGCCTTGTTTGGCAACCGTCAGCATGCCTTGCTTGATCGCGTACAGCGGAATCGCATTGACGAGGTCACGCAGGGTCACGCCAGGCTGCATCTTGCCTTTGAAGCGGACCAGCACCGATTCCGGCATGTCTAGCGGCATCGTGCCGGTGGCGGCCGCAAAGGCGACCAGGCCCGAACCGGCCGGGAAGCTGATGCCGATCGGGAAGCGCGTGTGCGAGTCGCCGCCGGTGCCCACGGTGTCGGGCAGCAGCATGCGGTTCAGCCACGAGTGGATCACGCCGTCGCCCGGGCGCAGCGCGATGCCGCCACGGGTGCTGATGAAGTTGGGCAGGGTCTGATGAGTCTTCACGTCCACCGGCTTCGGATAAGCGGCCGTGTGGCAGAACGACTGCATGACGAGGTCGGCCGAGAAGCCCAGGCACGCCAGGTCTTTGAGCTCGTCGCGGGTCATGGGGCCCGTGGTGTCCTGCGAGCCGACCGAGGTCATTTTCGGTTCGCAATACGCGCCCGGTCGGACGCCCTGGCCTTCCGGCAGGCCGCAGGCGCGGCCGACCATCTTCTGGGCCAGCGAGAAGCCCTTGCCGCTGTCGGCCGGCTGGTGCGGCAGGCGGAACAGCGTCGACGGAGCGAGACCCAAGGCTTCACGTGCCTTGGCGGTCAATCCACGGCCGACGATCAAGGGAATGCGGCCGCCGGCGCGCACTTCATCGAACAGCACGTCGGACCTGACCTGAAACTCGGCGATCACTTCGCCGTTCTTCAAGGCCTTGCCGTCGTATGGGCGCAGTTCGACGACGTCGCCCATTTCCATCTTCGACACGTCGAGTTCGATCGGCAGGGCGCCGGCGTCTTCCATCGTGTTGTAGAAGATCGGGGCGATCTTGCCGCCCAGGCATACGCCGCCGAAGCGCTTGTTCGGGACGAAGGGGATGTCTTCACCCGTGAACCACAGCACCGAATTGGTGGCCGACTTGCGCGAGGAGCCGGTGCCGACCACGTCGCCCACGTACGCCACCAGGTGGCCTTTTTCCTTCAGCGATTCAATGAACTTGACCGGGCCACGCTTGCCGTCCTCTTCCGGCGTGATACCGGGGCGGGCGTTCTTCAGCATCGCCAGCGCGTGCATCGGGATGTCCGGGCGGGTGGTGGCATCCGGGGCCGGGGATAGGTCGTCGGTGTTGGTTTCGCCCGTCACCTTGAAGACAGTGATGGTCAGACTTGGCGGTACTTCCGGACGGCTGGTGAACCACTCGGCGTCGGCCCAGCTTTGCATCACGGCCTTGGCGTGGGCGTTGCCCTGTTCGGCCAACTCCTTGACGTCGTGGAACTGGTCGAACATCAGGAGGGTTTTCTTCAGCGCATCGGCGGCCACGGCGGCTACGCCGGCGTCGGACAGCAGCGCGATCAGCGGCTCGATGTTGTAGCCGCCCAGCATCGTGCCGAGCAATTCGGTGGCGCGCTCGCGCGAGATCAGCGCGCAGACGGTCTGGCCTTTGGCCACAGCGGCCAGGAAGCCCGCTTTCACGCGGGCCGCTTCGTCCACGCCGGCGGGCACGCGGTGGGTAATCAGGTCGAGCAGGGCCTGCTCTTCGCCGGCAGGCGGATTCGTCAGCAGTTCCACCAGTTCGGCGGTCTGCTGAGCCGTCAGCGGCAGGGGGGGAATACCGAGCGCGGCGCGGGCGGCCACGTGAGCACGAAAGTTTTCAAGCATGGGGGACCTGCTCATATTGCGTTTGAGGGGAAGGCTTTTCAGGCACTCCGGGCGGTTCCGGGCACTGCTTCGGTCGCGAAGTCTAGTCGCAATATCGTGCGAAGTCAAATGTCTTATGTCTTATATAAGAGTTAAAAGTCATCGCTATGGGAGTGAATCGTACTTTTCGTGCGAAGCCGGGCTACTTACCTGAGTGCCTTGTCGCACAAGGCACTCAGGGCAATTCTGGCTCTTGTCGGCGGAAGCGGAGATGATCGGCGGCAAGCCGTTGTTACTCCATGCACTCAGGCGCAAGCGGCGAGCGGATCATCGATCCGACACGGCAGGTTGCGAGACGATCGTCGAGGTTGGCTCGTTCTCCGGGCGGGCTCCCGTTTTCCGAAAGAGGCTCGCACCGGCGCCGAATAATGCGAGCAGCGAGCCAATGGACGTAGCGACGATCGCCGCCCTTTCATGGGCGAACCCGAATGCGAGCGCGACGACGACAGCGCCGATAGACTGGCCGAGCAGGCGGCCCATCGACTGCAATCCGGACGCGCCTGCGCTGCGTGCTCGTGGCGCGCTGCCCATGATGACGCGATTGTTCGGCGACTGAAACAAGCCGAAGCCGAGGCCGCATAGCGCCAAACGCCAACCGATGTCGAGTGGGGAGGGCGCATGGCCGATCCAGCAGAGCGAGCCGAGGCCCGTACCCAGCAGGACGAGGCCGACGCAACTGATGCGTTCGGCCGGCATGCGATCGGAGAGTCGGCCTGCGAGCGGGGCGATCAGTGCCGTCACGACGGGCCAGGGCGTCATGAGTAGCCCGGTTTGGGTTTCGGAATGGCCGAGCGTTTGCTCGAAATAGAACGGCAGCGCGACGAAGGCTATTGTTTGGGCCGCGAACGAGCAGATCGACGTGACCATCGACAACGAAAAGACGCGCATTCTCAAGAGATCGATCGGCAACATCGGTTCAGCGAGACGGTTCTCGCGCCGAATGAAGACGACACCGACGGCCAACGCGGCACCGATCACCTCGATGCCGCGTTGCGCCGAGCCGGCGTTGCTCAGCGTAGCGAGCCCCGAAATCAACAAGCCGAACGTAACTGCATTGAGAAACGCGCTCAGCAAGTTCAGGCGCTTGCCGGAGGTTGGGGTGATCGGCAGCGAACGCGCGCCGATTGCCAGTGCCACGAGGCCGAGCGGCACGTTGACGAGGAACAGCCACTGCCAGTGCGCGACGGAGAGGATGGCCGACGCGATGCTCGGCCCTGCTGCCGAAGAGACGGCGACAACGAGCGATGCGTAGCCGACGCCGACGCCGAGCATCGATTTCGGATAGATGATCCGAACGAGAGCGATGTTCACGCTCATGATGCCGGCTGCACCGACGCCCTGGACGACGCGCGCCAACGTCAGCACAGGCAGCGTATGCGCGTTGGCACAGGCGAGCGAAGCCGCGGCAAACACGGCGAGTCCCCACCAATAGATGCGTTTGTATCCGATGATGTCGCCGAGCACGGCGAGCGGCAGCAACAACACCGTGATCGCGAGCTGGTACGCGTTGATGACCCAGATGGCTTGCGCGGGCGAGACCGACAGGTCATGGCCGATCGTCGGCAATGCGACGCTCACGAGCGAACTGTCGAGAACGGCCATCGTGATGGCGATCGAAATCGTGATGAAAGCGAAGCAGCGTTGCGGATTGGGCAAGCCGTCTGTCATCGGGTGTGGGGCGGTGTTCTGTTCTCTCATCTTGATGGCTATCTGCATAGATTTATCGCGCGCACTACGTCGGCAGAGAATCTCTTCTCCTATTTTTGGTGGATGAGTGATTCGAGATTTGAGGCGTGCTGATTAGCATTCATTCACCTTGCCCGAAAAATGTCGAGCAATTATGCCAAAAACAACTTATCGATCAAGGCAAGTGTTTATACCGGTATTATCTGTAATGGTTTCGGAGGAATGTTTTATCGCCAACAAAAATAAAAAAGGCGCCAGTGGCGCCTTGTTTCTTATTGCTCGATGCGCCGACCGCTCTGCTCGATGATGAAGCAAGGCGGCCGGCGGCGGTGAAGCGTTATTTCGCGGCGGTACTCAACGGGGCGCCGACATACTTGAGTTGGTCGATCTCTTGAGGGCCGGTATCCGGATCATCTAGCGTCGGCGTGATATGCCCAACGAACAAACCCATGCTGACGGTGGTACGCACGTATTTCGTGTCGCCGGCATGAAGCGTGAACTTAATGTCGCGCTTCACCTCGGTCGAGGTCGAGACCGTGTATTCGCCCGGCTCTTCATCAACGAAGAAGAAACCGCCAGGGATCGAACGTCCGACGACCTTATCGTTGAGCTTGATTTCAGGCTGGATCGCCGATCCACCAAAGTTACCCGGGCGGAAGAAATAGATGCGACCGTGATCGGGGGGGAGCGTAGGGATGGCGGATGCTACGTCCTTGTACTGCGGGCCCGATGCGCAGCCTGCGGCGAGCAACGCCGCACCGGTTGAAATCAATAGCGTTCGATAAAACTTATTCATTCAAGGGTCTCCATGAACCAGAAGGTGCTCGGCGGTGCGGCCCCTATATTCCGTCTGTCCCGAGCACCCCTGGTTTACGGCGGTGCAGCGCCAATTCTTTAGGGGGTATTCAATTCGGGGTGCTTCGACTGCACCCGAGCCAGCGCGTCGGTCATGAGACGATTTACTCGATGATTTACACCGATATGCGCGGCCCGCCCAAACCGGTCATGATTGAAGCCTTGTGTCAGGAAGGGCTTTCAGTCATTTCGGCGGAAAACGAATCTCGGAGCATTGCCTCTCGGCGAGGATCGCGCCTCGCTCGACTTCGGAGGCCGAATCAATCAAACCCCGCTGCTCTAGAAACCGCAGGAATGCGCGGGTAGAGACTTTACGGCAACTGTCATTTATTTTGATTGAGCTCGCGCCGCACGGCAACGTGCCGAATTTATCACGCATCGATGCGCAGCGCCGACAGCAGGGGGCCTAGATAGTCGGCGTATTTCTGCCAACGCCCCTTCGAGGCGGTGTAGATCGGCTGGCGGACCTGGTTGACGCTGGCGGTGCGGACCACGCGCCGTGTCTGATGAAAGTGCAGGCAGGCCTCGTCCCACTGTAGGCCAAGAAAGGCGATAAGCCGCCTGGCTTGGCTCTCGAGATCGTCCACCACGGCCTCGTAATCGATCTCGATCAAGCGCTGGGGCGGCAACACGTTGCGCCAATGCGCCATCAGCGCCTCGTAGCTGCGGTAGAACACACCGAGTTCGGTCTGATCGTAGGTGAACAGTTGTTCGCCGGCGAATTGCTTGGTGTAGCAGGACAGGCAGGTGTCGACCGGATTGCGCCGGCAATGGATGATGCGCGCACCGGGCAGTATCGCTGCGACCAGTCCGGCGTAAAAGAAATTGGCCGGCATCTTATCGACCAGGCGCGGGCGGCCTTCGGCCAATGGAGTCACCCGAGCCAGATAGGCGTGACCCAGGCGCTCGACGTCATCGGATGTCATGCTGTCGAGCGAGTCGGGAAACGTACCGTGGCTTTCGATGACGAGACGCAGCGCCGACAACTCGCCGGCACCCGTGACCTGCGGGTGCGAGGACATGATCTGTTCGACCAGTGTTGTGCCCGAACGCGGCATGCCGATCACGAACACCGGCAGATCCGACTGGGCTCCAGCTCCCTGGAACTGAGCTAGGCGATCGGGCGTGAATGTCGCGGCGGTGCGTTTCATCCACGTGGCCGCGGCGTCGACGTCATACGTGAAACTTGCGCGCTTCTGGCGGTTGCCGATATCGAGGTGGTGGAACGCACGTTGCGCGTCGCCGATGTCCAGATAGGCCTTACCCAGCGCGAAATGCATGTCGGTCCCATCGGATAACGGGCGTTGCTCGCTTTCGGCAAGCCACGCTTCCATCCGCTGGATATCCGGGTCGTTCGCGCTGAACGTTTTGATATCGGCCCTACCCGCCAGTGCACGCACGGAATCGGGGAACCTCTCCTGCACGCGGTCGAAGGCCGTCAGCGCATCGTCCTTGCGGCCAGCTTCCATCAGCAGCATGGCCTGCCCGATCAACGCATCTTCGGCCACTGTGCCCGGTAGCGCAGCCGATGTCTCGAAGGCCGCCATCGCCTCGTCGTGTCTGGCCAAGCTCTGCAACACTTGCCCCAGCACGTTGTGGGCATCGGCCCGGCCCGGCGCGAGGGCCACCGCTTGACGCGCACAGGCGAGCGCTTCGTCGTAGCGCTCGATTTGCCGTAGTACCCGCGCACGTGCGATCAGGCCTTGCGGATGCGCGGGTGCGAAGCCGTGCAACGCATCCAGCACAGCCAGCGCGGAGGCGTAGTGCAGGTAAGAGGATTCGACTTCGGCCAGATTCAGATACGCGTCCACCAGATGCGGGGCGAGATCGATTGCCGTGCGCGCTTCGCTGACCGCCTGCGCGTAATGTCCTAAGGAGCCGAGCAGAAACGAGAGGTTGCTGTGCGCACTGGCACAAGACGGATTGAGCTTCAGCGCATGGCGGTAATGCACTTCGGCACGATCCATCCGCCTCATACGTCCGTAGGTATTGCCTAGATTGTTGTGCGCTTCGGCCCAGTCGGGTTGAAGCGCCACCGCCCGCTCCAGGCACGCAAGGCTCTGTTCCAGCTTGCCGGCCTCCTGCAGCAGGATGCCCAGGTTGTTCCAACCGGACACCAAGGTCGGGTCCATTGTCACCGCGCGCCGGGCGGCTTCTTCACCTTCGGTCAACATGCCCTTCTGGCGCAATAGCTCGGCCAGGTCGCTCGAATAGACTGCGGGTGCGCGCGGGGCGAGGCACGCTTGGCGCAGATGACGGATCGCCAGATCCAGATTGCCGAGAGCGTGCGCCATCAGTCCGAGCATGTGTAAGGCCTCGGCGTGGCCGGGCCATGCGGCCAGCACCTGCAGGCACAATTGTTCGGCCTGGTCCGCTTGGCCGGCGTTCCAGTGGGCGCGAGCCTGGCTCAGCGCTGCCGGAATGTTCATCGCGTCGGGCGATATCGGCGCGCTCGACATGCTTAGAAGATCTGGCGCAAGCGCAGGCTTCCGGCCTGCGCCACATAACCCGATCCGGCCTCGACCTCATAGTGCGCGGTTACGCTCAGGTTGTGCGCGCGCAGCAGTGTCACGCCCGCCGAAATCACCGCCGAGTTCATGATCGGGCTGGCGCCGAGCGACGTGAAGCTGGTTTGCCCGGTCGGATCCGCCGCGTAGCTGGAGGTGGTCTGCACGCGGGTGTTGTCGTATTCGTGACGCCAGGCCAACTGCAGTTCGGGCACGAATGTGCCATACGAGGTCGGCAGATTGCGCGCGATCTTGACGCCGATATCGCTGTCCACCGACGTCGTGTGGGCGGCGCCTACCGACAGCGCCGCCCCGTTGCCGCCTGTTTCCGTATAAGCGTTCTGTGACAAATAGCTGTACGTGAGGCGCGCCAGCGGCGTGACGGTCGTGACGCCCAGCGCGAGCGGATAACCGGCTTCGGCGCGTGCCACGTATTGGGTACCGCTGAAACTGCCGTTCGCATCCCCCGAGAAGCCGGTGAAGGCGATCTCACGATTGGTGTCGTAGCGCTGTTGCACGGCGCCGGCCGACAAGTTCGCGTACCACGTCGGAGCCGCATAGATGGCATACGCCGTCAGGCCATACGAGTTCACTCTTGTCGTATCGCCCGCGGTGTCGCCCGTATTGTTGATCGCCGCATTGCTGTAGCTGAATACGCCACCGATTTTCCATGCATCGGTGAGGGTATGGTCCACGCCCAGCATCAACCCGCCGAAGTTGGCACTGTAGCCGTCCACTTGGTCGCGCTCGTTCTGACTGGCGTGACCGCCGAATGCTTGACCCCATACGCCCCAGGCCGGTGCGCTTTCGCCGGTGGAGATCCCGCTCTGGCCATCGGTCTGGGCGAGCCTCAGACTGTCGGCGTGGCTGGAGACGATGTTGAGCACGTCCAGGGTGGGAGCGGCGGCGGCCTGGCTCGTCGCGGCCGGCGTGATGGGCGCCAATTGCTTGCCGGCGCTGTTGGCCGCGGTGGCCGAGCCGGACTGGTTGATCGCAAGCGCGGCATTTTCCAGGTTCATCAACTGAGCGTTGAGACCCGTGTAGCTGGAGAGCCCCGAGAGTGCGGCGGTGGCATTCGGTACGGTTGCCGCCGGTGTCGGTGTCGGTGTCGGTGTCGGTGTCGGTGTCGGTGTCGGTGTCGGTGTCGGTGTTGGAGTTGGAGTTGGAGTTGGAGTCGATCCGCTGCTCAGCGTGACGACAAGATCATTTTGGCCCGCCGTGATGGTGCTGGTACCCGTGGCGGTGAAGGCGCCGGCCGAATAAGTCAGGGCAGTGCCGTAGGTCGCCGTTCCCGCGGTTTCCACCACCAAGTACCGCTGGCCGGCGGCCAAGGCATAACCGGCCGGCACGATGTTCACCGACCCCGAGGTCATCGTCGTGTTACCGGTTACCACCAACTCGCCGGATTGCGTCGAACTGACGGCGCCGATCTGCAGCGTACCGCCTGCCTGGTTGTAGTTACCCGTGATCGTGATCGGCTGATTGAGCTGCAACACGGCCGTACCGTTATTGTTGACCGCGTGGCTGCCGACGTTGACATTGTCGTTCAACAGCAGGTTGCCGAAACCGAATGCGAGATTCGAACTGGTGTTGGTGATCGTGCCTGTCGTGCTGCCGCCGTAGCCGGTCAGCGTGCCGAATATCGTGCCCGTCCCGCCGTCGAGGTTCAGGTTGTTTTCGGACAGGTTCGTGAGGTTACCCGCGATGGTGCCCGAATTGGTGACGGTCCCAAACGTACCGGAGGTGTCGTTGTAGAGGGCGTACGCGTTGCCGGTGATCAGGCCGCTATTGGTCAGCGTGTCGATAGTGCCGCTGTTGTAGATGCCGTAGCCGATGCCGACGGTGCCCCCGCGCCGCCGGCTGCACCGCCTATGCCGCTGATGGTGCCGCTGTTGGTCAGGGCGCCGATGACGCCGGTGTTGCTGACGCCGTAGCCGTTGCCACCGTTGCCGGCGCTGCCATTGCCGACGGCACTGGCGCCGCTGCCGCCTGTGCCGATGATGGTGCCGCTGTTGTTCAGTGTGGTGATGGTGCCGCTGTTGCTGATGATGTTGCTGATGCCATAGCCGTTGCCGCCATTGCCGCCGCTGCTGGTGGCGCCGCTGCCGATGGCACCGATGCCGCCGTTTCCGCCTGTACCGGTGATGGTGCCGCTGTTGGTCAGCGTAGTGATGGCGCCGGTGTTGCTGATGCCGTAGCCATTGCCGCCGTTGCCACCGCTGCCGGCGCTGCTGTGGCCATTGCTGCCTGCACTGCCTGCGCCACCGTTGCCGCCTATGCCGCTGAGTGTGCCGTAGGTATTGTTCAGCGTGGTGATGATGCCGGCATTGCTGATGCCGTAGCCGCTGCCACCGTTGCCACCGGCGCCAGCGGTGCCGCTGCTACCGTTGCTGCCGCTACCACCGTTGCCGGCTGTGCCGATGGCGATGCCGCTGTTGTTGATTGCGCCGATCGAGCCGGTGCCGGAATTGGAGATGCCGTAGCCACCACCACTGATGGTGCCGCTGTTGATGATCGTACCGATCGAACTGGCGCCGAACATCAAGATACCGAAGCCGCCACCGCTGATGGTGCCGCCGTTGGTGAGGGTGTCGATCGAACCGGTGCCGGACATCGAGATGCCATCGCCGCCACCGCTGATGATGCCGTTGTTGGTCAGCGTCCCGATCGTGCCGGAATTGCTGATGCCCGAAAGCCCATTGCCAATGATGCGGCCGCTGCCGGTGTTGTTCAGCGTAGTGATGGTGCCGCCGTTTGTGATACCCCAGAGATTACCGCTCAGCGTATCGTTATTGGTCAGCGTGCCGATCACGCCTGACGGGTTGTACAGCGCCGAATTGCTGCCGCTGACAATGCTGTCGTTGGTCAGTGTGCCGATCGTTCCGCCATTGTTGGTGATGGCGTTGGAACCGGTGATGGTGCCGCTGTTGGTCAGCGCGCCTATCGATCCAGTGATACTGAGGACGATACCGATCGCATTGGCGCCGCTGCCGCCGATGCTGCCGCCAATCGTGTTGTTCAGCACGGCAATACTGCCGGTATCGGACAGGCCATCGACGTGACCATCGATGGTGCCGCTATTGGTCAGCGTGCCAAGCGTGCCGCTTGCCGACAAGGCGCTGGCTCCAGACACGACGATGGAACTTGTTACCGTGCAATCTCCGCTCGTCCAAGCGACCTGAGATGACGTGGCGCTGTTCACGGTCGGACAGGTTGTCGACGCTTGGCCTATGGCCGGCACCATCGAGGCCAGCGCGATGCTGATGGAGGTTAGCTTGGGTAACTGGCGGCGGCTCATTGATTGGATCTCTTCGTCGGCTGCAAAATATCGCCCAGATTGACCTTGCCCCGGACGGCGACACTTCGTCCGGAATATAAACGGGTTTTTGCGCATCTTGCAATGCGTAATTGTGTGTAATAAATCAATTGAAAAAGAACTACCTTGCCCCCGCGATTTATGGCTGCGGCGGTATATTTGTCCTGAAAAACGCCAGCCTCCGTCGTTAAGCCCCTTGTAAAAGGTCGCCGATCGAAGCTTTCCGCGTCAAGGCAGTGTTGTAAGCGCCCGGCGATGTCACTTTAAAACACTGCGATGATGAAAACGATAATTGCGTCCAACTACTTTTTAGGTGTAGAGGGGGCATTCATCGACGCCCCGTTCCAGCGAGGCTAGAGCGGTGACGAGTTCGTCGTCGTCCGACTGGAATCGATGCGTCGCAACCAGCAGATTACGTGTCGTTGCCATCACGACTGGTTGCTGAACTGCCCAATGGTGTGATGCTCAATGCGTGACGGTTACGAACCGCAGAAAGCGGCCGTATGCCGTCGAAAATATCGTCACCAAATCACAGTTGTAGCGGGTTTTAGCGAGACGATGGTAGACAATCGATCCGCCAAAAATCGACTTACTTCAATGGCGGTTAGCCTTCCTGAGACGCACTGAGCACTCTTTCCACATACCGCGCAATTGCGTTGAGTTCGGCCGAAGAGGCTTGTTCTACAAGGCGTGCCATTCAGCGGTGCTTGCATATACCGTCAGAAATACCGGCGTGTCACTCGAAATGTAGCGAGATGTCGATAGACGATGACGTAGACGATCCCTACTTCTGTTTGCCCGATACAGCAGGCATGAGTAGTCGACGAGCGTCTTTGAGCAACAGCAGCAATTGCTGTTCTCGCACCGGTGAGGCTTCGAACCCGAAACGCAGATAGAAGCGTGCCGCATCCTCATCGATGGGGTGTGTCAGCAGCGCGCGAACGCCGACTTGTTCGGCGATGGACACTGTGCGCCGGATTGCATCTTGCAGCATGCCAGTCCCGACACCACGCCCGTGGTCCTGCATTGCTACCGCCAGCCGAGCAAGGATGACAACAGGGATTGGATAGGCGCCCATCCCTTTGCGTACTCGATCAGGTGCCTCGAGAGTATCGATTTGCCCTACGGCCAGGCTGTAGTATCCGACTAGGCGCTGATCTTCGGTAACGACGTAGGTCTTGGCCGAACCACTGGCTTGAGCCTGCCGCGCATGGCGCAGGAGCCAGTCATTCAGCCCGGGCTTGCCGCAATCGAAGCCTTCCAATATATGGCTGGCGCCTAGTGCTTGCAGTGCGGACAACGGCATCAGTTCTCCCAAGGAGCCGTTCGGGAGAACAGCTCCCTTAAGCCCGCATTGTCTTGGATTGGGCGATCGAGCATGTCAAGCAGCGCTTGCGATTGGCTTTCGGTCACGAGGAACAAACGCTGGTCAAGTAGCGTTCGTTCGGCAACCTGACAGGCGCTGTCGAGAATAAAATCGGTCATTGATTTGTGCGCGATCTCGGCTGCACGGCGCAGCACTGCTTCTTGCTGCGGCGTAGCTCGCAAACCCAGGCGGGCGGAACGGGTAGATGTGCTCATGAAATTCTCCTTCAAGCGTACGTCATGTTAGCACAACAGGCGTACATATTCTATCGATGCACGATTACCCTTTTTTTTCATGCTGTATCTTTGCTGCACTCAAAAGTTGCTCAAGCGTCTGAAATCCGACGTGGTCGAGGCCGGAAGCAGCACGACGAAGCTTGGCAACTGGTACGCCACCGTTTTGCCCTGGAAGCAGCAGATTGCGATGTTCGTAAGTGAGCGGACGCTACTGCCGGTGCTGATGCCTTTGGCTCCGGCGGCAAACTTAGCGGTCAGGTTCCCGGAGGTACTGGGGGATATACTGGCCGCCCACGGCGTGCCGCGCCCGTTCATCGACTCGGAAGTGCCTGAAATGCAGATCGTCAAATACGCGAGGACGCAAAATCGCAGCGTCGTCGGCATCATGACGCAGTTCGCATATCTCGCCGAAGCGTACCGTGCCTACGACAAACCGAACGAACTCATCGCGCTGTCGCTAAAACTGGCGCGCACGCCATGTAGCCCGCTTTACAAGGGACCGGTGTCTCCAGAGGGGGGCATTGAAAGAGCTGACGAGCGATGGGGGCGCGGTCGCTTGATTGCCAGCATATTCCGGTTCGAGTTGACCGGAGAGCCGGCCGGTAGTGGTGCCTTGCGCAACGATGGGGCGGTCAACGGGGATCGAAATCGACATTCGTTCTGCCAAGGCATCTACGCATCCAATACGCCTGTGGGCTGACAAGGTCGGCGATAATGCCGGACACCCCCCTTTGTACCAGCCAGACCAAACGCGCCAATCGACATGTTGAACGAAGTGCTCTCGCGCCTCACGATGGACCAACTGAAATCGCTAATGCGCTGGTTGCCTGATACGACGCCGACCGGAAAGAAAGACCAACTGGTCGGACAGATCCTGAAGAGTCTCGACGGTGATGGGCTGCGCATGCTTTGGGATCGTCTGGACGATACGCAACGTGTAGCGGTTACGGAGGCCGCGTACACCGCGCATGGGGTTTTTGATCGAAAGCGGTTTCGAGCGAAATACGGGAGACTGCCAGATTTCACTGTCAATGAAGTTGGCAGGCGCTACTCCTCCCGCGGGCAACCGACGGCGCTGGGACTCTTCTTGCATTACGAGGCTGGTTACTACAGCTTGCCACGCGAATTGGGCGAACGGCTGCGCAGCTTCGTGCCTGAACCTTCGCCCGTCAGGTTAAGTCCAGTCGATAGAGAACGACAATTACCTTGGCCGAGACGTAGATAGACACGCATGCTGAAAAGGTCACCACCCGCCAAATAATCTATCTAGCGCCGATAGGATTTCGTCTTGCCGATGTACGAGCGAGCTAACCGGCTTGGTCAGCGCGCTCCGTGGAATTGCTGCGAGCGTCGGGGTATCGAGCATGCACTCAATACCCTCAATGATGAACACGGGGATCAAATCCGGTGGAAGCGGTACCGGGGCGATCCGGTCCAACCTGCGCAGCGGGATGACCGCGCGAGTTGCCAGTCCGGACAAATGATTTCCTTGGACCTCGACCACATAAGGCGTACCGGCGTGCCCACCGGGGTTGGAGAATACGTCGAAACGGGCCATCAGAACGTCCGGTACTGGGCAAGCGGCAGGCCGTCGCGCTCGATCATGTCGTTGTATGCCTGGATAAAGTCCGCGTGTTTGATCGCCCATTGGCGATCTTTTTCCGCCTGCACCGCCTGTCGGATGGCTCGCTCGCACGTCTGCGAAAAGTTGATCCCGAGCTCCTTCGCGTCCTTGTAGACATCCTCGGGCAGGCTGATGTTGGTAGCCCGGCGTGGAACCGTGTCAGTCGTCGTATGCCGCATGCTTGCCTCCTAGGTGTGGGAGTTTATGCGCATTATATCCCACATAAAGGTGCCGGTTTGCGACGCCCATGTTCGTGAACAGGAGCGTAGGAGAGGCCGCCATCGTTGCCAGGCTAGTCGGAGACGTGACGAAGGTGCGCTGACGATCCGAAGGGTTTTAGATGTGCTCATATACAACCTTCGTGCGATGTCCGAGGACGTTGCCGAGTTCAGCCGCGAGACGTGCGTCGATCATCCAGTTGTTGAAACCAAAGCCCAGATTCCCGAATGCCCAATCGAATTCGATGAATGTCCAGTCGACGATTGGCGCCGAGTGAGCGCACGTGCGACACATCAGCGTGCAGTCGGCCTCTGAGTGCCATCGCTCGACCGCCTCGCTCCAGGGCAGCGTATCCAACTCATGATCAGATCCGCAATGCGGGCAGCGTATCTGCTCGCTGTTGGAGCCTGTGTGGAAAACGGTGCGCTCTGCCGTGAGTTCCACGCCGCAAAGCTGCAAGTCGTCGGCGATGTACTCCGACCAGGCGGCCGCTTTGGGCCCCGGGCGATAGAGATCTGCGCCGCTGAGTGCGCCTCCGCTATCGGGGATCGATTCCGCAATACCCTGTTGGACCAGCCCTTGGAGGCCTTTTTGTGCCAAGGCCGGTGCATCTTCAAGCGTCGCTTCGAGATCAACTACCCAGCAGATGTTATCGCTCACGGTGACGGGCTCCTCGGTATGACGTAGGTTGCAGTGGTTGCTTGCGAACCCGATCATATCCATCCCGAAAATGGCGTCTCTCGGAGATTGATGACCGATGACAATCCAGCGCACGAGTCGCAGCGGGTCGCGAGGCAAATTCTGACGAGAAGAAGTCGTGGAGTCTAAATTCATCGCGTTTCCGCTATCCATGCCCAAGGCAGTTCGACATGATAAGTTGGAATCGGTTATCGGCAAGCAACGTCCCTTCACATCCGTCCCAATATTGGCTTCCCCCGCAAGCTCATTTTATGGGCCCGATGGCTCACGCACTGCGCTCCATGTGTCGGTCAGCTTATTTAAAGAAAAATGGGTTGCAAGGGGATTGTGAGATAACTACAGTTATTTCAATTATTTCTCGTGCGACCACACTCCGTGGTCTGTGACAACTAAGGAGTCCATCCCGTGTTGCGCATACCTGTAAGTCGTCCCGAATTCTACGGGAAATACTTCGAAAAACAGCACTACCACGCCTCGAACATCGTTGATGGTCCCATCTTTGCCTGGAGTGATCTTGATGATCTTCTGTTTCCGCTAGACCCGAAGAGACAGGACGATGTGAAGATTATACTTGGAGGTAGGGTGGCGATAGAAAAATATTCATCTCAATATCAAGATTTGGATGAAATTCGGCGTAGAATGACGCCAAATAAATTGGGAGAAATTCTGAAATCCGGTGCGACTATGGTTATCAATCGCCTGGATTTGAAGAGCAGAAAAATTGCAACGATTTGCCAGTGGATCTCCGATCTGTATGACCTTAAGACCATGTCGTTATACACAACGTGGCCGCTGTTCTGCGGCGTCGAGAAAGGCCGTTTACTTTCAATGACATAGCGACGCGCTTGTAAACTATCGGCGTTTCGCGTTTACTCTGCGCTTTTGAGCGGACGCCTTGGTCACCGAATCGACGCCCTGGACGCAAATGGAATTCGAGCAACTGGACCTTGGCGAGGTGCGCCTGAACAAGCGAGCGAGGCTTTTGATGGCAAGGATGGCGGCCGACCCGACGGCCAGCGTGTCGCAGGCATGCCAAGGTTGGGGCGAAACGATAGCGGCATATCGCTTCTTCGATAACGAGAAGGTCCAATGGCATGCGATTCTGGAGCCGCACTGGCAGCAGACGCAAAAGCGAATGCAGGCGCATCAGGTCGTGCTCTGTCTTCAAGACACCACTGAGCTTGATTTCAACGGTCAGGATGCGCTCGGCTCGGGGCCGCTGGCGTATGAGGCGCAGCGCGGGATGTTTGTTCACCCGACCTATGCGGTAACGCCGCAGCGCGAACCGTTGGGCATCCTGGATGCCTGGATGTGGGCCCGTGAGAAGAAGGACGACTCGGGCCAGCGTGGCGGTCCGAAGGAAAGTTTGCGTTGGATCGAAGGCTACGAGCGCATCGCCGAGATGGCGCCGGATATGCCATCGACCCGTCTGGTGTATGTGGCCGACCGCGAAGCGGATCTGATGGCGCTGATGGAACGCGCCGATGAGCTGGGCAACCCGGCCGACTGGCTGGTACGTGCCTCGCACAACCGCAGCTTGCCCGAGGGCGACAAACTGTGGGAGCGCGCGACGTGCGGCGAAGCGGTGGGCGAAATCGCCTTCCCGATGGCCGCGCGCCAGGGTGTGAAAGCCAGAACGGTTCACCAGCGCCTGTGGCAGGGAAGAGGCGGTCGTAGGATGCCAGCTTCAGTTGCCGGGTTCGCGCGCATGTGTGGCTGATGATCGCTGTGCCTAGGCGTCGCGCGTCCCGTGCAGGTACGGCCGACCGGAAGAAAATCCAGACGTGCGCGCCATTTCCGGATCGCGAGATTTCCAGCGCGGCTGGTATGCCTAGTTCAATACATGACGACCTGAAAGCCTGGGCATCTTCCCGCCAGTCGGTGTCATCGAAAGCGACGGCAAGAAAATGACAGGTATGGTCAGCCAGCAGGGGGTAGACGCCAATCGTGTGCCGACCCGCAAGGTGGTCATAGACGATCTGGTCTGACAACGGGATCAGGAGACGGTGGCCGCATTCGGAGCACTTGATTCGAGGTTTCCCACAAATACCCGGTCTCCATTCGTTGGCACAAGCGGGCGAGTAGCCTGGCTTGCCAGCCTTGTTTTGCCATCTGACCGGGTAAACGTCGGTACGACCCTGAAAAAGCCGGCGAAACAAAATGACCTTCTCGTGCGTGCTAAGCCGGCACGGCTCGGACTGCTGCGGAGCGACTGCCTCGGTCTGGGCTAACGAACCTTCGAAGTCGATGCCGTGCGCATCTAGCATGGCCCGGAGCCGCGCGTTTTCAGCGCGCAAATACTCCAGCTCGCTAGTTTCCGATGTCGCGTCGCGTCGCTTGCGGACACCTTTCTGTCCCTGAATACCGACTGTGGGGGCGCGGTTCAATCCTTGTCCTTCGGGCAATTGCTATATAATGAAAATTATATAGGGAGGGGCGTCATGCTTACATTCAAGGTAACAACGGTCGGGGCTTCGGCTGGCTTCATCCTTACGAAGGAGGCGATGGCGCGGCTCAAGGTGCAGAAGGGCGACACCGTGTACTTGACCGAGGCGCCCGAAGGCGGCTACCGGATTACGCCGTACAACCCGGATTTTGAACGCCAGATGAAGCTGGCGGAAGAGATCATGCACGATGACCGCGACATCTTGCGGGCACTGGCCAAATGACTGAATGGCGCTGGGTCCGTGCGGATCTAACCTATGCAATCCACGATCGCCAGCTTGCTGAGCATGGCGGGCTTGATGGGGTGCGTGACAAAGGCGCGGTGGAGTCGGCACTGGCGCGGCCGCAGAATCTCGATGTCTATGCAAGTGCGGACGCGGCGGCGCTCGCCGCTGCGTATGCCTATGGGTTAGCGCGGAACCACGGCTTTACAGACGGCAACAAGAGAACCGCTTGGGTCGTTGCGCGCCTTTTCCTGGCAGACAACGGCTATCGGCTGAAGTTTGACCCGGTCGATGCCGTCAGGACCATGGAAACGGTTGCTGCTGGTGCGCTCGACGAAGCCGCCCTGGCAGAGTGGTTCCGCCAGCGGATCGCCGAGTAAGTCGGCGAGCGATCAAGTTCGAAACTCGCGCTGGTTGAACCGGTTACGAGCGTCCCATAAGCGACGCCGATGACAGGATCCTTTCGGTGTATCGCGCAATTATGTTGAATCTGGCGGGAAAGCCACGCCCCAAATAGGCGGGGTCGAGAAAGGCCACTCGTATACCGTCAGCAATACCGTCGTGTCGCGCTGCTTGTAACTAGACGATGATAGGCGATGCTGGACGGCGCTTGCAATCGGACATCATTCAGAGCGTTTCCAGCATCTGAAGCGTTTCCGGGTGCTTGGCGACCAGTCGGATCAGCGTGGCGGCCTGTGCGTTGGGTTTGGCCTTGCCTTGTTCCCAATTCTGATACGTGCGCACGTTGATGCGCAGGCTTCGGGCCATGACAGCTTGAGATGCGTGAGATGCTTCGCGCACGGCCTTGATTTCGGCCGGCGAGACGTCGAGCGCATCGGGCACCTCGGCCTTGATCTTGCGCAGTGTGATTTTCTCTTCGCGCTCGGCAGCAAGGGCGTCGAGACCCTCAGTCAATTCAGCAAACAGATTTCGCTTTTTCATTGCTTGCTCCGTATCGTGACCTCTCTTTCCAGTAGCTTCGCGAAGGCTTTCCGCTCGTCACTGGTTAGGTCTGCCATTTCATCCTTGTCGTACAGCGTGAACAACCAGAATTGATAACCGCTAACCCAGTAGTAATAGATCACTCGTAGGCCACCGCGTTTGCCTTTCTGGCGGCGTTTGTCAGCGAACCTCAGCTTCCGCAGACCGCCGGTTCCCTTGATCAAGTCACCGGCCTCGGGATTAGCCAGCAGCTCTTTCTGCAGCACGGCGTACTCATCATCCGCGAGGTAGTTCTCGCGTTCACGGGAAAACGGTGGCAGTTCGATGAAGGTCGCGTGCATCGGTGAATTGTACGCTACCTGCGTATAATTTCAAGGACATGCGTTGGCGAGCGGGCCGGGCCGAACCACGCTTGTTCGCTCGGCGTACATCTACTCTTGGTACAAGGTTGTTCCCTTTTTCTATGCTGTGCCTTTACTGCACTCACAAGTTGCTCAAACGCCTGAATCCCGGGGTGCTCGAGGTAGGAAGTAGCACCGCGAAGCTTGGCAACTGGTACGCAACTGTTTTGCCATGGCGGCCGCAGGTTGCGATGCTTGTGAATGAGCGGGCGCTATTGCCTGTGCTGATGCCGTTGGCTCCGGCGGCTAGCCTAGCGGTTAGGTTTCCGGGGGCTCTGGGGGATATACTGGCCGCCCACGGAGTGCCGCGTTCGTTTATCGACTCGGAAGTACGCGAAATGCAGGTCGTCAAATACGCGAAGACGCAAAATCGCAGCGTTGTTGGCATCATGACGGAGTTCGCACATCTCGCCGAAGCCTACCGCGCCCGCGACAAACCGACCGAACTCATCGAGCTGTCGCTAAAACTGGCGCGCACGCCATGTAGCCCGCTTTACAAGGGACCCGTGTCGCCGGAGCGAGCATTGAAAGAGTTGGTCTGCGATGGAGGAGGGGGCGCCTGATCGCGAGTTGCCGCGGCGTAGTCCGTCTTGAGCGGACAGGAGGGCTGATACCCGACGCGGCGGGTGCAAAGGGCCAAGAACTACACAGTCGCCGATGGGGCGACTTCTCGCGGAACGAGGCTCCCCGCAGCGGTCAGCGACGTTGTATGGGCATTGCCGCCGACAGCATCCTTTCGGTGTACCGCGCAATCAAATCAACCTCGAGATTGACCTTCTCCCCGGCCTTCAAGCCCTTAAGTGTCGTGACTTCGACCGTATGCGGGATCAAATTGATCGAGAACTCGCAGCCGTCGTCGCGATCGTCAATGCTATTGACGGTCAGGCTCACGCCGTTCACCGTGATCGAGCCTTTATAAGCGAGATAGCGGCCGATCTCGCGCGGCGCAAGCACGCGCAATTCGTGCGATTCGCCCACCGGCGCGAAGCGCATCACGGTGCCGAGCCCGTCTACGTGTCCCGACACGATATGGCCACCCAAGCGCTCGTGCGCCGTCAACGCCTTCTCGAGGTTGACTTCCCCCGGCGCGGCGAGGCCGACCGTGCAATTGAGGCTTTCGCGCGAGACGTCGACGTCGAACGTGTCAGCCGTCTTCGCGACGACCGTCATGCATGCGCCTTGAATGGCGATGCTGTCGCCGAGCGCGACGTCGCCCAAATCGAGCGCTCCCGCGCCGATCGTCAAACGCACGCCGGCCGCGTCGTTCGTCCCCAGCGGCTTCACTGCTTCGATGCGGCCGACGGCCGCGACGATTCCCGTAAACATCGTGAGCGTTCCTTTCCAGTTCAATGAGGTGCCGACGGCGCTTGCAAGCGCGCCAAGATACGCACGTCGTCGCCGATCCGATCGATCGCATGAAAAACAAGCCCGGTGCGCGCATCGAGCCCGGCCGGTGCCGCGAGGTCGAACATGCCGGCCGAGTTCGAACCGAGCAGGCTCGGCGCCAAATAGATCAACAATTCGTCGACGCAGCCTTCGCGCAGCAGCGAGCCGTTCAGCTTATGCCCGGCCTCGACGTGCAATTCGTTGATGCCGCGCGTGGCCAGCGTCTTCAACATCGCCGGAAGATCGACCTTGCCATGCGCGTTGGCCAGCGGGACAACTTCAATTCCGCGTGCGGCCAAGGCGTCGGCCTGCGCGATATTGCGCTCGTCGATGCGTCCGCAGAACACGAGTGGCGGGGCGCCGTCGAGCAGCCGGGCTGTCAACGGCACGTCGAGCCGGCTGTCGATGAGCACGCGTAGCGGCTGCCGCGGCGTCTCGACTTCGCGTACCGTCAACCGCGGATCGTCCTCGCGCACCGTGCCGATGCCGGTCAGGATCGCGCAGGCGCGTGCTCGCCAAGCGTGGCCGTCCGCACGCGCCGGCGCGCCCGTGATCCATTGGCTTTCGCCGGTCGGCAGCGCCGTGCGGCCGTCGAGCGATGCGGCGACTTTCATGCGCACCCATGGGCGTGCGCGTGTCATGCGCGACACGAATCCGATGTTCAATTCGCGTGCTTCGTTTGCAAGCAAGCCGCAGCGCACGTCGATGCCGGCATCGCGCAACATCGTCAAGCCGCGGCCCGATACCTGCGGATTCGGATCTTCCATCGCTGCGATGACACGTTTGACGCGTGCGTCGATCAGCGCGTGCGCGCACGGCGGCGTGCGGCCGAAGTGGCTGCACGGCTCCAGCGAGACATAGGCCGTCGCACCCTGCGGGTCATGCCCGCGGCGTCGCGCGTCCTTGAGCGCTTGCACCTCGGCGTGGTCCTGACCGGCCGGCTGCGTGAAGCCTTCGCCGATCGCCATGCCGTCCTTGACGAGCACGCAGCCGACGCGCGGGTTGGGCGTCGTCGTGTACATGCCGCGCGCGGCAAGCGTCAGCGCGCGCTGCATATGGATGAAGTCCGCTTCGGAGAACATCGCCGATCCGCGCCAGGTTAGGCGTCGCGCGCGGCGAAAGCGCCACGCGCGGCATCGATCGTCGCGTCGATGACGGCATCGTCGTGCGCGCTCGAGACGAAGCCGGCCTCGTAGGCGGACGGCGCGAAGTACACGCCTGCCTCGAGCATCCTATGGAAGAAGGCGTTGAAGCGGGCGATGTCGCTGCGCGAGACGTCGGCGAAACTCGCGGGTACGCGCTCAGTGAAGTAGATGCCGAACATGCCGCCGACGGCATCCGCGCAGAACGCCACGTTTGCATCGCGCGCGGCGGCGGTCAGCCCATTCGCGAGCCGGGCCGTTTGTGCCGACAAACGTTCGTAGAAATCGGGGGCTTGGATCAGTTCGAGCGTCTTCAAGCCCGCGGCGACGGCGACGGGATTGCCCGAGAGCGTGCCTGCTTGATAGACCGCGCCTTCGGGCGCAAGCAGCGACATGATGTCGCGCCGACCGCCGAAGGCCGCCGCGGGCATGCCGCCGCCGATGATCTTGCCGAGGCAGGTGAGGTCGGGCGTGATGCCGTACAGCGCTTGCGCGCCGCCGAGCGCGACGCGAAAGCCGCACATGACTTCGTCGAAGATCAGCACGGCGCCGTGATGCGTGCACAGGCGCCGCAGTGCTTGCAGGAATTCGGGGTTGCCGCGCACGAGGTTCATGTTGCCGGCAACGGGCTCGACGATGACACCTGCGATTTCATCGCCGAAGGCGGCGAACGCCTCTTCGAGCGCCTGTGTGTTGTTGTATTCGAGGACGGTCGTGTGCTTCGCGATGTCGGTCGGCACGCCGGCCGACGTCGGATTGCCGAACGTCAGCAGCCCCGAGCCGGCTTTGACGAGCAGGCTGTCGGCGTGGCCGTGGTAACAGCCTTCGAACTTGACGATGCGATTGCGTTGCGTGAAGCCGCGCGCGAGCCGTAGCGCGCTCATGGTCGCTTCGGTACCGCTCGAGACCAGCCGCACTTGCTCGATCGACGGCACGAGCTTGCAGATTTCCTCGGCGATCTCGATCTCGGCTTGCGTCGGCGCGCCGAACGAGAAGCCGTCGGCGAGCACGCGCTGAACCGCTTCGATCACCTCCGGGTGCACGTGGCCGACGATCATCGGCCCCCATGAGCCGATGTAGTCGATATAGCGCTTTCCTTCCGCGTCCCAGAAGTAGGGGCCCTGCGCACGCTTGACGAAAGGCGGCGTGCCGCCGACGGAGCGGAAGGCGCGCACGGGCGAATTGACACCGCCTGGGATGGTGCGTTGGGCGCGTTCGAAGAGGGCTTGGTTGCTGTACATGAGTGAAATGGGCTTCGACGAAAGACCGGCTGGAGTCGACGGGCGCGCACGGAGGCGGTGGACGCAACCGATGGGATGGCGCCAATTGTACCGAAAGCGGGGCGGACGGGCCGGCGGCTAGGCGAGTGTAATGGGCAAGCGGGCCGGGCATAAAAAAAGCGCCCACGAGGAGCGCTTTGAAGATGCTGCGGCAACCGTGGTCCGGCGGGCCGAGGCCCAGCCGGATGGCAGGTTGTTGTGCTTAGAACTTGTGGCGGATACCGACGCGAGCCAGCAACTGGTTGCTGTTCGTGCTTGCATCGCCGAGGATCGGCGCGTAGATGTCGGCCGTCACACCGCCGCTCATCGCGTGCTGATAGACGCCCATCAGGTAGACGTCCGTGCGCTTCGACAGACGGTAGTCGGCGATGGCATTGAGCTGACCGTACTTCGGCTTTTGGCCCGTCGCGTCGACCTTGCCCGTCGTGAACGTGTAGCCGGCGCCCAGCGTCGTTGCCGGCGTCAGGCTGTAGTTGCCCCAGGCTTCGAAGCTGTCGAAGCGGACCGTGTTGCCAGCAACACCGTTGGCGTCGTCGAAGCGAACATCCGAGACGTTGCCGCCGACCTGTACCGGGCCGAACGTGTACGTCGCGCCGCCGCTCAGGCTTTGCATGTTCTGCGGCTGACCGACCAAGCCCCAGATGCCCGACGTCGCCGAGACGGCGGCGGGGTTTTGGCTTGCCGTGAAGTTGCCGTCGGCGAACTGCGTACCCGGGTTCCTCGCGTAGAAGTAACCAGCGCCGATGTACAGCGGGCCGCCGGAGTAGTTCAAGCCAGCGCCGATCGTGCTGTTTTTGCCGAACGAGCCAGCCACGCCGCCGAATGCGTAGAACAATTCACCTTGAACGCCACCGAAACGCGGCGACACGTACTTGACCGCATTGTTCACGCGGAAGCCGTTATCCGTGTTGTCGATGTCGGCGGGGTGCGAGAAGAACGCGCCCCATTGGCCGTTGAACGTCGTCGGTTGCGCGTTGTCGACCACCGGGTCGTATTGACGGCCGATCGTGAACGTACCGACTTGGTCGTTCGTCAGGCCGACGTAGGCTTGACGGCCGAATTCGAGGCCACCTTGACCGAGCTTGCCGTTGAACACGTTAAAGCCGTTTTCCAATTGGAAAATGGCCTTCGTGCCGCCGCCCAGATCTTCCGAGCCCTTCAGGCCCCAGCGGCTGCCTTGAACGATGCCGCTTTGCGCTGCGATGTCGGAATGACCGCCGACGTTGTTCGTGTACGTGATACCTGCGTCGATGATGCCGTACAACGTGACGCTGCTTTGGGCGAACGCCGGTGCTGCGAAGGCGCCCGTCACTGCGAGTGCGAGAAGCGATTTCTTCATCAAATGGTCTCCGAGACGTTGAGTTGCAGTGTGAGCAACCCGGATTGGGAAATTCTTTTGCCGCGGATTTCCCCACCTTATGGGCAGTTGATGCCGCAGCGGGGTCCAGGCAGTCGAGGCGATACTAGGCATCTCCACTCCGGACCCTCATTGGTAGAAACACTAGTTGTGGACGATTGTTGCGGATACTGAAACGGAGTGATTCGGCAGGCAAATCGCGCGGTGCCTTGCCGGATAAGGCGTTGAATGAAAGTAATTGATTAATTAAAAGATTGATGTGTTGTATGGAGGCCACACTTTTATATGCACCATTGTTGCGAATACGTTGAAGAAAAATCGACGTTTCGTGGTGATGTGTCGCCGTCGTCTCGATTCGCTGGGCGCCAGGCCGTGGTTTCGACCCTGCAAATTCCTGCGAAACGCGCCGCGGAGCGGCCGCGGCCAGGCGACAAAAACCCGCGCCTCTTCTTAAGAGTGCGCGGGTTCGAGGTCGATAGGCTTGGACCGGCTATATCGTGAGCGACGACGCTGTCGACATACCTGCCATCCTCGTCAATCCGCCGCCGACGATGCCGCCCCGTGACTGAGCCAATCGAGCACGGCCGTCGTCTCGTCGGTGCTGGTCGTGCGGGCCTTCGCCACGGCTTGCGTCATTTCGGCGGTCGGTTCTGCGCGGCGGATCGCCACGCCCACGGCGAGGATGTCGATCATCACGAGATGCAAGATGCGCGAGATCATCGACAACTGCGACTCGCGAATCTCGATGTGGTCGGTCTCGAGCGCGACGGTGGCCCGTTTGGCCAGCGGCGTATTGCTCGAGGTGATCGCGATCACCTTTGCGCCGGCCTGCATTGCCACGTCGAGCACGCGCAGCAGTTCGGGGGCGCGCCCCGACTTCGACACCGCCACGATCACGTCGCCCTTGCCGAGCAGCGCGGCGGACGCGGCCTGCATATAGAGATCGCCGTAAGCGATCGTCGGGATGCCGAAGCGGAAGAACTTATAGTGCGCGTCCTGCGCGACGATGTTCGAGTTGCCGAGCCCGTAGAACTCGATCCGCCGCGCGCCGTTGAGCAGTTCGATCGCGCGCTCCACGTGCTCGAAGTTCAGATGCTCGCGCAACTGCAAGATCGCGGACACCGTGTTGTCGAGCACCTTGGCGCCGAAATCCGTGGCCGTGTCGCCCAAATGCACTTGGCTGTGGCTGACGGGAATCGTCCCCGTCAGGCCCGTCGCGAGCTTGAGCTTGAAATCGGACAGCCCTTGGCATCCCAGCGAACGGCAAAAGCGGATCACGGTCGGCTGGCTCACGTCGGCCTTGCGCGCGATGTCGACGATCGGATCGCTGATGATCGAGCGCGGATGATTCAGCGCGAGATCGGCCACGCGGCGCTCGGCCGGCGTGAGCGCGTCGCGCATCTGGCGGATGCGCTCGAACACGGCCGATGAGCCGCCGCCGGCGCGGTTCGACAATTGCTCGGCAAGAATTGCCGAGACGCCGAGGAACGCCGGATATTCAGCCGTGATGACGTAGGTCGGCACGTTGGCAAGATACGGCTCGAAGCGGCCTTTCGCCTCGAAGCGCTCGCGAAACGACGAGCGTAGGAACAGATCGCCGAGCTTGGGCACGACGCCGCCGCCGATGTACATGCCGCCGAGCGCGCCGAGCGTCACCGCGAGGTTGCCGGCGAAGCTGCCGAGGATGCCGCAGAAGCAATCGACGGCTTCGAGCGCGAGCGCCTCGCCCGCATGGGCGCGCTCGACGACGTCGGCCGGATCGACCGCCGGCGCCACCCGTTTCTTGTCGCGCGCCGCCAGCGCACGATAGATGAGCTCGATGCCGGGCCCGGCCGCTACGCGCTCGAACGAAACGTGCGGCCACTTTTTACGGGCGTAGTGCAAGACGACGTCCTCGCGCTCGTCCTGCGGAGAAAAGCTCGCGTGGCCGCCTTCGCTGCCCAGTGCGATCCAGCGATCGTCGGCGGGGATGAGGCCCGAGACGCCGAGACCCGTGCCGGGGCCGAGCAGCCCGATCACGCTGTTTTGCCGGCGCGCGCCGCTACCCACTTGAACCCGCTGCGAATCGGTGAGACCTGGCAGCGCCATCGCGAGCGCCGTGAAATCGTTGACGACGAGCAGCGTGTCGAATCCGAGCGCACGCCGCGTCGCCTCGATCGAGAACGCCCACTTGAAGTTGGTCATGCTGACCTGATCGCCGTCGACCGGGTTCGCGATCGCGATCGCCGCATGGTTGACGCGACCGACCTTCGTATCCTTCAGGTACTTCTTGAGCACGTCCTCGATCGTCGGATAATCGGCGCACGGGTAGACGCGAATCTGAGAAATCTCCCCCGGTTCCGTTTCGAGCGCGAAGCGCGCGTTGGTGCCGCCGATGTCGGCGAGCAGGCGCGGACCGTCGGCGTGCTGGCGTGCGCCGGGGACCGAAACAGCTTTATTTTGCAGACCAGTAGACATCGAGTCTGACTCCCTTGTCGTTTGCCAGCTTCGAGATGGCGTTTTCTTGTGGCGCGGACGCGGCCGCTTTGAGGACGTCGAGCTTGCGTTCGCCCGAGATCTGCAGGAATAGCCGCTCGACGCCCTTGAGTGCGGACATCGACAAGCTGATGCGTGCGTGTGGGGCTGCGCCCGGATGAACGGCGACGTAGCGCTCGGCCGTTTGCAGTGCGTGCGCCCACTCGTGCGCTGGCGCGTCGGCGAACAGCGATGCCGTATGGCCGTCCTCCCCCATGCCGAGCACCGCGACGTTCGGCAGTGCGTAGGACGGGGCGGCGTTCAGCGCGGCGACGTGCGCCTCGAGCGACACGGCCACGTCGACGAGCGGCGCGAAGCGGGCTTCTCCCGCGGCCCGCGCGAGCAGCGTTTCGCGCACGAGGTGTGCGTTGCTGGCGCCGTCGGTCTCGGGTACCCAGCGATCGTCGACGAGCGTCACGTCGACGCGTGCCCAGTCGAGCGACTCGAGCGCGAGCGCTTGAAAGAACGGGCGCGGGCTCGTGCCGCCGGAAACGGCCAGCGTGGCGCGCGCATTGGCGGCCGCGGCAAGCGAGGCGCCGAGCGCACCGCTCACCGCTTTGGCCAGCGCGCCGGCTTGGGCGCGCGGGTCGTCAAATGCGTGAAGCTCGATCACTTCTCCTCCAGACTGCTTTTTGTATGTCCAACATCGCCGGCACGTGCAACGCGCCGTCTCGAACGGCGCTTGCACGGCGCAGCGTAACGCGGCCGAACCGGCCATTGCTCACACGAATCAATCAGTTCTCTTCCTCGAGCCAGCAAGTGTCGTGCTGCGCGAGCATGGCACTGGCGGCGGCCGGGCCCCAGGTGCCCGCGGCGTAAGGCTTCGGCGGCTTGTTCGACGCAGCCCACTCGTTGAGGATCGGCTCGACCCAGCGCCATGCCGCTTCTTGCTCGTCGCGCCGCACGAACAGGGCGAGGCGGCCGTTGATGACGTCGAGCAGCAGGCGTTGGTAGGCCTCCATCTGTCCTTCCTTGAAGAACTGATCGAAGGCCAGATCGAGGTGCACGCTCGACAGGTTCATCCCTTCGCCCGGCTGCTTGGCCAAGCAGTACAGGCGAATCGATTCGTTCGGCTGCAGCCGGATCACGAGGCGATTCGCGCCGGGCCGCAATGCCGGCGCGCCGAGTGCCGAATGCGGCACGGGCCGGAAATTGACGACGATCTCGGCGACGCGCTCGGCGAGCCGCTTGCCCGTGCGCAGGAAGAACGGCACGCCGGACCAGCGCCAATTTTCGATCTCGGCCTTCAGCGCGACGAACGTCTCGGTCGTGCTTTGCGCCTTCACGCCATGCTCGGTTGCGTAGGCCGGCACCGAACTGCCCTTGATCACCCCCGAATGGTATTGGCCGCGCACGGCGATCTTGGAGATGTCGCGCGTATCGATCGGCTTGAGCGCGCGCAAGACGCGCAGCTTCTCGTTGCGAACCGAATCCGAATCCATCGAATGGGGCGGCTCCATCGCAACGATCGACAAGAGTTGCAGCAAGTGATTCTGCACCATGTCGCGCAGCGCGCCCGTATTGTCGTAGAAATCGCCGCGAGCTTCGACGCCGAGTTCTTCGGCGATCGTGATCTGAATGCTTTCGACCCACTCGCGACGCCACAGAGGCTCGAACAGCGCATTGCCGAACCGCAGCGCCAACAGGTTCTGCACGGGCTCTTTGCCGAGATAGTGGTCGATCCGGTAGATCTGATCTTCCGCGAAGATCTCGCCGACCGCGTCGTTGATCGCGTTCGATGAACGCAGATCATAGCCGAGCGGCTTCTCCAGCACGATCCGGGCGTTTTCGTTCAGGCCGACCGAGGCGAGCGCGCGGCAGATCGGCACGAACAGCGACGGGCCCGTCGCCAGATAGAACACGCGTGTGCCCGCGCGCTCGTCGAGCGCATCGCGCAGCAGGACGAAATCCTCGGGTTTGCCCAGATCGAGCTTGACGTAGCCGATGCGCTCCAGGAATCGCTGCCAAACCGTTTCGTCGACACCGTCTTTCGAAACGTGGGCCTTGACGTTGCTGTTGATCCAATCGATGTAGCCGTCGCGGTCGGCCGCGTGTCTGGCCACGGCGACGATCTTGCCGTGCTCGGACAGCATGCCCGCACGGTGGGCCTCGTACAGCGCCGGAAGAATCTTTCGCATCGACAGATCGCCAGTCCCGCCGAAGAGAACGAAAGTGAAGCCTGAGTCGATTTGCATGAGTCGTGAGCCAAAGGTCAAAGGGTTGCGGGCGCGATTCGAGGAACGTGTCGTGGCTGGGTGGCTGCTCGAAGTTGCGACGTCTTGTAGCGTGATAAAAATAATTTTGACACTGAATTGTAGTTTAACTACAATCCAAATCAAGAGGTAACGTCGATCGACTTGCAAAAACCCTGCGCATGCCCTGGTGGCGCGGGGGCTCGGAGCCCGATCGGCGGCAGCGCGCCGCGTGTCCCTATGTGTACCTGCGCGTGCATGTTAGCAGCGCGTTTTGCATGGCGCTGCCTCCCCGAGCTCGATCCGCGCGACGCGGGCCGGCCGAATTCAAATGAGGAGACAGTCGTTGAGCTTGGACGCACGCAATTCCTGACTAGCCTTCGCAGCCGGGTTCGATCCGTCGGCGCGCACGTGCGCGCCACGAGCGGGCTCGGTCGCATTCAGTGTTGTTCCGTTGCACCCAACCACCGTTCCCCGGCCAGTCGAAGAGGGGAGCAATCGTTACTTGGTCAGTAGTCTGGAGGAGATAAAGAATGAAAGTTCGCGCGATCATGGCTGCGCTGTGCGCCACGGGGATGATGCTTGGCGTGTCGGCGGCTCAGGCGGGTGAATCCGTCGAAGTGCTGCACTGGTGGACTTCGGGTGGTGAATCGAAGGCCATCGGCGTCCTGAAGGACGACATGACGAAGCAGGGCTATACGTGGAAGGACTTCGCGGTGGCGGGCGGCGCGGGCGCCGCGGCCATGACGGCATTGAAGACGCAAGTGATCTCGGGCAACGCGCCGACCGCTGCGCAAATCAAGGGGCCGCTGATCAAGGAATGGGCCGACCAAGACGTGCTGGTGAACATCGATTCGGTCGCGAAGGAAGAAGACTGGAAGAAGAATTTGCCGCCGGAAATCGACAAGATCATGCAGGCGGACGGCCACTACGTCGCTGCGCCGTTCTCGGTGCACCGCGTGAACTGGCTCTACATCAACAAGGCGGCGCTCGACAAGGCCGGCGGCCAAGTGCCGACGAACTGGGATGAGTTCTTCAAGCTCGCCGACAAGATGAAGGCGAACGGCATCATGCCGATCGCGATGGGCGGCCAGCCGTGGCAAGACTTCACGGTGTGGGAAGACGTCGTGCTGTCGCAAGGTCCGGCTTTCTACAAGAAAGCGATCGTCGAGCTCGACCCGAAGACGCTGACTTCGCCGCAGATGGTCAAGGTGTTCGATACGGTTCGCAAGCTCACGACGTATTTCGATAGCGCGCGTACGGGCCGCGATTGGAACCTTGCCACCGCCATGGTCATCAACGGCAAGGCCGGCATGCAGTTCATGGGCGACTGGGCGAAGGGCGAGTTCGCGAACGCGAACAAGAAGCCGGGCGTCGACTACGTCTGCGCGCCGGTGCCGGGCACGGACAAGGCCTATACGTTCAACGTCGATTCGTTCGTGTTCTTCCAGCAGAAGGGCCAAAAGGCGGCGACGCCGGGCCAGCTCGCGCTCGCGAAGACGATCATGAGCCCCGAGTTCCAGAAGCAGTTCAGCTTGTACAAGGGCTCGATCCCGGTGCGTCTTGGCGTCGACATGAGCAGCTTCGACGCTTGCGCGAAGAAGTCGTACTCGGATGAACAAGCGGCGATCAAGGCCGGCGGCTACGTGCCGTCGCTGGCGCACGGCATGGCGCAAGGCGATGCCACGGCCGGCGCGATGAGCGACGTCGTCACGAAGTTCATGAACTCCAACGAATCGTCGCAAGACGCCGTCACCGCGCTGGCACAGGCGGCAAAGACGAAGTAAGCGTAGTTTGAGGGGCGGGGCGCGTGCGGTTTGCGCGCTCTGCCTGCGTCACTGGAGCCGGTCGGGCGCTTCGAGCCCTCGGATCGCCGCGGCCGGCACAAGCATTCAGGAGTCGAGTAGTGGCTGCCTCTCTTAGCGGAAAAGGGAACAACGTGGCGCACGTACCCAACCGCACGTCGTCGATGTCGGCTCTCGCCGATCGCTGGATCCCGAAGCTCGTGCTTTCGCCTAGCATCGCGATCAGCCTGATATTCGTTTATGGCTTCATTCTGATCACCGGCTATCTGTCGCTGTCCAAATCGCGGCTGATGCCCAATTACACGTTCGCCGGCCTCACGCGGTACAGCGAATTGTTCCAAAACGACGTCTGGTGGACGTCGGCGAAGAACCTCGGCTGGTTCGGCATCCCGTTCATCGCGATCTGCATCGGGCTCGGGTTGTTTCTTGCCATCTTGCTCGATCAAAAGATCCGCAGCGAAGGCGCGCTGCGCGCCGTCTTCCTCTACCCGATGGCGCTCTCGTTCATCGTGACGGGCACGGCTTGGCAGTGGATTCTGAACCCGGCGCTCGGCCTCGAAAAGGTATTGCACGACTGGGGCTGGACGAGCTTCTCGTTCAACTGGCTCGACAATCCCGACAAGGCCATCTTCTGCATCGTCATCGCGGCGGTGTGGCAATCGACGGGCTTCGTCATGGCGCTGTTCCTCGCCGGCCTGCGCGGCGTCGATGCCGAGATCTTCAAGGCCGCGCAAGTGGATGGCGCAACGTTGCCGACGATCTATCGCAAGATCGTGATTCCGAGCATGCGTCCCGTGTTTTTCTCGGTCCTCTTGATCCTGTGCCACCTCACGATCAAGACATTCGACCTCGTCGTCGCAATGACGGCGGGCGGCCCGGGCACGTCCTCGTCGCTGCCCGCGATGTTCATGTACACGTTCTCGTTCAACCGCGGGCAGCTCGGCGTGGGCGCCGCATCGTCGATGATGATGCTCGCCACGGTCGTTGCCGTACTCGTCCCGCTCATGTATCTGGAATCGAGGAGCACCCGCAATGCAGCCTAAGATGACGATCAGTCGCGCGTTCATTTACGCTGCGCTTCTGCTGTTCGCCCTGTACTTCCTGTTTCCGCTCTACGTGATGCTGTCGACGTCGTTCAAGGATCTCGACCAGCTACGCACGGGCGACTTGCTGACGCCGCCGTCGCATTGGACGATCGCGCCGTGGGCGAAGGCGTGGAGCGGCGCATGCACGGGCGTGCGTTGCGATGGGATGCGTCCGTTCTTCATGAACTCGGTGCGCATGGTGATCCCGGCCGTGCTGATCTCGTCGATCATCGGCGCGTTCAACGGCTATGTGCTGACCCATTGGCGTTTCCGCGGCGCCGACGCGGTGTTCACGATGCTGCTCGTCGGATGCTTCATCCCGTTTCAGACGATCTTGCTGCCGATGGCGCGTCTGCTCGGGATCGCCGGCATCTCGAACACGATTTCGGGGCTCGTGGTCGTGCACGTCGTGTACGGCATCGCGTTCACGACGATGTTCTTCCGTAATTTCTACGTGAGCATTCCGGCCGAACTCGTAAAGGCGGCGCGCATCGACGGCGCAGGGTTTTTCATGATCTTCACGCGTGTCCTGTTGCCCGTGTCGCTGCCGATCTTCATGGTGTGCGTCATTTGGCAGTTCACGCAGATTTGGAACGACTTCCTGTTCGGGATCGTGTTCTCCGGCGTCGATTCGATGCCGATCACGGTCGCGCTGAACAATCTCGTGAATACGTCGACGGGCGTGAAGGAATACAACGTCGACATGGCTGCCGCGATCATCGCGGCCTTGCCCACGCTCCTCGTCTACATCGTTGCCGGCCGCTACTTCGTACGCGGTTTGACGGCGGGTGCGGTGAAGGGCTGACCAGGCCGTTGCGCGGTGCGATGCGAACGCGTCGCACCGCGAAGCGAGCGCATCGCAACGCATATTCGAAAGCAGAGCAGATTAAAGGATTTTCAGCATGGCAAGCCTTTCCATCCGCGACGTATACAAGACCTATCCGAACGGCGTTCCTGTCCTGAAGGGTGTCGACATTGAAATCGAGGACGGCCAGTTCTTGATTCTCGTCGGCGGCTCCGGGTGCGGGAAATCGACGCTGCTCAACATGATCGCCGGCCTCGAAACGGTCACCCAGGGCGAGATTTGCATCGACGGCAAGATCGTCAACAACCTTTCGCCGAAGGATCGCGATATCGCGATGGTGTTCCAGTCGTACGCGCTCTATCCGTCGATGACGGTGCGCCAGAACATCTCGTTCGGTTTGAACATCCGTAAGGTGCCTAAGAAGGAGCAGGCGCAAATCGTCGATCGCGTCTCGCAGATGCTGCAGATCGATCACTTGCTCGACCGCAAGCCCGGACAACTGTCGGGCGGGCAGCGTCAACGCGTGGCGATGGGCCGCGCGCTGGCGCGCGATCCCGTCATGTTCCTGTTCGACGAACCGCTGTCGAACCTCGACGCGAAGCTGCGGATCGAGATGCGCTCGGAGATCAAGCTGCTGCATCAGCGCTTGGGCACGACGATCGTCTACGTCACGCACGATCAGATCGAGGCGATGACGCTCGGCGATCGCATCGCCGTGATGAAGGACGGCATCGTCCAGCAGTTCGGGGCGCCGCAGGACATCTACGATTCGCCGTCGAATCTGTTCGTGGCCGGCTTCATCGGCGCGCCGCCGATGAACTTCATCGAAGGCAAGCTCGTCGAGCAAGGTGCGGGCATCGGCATCGAGATCGATACGAGCGTCGAGCGCAGCGTCTTGACGTTGCCGTTCGAGGCGAGCCGCGTGAACGGGCATGTCGGGCAGAAGGTCATTCTCGGCCTGCGGCCCGAGCGGCTCACCGACGCACGTGCCGCGCACGATGCCCATAGCGGCGATTTGCAGCCGTTGACGGTGAAGGTCGACGTCATCGAGCCGACGGGGCCGGACACGCTCGTCTTCGCGCAGATCAACGGCAAGCGTACCGTGAGCCGCGTGCACCCGGCTTCGAACCCGCAGGCGCAGCAAAACATGACGCTGCTCGCCGATGTGTCGAAGGCCGTGCTGTTCGATCCGGCGACGGAAGCACGCATCGCCTAGTTGCAACCCGACGTGAGGCGGCGCGGTCGTCTCGATCGCGCCGCTTCGCGCGTTTTGCTCTCTATGCGCGCTAATGCGGCAGGCGCACGTCGAGCTTGAACGTGACGAGGCGTGCGATGAGGATGAAGGCGGTTGCGACAATGACGCTGTAGACCGAATCGAACTCCAGGTGGTGGAGCAGCAGATAGAGCCAGCAGCCGGCGAAGGCGCACGTCGCATAGGGGCGCGAGTCGCGCAGCAGCAGCGGCATTTCGTTGCAGACGACGTCGCGGATGATGCCGCCGAACACGCCCGTCACGACACCCATCATCACGGCGATGAACGCCGGCATGTCCGCGTCGATCGCGATCGACGTACCCGAGATGCTGAAGAGACCGAGGCCGATCGCATCGGCCACGAGCAGCGCGCGCTCATTGAAGACGCGTGAAGCCATGCGCAGGACGAACGGCGCGAACAGCGACAGCGCGAAGATGACGACGACATAGGTTTCGTGCTCGACCCAATAGAACGGCCGCCGCTGGAGCAGCACGTCGCGTACGGTGCCGCCGCCGAACGCCGTGGCGAGCGCGACGAGGAACGTGCCCACGGCGTCGAGCCGGCGCTTGCGGGCTTCGATGAAGCCGGAGAACGCATAGGCGAGGATGGCGATGCCCTCGGCAATGGCGAGCGCGAACGTCAGCCTAGGATGCACCGCTCGGCCCCTGCTCCGTGCGTGCTGCCGCACCGGGTCGAGCCACGCTCGGCTGCAGCAGCACGAGCACGGCGCCTGCGCCGCCGTCGTGCGCGCGCGCCTGGCAAAACGCGATGACTTCGGCCTTCTGCACGAGCCAGGCGCGCACTTTTCCTTTCAGGACGGGCTCCTTGCCGACGGACCCCAACCCCTTGCCGTGAATCACCCGCACGCAACGCAATCCGCGCTTGACGGTCTCGCGGATGAAGTCGGCCAGCGCCTCGCGCGCCTCGTCGCGGCGCATGCCGTGCAAATCGAGCTGCGCTTGCACGACCCAATCTCCGCGCCGCAGCTTGCGCACGACTTCATGGCTGATGCCGGGGCGGCAATAGAACAGCGACTCGTCCGTATCGAGCAGTACCTCGGGGTCGAATTCGTCGGAGATCGCCTCGGTGAGCACGGCTTGCTCGTCGCGCTGCGTCTGCAGCGGGAGGGCCGGCGGCGGCGTGCGGCCATGAACGGCGCGCGCCGCGCCGGCGATCGGTGCGACTTCGCCGATTTCACGCCGGAATAGATCGGCGTCGAGCGCCGCTTCGCGCGCGGCCTTGGCGGCGGCGATGCGCTCGCGTTCGCGCTCGGCCGCGCTTTGCTTGAGCACGTCGCGCAGCGCGGCTAGATCGGTCAGACCGGAGGCGCGCACGCCGGCGTTGGTGTGCTTGGCGTCGCTCGGACGGGGGCGATTCTTGGACATGATGAATACCGACGACAGCTAAAACCGAATGCGGGGGTGCGGACTGACGTGCTGAAGGCCGTTGCCGCGCAAAAAAGGCCGCGGGCTTGGCGGCCGCGGCCCTCATTCGAACGCGAAGGCACTCGATTTTGACGCCGAGCGGTGCCGACGACCGCTATTTTACCGTTCTGCTTCGGCGCTCATCACGCGGTCCTGATGGAGCTCGTGCACGCTTTCGAGGTAGCGCTGCGCGTCGAGCGCGGCCATGCAGCCCGTCCCGGCGCTCGTGATGGCTTGGCGATAGACGTGATCTTGCACGTCGCCGGCCGCGAACACGCCCGGCACGCTCGTGCCTGTTGCGTTGCCGTTCAGGCCGCCGTTCGTGATGATGTAGCCGTTCTTCATCTCGAGCTGACCTTCGAAGATGTCGGTGTTCGGCTTGTGGCCGATCGCGATGAAGACGCCCTGCAGCGCGACGTTGGTCGTCTCGCTCGTTTGCGTGTGCTTGATGCGCACGCCCGTCACGCCCGAAGCGTCCCCCGTGACCTCGTCGAGCACGTGGTTCCACTTGATTTCGACGACCCCTTCCTTTTCTTTTTCGAGCAGACGGTCGATGAGAATCGGCTCGGCGCGGAATTTGTCGCGGCGATGAACGACCGTCACCTTGCTTGCGATGCCGGCCAAGTACAGCGCCTCTTCGACGGCCGTGTTGCCGCCGCCGACGACGGCGACGTGTTGCTGCTTGTAGAAGAAGCCGTCGCAGGTGGCGCAGGCGGAGACGCCGCGGCCCGAGAACGCTTCTTCCGACGGCAGCCCCAGGTATTGAGCCGAGGCGCCCGTCGAGATGATCAGCGAATCGCAGGTGTACTCGCCCGAGTCGCCGATCAGCCGAATCGGCTTCTCATGGAGCTTGGCCGTATGGATGTGGTCGAACACGATCTCGGTATTGAAGCGCTCGGCGTGCTCGAGGAACCGCTGCATGAGCTCGGGGCCTTGGACGCCGTTCGCGTCGGCGGGCCAGTTCTCGACGTCGGTCGTCGTCATCAACTGACCGCCTTGGGCGAGGCCCGTGACGAGCACAGGAGACAGGTTCGCGCGCGCGGCGTAGACGGCGGCCGTGTAGCCGGCGGGGCCGGAACCGAGAATGAGCACTTTGGCGTGTTTGCGCGTGGACATGGTTGTTCGTTCCGTAAAGAAGTGCCGCAAGGAAGCTGCCCAGTGGGGCGTGCCGCGCGACCGGTCGATGCGCGGCGCGCCGCCATGGCACGTAAGTTGGGCATACGCCCGTGATTATAAAGGGCCGTCGAAGCCGCCGCTGATAGCGTGTTCAATCGCCGCGATAGGTTTTGCGCGTGAGTTGAGCGGTTGGGGTCGTTTTGCGCCGCTTCGGGCCGCTCGGTTGCCGCTACCGCCCGCCGTTACCGTCATTTACAGCCGACGGTGCGACGCAGCGTTTACAATAGCCCGCATCGAACCCCTGGCGGGCGCCCCCGCCACGCTGCTACGGATTCATGGCCAAAGCTCCTTATTCGGCGCCTGCGCAAGCGTTGCCGCATCGCATGTCGCGCCTTTTCACCGAAATCCGCTGGATCTTGCAGGTCGCGCTCTGCGTGTTCCTCGTGATGGCGCTCGTCAGCTACAGCCGTCACGACCCGAGCTGGACGCACGCCGCGCAAGTCGATCGCATCTCCAATTGGGCCGGTCGAGTCGGCGCCTGGACGTCCGACATTTTGCTGCTCCTGTTCGGCTTGTCCACGTATTGGTGGGTCGTGCTGCTCGTGCGCCGCATCAGCGCGAACTATCGCCGCTTGAATCATCATGGCGCGACCGACGAAGACGCGCCGCGCGACGGCGCCTGGATTGCCGACGCTTGCTCGTTCGTGCTCGTGTTGCTTGCCAGCGACGGTATCGAAGCGTTGCGGATGTGGTCGCTGCGCGTGCCGCTGCCGCGCGCGCCGGGCGGCATCGTCGGCGACGCCGTCGCGCGCGGTGTGTCGCACGCGCTCGGCTTTACCGGCGGCACGCTCGCGCTCTTGGTTGCGCTCGCGATCGGTCTGTCGCTTTATTTCCGTTTCTCGTGGCTGTCGGTGGCCGAGCGCGTCGGCGATTCGATCATCTCGGCCGTCACGTTCGCCAAGCTGCGCCGCGAGGCGGGGCGCGATCGCAAGTTGGGCGAGGTCGCGGCCGTCAAGCGAGAGGGCAAGGTCGAGCAAAGCCGCGTACGCCTCGAAGAGCACGAGCCTGTCACGATCGTGCCGCCCGTTGCGACGCCGCCCAAATCCGAGCGTGTCGAAAAGGAAAAGCAGGTGCCGCTCTTCGCCGATCTGCCCGGCGATTCGACGCTGCCGCCGATCGCGCTGCTCGATCCGGCGCCGGCCGCGCGGGAGACGATTTCGGCCGATACGCTCGAGTTCACCTCGCGCCTCATCGAAAAGAAGCTCAAGGATTTCGGCGTCGACGTCAGCGTCGTCGCGGCCTATCCGGGGCCTGTCGTCACGCGCTACGAGATCGAGCCGGCCACGGGCGTCAAGGGCGGCCAGATCGTCAACCTCGCCAAGGACCTCGCCCGCTCGCTGTCGCTCGTGTCGATACGCGTCGTCGAAACGATCCCCGGCAAAAATTTCATGGCGCTCGAACTGCCGAACCAACGGCGCCAGACCGTGCGCTTGTCGGAAATCCTCGGCTCCCAGGCGTATGCCGATGCGTCGTCGAAGCTGACGATGGGTCTCGGCAAGGACATCGGCGGCAATCCCGTCTGCGCCGACCTGGCGAAGATGCCGCACTTGCTCGTGGCCGGTACGACGGGCTCGGGCAAGTCGGTGGGGATCAACGCGATGATCCTCTCGCTGCTCTACAAGGCGAGCGCCGATGACGTGCGCATGATCCTCATCGATCCGAAGATGCTCGAAATGAGCGTCTATGAGGGAATTGCGCATCTGCTGTGCCCCGTCGTGACCGACATGCGCCAAGCCGGCCACGCGCTCAATTGGGCCGTCGCGGAGATGGAGCGCCGCTACAAGCTCATGAGCAAGCTCGGCGTGCGTAATCTGGCCGGCTACAACAACAAGATCGACGAGGCGGCCAAGCGCGAGGAAAAGCTGCCCAATCCGTTCAGCCTGACGCCCGATGCGCCCGAACCGCTTACGCGCTTGCCGCACATCGTCGTCGTCATCGACGAACTCGCCGACCTGATGATGGTCGTCGGCAAGAAGGTCGAGGAGCTGATCGCGCGGATCGCGCAAAAGGCGCGCGCGGCCGGCATCCATTTGATCCTTGCGACGCAGCGCCCGTCGGTCGACGTCATCACGGGCCTCATCAAGGCGAACGTGCCGACGCGCATGGCGTTCCAGGTATCGTCGAAGATCGATTCGCGCACGATTCTCGATCAGCAGGGCGCCGAATCGCTGCTCGGCATGGGCGACATGCTGTATCTGCCGCCCGGCACCGGGCTGCCTGTGCGTGTGCACGGCGCGTTCGTCTCCGACGAGGAAGTGCATCGCGTCGTCGAAAAGCTCAAGGAACAGGGCGAGCCGAACTATGTCGAAGGCTTGCTCGAGGGCGGCCTCGCCGGCGAGGGCGACGAAGGCTCGGCGGCGAGCGGCGGGCAGGCCGGCGACGAATCCGATCCGCTCTACGATCAGGCCGTCGAGGTTGTCGTCAAGCATCGGCGCGCATCGATTTCGCTCGTGCAGCGCCATTTGCGAATCGGCTATAACCGCGCGGCCCGGCTGCTCGAGCAAATGGAGCAATCGGGGCTCGTCTCGACGATGTCGTCGAACGGCAATCGCGAAATTCTCGTCCCTTCGCGCGACGGCGACTGACTCGACTGATCGCCCCGTTCGGCGCATCGATCGGTCGATCGAGCCGCGCGCGTTTCCCGACCCGTTCTCGACCCATTACGGAGAGTCATCTTGAATTCGACGCAGTATTCGTTCCGACATGGCGTTCGTTCGCCGTCCACTCGCTTGCCGACGCATGGCGCGCGCCGCGCCGGCGCCGTGTGGCGCGCGCTCGCGCAGGGCCTTACCGCGGCCGTGCTCGGCGTGTCGCTTCTCGTATCTGCGCCGTCGGCGTTCGCGAGCGGCACCGAGCAACTGAAGGCGTTCGTCGCGCAAGTGCAATCGGCGCGCGGCGACTTCGTTCAGCGCGAAATCAAGGCGCCGCCGAAGAACGTCGCCGCGAGCGGCTCGGTCGTGCCGACGACTGGCGGCACCTCGAGCGGTACGTTCGTGTTCGCGCGTCCCGGCAAGTTCATCTGGACGTACGAGAAGCCGTACGAGCAAGTGCTGCAGGCGGACGGCGACAACCTGTATGTCTACGACAAGGACTTGAACCAAGTCACGATCCGCAAGCTCGGCGGCGCGCTCGGCGCGAGCCCGGCCGCGATCTTGTTCGGCAGCAACGATCTCGACAAGAATTTCACGCTGAGCGATGCCGGCGTGAAAGGCGGTATCGACTGGCTCGAGCTGACGCCGAAGGCACGCGACACGCAGTTCCAGCGCATCGGCATCGGCTTTCGCGACGGCAATCTCGAAGCGATGGAATTGCACGACGTGTTCGGCAACGTGACGCTGCTCACGTTCTCGAACATTCAAAAGAACCCGGCCTTGAAACCGGGCTCGTTCAAGTTCACGGTGCCCACGGGTGCCGATGTGATCAACGGGTAAGCGCCGCCGCCGATCGTGCGGCGCTCAGCGTTGGCCCGCTCAATGCGATGTGAGACATGTCAGATCTGTTTTCAGTAGAGCCCAGTGCGCCGTTGGCCGAAGCGCTGCGGCCGAAGACGCTGGCCGATGTGATCGGTCAGTCGCATTTGCTGGGTCCGGGCAAACCGCTACGCTTGGCTTTCGAATCCGGCAAGCCGCATTCGATGATTCTTTGGGGCCCCCCAGGCGTCGGGAAAACCACGCTGGCACGCCTGACGGCCACCGCTTTCAAGTGCGAGTTCATTGCCTTGTCCGCGGTGTTCTCAGGGGTCAGGGACATTCGCGCGGCGATGGAACAGGCCGAGCAGAGCTTGGCGATGGGCAAGCACACGATTTTGTTCGTCGACGAAATCCACCGATTCAATAAGGCGCAGCAAGATGCATTGTTGCCGTATGCCGAATCGGGACTCGTGACGTTCATCGGCGCCACGACCGAGAACCCTTCGTTCGAGGTCAACTCGGCGCTGCTTTCGCGCGCTCAAGTCTACGTACTCAAATCGCTGAGCGAGGACGAACTGAAGCGACTCGTGGCGCGGGCTCAGGAAAAAGCGCTCTCGCATCTGCGCATCGATGACGCCGCGAAAGACACGCTCGTGGGTTATGCCGACGGGGACGCCCGCAGAATACTCAATTTGCTCGAGCAGACGAGTGCGGCAGCGCGCGCGTCGGGCACGGACCACATCACTGCCGATTTCATTCGCGAAGCGTTGACGCTGAACGCCCGCCGCTTCGACAAAGGTGGAGACAACTTCTACGACCAAATCTCCGCGTTGCATAAATCGGTGCGCGGGTCCCACCCCGATGCCGCGCTCTATTGGTTGACGCGGATGCTCGACGGCGGCGCCGATGCCCGCTATCTGTCGCGCCGCATCGTGCGCATGGCGTGGGAAGACATTGGGCTTGCCGATCCAAAGGCGATGCAGCTTGCGAACGACGCGGCCGCCACTTACGAACGCTTGGGTTCGCCCGAGGGCGAATTGGCGCTTGCGCAGGCCGTGATCTACTTGGCGATCGCACCGAAGAGCAATGCGGGATACAACGCGTTCAATCAGGCGACGGCATTCGTTAAGCAGGACAAGTCGCGCGAGGTGCCGGTTCACTTGCGCAATGCGCCGACCAGGCTCATGAAGGAATTGGGCTACGGCCACGAATACCGCTACGCGCATGACGAGCCGCACGCGTATGCCGCGGGTGAAACCTATCTGCCCGATGGAATACGCGAGCCGAATTGGTATCAACCGGTGCCGCGGGGGCTCGAGATCAAGATCGCCGAAAAGCTGGCGTTCCTGAGAAAGCTGGATGAGGACGCGGACGAATAGGGCGAGACTTTTCGAGCCCACATCGATGCGAGGTCGGTTTGGGGCGACGATGAGAATCCTCGACAGGGCCATCTACTCTTTCATCAACGAAACCATTCGGACGCCGTCGGTTCATATGCCGATCAGGCAGACACAGTGATGTGTTGATCGGGTAACGCGGCGAGTGGACGTGGTGCGTTAAAATCGCGACTTCACCACGATACGAATCGCACCTAGCTATGCTCGACATCCAGTTGCTGCGCAAAGACCTCGACGGCGTTGCCAAACGCCTCGCCGCTCGCGGCTACACGCTCGACGTCGCGGCGTTTTCGGCGCTCGAAGCCGAACGCCGCGCCATCCAAACCCGCACCGAAGAATTGCAGTCGCGGCGCAACAGCTTGTCGAAGCAGATCGGCGCGATGAAGGGAAAGGGCGAGGACACGACGGCGCCGATGGCCGAAGTGAGCGGTATCGGCGATCAGATGAAAGCGTCGGCCGCGCAGCTCGAAGACGTGCAGGCGCGCCTATCGAAGCTGATGCTCGAAATGCCGAACCTGCCGCACGAGAGCGTGCCGGCGGGAAACGATGAGCGGGGCAACGTCGAAATACGCCGCTGGGGTACGCCGCGCCAATTCGATTTCGGGGTGAAGGATCACGTCGATGTGGGCATGCCGCTCGGGCTCGACTTCGAGACGGGCGCAAAGCTTGCGGGCGCACGCTTCACGATGTTGCGCGGCGGGATGGCTCGGCTGCACCGCGCGCTTGCGCAATTCATGATCGATACGCATACGCAGCAGCACGGCTATACCGAGATCTATTCGCCGTACATCGTCAATCCCGAGATTCTGTACGGCACAGGGCAACTGCCGAAGTTTGCCGACGACATGTTCCGTGTGGAGAAGGGCGGCGGCGAGCACGTCGTGACGCAATACTTGATCTCGACCTCGGAAATCTCTTTGACGAACACGGTGCGCGACAGCATCGTCGACGGCGCGGCATTGCCGATCAAGTTGACGGCGCATTCGCCGTGCTTCCGTTCCGAGGCCGGCTCCTACGGCCGCGACACGCGCGGGATGATTCGTCAGCATCAGTTCGACAAGGTCGAGATGGTGCAGATCGTGGCGCCGGAGACGTCGTACGACGCGCTCGAGCAGATGGTTGGGCATGCCGAGACGATTCTGCAGAAGCTCGAGTTGCCGTACCGCGTGATTACGCTGTGCACGGGCGATATGGGTTTCTCCGCGGCGAAGACATACGACCTCGAAGTATGGCTGCCGGCGCAGAACACTTATCGCGAGATTTCGAGTTGTTCGAATACCGAGGCGTTCCAGGCGCGTCGTATGCAGGCTCGGTACCGCAACGCGCAGGGCAAGACCGAGCATTTGCATACGTTGAACGGCTCGGGTCTGGCCGTGGGCCGTACGCTCGTGGCCGTGCTCGAGAACTTCCAGAACGTCGATGGCTCGGTGACGGTGCCGGCGGCGCTGCGTCCATATGTGGGTGGGGTGGAACGGCTGGAGCCGACGTCGGCAAGCTGAGCGGCGTTCCGGCTTTTTAGCAAAAAGGGCTTGGAATGTCGTGATGGCTGTTCTATAATCTTCGCTTCGCCAAACAGCGACCAGCTTGGTGAAGCGAAGACGGACAACCCGGAAGACGGGCAACCCGATTCGACAAGACGGAAAGGTGGCAGAGTGGTCGAATGCGCCGGACTCGAAATCCGGTGTACGGTTATACCGTACCGTGGGTTCGAATCCCACCCTTTCCGCCAAGGACAAATAAAAAAGCCGTTGAATCTGTCGAGGATTCAACGGCTTTTTTATTTGATCTCTGGCAGATTTTCTCAGCAACCGGCGGCGCTTGTGCGGCTGGTTCCTTATCTGACCTCCGCGACCGCGCTTGACGCGGTTTTCAGTCTGTGATGCCGATACGCAGGATCGACTCCACTACTGTGCGACCGCGCTTTTGGCGTTGCCCGACGACATCACCTTTACTGGGAAGCGCAAAACGCGTTAGTCCAGTTCATCGCAACTGCAACGGCCTTTCCACCGTGCTCATACCGCACGGTGTTCCCGGTGGTTGGCGGCTGCCATCACTGCCTTTTCGTGTCGCCATCAGTTCCATCAGTCTCGTCCTCACCCTTGCCAACCTTGATGGTCCCGGTCAGAAAGCCAGCTAAGACGCTGACGAGTAAGGTGCCGGCGACGACACCAGCGACCACGTCATGTCCGTGCATTGTCAATTGATAGATCAAGAGGAACCCGATGAGCACTAGGCCGCCAGCGATCCACTGAGCTCGCGCGTCCTTTGAAATCATGCCTTTTAGCCCGAGGAGATCCATTTGGCGCGAATGGCGGCTGTTCGCCTGGAACTCCTCAAGAATAATACGTGCTGCGCCTGGAACAATCTGATCGTACTGCCGCAGATGCTCGGGCTTGGGCATGGGGCCGCGGTACGATTCTGCCTGAAGAGCTACGGTGACCGACTGTTCAACGAGTTGTTGAAGCTCTGGTTTCTCGACCCTGAGGTCGGCCACATCAGGCTTTACCGGCTCCGCCACTTTGATCTCTCTGTTGACCAGCTTATCGGGTGCGCTCGCGTTTTCCAAAGCCGATGATTGCTCCGTTGAGGTTGCAGGCCGTCCTCTCCCAAGCCTTATTCATGCGCTCGGCAGTTGACTTATGGGGGTAGGACTTCAGGTAGTCTGAACGTGGGCAGATCGTGAAGCTAGAAGCCAACGCATCCGCCACGCGACGTACTTCGCTACGCGGTTTCATCTCGCTCTCCATGGGACTGCTGGCGGTTGTTTTTCTGCAACATCCCCTCATCTTCGCAAATCATAACACTTGCCAATAAGGGAAGTGGATTGTTCTCCGGCGCCGTTTTCACGCATTGCCGCTGAGACGCGGCGCTTGACCGGGCGCCTCGGCGTCGCGATTTGAGTGTGCCCAAACTGCGTACCCTCGGTGCAGTTCCCGAGGGTAGCGCGCAGTCCCAGTGTAGTTCAGAACCCGCAAAATTCGGGCTATCGATTCAACAAATTCGGACGGATTTTCGCATTCACGGTCACATTTTGTGTGCTGATGACCGCATCAGGGCTACCAGTACCGGCGCCGTCATACGTTATGGCAAACATCTGTACCGGACGCTCTAGGCAAACCGGATGTTCACGCTGTGTCCCCAACGACGATTGGGTGGCTGTGAACGGCGTTAAACGGACAAGCCTACGTCTGCGCGTCGTCGGCAGCCGTGGTCGGAGTGAAGGGTGCATTACGCTTGTGTCGCCTGTGCGCTAGTCCGACAGTTGCCCGAGCACCTCAAGTTCCAGCCGACGAACTACACCCAGGCGTCTTCAGTAGGTACTACGGGAAAATGCCGGCGGTGCGATGAAGCTTGTTCAGCATCCCGTTGCAGTCCTCGGGTTGACGCAGCTATACACGATGCTCATCGGTGGCCTTCGCTTGCCGCTTTGCCGCCGGCTTTCTGCGAGGGACGCTGTGCGATAGGCTGCTCTGCTGATGCGTTGTCGGCGGGGCCGCTTGCGAACGGCATGCGAACGTGCCGAGACTGGGTCGCCAATCTTGAACGGGGTTGCGCGGCAGACTTTCCACAGTCACTGATGCGCCGTTGTCAGGCTTTCGGCCCGTTTTTTGTTTCTGCTTAGCTTCTGGTTGCTCACTCAACCGTCGTCACCGCCAATTCAATCCCTGACTGCCTGATCGCGATAGCGGCGCCCGACGTCAAGCCACTATCGGTGATGACCAAATCAAACGACTCGAGCGTGGCAACCTTATACAGCCCCACGGTGCCGTATTTGGAACTCGAAGCCGCGAGCACCGAGCGCGACGCGGCCTCGATGGCCGCGAGCTTGACGTCGACTTTGGGCGCAGACGGCGTCGTAACATCGCGACGCAAATCCCACGAGCTCGCCGAAATGAATGCGATATCGAGCACGACGTGGCGCAGCGTTGCAGCCGCCAGATTGCCGACGCTCGAGAGATTCGCATGGTCGAGCTGGCCGCCGGTATGGACCACATTGACGTGCGTCGCCCCGGCAAGTTCGCGGACGATTTCGAAGTCGTTGGTCACAACGGTCATATCGCTGAGCGCAACGATATACGGGACGATCGACAGCATCGTCGTGCCGGCGTCCAGATAGATCGACATGCCGGCGCGCAGCGCGATCGCGTGCTTCTGCGGTTGCTCGACGACCGCCTTCAATTGGTGACTCGGCTCGCTGCTCAGATGGCTCGCGATGCGCACGCCGCTCGGCACGCTATAAACGAGGCCCGCCTCCTCGAGCACCGCCACGTCGCGCCGCACCGTCATGTGCGAGCACTTCAGCGACTCCATGAGTTGATGTACCGAGAGCACTTTGTCTCGGCGCAGCAGCCGCAACATGGCTTCGCGCCGCTGATCTGGAATCAGCGGCGAGTCCGATTCGTGAGGTTTGAGCTTGCTCGACATGAGGTGGATTCTCTGGCGCGGGGCGGGCCCATCCACACACGCGTGGCAGGCCGGCACGAAAACGCCGCTATCTTAGCCGATGACCGGGCTGAGCAGCAGCACGCCTATCAGCCCGATCAGCGACTGCAACGACAGCATCAGCGTCCAACTGCGCGGCGTTTGCGCGAATTCGCCACTGCCTTTGACCGAATGCGCCATGCCGACGGTGCCGCTCAGCATCAGAGCGGGTGGGATCAACAGGCACACCACCGACAGCGGCAGCGATGTGGTCGATTCCGGCGCGTTGTCTGCGCGCGTGCCGCCGGGGCCCTTCGATAGGTCCGGCGCGGGACCGAAGAAGCGCTGCGACAGCCGGGTAAACAGCGGCCCGCAGAGGATCGCGCTCGGGATTGCGATGACTAGGCCGTACAGCAGCGTGAGGCCGGTGTTCGCGTGATACGCGGCGACGGCAGCGCTCGGCGCCGGATGCGGCGGCAGCAGGCCGTGCGACACATACAGCCCGGCGGCGACCGGCAGGCCGATGAAGAGCCGGTGCCTGCCGGTGCGCCGCGCGATCGTGTAGACGAGCGGCGCCAGCATGATGAAGCTGACGTCGAACAGATGCGGCATGCCGACCAGCAGCGCGGCGGCGCAGATCGTCGAGCGTCAGCGGCGCGCCGGCCGCGACGTCGCGCGCGAGTGTTGCGTGCGCGGCGAGATAGAGCGGCACGGCGTTCGCGGGTGCCTCGTTGCGGTCGAGCGGCACGGCTTGCACACCGCTCACGTCGTGATGGTGTCCGCCCATGCGCAGGACGGTGCCGGCGGCGAGCGCAGCATTCGTGCGTCCTGCCAGCACGACGCATTGCCGAGGGTTCGCGGCGCCGGATGGCCTGCCGTGCCAGACGGCGTCGAACAGCGTGATCGGGGTTTCGATGCCCATGAAGTGATACGGCAGGTACAGGCACGCGTAACGTCCGTTGCGGCTCACCACATGCCCCTTCTGTGCAAGCAGTGCCCAGGTCGGCGCGTCGTGCGTGCGGACGACGACGAACACGCCGCCGGCGAAGCTGGCTTCGTCCGGACGGCGCAGCATGTGGAACACCTCGATCACGCCGGCGCGCGACAACACGCCGCCGTCCTCGCGCATCGCATAGACGTCGGCGCGTTCGGTCGTGCGCGCGACCGGATAGTGCAGCAGTTCGACATCCGGCACGAGCCCGGTGTTGGTTGCGACGACGCTCATCTCGTAGTAGTCGGCGGTGGCCGAGGTCTTGCGCCCCCGTAGCGCTTGGCGGCGCTCGACGCCGACGCAGTGGTGATCGCGCTGAAATCGCGCACCATCGATGCGGCCACGGCGATCGCGCAATCGCGGGCGGCGCTCGACTGGCTGCGCGCGCAGGGCTGCACGCAATTCTTCTTCAAGTACTGCTCGACGTTCGACTCGACCGACGCGGGCAACATCGGGCCGGTCGCCGAGGCGCTGCTCGATGCGCTCGCGGCCGACGCTCAGCCGGGCGCGGACTTCGCGATCGCCTGCCCCGCACTCCCGGAAAATCGTTGTACCGTGTATCGCGGCCATTTGTTCGTCGGCGACGCGTTGTTGAATGAGTCGGGCATGGAGAACCATCCGCTCACACCGATGCGCGACGCAAATCTCGTGCGCGTACTGCAGCGGCAGACGCGAGCGGCATCCCGGCTTGCGGATCGATCCGCGTGCGCTGGCGCGCGGCGAGGCGATCGTCGAGCGGGCGCTCGTGTTCGTCGACGAACATTTGCATGGGCCGAATGCCGAGCCCGTGCTGATTTATGCGACGGCCACGCTGGACGACGTCAGGGCAGTGCAGGACGAACTCGGCGCAAGCGCCGGTGCGCTCGTCGAGGACGCGTTGGCGTCGATCGCGCGGCAGTTGAAGATGCGAGGCGTGCGCAAGTTCGTCGTTGCGGGCGGCGAGACCTCGGGCGCGGTGGTGCAGGCGCTCGACGTGCGGATGTTGCAGATCGGACCGAGCATCGATCCTGGCGTGCCGATCACCGTGAGCGTGGGCGCGATGCAGCTCGTGCTCGCGCTCAAGTCGGGCAACTTCGGTGCGGTCGATTTTTTTGAGAAGGCGCTTCGGTACGCGCAAGGGGAGCGTTCGTGATTCAGACAGTCGATATTTCCGCCGACGAAGCGAAGCTGCGCGAGGAGATCTGCACGACCGGCGCGAGCTTGTATGCGCGCGGCTATACCGTCGGCACCGCCGGCAACATCAGCGCGCTGCGAGACCGGCTGGCTGATCACGCCGACCGATGCTTGTCTGGGACAGCTCGATCCGGCCGACATCGCGAAGGTCGATTTCGACGGACGTCACATCTCGGGCGGGCGGCCGTCGAAGACGCTCGAACTGCATCGCGGGATCTATGCGCGGAATGTCGAGGCGCGCGGTATCGTGCATACGCATTCGACGTCGCTGGTCGCGCTGATACTGAGCGGGGTGTGGCGCGAGGATGATGTGCTGCCGCCGATCACGCCGTATTACGTGATGAAAGTGGGCCACGTCCCGCTGATTCGTTATCGCCGCCCGGGCGATCCCAGCGTGGCCGCGGAGATCGCGGCGTGCGCGGACACAGTGCGCGCGGTGCTGTTGGAACGGCTCGGGCCGGTTGTTTGGGAGCGCAGTGTGCGGCATGCGGCGTATGCGCTCGAGGAACTCGAGGAAACCGCGCGGTTGTGGCTGATGAGCACGCCGCGTCCGGCACCGCTGGATGATGCCGCAATCGAGGAACTGCGGCAGGCGTTCAATGCCCGATGGTGAGATCGCGCGAAAGAGGGGCGGGCCTAGAAAGAGGCACGGCCTAGGCTGCTCCCGCATTGAGCGTCCGTAGGCGAGCGCCGGGGCAAGGACGCGGCGGCCCCTTTGCCCGCACGGCCGATGGGCAGTCTTAACGCTCGGCGCGCGATGCGTCCTCGGTGAGGCGCTTAACTTCGCGCCGGAGTCGGCGGTTTTCCGTGAAATCAGCTACTCGAGACATCGAGGCCCAGCGCTTCCATATTCGTTTTATACGCCTGGAAAAATCCAGCGGCGCCACATTGTGTTGGCATGGTGCTCGGATGAGGACGCTGTGCGATCGTCCAAGCACCTGCTGAGCCCCGTTGTGCCCGCGCGCGATCTGCTGCTGCGATCGCTCGGCTCCTTCAAACTCGCCTACTTCTCGCGCTTCTTCAAACGGTTCACCGGCAACACGCCCAGCGCGCTCCGCAGACGAAGCTGAGCGCCGTGGCGCGGCGGCTTCTCCTTCATATCTCCATCCACCGCCTTGCCACCGAGCAGGCGAAGGCCCGCGCTCGTTCGCGTTTTCCCCTAGCGATGCGAGCTTGCAAACGTCGCTCATGACGTTATAAATTATAACGAATATGAGAAATAACTATATCGCAGACGACAACAATCGGAGACATCGCTCATGAACGTCCTTTCCCAGCATGACACCGCCTACGAGCGCAAGACGCTGATCTTGCTCGCGTTGGGCTTTGGCCTCGTCGGTCTCGATCGGTGGATCGTCGCGCCGCTGTTTCCACACATGATGCACGACCTCGGGCTCAACTTTCAGCAGCTCGGCAGTCTCATCGGCATTCTTAGCGTGGCCTGGGGCGTGTGGGCAATCGTGATGGGTCCCGTGTCGGATCGCATCGGTCGCAAGAAGATCCTCGTCGCCACGATGATCGCGTTCTCGCTGCTCTCGAGCCTCTCGGGGCTAGCAGCCAGCTTCGCGAGCTTGATGCTGATTCGGGCCGTGATGGGCGTCGCGGAAGGGGCGTTCACCCCGGCGAGCGTCGCCGCCACGGGCGAAGCGTCGCTGCCTTCGCGGCGTGGCTTCAATCAAGGTTTGCAGCTCAGCATGTTCTCGCTGCTGGGCCTCGGTTTCGCGCCGATCATCGCCACGCAACTGCTGCGCGTCCTGCCCTCGTGGCACTGGGTCTTCATGATTTCCGCCGTGCCTGGGCTCATCGTCGCGACATTGATTGCCTTAATGCTGCGCGATCGTCCGAAAAGCGAACTGCCGCACCCCGATGCCGCGCATGGCAAGGCCAATTGGAGCGCGCTCTTTCGCAGCCGGAACGTCATGCTCGGGACGCTCGCCATCCTCTGTGCGATGGCCGGCATCTTCGTCGTCAGCGCCATGGTCCCGACTTATCTCGTAGAGGTGCTGCATCTGGACACGCAAAGCATGGGCTTCGTCGTGTCAGCCATCGGCTTCGGCGGCTTCATCGGCTCGTTCGGTATCGCAGGCGTATCCGATTTCATCGGGCGGCGCGCCGCGGCGGTCATCTCGTTCGTTTGCGCCGCTGTGCTGCTCTACGTGTTTTCTCGCACGGGCGCCAACCCCCAACTCTTGTTCGCACTCCTGTTCGGTATCTCCGTGTTTGCGCTCGGTCTGCTCGGTCTCTTGAGCGGCCCGATCGCTACCGAGGCGGCGCCGCTCGGGCTCGTCGCGTCGTCGGTCGGATTCGTGTCGGGCACGGGTGAGATCTTCGGCGGCGGGCTCGCGCCGGTGATGGCGGGCTTCATCGCTCAGCACTTCGGGTTGTCCGCGACGCTCCAGTTCGCGCTGGCGGGGCTGGTGTGCGGTGCCGTCGTCGCGCTCTTTCTCGTGGAGACGGCGCCTCGCAAGCGAGCTGCGGCCGGCGAGCGTCTCGTGACTTCGCGCGATGCCGCTTGACGGTTTCAAACCGATTTCCAAACTGAACCCGCGGCAACGATCGCGGGGAAGACTTCCAGACCAGGCAAGGAGATATTTGATGAAGCGTAAAGCAGTCTTCGCGGCGGCCGGTGCATTGTTCGCCTCGCACGCGTTCGCGCAGAGCAGCGTGACCCTGAGCGGTTTGATCGACGGTGGCGTGTCGTACATCAGCAATCAGGGCGGCAGCAGTGTCGTCAAGTTCGACGATGGCATCGAAGTGCCGAATCTGCTGAAGATCGACGGAAAAGAAAACTTGGGCGGCGGGCTTTCCGCGGTATTCGATTTGACGAGTCAGTTCGAACTCGGGTCGGGTTCGTTCATGCCGGGGCAGAGCTTGTTCGGGCGTAATGCCTACGTCGGACTCGACAGCAGCAACTGGGGCCGTTTGACGCTCGGCAATCAGTACGACTTCATGGTCGATTCGTTGTTCTTCGGTTTTGACGACGCGGCGTTCTATGCCCAAGGCGTCTACGATTTTCGGAACGGGCCGTTCGCCGGCCTCGCGTTGCCGGGCAACCCGACCGGCGCGTTCGACTGGGACCGCATGGCCGGCGAACGCGTACAGAACTCCGTGAAGTACGTGAGCCCGACGTTCAACGGTTTTTCCGCCGGGGTGCTGTACGGCTTCGGCAACGTAGCCGGCTCGATCGGCGCAGGCAATGCGCAAAGCTTCGGGCTCAATTACGTCAACGGGCCGTTCGGCGCGAATGCGGCCTATACGTTGACGAAGACGGCCGTCGCCGGCGTGCAGGACAGCGTGCGGAACTGGGGCGTCGGCGCGCATTACCACTTCGGCCGTCTTGTCACGACGGCGCTGTTCACGACAGTGCGCAACGAGCTGAACGGCGCGGGCGTATGGCAGGCCGAAGTGGGCGCGGCCTACTCGTTCCATGGGCCGTGGCTTGTGAGCGGCGCCTATTCGTATATGAAAGGCAATCAGGTCGTCGACGACAACCATGCCCATCAGTTGACGACGGAGTTGCAATACAACTTCTCCAAGCGTACGAACGTGTATATCGCGGCCATCTATCAGCGGGCCAACGCAGGCGCCTATGCGCAAATCAACGACGTCATGGTCGCCTCGAGCAGTCCGTCGCAGTTCATCGGGCGTATCGGGTTGCAGACGCGCTTTTGAATGTGAGCGCACGCCATACCGCTTCGAGACGGCGCGGCGGCCGCGCGCCGCATTCTGCGCTCGGCACTCCTTTAGCCGCGATCACGAGGCATCCATGACGATTGGTCTCGCATACGTCCTGCGTCCAGGCGTCGCGGTCATGCGGCGCCTGTCGCTCGGCAAGAAGCTCGCGTTGTTGCTGGTGCCGTGGGTGCCGAGCGTGGGCGTGCTCGCAGCGGCGCGCTATGGCATGTTGTACTCGCCGCGGGTCGTCGGTGCGAGCGCGGCTTGCTCGCTCTACCTCGCGGCGTGTCTCTACGTGAGCGTTCGAGCATCGGTTCGTGCGCTTGCCGACACGGTCGATGCGGTGTGCCGCGGAGATCTGCAGCGGTTTGCGGCTGTAGTCGGCAACGACGAGCTGGCCGACGTCGGCCGCGGCATGGATGCCATGATGCGGCTGCTCTCGAATCTCGTATCAGGCATCCGCAGCGAAGCGGAACTCGTGGCGATGGCCGGCGACGGCATGTTGGCCAACGCCGAAGCGTTGGCTCATCGAACGGACGAGCAGGCCGCGAACTTGCGGCGTACCTCGGAGAACGTGAGCGCCCTAGTCGGCACTGTCGAGATCAACGCACGCGACGCACAGGTGGCCAGCGCGTTGACCGAGCAGGTGCGCGAGGCTGCCGACGGCGGTAAAGCCACCGTGGAGTCGGCCGTCCTGGCCATGCAAGGGCTCTCGCAACGCTCGGGAAGGATGACGGACATCATTGCGGTCATCGATGGCATTGCCTTTCAGACCAACATCCTTGCGCTGAACGCGGCCGTCGAGGCGGCGCGCGCCGGTGAGGCGGGGCGAGGCTTCGCGGTCGTGGCGGCCGAGGTGCGTACGCTTGCCCAGCGGTGCGCGAGCGCCGCTCACGAAGTGAAGCGATTGATAGAAGGTTCCGCTACCGAAGTGAGCGCGGCGATGAACTTGATTCGCGCGGCGGCCGACTCGCTCATCGCCGTCGATGCCGGCGTGCGCGAGATCACCGGCAAAGCGCACGTGATTTGCACGGCGAGCGCCTCGCAGCTCGACAGCTTGCGCGGTATCGGGCAATCGGTGCAGGGGCTCGATCGCATCACGCACAGCAACGCGCAGATGGTCGAGACATCGCTGCGCGCGGCCGATCGGTTGCGCCGGCAGTCGCGCCAGCTCTGCGGCGCGGTCATCGACATGCGATTGCGTCAGGGGTGTGCGGATGAGGCGCGTACGCTCGTCGAGCGTGCCGCGGGGCTGATCGAGCGCGAGGGCCTGGTGGCGGCGGCCGGGCACTTTCATCGGCGCGACGGTGGGTTCGTCGATCGCGACTTGTTCATCATCGTCCTGGACCGAGGCGGCGTGTTCCGCGCGTTCGGTGCCGATCCGGCCAAGGCCGGCAAGGCGGCCGTCGCGGCCCCAGGCGTGAATATCGAGGAATTGAACCGGCAAACGTTCGAGCGAGCCGATTGCGGCGGCGGATGGATCGAATTTCGCAGTCTTCATCCGTCCACGAAGATGCCGGTCGACAAAATGGCTTACGTGCGCCCGGTCGGCGCGCAGCTTGTCGTCATGTGCAGCGTCAACAAGACGGATGGGCTGCAGGCCGCGGTTTCATCCGGGGTCTGAAGCGCGCTGCCCGGCACTCGTTACTCGACGAAAATCTTCCGCAACAAGGTTTTCAACTGCTCGCGCTCGGCCCGGCTGAGCTTCTCGAGCGCCGTGTCATCCGCCACGGCCGCGGCTTTCAGCGCGCGGCCATACAGCCGTACGCCTTGCGTCGTCAGCTCGACATGCTGCACGCGTTTGTCTTCGGTGCTGCGCTGGCGCGTCAACAAGCCGCGCCCTTCGAGGCGATCGAGCAATGTCGCGAGATTCGGCGGCGCAACCGCGAGCGCGTCGGCGAGGGCGCGCTGATTGATGCCGGGGTTTCCTCTCAGGACCGACAGCACGGCGAACTCGGCTTGCCGAAGGTCGTGCTTGTCCATCTCCCTGTCGAACCAAGTCTGAATGATGAGATAGGCACGCCGGATGTTGTAGCCGACGAGCTCGAGCAATTCGGATTGATCCGTTTGCGCGCTCGCGTCGTCTTCGGAAGGGGGCAGCATCGAGGGCATGGGGAGACGGGAATGGTCGGAAAAGCGCATGAATAGCGCACGAAAAGACGGGCCGATCATAACATGCAGCCTCCCGCGTTTTGTGTTCTCTTGCGGTCTCGTGCAGTTCGATACAAGCTTGATCCAACTGCATACAGGAGCGTTTGCCACATCATCTAGTTATGTGATATAACTAATTTCATCGACAACGGACAGATGCCTGGTGGTAGAAATGACGCAACCCTCGTATGAATTGCTGAAGGTCGAATATGCCGATCCTCTGGCATTCGTTTGCCTGAACCGTCCAGCCAAACGCAATGCGATCAGCGACCCGCTCGTCGCCGAGTTGCGCCGCGCCTTCGAGACGATGCCGGAGACGATCCGTGCAATCGTGCTGCATGCGGAGGGCGAGCACTTCTGCGCGGGGCTCGATCTTTCCGAAATGCGCGAGCGCAGTACCGTCGAGGCGATGCATCATTCGCGCATGTGGCATGCCGCATTCGAACAGATTCAATTCGGGCGCGCCCCCGTTGTTGCAGTGCTGAAGGGCGCGACGATCGGTGGCGGGCTCGAGCTCGCGTCGGCCTGCCATGTGCGCGTGGCCGAACCGTCGGCGTTTTTTGCGCTGCCGGAGGGCAGCCGCGGGCTGTTCGTCGGCGGAGGCGCGTCGGTGCGCGTGCCGCGGCTCATCGGCGTCGCGCGCATGACCGACATGATGCTCACCGGGCGCGTCTACGATGCGCGCGAGGGCTACGATGCCGGCATCGCCCAATACCTCGTAGGCAACGGCGAAGGGCTTGCGAAGGCCCGCGAACTGGCCGAACGCATCGCGCAGAATTCGCCGACGACGAACTACGCGGTCACGCAGGTGTTGCCGCGTATTGCCGATCAATCGATTCAGGACGGCTTGCTGACCGAATCGCTCATGGCTTCGGTCGCGCTGAGCGACCCGCAGACGCAAGATCGCCTCGCCGCGTTTCTCGAGCATAGGGCGGCGCGCGTGTGGCCCAAGTGACGCTCGCCATGCGAGCGCCATGCCGCGCGACGGCACACGCCAACATACGGTAGCGCGCTCGACGAGACGGTCGACAAGATCGCAATATCGGAGCAGGACCGAAGGAGACAATCGATGGCAGACCATTCCTACCGACGCGTGCAGTTCGGCGCCGGCCCCCTCGAAGTCACGGAACACCGCGACGGCACGCTGCGTGTGCGCTCGACCACCGCGCTCGGCGCCTACCCGGCGCGCGTCATCGATCGGCTGTTCGAGCATGCGGCTCTATCGCCCGAACGCACGTTCATCGCGCGCCGCGATGCCGACGAGCAATGGCGGCACTTGACGTATGCGCAGGCGGCGGCCGCCGCGCGCAGCATCGGCGAAGCGCTGCTCGCGCGCGGGCTCGATGTGTCGCGGCCCGTCGCGATCCTCTCGGGCAATTCGATCGAGCACGCGCTCATTGCGCTCGGTTGCCTGTGCGCGGGTGTGCCGTACGCGCCGATCTCGCCGGCCTATTCGCTGCTCGACAAAAGCTACGGCAAGCTGCGCCATATCGTCTCGCTCGTGACGCCCGGGCTCGTTTTCGTCGACGACGGCGTGCGTTTCGCGTCGGCCATCGACGAGGCGGTGCCGCCCGGGACCGAAGTCGTTACCGTCGAGGCTGCGAGCGGGCGTGAGTACACGCCGCTCGCGGCACTGCTCGAGACGCATCCGACGCTCGCGATCGAGCGTGCGCGAGCGGCGACCGACGGCGATACGATCGTCAAGTTCCTGTTCACGTCCGGATCGACGAAGATGCCCAAAGGCGTGATCAACACGAATCGGATGTGGGCGAGCAACCTCGTGATGGAAACGGCGGCGTGGCCGTTTCTCGCCGACGAGCCACCCGTTTTTCTCGATTGGCTTCCATGGCACCACACGTTCGGCGGCAATCAGAACTTCGGCCTCACGCTGTTTCACGGCGGCACGCTCTATATCGACGACGGCAGGCCCACGATCGACGGCATGGCAACCACGCTCGCGAATTTGCGTGAAATCTCGCCGACCGTCTATTTCAACGTGCCGAAGGGCTGGGAGGAAATCGCTCGCGCGCTCGAATCCGACACCGTGCTGCGCGAGCGCTTCTATGCGCGCCTGCGCATGCAGTTCTATGCGGGCGCGGCGTTGGAGCAACCCGTCTGGGATCGCTTGCATGCGAGCGCGATCGCGCACTGCGGCGAGCGGATCGTGATGAACACCGGCCTCGGCATGACGGAAACGGCCCCGTCCGCATTGATGGTCGCCGAGACCGAGGTCAGCGCCGGCCAAATCGGCGTGCCGCTGCCGGGCACCGAACTCAAACTCGTGCCGCTCGGCGAGGGTGCGAGCCGCAAGCTCGAGGTGCGCTATCGCGGCCCGAACGTCACGCCCGGATACTGGCGCGCGCCCGAACAGAGCGCGCAGGCATTCGACGAAGAAGGGTACTTCTGTTCGGGCGATGCGGTGCGCTGGCTCGATCCGTCGAATCCGAACCGCGGCTTCGTCTTCGACGGCCGCGTGGCCGAAGACTTCAAGCTCAGCACGGGCACGTGGGTCAGCGTGGGCCCGTTGCGGCAACGCGTCATCGCGGTGGGCAGCCCGTATGTCACCGATGTCGTCGTCACCGGCCACGATCGCGACGAAATCGGCGTGCTGATCGTGCCCAACTTGCCGGCCTGTCGCGCACTCGTGGGGCAGCCTTACTTGGATACGGCGCAACTCGTTGCCGATCCGCGCGTCGTCGAGGCGTTTCAGTCGATGCTCGACAAGCTCTATGCCGAAGGCACGGGCAGCGCCAATCGCGTCGCCCGTGCGGCGCTACTCGATCCGCCGCCTTCGCTCGCAACGGGCGAGGTCACCGATAAAGGCTCGATCAACCAGCGCGCGGTCTTGGCGCATCGGGCCGCCACGGTCGAGGCGCTGCATCGCGGCAACGACATGCTGCACATCTGGCTGCCGCGCCGATAAGAAGCGCCGGCGCACTCGATCTATGCCTTAAATATACTGAGGACTCCTAATCAAGGAGACGAATCGATGAACATCGACAATCTAATCGCGATCGATACGCACGTGCATGCCGAGGTGTCGTGCTGCCAGCCGCCGGACCTGTTCGGCAAGGAGTTCGACGATGCCGCGGACAAGTACTTCGGCACCGTGCTGCGGCAAGGCAAGCGTCCGACGATTCCGGAGACGATCGCGTACTACCGCGAGCGCAAGATCGGCTTCGTGATGTTTACGGTCGACGCGGAAAGCCAGATGGGCCGACGCCGCATTCCGAACGAGGAGATCGCGGAGTTCGCCTCGAACAATCGCGACATCATGATCGCGTTCGCGAGTATCGATCCGCACAAGGGCAAGATGGGCGTGCGCGAGGCGCGGCGTTTGATCGAAGAGCATGGCGTGCGCGGGTTCAAATTCCATCCGACCGTTCAGGGTTTTTATGCGAACGATCGGATGGCCTACCCGCTGTACGAAGTGATCGCGGAGTACGGACTGCCCGCGGTTTTCCACAGCGGGCATTCGGGCATCGGCAGCGGTATGCCCGGCGGAGGAGGGCTGCGCTTGAAGTATTCGGAGCCGATTTACCTTGACGACGTCGCCGCCGATTTTCCCGGCATGAAGGTCGTGATCGCTCATCCTTCATGGCCTTGGCAGGACGAAGCGCTGTCCATCTGCTTGCACAAGCCGAACGTCTATATCGACCTGTCGGGTTGGTCGCCGAAGTACTTTCCGCCGCAGCTCGTGCAGTACGCCAATACGCTGTTGAAGGAACGCATGCTGTTCGCGTCGGATTTCCCGCTGATTCGCCCCGACCGGTGGCTCGAAGATTTCCAGAAGGCCGGCTTCAAACCCGAGGTCCATCCGCTCCTGCTCAAAGAGAACGCCGTGCGTTTGCTGGGGCTCGGCGGCGAGTCGTCCGTGCCCACTGTTTGATCGACGTAAATGATCGACGAAAAATTCGGTGGTAACTCGAGATTTCAAACGGAGTAATCGATGCAAGCAAAAGGTCAAGCGGCGCTCGTGACGGGTGCCGCATCGGGGCTCGGCGCGCAAACGGCGCGCGCATTGGTCGAGGCCGGGGCACGCGTCACGCTGCTCGACATCGACGAGCCCGCACTTCACGCGCTCGCGGAAGAGCTTGGGCGCGGCGCGGCGCAGGCGGTTCGCTGCGACATTACAGACGCCGCCGGCGTGGAGGCGGCGCTCGACGCCGGCGCGCGTGCGCACGGTACCGCCCGCATTCTCATCAATTGCGCCGGCATCGGCGGCGCGAAGCGGCTCGTCGATCGCGACGGTAACGCGATGCCCCAGGACGCGTTCGCGCGCATCGTCAACGTGAATCTGCTCGGCACCTTCAACGTGGTCCGCCTCGCGGCCGCACGCATGACGCAGGCCGAGCCCATGGACGACGGCGAGCGCGGCGTGATCGTTTGCACGGCATCCGTCGCGGCATTCGATGGGCAAATCGGACAGGCCGCCTACGCCGCGTCGAAAGGCGGACTCGTTTCGCTGACGCTGCCGCTGGCTCGCGATTTGGCTCAGTTCGGCGTGCGCGTCGTCACCATCGCGCCGGGGCTGTTTCTGACGCCGTTGCTGTACGCATTGCCGCAAGAGGTGCAGCAATCGCTCGCGGCGTCGATTCCGTTTCCGAAGCGGCTCGGCAAGCCCGAGGAGTTTGCGGCGCTTGCATTGCATGTCGTCGGTAACGTCGCGTTGAACGGCGAAGTCATCCGGCTCGACGGCGCACTGAGGATGCCGCCTCGCTGAGGCGTGACGGTATTCGAATAGTTGACGAATGGCCCGCTGCGCGATCGAGCATTGCGCGGCGGGCTTTTTGCTTCCTACATCCTCACGATCGGTTTGATCGTTTTCCCCTCGAGCGAATCGGCGATTGCCTCGTTGATCTCGTCGAGCGTATAGAACTTGACCATGCGGTCGAACGGGAACATGCCGAGCCGATGCAGGCGTATCAGTGTCGGGATGAACGTGTCCGGCGTCGATTCACCTTCGACGATACCCATCACGCGGCGGCCGCCGCTCATGAAGTGCACGGCGTCGAGCGCGATCTCGGTGCCCGGCGCCGACGCGCCGAGCACGCCACAGGTGCCGCGCGGCGCGAGACTATCGACGGCCTGGCGAATGACCTTTGCGACGCCGGTCGTGTCGAGCGTGTAGTCCACGCCATAACCGGTCAGGGCCGTCAGCGCGGCGACGACATCGTCGCGCGCCGGGTTCAGCGTATGCGTGGCGCCGACGCTGCGGGCGAAGTCCAGGCGTTGGTCGTGCAGATCGATGGCGACGATGGTCGTGGCGCCGGCCACGCGTGCCGCCATGACGGCCGACAGCCCGACCGAGCCCGTACCGAACACCGCGAACGACGCGCCCGCAGGCACGCGCAGCGCATTCATGACGGCGCCCGCTCCGGTTTGCACGCCGCAGGCGAGCGGACCCAGCAATTCGAGCGGCGCATCCGCGGGTACCTTCACGACGTTGCTCGGATGGCACAGCGCGTATGTTGCGAATGACGACTGGCCGAAGAAGTTGCCGTGAATCGGCTCGCCGTTTTTCGACAATGCGCTTGAACCGTCTGCGCGCGTCGCAAAGAAGTTGCGCGGAAAGAATGCGTGGCAATAGCTTTGCGTATGCGCGGCGCAGGCCGGACAGCCGCCGCACGAATCGTAGGTCATGACGACGGCGTCGCCGGGCACGACCTTGCGCACGTTGCGGCCCACGCGCTCGACGATGCCCGCGCCCTCGTGGCCGAGCACGACGGGGTGGGGTGTCGGCAGCAGGCCGTCTCGCACGACCACGTCGGTATGACACACGCCCGTTGCCACGACGCGCACGAGGATTTCGTCGTCGCGCGGGTCCTCGAGCTCGAGTGTTTCTATGGAAAGCGGTCCGCCTTTCTCTCGAACCACCGCGGCTTTGATCTTCATCGATATCTCTCCCATCCTATGGGCGACAGGTTGGTGCGGCGAGGGGGCCGTCGCTGCGACGAATCCCATCGCGTGCCGACCCGCACCAAGTCAAAACGGCGTGCGCTCCGCGGTGCTCTTCACGGTCACCCATTGCCATTGCGTGTACTCGTCGGGGTCGGCCGGGCCGCCCATGCTGCCGCCGTTGCCCGAGTCGCCGCGCCCGCCGAACGGGTTCACGCACTCGTCGGCGATCGTCTGACCGTTGATGTGCAGCAGGCCGCATTTGAGCCGCTCGCCGATGGCGCTCGCGCGTGCCACCGACGCGCCGATCACCGCGCAGGCCAGGCCGTATTCCGTCCGGTTGGCGAGTTCGACGGCCTCGTCATCGCTGTCGAACGGCGTGATGACGGCGACGGGCCCGAAGATCTCTTCATCGAAGGCACGCATGCCGGGTTGTACGTTCGAGAGGACCGTCGGCTTGTAGAAGAGGCGTTCGAACGTGCCGCCGGCTTCGAGCACGGCGCCGGCCTCGATCGAAGCGCGCACGATCGCGTCGACGCCGCGCAGTTGCCGCTCGTTGATGAGCGGCCCGATCGCAACGGTGCCGCTGGCGGGATCGCCGACAGGCAGCGTTTGGGCTTTGTCGATGAGGCGCCGCGTGAGCTCCGCGGCAATCTTTCGATGCGCGACGATGCGCCCGGTCGCCATGCAGATTTGCCCTTGATGGAAGAACGCGCCGAACGCCGCGTTGCTCGCGGCGACGTCGAGGTCGGCATCTTCGAGCACGATGAGCGTGTTCTTGCCGCCGAGTTCGAGCGAGACCTTCTTGAGTAGACGGCCGGCGAGCTCGCCGACTTTTCGGCCCGCGGCGGTCGAACCCGTGAAGGCGATCATCCTTACCTCGGGCGCTTCGACGACGGCCGCACCCGCGTCCGCATCGCCGGGTACGACTTGCAGCACGCCAGGCGGCAACCCTGCCTCCTCGAAGGCGCGGGCGATCAGAAAACCGCCGCTGACCGGCGTTTGCGGATCAGGCTTGAGCACGACGGCATTGCCCATCGCGAGCGCGGGCGCTACCGAGCGCATCGACAAGATCAGCGGAAAGTTGAACGGCGAGATCACGCCGACGACGCCATGCGCGACGCGCCGCGCATAGCTCGTTCGACCTGCGGTGCTCGGTAGCAGTAGACCTTGCGGCTGCAGCGGCAGGGCCGCGGCGATGTGAAGCTGCGTCGCCGCCTCGGCGACTTCGAGCTGCGCTTTGGCAAGGATGCCGCCCGTTTCGCGAGCGATGTAGCGCGCCGCGTCTTCCAGATTGCGTTCGAGCGCAGCCGCCGCGCGGCGCAGAACAGCGGCCCGCTCGCGTGGCGCCAGCGCAGCCCAGGCCGGTTGCGCGGCCGCTGCCGCCTTTGCGGCCCGTGCGACGTCGGCCGCGCGGGCGACGCCGATGTTCGTCAATCGTTCACCGGTTGCAGGCTCGATGACGTCGCGCGTTTGATCGGCCGCATACCAACGGCCGTCCGCGCCGCCGAACAGGCCGCCGTTCCAGACGTCGTGATCGATGAGCGCCGTGCGCTGGCTGTCTGTCATATCCGTTGTCTCCGTGTTTGAGGTGGTTCTGGATTGTGTCTATGCGACGCGGGGGTGCGATGCGGGGTGCCCTTGCGGCGCTCGGCGTGCGGGGTCTCCCTCCCGACGTTCCGACTACTGCATTAATGTTATAGCATATAACTAATATTTGGGGTATCGACTTTGTCGTGCCGTCGTTCAACCTCATGCGTCGATCGATGCGCGTCTCGCCAGGGCGTTGCGGTGATTGCATGCGGACGATAGTCGTTTACCCGCAATGGTTGTTCTCGCGCTAGTGTTCTTGGACTGATTGTATACAATCATCGGCATTGAGAGAATGATGTCTCTGTCGATGAAGATTTTTTAATGCATTGATGTGGCGTAAATTAAGTCATTTTCGTGATGAGCGCCGACAGCATAGAAAGTGCTCAACGTTGGGAGTGAGGGTAAATGTATACAAAGGAGATGCGCGAATGTTCTTGAAGAATGCTTGGTATGTCGCCTGTACGCCGGATGAGATCGCGAGCAAGCCGCTCGGGCGGCGGATCTGCAACGAGCGCATGGTTTTCTTTCGCGGAGCCGATGGCGGGGTGACGGCACTCGAGGACTTTTGCCCGCATCGAGGGGCGCCGCTATCGCTCGGTTTCATGCGCGAGGGCAAGCTGGTTTGCGGGTATCACGGCCTGACGGTCGGCGCTGACGGCAAGTGCACGTCCATGCCTTGCCAGCGCGTGGGCGGTTTTCCGGCGACGCGCCGGTTCCCCGTCGTCGAACGACACGGCTTCGTCTGGGTTTGGCCCGGCGACGCGGCGCTCGCCGACCCCGCGAAGATTCATCCGCTGGAGTGGGCCGACAACCCGGAATGGGCCTATGGCGGCGGGCTCTATCACATTGCTTGCGACTATCGGCTGATGATCGACAATCTGATGGACCTCACGCACGAAACCTATGTCCACGCGTCGAGCATCGGGCAAGCCGAGATCGAAGAGTCGGCGCCGCAGACGAAAGTAGAAGGTGATACCGTCGTGACGAGCCGCTTCATGGAAAACATCGTGCCCCCGCCATTCTGGGCGGCGGCGCTGCGCGGGAACGGGCTCGACGACACCGGTCCATGCGATCGGTGGCAAATCTGCCGTTTTACGCCGCCAAGTCACGTGCTGATCGAAGTGGGGGTGGCGCACGCGGGCCACGGTGGTTATCACGCCGACGCGCGACACAAGGCGTCGAGCATCGTCGTGGACTTCATTACGCCCGAGACCGAGACATCGATTTGGTACTTCTGGGGCATGGCGCGCAATTTCCGTCCCGGCGATGGCGAACTCACGCGCGCGATCCGTGAAGGCCAGGGGAAAATTTTCTCGGAGGATCTCGAGATGCTCGAAGCGCAGCAGCGCAATTTGCTCGCCTATCCCGAGCGCAACCTGCTCAAGCTCAATATCGATGCCGGCGGCGTGCAGTCTCGCCGTGTACTCGATCGGCTGGCCGCGCAAGAGCAGTTGGCCGTGAGCATCGTTGAGTGAGCGCCGCCATGCAAGTCAGAATCGCTCGCAAGTTCGCCGTGGCCACCGACATCTGCGCGTTCGAACTCGTGCATCCCGACGGTGCGCCGTTGCCCGCGTTTTCGGCCGGTGCTCACGTCGAGGTTCGTCTTCGCGATGGGCTCGTTCGCCACTACTCGCTGTGCAATAGCCCGCTCGAATCGCATCGCTACCTGATCGCTGTGCTGCGCGATGCGCACTCGCGCGGCGGATCGATGGCCATGCACGCGCTAGAGATGGGCAGCTCGATCGAGATCGGAGCGCCGAACAATCACTTCCCGCTAAACCTGCGCGCGCGCCATTCGCTGCTGCTGGCGGGCGGGATCGGCGTCACGCCGCTCATGGCGATGGCCGAGGCGCTCGATCACGCGGGGGCATCGTTCGACCTGCACTATTGCACGCGCAGCACCGAACGCACCGCGTTTCGCGATCGCTTAGCCGAGCCGCGTTTCGCCGGGCGTGTTCATCTATACTTCGACGACGCGCGCGACGGCACGAAAATATCGTTCGATGCGCTGCTCGCGCAGCCACGTGTCGATACCCATCTTTATGTGTGCGGACCATCGGGTTTCATCGAGGCGGTGACCGGCGCCGCGAAAGCGGCCGGTTGGATCGACGCGAACGTGCATCGGGAATATTTCGCGGCCGGCGTCGCTGAAGGCGACAGCAGCGCATTTCAGGTCACGCTTTCGAGCACGGGCCGCGTCATCGATGTCGCGCCCGACGTGACCGTCGTTGCCGCGCTCGCGCAAGCGGGCGTCGAGCTACCGACTTCGTGCGAGCAAGGGGTATGCGGCACGTGCTTGACGCGCGTGCTGTCGGGGCAGCCCGATCATCGCGACGTCTATTTGACGGACGAAGAGAAGGACGCGAACGATCAGTTTCTGCCGTGCTGCTCGCGCTCGAAATCGCCGATGCTGGTGCTCGATCTCTAGCGCACGTGCGGCCGTGCGTGTGTGGGTTGAATTTCGATCGAGGATCAAGATGGAGTCATTCGACGGGGCGCCGAGCGATGCGGGCGGCGTGTCGCAAACGGTCAAAGCGCAACTCGGCTTGCGCGAGTTGATTCTCGCCGGCGAACTCGCGCCCGGCGCGCGCATTACCGAGCTGTGGGCCGTGGATCGTCTGGGCATGTCGCGCACGCCCGTGCGCGCAGCGCTGATGCGGCTTCAGGACGAAGGGCTGCTCGATGCCGTGTCCTCGGGCGGCTATGCGGTGCGTGCATTCAGCGCGGCGGAGATCTGTGACGCCATCGAGTTGCGCGGCACGCTTGAAGGAATGGCGGCGCGGCTGGCGGCCGAGCGAGGCGTCGAGCCGTCGCTGATGGCCTCGCTGCACGAGTGCGTCGACGCGATCGACGCGCTGCTGGCTACGCCGAAGATGGGGGAGGCGAAGTTCTCTCGCTACGTGGAACTCAACGAGCGGTTTCATCGCTTGCTCGCATCGGCATGCAACAGCCGCGTCGTGGAGAGCCAGCTTGCAAGGGTCATGGCGCTGCCGTTCGCGTCACCGAGCGGCTTCGTCAAGGTGCAGGCGGCCGCGCCCGATGCCTATCAGGTGCTCGTCGTGGCGCAGGCGCAGCACCGTGCGGTGCTCGACGCGATCGCGCGCCGCGAGGGCGCGCGGGCCGAGGCGCTCATGCGCGAGCACGCGCGCATTGCCCATCGCAATCTTGAAAATGCGCTGAAAAGTCAGACGGCACTGTCGCGCTTGTTCGGCGCGAAGCTGATTCGCTAGGGCGGCAACGCTGCTTCCGGTGGCTAATGAAGCCGATAGTAATGAAGCCGAAGGGGAAGCCGATAGAGACGACGAAAGCGCATGTTGCGCGTGAATTCATTCGCAGTCCGAAGTAATATGCGAACCGGCCGCCCGAGCTGGAACCGGCATCCCCAGCGGCAGGCGAAGCACTGCGCGGGCATACATTACGAAAGTCTTTCGAATGTCGTTGTGCTCTGCACAATGCCCGGCGCTAGACGTGCTATTCGCGTCCCGCTTAAATACGGGGTTTGACTCGCCCGCCGGTTCGGACGAAGCTACGCGCTAGCCATCCATCCGCGACAATCGGAGCCTCATGAGTTCATCGCTGACTGTTCGCCGTATCGCAGCCGATCAGGGCGCAATGCTTCGCGACTTGCGTACCGCATCCTTGCGAGAAGCGCCTTATGCGTTCGACGAGACGCTCGAAGAAGCGTTGTCGGAACAGGCGGAAACGTTTGACGCAGTCGCGGCGCGCCATGCCGCCTCCGAGATATCCACGAGCTTCATTCTCTATACGGAAGGGCATCCCGCCGGGCTCATCGGCGCTTATTTCGACGATACGCCCGAGCGCAAGGCTTTCGTCTGCGCGCTGTGGGTCGCGCCGGCCGTGCGGCATTTGCACGGCGGCGAGTTGCTCGTGAACACGGCGAGTGCATGGCTTGCCGAGCACGGCGCCCAAGAAATTCACGCGTGGTTGGCTGACGCCAATCGCAGCGCGATGCGTTTTTACGAAGCGCTAGGTTTTGGCCCCAGTGGCGAGCACCAACCGATCGCGCGCGCGCCGCAGGAGTGGCAGACGCTGCTCGTGCGCCACGTCAAGCTCGGGCGGGTGGCGCCGCAATAGCGGATTGGGCGCTTCGCACGGCATTTTTCCCTTTCCCTCATCGCGCGCGGCGTTGGAGACGCACCTCGCTGCGATGCACTCGGGCGGCGCGCTCCACGCGCCGCATGTCGTCACGTCATCGCGAAAATTCTGGCCGGTCGCGTAGACCCCTGTAAAATACGCAAAATTTTTTGCCGTCACCGCCCCCATGCCGCTGAACAAAACGCCTTTCTTCGAACTTCGCAGCGGCTCGGTCGACGCGCTCCAGTTCGTCGTGAAGACCACGGACCTCGATGCGCTCCAGAACGAGCTCACGCGTCGCTTCGAGGCGACGCCCGAGTTCTTTTCGGGCGAGGTGGTGACGATCGACGTGCGCCGTCTCGGCGAAAGCGAACGCGTGCCGATCGCCGACATCACGCGGCTGCTTGCCGGCGTGCGCATGCGTCCGATCGGTGTCGTCGCGGAGCCCGCGCAGCGCGAGTGGGCCGCGGAGGGCGGTTTGCCGCTCGTCGAAGCGCGCGACCGGCGCGGTGCGGGCGGTAAGGCCGAAGCGCCGCAGCCACCCGCGTCCGCGCCCAGCGAGCAACCCGCGCAATCGGGGCAAGCGATGCAATCGGCAGGCGCGGCCGTGGCGGTTGAAGCGAACGCGCGTGCGGCGGCACCTGCGCAGACGCTCATCGTCGACAAGCCGCTGCGTTCGGGGCAACAGATCTATGCGAAAGGCGATCTCGTCGTGCTCGCGCTCGTGAGCTACGGCGCGGAAGTCATTGCCGAGGGCAATATCCATATTTATGCGCCGCTGCGTGGGCGCGCGTTGGCCGGTGTGCACGGCAATCACGATGCGCGGATTTTCTGCACGTGCCTCGAACCGGAACTGATCTCGATCGCGGGGATCTACCGCACGACGGAGAATCCGTTGCCGGCCGACGTGATCGGCAAGTCGGTGCAGATCCGGCTGGCCGACGAAAAACTGCTGATCGAACCGCTGCGGCTCACCTAGGGCGGCAAGCTGCGCGAGCCGCGCCGCTTTGCGTGTCGCGTTGGCTCAACGGACGAAATTTGACGAATACAGGGTAAGGGGAAATGGCGAAAATCGTTGTGGTGACTTCGGGTAAGGGCGGCGTGGGCAAAACCACCACGAGCGCGAGCTTCGCGTCGGGCCTCGCATTGCGCGGGCACAAGACGGCCGTGATCGACTTCGACGTCGGCTTGCGCAATCTCGATCTGATCTTGGGTTGCGAGCGGCGCGTCGTCTACGATTTCATCAACGTGATCCAGGGCGAAGCGAACCTGAACCAGGCGCTCATCAAGGACAAGAAGTGCGAGAACCTGTTCATCCTGCCGGCCTCGCAAACGCGCGATAAAGATGCGCTGACGCTCGAAGGCGTCGAGAAGGTGATGAACGATCTGGCCGGCATGGGCTTCGATTACATCGTCTGCGATTCGCCCGCCGGGATCGAGTCGGGCGCGCTGCTCGCGATGCACTTCGCGGATGAAGCGCTCGTCGTGACGAATCCCGAAGTGTCGTCGGTGCGCGATTCCGATCGCATCCTCGGCATTCTTTCGTCGAAGACGAAGCGCGCGATCGAGGGCAAGGAGTCCGTCAAGGAGCACCTGCTCATTACGCGCTACAACCCGAAGCGCGTCAGCGAAGGCGAAATGCTTTCGCTGTCCGACATCCAAGAGATTCTGCGCATCGATCTGATCGGCGTCGTACCCGAATCGGAAGCCGTGCTGCACGCATCGAATCAAGGCTTGCCCGCCGTGCACATGGACGGCACCGACGTGGCCGAAGCGTACAAGGACATCGTGGCGCGCTTTCTCGGCGAAGAAAAGGAACTGCGCTTTACCGACTACCAAAAGCCGGGCCTGTTGCAACGCCTCTTCGGCACTCGCTAAGGAGGGCGCCCGTCATGTCGATTCTGTCGTTCTTGCTCGGCGAGAAGAAGAAGTCTGCGGCGGTTGCGAAGGAACGCCTGCAGCTCATCATCGCGCACGAGCGTGCCGGCGGCCATCCGCCGGCCGATTATCTACCCGCGCTGCAACGCGAGCTCGTTGCCGTCATTTCGAAGTACGTGAAGATTTCGGACGACGACATCCGCGTCAGTCTCGAGCGGCAAGACGATCTCGAGGTGCTCGAGGTCAAGATCGAAATCCCACAAGCCTGACTCGCGCGAACCGGCCCGCCGCGGTGAGCGCCCGAGCGCTCATCGCGCACCGCGGTGGTGCGCTCGAAAATATTCGGTTGCACTTTCGGTCGCTCCGTAACGCTGCCGTTGTCGTCGCAATCGAGGCCTCGCGCATTAATAGGAGTAACGCCGTCGAGCGAGACGTCGTTCACCAAAATCAAGAGGCTCCTATGAAAATGTCCACTCGCTTACTCATCGCACAACTTGCGCTGGCTGCCGCCGGTACGTTCGCCGTCGCCGCTTCGGCATCGGCTCAGGAAGTCATCGTCGCGCCCAACGCGCCGCCGCCCGTGCGTTACGAGGCCGTTCCCGCACCGCGCACCGGCTACGTGTGGGATCGCGGCCATTGGCGCTGGCAAGGCGGCCAGTACGCCTGGGTGCCGGGCCATTGGGAGCGCGTGCACGTCGGCTATCACTGGGTGACCGGCCATTGGGCGCGGCGCGGCCCGAATTGGGTGTGGGTACAGGGCCGCTGGGCCCGCTAAGGCGAGGGGCATCCGTTAGGATTGCGAATCGGTTTAATTCGATTCGATCACGGGCGCGGCGCATCGGTTTGCGCCGCGTCTTCGCTTTCCCCGTTCTTTTCGTCTTCGAATAGCGGCTCGAGCGTCTTGGGCGACTCGGGCGACTCGGGCTCCGCCGCCGCGGCCGCTTGCGTAGCGCGCGGCGTCATATAGCGCTCCGACAGCGCTTCATACAGGGGCGGCGCGAACATGCGCGCGACGCGGCTCGAAATCAACGCCGTCGCCATCAGCGAGATGACGAGCGCGTGCCCGTTGATCATCTCCATCACGATCACGAACGAGGTGATCGGCGATTGCGTGACGGCCGCAAGGTAGCCGACCATCGCGAGCGCGATGAGCATCGGCAGTTGCATGCTGCTGAAGACGGTATGCAGCAGATTGCCGAAGCCGGCGCCGATCGACAGTGACGGCGCGAAAATCCCGCCTGGAATGCCCGGCAGATACGAGCCGACCATCGACGCCATCTTCAAGAACGGATAGAGCATCGACAACTGCTCGTGCCCGTCGAGTAGGCCGCGCGCCTCCGCATAACCGCTGCCGAACGTGGTACCCCCCGACAATACGCCGATGACGGCGATCGCGAATCCGCACAGCGCTCCGAACACGACGGGCCGTTCGCGATGCATCTGCACGAGCGGCGCCGGCAGCCAGCGCGACGTATGGAGCAACAGCCAGCCGAAGATGCCGCCGGCCACGCCCGTGACGAGCCCCGTGAGCACGACCGCGGCGGCGAGCAGATTCGGGAAGTGCGAGCCGATCTGGATCGTGCCGAAGTAGGTGTAGTTGCCGTTCAGGCCGAGTGCGATCACGCCGGCGACGATGATGGCCGTGATCAGCACCCCGCTCGCGCGCGCTTCGAAGCTGCGCGTGAGTTCTTCGATGGCGAAAACGATTCCCGCGAGCGGCGTGTTGAATGCGGCCGATAACCCGGCGGCCGCGCCGGCCAGCACCAATTGCCGTTCGATCAGCGCGGTCGAGCGCGGATAGAAGCGTCGCAGGTTGTACATCAATGCTGCGCCGACCTGGACGGTCGGCCCTTCGCGGCCGATCGTGAAGCCGCCGAGGATCGCAAGCAGCGAGACGAGGATCTTGCCGGCCAGCAACCGCAGCGTCAGCGTGCGCGGGCCGAGCGTTGCCGTGCCTTCGTGCAGGGTTGCGATCACCTGCGGAATCCCGCTGCCCTCCGCGCCGCGGAAGAACCGCCGGGTGAGCCAGACGCAGGCGGCGGCGATCGCGGGCGTCGCGATCAACGGCAGCCAAGCATGACGATGCTGCATGGTGCGGAATTCGTCGTAGCCCCAATCGATGAGCTTCGCGTAGAAGACAGCCACGAGGCCGACCACGATCGCACCTAGCCAAAACACGCCGTATCGACGCCACAATCGACGCGCGCGTTGGGCAACACCGGACGAACGGAAAGGCAGGACCATGGATGCTCAACTCAGCGCGCAAAGGATGAATTATAGGTACGCAATGCCCATGCGCTCAATTGCCGATTTTTCTCGATGTGGCCCGGCATCGCTCGCGAGCCCACGTGCGGAGCGGCGCCAGCAGTCGATGCGGATTACCACTCTGTTAAATGTGTCGCTGCGTGTTGCTCGCGAAACCACGGCGCGACCGTGCCGCAAAGGGGACGGGGCAAGCGCGCGGAATTCGTTGTAATGCGGGCCGCACGATGCTTACAAATTGCAACGATGCAGGTGCCCGGCGTGCGGTTCAATCTCACTCATTCGACATGCCGTCGAATCATGAACAGCGACGTTAGGGAGAACGAAATGAAACGCTCGACAGCACTTATGATCGCAGGCGCGTTAGTGGCCTTGCTGCTCGGCGGCTGCGTGATTGCCCCCGCGCCCGGCTACTACGGGTATTACGGCGGCTACCACCATGGCTATTATTACGACCGTTGAGCTTTGCCGCGGGGCCGGATCAGGCTCATGCCAGCAAGGCTTCGACCGCAATGACGGCGGCGAACGCCGCAGCGTTCGCCAACAAGGCTTCGGCGACGATCGCATACCACGTCTTCGGACGAAAGCGAACTGCAAGCAATAGCGCAAGGAGCAAGGCGAGCGCGAGGATCGCCACGATGTCGGCATTGTCGATGCGGATGTCCATCGTCTCCTCCCACGCTGAATGTGCAAAAAAGCGACGCGAATCGATGCGTCAAGGCCAGTATAGGCGCGTGCTTTGCGCGGACAAGCCAGGAAAAATCCCGATGCTTTCCTCGCGTGCAAACCCGTACCTCGCACAAACCGCGCCGCTCGAGTGTCGCTCGAGCGTCGCTCGCACCATGCCCATCGCACGGCGTCGATTCGATCCTCTATCGAAAATCGCTCGAGCAAGGAATTTTTAGCAGCGGGCGCACACCAACCGCGAAGGGCTGGTGCAGGCGCGCGGACGCGTCTGAGGCTGCGAAAACAAGGGGGCTGTCAATGAATTCGTCCGCTGGACGATCGATCGAGGTCGATCTGTTGCGCGGCATCGTGCTGATCGTGATCGCCATCGATCACATTACCGTGGGCGTGTTGTCGCACGCGACGCTGCACAACTACGCGTATTGCGACGCCGCGGAGGTGTTCGTCTTCCTCGGGGGCTATGCGTCGGCCGCGGGCTATTCGAGCATTGCGGCGCGTCACGGCGCGCCGGCGGCGCGAAGCCGTTTCTTTCGGCGTGCGTGGGAGATCTATCGCGCTTATGGGTTGACGGCGGCGCTGATGCTCGGCTGCGGCGCCGTTGCCGCATCGTTGCCGATCGCCTCGCCGCTGGTCGCGGAAACGGGCTGGCCCGGGTTTGCGCATGCGCCCGCGCAAGGGATCGTCGACATCGCGCTGCTGCGTCGGCAGCCGTTTCTGTCGGCCGTGCTGCCGATGTACCTGCTGTATGCGTTGAGCGTTTCGTTCGTCGTTCCGCTCGGGCGGCGCATGCCTGTTGCCTTGTTTGCGGGCAGCCTCGCCGTATGGCTCGGTGCCCCGTGGCTTGCGGCGAGCCTGCCGGGCGTCGCGGATTGGTCGTTCAATCCGTTCGCCTGGCAACTGCTGTTCATGCTCGGCGTGCTGTGCCGTCTCCATCCCGTGCCTACGCAGATGCAAACGTCGAGGGTGGGCCACGCGCTCACCGGCGCGGCGTTCGCGGTGGCGCTGGCGTTTATGTTCGTCAAGGTCTGCATCGACAGCCATCCATCGCCGGGCTATATGAAGCAGAATCTCGCGAGCGTGCGCGTCGTGAGCTTTCTCTCGCTCGCCTGGCTGTGCGCGCAAGCTGCGCGGCTCGGCTGGTTGCGAACGCTGGCCGAACGCTTGCCCGCGGTCGTGACGGTCGGAAAACAAGGGCTCGTTTGTTTCGTCGGCGGCACGGTCGTGTCGATCGTCGGCGATACGGGGATCCGTCTCGCGCATGTTGAGACGAATGGGCCCGCGCGACTATTCGGCGACTTGGCCGGCGTGGGGGCCATGCTGCTGCTCGCGCGCATCGCGGCGGCGCGGCGCGCGAGAGGTATTGGGCGCGTTGGGCGTGCCGAGGCGGAGGAAATGACGCCGAGCGCGCGGCTCGTCCGGGTAACGTCGGACGTGCGATCGCCGCGCGAGCGGCGTGAGCGATGATGGCTTAGGACAACCGCACGTCGCGCGTCTCGCGCATCGCGACGACCGCGATGAGACTCACGGCCGCCGCGGCCGACACGTAGGCGCCGACCCAAGCCAGCCCGCCGCGTGCCGCGAGCATCTGCGCAATGTACGGCGCGACCGATGCGCCGAGAATGCCGCCCAAGTTGTAGGCGACGCCCGCGCCGGTGTACCGCACGGGGGTCGGGAACAGTTCGGGCAGCAACGCGCCCATCGGTGCGAACGTGACGCCCATCAGGAACAGTTCCAGCGTCAGGAACAGGGTGACGAGCACGGGCGAACCGCTGCCGACGAGCGGCGCCATCGCGAAGCCCGATGCGACGGCTCCAAGGGTGCCGGCGATCAGCACGGGACGGCGTCCGAAGCGGTCGCTTGCCCAAGCGGCGAGCGGCGTGGCCAGCGCCATGAACAGCACGGCGAAGCACAGCATGGCGAGGAAGCTTTGGCGCGAGAAGTGCAGCGTCGAGACGCCGTACGAGAGCGTGAACACGGCCGAGATGTAAAAAAGTGTGTAGCAGACGACCATGGCCAACGAGCCTGCGATCGTTGCGCGGCCGTGATGCGCGATCAGCGAGGCGAGCGGCACACGCACGCGTTCGGCGCGCTCGATGGCGGCGCGGAACGCCGGCGTTTCGGCAATCTTCAGGCGCACGTACAAGCCGAGCACGACGAGTACGGCGCTCGCGATGAACGGCACGCGCCATCCCCACGAACGAAACTGCGCGTCCGAGAGCCCGAGCGCGAGCGCGAAGAACAAGCCGTTCGAAGCCAAGAAGCCGACCGACGGCCCGAGTTGCGGGAACATGCCGAACCAGCCGCGGCGGCCCGCGGGCGCATTCTCGGTCGCGAGCAGCGCGGCGCCGCCCCATTCGCCGCCGAGGCCGATACCTTGGCCGAAGCGCAAGATGCAGAGCAGGATGGGCGCCCACGAGCCCAGCGTGTCATAGCCGGGCAGGAAGCCGATCAGCATCGTCGACAACCCCATGACGAGCAGCGAGGCGACGAGCGTGGATTTGCGGCCGATGCGATCGCCGAAGTGGCCGAACAAGAACGAACCGATCGGCCGCGCGACGAAGGCGATGCCGAACGTGACGAAGGCCGACAGTGCTTGCGCCGTTGCCGATCCGTGCGGAAAGAACACCGGGCCGATGACGAGCGCGGCGGCAGTGGCATAGACGTAGAAGTCGTAGAACTCGATCGCCGTGCCGATGAAGCTGGCGAAGATGACGCGAGCACGGCTCGATACGTTCGCCGTGTCGGACGCGGCGGTCACGGAAGGCGATGACGGCGAAGCGGACATAGAGGGTCTCCGATGGTTGTAACGGCCGCATGGCCGCGCGCAAGCGTCGGCGAGGACCGCATTTGTCAAGACGCAACGGCGCCGTTGCGCGGCAAGCGTACACGACATCGCGTGCCGGCCGTGCGAACTACGCGAAAAAGCGGGAATGCGATTCGACGAGCGCGGCGCGTGAATGGCGCGGACGAAGCGGCGTCGGGCTCGCTGGCGTCCCGCCGGGTAGGCGGGGCGGCGCGAACGTCGCCGGAAGGTCCGGCTGCGCGGTGCGGAAAATTATAACGAGCGTGCGCGATGAGCGGCAACGCACGAAGCGGACACGAAGCGAAGCATAAAGCGGGGGCACGAAGCAGTATGGCGTTGCGTCAATCGAACGTCAGCGCCTGCGGTGCCGCGAATTCGCGCAATTGGAATTTGCCGTCGTCGTTGAACAGCCAGTCTTCCATCATTTCGACTTGACCGATGCCGTTGAGCAACTTGGGCGGCGGCGGGGGCAACGGTGCCGCTCGGCGCAGCGCCGCCAACGCGGTCGCTTCGGCGCCGTCGTCGCCGTTCGTGCGATAGACGGCCGAGCGGACGACGTTGCCGTTGCGATCGACGGTGAACGCGACGACGACGAGCGAGCGCAGCATCGCCTGCGGCGCCTGATGCTCGACATACGACGGGCTGCGTTCGACGATTCGGCGCGCGATCGCTACGCGGTATTGATCGAGTGTCGCGCTGTTGACTGCGGCCGGGGGCGGCAGCGTGGCCGCGGTGGGGCGCGTTGGAGGCGTGAACGTGCAGGCCGATGCGACGAGCAATGCGCCGAGTGCGGCTATGCCGGTCAGCCCGCAGGCGCGTAAAGCGGGGCGGCGCACGAGATCGTGTTTCATAGCGGATCGAGTTGGTGTGATTGATGACTGGTGCGCTAGGTCGAGCGCGAGGCGATATGCCTTCAGCGTAGTCAACGACGCGCGTGCGCGCATCTCGATTCGCACGGCGATCGTGCGCATGCACACAGCGCGGGTTAGTGCGGGCGATGGTACGTGGGCATGTCTGCACCCATTGCAGAAATGGGCCGCTCGGGCGTCGCGGGCGGTGGCAGGCAGCAAGACGGCCCTGTCAATAAACGACGAGCGATTCGGCCCATGTGTGGGTGCCCATGTTGCCGGAGCCGTTGAGCATCCAATCGTAGTCGCCGTACCCCGACCCCTCGCCGGGCCACGGATTCATGAAGTAGAGCGCGTTTTCGGCGGCATCGTAGCCGTTGATGACGACGAAGTGGCCGCCGCCGTCGGGCCATGTCCAGAGGACGACGACCGGATCGCCCTGGTTGACGCTCGCAATGGTGTAGTCGAACGCCAGCGGACCATCGTAGTAGTGCGAATCGCGCCGTCCTAGCGACCAAAGGATGCCGCTGATGCCGGTCGTGCCGGTGATGGCGTTCGGCGAGTTGGCCGCGTCGTCCCAGTCGAACGGAGCGTTTTCGCAGGCGTACCCGATCGAGTCGACCCAGTTTGCAATGCCGCATTGCGTACTCGTCACGCCGCGATAGCTGAGCACGGCGTTCGCGTCGGCGGCCCAGCACCATTCGCTGTGTTGCTGTGTGACCTGAGGGACGTCGATCTGCTGCGCGTGTACGGCGACGAACGCGGGTGTCGCGGCGACGATGAGCCTGCCTAGCAGGCGAGCGGCGAGATGGGTGTTCACGGCCGGACTCCTAATGACCGAATCTGAGGTCGCGCATTCCGCGCTGCACGCGTTGCCTCAAGGCGTCGTCGAGTTGGGCATCGGAGAGGGCGGATCCTGGCATGAGGGGGCTGGCCTCGCGCGGCGCGAGTGCCGCGCGTGCGCTGGCGAGCGGAACGTAGACGGGTGAGTTCGTCGTGCCTGCCGTGCTTGCGGACCGGACCTCGATGAAATCGGCGACGGCTTGTTGACTGCGGACGAAGCGCAGTTGCGCCGCCGGCGCTTGCTGCGCGTACTGCGTGGCGACCGCCGTAATTTCGCCCGCTAATTCGCTTGCGCCGGCTTCGACCATGGTCCATGCGCCGCTCATGCGGGCAACGGTGATGAGCCCGATGCCCTTGCCGTTCGCCATGACGACGAACCGCCATTCGCCGCTGCCGTAAAGACTCTGATCGAGTGGCTTGCCCGAGAGCAGCGCTTGCGGATCGACGAGATAGGTTTCGAACCCATCACCGATCGTCGCTTTGCCGAGCCCTCGCTGACCGGTCGTGTCGAAAACTCGATTTGCCTGAACGTGAAGGGCGGACGCCGATGCGGATAAACGCTTGGTCAGTCTCGCCAAGCCGGCTTCGGCCGCCTGACGCTGGGGCGATCCTAGGGCTGGCGATAGCGCGCCAATGTCCGCTGATGGCCTGAAGAGCGCATTCGGTCGAGCGCGGGCAAGCGTTGAGAGGGCCCCGACCCCGATGGCAAGCGACCCAAGCAGAGCCGCCGACAAGCGACGATTTCGCATAACGAACTCCCTATGCGATTCGGCAAAGCGTGCGTTTTGTTCTGCTCCGCCGGCGATCGCATGGCGCGATCACATATAAGGAGAAAAGCATTGATTGACTATTTTGTAAAGCCGTTAATTGTTCGGTAAGCTTTTCTTGAATTAATCATTGATTGCCTAATCGATAGTCGAGTAATGAACGATGGGCGTTATGCTGTCGCCAGAGGGCTATCGGTACTCGATTTGCGTCATCGACTGATTGGGGTTTGTGCAATCGTTAAATTAATTGTAAATGAGTCGCGGTGCTTTGGTGATTGATAATTAAATAAAATAAAGAGCGATTGGATTTATCAAAGAGATCCGCGACGAATGGCGCGTTTCGGAGCGATTGGACGGCCGAAGATCCGGGGGTAAAGCTGCGCTCCGGTCTTCGGCAGTCGAGCGAGCGGCTTTACGAATCCGAGTCGACGAACGTCATGTCCATCGACCATTGCGTCTGATTGCCGGTCGAATACTGCACGGACGGTGCGCGGATCGTGTGTTCATCGGTCACGGCAAGCAGGCCCGTGTCCGGATGATGTCCGATCGTCGTTTGGTACGCACCTGCCTTGCCGTAGTCGAAATCCTTTCCATCGGCAAAGATCACGCCGATGAGGTATTCCTCGGGCTCCGTATCGGCGCCGAGCCGAATGCCGACGTCGGCCTGCGCGCCCGGCGCCAGGCAGCGCGTGCGCTTGGCCGCGCGCCCATCGACGAGCAGCACTTGATCGTCCCAGTTCGGATCGTGCGCGATGCACACCTTGTGGCTTGCGTGATTCGTCACGTGTACGACAGGATCGGTCATGACGTTGTTCTCCTTGTGAGCGACCGCCGCGTGCGCGTGACGTCGCATGCATCGACGACGTCACGCCGGCCGGGGAAACGGACGCGGAAGGCGATGGTCGCGCGTGCGGGGTCAATTGCGGGAGTACCGGCGCAGAATCGGACCGGTTCGCGGGGGTGGCACTTCCCATGCTGGGCAAGAACCAGGTCGTGTGCGATTCGACCCATCGCGGCTATGTCCGTCCAGAGGGAGTCTCATGCTCAAACGCTGCCGTGCTGCCGTCGTTGCATCAGGTATGGCCGCGCTGATGGCCGCCGGCTGCTCGTACTTGCAATCGAGCGCCGAGGTGACACCGGTCGACGAGTTCACGCGGCATCGATTCCGATAATACAAACGCCGGTTGCGCAAGCGTGTCGAGCAGGCATCAAAGCAAGGGTTCCCCTATATGTCTCCCGCCGCATGCCGATTACGCGACTTGTAAGCTTCCCAGTACGCCGCGCTTCCGGCCTCGGGCACGTGAACGAGTTCGAGTTTCATGCCATCGGGATCCGCAAAAAAAACCGCGTAATAGCCGGGTTCGTAGTTATATTCCGCGGGTGCGTCTAGTACGGTCGCACCGGTTTCGAGCAGTAACGCGTGAAATGCGTCGACCTGTTCGCGGCTGTCCGCATTCCACGCAAGATGATGGAACCCCGCTGCATAGCGATCATGTGTTCGCCCGAGGTTTTCGGGCGATGCCGCACTGATGATGAACCACTGAAGAACGCTGCCCTCGAACGCCCATCCTGCCCACGCGACGCGGGTATCGTTGCTTTCGACTTGCTCGTACCCCATTGAGCCTAAAAGCGGATCGTAGAACGTGCGAGCCCGGTCGATATCCGTAACGGTCAAGCGAATGTGATTCAGGGTGCCCCGGCGGCTTGTAACGATTCTTTCCTGTGCGGCTGTCATGGTTGGGTAATGGATGAAGTGGTAGGGAGCACTCAGATCGTGGCTCGAGACACGCATGGATACGCGTCGAGCGAGGCGTTGCCGCCGGTATGCCAGAACACGACGTTCTTCATGTTCGACAGCAACGCGTGATACCGCAACGTAGCGATCAGGCCAGCCATCGCTTTGCCGGTATAGGTTGGATCGAGCAGAATGCCCTCGTGCCTGGCAAGCAAATGGATCGCTTCGAGGCAGTCCTGACTCGGTAGTCCGTACCCCGGACCGACGAAGGCATCGCTCACGTGTATCGAGGGCGTAGAGATCGAGGCGTCGTCCAGTTGGAGCGCCTCTTTTCCTGCGGCAAGCGCTGCATTCACACGATTCGTTGCGCGAGCCTTGCTGGCGCCAACGCTCATACCGAAGATCTGTCCTTGCCAGTCGTCGAGCGCCGCGCCAATGAGGAGGCCGGCTTGCGTTCCGCCGGTTCCCGTCGCCAACACGATCGCGTCCGCCGTCTGATTGTTTGATCGGAGTTGCTCGGATAGCTCCAGAAAGGCCTCGGCGTAAGCCAGAACCCCGAGGGCGGTCGTACCCCCGACCGGAATGATGTACGGGCGGTGCCCCTGCATCGCGAGATCGCGCGCGATCCTTTCCATCACAGGCGCGCTTTCCTGAGATCCAGAGATGATTTGGATCTCAGCGCCCAGCAATTTCATTAGAGAAATATTGCCTTTCTCGCGGTAGTCCTCAGGCTGGCCGCCCACCGAGTCGGTGAGCACGAGTACGCAAGCAAGTCCTTGTTTGGCACATGCCGCGGCAACTTGGCGTGCGTGGTTCGATTGAATGGCCCCCGCGCTGATAATCGTGTCCGCTCGCTGCTCGCGCGCCTCGGCGAAGATGGGCTCCAGTTTTCGCGCTTTATTGCCGCCTGTCGCCAGTCCGGTGCAATCGTCGCGCTTGATCCATAGGCGTGGGCCGCCCAGGTATGCCGAAAGCCGATCCAATGGTTCTAGTGGTGTGGGAACGTGAGCCAGTTGCACCCGAGAAATCCTGGAGAGGCGCACCGCAGGGTCAGCGAGTTGTCGAGCCATCTAAAAATCACCTTGCAAAGTCATATTCGATCGAGGATACTGATTTGTGCTAGATCAAAGCATAGTTGTGAGCATAAGAATTTAAAAATGAGATTTTTCGATAGTTACCCATCGAAATTACGGATGTGTGAGATGGACCTCGATATCGATCTGTTGAGAACGTTTTTGGCGATCGTGCGCGACGGTGGATTTACCCGGGCGGCGACACATCTGAACAAAACCCAGTCGACAGTGAGCCTGCACGTTCGCCGTCTCGAGGAGGTAACGGGCCAAACCTTGTTCCATCGAAAGGCACGAGGTACCGGGTTATCGGAGGAGGGGGAGGTCTTTCGTGCGTACGCGGAAAAGATAGTCGAGCTTCACGATGAAGCCGTCGGGCGCATGCGTGCTCCCGTGATCACGGGAGACCTTCGGCTCGGCATTCTGGAGGACTTCGCCACGTTGTTGTTACCCAGGGCTTTGAAGCGCTTTTCGAAAAGCTATCCTGGCGTGAGACTCGACGTGCGGGCGGCGCTCACTGCCGAGTTGATGAAAGCACTGGGCGACGGCGACCTCGACCTCGTGCTTGCGCGGCGCACAGCGAATTCAGAGGAGGGCGAACTGATCTGGCGTGAGCGATTGGTTTGGGTGGATGGTCGCGACGAGCCTGGCATTGAGGAAGCGTTGCCGTTGGTGATGTTTCCGCATGGCTGCGTTTATCGGCCTCTGGTACTGCGTGCGATGCGTACGTATCCGAAACCGTGGAGCATCGTCTATACGAGCACCAGCTTGGGTGGCGTCCAGGCGGCCGTTCAGGCTGGGATCGGCGTCACGGTTCTCGCCGAAAGTACCGTTGGGTCGAACCTGACTGTGCTTGACGATCCGGAGCTTCCCTCGATCCCTGACACGGAGCTCGCATTCTTTCAAGGAAGGCCTGCCAATGAAGCGGCGCAAATGCTTAAAGCACATTTGCGCCACGAACTGGCCAATTATCGCCCTGAGGCCATTGTCGAAAGCGATGAGCCGCTACTTGAGCGCATTTAGTTCATTGCCCTCGACCTTGTACATCGTGACGGGGGCATTGAGCCAATCGCCGTTCTTGTCGAACTTTACGGTGCCGATCAGCGTTTCGAATGTACCATTTCGCAGTTCCAGAAGATAGCGTTGAGGATTACTTGAATTGGCCCTGTGCATCGCTTCCGCAATGATGGTCGTAGCTGCGTAATAAGCGGGTGCGTAAGCGTCCGGGGCCGCTCCGAAAGTCTTCTCGTAGCGTGAAGCAAACTCATTTCCACCGCTTAGGCTTTTGAGCGGCGTGCCTGATTGCGCGCAATAAGCACGCCCATCCAGAGCGCCGGCAGACAGCTTAGGCAATTCAACAGAACAGATTCCATCACCGCCGAGAATCGGAACCGAGAGCCCAATCTGTCGTGATTGGCGCCCAATCGCAGCCGCCTGAGCGTAGTAACCACCAAACAGGATTCCATCCGGGTGCGTGGCCTTGATTTTGGTCAGAATGGCGATAAAGTCGGTCGCCTGATCGTTCGTATACTCGCGCGTAGCGACCGTCGCGCCCAGCTTCTTGATGGTGCTAACAAAGATATCGGCCACCCCGGCCCCGTAAGCACTGCGATCGTCGACAACGGCGATGCGCTTCAGATGGAGTTCCTTTACTGCGAACTCGGCAACTCTTGCACCCATCAGCTCGTCATTGGCAGTCAGTCGAAATACGTAGGCGAAGCCTTGTTTCGTCAATGCGGGGTTAGTTGCGGAAGCCGTCACTTCTGGAATATGCGCAGCGTTATAAATCGCCGAGGCAGGAATGCTCACCCCTGAACTGTAGTGACCAAGAACCGCCTTGACACCCTCGTCTGCGAATTTTTGCGCAACAGCAACCCCGGTTTTCGGATCTCCTTGATCGTCTTGCGATTCCAGCATGAAAATAGCAGCGTTACCGTCTATCTTAAATTTTTTCTCATTAATATCGGCTACAGCTAGTTGAACACCCCGTTCGTCATCTTTGCCGTAGTTGGCTTGCTGGCCGGTCAACGGTCCCGCAACGGCTATTTTAATCTCTCCAGCTTTCGCGGCAGTCATTGCGAACATCGCGAACGTTACAATACAGAAAATATTCAACAAGCGATTCATTATGCACCCCAGTTATGTCGACTCGAGCTATCTTGCTGACAGGCGACAGCGACTCATTAGCTGACTAAGCCCATCAGCGATCGACGTTAACGCAATGCTTCGGTAAAAAATAACGATGAATCTCGATTGAGAGATATCGGCAATGTCGATGGGTGATGGCGTGTTTCGGGCGGGTACAGTCGCTGGGGAACGGCCTTGCGGAGCCGCGGGCGAGGTGCGGTCGTTCACCGATGACTTGATAGCCGGCTTTGGGGTGGATAAGCCGGTTACGCCATAGTGTTGCTTGAGATCAAGGAATTGCACGACCTTCTGGCGGAGGGCGTGGGATTCGAACCCACGAAGGCCGTAAAGCCTTGCCGGTTTTCAAGACCGGTGCATTCAACCGCTCTGCCAGCCCTCCGAGGAGCGCGATTGTAACCCGAAACGCGGCGCCGCCTGCGTTCGGGCGTGCATCGCCGCAACGATCAGCCTTCCCGTTCGTTCAAGAATAGCGCTTGCAAATCGTTCAAGAAACGCTGCCCGAGCGGCGTCGGCGCGATCTTTTCATGCGTGCGCTCGATCAATCCGCGCCGCTCGGCCTCCTGCAGCGCGGGTTCGATCGACGTCATCGTGAGCCCCGTGCGCTCGACGAAACGATGCACGGGAAATCCTTCGACGAGCCGCAGCGCGTTGAGCATGAACTCGAACGGAAGATCGTGTGGCGAGACCTCGTGTTCTTCCTGTACCGGTGTGCCCGCACGCGCTTGCTCGATGAACGTCGCCGGATGCTTGTAGCGCGCTTGCCGAACGATGCGATGCGCGAACGACAGTTTCGAATGCGCGCCGGCGCCGATGCCGAGATAGTCGCCGAAACGCCAGTAGTTCAAATTGTGCTTGCACTGATGCTGCGCCTTTGCATAAGCCGAAACCTCGTATCGCTCGTAGCCGCCGGCAGCCGTGCGCTCGTGAATCCACTCCTGCATGTCGGCCGATGCGTCGTCGTCGGGCAGCGCCGGCGGGAACTTCGCGAACAGCGTATTGGGCTCGAGCGTCAGGTGATAGAGCGACAGATGGGGCGGCGCAAACGAGAGCGCCGTTTCGATGTCGGCGCGGCATTCGTCCAATGTTTGTCGCGGCAGCGCGAACATCAAATCGAGGTTGAAGTTCTCGAAATGGCGCGCCGCGATTTCGACGGCTCGATGTGCGTCGCCCGAGTCGTGGATGCGCCCCAGCGCCTTCAAATGCGATTCGTTGAAGCTTTGAATGCCGACCGACAGCCGATTCACGCCGCTCGCGCGAAACTGCGCGAACTTCTCCGCTTCGAACGTGCCGGGGTTGGCCTCCATCGTGATTTCGGCATCGGCATCGAGCGGCAGCAGGGCGCGCACGTCCGACAGCAGCCGGTCGAGCCCCATCGCCGATAGCAAGCTCGGCGTGCCGCCGCCGATGAATACGCTATGCACGTGCCGTCCCCAGACGAGCGGCAGCGCCTGTTCGAGATCGGCGCGCAACGCGTCGAGGTAGTCGTCTTCGGGAAAACGCTCACCTTTCCACTCGTGCGAGTTGAAGTCGCAATACGGACACTTGCGCACGCACCACGGAAAATGGACGTACAGCGCGAGCGGCGGCAGCGACGTGAGCCGGATGGCGCCGGGGGCGGTGAACGCCTGGACGACGCCTGCGCGAGTGCCGATCATCGTTCCTCCTTCAGCCGAGCCAGCAATGCGGCGAGCGCAATGGCACGGTGGCTGCGTGCATTCTTGATCGCGGGGTCGAGTTCCGCCGCGGTCGAGTTCAGCTCGGGCACGAGGAAGTATGGGTCGTAGCCGAAACCGTTCGCGCCGCGCGGGGCATCCAGAATCTCGCCGTACCAGCGGCCTTCGGCGATGAGCGGCTCGGGATCGTCGGCGTGCCGTACGAGCACGAGCACGCAGTAGTAGTAGCCGCGCCGATCGTCCATGCCGCGTAGACGATCGACGAGATGCGCGTTGTTCGCCGCGTCGCTTTTTTCTCCGCCGGCCCGCTGCGCGTAGCGCGCGGAATAAACGCCGGGTTCGCCGCCGAGTGCGCGCACGCAGAGCCCCGAGTCGTCGGCGAGCGCGGGCAAACCCGTCAGGCGCGATGCATGGCGGGCTTTTGCGAGTGCGTTTTCGACGAACGTCGGGTGCGGCTCTGGCGCTTCGGGAACGCCAAGCTCACCCTGGGCGACGAGTGCAATGCCTGCCGCCCCGAGCAACGATGCGAACTCACGCAGCTTGCCGGCGTTGTTCGACGCAAGCACGACGCGCGCGAGCGGCGCGCCGGCCCTCGACGAATCGCCACCCGCATGCGCAGCAGGGGACGCATCGCGGCGCACGCCGGCACCGGCTGCCTCACTCATCGCCCACTCCCAGCGCCGCGTTTTGCGTGTTTCCCCCGAGCGCCGTCTTTTGCAAGTCGACGAGCGTGCGAATGCCCTGTTGTGCAAGGTCGAGCAACGCGTTCATTTCGTTGCGCGAGAACGGTACGCCTTCGGCCGTCCCTTGCACTTCGACGAAGCCGCCTTCGCCCGTCATGACGACGTTCATGTCGGTGTCGCAGCGCGAATCCTCAGCGTAGTCGAGATCGAGCAGGGGTACGCCTTCGTAGACACCGACGGAAATTGCCGCGACGTAATCGGTGATCGGAGACGCCTCGATGCGGCCGGCGGCGATTAGCTTCGAGACGGCATCGTGCGCGGCGACGAACGCACCCGTGATGCTCGCCGTGCGCGTGCCGCCGTCGGCCTGGATCACGTCGCAGTCGATGTGCAGCGTGCGCGGCCCGAGCCGCTCGAGATCGAAGACGGCGCGCAGCGCGCGGCCGATGAGCCGCTGTATTTCCTGCGTGCGGCCTGTCTGCTTGCCGCGCGCGGCTTCGCGATCGCTGCGCGTGTGCGTGGCGCGCGGCAGCATGCCGTATTCGGCCGTGAGCCAGCCTTGGTTGCGCTCGCGCAGGAACTCGGGCACGCGTTCGGCGACGCTCGCGGTGCAGATGACTTTCGTATCGCCGAATTCGACGAGCACCGAGCCTTCGGCATGCTTCGTGTAGTGGCGCGTGATGCGCACGTCGCGCAGGGCGTTGGCGGCGCGCCCGCTCGGGCGTTGGACGGTGTCGGTCATGGTTGGCATGGGAAGCGGCCTCGGCCGCGACGAAGGAGGGGAAAACGCAATTTTACCGTTCCCGGCGACGGCGCATGCGTCGTGCCTCACGCGCCGGGCCTGCGCCGTAAAAATGGGATAATGCGCGTTCAACGCTTTCGCGCCGGCTCGACGCGCGAAGCGGCTCGAACAACCGGCCGGCAACGGCCACCATCGCGAGACGGACGATGATTTACAGCATGACAGGCTACGCGAGCGCGACGCGCGAACTCGCGGCCGCAGGCGGTACCGGAGCCATGAGCGTATCGGTCGAACTGCGCACCGTGAATTCGCGTTTTCTCGATCTGAACTTCCGTATGCCCGAGGAGGCGCGCACGTGCGAGCCGGCGCTGCGCGAAATATTGATGACGAAGCTCTCGCGCGGCAAGGTCGACATCCGCGTGAACTTCCAGCGCAGCGAGCAGACGGCGACGATCGGCTCGCTCAATCGCGACGCGCTGGCCCAACTGTCCGTGCTCGAGCGCGCGGTGCTCGACGCATTTCCGGGCAGCGAGCGCATGCGCACGGGCGAGATCTTGCGTTGGCCGGGCGTGCTGGCCGAAACCAATGTGTCGCCCGATACGCTGCGCGACGCGGTGCTCGCGTGCGGCAAGCAGGCGATCACGGAGTTGGCCGACGTGCGCGCGCGCGAAGGCGCGCAACTGGCGGCGATGCTGATCGGCAACGTCACCGAAATGGAAGCGATCGTCGCACGCATCACGCCGCTCGTGCCCGAACTCATCGCGAAGCATCAGCAAAAAATCGTCGAGCGTTTGCAGGAAGCGCTTGGTATCGCGGCGCCCGATGCGGCGGCGACGATCGTCTCGCGCGAGGAGATCGCCGAGCGGATTCGCCAGGAAGTGACGATGTACGGCATTCGCATCGACATCGCCGAAGAGTTGTCGCGGCTGTCCGCGCATTTGAACGAGACGCGTCACGTGATAGAGAAGGGCGGCAAGGTCGGCAAGCGCCTCGACTTCATGATGCAGGAACTCAATCGCGAAGCGAACACGCTCGGCTCGAAAGCCGCGGCCAAGGAACTTGCCGATTCGTCGATGACGCTCAAGCTGCTCATCGAGCAGATGCGCGAGCAAGTGCAGAACCTGGAGTAAGAGCAACCATGACCGAGTCCACGCGCGAATCGAACGCGGCGCGTCATGCGCCGCACAACCCGTACGCCGGCGCCTATCCCGGCAATCTGTTCATGGTCGTCGCGCCTTCGGGCGCGGGCAAGTCGACGCTCGTCAATGCATTGCTCGCGCGCGATCCGGCCATCCGTCTGTCGATTTCGTACACGACGCGCAAGCCGCGCCCGGGCGAGCAGGACGGTCAGCATTACCACTTCACGACCGTCGACGATTTCCTCGGGCGCCACGGCCAAGGCGAATTCCTCGAGAGCGCGGAGGTGCACGGCAATTACTACGCCACGTCGCGCGTGTGGATCGAAGAGCAGATGAAGAGCGGCCACGACGTGCTGCTCGAGATCGATTGGCAGGGCGCGCAGCAAGTGAAGAAGCGCTTTCGCAACGCGGTGGAAATCTTCATTCTGCCGCCGTCGCTCGCGGCGCTGGAGGACCGTTTGAAAAAGCGTGGGCAGGACGAGCCGAACGTCATCACGCGCCGCCTGCTCGCGGCCGGCAGCGAGATCGCGCACGCGGCCGAATCGGAATACGTCATCATCAACGAGCACTTCGAGCGCGCGCTGGCCGAGCTGCAATGCGTCGTCGATGCGACGCGTCTGCGCTTCGCATCGCAATACGCGCGCCACACCGAGCTTTTCGTCGAACTAGGCATTCATCTGCCGCACGCCGAGTGAAGGCGAGTGCTTGCGCACATAAGGTAGAATGAGCAACATATTGAGAAGGAATTTCGAAACATGGCCCGCATTACCGTCGAAGACTGCCTGAAGCAAATCCCGAATCGTTTCGAGTTGGCGCTCGCCGCGACGTATCGTGCACGTCAGCTCGCGCAAGGCCACACGCCGAAGATCGAAAGCCGCGACAAACCCACCGTCATCGCGCTGCGCGAGATCGCGGCGGGGCAAGTCGGTCTCGAGATGCTGAAGAAGGTCCCCGTCTAAACCGTTGGACGCGCTAGACGCATCGCGCGTCTAGCGTGCCTAGCGCCCATCGCAGCCATGCCAGTTCGCGCATAGCCCGCATAGCGATCGATACGGAGGCGAAAATGAGCGCTACCCCATCGTCCGCCTCCGCTTCCACCGACGCCGTGCACCTCGAGCACGAGCAAGACGTCGAAGCGCCCGGCCCGGCGCGCAAATACATCGACGCGGTCCTCGAACAATCGTTTCGCCACCTGTTCGGGCCGACTGCCACTCCGGAACAGCCTCGCAAGCACGACGTCGTTTCGATCGCGAAACTGACGTCGATGCTCGCCGGCTATCTGACCGCCGAAGAGATCAAAGCGGTCAAGGCCGCATTCCATTTCAGCGACGAAGCGCATCTCGGCCAATATCGCCACAGCGGCGAGCCCTACATCACGCATCCTGTCGCCGTCGCGGAAACGTGCGCGGGCTGGAAGCTCGATGCGCAGTCGATCATGGCGGCGCTGCTGCACGACGTCATGGAAGACCAGGGCGTCACGAAGACGGAACTCGCCGAGCGGTTCGGCCCGAAGGTGGCCGAACTCGTCGACGGTTTGTCGAAGCTCGACAAAATGGAGTTCCGCAACCGCGAGGAAGCGCAGGCGGAAAACTTCCGCAAGATGCTGCTCGCGATGGCGCGCGACGTGCGCGTGATCCTCGTCAAGCTGGCCGATCGGCTGCACAACATGCGCACGCTCGGCGCGGTGCCGCCGGAGAAACGCCGGCGCGTGGCGCGCGAAACGCTCGATATCTATGCGCCGATCGCGCACCGCCTTGGTCTGAACAATACCTATCGCGAGCTGCAGGACCTGAGCTTCGCGAATTTCAATCCGCATCGCTACGCCACCCTTGAAAAAGCCGTGAAGGCGGCGCGGGGCAACCGGCGCGAAGTGGTCAGCAAGATCCTCGAATCGGTGCAGCGCGAGATCGCCGACGCGCAGATCGAAGCCGAGGTGACGGGCCGCGAGAAGACGATTTTCAGCATCTACAAGAAGATGCGCGATAAGCAGTTGTCGTTCTCGCAGGTGCTCGACGTCTATGGCTTTCGCGTCGTCGTCGGCAGCGCGCTCGAATGCTACACGTGCATTGGCGTGCTGCATGCGCTTTACAAGCCGGTGCCCGGCAAATTCAAGGACTACATCGCGATTCCGAAGGTCAACGGCTATCAATCGTTGCATACGACGCTGGTCGGTCCGTTCGGCGCGCCGATCGAATTTCAGGTGCGTACGCGCAAGATGCACGAAATCGCCGAGGCCGGCGTAGCGGCCCATTGGCTCTACAAGAACGGCAGCGCGGATCTGAATGACGTGCAAAAGCGCGCGCATCAGTGGCTCAAATCGCTGCTCGACATTCAAAGCGAAGCCGGGGATTCGAGCGAGTTCCTCGAACACGTGAAGTTCGATCTGTTCCCGGACGCGGTCTACGTCTTTACGCCGAAGTCGAAGATCATGGCGTTGCCGCGCGGCTCCACGGCGCTCGATTTCGCCTACTCGATCCATAGCGACCTCGGCAATCAATGCGTGGCCGTCAAGATCAACAACGAGTTGCTGCCGTTGCGCACCGAGCTCAAGAGCGGCGACATCGTCGAGGTGATCACGGCGCCCTACTCGAAGCCGAATCCGGCATGGCTCGGCTTCGTGCGCACGGGCAAGGCGCGCTCGGCCATTCGTCACTATCTGAAGACGATGCGGCTGAACGAGTCGGTCCAACTCGGCGAGCGCCTCGTCGACCAGAGCTTGAAGGGATACGGGCTAGCGCTCGCCGAAATCGAGCCGGAAGTGTGGGACAAGCTCGTGCAATGGACGGGCAACAAGAACCGTCAGGAGATCTTTGCGGATATCGGGCTTGGACGGCGCGTGGCCGCCGTCATGGCCAAGCGCATCGAGGTGCTCGTCAGTGGCCGCGACGCCGACGATGAGCACGGGCGCGCCGAGCATGCGAGCCATGCGCCGGCGCCGCATGCGCCGCCAGTCGTCATCACGGGCACCGAGGGCATGTCGGTGCAATTGTCGGCCTGCTGTCGACCGATTCCCGGCGACGACATCATGGGCTATATCGGCATCGGCCTTGGCATGGCCATCCACACCACGGATTGCCGCGTCGCGCAGCGCATTCACCGGCGCGACCCGGGCCGCTGGATCGACGTGGCGTGGGCGCCGCAGCCCGGGCGCTTGTTCGACGTCGCCGTGAAGGTGCTCGTGCGCAACGTGAAGGGGGTGTTTGCCCGCGTGGCGGCCGATATCACGTCGGCCGACGCGAACATCGTTCATATCGCGATGGATGAAGATTTGTCGCAAGAGTCGACAGTCTTGCGGTTCGTGATACAGGTCAGCGACCGCGTTCATCTGGCGAACGTCATGCGGCGCGTCAGGACGAATCCCGACGTCATGCGGATTGCGCGGGAGCGCCCGAGCGAGGAAGGGCATCATCGCCATGACGGCGGGATGCGAATCGAGCGCGAGCGCGGTGATTATTGAGTCTGGGGTGCTGTAAAGGGCCTCGGAGGCTCGTGCGCCGCAAAAACAAAGGGCCTTCCGTGTGGAAGGCCCTTCATAGGTGGCGCGGCTGGCAGGATTCGAACCCACGACCCCTTGGTTCGTAGCCAAGTACTCTATCCAACTGAGCTACAGCCGCACGCAGAAGCGAAATTATAGCAAAGTTCCGAGAAAAGGGAAGATGTTGGGTCCGCTTTCTTCAATCTTTCTGGCGGCGGGCCTGATCGTGTACGCTTGAAGATTGACCGCACGTAGCGATTCGCACCATGAATAAGGCATTTGTCAAAGAGTCGAGTGACGGCGACGACGACGATCTCGACGTCGCTCAACCGGAAGTACCGGCCGGAGCCAAGAACTATATGACGCCGGCGGGCCACCAGCGCATGCGCGCCGAGTTGCTCCATCTGATCGACGACGAGCGTCCCGACGTCGTCAAGCTTGTCTCGTGGGCCGCGTCGAATGGCGACCGCTCGGAGAACGGCGATTACATCTATGGGAAGCGCCGTTTGCGCGAGATCGATCGGCGGATTCGGTTTCTGACCAAACGGCTCGACTTGGCCGAGGTCGTCGACGCCAGCAAGCAGGAGAACGTCGATCAGGTGTTCTTCGGCGCGAGTGTCGACTACGCCACTGAGGACGGCGAGACGCATACGGTGACGATCGTCGGCGTGGATGAAGTCGACCTCGATCACGGCCATGTGAGCTGGATCTCGCCTGTTGCGCGGGCGCTGCTTAAAGCGCGCATCGGCGACACCGTCACGCTGCACACGCCCGCGGGGCCCGAGCAAATCGACGTGCTCGACGTGCGGTATCCGGCCGGAGCCTGAATCGTTCGGTCGTTCCGCGCACCGCCTGCGCGGACGGTTCGCGTTGCTCGGTTGCCGCACCGCCGCACGCATAAAAAGCGCCGCGAGTGCGGCGCCTTCGTCATGCATTGACGCGGATGCGAGGCCGTTTAGAAGCGGTGGCGCAGGCCGGCGGTCACCGCAATTTGCTTGTTGGTCGACGACATGTTCAAGCCATTGATCACGGCGCCGATCGGCAGGCCCTTGTTCACCGCGAGCTGATATTCACCCTCGAGGTACACGTCCGTGCGCTTCGAAAGCGCGTAATCGGCTTGCAGATTGAACTGATTCCACTTCGGGTTCACGCCGCCGATCGAGCTGTCCGTGTACGTGTACGCGCCTGCCAGGCTCGTTGCCGGCGTCAGGGCGTAACGCGCGTTGATTTCGTAGTTGTTGAAACGCGCGTCACCGCCCGGTAATCCAAGCGTGGCCGACGTCCCCGCGTTCGCCGCGTTGATGCCCAGCGCGTCTGCCAAGCGTGTTTGCGTAAAGACGAAGCCCGCCGTTGCCGGGCCGAACGCGTAGTTCACGCCCGCACCCCACGTGCGCTGACGGCTCGCGACGAAGGTGGCGTCGCCGGTGACGGCGCCCGCGCCCGTGATGCTTTGATTGATCGCATTTAGATCGTTGTCTAACTGCAGGTAGGCCGCGGCGAAGTTCAGCCCCATCCACGTGTACGATGCGCCGACGCTGATTGCTCGGTTGTTCGAGAACTGGCCGGCCGTGTTCGAAAAGCCGTACAACGCACCGAGCTTGAAGCCGCCGTAGTTCGCGCTTTGATAATGGACCGAGTTGTTGATCCGGAACGAGTTGTCGAGGTTGTCGTTGTCGAACGGGTGGGCGAAGTAGGTGCCGCCGTATTGTGTGCCCGTCAATGCCAGCGGCCCGAGATACTGGACGACGTCGTCGTATTGGCGGCCGAGCGTGACGGTGCCGAATTGGTCGCTGCCCAGGCCCACGAAGGCTTGCCGCCCGAATTCTCGGCCGTTTTGCTTGAGCGTGCCGTTGTTGATGCCGAACCCGTTTTCCAACGTGAAGACGGCCTTCAGGCCGCCGCCGAGGTCTTCGGAGCCGCGCAGGCCCCATCGGCTACCGTTGACCGAGCCCGTTGTCTGTTGCCAGGCGCTGTGGCCGCCTTGATTGTTCGTATAGGTGATGCCGGCGTCGATGAGGCCGTACAGCGTCACGCTGCTTTGAGCATGCGCCATCGTCGCGAACGCGCCCGTGAGGGCGCCGACTAGAAGCGTCTTCTTCATCACTCACTCCAGAATCAGAAAGTTTTCTTGACTGTTGTAAAAGGCGCCGGCAGCGGTTCATTCGCCGGTGTGCCGGGCCATCCCACGGCAATGTTGGAATCGTGGCAACAAGGTCCGTTTTCCGAACTGGGTTGAGTGTAAATAGCGACGCCGTCTCGGTCGCATTTCGAAAATCGCAATAAAGTATTGATTGATGGGAAATGGATGAGAGATCGCCGAAGAGCCTTGCTGGGCAAGGGTCTTCATGAAATTAATGGGGTGCGGATCCGATGTGTCGAGCGCATCGCGTTGCTTTTGCGACACGCGATTTAGAATGAAATCAGATAATCAATCTTTGAGATTGATTATTGTGAAATTCGAAAAAGAGGTTTGTGTCGAGCGCGGATAATTGGGATGGTGCTGAACGCTATACTGTCGTCTCTGCTTGCCCAAGCAGACTTTTTCTTCAAGGAAAAGACGTCTCCAAACCTTTGTCAGCGCGGCTTTGCAGCCGCGCTTTTTTTGCGCGTCACCCGCGCATCCGGCGCAGCGCGCCACGTTGTTTGTCGTCCGTGCGCCGATAGTCGACCTCGTCGTCCTCGAGCGGGAGCGCCCAGTCTTCCATGACGTAGTGGCGGGCATCCATCGGCGAAGACAGCAGGTTCTGCCAATGATCGCCATGCCAGAGCGGATCGAATTCCAATACTGTGGCGGCGCTATTCGTCCGACTAATCGATGCCGTTGCGAAGTGAGGCACGCGTATGAGCCAGGAGACGAAGCGCTTGATAGGGATTGCTCGCATAGCCGTCTCCCGGCAAATCGTCTGTTTCGATGATCGGACGACGGCTTTCCGTAGGCAACCCCGGAAAAATACTTACGGCAGAAATATATCGTTGCAAAGGATGCAGATTTTTCCTATTTGCTGGATTTTTTCTGCTCATTGCAGGTAATTGTGACTTTGTTGGCATCATTTTCTAGTGCGTCATGCATAGCCCCTGCGCGGATGCACCATTTAATGAAAAATTTCTTGACGAGCGCTCGACGGAGCATTTATAAAAGCAGCGCCGGAATCACCCAGTGAGCGGCGCCTCGGGCAGAGAGACTGAGGCGTGGTTCTTCCGAGGCTGGGCTTCGGGCGGAGGGCGCTGCCCGTCTATTAAAAATTTCGAGGGAATCAGTACTATGGAAACCGGTGTCGTCAAATGGTTCAACGATGCTAAAGGCTTTGGCTTTATCACGACCGACAAGGGCAACGAGGACGTGTTTGCGCATTTCTCCGAGATTCAAGCTGATGGCTTCAAGTCTCTGAAAGAAAATCAACGCGTTCAGTTTGATGTGAAAACCGGCCCGAAGGGCAAGCAAGCGGCGAACATCCGCCCGCTGTAACACGTTTGTCCCGGCAAACCGTGCCCGGCCGTCGCCGTGACAGGTGTCCCAGCCGGCACGGCACGCATCCCTACAAGGGCGCTCGGGTGGTGCATACTTCGTTAATCGAAGCACCCGAGCGCCCTTATTCATGTCAGATTCATCGTTGCCGAGCCCGGTAATCGACGCACCTATCGCTTTTGTCGATCTCGAAACCACCGGCGGATCGGTCGCGGAGCACCGCATTACCGAAATCGGCGTGGTGCAAATCGGGCCCAGCGGCGTGTCTCGCTGGAGCACGCTCGTCAATCCCGGGCAGCCCATTCCTCCCTTCATTCGGTCGTTGACCGGTATTTCCGACGATATGGTGCGGGACGCGCCGACGTTCGCATCGCTGGCGTCCGAACTGTTCGAGCGTCTCGAGGGCCGACTGTTCGTGGCGCACAACGCGAATTTCGATCGCGGCTTCCTGCGCGGGGAGTTTCAAAGGGTGGGCTTGACCTTCAATCCCGACGTCCTTTGTACCGTGAAGCTGTCGCGCGCGCTGTGGCCGCACGAGAAGCGGCATGGGCTCGACGCGCTGATCGAGCGTCATGCGCTTGCGCCGCTCGCGCGCCACCGCGCGCTTGCCGACGCCGACCTGCTCTGGCAGTTCTGGCAGCGTTTGCATGGTTTGTGGCCGCTCGACGTGCTGCGCGCTCAAATCGATCGGACGGTGCGCCGCTATCGCATCGCGGGAGACATCACCGAGGACATGATCGACGCGGCGCCGGCTGGGCACGGCGTCTACGCGTTCTTCGATGGCTCGGACGTGCCGCTTTACGTCGGCCGCAGCGTGCGCGTGCGGCAGAGGGTACGCGCGCATTTGACCGGCGAGCGCCGGTCGTCGCGCGAAATCCGAATCGCCGAGCAAGTGCGCCGCGTAGAGTGGCGCGCGACCGGTGGCGAAGTGGGCGCGCTGCTGACAGAGGCGCAGTGGATCGGCACGCTGCGTCCGATTCACAATCGGCAGCCGCGCTTCGCTCGCGCCGAACCGCTTGGTTCGTCGTGGCCATTCGATGCGGCGGTCGTATTCGAGGAGAGCGGAGAGCATGCGCCGAACGAGCGCATGTTCCATGTCGTCGATCGCTGGTGCTACTTGGGCGCGGCAGCGACGCTCGAGGGCGCGCTATCGCTCGTGGCGTCTTGCGGCGAGCCGGTATTCGAGCCGTCGACGTTTCATATTTTGCAGGGGCGGCTTGCTCGTGGGCTGCGCGTGATGCCGCTGGTGGGCGTTGCCGCGCCGGCCGACGCGAGCGTCGACTAGCCTTCGGCGCCGACGCCACCGGCCGTGCAGACGTGGGCAAGGGCCGTGTTCAGCGCATCGCCATCGGTGGCGCCGTAGCGCGTCATCGCCTTCCAGCTTCGCACGGTATGCGCTAGCCGGACAGGGCAGTCAGGCGTGTCGCGCCAAGGTTGTACACGGGCGAGCGCCGCGATCAAGGCTTGCGTCAGACGATCGAGTTGGGGCCGCGTACTCGTGGCGAGGTCGGGCGCCGGCCCCGACGGCGGCGCCGACTGGCGCCATCGTGCGAACAGGGCCGTCTGTACCTGTTTGCTCGCGTCGATCTGATCCTGGAAGAACAGATGAGCGAAGGCCGGCTCGAGGCCGGCGGCCTGTGCGCGTCTTTCGACATCCGCAAGCAAGACCGCTTCGCGCGGTGCGTCAGCGATCGCGCGATGATTCGCCCATTTCCATTGGGCAACCGGGAGGGCCAGCGCCAAGCGCTCGGAGACGAGTGCGACGAGATTCGTCATCGCGGTTTCGTCGCCGTCGGCATGAGCGCCGCAAGGGGCAAGCGACAGGGCGAGCCAAAACGCGACGGCAGGCAACACCGCGCGGCGCACGCGCGGCGTCATTCGACGCATACCGTCATTCGATGCGTGCTCCGAGGCCCCTAACCGTCATTTCTGCTCGCACAACTTGCGTTGTTCGTCGAAGAAAGCGCGGACATGTTCGGGCAATTCGGTCGCCAGAAATTCGACGCCTACCGGTTCCGGATCCGGGCTGGACACTTTGTCGGGGGTCGGAATTTTGGTTGGCTTGGCTTCCATGATCTATCTCCTGGCACGACACAATTATCCGACGCGGTTTCCTCGAAGTGCCAGCGCCGAATCTTTTTTTAACGCTTTGTTGCATTAACGGCACAGCCCGTCACAGTTTGAAGAGCGGCCGCAAGTCCTTTGACGAAAATCAAAAAAGGCCTTGTATGCCGCTGCCGTTCGCATCTGACACAAGCTTGTGGCGCTTTTCGCCGGATGTCCGTATCTCGGCGCACGTGTCTGCACAGTTGATGTTGCATCGGACGCGGCCGCTCGTTCGATCTAGCAAGTCGCGTTCCGCCGCGGCGAATGCGGCGCGCGTTTCGGCGGCGGGCGAACGCAAGCACGCGCTTGCGCCCGCCGACATGAAGCGCGGCCTGTTTCAGGCGCCTGGGTTCGGGGCCGGCACATGCACGGCCCGGTCGTAGCCGTCGGGCTTGCTGCGTACGTCGACGTGCCCGTGGATGCGCGCCTGATGGCCGTCCTCGAACATGTAATACGGGAACGGGCGCGCGCTCTCCGAGACGGCGTCGAGGCGGGCAGCGAGCGCCGCATCGAGTTCGAAGTCGAGCGCGGTCAGCGAGTCGCGTAGTTGTTCGGGCTTCGTCGCGCCGACGATGATGCTCGCAACGCCGCGTTTCCGATGGAGCCAGTTCAGCGCGACCTGCGCCATCGATCGGCCTGCATCGCGCGCGACAGCCTCGAGTTCGGCGACGATGCGGAAATTGCGCTCGGTCAGCTTGTCGAACCCCGGCGGCGGCTTGGCGCCCGGGTTTTCCGCGCGGATCGTTTCCAAGCGGCCGTTGCCGGTGAAGCCCCCTTGCGAGGGCTTGTACTTGCCCGAGAGCACGCCCATCGCGAGCGGGCTCCACGGCACGAGGCCCATCCCGAGTTCAGTGGCCAAATCGGCGAATTCGAGTTCGGCGTTGCGCTCGATCAGCGAATATTCGAGCTGCATGGCCGCCACGGGCTCGAAGCCGCGCCACTGCGCCAGCGTTTGCGCGCGGGCGGCGAACCAAGCGGGCGTATCGGACAGCCCCACGTAGCGAATCTTGCCGGCGCGCACGGCGTCGTCCATGGCGCGCATGACCTCGTCGACGGGTGTCATGCGGTCCCACGTGTGCAAGTAATAGAGATCGATGTAATCGGTGTTCAGCCGCTTGAGCGAGCCGTCGAGCGCGCGCATCAGGTTCTTGCGGTGATTGCCGCCCGCGTTCGGGTTGCCCGTCTGCGCGTTGTAGCTGTACTTCGTCGCGATCACGAGTTGGTCGCGCAGGCCGCGCGCCGCCACGAACTTGCCGATGTAGCGCTCGCTCGTGCCTTCCGTATAGAGATCGGCCGTGTCGATGAAATTGCCGCCTTCATCGACGTACAGATCGAACAGACGTTGCGCCGTCGCTTCGTCGGCTCCCCAGCCCCATTCATCGCCGAACGTCATTGTGCCCAGCGAGATCGGCGAAACGCGCAGGCCCGAGCGGCCCAGCAGGGTGTAGCGGTCCATCGTCATGTCAGTGCTCCTTGCGTCGGTGAGAAGTGTCGATGGACGTATCGTGCGCTTTTCAATCTTGTGGAAAAATAGTGGCTGACTGAATGAATTGTGAAGTAACGCTTAATAAAGGAGCGACCGATGGACTCCGTGCAATTGCCGGCGCTTGCCGCCTTCACGAACGTCGCTCGCCACGGAAGCTTTACGCGCGCGGCTGCGGAAAGCGGCGTATCGGCGTCGGCGCTGTCGCAATCGATTCGTGCGCTCGAAGCGCAACTGAACGTGCGGCTCTTCAACCGGACGACGCGCCGCGTTGCGTTGACCGAAGCCGGGGCGCAGTTCCTGGAGCGGGTGCGGCCGGCGCTGGCGATGCTCGATGCCGCTTGCGAGGCGCTGGACGAAACGCGGGCCGAGCCCACGGGAACGCTGCGGATCAACCTTCCGCGCATCGCGAGCGAGCTGCTCGTCGTGCCGTATTTGGCGGAGTTCGCCCGGCGCTACCCGCGCGTGGCCCTCGAGATGTCGCTCGACGAGGGGCTCAGCGATCTCGTGGGCGAAGGCTTCGACGCGGGCATTCGGCTAGGCGAGCGGCTTGCCCGCGACATGGTGGCCGTGCCGCTGTCGGGACCGCTGCGGCTCGTGGTGGCTGCGGCACCGGCGTACTTTGCGCGCTTTCCGAAGCCTTCGACGCCCAGCGATCTGACCGGCCACGATTGTCTGCGCTACCGATTCTCGACGAGTCGCGGTATTTATCGATGGGAGTTCGCCGAGCCGGGCAAGCCGCAGCGTGTGTTCGAGGTGGAGACGAGCGGCACGTTCGTCACGAACGATCTGCGCACGATGGTGCAGGCGGCCGAGCAGGGTGTCGGGCTGTTGCACGTCATCGAGGACTATGTGCGGTCGCAGTTGGCCGATGGGCGGCTCGTGCGTGTGCTCGACGATTGGGCGCTGACGCTCGACGGTTTTTCGCTCTATATGCCGAGCCGGACGCAGATGCCGTTGAAGCTGCGGGTGTTCGTCGATTTCTTGAAGGAGAAGTGCCGGGCGGGGAGGGGCGGCAAGCGTCGTTGAAGCTGCTGCGTTCGGATCGATCGAATCGGCGGGCGCGGGCGTTTCGTTCGCGTGCTTTCGCTCGGGTGGCCGGCAGTGCGCATTGTGGTTGCGCGCGCAACGGCATGCGACGCATGCGTGCGCGGAAGACTGCGAAAAACAAAAAGCCCAATCAAGAGGACTGGGCTTTTCGCTTGAATCTTTTGGTGCCGGAAAGAGGAATCGAACCCCCGACCTTCGCATTACGAATGCGCTGCTCTACCGTCTGAGCTATTCCGGCATCAACATCAGAGAACCGCGATTATAGAGACACTTTGTCGAGGTGCGCAAGCCCTTCGGTCATTTTTTTTCTTCGCGGTGGTAACGCGTCACCCGCTCGACCTCATTCTTCGAGCCGAGGAACACCGCGACGCGCTCGTGCAGGCTCTTCGGCTGGATGTCGAGGATGCGCTCGAGGCCGTTCGTGGCCGCGCCGCCCGCTTGCTCGACGATGAACGACATCGGGTTTGCTTCGTACATGAGCCGCAGCTTGCCGGGTTTGTCGGGCGTGCGCTTGTCGGCCGGATACATGAAGATGCCGCCGCGGTTCAAGATGCGGTGGACGTCGGCCACCATCGATGCGACCCAGCGCATGTTGAAGTCGGTCTGCCGCGGCCCCGTCGCACCTGCCAACAGCTCGCCCACGTAACGCTGCACGGGCGCGTACCAATGCCGATCGTTCGACGCATTGATCGCGTACTCGCGCGTATCTTCCGGAATCCGAAGATTGCTGTGCGTCAGCACCCACGAGCCGAGCTCGCGGTCGAGCGTGAAGCAGTTCACGCCGTTACCCGTCGTCAGCACGAACACCGTTTGCGGGCCGTAGACCGCATAGCCGGCCGCCACTTGCTGCCGGCCCGGTTGCAGGAACGACTGCTCGGTCGCCTCTTGTCCGTCGGGGCAGCGCAGAACCGAGAAGATCGTGCCGATCGAGACGTTGACGTCGATGTTGGACGAGCCGTCGAGCGGGTCGAACACGAGCAGGTATTCGCCGCGCGGGTAGTTCGATGGGATCGGGAACAGCGTCTCCATTTCCTCGGAGGCCATCGCCGCGAGGTTGCCGCCCCACTCGTTGGCGTCGAGCAGGATTTCGTTCGATAGGACGTCGAGCTTCTTCTGCACCTCGCCTTGGACGTTCTCGGTCCCCGCTGTGCCGAGCGCTTCGCCGAGCGCGCCTTTGCTCACGTGATAGCTGATGAGCTTGCAGGCGCGGGCGACGACTTCGATCAGCAGGCGCAAGTCGGCCGGCAGATTGTTCGTCTCCCGCTGCTGCTCGATCAGGTATTTGGTCAGGGTAGTGCGACGTTGCAAGGACATTGAGTGCTCCGAAAGGCATGGGGAATGCGACGATTTTACCCGCGGGTCGTGGCGCGGCCTCGCGTTTTTGTAAGTATCCGTACGCCCGGACGCGGTGTGCGCCAAGCTGGCAGCAAACCTCGTGCGCAAAAAAAGAACGGCGCCGGGGCGCCGTTCTCCTGAAGTATTGCCGCCTCGGCGTTGTCGTTTTCCGCCGAGTGACGCTTCGACCTTGCGCCTATGCAAGCGCTTTTTCGACGATCTCCCGCACGTCGCGCGACTTGACCTGCGCAGCCACGCGCTCGAGCGCCTCGCGCATCCGTTCGCGTAGCGCGGGCGTGTAGCGCCGCCAAAGCTCGAGCGAGCGCGCGAGCCGCGCGGCCACTTGCGGATTGAGCGCATCGAGCGCGATGACCTGCTCGGCCCAGAACGCGTAGCCCGAGCCGTCGGCCGCATGGAACTGCGCAGGGTTGCCGGCGCAGAAGCTGAAGATCAGCGATCGCGCACGGTTCGGGTTGCGCAGCGTGAACGCGGGATGCAGCATCAACTTGCGTACGATGTCGATGACCGGCCGCTTCTCGCTGCCGCGCTGCGTGGCTTGTAGGCCGAACCATTTGTCGATGACGAGCGGTTCTTGCTCGAAGCGGCGGTAGAACTCGTCGAGCGCAGGCTCGGCGACGCCTGCGCCGGCTGCCGCGGAAGCCGCGAGCAGAGCGGCGAGCGCGGCCGTGCGGTCGGTCATGTTGTTCGCGCCGTCGTATTGCGCGCGCGCGAGCCGGATCGCGTCGGCCGGGTCGTCGAGCTCGGCCAAGTAAGCGAGCGCGAGATTCTTCAGCGCGCGATGGCCGGCTGCCTGCGGCGTCGGCTCGTACGGGCCGGACTTCGCGTGACGTTCGTAGACGGCGAGCCATTCGCTTCCGAGGGCCGTCGCGAGGCGCTTGCGGGCGAACTGACGCGCGGCGTGCACGGCGGCCGGGTTCGCCTCGGCCATCTGCTCGGCCAAATACGATTCCGACGGCAGCATCATCGCGAGTTCGCGGAACGCGGGCGAGAGCGTCTCGTCGGTCAGCACGCGGGCGAAGGCGGCGACCGTGGCGTCGTCGAGCGACAGGGGTTCGCCGGCCGCCGCGCGCGCGGCGAGCGCGAGCAATTCGCGCGAGGCCAACCGCTGGCCCGCTTCCCAGCGGTTGAAGGGATCGCTGTCGTGTGCCAGCAGGAACGCGAGTTCGTCGTTCGTGTAGTCGTACTCGACGATCACGGGCGCCGAGAAATTGCGTAGGAGCGACGGCAGCGGCGCTTCCTTCACGTCGACGAACGTGAACGTCTGCTCATGCTCGGTCAGCTCGATCACGCGCGTCGTGCCCGACGCGGCCGTCTCGCCTTCGAGGCGCAACGCGATGTCCGCGCCGTCGCGGCCGATGAGGCCGATCGCGAACGGGATCAGGAGCGGGCCCTTTTGCGTTTCGCGCGCGGCGCTCGTCGCATCGCCGTAGCCTTGCGCAAGCGTCACGCTGTAGCGCCCGGCCGCCGCATCGTAAGCGGTGCGCACCGAGACGCGCGGCGTGCCCGCCTGGCTGTACCAGCGCTCGAACTGCGCCAGATCGCGGCCGTTCGCATCGGCCATTGCGTGGCGGAAGTCGTCGCAGGTGACGGCCTGCCCGTCGTGGCGCTTGAAGTACAGATCCATGCCGCGCCTAAAGCCGTCGCGCCCGAACAGCGTCTGATACATTCGCACGACTTCCGCGCCTTTCTCGTAGACGGTCATCGTGTAGAAGTTGTTGATCTCGACGAAGCTTTCGGGCCGCACCGGATGGGCCATCGGGCCTGCGTCTTCGGCGAACTGCATTTGGCGCAGGACGCGCACGTCTTCGATGCGCTTGACCGCGCGCGCCGTCTCATCAGTAGCGCCGCCTTGCATGTCGGCCGAGAATTCCTGATCGCGGAACACCGTGAGCCCTTCCTTCAGGCTCAACTGGAACCAGTCGCGGCACGTGACGCGGTTGCCGGTCCAGTTGTGAAAGTACTCGTGGCCGACGACGGCTTCGACGTTGCCGAAGTCGGTATCGGTGGCCGTCTCTTGATTCGCCAGCACGTACTTCGTGTTGAAGATGTTCAGCCCTTTGTTCTCCATCGCGCCCATGTTGAAGTCGCTGACGGCGACGATCATGAAGCGGTCGAGATCGAGTTCGAGGCCGAAGCGTTCTTCGTCCCAGCGAATGGAATGAATTAGCGAATCCATGGCGTGCCGCGTCTTGTCGAGATCTTGCGGCTCGACCCACACTTGCAGCAGCTTCTCCTTGCCCGAGCCCGTGCGAATCCGCTCTTCGATCGCGACGAGCTTGCCCGCGACGAGCGCGAACAGATAGCTCGGCTTCTTGAACGGGTCTTCCCATTTCGCGAAGTGGCGGCCGTCGCCGAGATCGCCTTCTTCGACGAGGTTGCCGTTCGAGAGCAGCACCGGGTAGGCGGCTTTGTCGGCACGCAAGGTGACCGTGTAGGTCGCCATGACGTCCGGGCGGTCGAGGAAGTAGGTGATGCGGCGAAAGCCTTCGGCTTCGCATTGCGTGAAGAAGTTGTCGCTCGATACGTAGAGCCCCGACAGCGTGGTGTTTGCGCCGGGGTTGCAGGCGCTCTCGATCTTTAGCGTGAAGGCGTCGGGCACGTTCTCGATCGTCAGACCGTGCTCGTGCGCGCGCACCGCGCTCTCGGGCAGCGCTTTGCCGTCGAGCGCCGCGCCGATGAATTCGAGCGCCTCGCCTATCAGCTCGAGGCGGGGTGCGGGCGTGGCATCGGGATTGCGGCGCAGTCGCATCGTGTTCTTGACGATCGTGCGCTCGGGCGCGAGGTCGAACTCGAGTGCGACGGACTCGATGAGGAAGGCGGGCGCGGCGTAGTCGGCCCGGCGGATCACAGCGGGATTGACGGTATCGGTCATGGCGGGTGGATGAAAGAACCGGTTTCGGCTCGCGGGCCCCGGTAAGGGTGCTTCGCGCGAGGATAGTCGTCCATTGTACAAAGGAAGGCGCGCGCAGGTACGCCCAAAGGATGGACGATTTTGGAAGTGGGGCTCGGTCGGCGGTATCATCGTCAATGGCCCGCGAGCGAGCCGCGCGAGCCGTTGACGATAGACGAGGACGACATGAAGTGGGAGCGAGTGTGGCGGGCCGTCGTGCCGGTGATGGCGGTGCTGCTGTCGGGATGCACGACTTACGTTTCGACGCAGGTGACGGCTTTCTCGAATTGGAACGGCAGCGATGCGACGCGCACCTATGCCTTCGCACGAACGAGCGTGCAGCAGAACAGTATCGAACAGGCGACCTACGAGCAGTTCGTCGCGAACGAATTGGACGCGTACGCTTTTCGCCAGGTGCCGAGTGCGGATGCGCGCTATCTCGTCGGCTTGACGTACTCGATTCACACGGGCACGGTGACCGTGACTCAGCCCGTCTTTTACGGTAATCCTTGGCCGGGCCCCTTTTGGCGGCCAATCGGTCCGTGGGGGCCGTTCGGACCGTTTCCGCCCGATTACGTGACGCAAAGCTACCCCGTGTTCACGCATACGCTCGGTATCCGCATTACCGAGCGTGCGTCGGGTCGGGAGGTTTATAACGTCACGGCACGCAACACGGATGAGGAATCGTCGCTCGTGTGGGCGATGCCGTATCTCGTACGCAGCGCGCTCGCCGATTTTCCGCTCGGCAACGGCACCGTGCGCACGGTGCGTGTGCGCTACGACAAGCGCGGCGGCCAAATGACGAACGAGGTGCCTGTCGCGCCGCCGCCGGCGGCTGCCCCGGCGGGCGTGTCGGGCGCGAGCGCGACGCCGAACTAGCTTTGCTTCAACCGCCGGCGCGCACGAATGCCAGCGCGCCGAGCACGATGAACAAGACGGCGGCGACGGCGTGGACCGTCTTTGTCGGCAACTTGTGGGCAAAGCGCTCGCCGAGCAGGATGGCGGGCACGTTGGCCAGCATCATGCCGAGCGTCGTTCCCGCGACCACGCCGAAAAAGTCGTGAAAGCGCGCGGCGAGGGCGATCGTGGCGATCTGCGTCTTGTCGCCCATCTCGGCGAGAAAGAACGTGGCGACCGTCGTGCCGAAGACGCCGAGATGGCTGCGTCCGACGTTGGCTTCGTTCGGGTCGAGCTTGTCGGGCACGAGTATCCACAATCCCATGACGACGAATGAAACGCCGAGCGCCCAGCGCATGATGCCCGGCGTGATCAGCGCGCCGAGCCAGGCGCCGATCGCCCCGGCGCAGGCGTGATTGGCGAGCGTGGCCGCGAGCACGCCGAGCATGATCGGCACGGGCTTGCGATAGCGGGCGGCGAGCACGAGCGACAGCAATTGCGTTTTATCGCCGATTTCGGCGAGCGCGACGGCGCCGGTCGAGATCAGAAAGGCTTGTTGCATGCGATGGTCTTCCTCGGGCCGAGATATGAGCGAGCGACGACCCACGGCGCTGCCGGGCCCTGAAAGCGGCGTGCGCGTGGATCATCGGTCTCGCCAGGCCAAAGGCTGTGTCCGCCATGGCTCATGCGAGCCAAGTATGTTGACGGACGCCCCCGCGATGCGTGCGCGCTGAGAGGTTCAATCCCCGATGCGGCCAATACGGCGATTGGCGATTCGACGACCCTACACAGCGGACGCGGCGGGGCGGCTACTCCCCAATGAGGGGCGGATTCTAGCACAGCGCTATGGCATTGAGACACACAAAGGATGCAGATAGACTTGCGCAAATGTGTGGGACCCGTCCCAGCGCCGGTCTGCTTACGAATTGCCGGAGCCGGATATCGTCTGCGAGCGTCGCGCGAATGAGACGCCTACGCATAACACTGTTTTTGGTATGGAATTTTCAGTAATATCTCGCCGACGGTTTCCGGGACGTCTGAAATAGAATTGAAAAATAACTGAAAGGACTCTGCCGAAATGCGGAGCGTAGCGGTTATGCCCGGGTAACGACAAACAAGAATATTGACCAACTCGGGGTGTGGTTCGCGGGGGCGCCGTAAGGGCTTTCGTCGCTCGCATCTTTGCGCCGGACAGCCGGCGGTTCTGATTCGAAAACGAATACCGAAATGCTCGACCTGCGCTGGACCATTCCAGTCGCCCGGTGGTCTTCGTGGCCGGCCGGCGCGACGGCCGCTCCCGATATCGGGTTCATCGACCCGCTCGCGCGGCGCCGGTTGAGCTCGCTCTCCAAAATGGCGCTGAAAGTCGCGCACGATTGCGCGGCCGACCGCGATGTCGTGCGCCTCGTGTTCGCGTCCCGTCATGGCGAATTGCGCCGCACCACAGGCATGCTCGAAGATATCGTCGCCGGCCAGCCCGTTTCTCCCACCGCTTTCAGTTTGTCCGTGCTCAATGCGATGACGGGCGTCTACAGCATCGCGCGACGCGATCGATCGCCCGCGACGGCGATCTCGGCCGGTGCGGAAACGCTTGGCTACGCGTTGCTCGAAGCGCATGCGCAGTACAGCACCGATCCGGCTACGCCGGTGCTTGTCGTCTACGCGGATGAGCCGGTCGACGCGCGTTATGGCGCCGTCGATCACGAAATGCCGGCTGGCGCGCTCGCCATCTTGCTCGATCGCAGTGCGCTCGAGCAGCTCGAGTGTGTGGCCGGCCCGGCGCTCGACGCCGAGTCGGCGTCTCCGTTCGCGACGCAGGGCGAAGCGTTGATGCATGGATTGGCGGCACACGCCGCGGCGGCCTGGCAGGGGCTCGGCCGCCGTTGGCAGTGGTCGTTGCGTTCAGGCGGTGCCGTATGACCGGACAGGCGATGGCGCGTATCGATCGGGCTTGGCGTCTCGTGGCTACCGGTGCCGCTTTTACGGTCTTCGGCATCTGCGGTGTGCTGTTTTCCGTGCTCGTCTTTCCGGTCGCGTGGCTTTGGCCGCATCGCGCGTCGAGCCAGCGCGCCGTCGCGGCGGTCATTCATGGATTCTTTCGCACGCTCGTCTCGCTGCTCGAGGTCGTCGGCGTCATGAAGCTCGACGTGAGCGGGGCCGCGGCTTTGAGCGCGCGCGGGCCGGCCATCGTGGTCGCGAATCACCCCACCTACCTCGACGTCATGGTGCTGCTCGCGCTCATTCCGCGCGCCTGCTGTGTCGTCAAGAATGCCCATTGGGGCAATCCGTGTTTTTGGGGCATCGTGCGCGCGGCCCAATACGTCAGCAATGTCGATCCGTCCGAGTTGATCGAGGCGGGCGCGCGCCAACTCGCCGCCGGCTATACGATGATCATTTTTCCCGAAGGGACGCGCAGCCCGGGCGGCGATCGGCTTCATCCGTTTTCGCGCGGTTTCGCCCATATGGCGCTGCGTTCCGGCATCCCGATTCGGCCGGTGTTGATCGATTGCGATCCCCCTGCCTTCACGAAACAAATGCGCTGGTATCACGTGCCGTCTCGGCCGTTCCGCATGCGCATTGCCGCCCTCGAGCCCCTCAAGCTCGACAGTTTCACCGCTCCCGGCACGCCGCACGCCGCCGCTGCGCGCGTCGTCGCGCGAGCGGTTCAAGCACATATCACCGAGCATCTGTTTGCGTATGGATTCTTTAAAACTCGAAATTAAGCAGTTGTTGATCGAGGCACTCGACCTCGAGGATTTGCGTCCCGAGGACATCGACGACGATGCGCCGCTGTTCGATACCGACGGCGTGGGTCTCGATTCCATCGATGCGCTGGAGATCGGCATCGTGCTGCGCAAACACTATGCGTTGACGATTGCCGCCAACGACGAGCGCACGCGCGAGCACTTTCGCTCGATCAATACGCTTGCCACGCTCGTGCAAAGCCAACGGGCGCCGGCGCATGCCGATAGCGACACCGCAACGGAAGGGGAGTGAGCCGTGACCGATACCGAGATCCTCGAACGCATCCGCGTCATCTTCAGCGAAAATTTCGCGATCGAGCCGGAGCGCGTCACGCCCGATGCGCATCTGTTCGACGACCTGGACCTGGACAGCATCGATGCCGTCGATCTGGCGATCAAGCTTCAGGAGATGACGGGGCGCCGGATCAAGCCCGAAGAGTTCAAATCGGTGCGCACGGTCGGCGACGTCATCGGCGCCGTCGAATCGCTGCTCGCGGCCTGATTCTATGCACGCAGCCTCGACACGCGCGGCGCCACCGGCGCGCGAAGTGGCCGGCCGGCGCGCGCGCGTCGTCGCCAGCGTCGTTTTGAAACTCGCCTATCCGGTCGTGATTCTCGCGTTCCTGCGCGTTGGTTCACCGCGTTTCATCGGGCTTGCCTTGCTGGTACTGCTTTGGCTGCAGCGTTGGCTCGGCGCCGGCAGTCTCGGCGCGTTGCTGGCGCGGTTCACGCGGCTCGAATGGGCCGCCGCGCTGACCATGAGCGGCTTGTCGGCGGCCATCGCCGTGACCGACAGCGAGACGTTGCTGCGCGCTTACCCGATCGTCGTCAATGCCGCGATGCTCGTCGCGTTCGGCGCGACGTTGTGCAACGGGGGCCCGTCGATGATCGAAAAGTTTGCGCGCGTACGCCGGCCCGATCTCGATGCGCGCGGCGTGCGTTACACGCGCCGCGTCACGCAAGTCTGGTGCGTGTTCTTCGTGCTCAACGGCGCGGTGTCGGCTGCGTGCGCGCTTTGGGGCTCGCGCGCGCAATGGGCGCTTTATAACGGTGTCATCACCTATCTCTTGATTGGCGTATTGATCGTGGCGGAAATCGTTTGGCGTCATGCGTTCGTGTTGCGGGAGAAGACGCGTTGAACGCCTCGTTCGTTGCGCTGCGCGCGCTGCCTTGGGCGCCACGGGACGAGGCGATGCCGGTTTGCCTCGATCACGCGGCGGTGCTCGATTTTCGGGCCTTCAAGGCGCGTGTGGCGAAGTACGCGAGCTGGCTCGAGCGGCAAACCGGGCCGCGCGTCGCCGTTTGCCTCGACGATCCGTTCGAGTTTGTCTGCGCGCTGTTCGCAGCCCTTGCGTGCAGCAAGGAGCCGATCGTTCCGTCGACGTCGACGCCCGCGTATTTGGCGATGCTGGGCTCGTGCTACGACGTCTTGCTGACCGCGGCCGAACTGCCGTCGGTCGATGCGTGCGTTGCAGCCGACATGCGCGCGCGCGACATCGATGCCGACGCGCCGCTGACGCTTTATACGTCCGGCAGCAGCGGAGTGCCGAAAGCCGTGCGCAAGACGCTTGCGCAGTTCGACGCCGAAGTGCGCACGCTCGAGACGCAGTGGGGGGCGATGCTGGGGCAGGCGCCGATGCTTGCCAGCGTCCCGCATCGGCACATTTACGGTTTGCTGTTTCGCGTGTTCTGGCCGCTGGCCGCGGGACGCGCGTTCGACCGCGGGCACTGCGCAGAGCCCCTGCAACTGCAAGCGCGGCTCGCGCAGGTCGGCCGCGCGGCCGTGGTCTCGAGCCCGTCGCAACTCGCGCGCTGGACCGAGCTGCCGGGCTTCGATGCGCTCGTCCCGGCGCCGTGCGTATTCTTTTCGTCGGGCGGTCCGCTCGCCGAAGAAGCCGCCGCGGTGTACGCGCGCCGCTTCGACGGCGCGCCCGTCGAGATTTACGGCAGCACGGAGACGGGCGGCATCGCTTGGCGTCAGCGGGACCGCTCGGACGCATGGCAAGGCGTGCCCGGCGTCGAACTCAAATGCGATGCCGACGGCGCGCTCGTGGTGCGCTCACCGCACCTCGGACACGACGAATGGCATCGGACCGACGATGCCGTCGTGTTCGACGATGCCGGCCGCTTTCGGCTCAAGGGGCGGCTGGACCGCGTCGTGAAGCTCGACGGCAAGCGTGTCTCGCTACCCGAGATCGAGACGCATCTTGCGCGCCATCCGTGCGTGGCGCAGGCTGCCGCTGTCGTGTTGCCGGGGGCGGCGCGTGAGCGGCTCGGCGTGCTCGTCGCGTTGACGCGCGAAGGGTGCGCGGCGTTGCTCGCTGGAGGGAGAGTCGCGTTGTCGAAGGCGCTGCGCGCGCACCTGGGCGAGTATGTCGAGACAGTCGTGCTGCCGCGCCGCTGGCGCTTTTGCAGCGCGCTGCCGTTCGATGCGCGCGGCAAGCTGCCGGCCGCGGCCGTTGCCGCCGCGTTCGAGGCGCGCGCGCAAGGGGTGGAGGTACTCGCGCAGTTCGCGCATGAAGACGTGCTGCACTACGAGCTGCGCGTGCCCGAGGCGCTCGCGCACTTCGCCGGGCATTTTCCGGGCTTGCCGATCCTGCCCGGCGTCGTGCAGATCGACTGGGCCGTGCAGCTCGGCGCCGAGCAGTGGCCCGAGGTTCGCTCGATGCGCGCCGTCGAGCGGCTCAAGTTCATGATCCCGGTGCCGCCGGGCGCGATCCTGCATTTGACGCTGGCTCACGATGCGGCGCGCCGCAAAATGCGGTTCGCGTTCTGCCTTGGCGAGCGCGACAGCGCGTCGGGCGTCGTCGCCTATGGGGAGGCGGCGTGACCGTGCGTGTGGCGATCGTCATTCCGATCTACAACCATAAAGACGAAATCGGCACGACGCTCGCGCGGTTGATGCCTCACGGGCTGCCGATCTTCGTCGTCGACGACGGCAGCGACGCGGCCACGCAAGCGGTGCTCGCCGAGCTGGCCGGACGTTGTGCGCCTCAGGTGTCGCTGCTGCGTCTTGCCGTCAACGGCGGCAAGGGCGCTGCCGTGATGGCGGGATTGAATGCCGCGCGCAAGGCTGGCTTCACACATGCTTTGCAGATCGACGCGGACGGTCAGCATGACGCGGCCGACGTGCCTCGTTTTCTCGAAGCGGCTCGCACGGCGCCCGATGCCGTCGTGCTGGGGCGGCCGGTGTACGACGAGAGCGTGCCGAAGGCGCGGTTGTATGGCCGCTATGTGACGCACGTCTGGGTATGGATCGAAACGTTGTCGTTCGCGATTCCCGATTCGATGTGCGGCTTTCGCCTCTATCCGCTCGACGCGGCTTGCGACCTCATCGATGCCGTCGCGCTGCCGATGCGGATGGACTTCGACATCGAAATCCTCGTGCGCTTGTCCTGGCGCGCGCTGCGCTTCGTGACGATTCCGACGCGGGTGACTTACGCGGCGGGCGGGCTTTCCCATTTCGACGTGGTGCGCGACAATGTACGCATCAGCAAGAGCCACACGCGCCTGGTCGCGGGCATGCTCGTGCGCCTGCCGATTCTGCTCGCTCGCAAGGTGCTGCCGCGCAGCGGCGCGCGCGCGCCGGGATCGGATAGCCGCGGCCGCTGGTGGCGCATCGCGGAACGCGGCAGCCGGACGGGCATGCGCCTGCTCGCGTTGAGCTGCCGGGTGTTCGGCATGCGCGCGACGCGCCTCTGGCTCCATCCGATCGTCGCGTATTTCCTGCTGACCGGCCGGACGGCGCGGCTCGAGTCGCGGCGCTATTTCACGCATTTGCGCGAGGCGTCGCCCGCGCAAACGACGCCTGCGCCCGGCTGGTGCTCGGCCTATCGGCATATGCTGGCTTTCGCCGAGGCGGGGCTCGACAAGCTCGCCGCATGGACCGGGAAAGTGCGGCATGCCGACGTCGTGTTCGACGATCCGTCGGCGTTCGAAGCGCTCGTCGCGAGCGGAAAGGGCGCGCTCGTCATCGGCGCGCACCTGGGCAATCTCGAGATGACGCGTGCATTGGCCGTACGCGGGGCGCACGCCAAGATCACGGCCGTCGTCTATACGGAGCATGCGCGGCGATTCAATAGCGTGCTGGCGGGCGCTCACCGCGATTTCGCGAGCCGCATGGTCGAGGTCGCCGATTTCGGTCCCGAGACAGCGATGTTGATGGAGCAGCGGATCGACGCGGGCGAACTGCTCGTCATCGTCGGCGATCGGGTGCCTGCCCATGAGGCGGGGCGCGTCGTCGAGGCCCCGTTCCTGGGCGTCGTCGCACCGTTCGCACAGGGGCCGTACGTGCTTGCGCACGCGCTCGGCTGCCCCGTCTATCTGTTCTTCTGCTTGAAAGAGGGCGGCCGGCACCGGCTCTATTTCGAGCCGTTCGCCGAGCGCATCGCGTTGCCGCGGCGCGAGCGCGCCGCGCATTTGGCCGCACATGCCGGCCGCTACGCGCAGCGGCTCGAGCACTACTGCCGCAAGGCACCGTTCCAATGGTTCAATTTTTTCGATTTCTGGGCGCGTCAGCGTGGAGAGGGCAATGGCCGAAGATGATTTGACCGCGCGTCGCACCGCGCCCGACACGCAAGGCGCTCGCGCGACGATTCGCATCGGCGGCCGCCGGCTCGCGATCGAGGATGTCGCGGCGATCGCCGGTGCACGTGCCGGTGTCGCGTTGAATGACGATGCGAACTGGCGCGCTTATATCGAGCGCGGAGCGGCATTTCTGCGCGCAAGGCTCGATGCGGGCGCCACGGTGTACGGCGTCAATACGGGCTACGGCGACGCGTGCGTGGTGAACGTGCCGCCCGAGCTCGTCGAAGCGCTGCCCTTGCAGTTGACGCGCTATCACGGCTGCGGCATGGGCCGCTTGCTCGATCCGGTTGAGACGCGCGCCGTGATCGCCGCACGCTTGACGTCGCTCGCCTACGGATACTCGGGCGTGCGTATGGTCCTGCTCGAACGGTTGGCCGATCTCATCAACTGCGATGTCCTGCCGCGTATTCCGGCCGAAGGGTCCGTTGGCGCGAGCGGCGACCTGACGCCGCTGTCGTATGTCGCAGCCGCTCTCGTCGGCGAACGCGAGGTCGCGTTCGGCGGCCAAGTGCGCGCGGCCGCCGAGGTTTGGTCCGAGCTTGGCCGCGCGCCGCTGCAACTCGCGCCCAAAGAGGGGCTCGCCTTGATGAACGGCACGGCTGTGATGACGGGCCTTGCCTGTCTCGCGTTCGTGCGTGCGGCGCAACTGACGCGGCTCGCGGCGCGTTTGACGGCACTATGCACGGTCGCGCTCGACGGTCGCGCCGCGCATTTCGACGCGACGATCTTCGAAGTCAAGCCCCACGCGGGGCAAGCGCAGGCCGCGGCGTGGATACGCGACGATCTCGCGGGACGCGAGGATACGGCCGGGCAACGGTTGCAGGATCGTTATTCGATCCGTTGCGCGCCGCACGTCATCGGCGTTGCGCAAGACGCGCTGTCTTGGGTGCGTCGCGACGTCGAGAACGAGCTCAACAGCGCGAACGACAATCCGCTGATCGACGTCGACGGCGAGCGGGTTTTGCATGGCGGAAACTTCTATGGCGGCCACATCGCGTTTGCGATGGATGCACTGAAGACGGCAGTCGCCAATCTCGCCGATTTGATGGATCGCCAGTTCGCACTCATCGTCGACGATAAGTTCAATAACGGTTTGCCACGCAATCTGTCGGGCGCGACGTCAACGCGCGCGCCGATCAGCCACGGGTTCAAGGCCGTGCAAATCTCCTCGTCGGCTTGGACGGCCGAGGCGCTGAAACTGACGATGCCGGCTAGCGTGTTTTCGCGCTCGACGGAAGCGCACAACCAGGACAAGGTCAGTATGGGCACGATCGCGGCGCGCGATTGCCTGCGCGTGCTCGAACTGACCGAGCAGGTCGCCGCCGCTCATACGCTCGCGGCGGTGCAAGCGGCGCGGTTGCGATTGGCGGCGACGAAGGGTACGTCGCTGACGGCGCCGCTCGCGGCGTTCGTCGAACGCGTGGGTGCATACTCGCCGTTCGTCGGCGACGATCGCCCGCTCGAGCACGATCTGCGCGCGCTGACGCAATGCATTGCCGATGGCGAACTCGTCGGCGCGTGCCCGCCCGCGGGTGCGGCGAACGAGACGGTGCGCTGAATGGACCGAGCACGCTTACCGCTGCAGGCCAGCGCGCGAGTCGAAGTGCCGTTTCACGACGTCGATGCGATGAACGTCTGCTGGCACGGCCACTATCTGAAGTATTTCGAGATCGGCCGAGCCGCGTTGCTGCGCGCGTTCGATTACGACTATCCGGCGATGCAAGCGTCGGGCTATCTGTGGCCGATCGTCGAAGCGCATTTGAAGTACGTACGGCCCGCCGTTTACGGTCAGACGCTCGATGTGCGCACCGAACTGCTGGAGTTCGAGAACCGTCTTAAGATCGGCTATGAGATCGTCGACGTTGCCTCCGGCGAGCGGCTGACGAAGGGCTATACGATTCAGGTCGCCGTTTGCGCCGCGACGCGCGAGTTGCAATTCGTCTCGCCGCCGATCGTCCTCGAGAAGCTGAGGCAGCGATGGCAGCAATGACAGCGATGGGGCAGACCCTTTGGCGTTTCGTCGCCCGCTTGACGCTGCTGGCCTTGGGCATCGCGTGTGCGTTTGCATGGCCGCCCGCGGTCTCGTGCGCATCGGCTTCGGCCGTGGATGCGCGGCCCGCGAGCCGTACGGCTGTGCCGGGCAGCTCGATGGCCGATGCGGGGCTGGTCGCGCGGATCACCGCGCAGTTGGCCGCAAAGGGCGGCGTGCGCGCGCAGTTTCGGCAGACGCAGACGCTTTCGGCACTGTCGGCGCCACTCGTGAGCACGGGCACGCTCGTGTTCACGCGTGATCGCGGCGTGATTTGGCGTACCGAGACACCGTACCGCGTCACGTATGTGATCGGCGATGCGGGCGTCACGAAGATCGACGCGAACGGTAGCCGGACGACGCGCGGGGCGACGCGTGGGGGCATCGCGCAAGTGTCGCAGATGATGCGTGCGATGCTGGGCGGCGATTTGTCGGCACTCTATTCGCAGTTCGACGTGGCGGCCGGCGGCACGCCGGCGCACTGGCATTTGTTGCTGACGCCGAATCAGCCGCAGCTCGCGCAGGCCGTCAAATCGCTGCGCATGGAGGGCGGCGCGTTTCTGCAGACGCTCGAGATCACCGCCGCCAACGGCGACGCGACGCGCATCGAATTTTCGGGCAGCGAAGCGATCGATGCGTTGACCCCGGCCGAGCTGGCTTTGTTCGGAGCGCGCTGATGGGAGCCGTGCAAGCGTCGTGGGCAGCAAGGCGGTGGGGCGTGCTGCTCGCATGGCTGGCACTCGCGTGTGCCGCGGCCGTCTATTGCGCGTGGCGGTTCGCCGAGCCATCCTTGGGCGTGCACACCGCTGCGCTGCCGCCGCTGCAGACGAATCTGCTCGCCCTGCTGCCGAAGACCGAAGCCGATCCCGTGGCCGAGCAGGCGCTCGATGCGCTCGCGGCGACGATGGGCGAGCGGGCGGTCTACCTCATGACGAGCAACGATGCAGCGCATGCGAAAGCGGCGGCGCGGCGGCTCGCGCAGTCGCTTGCGTCGAGCGGTGCTTTTCGTAGCGTCACGGCGCAGTTGCCGCCGTTCGACGTAACGCAAGTCGCGCGCTTTTACCTGCCTTATCGATTCGGACTCCTAACGGCTCGCGATCGCGCGGCGCTGTCCACGGGTTCTGCGGCGTTGCCGGACCTGCTGGCCGAGCGGCTGTTCGATCCCTTGCGCGCCGGGCTGACGGCGTCGCTCGCCGACGATCCGTTCGGCTGGCTGAGCCGGTGGCTCGGCGCGCTGCCGCTGGCGGCGACGAATCTGAGCGTCGAGGATGGCATGCTCGTCGCGCATCGCGGGACGCAGACGAGCGTGCTCGTGACGGCGACGTTGCCCGGCTCGGCCTACGAGACGTCCGTTCAGAGCGCCGTGCGCGAGGCGACGGCGAGCGCGGAGCGCACATCGACGCATGCGTTCCCCGACGTGCGGATGGTGCGCACCGGCGCGGTGTTCTATGCCGACGCGGCGCGTCGCGCGTCCGAAGGCGACGTGCATCGCATCGGCATATGGTCCGCCTGTGGCATCGCGCTCCTGATGCTTTGGATTTTTCGTTCGCCGCGTTTGATCGCGCTGGGATTTCTGTCGACGGCAATCGGCATTGGCTGCGCGCTCGCCGCGACGATGGCGATCTTCGGTCAACTGCATCTGCTCACGCTCGTGTTCGGCGCGAGCTTGATCGGCGAGGCAGTCGACTATTCCATTCAATACTTCGTCCTCTATCTGAGCGAGGGGCCGCGGTGGGATGCGCAGCGCGGCTTGCGAGAGGTGCGTCCCGCGCTGCTCGTGGCGCTTGCGACGAGCTTGCTCGGCTACGCGATTCTCGCTTGGGCGCCGTTCCCGGCGCTTAAACAGATCGCCTGCTTTGCGATGGTCGGCATCGCAATGGCGTTTTTCGCCGTCACCTCGCTGCTGCCGGTGTTGCTCGAGCGTGCACCGCGCCGGGCACCGACCTATTTGTTTGCCGGCGCGGCGCGGCTGCTGTCGATTTGGCAGGCGATGCTTGGCGGCCGCCGTAGCTGGTTCGTGGCCGCGCTGGTACTGGCCGCCGCGGTGCCGGGGTGGCTGCGCGTGACGAGCGACGACGACATTCATCTGCTCGTCCAGCGCGATCCTTCGCTGGTGGCGCAGGAGCACGCCGTGCGCGAAGCGATCGGTATCGACGACGGCGCACGCTTCTTCGTCGTTAAAGGCGCGACGCCCGAGGCGGTGCTCGAGCGCTGCGAAGCGCTTGGCGAGCGGCTCGATGCACCGCTCGCCGGGCGGCGGCTCGCGGGCTGGCAGTCGATTTCGCAGTTCGTCCCCTCGGCTCGGCGGCAGGCGGCCGATCGCGCGCTGCTCGCATCGACGGCGTTGCGCTCGCCCGATGCATTGCGCGCGACGTTGACCGGCGGTGGGTTTCGCGAGGCGGCGGCGTCGCAATACGTCGACGCGTGGACGCATGGCACGGCCGCGCCGCTCACGCTCGACGCTTGGCTGGCCACGCCGTGGTCGCAGCCGTATCGCCATCTCTGGCTAGGTGCGGTGCGCGACTCGAACACCGCCGGCTCGAACGTGAACGCCGCGGCCGGCTATGCGGCCATCGTGATGCCGCGCGGGGCGACTTCCGCGCAATTGCCCGCGCTGGCCGCGCTCGCGCATGCGCTGCCGGGCGTTGCTTTCGTCGACAAGGCCGCGAGCGTGTCGCGCCTGTTCGGGGCGTATCGCGTCGATAGCGCGCTGTGGCTCGCCGGTGCGGTCGCGCTCGTGCTCGCGCTGCTGATCGGCCGCTACCGGGCGGCCGGTGGTGTGCGCGTCGTCATGCCGGTCGTGCTTGCGATCGCGGTCGCGCTGGCAGCATTCGGCTATGCCGGCGTGCCGCTGACGCTGTTCAACTGGCTTGCGCTGATGCTCGTGCTTGGCGTGGGCGTCAACTATGCCGTCTTCCTGCGCGAGGGCTGCACGCGCGCGGATGCCGATCTGGGCGCGGTATGGACGGGCGTCGCACTCTCGGCCGCGACGACCTTACTCTCGTTCGGGCTGCTCGCGATGAGCGCGATGCCGGTATTGAAAGCCTTCGGCGCCACGCTCGCGCTCGGCATCGCCGTGTCGGCTTTGCTGTCGCCAATCGGCATGCCGCAGGAAGGGGTTCGCCGATGAAATTGCCTCATGTCTATCTGCATGCCCTCGGCATGATCAACGCGCTTGGCGCCGATACCGACGCGGTCGCCGCGGCGCTTGCCGTGGGTGTCTCGCCCGGGATGGGCCTCGTTGCGCTCGGCGGCGAGCATGGCGCGCATGTTGGCCGCGTGCAAGATCCGCTCGATCGCGCCCCGCCGGAGTCGCTCGCGCATTACGACTGCCGCAACAACCGGCTCTTGCTCGCGGCACTGGCCCAGATCGAGCCTGCGGTGCAGGCCGCGTGCGCACGCTATGGCGTCGGGCGCGTGGGTGTCGTCCTCGGTACGAGCACGTCGGGCATCGGTGCAGGCGAGGCGATGCTCGATGGCCCGTGCGCGCGAGATGCCGGCGTCGCGCCGCTTCCGCCGTTTCATTACGCCCAAATGGAAATCGGCGGCAGCGCCCCGTTTGCGGCTGCCGCACTGGGCCTGCAAGGGCCCGCATTCACGATTTCGACGGCATGCACCTCGAGCGCGAAAGCGTTCGCCGCCGCGCGCCGTCTGCTACAGCTTGGTCTGTGCGATGCGCTCGTCGTCGGCGGCGTCGACTCGCTCTGCGAACTGACGTTGCGCGGCTTCGCGGCGCTCGAATCAACGAGTCTCGCGCGCACGAATCCGATGAGCTTGAATCGCGCCGGCATCAACATCGGCGAAGGGGCGGCCGTGTTTCTGATGAGCCGCGAACAAGGCCCCGCCGTTTTGGCGGGCATCGGCGAATCGAGCGATGCGCACCACATTTCCGCGCCCGACCCGGCGGGCGAGGGCGGCGAGCAGGCGCTGCGCGCGGCGCTTGCCGACGCGGGCATGAGCGCCCAGGCGATCGGCTACGTGAATCTGCATGCGACGGCGACGCGCAAGAACGACGAGATGGAGGCGCGGCTCATGTCGCGTGTGTTCCCCAAGGGGATCGCGGCGAGCGGCACGAAGCCGCTGACTGGTCACACGCTCGGCGCTGCGGGCGCGACCGAGCTCGGTTTCGCCTGGCTCTCGCTCGTGCGCGACGGGATGCCGTTGCCGCGCCATCTCTGGGACGGCGTGGCCGATCCGGCGCTCCCGACGCTCGATCTCGTCGATGGCGAGCGGCGTCTCGCGCCGGGCCAGGCCGTGATGAGCAACTCGTTCGCCTTCGGCGGCAGCAACGTGAGCCTCGTGCTTGCGCATTGAACGATCCAAGACATTGACGATGACGACGCCGACCCTTCCATTCGAGACCGCCGCCGCAGCCGACGCGAATGTCGTCGACACCGCATTCCCCGCTGTCGACGACGTGCTGCCGCACCGCGGCACGATGCGTCTTCTCGATGAAATCGTCGCATGCAGCGACACCGCCGTGAGCGTGCTCGCGAGCATCGATCCGCAGGCTTGGTACGCCAATCCGGACGGCTCGATGCCGGCTTGGATCGGTATCGAGTTGATGGCGCAGGCGATCGCCGCGCACGTCGGTTTGATCGCGATGCGCGCGGGCGGCCAGGCGCGGCCCGGCGTCTTGCTCGGCGCCAGCCGTTACGAAGCGCAGGCGCCTTCGTTCGCGCCCGGCGCGCGTCTGCGTATCGAGGCGATCGAACTGCTCAAGAGCGAACAGGGCCACGGCGCCTACGAGTGCACGATCTCGACCGACGCTCGGTGCGTCGCGCAAGCCGTCGTCAAGGTGTTCCAACCGACCGATTTTCAAGCATTCATCGAAGGGAGTTTCACGTCATGACCAGCCGGCGGGTTCTCGTTACCGGCGCAAGCCGCGGCATCGGCCGCGCGATTGCGTATCGTCTCGCCGCGGATGGCTTCGCCGTCACCGTGCATTGCCGCAGCGGTGTGAACGAAGCACAGGCGGTGGTCGACGCGATCGTCGCGCAAGGCGGCCGAGCGAGTCTCGTGCGGTTCGACGTGCGCGACCGGGCCGCATGCCGCGCGGCGCTCGAAGCCGAGGTTGCGCGCGACGGTGCTTACTACGGCATCGTGCTCTGCGCGGGCCTCACGCGCGACGCGGCGTTTCCGGCGCTGACGGACGAAGATTGGGACGCCGTCATCGAAACGGGCCTGGACGGCTTCTACAACGTCGTTCATCCGTTGACGATGCCGATGGTGCGCGCCAAACAGGGCGGCCGCATCGTCACGATCGCGTCGGTTTCGGGCGTGATCGGCAATCGCGGCCAGGTCAATTACAGCGCGGCCAAGGCGGGACTGATCGGGGCGACGAAGGCGCTCGCCGTCGAGCTTGCGTCGCGCCGAATCACGGTCAACTGCGTTGCGCCGGGGCTCGTCGACACGGAGATGCTTGCCGAGCTCGAGCATCTCGAACAGGCGTTGCAGACGGTGCCGATGGGACGCGTGGGCCGCCCCGATGAGATCGCCGCAACGGTCGGTTTCTTGATGTCCGATTGCGCGTCCTACATCACGCGCCAGGTCATCGGCGTCAACGGCGGGATGATCTGATGAGGCGTGTCGTCGTCACTGGAATGGGCGGCGTGACTGCCTTCGGCTCGCGCTGGGACGAGATCGAGGCGGCGCTGCGCGGTGGGCGCAACGCGGTGCGCCGTATGCCCGAGTGGGATTACTTCTCGTCGCTACACACGCGTCTCGCGTGCCCGCTGCCGAGCTTCCAGGTGCCGCCCGAATACCCGCGTAAGAAAACGCGATCGATGGGGCCCGTCTCGATGTACGCCGTCCGGGCGAGCGAGCTTGCGCTCGCCGACGCCGGGCTTGCCGGCGACGCGTCGATCGCCGACGGCCGGATGGGTGTCGCGTACGGCTCGTCGTCGGGCTCGGTGCAGCCGATTCGCGCATTCGGCACGATGCTCGATACGGGATCGATGCACGACGTGACGTCGAACAGCTACGTGCAGATGATGCCGCACACGGCGGCTGTCAACGTGGGCCTGTTCTGGGATTTGAAGGGGCGCGTCATTCCGACCTCGTGCGCGTGCGCATCGGGCAGCCAGGCGATCGGCTACGCCTATGAGGCCATCGCGACAGGCAAGCAGACGCTGATGCTCGCGGGCGGTGCCGAAGAACTCTCGGGGCCGGCCGTCGCCGTCTTCGATACGCTCTATGCAACGAGCACGCGCAACGACGCGCCGCATTTGACGCCGCGTCCGTTCGATGCCGCGCGCGACGGGCTCGTCGTCGGCGAGGGTGCCGCCACGCTCGTGCTCGAGGAATACGAGCATGCGCATGCGCGCGGTGCGACGATCCACGCGGAGATCGCGGGCTTCGGCTGCAATTCCGACGGTGCGCACATGACGCAGCCGACGGCTGCGACGATGGCGCATGCGATGCGAATGGCGCTCGACGATGCGCAACTGCGGCCCGAGGCGATCGCCTACGTGAATGCGCACGGCACCTCGACCGACCGCGGCGACGTGGCCGAGAGCGCCGCGACGGCAGCCGTATTCGGCAACGCGATGCCGATCAGTTCGCTCAAGAGCTTCGTCGGGCACACGCTCGGCGCTTGCGGCGCGCTCGAAGCCTGGTGGACGATCGAGATGATGAAGCGCAACTGGTACGCGCCGACGTTGAACCTGACGACGGTCGACCCGGCTTGCGCAACGCTCGATTACATCATGCACGACGGTCGCACGATCGATGCCGAGCACGTGATGAGCAACAACTTCGCGTTCGGCGGCATCAACACGTCGCTGATCTTCAAGCGTTGGCGATGAGCGGCACGATGCGCCCGGATACCCAACGCGTGGTCGTGACCGGCATGGGCATCGTCTCGTGCCTCGGCAATGCGCTCGACGCGGTGGCCGATGCCTTGCGCGCAGGCCGTTGCGGCATCGTGCGCATCGAGGCCTGGGCCGAACGCGGCTTCGCGAGTCAGGTGGCCGGCGCGGCATCGCTTGCCGGCGCGACGCCGTTTGCGCGCAAGTTCGAGCGCTTCATGGGCGACACGGCGCGCTTCGCGTGCCACGCGGCACGCATGGCGATCGACGATGCGCGGCTGACGCCGTCGGCGTTGCGCTCGCCCGGGGCCGGAGCGGTGATCGGCTCCGGTGCCGGCGCGTTGTCGGCTTACGATGCCGCGCTTGCGTTGGCTAGCGCACGCGGCATCGAGCGAATTCCGCCGTTCGTCGTACCGCAGGCGATGGGCAGTACCGTGTCCGCGAACGTTGCGCACGTCTTCGGGTTGGAGGGTGTCTGCTATTCGCCGTCGTCGGCGTGTACGACCTCGGCGCTCGCGATCGGCCAGGCGATGCAATTGATTCAAAGCGGGCGGCAGCACCTCGTGCTCGCGGGCGGCAGCGAAGAGCTGCATGAGAACACGGCGCTGATGTTCGATGCGATGGGCGCGCTCTCGCGCGGATTCAACGCCGAGCCGGGGCGTGCGTCGCGTCCGTACGATGCGTTGCGCGACGGCTTCGTGATGGGGTCGGGGGCGGGCGTGCTCGTGCTCGAGTCCCTTGCGCATGCGCGCGCACGCGGCGCCTCGATCTATGCCGAGCTCACAGGATTCGGCCAAGCGACCGAGGCGCAGGCGATGGTGGCGCCGGGCGCGGCCGGCATCGCCCGCGCGATTCGCGCCGCGTTGACCGAGGCCGGCGCGCAGCCCGATTACGTGAACACGCACGCGCCGTCGACGCCGCTCGGCGATGCGCAAGAACTCGAGGCGCTTGCGGCCGTCTTCGGCGAGCGCATTCCGCCGCTGTCGTCGACGAAGGCGTTGACGGGGCATCCGCTTGCCGCGGCGGGCGTGCACGAGGCGATCTATACGTTGCTGATGATGCGTGACGGGTTCGTCGCGGCCAGTGCGGGGATCGAATCGCTCGATCCCTGTGCGGCGGGCGCACCGATCGTGCGAGCGACGCGCGCGGCGCCGCTTGCCGCGGCGATGTCCGTCTCGTTCGGTTTTGGCGGCAGTTGTGCGAGTTTGATGTTCGGCGCCTGCGAAGGCGCGTGAAGCGGCAACGCGGCGCTTCGATTTTTTGACGCGACAACAACAAAAGGAGTAACGCGATGAAACTGAAGCACCTGATTGCGCTGTCGGCGCTGGCAGCGGTGACGCACGGGGCCGTGGCGCACACGCATACGACCAGCTATCCGCTCAAGCCCGTGCTCGATGCGCAGAGCACCGACGGCAAAGTGGCGTTTTATTTCGGCGATGCGGCCCATCCCGCCGTGACGGCGTCGCATGGCGACAAGACCGAGTCGGCGCGCATCGCGCGCAAGCTCGACGGTGAAACCGCGTCGTGCAACGCGGCGCTGACGCAAGCACTGGATGCGCTTCGCACGGATGCCATCGACCACGGCGCCAACGCCGTGATCAACATCGAGACGAGCTTCCATGAAACGCACACGTCCTCGGCTACCGAATTCACCTGCGCTACGAGTGGGAGCGCCGCCGCACTGAAGGTGCACGGCGAGCTCGTCACGCTCGGGGCGCAGTGAACCCTCCGGGCCAAGGGCTCGGCCCGGAAACTTGCAGTTCCTCAACTTAAAAGAAAATAGGAAATAAGCACCATGAATCGTTATCTGAAGCTGGCGGCTGTCGTTGCTCTGTCGTTCGCGGCCACGCAGGCATTTGCTCGCAATTCCATCGAAACGTACTCGATCGACAGCGCGCTGAAGACGGACGGGGGCAAAGTCGATTCCGACATCGCGCTGTATTTCGCCGGCCAGCCGCATCCTGTCGTGCTCAAGACCTTGAGCGAAGCCGCCACCAACAAGAAGACGAGTTCGTTCGGCCGCAGCGATGAGCTTGCGTGCCAGCACGTGTTCTTGTCGGCCGTGATCTCGCTGCAAAAGCGCGCGCGCGAAGCGGGCGGCAACGCCGTCATCAACATCAAGAGCAACTACAAGGACAACCTGACGGCAAGCTCGACCGAGTTCGTGTGCGGTGCAGGCGCCGTGATCGCCGGCGTCGCGCTCAAGGGCGACGTGGTGACGCTGCGCAAGTAAGGACGCGGCGCTAGAGCGGTTTGCGAGCGGCGACGTTGACAAGCGTCTCGCGCCGCTTGCCCGGCTTCGGATGATGAACGCCGAGCCGCTCGAGCAAGCCGAAATCTTTCGCGCGGCTCCACCAGAGATAGGGCAGCGAGACGTTGCGTTCGGCGAATGCGAAGCCGCGGGTGCGCAGCATGTCGAGATAACCGTCGGCGCTCTTTTGCACATGCATCGGATGGCGAAACAGAAGACGGATGACCCACGACTTGATATAAGCGTCGGTCGATTCGGCGAACAGGAGCAGACCGCCCGGCTTCAGCACGCGCCAGAACGCGTCGAGCGTGCGTTCTTGCTCGACGAGATGGTGGAACGTCTGATGGCAAAAGACGATGTCGACGCTGGCATCGGGCAGCGGCAGCGCGGCGCAGTCGCCTTGCATGAGTTCGATGTCGACATCGATGCCGGTGCCGATGTGCGTGCGTCGTGCCGCGTGTTCGGCGAGGGCGAGCGAAGCGCGATGGCAATCGACGCCGACGATACGGCTCGGCTCGAACGCGCGTGCGAGCAGTTTGAACGAGATGCCTTGTCCGCAGCCGGCATCGACGATGACGGGCGCATGCGGAAGCGGCGCGTCGATCAGCCGTTTCAGATCGTCGATGGCCACGCGCAGCACGTGGTGTTCCCACGTGTGCGTGCGCAGAAACCAGACGCCGAAGGCCGTTTCGGGAACGAACGTCGAGGGCTTGCTCAAGGCAGGCATTGAATTGGATGACACGTCGGCTTCCCCCGCGAATGGTTGTCGTTGTGATGCCGCGGATTGTAATGGGAACCGGCCCAGGCGTGCGTCGAAGCGGGCGCACTGCCGACTCACTGTCGAAATGGACGATAACAAGGAAGAAACAACGATGAATACAGAGTTCGGGGAAGTCGAGCAGATGGATGTGGCCGTGATCGGCGCGGGGCCGGCCGGGGCCGTGGCGGCTGCGCTGCTCGCGCGCGCGGGACGGTCGGTGCTCGTGCTCGAGCGTCAGCACTTCCCGCGCTTTTCGATCGGCGAGAGCTTGCTGCCGCAGAGCATGGCTTATCTCGAAGAGGCCGGCATGTTGCAGGCCGTCGTCGAGGCTGGTTTCCAATACAAGAACGGCGCATCGTTCGTCCACGGCGAGAAGACCTCGTCGTTCGATTTCCGCGACAAACATTCGGAAGGGTGGGGCACGACGTATCAGGTCGAGCGCGCCGTATTCGATCAACTGCTGGTCCGGCGCGCGACCGAGCAGGGGGTGCAGGTGCGCTTCGGCCATACGGTGCGCTCGATGCAGACGGGCGATGCGCCGGTGCTCGAAGTGGAGGACGAAGCGGGCCGCACCTATCGCGTCGCCTCGCGCTTCGTGTTCGATGCGAGCGGCTTCGGCCGCGTACTGCCGCGGCTACTCGGGCTCGAAAAGCCTTCGAACATGCCCGCGCGCGCGGCGCTGTTCTCGCACGTCCAGGACGGGCTGCCGGCCGACGCCAACGATCGCAACAAGATTTGCGTGGCCGTGCATCCCGAGCGCCGCGACGTGTGGTACTGGATGATTCCGCTCGCTGGTGGACGCACTTCGATCGGCTGTGTGGCCGATGCCGCGTTTCTCGATGTGCCGGAGGCGGAGCGCGAGGCGAAGCTGCGCGAGCTGATGCGCGCGGAGCCGACGATCGCTCGCTTGATTGGGGAGGCGCCGTTCGTGATGCCGGTCAATCGCATCGGCGGCTATTCGGCCAACGTCGAACGCCTGCACGGCCCCGGCTATGCGCTGCTCGGCAACGCCGGCGAATTTCTCGATCCGGTGTTTTCGTCGGGCGTAACGATCGCGCTGCGTTCCGCGCATCTCGCGACGCAGACGCTGCTGCGGCAACTCGACGGCGAGCATGTCGATTGGGCGACCGAATACGACGAGCCGCTGCGCAAGGGGATCGACACGTTCCGTGCATTCGTGGAGCGCTGGTACACGGGCGAACTGCAGGACATCGTCTTCTACGCGAATCAGACCCCGAAGATTCGCCGGATGATCAGCGCGATTCTCGCCGGCTACGCGTGGGACGAGTCCAATCCTTACGTTGCCGATCCGGTGCGGCGGCTGACCGCGCTGCACGAAGTGTGTATGACCACGCCGGCCTGAGGCCGGATGCGCCGCCGCGGCGTTCGTCGCCGCGGCGGTATAAAGCGGTTCCAAACGGCGCGAAGCGGTAAGCGCGTCACGAAGCGGCCCGCGTTGCCTCGCGCCCGTTCAACCGCGTCGATGCACGCGCCGCCCTTCGGCATAGGTTTCGAGCACGGCGCGATCGTCGCCGAGCATCGCGAACGCGAACAGCCACTCTTCGGACGATTGCGCGAGTGCCGTGCGTCGCGCGAGCAGCGGCGTCGCTTCGGGGTCGAGCACGATGAAATCGGCTTCCGAGCCGGGGCGCAGCGTCCCGACCGTGTCTTCGAGGCCGAGCGCTTGCGCGGCGCCGGCCGTCGCGAGCCAGAACATACGCTCCGCGGTCAGACGATGTCCGGTCATGCGCGCAACCTTGTGCGCTTCGTTCATCGTCTGCAACATCGAGAACGACGTGCCGCCGCCGACGTCGGTGCCGAGCGCGACGGGCATTCCCGAGGTCCCCGCCTTCTCGAAATCGAACAAGCCGCTTCCGAGGAACAGATTCGACGTGGGACAGTGCGAAGCCACCGCGCCGGTCTCTGCCATGCGTTTCCGGTCTTCGTCGTCGAGATAGATGCAGTGCCCGTAGACGGCGCGCCGGCGCAGCAAGCCGTAATGTTCGTAGACGTCGAGATAGCTGCGGTGGCCCGGAAAGAGTTCGGCGACCCACTTCACTTCGTCGGTGTTCTCGGAGACGTGGCTTTGGATGAACACGTCGGGATGGAGGCGCGCCAGCGCGCCGCAGGCTTCGAGCTGTGCCGGCGTCGAGGTCGGTGCGAAGCGCGGCGTCAGCGCGTAGAGCTGACGCCCACGCTTGTGCCAACGCTCGATCAGGGCCGCGCTGTCGTCGTAGCCCGATTGCGCCGTGTCGCGCAGGAATTCGGGGCAATTGCGATCCATCAACACCTTGCCTGCCACCATCCGCAGATTGCGTGCCTCGCTCGCGGCGAACAGCGCGTCGGCCGAGCCTTTGTGCACGGTGCAATAGACAAGCGCCGTCGTCGTCCCGCAAGCGACGAGCTGGTCGATGAAGAACTCGGCGACGTTCGACGCGTGCGCGGCATCGGCGAAACCGCGTTCGGTCGGAAACGTGTAGGTGTCGAGCCACGGCAGCAGACCCGCGGCCGGCGATGCGATCATCTCCGTTTGAGGATAGTGCACGTGGGTGTCGATGAAGCCCGGGGCGATCAGCTTGCCGGGCCGCTCGACGATGGCCGTTCCGGGTGTGAGTTGCGCGCGCAGCGACGCATACGGGCCGGCCGCGACGACGCGCCCGCCCTCGACGATGAGCAGCCCGTCTTCCTCGAAACGTGCGCCGCCGGCCGTCGTGGCCGGATCGCCGACAAAGGTGAGTAATTTAGCGCGGAAGGCGGTGCGCTGTTCGTTTTGACTCATGATGGTACGTCTCTCTCTCTCAGTCTCAGTGCGGTAAAAAGAAGTGGACGGCGCAGTGCGCGGCCGAGCGCTACCCTCGTTGCGTGCGCAACGAAAAGCCGCGCAACACAGGAAAGGCGGCCGGCTCAGCGCGGTCCGCGTCGGGAAATCAATGCGGCGTCAGGGTTGGCCGCTCCCAGTAGGCGTCGAGCTTGCCGATGAGCGCTTCGCGCTCGGCCGGCGAGACGAACGACGCCTCGAATCCGTTGCGAATGATCGTGTAGACCTCTTGCTCGTTCAGCTCGAGCGCCTCGGCCGTGGCGAAATAGTTGGCGTTGACGTAGCCACCGAAGTAAGCGGGATCGTCCGAGTTGACCGTCACGGCGATACCTTGCGCGAGCAGTTGCTTGAGCGTGTGCTGTTTCATGTCGTCGAACACGCGCAGCTTGACGTTCGAGAGCGGGCACACGGTCAGCGCGATGCGCGAATCGGCCAGGCGCGCGACGAGCGCCGGGTCTTCGATGCTGCGCACGCCGTGATCGACGCGGTCGACCTTGAGCACGTCGAGCGCTTCATGAACGTAGGACGGCGGCCCTTCCTCGCCCGCGTGCGCGACGAGCTTCAGGCCTCGCGCGCGCGCTTTGGCGAAGACGCGCTCGAATTTCGACGGCGGATGGCCGCGTTCGGACGAATCGAGACCGATGCCGATGAGGCGATGCGCGTAGGTATCGAACAGCGGCAGGGCGGCCTCGTAGGTGGCCAGTGCGTCGGCTTCGGATAGATGCCGCAAAAAGCAAAGAATCAGCCTGCTCGTGAGGCCGCGCTGCTCGCCCTCGGCCAGCGCGCGCTCGATGCCGGCCACGGCGGTACTGATCGCGACGCCGCGCTCCGTATGCGTTTGCGGATCGAAGAAGATTTCGGCATGAACGACGTTGTCGGCGAGGGCGCGCTCGACGTAGGCCATCGTCATCGTGTAGAAATCTTCTTCCGTCAGGAGCACGCTGGCACCCGCGTAGTAGATGTCGAGAAACGATTGAAGATCGGTGAATTCGTAAGCCTGCTTCAATGCTTCGATCGATTCGTAGGAGAGCTTGACGCCGTTGCGCTTCGCGAGATTGAAGATGACTTCGGGTTCGAGCGAGCCTTCGATATGGATATGGAGCTCGGCTTTGGGCGCGCCGGCGATTTTTTCAGCGAGTGTCGGTGTCATGGTCGGTCAGCGGTTGCAGCATGGAAAACGATGAGTCGGGCACGGCCGTGGGGGCGGCGCGGGCGGATTCGACGGCTTGCAGCAGTTGCGCGGCGGCGGACAGCGCGATGACCTCGGGCGTTTTGTCGACGATTCCCTCGATGCCGATCGGGCACACCATGCGGGCGATGCGTGCCGGATCGATGCCGTGCGCGGCGAGCCGGTGCTCGAATTGCCTGCGCTTCGTCCGCGAGCCGATCATGCCGAAGAAGACGAAGTCGTCGCGTCGCAAGATGCGCTCGGCGAGTACGAGATCGCGCGCGTGGTTGTGCGTCATGACGACAAATGCGGTGCCCGGCGCGGCCTCGTCGATGGCCTCGTCGGGCGCGTCGTTCGCATCGATCGTGACGTTGGACAAGCCCTCGGTGACGAATGGCGGCGGAAATTGCGCATCGCGTTCGTCGACCCAGCGCACGAGGCACGGCAGCGTCGCGAGCACGCGCGCAAGCGCCGCGCCGACGTGTCCCGCGCCGAACAACACGACGGGAAACTCGCGCGAGACGATCGTCTCCGTGAGCAGCGCATTGGCTTCATCGAAGCCGGCGCCGTCCCAGAGCAGGCACTCGGGCGCTTGGGCGCCGGCATCGGCATCCGCGAGTCGCACGGGTTCGTGCGCGGGGCCGAACGATACGCTGCGCTGCGTCGCCGTGCGGGCATGCATGCGTTTGGCGAGCGCGGCCACCCAATCGAGATCGCGGACGTCGAGCCGCTCGAAGGCGAGCACGACGGCGCCGCCGCAGCACTGGCCGAGGCTCGGCCCGAGCGAGAGCCGCTCGAGCCGGCGCAGATGCGGCACGCGCATGCCGTCGCGCAGCACCTCGCGTGCGATTTCGATCGCGCGCCATTCGAGATGGCCGCCGCCGATCGTGTATCGCGCGCTCTCGCGTGTGACGATCATCTTCGCGCCGGCTTCGCGCGGCGTCGAACCCTCGACGCGCGCGACCGTCACGAGCACGACGGCATCGCCGTGCGCGAGCAAGTGCTGCAATTCGGTGAGCCAGGGTTGCATGCGTTCGTCGTGCTCCGTTCAAGTCGCGCCAGGCGCGCTCGCCGGCGACGGCGCGCCCTCGGCGGCGGGGGCGGTATCGATCGGTACCGTATGGTCCGTGCCGTCGCCGCCTGTCGCGACGAAGCGCTCGAGCGCCGCGAGGATCGCCTCGGGGGTAGCGGGGGCGTCGAGCGGCGGCGCGCGCCGTGCTTCGGGCGCGAGCGCGGCGATCGCATCGCGCAGCGCCAGAAAGACCGAGAACCCGAGCAAGAGCGGCGGCTCGCCCACGGCCTTCGAGCGAAAGACGGTCGGCTCGGCGTTCTCGTTGGCGTACAGGTGCACGTGGAAAGCGGCCGGCGTGTCGCTGACGGCCGGGATCTTGTACGTCGAAGGCGCGTGCGTCATCAAGCGTCCGTCGCGATTCCACCAGAGCGTCTCGGTCGTGAGCCAGCCCATCCCCTGCACGAAGCCGCCTTCGATCTGACCGATGTCGATGGCCGGGTTGATCGATCGTCCGACGTCGTGCAGCAGATCGACGCGCACGAGTTTCGATTCGCCTGTCAGCGTATTGACGACGACCTCCGAAACGGCCGCGCCGTAGGCGAAGTAGTAGAAGGGATGCCCCGACATCGCGTTGGCGTCCCAGTGGATCTTCGGCGTTGCGTAGAAACCGTCGGACCACAACTGCACGCGGGCGAGATAGGCCGCATCCACGAGCTGTGCGAACGCGATCGCACCGCCTTCCCCGACGACTTTCCCGTGTTCGAAGCGCACGTCGGCTGCCTTGCCGCCGAGCGTGCGCGCGGCGAGTTGCGCGAGCCGCGCGCGGATCGTCAGCGCGGCGGCTTCGGCCGCTTTGCCGTTCAGATCGCTGCCCGTCGACGCGGCCGTGGCCGACGTGTTCGCGACTTTCGACGTATCGGTGGCGGTGACGCGCACTTGCGCGAGCGGCAACCCGAACACGTGCGCGACGACCTGCGCGACCTTCGTGTTGACGCCCTGGCCCATTTCCGTGCCGCCGTGATTGACGAGCACGGAGCCGTCACGATAGACGTGCACGAGCGCACCGGCCTGGTTCAAGAACTCGACGTTGAACGAGATGCCGAACTTGACCGGCGAAAACGCGATGCCGCGCTTGAGAACGGGGCTTTGCGCGTTGAACGCGGCGAGTGCCTCGCGGCGCGCGCGATAGTCGCTCGTCTCGAGCAGGCGCGTGGTGAGCGGGGCGAGGACATTGTCTTCGACGCGCTGGCCGTACGGGGTGACGTCGCGCTCGCCGATGCCGTAGTAGTTGGCGAGCCGTACGTCGAGCGGATCGCGGCCGAGCGCGCGGGCGATGCCATCGAGCACGACCTCGGTGACGAGCGCGCCCTGCGGGCCGCCGAAGCCGCGGAACGCCGTGTTCGATTGTGTGTTCGTCTTGCACGAGAGCGCGACGATTTCGACGTCCGAGAGGAAGTAGGCATTGTCGACGTGACACACCGCGCGCGTGGCGACCGCGCCCGACAAGTCGGCCGAATAGCCGGCCCGCAGCGCGATTTCTACGCGCAAGCCGAGCATGCGTCCGTCGTCGTCGAAACCCGCTTCGTAACGGTAGAGCGCATCGTGCCGCTTGCCCGTGATGAGGAAGTCGTCGTCGCGGTCGACACGCAGCTTCACGGGACGCGAAAGGCGCGTGCAGGCCAGCGCGGCGACGCACGCGAACACGGCCGACTGCGATTCTTTGCCGCCGAAGCCGCCGCCCATCCGCCGGCATTCGCAGAGGACGTTGTGCGCGGGCCAGCCGAGCATGTGCGCGACGAGGGCCTGCATCTCGCTCGGATGCTGCGTCGAGCTATAGACATGCACGCCGTTGCCTTCGGTCGGAATCGCGTAGGCGATTTGCCCTTCGAGATAGAACTGTTCCTGACCGCCGACCGCGAATTCTCCGGCAAGGCGATGCGGCGCTTGCGCGATGCGCGCCGCGGGCGAGCCGCACGTGAGGTGCAGCGGCGGCAGCACGTAATGGTGCAGCGCTCTTGCTTCGGCCACGGTCAGCACGGGCTCGAGCGGTTCGTAGCGTACGACGTCGTCGCTCTTGGCGAGCGTGGCGGCGCGGCGCGCAAGCTCGTACGAGGTGGCGACCACAGCGAAGATGGGCTGGCCGAGATACTGCACGAGATCGTCGGCGAGAATCGGATCGTCGTGCAAGACCGGGCCGCAGTTGTTTTCACCGGGGATATCGGCTGCGGTGAAGACGGCAACGACGCCCGGCGCTTCGCGCACGGCGGTCAGGTCGAGCGAGACGATGCGGGCGTGCGCATGGCGCGACAGCCCGAGCGCGACATGGAGCGTGCCGGCCAGCTCGGGCAAATCGTCGGTGTAGCGCGCTTCGCCGCTGACGTGCAGCTCGGCCGATTCGTGCGGCAGCGGTGTACCGATCGCCGCGTCGGCATCGGCCGCCGCGCTTGACGAAAACGTACGCGAAGGAGTAGGCAAAGAAGCGGGCGCGATTGGCGCGTCGGTGCGCAGGTTCATTGCACCTCCTTCGCATGCGCGTGGGCATCGTCGAACGCGAAGGCGTCGACTTCGGCCAGCGCGAGCGGTGCATGCTCGCGCGTTTCAAGCCAGAACCGCCGGAGCAAGTTGCGCGCAACGATCGAGCGATAGCGGCTCGATGCGCGCAGATCCGTCAGCGGCTGATAGTCGTCGGCAAGCGCGTCCATCGCATGTTGCGTGGCGTTTTCGTCCCACGCGCCGCCGACCAATGCCGCCTCGGCGTGCGTCGCGCTTTTCGGCGTGGCCGCCATGCCGCCGAACGCGATCCGCGCGTTCGCGATGTTGCCGTCGACGACGTCGATCGCGAACGCCGCGCAAACCGCGGAAATATCCTGGTCGTAGCGTTTGGAGACCTTATATGTGCGAAACCGCAGCGTCGGGGCGGGACGCGGAATGCGCAGCGCGACGACGAACTCGCCCGCTTCGAGCGCCGTCTTCTGATAGCCGAGGTAGAACGCGTCGAGCGGTATCGTTCGCGTTGTGCGGCCGCGTCGCAGCACGATTTGCGTATCGAGGACGATCAGTGCGGGCATCGAATCGCCGATCGGCGAGCCGTTCGCGACATTGCCGCCGAGCGTGCCCGCGTTACGCACGGGAAGCGATGCGAATCGCTTGCCGAGTTCGGCAAGCTCCGGATAGTCGACGACGAGCGCCGCGTAGGCCTCTTCGAGTGTCGCGGCCGCGCCGATCGTCAGCGTCGTGGCGTCGCGCTCGATCGTCGTGAGTTCAGGCACGCGTCCGACGTAGAGCAGATCGCCGAGATCGCGCAGTTGCTTGGTCGCCCACAGCCCGATGTCGGTGCTGCCCGCCAGCACGAGCGCGTGCGGGTAGGCGGCGCGCAACTCCGCGAAGGCATCGAGCGAGGCAGGTGCCCAAAACCGGTTTTCGCCGTAGGCGTGGCCGCGCACGTCGGCGCTTGCATAGCCGAACGTTTCTTTCGGCACGCGGCGCATCTGCCGCAAGGCTTGCGTGATCTGTGCGCGATCGAGCGCCGCGCGTGGATAGCGCTCGGTATCGAGCATCTGTTGCGCGGCCTCCACGATCGGACGGTAGCCCGTGCAGCGACAGAGATTACCCGAGAGCGCCGTGGCGACATCGTCGCGTGTCGGCAGCCCGGCGCCGGCTGGATGATTCTCGTAGAGCGCCCACATCGACATCGCGAAGCCGGGTGTGCAGAAGCCGCATTGCGAGCCGTGGCAATCGACGAGTGCTTGCTGAACCGGGTGCAGCGAGCCGTCCGCCGTGCGCAGATCCTCGACGGTAAAAAGCGCGCAGCCGTCGAGCGTCGGCAGAAAGCGGATGCAGGCATTGACGGCCTTGAGCGCGAGCTCGCCGTGCGCATCGAGTTCGCCGACGACGACCGTGCACGCGCCGCAATCGCCCTCGGCGCACCCTTCCTTGGTACCGGTGCAGCGCAGGTCCTCGCGCAGGTGCTGCAGCACCGTGCGCGTGACGGGCACGCCCGAAACTTCGCGGATGGCGCCGCGGTAATAGAAACGGATGGGATGCGTCGTCATAGCCGAATCCTCGATGATGGGACCAGGCGCGCGTTACGCGATGGCCGGCCATAAGCCTCGCGCACGTGGATCGCCATCCATGACCGAAGATAGCACCGACGCGCGGCGACGACATGGTTCGATGCTGATGGACGCTATTACCAGTCCGTCATGACATCGGTGCGATCGGCGCGAACGACTCGCGCTGCCGCGGCGGCGCGGAACGAAGGACGGGGCTCGGTGTTTTCGAGTATCGGGTTTACCCGTGCTCATCGATATCGAACGAGCACCCGACACCGTCTGAAGAAGGCGCGTCTCGAGCGAGGCGCGCGGGCGGAGCAGTGGGTGGCGGCCCTGCCGCGAGGCGGGGCGCCGTGGATCAAGCCGTGTTGAGCCGACGGTTTGCGCGCCGACGCCACAGGCTTGCGGCAACGAGGACGAACGTCAGGACGAACGCGATCAGCGCCCAGCCGGGCAGCAGGATACCGAAAATCGGCGGATAGACCGTTTCGCACAGCCCGGCGACCTTGAAGACGCTCGGCAGCCAATGGGCGGGCGGCAGATTGTCGACGACGGGTTCCAACGCGTCGAAACCGCAACTGAAACCGGGGTTCAATTGAATATACAAATGCCGGGCGGCGCCCGCGATGCCCGCCACGGCGGTGATTACGATCAGCGTTTCGAACAGCGCGATGCCGCGCCAGCCCTTGCGTGCCGCACCGACGAACGCGAACAACGCAATGAGCAGGAACAGGTAGCGCTGAATGATGCACAGCGGGCACGGGTCTTCGTGCAGGGCAAATTGCAAGTACAGCGCGCCGCCGACGAGCCCTAGACAGACGAACCCGAGCAGCGCCAGGAGGCTGCGCTCGCGGCGCAGCGAAGACGTATCGTTCATGAGTGAGGGAATGCTCCGAATAAAGAAACCGTTGAATTCTATTTCGCTTTCCCTTAAACGAGCGTGAAACCCGGCAAGACCGATCGCAACGCGCATCGACGAAACCGTGACCGGCGGCGAAACCGGTTTGTCGTCGCGGATGCCGGCTGACTCGATGCGTGTGAGGCTCGTGGAGCCGGCTGTCATCGGATCTCGACGGATTCGTCGGATTCGTCGGATTTCAGCGGATCGATTCGAGCACGCGCTCGACGGCGAGCGCCGTGGCGAGCAGCGCGTCGTCGGCATGGGGCGCCGCCGCCAGCATGAGACCGACGGGCGCTTGTCCGCGCGGGTGACACGGCAGCGACACGGCGCAGGCATCGAGCAGGTTGAACACGCTCGGATTGCGCAGGACGAGCGCGTTCAGGTGCGCATACGCGGCGTCATCGGCGTCGCAATCGGCTACCCGCGGCGGCACGATCGGCACCGTCGGCGCGACGATCGCGTCGAAGCGTCGCCACAGCGTGCGCTGCGCCATCTCGAGCAAGGCGGCGCGCTCGGCGAGCAAGTCGATGTAATCGGCGGCTCGCGCCGTCTCGCCTTTCTTGATGCGCCCCAGCACGCGCGGATCGTAGCGCTCGCCGTGCGTCTCGATGAGCGGACGATGCCATGCATAGGCTTCCATCGTCGAAAAACCGAAGCGATTGATCCAGGCGAGTTGATCGAGGGGCGAGAAGTGGACGTCGGCGAGAATCGCGCCGGCCGCTTCCAAGTGCTTCGTTGCCGCTTCGACGGCGGCGGCAACGGCCGGCTCGACGTCGTCGGTGACGTAATGCGTGAGGATGCCGAGGCGCAGCCCCTCGAGCGGCCGCGCCTCGGGCACGTGCGGCTCGAGGCCAGCGAGGATGCGATCGACGAGCGCGCAGCACGACACGGAGACGCCGATCGGCCCGAACGAGTCGAGCGTCGTCGACAGCGGCACGGCGCCTTGCCTCGGCACTCGGCTTGCGGTCGGCTTGAAGCCCGTCAGCCCACAGAGCGCCGCGGGGATGCGGATCGAGCCGCCCGTGTCGCTGCCGAGCGCGACGGCCGCCATGCCATCGGCGACGGACGCCGCGGCGCCCGAGGACGACCCGCCGGCGATGCGGGCCTCGCCCGGCTCGTTGCGCCGATAGGGGGAGAGCGGCGTGCCGTAGTGCGGATTCAAGCCGAGCCCCGAATAGGCGAACTCGGTCATGTTCGTGCGGCCGACGATGACGGCGCCTGCGCGTCGCAGGCGGGCCACGGCGGGTGCATCGGCGGCGGCGGGCGCGGCGTCGGCGAGCACGCGCGAACCGGCGCGCGTCACTTGGCCCGCGACGTCGAAGAGATCCTTCACCGAAACGGGAATGCCGGCGAGCGGGGACAGCACCGCACCGGCCGCGCGCAAGGCGTCGAGTGCGTCGGCGCTCGCGCGGGCGCGCTTTGCGTCGACTTCCAGAAAGACGGTCGAGCCCTGGCCGGCGGGATCAGCGATGCGTTCGAGCGCGGTTTCGACGAGTGCGCGGCTCGTCGTGTTGCCCTGCGCCAAGTCGGCGGAGAGTCGAGCGAGCGGCGGGAAAGGAGCGAAATCGGTAGCCATGGAATATCGAGACGAAACGAACGATTGTGGATTGTCGCTGGTCGCGCTGATCGCGCGCTAGATCGGAAGACTATTGCGAGCGCAGTGCGGATGCGATCGAGCGGCATCACGTGTTGCCGCAGCGAGGCTGCTTTCGGGCCATTGTAGCGGCTGGCCCCGGTTTGGGGTGCGGGCGGCGCACCTGGATTGAGCGGCTCGGCAACTGGGCCCGGTGCGGCAATTTGCGACCGATCGGCGCGCTGGCGGATAATGAAACCCTTTCATCGCTTCGCGTACGAGACGCGCCTGCCCATCGTCATGAGCGAAAACACACCGCCGAATGCCGGACGTCCCGGCCCCGATTCTTCTTCCCCGTCCTCGAACGTGTCGTCGGATTCACCCGGCACGACCCCCGCGCGACCCTCGGCATCAGCGTCGTCCCCATCGCCCGCCGCACCGGCAGCGCCCGTGTCGACATCGGCGGGCGCTGCCGAGCCGCCGGCGGGTCCTCCAGGAGCCTCGGGTGCCGCGGGGGGAGCGGCGACGTCCGATGCGATCGATACGGCCAGCGCCGCCTCACGTGCCGCGACCGATGCGCTGGAATCGGCCTCCGCAGTCGAAACGACGGTAGACACGACGTCGACCTCGCACGAAGCGCAGGCGCGAAGCTCGGCAGCGGCCGAGACCGTCGCTCGAGAGCATGCCGCGCAGAGCGCGGGAGCGCCAGGAGCGCCAGGAGCGCCGCCGCCCGGGTTCGGCGCACCGCCCGATTTCGACACGCCGCGCCCGCCGCCAGCGAGTACCGTCACGCAGACGCAGCCGGCTTACTTGCGGCACAGCGATTCGGCGTGGACGGTCCTAGGCCGTACGATCGCCGCGCGTGCGCGACAACTCTTCGACCGTGCGGGGCAGCGTATTACCCAGCGTACGCTGCGTATCGGCGTTTCAGCGCGGATCTTCCACCCCGAGCCTGGTGCGAGAGGATTGCGCGGCAAGACGTTGCAGTACCTCGAAGAATCCGTTGCGCACTGGGTCATGTCGCGCGACGTGATGGTGTTCATGATTCCGACGGTCGGCCATCAAGGGATGCTGCATCCGAGCAACATTCGGCTGCGCGATTATGCGAAGCATCTGGACGGACTGCTGCTGCAAGGCGGCGCGGACGTTTCGCCGCAGACCTACGCGGCGAGCGACATGCGGCCCGAGTGGCCCGGCGATCGCGTGCGCGACATGTACGAACTCGAGTTGCTGTACGAGTTCGTCGAATCGGGCAAGCCCGTGCTCGGCATTTGCCGCGGATGCCAACTCATCAATGTCGCATTCGGCGGTACGCTCTATCAAGACATCGCCACGGAGGTGCCCACCGCGGGCGTTCACGTCAGCGAGTTCTACGATCAGCATCGACACTCGGTGCGCTTTCCCGACGGCTCGACCCTCGCGAGCATGTTTCCCGGCCGGCGCGAGGCCTTGGTCAACTCGATACACCACCAGGCCGTGAAGACGCTCGGTCGCGATCTGAACATCGAGGCCGTCTCCTCGGGCGATGGGCTCATCGAGGCCGTCCGCCACCGGCGCTCGCCGTTCGTGGTGGGCGTGCAGTGGCACCCCGAATTCCATCGCGCGGGCGGCCCGGAGCTGCTCGACTGCACACCGTTGCTCGACACGTTCTTGCGCGCCGCGCGTGAGACTCGGTTCTGATCGATAGGATGTGCCGTGTCGTGCGCGGTGCGGTGCCAGCGGGGAGCCGGCCGCTCGCTGTTCGATGCAAAAAGTGTTGACACGTTTCAGTGGTTTATACATAATCTCGCTTCTCCGGCGAACACGGGTTAGCGTGTGAGTCAGGGAAGCAAACTGCGGGAGTAGCTCAGTTGGTAGAGCGCAACCTTGCCAAGGTTGAGGTCGCGAGTTCGAGACTCGTCTCCCGCTCCAGTTTCGATACGGTGTGTCGTACGGAGTGATTCGTCGAGGTGCCGTGAAGTAGGTGGGAATACGCGGGAGTAGCTCAGTTGGTAGAGCGCAACCTTGCCAAGGTTGAGGTCGCGAGTTCGAGACTCGTCTCCCGCTCCAGGTATAGGGGAAGCTAAGCTTCCCTTTTTGTTTGGCGGCCCAAGCTGGCCGGTTGAACTGATAGGCCGGAACGTTGCGCAGCCGCGCGGCGGCGATGCTCCGGTAAATCCGCTTTTGGCGCGATAGCAAAGCGGTTATGCAGCGGCCTGCAAAGCCGTGTAGGCCGGTTCGACTCCGGCTCGCGCCTCCAAGATAAAACCCTGACCAGTCTCGGCTCGTCAGGGTTTTTCTTTTCCCGAATGCCTATTTAGAAGACCAAGCGAGAAGCCTGAGGCCTGCGATCCCGAATACGACGGCAAGGCATCCTTCCAGCGCGCGCCGGGTGCGCGCGTAGAGGCGGCGGGCCGAGTCCATCGAGAATAGGAAGGCGTATCCGCTGAACACCGAGCATCCGATGATCGCGCAACCCGGGATCACGGCACCGTGGGCGGCCCCCGAACTGTTCGAGGAGAGCGCGACGATCGATACCCAAACCAATACGGCCTTCGGATTCGTCAGGTGCAGCAATACACCTTTCATGTAGAGGCTTTTGAGCGTCGTGGGCCGGTCTGTTTTCGATGAGGATGCGACGGACATGGACAGCGCCGTGCGTCCCGATTTGAAGGCGAGCCAGAGCAGATAAAGGCCGCCGAAAATCTTGATTGCAACGATGAAATGCGAGTATGCAATCAAGGCCGCCGAGATGCCGACCGTTGCAACCGTTGCCCAAAACATCGAACCGGAAATGACGCCGAGCGCAAATGCCAGCGCTGCTTTTCGACCGCTGTTGGCCGCAATCGACATGATTGCGAGGTTGCTCGGCCCAGGGCTCGCCGTGCCGACGAAATAGGCCGCGTAAGCGAGCAGCAGGTTTGCCGAGAAGAACGTATTGCCGGACATAGTCGCCCTTTCGTGTTCGAGATGGACAGCGCCGTTCGATTGTTGCTAATTGGGTGCCGCCCGCCATGATCAGTTTCCCGGTTTTTTGCCGGGCCAGTCGTGCCGATCGCGCCGATCGGGACGCGCTACTTTTGCTTGCGCGCGGCCTCCGCGAGCATCGCATCGCCGATCTGCGACTCCCCGCGCGCCTTGAGTGCTTCACCGGGACCTTGGATATCGCGCAGTTCCTTGTGTTGACCGAGCTTGCTCTTGCCGACCAAACGCGTGATGTCGATCCGCAGGCCGACGATGGACTTCACGACGGTATCGATGTAATCGCTCGGTGCGTCGCTCATCTTCCAGGGTTGAGGCTGCGATGCTTCGTGCGTTCGCGTCAGTCGAGCGACCACGCCGCGAACGTATTTCTCGTCGTCGTGAATCGTGATGCGTCCATACGCGTGCACGACGATGTAATTCCAGGTCGGCACTTGCCGATGGAACTCATGCTTGCTCGGATACCAATTCGGCGAGATGTAGGCGTCGCCTGCACGAAACACCACGAGCACCTCGTCGCCGTTCGCGACGTCTTGCCATACCGGATTGGCTCGCGCAACGTGCGCGCGCAGTACGCCCAACTCGCCTTCGTCCGCGGCCAATTCGAAGGGAACGTGGTTGGCGTCGAGCCCGCTCTTGCCGTGGGTAATCAGCGTGCCGAACGGATGCTGCTCGATACGCGAGTGCAGAACGTCGATGCGAGGTTCGTTGAAATCGGCGGGTACGTACATGGCGGTTCCACAATGGGATAACGGTGTCGGACGTCGATGGCTCGAATGCGAGCCGCTCGCTAGCATTGTGGTAGAAAACTGGCTTATTCTATAGGTCCAATTTGAATCATTTTTGTAGGACCGGAATCATGGCGAGAACGGCCCGGGCAGCCGATATTCCGACCGTCGGCGCATTGGATCGCGCAGCGGGTAACTTGAGCCGTCAGCTTGCACAGGCGTTGCGGGAAGCGGTGCGCAAAGGGGAGGTCGAGCCCGGCGACGTATTGCCGTCCACGCGGCTGCTGGCCGCATCGCTGCACGTTTCACGCGGTACGGTGATCGATGCCTACGAGCAGTTGATTGCCGAGGGTTTTCTGGAAACGAAGGCCGGTGCGGGTACGCGGGTCGCGCGGGCGTTGGTCGAACCCGGCAAGGCAAAGGAACCGCGGCGCGCCACACGCCGGTCTACGGCCGGGCCGCGCTTGCCCGAACCGGCGGCGGCATTTGCGCAGATCGCGCGTGAATTCAGGCCGCTCCCTGCGGTGCCGTTTGCGGTCTCGGTCCCTGTCGGGCTGACGGCGCCCGCCGACATCTGGCGCAAGCTCGGTAATCGTCTGCGTGCGAAAGGTCCCGGTGCACCGGCCGGATACGCCGATCCGCTCGGAGCGTTGCCGTTGCGCGAGGCAATTGCCGGATACGTGCGCAAATTGCGCTCCGTGCGCTGCGAGCCTGGGCAGGTCATCGTGACGAGCGGGACGCAGCAGGGGCTCTTTCTCGCAAGTCAGGTGCTGTTGGCTGCGCGCGATGAGGTATGGGTGGAGAATCCGGCTTATCGTGGCGTGACCGCTGTGCTCGAGAGCACGGGCCATCGCGAAACGATGATACGCGTGCCGGTCGACGCGGAAGGTATCGATGTGGCTGCGGGCATCATGCTGGCGCAGCGCGCGCGGGCGGCTTTCGTCACGCCGTCGCATCAGTACCCCTTGGGCATGCCGATGAGCATGGCGCGACGTACCGCTTTGCTGGCGTGGGCGCGTGCGAACAACGCCTGGATCGTCGAAGACGATTACGACAGCGAACTCCGATATCAAGGCTCTCCGTTTCCGTCGCTTCAGGGATTGGAACCGGATCGTGTCGTTTATCTCGGCACGTTCAGCAAGATATTGTTTCCATCGTTGCGATTGGGTTACGTGGTGGTCCCCGATGACTTGGTCGATGCTTTCTGCGGTGCGCGCGTACTGATGGACCGTCACCCGCCGAACGCGGACCAGCATGTGCTGGCCGCTTTCATGGCCGATGGGCATCTCGAGCGTCATGTCCGGAAAGTGCGTAATGTGTACGCGGATTATCGAGCCCGGTTGATCGAGACGCTTGGCGAATTGCTTGCCGACGATGTCGCGTGGGTGGAGCCGGGCGATCAGGGTATGCATCTGGTCCTTTGGCTGGCACGAGGATTGGACGATCGTATGGTGGCCGAAAAGGCAGCAGCGGCCGGCGTTGCCGTACGCGCCGTCTCGCCGATGTTTGCGCCCGGGACGGCGCGGCCCGGTCTGGTTCTTGGATTCGGTGGATTTAGCCACGCGCAAATGAAGGAAGCGGCGCAACGTCTTGCGGCCGTCATCATCGAGGCGGCGCGGAAATGTACCCCAAAGAGCGTCGCGCGCAAATCGCCGACGCGTCGTAGCGGAAACGAGTGATAGTGCACCAATCGTTGCCGACCCTGCGAAGGGCGATCGACAGACAAGGCAACGCCGAGGCTGTGTCCGCGTTCTCTTTTTCTCATGCTGCCGCCCCTTACGCAATCAATGCGGAAAGGCGTTTGAATCCCGCCTGATACTCGCGTACGAGCATGCTCGCCGTGCGCTGCAGTCGTGCGCGATCGACCTGCAGCACGGCGTCGACGCGCCGCGTCATTTCATCGATGGCTACTTCAGCCGGTATATCCGAGTCTTCCCAAGTGTTCACGAACGCGATCTGCTTGCTTCGGGACACCGTGCGCGCAGGATGACGCACGTTGACACGCGGTAGCGCGAATGCCGCCGCGACGATTCTGCCGTGCAGACTGCTACCGCAGTAAACGCGGCTATTAGCGATCAGCGCGCAGATGTCCCAGATGTTCGGCGATGCCATGATATGTGCCGATGGCGTGCGCATGCGCTGGCGCGTGCGTTCATATACGTCCAAATCGTCGTGCCACGGTGCGATCCCCGCGCGAAAGAACGCGACGCCGAGGCCATGCAATGCGGCGATGGAATCGAGCTGTACAGCGATTTCGTCGAGGGTCCGGTCGTCGCCGAAATCTGCACTGAACTGCACGGCGATATAGCCGTTCGGGCACGCATCTCGTATGGCCGAAACGGCTTCTTCCGCAGCGCGATTGCGAATGAGGTCACCGAAGAGTTCGGCGACCATGACCGCGGGGTCGGGCAAGAGCCGAGTTCGGATTCCTAGCGCGTCGAGGGTGCACTGGGTAATGATGTCGCGCACGGTCACGCTGTTTGCGTTTCGAAGGGCTTCGATGACTTCGGCATGCATCCGAGGTTCGCGATGTTCGAGGTCGATACCGCCGATCGCATTGAAGAGAACGCCGCGGGTGCGTGCAAAGCGCGCTCGCGACAAAACGTAAGGCGCGCGTGCCGACAGACCGAGGTGCGCATGCGCCCATTCGGTCGGCGCTTTCAGCCACGCGGTGCGCTCGTCGATGATCGACTTCGTTTGCTCAGCGGACGACAGCATGACCGCCGCTTCCCAAGCATCGCACGTGAGCAACTCGCCTCCGACGTGAACGATGTCGACCGCTTGATCGCGACACGAAAACGCAAGCGTTGAAAGGGCTTCGACGAAGTGACCGCCGTATGCACGCAAATCGCGTTCGGCCACACCCGCGAAGCGTATGCGCCGGCCCGGCAACATTGCGGCCAAGACATGGGGAAAGAGCATGTCGCCGACGTTGTGACGGTCGAATGCGCCGAAGAGGATTGTTTCCGTATCGTTTGTCGCGTCTGTCATGGGCTTGTTTCTCTCAGAACGGCATGCCGTGGTAGCGGCATGCGATGCACCGTGATGAGCATGTTATGCGCTGAAGCGGGGATGTGCGATTCGGCCGAATGGCCTAGTCGTTGGGCGGTGGTCATTTAAGGTTGCCGTTCATCGGTTGACAGCGTGTCCGCCGAGAGTGGCACCTTCTTTTGGTCCTAAAACAACGAGTCATCGGCAATATCTTTGTGCGCTCGCCTTAGCCTCACTCGCTCGCTTCACCGCAGTGTTGAACAAAGGAGAAGGCATGATGAGATCGAGCGCGTACCGATGGATGCTCGCGTGCAGCGTGGCGCTTTGTTTATTTACCAACGCACGAGCGGACAGCGCGCTGGACGTATCGCCTGCCTGTACGACGGCCGTCCAAACGACGACCAATGATTCGCTGCTTAGTCGTGGCGCGTTCTGCCAAAGATCGGAGCCGCTGGAGTACGTGATCACCGACGAGACGAATGCCCAGGTTGGGCGAGTCGAGATCGATGCGTACGCGTATTCGGACAATCCGCTGAACCGGCTTGAGTGGCCGTTGAAATTTCGGTTTAGAACCAGGCTCGTGTCAGGTACCGCTGCTGGCTTGCAAATTAAGCCGATCGTCGAGTGTGGCGACGATTGCACGGTCGCACCCAATGCGGGGGTGCCGCTAGCGATTGGCGGGCTGTCGAGCGAGGTAGTGGTCATACTCACGCCCAATATGAAGGGTGAAAAGATGCTTGAATTGAGGCCTTACGTTGAATACAAGGTAGCCAAAACAGGCGATTCGTTCGAGGACGGGCCAAGCGTTCTCCCGTTTTACGGCAAAGCGCACGTGCCGGATATCCGATGTGACATTGGACTTGCAAAGGCCAAAACACGAGGTTGTGTGTATCCCGACGCACCCGCGATCATGCGATCGGTAAAGACGAACGATATGGCTGTCGACGAGTCGGCGGTCCATATAAGAGATGCGCAAGCAGCAGGGATGCCGGGCAAATTCATCTCAAGAGGCGATGGAACGATCCGCGAGAGTAGTGATGCGCGGCCGCTTACGCGTTTACGCGATCAAGAGCAACGAAAGAAAAACCGCAATGCTTCAAAAGATCAGTGTGTTGTGCAATACGGCAAGGTGAACGGGCAATGTACGTTCACCGGTGATCCTGACGACGAACCGAGTAATTGCGATTGCGACGAATATCCGTTTGCTGTTACGAGCCAAGGAGCGAGCGAAAAGGAGTTCGGCAAGGGCTTCTCCGTCAAGCGCATCGATAGTGGCGACAATCGGCGGTCCGGCGCTCGGCTCGGTTGCTTCTTGGCAAGTCAACGTGTTCTCGATGGGGAGAAGTTTTTTGTGGATGTCGAGCCGGGAGACGATATCCAGGGTGTGCCGGATATCTGCGAGCAAGACGTGATTGACGGTAATGACTGACCTGGCGACGATAACTTGAAATGACGATGCAAAAGCTACAATTCCCAGCATGGTTGAAGGCCGCGTACGGCCGTTGTCCAGATGCGATTCCGCGTGGGCTGCAATCGGAGACGATCGCCGTCGAGGACGCGTGTACGCGCGTGACGTCGGAGCCTGTTCGGGCATGCAACGCGGTCCCGCCGTGGAGCGTTGCGGCGCGTAACGGGTACGCGTTTCGAACGGAAGATACAAACCCCGTACCGGGTAGTCGCCCATCGAAGCTAAATTCCGATAGCGATCTCCTTGCCCCAGGGCGCCGTATCGATGATCCTCGGATCGAGCCGTTGGAGCCCGGAACGGCCATCGGAATGAACGCGTATGGCCCACTTCCGGTGAATGCCGACGCGGTTGTGCCCGACGACATTGCCACCGCTTTGGATGCTATCCAATACAAGCGAGTTTTGGTGCGGCGATTATTGCCGCGCGGAGCGAACGTTATTCAGAAGGCGAGCGAATACGCTGCCGGTGACGTTCTGCTCCAAAAGGGGCAGCGAATTACGCCCGAGCGCCAAGCGGTCTTGATTGCTGCGGGCGTTCGCGAACTGAAGGTGAGCAAGCGTCCTCGCATCGGCGTCGTTGTTTCGAGTTATGAACGGTGCGCACCGCTTGGGTCGCGCAGTTGTTGGCAAACTCCTGATGCTTGCGGGCCGTACATTCGCACGTTGATCGAACAATGGGGTTTCGAGGTCGCGCAGATCGAGTACATATCGCCGCCGTCTAGGGCGGGATCGACGCCCCAAGCGTTGCACGAGGCGGAGATTTCCTATAGACGGCGAATGATCGAACTCGCGCAGCGATACGACTTGATTATTGGCAGCGGCATGCTGTCGACCGAATCTCATCGGCGAGTGGGTCTCAATGGCTTATCGTGGTTCGCCGCTTCCTCATCTAACGATGAGATCAACATAAGTCAAGGGCCTGGAAGCCGGTTTAATCTTGCGGTAAGCCGGGATCGCTCGCCTCCTCGGACCGAGAAATTCGAAGTCAAGGATGCGACAGGGCGGGTTCGTGAGTCCCATAGCATCCATCACTTTGATCGCGCCACATTCGTCAATTTGCCGGGGTTCCTGAGTTCGGTCACCGTGCTCATGCACGTGTTAGTGCGGCGCATCATCGACCTCTACGAATTCGTGGAAACCCCTGGCCCGTGCTGGGAGATCGGTGAACTCGCCCGCGACGTCGAATGCGACCGAAAGACCAACTTGATGCAATGGGCAAAGATCGTCTGGGGCCCGCGCGGCGAACCACTGATCGATCCGCTGCCGGACCAAGAACCGCATCGCGTTTCAGCCTTTCTCGACGCCGATGTCATCGCTGCCATTCCGGTATGTCGCGGCGGTCTCGCCGCCGGAAGCCGCATTCACTTTCTGCGCTTGGACCCAATGCGGCAACCCGCGGCGCCCAATTGCGCCATCCCCCAGCCTATCGAAATCATCACCGAGGCCCATCACTCAACGGAGTTCGAATCCATGCAGCCACAAATGAATATCGCGCAATCTTGGTCATGCCTCAATGCTTGGCTGCAATCGATGCCCGATGCCATTCCAGGAGGGTTCAGGGCGGCCGCTAGCGACGACGACATACACGTTCTTGAAGCCGCAATCAGCGCGAAGCTGCCGGCCGACTTCACCGCTAGCCTAAAGACGCACAACGGGCAGGTGGATCAAGACGGTGTGTGCTTCGAAGGCGAAAGCCTGCTTAACATCAAAGGCATTCTCAGTGAGTGGACTTGCTGGCGCGACGTCATCGCGAATGACGAGTTCGAAGGGATCACATCCGATCCCGACGGTGGTGTGAAGGACGATTGGTACAACCTCAAGTGGATTCCGATTACGAGGAACGGCATGGGCGATTCCCTGTGCCTCGATCTCGACCCTGCTCCGGGCGGTACCTTCGGCCAGGTCATCCGTGTTTGGCACGACGACGAACGGCGCGAGCGCGTAGCAGCGAGCTTCGAGGCGTGGCTGTGCCGCATGGTCATGGACATCACCGGGCTCGAGGAACAAAAGGAACAAAAGGAGCAAGAGTAGTCGTGTCCCGGGCGGTATCGCTTCGTCCGATCCGCTTGACCCAACCGCAGCCTTTCGCCCCTGGCGCCCCTGGCATTTGCAGCGACGTCGCGGGATAATCATCCGGCACCGAATTTCCCGAACTTGCCCATGACCGATTTCGCCAGCGACTCGCACGCCTCTCTTGAATGGCGCTGGAAGCCGTTTTCCGCGCTCACAGCCGTTGAAGTTTATGACATGCTCAGGGCACGCAATGCGGTGTTCGTCGTGGAGCAGCAGTGCGTCTATAACGATGTCGATGGTCTCGATAAAGACGCATGGCACTTGTTAGCCTATTCCTATTCACGCGCAGTGAACGCGAATGCCACGGGGAGCGCAAACGCTGGCCGCGAACAAGATGCAACCGAACAAAGCCCAACACTAGCCGGCTATCTTCGCGTGCTGCTGCCCGACGCGTCGGATGCCGACATCCGCATCGGCCGCGTGTTGACGACTTCCAACTTTCGCCGTATCGGCTTGGGTAGCGTACTGCTCGAGCAGGCGCTCAAGCATGTCGTGGCGCAGTGGCCCGAGGAGGCAATCAAGCTCCACGCGCAGGCTCATCTGCAAATGTTCTATGGCGCCTTCGGCTTCGAACCGATCTCGGAAGTCCACGACGACGATGGCATCCCCCACGTGTGGATGCGGTCGGTTTGAGTCGTCTCGAACAGCTCGCTTAGCCGCGGATTACTGGATTTCGCGGCTAGAGGCCGTCAATGCGCGCGTGCGGGCGCTGGAGACTGCGCACCGCTAGGCATCTCCCGCCGTTCCTCGCGCAATCGCTCGCGAGTCGACAGCCGCATCCAGTGGCGCAGCGCGATGAGCGCGCCGAACACGCTCATCATCGACCCAGGAATCCATAGCAGCAATCCGCCGATCTGTTGGTCGCGGATCGGGCTGATCCAAGTAAACGCGCGTCCGCAGATCGAATAAATCGGGTAAAGCTCGCGCGGCGTGAAGAAAATCAGCGCCCCAAGGAGGATCTGCGGCGGAATCGCGGCGATGACGATCATGATCCGCCGTCCCGGCGCGAGGCGCGCAGGCGGTGCCGGGCGCGGATCGAGCACGAGCCACCAGAACATCAGGCCATCGATCACCATGCTCCAGTTCATGACGCGATAGAGCCGCCAATCGAGCATCGCTTTGAAATGAATCGGCGAAAGAAGCCAGAAGTAAATCAGCCCCACGAACAGCAAGACGGCCACGACCGGATGAAAGACGACGTCGAGCGTGGCCCGTATCGGTTTCGTCCGCATGACTGGGCCGACGAACCGTTGACGCCATTTGAACGGGATGCCGGCGCGTAGCGCGGCGCCCGGATACGACCAAGCGATAAAGAACGGCCCGAGGTGGTGCAGCACGAGATGCTGCAACCGATGCATGAAGAACTCGTGCTCGAAGAAATAATCGAGCCGCGTATGCAATGCGATATAAAGCGCAACCAGCCCGAACCAGAACGCTACCTGGCGCGGCAGCGATACGCGCGCGTGCCGTATGCCGCGTGCATAGAGAATCGCGGCCGTGAGCACGCAGATGACGACCGTCGGCGACGGTTCCCAAGGATCGAGCCAGTAAAGCAGATTCATTGCAGCTTCCGACTTAGTTCGCCGTGCCAGGCGGCTTGACGGCGAAGGGCGTATCCAGCGTTTCGCCGTCCGAGAATTTCAGCTTCAGATGCACGGTTGCGCCGGGTGCGATCTTGCGCGTCGGCGCTTCGAGCATGATGTGATAGCCGGTCGGCGCGATCGCCAGGCTGCCGTGTGCGGGCACTGTGGCTTTGTCGACCATGATCATATTCGTCGTCGAGCCGTTCGACACCGTTCGATGAAGCATGGCGCTGCCGTAATCGGGACTCGTGATTTCAGTCAGGTCGATGTTCTTGCCGCTCGAATTCGTCAGCGTCACGTAGCCGGCCGCGGGGAGGTTGCTCGGCAGCCAGCGAACCCATGCGTTCGTCGCCGTGATCGCGTGATCGCTCGCCGCAGCGGCAAGCGGACTCATCAGAGCGCAGGCGCCAAGCAGCATGGCGGCGAACGCGGCGGCACGTGTGGCAATCGGTCGAGATTTCATCGGCAGAGTTCGAATCGTTCGTGATGTTCAATTTGTCGAGGGCGACCGTACGGTCCCGAAGATCCGGCGCCGACGGCGGCACACGGTGAAGGACGATGATGCTCGTTGCCAAACCCCTCAAGCATCATGCTCGATCACGCGCTTCAGGTCGTGTGCGATGGCGTTGGGTGTATCGGTGCTCGTCGCCAACAGCCGCGCGCGCCCGTCGCGATCGAAGATGTAGACGGCCGAGCTGTGCGTGACCTCGTAACTGCCGCTCGGGTCGCGCTTTTCCATTTGATACGCGACACGATAGCGCTTCGCGAGCGATTCGACCTGCGCATCGGTGCCGGTCAGACCGCGGATATGCGCGGCGTCGAATGCCGTGACGTAAGCGTGGAGCACTTGTGGCGTATCGCGCGCCGGATCGACCGAAATGAATAGGATGCGCACTTGCTTCGCGTCGGCGGGCGGCAGCTTCGCAATCACTTGCATCAGCCGCGCCATCGTTTCCGGACAGACGTCGGGACAATGGGTGTAGCCGAAGTAGACGAGCGTTGTCTTGCCGTGAAACGCGGAAGCGGTCACGCTTTGCCCGTCGTCTGCCGTCAGCTTGAAGGCCAGGTCGGGCAAGTGGCCCGTGACGTCCGTCAGTTGCCAATGGCCATTGTCGGGCGCGCAGCCAGCAATCAGCGCGGCGCAGGCGAGCCCCACGAGGCCTCGCAGCATTCGCGGCCAGCGCGCTCGCACAGCGTGGGCGCGGCGCATGCGTGAGGGAGCCTCATTGACGTCGAACGAAATGGGGGCGAAGTGGGCCGGTTCGCCGGGCGGCGAGCCGACGCGGGCGACACGTGGCGGCATCCAAGACTCGTGAAGTGCTTCAGCGCCGCAGCGCCACCCGTGCGGGCGCACCGATTCGGCGGCTGAGAGGCACGGACTATAGCGCAAATAGCTTACCGTTGCCGTTCAGCGCCCGAATGTCCGTCAACGGCGAGGCAATATGTCGCAGGACTGAGGCAAGATACGTTTTAGGGAAACCGCGTCGCGTTTCTATCCGGCGTGCCTGGCGCGTTCGAGGTGTTCTTGCTCGAAATGGCGACGCAGGCGCGGTAAGATGCGCAAACTTTTCCGGTTCGGCACGGCTGAGCGCTGCGCCGCACCGTTATACGAACCGAGCTGATGCAATCTTTACCGGCTTTTCTGTCTCTGAGCGAGACGGCGTTCTTCTTCGATTTCGACGGTACGCTCGTCGAGCTTGCGTCCACCCCGGATGGGGTCGTCGTGCCGCCGGCCGTCGTCGATACGCTCGCGCGGTTGCGCCATTTGACGCGGGGCGCCGTGGCCGTCGTGTCCGGCCGCGGCATCGACAATATCGACGGGTTCCTCGGCATGCTCGACCTGCCCGTTGCCGGTCTGCACGGAGCCGAGCGGCGCGATGCGAACGGCGATACGGTCCGCCTGGGTTTCAACGACGAGCGTCTGCTGCGCATGGAGCGCGCATTGGCCGATCTCGTCAACGCGCACCCCGGCACGCTGCTCGAGATCAAGGGCGCCGCGCTCGCACTGCACTACCGCAACGCGCCGCTTGCCGAGACGGCCGCGCGCGAAGCGACGCAGCGTCTCGTCGACGAATACCCGGACGCGTACGTTCTGCAGCCGGGCAAGATGGTCTACGAAATCAAGCCGAAGAACGTCGATAAAGGGCGCGCGCTCGCGGCATTCCTAGACGAGCCGCCGTTCGCCGGGCGCACGCCGGTGTTCGCCGGCGACGATTTGACCGATGAGAAAGCGTTCGCGGTCGTCAACGCGCGCGGCGGCCTTTCGATCAAGGTCGGCGCCGGCGACACGTCGGCGCATACGCGTGTCGATTCGGTCGGTGCATTCGTCGACTGGCTCGCGGACATCGTCGCCGCGGCCGGGCGAGCGTCATGAGCCGTCTCATCATCGTTTCGAACCGGGTCGCGCCGATCTCGGAGGGCGGCCCGGCGGCCGGCGGCTTGGCGGTCGGCGTCTACGACGCGTTGAAGGAAACGGGCGGCATGTGGTTCGGCTGGAGCGGCGAAGTCGTTGCGTCGGGGCAGCCTCAGTTGCAGCTCGTCGAGCAGGGGCCCGTCACGTTCGCGACGATCGGCCTTGCGCGGCGCGACTACGATCAGTATTACCGCGGCTTTTCGAACGCGACGCTATGGCCCGCGTTTCACTATCGCGCCGATCTGATCCAGTACGATCGCCACGATTTCGAAGGCTACTGGCGCGTCAACACGTGGCTCGCCCAGCAACTCGTGCCGCTTTTGCGCGCGGACGACGTCATTTGGGTGCACGACTATCACCTGATTCCGTTCGCGCAAGCGCTACGTGTGGCGGGTGTGAAGAACCGCATCGGTTTTTTTCTGCATATCCCGTTTCCGGCGGCCCAGGTGCTGCTCGCCGTGCCGCCGCACCGCGCGCTCGTCGAGGCGCTGTGCTCGTTCGATCTGCTCGGCTTTCAGACGCAGGCGGACGTGCGCGCATTCTGCGACTATGTCGTGCACGAAGCCGCGGGCGAGGTAGAGAACGGCGAGCGCGGGGCGCCGTTCGTCGCGGGCGCGCCCGTGCAAGTGCGCGCGTTCGGACGCTCGCTGCATGCGGCCGCTTATCCGATCGGCGTCTATCCTGACGAAATCGCCCAGCTCGCCAAAGCCGGCGCGCGCGGCAAGTCGGTCCGGACGATGCGTCAGACCCTGCACGAGCGCAAGCTCATCATGAGCGTGGACCGGCTCGATTACTCGAAAGGACTCGTCGAGCGTTTCCGCGCGTTCGAGCGGCTGCTCGACCAAGTGCCGGCCTGTCGCAACAACGTGTCGTTCGTGCAGATTGCGCCGCCCACACGGGCCGACATGCACGCCTATCAGGATATTCGCCTGCGGCTCGAATCGGAGCTTGGGCGGGTCAACGGCCGCTTCGCCGAGCTCGATTGGACCCCGATCCGATACATCCATCGACAGTACGAGCGCTCGGTGCTCGCGGCGCTGTTTCGCCAATCGCACGTGGGCTACGTCACGCCGTTGCGCGACGGCATGAATCTCGTGGCGAAGGAGTACGTGTCCGCGCAAGACCCCGACGATCCCGGCGTACTCGTGCTCTCGCGCTTCGCGGGCGCTGCCGACGAATTGACGGGCGCGCTGATCGTCAATCCGATCGACATCGACGGTATGGCGCAAGCGCTGGCTCAGGCGTTGTCGATGCCGCTCGCAGAGCGGCGTGCACGCTATCGCGACATGATCGCCCAACTGCGCAACAACAACGTCTCGGTGTGGCGCGACACATTCTTGCGCGATCTCGCGCAAGGCCGTGGGCGGCAGCCGGCGGAAAACGAAGCAAACGAGAAGAGCGCCGGGGGGCGCGCCAAGACGACGCGCAAGCGCGGCGTGGCATGAAAACCTGAGTGCGTCTTTACGCGACGTGCTCGTCGATCTTGCGCCCGCCCGGGTGCAGCAGCATCGCCTTGCCGTGCTGCTTGGTCAGCAAATCGCGATAGATACCGGGGCGGTTGCGCAGTGCTTCGGGTGTGCCGTCGTCGATGACCTTGCCCGAACTCATGACGATGATACGGTCGAAGTTCTGCAGCGTGGAGAGCCGGTGCGCGATCGCAATCACGGTGCGTCCAACCATGAGGCGATCGAGCGCTTGCTGGATCGCTTCCTCCGATGCACTGTCGAGCGCCGAGGTGGCTTCGTCGAGCAGCAGGATCGGCGCGTTCTTCAGAATCGCCCGGGCGATGGCGACCCGCTGACGCTGTCCGCCCGAAAGCTTGACGCCGCGGTCGCCGACGATCGTGTCGAACCCCTCCGGCATCGCTTCGATGAAGTCGGTGCAACGGGCCTCGCGCGCGGCGGCGTGGACTTCCTCGCGGCTCGCGTCGGGCCGGCCGTAGGCGATGTTCTCGTAAACGGTCCGATGAAAGAGGGCAATGTCTTGCGGCACGAGCGCGATCGCGTGGCGCAGGCTCTCTTGCGTGATCGCCCCGATGTTTTGTCCGTCGATCTTGATCGAACCGCCTTGCGCTTCGTAAAAGCGCTGCAACAGCGCGAGCACGGTCGATTTGCCGGCCCCGGATTTGCCGACGAGCCCCACGCGCTGTCCCGCCTCGATATGCAAATCGAAATGGTCGAGGATCGGCCGGCGGCGCGGGTAGGCGAACGTCGCACTTTCGAAATCGACGCGCCCGCCATGCGTTGCGAGCGGGACGGCATCTTCGCGATCGGGCATGCCGTGCGGCTCCAGCAGCGTTTTGACCGCCTCGGCCAGCCGCGCGATGTGTTGCGTGACGTCGACGAGCGCGACGGCAAGGTCGCGCGTGCCGTGCAGGATCGTAAAGCCGAGCGAACTCGTGAGCACGATGTCGCCCGAAGTCGCTCGCCCTTGAGTCCACAGCCAAAGCGCCCATCCGAGCAGCCCCGCCGAGAGCAGCGCCGTAATGCCGGCGTGGAGGAGCCGCAGGCGCTCGAGGTACAGCAGGCTTTGCTGGCGCGCGTCCATCTCGGCCTTGACCGTTTCGCCGAAGCGCCGCTGCTCGCGCAGCGTCATGCCGAAGGCGCGCACGAGCGCCATGTTGCCGATGACGTCGACGAGTTCGCCGTCGACGGCCGCCGCCTTGGTGGCGAATTTGTGATGTCGCGACGAACCGCGTCCGGCGAGCTTGAACAGGACGATGGCGAGTACGCCCGAGCACAGCATGAGGCAGCCTGCCATGACCGGGTTCACCGAGATGATCATGACGATGGCCCCGACCACGGCGATGCAGGGCGGCAGCACGTTCCAGGCCATCGTGTTCTCGGTCGTATAGACCGCATTCGAGGTGGCCGTGATGCGACTGGCGAGCGTTCCGGGTTGGCGCTCCGAGAAGTAGCCGGGGGAGTGGCCCGTCAGATACTGGAACAGGTCGCGCCGCAGATCGCCCGTGACGGTGACGAACGCATGGGCGGCAACCCATCCGCCGATGCGCCAGAGCAGATTGTCGGCCGCGATGAGCGCGACCAGGACCGCGAACGCCGTCCACAGCGGGCCCGGATGGCCGCGGCCCGTACCGAGCACGTCGATCAGATGTTTGATCGCATACTGCGAGGCAAGCGCGCAGCCGACCGCTGCAAAGACGCTTGCCAGCACGATTGCGTGAGCAATGGGGTGGCGCCGGATGTAACTGAGCAGGAACGCGAGAGGCCGCTCGGCATAGCTCGAGAGCCTGGCGTTGCGAGCGTTACGCTCGGCGACGGTCAAATCTTCCAATTGTGGTTCGTGCGAGGCACGCGAAGCGAGTGTCATGAAAAGCATAGTCTGCGTGTGACGGACCGACAGCCAATCTCTCGCAATAACGAGATTAACGAGATGGCGCGGCACGTCGCCATTGTAAACATCCGCGGAAGTTCCCCGGGGCTTCACGACGAGCGTTGGGTATGCACAACGCCGATTTGCGGCGACGCATCGTTTAGGCTTGCACGGAGCAAGTTCGGTGCGCGGGTTGGGGCGAAAGGTTGGGTGAAGCTAACCGTAATTTTCGGATACAATAACAGGTTACGTTCGAACGCCTCGTCGTGCGGCATGCCGGGGCGAGTGAAATGTATCCGCCTTGTAACAATGTAAAGAGTTTGAAATGTCCCGCGGCGCAGCATGAAACCGACCGGATAATCGATCCGGGTTTGCCCTAGGAAATTTAATGGGCGGCCGTCAACGGTTGGGCGTGTTGTGCGTTTAACGACATGTGGCGCGTAGTCCCGAGATCGATCGAGCGGTGTTGTCGACGGCCAAGGGTGAGTCGCACCCGCGCGCACCCGCGCGCACCCGTTCCCGCTTCGGTCCAATGCGTCATGCGGGGCGGGTGTCGCTGCCTGGTGTCGGAGCGGGCGATTCGATTCGCTTCCAGACACGGTCAACACAACACATTTGCCTGAATATTTATTAGGAGTTCATCACTATGCGGATCGCTCAAATCGCTCCTTTGCATGAAGCGGTTCCTCCGAAGCTCTACGGTGGAACGGAGCGCGTCGTGTCGTACCTGACGGAAGCCCTCGTCGAGCTCGGACACGACGTGACGCTCTTCGCGAGCGGCGATTCGAAGACGTCGGCCAAGCTCGAAGCGTTCTGGCCGCAGGCGCTGCGTCTCGATCCGTCGATCCGCGACACGATGGCTCCCCATATGCTGCTGCTCGAGGAAGTGCGCCGTCGCGCCGAGGAATTCGACGTACTGCATTTCCACATCGACTACTACCCGTTCTCGCTGTTCTCGCGCCAGCCGGTGCCGCACCTGACCACACTGCACGGCCGCTTGGATCTGCCCGAGTTGCAGCCGATCTTCAATACGTTCAACGAAGTGCCCGTCGTTTCGATCTCGGACAACCAACGCATGCCGCTGCAGCAGGCGAACTGGCTCTCGACGGTCTATCACGGCTTGCCCGAAAACCTGTTGACGCCGCGGACCGACGTCGAACCGAGCTACCTGGCGTTCCTTGGCCGCATCTCGCCGGAAAAGCGCGTCGACACGGCCATCCGCATCGCCGAGAAGGCCGGCATGAAGATCAAGATCGCCGCGAAGCTCGACAAGGCCGATCGCGCTTACTATGAAGAGCAGATCAAGCCGCTCTTCTCGCTGCCGCACGTCGAATACATCGGCGAAATCGGCGAATCCGAAAAGGCCGAATTCCTCGGCGGCGCTCATGCGCTGTTGTTCCCGATCGATTGGCCGGAGCCGTTCGGTCTCGTCATGATCGAGGCGATGGCTTGCGGCACGCCTGTCATCGCGTTCAAGCGCGGCTCGGTGCCCGAAGTCATCGAGAACGGCGTGTCGGGCTTCGTCGTCGAAGACGAATTGTCGGCTGTCGCCGCCGTCAAGCGGTTGTCGTCGCTGCCGCGCGAAACGGTGCGCAAGACGTTCGAAACGCGCTTCACCTCGAAGGTCATGGCGCAAAATTACGTGGCATCGTACGAAAACCTGCTGCGTCAAAAGCGCCGCACCGTGCTGCGCGAAGTCGCCGCCGGCTAAGCCGCAAGGGCGCATGGCCGCTCGGCCGCGCTTTTGGTTTGCTCTCGTCACGCCCCGCCTGCCCTAGCGGCACGCGGGGCGTGACGTTTTCCGCCGCCTGATGCGGTGTTTTGGCGGATATTTCGGGGCGTTCCGGTCTATGCAGATGCGTGGGAGACGGGAAAGGCGGCGTCCGAATCCCTATAATGCTGCTGCCGCGAGATTGGCGGTGACAACGACCGACCTTAGGAGAGCGTCTTGGCGAGAGCGAACACCACGCGAGCAGATCCGGCCCCCGGTGCCGGCACGATGTTCACGCTGCGTGCCATCGGTCTCGTTCTGCTGGCGCGCTGGCTCTACTCGATGGCGCAAATGGGCTACGGCGTGTCGCTCTCGGCGATGGCCTCGTCGCCCTGGGCGTCGATCAACGGCGTTTTTCTCTTTCTGCTCATTGTCCTGCCTGGTGCGCGCGCTCGTGCCGAGCGGCCGTTTCATCCGCTGCCGCAATGGCTGCGGCAGGCGTTACGGCTGTTCGCCTTCCTGTGCCTGCTGTTCGCCGTCTGGTCGATCGGCGTCTTTGCTTGGGCCGCGGGCGGCAGGCGCACGGTTCATGCAATAACCGAAACGAACGGCTGGCTCGTCGCTGCGCCCGCGTTGTACGCGGCGGTCCTTTGGATTTGTCGCCCGCGCGCGCTTTGGCGCACGAACGTTGCCGCCCGGCGCTTTGCGATCGGTCGATATGCCGTTTCGCTCGACGCGGCTACGCGTACCGTCGTCGTTTGGGTCGAAAGCCGCAAGCTTGGGCAATACGATGCGCGGGAGCTCTCGATCAAATGGCCGGCCGCGTCGGCGCTCGAACACGAGCGCCCCACGATGCATGTGCCGGCGCCGGCCGATGGTGCGGCGGTCACGAGACAAGGCGGCGCAGCCGCCGTGCGCGCGCACGGGTGGGCACGGCGCTCGCATGTGGAATTGCTGTGGGACTCGCCGGCCGCGATCGGCCACAATCGCCAGACGGTTTTTCGTGCGACGCTAGCAACGGACGGTGATCGACGCTCTGCGCACGCGCTCGACGCGACGCTGCGGCAGGTTTGACCGAATGGTGCCGAGCCCCATGGGCCGCCGCGCGACGGCGGTCGAGGCCTAGGCCACTCGTGACGGTGCCGGTTGCGCCGCGGGTAGGCTAGTCGCGAGGAGGGATGGCCATGAAAGAGGCTCGAATCGATCTAGCCCGGGCTTACGATGCGCTCGGGCCAGATGGGCGTGCGCGTTTTCTCGTCGACCGCATGTGGCCGCGCGGCGTCACGAAGGATACGTTGCGGATTGAAGCGTGGTTGCGCGACGTCGCGCCGAGCACCGAGCTGCGACGTTGGTTCGGGCACGACCCGTCGCGTTGGCAGGAATTTCAACAGCGTTACTGCGCCGAGCTCGATGCCAACCCCACGTCCTGGGAACCGCTCGTCGCCGCGGCCAAGCACGGGCCCGTCACGCTTTTGTTCGGCGCGCGCGACCGAGAGCACAATCAGGCCGTCGTGTTGCGCGATTACTTGATGCGCAAGCTCGCGCATCGTTGACCGCCATATCGTTTTACACCGGGTTTTGTCCATGTCGTCTTCGTCCGAGGTTCGTCTGCAGTTGCTGCTAGCCGAAATCCGTGCATGTCGCGTGTGCGAGGCGCATTTGCCTCAAGGGCCGAGACCCGTCTTGCAGGTGGGGCGCTCGGCGCGTGTGCTCGTCGTCGGCCAAGCGCCGGGGGCGCGCGTGCATGCGTCGGGGATACCGTGGGACGACAAGAGCGGCGAGCGCTTGCGCGCTTGGATGGGGATCGGCCCCGAGCGCTTCTACGACCCCGACTGCGTTGCGCTCGTGCCGATGGGGTATTGCTACCCAGGGCGCGGCGCGTCGGGCGATCTTCCACCCCGTCGCGAATGCGCCGAGCTGTGGCTCGAGCGCGTATTGGAGCAGTTGCCTCGCATCGAGCTGACCTTGCTCGTCGGTGCGTATGCGCAGCAGCGCTTTTTAGGCGGTGAGCGTCGCGCTAGCTTGACCGAAACCGTCACGGCGTGGCGAGACTATGGCGCATCGCGTTTGCCGCTGCCGCATCCGTCGCCGCGTAACCTCGGCTGGTTCAAGCGTCATCCGTGGTTCGAGCTCGAGTTGCTGCCTGTGCTGAAGCAGCGCGTGGCCAAGGCGCTGTCCGGCGAGCGAATCGAGGCAACGATCTAAAAAGGGCGCGGGCGCGAAAACCCGACGACGCAGTCAGGGTCGTCAAGCACCCATGCGCTTGCCTTTCGTCAGTGGCTGTCACTAATTTACCCAGGCTGCACTGACCAATCTCAGCCGATACCGGCGCGAGCAGACGGTTCCTCGAACAAAGCGCGATCACCCGACGCGGGGCACGGCCAAGTCCGCCGAGCGGGACTATCATTGCACCCCTGGCGCGCTTTCTTATCTCAAAACGACTGCGCGCATCTTCGATATAGCGCGTAGAAAGGACACGTCTCATGACTTCCGGCGTCATCCGCATTCGCGGAGCTCGTCAGCACAATCTCAAAAATATCGATCTCGATTTGCACACGGGGGAGATGACGGTCGTTACGGGGCCGTCGGGCTCGGGCAAATCGAGCCTCGTTTTCGACACGCTCTACGCCGAGGGCCAACGCCGTTACGTCGAGACGTTCAGCGCTTACGCGCGTCAGTTCCTCGATCGGATGGATCGTCCGCAGGTCGACCGCGTCGACGGCGTGCCGCCCGCGATCGCGATCGATCAGACGAACCCCGTGCGCAGTTCGCGCTCGACGGTCGGCACGATGACGGAGCTCAACGATCACCTGAAGCTGCTCTACGCGCGCGCCGCGCAGCTCTTCGACAAGGCGACGGCCGAGCCCGTGCGCCACGACACGCCCGAAACCATTTACGCCGAACTCGTTGCACGCACGGCCGAGCGCGACGAGCGGCTCGTCGTCACGTTTCCCGTCGAGCTGCCCGAGCAGACGAGCGCCGATGAAGTTGGGCAGTGGCTGTCGGCGAGCGGCTATACGCGAGTGCAAGCCGAGCGCGAGGTGGCGACGCCGGCCGGCGCGCGCAAGGTGCTCGACGTCGTGGCCGACCGCTTCCGTTTGAGCAAGACCGAGAAAGTGCGGGTGGTCGAAGCGATCGAGGCGTCGCTCAAGCGCGGGACGGGGCGCGTGAATGTGTACGTCCTGCCCGACAGCGATGCCGAAACCGGAGACGAAGCGGCGCCGCGCATTTGGCGCTTCTCGACGGGCTTGCACTGCCCCGAGAGCGATCTGCGCTACGCCGATCCGCAGCCGGGACTGTTTTCGTTCAACTCGGCCTACGGTGCGTGCGACGTGTGTCGTGGCTTCGGCCGCGTGATCGGCGTCGATCTCGGCCTTGTGATTCCCGATGTGCGCAAGACGCTCGCGGGCGGGGCCATCAAGCCGATGCAAACGCCTGCGTGGAAGGAGTGCCAGGACGACCTCATGCGCTATGCCGCGCGCTCGCGCATTCGCACGACGACGCCTTGGGCCGAGCTGACCGATGCCGAACGCGACTGGGTCATCGACGGCTCGCCCGATTGGAACGGCGAGTGGCAGCGCGAGTGGTACGGCGTGCGGCGCTTCTTCAATTATCTCGAGTCGAAAGCGTACAAGATGCACATTCGCGTGCTCTTGTCGAAGTACCGCAGCTACACGCCGTGCGAAACCTGCGGGGGCGCGCGGCTCAAGACCGAATCGCTGTTGTGGCGTCTTGGCACGAAGCGTAACGCCGACGCCGTGCTCGCGCCCGATGCGCGCTTCATGCCGCACGGCGTGACTTGGGCGCCTGCGCAACTCGAAGCGTTGCCAGGGCTGACCGTGCACGACCTGATGCTGATGCCGATCGCGCGCATCCGCCGGTTTTTCGACGAAATCACGCTGCCGAGCGCGCTACTCGACGACGCGCTGAAACTGCTGGTTGCCGAAGTGCGCACGCGTCTGCGCTACCTCTGCGACGTCGGTCTCGGTTATCTGACGCTCGATCGGCAAAGCCGCACGCTCTCGGGCGGCGAAGTGCAGCGGATCAATCTGACGACCGCGCTCGGCACCTCGCTCACGAAGACGCTGTTCGTGCTCGATGAGCCGAGCATCGGCCTGCATCCGCGCGATCTCGATCGTATCGTCGAGGCGATGCGGCGTTTGCGCGACGCCGGCAATACGCTCGTCGTCGTCGAACACGACCCGTCGGTGATGCTCGCGGCAGACCGCCTCATCGACATGGGGCCGGGGCCTGGCGAGCGCGGCGGCAGCATCGTCTTCGACGGGCCGCCCGCCGACATCCGCTCGGCCCGCACCTTGACGGGCGAATACCTCGGCGCGCGCCTGCGCGTGGCCGATGCGACGCACTGGGCGCGACGGCTTGTCGACGAACAGACGCCGCGACTCGTTCTCGAAGGCGCGAGCGAACACAACTTGCTCGACGTTACGGTCGACATTCCGCTCGCACGGCTCGTCTGCGTGACGGGCGTCTCCGGTTCGGGCAAATCGACGCTCGTGCAGGACGTCCTCTATCCGGCGCTCGCGCGCCATCTCGGGCGTCCGACCGAAACGCCAGGCGCGCATCGCGCCTTGGTTGGTGCTCGGTTGATCGCCGATGCCGTATTCGTCGACCAATCGCCGATCGGCAAGACAGCACGCTCCAATCCCGCGAGCTACGTCGGGGCCTTCGACGAAATCCGCAAGCTGTTCGCAAAAGCGCCGCTCGCGCTGCAACGCGGTTACGCTGCCGGCACGTTCAGCTTCAATTCGGGCGATGGCCGCTGCCCGACCTGCGGCGGCTCGGGCTTCGAGCACGTCGAGATGCAATTCCTTTCCGACGTCTATCTGCGCTGCCCCGATTGCGATGGCCGCCGCTATCGCGCCGAAGTGCTCGAGGTGACGATCGAACGGGGCGCGCCGGCGCGCGCTTTGTCGATTGCCGACGTGCTCGAGCTGACCGTCAGCGAGGCGGTGAGCCTATTTGCCGCCGATGCCGACGTGGTGCGTGTACTGCAGCCGATCGTCGATGTCGGCCTCGAATACGTGAAGCTCGGCCAACCGGTGCCGACGCTGTCGGGCGGCGAGGCCCAGCGGCTCAAGCTCGCAGGCTTTCTCGCGGAAACGAGCGGTAAGATCGGAGCCGAAGCGACGCCCGGGGGGCGCCTCTTCATGTTCGACGAGCCGACGACGGGCCTGCACTTCGACGACATCGCCAAGCTCATGCGTGCCTTCGGCAAGCTGCTCGCGCGCGGCCATTCGTTGATCGTCATCGAACACAATCTGGACGTGATCCGCGCGGCCGATTGGATCGTCGATCTGGGCCCCGAGGGTGGTGACGAAGGCGGCCTCGTCGTCGCGATCGGCACGCCCGAAGACATCAAGGCGTGCGAGGCGTCGCATACGGGCCGCGCGCTGAAGCAGTACGACGAGACCCTGGGTGCGAACGAAACCGAAGCGGCGGCAGCAGTAGGGGTGCCGTTGCAAGCAGCGCTCGCGGCGGCGCGCGCACGCCGCGCGATCGAGGGCGACGACGTCGTGCGCATCGTCAATGCGCGCGAGCACAATCTCAAGAGCCTGAACGTCGACATTCCGCACGGCAAATTCAACGTTGTGACGGGCGTGTCGGGCTCGGGCAAATCGACGCTCGCATTCGATATCCTCTTCCACGAAGGCCAGCGGCGCTATCTCGAGTCGCTCAATGCCTACGCACGTTCGATCGTGCAACCGGCGGGACGCCCGGAAGTCGATGCCGTGTACGGCATTCCGCCGACGGTCGCGATCGAGCAGCGTCTCTCGCGCGGCGGACGCAAGAGCACGGTGGCGACGACCTCCGAAGTCTGGCATTTCCTGCGGCTGCTCTACGTGAAGCTCGGCATTCAGCACTGCGCGCACGACGGTACGCCCGTCAAGCCGCAAAGCGCCGAGTCGATTGCCGCACAACTGCTGCGCGACTACGCGGGCGAGCACGTGGGCTTTTTCGCGCCGCTCGTCGTCAACCGCAAGGGCGTTTATACCGATCTGGCGAAGTGGGCGAAGGCGCGCGGCCATACGCATCTGCGCGTGGACGGCGAGTTCTTGCCCGTCGATCCATGGCCGAAGCTCGAGCGCTTTCGCGAACACACGATCGAGCTGCCCGTCGCCGACCTCGTGATTTCCGCCGACAACGAAGCCGAGTTGCGTCGCGCGCTCGATGCGGCGCTCGAGCTCGGCAAAGGCGTCGTGCATCTGTTGGCGCCGCTCGACGGTTTGGCCGATGCGCTCGAATCGAAGCGATCGACGACGAGTATCGGCGAGATGCAAGTGCTGTCGGTCAAGCGCGCATGCCCCGTTTGCGGCACGAGCTATCCGGAACTGGACCCGCGCATGTTCTCGTACAACAGCAAGCACGGTTGGTGCGCGAGTTGTGTCGGGACGGGGCTCGCGCTCACGCGCGAGCAGCGCGCGGCGTACGACGACACGATATTGGGCGCTGAAGACGGCCGTGGGCGAGAGCAGACGCTGCCGTCCGAGGAGCAGGAGATCGAGGGCGTCGGCGATGTCCCTTGCCCCGATTGCGGCGGCACGCGTTTGAACGAGACGGCGCGCGCCGTGTGGTTCGATGGCCGCTCGATCGTCGATGTCGGGCGCTGGACCGTATCCGACACGCGCGCATGGATCGACACGATCGGGCTGGCTGGACGCGATGCGCAGATCGCGCGCGACGTCGTCAGCGAAATCGCGAGCCGCTTGCGCTTTCTCGAGGAGGTGGGGCTCGGCTATCTGAGCCTCGATCGTGCGGCGCCGAGCTTGTCGGGCGGCGAGGCACAGCGAATTCGGCTCGCGGCGCAACTCGGCAGCAACTTGCAGGGCGTCTGCTATGTGCTCGACGAACCGACGATCGGCCTGCATCCACGCGACAACCGAATCTTGCTCGACGCTTTGCATCAACTCGGCGAGAAGGGCAACACGCTCGTCGTCGTCGAGCATGACGAAGACACGATACGCCGTGCCGACCACATCATCGACATCGGGCCCGGTGCAGGCAAACGCGGCGGCCGGCTCGTTGCCGAAGGGGGCGTGAAGGATCTGGCGGCGCACGCCGATTCGTTGACGGGGCAATTTCTTGCACAGCCCATCGTCCACCCGCTGCAGCCGCGCCGCGAAGTGCGCGCCGACGCGAAAGCACCCGTGCCTGCGCAATGGCTTACGGTGCATGGGGCATCGCTGCACAACCTACGCGACGTGACGGCCCGCATTCCGCTCGCGCGGCTCGTGGCGGTGACGGGAGTGTCGGGCTCGGGCAAATCCACGCTCGCGCGCGACGTGCTGATGACGAACCTGCTCGATGCGGTCGGACGTTCGGTGCTGTCGTCGCCGGCGACGCGCCGCGCTCGCCGCGCCGCGCAGGAAGGCGCAGGCGCGCGCGCGAATACACGCGCCCAGCCGAGCCGCCGCGCGAACTCGAGCGAGACACGCGTGCCGTTGCAAGTCGCGCATAGCTGGCAAGGGTGCAAGTCGGTCTCGGGCTTCGAAGTGATCGACCGCGTGCTCGAAGTCGATCAAACGCCGATCGGCAAAACGCCGCGTTCGTGTCCGGCGACCTACATCGGCGTGTGGGACACGATACGCAAGTTGTTTGCCGAAACGCTCGAAGCGCGTGCGCGCGGTTATGCGGCTTCGCGCTTCTCGTTCAATACAGGCGATGGGCGCTGCCCAGCATGCGAAGGGCAGGGCGTGCGTACGATCGGCATGAGCTTCCTGCCTGACGTGAAGGTGCCGTGCGACGTCTGCCACGGACAGCGATTCAATCCGGAAACGCTTGCGGTAACGTGGCGCGGCAAGAACATCGGCGACGTGCTGACGATGGAGATCGACGAAGCCGTGGACTGCTTCGCGCCGATGCCGAGCATCGCGCATCCGCTACAGCTCATGAAGGACGTGGGGCTCGGTTATCTGACGCTAGGGCAGCCGTCGCCGACGCTGTCGGGCGGCGAGGCGCAGCGGATCAAGCTCGTGACCGAACTGGCGAAGGTGAGGGATGACGTCACACGGCGCGGGCAGAAGGCGCCGCATACGTTCTACGTGCTCGACGAACCGACGGTCGGTTTGCATATGGCGGACGTCGCCCGCCTCATTCGCGTGCTGCATCGGCTCGTGGACGGGGGGCACAGCGTCATCGTCATCGAGCACGATCTCGATGTGATCGCCGAAGCCGATTGGATCATCGATCTTGGCCCCGAGGGCGGTGCGGGCGGCGGGACGATCGTTGCGGCGGCTGATCCTGAAACGCTTGCGCGCGTGAGCGGCAGCCATACCGGTGCGGCGCTCGTGTCGGTGCTCGCGCGCGCGGCGGGTGAGAGGACAGGGGCGCAGGAGGGTGGCCGGCGCCGCGCTTGATGGCGCTTTGCGGCGACCGGCCCATCGATCTGCTTCAGGCCTCGCCGGCCAATTCCGGCGCGGCGTTCGGCGCGGCCGGTGCGGCTACGCCGGGGTGCTGCTTGCCGGCGCTGCGTACCTGCCCCACCCACACGAGCGCGAGCGACGCCAACGTTATCGATACCCAGCCGTTGACGCCATACCCGACGATGTGCCCGGCCGTATCGGTCGAAAGCAGCATGCCGCCGAGCCATGCGCCGCAGCCCGTGCCGAGCGACTGCACGGCGCCGTTCGCGCTGAGGAACGCGCCGCGATGCTGCGCGTCGGGCACGGTCGTCAGAATCGCTTGCATCGGCACGATCCGTCCCGACGAAATGATCATGAAGAGCGCGAACCCTGGGATCATGATCAAGAACGGTACGTTGGCCAGATGCGTGACGATAAGTACGGGCCCGAGCGCTAGCGCGCCGAAGAGGCGAAATATCGTGCGATGCCCGATGCGATCGGCGAGCCGGCCGATGGCGCGCGACGTGAAGAACGTCGACGCACCGCCCGCCATGTAGAGCCACGAGATCTGGCCAGGTGTCACGCCATGATTGGCGACGAGCATCGGCGAGATGAACGGGATCACGAGCATGTGCGCGAACATGATCAGAAACGTCAATGCGAACGCCCGCAGGTGCCGCGGATAGGTCAGCAGCCGCCCGAGCGCGGGAAGGGTGTCGGCGAGCGACGGGGGCCGCCTCGACAGATGCTCGGCGAGCGGGGGCACGATGCGCGACGTTGCGACAGCGATCGTGACCGTCAGCGCGGCCAGCAGCCAGAACGGCGCCGACCAATGGAAGTACGCGCCGAGCAGCACGCCGGCCGGCACGCCTGCAATTGCGGCCATCGAGAAGCCCGTCATGAGGATGCCCGTGGCGGCGCCGCGCCGTTCGACGGGCACGACGTCGGCGACGATCGCCATCACGCTGGCGCCGAGCACACCGCCTGCCAGCCCGGCGAACGCACGGCTCGCGAGCAAGAGCGGATAGCTCGTCGCGCACGCGCAGGCGAGGTTCGATAGCGTGAAGAGCAGATAAGCGGTGAGCAGGAGCTTACGACGATCGAAACGATCGATGTAGGTGGCCGCGAGCAGGGCCGAGAGGCCCGAGCACCACGAATAAGCCGACACGGCCGCCGCGAATTTGGCCGGCGAAACGTCGAAGGCGGACATGATCTGCGGGCCGAGCGGCATCATCACCATGAAATCCATGATGAGCGTGAATTGCACGAGTGCAAGCAGCCATATCAGGCGCCGTTCTCGAGCTTGAGGAAGTGCATACGTCATTGTTCTAATCCTTATCGATATGCCATTGGCTAAGCGGCGGCCCGAGTCGGGCGCCGCTATCTTGCTTGACGCGCAGGGCCCCGCGAACGTTACGCGCTCGCTCCTTGCGGCGCGGGACCAGCGGCCGGTTTGCCTTCGATTTCCGCGGCGGCGCGCAGCAAGATCTCGGCAACGCGCTGCTGTTCGTTCTCGTCGGCGTCGATGCGGCGAAGCAGTGCCAGCTTGAGCGCGTACTTTGCTTGGCGTAGCTTCGGATGCCAGGCGGCATCGCGGCCGGACGCGCCGCTCTCGCCCTCGTCGGCGTCCTCGGCCGCGTAGGCGCGCCGCATCGATTCCATCTTGTGGGCGACGAAACTGAGCTTGGCGAGAATCATGTCGACCTGATCCTGATTTGCGGCAAGATGCGCGCGGCCTGCGTCCGCGATCTCATAGCGCTTGCGATTGCCTTCCTGCTGAACGGTGACGAAGCCGAGTTCTTCCAGGTAGGTCAGCGCGGGGTAGACCATCCCGGGGCTCGGCGCATAGAAACCGTTCGAGCGCGTCTCGAGCGCCTTGATGAGCTCATAGCCGTGACGCGGCGCCTCGGCGATCAGCGCGAGCAGCATCAACTGCAAGTCTTCGCCGCTGAACTTGCGGCCGCGCGTGAAGCTGTCGTCGTCGCCGAATCCCTGATCGCCGCGACCGCCCCAGAACGGACCGCTGCCACCGTGGCGATGCCGATGGCGGCCGATCGCATGCCACAACTCGTGAAGGAACGAAGATTCGCCGCGCCGCCCGTGGTGACCGTGGCCATGGTCACCACGGCCGCGGCCGTGGGAGAAGTCGCGGTCGGAGGCGTCGCGACGATGGCCGTACCAATGGCCGTAGTCGTGGCGGGACTCGGCTTCGTGCGAATGCGAGTGGGCGGCGCCGCGATGGAGATCTGGCAGCCCTTGATCGCGCTGAAAGTCGTGAAAACGGTGACGCATGGGAAACCCCAGGTAGAGTGAATGTGTGTCTAAAGATATATATCTAAAGATACAAAGTCAAGTGCTGGATGAGTGGAGATGTTGAGCGTGCAGTAGTTGTGCTGGTCGAGAGGGCGCTCTGCGTGATCGCAGCGATGGATGGGTGGCTGAAATCCGATCGCAAGCATGATCTCGAGACTGAGGCTGAGTTTTGGGAAGGGGAGCCCTGGGGCGATTGGGCTGGCGCAATGAGGTGTGACGGCAAGCGAACGACGGCACACTTGCCGCCGCTCGTCGTTTATTGGTGTTGGCTGAGCGTGACCGCGGCAGCTTTACGTACGCAAAACCAGACGGCGTAGGGCGGTATTCGCGAGCCCAACCGAGAGCGCGGCGACAACGGTGTTTGTCAACGTAGTTGTCGCGTCGCTTCACGCGCACTGCTTTAATTCGGCTCGGGGCGTACGCTCCGGATTGAGCCAGACTTCGTTCTTCAATTTCCAATTGCGAGTCGAGCGGGACCAACGCTGCGGGTTACGTGCCTTGGCTTGCGCGTAGACGACATCACGTCGTGCCAACACGGCGATGGCAACGCCGTTGTGACGCTGCGCCGGCGTGACGAATTTCAGGCCGCTGTGTTTGTGCTCATGGTTGTACCAACGCACGAACTGCTGCGTCCAAGCACGCGCGGCGTCGACGCTCGCAAACGCTTTACTTGGGTAATCGGGTCGGTACTTGCACGTGCGGAACAGCGCCTCAGCGTACGGGTTGTCGTTACTCACGCGCGGTCGGCTGAACGAAGCCACCACGCCCAGATTTTCCAGGGTGGCGAGCATCGTCGCGCCCTTCATCGCGCTGCCGTTGTCCGAGTGCAGCACCAGCGGTCGTCCCGCCAAGCCCTCGGCCAAGCTCGTGCGCCGCATGAGCAACGCGGCAAGCTCGGTCGATTCTGCCTCCTGCACTTCGTGACCTACGATCTTGCGGCTGAACACGTCCAAGACCATGTACCAGTAGTAGTACTTGCCCTTAATCGCCGCCGGCATCCAGGTGATGTCCCACGACCAAAGTTGATTCGGCGCCGTTGCACAATGGCTGGTGACCACATGTCGAGAAGGTTGGCGCGCACGACCTCGGCGGTGCTGCTGCGAAGCGTCGCGCAACACGCGGTAAAAGCTCGATTCCGACGCAAGGTACACACCGCGGTCTGCCAAGCTCGGCACGATCTGGCTAGGCGGCAAGCTCGCGAACTCGGCGCTATTGGCCACCTCCAGAATCTGCCGCCGCTCAGCCTCGCTCAGCTTGTTACGCGGCTGTGGTCGATTGGCCGTGCTGCGACCGTCGGCGCGTGCGACGTCGCCGTCAACAACCCAGCGCTGGAACGTGCGCGCACTCAGGCCCAACTCTTCGCACGCCTTGTGCAGGCGGCAACCCGAGCCCACCGCCTCGCGGATCAACGATATGCATAACAGGCGATCCGGGACGTTGATCAGTCGTCCTCTTGTTCTCCCCAGATCGCCTGGGCTTTTTTTCGAAGTACAAGCAGCGCCGCTGCTTCGGCCAGCGCCTTCTCCTTGCGATGCAACTCCTTCTCGAGTTGCTTGATGCGCTGCTTGTCTTCTTTGGACTGCTGACGTTGCTCGCGCGCCTGCTCGGCAGTATTGGCGTTGGCGGCCACACACGAGGTCCGCCATGCGGCGATTTGCTCCGGATATAGGCCTTTGCGCCGGCAATACTCGGCCAACTCCGCTGCGTTCAGCGGGGCAGTTTCCAACACAACGGCAAACTTGTCTTCCGAAGACCATCCTTCGGCGTTCTTCCCGTCGCCCGGCACGGCCAATCCTTTTCCTTTCGCCTCGCGGCGCCACACGTACAACGTCTGTTCGGTGATTCCTGTTTCTCGCGCTAGCGCGGATACCGGCACATTTTCCGGCGGCATCATACGACGCACCAGGGCTTCTTTTCGTTCTGCTGAGTAGGCTTTCATTCATGCCGATTCTACCGCCCCCGGACCTCGTCTAAGATTCAAACGACACGACAACTAGTCTGACGCCGGGGGACAACGAGAGAGCCGGCGATGACGACGAGCAAGCCTATGGCCTCGATATCGTCCGCATACTCGATCGTATCGATACCGAACGCGCGCATGCAAAACGCGACCGTTGCGGGCAATGGCGAAAATTCATAGGGAAGGTTGTTAAGCCATCGTGCCAGCAAGAAGCCGCCGATCACCGTCGCAATGATGTTTGCGCCTCGCCGAAGCCATTTCATTATCTGACCTCCACGGTGCCATATGCCTTCATCGATGCGCCTGGTACGGGCAGCGTGGGGCCGTTGCTGCGCAGATGATCGCTCAGTCCTCCGAATTCTTCGGGGTTCGTGAGCGTGATGCATCCTTCGCTGCGGCCTGCGGGCCCCATGGGATGAAGGCGGAACGCACTGCACCGCACGCCATTGACGTGGGTGTGGTTGTCAATTTCACCGTCGTCTCGATAAAGTGCGAACCAGCGGTTACGGTCGGTACTGTGGTCGTACGCGCGGAGCGCGTCATCGAGCCAGCCGAGACGTCCGCCGGACCGACGGTCGACTATGTATAGCGTCCTGATGGCAATGGTCCGGAGTGAGCGAGATGGACGGAAGTTGGACTATTCCGGTGCGATGGCATCCCCGAGAACGCGGTGAAGTTGCCGAGACCGGGGCATATCAATGACGTCAGCGGACGGTCGTTTAGAAGAAAGGTGCAGTTGATCGGCACGTGCCACTCCGATGGTTACGGGGCTCTGTCTATGTAACGGCAAGACGGTTGCGGTTCCAGCGGGGCGAGCGAGTGAGTTGTCAGCAAATTTCGGCCGGGATAATCAGCGCACACGGCAATTTTCGCCGACCATGATCGACTAGATGAGTTTGATTTATGTCGTAGCCTGCCTGAAGACACCAGTCGTCGAATCGGGCCGCGTCGCGTTCAATCTGGGTTTTTGCGGTGGCATCTGGTGCGCGGTTGACGACGATTCAGAAGGGGTTTCGAACTGCTTGCGTTCGTGCCAGCACTGAGAATTTCCGAGTGTGCGACCTGCGTCATACCTTTGCTTCGTGGTTGGTCATGGCCGGCGTGTCGCTGTACGTCGTTAAGGACCTGTTAGGGCATTCTTCCATCACGATGACCGAGTGATACGCGCACTTGGCGCCGCATATGGGGCATTCGGCGGTGCAACCGTTGCTTGATGTGTAGCAAGCGAATGGTTGTAGCATGCGCAAACGAAAAAGCCCTGATGTGCAGAGCCTGAGTTATGCGCTTTTTCGTTGTCGTCTCATTTGGGTAACGCCCGTCGAGAGTAAGGCAACGATGGCCAGGGCGATCGCGCAGCTCACTACGAACATGGTCGCCTCTACTATCGTGCCGTGGCCGTGTATCCCGACGACGTCGCCTAGTAGAAACAGCGGCTCGAATGCTTTCCATGCGTCGTGGTATACGAACAGGTCTTCAAGCGGCCGTAAATTCGCGAGACCTAGATAGACCGGTAACGTGAGTAAGAGGCCGCCGGCGACGAATGCCAGTATGCGTTTCATCGGACGATGACTTTTCCGTAGTAATGGATTGGAATTCCGGGGAATGTTTTCGGCGCATGTCTTGTGAGCCATTTCCGGAGTGTATCGAAGTTGACGGGGTTCGGTGGTGGCTCGCGTTGGTCGATCGGTTGTGCGGGTACTTCTTCCGATGTGGTTTACGGTCCTGTCAATGTTGGTAGGTATTCGCGGTGAATGTGTGTGTGGCACCCTCATGGCTTTTTTGATGAGAGGTGTTGGATGCCTGTCTTTTGCACGTTTGCGTTGAACCACAAGATAACGTCTTTGCTCAATTGTCCGGGTATTGGAGCATTTGCGGCGTATTCTGGTCACGGTCCCGGTCGCGATAACCCGGAGCTTACGGATAAAGAGGATGTCGGACCGATTCCCAAGGGCGTCTATTACATAGTTGATCGCCACTCCGGCGGGAGATTGGGTTGGTGGCACGACTTCATTGATGCTCACGGCTATGGCACGACCGATCGCACCAAGTGGTTTATGCTATGGAATCCGGCGACCGGCGATTCGACTTTTGTCAATGGCGTAAAGCGGAGTGTGTTTCGATTGCATCCTGAGGGGCCGCTTCGGCTTAGTGACGGTTGCATTACTGTGGCGAACCTGTATAGCTTTGCGGTGCTTGCGAAGGGCCTGCGGAGTCGAGGGGCCGATTTGCCTGTGCCTGGTGCGCCGTTCCGAGCTTACGGTACTGTTGAGGTCAAATGAGAAAGGCGCTTGTAATTGGTGGCGCGATCCTTGTCGCGGTTTTGGGTGGTTGGGAGCTTACAGGTGTCATCGCTCGGCTTCCGATGGAGATGCCCGGTTGGTTCGATGACTTTCTTCGGTGGTTGTTGCGGGCGGTCGGTGCGGCGAAGCTGGAGGATACAGACGATATGGAGGTGGTCGCGTTCTTGTTGACGTTTGCGGTATGTGTGACGCTTATCGGCGTCGTTGAGGCAGCGTTCTGGTTTGCGATTCGGCGTTTGCGGCTGCGCTGAAGGTCAGCGCGGTAGTTTCAAGTTGACGTGGTTTCAGGCGCGTCAGTAAGCGAAAAAAAAGCCCTGCAATCGCAGGGCTTTAATAGTGCGAAACGTCTAGCAGTATCTTCGGGCTGCCGGGGAAATCCAGGCCAAGAACTGCTTGACGCGTTGCCAGAGGCGACGCACAAAAAACTGGTGGGTGGTACAGGGATTGAACCTGTGACCCCTGCCGTGTGAAGGCAGTGCTCTACCGCTGAGCTAACCACCCGAAGAGCCTCGAATTATGTCAGAGGCTTGGTCGCTCGTAAAGCAATTTTTAGGCGGCTTGCACATCGGCCGAACCGACGGCTGGTTCGGGCGCCGGCTCGCGCCGCCACACGCTCGTGCCTTTCGTCGCCTTGTCGAGATCGTTGAGCACCGCCTCGTGCGCTTGCACCTCCGCTTCGTCCGCCGCGAGTACCGGCAATGCCATCCCCTCGAACGACACCGCCTTGCGCGCGGCCGTCGCCGTGCTCTGTTGCGTCGTCGCTTCGCCGAGCATGTCGATGACGAGACTTTCCTGCCCGCGCGTCATCGACAGGTACACCTCGGCCAGCAACTCCGAGTCGAGCAGTGCGCCGTGCAGCGTCCGATGCGCGTTGCTGACGCCGAAGCGATCGCAGAGCGCGTCGAGCGAATTGCGCTTGCCGGGGAACATCGCCTTCGCCTGCACGAGCGTATCGATCACGCCTGCATAATGCTCTTTGAACGGCGGTAAGCCGAGCAGCGCGAATTCGGCCTCGAGGAACCCCAAGTCGAACGGCGCGTTGTGAATGATGAGTTCGGCGTCGCGCAGATAGTCACGCAGTTCGTCGGCGATCTCGCCGAACTTCGGTTTGTCGCTCAAGAACTCCGTCGTCAGCCCGTGCACAGCCAGCGCGCCCGGATCACTATCGCGCTCTGGGTTAACGTAGAAGTGCAGGTTGTTGCCCGTGAGCCGGCGGTTCACGAGCTCCACCCCACCGATTTCGATGATGCGGTCGCCCGTGCGTGCGTTAAGACCGGTGGTTTCCGTATCGAGAACGATTTGACGCATATTCGTGTGTCTCGTGTGTAAGTCGTGCAAAACGGTAGCGCAAAGCGGCGCGGCGAGTCACGCGCCGCGACAATCAAGACCGAATGAAACGCTCAGCCCGCGGCGAGCGCACTGACCCCACGATTCGCGAGGGCATCGGCGCGCTCGTTTTCGGGATGGCCCGCGTGGCCCTTCACCCAACGCCATTCGATCTGATGCATGGCCGCGAGTGCATCGAGACGTTTCCACAGATCGGCATTCTTCACCGGTGTCTTCGCCGCGGTCATCCAATTCTTTTTCTTCCAACCGTGAATCCACTCGCTGATGCCTTTTTGCACGTACTGCGAGTCGGTATGGACAGTGGCCTTGCAGGGTCGCTTCAGCGCTTCGAGTGCGGCGATAACGGCCATCAGTTCCATTCGGTTGTTCGTGGTATTCGGCTCGCCGCCGAAGAGTTCTTTCTCCTGCGTGCCGAAGCGAAGCAGGGCGCCCCATCCGCCGGGGCCCGGATTGCCTTTGCAGGCGCCGTCGGTAAAGATTTCGATGAACTCGGGCGTCACGTCAGTCACGTCATATTCTCGGGTTAGGTGTTTTGTGCGTCGCGGCCGGCGCGAGGCCCGCGGCGCGCACGGGCTTTTTCGCCTTGATCTGGCCGACGAGGTGCATGCCGCGCACGCGCTTGACCGCCGTCACCATATAGGCCGCACCGAAGATCGGCCACCAGCGATCGCCGGCCGCCTCCATGAAGGCGAATCGCGTCAGCCAGTTTTCATGAGCAAGAGGCGGACGATAGCAGCCGAAGCGCCCGCGTTCAAGCTCGAATCCGAGCAGCTTGAGCCAATCCTTGATCCGCGTGAAAGCGATCAGATCGTGCGCGGCCGGCACGAACGGGCGTCTCGTCATCTTGCCGAACGCCTGGCGTGCGCCCCACAAGCTCAGGGAATTGAACCCCAAAATGACGAGCTGGCCTTCCGGCATCAGCACGCGCTCGGCTTCGCGCAACAACCGGTGTGGATCGCGCGTGAACTCGAGCGTATGCGGCATGACCAGCAGATCGACGCTCTGCGCTTCGAACGGCAGATCGAGCAGGTCGCACCATAGCGTCGTGCGCGCGGCCGGCCCGTAGCGATCGTCGAGCCCCGCGAGCCCGGACGGCCCGATCGCCTCACCCTCGCGCCAGCGCGGCGGATAGGTGAAAGGCGCGCTCGCGCCGCTCGCCGCGTCCAGCACGAGCGCGCGCGAGATCATGCGGTTTTCGCGCAGCGCGTCGAGTTGCGGCAGCCCGAGTTGCAGCGCGTGATAGCCGAACACGTTCGACACGACGCTGTCGAGTTGCGCCTGTTCCCAGTCGAGCACGTAGCGTCCCGGCGGCGATGCCGTCCAGGCGGGCCAGTCTATAATCGGTCGATCTGACATCGTGGTGAGTGCGTCGCCTATGAATACGCTCGAATACGTGCCGATTCCGGCGTTTGCGGACAACTACATCTGGCTCGTATCGGACGGGCGCGATGCCGTCGCCGTCGACCCGGGCGAGGCAGCCCCGGTCAGGGCGCATCTCGCTAAGCAGGGCTGGCGACTCGCCGCTATTTTACTCACGCACCATCATGCCGACCATGTCGGCGGCGTCGCCGCGCTCATAGGCGATACCCGTATTCCCGTGTACGGCCCCGCCGCGGAAGCGATTCCCGTCGTTACGCACCCCCTTTCGGGCGGCGACCACGTTCGTCTTTCGTCGCCCCATCTCGAATTGGATGTGCTCGACGTGCCGGGGCACACGCGCGGCCATATCGCGTATTTTCAAGTGGGGCAGGCGGGAGCGGCACCGCACGTCTTTTGTGGCGATACGCTGTTTGCCTGCGGTTGCGGGCGCTTGTTCGAAGGCACGCCGGCGCAGATGCTTGCCTCGCTCGATGCGCTGGCGGCGCTGCCGGGCGAGACGCAAGTGCATTGCGCACACGAATACACGCTGTCGAACATTCGTTTCGCGCTCGCTTGCGATCCGGGGAACGCGCAGTTGCGCGCGTGGCATGATCGCGCCACGGCATTGCGCGAGCGCGACGTCCCCACGCTTCCTACGACGATTGCTCACGAGTGCGCCGTCAATCCCTTCCTCCGAGCCGATGATCCGTCGGTTCAGCGCACGCTCGCCGAACAGTTGCACGAAACGGTACCCGATCGGCTCTCGTCGTTTACGCTGATGCGCGAATGGAAAAATCGCTTCCGTTAAACGCTTTGCATTTGGCGCAAATTTCGCTCGACGCTTCGGAAAAATGCGGCAAGTCGCGGATTTGACTGGTTTTTCTTATCGTTTTTTGTTGACGTAGACGGTTCGCTTTCGTACTATCGCCTGCAATTTCCAGCTTTGGAAGCAGAGACGTTCATGCGATTTATCTTCAGTGCGCTATTGGTTCTCATGCTTGCCGCCTGCGCAAGCCAGGGGCCGACGGCGCCCCCAGCCTCCGACGCTTCCAACCCGAATTCCGCCACCGACACCCTCCGCATCACCGCCGCCAAGCAGACCATCGACGTCGACAAGAGCTCTGTCGATCAACTGACGACCGCCGACGCCGATCTGTGGGCGCGCATTCGCCGCGGTTTTCAGATCCCTGATCTGAACAATGACTTGGTGGACATGCAGACCAACTGGTACGCGCAGCGTCCCGATTACGTCCAGCGCATGACGGACCGCTCCCAGAAGTATCTGTATTACATCGTGGAAGAACTCGAGGCTCGGCACATGCCGACCGAGCTTGCGTTGCTGCCGTTCGTCGAATCGGCGTACAACCCGCAGGCGTTGTCGGTCGCGAAAGCGGCCGGCATGTGGCAATTCGTGCCCGATACGGGCCGCACCTACAACCTCAAGCAGAACATGTGGCAGGACGAGCGCCGCGACGTGCTGGCTTCGACCGGTGCCGCGCTCGACTATCTGTCGCGTCTGCACGATATGTTCGGCGATTGGTATCTCGCGCTCGCGGCCTACAACTGGGGCGAGGGCAACGTGCAGCGCGCGATCGCACGCAATCAGGCGGCCGGCTTGCCGACCGATTACGAAAGCCTGCGCATGCCGAACGAGACGCGCTACTACGTACCCAAGCTGCAGGCCGTCAAGAATATCGTGATGAACCCGCAAGCCTACGGGTTGACGTTGCCGTCGATCCCCAATCACCCGTACTTCGTGACGGTGACGACCGAGCACGACATCGACGTCGACGTGGCCGCGAAGCTGGCGAATATGACGCCGGACGAGTTTCGCGCGCTCAATCCCTCGTTCAAGAAGCCTGTCATCGTGGGGGCGACGCAGCCGCAGATTCTGCTGCCGTTCGATAACGCGAGCGCGTTCGAGCACAACTTGAAGACCTACGACGGCCAGCTCTCGTCGTGGACCACCTATACGGTCACCGAGCGTACGCGTCCGCAAGCGCTCGCCGAGAAAATCGGCGTGGATCCGCAGACGCTGATGTCGGTCAACAAGATTCCGGCGGGCATGCGGCTCAAGCCCGGCTCGACGCTCGTCGTTCCGCGCGGCGATGACGGCGATGACGAAGACATCAGCGCCGATGTTGCCGAAAGCGCCGTGCTCGCGATGGAGCCCGACGTCCCCGACACGCGCAAGATGCTGATACGCGTGCGCCGCAAGCAGACGATGGAGGAGGTTGCGGCGCGCTATCACGTGTCGCTCGGCGAGTTGAAGGTCTGGAACAAGACGCATCGTACGTCGGTCATGCCGGGGCAGGTCATCGTGCTGCATGTGCCCGTCGGCCGAGCGATGCCTGTGGAGCCGGGGCCGCAAAAGATCGCGACATCGATCCCCCAAGGCGCGCGTATCGAACGGATCGAGGCGCACGCTTCCGACGTCAAGCCGAAATCGCGCCACGAAAAGGCTGCCAAAGCCAGCGGTCGTACGGCCGTCGTCAAGACTGCCGCGCATGCAGAGAAATTGGCTCGGCCGAGCGCCGCGGCTTCGAAGTCGGCCGCCAAGGCGCCGAAGGTTACGGCAAGCCGCGAGAAGGGCGCGAAGGGTGATAAGGGTGAAAAAGTCGCGGCCGGGACACCCAAGGTGAAGCGCAAGTCGTAAACTAGTCGACAGCATTGCGTGCAACGCGTCACAACGAGGCGCGAGCAACTTCGAATTGTGGGGACGGGGTATTTCCGCTATAATTTGAAAGTTTGCACTATCCAACCCGCACCCTAGCGCCTACCTCCTCCTCACCGTTCATCCGCCGCGCGCCGTCATCGCGAGCCGTGCCGCCGAGGCCGTCCGGTCAACGGACCGAAGCTTCGAGCATCGTTCGCTTCGACGCTGCAGCGTGCGAGTTCGCGCCACGCCGTCCGCACCGGTCAGTCGATCGCGGGAACGGCAAACGCCGCGAGAGCTTGCGTCGTCGGATAAACAGGTCGGCAACAGGGTGTTCCTGAAGGAGCTTCCCCGTGTTGCCGTCTTTTCCTCCCGCTCTGCTCGCACTCGCCGACGGCACGATTTTTCGCGGCTATGCCATCGGCGCGGCTGGTCATACCATCGGCGAAGTCGTGTTCAATACCGCGATCACCGGTTATCAAGAAATCCTGACCGATCCGAGCTACGCGCGCCAGATCGTCACGCTGACCTATCCCCACATCGGCAACGTCGGCGTGAACGCCGAGGATGTCGAATCGACGAAGGTTCATGCCGCCGGCTTGATCATCCGCGATTTGCCCGCGCGGGCGTCGAACTTCCGCATGCAGCGCACGCTCGGCGAGTACCTCGAGGCTGAAAACGTCGTCGCCATTGCCGGCATCGATACGCGGCGCCTCACGCGCCTCTTGCGCGACAAGGGCGCGCAAAACGGCTGCATTCTCGCGGGCAGCATTGACGAAGCGAAAGCCGTCGAGCTCGCTCGCTCGTTCCCGGGCCTTGCCGGTATGGACCTCGCGAAGGTCGTCAGCACGGCCAAGCCGTACGAGTGGACACAAACCGAATGGCGCCTCGGCGCGGGCTTCGGTGCCCAGCGCGCGCCCAAATACCGTGTCGTCGCGTTCGATTACGGCGTCAAGTACAACATCTTGCGCATGCTCGCCGAGCGCGGCTGCCACGTGACGGTGCTGCCCGCGCAAGCGAGCGCGGCCGAGGCCCTGGCGCTCAATCCCGACGGCATCTTCTTGTCGAATGGCCCCGGCGATCCCGAGCCTTGCGATTACGCGATCGCGGCAACGAAGGAATTCATCGAGCGCGGCGTTCCGACGTTCGGCATCTGCCTCGGCCATCAGATCATGGGCCTCGCCGTCGGCGGCAAGACCGTCAAGATGAAAACGGGCCACCACGGCGCGAACCATCCGGTGAAGGACCTGGCCGACGGCCGCGTCGTCATCACGTCGCAGAACCACGGGTTCGCCGTCGATGCGAACACACTGCCCGCGAACGCGCGCGTCACGCACATCTCGCTGTTCGACGGCACGCTGCAAGGTTTCGAGCTGACGGACAAACCGGCTTTCTGCTTCCAGGGCCACCCCGAAGCATCGCCGGGGCCGCACGACATCGGCTACCTGTTCGATCGGTTCACCGCGTTGATGGACGCGAAGCGCGCGAGCGCCGCCGCGTAATCGAGCGCTGCCCATCGAAGACATCAGAAAGACATTAGCGAGAGCGTTATGCCGAAGCGGACAGACATCAAGAGCATTCTCATCATCGGCGCGGGGCCGATCATCATCGGCCAGGCGTGCGAGTTCGACTACTCGGGCGCACAGGCTTGCAAGGCGCTGCGCGAGGAGGGCTACAAGGTCGTCCTCGTCAACAGCAATCCGGCGACGATCATGACCGACCCGAACACGGCCGACGTCACCTACATCGAGCCGATCACGTGGGAAGTCGTCGAGCGCATCATCGAAAAGGAGCGCCCCGACGCGATCCTGCCGACGATGGGCGGCCAAACGGCGCTGAACTGCGCGCTCGACCTGCATCACCACGGCGTGCTGGCGAAATATGGCGTCGAGCTCATCGGCGCGTCGCCCGAGGCGATCGACAAGGCGGAGGATCGCCAGAAATTCAAAGACGCGATGACGAAGATCGGGCTCGGCTCGGCGAAATCGCGCACCGCGCACTCGATGGAAGAGGCGTTCAAGGTTCATGCCGAGATCACGGCGGAAACGGGCGGCTCGGGCTATCCCACCGTCATCCGCCCGTCGTTCACGCTCGGCGGTTCCGGCGGCGGTATCGCCTACAACCGGCAGGAGTTCGAAGAAATCTGCCGTCGCGGGCTCGATCTGTCGCCCACGCGCGAACTGTTGATCGAAGAGTCGCTGCTCGGCTGGAAAGAGTACGAGATGGAAGTCGTGCGCGATCGCGCCGACAACTGCATCATCGTCTGCTCGATCGAAAACCTCGACCCAATGGGGATCCACACGGGCGATTCGATCACGGTCGCGCCGGCGCAAACGCTGACCGACAAGGAATACCAGCTTCTGCGCAACGCTTCGCTCGCGGTGCTGCGCGAGATCGGCGTCGACACGGGCGGCTCGAACGTGCAGTTCGCCATCAATCCGAACGACGGCCGTGTCATCGTGATCGAGATGAATCCGCGCGTTTCGCGCTCGTCGGCGCTTGCGTCGAAGGCGACGGGCTTTCCAATCGCGAAGGTCGCGGCCAAGCTCGCCGTGGGCTACACGCTCGACGAACTCAAGAACGAAATCACGGGCGGGCAGACACCCGCGTCGTTCGAGCCGACGATCGACTACGTCGTCACCAAGATTCCGCGCTTTGCGTTCGAGAAGTTCCGCGAGGCCGATTCGCGTTTGACGACGCAGATGAAGTCGGTTGGCGAAGTGATGGCCATCGGCCGGACGTTCCAAGAGTCGTTCCAAAAGGCGTTGCGCGGTCTCGAAGTCGGTGTCGACGGCCTCGACGAGAAAACGACCGATCGCGACGAAGTCGTGCGCGAAATCGGCGATGCGGGGCCCGAGCGCATTTGGTATGTCGGCGATGCGTTCCGTCTCGGCATGTCGCTCGAGGAAGTGTTCGAGGAGACTGCCATCGATCCGTGGTTCCTCGCGCAGATCGAAGAGATCGTGAAAACGGAAAAGGCACTGGCCGGCCGTACGCTGCAGAGCTTGTCGAAGGACGAGCTGCTGTACTTGAAGCGCGGTGGTTTCTCCGATCGCCGCTTGGCCAAGCTGCTCGCCGCGAACGCGGCCGACGTGCGCCGCCGCCGCATCGAGCTGAACGTACGGCCCGTCTACAAGCGCGTCGACACGTGCGCGGCCGAATTCGCCACGAAAACGGCCTACATGTACTCGACGTACGAGCAAGAGTGCGAAGCGCAGCCGACGTCGAACAAAAAGATCATGGTGCTCGGCGGTGGCCCGAACCGGATCGGGCAGGGCATCGAGTTCGACTACTGCTGCGTGCATGCGGCGCTCGCGATGCGCGAGGACGGCTATGAAACGATCATGGTCAACTGCAACCCGGAAACGGTGTCGACCGATTACGACACGTCCGATCGTCTGTACTTCGAGCCGCTGACGCTGGAAGACGTCCTCGAGATCGTCGACAAGGAAAAACCGCTCGGCGTGATCGTGCAGTACGGCGGTCAGACGCCGCTCAAGCTCGCGCTCGATCTCGAGGCGAACGGGGTGCCGATCATCGGCACGTCCCCCGACATGATCGATGCGGCCGAAGATCGCGAGCGCTTCCAGAAGCTGCTGCAAGATCTCGGCTTGCGCCAGCCGCCGAACCGCACCGCGCGCGCGGAAAGCGAGGCGCTCGCGCTGGCCGACGAAATCGGCTATCCGCTCGTCGTGCGCCCGTCGTACGTGCTCGGCGGCCGCGCCATGGAAATCGTGCATGAGCCGCGCGACCTCGAACGCTACATGCGCGAGGCCGTGAAGGTGTCGAACGATTCGCCCGTGCTGCTCGACCGCTTCCTCAACGATGCGATCGAATGCGACGTCGATTGCATCTCCGATGGCAAGGCCGTCTTCATCGGCGGCGTGATGGAGCATATCGAGCAAGCGGGGGTTCACTCGGGCGATTCGGCCTGCTCGCTGCCGCCGTATTCGCTGTCGCCGACGACCGTGGCCGAACTCAAGCGCCAAACGGCGGCGATGGCCAAGGCGCTCAACGTCGTCGGGCTGATGAACGTCCAGTTCGCGATTCAGCAGGTGCGCGATGCGAGCGGCAAGGTCGACGACGTCATCTACGTGCTCGAGGTGAACCCGCGTGCATCGCGTACGGTGCCGTACGTGTCGAAGGCCACGAGCCTGCCGCTCGCGAAGATCGCGGCGCGCGCCATGGTCGGCCAGTCGCTCGAGCAGCAGCGGGTGACGAAGGAAATCGAGCCGCCGTACTTCAGCGTCAAGGAAGCCGTGTTCCCGTTCGTCAAGTTCCCGAGCGTCGATCCGGTGCTAGGGCCCGAGATGCGTTCGACGGGCGAGGTCATGGGCGTGGGGCAGACGTTCGGCGAAGCGCTGTTCAAATCGCAGCTTGCAGCCGGTTCGCGTCTGCCCGAGTCGGGCACGGTGCTGTTGACCGTCATGGACGCCGACAAGCAGAAGGCCGTCGAAGTGGCGGCGATGCTGCACGAACTCGGCTATCCGCTCGTTGCGACGAAGGGCACGGCGGCCGCGATCGCCGCTGCCGGCGTGCCGGTCAAGGTCGTGAACAAGGTGAAGGACGGCCGTCCGCACATTGTCGACATGATCAAGAACGGCGAGATCGCGCTCGTCTTTACGACGGTCGATGAAACTCGCGCGGCGATCGCCGATTCGCGTTCGATTCGGATGAGCGCGCAGGCGAACAAGGTCACGTACTACACGACGATGTCGGGCGCGCGTGCAGCAGTCGAAGGTTTGCGCTACCTGAAAAACTTGGAAGTCTATGATTTACAAGGGCTTCACGGTCGCCTAAACTAATCGTTCGATGATCCCATTGAAGGTGGGGTCGCATCACGTCCGACATGCCGCGGTTAAGCGGCGTCCTGCCGAAGTCGTTCACGCGGCGGGATGCACTTAACCGCGGTGCTTTTTTATTGCCGTTTTTGTTTACTGATCTATCTATGAGCACCATTCCCTTGACGAGGCGGGGCGCCGATCAACTGCGCGACGAGTTGCAGCGTTTGAAGTCGGTCGAGCGTCCGTCCGTCATCAATTCGATCGCCGAGGCGCGTGCGCAAGGCGACCTGTCCGAAAACGCCGAATATGACGCGGCGAAGGAAAAGCAGGGTTTCATCGAAGGGCGTATCGCCGAGATTGAATCGAAGCTAGCGGCTGCCCAGGTGATCGATCCCGCTGCGCTCGATGCGGAGGGGCGCGTGGTGTTCGCGGCCACCGTCGATCTCGAGGATCTCGACTCGGGCGATAAGGTGACGTACCAAATCGTCGGCGACGACGAAGCCAACCTCGACCACGGCCTCATTTCGGTCAGCTCGCCGATCGCGCGCGCTTTGATCGGCAAATTCGAGGGCGACGTGGCGGCGGTGCAGGCACCCAGCGGCGTGCGCGAGTACGAAATCATTTCGGTGCGTTACGTCTGACTGTCGAGCCGAGTTCGCGTCTCGTGTCTTCCGCTCCCCACCGTGTATTTCGGCTGCTTGTCCTGATTTGGGTCGGCAGCGCGCTGACGATCGGTTATGTCGTCGCGCCCACGCTCTTTACGATGCTCGAGCGTTCGGTTGCCGGCGACGTGGCGGCTCGGATCTTTCGGATCGAGGCTTTCGTCGGCGTGACATGTGGCATTTTGTCGCTCGCGCTCGGCAATATGCTCGTGCGGCGCGGCGGACTTTGCTATCGCCGGCTGCGCTGGCTCATCGCCGGTATGCTGATGTGCGTGCTGATCGGATATTTCGGGCTGCAGCCATTCATGGATGCATTGCGCACGGCGGCGCGTGGCGCCGGACTCGATATCGCGCATTCGCCCTATGCCGCCCGCTTCGGGCTGCTGCACGGCATCGCGACGCTGTTTTATGTCGTAGAGACGTTGCTGGGTGTGGTGCTGGTATGGGTGCTACCGGCAGGCCCGGACGGGCAGGACATCCGGCCAGCCGGTTTCACGGCCTGAGATGGCCGGAGCGGGCGACATCGCGGCGCATCGCGCAGACGCGTTGCGCCGAAGGGTTTACTTCACCGTTTGATGCGGACGCTTGGCGCTCGTTTGGCGCTTTTTCGCGCGCTTGACGCTCCCGCCGGCCGTCACGCGCTCGTTGCCGAGCACACGCACCTTCTGCGGTTTCGGGCGGCGCACGGTATCGGACGGCGATTGCTTGACGACCTTGACCACGCGCGGCGCGGCACCGCGCTTGTTCGTATCGGCCGCGGCTTCGCGTGCCGTAGGCAGTGCGGCCTTGCCCTTGGCGCCTGCGCTCTTGCTCGCCGGCGCGGCTTGCGGCTTCCAAATGACGAGCAGTTTGCCGATGTGCTGGATCGGCGCGGCATTCAAGGTGTCGCAGATCGATTCGTAGATGGCGACACGTTCCTCGCGCTCGTCGCCGAACACGCGGATCTTGATCAGTTCGTGCGCGGCGAGGTGGACCTTGATCTCGGCCAGCACGGCGTCGGTCAGCCCTTCGGCCCCGATCAGTACGACCGGTTTGAGCGCGTGGGCTTGGGAGCGCAAGTCGGCGCGTTGGGCAGGGGAGACTTTGAGGGCAGGCATAGGGCGATGGACGACTCGACTAAAATAGGCGCGGCTGCGCAATGGATGCGCGCACGGGTCGGCTGGTCGAACACCAGGCCGGCGGAACCGGGCGGCGCGCCGGCAAAACGCGTATTATCCGCCAAAAGTGCGGCCCGACGCAGTAGGACGCAGTAAATAGATTCCTTTCGATGGCAAAAAACCGCTTCAATCAATCGTGGTTGCACGATCACATCAACGATCCTTACGTTAAGCTTGCGCAGCGCGAGGGGTACCGCGCGCGCGCCGCGTACAAACTCAAGGAAATCGACGAGCAAGACAAGCTCATCCGCCCCGGCCAAGTCATTGTCGATCTCGGTTCGGCACCGGGCAGTTGGAGCCAATACGTGCGCAACAAGCTCGCGCAGAGCGCGCGGCGCGATGCGGTGCGCGAGGGCGGGATCGACGGCACCATCATTGCGCTCGATCTTCTTCCGATGGAACCGATCGCCGATGTTCATTTCATCCAGGGCGACTTTCGGGAAGAGAGCGTGCTTGCGCAGTTGGAGGAAATGGTCGGCGAGCGGCGCGTGGACCTTGTAATTTCCGACATGGCGCCCAATCTGTCGGGTGTGGCCGTTGCCGACGCCGCCCGGATCGAACACGTTTGCGACCTCGCGCTCGAATTTTCTCAAGCGCATCTGACGCCGGAAGGGGCGTTGCTGGTGAAGTGCTTTCACGGTAGCGGCTACAGCCAGATCGTCGAGAAGTTCAAGCAACAGTTCAAAACGGTCGCGGCGCGCAAGCCCAAGGCGTCTCGCGACAAGTCGGCCGAAACGTTCATTTTGGGCAAGTTTTTGAAGCGGCCCGAATAACCGGGCGCGATTGACGGCTGCTTGACCCCGGCCGCGGCGTCGAAAACGCCCGCGGCACGCCGGAAAACGCTATTTTTCCGGTAGTGAAACGTTATGGCAGGGGCTAGCCGACTGGATTAGAATGCTTTTGTGGTGCCGCAAGGTAAATGTAGGCGCCCGTCTATGAGGAAGGAGTGGGCTTTGAACAACAATATGTTTTCGAAGGCGGCAGTGTGGCTGGTGATCGCACTGGTGCTGTTTACGGTGTTCAAGCAGTTCGACAAGCCCCGCGTCCAGGAAGGTGTTTCGTACTCGCAATTCATGGACGACGCCAAGGACGGCAAGATCAAGAACGTCGTGGTGCAGGGGCGTAATCTGACGGTCACTCCCGCAGACGGTCAAAAGTATCAGATCGTGTCGCCGGGCGACATTTGGATGGTCGGCGATCTGATGAAGTATGGCGTTCAGGTGAGCGGCAAGGCCGACGATGAGCCCAGCGCGCTCGTCTCCGCCCTTTACTACCTGGGGCCGACGATTCTCATCATCGGGTTCTGGTTCTACATGATGAGGCAGATGCAAGGCGGCGGCAAAGGTGGTGCCTTCTCGTTCGGCAAATCGCGCGCGCGCCTCATCGACGAAAACAACAACGCGATTAATTTCACCGACGTCGCCGGCTGCGACGAAGCGAAGGAGGAAGTCTCCGAGCTGGTCGATTTCCTACGCGATCCACAGAAATTCCAAAAGCTTGGCGGGCGCATCCCGCGCGGCGTACTGCTAGTAGGTCCACCGGGGACGGGTAAGACGCTGCTCGCGCGCGCCATCGCCGGCGAGGCGAAGGTGCCGTTCTTCAGTATTTCGGGTTCCGACTTCGTCGAAATGTTCGTCGGCGTGGGTGCTGCTCGCGTGCGCGATATGTTCGAGCAGGCTAAGAAGCATGCGCCTTGCATCGTGTTCATCGATGAAATCGACGCGGTCGGCCGTCATCGCGGCGCCGGCATGGGCGGCGGCAACGACGAGCGCGAGCAGACGTTGAATCAAATGCTCGTCGAAATGGACGGCTTCGAGGCGAACTCGGGCGTGATCGTCATCGCAGCGACGAACCGCTCCGACGTGCTCGACAAGGCGCTGCTGCGCCCGGGCCGTTTCGATCGTCAGGTCTACGTCGGCCTGCCCGACATCCGCGGCCGGGAGCAGATTCTCAAGGTGCACCTGCGCAAGGTGCCGATCTCGAACGACGTGGACGCGTCGGTCATTGCGCGTGGTACGCCGGGCTTTTCGGGTGCCGATCTCGCGAACCTCGTGAACGAGGCGGCGCTGTTCGCGGCGCGGCGCGGTAAGCGGATCGTCGAGATGCAGGATTTCGAAGACGCGAAGGACAAGATCTTCATGGGTCCGGAGCGCAAATCGGCCGTCATCCGCGAGGAAGCGAAGCGCGCCACGGCGTATCACGAGGCGGGGCACGCGGTGGTGGCCAAGCTCTTGCCGAAGGCCGATCCCGTGCACAAGGTGACGATCATTCCGCGCGGCCGTGCGCTGGGCGTGACGTGGCAGTTGCCCGAGCACGACAACGAGACGTATTCGAAGCAATACTTGCTCGATCGGCTTGCCATCTTGTTCGGCGGCCGCGTGGCCGAAGAGCTGTTCCTGGATCTCATCAGCACCGGCGCGTCGGACGACTTCAACAAGGCGACGCAGACGGCCCGTGCGATGGTGGCTCGCTTTGGCATGACCGATGCGCTCGGACCGATGGTGTACGTCGACGACGAAAACGATGCGTCGCCATTCGGCCGAGGCTTCACTCGAACCATCTCCGAAGCGACGCAGCAGAAGGTCGATGCCGAGATTCGGTCCTTGCTCGACGAGCAATACAACCTTGCGCGCCGTTTGCTCGAGGAAAACCGCGACAAGGTCGAGGCCATGACGGCAGCGCTGATGGAGTGGGAAACGATCGACGCTGATCAAATCAACGACATCATGGCCGGTCGCCCGCCGCGTTCGCCCAAGAATGCCCCGGCGGCTACCGACGCTTCGTCGTCGTCGGGCGGTAGCGGTAGCGCTGGTGCCGAAGTGCGGCCGGGCAGCGCGACGGCTCCGGCGTGACGGTATGTGGTTAGGATGACGGGCCGGTGCGAGCCCCGCACCGGCCCGTTTTTGCTTTAATGGTTTTCGTCGCTTAACGCGTGGTCAAGCGGTTTCGAGGCCGTGTAGAGGATGCCACCGGCTTCGTTGCACCTGCTAGCGCTGTTGGGCTCGGCGCCGTCAGGCCGACCTGCGCGCGCTTTTCCATCGTTTCGGTTGCTTCGTCGTTCGCCGTCCCGTGTCGACTCCTAAGTTCCCTCGTTCCGCCACGCCCGAACCGCTCGTATGCGGGCGCTTTACGTTGACGTTCGAGCGCCCGCTCGTGATGGGTATCCTGAACGTCACGCCCGATTCGTTCTCGGACGGCGGACGGTACGTCGCCCGCGACGATGCTCTGCGGCAGGCGGAGCGGATGTTGGCCGAGGGCGTCGACATGATCGACATCGGTGGCGAATCGACGCGCCCCGGCGCGCCGCCAGTGCCGCTCGAACAAGAACTCGAGCGCGTCGTACCCGTGGTCGAGGCGCTCGTCGGCATGGGCGTACCGTTGTCGATCGACACGTATAAGCCGGAACTGATGCGAGCAGCGCTCGCGGCGGGCGCCGATCTCATCAACGACATCTGGGGTTTTCGCCGGCCCGGCGCAATCGACGCCGTGCGGGAGACGAATTGCGGCCTGTGCGTCATGCATATGCTGGGAGAGCCGCAGACAATGCAGCGCGGCGAGATCGATTATCAGGACGTCGTTGGCGATGTGCGCGCGTTCCTACAGGCACGCGTCGAAGCATTGATGCAGGCTGGTATCGCGCGGGCCCGGATCAGCGTCGACCCGGGGTTCGGCTTCGGCAAAGCGACCCGCGAGCACAATTACGCGTTGCTCGCGCACTTGCCCGATACCGCACCGCGGCCCGGTGCCGGCGAGGCGCCGTTTCCGATCCTGGCCGGCATCTCGCGCAAGTCGATGCTCGGGGCCGTGACGGGGCGCAAGACGCCGGCCGAGCGCATGGCGGCCAGCGTCGCTGCGGCGGTATGCGCGGTGGAGCGGGGCGCCGCGATCGTGCGCGTGCACGACGTGGCCGAAACGGTCGATGCATTGAAGGTATGGGCGGCCGTGCGGGAAGCGCAAACCGCTGCGCGCTGACGGACAGAATCATTCAATACGCTTGAGAGCGGGGGAATTCGAGAATGGCACGTCGTTATTTCGGCACCGATGGCGTTCGGGGCAAAGTCGGTGAGGCGCCGATCACGCCCGACTTCGTGTTGCGGCTCGGCTACGCGGCCGGCAAGGTACTGGCGCAGGCCGATCGGTGGGCGAGGGCCGGTACGCGGCCGACGGTACTGATCGGCAAGGACACGCGCGTGTCGGGCTATATGCTCGAGGCCGCGCTCGAATCGGGCTTTTCGGCCGCGGGGGTCGACGTGATGCTGGCGGGGCCGATGCCGACGCCGGGCGTCGCCTATCTCACGCGTGCGCTGCGGCTGGCGGCGGGCGTCGTGATCAGCGCGTCTCACAATCCCTACTACGACAACGGCATCAAGTTCTTCAGCGCGGACGGCAACAAGCTGCCCGACGAAGTCGAATTGCAGATCGAGGAGCAACTCGAGCAGCCGCTCGCTTGCGCGGCCTCCGAGCAGCTCGGCAAGGCGCGCCGGCTCGATGACGCGGCGGGGCGCTACATCGAGTTTTGCAAGAGCACGTTTCCTGCCGCGTTCGACTTGCACGGGCTCAAGCTTGTCGTCGATTGCGCGCACGGAGCGGCCTACGACATCGCGCCGCACGTATTTCACGAGCTTGGCGCCGAGGTCGTGCCGATCGGCGTGGCGCCGAACGGTTTCAACATCAACGACGGCGTCGGCGCGACGGCGCCCGACGCGCTGATTCGCGCGGTGCGCGCGAATCGGGCCGATCTGGGTATCGCCTTGGACGGCGACGCCGACCGTTTGCAGATCGTCGATGCGTCAGGGCGGCTCTTCAACGGCGACGAATTGCTGTACGTGCTCGTGAAGGACCGGATGGCGACCGATGGCCGCGTGCCAGGCGCGGTCGGCACACTGATGACGAACATGGCCGTGGAAGTGGCGCTGGCGCGCGAGGGCGTGCCGCTCGTGCGGGCGCCCGTCGGCGACCGCTACGTGCTCGAGCAACTGCGCGAGCGCGGCTGGCAGCTCGGCGCCGAGGGCTCCGGCCATATCTTGTCGCTCGACCGGCATACGACGGGCGACGGCATTGTCTCGGCATTGCTCGTGCTCGCCGCAATCAAACGTAGCGGCCGTACGCTGGCCGACTTGCTCGAAGCCGTGACGCTGTTCCCGCAACAACTCATCAACGTACGCATGCGTGCCGGCGCCGATTGGAAGCATAGCGATGCGATCAAGCAGGCGGTGCAAGACGCCGAGCGCGCGCTCGACGGCAGCGGCCGCGTGTTGATACGCGCGTCGGGCACCGAACCGGTGTTGCGCGTGATGGTGGAGGCGAGCCAGCGCGAGGCGGCCGTGCGTCATGCGCAAGACATCGCGCGCGTCGTCGAGCAGGCGACTTCCTAGTCGGTCGAAAATGAGAAACGCTGCCTTGGCGGCGTTTTTCTCCTACGCTTAGGTTCTACCGGCGCGGGGGCGCCGTGCCGCCATCTTCCCCCCAATTCCTCGTATCTAACGCGAATTGCGCGAAGCGACCTTTCGTCGCGTAAGGAAGCTGTCACATCCCCTTCATCGAGTGTCATATTACTGTCACGGTTTCGACCTAATCTTCGCGGTGTCGCGTTTCCACGACCACACCACTAGGGGTTAATTCCATGAAATTGATGCAAACCGCGTTCGCTGGCTTGGCCGGCGTGCTTTTCGCCGTTTCCGCGCAAGCCGCCGATGTCACCGGCGCGGGCAGCACGTTCGCCGCTCCGCTCTACACGAAGTGGGCCGATTCGTACGTCAAGTCGGGCGGCGGCAAGGTCAACTATCAAGGCATCGGCTCGGCAGGCGGCATCAAGCAGATCGAAGCGAAGACCGTTGATTTTGCCGGTTCGGACATGCCGCTCAAGGATGACGAACTCGCGAAGCAAGGGCTGTTTCAATTCCCGACGGTGGTGGGTGGCGTGGTGCCCGCCGTCAACGTGCCGGGCATCAAGCCCGGCCAACTGACGCTGTCGGGCGAAGTGCTGGCCGACATCTATCTGAACAAGATCACGAAGTGGAACGACCCGGCGATTGCCAAGCTGAACCCCGGCATCAAGCTGCCGGATACGGCCATTGCCGTGGTGCGCCGCGCCGACGGCTCGGGCACGACGTTCATCTGGTCGGACTATCTCTCGAAGGTGAGCCCGGAATGGAAGGCGAAGGTTGGCGAAGGCACGACGGTCAACTGGCCGACGGGCACGGGCGGCAAGGGTAACGACGGCGTTGCCGCGTTCATCGAACGCCTGCCGGGCGCGATCGGCTACGTCGAATGGGCCTACGTGAAGCAAAACCACATGGTCTTCACGAAGATGGTGAACCACGACGGCAAGGTGCTGACGCCGGACACGGGCACGTTCGCGGCAGCGGCCAAGGGCGCGGACTGGAGCAAGTCGTTCTACCAGATCTTGACGAACGAGCCGGGCGCTCAGGCATGGCCGATCGTCGGTGCGACGTTCGTGCTCGTGCACAAGACGCAAGACAAGCCGGCGGAAGGCACGGAAACGCTCAAGTTCTTCGGCTGGTCGTTCAAGAACGGCGCCGATGCCGTGACGTCGCTCGACTACATCCCGTTGCCTCCCTCGGTGACGGCTGAAATCGAGAAGCAGTGGAAGGCGAACGTGAAGGATGCTTCGGGCAAGTCGGTCGCTGAATAAGTGCCGTAGAAAGTCAAAGCCCGGCAAGGCGAGTGCTTTGCCGGGCGTCGCCATCGCTTGTGCCCATCCCGGGCGCGGCAACAGCAAACGGGTTCATATGTCCGACACTCGACTCATGTCGATGGCCCCAGCCGAACACGCGCAACGCGCACCGAGCCAGCTCGGCGACTTCATCTTCGGCAACCTGGCGCGCCTCGCGGCAATCGTCACGCTATTGCTGCTCGGCGGCATCATCGTGTCGCTGATCATCGAATCGCTGCCGACGATTCAAAAATTCGGCCTCAGCTTCCTATGGACGTCCGACTGGGATCCGCCCAACGATAAGTACGGCGCGCTCGTGCCCATGTACGGCACGCTTGCGACGTCGATCATCGCACTCATCATCGCGGTGCCCGTGAGCTTCGGCATCGCGCTCTTTCTGACCGAGCTTTCGCCGGCCTGGCTGCGCCGGCCGCTCGGCATCGCCATCGAATTGCTGGCCGCCATCCCGTCGATCGTCTACGGCATGTGGGGCTTGCTCGTGTTTTCGCCGATCTTCGCGACCTACTTCGAGCAGCCGATCGGCTCGGTGCTCGGCTCGATGCCGATCATCGGCTCGCTGTTCCAAGGACCGCCGATCGGCATCGGCATCCTATGCGCCGGCGTCATTCTGGCGATCATGATCATTCCGTATATCGCGTCGGTCATGCGCGACGTGTTCGAAGTCACGCCCGTGCTGTTGAAGGAATCGGCATACGGTATCGGCTGCACGACGTGGGAAGTGATGTGGAAGATCGTGCTGCCGTTCACGAAGAGCGGGGTGATCGGCGGCGTCATGCTCGGCTTGGGCCGCGCGCTTGGCGAAACGATGGCCGTCACGTTCGTGATCGGCAACACCAACCTGCTCAGTAACATCTCCCTGTTTTCGCCCGGCAACAGCATTACGTCGGCGCTCGCGAACGAGTTCGCGGAAGCGGGTCCCGGCTTGCACACCTCCGCGTTGATGGAGTTGGGCTTGATTCTGTTCGTCATCACGTTCATCGTGCTCGCCATCTCGAAGGTCATGCTGCTGCGTCTCGAGCGGGCGGAGGGGGTGAAATGAATCGGCCCTCCATGCAAATTCCCGGCTCGGCCAGCCCCGAAGTGTTCGATGCGACGCGCGACCGCTTGCAGCGCCGCCGGCGTGTGGTCAATGGGATTGCACTGACACTTTCGCTGGCCGCGATGGCATTCGGGCTGCTGTGGCTCGTTTGGATTCTTTATACGACGCTGAGCCTCGGTGTCGGCGGCCTGTCGACGGCATTGTTCACGCAGTCGACGCCGCCCCCGAACACCGATGGCGGCGGCCTGGCCAATGCGATCGTCGGCACGCTGATGCTCGTCGGCGCCGCGACGGTGGTCGGTACGCCGATCGGCGTGCTCGCTGGCGTTTATCTGGCCGAGTACGGTCGTAAGGGCTGGCTCGCGAACGTCACGCGCTTCATCAACGACATCTTGCTGTCGGCGCCTTCGATCGTGGTGGGTCTGTTCGTCTATGCAATCGTCGTCGAAAAGATGGGGCACTTTTCCGGTTGGGCCGGGGTGATTTCACTCGCGCTGCTGCAAATTCCAATCGTGATCCGCACGACCGAGAACATGCTCAAGCTCGTGCCCAACGCGCTGCGCGAGGCGGCCTTCGCGCTTGGCGTGCCGAAGTGGAAAATGGTGTTGTCGATCACGCTGAAGGCGTCGATGGCGGGCGTGATGACGGGCGTGCTGCTCGCCGTCGCGCGGATCGCGGGCGAGACGGCGCCGCTGCTGTTCACGGCGTTGTCGAACCAGTTCTTCTCGGTCGACATGAACCAGCCGCTCGCGAATCTGCCCGTCACGATCTACAAGTTCGCAATGAGTCCGTTCCCGCAGTGGCAATCGCTAGCGTGGGCCGGTGTGTTCCTGATTACCCTCGGCGTGCTCGGACTGAATATCCTCGCGCGTGCGATGTTCGGCAAGAAATGAGCCACGGAGCGCCCTATGAATATGGCTGAGAGTCACCTTTCCCAAATCGAGCGTCCCACCGCGCCCGCCGGTTTCGAGCCGACGCAAGGCGATCGGCCGCTCGCGCCCCTTACGCCGAAGATCGAAGTGAAGGACCTGAACTTCTTCTACGGCAAGTATCACGCGCTCAAGAACATCAACCTGCAGATTCCCGAGGGGAAGGTGACGGCGTTCATCGGTCCGTCGGGCTGCGGCAAGTCGACACTGCTACGCACGTTCAACAAGATGTTCGCGCTCTATCCCGAGCAGCGCGCCGAAGGCGCGATCATGATGGACGGCGAGAACCTGCTCACGACCAAGCGCGACATTTCACTGCTACGCGCGCGCGTGGGCATGGTGTTTCAGAAGCCGACGCCGTTTCCGATGTCGATCTACGACAACATCGCGTTCGGCGTGAAGATGTTCGAATCGCTGTCGCGCTCGGAGATGGACGATCGCGTCGAGTGGGCGCTCACGAAGGCGGCGCTGTGGACCGAAGTGAAGGACAAGCTTCATCAAAGCGGCTACAGCCTTTCGGGCGGCCAGCAGCAGCGGCTTTGCATCGCGCGCGGCATCGCGATTCGCCCCGAAGTGTTGCTGCTCGACGAGCCGTGCTCGGCGCTCGACCCGATTTCCACGGGCCGTGTCGAGGAATTGATCGCCGAGCTCAAGAACGATTACACGGTGGTCATCGTCACGCACAATATGCAGCAAGCGGCACGTTGCTCCGATTACACGGGATATATGTACCTCGGCGAGTTGATTGAATTCGGCGATACCGAGAAAATCTTCATCAAGCCGGTCCGCAAGGAAACCGAGGATTACATCACCGGCCGCTTCGGCTGATGAATAAGGAGACAGCGATGTCGGACAAGCATTTGTCGAGCCAATTCGACGCGGACCTCAATCTCGTCTCGTCGAAAGTATTGGAAATGGGGGGCCTCGTCGAAGCGCAGATCACGCGCGCGATGCAGGCGCTGAACGATTTCGACGTCAACATCGCCGATCAGGTGATCACGGCCGAAGAGACGGTCAACACGATGGAAGTCGAGATCGACGAGGAGTGCAGCAACGTGATCGCGCGCCGTCAACCGGCCGCGCGCGACTTGCGCTTGCTGCTCGCGATCTCGAAGACGATCACGAACCTCGAGCGCGCCGGCGACGAAGCCGAAAAGATCGCCAAGCGTGTCAAACGTCTGACGGAAGACGGCGCATCGCGCACGGTCAACATCGCCGAGATCAAGGTGTCGGGCGATATGGCCGTGTCGATCCTGCGCCGGGCGCTCGATGCGTTCGCGCGTCTCGATACGGTAGCCGCCGCGCAGATCGTGCGCGACGACAAGGCGATCGACGAAGAATTCCGCGCGTTCGTGCGCAAGCTCGTTACGTACATGATGGAAGACCCGCGCACGATTTCGGCGGGGCTCGAATTCCTCTTCATCGCGAAGGCGATCGAGCGCATCGGCGACCACGCGAAGAACATCGCCGAGTTCATTATTTACATCGTGAAAGGGACCGACGTGCGGCACAAGTCGCGCGATGCCCTCGAACGCGAAGCCCTTAGTTAAACGTATCAAGAGGTGACGTGACGATGCCGAGCAGCATTCTCATCATCGAAGATGAGCCCGCCATTTCCGAACTGATTTCCGTCAATCTGCAGCATGCGGGCCATTGTCCCATCCGCGCTTACAACGCGGAGCAGGCGCAGGCGCTGATCAGCGACGTGCTGCCCGATCTCGTTTTGCTGGACTGGATGTTGCCGGGCAAGTCGGGGATCGCGTTCGCGCGCGATCTGCGCAACAACGAGCGCACCAAGCACATCCCGATCATCATGCTGACGGCGCGCGGCGACGAGCAGGACAAAGTGCTCGGCCTCGAAATCGGCGCCGACGACTACGTGACGAAGCCGTTTTCGCCGAAGGAGCTGATGGCCCGTATCAAGGCCGTGCTGCGCCGGCGCGCACCGCAGTTGACGGAGGACACGGTGGCCATCAACGGGCTCAAGCTCGATCCGGCCACGCATCGTGTCGCGGCGCACTCGTCGGGCGACGAGATCAAGCTCGATCTCGGTCCGACCGAGTTCAGGCTGCTGCACTTTTTCATGACGCATCCCGAGCGCGTGCACAGCCGCACGCAGCTACTCGATCAAGTCTGGGGCGATCATGTCTTCGTCGAAGAGCGCACGGTCGACGTGCACATCAAGCGGTTGCGCGCCGCGCTCAAGCCAGCGGGGTGCGATGCTATGATCGAAACGGTGCGCGGCAGCGGTTATCGTCTCGCCAAGAGCGCCTAAGCCTGAAAGGCGCCATCCCGGCGCGCCGCGCGGGGCCGGTGTCGCGAAGCGGCACCGGACGCGGCGCGTATTCGTTATCCGGCAGACCTAGACCTCATGAACATCATTTGGGCGCGCTCGATCGTATCGCTCCTGCTGCTTGCGCTCATATGCGCGGCGATCGCCGCCGTCACGAGCGTGCGCACGGCCTTGGTGTTCGCGCTCGTGGCGTTCATCACGCAGAGCCTGTTTGCGACCTATCACACGCAGCGGCTATGGCGCTTGCTCGATGCACCCGTCTATGGCGAAGTGCCGAGCGCGCCAGGCATCTGGGGTGAAATCTACTATCGGCTGCATAAGCTCGCCAAGCGCTGGCACGCGCAAGTGCGTCAGGTCGAGCAGCAGCATTCGCGCTTCATTCAAGCGATTCAAGCTTCGCCGAACGGCGTCGCTATGCTCGACGATCACGACCAGATCGAATGGTGCAACGCGATTGCCGAGTTGCACTTCGGGCTCGACGCGAAGCGCGATCTACGTCAGCACATCACGCATCTCGTGCGGCATCCCGATTTCGTGCGGTATCTGAACTCGCACGAGTACGACGAAATGCTCATCATGCGCGGCATGGGCGAGAAGCGGCAGAACGTGCTCTCGGTGCAGGCGTTTCCCTACGGCGAGAATCGCAAGCTCGTGTTGTCGGCCGACATTACCGAGCTCGAGCGCACCGATGCCATGCGGCGCGATTTCGTCGCGAACGTCTCGCACGAACTGAAGACGCCGCTGACGGTGCTGTCGGGTTTTCTCGAGACGATGCGCGAGTTGCCGCTCGAGCAGGCCGATAGAGAGCGCTACTTGGAGTTGATGGACCAGCAGGCGTCGCGCATGCGCAATATTGTCGACGACTTGCTCGTGCTTGCGAAGCTCGAGGGCAGCGTCAAGCCGCCCAGCGATCAAATCATCGACATGCGCGCGGTGATGTCGCATCTTCGCGAGGATGCCGCGACGCTCTCGGGCGGGCGCCACGGCGTCGCCTTCACGACGGACGACGGCTTGACGCTGACGGGCGTCGAAACGGAAGTGCTGAGCGCACTGGGCAATCTCGTGACGAACGCCATCCGTTACACGCCCGACGGCGGCTCGATCCACGTGGTGTGGACGCAGATCGGCAAGGAAGCCGTGTTCTCGGTGACCGACACGGGCTTCGGCATTCCCGCGGCCGATATTCCGCGCTTGACCGAGCGCTTTTACCGCGTCGATCGCAGCCGTTCGCGCGACACGGGCGGCACGGGGCTGGGCCTTGCGATCGTCAAGCACGTGCTGCAGCGGCACGATGCGATGCTCGACGTCAAAAGCGAAGAGGGCAAGGGCAGCACGTTCAGCGTGCGCTTTCCCGCGCAACGCACGACGCGCCGCCAACCGGCGCACGCTTGATCGAGCGAAGCGTGGCGCGCACGGGCGTCGTGCTTGGCTCGATGAGATTGGCCGGTCGATCGATCAATGCCCGATCAGCAGCCGAATTTCGTCAGCAGACCCGCCTGCGCGTTGCGCGAGCTCTTGCCGGGGCGGCTGCGCCGATAGTGACCGTCGCTTTGCATGACCCATGCCGATTGATTGTCGCCGAGGAAGGCCGATAGCCCTTCGACGATGACGCGCCGCTTGAGGCGGCGATTTTTGATCGGAAAGGCGACCTCGACGCGGCGGAAGAAGTTGCGGTCCATCCAGTCGGCACTCGACAAGTACACGCGTTCCTCGCCGTCGGCGAAGAAGTAGAAGATGCGGTGATGCTCGAGGAAGCGCCCGACGATCGAGCGTACGGAAATGTTTTCCGATAGCCCCTCGACGCCCGGCTGCAGCGAGCAGACGCCACGCACGATCAGATCGATCTTCACCCCAGCTCGCGAAGCCTCGTACAACTCGGCAATGACGGTCGGCTCGAGCAGCGCGTTCATCTTCGCGACGATGCGCGTCTTTTTGCCGGCGCGCGCGTTGTCTGCTTCGGCGCGGATCGACTCGACGAGCTTCGGATGCAACGTGAACGGCGATTGCCACAGGTCGTGCAGTTTCAATTCGCCGCCGATGCCGGTCAACTGCTGGAACACGTGATGGACGTCTTCGCAAAGGCACTGGTCGGCCGTCATCAAGCCGAAGTCCGAGTACAGGCGCGCCGTGCGCGGGTGATAGTTGCCGGTGCCCAAGTGCGCGTAGCGTCTGAGCATCGACTTGCCGTTGTGCGTGGTGCGACGCACGATCAGCATCATCTTCGCGTGGCACTTGTGGCCGACGACGCCATAGACGACGTGCGCGCCGACGGCCTCGAGCTGCGATGCCCAATTGATGTTCGTCTCTTCGTCGAAGCGGGCGAGCAGCTCGACGACGACCGTGACTTCCTTGCCGTTGCGCGCCGCTTGCATGAGCGCGTCCATCAGCGGCGAATCAGTGCCCGTGCGATAGATCGTCTGCTTGATGGCGACGACGTTAGGATCTTGCGCGGCCTGCAGCAGCAACTCGAGCACAGGCTGAAAGCTCTCGTAAGGATGATGGAGCAGGACGTCGCCTTGATCGAGCGTGTCGAACAGATTCGAGGCGTTCGCGAGCGCGGCCGGTGTGGCGGGTACGTGCGGGACGAACTTCAAATCGGGCCGATCGACGAGCTCGGGCAACTGCATGAGCCGCACGAGATTGACGGAGCCGTCCACGCGGTAGCAGTCTTTCTCGGACAGACCGCTCTCGTCGAGCAGGCGCCGCACGAGATGCGTCGGCGTATCGGCCGATACTTCGAGGCGCACGGCGTTGCCCAGATGCCGCGCCGGCAGCTCGCCTTGCAGGGCGACGCGCAGATTCGTGATTTCGTCTTCGTCGACGAACAACTCGCTGTTGCGCGTGATCCGGAATTGATTGCAACTGCGGATGACGAGATTCGGAAACAACTCTTGAACGAAGCGCTGCAAGAACGAGCTGAGCAGCACGAACCCGTACGCGAAACCCGACAGATCCTGCGGCATGCGCACGAGCCGCGGTAGTGCGCGCGGCGCCTGCACGATGCCCATCACGGCCTGGCGGCCGAACGCATCCTTGCCTTCGAGCTCGACGACGAAATTCAGGCTCTTGTTGAGCACGCGCGGAAACGGGTGCGCGGGGTCGAGCCCGATCGGCGTGAGCACCGGCAGCAACTCGTCGACGAAGTATTGGCGCGCCCATTCCGTTTGCGCCTCGGTCCAAGTCTCGGCGCTGTGAAAATAGATCCCTTCCTGTTCGAGCGCGGGCAGCACCGTTTCGTGGAGCATCGAATACTGCCGATCCACGAGCTTGTGCGCCCGCTCGGCGACGAGGTCGTAGACGTGCTGCAGCGACATGCCGTCGGGCGAGAGCGTGCCCGGGTTGTCGCGCATTTGCTCTTGCAGCCCGGCCATCCGGACCTCGAAGAATTCGTCGAGGTTGCTGCTCGTGATGCAGATGAAGCGCAGGCGCTCTAGCAGCGGCACGGACGGATCGGCCGCTTGCGACAACACACGCTCGTTAAAACTCAGAATGCCTAGCTCACGGTTCAGAAGGGGATAGCGCAACGACATCGGCAGCGGAAAATGAGGAGGGTCGGATGAAAGGACGAACGGGCGCTCGGACATTCTCATGATTCGATGACATTTTGATGAAACGTCATACTGTCACTTATTCTACGGACATTGGTACGACTTTGGCCATCGCATTGACGACGTTCCCCGGCGTGCAGCACGGCTGCCGGCAAAACGCAAGGACGATGCCCGCTGCGGCATGACGCAGATGGGGCGCCATATTCGTGCACCGATGCGAAATACTATGCGCTTAAAATGGCGTCTTTGAACAGTGCCGCGCGCCGGGTGTCATTCGCACTCGGAAGGTCGTGCGCATGAACGGGAGGCTTCTTTCCTAATGCCCAATACCCCGCACCTTCTTGCGTCCGTCGATCTCGGCTCGAACAGCTTTCGGCTCATCGTAGGCCGCGTCGAGGAAACGCCTGCCGGCGCGCAGATCTATCAGGTCGATGCGCTGCGCGAGAGCGTGCGCTTGGCGGCGGGGCTCTCGGCCGACAAGATGCTCGATCGCGCCTCGCAGGTGCGCGCCTGGGACGCGCTCAAGCGTTTCGGGGAGCGGCTGCGCGATTTCCACCCCGACCACGTGCGCGCCGTCGCCACGAACACGCTGCGCGTTGCCAAGAACTCGGCCGAGTTTCTCGTCGAAGCGCAAAGCGCGCTCGGATTTCCGATCGAAGTGATCGCGGGGCGAGAAGAGGCGCGGTTGATCTATGCAGGGGCGGCGCACTCGGTGCCGGCGATCTCGGGCAAGCGGCTCGTCGTCGACATCGGCGGCGGCTCGACCGAATTCATCATCGGTCAGCATTACACGCCGCTCGTCATGGAAAGCCTTTACATCGGCTGCGTGAGCCATAGCCGCGCGTTCTTCCCGGCCGGCAACGTCGACGATTACACGATGCGCCAAGCCGAACTCGCGGCCAAACGCGAAATCCAGATCATTTCGCGCGAGTACAAGCAGGCCGGGTGGGACCAGGCGATCGGCTCATCGGGCACCGCAAGAGCACTGGCCGAGCTCGTCGAAGCGAACGGTTTCAACGATCCCGGTATCACGCATGGGATTTCGCGCGGCGGCCTCGAGCGGCTCAAGCGGGCGCTCATCAAGGCCGAGAACGTCAATCGGCTCAAGCTCGTTGCGCTCAAACCCGATCGCGTGCCGGTGCTGGCGGGCGGCTTGTCGATCATGCTGGCCGTCTTCGAAGAGCTCGGCATCGAATATGTCGATACGACCGACGGCGCGTTGCGGCTCGGGGTGCTCTACGATTTGCTGGGCCGCACGCAGCACGAAGACATGCGTGCGGTGACGGTCGAGGGGTTCATGCGCCGCTACGGCGTGGATCGCGCACAGGCCGATCGTATCGCGGCGCTTGCGGCCGGGTTTTACGATCAACTCGGCGAATCCGATACCGAGCGCCTCGAAGAGGGGCGCACCTTTCTCGGCTGGGCGGCCGCATTGCATGAAATCGGGTTGTCGATCTCGCATAGCGCCTATCACAAGCATTCGGCCTATATCGCGAGCAACGCCGACATGCCCGGGTTCTCGCGGACCGACCAAGCCCGGCTTGCGGCGCTCGTGCTCGGGCACGCGGGCAAGCTCGGCAAGCTGTCGCAGTCGCGCGAAGTCGAATGGCCGCTGCTGTTTTGCTTGCGTCTCGCGGCGCTGCTTTCGCGCCGGCGCACCGATGTGGGGCTGCCCGGCATCCGCGTGGCGAAGTCGAACGGAGGCTATGAGGTGCGCTTGCCGAACGCGTGGGTCGCCGGCAATCCGCTGACCGACTACAGCTTGATTCAGGAAGCGGCGGAGTGGGAGAAGGTCGGCATTCGCTACCGCGTCATCTACACGGACGAATAGGCCCGAGGCGCCATCGATCCAGATGAAACGAACGGCCCGTGCGCGGTAAGGCGGACGGGCCGTTCGTTCGTGGAGCGATCAGCCGCCTGCAAAGCCAAGCGAGCCGCGCGCTCAGCCCCGACGTCAGCCGAGAAAGTGGCGGGCGTAGCGGGCGTTGATATCGGAGAGGCGGAACAGCGTGAGGAAATCGGCGCAGTTGAAGTCGGGGTCCCACGCCGGCGCGCCGCAGATTTTCGCACCGAGGCGCAAGTAACCTTTGACGAGCGGCGGCGGGGAGACGCGTGCGCCGGTGCGCAGTTCCTCGACCGGCAGCGGCGTGTGGGCGAACGCGCGATATTCCGGGCTCGTCAGCGAGCTTTCGCGCAACGACTCATAGAGATTGGCCGCGAAATGGCCGCCGTCGGCCATCGGCACGCTGGCGCAGCCGAGCATCGTTTCGTAGCCGTTCTGCGTCATATAGGTGCCAAGCCCACCCCAGAGCGACATGATGACCGAGCCGCTGCGATAGTCGGCGTGCACGCACGAGCGGCCCACCTCGACCATCTTGGCGCGCAGGTGTGCCAAGCGAGACAGATCGAATTCGCCTTCCGCGTACAAGCGTCCGATGCGGTTGGCTTGATGCGGCGGCAACACGCGGTAGGTCCCGACCACTTTCAGCGTGTCGAGATCGCGCACGAGCAAGTGATCGCAATAGGCGTCGAACGCGTCGACGTCGAGGCCGGCAGGCCCCGCGACGCTCGCGCCCATTTCTTCGGCGAACACATGGTAGCGCAGGCGCTGCGCTTCGCGCAGTTCTTCGTCGGTGCGCGCCCAGGCCACTTGTAGACGATGCTCTTGCGTGACGGTTTCTTTCTCGCGCGGCAGATGGCGGCGCGAATCAAGCAGGATCGAAGCGAGGGGCAGGGTCGGCGTCGGCAGATCTCGCATGGGGTTTCCTGGTTCCTAAGGACTATGAAAGGAATGCTCGGTCCTCGCCAATGTAGTAAGGGGGGATGACGGTTGCATGGCAAACGCGTGTCGATGCGATGACATGTCGCGCGGCAGACACGCGACATTCATCATCGCTATGCCAAATCGGGCGTGATGACGGCGCGCACGACGACGTGGTCGGCGCCGTTGCGTCGGGCGTCGCTCCGCTCGCGGCTGGACAGCCACCAGAGGCCGCCTTTCTTGATCGTCCATTCGGCGCTCTCGCCCGCGACGAGTCGCGACGCGATGAGGCCGAGCGTCGGCTGATGGCCGACGATGACGACGGTCGGCGCGATGCCTTCGGGCCATCTCGCGGCGGCGAGCACGGCCTCGGGCGATGCGCCCGGACCGATGGCGTCCACGGTCCGATATTGATCCGTCAGCGTCTCGACGGTTTGGACCGTGCGCGCGGTTGGGCTTGCCAGGATGACGGCGTCGGGGCCCAAGCGTTGTCTGAGCCATTTCGCGACGGTTTGCGCTTGCTTGCGGCCGCGCGTAGTGAGTTGCCGGGCGGCGTCGCTCTGAGCGGTATCTTCGGCTTCCGCGTGGCGCCAGAGAATCAAGTCCATGTCGTTGCCTCCTTTAGCGTTGGGCGCAGGGGTGCGCCATCGGTTGTCGGATGCGGTGCGGTTGGGGAAGGGGGCGGCCTTGGCTTCGACGATTGGGGCATCGACGGCCGTTGCGGCGGCAGTCGGTGATTGACGGAGCCGCAACAGGTCGACTAGAATTGCGGATTCGTCGGAGCGTAGCGCAGCCTGGTAGCGCATCTGATTTGGGATCAGAGGGTCGTAGGTTCGAATCCTATCGCTCCGACCAAGGGAATCAAGCACTTAGCCCAGTCACTTCGACTGGGCTAAGTGCTTTTTGACGTTCGTGTAACTTCACGGCAGGTGGCGCGTCGATAACGGGTTCAAAACGGCAGTGGTTTTATCTTCATGCGATTTGCATTGCGTGCCAGCACTGCATCGAGCGTCGCCATACCCTTAGCCTTGGCATCGAGTGCAGCCGCAAGATGCAGCGCATCGCCCGCGCGCAGGCCAGTGGCTACCTCCAGCGTCAACACGGCCGCCCGGTGAAACGTGGGCGGCTCGATCGGCAACAGTTGCAGGTCGTTGGCACAAAGACGCTCGAATACCTGCCATGCACTCGTACCTTGCTCTCCGGTAATCTGTCCCGTCCGCTGCTTGATGCCCAGGGCACTGGCAAATTCAGTCACGCACCACGCAGCGGAAGCCAGTTCGTCCTTGCAGGCGGCATACCATTGCGCCACGGCGGTGCTCTTCGGTTCGTTCACGCACAACGCAACCAGCACACTGGTATCGACGTACACCATCAGTAGCGTGCCCCTTGCCGCAATTCCTCCATGACAGACTCGCCCATCGGTATAGCTGCCCGTAGTTTTTCGAGGTCGTGCGCGAAGGCCTTGCGGTCCCACCTGGCAGCGCGAATGTAAATGCCGCCGTCGATAGTCAGGCTGGCCTCCACATGGTCGCCGTCCTTGATACCGACGCGACGCACATAGTCGGCAGGGATGCGCAGGGCAAGGCTGTTGCCCCATTTAGCTACCTGAAGGTTCATATGTGGCTCCACATTGATATACATTAATGTTTATACATTACAGTGTTATTGGGCAGCCCGCAACCCTCGTTCCGTCGCCTCCGCACGGAAGGCAACACCTAGGCGGTAGCAGGCGAAAGTTGGCGGACTTGCCTGTGTGGAAGAACTCGGTGGATTTTGGAAATTTCGGTCAACGTGGGGAGCGCGTACCCGTGCTGATTCGGTATTGGAGGGGTGTAGGCCCGAATCCTATCGCCCCGACCAACGAATACTAGGTATGTCGGCAGGGTCCTGGCCTCGCCTGATTTCCTCGGCAAGGAAAATTACTTCGTCAATGCCTGGGTTGAATCCTCGGCTTTAGCCGATGCCAAGCAAACGCCACACCGCGGCGCAAATCGCCGCTCAACATGCGTCCCGTGATCGTCGCAAACCCTCCCCAGACCAGCGCGATCGGCCTAGGCAGCAGGATGATCGGCGCCACCCAGAGATGAAACATGGCGCGGTTGGCGAAACGGGCGCGGAAACGCCCGTACATATCGCGCAGGCTGTGCGGATCGGCAAGACGCCGGCGCAGCAGATAGAACGGGTGATACGACAGCAGCATCCGGGTCTCGAATCTACGGATGTCGTCGTCGGTCAACCCTTTCGCGCGATAGCTGTCGAGGATCTGCCCCAAGCGTTCGACGAAAATCTCGGGCGCGCCGTAGTCGGCGGAATTGTTGCGCTTGCAGGCGAGCACGTATCGCGTCAGCAGTGCGTTGCGGCTTGCCGAAATCGACGCCCGCACCACCAAGTGAACCTGTACGAGATTGCTACCGCAAAACTGGCGAACGTCGAGGCCCGATAGAAGGCGCCGGTTGACGATCATCGCCGAAATGAACGTGATGAGCGGCCCGGCAGCGCTGAGAAATCCCCCGACGTCGACGAATTCGCGCACCTTGCCGGTGTCGCCGGGGTATTCTCGACCTGGGTCGCTGTCATAACCGAAAGGGCGTAGACACAGCACGCCGTAATCGTTCGATTCGAGCAGCGAGACGACGTACGCTAGCGTGCCCCGCACGTAGAGGTCGTCGTCGCCCATGATCTGCACGTAGTCGCCGCGCGCTTCATTGAAGCACTGCGCGATGTTGGCATCCGAGCCGAGGTCTCGTTCATTGCGAATGTAGCGAACGGCAAGGCCCGCCTCGATGACGCCTGCGACGACGGCGGGCGTTTCGTCCGTCGAATGATTGTCCGATACGAGCACTTCGACTTGACCAGGCGGCAGTGCGCGTACTTCTTCGACCAGCCGTTCCAGATTCATTCGCAAATATCCCGCGCGATTGAACGTGGGAATGGCGATCGTCAGCTTAGGCGAAGGTGCGCGGTTCATGCCGTAGCTCTCCAGTCCCTATTGCAGCGATACCAAATGACGATGCCGATCGGCAGATTCAGGGCGACGGCCATGCTCGCCAAAACCGCGATCAGCCCGGCCGACGAATCATGTCGCGTTGCGTAGAACGCGGCGGGCAACGTGATCAAGGTCGTACAAACGTTGAGCCAGACGAGCGGCTCGCGTCGGAAGCTACGCAATTGCAGCGCGAGGGCACTCGTGAACTGCGTGGCGAAAGCAAAAACGGTGAGTCCGAGCAATTGCGGCCATGGCAAGAGGCGATGCGCGACCGGCAGATTCGCTACGAGGCTGGCGAGACCGAGGAATGCCGTTGCGCCGACGGTGAAAACGCCGAGCATGATGCCGAAGTCGCGCCAAAAGAGGTGGTCGAGCTTGGGCCAATCGTGTACCGCCGCAGCCTGCGCCATCGCGGGCACGCGGCGCAGCAGCCACGACTGCGAGATGAGGCAGATCGTATTGACGACCGTCAGCGATAGGCCGAACTGTCCCGCGACGATCGCCCCTTGCGTACGAAACAGGTTCGGGATGTTGATCTGCGTGAGCAAATAGGCGCATAGCCAATTGAGGGCCAACCGCCATTGCAAGGGCCACACTTCCTCGCGCCAGCGGTAGCTGTCGCCCGGCTCGTCGCGGGCGATCGCCACGAGGGGACGATGGCGGCGCGCAAGCCACACGAGCGGTACGCACAGCGCCATCGCCGGGGTCATCGTCGTGGCCCATAGGCCGCCCCCGGCGACCAGGGCCGCCCAGCACCCGAGCGACCCGAGCATCGCGGTGACGAGCCGCACCGAATACACCTGCGAAATCCGGCCGCTGCCCTCGATCAACGAGAGAAACGGCAAGACGATGAGGCCGCCTGCGGTGACCGCGCACAGCACCAGCCAACACGGCGCCCACGTGATGCCGGCGGATGCTTTCGAAGCGAAGAAGATCCATCCGCCCGGCAGCAGCAAGACGAAGAACGCGATCGCTGCTGCCGCGTACCAGCGCACCGACTTGCCCAGCAACGACTTGAAGTGAGCGGAGCGAGCCCCCACGAGCCGATTGCCGTGAGCCCAGCGCAAGCCGACGAACGAATGCGCGGCGACTTGAAGCAAGACCGTGGACAAGCCGAGATCGAACAGCGTATAGAGCGAGGCGACGCTCAGGAAGCTGTAATACCAGCCTTGCAGTTCAGGTGTCAGGTATTTGATCGCGAGTATCGTCGAGACGAGTCCGGCGCCGGCCTGCCATACGCGTAGCGCGAGGATCGAGGCGAGGTCGGGCCGCCAGAGGCGGCCAAACAACGAGTCGGACTGTTGCACGCTCATGCGTGTTCAGAACAGCTTCGCGGCGAGGTCGTAATCGCTCGGGCGGCCGACGTCGAGCCAGTGTTCGAAGATAGGAAAACACGACACGCGCACGTTGCGGCGAATCAACTCGTGCGCAACGTCCGTCATGTGGTACGGCCCGTCCTTCGGCAACGTGGCGAACACGCGCGGCGAGAGAAAGTAGATGCCGCTATTGACGAGAAAGCCGAGCTTCGGTTTTTCATCGATGTGCAGGACCTGCGCTTGCGCCGTGCTGACGACGCCGAACGGCACCTGAAAGCTGTACTGTGTCGCCGCGATCGTCATCGCCGATTCGGTCCGCAGGTGATAGGCGAGGAACATGCCGATATCGAGGTTGGTCAGGATGTCGCCGTTGAAGACGAGCGTCGCGTTATCGCGGCAGGAGAGGCGCGACAGCGCACCGCCCGTGCCGAGCGGTTCTTCTTCGTGAATGTAATCGATTGGCACGCCGAAGCGTTCGCCCGCGCCGAAGTAGTCGACGATCTTATCATGCAGATAATGCGTGGAAATGAAGATGCGATTCGCGCCGTGGTTCACGAGTTTCTCGATGCTGATTTCGAGCATCGGGCGCCCGTTCACGCACAGCATCGGCTTCGGCGTGGTTTCCGTGAGCGGCCGTAGGCGCATCCCATAGCCGCCCGCCATCACGACCGCGGTGAAACGCTGATTGACGTAGGCCGGCGACGAATTGATGCTTTGATGATCGATCACGTCAACCGGCGCGCCGAGACGATCGACGAGAATGAGTTGTCGCAGCGAATGCCGGCGAAATAGTTCGGTCCGCTCGGCTCGCGTCGAATCGATGCGAGCCGTGACGGCCGTCGGCCGCGCGGTTTTGAGTTTGATCTGGTGAACGTCGCGGGCAGTCGCGTCGAGTTGTTTACCTTCTAGAAACGCGCGGCGAATGTCGCCGTCCGTGACGACGTTGACGAAGCGCCCAGCGTCGTCGTATATCAGCGCGCATCCCAGCGATCCGCTTGCTTGAATGCAACGCACGACGTCGGATAGATTGGCGTCGAGCGATACTTTGAGTTCGTCGATGTGTGTATTTTTCATGGCGTTCCTTCCGCAAACAAATCGCTCCCAAGGCGATCAGGGCGTCATCGATGCAGGCTCGCTCTCCGCCTGGCATCCAGGGCCGCGCGTAGCTACTGAAGGTCGTAAAACGTTTTGATCGACACCTCCGTTAGATTTCGGGACAAGAGCTCGCGCACGATTCGTGCCGTCGTTCCGGGGCGATCGTAGGGATTGGCGGCAGACGCGGCGAGATGGCGAAATTCGGGTGACAGCGCGCGAGCGATCGCATCGACGATCTCGGTCGCCTCGTCGTTGCAGGAAATGACGCTGTTGCCGCGCGTGCGGCCGGCTTGACGCGGGCCGACGTCGACGCTCGGCACGCCGAGCGTCGGCACTTCGATGACGGCGCTCGACGAATTGCCGACGACCGCCGCCGCGTGCTTCGCCGCCGACAGATAAAGCTGCGTGCCCAGCGACATGAAGAACCGATAGCGCTTGGGGTGCCGGGCCGCTCGCTCGGCGAGCAGGCGGTTGATCGCGAGGCCTCCGGCATCTGCGTTGGCGCCTGTCATGACGACTGCGTGGTCCGGAAAGTCGTCGAGCGCGTCGAGCAAGGCGCTAAGCTGAATGTCGGGCGGCTTCGAGGATCGCGTAGCGGGGTGAAACGTCGCGAGCAGGTACGGCTGACCCGGTTCGAGGTTCAGCCTGCGCGATGTGTCTTCGGCGCCGGACAACTCGATCGTCCGAATGTTTTCAACGCCCAGCGCGCCGACCGCGAATACGCGATCGGGATCTTCTCCTAGCTGAATGATGCGTGCCCGGTAAGCCTGCGTGCTCGCAAAGTGCAGATGACTCATCTTCGTGATCGCATGCCGGAACGATTCGTCGATGGCGCCGAGCGTGAGTTCGCCCCCCTGTATATGAGCGATCGGAATCTTGCAGACCGTCGCGGCCGCGGCCGCGGCGAACGCTTCATAGCGATCGCCGAGCAGGACGAGGAGGTCGGGCGCCATGCGACGCAAGACGTCGCCGTAACGGATCATGCCGAGTCCCATCGCGGTGTAGACGCCGGCTTCCGTCGCGCTGTCCATCAGCACTTCGACGCGCTCGTAAAGCGAAATGCCGTCGTTCTCGATCTCGTGCCAGGTCGCGCCGTGCGCATCGGCCACATGCGAGCCGGTCACGAGCAGCCTGACCGTCGCGTCCGGTTCGTTCTCGAGCGCGCGAATCAACGGACGCAGCAGGCCATACTCGGCGCGCGTGCCGGTGAAGATGCATATCGTTCGCATAGCATCGCTCCTATGTCGGGTGATGTTCGGGCAGCATCACCAGTTTTTCGCGCCCGACGTCCACGTGCCGTAGGCGGGCCGCATCGGATCGATCAATACCGGATGCGCCTGCTTCGCGTACGCGAAGTCGGGCGGGTCTGCGTAGACGAGCTTGAAGTCCAGCCCGTCCGACATGTACAGATAGGTCGGATCGCCGATCGGATGCGGGGCCATCGCAGTCATCCGCGGCATGTAGTCGGGAAACAGGCCGGGAATGTCGCCGCGCACGATCGGCGGTCCGATGCGCTCGGTGGGCGAAAGCGTATGGGTGGGGATGCCGTCCTCGAGCGCCGCGGACGTTGGCGGATACTGCCCGTGGTCGCGCTTGTAAGCGTCGAGCGCTTGGACGATGTCGAATATCTGCGCCACGCGCGCGTCGGCTTGCACGTTTTCGAATGCCATGCTGATGTCGATGTACCGGCCGAGTCGTTGCCGCCATGCTTCGCCGCGAAGATAGGATCGAACCACCGACAGCGTGTTCAGGTTCGTGAGCGGGACGACCCCATTGCGGACGGTAATGATCGCGTGGGGCTTGTCGAAATCGTAGTCGTCCAGGTTGAAGCGCTGTCGTAACCCCGGGTTGACGATGAGTTGGACGCTGCGCGGCCAATTGACGTATTCGTCGACCGAGATGCCGAGCCGTTCCTTCGTGTGATAGACCGCGACCAGACTGCCCGTATATTCGTAGTTCCAAAGCATGCGATCGCCGATGCGAGGGGCCGCGTCGTCGAATACGAAGGTACGCACGTCCTTGAGCGGTGCTTCGTGCGTGCGGACGAACGTCATGATCGCGGACTGTCGGATCCAGTCGCGCCAGAGATCGAGCCCCGAGACGATCCCGCTTCCCACCGACGCGCCGATCACGTAGCCGAGCACAAGATCGCGTCCGATCGTGCGCAGCGCGGCGACTTTCGCGAACGCCAGGTCGAGTAGATTCACGAACGAGATCAGGACGAGCGCGAGCGCGACGAGTGCCGGCAGGATGTTGCGGCTGTCGTAGAAGCTCGTCAGCACCGGGGTCTTGTCGGCGACCAGATAGGGATAGACGGCCGCCGCGAACAAAATCCATCCGAGCGCGGCCTGAGCCAGCGACGCGCGCAGCGTCGTGCGCGTGGGCTTTCTAGGTGCGACGCGAAGCAGAAGAAAGCAGAGGAGACAGCAGGAAACGAGTATCGGCCAGGGCACGCCGCGCGACGAGATGGCGAAATAATCGCGCAGGACGGGCCGAATGATCGTGAATGCACCGATGAATGATGAAAGCAGCGCGTGCGAATGAATGTCGTTGTAGTCGCCATAAAGCATCGACTTGACGTGCGTGAGCCGTTTGATCAAAACGAAGACGAGCGGCAACGCGAGCAACGCCGCGTGTTGTGCCGCGAATTCGCGAAGCGGTGCGCGAGTGGCCTGCACGATCGCGCTCAGCGTCACCCGCCACTCGCGCACCCGAGAAGGCACGTCGCCCCATTGCGGGATATACGTCGCCGCGCCACCGACGCGTTCGCTCGCATAGCGGGCCGCGAACAGGACGAGGATCGCCAAATAAAGCGCGATGAGCGAATTGAGGTAGAACGAGAAGAAAAAGAACGGCAAGCTGACCAGTTGATTCCTGCGTTCGTTCGACGACGCCGACAAGCACGCGCAGCCGATCCAGAACGACGCGATGTAGACGTTGTACATCGCCACGCTCGTCAGAAACCGGACCATCGCGACGTGCGTGGCGGTGTAGATCAAGAACAGCGCGAACGCATCGTCGCGCGAGAGCACGCGCCGGCGGTGCAACACATAAGCGGCAGCGGCCCCCGCGACGACCCACCCGAGGAGCGCCGTCACGCGCATCGCAAGCGAAGGATGAGCCAGCGCATTGATCGCGTTCGTCAAATAGCCGCCCCAGAAAATACCGAGCTCCTTGGAGATCTGTATGTTTTGAGCGGGGGATTGAAAGCGCCATACCCAGTCGTCCCAGAAGTAACCGGGGTTGCAAGCGATGAGCGCCGTTCCGCCGAAGATCGCGATGAAAGCGATGGGTATGCGCCGGACGAATGCGACCCACCCCGACAAGCGCGAGGACCGGCCGCTTATCCGCTCGCGCGCGCGTTGCCGCGTATCGGCGTCGGGCCGGAACTGTGTATACATCGAAACCTCGTCGCTGTCGTCCATATCCATGATCTACCAAGCGCACCAACCGCCGTCGACCGCGATGTTCTGCCCCGTGACGTAGCTCGACATGTCGCTTGCCAAAAATAGCGCGGTGCCCTTGAAGTCCTCCTCGATCGCCATGCGGCCGAGCGGCGTCCGTTGTTCATAGCGCTCGACGAATGCGGTGGGTTGGTTGCGCCAGACACCGCCGGGGCTCATCGCGTTCACGCGTACGTGGGGCGCAAGCGTTGTCGCGAGCCAGGTCGTCAGTTGCGCCAGCGCGCCTTTGCTCGCGGCGTAGCCGGCTGGGTTGGCCATCGCCGTGCCTTCATAGAGGCGCCAGTCCGGCCCGACGACGCCGTATAGCGAGGACACGTTGATGACGGACCCTTTGCCGGATCGCTTGAGATACGGCAGCGCTTCCTGCACGAGCTCGAAGGCCGCGGTGACGTTGACTTCGAAGGCAGCGCGCCATGCCGCGCTTTGCTGCCGTTCGAACCGCACGGCCCAACCGTCGAGTTCCGTGGTGCCGACGAACGCCGCGCAGTTGACGAGCACGTCGAGCCCTCCGCATTGCGCGGCAACCTGGGCCGGCAGCGCGCGCGCGCTTGCCTCGTCGGCGAGATCGACTTCGAACGCGGCCACACGCGCGTCGCGCATGCGCATGCCGTGAATGCGCTCGGCGCACTGCTCGAGGGCTGCGAGCCGGCGATCCGCCAGCGCGACGGTGGCGCCGGCTTCGGCAAGCGCCTCGGCAATCGCCGCGCCGATGTGGCCGGCTGCCCCGGTGATCAAGGCCGTTCTACCCGAGAGAGACATGAGCTCTGAAATCGTGCGCATCGTAGGGTGTCGAGTCGATAGGTCGTGGTGGTCCGGTCCGGGCTAGAGGTGCACCCAGCGTTGATTGGCCGCCGCCGTTTCCGCGGCCGCGATGAACTGCATGACTTCACGTCCTCCGGCGAAATCGCACATCGTCGATAGGTTGTTGTCGAAGAACGACTTCAGTTGCGTCCGGTACGTCATGTCGCGCTCGGTCGGGCCGTGGATCAACTCGTCATTGAGGATCAGCGTGCCGCCGACGAGGTCGACCCTTGCCGTCAAATCGCGAGCGTTGATTGTGATGACGCGTTGCGGCGTCCGGTCGAGGTAGTTGATGGAGATCGCCACGGCCGGACAGCGTTCGTGGCGCGACACGATCGAATAGACGTCGTCGCTCGCGATCTCGAGATGACTGAGATGACCGCCGACGGCCGTGATCGAGCGCGGACGACCGCATAACCAGAGCGCAAGATCGATCTCGTGAGAAAGATCGCGCAACACGCCGCCGCCTTGGTCCGAGTGCGCCGAATACGAAGTGCGGTAATCGCGGTCCGGCCGCCACTGCGGCAAGTACTGGCCGGCGTAGAAGCAGGCGCTGTAGAGTGGCCGCCCCGCGAGCGCATCGCGCAGCGCTTGGATGAGAGGATGAAAACGCAGGTTGTATGCGACGGCAACATGGAACGGCAGCGCGGCGGGCATCTCGTCGATCTCATCGAGGGTGCTGCAAAGCGGTTTTTCCACGAGCACGCGACCGTCGAATCCCGCGCGTGCCAACTCTTGCAACGTTTGGGCATGCAGACCGGTGGCGTTCGCGATCACGACATGCCCAGGCCGACTTTCGGCGAGGGCGTGCGCGATGCTCGCGAAGCGCGGAAATGGCGCGCCGGGATGGCTCGTCACGCATGCGACGTCAGCGCCGAGCGCCGCGGCGAGCCTGGCGTGGCGCGCACCGATCGACCCGTAGCCGATCACCAGCAGCGACGCGCGCGGACCGGCGTCCGCCGCCGGACCGTCGCGGTGAAGGCCGGTCTCTTCCATGGGAAGCGATCGCGATGAGTGGGGGAGCTGGGCCATGTCAAATCGGCTCGTCGGCAGCATAGGCACGCATCGCGAGGGTGCCGACGACGCTATCCCACCGGGCCGGCGAAATGCCCGACCCAGGACGGCGCACGGTCAGGTTCTCGGGCGAGAGCGGTTCGCCTTGGGCGATCGGCCGGCTTGCGACGATCGATTTGCGCGCGACGAGGCGGTTCGGCAGCTCCGACGCCGACGGGCGCTTGCGGCCATCGCCGAGGGCCGACGTGACGCGGCGCACGGCGCCCACCATCTGCGCAAATTCGAGCGGCGCGAGGCTTGCGCGATGGTCCGGCCCAGGCATCGCGCGGTCCAGCGTGAGGTGCTTTTCGATGACGCGTGCGCCGAGCGCGGCCGCGGCGATCGGAATCTCGATGCCGTCGGTGTGATCGGAGTAGCCGATCGATACGCGCGGAAACGCCGTGCCGAGCGTTAGCATGGCCCGCAGATTGACTTCTTCGAAGGGCGCCGGGTATTCGGTCGTGCAATGAAGCAAGGTGATCCGTTCCAGCGGCGTGCCGGCCGCTTCCAGCGTTTCGAGCGCGGTTTCCACCTCGCCCAGCGTGCCCATTCCGGTCGAGAGCAAGATCGGCAAGCCCATGGCACCCAACTGGCGCAGCAACGGGATGTCGGTGAGATCGCCCGATGAGACTTTCAACGCGCTCATGCCGATACCGGCGAGAAACGCCGCCGATTCGGCGTCGAACGGCGTGGACAAGAAGGCGATGCCTTGCTCTGTGCAATAAGCGGCGATATCGCGAAACGCCGACTCGGGCAACTCGAGGCGCTTGAGCATGTCGAATTGCGATTCGCTCGAGCCGCACGTTCGCTGTTGATAGTTCGCTTTGGGCGCATGACGCGCGACGAGCTTCTCTGTCCGAAACGTTTGGAACTTGACGTAGTCGGCGCCGGTTCGCGCGGCTTCGTCGACGAGCCGAAAGGCCAGCTCGATCGAGCCGTTGTGATTGACGCCGGCCTCGGCGATGATCGCGCAGATGGACTTCATGTTGCGAGCCCTCCGATGAACTGGGTCCCGTCAGGCAGTGGCTTGACGACGCGCGAGCCCATGGCCACGATGCAATCCGCGCCGATCGCGATGCCCTCGCGGCAGACGGCGCCGCTGCCGATCAGCGTGCGATCGCCGACCGTGGTGCCGCCGTTGACGACCGCGGCCGTCGCCACATGGCAATGGTTTCCCACGTCGGCGTCGTGTTCGATCAGCGCGCGTGTGTTGACGATCGTGTTTGCGCCGACCTGCGCGCAGGACCCGACGCACGCCGCGTGCATGACGATCGTTCCTTCGGCGAGCGTTGCCGAACGCGCGACGTGGGCTCGGGGCGACACGACTGCCGGCAAGGTGAAGCCGGTTTCTTTCAATGCATGAAAGAGGCGCATCCTGATTTGCGGCGACTTGATCTGCCCGCACGTGACGAGTGCGAACTCGCAACGCTTTCGCAGCGCCGCGAGATCTTCGTCGAAGCCGACCACTTCGTAGCCCATGACTTCCTTGATTCGGCAATCGCGCCGCTCGACGATGCCCGCGATGCGCCAGGCCGCTGTTGCTTCGAGAACGTCGATGACGGCTTTGCAGTGACCGCCGCCGCCGATCAGCAGGATGTCCTTCATGCGGGCTCCTCGATGCGTACGCCGCTCGGAATGTTGACGAGACGCGCGGCCATGCGCTCGGTGACGGGAAGCGGCCCGCGAGGGTTCTGCGCAAACATCGGCAGCGTATGCATCGGATCCCAGATCGGCCGCGTCATCACACCCGCATCGTTCGTCACTTCCAAGCAAAGATCGCGTTCGGCCTCGCTGCCGAGCAGGATCGCGCACAGCCAATAGTTCGCATGCGTATGCGGCGGTTCGGCGACGAAGGGGATGTCGGCGATTTCGAACGCCTGACGGTAGCGTTCGGCAAGCGCACGCTTGAACGTCAGGAATGCATCGATCTGCTCGAGTTGCGCACAGCCGAGCGCCGCGTTCAGATTCGGCAGCCTGAAGTTGTAGCCGATCGCATCATGCTCGAAGCGCCACCGGTGGGGCACCTTCGCCGTCGTCGTCAAATGCTTGGCGCGTCGTGCGATGACGGGATCGTTCGTCATGATCGCGCCGCCACCGCCCGTGGTGCACAGCTTGTTGCCGTTGAAGCTCAATGTGCCCAATTTTCCCGTCGTGCCGCAGTGCCGCGTGTCGCGCCGACTGCCGAGCGCCTCGGCGGCATCTTCGACGAGGGCGAGACCCCAACGCGCGCAGACATCGGCGATTTCGTCGATGCGACACGGCAAGCCGAACGAATGCATCGGCAAGCAGGCCGCCACGCGGCGCCCCGATTCACGATGGCGTACTCCACCGTCGGTACGTTCGCAGTGCTGTTGAAGAAATTCGCTCAGCGCGTCGGGCGACATGCCGAGCGTCGTCGTCTCGACGTCGACGAATGCCGGTAGGGCACCCGCATGAACGACCGCATTCGCGGTGGCGACAAAGCTCAGCGATTGCGTCACGACGAGCTCGCCCGGCGCCACGTCTGCGAGCAGCAGCGCCATATGCAAGGCCGTGGTGCCGTTCGTCGTCGCGATCACGTACGCGGCACCCGTAAGCTCGGCCAACATCTGTTCGAAGCGGTCGACATAGGCGCCGACGGAGGACACGAACGTCGACTCGATCGTCGATTGCACGTAGGCCATTTCGTTGCCCGCAAAGACAGGGGCATGCAAGGGCAGCGGTCCGTGGCTGCCATACACGTCACGGACGATCTTCAGAACGTCGTATGCGCGAGTCATGGCTCAGATGTTGTAGATGTCGGTTTTATAAGCCGCGAGATTGGCCGGCTCCGTGAACCACTGCACCGTTTGTGCGATGCCGCGTCGAAAGCCGTCTGGGCCACCGTATTCGGGCGTCCAACCCGTCAGCTCGTGCAAACGGCGCGCGTCGGCGACGAGCCGCTCCACCTCGCTCTTCTCGGGCCGCAATCGCGCCTGTTCGGTTTCGATGCGAATGTCCGCGCCCATCGTTTCCGCGATGACCTTCGCCGTGTCGCCGATGCTGATCTCGAATCCGCTACCGGCGTTGAGCACCTGGCCGATCGCCGCCTCGCTGTTCATGACGGCCTCGAAGGCGCGCACCGTGTCGGTCACGTAATTGAAATCGCGCGTCGGATGCAACGCACCGAGCTTGATGGTGCGCTGCCCTTTGGCGATTTGCGTGACGATGCTCGGTATCACCGCCCGTGCGGATTGACGCGGCCCGTAAGTGTTGAACGGACGCAGCACGGACACGGCCGTGCCGAAAGAAAGATGGAACGACAACGCGATCTGATCGGCGCCGATCTTCGATGCCGAGTAGGGCGATTGCCCTTGCAGCGGATGATGTTCGGAGATCGGTGCCGTTCGTGCCGTGCCGTAGACTTCGCTCGTCGATGTATGCACGACGCGTGCGCCTGAATCGCGCGCGGCCTGCACGACGTTGAGGGTGCCTTTGATGTTCGTGTCGACGTAGGTATCGGGCGAATGATACGAGTAGGGGATCGCGATCAGCGCGGCCAGATGAAGGACGACGTCGCAGCCTTCGACGGCCTTGCGCACGCCGTTCGGATCGCGCACGTCGCCTGCGAACACGTCGAGGGCATGCCGGATGTCGGATCTCGTACGATCGAGCCATCCCCAAGAATTGAACGAGTTGTAAAGCACGAAGGCGCGAACGTCGTGACCCGCTCGCACGAGATGCTCGGTTAGATGCGATCCGATGAAACCGTCCGCGCCGGTGATCAATATTTTTCTCGTCGATGGCATGAGCGCTCCTTCGCGCCTAGTCGTTATCGAACATCGTCATGTTGCGTTCCAGTTCCTCGCGCGGCAGCAGCGGGTCCATGTCCTCCATGGGGCGCGACGCCAGCGTGCCGTCCGGTTGGCGGTACGAGCTCGCGCGGAAACGCTGCTGCTGCTGCGACACGCACATCTCGACGAGCCAAGGGGCGTCGTCCGCGAATACCTTGGCGATCGACGGCTGCAACTCGGCGTTCGTCGAGATGCGCAGATAGTTCAGGTTGAACGCCGCGGCGAGTTGTTCGAAGTTCGGGTTGCCTACGCCGGAATGCACGTCGGTGCCGACCTGACGGCCGTCGAAAAAGCGCGTCTGTGTGTTGCGGATGCTTTGATAGCCGTCGTTGTTGCTGATGAAGAGCTTGGCGTTCAGGCGGTGATGACCGAGGAACATCAGCTCCTGAATATTGAAGAGAACGCTGCCGTCGCCCGTGACGAGCACGCCGCGGCGCTCGCGGCCGCCGGCAACGCAGGCGCCGACGAGTGCCGGCAGGTCCCATCCCATCGCACCCATGCACGCGCTCGTGAACGCGATCTGTCCATCTTTCACGCGGTGGTTTTGATAAGCGATGATGCAGCCGTCGAGCGAGTTGCCGCTGACGACGATGTCGGTATCGCCGAGTTGGCGGGACAACTCGTCGTATGCCGCATAAATGTCGACGTGCTCTTTTTGCAAATGTTCGGCCGAGGGCATCGGCGGGTAATCGCGTTTCCACATTGCGCAAGCGTCGAGCCAGCGCTGCGGGGTCCGGCGGTCACGCGCTTGGAGCGCCTCGCGAAACGCAGCGATGAATTCGTTCGCATCCGCGAGCACCGGAACGTCGATCGTGATGTTGCGCTTATCGAGATCGCCCTCGTCGATGTTGACGAGGATCTTTTTGGCTTTCGGCGCGAACTTCTCGCTGAATCCGATCGCCGAAATCGACAGACTCGTGCCGATCGCGAGCACCAAATCGGCGTTTTGCAGCGCGAAGTTCGCGCGGCGCTGCCCACCCGGGCCGATGCGACCTTGAAAGCAGGGATGATCCTCCGGCAGCGCGTCCATGGCGCTGACCGTCGACATCGCGGGAACGCGCAAATCTTCGACGAGCCGTCGAAATGCGCGGCGAGCGCCGCCGAGCACGATGCCGTTGCCGTACAGCATGACCGGCCGTTTCGCGAGCGAAAACAGATCCGCGATCTGGCTGACCACGGCGCGATCGAGCCGCGGCGTGCGTGCGACGTCGGGCACGTAAGCGTGCAACCGATCGGGCTCGATCATCGCGGACTGAATGTCGAGCGGCAGGTTCAACCACACGGGGCCGGGCCGACCGGCACGCGCCAGATACAGACATTTCTCGAGTTCGTAGCGGATGTCTTCGGCGCGCGTGACGGTGACGGCGTGCTTCGTGACCGGCGTCGCCATCGGCGTGATGTTGATTTCTTGAGGGCCGACTTGGCGCTGGCGCGTGTAGTCGGCCATGATGCCCGTGCGCACTTGCCCGGAAATCACGAGGACCGGGATCGAATCGACCCACGCGCCCGCGATGCCGGAGAGTGCATTGGTGCTGCCGGGGCCCGTGGTGACGAGGCAAACGCCGAGACCTTCGGTCACGCGCGCATAGCCTTCGGCGGCGATGGCGCACGCCTGCTCGTGGTAGTTGCACCAATAACGCAAGCCGGATGCGCGGCCCAGGGCGTCGCATAAATACATGATGCCGCCGCCGGATACCATGAAGACGTCCTTGACACCTTCCTCGGCGACCCGTTGGAAGACATAGTCCGCGACGCTGATTGCCATATGCGCAAGCCCCAATGAAAAATGGATGTCGTTACTCGTTTTCGTCCGCCAGTGCGTTCGCGTGGCTAAACCAGGCCGCCTGATTCCTTGTTTATCTCGTGTTCATTCGCTCGCGGTGCCAGGCCAATGTCCGACGAATGGCGTCATCCAACCCAATCGCGGCATGCAAGCCCAACTCGCGCTCGATTCGTGCAAGTGCCGGCAAATAGGCCAACGGCGCGGCGCCCGGTATCGGTGTCCCTTTGATCGTCACTGCATCGGCGGGCATGCCTGCCACCGCAGCGACGCGTTGTGCCAGATGCGCGATCGAGACGGCCTCCTTGCCGCCGACGTTGTAGGGCACGCCGCTGCGCCCGCGCACCAGTATCGTGAGCAGCCAAACGACGAGATCGCCGGCGTAGAGATACGAACGCAAAGGCGTCCCGTCGCCCGTCACGACGATTTGATTTCCCGCAAGGGCATCGCGAATGAAGTTGCCGACGACGTAGTTGTGCTCGAGCGGAAGATACGGGCCGACGAACGCGAAGCAGCGTGCGATCAGAGCATTGAATCCGTGTTTGCGCGCGGCGATCGCGGTCATGACTTCCATCGTTCGCTTCGATTGACCGTAGACCAGGCGTTCCGACACATAGTCGGCGATGCCCGCGGGGCCTTCGGCAAAACGTGGCCCATCGCTCGATTCCGACGGCAAATACACGGAGCCGGAGGTCGTCAGCAACACCGACTTCGACCGGTGGCGCGCCGCCATGTCGATGATCCGACGCGTTCCGTCGATCGCCGAGTTCAACTGGCGTTCGGCCCAATCGGCGCGTTGATCGACGTTGTTTTCGGATGCGGCATGCACGATGTGCGTGCAGGGTCGCGCCGGCATTTCGAAGTCGGCCACCTCGCCGGTCACGAAGCGCAACGCTTCGCAGTCGCGCAGATGCGGTGCGCGCGTGCGCAGAAAGTGTTCGGGGTCACGGCTCAAGACGGTGATCGTCATGTCGAGCCGATGCGTTCGATCGGCCCAGATCAGCGATTCGATCAGCCAAATACCGAAGAAGCCGGTGCCGCCGGTCAGGAACAGGTGTGCGCCGCGCAGCTCGGCCCAGACCGGTGCGAGTCTCTGGTCGATGCGTTCGAGGTCGTCGCGAAACAGCGAGAAGCCGGGCGCAATCTCATGCATCGCTGTTCTCTAGCTTCGCCTGCGAGGCTGTTTTCGGCGTCGACTCGAAGTTGATGCGCTCGTCTTCGACGACCATCGGGCGCCGCACGGTATGTGTGACGAGCAACCCGATGTATTCCCCGAGCAAGCCGACGAGCAGGAACAGAACGCCCATGAAGAAGAACAGGCTAACGGCGAGCGGCGCGATGCCCATTTGGAATTCGCTCCACGCCATGAGTTTGCGAACGAGGTAGTAGATCCCCATGAGGAAGCTCAGGCCGCTCATCGCGATGCCCAGCAACGTCGCGAGCCGCAGTGGCGCTTTCGAGTGATTGACGATACCGAGCAGCGCGCTGTCGAGGTAGACGAAAAACGTGCCCTTCGAGATGCCGCGCTTTCTGACGGGTTTGTCGAACGGCACTTCGGCGCGCGCGAAGCCGATCTCGCAGATGAGGCCGCGGAAATAGGGATACGGATCGTCGATATCGCGCAAGATGTCCATTACCGCGCGGTCGTACAAACCGAAGCCCGTGAAGTCCTGTACTTGCTCGACGTCCGAAATGCGCGTGATGAGCGTGTAGTACGCCTTGCGCAACAACACCCGCAGGCCGCGATCCTCGTGCCCGCGGCGTACGGCGATGGCGATCTTGAAGCCTTGCTCCCAGTGTCGAATGAACTCGGGCAGCAGCTCGGGCGGGTCCTCGAGGTCCGACGCCATGCCGATGACGGCGTCGCCCTGCGCGAGCAATAGCGCGTGATAGGGCGAGCGAATGTGGCCGAAATTGCGGACATTGACGATCGCCTTCAGACGTTTGTCGGTTCGTGCGATCGCGCGGATCACATCGACCGTGCCGTCCGTCGACGCGTTGTCGATCAAGATGATCTCGTAGTCGTATTGCGGCACTTGCCGCATCGCCGCGGTAATGCGCTCGTGCAGCTCGGCGATGTTGTCCCGTTCGTTGAAGCAGCCGGCGACGATGCTGATCAGTTTTCGGTTGCTCATCCGCGTTGCGCCCTGTTGAAAGTGAATCGGTCATGGCCGGCATACGAGATGGCGATGCCGACGATCATCAAGAGACCTTGCGCGAGCCAAAACGCCACGCCGATCACGTTGACCAGCAGCCATAGCCCCGCGATACCGATCAGTGCGCTGCCCCCGTAGACGACGTAGCAGCGCAGGTACTCCGCGAGCCAGTGTCCGCGCGACCGGAACACGAGGAGCTTGTAGGCGACGAACGCTTCCGTGATGCAGATGACGTTGGCGATGGCTCCGATCGCGACGATATGCAGTTGGCGGTCGAGGGCGTAGTAGAGGGCGGTGGAGATGCAATAGGCAAACGCGGTATTGAATGCGCCGACCGCCAGAAACCGGAATCCCTTCCGGCTGGCGGGTCGATTCGTGGTCCGGGCGTGCTTGGGTGTCATTCGCATGAGCGAGTTTTTTATCCAGGTCTAGTTGTCGGACAAACGAACTGCACTAGAAGTTTATACGAAGTGGCGTCTGGACTTCGAGATAACGGATTCCTTACGAATGCAGTGAAAACTGAAATCGTTTTTCCTTCGTGAAATAAATATTCACGATATTGTCGAAAGCGTAGCTTGCCCTCGGTTGCGGCAGCCGCCGCACTGCGCGCCCACAAGCATCTGAGATCCCAGAATAACTTGAAATGACCTGGATAAGTTGGATTCGATACAAATTTTGCCGATTCGGTCGCTATGAAAGCGCATTGCTGATACGGTCTTCCGTGTAAATTCGACGTGCTCCTGATAGGGTTAACGTTATGATTTCTTGAGCGGAGGCGGAAAATTCTATTGAACGCACGTTTTAAATCGAAGCCGAGTGCCTGCTATTTGAATGGTTGGTCGATGCAAGCATTTAAATTATTTTGTACTTTTTAACTTTGTCAATGCATAAAAAATTCAAATATGCCCGACTATCGAAGCTCGGGAATGACGAATGACCGATAGTCGAAGGATGTAGGCAGGCTCGGGAAGTAGCCGGGCACGGTGCCGCACATGCCGAGGTACTTGGCGTCCCAGGCTTGATCGGTTTTCCGTTCGACGCGGAAGTGCCTTTGCGGCGAACATTGCCTGTCCGTGTTGTCGAGGTTGGACAGCGTTTCCCATTCGATGGCTACGTGCTCGCCGTCCACCTTGCAAATCTTTCCCTGTAGCAAGAGTGTCGTAGCGGGCGTCGCGCATACGTCGGGGCGCGGGCCGGTGGGAGAGAATGCGACGGCCACTTGGCTGCCGAGCCTGAAGTACTTGATCGGCGTATCGAGGAAGCCGTGACCGATTTCATAGGTGGCCGATGCACCATAGATCTGCACGAACATATTCAGCGCGCGGCGCTTGTCGAGCTTCGTTGCAAGGCCCACGGCCTGGGCCACTTGCAATTGATCGTCCTGCATCAAGACGGCTTTCAGGCTGTCAGGGTCGTCGGCGAGCACCGCTTCGGTCGCCGCGGAGTGATTAGTCGTACTAAGCAAATACGGGTTCGGCTGGTAGCGCAACAGCAGTTCGGTGATTTCGCGATCGTGCGATCGGATCGCTTGCATCAAGGGCGTGTCGCCGCGCGCGTCTTGGGTATTTTGTTTCGCTCCCTTCGTGATCAGTAGCCGAATGAGCGGCGGATAGTGCGCGGCCACCGCGTGCGTCAGATCGTCGTTGTAGTCGAATTGAGAAAAAGCCGTAATCGGAATGCAGGCGAGCGCGATGAAGGCTGCCGTCTTTGCGAGCGTCATGCGAACGTTTCCTTCAGCGAGCGTGTGATCTGGCGGCCGGCGTTTCTAAAGGGCGTTTCGATCAGGCGATAGGAGAGTTCCGCCAAGCACAGCGCGAGCAATAGGAAGATGGCGAATTGAATGAGGTAGCCGGTGCGGGTGAGCCGGAGCATGTTCGGAACGAGCTCGTACCACTGGAAGTACAGGTCGTTATAGATATAGATGATCAGCATGTGGCCTAGGTACAGCGAATAGGAACGTGAGCCGATGTATTCGAGCACGGTGGATAAGCCCGGGATCGGCACGATCCAACCGCGCTCGAGCGAGGCGAGCATCACGAGGGCGGCGGACACCGCGCCGTAGCTGCAGAACGCCGCGCTCGACACCGAGAAGTAGAGCGGCCCCGTCGTACGGTTGAGCACCTCGGTGTTCGTCACGCCGGGCAGCAGCGCGAGTAGCACGCACAGCGACAAGCCGACGAGCGTCTTCGTCAAAGGACGCACCCTCGCGCTCATACACGCGAGCACGAAGGCAGGCATTTGCTGCGCTGAACGCCTGAGCGCTTCCGATTGCTGCGCCAACGCGCGTTTGTATTTGGGTGCCAGCAGCGCCAGGATCACGCCATAGAACAGTTCGTCGAAGCGCGTATGCGACAGATTGGCGATGTTGGCCGTCGTCAGTGGCCGCGCGACGAAGATGACGAGCGCGATGCCGGCGCAAAGCGCGATCAGGCGCTTCGACGTACTCCCGCAAAGGACGAGAAGAAGCGGGGCGATGAGATAGAAGTGTTCTTCGATCGATAGGCTGTAGTAGTGCGCGAGGTTGTTCGTAATGCCGCCATAGACCATCGCGTAATTGTAGATGCCGCCTGCGAAGGCCACGCCTTCGCGAAAGATGTCTTGCGGCCTTGCGTAGGGGGCGATGCTGCCCGCCGACGCCATGATCGTAGCGACGATCCAGTACAGCGCAATATAGAAGAACGCCGACGGCGCGATGCGGAATACGCGGCGCATATAGAACTGCATGACCGCGCGCTGGCTGTTTTGCAGACGCTCGAGCGCGCTGGCGCCGAGTGGAGCGGGCAAGGTTCGCAAGAACGACGCGGTGACGACGAAACCGGAGATGACGAAGAACAGGTCGACCCCGGTAAAGGTCGAATACAGCAAAGGGCTGAAAAGCTGCTTGAAGGGCGCGTGGACGAGAATCGTAAGCAGAACGGCGATCGCACGAAGACGTTCGATTTCGAGGTTCTTGCTAGAGGTCATCGCTGCCTATCCTAAAGAGAGGGGCGCCCCGGTGACCGCCGATTGTACGCTCGCGGCCGTTTGCGGTGTGCGCGGATCGACGTGCTTTTCCGTTTCGCGCCGCCGGACGGCAGTTGTCATTGCCTGCTGGCGAGGCTGGCTACCTGCTCGGTGTCTTGCACGCTCTGCGCTTGTGTTTGCGCTCGCACGCTCATGCCGAGCATACGCATGATCGCGGCGCGCGATGGCTTTTCGAGCGTCCGATAGACGACGGTGGACACGACGAGCGTAATCGCGAGAAAAGCGGCACAGCGTCCGATGACCATCGGCAGATGCAAGGCGAGATCGGTAGTGGGCGGTACCCTGAACAAGGGAAATACGAGCGTATGCACGAAGTAGAGCGAATAGCTGATCTCCCCGAGAAACAGCAGCGGTGCGCGTGACAAGATCTTCGCGGCTACGCCCCGTTCGCGGCTCAGGAAGTAGATGGCTGGCGGCACGGCCATGATGTAAAAGAAATGCGTTGCGATCCCCTCGAAGAGCGATGGCAAGGAAAAAACGATTTCGCTCATGAAGGACGCGGTGACATAAGCGAGCCCGCATGCGCCTGCCAATAGGCCCAGCCGGTCGGCAAGAACCGAACGCGCATGCCCGCGCTCTCGGCGTGCAAGCCATATCTGCGCGATACCCATTCCCGCGAAGAATTCGAAGCACCGTCCGTAAGGGCAGTAATAGACGAGCCACGCATAGACGCTGAGCGAACTCGACTCGCCGAGCTTGGCTGCGATCCAATGCTGCACGGGAATGGCATTCGCAGCCGTTAAGAAGGCGGCGCGCGCGGCGATCGATGCGATGACGATGAAGAGCCCGCGCGTCACCGAAGGCGCGCGCGCCTTACGCAGGGCGATCAGCGGAACGAAGAGCGTATAGAAGAATAATTCCGCGCTGACCGACCAAGCGGGATTGCCGAAGTACTGCGATACCGTCACGTTGACGTTGTCGATGACCGCGTACAGCCACGATTGAACGCCGAGCAGATAGAGCGGAAGCGTTGCCACGTACAGCGACGCGCCTGCCGCATTCCCGCTCGACAGCGAGCGCGAAACGTTCAACACGAAGTTCAGCACGACGTACGCGATCAGCAGCGGATAGAGTCGAGCGAACCGCGCGAACAGGAAGTGCACGGTCCCTTCCGATCGATTGGCCGCGATGCGGTGTGCGTAGTTGTAGTACATCACGAATCCGCTGAGCACGAAAAAGACCGTCATGCCCAGGATGCCCGTCTTGATCAATGCTGCCTTGGCTTGCGTCTGTCCCAGTGGGAGCATCAGCAGCGTCACGTGATTGAGGACGATCAAGAGGGCTGCGATGCCCCTGAGACTCGTCAACGGCTCGATCGTTGGTCGCATTGCGGGTGCTAGACCTCTTTTGCGCGCATGATGTCAGCCAGACTATATATCGTCATATTGGCTTCGCGGCAAGAAAACTGCGCGTACGCCCGATTGCTTGGCATCGAGCAGCAGACAATGCCGCCCCAAAATGATCGATACGTGACCGGCAAGGCGTTCGTCATTCCGCAGGAGCGATGTGCAGCGATTTTCATGCCGGGCTCGCCTATGCGGGTGAGCCCGGGCGCTGACGTGTCGAGCATCATCCGTCATCTCATCGTTCCTCCTTTCCTCGCGCGTGATGGCGTCCCATAATTGAGCCGTTACACGTAAGAACCGCTACCGCACGCGATCGAGCACGGGGGGCAATTTGGGCGAATCGGCGGACGAGGCACGGGTATTCATTTCGACATTGCGGCCTGAGCGCCGGGAGCGGCGGCTGGCGGTGGGTGCCGTCGCGGCGTCGATCGTCGTGTTCGCGGCGCTGGCGCCGTTCGCGAAAACGCAGCTCGCGCCTGTCTGGGCGTTCGTGCCGATCTACCAGTCGGCACTCGCGGTGTGCGATCTCTTGACGGCCGCGCTGCTCATCGGTCAGTTCAGCATCCTCTATTCGCGCCCGCTCTTGATCATCGCCGGCGGCTACTTGCTGAGCGCTTGCATGGCGATTGCGCACACGCTCTCGTTCCCCGGGCTATTCGCGCCCACGGGGCTACTCGGGGCCGGCCCGCAGACGACCGCTTGGCTTTACATGATGTGGCATGCGGCGTTTCCGCTCGCGGTCATTGCCTACGCGCGGGCTCGACCGGTCGGGGAGGATGTTCGCCCGGCCGCGCCTTGGTTAAGCGCGCTCTTATGCATCGCGGCGGCGGTTTGCGCGGCATGCGTCATGACGGCCATCGCGACGATCGGCCATCCGTGGTTACCGCCGATCATGCAGGGCTCGCACGAGGCGCGCACGATCGTCTGGGTCGTCTCGTTCGTATGGCTCATCAACTTTGCGGCGCTGGCGGCCTTGATCGTGCGGCGTGCGCGCACCGTTCTGGATCTCTGGCTGATCGTCGTGCTGTGCGCGTGGATTTTCGACATTGCGCTGGCCTCCGTGCTCAATCACGCGCGTTTCGACCTGGGCTTTTATGCCGGGCGCATTTACGGTTTGATCGCGTCGAGCTTCGTGCTCGTCGCCCTGACGTTCGACAACATCAAGCTTTACGCGCGCATCGTGCTGGCGCTCGATCGAGAGCGCGCCGAGCACCGGCTCGTGCAGCATCGCACGGCGCAACTGAACGAAGCCAAGGCGCTGCTCGAGCAGCGTGTGGCGGCGCGCACGGCCGCGCTTGCCGAATCGAATCGCGACTTGCTGCGCGAAGTCACGGAGCGCAAGCGCGCCCAAGCGGCGCTCGTGCTTTCGCAGGAGGAATTGCGGGAGGTGGCTGCGATCGGCAGTTCGGCGCGCGAGCAGGAAATGCGACGGATCTCGCGTGAATTGCATGATGAACTCGCGCAGACGCTCGCTACCTTGAGAATCGAAACCGATCGACTACGGGAATCGGCCACGGACCCATCCGGCGGCGCGGCCCGCGTGCACCGGCTTGCTGCGATGCGCTCGTTGCTCGATGAGGCGGTCGCGTCGACGCGGCGGATTGCGTCGGACTTGAGGCCGCTCGTGCTCGACGACTTGGGTCTCGTCGCGGCGGCTCAATGGCTCGTACAAAACTTCAGCCAGCGCAGCGGGACCGCTTGCGAGCTGACGCTCGAGCCCCCGGATCTCGAACTCGACGAACCCTACGCGACGGCAACCTTCCGCATCCTGCAGGAATCGCTGACGAACGTGGCCCGTCATGCACACGCCTCGCTCGTGCAAGTGCGCCTCACGCGCGAGCATGATCGCGTCGTACTGACAGTGCGCGACGACGGCGTGGGTTTCGATCCGGCACGGCCGCGCAAGCCGGGTTCGTTCGGTTTGGCGGGATTGCGCGAGCGCGCCTATCTCGTCGATGGCGAACTCAGCATCGAGTCGTCGCCGGGCCACGGCGCGAAGATCGAAGTGCGCATTCCGTTGCGCGCCGTGCAGGAACGCGAATTGTCGTAAGGTTCCCGCGTGCACGCGCGTTGCTCAGATATCGCCGCCGCGCGGGCGGGTTTAGAGATCGACGATCTTGTCCCAAGCGAAGTGCGGATTTTCGAGCCGATTGCGGCGCCGATCGACATAGCCGCGCGGATTGCAAACCACGCGCGTTCCGTTCGCGACGTAGTCGAACGGCGTGTGCGTGTGCCCGTGAACCCAGAGTGCGATGGGCGGCCCGACGAGGTCGGTCAAATCGCTGATGAAGCCGGCCGAGGCGAGATCGTTGGCGAAGCGATCGGCAAGGCTCGCGCGATGCGGCGCGTGGTGGGTGACGACGATGGTTTTGCCGGCGAATGGCTTGGCTAGCTCCCGCGCGAGCCATTCGCGCGCATGACGATGGAGCGCGAGGGTGTCGGCCGGCGTGAACAGACGCGGATTTTCGTCCACGACCGCCGCTACTGTGCCTGCGGCTGTCGCGCTCGATGGCCACGTCACCTGAATCGGCCCGCGAAAATCCAGCATGACTTTTGCGGCGGCGGCGATCGAGGCAGCCACGGCTTCTTCGCTCGTGCCGAACAGTTCGAAATCGGTCCATAGCGTCGTGCCGAGCACGCGCCAGCGGCGTTCGGGATCGACCAGCGTTTCGTTGTTCAAGTAATGGATGTTGTCGACGCTCGCCGCCGCGTCGCGCATCGCCACTTCGAGTGCGCCGAATTCGCCGTCGTAGTACTCGTGATTGCCGGGTACGTAGATGATGGGTACGTCCTGGCTAAACGTTTCAGCCGCCCAGCGAATACCCTCGGCATGGTTATGGATGTCGCCTGCGAGGATGACGAGATCGGCATCGGCATGGGCGATGGCTTCGGGCTCGTCGCACTCGAGATGTAGATCGGACAGCACGCGGATTTTCACGAGACACCCCTTGGCAATGACGGCTCGATGGGCCGGCGCGCACCGAGGCGTCGTGCGCGGCCCGTCGCGTGTCGAGGCCGGTCGATGACCCTTAGCGTAACACTTTGCCGGGGTTCATCAGGCCGAGTGGGTCGAGCGCCGTTTTGAGCGCGCGCATGAGGTCCATTTCGACGGCCGGCTTGTAATGCGCCGCGTCGTCGACTTTCAACTGTCCGAGGCCATGCTCGGCGCTGAATGTACCCCGATGCCGATGCACGCTGTCGTAGACGATATGGTTGAGCGGCGCTTGATATTGCGCGAGGAATGCGGGGGCGTCGACGCCTTCCGGGGCCTGGACGTTGTAATGCAGGTTGCCGTCGCCAAGATGGCCGAACGTGACCATGCGCGCGCCCGGAACGGCCGCGGCGATGGCGGCATCGGTTTCCTCGATGAACGTGCCGACGCGCGAGATCGGCACGGCGATGTCGTGCTTGATGTTCAAGCCTTCCTCGGCTTGCGCGAGCGGGATGTGTTCTCGCAGATCCCAAAACGCGCGCGATTGCGTGAGATTCTCGGCGACGACGGCATCGTCGACGAGGCCCGATTCGAGTGCCTGCTCCATCATCTGCTCGAACAGCGCGCGCGCATGCGCCTCGCTCTCGTTGTCGGAGAGTTCGAGCAGCACGATTTGCGCGTGCGGTTCACCGAACGGATAGCGCAGTTGCGGAAAATGCTTGCCGACAAGACGCAGGCAAAAATCGGACATCAGTTCGAAACCCGTCAGCAGCGGGCCCGCGCAACGATGCGCAAGCGCGAGAAATTCGAGCGCGGCATGCGGCGAGGCGAGGGCGGCCAGCGCCGTGACGCTGGCGGCCGGTAGCGGGTAAAGCTTCATGACCGCTGCCGTAATGATGCCGAGCGTGCCTTCGGCGCCGATATACAGGTCGCGCAAGTCGTATCCCGTATTGTCCTTACGCAGCGCGCGCAGCCCGTCCCAAATCTCGCCCTGCGGCGTCACGACTTCGAGGCCGAGACACAGTTCACGCGTATTGCCGTAGCGCAGTACGGCGGTGCCACCCGCGTTCGTCGCGAGATTGCCGCCGATCGTGCAGCTTCCTTCGGCGGCGAGACTGAGCGGGAAGAGGCGGCCTGCCTCGCGCGCGTGGTTCTGCACCTGCGCCAGGACGACACCGGCCTCGACGGTGATCGTGTTGTTGTGCGCATCGAGTGCGCGAATCCGATTCAAGCGCGCGAGGCTGACGACTGCTTGATTGCCTGTGCCGTCGGGCGTGGCGCCGCCCGCGAGCCCGGTATTGCCGCCTTGCGGAACGATCGCGATGCGATGCGCGTTCGCGAGCTTGACGACGGCGGCGACTTCCTGCGTCGTGCCTGGCCGCAGCACGGCGCACGTGGCGCCCGTGTAGCGCCGGCGCCAGTCCGTCAGGAACGGCGCGGTGTCGTGCGAATCGGTGAGCACGTTCGCGGCGCCGATGGCGTCGCGGCATGCGGCGACGAATGCGTCGCGGGCGGCTGAAGTGATGTCGGTCATGGTGATCGTCTTGATCTCGAGCAAGCGCGAGGCAAAAGGGCGAGCGTCGTGGACCGCGAATAGGCGCGACGGCTCGCGTGCCGTTCGAGGCGCCGCTGCCGGCGTTCGCCGATCGACGCCATCATGAATGCTACCGCGCGTCGGAAGCGCTCGGGGCGTCGGCGCCGCGGCGCGCCGCTCGCGACGCGCGCTTGAACGGCGCGACATAGGCGAGCGCACAGCCGATGAAGAACGTCGCGAGCGCCACTTCGATCCAGCCGAGCCGCGCCGACACGCCGCCGTCGGTCATGCCGCGCACGATGCCTTCGGCCAGATAGAGCAGCACGAGCATCGATGCCCATTGCAGCGTGTAAAGCTTGCGCCGGGCGACGCCGGGCAACGCGCACGCGAGCGGCAGCGCTTTGAGCACGAGCGCCGATCCGCCCGGGCGCAGCGGTGCGAGCCAGCACTCCCAAGCGATCGCGAGCGCGATCAAGGCCGTGAGCGCGAGCGTCGCGCCGATCGCCCATCGGCCGCGCGCGCCAACTTTGGCGGCGGCGCTCGTCGTAGGCCGGGCTGCCTGGTCCTTGGTCATGGGCGGCCGGCCAGCAGTGACGCCGTGCGTGCGAGCCGCGCGCCGAGTGCGACAGCGAGCGCCTTTTCGTCAGCCGAGAGCGCCGATTCGCGTGCGCCGGCGCCGGAAACGTGCGAGGCGCCGTAGGGGGTGCCGCCGGTCGTCGTCGTCGCCAGCGTGCTCTCGGTGTACGGGATGCCGACCATCAGCATCCCGTGATGCAGCAGCGGCAGCATCATCGAAAGCAGTGTCGATTCTTGACCGCCATGCATGCTGCTCGTCGACGTGAATACGCAGGCGGGCTTGCCGGCCAGCGCGCCGCTCATCCATTGCGGCGCCGTCCCGTCGAGAAAATACTTCAGCGACGCGGCCATGTTGCCGAAGCGAGTGGGCGAGCCGAGCGCCAAACCCGCGCATTCTTCGAGATCGCGTAACTCGACATAGGGCGGGCCGTCGTGCGGAATCGGCGGCGCCGTGGCTTCGCTCACGGCCGATACGGCCGGCACGGTGCGCACGCGCGCCTGCATGCCGGGGATGCTGTCGACGCCTTGGGCGATGGCCAAGGCCAAATCGCGCGTTGCGCCGTGACGGCTGTAATAGAGTACGAGAATGTCTTTCATAAGGCCGGGTCGTGAGCGGCTTATTATAGGGGCAGGCCGCCGTGCCCGCCGCCGCGTGCCGCCGTGCGTGCCGCGTGCGCGGCTATCGAATGAAAAAAAGGAGAACCATTCGTGCGGACGCTCAGCTCCGAACTGGATACGCTCAAACGTTTGGCGCGCTTCGCCGCGAAGCGTAGCAGCGAAGATCGCATCGCCCAAGTGGCCGGCAGCCTGACGTTTACGACGATGCTCGCGATCGTGCCGCTCGCGACGGTCGCGTTCGCCTTGTTCACGGCGTTTCCGATCTTTGCGAAATTCCAGGCCTCGCTGCAAATGTTTCTCGCGCAGCACCTGATGCCGGATCAGATCAACAACCAAATCTTCAAATATTTGAACCAGTTCGCGTCGAAGGCGAAAGGGCTGACGACCGCGGGCATGATCGTACTGTTCGTCACGTCGGTCATGACGATGATGACGGTGGAGTCGGCGTTCAACGTCATCTGGCGAGTGGCGAAACCGCGTCCGTTCGCACAACGCGTGCTCGTCTATTGGGCCATCGTCACGCTCGGCCCGCTGCTGATCGGCGTGAGCTTGTCGATTTCGTCGTATTTATTTGCGCGCTCGAGCATGCTCTCGGCCGGCCACGTGCCGCTGCTGCTCGAGTGGGCGTTGACGGGCGCGGCATTGCCGCTCACCGCGCTCGCGTTCGCACTGCTTTACGTTTATCTGCCCAATTGTTCGGTGCAATGGCGCGATGCCGCTGTGGGCGGGCTGTTGGCGGCCGTCGCATTCGAACTCGCCAAACGTGGCTTCGGTTTCTACGTGCGCCGCATGCCGACCTATACCGCCGTGTACGGCGCCTTCGCGCTGGTGCCGATGTTCCTGCTGTGGGTGTATCTGTGCTGGTTCATCACGCTCGCGGGCGCGACGTTCGTTTCCGCGATGCCGGCGATTCGCGCGGGGCAGTTCCACCGGCGGCGCTATGCAGGCAGCGACCTGCTCGACGCACTCGAGATGCTCGTGCGTTTGGACGAAGCGCGTGACGCGGGCAGGCCGGGCCTGACGCCGATGGAACTCGCGCGTATGCTTCGCTGCGACATCGATACCGTCGTGCGGTTGCTCGGCAAGCTCAGCCGGCGCGAGTGGATCACGCGCCTGGCCGATGACGCCGTGCCGCGTTTCGTTTTGATCGCCAATCCGACGCAGGTCACGGTCGGTCGGCTGTTCGACATGTTCGTGATCGACCGGTCGGAGCTGGAGTATCAGTTGCGGCTCGATTCGACACGCGTTGACACAGCGATGCTGCTCGACGCACTGCACAATCCGAAGCTCGATCTGACCATCGCGACGCTGGTGGCCGCGCGCAGCGCTCGCGGTGCGATCGGCGGGACCGGCAAAGCCGCGCGTTCCCCATGGCCGCATCAGCCCGCGTGACCGACGATACCCAGCGATACCCAGCGATACCCAGCGGGTGCGGCGGCGTTCTGCCGTGGCCGCGTCGGCAGTTCCGCCTCGGCATAGCCGAAGCCGCCTCTTCAACTGCGCCTGCGCCGCTAGAGCGGGATCTTGCCGATGCAGATGTCCTTGAACATCGCCCAATCTCCCATCAGGCTGTAGATCGGGTGACGGAACGTGGCGGGCCGGTTCTTTTCGAAGAAAAAGTGGCCCACCCAGGCAAAACCGTAGCCGCAAACAACAGCGGCCGGCAGCCAGAGCCAGCCGCCCGTCGCGACGGCCATCGCCAAGCAGCCGATCACGCCAAGCGAGCCGACGAAGTGCAGGCGGCGGCAAACCGTATTTCGATGCTCGCCGAGATAGAACGGGTAGAACGCGGCGAAGCTTGCGAACTCGGCCGTATGAGCGCTGTGAGTCATCGCTTCCTCCGTATGCGCTGATAGGGTGCGCTTGCCGCGGTGGCGCCGCGGCAAGCGTGCAACCCGCCCGGTGCCCCGGTGCCGCTTCCGCGAAGGCGCCCCGGCTGACGAGAACTATTGTCCGGCGATTGCGGCGAAGGCGCAACTCGACCGTTCGGCCTAGTGGCACCTTGTTCGGCACCTTGTTCGCGGCACGCGTATCGTCAGGCGTGTCGTGGTTGGGTGGTCAACCGCGCGAACGAAAACAGCGCGTCGAGCGTCGCGTCGGGCTGCTCGCTCATGAGCGCGTGGCCGGCGTCGAGCGTGACCACGTCAACGGACGTGCTCGCGGCTTCGAGCGTGTCGACAAGGGCGCGCGTGGCGCGTGCCGGCGTCATCATGTCCTTCGCCCCGAGGACGAGCCGCACGGGGCAGCGCACCTGCGCAGCCCGTTCGAGGCCATGCGCATAGCTGTTGCAGGCTGCGAAGTCGGTATGGAACAGATGCGGTTCGCCGCTCGCCGAAACGCGCTCCATCAGCCGCTGGTTGATCCCGTGGAGCCACGATCCCGGAGCGGGGCAAGACGGTTTGGCGGCGATCGTCGCGTGCGACCAGCGGTTGACGAGCTCGATCGCGTCGGGCTCGCGATTGAGCGCGGCATCGAGCAGCGCGTCGGAGACGACCATCGGCACGGCCGTCGCGACGAGCGCGACACCTAGTGCGCGCGCGGGGTATCGGCTGGCGAAGTCGAGCGCCACGAGCGAGCCCATGCTGTGCCCGAAGACGAGCGCGCTTGGCGCGCCCGCCGCGTCGAGCAAGGCGGCGAGCCAGTCGGCCAGTGCCTCGATCGTCGTTTTCGCCGGCCCTTCGCTGCGGCAGTGGCCGGGCAGGTCGACGGCGAGCACGTTCAAGCCATGATGCGCAAAGTAGCGGCTTTGCAGCGCCCAAACACTATGATCGTGCTGGGCGCCGTGCACGAATACGGCTGTCGGTAGCGCCGGATCGAACGGCTTTCCGCCGGTATAGGCATAGGCGGCTTTGCCTTGGACGATCAGAATCATGCCGACTCCTTCTTCGCGGGTGCGTCTGCGGCACCGGAGCCAGGGGCCGACTTCGAGGCGGGCTTCGAGGCGGGCTTCGCGGCAGGTTTGGCCGCGGCCTTGATGGCGCGCTTGAGGTCGTCGATCAGATCGTCGGGATCCTCGAGGCCGATTGACAGCCGGATCGTCCCTTCGGTGATGCCTGCCGCCGCGAGCGCGGCGGCGTCCATGCGGAAATGCGTCGTCGATGCGGGGTGGATGACGAGCGAGCGCGCGTCGCCCACGTTGGCGAGGTGGGAGAACAGCGCCAGCGTCTCGATGAAGCGGCGGCCCGCCGCGCGATCGCCGCGCAGGTTGAAGCTGACCACCGCGCCGGCGCCGCGCGGCAGCAGGCGCTTGGCCAGCGCGTAGTCCGGATGCGACTCCAGCTCGGGGTACGCGACCGATTCGACGGTCGGTTGCGCGGCGAGAAATTCGACGATTTTGCGCGTGTTCGCGACGTGCCGCTCCATCCGCAAAGGCAGCGTCTCGATGCCCTGCAGCAATTGCCAGGCGGCTTGCGGATGCAGGCAGGCGCCGAAATCGCGCAGGCCTTCGCGGCGGGCGCGCAGCAGGAACGGCGCGACGGTGCTTTCCTCGGCGAACACCATGCCGTGAAAGCCCTCGTAGGGCTCGGTGAATTCGGGAAAGCGGCCCGAGCGGGCGAAATCGAAGGTGCCGCCGTCGACGAGCACGCCGCCGATCGTCGTGCCGTGGCCACCTAGGAATTTCGTCGCCGAGTGATAGACGAAATCGGCACCGTGCTCGAAAGGCTTGATGAGGAACGGCGTCGTAAACGTCGAATCGATGAGTAGCGGGATGGCGTGCGCGTGCGCGATTTCGGCGAGCGCCGCGATGTCGAGCACGTCGAGGTTCGGGTTGCCGAGCGTTTCGCCGAACAGCAGGCGCGTGTTCGGGCGTACCGCCGCGCGCCAGGCGTCGAGGTCGCCCGGCTTGACGAACGTCGTTTCGATGCCGAAGCGGCGCAGCGTGTAGTGCAACAGGTTGTGGGACCCGCCGTACAGCGCGCTCGAGGCGACGATATGCGATCCGGCGCCCATCAACGTGACGATGGCCAGATGCAGCGCGGCCTGGCCGCTGGCCGTGCCGATCGCGCCGGCGCCGTTCTCGAGCGCCGCGACGCGTTCTTCGAACACGGCGACGGTCGGATTCGAGATGCGCGAGTAGACATGGCCCGCGCGCTCCATATTGAACAGGGCGGCGGCGTGGTCCGCATCGCGGAAGACGAAGGCCGTGCTTTGATAGATGGGCGTGGCGCGCGCGCCCGTCGCGGGATCGGGGGCCGCGCCGGCGTGCAGCGCGAGCGTATCGAAGCGGTTGGCGGACATGACGTCGGCCGGGCAGGCCCGGCGAAGGTTGCGGTGGCGGCAATCGTAACATTGGCCGGTGCCCGCACGGCGCCGTCGCCGCGCTGTGCGCCGGCCGTCCGGCCAACGGGCGCCTCGCTTTCCTTTTGCAGGCCTTTCCGCTAGGATCGACCGATCCATGTAAGCATCACCGGGAGACAGACATGAGAGTCAGCGACATCCTGAAGGTCAAGGGCAACACCTTGTACACGGTCACGCCCGACACGGCGCTGCACGAAGCGGTGGATACGATGGCCGAGCGCGACATCGGCTCGCTCGTCGTCATGGAGTTCGGCGATCTCGTCGGCATGCTGACATTCCGCGAGATCATCCTCACGCTCAAGCAAAACGACGGCGGCGTCGGCACGACCACGATCCGCAAGGTCATGGACGATCATCCGATCACCTGCACGCCGGAAACGGACGTCAACGAAGTGCGGCGCATCATGCTCGAGCACCACGTCCGCTATCTGCCGGTCATGGAGAACCGCACGCTGATGGGCGTGATCTCGTTCTATGACGTTGCCAAGGCCGTCGTGGAAGAGCAAGGCTTCGAGAACCGCATGCTGAAGGCCTACATCCGCGACTGGCCCGAGGAAGGTGCCGGCCCCCAGGAGACCCGCTGAGCGCATGAGTGACCGTCCGTTGCCCGCTGCCTCGTTGCCGCGCCGCGCCCCGCGCGAAAACCACTCTCAATTCGCGCTCTTTCGCGAGCGGCGGTTCGCACCGTTCTTCTGGACGCAATTTCTCGGCGCGCTGAACGATAACGTTTTCAAAGTCGGTTTCAGCTCGCTCGTGACTTATCAGACGGCGCGTTTTTCGGGCGTCGACGCGAAGACCGCCGCCTTCCTGATTTCGGCGATCTTCATCGTGCCGTTCGTGCTGTTCTCGGCCACATCCGGGCAGATTGCCGACAAGTACGACAAAGCGACGCTCACGCGTTTCGTCAAGACGTTCGAGATCGTCGTCATGCTGATCGGCGGAGCCGGTTTCGTCACGCATCACGCATTGCTGCTCTACCTCTGCACGTTCCTGATGGGCGTTCATTCCACGTTGTTCGGCCCCGTCAAGTACGCGTACCTGCCACAGCACTTGGACGATCGCGAACTCGTCGGGGGCAACGGCCTCGTGGAAATGGGTACGTTCGTGGCGATCCTCGTCGGCACGATCATCGGCGGTGCCGCCGCGGCTTCGCCCGAGCACGGCGGATGGGTGCTGGCCGGCATGTGTCTGGCCGTGGCGCTCGCGGGGCGTTCGACCTCGAGCCTCGTGCCCGTCTCGCCGGCTTCGCAGCCCGATTTGCGAATCAACTGGAACCCGTTCACGGAGACTTGGCGCAACCTCGCGCTGGCGCGCACGAATCGCACCGTGTTCCTGAGCTTGCTCGGCATTTCGTGGCTCTGGTTCGTCGGCGCCACGTTCCTCACGTCGTTTTTCAGCTACGCGAAAGATGTCCTATCAGCCAATCCCGACGTCGTCACGGTGCTGCTGGCCACGTTTTCGCTTGGAATCGGGACAGGCTCGATGCTGTGCGAGCGGCTCTCGAAGCGGCGCGTGGAAATCGGGCTCGTGCCGCTCGGCTCGATCGGGATCAGCGTATTCGCGCTCGATCTCTATTGGGCGAGCCACGCGTTGCCGCCAGTTGGGCGGCTCATCGGCGTCGGCGAATTTCTCGCACACGCGCGCCACTGGCGCATCCTCGCCGATCTCTTCTTGCTCGCGATGTTCGGCGGTTTCTACAGCGTGCCGCTGTACGCGTTGATCCAGAGCCGCTGCCAGCCCACGCACCGCGCGCGCATCATCGCCGCGAACAATATTCTCAACGCTTTCTTCATGATCGTTTCGGCGCTGATGGCAATCGCATTGACGTCGCTCGGCGTGAGCATTCCCGGCATTTTTGCGGTCACCGCGCTGCTCAACGTGGTCGTCGCGGCCTACATCTATTCGCTCGTGCCCGAATTCCTGCTGCGTTTCGTCGCGTGGCTGCTCGTGCACACGTTCTATCGAATTCGTCTCGTTCATGCCGAACGGATCCCCGAGGAAGGCGCGGCCGTGCTCGTCTGCAATCACGTGAGCTATGTCGACGCGGTCGTCATCATGGCGGAAAGCCCACGGCCGATTCGGTTCGTCATGGACCATAGAATCTTTCGCTCGCCGTTTGCCGGCTGGTTGTTCCGGCACGCGAAAGCCATTCCTATCGCGCCTGCCCACGAAGATCCGGCGATGTTGGAGAGCGCCTACGAGGCTTGCGCCAAGGCGTTGGCCGATGGGGAACTCGTTTGTATTTTCCCGGAGGGCAAGCTCACGCGCGACGGCGAGTTGAACATGTTCCGCCATGGGGTGACGCAGATTCTCGAGCGTACGCCCGTGCCCGTCATTCCGATGGCGCTGCGCGGCCTTTGGGGCAGCGTGTTTTCGCGTCATTCCGATGCGCATGTACCGCGACCGCTTCGGAAGGGCGTCATGAGCCGGCTCACGCTGGCCGTGGCCGAGCCGCTCGACCCGAGCGCGGCCACACCCGAGGTGCTACAGGGGATCGTCGCGCAATTGCGTGGCGAGCGCCGCTAGCGCGTCGCGGGGCGGCGGCATGCATGAACGGCAATAGGACGTCTCGGACGCAGGGCAAGGCATAATATCGGCTTGCTCATTCAATATTTCTGAGGCCACATCCATGTCCGGCAACACTCTCGGCACGCTCTTCACCGTCACGACGTTCGGCGAGTCGCACGGGCCGGCCATTGGCTGTGTGATCGACGGCTGTCCCCCGGGGATGGCAATTTCCGAGATCGATATCCAAGGCGAACTCGATCGCCGCAAGCCCGGTACGTCGCGGCACGTGACGCAGCGCCAAGAAGAGGACAAGGTCGAGATTCTCTCGGGCGTATTCGAGGGCGTCACCACGGGCGCACCGATCGCGCTGCTGATTCGTAATACCGATCAACGCAGCAAGGATTACGGCAACATCGCCGAAACCTTCCGTCCAGGCCACGCCGATTACACCTACTGGCAAAAGTATGGCGTGCGCGATTACCGCGGCGGCGGGCGTTCGTCCGCACGGCTGACGGCGCCGACCGTTGCCGCCGGAGCCGTTGCGAAGAAGTGGCTGAGCGAGACGTTCGGTGTCGAAGTGCGCGGCTATATGAGCGCGCTCGGTGAAATCGAGATTCCGTTCGTCGATTGGTCGCACGTTCGCGAAAACCCGTTCTTTGCGCCGAATGCCGAGGTCGTGCCTCAACTCGAGGCCTACATGGACGCACTGCGCAAGGATGGCGATTCGATCGGCGCGCGCATCGACGTCGTGGCCACGGGCGTGCCGGCCGGCTGGGGCGAGCCGCTGTTCGATCGTCTCGATGCCGACATTGCCCACGCGATGATGGGCATCAACGCCGTGAAGGGGGTCGAGATCGGTGCGGGATTCGCGAGCGTCGCGCAGCGCGGCTCGGTGCACGGCGACGAGCTGACGCCCGAGGGTTTCGTCGGCAATCATGCGGGCGGCGTACTGGGCGGTATCTCGACAGGACAGGACGTCACCGTCTCGATTGCGATCAAGCCGACTTCGAGCATCCGCACGCCGCGCCGCTCGATCGACAAAGAAGGCAAACCGGCGGTCGTCGAGACGTTCGGGCGGCACGACCCATGCGTCGGCATTCGTGCGACGCCGATCGCCGAGGCGATGCTGGCGCTGGTGCTGATCGATCACGCCTTGCGTCATCGCGCGCAATGCGGGGACGTACGCGTGGCGACGCCGAAAATCGCGGGCAGCGCACCCTGACCGCCCGCATTCCGCTGCATAGGGCCGCGACGCGCGCGGCCCCTCGCCCTCACATATTCGCGTAGTTCGGCCCGCCGCCGCCTTCGGGCGTCACCCAAACGATATTCTGCGTCGGGTCCTTGATGTCGCACGTCTTGCAATGCACGCAGTTCTGCGCATTGATAACGAGCCGGTCGCCCCCCTCCTCGTTCTTCACGAACTCATACACGGCCGCCGGGCAGTAGCGCCCTTCGGGGCCCGCATAGGTACGCAGATTCACCTCCACCGGCACCGCTGCATCCTTGAGCGTCAAATGCGCCGGCTGATTTTCCTCGTGGTTCGTGTTCGAGAGGAACACCGACGAGAGCCGATCGAACGTGAGCTTGCCGTCCGGCTTCGGATAGACGATCGGCGTGCACTGCGAGGCCGGCTTGAGCATCTCGTGATCGCGATGCCGATGATGCAGCGTCCACGGCACCTTGCCACCGAACAGCTTCTGCTCGATCCCGACCATCAGCGTGCCCAGATAGAGCCCCTTGCTCATCCACTGCTTGAAATTGCGCGCACGGTTCAGTTCTTCATGCAACCACGATTGCTTGAACGACTCGGGGTAGGCCGCCAGCTCATCGCCTTGGCGGCCCGCCTGCACCGCGTCGAACGCGGCCTGCGCCGCCAGCATGCCGCTCTTGATCGCGGCGTGGCTGCCCTTGATGCGCGAGGCATTCAAGAAGCCCGCGTCGTCGCCCACGAGCGCGCCGCCCGGGAATACGAGCTTGGGCAGCGATAGGATGCCCCCGGCCGTAATCGCGCGTGCACCGTACGAAATGCGTTTGCCGCCTTCCAGGAACCGGCGGATCTCGGGGTGCGTCTTGTAGCGCTGGAATTCCTCGAACGGCGACAGGTACGGATTCGTATAGCCCAGGCCGACCACGAAGCCCACCATCACCTGGTGGTTGTCGATGTGATAGAGGAACGAGCCGCCGTACGTTTGCGTATCGAGCGGCCAGCCGGCCGTATGGATCACCAGCCCCGGCTGATGCTTGGCCGGATCGATTTCCCACAGTTCCTTGATGCCGATGCCGTAGACCTGCGGGTCGGCCCCTTGCTCGAGCTTGAACTTCTCGCTGAGGCGGCGGCCCAGATGGCCGCGCGCGCCTTCGCAGAACAGCGTGTATTTCGCGTGCAGCTCCATGCCGAGTTGGAAATTCTCGGTGGGCTCGCCGTCCTTGCCGATGCCCATGTTGCCCGTCGCCACGCCCTTGACCGAGCCGTCGTCGTGATAGAGCACCTCCGCTGCGGCGAAGCCGGGGAAGATCTCGACGCCCAGCGCCTCGGCTTGCTGCCCAAGCCAGCGCGTGACGTTGGCCAGACTGATGACGTAGTTGCCGTGGTTCTTGAAATTCTCGGGTAGCGCCCAGTTCGGCGTCTTGACAGAACCTTTCTCAGTGAGAAAGAGGAAACGATCTTCCGTCACCGCAACGTTCAAAGGCGCACCTTTCTCCTTCCAATCGGGAATGAGCTCGTCCATGGCGCGCGGGTCCATCACGGCGCCCGAGAGGATGTGCGCGCCGATCTCCGACCCCTTCTCGAGCACGCACACGCCCAGCTCGACGCCTTTGTCTTGCGCGAGCTGCTTGAGCCGGATGGCCGCGGACAGACCGGCGGGGCCTCCGCCGACGATCACGACGTCGTATTCCATCGACTCGCGAGGGCCATACTGCTCGATCAGACTTTCAGGGGTCATTGAGGCTCCTTAGCCATTAGAATGCTTTTTTTCGGTTCGTATTGTCAGCGAACAGTAGGGACGCTGCAACCGCGCGAATCAAGATTAGCACGATCGTTCTATTTATATGATAGAGTCGCGGCTCGACAAGCGGCGGCCGTTTCGTTGCTGTATGTTCCGCGTTCGATCGCGCATCGCACAACTTCATCGACTAAAGGAACGAGAATGGGCCGTTCGATCAACCTAGAGGGTAAGGTCGCGCTGATTACGGGCGCGTCAAGCGGTCTCGGCAAGCGCTTCGCGCTCGTGCTGTCGCAGGCGGGGGCGAAGGTGGTGCTGGCGAGCCGGCGCGTGGAGCGCTTGAAGGAGTTGCGCGCCGAGATCGAGGCTTCGGGCGGCGCGGCGCACGTGGTGTCGCTCGATGTGACCGACTATCAAAGCATCAAGTCGGCCGTCGCGCATGCGGAGACCGAAGCGGGCACGATCGACATTCTCGTGAACAACTCGGGCGTATCGACGACGCAAAAGCTTACGGACGTCACGCCGGCGGACTACGAGTACGTGTTCGATACGAATGCGCGCGGCGCGTTCTTCGTCGCGCAGGAAGTGGCGAAACGAATGATCATGCGCTCGGGCGGCGCGGCTCAGAAGCCGGCCTACCGCATCATCAACATCGCGTCGGTGGCCGGGCTGCGCGTGCTGCCGCAGATCGGGCTGTATTCGATCAGCAAGGCGGCCGTGGTCCACATGACCCGCGCGATGGCGCTCGAATGGGGACGGCACGGCATCAACGTGAACGCCATTGCACCGGGCTACATCGATACGGAGATCAACCATCACCATTGGTCGACCGACCAGGGGCAGAAGCTCTTGGCGATGCTGCCGCGGCGGCGCGTGGGTCGGCCCGAGGATCTCGACGGCTTGCTATTGCTTTTGGCGGCCGACGAATCGCAATTCATCAACGGCGCGGTCATCGCGGCCGACGACGGGTTCGGGCTCGCCTAACGAGGCCCGTCCGTCGCCAACCCGCTACGTCGACGTTGCGCCGGATTTTCTGTTGGAAGTGTTCTTTGGAAGTGGAAGAAGTAAAAGTGACGATCAACGATTATCAGGGCGTCTTCGAAATGTCGATGCCGATCCGCTGGGGCGACATGGACGCGTTCGGCCATGTCAACAACACCGTGTACTTTCGCTACATGGAGCAGGTGCGGATCAGTTGGTTCGAATCGATCGGCATCATGGGCGGCGCCGAGCAAGGGCAGGGGCCCGTCATCGTCAACGCTGCGATGGAATTTTTGCGGCAACTGCACTATCCGGGCGACGTGGTCGGGACGATGTCGGTGGGTAAGCCGGGGCGCAGCAGCTTCGATACAGGTTTCGAACTGCGTCGCGCCGACGATCCGGGCACGGTCTATGCGCGCGGCACCGCGCGGTGCGTGTGGATCGATTACGCCGCGGGCAGCTCCGTGCCGATGCCCGAGCGTCTGCGCGCGCTGCTCGAACATCCCCATCTCGTGATTGCGGGCTGACGCTTGCGTCGGCCGGTCGCCCGCATGTACGCCGCGCGCGCCGCTACCCGAGCAGCCGTTGCATGAGTTCGGTCGCATTGCCCGTGCCGTACTTGCGCATGAGCCGCGCGCGATAGATGTCCACCGTGCGCGAACTGATGTCGAGCGCGCGCCCGATCTGCTTGCTCGTTTTGCCCGTTGCGAGTTGCGCGGCCACCTCCCGCTCGCGCGGCGTGAGTTCGACGGCGACGCGCCGCGTTGCGCTCAGATCCTCGAACGTCCACACGCCTGCCGCGAGCGGGGCTTGGCGCTCGAGCGCGCGGCCCGTCACGTGGCACCAGAACAGCTCGCCGTCGGCGCGCTTCATGATCCGATCGTCGGCGTAGCTGCCTTGGGCCGTCATGATCGGCCCGATGCGCGCGCCGATGCGCATGAACTCGTCCGACGACGGATAGAGCACCTCGAAGGAGCGGCCGATGAGCGCCGGGCGGTCGCATCGGAAAATGGCGGCGACGGCATCGTTGCAATCTTCGATAACGCGGTCGCGCGACAGCACGAGGCCGATCGGCGCCAAATGGAAGGCGGTCTGATAATCGATTTTGGGCATGGTTCGCGGCAGGCCGGCAGTCGGCGCACGGGGCTTTCGCTTATGTATTTTTGCGTATTGTGCCGCAAGCGCCGGCCATCGTACCCTTTGGAGCATTAAACCGAGCACGGCGACGCGTGTCTGAAGCTGAAGCGATGTCAGGCCAACGGATGCGCGCTCGACGACTAAAATGGGCATCGGTTGCATTCGATGCCGGTTCAGTGCTCGTGCCGATCCGGATTTCGGATTTCCATCATGGAAGGGACACTCAGATGAATAAAGTCTATCCAAGCGCGTCCGCGGCGCTCGAAGGCATCGTCAAGGACGGCCAGACGTTTGCCGTCGGCGGCTTCGGCCTGTGCGGCATTCCCGAGGCGTTGATCGCGGCCCTGCGCGAAACCGGCGTCAAGGGCATCACTTGCATCAGCAACAACGCCGGCGTCGACGGTTTCGGCCTCGGGGTGCTGCTCCAAACGCGCCAGGTCAAGAAGATGATCTCGTCGTATGTGGGCGAGAACAAAGAGTTCGAACGCCAGTTTCTCGCGGGCGAGCTCGAACTCGAGTTCACGCCGCAAGGCACGTTGGCTGAAAAGCTGCGCGCGGGCGGCGCGGGCATTCCGGCGTTCTTCACGGCCACGGGCTTCGGCACGGTCATCGCCGAGGGCAAGGAAACGCGCCAGTTCGGCGAAAACCACTACGTGCTCGAGCATTCGCTGACGGCCGACATCGCGCTCGTGAAGGCGTGGAAGGCCGACAAGTCCGGCAATCTCGTCTTTCGCCGCACCGCGCGCAACTTCAACCCGATGTGCGCAATGGCCGGCCGGATCACCGTGGCCGAGGTCGAGGAAATCGTCGAGGTGGGCGAACTCGATCCCGATGCCATCCACACGCCGGGCATCTTCGTGCAGCGCATCGTGCTCAATGCGCATCCGGAAAAACGCATCGAACAACGCGTCGTGCGCGCGAAAGGAGACTGACATGGCTTGGACTCGTGACGAGATGGCCGCGCGCGCGGCGAAGGAGCTGCAAGACGGCTTCTACGTGAACCTGGGCATCGGGCTGCCGACGCTCGTGGCGAACTACGTGCCGCCCGGCATCGACGTCTGGCTGCAATCGGAGAACGGCCTGCTCGGCATCGGCCCGTCGCCGACGGAAGAGGAACTCGATGCGGATCTGATCAACGCCGGCAAGCAGACGATCACGACGTTGCCCGGTTCGTCGATTTTTTCGTCGGCCGATTCGTTCGCGATGATCCGCGGCGGGCACATCAATCTGGCGATCCTCGGCGCGATGCAGATCAGCAAGAACGGCGATCTGGCGAACTGGATGATTCCGGGCAAGATGATCAAGGGCATGGGCGGCGCCATGGATCTGGTGGCGGGCGTCAAACGCGTCGTCGTGCTGATGGAGCACGTGGCCAAGGGCGACCAGCACAAGATTCTCGAAAGCTGCACGCTGCCGCTGACGGGCGTGGGCGTCGTCGATCGGATCATCACGGATCTGGGCGTCATCGACGTGACCGACGCGGGCTTGACGCTCATCGAACTGGCGCCGGGCGTGACGATCGATGAAATCAAAGCCAAGACGGGCGCGCCGCTCGATACGAGTGCGGTGCATTGACGCGGGGCGATCTCGCGGCGGGTCATGAGCGCGAGAAAGGCTCGGGCCGCTCGCGCAGGTAAGATGAAACGGGTGAGGCGAGTGCTTCGCCCGTTTTTGTTTGCACGCCCGGCAGCGAGCGGGCACGCGCGTAGAACCTTCATAAGGACGATCCCATGAGCGAATCGACCGTTGCCGCTGTTTCTCTCGGTGCCGTCGCGCACGAAGCCGTGCCGCGCGAGCGCGAGGTCATCTGCGCGAATCCGACGGGCTTGCACCGCATGGCCTATACGGAATGGGGCGATCCCGACAACCCGCGCGTGCTGGTTTGCGTGCACGGGCTCACGCGGTCGGGGCGCGACTTCGATCGCGTGGCCGCGGCGCTGTGCGATACCTATCGCGTCGTGTGTCCCGACGTCGTCGGTCGCGGGCGCTCCGATCGGCTGCCCGATCCGAATCGCTACGTCTTGCCGCAGTACGTGGCCGACATGGTGACGCTGATCGCGCGTCTGAACGTCGAGACCGTGGACTGGTTCGGCACGTCGATGGGCGGGCTCATCGGCATGACGCTGGCCGGTTTGCCGGGCTCCCCGGTGCGCAAGCTGCTCGTCAACGACATCGGGCCTCGCATCGAGCCCGACGCGCTCGTGCGAATTGGCGGCTACGTCGGCCAAAACGTGCGCTTTGCGACGCTCGAGGAAGGGATCGAGCATGCGGCTGCGCTGGCGGCGACCTTCGGGCCGCTCAGCGCCGACGAATGGCGCGAAATCAACGCGCCGCTGTTGCGGCAGTGCGAGGACGGTGCGTGGGAGTTCCGCTACGATCCGGCGATCGCCGTGCCGTTCGGCGCCTCGACGCCCGAAGCCGGTGCCGCGGCCGAGGCGGTTCTGTGGCAACTTTTTGGAGCGATTGCGGGGCCCGTGCTCGTGGTGCGCGGGGAGCAATCGGATTTGCTTTCGCGCGAGACAGTGTCGAAGATGGTCGAGCGCGGCCACGCGGTCGAGTCCGTCGAGATCGCCGGCGTCGGCCATGCGCCGGCGTTTTTGGATCCCGAGCAGATCGCGGTTGCGAGGCACTTCTTCGTTCGAGACGCGGGCGAGTCATAATAGCGATCTGCGGCGCTGCTCGAGGCGGCGCCCGATCGGCCCACTCTTCTACCGAACAGGGACTTCAAATGGCAGTCATTCGTCATCACGTCGGCAAGCGCCTCTCGGAGATCGCGATCCACAACGGCACCGTCTACCTCGCCGGGCAGATCGCCGAAGACACGGCGCCGGACATCGGCGGGCAGACGCGCGAAGTGCTCGGCCACATCGACCGCCTGCTCGCGGAGGCCGACAGCGACAAGTCGCAGCTTCTGTCGGTGCAGATCTATCTATCGGACATGATTCATTTCGGCGGCATGAACGCCGTATGGGACGAGTGGGTCGCCGAGGGCGCCACGCCGCCGCGCGCGACGGTCGAGGCGAAGTTGGCCAATCCCGATTGCCTGGTCGAAATCGTCGTCGTCGCGGCCCAGCGGAGCTGATCGCGCTTCAGATGCGAATAGAGTCTCGCATGAGCAGTCGGCAGTCGCAGTCGAATCACAGAGTCGAACGATGAACGCCGATACGATCGTCACCGGCGCGCCGTCGTTGCCGTCCTACAAAGACGCGCTCGCTTTCGTGCGTGAGTGCGCGGGCGAGGCGCGCCTGTCGTCGGGCGAGTTGCTGGCCGACCACGCGGCGGGCACGGCGTCGATCGTCAGCAAGCTCAACGTCGATCCGCCCGCGGTGTTGGCGGCGGCGTTGTTCGCGCTGACGCCGCATCTGGCCGACCCCGAGCGGATCATCGCCGAGCGCTTCGGCGAGGAGGTGGAGCAGCTCGTCGGCGACGTGCGCAAGCTGCTGCGTCTCGGCACGGTGAGCCTGAAGGCGGCGCAGAACGCGGTTCCGGAGACGGGCCGCGACGCGCAGGCGGCGAGGCGCGCGCAAATCGAGTCGCTGCGCAAGATGCTGCTCGCGTTCGCGCAGGACATCCGCGTCGTGCTGATCCGGCTCGCGTCGCGCTTGCAGACGCTGCGCTACTACGCGGCGGCCAAGACCTCGCCCGGGCTCGACGTTGCGCGCGAAACGCTCGAGATCTACGCGCCCCTCGCGAACCGGCTCGGCATTTGGCAATTGAAGTGGGAACTCGAGGATCTGGCCTTCCGCTTCGAGGATCCGGACACCTACAAGCGCATCGCCAAGCTGCTCGACGAAAAGCGTGTCGAGCGCGAAACGTACGTATCGCAGGCGATCGAGCGGTTGCAGCAGGAGCTCGCGGCCGCCCAAATTCAAGCCGAGGTGAGCGGGCGGCCGAAACACATCTATAGCATCTGGCGCAAGATGCGCGGCAAGACGCTCGATTTCGCCGAACTCTACGACGTCCGCGCGTTTCGCGTCATCGTGCCGGACATCAAGGATTGCTATACGGTGCTCGGCATCGTGCACAACCTTTGGCAGCCGGTGCCGAAAGAATTCGACGATTACATCTCGCGGCCGAAGCCGAACGGCTACAAGTCGCTGCATACGGTCGTGATCGGCGACGATGGCCGCGCGTTCGAAGTGCAGATCCGCACGCACGAGATGCACCGCTTCGCCGAGTACGGCGTGGCCGCTCACTGGCGCTACAAGGAAGCCGGCACGCGCGGCTACGGCGGCCAGTTCAGCGCGAGCGAGAAATACGACGAGAAGATCGCGTGGCTGCGGCAGTTGCTCGCGTGGAAGGAAGACGTCGCGGAAGGAGAGGGCGAGCCCGCGGCCGCGAAGCCGTGGGAGCAACTGCGCCACGCCACGCTCGACGACGATCACATTTACGTACTGACGCCGCAAGCGCGCGTGATCGCGCTGCCGCAAGGCGCGACGCCCCTCGATTTCGCCTATCACTTGCATAGCGAGCTAGGCCATCGCTGTCGCGGCGCCCGCGTCGATGGCGCGATGGTGCCGCTCAACACATCGTTGCAAAACGGGCAGACCGTAGAGATCGTCGCCGTGAAGGAGGGCGGGCCTTCGCGCGATTGGCTCAATCCGCAGCTCGGCTACCTGCAGAGCAACCGCGCGAAGCAGAAGGTGCGCGCGTGGTTCAACGCGATCGAGTTGCAGGAGAACATCGCGAGCGGCCGCGCGATGGTCGAAAAAACGCTGCAACGCGAAGGCAAGACCTCGGTCAACCTCGATCAGCTCGCGGCCAAGCTCGGTTTCAAGTCGCCCGACGATTTGTTCAACGTCGTCGGCAAGGAAGAGTTCAGCCTGCGCAACATCGAGCAGGCGATTTCCGACGCGGCGCCGCCCGAGCCGCAGGTCGATACGCCCGAGCAGTTCGAGAAACGCGGCAGCGGCGCGAGCGTCGCGCGCGGTGCGTCGACCGGCGTGCTCGTCGTCGGCGTCGACGCGCTGCTCACGCAACTTGCCCGATGCTGCCGTCCCGCGCCGCCCGACGACATTAGCGGTTTCGTCACGCGCGGCAAGGGCATGTCGATTCACCGCAGCGATTGCGCGATGTTCCGGCGCATGGTGGCGCGCGCGCCCGAGCGCGTGCTGCAGGTTGCATGGTCGGCGGACGTGATGGGCGGGCGCGGCTCGTCGGTCTATCCCGTCGACATCGCGATCGAGGCGCAGGATCGCCAAGGCTTGTTGCGCGATATCTCGGAAGTGTTCGCGCGCGAGAAGATGAATGTCGTCGGCGTGAAGACGATGAGCCGCCGCAACGCGGCGTTCATGCAGTTCACGGTCGAGGTGTCGAGCTCGTCGCAGGTTCAACGTGCCTGCACATTGCTCGGCGAAGTGGGCGGCGTCGAGCGCGCGGTACGCAAGGTATAGCCTTTGGCATGTGGAAGCATAAAAGTACTTGCCAAGGTTCGATAGGCTCCATATAATCGCTGCTTCTTCAGGCTCGTAGCTCAGCTGGTTAGAGCACCACCTTGACATGGTGGGGGTCGTTGGTTCGAGTCCAATCGAGCCTACCAACGAAATCGAGTACCCGGTTCGCCGGATACTCAACGGCAGTCAAGAGCGCGAAAGCGCACAAGGCGAATACGGTTATGACACCGCGAACGTTGACCGAAACCTTTTCGGAACGACGCTAGTCGAGGACCTCTTTCGCCCGGTAAGTCTGCTTTAGTGAAAGTGAATGCGGCCCCTCGAAAGCGGGGCCGCATTTTTTTTGTCCGTCTTTCGCTTAGCAAGTATCCGCAGTGACGGTTTGTTGCCGCCAACCGATTGTTTTTGATGCCGCGCGCGGCATCTCGGAGAGAACGCAATGGTTTCGATACGCCTGCCCGACGGTTCGGTTCGACAGTACGATCACCCGGTGACGGTGGCTGAAGTTGCGGCCTCGATCGGCCCGGGTCTCGCGAAGGCCGCGCTTGGCGGCAAGCTCGACGGCGAGCTCGTCGATACGTCGACGTCGATCGAGCGCGACGCCTCGCTCGCGATCGTGACGGAGAAGGACCCGGACGGCCTCGACATCATTCGCCACTCGGCGGCGCACTTGCTCGCCTACGCAGTGAAGGATCTCTATCCCGAGGCGCAGGTGACGATCGGGCCGGTGATCGACAACGGCTTCTATTACGACTTCGCCTATCACCGGCCTTTTACGCCCGAGGATCTCGAGAAGATCGAAAAGCGCATGCAAGAGCTCGCCAAGAAGGACGAGCCCGTTTCGCGCCGCGTGGTCTCGCGCGACGAAGCGGTGGCGTATTTCAATAGCATCGGCGAGAAGTACAAGGCCGAGATCATCGAGTCGATCCCCGCGAGCGATGAGATCAAGCTCTACTCGCACGGCGGCTTCACGGATCTGTGCCGCGGCCCGCACGTGCCGTCCACGGGCAAGCTCAAAGTCTTCAAGCTGATGAAGCTCGCCGGCGCGTACTGGCGCGGCGATTCGAAGAACGAGCAATTGCAGCGTATCTACGGCACGGCTTGGGCCAAGAAGGAAGAGCAGGACGCGTATCTGCACATGCTCGAGGAAGCGGAGAAGCGCGATCACCGCAAGCTTGGCCGCCAGCTCGACTTGTTTCACTTGCAGGACGAATCGCCGGGTATGGTGTTCTGGCATCCGAAGGGTTGGACGCTTTGGCAGCAGGTCGAGCAGTACATGCGCCGGCGCGTGAATGCCGACGGCTACCTCGAGATCAAGACGCCGATGATCATGGACCGCTCGCTGTGGGAGGCGTCGGGCCACTGGCAGAACTATCGCGAGAACATGTTCACGACGGAGTCGGAAAAGCGCGACTACGCGATCAAGCCGATGAACTGCCCGGGCCACGTGCAAGTGTTCAAGCACGGCCTGCGTTCGTATCGCGATCTGCCGCTGCGCTACGCCGAATTCGGCTCGTGCCATCGCAACGAAGCGTCGGGCGCGTTGCACGGCCTCATGCGCGTGCGCGGCTTCGTGCAGGACGATGCGCACATCTTCTGCACGGAAGCGCAATTCATCGAGGAATCGATCAAGTTCAACACGCTCGCGATGAGCGTGTACCGCGATTTCGGTTTCGATCAGATCGACATCAAGCTCTCGTTGCGCCCCGAGCAGCGCGCGGGGACGGATGAGATTTGGGACCGCGCCGAAGATGGCCTGCGCCAAGCGCTGACGGCGTGCGGCTTGCAGTGGGAGGAGCTCCAGGGCGAGGGCGCGTTCTACGGCCCGAAGATCGAATACCACATCAAGGATGCGCTCGGCCGGTCCTGGCAGTGCGGCACGCTGCAGCTCGACATGGTGCTGCCGGAGCGGCTCGGTGCCGAGTTCGTGGCCGAGGACAACAGCCGCCGCCGCCCCGTGATGCTGCACCGGGCAATCGTGGGTTCGATGGAGCGGTTTCTCGGCATTTTGATCGAGCACCATGCCGGCGCGATGCCCTCGTGGCTGGCGCCGACGCAGGCCGTCGTCATGAACATCGCCGAAAGCCAGGCCGAGTATGCGCAGTCGCTGGCCCAAACATTGCAAAAACAAGGGCTTAGAATCGGGCTCGATTTGCGCAACGAGAAAATTAGCTATAAAATACGCGAGCATACGCTCGAAAAAGTGCCGTACCTGCTCGTGGTAGGCGACAAAGAGCGTGAAGCACAAACGGTAGCCGTGCGTGCCCGTGGCGGTGTCGATCTAGGCGTGATGCCGGTCGACGCCTTCGTTGAGCGCTTGGGTCAAGACATCGAGGCGTTCAAGTAGCCACTGTGGCAGCGCGGCTCGTTTTTTTAATTTTTTGAGGAAACAAAACATCGCTACTGATAAGCCGCATCGCATCAACGGTGAAATTTCGGCACCCGAGGTGCGTCTAGTCGGAGTCGAGAACGAACCGCTCGGCATCGTGAAACTGGCTGATGCTTTCCGCATGTCGGAACAGCAGGACGTCGATCTGGTGGAAATCGCCCCGCAAGCGGTTCCTCCGGTCTGCCGCTTGATGGATTACGGCAAGTTCAAGTACCAGGAAGCGAAGAAGCAGCACGAGGCGAAGCTCAAGCAGAAGGTCATCCAGGTCAAGGAAGTGAAGTTCCGCCCGGGTACCGACGACGGCGATTACAACGTCAAGCTGCGCAATCTCGTGCGCTTCCTCGAGGATGGCGACAAGACGAAGATCACGTTGCGTTTTCGCGGGCGTGAAATGGCGCACCAGGAAATCGGCATGCGGATGCTCGAGCGCTTGCGCACCGACCTCGAAGAAGTCGGCCAGGTCGAGCAAATGCCGAAGATGGAGGGGCGCCAGATGATCATGGTGCTCGCGCCGAAGAAGAAGAAGTGACGTGCGGCGCGCCGCGGCTCGGCCACGATTTTCGGCCGGTGGTGCGGCGCGTGTGACGGAGCGGTGAGAGATGTAAACAGATTTCGGAACCGGTGCCCGGCTGTAATGGGCCTCGGCTCCTGAAAACGCGGCGGCCGGCAACGGCAAGCCGCAGACAAGTGGACTGGGTTTCAAAGGGCGGATCTGGGGCTTTTCGGCCGGCCGCACACCCATCGCCATCAAATAACGGAGTTGTTCGTCATGCCTAAGATGAAGACCAAGAAGAGCGCTGCGAAGCGCTTCGTGGTGCGTCCGGGCGGGACCGTCAAGCGCGGTCAAGCCTTCAAGCGCCACATTCTCACGAAAAAAACCACGAAGAATAAGCGTCATCTGCGCGGTTCGACGGCGGTGCACGAGTCCAATGTGGCTTCCGTGCGCGCCATGATGCCCTTCGCCTAACCCTTAACCTTTACTCATAGGAGCGAAACATGCCTCGAGTCAAACGTGGGGTTACGGCACGTGCCCGCCACAAGAAGATCATCAACCTGGCCAAGGGTTACCGTGGCCGTCGCAATAACGTCTACCGCATCGCGAAGCAAGCGGTCATGCGCGCAGGGCAATATGCCTACCGCGACCGTCGCAACAAGAAGCGCGTATTCCGTGCACTGTGGATCACGCGTATCAACGCGGCGGTCCGTCAGCACGACATGACGTACAGCGTGTTCATCAACGGCCTGAAGAAGGCGTCGATCGAACTCGACCGCAAGGTGCTGGCCGATATGGCCGTGTTCGACAAGGCCGCTTTTGCCGCGATCGTGAATCAGGTGAAAGCCGCCGTTGCAGCCTAATTGCGAGATTAGTACTGCGTGGTTCGTCGGGGGCGCCGGTGCAGGCCAGTGCCCCCCGACAAGAAAACGGGGCTCCTCACCGAGCCCCTTTTTTTTGCTGGTCGCACTCAGGTGCCTCGTAAATCATCACCGACGTTGAAATGATGGGATCAATGGATCTGGACCGGATTGTCGCCGACGCGCAAGAAGCGTTTTCACGAGCCCTTGACGGTGCCACGCTCGAAAACGAGAAGGCTCGTTTTCTCGGCAAGGCGGGCATGCTGACCGAACTGCTCAAGGGCCTCGGCAAGCTCGACCCCGAGGCGCGCAAGGCCGAGGGCGCACGCATCAACGTCGCGAAGCAGCAGGTCGAGGCGGCGCTGACGTCGCGGCGCGACGCGCTCGCGCAAGCGTTGCTCGAACAGCGCCTCACGGCGGAGGCGATCGATGTGACGCTGCCTGGGCGCGGCAACGGCGCCGGCAGTTTGCACCCCGTGATGCAGACGTGGGAGCGCGTCGAGCGAATCTTCGGCTCGATCGGCTTCGACGTGGCGGACGGCCCCGAAATCGAAACCGATTGGTACAACTTCACGGCGCTGAACAGCCCTGAAAACCACCCGGCGCGCTCGATGCAAGATACGTTCTACGTCGACGGCCAGGATGCGGGCGGGCGTTCGCTCCTGTTGCGCACGCATACGAGCCCGATGCAAGTCCGCTACGCGCGCAGCAATCAGCCGCCGATCAAAGTCATCGTGCCGGGGCGCACGTATCGTGTCGACAGCGACGCGACGCATTCGCCGATGTTCAACCAAGTCGAAGGCCTTTGGATCGACGAGAACATCAGCTTCGCGGACTTGAAGGGCGTCTATACCGATTTTCTGAAGAAATTTTTCGAGCGCGACGACATCCTCGTCCGCTTTAGGCCCTCGTATTTCCCGTTCACGGAACCGTCGGCCGAAATCGACATGAAGTTCGAAGAAGGCAAGAACGCCGGCAAGTGGCTCGAGATCTCGGGCTCCGGCCAGGTGCATCCGAACGTCATTCGCAACATGGGCCTCGATCCGGAGCGCTACATCGGCTTCGCGTTCGGCAGCGGCCTCGAGCGGTTGGCGATGCTGCGCTATGGCGTGCAGGATCTGCGGCTCTTCTTCGAGAATGATCTGCGCTTCTTGCGGCAGTTCGCGTAACGCGCATCAGCGCACCTCACGCGAGCCGAAAGCCGCAAGCAGTGCCTGGGCCGAGCGAGCGTCGAAACGGCGCTCGCATGAAGCCGGGCATGGACCCACTCCTTCGAACGTAGACACACATGCAATTCTCTGAATCCTGGCTCCGAGCGTTTGTCGATCCGCAACTAACGACGGAAGAACTGTCGCACGCATTGACGATGGCTGGCCTCGAAGTCGAGTCGTTGCGCCCGGCCGCACCGCCGACCTCGAAGATCGTCGTCGGCCGCGTGCTCGAAGTCGTGAAGCATCCCGATGCGGACAAGCTCAACGTCTGTCAGGTCGATGCCGGCACGGGCGCGGTGTTGAACATTGTCTGCGGCGCGCCGAACGTCGCGCCCGGAATCAAAGTGCCCGTCGCGCTCGTGGGTGCGCAACTGCCACCGTCCGAAGAGGGCGGCGCGCCGTTCTTGATCAAGCTGTCGAAGCTGCGGGGCGTGCAAAGCGAAGGCATGCTGTGCTCGGCGCGCGAGCTCAAGCTGTCGGAAGATCACAGCGGGCTGATGATCCTGTCCGAGGACACGCCGATCGGGCAGGACATCCGCGAAGTGCTGAACCTCGACGACACCGTCTTCGAAATCAAATTGACGCCGAACAAGGCCGATTGCCTCTCCGTCTTCGGCGTTGCGCGCGAGACGGCGGCCATCACCGGTGCGCCGCTCAGGCCGCTCGCGATCGAGCCCGTCGACGTCAAGCTCAACGAGCGTTTGCCTGTGAAGATCGCGGCGCCCGATCTGTGCGGCCGCTTCTCGGGCCGCGTCATCCGCGGCGTGAATGCGCGTGCGAAGACGCCGCAGTGGATGGTCGAGCGGCTCGAACGTTCAGGACAACGAAGCATTTCCGCGCTCGTCGATATTTCGAATTACGTGATGCTGGAGCTCGGTCGCCCGTCGCACGTGTTCGATCTCGACAAGATTCATGGCGGCATCGAGGTGCGCTGGGGGCGTCGCGGCGAAAGCCTGAAGCTTTTGAACGGCAACACGATCGAGCTCGACGAAGCGGTTGGCGTCATCGTCGACGATCATCAGGTCGAAAGCCTGGCCGGCATCATGGGCGGCGACAGCACGGCCGTGACGCTCGATACGACGAACGTCTATCTGGAAGCCGCGTTCTGGTGGCCCGACAGCATCCGCGGCCGCGCGCGCAAGTACAACTTCTCGACCGATGCCGCTCATCGTTTCGAGCGGGGCGTCGACTACGAGACGACGGTTCAGCATATCGAACGCATTACGCGTCTCATCCTCGACATTTGCGGTGGCGAGGCGGGGCCCGTCGACGACCAAACCGTCAATCTGCCGCGACGCATGCCTGTCACGATGCGCGTGGCGCGTGCGCAGCGCGTGATCGGCGTGGCGATCGAGGCCGATGAAATGGCGCGGATTTTCACGCGCCTTGGGCTCGCGTACGAGTTCGACGGCGAGATTTTCGCGGTGACGCCGCCCTCATACCGCTTCGATATCGAGATCGAGGAAGACCTGATCGAAGAAGTGGCGCGCATTTACGGCTTCGAGAAGATTCCCGCACGTCCCCCCGTTGCGGCCAATGCGATGCGCGGGACGAACGAAACGCGCCGCTCGATCCATGCACTGCGCCACGCGCTGGCCGCGCGCGACTACGCCGAGACAGTCAGCTTCAGCTTCGTCGATGAAAGCTGGGAGCGCGATTTCGCCGGTAACGACGCGCCGATTCGCGTGCTCAATCCGATCGCGAGCCAGTTGTCGGTGATGCGCACGACGCTGTTCGGCAGTCTCATCGACGTCTTGCGTCACAACTTGAATCGCCGTGCGGATCGTGTTCGCGTGTTCGAGGCAGGGCGTGTGTTTTTGCGTGACGCGTCGGTCGATGTGAGCGAGATGACCGTCGAAGGCTATGCGCAGCCGAAGCGCATCGGCGCGCTGGCTTATGGCCCGGCGGCCGAAGAGCAGTGGGGACAATCGACGCGCATGGTCGATTTCTTCGACGTGAAGGGCGACGTCGAGGCGTTGTTCGCGCCGCACGCGGTGCGTTTCGTCAAGGCGGGCCACCCTGCATTGCATCCGGGCCGCAGTGCGCGCATCGAGCTCGATGGCCGGGCCGTTGGTTGGATCGGCGAGTTGCATCCGCGCTGGATGCAACAATACGATTTGCCGCACGCGCCGATCCTCTTTGAAGTCGACGCCGAAGCGTTGATGGGCCGCGCATTGCCGACGCCGACGGAAGTGTCGAAATATCCGCCGGTACGCCGCGATATCGCGGTGGTGGTGGACCAAAACGTGGACGTTCAGGCGTTGTTCGACGAGATGCAAAAGGCGCTTGCCGAGGACGCATGCAAGTTTGTCCAAAGGGTTGCGCTTTTCGATGAATTTCGTGCAAAATCAAGTACTTCCGGCGGGATGGCAGCGCACGAGAAAAGCCTTGCCTTCCGCGTGACCCTGCAAGATACTGGCGGCACGCTGCAGGACGAAACGGTCGATTTGGCCGTCAAGACCTTGGTGGATCGCTTGGCTCGAGTTTACGGCGCGCGGTTGCGCGGATGAACGCGGGGACGCTCGTAAGAGCGTCCGTGCGATGTACCGCCATCGGTTGGTCGCCGTTTTTAGACATGAATGAAATGAACTCGAGTGATTTCGAAGCCCTACTTGCGGCGCAGCGTGGCGCCATGATTCGCGAAATATCGACACCGCTCGCCGACGTATCCACTAGCGCGGAAACGCCGACACTGACCAAAGCCGAGCTGGCCGAGCTGCTATTCGACAACGTCGGATTGAACAAGCGCGAAGCCAAGGACATGGTCGAGGCGTTTTTTGAAGTGATTCGCGACGCGCTCGAGAGCGGCGACAGCGTGAAGCTGTCGGGTTTCGGCAATTTCCAGTTGCGCGACAAGCCGCAGCGGCCGGGACGCAATCCCAAGACGGGCGAGGCGATTCCGATCGCGGCGCGCCGTGTCGTGACGTTCCATGCGAGTCAAAAGCTGAAGGCGCTCGTCGAAAGCGGCGCCGAGGCGGCTTTGCCGCGCTGATTGCGAAGCTGCGACGCGTCGCAGCGCGCCCTTTACCACGACGGTTAACCGACGATGACAACGACGGTCGAGAAAGTCGTCTTGCCTCCGATTCCGGCGAAGCGGTACTTCACGATCGGTGAGGTCAGCGAGCTGTGCGGCGTCAAGCCGCATGTGCTGCGGTATTGGGAGCAGGAGTTCACGCAGTTGCGTCCGGTCAAGCGCCGTGGCAACCGTCGTTACTATCAGCACCATGAGGTGCTGTTGATACGGCGTATTCGCGAATTGCTCTATGAGCAGGGCTTCACGATCAACGGTGCGCGTAACAAGCTCGATGCGCGCGGTGCGGTGATCGAAGAGGATGCGACGGATGCGGCGAAGCCGGAGCGGGAAGCGTCACAGGATACGAATGCACCGGTGGCGCCCTCGGCGATGGGAGATAGCGTCGACGTCGCGCAACTGCGCAAGGATCTCATCGGCATCATCGAACTGTTGGGAAGATAGTTTCGTGTAGGTGGTTCTAATCGGTGAAAGTGTCTGTTATACTTTCATGCTTTCGGGGCGTAGCGCAGCCTGGTAGCGTACCTGCATGGGGTGCAGGTGGTCGGAGGTTCAAATCCTCTCGCCCCGACCAGATTAAAAAAACCCGCGTCAGCTTAGGCTGTCGCGGGTTTTTTATTGCGTCGGTGTTGCACGACACCACCGCGCACACGCTATTCCTTCGATGGCGTTTGCTGCCCTTGTTGGAAGGCCGAGATAACGGCCTGAGTCAATCCCAGGTGGGATGACTGCGTCGCATAGTACGCGCCGACGACCGTTCCAACCGTCGCTAGGATGACCGTCGATGCCGCTAGCCACATGTGCGTCCTGAGACTGTAGGCGTCTTTTGCAGAAGCGGCTATCTGTTCAGTGAGCAATTCGAATCGCTTGTCGCGTTCATCGAGGCGCCTGTCACGCTCGTCGAGGCGCTTGTCGCGTTCGTTGAGACGCTCGTCGAAGCGCCGCTCACGCTCATCGGCGCGAGCCTCGAATGCATCGAACCGCGCCAACATGGCCGCGACGCGCGCGTCCATTCGAGCTTCGACGGCTTCGATGCGCGCCTCGAACTCCTCTCGCGTTGGGGTACTCATCTCTTCCGCTTTCTCAAAGTGTCAGGTTCTATAACGGGCGCTGCGTCCCCTTTCATGCCATTGATCGCCCCTGGCTATCGGCGCAAAAGGCGCTAATCCAGATGAGTAAGTAACGCTCCAAGCATTTGGGTTCCGGTCCCTAGGCCGCGGATCGGATCGACCCGATCGCGCTAGCCGCCGCGCACAACCGCATCCACCAAGCCGCTTGCCTGCGAAAGCCACCGGCCACGCTCGACAAAAACCGTTGTCAGCCATTTGTCAGTCAAATCCTACGAGTCGGTCCGTCACGCCGACGCCAATCTCCGACCGCGCTGATTTCGCTACGTCGCGCGTTTTGGAATACTTCACCTCAACAAGTAACACCACTGACCACGCAACAGCAACGTTGCAGCAACGAGGCAGGTTGCAGACGACCTTCCGGTAGCTCGAAGAAACAGGGTGGCGACTTGAGCCTGACGATTAGTTAGGACTCCGAAGCAAATTTCGAATGAGCGACGGGCGAAGCGGTCACGCGCCGCGCAGCCTCGAGCCCCGATCAACATCCTCTCCGAGCCCCAATCATGAAACGACGCCAATTCCTCGGCTGCCTGACGGCGGCGGCAAGCAGCTATGTTCTCGTCGCGTGCGGCGGCGGCGGTACCGATGCGCTGGGATCGATCGCGGCCAGCAGCAAAAGCGCGATCGCAAATGCAAGCGCGGGTGCGACGGGTTCGCCCAACGGGACGACAGTGCCGTCGGCCGCATCGATCACCGATAGCTCGGGTAATGTCTGGACGCTCTCGAACGGCTACGTCTACAAGAATGGCGTCAAGGATACGCATGCATACAACATGACGATGCTGCTCTGGTACAACGGCTCCATCTACGGGGAGAACACGAGCAAGGCCTTCTATCAGTACATCGGCCCGTCGTGGCAAGCGTGCCTCGACCCGCGCCTGGGCGGTACCTCCGCCGACGGTACGGCGATCCCGCCCGCCACGTACCTCATCGACAAATCGAACAACTATTGGACGATGTCGAACGGCGGCGTCTTCAAGAACGGGGTGCAGGATCGCTCAGCCCCGACCGCGACACTGCTGCTCTGGTACGGCGCGATGTTCTACGCGGGCACGAGCAGCGGCCAGTTCTACGTGAGGTCGTTCACCGGTGCATGGCTGCCCTGCGCGGACCCGCGTATCGCCAAAGCGGCCAATGCCGGCTCGTTCTACGGCATCAACGGCCACTACGACTATCCGTTCACGCCGACGCAAACGGTTGCGGCGCTTCAAGCGATCGGCTGCACCACCTATCGTCTCGGCTGCGTCAACACCTCGGCGCAACTGAATCCCGTCGTGGCGATGGCCAAGGCGTTCAAGTCGGCGAAGCTGGACCTGTTCACGCTGATCAACTACGGATTGCGCGACGCCGCCGGTACGCTCTACACGAGCGAGACGGCGGCCTATGACGCCGTTTATGCAGGCGCCGCAGCGGTTGCAGCGGCGCTGGCACCCTACGGCGTCACGACCTACGAATGCGGCAACGAGCTGACGCGCGATCCGGCGATCATCCTGAATTCGGCAACGGCGGGCACCGGTCCGACGGACTTCAACAACACCAATTGGCCCATCATGCGCGGCGTGATTCGCGGCATGATCGACGGCATCAAGTCGGTGCAGCCGACCGCGCGTTGCGGCGTGAACTTCTGCGTGGCCGACGTGGCGGCCGCCGACATGCTGTGGGACGGCGGGCAGCCGGACGGCTCGACGGGGCACCCGCAAGTGCGTTGGGACGTCACGACGTGGCACAACTACTCGCCGTATGGCGACATCTTCAATGTCGGTTGCGACGGCGCGGGTCCGGGCTTCAATTTGCCGGTCTACTGCAAGGCGCGTTACGGTGTGCCGTTCATGATTACCGAGTGGAATGCGGCGCCCGAATACACGGAAGCGAACCGCTCCACGTATGTTCAACAGCAACTGACGGAGTTCTATAACGCGCGCAAGACCGATCAAATCGAGTCGGTGATGTACTACGAACTGACGAGCGGCGACTACACGTACGGCATCGTGCTGGACAATCTCACGCCGATTCAGCCGACGTACGGAACGTTCCAGACGTTCGTCGAGCAGCACGCGGACGTTTGATCGTCATACGACGGTGCGGGCGTTGCCCATCCGTGAGAGACGCGGCGCCGCGCTGTTCGCGGCGCCGATCACGGCACTCGCTAATTCGCCGTAGCAAGCTGTGAGTTGATCTTCAACGGTGGCGCTTCGAAGTTGAACGGTTTCTTCGGCACGAAACTATCGATCACCCCGGGCCGGAAAATCAGGCAGTGCGTCGAGCCACCGTATTGGAAGTAGCCGATCTCGTCGCCTTTATTCACGTACGTACCCGGCAGCGCTTCGATGACGCACGACGAAATCTCCGCCATCCCGACGAACACGCAGCCGACGAGCCCAATCGACGGATCGTCGCAATCGATGACAAGGACCGCGCGCGCGGCCACCGCCGTGATATAGCCTTGCGAGTCGTTCGGCCCCGCTGGATCGAGTCCCTCCGATTCGGCATCGGAGTAATACGTGCCGTCGACGAGATACGCTTTGACGATCCGGCCGCTCACGGGCGCATGCCACCGGTGATAGTTGTACGCGCTCAAGAACGCTTGATAGACGGCGCCGCCGACGAACGTCTGCGCAAGCTCTTCCTGCTGTGCGGTGAAAATGTCCTGCAGCGAATACGGCTGCTCCTTGATCCAGAATCTATCCTCGAGCTTCACGTCGTACTGCAGGTTGTAGGGCGTCGCCTCGCAAGCATTGACGATCACTTTGTTGTTGGCCGGGTCTGCAACCGGGCGCTGTCCCGGTAGGAATTCGCGCGTGAAGAAGCCGTTCCACGAGGAAAAGCCCCAATACGGCGCTTGCGGATCGCACCGGAACTCGGACATGTTCGTCGCTTTGAGCGCATCGGGACAGAACCAGCCGTCCGGCGAATTCGTGTTCAAGTAGGTGCGCGAATAGGGGCCGCTCAAATATGAACACCAGAAATTGAGCACGCGCTTGAGTTGCGCATTGAGCGCCGGCATCCGAAACAGCGCGAATCCCGCCGGCATGCACATCGGCCAGTCGAGCAGCGCGTTGAGCGGGCAACCGACGAGCTCCGAGTTACTGAACGGTGGCGCGTACGTCATGACGTGATTGATCAGCACCATCAACTCGTCGATCGTCGAGTAACCGAGTTGATAGCCACGCGCGAGCGCTTCGTCGATCGCCTGCGTGAAGCCCATGCGCAGCACGGGATCATCGTTGACGAGCGTCGCCAGTTCCTGCACGACAGGCAGCAGCGGGGTGACGACCTCCTTGTCCTGTACTTGTCCGGCGATGCGCTTGCGGAAGGAGGCAACGGCTTGTTCGCTGGCGGGCAGCCAGTAGCCCAAGCGGCGCCGCGCCGTTTGCGGTGCTTTCGATCGCGTATCCATGTGGTCCCCTTGCTCGATGTGGTGGGATCGCCGCACGCGGCGATGTCGTGTCGCGACGCGATTGGCCGCGGCGGCCGGTCGGCTCCGTTATTCGTTAAATAGTGTCCAAGGTTGGTGCGGACGGCTCGCGAGGTAGCCCTGCTGCCAGTTCCATTGCGGATGGATCCGCAGAAATTCGTCGGCGTCGAACGGCGCGCCGTCGGCGCGTCCGAAGCGCGCACTGAGCCCGAGCTTGCGCGCCAATTCGGCCGTCGTTACTTTGCCGTCGACCGATCCACCCGGAAAATACGGTACGTTCCAAACGGCGTTCGGATCGCTCGCGTACTCCATCGGGTCGGTGTCGTAGTGAGCGCAGATCGTGCGCGAGCATGGATTGATCCGCATCAAGTAGACATCGAACGTGTCGGCGAGCATCCGCTGTCCCGCTTGGGCGTCGATGCGCCCGTCGTACTGGCCGAGTACCTGCGGCCAGCGCATGCGGCGCGCGCCCGTTTGCTGACGGATGTCGCTGTAGCCGACGTCGGTGCATTCGAGATTGCGGATGCGCGGGTCGTCGGGGGCGTTGTCGCCGTAGAACCAGCCGTCTTTTTTCTTCGAGAGGTTTTGGTACTTCAGGCCTTGCTCGTATTTCGCGATCTCGTTCGTGCCGATGTCGCCGACGAGCCACATGTTCGCGTAGCCGCCGTTGTTGCCGGCGTCGAGCAATGCCACCCATTCGTCGATGTTCGATGCGCGCTGGCAGGCGCGGCGCGCACGGATGTACTCGGGTACTTTGTCGATGTCGTAGCCGGCATAGCCGACGATCGTCGTTTCGGCCACGACGAGGCCGGCCGCCGTGACCCAAAAATCGGTCATGCTCGCAATCCAACCCGGGCAGCTTTGCATCACCATCCGATGGCCGTCGTCGGGCTCGATATCGAGGATCGTATTCATGTACTGGCCATTCCAAAACTCGGTGAAGCTTTCGTGGCCAAGTACGATGCGTTGGTCGGCGGTAGAAGACCCCGTAGCGATGAATGCGCTGCAATGGCTCTTCGCCTGCGCGCCGGCATTCACCGGCGCCGCGGCGTATTGCTGTGCGACCGTGGGCCACCAATATCCGGTCAGCTCTTCATAAGCGTTCCATCCGATGATGTCGGCAAGAGACGAGGGCACGCCGCCCTTCGTGAGCCCCGCCGCGATGCCGCGCATTTCCTCGAGCAGATCGGGGGCGACGCGCTCGATGATGGGGCCGTGATACTTGGCGGCGGTCTCGACGAAGAACGCGTAGTCCATGCCGATCGTTTGCAGTGTCATCGCCTTATATACGCGCAGCGCTTCCGCATATTCGCGGGCAACGAGAAAGCCGTGTTGGAAGCCGCGCTCGAACGGCGCGCCGCGCGTTTTCAGGTGAATCCAGCCGTTGACGTCGGTTCGGCTTGCCTTGGCTAGCCACGCGCGCTCTTGCGCATTGAGATTTTCGATATTGGCGAATGCCGCGGTGTTTGACGTCGCGCTGGACATAGGGGTCTCCTTGGGGCGACTGCCACAAAAAATGTAGCAGGCGTGTCGGGGAGTAAAAGCTGTCAGAAATGACAGGGCGCGCTCGACTCGGCGGTCGAGTCAGTTCGTCGAGAGCCTATGCGTCAAGTACTCGATGAATATGCGCGCCTGTAGCGGCTGATATCTGCGCGGCGGATACAGGAAGAACAATTCGTGCGGCGATGCATGCCATGCCGGCAAGACACGTTGCAATCGTCCATCCGCGAGCAAGTCGGCGACGAGCCAAGCAGGCGCCAATCCGAGCCTTGCGCCGGCGAGCAACGCCTCGCGAATCGCCAGTGAATCGTTGATCCGATAGCGCGCCTGCGTGACCGATGCGGGCAATGCCGCTATGGCAGCGGTGCTGACAAGGGCAGTGCTGTTCGGCGGCGCCGCCGCGGCGTACCGCTAAGCGAGCGGTTCGTTTACGCGATTTTTACGGGCGCAGCTTCACTCTTATCGTGGCGTTTACGCGAACTCCTCTACGCTTCACGCTGTCCTGATCCGCTACGGGAGAACACGAAAAATGGACTTTATCTACCTCGTCGGCATAGCCATCTTCTTGGGGCTATGCATGGCGCTGACCGCCGGCTGCGACAAGCTGCGCAGCCGCGGACCCGGAGGTCGGCCGTGATTGCCTGGATGATGTGGCTCGCCGGAGCTTCGACGCTGCTTTTGTTGGCGTATCTCATCTACGCGCTGCTGCGTGCGGAGGACCTCGAATGAACGCCGATAATTTTCTTCAGACCGCTCTCTTTATCGTCGTATTGATCGCGCTGGCCTTTCCGGTCGGGCGCTACATGACGGCTGTGCTCGACGGCTCGTCCGTCGTCGTGCGCAAGATCGGCAGGCCGATCGAACGGCTGCTCTACAAGATCGCCGGCGTCGACGAAAGCGTCGAGATGTCGTGGAAACACTATGCGCTCGCCGTGCTGCTGTTCAACGCACTGGGCGCGCTGGCCGTCTACGGCTTCCTGCGCCTGCAACAGTGGCTGCCCGCCAACCCGCAAGCCTTCGGCCCGATGACACCCGATGCGGCGTTCAATACGGCTGTGAGCTTCGTGACGAACACGAATTGGCAGGATTACACGCCCGAGTCGACCGTCAGCTATTTGACGCAGATGGCCGGCCTCACGGTGCAAAACTTCCTGTCGGCCGCAACCGGCATCGCCGTCGTCATCGCGCTGATCCGCGGCTTCGCGCGCCATACGGTGCAGACGATCGGCAACTTCTGGGTCGACCTTACGCGCATCACGCTCTATATCCTCGCGCCGCTCGCGACGATCGTTGCGCTGATCTTCATCAGTCAGGGTGCGATCCAGAACTTCAAGTCGTATCAGGACGTGCCGACGCTGCAGGTCACGACGTATCAGGTGCAGAAGACCGATGCGCAAGGCAATCCGGTGAAGGATGCCAAGGGCAATCCGGTCATGCAGGATGCGAAGGCCGATAAGCAAACGATCGCAATGGGCCCGGTGGCCTCGCAAGAAGCGATCAAGATGCTCGGCACGAACGGGGGCGGGTTCTTCAATGCCAATTCGGCGCATCCGTACGAGAATCCGACGCCGTTGTCGAACTTCGTGCAGATCCTGTCGATCCTCATCATTCCGGCGGGCCTGTGTGTCGTGTTCGGCCGCATGGTCAGCGATCGCCGGCAAGGCTATGCCGTGCTCGCGGCGATGACGATTGCATTCGCCGTCGCATGTTGGGGCGAGATTTCCGCCGAGCAGTCCGGCAATCCGCTGTTCACGTCGCTGCACGTCGACCAAAGCGCATCGGCCATGCAGTCGGGCGGCAATACGGAAGGCAAGGAAGTGCGCTTCGGTATCGCGCAGACAGGCATCTTCACCGTGGCGACGACCGCCGCGTCATGTGGCGCCGTCGATGCGATGCACGACTCGCTGACGCCGATGGGCGGCTTCACTCCGTTGCTGCTGATACAACTCGGCGAGGTGATCTTCGGTGGCGTCGGCTCCGGCTTGTACGGCATGCTCGTGTTCGCGCTGCTGGCCGTGTTCGTCGCGGGCCTGATGATCGGCCGCACGCCCGAGTATGTCGGCAAGAAGATCGAATCGTACGAAATGAAGATGGTATCGATCGCGATTCTGCTCACGCCGTTCCTCGTGCTCGTCGGCACTTCGATCGCCGTGCTGTCGCCGCTCGGTACGGCCGGTATTGCGAACCCAGGGGCGCACGGCTTCTCCGAAATTCTTTACGCGTTCAGCTCCGTCGCCAACAACAACGGCAGCGCGTTCGCGGGCCTTTCGGTGAATACGCCGTTCTATAACGTGCTGACCGCCATCGCGATGTGGTTCGGCCGCTTCGGCACGATCGTGCCGGTGCTCGCCATCGCAGGCTCGCTCGCGAACAAGAAACGGATTGCGGCGACCGCCGGCACGCTGCCGACGCACGGGCCGCTGTTCGTCGTACTGCTGCTCGGCACGCTCGTGCTTGTGGGTGCCCTGACGTATGTGCCGGCTTTGGCGCTGGGTCCTGTCGCCGAACATCTCACGATGATCTCGGGTCATTGATTTCGAGGAAAGCATGACTACTGTCACTCAACCGCCTGTCCATCGTCCCGACAATCTCGGGCAGGCCCGTACCGCCGTGCGCTCGATGTTCGACCCCGCGCTCGTGAAGCCCGCGATCGTCGATGCATTCAAGAAGCTCGCGCCGCGCACGCAGTTGCGCAACCCGGTGATGTTCTGCGTCTACGTCGGCAGTATTTTGACGACGATCCTCTGGGGCGCGGCACTCGCGGGCCAGGCCGAGGCGCCGGCGGGCTTCATTCTGGCCGTCACGCTGTGGCTCTGGTTCACGGTGTTGTTCGCGAATTTCGCCGAAGCGCTCGCCGAAGGGCGTTCGAAGGCTCAAGCGGCATCGCTTAGGAGTGCTAAGCACAACGTGATGGCCAAGAAGCTGAACGCGCCCCATCCGAAAGCCCCGGTCATCATCGTCACGTCCACCGATCTGCGCAAGGGCGATGTCGTGCTGATCGAAGCGGGCGACACGATTCCCGCCGACGGCGAGGTCATCGAAGGCGTTGCCTCCGTCGACGAATCGGCGATCACAGGCGAATCGGCTCCCGTGATTCGCGAATCGGGCGGCGATTTTTCGTCCGTGACGGGCGGCACGCGCGTGCTGTCCGATTGGATCGTCGTGCGCGTGAGCGTGAACCCGGGCGAAGCCTTTCTCGATCGCATGATTGCGATGGTGGAGGGGGCCAAGCGCCAGAAGACGCCGAACGAAATCGCGCTGACGATTCTGCTCGTCGCACTGACGCTCGTGCTGCTGTTCGCGACGGCAACGCTGCTGCCGTTCTCGATCTTCTCCGTGGCTGCCGTCAAGGCGGGCCACGTGGTGACGATCACGGCGCTCGTCGCGCTGCTCGTCTGCTTGATTCCGACGACGATCGGCGGCCTCTTGTCCGCGATCGGCGTAGCCGGCATGAGCCGAATGATGCAGGCGAACGTCATCGCCACGTCGGGCCGCGCGGTCGAAGCAGCCGGCGACGTCGACGTCCTGCTGCTCGACAAGACGGGTACGATCACGCTCGGCAACCGGCAAGCGTCGTCGTTCGTTTCCGCGCCCGGGGTGCCGGAAGAGGTGCTGGCCGATGCGGCGCAGTTGTCGTCGCTGGCGGACGAAACGCCGGAAGGGCGCAGCATCGTCGTGCTAGCGAAGCAGCGCTTCAATATTCGCGAGCGCGATATGCACGCGTTGCACGCCACCTTCCTCGGCTTTACCGCGCAAACGCGCATGAGCGGCGTCGATTTGCCGAATCGCGAAATTCGCAAGGGTGCCGCCGATGCCGTCAAAAAGTACGTCGAGGAAAACGGCGGCCGTTATCCGGCTGAGGTGCAGAAGGCTGTCGACGACGTTGCGCGGCGCGGCAGCACGCCGCTCGTCGTGGCGGAAAAGGCCGGCGGGCACGGCGAATCGGGGCAGGCCCGTGTGCTTGGTGTGATCGAGCTGAAGGACATCGTCAAGGGCGGCATCAAGGAGCGTTTTGCCGAGTTGCGCAAGATGGGCATCAAGACGGTGATGATCACGGGCGACAACCGCTTGACGGCTGCCGCGATCGCGGCGGAAGCGGGTGTCGACGATTTTCTTGCCGAAGCCACGCCGGAAGCGAAGTTGAAGATGATCCGCTCGCATCAGGCGGAAGGGCGCCTCGTCGCGATGACGGGCGACGGCACCAACGACGCGCCGGCGCTCGCGCAAGCCGACGTGGCCGTCGCGATGAACACGGGCACGCAGGCGGCGAAGGAAGCCGGCAACATGGTCGACCTCGATTCGAATCCGACCAAGCTGATCGAGATCGTCGAGATCGGCAAGCAGATGCTGATGACGCGCGGTTCGCTGACGACGTTCTCGATCGCCAACGACGTGGCCAAGTACTTCGCCATCATCCCCGCGGCGTTTGCGACGACGTATCCGCAACTGCGGGTGCTCGACATCATGCACTTGACCTCGCCCGCGTCGGCGATCCTCTCGGCCGTGATCTTCAACGCGTTGATCATCGTGTTCCTGATTCCGCTCGCGCTAAAGGGCGTGAAGTACCGCGCGCTCGGCGCCGCATCGCTGCTGCGCCGCAATCTGCTGATGTTTGGGCTCGGCGGCATCTTGCTGCCGTTCCCGTTCATCAAGCTGATCGACATGCTGATCACGGCGATGGGCTGGGCTTGATGCGTGCCGGTCGCTCTCTTAGAACACCATTTGTTTGTATCGAACGATCATGAAAAATCTGCTGAGACCCATGCTGGTGTTGTTTGCCGCAATGACGGTGATCACGGGCGTCGTCTATCCGGTCGTCGTCACGGCGATCGGGCAGGCCGTCTTTCCGCATCAGGCGAACGGCAGCCTCATTGAAAAAGACGGCAAGGCGGTCGGCTCGACGCTGATCGGCCAACAATTCGACGCGCCTGGGTACTTCTGGGGGCGTTTGTCGGCCACCGCGCCGAATCCCTATAACGCGCAGAGCTCGGGTGGCTCGAATCTGGGGCCGACGAATCCGGCGCTTGCCGATGAGGTCAAGGGCCGTTTGAGCGCGCTGCACGAAGCCGATCCGGCGAACACGCGGCCCGTGCCCGTCGATCTCGTGACGTCCTCGGGCAGCGGCCTCGATCCCGATATTTCACCGGCTGCCGCTGCCTACCAGGCGGCGCGCGTGGCGAAGGCGCGAGGCTTGGCGAACGAGCAGGTGGATGCGCTGATCGAGCAGCATACGGCGGGGCGGCAATTGGGCGTGCTCGGTGAGCCGCGCGTGAACGTGCTCGCGCTCAATCTCGCGCTCGATCAATTGAAACCGCTACACTGAAGAGTGTTGTGATAGGTCCGTGCGAGCGCAACGCTTGCCCATGGTGACGCAAGACATTCGGTCATGGTGAAGATGCTTTATGGAACGACCTGATCCCGACGCGCTGCTCGATAAGATCCAGCGCGAGGAAGAAAAGCGCCACCGCGGCCGGCTGAAGGTGTTTTTCGGTGCGTCGGCCGGCGTCGGCAAGACGTTCGCGATGCTGCAGGCGGCGCGGCGCAGGCGCGATGAGGGCGTCGGCGTCGTCATCGGTCTGGTCGAGACGCACGGCCGCAAGGAAACGCTCGCATTGCTGGACGGGCTCGAAACGATCCCGCCGGCGCGTGTCGAGTATCGCGGCCGGCAACTCGCGGAGTTCGATCTCGACGCGGCGCTCGCACGCAAGCCCGAGTTGATTCTCGTCGACGAACTGGCGCATTCGAACGTGCAGGGGTCGCGCCATCTGAAGCGATGGCAGGACGTGCATGAACTGCTCGATGCGGGGATCGACGTCTATACCACCGTCAACGTTCAGCACCTCGAGAGTTTGAACGACGTCGTTGGGCAAATCACGGGCATTCGCGTCTGGGAGACCGTGCCCGATCGCGTTTTCGATTTGGCCGATGAAGTGACGCTGGTCGACTTGCCGGCCGAGGAGTTGCTCGATCGGTTGCGCGAAGGGAAGGTCTATCTGCCGCATCAAGCGGAAAACGCGGTCCGCAACTTCTTTCGCAAGGGCAACCTCATCGCGCTGCGCGAACTCGCGCTGCGGCGCACGGCCGATCGCGTCGATGCGCAAATGCGCGAGTATCGCGCCGATCAATCGATCGAGCGTATCTGGCAGGCGCGCGAGCGGATCATCGTTTGCGTGGGGGCGGGGCCCGAGAGCACGACGCTCGTGCGCGCGGCCGCACGCCTTGCATCGAGCCTCAAAGCCGATTGGCTTGCCGTCTATGTCGAAACGCCGAAGCTGCAGCGGCTGCCCGATGCGATTCGCAGGCGCACGCTCGATGCGTTGAAGCTCGCGTCCGAACTCGGCGCCGAAACGGTGACGCTGCAGGGGCCGGACGCCACGCAAACGCTGATCGCCTACGCGCGCATGCGCAATGTCTCGAAGCTCGTCGTGGGCGCGGCGCCGGCGTCGGGATGGCGCGGCTGGCTGCGGCGCTCGACGGGCGAGCGGCTGATTCGCGCGGCGCGCGATATCGACGTCACGCTCGTCAATTCGGGCACCGTGCGCGAGACGGCCGAGCGCGGCGAAGCCGTGGCGCGCTTTGCCGGCACCGGCGCGGGGGCAGGGCGATCGTCGTTTGTTTCGTACTCCTATGCATTCGGTATTTGCGCGGCGATCACCGTCGCCGAAAGCTTCTTCGTCGATCACATCTCGCTCGCAAATCTCGTGATGGTCTATCTGCTCGGCACGATTTTCACGGCGGCGCGGTTGGGGCGCGGCCCTGGCGTGATGTTCTCGTTCCTCGGCGTGGCAGCGTTCGATTTTTTCTTCGTGCCGCCGCGCATGTCCTTTACGGTGTCGGACACGCAGTATTTGCTGACGTTTGCCGTGATGCTGTTGACGTCGTTGACAATCAGCCACTTGACCGCAAGCTTGCGCCGTCAGGCCCGCATTGCGACGTTGGGCGAACGACGAACCGGTGCGATGTTCGCCATGGCGCGTGAGTTGGGCGCCGCGTTGGCGACGGCCCAGATCATCGAAATCGGCACGCGTCACGTTGCCGAAGTGTTTCAAGCGCGCGTGGCGATTCTCTTGCCCGATAGCACCGAGAAGGTGAGGCAGAAGATCGAGAACCCCGACGAGGCGATGACGCTCGACGTATCGAGCCTCGATTTGGATATCGCGCAGTGGGTCTACGATCAGCAAAAGAGCGCAGGTCAAGGCACCGATACGCTGCCCGCGACACCCGCGCTGTATCTGCCGCTGAAGGCGCCGATGCGCACGCGCGGCGTGATCGCGATCGTGTCGCCGCGGATGGAAGAGCTCGAGATCCCGGAGCAGCGCCGCATGATCGATACGTTCGCGGCGCAGATCGCGCTTGCGCTGGAGCGCGTGCACTACGTCGAGATCGCGCAAGATGCGCTCGTCAGCATGGAGTCGGAGCGGCTGCGCAATTCGTTGTTGTCGGCGATCTCGCACGACTTGCGCACGCCCTTGACGTCGATCGTCGGATTCGCGTCGATGCTCGCGGAGGCGCCGGGCGGCGGGCCGATGGGCGAGCGCGAGCAGGAACTGGCCGAGGCGATTCACGACGAGGCGCTGCGTATGACCGGGCTCGTGACGAACTTGCTCGACATGGCGCGGCTGCAAGAAGGGAGCATGCGGCTCAATCGACAGTGGTCGTCGATCGAAGAGGTGGTCGGCTCGGCGTTGTCGGCGTGCCGACGCATGCTGGCGGGGCGTGCGATCGAAGCGCGCGTACCGGCCGAGCTACCGCTCGTGCAACTCGATGCCGTGCTGGTCGAACGGCTCTTTGCGAATTTGCTCGAGAACGCCTCGAAATACACGCCCACCGGTTCGCTGATCGCGATTGCGGCGTCGACGCGCCAAACCGATTCGGAGCGCTATGTCAAAGTCGAAGTGCAAGACTGTGGGCCAGGCTTGCCGGCCGGCATGGAATCGCGCTTGTTCGAGAAATTTACGCGTGGCGAGAAAGAATCGGCCAAGCCCGGCATCGGTCTGGGCCTGGCGATTTGCAGGGCGATCGTCGAAGCGCACGGCGGTCAAATCGGCGCTGACAATCGTCGCGATGCCGAGGGCGCCGTGATCGGCGCGACGTTCTGGTTCACGCTGCCGGCCAACGAAACGCCGACGATCGAGGCCGAGCTGATCGAGGACGTCGAGCCTCATGACGGGACGCACGGCGAGCGGAGTGCGGAGCCGATCGCACCGGAGGTCGACTTGCCGCCCGTACCACCGGCATCCACGCTGAAATCTTAGCCATGTCGGAATCCACGATTACCGTCGTCTTGATCGAGGACGACAAAGCCATCCGCCGTTTCGTCCAGGCGTCGCTCGAATCCGAGGGCATCCGTGTGCTCGAAGCCGAGCTGGGCCGCAGGGGCATTTCGCTTGCGGCCAGTGCGCGGCCCGATCTCGTCATCGTCGATTTGGGCTTGCCCGATATCGACGGTGCCGACGTTATTCGCCAACTGCGCGATTGGTCGTCGGTTCCTGTCATCGTGTTGTCCGCGCGCACGCGCGAAGAGGAGAAGGTGGCCGCGCTCGACGCGGGCGCGGACGATTACTTGACCAAGCCGTTCGGCGCCCCGGAACTGCTCGCGCGTATTCGCGCGCAATTGCGCAGACGCAATCGCGGGACATCGGATCAGGAATCGAAGCTGCGCTTCGGCACGATCGAGGTCGACTTTGAAATGCGAACGGTGCAGCGCGCTGGACAGGCCGTTCATCTGACGCCGATCGAATACCGATTGCTCGTTTCGCTCGCGCGTCATGCGGGCCGCGTGCTGACGCATCGTCAATTGCTGCAGGAAGTGTGGGGGCCGTCGCGCGTGGACAGCTCGCATTACCTGCGCATCTACATGGGTCATTTACGTCAGAAGCTCGAACGCGATCCGGCCCAGCCCGAACACATCGTGACGGAGACGGGGGTAGGCTATCGGCTCGTCGGCGTGCTCTGAGGCTCGATCTCGTAGCCTTCGGCCGCTTGGCGCTCGCGACGTTCTTCGTTCGCGCGCCTAGCCCTTAGCCGCTGCCGGGACAGGACGGCGATCACCTCGCTCGTGCTGGCTCCGGCCGGCACCTCGTTGCGGATGACGTTCTGCACCATCGGCAACCCAGAGCGATGCCGGCGCAGTGCCTTGGCGATCGCTGTCCGGCACTCCTGCCCATGGCATTCCCATTCGTCACGGATTTTTCCGCAATAACGGCACTTGTCCATGCCGGCCATTCTACCGGCAATCGTCGGAACGCTCAGGGAGCCGGAACGGGCCCCCTGAGCGCTCCGATGCCTTATGTCACGGCGAGTTCGTCGAGGAGCAGGGCGTAAGGCTGATCGAGTTCGATTTCGTCGCAGTTCGGCTGGCCGCCGCCGCGATCGACGACGAGGAAATCGGCGACTGCGTCGAGCGCGATCAGCGGATGATGCCAGACGCCGCGCGCGTAGTTCACGCCGACGCGCCCACTGACCGAAAAAGCGCGCATCCGCTGCGCGTCGAATGGTCCTGGCGGCGCGACGACGACGAGGTAGCGGACTTCACCCAACGGAATGAACGCCTGGCTGCCGAGCGGGTGGCGCTCCATCATCGCGACCTCGAAAGGCAGTGCTCGCGGTTGTCCGCGGAAAACGTTGATGAGCGCTCGTCCGCCGGCTTCGCTGACGTCGATCGTCGCCAGATCGTGGAAGCGCTCGGTCGTACCGCCGTTGATGGAGAAATGGCGTGCGCCGTCGAGCGCGATGACGTCGCCGAACGGCGCGAACGCATCGCGCGTGAGAGGCTCGATAGAGAGCGTACGGCTCATGATCTCGTCCTTATTCGTCCTTGTGCGTTCTTATGCCGGCTCGCCCCAGAGGCGAAGCCGCGATACGCCGCCGTCGGGAAAGAGGTTGAATCGCACATGCGAGACCGCGCCGATGGCGGCAATCTCGCGCTCGTAAAAGTGCTGGTTATCCATCTGCAACGATTGCTCGGGAAGCAGAACGGGCCAGAACATCGCTTGCGTGACGAGCGATTCGTCGGTGCCACCGGTGACGTAAGCCGCTTGCAGCGAGCAGCGATCGGGATAATTGCCTTTGAAGAACGCGGTATCGACTTCGATCTTGCGGATCACGCCCGGCCGAGCCAGTGCGATGATCGCCCAGTCGTTGCCCGGCTCGCGCCGCCGGCGCGTTTCCCATCCGTCGCCCATGTTGACGCCGCGGCCCGGCATGAGCAGGTTGGCCGCCAGCCCGAAATGCTGATTGTTCGCGCAAACGACGTGCGCGCCGTTGACGGCCGCTGCCAGATCGACGAGCGTGCCTTCAGCCGATGAGGCGAGCGCATCTTCCAGCGCGGGCCGGCCGTAGATGCGCAAGCGGGCCACGCCGCCGTCGGGAAATAGCGTGATGCGAATGTGCGTGAATGTATCGGGGCGAGATACGCCGAGGTAATGATGTTGGTTGCCTTGCAGCGCCGTGGGCGGGACGAGCATGTGCCATTTCGCGTCGTCGGGCGGCAGATCGCTCGTGCTCGCGCAGGCTTCGATCGATGCGGCCGGCGGGAAATTGCCCGTGAAGTGGCTGGTGTCGATGTCGACGCCTTCGATCGTGCCGCGGCGAGCCAGTTTGACGACGCACCAGTCCTGGCCCGTCGTACGCTTGCGGCGGGTCTCCCAGCCGTCCATCCATTTGCCGTGATCGTCGTACTTACCGGGGATGAAGACGGCGGGTTGGGGGGCGAGCATGCGTTCTTTCGGTGCGAAGAACTCGTCGCTGGCAACGAGCGCTTTCGCGCCGAGGCGTGGATCGGCCAGATTCAGGCAGCGGCGCGTGAAATCGGGGGCGTTCGGGTCGAGCGTTGGAATGGCCATGATGAATCGATTAGTAGTCCAAAGTTTCGTTACGCGAAGCGGCGGGGCAACGCTTCGATCGCAGCAGGGCGGCGGGGTCGCAGGTGTTTGTCGGTGGGGGCGCGTCAAATCGCGGCGGCACCTTGCGCGGGCCTATCGAATTCCGGCATGGCCGCCTCTTCCACGAAGAGCAGGGCGGGGTCTTGGTTCAGCACACGGCGAGCGCGCGCACGATCGATGTCGTGTTCCCAGGCTGCGACGACGACCGTTGCCACGCAGTTGCCGATCAGATTCGTGATGGCGCGAGCGATGCCGACGAACCAATCGACGGGAAGAATCAGCACGAGGCCGAGCACGGGAATCGCCGGAATCGCCGACAGCGTGGCTGCCAGAATCACGATCGCCGAGCCAGGGATGCCATGCGCACCCTTCGACGTGATGAGCGAGACCAAAACGACGACGATCAAATCGTGCAGCGACAGCGGCGTGTTGGTTGCCTGCGCGATGAACAACACGGCCAGCGTCAGGTAGATGGAGAAGCCGTCGAGGTTGAACGAGTAGCCGGTGGGAATGACGAGGCCGACCGTCGAATCCTTGATGCCCATCCATTCGAGCTTGCGCATGACTTGGGGCAGCACGGCGTCCGACGAGGCCGTGCCGAGCACGATCACGAGTTCCTCGCGCAGATAGCGCACGAGCTTGAAGACGTTGAAGCCCGCGAGCCGCATGACGATCCCGAGCACGAGCACGACGAACAGCGCGCAGCTCGCGTAGAAAACGAGCACGAGCAGGCCCAGTTGTTCCAACGAGGCGACGCCGTAGGTGCCTGTCGTAAACGCGATGGCGCCGAGTACGCCGAGCGGCGCGAGCTTGATGATGAAGCCCATGATGCGGAAGAACACTTGAGCGAGTTCGTCGATCAGCGTGCTGACGCGTTTGGCCTTATCGCCGAGCAGCGACAGCGCCGAACCGAACAGCACGGCGAATACGAGCACTTGCAGGATGTCGCCTCTCGCGAACGCATCGAAGGCCGTGGTGGGGATGATCTTCAGCAGGAACCCCGCGACGTCCTTGAGGCTCTTGGCGTGCTCGGTATAGGTCGTCAGCGCTTGAGCGTCGAGCGAGTGAACGTCGACGTTCATGCCGGCGCCCGGCTTGAGCACGAGCGCGAGCACGGCGCCGATCATGAGCGCGATCGACGTCATGACTTCGAAGTAGACGATGGCCTTGCCGCCCACGCGGCCGACTTTCTTCAAGTTGCCGGCACCGGCGATTCCGCTCACGACTACGCAGAAGACGATCGGTCCGATGATCATCGTGATCAATTTGAGGAAGCCGTCTCCGAACGGCCGCAGCGATTGCGCGAAGTGCGGGAATATTGCACCGATCGCGATGCCGGCCACGAGCGCGATCATGACGCGGCCGAACAGCGAATTGATGAATCTGAGCACGGCTTTCTCCAAGGGTGATGGCGGGCGGTGAATCGTCTGGTCTAACTGGTAAGACCGGATGACTTATGGCGAAGATTAGAAAACCGATATAGTCTCGTCAAGCGTGGCGATGCTAGTGGTATACCCCTCGATTCGGGGGGGATGACGGCCTGGCGCGGGGGGCGGGTCGGGGGAGCGCTACAATGCTGGTCCGACCAGGCGATTTTTTTGCACGATGAGAAGCAATACGCAGACGGTGACGGAAGTCGCGACCGAGACGATCCGCGAGCGCATCGAGCGCGGCGAGTACCCGGTGGGCAGCGCGCTGCCCGCGCAGCGGCAACTCTCGGAGGAACTGGACATCAGCCGCGCGGCATTGCGCGAGGCGTTGTCGACGCTCGAAGCGCTTGGCATGTTGACGATCCGCGCGGGTAAGGGCGTGTACGTGCAAAGCGAGCGCGCGGAGGGCGGGCCGGCGTGGCGCTTTGCGGAGCAGTCGTCGCTGCCCGATACCTACCAGGTTCGCTATGCGCTCGAAGGGTTCGCCGCGCGCATGGCCGCGCTGGCGATGACCGCCGAGGTGATCGAATCGCTCGAAGAGAACATGGCGCAACTGCACGAGGCGTTGACGGAGGGCGATCTCGAGACGGCGGCGCGCCTCGATTTCGCGTTTCACATGCGCATCGTCGCCGTGGCCGGCAACGGTGCCATCGAAGCGATTTTGCGCAGCAGCAGCGAAATCATGAAAGAGAGCCAGCGCTTGCCGTTCTATCGGCGGGAACTGCTGCAATCCACGTATCGCGAACATCGCGCGATCCTCGATGCCTTGAAGGCGCGCGATTGCGAAGCAGCGGGGCGCAGCATCGAAGCACACATCACGGCCGCGGCGCAGCGTGCCGGCGTGCACTTTCCAGCGCCACCGCGCGCAAACGCACGCTGAATCGAGGCGCTATCGTTTGGCGTTGCCGGCCGAGGTCGATTTCGCATCGCTGACGGATTGCTCGATCGTCTTGCGGGCGGCGACCGTCGTCTGCGCTTTCTGCGCCAATTCGAGGTATGCGTTGGCGATCCGGCGCAAGTCCTCCTCCGAGGCGTCTTCGATCCCGATCAATTGATTGTTGGCCGTACGATACGCGGCGATCAGCTCGTTGAGCTTCAAATGAACTGCGACGCTGTCTTTGTTTTGGCTTTGCTGAATGACGAAGACCATGAGGAACGTGACGATCGTCGTGCTCGTGTTGATGACCAACTGCCAGCCGTCCGAGTAATGAAAAATCGGCCCCAACAGCGCCCAGATCACGACGGCGATCACGGACAAGCCGAACGCGATCGGCGAGCCGGCCCAGCGCGTCACCGCGCTCGCGAACGAATCGAACGCACGCGTGACCCGATTGCGGCTGGCGTAAGCGGGGCTCGACGAGTCGGGGACGGTGTCGAGCGGATCGGTCGGTATGGTGGCTGCGTCGTCTTTGCGCATAGCGGAGTTCCTCCGGATCGAACGCACGGGCAGCCGTACGGCTGAGCAGCGTCGGATCGTTCGACTTCGGAGGCGCAAGGTCCGTGCCTGCTGTTTTTCTATCAGCAAGCATCGTCGACCACGAAGCGCAGTCGGTTCGAACTCGTTCGCACTCCTAACGTTTTGCCTGACCGCTCCGAGCCCTGCGCGACACCTCGATTTCTTTCGCTTCTTCGAGCGCCAATGCGAACGCCTGCTTGATGCGATCTCTCATCCAGCCGATGGCGCCTTCGCCGTTGCTGTCGCGTCGCCACAGCAATTGCACGGGATAGATTCCAAGATCGAGCGGCGCGGCGCAGGCGCTCAAGCGTGACATTCGCGCGAGCGCTGCTGCCGCATGCGAAGGCAGCGTGGCGACGGCGCGCGTCTTCGTGAGAAACGCGGGCACGGCCGAAAAATGCGTGAGTGCCGCATAGACATGGCGCTCGCGCTCGAGCGCGCGCAAGGCCGTATCGACGATGCCCGTACGCCCCGAAAACGATACGAGCAAATGGGGGATTGCGAGATAGTCGTCTAGCGAAAGAGGCAACGGTACGCGCACGGCCTTCGCGTCGACGACGCAGGCATAGCCGCTTTGCCCGATCTGTTCGCGCGCGATCCATGCGCGCTTGACCGAGCCGGAGACGACCGCGAGTTCGATCTCGCGATCGTTGAGCATTTGCTCGACCGTGTGCCGATTCGTTTGCCGAAACATGACCGAGACGCGTGCGCCTGCTTGCTGCACGAGCTTCGTCAGGTGCGGGCCGAGCGCGAGTTCGAAGTCGTCCGACATGCCGATGGCGAAGCGGCGGGCCGCGCTCGACGGATCGAACGCCTGCTGCTGAGTCAGCACTTCCCAAAGATCGGCGATACCGGTTTCGAGCCGATCGGCCATCGCCTGCGCACGCGGCGTCGGCGCCATGCCGCCGCGCACGCGCACGAACAGCGGATCGTCGCAGGCTTCACGCAGCCGCGCGAGCGCTGCGCTCGTCGCAGCCTGGCTCAGTGCGAGCCGCGCGGCCGCTTTCGTGACGCTGCGCTCCTGCCATATCGCCACGAATATCACGGCCAGATTCAAATCGAGCCGCTTGATATCGAGCACATTGATTTTCATCTTCGAGATAATTTGTTTGATTGATAAGAAACAGAATAGCAAACTGCGCCCATCCTCCGATTTCCGATGGGAGCAGCAATGACAACACATCGAGTGGCCGTGGTGCAGACGGGCAGCCGCCTGTTCGATACGGCCGCCACGCTCGAGCGCATGGCGCAATTGACCGACGAGGCGAGCGAGCAGGGCGCGCGGCTCATCGTGTTTCCCGAGGCGTATATCGGCGGTTATCCGAAGGGGCTCGATTTCGGTGCGCGCGTTGGTTCGCGCTCGGCCGCGGGGCGCGACGATTTCCTGCGCTACTGGCAAGCGGCGATCGACGTGCCCGGTCCTGACGTCTCGCGCATTGGCGAGATGGCGCGCCGCGCGCTTGCTTGGATCGTGGCCGGCGTCATCGAGCGCGAGGGCACCACGCTGTATTGCACCGCATTGTTCTTCGGGCCCGATGGTGCCCTACGCGCGCGGCACCGAAAACTGATGCCGACAGCGAGCGAGCGCTTGATTTGGGGAATGGGCGACGGCTCGACGCTGCCTGTCCTCGATGCGCCGCCGTTCGGCAAGATCGGTGCGGCGATTTGCTGGGAGAACTACATGCCCGCGCTGCGCATGGCGATGTACGGTAAAGGCATCGGCATCTGGTGCGCGCCGACGGTCGACGATCGCGACATCTGGCAAAGCACGATGCGGCACATCGCATATGAAGGCCGGTGCTTCGTGCTGAGCGCGTGTCAGTATCTGACGCGCGCGGCATGTCCGGACAACTACGACTGTATCCAAGGTGGTGCGCCCGAGACGACGTTGATCCGAGGCGGTAGCGTGATCGTCGATCCGCTGGGGCAGGTGTTGGCCGGCCCCGTTTATGATCGCGAAGCCGTCCTGACGGCCGACATCGACCTTGACGACATCGTGCGCGGCAGGTTCGATCTCGATGCGACGGGCCATTACGCGCGGCCCGACGTGTTCGAGCTGCGGGTGGCGGCACGTGCGCGCCGCGCCGTATCGTTCGAGGGTGAAGGCAAAGACGAAAGCGAACGCGGTGTGCCAGGCGAGGGCAACGACGACGGCGAATCGACGGGGGAGCGTGGCCGATGAACCTTCCTCTATCCGACATTCGCGCCGCCGCCGATTTTCTCGCCGGCAAGCTCGGCGCATCCGCGCTCGTCGGCGTGAACCGTTGGCGTACGGCATCAAATGCGCCGATCGTCGTCAAGGCAGAAAGCCTGATGCCGACGGGATCATTCAAGATTCGCGGCGCGACGTGGTGCATCGCGACCTTGACGGCCGACGAGCGCGCACGCGGTGTCATCGCGTACTCGACCGGCAACCACGCGCAGGCGGTCGCCAAGGCCGCGACCGATGAGGGTATCGGCGCGACGATCGTCATGTCACCGGACGTGCCGCGTGCCAAGATCGACGCGACCGAGGCTTGGGGGGCGTGCGTCGTGATGGCCGAGCCTTCGTCGCATGCGCGGCGCGCGCTGGCGGAAAGCCTCGCGCAATCGCACGGCTATACGCTCATCGCGCCCTACGACGATTGGCGCGTGATGGCGGGGCAGGCATCGATCGGTGTGGAACTGCTGCGGCAATGCGGCGACGATCCGCCCGCGGCTGTGTTCGTGCCGATCGGCGGCGGCGGGCTGATCGCGGGTGTGGCGGCGGCGATCAAGCAATTGGCGCCGCAGGTTGCCGTCATCGGCGTAGAGCCGGCGCTCGAAGACGACGCGGCGCGCTCGCTACGGGCGGGTCGAATCGTCTCGATGGCGGCGCCGAGCGCGAGCATGGCCGATGCGATCAAGGTGCAGTGCGTAGGCGATCTGACATTCCCGTTGATTCGACGCTATGTCGACGACATCGTGACCGTCGACGAGGCCCAGATCGCTTGCGCGTGCCGGCGCTATTTCAACGAGGCCAAGCTCGTCGTCGAGCCCGGCGGTGCGGTTGCGCTGGCGGCCGCGTTCGAAAGCCGGCTCGCCGTGCGCAGCGGCGCGCGCGTCGCGGTGTTGGCCTGCGGCGGCAACGTAACGCTGGAGCGGCTTGCGAGCTTCGCGCTGCCCTAGATCAATTCGAGCTTCGACGTGAGGTAGGTCAGCTCGGTACGGTTCGCCACGCCGAAGCGTTTGCGCAGCTTGCGCAGGTGGTAGTCGACGTTATGGGGGCTCGTATCGAGGCGCCGGCCGATTTCCTTGTCCGACGCCCCCTCGGCGATGCCGAGCAGCAATTCGCGCTCGAACGCCGTCAGGTCGTCGGACGTGCGCTCGCGCGCCGCGGCCGTCAACTGGGCAGCCGCGATCGTGTGGACGGAGAGGCCGATCGTCAGCGCTTGCTCTAGCGTCGTGGAAGTGATCCAATCGCGGCTGCGACGCTGGCCGGTGAAGCTCATGAAGGCGTGAAGCCGCGTGCCCGGGATCGACATGCCGAACATGAGGCCGCTTCGCATACCGTCGTCGCGCATCGTCCTGATGAACCCGTCGAGCTTTTCCTCGGATGTGCCGCCTTGCGCGGTTTCGCCGGGAAGGGTGCGCAATTGTTGCAGGTCCCATACCAACGGTAGCTGCCCCTGACGCGCCGCGATCGTGCGGGCATCGACGTCGTGATACCGCTCGCGGACATAATCGCCGCGGTACGTGCCGGGAATGAACGCCTCGTGCAGGAACAGTCGTTCGACGCGTTCGCGGGCGAATTCGAGCGCGAAATAAGTGAACGTGGAAAATCCGATTAAGTGCAGCAGGCCGTTGACCATCCGGCCGCGCTCACAGGCGCTTTGTGCGGCCGCGAGCGCCGTCGCGATGCCCAGGCGTGGCGTGTGGCGCTGGGCCAGGCTGACCTGCCGGGGGTCGTTGCACCAGACGACGTCGATTGTCCGGCCGCGGCCCGTCGTAGCCGGTTCGGCGCCACACGAATGCGAAAGCGGCGCGAGCGCCGACTCGTCCTTGCGCAATGCAGGGTAATGCATCGATGAGCCTCCGATCGAGATTCACGCTACGGTGCACGACCCATAGTTTGATACAACCATGTATGCACGCGTAACTTCGCGTAATAATAAGCGCAAAAAAACGATACCGGTGGGTGAGGTTATTCGCTGATGACAACAGATGACGAATTTCCAACGCTCGTATGGTTCTCGCAAGGTGACGCGATTGCCTATTTACGCCAGCTCGATACGACGCTGGATGTCGATCGGCAGGAGTGCGAACTGCGCGAGTGCCGCGAGCGCTTGCAGAAAGCAGGCTTTTCGACGTTCTCTTACATGGCGCTGGAAACCGTGGGAAGGCGCATTTTGCGTGCCTACTCGATGCGTGAGATGGGGCATCTCGGGTTTACGACGACTTATTTGAAGAGCCGGCTTTATGAAACGGACCCGCGGCTCGTCATATTGCGCGAAAGCTGCCTTCCGGTAACGTGGAATGTCGATCAATTGGAAGCGCGACCGAATGCGAGTGAACCTCGTGTGCGCAGCCTTTTATCGACATTACGTGCACATGGAATGCACAGTGGATTGATTTTGGGCTTGCCGGCACCGTGCGCCGATTTGCGCGTCGCCGTTACGTTGACCTCTCGAGCATGCGATACGAGCTGGATCGACGATCGCGTCATGGGAAGCGTGCTGGCGGTGAGCCTGACCATCGGCCGCGTCGTGCAGCCGTATATCGACGACTGTGCGCGTCGCGCTCGCGTCATCGAGTTGACCGAAGAACAAGCGGCGGTGCTCGAGCGGCTCGTCAAAGGATTGTCCGATCACGAGATCGCGGCGGAAGTCATGTCGTCGCTGCACCGCGTCACGCAGCACGTCAAAACGCTGCAAAAAATGTTCAACGTCGAAAACCGCGCGCAGCTCGCCTATTTGGCCGCGCGCTGGGGATGGGGCAGGTCCTAGCCTCACTGCGTCAGCACGACCTCCGTGTAGCCGCTGCCGCTGCCGCCGTTCGTCGTGCAAAGCGTGGCGAAAAAGTTGTTCTTGTAGAGGCAGTCCTCGCCGTAGCCGGGGCCACCCGGCGACGTGGCGGAGCAGTGCCCTTGCGGGTCGAAGTCTTGCTCGCCCGGCCCGACGCCGCCGCCGTCGTCCCACCAAAAAACGGCCGCCGGTGCGATGGAACTGCTGCCTGTGTTCGTCGCGAGCGCCGATAGCTGTGCGCACGTGGGCGCGGCGTATTGCGAACTGGTGCTTTTCGGCGCAAAGCAATTGCCGCGCGCCGCGGCGGGCGCGCTGGTCGTGCTCGTCAAGGCCGAGATGTCGCTGGCCGTCACGCCCGTTTGCACATAGAGCAGGCAATTGGATTCGGTCGACGTGCTCGTCGTGAAGTACTGCGTGCGGCAGCGGTAGGTCGTCGTCGACACCGAACCCGATTTCGACGTGCTCGACGTACAGTTCGAGTGTCCGGAGGTGGGATCGTTGACGCCGAGATACGTCGCGAGTGTGTTGTAGGTCGCGGGAATGGAGGGTGACTCATGGACCGTCGCCCCGGTCGGGTTGAGCAAACTCGCTGGCAACGTGGCCCAGACGTCCGTGATGCCGCTCGCATCGGAGGTGACTTGCACCGTGTAGGCGTAATTGCTGAATTGGCTCGGCGACTGGCCATTGAGCAGCAACGACGAGTAGAACGCCTGCGAAGCGCCGCCCGGAGCGCCGTACGAATTCGCACCCGTGACGAGCGAGCCGCAACCCACCGTGTTGCCGTTCGTGTCGTTGCGCAGCATGACGCCGAGCGGCTGGTTGACGGAGAACGAAGGAAGCTTCTGGCCGGTCGGCAGTTTTCCGAGCGGGTTCGTGGCGGGGTAGTCGGTGCCGATTTCGTAGTAATTGCCTTGCGTCGTGCCGTTCGCGACCGAGAACGCCGGGACTTTCGAGAAGTCGTAGCCCACGCCGTTCGCCGCGGTCGGAACTTGATACAGGTAAGCCGTGTTGCCGTCGCATGCCCACCAGTTGATATGCGTGATCGCAAGCTCCGGCGTAATGACGGGGTCGCCGGCTGTCGCCGTCGCCGTGATCGTCGCGGACGGTATGACGAGCGACATCAGCGTCGTCGCGACGCTCGCCGTCGCGGTGACCGTCACCGTATAAGCCGGCGCACTGCCCAATGCCGGGTTGATCGAGCCGTTAGCATTGGCCGTCACGGTCGGCGCCGACAATGAGAGGCTCGGGGGCAGGAATGCATTGTCGAAGTATTCGGTGGCGACGCGCACGGCCGTGCTGCCGAGCGTCTTGTCCGTGAAGGCCGCCGCACCCGCGAGCGCCGCTTCGTCGACGGACGCTTGGAGCATGCTCTTGAATTCGAGCATGCGGGCGAAGTCGATCGCTCCGCCGACGAGCAGCATGATCGGAATCAGCAGAAGCGCGAACGTCAACGCGGTGCCGCCGCGTTCGCGGCCGCGTACACGAATGGTGCGCGTAAGGGTTCGAGTGCGGGGCCTCATGCGGTGCTTCATACGGTGCCTCAGGAACAGGGCGAGGTGCATGCAATGGGCTCGTCGCCGCGGGGACGCGCGAACGCCGTTTTAGTCAGGACGGTGTCGATCGGCAGCAAGTACTGAATGGCGGACCGATAGTGATACGAGACCTGGACGACGATGACGCTGTCGCCGGGGCGCCCCGCGTTCGGAACGAGGTTCGTCGGCGAAGTCGCGAGCGTGATCGCGGCCGAGCCGATCGCCGTGGCGGCCGCGCTGCAGGACGCGTCGCTTTCCCAATCGACGGTCGCGCCGGAGCCGCTATAGTTCGTCACGCTCGCCACAGCCACGGAAAATGTACCCACGCCGCTCGTCGCGCCGGTCGGGAACGGCGTCATCATCAGCTCGCCGGCGCGGCAGAAGTAGCCGATCGAGCCACTGGCGCCGCTCGTGACGCCGCCGCTTTGCTGCGCGACCATGTCGGCGATCGACACGGCGGCGTTCGACAATTGCATGTTCGCGCGCACGTCCTGCACGACTTCATAGATGCCGAACAGAATCGCGAGGACGACCGGCAGGACCAATGCGAATTCGAGCGCCGCGGTGCCGCGCGAATCGCGTGCGAAGCGGGCTCCGTGCATACGGATCGGCTGGGTCGACATGATCTGCATGATCGGCATCAGTACGGTTCCGTTTGAAAGGCCAGTGTCGAGACGAGCATCGTTTTCCCGGTCGATGCGAGCAGTGCCCACGGGTACGCATAGCCGATCTGCAGAATGACGTCGTACTTCGGGCCGATTGCGGCTTTCGTTTGCGTCATGACGTTGTTCGCGATCGTCGCCGTCTTCAGCGTCGCGAAGCCGCTGCCCGACGGCGAGCCCGCATTCGCCGCGGCCACGTAGATCTGAATGTTCGCTGCGCACGAGGGGACGAAGCTTTGTCCGCCGACGACGAGTTCGTTGCAGACGTCGGTCGCGAGTTGGGCCGCGTATTGACTCGACGTGCCGCCCAGCGTGCCGATTCGCATGAGCCGCGCGGCGTGGTGCGTGGCGTTGTCGAGCAATCCTTGCGCGATGAACGTGAAGCCGAGTTGGAACAGCGCGAACACGGCGGCGAGAAACATCGGCAGCACGAGCGCGTATTCGAGCGCGACGGCGCCGCGTTCGTGACGCGGGACCCGTGGACCTCGATGAAGGAGCGAGGGCATGACGCGATCCGTTCGTCAGTGCAGTTGCAAGAGCGGCGTTTGCCGGTGCAGCTGCCATTGCACATCGGGTGCCGTGTTCGGTTCCGCAGGCGGCTCGCCGAGTGATGCGGCGGGCGACGTGGCTTGCGACACGACGGGCGACGCGGCAATCACGCTCGGTGCGATGGCGGGCACCTCGCGCTCGAGCCTGAGTGCCACCTCGCTGTCGGCCGGCGCAGCATTGCTTGCGCCGCGGCGAACAGACGAGGCGGGCACTGCGATCGGCGCAGCCGCGCTAAGAGAAATCTGCCTTACGCCGATCCGATGGTCGGGCGGTAGCGTGGCGATCGGCGCCACGCCACGGGGCGACGGCTCGAGCCGTGCGCGCACGACCTTGTAGTAGGTCAGGTTGTCGTCGGTCGAGGCGCGTGGCAAGTCGCGCCTGAGAATTTGATCGGCGGCGCCATCGTTGCCGAGCAGGCCATAGGCAAGCGCTAAATCGTGCCGTGCCTGCACGGGCGCGCTCGGTTCGCCCGCCACGGTGAGCAGCAAATTCGCGCCCTTGCGCAGTTCGCCGTCGAGCACCATCGCCAATCCGAGATCGACGGTCAGCATCCGATCGCCGGGATGCAATTGCAGGGCTTGGCCGAAGATGTCCCGTGCGCGCCGCTCGTCGCCTTTGATCGCGAATGCGCTGCCGAGTCCCGCGCTGGCGAGGGCATTGCTGCGGTCGTGCTCGAGCACGCGCTCGTAGCGCGCGATGGCGTCGTCGAGATGGCGCTCGCGCAAATCGAGGCGGGCGAGGCCGATGAGAGAGGGGATCGAATCGGGTGCCAGCGCCAGCGCGCGGTCGTAGCTGCGCCGCGCCCGCTCGAGATCGCCCGATAGCACGAGCGCGGCGCCGAGCCCGTCGAGTGCGCGAACGTCGTGCGGATGTTTCTCGAGCGCTTTCTCGAACATGGAGGCGGCAAGCGATGCATCGCCGCTTTGCAACGCGCTTTCGGCGAGCGACATGTCGTCGATCTCGCCGCCGGCTTTCGCGTTGGCGACGGTATGCGTGAACGCGGGATGGGCGAAGGATTGCGACGTGAGCACGGTCTGTGTGCAACCGGCGAAGACAAGGGCGAGCGAGGCGAAAGCGGCGCGTAGCGCGAGCGGGGAGGCGAAGGCTTTCATTTGAACACCGTCATCAGGCGAAGCGCGGCTGGCCCGGCCGCAATGAGAATGACCGTCGGCAAAATGAAGAACATCATGGGCAGCGTGATCTTGATCGACAACCGCGCGGCGCGCTCTTCGAGCAGATGCATGTGCTCGTTGCGCTCGGCGCGCGCGAGCACTTGCAGCGCCTGCGTGACCGGTGTGCCGTAGCGCTGGGACTGTGCCAGCGTCGTCGCGAGCGTGCGCAGCGAGGCGACATCGACGCGCTCGGCGAGATTGCGCAGTACGGATACGCTGTCGCCGTCGAGCCGAAGTTCCTGGGCCGTCGTGTCGAGTTCTTGAGCGAGCGCGGGCGCGATGTCCCGCATTTCTTCAGCAATCCTAACGATGCTCGCGGCCAGGCTATGCCCGGCGTTCGTGCAGATGACGAGCAGATCGAGTGCGTCGGGCAACGCTCCGGCGATCTTCTTCTGACGTCGGCGCGCGTAGGCTTGCAAGGAGAACTCGGGCAGCATCATGCCGATCATCAAGAGCGCCGCGGTCGTGGCGAGCCGCATCACGAACCATCGTTCGATGAACGGAGTGTGCGCGCTGCCGACGAATGCGGCCGCGGCAGCGATGAGCCCACCGACGATTTTGATGCCGATCAGCACGGACACGGCGCGTGGGCCGCGAAAGCCCGCTCGCGTGAGGCGCTTCGCGAGATCGTTGCGAGGGGCGCCCTCGAAGATCGGCAGTTGCTCGCCGAGCGCGGCGAAGCGCGCCTCGATGCGTCGAACGAGCGAGCGCTGCGGCGGTTGCATGGCGAGGTCGGTCCGCTGCTCGGTCACGAGCGCCAGCGCGCGGCGTGCGATGCGCGCGTCGGCACTGCGCGCGCGCGCGATCAGCGCGGCCGTGATCGCGATCACCGCAATCGAGAGCATGGCGTCGACGAGTGTGAGCGTCATCGCGAGGTGTCCAATCGGCCCAATCGCTGAATGACGAGCAACCCGAAGGTGAGCAGCGACGCGGCGGTGACGAGAATGAGGTGGCCTGCGCGCGTATCGGTGAGGACGCGCACGTAGTCCCGATTGATGACATAGAGCGCGCCGAAGATGACGAGCGGCACGCACGCGATGATGCGACTGGCGAGTCGGCTCTCGGCCGTCAACGCACGTGTCTTCAGCTTGATGTCCTTGCGCGCGCGGATGATGTCCGCAAGGCCTTCGAGCGTCTCGCCTAGCGGGCCGCCCGTTTCCCGTTGCAGCAGCAGGGCGACGCAGAAGAACGAAAATTCGGGAATGCGAAGCCGCTTCATCGCGCTGGCGAGCACCGTCTCGAGTTCGATGCCCAGGTGCAATGCATCGGCGATCTGGCGAAATTCCCCGGCAATGGGCGGCGCGCACTCATCGGCGACGATTTCGAGCGCGCGCATGACCGGCACGCCCGTACGAACGGCGCGCACCATCAGATCGAGCGCGTCGGGGAAGACGTTGAGCAAGCGCATGCGCAGCCGCTCGGCGAAGAAGCGGAAGGTGCCGAGCAGCGTGACGATCGGCAGCAAGACGGCGAGTATCGCCGTCGCCCACACCGGGACGACGTCGATGCGGCTGGTTGCCAGCGCAACGAACACGCTGCCGACCGATGCCGCCAGCGACAGCCGCAAGCCCGACTTGCCGCCCACGGTTTCGAAGCGCAGCAGCCGTTCGTCGAGCCGCGCCCACACGCGCAGGTGCCGGCCCGGTTCGCGAAAGAGCGCCGTCGCCTGCGCAACCTCTTCGACGGTGCCCGGCGCCTGGTCGATCGTGGCGAGTCGCGCGCGCATGAGCGCGGCCGGCCGCGTGCGCAACGCCTTGGCAGCGGTTTGCGCGATCAAGCCGAGGAAGATCACCGCGGCGAAAACGGCAAAGCCGAAGACGTTGGCCGCGCTCATGTGTGGATCGCCTTGATGAGACTTTCCTCGAGCCCGAAATGCGCCGCCTGTGCTGCGAAAGCGGGGCGTAGCGCGGAGCCCTCGAAACGCCCGCGGACGTGCTCGCTGGTGGCGCCGTCGTCGTATTTGAACGTGAATAGATCCTGCGTGAGGATGACTTCGCCTTCCAGGCCGACGATTTCGGTGATGTGCGTGACGCGCCTGACGCCGTCGCGCATGCGTTCGGTTTGGACGATGAGCTGCACGGCGCTCGCGATCTGACGGCGAATCGAAATCAACGGTAAATTTCCGTTGGCCATGATGACCATGCTTTCGAGCCGAGTGATCGTATCGCGCGGCGTGTTGGCGTGGATCGTCGTCATCGAGCCGTCGTGGCCCGTGTTCATTGCTTGCAGCACGTCGAACGCTTCGGGGCCGCGCGTCTCGCCCAGAATGATGCGGTCCGGGCGCATCCGCAGTGCATTGCGCACCAGATCGCGCTGCGATACGGCACCTACGCCCTCGGCGTTTTCCGGGCGCGTTTCGAGGCTGACGACGTGTGGCTGCTGCAGTTGCAATTCCGCGGCGTCTTCGATGGTCACGATGCGCTCGCGCACGTCGATGAAGTGCGACATCGCATTGAGCAGCGTCGTCTTGCCCGAGCCCGTGCCGCCCGAGATGACGATGTTGAGCCGGCACGCGCTCGCGATTTCGAGCGTGCGTGCCATCGCGCGCGACAGGCCGCCGTGCGCCGTCATGCGCGCGAGCGTGATGTCGCGCTTGGCGAACTTACGGATCGCGATGCAGGCGCCTCGGATCGCGAGCGGCGGCAGCACGACGTTGACGCGGCTGCCGTCGGGCAGGCGCGCATCGACCATCGGGCTGCTTTCGTCGACACGTCGGCCGATCGAAGCCGCAATACGTTGCGCGACGTTGACGACGTGCGCGTTGTCGCGAAACTTCAGCGGCGTGAGTTCGAGTTTGCCGTAGCGCTCGACGTAGACTTGGTCGGCCCCGTTCACGAGAATGTCGGTGACGCTGTCGTCGGCGAGCAGCGGCTCGATCGGGCCGACGCCGAACATGTCGTTGAGCATCTCGTCGATGATCTGCGACTGCTCGGTCATCGTCATCTTCAGACGCTCGCTCTCGATGATTCCGGCGACGGTGCGCGCCAGCTCCATCTGCGCGTGGTCCCGCGTTTGCATGACGGCGGCCGAGACGTTCATCTGCGATAGAACCCGCGAGCGGATCAGGCGAAACGCATCCGTGCGTATCAGCGTTTGCGTGCGGCCGGCGGCTTGGGACGCGGCGGCTCTTTCGGCATCGGAACGGTCGGACGTGGGTCGCTCGCCCGCCGAATCGTCGGACATCGCCTGCTGTTCCGAACGGGCCGAGGAAGGCGTGCCCGTCGATGCGGTGGGCAGCGGACGATCGAGCAGATCGAGCGCATCGGCGTCGTGTAGCGCAGCGGCGCCCGCTTGCCCGAGCTCTGCCGCAAGCGTGGGTTCGCGCGGCGGCGAACGATGTTTTTGGCCGAACATCAGCGCGTCCTCCTTGCCAGCCACTTTGAACGCCACGGCGGCGGCGCCGCGCTTTGTTGCCCGGTCAAACTAGCGGTCAGCGAGACGATGGCGTCATAAAAGCGCGACTTTCCCGAATTGATGGGTTGTCCTAAGTTTTCCGCGGCGACGGGCATGGCGCCGTCGAACGGGATGTCGAGCAGCACGCGGCGCCCGATGGATAGGGCGAAATCGGCCGCCTTCAAGCGCCCGCCGTCGGTGCCGTGCGACGCGTTGAGCAGCACCGAAGTGGACGGTGGACGGTCGAGCCCTTCCGCTAGCCGCGTGAGGCGCAGTACTTCGCGCGCGCTGTGAACGGTCGCATCCGCGAGCAGGTAGAGGACCTGCGTTTCGGGTAGCGCCGCTTGCGCGAGCGGATGGCCTTGGCTCGGAATGTCGAGCAGCACGTAATGGAAGTGCGGTTTGAGCCGATCGAGTACGCCCTTGAGCGCCCCATCCTGAAGGTGAAAGGTTTCTCCGTAAGGCAACTCGGCCGACAAGACGAACAAACGATTGCCGTGCGCGACGAGCGAGCGCTCCACGAGCTTCGGATCGAGGCGGTCGGTGTCGCGCAGCAGATCGACGAGGCCGTTGTTGCTCTTGAGGCCGAGCCGCGTGTTCATCGTGCCGCCGTAGAGATTCAGATCGATGAGCGCGATGCGGCGATGCGCGACCGTCGCGAGATGATAGGCAAGGCTCGTCGCGACGGCGGTTGCACCCACGCCGCCGCGTGTGCCGGTCAGGCCGATCACTTTGCCCATGCGCGGTTGGCGAACGGGCGCGGCGTCGCGGTTGACGCTGACCGCTCGCCGCAGCAACTCGGGCGTCAACGGCTTGACGAGGTAGTCATGTACGCCGAGTTCGAGCAAGCTGCGAAACAGGCCGACGTCGTTGCGCTCGCCGATGACGACGACCGACACGGACGGCTCGCAAACCGCAGCCAATCGATCGAGCTCGGAGAGCGGCATCGCGACGCCGGAGACGTCCACGATCAGATGGGCGGGGGAACGCGACATCTTCGTCAGATGCGCGATCGCATCGTCCACGCTGCCGGTCGTCACGTAAGGGAACGCGACGTTGTGCTCCTCGGTGAAGCGCGTGACGAGTTTCTCGCTCTGTTCGTCTCCGACGAATGCGACGAAGTTCGCGACGAACGCATGCTTGCGAGGCGAGGGGGCCAGTTTCAGGAGCGGATTCATCGCGCTTACCGGTTGACGTTCGACGTGTTGGCTTCGGGCAACGGCGCGAGCTTGTCGGTCTCGTAACGGCGCACGGCACTTGCGGCGAGATCGGGGTCGCTGCCGCCGAACGGCACCGGCGCCGTGAGGTCGGCCGGGCGCACGAGCATCGCCGCGAGATTGGTGTAGGTGGCGCAGCCGAGCGACACGGTGGCGCGCGCCTCGCCGGCATCGAGGAAGTCGCGCGTGGTGGCCAACTGCGCGCAGTCCGGCGCCACGGCCTTACCGTCTTCGACGCGGATCACCGACGCATCCGGCAGGCTCAAAGAAGGCGGCGTCGACATGCAAGCGCTTAGGAGTGCTAACGGTATGGCGGCGATACCGTGCGTGATGAGAGAAGAAGGTGAACGCATGGCGGCGTGCTCCTCAATAGATGAACCCGGCGGCGCCGACGAGGCGGGGGGTCTTGCCGTCCATCGGATCGAGGCCCGTCTTGCGTTGCAAGATCGTTTCGACGTCGGTGCTCGGCGTCAGCACGCTGTCGAGCGGCGTGCTCATTTGCGCGGGGGAGGCCGGATGCACGAGGTACGGCGTGACGATGACGACGAGTTCGGTCTTGTTGTTCTGGTAGTCCTTCGACGAAAACAAGCGGCCGAGGATCGGCAGCTTGCCCAGGCCCGGCAACTGCGAAATGATGTCGCGCGTTTCGTCTTGCAACAGGCCTCCGATGGCGAAGCTTTGCCCGCTCGCGAGTTCGACGGTTGTTTCGACGCGACGAATCGACAGCCCAGGCACGGTGATCGAGTTCGTGGTGACGGTCGTGGTCGGGTCGATCTCGCTGACTTCCGGCCGTACCTTCAGGCTGATTCGATCGTCGGCGAGCACCGTCGGCGTGAAGGCGAGCGAGACGCCGAACGGCTTGAATTCGACGCTGATCGTGCCTTGCTGCTGAGCGATTGGAATCGGAAACTCGCCGCCGGCAAGGAAGCTTGCCGTTTGGCCCGAGAGCACGGTCAAATTCGGTTCGGCGAGCACGGTGAGCAGCCCGTCTTGATCGAGTGCGTCGATCATGTTCTGCACCGACGAGTTGGCTGTCTTGAAGCCGCTGAGCACGCTGGTGGCGGCAGTTGTCGGCAGTTGATAGGCGCCTGTCGTCGGGTCTTGGATGGTGCGCCCGCTCATCAGGCCGACGACGAAATTGCCGATGCTGCCGGCCGCATTCCAGTTCACCCCGAGTTGCTGGGTCACGTTGCGATCGACCTCGACCATGCGCACGCGCAGGTAAACCTGTGTGGGCTGCGCGAGCACGAGGTGATTGATGAGCGTGTCTTTATCGGTCAGCGCGGGTGTCAGCGTGCGCACGATCGCATCGACATCGGAGGCGGTATCGACATTGCCCGATACCATCAGCGAGCCCGGCGCCGACGCGAGCGTGAGCTTCAAATGCGGAAACCTGTCATGAAGCAGCGTATCGAGGCGGCCCAAGTCGCGCTTGACCGTCACCGCCTCGCGCAGAATCACGCGGTTGTCGCGGCCGAGCGCGAACAGCGTCGTTTGGCCTTCCTTCTTGCCGACGACGAAGATGGCGCCCGGCGTGGGAACGTGAATGTCGGCGACGTCGGGATCGGCGACGAACACCGCGACGGCAGGTTCCGGCAATTTCACGACGGCGCCCGCGCCGGCGGTGACCGTCAACGGCTCGGACGCTCGCGCTGCAAAAGCGAAGCAAGCGAGCACGAGGATGAACCACCCGCGCGTCATGGTTAGGAATCCTAATCGAGTAGTTCGCATCGGTGCGCCGGGAAGCATGGGATGGTCGGGACAGTCGGCGCTCATGGGTTCGATCCGTTGATTGGCGCACTTTGCGCGGCGATCGGCGGAGAACCGCCGTCGCCTGCCGGCAGGTCGACGCGAACGGGCGGCACGTGCGGCGCCGCGTTGGCGGCCCCCGGCGACGATGGTTGCGCCGCCGTCGCTTCGGAATCGCCGTGGCTCGAGCCGCGATAGACGAGCACGGTCGTCCCGTTCGACACGCGCGCACTCAGGGCGTCGGCGTTCGGTGAGTTCGGAAGCGCGCGCACCGCGCGCGAAACGTCTCCGGCCCATACCGGCGCCGGCGCGTCGATGGTGTCGTCGTGATCCGTATGAACGCCGGACGCGCTGCGCACGAGCGTCGCAAAGCTGCGCAGCGCGAGGGACAGCGTACCCAGACGCGCCGAGATCGCGACGACTTCGGCCATGCGCGGCGTCACTTCGAGCGTGACCGTGCGGGCATGCGCGTTGTCCGTCGAGCCGTCGTCCTTCGGACGTGTGAAGGCCGATCCCACCGCGAGCACGCGCACGTGGTCGACGATCGTCTCGCTTGCGACCGACATGCGCGGAGATTGCACTTTGTCGCTGAGGTTCTGTGTGAGGATCAGATCGACATAATCGCCGGGCTCGATGAGGCCCGCGTTGCCCGAGACATCGTCGATCGCGACCGATACGGCGCGCATGTCGGGCTTGAGCGCGGCGGCGAGAAAGCCGGGCGCCGTGGGGAACACGACGTCCTTCGCCGTGATCGGTGTGCCCGCCGCGATGGGGCGCAACATGACGGCGCCGGCGACGTCGGGCGTCGCGGGATCGTTTTGACGCACTGCCTGCGCGGGCACGGTTTGTCCCGGCGGCAACTCCTTCCACGCGAGGTCGCTGCTGCGCAGCAGCAGGCCGGCGGGAAGATCGGCCGCGGCAACGCGCACGCGCTGCTGCACGCTCGGCATGCTGGGGTGGGCCGACGCGGCGATGAACAGCGCTCGAAGCACGATCGCCGAGACGACGGCGAGTGCAACTAGCAGCGCCAGCTTCACTGTGCTCGACATGACGAGGTCCGCATACGTGTTTATCCGATGACGAAAGAGCGCGGCAGCAAGGCGATGACACCGCAGGCGGCGAGCGCGACCCCGTAGGGCACGCCGCGCCGTGCCGATACGAGTCGAAGCGTCGAGCCGATCAAGGGCAGCGGCGCCGCTGCCGGCGCTAGGCGATCCGCGATCAGCCCCGCGACGGCGACGACGGAACCCGTGATCGAGACGAACACGAGCGCCGGCACCGCACCGTGCGGACCGATCCAAAACGCCAGTGCGCTCGCGAGCTTGACGTCGCCGCCGCCGATACGATCGGCGACATACAGCGCCGCCCCGCAGACGAACACGACGAGCGCCGCCACCACGTGCTGTGCGAACGCGCTATACGAAACGGCACCAAGCCAAGCATGCGCGACGTAGAGCGCGCCGAACGCCGCGACGAGCGGATTCGGCAAACGTCGTGCTTGTAGATCCGTATAGGCGAGCGCGAGCAGCAGAGCGCAGCCGGCATAGCCGATTGCGTTCGACACCACGAGAGATGCCGCCCGCTTATCGCGGACGGCGCTCGCGCTTAGCTGCCGGACTTGGTGGTGCCTTGGGCGGCCGCATTGACCGTGGTGAGGAGATTGGTGAAGAGTCCGGGCAGGCCGTTGGTCGTGTTGGACAGGACGCTCCCCGCGGCGACGACCGCCACGACGATGATGCCGGCGAGCACGGCATATTCCATCGAGCTCACGCCGAGTTCGTCGCGTTGAAGACCTTGGAGGCTTTGGAGGAGTTTACGCATGTTGACCCCGATTGTTGCTTTTGATTAGGACTACTGATTAACTACCGGACGACCTTTCCATCGGTTACGGCGATGCATCGACAACGACGGAACAAACGATGATCTTTTTATCTTGCCGCCGAAGCACCGTAGTTTTTCGGCGGCTTGTAGTGAACTATATCGAGTGCCGCACCCTGCTTCAAACCGGCTGTTACGTAGAGATCGCCGTTTAGCGGGGCCCGTGTCGATGCGGAACTACGAATTTGCGCCGCGGCACGCGTCAGGCGTACCGAGCACGCGTCCGGCGATATAGGCGAGCTGGACGCGATTGGTGGCGTGGTAGAGCTTCTTGAGTTGGCGCAGGTAGTAGTCGACGTTGTGATGCGACGTACCGAGCCGTTCCGCGATGTCCTTGTCGTTCATGCCGAGCGTGACGAGCTCGAGAATCGAGCGCTGGATGTCGCTCAATTCGGTCGTGTAGGCGGGGCGATGAATCTGCGGAGCACGCAACGCGAGGAACTCGTGCAGACCGACGGCGAGCGCATAGGCGTGGCCGATTGCCATGTCGGGAAGCCTTGCCTTCGACTGCTGAGAGCTGGCGAACATGACGACGCACGTGTCCAGTGCGTCGGGTGTGCCGAGGCCAAAGGAGACGCCCGAGAGCATGCCGGCATCGCGTGCCGCTGTTGCGAAGCGCTCGGTGCGCGCGGCCGCCGTCGTGTTCGTTGCGCCGCCGTTCTGGCTCATGCCGGCGACCGCCGCCGCCGACGAGATCGACGAAAGATCCCACAACATGGGCCATTCGTGGCGGCACGAATAGGCGAGGCGGGCGTCGATGTCGTAGAAGCGTTCGCGCAAATAACGTTGCGCCCATCCGGTCGGCGAGAAAGCGTTGAAGTAGACGAGCCGGTTGATCGTATCGCCGATGCGCGAGACGCGCATATAGCACAGCGATTCGAAACCGGCCGCGCGCAGCGCCGGACGAAGCAGGGCGTGCCGTGCTTGCGCCGAGCCGACCTTCGCCAGGTCGTGCGCGATGCCGGCAAGACGCTGCCCGTCGGGGGCATCGTCGTCGATGGGCGCATCGGCGGTGCTGTCGAGTTCAGCGTCGCCGTAGACAAGGAAGTTCGAAACATCGGTATCTGCATCGGTCGTGCCGTACTGATTCATATTTCTTGCTCCAGGAAACGCGCTCGCAGCCCGCGAGAGGTATCAGTATCCCAGCGCAGAGCGCTTTCGTGAGATCGGCGAACCAGTAGTCCGCCTATGGTTTTGCGTGGTCTTGTTGCGACCGACTACGAAAGTGAGGGATGTCCGTAATCGGCTGTCGCCGAAATCAGACGCAACCGGTAAGACGTACGCCGGATGCGGGTTGCGACAGGTAAGATGCACCTTCCCATCTTCCGTGCAAGGCGACGTGTTCCTCGCATGCGACTACGTCATATCGAAGTATTGAGGGCGATCATGGTCACCGGCTCGATCAGCGGTGCGGGAGACTTGCTGCATGTCTCGCAGCCCGTCGTCTCGCGCACGCTGCAGCACGCGGAGCAGCAGGCGGGGTTCAAATTCTTCGAGCGCGTACGTGGCAGGCTCGTACCGACCAGCGAGTTGATAACGATCTACCCCGACGTCGAGCAAGTCTTCGCCGCCGTCGAAAAGCTGCGCTATACGTCGGCAACGGTGCGCCGCCAAGGTGGCGCGCCACTACGGCTGGCCGTGACGCCGAGCCTGGCGAACAGCGTCTTGCCGCGGGCGGTGGAGCGGATGATCGACGCCCATCCCGACGCGGCGTTCGAGCTTGCGACGCTGCATACGAACGAAGTGGTGGACGCGCTGCGCGCCGGCACCGTCGATCTCGGTATTTGCCTGTCGCCACCGGCCGTGCCGGGCATCGAGACACATCTGCTCGCCAAAGGGCAGATGGTGCTCGCCACGCCGACGTCCTGGCCGCGCCTGCTGCGGCATAACGCGCCGCTCAGCGAACTCGGCTATCTTGCCGATCGGCCGTTCATTCGCCTGCATGACGGCACGCCGCTCGGCTCGATCATCGGCCAGCGGCTGCAACATGCGAGCATGGGTCTGCGGGCGAACATCGTAGTGCAAACCTACGCGATTGCGCGCGCGCTCGTGACGCAGGGGGTCGGCTACGCGCTGCTCGATACGTTCACCGCGGTGGCCGGCGGGCCGGGCGAACTGCATGCCTATTTGCTTTCGCCAGAGCTCGAGTTCGAGGTGAGGCTGCTCGGGACGAGCAAGTCGCTCGCCGGGCCGTTTGCCGATTCGTTGATCGCCAGCGTCGTATCGGCCGCCGACGAGCTGTGCGACGCGTTCGCGGCGAGCATCAGCGAGTACAAGGTCAGCCTCGCGTAAATCGCGCACGTAGCCGCCCGGCGTCGGTACCGGCCCGAACGACATCATTAGGTGTCCTGACGAAATGCTTGCGGCAAGCATCGTTTGCCGGTCGACGTATGTCTCTTTGCTATACCTGCGCAACGAAATTGAATATCGACGCATCTGAGAGCCCAGTACAGTCGCACGACCGCGCTGCCGGCACCCATGAGGGCTGGGCCGGCGCGGTGCTCGAATGAATCATTGGCCTTTGATATGGATGCGAGAACGATAAGATGGGACAGCGAGCGCTCGCTCGCCAAGGAGGACACACCACGGATCGCGGCGCGCTCGCGCGGCGATCCGAACGCAAGATCGAACGCACGGCGCTTGTGCGCACGCGAGGTGGCATCGGCATCGGCCGCGGCGCGCTCGGCACCGAGCCGCTCGGCCGATAGGCAGGGCGGCGCGGGCGTCGACATGGACGTCGCGGCGCAACTCATGGCGATCGACGAGCCCGACGAACGCACGCGCATGCTGCGCGCGTTGTTGCACGTCATGGGTTTTCACTCGTTGGCCTATGTCAGAGTGGACGGGCGCGGGCGCGTCGACACGCCGGCCTGGTCGCTCGACGAGCGTGCGCCGCACCACTTTGGCAACCGCTACTTCGAGAGCGGGTATCGGGCGCACGATCCGCGTCTTGCCGCCGTGCGCGAGTCGAACGTGCCGCTCGTTTGGGACATCGATTGGCTGTTGCGCGCATGGCGTCGTAGAGGCGCGCCCGAAGCGATGCGAGGCTTGTTTCCGGCGCTCGAGCGCGAAGGGATCGAAAGCGGCGTCATGTTCGGCATTCCCACCGTGCAAGGCGGCGTGCGCGCCGTCGTCAGCCTTGCCGCCAGTCGGGCGAGCGCAGACTGGATCGTCGAAAACGTCGTGGCGCAAGCGCTCACGTTCGGGTTGTCGCTGCATCGTTTCGCCTCTGATCCGGCACGTTCGGATAGGGGCGATGGTTGCCCGTGCGATGCCGCAGCGCGGCAGCAAGAGCCGCTATCGGAGATGCAGGTTCGCATCCTGACGTGCGTCATCGGCGGCCTGTCCGATAAGCAGATTGCGGCGCGACTGCAAACGACGCCGCACAACGTCGACTATCACTTGCGGTTGCTGCGGCGCCGCTACGGAGCGGCCAATCGCACGCACCTCGCGTTCCTCGTCTGCTCGCTCGTGCTCGACTGACGAACGGGCGGGTTACCGCAAGATTTTGACGGTGCCGCCGTGCGGCAGGCCGTCGCTGGCGCAATCGGACAGAACGACGATGCCCGGTGCGCAGCGCGACGGATGCGTGCTGCGCACGCGGGCGGCGACCGCGTGCGCGCGGGGCGGCTGCGATGATGACGGGGCCGCCGCGCTGGGTGCCGCCCCGCCGGGCGCGAGCGGAATCGGTGCGACCTCGTGATGCCCGTCGTCGAGCGCGTGCGAGACGACGCGTTCGACGTAGCCGGCGGTGAATCCCGTCGAGAAATTGCCGCTGTAGTAGCAAGAGAGCGCTTTGCGCAGCGCATATTGCTCGTCGGCTTCGATCCGTACCGCGCGCGCGAAGCACTCGGTGAGGATCGAGCCGGCTACGCGCAGGTTCGCGCATGGGTCGAAGATCGACGTCGTCGTTTCGCCGAAGCGCGTGAGATTGTAGCGATTGACTTGCCCGAGCCCGAGGCTGAAGTTGTAGCCGAGCCGCGTGAGATTATCGACAGTTGCGAGCGCCTCCTCGAGCGAGACCGGCTGCCGAACCAAATGCGCGCCCACCACGCCGATCGCATAGGGGTTGTAGCCCGATTCCACGCTGACGAGCGCGGCGAGCGTGTGGGCATCGACGTGAGGCGCGCAGCGCGTCGCGAGCGCCAGAAAATCTGCGGCGCGCGCGGCGCTTGCGCTCAGGGCGAGCAGCAATGCGACGAAGGCGGCAGCGAGCGATCGGCGCATGGCATCCTCCGGCCTCAGCGATAGGACAGCACGAGCCCATGCACGAGCACGGACCAGCCGTCGAGCATGACGAACAGCAACAATTTGAACGGGATCGAGATCGTCGTCGGCGAGATCATCTGCATCCCGAGCGCAAGCAAGACGTTCGCGACGATGAGATCGGTGACGACGAAGACGACGTAGATCACGAAACCGATCTGAAATGCGCGCGTCAGCTCAGAGAGCATGAAGCTCGGCACGAGCACCATCAGGTCGTCGGACTTGAGCGTTTGCGCACGCTCCGCCGGCCAGATGGCGGTGGCCGAGCGCATGAAGAAGTTGCGCTCGCCAGGCGCGGTATGTTGCGAGAGAAATTTCTTTAGCGGCGGTGCGATCGATTGCCCGATCGCCATGACGTCGTCTATGCTCATCGCGCCGTCGATCGTGACGCGGTTTTGCTGCATCGTATCGACGATGCTGCCCGCGACGGGGGCCATGATATAGATCGTCAAAATCAGTGCGATGCCGTTCAGCACGATGTTCGGCGGCACCTGTTGCACCCCGAGCGCCGTGCGCAACAGGCCGAGCACGACGACGAGCTTCGTATAACTGGTGACCATCAACGCGGCGAACGGAATCGTGCCGAGCGCGACGATCAAAAACAGCATCGTGACCGGATTCGGCATGTTACTCATTGCCGCTCTCCGAAAAACGCGACACGCGCACGCCGAGCTTGTTGCCGACGGCAATCAGATGCCCTTGTCCGACGAGCGCGCCGTTCGCGCGAATATGAACGGTGCTTTGATTCAACGGCTGATCGAGTTCGATGACGTAGCCGCTCTTGAGTGCTTTGAGCTGCGCGAGCGGCATCGATCGCTCGTCGAGCTCGAACGTCACGCGTACTTCGAGTGCGTCGATATGCGTCAGCGAGGATTCGCTCGGCGCCGCGGCGTCGGCTGCCGGGCCCGATGGACCCGACGGGCCCGCGCCGGGCGCATCGGACCGTATGGATGGCGTCACGGAATTCTCCTCGATATGGTCGATGACGATGCGCGATCCGAGCGCTTTGGCCGAGACGGTCACGCGCGAGTCGCTCGTCGTCGCGACGCAGCGCAGCGCTTGGCCGAACGATTGCCAGCGCTCGATGCCGATGATGTCACCGCGCGCAATGGAGTGCAGTTCGGCGACGCTGAGCATCGTCGAGCCCAAGACGAAGCGCAGCGCGATCGGCAGCATGTCGAAGTCGGTGTCGTCGAGCTTGGGCGGTGGGGGCTCCGCGGGGCAGGCAAGGCCCAAGTACCGTTCCTCGGTAAAGCGCACCGCGCCGTCGCAGTGCCATTCGCTGCCGGGACGCGTCACGCGAAAGCGCAGCGCGTCGCGCTCGCGCGCGAGCTCGTCCTTGTGCGTTTGCGCGCCGACCGATACGGTGCCGAGTTCGATCCGTTGCCGTGTTTTCGCTTCGAGCACGTCGATGAGCGGCGCGAGCGCATCGGCAATCAGCGCGCAGCGGATGTCGGCCGGCACGCTATCGCTTGCGGCGTCGCCGATCAGCGCATGCTCGCCGATCGCATCGAGCACGAAGCGGCCCTCGGCCGGCCCGAAGCGAAACGTGTAGACATGCCCCGGCGCGCTGATCTCGGCGTCGGCCTGCCAGCGCAATTCGTAGGGGCCGCGCTCGAGCGCGAGCACGAACGGCTTCGGCCACGCATACGCGCGATTGAGCGCGTGCGCAGCCAGTGGGCTTATGCGCGGCAAGGTCGGCGCGTTGCCGAGCGGCTGCGCGGCGCTCGGCGCGACCGGCGGCGGGGAGGCGCGCGGTGCGCTCGCCTTGGGCGGGGTACTCGCCAATGTGGCGCTCATGGAGGTCAAACGACGAACAGCCGTCCCGCGAGATACGCGAGCTGCACGCGATTGAGCACCCCGTACTTCTTGCGAATCTGCCGCATGTGATAGTCCACGTTGCTGCGCGACATGTTCAATTGCTGCGCAATTTCGCGATCGCTGAGGCCACTGGCCGTGAAATTGAGGATGCGCCGCTGCAGGTCGGACAGCATCGGCGTTTGCGCCATCGAGGCCATCTGCCCGGCCAGGAACGCGTGCACGCCGAGCCCGAGCGCGTAAGCCTGGCCGACTACGCGGTCATTGATCCAATCGCTCGTCGGATTGACGGAGCTGAAGATCATCACGCTGTGCTCGAGGCTGCCCGGATCGACGAGGCCGAACGCGATGCCGCTGCGCGTGCTGCATGCCTCGGCGTCTTCGAGAAAGCGTTGCATACGCTCGTTTGATATGGCCGTGATCGTAGGCTGCGCCGCCAGCGTTTCGTGATCCCAGACGAGCGGCCAGTCGTGGCGGCAAGCGAATGCCATGCGCGGATCGATGTCGAAGTAACGCTGGTCGACATAGCGCTGCGCCCAGCCCGGAGGCGAGCACAGATCGAAATAGCGCGCACGATTGACCATCTCGCCGAGCCGCGTCAAACGACAGTAGCAGAACCAATCGAAGCCGATCGTGCGCAGCGCGATGCGCAGGAGTTGCTTGCGTTCGTGGGCGGAATGCGCGGCCGAGAGGTCGGTCGCGATTTCGGAGACGCGATCGCTGCCGGTTGATTCGCCAGTGCGTCCGGCGTTTTTGCTGACTACGAGTTGGCAGTCGGCCACTTCGATGAAGTCGATCGCATGCCTTGCATCTCGTTCACTGCTTCCTTTCGACGGGCGCTTGCGCGCCTCGGGGTTCGTCATGCAGTCCTCCGTCTCGTGAGCGGCACATCGCGTGTTCGATGCCCGTTTCATGGTTTTCGACTATAGCCGCGTGCCTATGGCTCGAGGAACTGCACTGTTCAGTAGTGTTTCGACCTTACGCTCTCGTCGTTGCGCGATTTACTACGAATCTGACGATTGAGGCGCACCCCCCTCGCTTTTACACTTTCCGTCGCGGATACCCCTTTTCCGCGTGGGCGATATTTCAGCGAGGGTTTTCATGTCCGTGGCCGCGCTTAAGAAGCAGATGAAGGACCGATGGCCGGGCAGAAGCGGCGCAGACGACGCGCGCCGGCCGGTACGGCCCTACGATCTCGCGTTGGCCGGCTTCATGGCGATCGTCATTTCGCTGTTCGTGTTGCCGCTTCCCACGATGGTGATGGATGGGCTCATTTCGTTGAACCTCGCCATCAGCATCGTGCTGCTCACGGTGTCGACCTATTTGCCGTCCGCGCTGAGCTTTTCGTCGTTTCCGGCCATGCTGCTGTTTACGACGCTGCTGCGCCTATCGTTGAACATCGCCTCGTGCAAGCTGATTTTGCTGCATGCGAATGCGGGGCACATCATCGATGCGTTCGGGCGGCTCGTCGTCGGCAACAACTTCGTCGTCGGTGGCGTCGTGTTTCTGGTGATCGCGATCGTGCAGTTCATCGTGATCGCGAAAGGCTCCGAGCGTGTCGCCGAGGTGGGGGCACGGTTCTCGCTCGACGCGATGCCAGGAAAGCAGATGAGCATCGATGCCGATCTGCGCGCAGGCATCATCAGCTCCGAAGAGGCGAAGCATCGCCGCGAGCGACTCGAGCAGGAATCGCAACTGCACGGCGCGATGGACGGTGCGATGAAGTTCGTGAAAGGCGATGCGATCGCCGGCACGGTCATCGCTTTCGTCAATATTCTGGCGGGCATTGCGGTCGGCACGATCATGAAGAACATGAGCGTGTCCGATGCGTTGCATCGCTATGCGATCTTGACCGTCGGCGACGGCATGTCGGCGCAGATTCCGTCGCTGCTCGTCTCGATCGCGGCGGGCGTCGTGACCACTCGCGTCGCGACGCGCGATGCAAGCGATACCCAGCTCGGCGAGCAGATCGGCAAGCAGATCACCGCGCATCCGCGAGCGTTGATGATCGCCTCTGCCGTGCTGCTCGCGTTTGCGTTCGTGCCGGGCTTTCCCGCGTGGTCGTTCATGCTGCTCGCGTTCGTGACCGGGGGCGGCGGCGCATTGCTGCTGCGCCGGCGCAAGACGATGCCGCCGCTCAAGCTCATCACGCTGGCCGAGCCGCTGTCGGGCGAACGCGAGGCGGAAGTCGGCCCGCATACGTCGGGCGTCACCTCGCCGGTGGCCGTGGCGGTGGCGCGGCCGCTGTCGCCGCATCTGAATCTCATCCGATTGCAGGAGGCATTGGCGCTCGCCAAGTCGAACGTCGAGGCCGACATCGGCCCGATCTTTCCGCGCGTGCACGTGGCGTTCGATGCGGCGTTGCCTGAGGGCGGCTATCAAGTATTCGTGCAGGACGTGCTGGCATCGGAAGGCCAATTGCGGCCCGATCGGCTGCTATGGGACGGCGTGACGCCGTTGGCGGACGGTGTCGAGCGTACGCCCGGCGAGCCGTTCGGCCCGTTCGCTCAACCCGTGTGGCTGCCGCTCGACGCGAGAGCGCAGGAGCAAGAGGACAAGGAAGCGCCGCCACTGCCATCGCGCGTGCCGCATCTGCTGGCCAACGAGACGAAGGTGCCGCAACCCGTGGCGGGCTTGCGCACCGAGGACGTGCTCGCGCGGCACGTCGAGAGCGAAGTGCGCAAACACGCCGCCGCGCTGATCGGCATTCAGGAAGCGCAGCATTTGATCCGGCTCGTGCGGCGCGATTACGCCGAACTCGTGGCGGAGCTCATGCGTCTCGTGCCGTTGCAGCGCATCACCGAAGTGCTGCGGCGTTTGCTGATGGAAGACATCCCTATCCGCAATTTGCGGATCATCTTCGAAAGCATGATCACGTGGGCGCCGAGAGAGCCCGACGACACGATCGCGCTCGTCGAGCTCGTTCGCGTCGATCTGCGCCGCATGATCACCGATCGCCACGTGGGCAACGCGCGCAAGCTCGACGTCATTCTCTTCGAGCCTGTTTTGCAAGAACGGTTCGAGCAAGCCGTGATGCGCACGAAGCAGGGCAACGTGCTCGGCCTTGCACGTGAGGTCAAGGACGACGTCTGTCAGCAAGTGCGCAAGATTTTCGACGGCCACCAAAGCACGGCGGCCGGGGGCATGCCACGCAAGCGTGCGACGTCCGTGCGCACCGCGGTGGTCGTGTCGCTGAACGTGCGCCGCTACGTGCGCACGACGCTTGCGGCCGTGCTCCCGGACCTGCCGGTGCTGTCGTATCAGGAGCTCGAGGAAGACGTCGAGCTGCGCACCATCGGCTGGGTGTCGAGCCCGGCGATCGCGTCGTGACGAGTAAGCCGTACCTCCATGAAGCAAAGGATCACTCGATGACTACGGAAACGATTCTTGACATTACACGGCAGGCGCTCTTGCTCGTGTTGATGCTGTCTCTGCCGATCGTGCTCGTTGCGGCCGGCACGGCGCTCGTCGTTGCGCTGGCGCAGGCCGTGACGCAATTGCAGGACCAAACGATCGGCCTTGCCGCGCGCATGATCGCGGTGATGGTGGCGATCATCGTGACGGGCGGCTGGATTGGGCGCTCGGTTTTGTTGTTCGGTCAGCAGTCCTTCGCGAGGTTGTTTTGAGCACACAGATGCTTTCTCCTCGGGCGCGTCGCGCCTATGCCGCTCGTTCACGCAGCGTCTCGTTGCTTGCGCTCGGCGCGCTCGCGTTGTCGTTTGCTGGTGCGCTCGGCGTGCCGCGCACGGCGCATGCGGCGGAGCTGCAGTGGCGCGATCGCCCCTATACGATCGTCGCCGACGGCAAGAAGGTAACCGACTTCATTCGCGAACTCGCTGCCGCTCAGGGTGTGACGGCCGTGATCGATTCGAAGGTCGACGGCACGATCAGCGGCCACTTCTCGGGCTCTCCGCTCACCACGCTGCGCAGTGTTTGTTCGACGTATGGCCTGACGTACTACTACGACGGATCGCTGCTCTACATCGATCGCGCGGAAGACGGGCAGACGCAGGTCTTTCCGATTCCAAAGGGCAGCGCGGGAGAACTCTCGCGCACGCTCGAGGCGATGCAGATTCCCGACAAGCGCTATCCGCTCATCATCAGCGATCTTGAAAATACGATTTACGTGTCGGGCCCGCAGCGCTACGTCGATCTGGTGCGACAGGCGATTTCGACGATCACCGATCCGAGCCGCGGGCTAGATCGCGCGGAGATTCGCGCTTTCCCGCTGCGCTACGCGTACGCGAACGACTTCCAGGTCAATCGCTCCGGTAAGGAAGTCACGATTCCCGGCGTGGCAACGACGCTCGGGCGGCTGTTCGGCAAGAACGACGACAACAAGGGCACGCCGGGCTACGGCGCCCCGCTCGGCGGCGCGACGCGGCAAGTGAAGCTGTCGTCGGGCGATACCGTCGACGTGCCGAAGCTGAGCCTCGGCGCGACGGATGCGGCGGCCACGCCGAGCGCATCGACCAACACGCAGGTGCATACCGGGCAGGCGATTTCGTTGCCACAGATCGTGGCCGACGCGGGGACGAACTCGGTCATCGTGCGCGACGTGCCCGAGCATATGCAGCAGTACGCACAGCTCATTGCGGCGCTCGATGCTCGGCCGCGCTTGATCGAGGTGGGCTTGACGATCATCGACATCGACGAGAGCGCGCTCGATTCGTTCGGCGTCGACTGGCGGCTGCATACGCCGAACGGCGATTTCCAATTCGGCAACGGCAGCAATCCGCCGCTGTCGTTCAGCGGCAATACGGAGGCGGGACAAACCGGTACGACGACACCGACCGGTATGGCGCTGACGGCATCGATCGGCGGCGCCATGCGCAACTATCTGCTTTCGCGCATCAATGCGCTGCAGCAGACGGGGAAAGCGAGGACGTTGTCTAAGCCGATGATTCTGACGCTCGACAACAACGAGGCGATTCTCGAGAACCTCACCGAATTCTACGTGCAGGTGTCCGGTTATCAGGACTCCTCACTATATGGAATCACGACGGGCACGAGCGTGAAGGTTACGCCGCGCATCATCGACGACGCCGGCAAGCCCGGCGTGATGATGTCGATCGATATCGATGACGGGCAACTCAGCAGCACGCTGACGGTGTCGTCGGTGCCGGCCGTGCTCGAGCGCAACATCGTGACGAAGGCGATGATCGACGAAGGCAAGAGTTTGCTGATCGCGGGCTTCAACGACGATTCGCTCACCAACAACAAGTCGGGCGTTCCACTGCTCTCGGACATCCCGTGGATCGGCAACCTGTTCAAGTACACGACGAAGAACGGGGAGCGCACGGATCGGTTCTATCTATTGACGCCGCGCGTCGTGCAGACGGCAAGCGCCTTCGATCCGAGGGGCACGCCGATGGGCGTCGAGCCGATATTGCCGGGGCAGCCGTTCAACGCGGGTGAGCCTATGCCGGGCAAGGCGTCCGCGCCGCTGGTCGTGCCGCCGAGCGCGGTGCCGACCACGCCGCCATCGAGCGCCGCGCCCTCGAGTTCGAAGCCTTCGAGTTCGCAGTCCGGCCCGGCGGCTTCCAACGAGCTGGCGCCGCCGGGCCCGTCGGGAAAGCGCGCCGCGAAGGCTGGAGCAGGCGAGCGCTCGCCTCGGGCATCGACGGCATCCACCTCGCCGAGCATACCGGCGAACGCGCCCGTTCAGGCGAGCGAGCCGGCTGCGGCGACGCCGAAGACCCCCATCGGCGCGGCCACGCAAATCGTCTCGTCGGCCCCGTCGGCAGACGTCTCGGAGCATTGAATGACCGACGACGCGGCGTCCCCGTCCAAGCCAACCACGGCGTCTTCGACGAAGGCGCCGTGGAGCCTGTCGTTCTTGAGCGGGCCGCTGTTCGGCCGCACGCTGGCGCTCAAGGTCGGCGAGAACTGGGTGGGGTCGGGCGCGCAATGCGACGTGATCGTGCCCGACCGCGAGATCGCGCCGCGGCAGTTGCGTTTGTCGGTGGGGCAGATCGCGGTATCGGTGCAGAACGTCGGCGACGGCGAGGTGACGTTAAATGGTGTGGCGCTCGATGCGACGCGGCGCGCGCTGCGGCACGGCGACGTCGTCGAGATCGGTGCGCTCAAGCTCGGGATCGTACCGGCAGCCGAGCCGCGCGCGCCTGCCCCCGACGAGCAAGCGGCGCCGAAGGGCAATCGGCTTGCGCGGTGGGCTTTAGCGCCGTGGGCGGCATGGATGGCGAGCCGCCGCTTCGTGATCGGCCTCGGCGTGCTTTGGGGGGTACTCGTGTTGGCCGGCGGCGCGTATCTGGCAATCGGCGCGACCGACCCGTTCTGGTTTCAGGCGAGCGCGACCGAGCGCATGCAAGAGGTGCGGCAGGCCCTGCACGATTATCCGGAAGTGAACGTGAAGCCGACGAGCACGGGCTTTCTCGTGTCGGGCTACGTCAACTCGCTGTCGGATCGTGACCGGCTTCAGAGCATCGTGCAGACGTTTCCGCAGACGACGGTGGGCGACGTCTACGTGATCGACGAGTTGTTGGGGTCGGCACGGCTCTATTTCAGCGATACGCCGTTGACGGTGACATACGGGGGGCACGGCACGCTGCTCGTCAGCGGGACAGCCAACCGCTTGCTGCAGCAGCGCGTCGCCAACTTCGCGAAGGATGCGCGGCCGGCGTTGCAGGTGGTCGATCACGTGGTCTACGCGGCCGTGCCGATGACGACGAAACAAAAGGCGCCGCCGATGGCCGGCGACGTGCCCGACATCGTGGGCGTGTACGACGACGGCCTCGGTACGCGTTTCATCGAAACGTCGGACGGGGCGCGCTATTTCGAGGGATCGCGCTTGCCCGGCGGGCTCGAGGTGAGGCAGATCAGCAACGATCGCGTGATTTTCGCGCGTGGACCGGATCGATTTTTCATGGACGTGGGTTCGGCGGCGGTGCACGACTTCATCGCTTCGCCGCCGGGCTAGTTTTCGCGACGCGGCGCGCTCGTCAGGCGCCGCGCGTGTAGACGGGTTCACGCGAGGCAAGCACGTCTCGCATGGGCGAGAGAAGCGCGGCAACGCGCGTTTTGTTGAACTCCCCGATATCCCCGGGGGCAACGACATTAACAGCTAAGGAGAGCAGCAATGACCAGCGTGTCATCCACTACCTCATCGAACGTCGGCATGAATTCGGGAGACATCCAGTCGCAAATGAACGATATGCAGACGCAGGAAGAGGACTTCCAACTGTGGTCGATGCAGTTGAGCAATACGCAGGACTTGTGCAAGACCGCGATGTCGGCTCGGCAAGGCGAGAGCAGCACGGTCGACACGGCGTGCCAAAGCATGCAGCGCGGCGCGCATGTTTCTTGATGTAGCTGTCGGGCACCTGTCACGCGGTTAGGTGCGGGGCGCCGCGTAAGCGGCGCCCGGTACATGATTTATTCGGCGTAGTTGGCCGATCCTCAGTGAGGTTCACATGACTGTTCCAGCCGTTTCGACCGTTCAGTTGTCGGACGTGAAAGGACCGAATGGTGTGAGCGCGGCCGCGAGCGCGAACGAAGCGATGCCCGCGGCGCCCGTTCACGAAGCGGACCCTGCACAGGCGGGCGCCTTCGACGCGCATATGAGTGCGCAGTCGACCGAGTCCGCGCCTGCCGGTACCGTCCGCATGCATAGCGCGCAGGAAACGCATAGTCTCGATGCCGTGGTGACGCACGTGCGCAAGGAAACGGCGGCACTCGACGCGCGCTACGACGCGGCGATGCAGCAGATGGAGCACCCGGAGGCGTTGATCGACGCGAGCGATCCGATGATGACGATGGTGCGATTGACTGATTTCACGCTGAGCACGTCGGTGACGATGCAGCAGTATCAGTTCAGCATGGCGATGGCCGACGCGTCCAACGGCGTCACGCAATCGCTGTTGAAGAACAACGCCGAGTAGCCGGTTACCGCGCAACGCGCGCGTACGACGCGGCGCGACGCGCATTCGGGAAAGCTTATGAAAACGCTGCTGCGCGCATGCGTTGTGCTCGCGTGCGCCTTGCTGCTGGCGGGTTGTCAGCAGGAACTGTACATGGACCTGACGGAAACGTCGGCCAATGAAATGATCGAGGCGCTGGCCAATGCCGGTATCGGCGCGTCGAAGGCCGAGGTGCCCGACCACGGGTGGGAGTTGCGCGTCGATGGCTCGTCGGTGCCGGCCGCATTGAACGCGTTGAAGGCCGTTGGCCTGCCGCGTCAGCCGACCGAGAATCTGGGCGAACTCTTCAGCAAGCAAGGGCTCGTCTCTACGCCGGCCGAGGAGCGCATCCGCTATATCTACGGCGCGGAGCAAGAGCTCGAGCGGACGCTGCTCGACGTCAACGGCGTTATCGTCGCGCACGTGCACGTCGTAATTCCCGAGAACGATCCGCTGTCGGACAAGATCAAGCCGTCCTCGGCGTCGGTCTACATCAAGTACAGGCCGGGTATCGATTTGAAGATGATGGCGCCGATGGTCAAAGACCTCGTGGCGCACAGCATCGAAGGGCTCTCATATGACAACGTCTCGCTCTTTTTGCAGGCGGCGCCGCCGAAGGAAGGCGAGCGGGCCGAGGACGCACAAGGGGGCCCGCTCGCACGCGCGCTCTCGTTGATCGCGCTCGTGCTCGTGCTGTCGACGATCGTGGCCGTCGCGGTGTTCTTCTTGAGGCGCGGCCAATTCAAGCTGATGGGACGAGGGGCGAGCGGGGCGAACGCCGGGAGCATGTCGCAAGAGCAGACTCATGTTGGGTGAAGACGATCCGCACGACGACGTTTATGACGACGCGCACGAGTTATGGCGCGCCGAAGGCAATCGTGGCCGCTTTGCAAAGCTCGTCGCGGAGTTCAACTTGCGTCCCGACCGCTATGTCGATCCGAGTTGGCCCCTCGGCATTTGGCCGGCGCCGTGGAACGAGATCGCGCGTTTCGGCGAACGCGGCCGGCGCGTGCTGGCGCGCGCATTGTTCGAGACGGTGGGCTTGCACGAGGATGCGTCGGGCAATGTGCAGGCCGACTACGACTTCGCCTCGCGCGACAAGCGCCTTGCGCTGTTGCCGCGCGAGGCCTTCGAGCAGCTCGCCCGGCTGTGCGGGCTGTGCCTGCACAAATCATGGCTCGCGAGCGGCGAGGTGACGCGCGGGGTCGAGAAGGCGATGCAGCTCGGATTCGGCGCGGAGACGATCGCGTTCGTGCGCAAGGAGACGCCGCCGTTCGACGCCGTCAGCGAGACGTTGGAGCCGATGCGGCGCTATCCGAAGCTCGTCGTGCAAAAGATCGGCGCGCGCGGCGCACGCTTGCTGCTCGATTTCATCGCACCGGCCGGCATGCCGGTATTTTCCCGCACGCGTTTGAAACTGCCGCGCATCGCCGACGTGCAGCCGGCCTATCGGCTCAACGACACGCAGCGCGCGGAATTGGCCGAGCTGCTGTTTCTTTGCCTCATTCCCGAGAGACTGCGAGCATGGGACTGGCTTTTCTGATTACGAGCGAAAACTTGCAGATGCTGTCGGAGCGCCGCGTGCTGAAGGAGCACGAGTACTCGGCGCTGCTCGACGCGAATGCGGTCGTTCTCACCGCGAAGAAAGAGGCCGAGCGCATCGTCGCCGACGCGCAGCAACGCATGGAGCAGATGGCGCGTCAAGGCTACGAAGAAGGGTTCGCGCGTGGTGAGCGCGAGGGCGCCGAGCGTGCCTACGCGGCAACGCTGGATACGGCGCATGCGCTGGCGCTGTCGCGGCGGAAGATGGCGGACATGGTCGTGCGCGGATTGCGCGAGCTCGTGGGCGAGTTCGAGCGCGAGCGCATTTTCGCGCTCGCGCTCAAGCGCATCGATGCGTTCGTGCGCGACGAGTCGTTTCTCGTCGTACGCGTCGCGCCCGAGTCGGTCGACGTGATGAAGCAGGCCGTGGCGGATCACAGGGAATCGATGGCCAACGAGCCGCATGGCGCCGAGGCCGCCGCGGTGCGCGCGCAGGCGGTCCGCGTCGTCGCGGATGTCTCGCTCGGTAACGACGACTGCATTGTCGAGACGCCGGCCGGCAGCATCGATGCTCGGCTGTCGACGCAAATCGATGCGCTTCGGTCGGCCATCGAAGCACGGAGGGGGGCATGAGCGAATCGGATTCGAGTTGGCGCGATGCGCTGTTTGCCGAACTGCACGGCGAGGCGAACGACGATGGGTTCGCCAAAGCGCTCGAGAACGTCAATCCGTTGCGTATGCGTGGCCGCGTCACGCAGACGGCGGGGCTCTTGATTCACGCGTCGGGTATTCATGCACGGCTCGGCGAGGTGTGCGAGCTGCATACGCCGGGGCTCGAACCGATGTTCGCCGAAGTCGTCGGATTCTCGCGGCAAACGGCCGTGCTCACGCCGCTCGGCAGTCTCGCCGGTTTGTCTAGCGCCACGGAGGTATTGCCGACGGGACATGCGCATACGTTCGACGTCGGCGAGGCGCTGCTTGGCCGCGTGCTCGACGGCCTGGGTCAGCCGCTCGACGGTCGCGGCCCGATCGCGGGCGGCACGCGCGTGAGCGCGTTCGCCGAACCCATCGGGGCGCTCGAGCGCACGCTCATCGATGAACCGTTGCCGACCGGAGTACGTGCGATCGACGGCTTTCTGACGACGGGGATCGGCCAGCGCGTCGGCATCTTCGCGCCCGCCGGCGTCGGCAAGAGCACGCTGCTCGGCATGATCGCGCGCGGTGCGGGCTGCGACGTCGCGGTCGTCGGCCTGATCGGCGAGCGCGGGCGCGAGGTGCGCGAGTTCATCGAGCACAATTTGTCGCCCGAAGCGCTCGCGCGCACGGTGCTCGTCGTCTCGACCTCGGATCGTCCCGCGATGGAGCGCGTCAAGTCGGCGTATGTTGCGACGGCCGTGGCCGAATACTTTCGCGACAAAGGGCTGCGCGTCTTGCTGCTCGTCGATTCGCTGACGCGTTTCGCGCGCGCGCAGCGTGAGGTCGGCTTGGCCTCGGGCGAGCCACCGACGCGGCGCAGTTTCCCGCCGTCGACGTTTTCGGTGCTGCCGCAGTTGCTCGAACGCGCAGGGCAGGGCGCACGCGGCTCGATCACGGCGTTCTACACGGTGCTCGTCGAAGGCGACGACGAAAGCGATCCGATCGCCGAGGAAGTGCGCTCGATTCTCGACGGTCATATCATCCTTTCGCGCAAGCTGGCTCAGGGCGGACACCATCCCGCCATCGACGTGCTCGCCAGCGCTTCGCGTGTCATGACGCGCGTCGTCGACGATGCGCACGTGCGCCGAGCAGGATGGGCGCGCGGGCTGCTCGCGAAGTATCAAGAGATCGAGTTGCTGGTGCAGATCGGCGAATATCGTGCGGGCAGCGATGCCCTGGCCGATGCCGCGCTGGCCGCCCGCGGTGCGCTGCGCGAGTTCGCTTGCCAACCGCCCGCATTGCTGGAGGCTTACGACGATACGGTCGCGAAGCTTATCGCCCTCAAGGAAGCGTATGGACAAGATCATCGCTAAGCTCACGCGTGTGCGTGAGATGCGGCGCGATGTCGTACTCGCGCAAGTGCGCCGCCAAGAGGCCGCAGTCGAGGCGGCGCGCGAGGCGATGCGGCGGGCCGAAGGCGAGGTGATGCGGTTGATCGCGGAAAAGAGCGAAGCGGGACGTTCTCTTTCGTCGAAGATGATGGCGGGACCGAACTCGGCGCGCGAACTCGTGGGCGCCGGCATCGATTGGCAGCTTTTCGACGAACGCATCGATGCGGCCCGCGTGCGGATGCAGCCCGCGCAGGCGCGCGTGCGCGAAGAGATCGATCGCCTGGAAGCGTTGAGGGAAATATTGCGACGGGCCGATGCCAAACGCGATCAGGCGGAGCGCACGGCCGAGCGGCTCGAGCGCTCCGCGGCGCAGCGGGCCGAGGCGGCCGACGAAGCCCGCGCGGAGGAAGCCGCGCTGCGCACGGCGATCGTGCCGCCCGCGCCGCTCGGCCGGAACGAGGCATGACCGCCGTCTCGAGCGAGGCCCTCGATGCCGCGATGCGCGCGGTACGTCCGGCGATCGTCGTGCTGCCGCGCGTCATGCCGATCATGATGATCGTGCCGGCATTCAGCTCCACGATATTGACGGGACTCGTTCGCAACGGATTCATGGCCGTCATCATCTTGTTCGTCGGCCCCGCGATGGATATGAGCACGTTGCAAGGCTTGGCACCGCTCGTGTGGGTGGGCCTCGTGGCGAAGGAGGCACTGATCGGTATCCTGCTCGGCTACGCGTTCGGCGCGGTGATGTGGGCGATCGCGACGGCCGGCGCACTCATCGACTTTCAAACGGGTGCGAGCAACCAGTCGTTTTTCGATCCGATCGCGCAGTACGAAACCGGCCCGTGCGCGGGGTTTTTGAATTTGCTTGCGATCACGCTGTTCGTGACGAGCGGCGGGATCAATTTGCTGCTGTCGGCGTTGTTCGCATCGTATCGGCTGTGGCCGGTCGCCTCGTTCGCGCCGAAATTCAGCGCCGCGCTGCTGCCCTTCGTCGCGCACAGCGTGGCGAGCATCATGATGTGGACCGTCAAGCTCGCGGCCCCTGTCGTGATGGTGCTCGTGCTCGTTGAGCTCGGGTTCGGGCTCGTGAGCCGCGCGATGCCGCAATTGAACGTTTTTCTGATGTCTCAGGCGGTGAAGGGAGCGGTAGCCGTGTTGATGATGGCGCTGTTCTTGCCGTTCGTGTATGGGACGCTGCATACGTATTTGGGCCCCGACAACACCTTGCTCGATCTGTTGAAGTCGATGCTCTAGGAACGGTTCCTGCCGCCGCGACCGCCGCTGATATGAGCGAAAAGGATCAAGACCCAACCGACAAGCGTTTGCGCGACGCGCGCAAGAAAGGCGACATCGTATTCAGCGCAGAAGTGAGCGCTGCGCTCGTCTTTCTCGTGGTGCTCGCCGCGCTCGGTTCGCAGGGGCAGCGTGTCGTCGACACGCTACGCGGGCTATTCGATGCGATCTTCGCGGCGTTGTCCTCGCGCGATCCCGCACAGTCGATCTCCACCGTGCTCGCGCTCGCGATTCACGGATGGCTCACGCTCGGGATCGGCATCGTGGCGCTCGCCGGGGCGGCGGCGTTTGCGATCTCGCTTGCACAGGCCGGCGGGCTCGTCGCATTCGAGCGCATCGCACCGAGTCTCGAACGGTTGAATCCGGCAGCCGGTTTGAAGCGCATGTTCTCGATGAAAAGCGTCGTGACCTTGCTCAAGACCAGCGTGAAGACGCTCATACTGTGCGTGACGCTATGGGTGCTGCTGCGCGGCTCGCTCGACGCGCCGCTTCAAGCGGGCTATTTGCAGCCCGATGCGATTCTTGCCGTCACGGGCAAGTTGCTGTTGACGCTCGCGGGCTGGGCGGCGCTCATCTTCGTCGCGTTCGCGGCGCTCGACTACGCCTACCAGCAGTACGAATTCCTCAAGCGGCACCGGATGTCGATGGACGAAGTGCGGCGCGAACATCGCGAGATGGAGGGCGATCCGCACTTGAATTCGCACCGTCGCCAAATGGCGCACGAGATGGTCTTCAATTCGTTGCAAGATCGCGTGAAGATGGCATCGGCCGTCGTTCATTCGGCGAACGCAGCCGTTGCGCTTTGCTACGCGGGCAAAGGCAAGCTGCCGTGGGTCGCCGCGCGGGGCGAGGGCGAGACGGCGCGACGCATTCTCGAATGGGCGGGCGAATTTCTCGTGCCGACCGCGGCGAACGGGCCGCTCGCCGACGTGCTCTATGAAAGCGCGCGCGAATATCAATACATCGAGCGCTCGCTATACGGGCGCGTGGCCGAGCTGTTGCGCTGGGCCGACGGCGAGAGCGAGGCGACGTAGACGCCGACATGACGCTCGCGCCCGCACCCGCCTGACGGCGCAGCGCAGGCGAGCGCGGACGGCCGGCCTCTCGCGTCAGACCGCTTGCAGCTTGCCGGCGAGATAGGCGAGTTGGCTGCGATTGCGGGCGCCGAACTTTTCGCGCAATTGGCGCAAGTGATAGTCGACGTTGTGCACGGTCGTATTGAGCCGAGCGGCGATCGCCTTGTCCGACATGCCGACGACGACGGCTCCCAAGATGCGTTGCTGCAGTTGCGACAGGCTATTCGCGGCTTCCTGCCGGCAGATGGCCTGGACGTAGGCGGCGCAGCGTTGATGCAGCGAGAGCCCGAGACCGAGCGCCTGCGCGATGACGCTGTCGGTGATCCATTCGCAATGCTCGGGTGGCCCGGCAAAGAGAATGAGCGCGCGTAGCGGCGTCCGGGCGATCGGCAAGCTGAACGCGAGCCCGCTTGCGAGCCCGTTTTCGCGCATGCCGTCGAAAAAGTGCCGCAGCGGCGGATCGATGCCTTCTTTGCGCGAAGCGTTCACGAGCGAGCGCATCTCCCAGACATGCGGACGGCTCGATTCGAAGGCGCGCCGCATGTGCGGATCGCGCAGCAGATAGCCGCCTTCGAGCGAACGCGGCAGCAAATCCGTCGACAAGTAATCGCGGAGCAGATACGCGCATTCGGGCTGTTTCTGCGCGTTCAATTTCAGCGCGGCGTAGCCAAGGCCGCTGAAGCCGATGATGTTGAGAATGCCGCGGATCATGCGGATGCGTTCGTCGGCCGTGCGTGCCGCGCCGAGCTCGGCGGCGATAAAGGTGGCATCGCCGGTCTCGTCGGCACGCACGAGCGGGGTCACGTCCATTTCGTCGATGTAGCGAACTTCGCATTGCGCGCGCGGCTTGAGCCGAGACGCCGGCTGGGAGGCCGGCGCCGACGAGCGTTGCAGATCTTCGCGTTCTTCGACCACGTCGAGGGATGACATGGGGATTCCTATCTATCGTTGTTTTTGGAACGTTTACGGCGCCGGACTGCTTGCGAGGGGGCGCGAATGGGGGCGGTGCGCGGATCGGTTTGGCTGCAGGCGACGCTACCGTATCCCCAGACGATTCTATTGACGGCATTCGGCCAGCGCCGCTTGGCATTTCGTAGTGAAGGGCGGTGCGGCGATATGAGGAGTACTAAGTTTTACGAAATGTCGTGGCGCGGACGTGACCGACGCACCAAATTGGGACAGGCGTAAAAAGTTCCAGTTCAGAGGCGGGCGATCGCGTGTAAGCCCCTGTCTGGATATGCGGAGTTTGCCGTTGCCGATGCTTGCCACTTCCGTTCGTGCCAGATGCGTCCATCCGTCGCTACGGTTTTCCCCTATCGCTACGGCGTCCGGATCGACTTTCCACGCCCGAGCGAGCGCATTGGACCCAGATCACCCCTCGGGGGCGGCCCACCTCTGAACACTGACATCCGCCAGCGCCTCGAATATAGCCGGCGTACGTTCCAGGCGGGCGATCGTTCGTGCGCCTTCGAGGGCCGCTACCAATGCGGCCGCGGTAGCGGATGCGCGCGCGGGGGCGAAACCGCACCCCCTAAAATGCTCCGCAACAATCTCGGTCGAATCAACAAATCCGCGCGCTACCCGTTTGGTCAGCTCAGCGTCGAGCGCGGGCAACTCATTCGCCAGATTTTGCATTAGACATCCGTACTGGAAATCAGAGGCGACCATTTCGGCCGCGAATGTGCCGAAAATCTGATGAACAAAATTCAGAGCATCACCCGTCGTATTCGCCGAGATATTCCGCAAAACAGCAATTCGACTCGCAACGTAATGATCGATTGCTTCTTCTGCGAGCTGTACCTTGCCGCGGGGAAAGTGAAAGTAGAACGATCCTTTAGGCGCACCGCTTTCTTCAAGGATCTGGATCAATCCAGTCGCAGTGTAGCCTTGGATGCGAAACAGTCGTTCGGCCGTGGCAATCGCGCGAGCGCGGGCGTCAGTCTTACGTGGCATGCCGTGAACATAACACGTTTCGCTTGACGTTACTATGGTAACCACCATAGTATGGTGATCACCATAGAAAAAGCCCGACGATGCCCCTCTACCCAATCCTAAGATAGGAGGAATTGATTTGACCGCATCACCATATGGCGAGGGAACGCTTCCCAAGGGGGTCCGCTCGCGCATGATCCATGGGGTCAACGGCCTCGATGTCCATATTCTCGAAGCCGGTTACGAAAGCCCCGGCCGGCCGCTCGTGCTGCTTCTGCACGGCTTTCCGGATTTGGCTTACGGCTGGCGACACCTGATCCCAATTCTGGCTGACGCTGGCTACCATGTCGTGGCGCCCGACCAGCGGGGTTTTGGCCGCACCACCGGTTGGGTGAACGGCTATGACGCCCCGCTAGTGCCCTTCAGCCTCTTGAATATGACGCGTGACGCCCTCGGATTGGTTTCGGCGTTGGGGTATCGGCGTACGGCAATGCTCGTCGGGCACGACCTCGGCTCGCCCGTGGCGGCCTATTGCGCGCTAGCCCGACCTGATGTCTTTCCCTCGGTGGTGTTGATGAGCGCCCCGTTCCCAGGTCCGCCGGCGCTTCCGTTCGACACGGCGGAAAGCGAGGCATCGTCGGTTCAACCGAACACTGAAAATCAAAAGTTAGCGGCCGCGCTGGCGGCACTCGATCCGCCGAGAGAGTATTACCAACAATACTTGAGCACACGGGAGGCGAACTATGACATGTGGCACCCCCCTCAAGGTTTACACGCGTTTCTTCGTGCATTTTTCTACGTCAAGAGCGCTGACTGGCCGGGAAATAAGCCGCATCCGTTGAAGGCGCGAACCGCCATAGAACTTGCGCAAATGCCCACCTATTACGTCATGAATCTCGGCAAGACGATGCCCCAGACCGTCGCTCCATTCCAACCTTCCGCCGCCGAGGTCCTGGCCAGCAAATGGCTTACCGAGCCGGAACTTGGCGTGTACGCGAAGGAGTATGGCCGCACTGGGTTTCAAGGCGCTCTGCAGGCTTATCGCGTCTATTCCGATCCTGACCTCAACGCTGAGTTGCGCCTGTTTTCGGGCAAGACGATCGATGTCCCATCGCTCTTCATCGGCGGGAAGAGCGATTGGGGCACCTATTCGGCGCCGGGCGCGATCGATGTTATGAGGACGAAGGCGGCGACGAGGATGGGTGGCATCGAGCTGATCGACGGCGCCGGTCATTGGGTCCAACAGGAGCAGCCGGTTCGGCTCAGCACGCTCCTGCTCGCTTTCATCAAGGAGGTGGGTGGAGCGGATCACACCAGCGCTTAGGTCGGGGAATGCCTATCGTCGCTCTTGACCTGCCGTCGAAACTGCGACCGGCCCGCTTTGCCGGCGATACGCACGCCCGAGTTCAAGCGTTGTGTCATGGATCCCCCAAGCGGAAACTCCCGAGCTAGAATTGCTGTATATTTATACAGTATTTTTTGGTGAGCGATCCTGTGAACCCCGCCTTCGGCAATTCCGAGCAGTTCTCGCCGTCCGATAAGGTGTCATGTCGTCTTGATGCCGTAATCGACTCAACTCTGTATCCCGGCTCGGGGGGAATGGCGCTGTGGCGGGCCTCGCAGCTTGCGCGCGGGCGCACACACGTGGTGGAAACGGGGTATCCCGCGCTGTCGGCCGAGTTACCCGGCGGCGGCTGGCCACTCGGCGCGTTGGTCGATTTGCTCGTCCGGCAGGCGGGGATCGGTGAAATGCGGCTGCTGCAACCCGCGCTCAGTGCGCTGGGCGAGCGACCGGTCGCGCTGCTGCAGCCGCCGCAGGTGCCCAACGGCTTGGGGCTCGAGTACATCGGGTTGGCGCTCGATCGTCTGCTGCATGTCAAGGCGTCCAAGACGGCCGATGCCTTGTGGTCCGCCGAGCAAATCCTGCGGGCGGGAAGCTGCGGGGCGCTGATTTTTTGGGCGTCGCATGCGCGGGCGTCGTCGTTGCGGCGTCTACATTTGGCGGCGCAGTCCGCCGACACGTTATTCGTGATGGTGCGTCCTCTGGCCGTTGCACAAGATGCGTCGCCGGCGCTACTGCGGCTGGCGCTGCGGCCGTCGGCCGAAGGGTTGATGGTCGATATCGTGAAGCGACGAGGGCCCCTGTGCGCGGAGCCATTGTCGATTCCCCTTCAACCTACGCCCGTTTTGTGGTCTCGCCATGCGCGTCTTTCTCGCCGTCCACTTGCCGAAACTGCCGCTCGAAGTCTTTCGGCCGAAGTGGCTGCCTGATCCTGCTGCCGGCAGTGTCGCCTTCGAGAAGGACAAGGTGGTCATCGCCGATGCGGCGGCGCGTGCGGCCGGCATCCGTCTCGGCATGAAGCGCGGCGGCGTGCTCACCTTGTTGGCCGATGCCGTGATGTACGAGCGCGACGCAGCGCGCGAGGCTGCGGCGCAGCGTGAAGTCGGCGTGTCGCTGATGCGGTTTTCGCCCGACGTGGCGCTCGCCGATGAAGCGACTGTCCTCGTGGAAATCGGGGCGAGCTTGAGGCTTTTTGGCGGGGTGCGGGCAGTGTGCCGTCAGGCGCGCGCGATTCTCGACACGCTCGGCTTCACGGCGCGCATCGGCGTCGCACCGACAGGGCAGGGTGCATGGCTGCTGGCGCGCTACGGCCGCCGGCGCGTGATGCGGCTCGCCTCGCTCGAGCGCGTCTTGTCGCCGTTACCGATGCTCACCGTGCCGGAGGCGCGGCCGTTCGCCGATTGGCTCGCCGGGCTGGGCTGTGCGACGATCGCCGACGTTCGCCGCTTGCCGCGCGCAGGGCTGCGGCGCCGCTGCGGCGAGCGCGTGCTCGATTCGCTCGATCGCGCATTCGGCGCGGCGCCCGAACTCTTCGATTGGCTCTCGTTACCCCCTACGTTTTCCGCGTACCTCGAATTGCCCGATCGCATCGAGCATGCGGATGGCGCATTGCATGCCGCTCATCGGTTGATCGTGCAGTTGTGCGGCTGGCTCTGTGCCAAGCAGTTGGCGGTGACGGCCGTCACGTTTTCGCTCGAGCACGAGCGGGGCCGGCAAGCGATAGCCCCGACGTCGATCGAGATTGCACTCGGCGAGCCTACCTGGCAGGAAACGCATCTGCTGCGTTTGCTGAAGGAACGCTTGCATCGCATCGAACTGGCGGCTCCGATGATCGCCTTGCGGCTCGATGCCTCGAAGGTGGAAGCGGCCGCTGCGCCGACCGAACAGCTTTTTCCGGAGCCTGGCGGGTCGGCGCAAAGTCATGCGCGCTTGCTCGAGTTGCTGGTGGCGCGGCTCGGCGAAGACAACGTGGTGCGTCCCGCGCCGGTTGCCGATTACCGGCCCGAGGTGGCCAATCGATGGGTCCCGCTTGGCGAGTCTCATCCGAAGAGCCCGCTGCTCGAAGGGCTGCCGCGGCCGACATGGATGCTCGCCACGCCCGTGCGTTTGCTCACGCGCGCGCATCGGCCGTTTTACGGATCGCCGTTGCGCATTGTTTCGCCGGCCGAACGTATCGAGGCCGGGTGGTTCGACGGTGAGTTCGTCACGCGCGATTACTTCGTCGCCGAAGCCGACGACAAAAGTTATTACTGGATTTACCGCGAACGCGTGAGCAGCCGCGATGCCGATGAAGGGCCGCGCTGGTTTCTTCACGGCTTATTCGGATGATGAGCGATGAGTTCCGGTTTCAATGGGCTGCCGGCGTACGCCGAGCTGTTTTGCTTCTCCAACTTCACGTTCCTGCACGGCGCGTCGCACGCGCAGGAACTCGTCGAGCGTGCGGCGCAGCTCGGCTACGCGGGCATCGCGATGACCGACGAATGCTCGCTCGCGGGCGTCGTGCGCGCGCACGACGCCGCGAAGAAAGTCGGGCTGCCGCTCGTCATCGGTTCGTATTTTCGCTTGTGCCATGCCGACGGTTCGCCGTCGTTCGGGCTCATCTTGCTCGCGCAAAATCGCGAGGGATACGGCAATCTAGCGGAGCTCATCACACTCGCGCGCACGCGCTCGCCGAAGGGCGAGTATCGGTTGACGCCGTACGATCTCTCGCGGCCGGAACCCGAATATGCGTATTTGCGAGGGATGCCCGATTGCTTGGCAATTCTCGTCCCCGATTTCCCGGCCAAGGAAGAGGCGCTTGCCGCGCAACTCGAATGGCTCGACGAAACTTTTCCCGGCCGCGGCTGGGTGGGGCTCGTCCTACATCAGCGGGCGATGGACGACATGCATCGCGGCGCGGTTGAATATGTCGCGCGCCGCCAGGGCATACCGGTCGTCGCGCTCGGCCACGTCGTCATGCACGTGCGCTCGCGCAAGCCGCTGCAAGACACGATGACGGCCATTCGCGTCGGCAAGAGCGTGCACGAATGCGGCTACGAACTCGCGCCGAATGCCGAGCAGCATTTGCGATCGCGTCTGCGCCTCGTCAATCTTTACTCCGGCGAGGCGTTGCACGAGACGATCAATGTCTTGTCCCGCTGTACGTTCTCGCTCAGCGAGCTCCGGTACGAATATCCCGACGAGCTCGTACCCGAAGGATTCACGCCAACTGCCTACTTGCGGAAAGAGACTTACGCGGGTGCATTGAAGCGTTTTCCCGCCGGCATGCCGCACGCGGTGCAGCAGCAGGTGGAGCACGAACTCGCGTTGATTGCCGAGCTGCAGTACGAACCGTATTTCCTGACGGTCTACGACATCGTGCGCTATGCACGCAGTCAAAACATCTTGTGCCAGGGGCGCGGATCGGCCGCCAATTCGGCGGTTTGCTATTGCCTCGGTATTACGGAGGTGGACCCGGCACGCGGCAATATGCTCTTCGAGCGGTTCATCAGCAAGGAACGGGGGGAGCCGCCCGACATCGACGTCGATTTCGAGCATCAGCGGCGCGAGGAGGTCATGCAGTACATCTACGGCAAGTACGGCCGTCATCGCGCGGCGATTGCGGCGGCCGTCTCGACCTATCGTCCGCGTGGCGCACTGCGCGAAACGGGCAAGGCGCTCGGCGTCGATCCGCAGATCGTCGACGCCGTCGCGAAGTCGCATCATTGGTTCGATACGAGCCGCGATTTGCTCGAACGTTTCGAGGAGTCGGGCCTCGATCCCAACCAGCCGCTGATTCAGGCCTGGGCTCGGTTGGCGGCGCAACTGCTGAATTTTCCGCGTCATCTATCGCAGCATTCGGGCGGCTTCGTCATCAGTCGCGGCAAGCTGACGCGGCTCGTGCCGGTGGAGAACGCGGCGATGCCCGATCGTTCCGTCATCCAATGGGACAAAGACGATCTCGAATCATTAGGACTCCTGAAGGTTGACGTTCTGGCGCTCGGCATGTTGTCGGCGATACGGCGCGCGCTCGATTTCGTCTCCGAGCGGCGCGGCGAGCGCTTCATCATGCAGGACGTACCACACGAGGACGCCAAGACGTACGAGATGATTTCGCGTGCCGATACGATCGGCGTCTTCCAGATCGAATCGCGCGCCCAGATGAGCATGCTGCCGCGTTTGCGGCCGCGCGAGTTTTACGATCTCGTGATCGAAGTGGCGATCGTGCGGCCCGGGCCGATCCAAGGGGGCGCCGTGCATCCTTATCTGCGCCGACGCCAGAAGCTCGAGCCCGTCACCTTTCCGAGCAAGGACTTGGAGGTTGCTTTGGGCCGCACGCTCGGTGTGCCGATCTTTCAGGAGCAGGTGATGCAGGTCGCGATCATTGCGGCCGGCTTCAGCCCGGGCGAAGCCGATCAATTGCGGCGTGCGATGGCGGCATGGAAGCGCAAGGGCAATTTGCAGGGGTATTACGATCGCATCGTGAGCGGCATGCTCGAACGTGGGTATGAGCGCAGCTTCGCCGATGCGATCTTCGAGCAAATCAAGGGCTTCGGCGAATATGGCTTTCCCGAGAGCCATGCCGCGAGCTTCGCGCTGCTCGTCTATACGAGTAGTTGGCTCAAGTGCCATGAACCCGAGGCATTTCTTGCCGCGATGCTGAACAGCCAGCCGATGGGGTTTTATTCGTCGTCTCAACTCGTGCAGGATGCGCGCAGGCATGGTGTGAAGGTGTTGCCGGCCGACGTGACCCTCAGCGGATGGGATGCCGCGCTCGAGCCGATCGAAGGCGCGGTGCGCCCGGCCGTGCGCCTCGGTCTATCGCAGTTGCGCGGCATGAAAGAAGACGCGGCCGAGCGTATCGAAAATGCGCGAACCGTCAGGGCGTTCGAGAGCGTGCACGATCTCGCGCACCGCGCGCAGCTCAATCGACACGACCTGCACGTGCTGGCCGATGCGAATGCGTTATCGACGCTCGTCGGCAATCGGCGCGAAGCGCTCTGGCACTCGGCGGCTGCCGTGCCCGAACGGGACATGCTGGCCGCGGCGGCCACCGTGGACGATACGCCCTTGCTCGGTGCGCCGACGGAAGGACAAAACATCGTGGCCGATTACCGCTCGGCAGGGCTGACGCTGCGACGCCATCCGGTTGCGCTGTTGCGCGCGCGTCTACTCGAAAAGCGGCTGATGCCGGCATCGACGCTGAGCGGCTATCGCAACGGCCAACCCGCTCGCGGTTGCGGCATCGTGACGGTTCGCCAGCGGCCGGGCACGGCCAAAGGCGTGATATTCATGACGCTCGAGGACGAAACGGGCAACGTCAACGTCATCATCTGGCCGAGCCTGCTCGAAAAGCAGCGCAAGGAAGTGCTCGGCGCCTCGCTGCTCGCCGTGTACGGCGTGTGGCAGTGCCAGGGGGAAGTGCGCCATCTCGTGGCCAAGCGGCTCGTGGATTTATCGCCTCTTCTCGGCGGCTTGCAATCGGAGAGCAGAAACTTCCACTGAACGTCGAGCCGCGGGCATCAACGCGCTGGCGCTGGTACCGGCGCCGGCGATGCACCGAGCACTTCGGCAAGCGCGATGTCGAACGGCGTGCGCCGGCCGATCCCGAGCGCTTCGAGCCGGCCCGAGTCGAGATGGCAGTCGCGCGGGCGCGGCGTAGCTTCAGCGCTCGCGAACCGAGGAAAAAGACGGGCGTCGACGCTTAGCGCACGTGCGATCCGGGCGGCGATGTCGAACTTCGTCATGGGCTCGTCGCCGGACCAATGCGCGATGCCACAGACGGCTTTGCCTTCGGCGTGCTGCTCGAGCATGCGACGGATCACATAGGCGACGTCGGGCGTGTACGTCGGATAGCGCGTCGCCCAGGCATCCATGGGGGCCGGGTCGGCGCCTGGTGTTGCCGACGCGATGATCGCCGGCACGAGGCTCGTCACGGCCGATTCCGACCATTCCACGACCGGACCGAACAGCAGCGGCAACCGCAGCACGCAGCCAAGTTCGGTCGAATCCGCGAGCGCAATCTCTCCTTCGAGCTTGCTGCGTCCGTACGCGTTCAGTGGACCCGGTCGATCGTCGATGCGATAGGGCGCGGCGCTGCCGTCGAACACGTAGTCGGTCGAGATCGACAGCACCCAAGCGCCGCACTGTCGGGCGGCCGATACGATCGTACGGACCGCGTCGACATTCAATGCGCGCGCGGCTGTTGGGTCTCTTTCGCAAACATCGGGGCGCCGCTCCGCCACCATGATGACGATTGCATCGGGCCTATTTCGGGCGATGAACGATGTGACGGCAGCCGGATCGCGAACGTCGAGCGCGACGGTGCGCCCACCGGCGCGACGATGTGCCGTCGGCACGACGCGCCAGCCGGCACATGTTTCGAGTTCATGGACGAGCGCGCGCCCGAGCAGCCCCGACGCCCCGATAACGGCAACGTTGAACATCGTGATGCGCGGCCGCTCAGGCGTCGACGATCGTGCGGCTGCCTTTTACGGGATAGCCGGCTTCGACGACGGCAGCGCCGAGTCGATCGGCTTTCTCATGCGATTGCACGCGCACGCATCCCTCGTCGAGATTGACCTCCACGTGTGCGCTGGCGTCCAGCGCGCGAATCGCCTTCGTCACCGCGCCCACACAGTGTTGACAGCTCATGCCTTCGACCTGGAGTTCGATCATTGCAAGGTTTCCTCTTGAACAAGGGGTAGAGAGACGTTCGGCCGTACCAGCAGTTTGGGCCGTCCGCCGCCGATGTATTCACGCTAAGCGTATACCTTCCTGTCGTGGGAAGGTATACGCTTTCGGCAGTTGATGGGAGATTGTCATGAATATCGGGGAAGCGGCCCGCGAATCGGGCGTGACGGCCAAAATGATCCGCTACTACGAGAGCGTCGAGTTGCTCGCGCCCAAGGGGCGCACGGACGCCGGGTACCGCGTTTACGGCGGGCAGGAAGTGCATACCCTGCGATTCATTCGCCAGGCACGACACCTCGGTTTTTCGATCGACGACATCCGTAAGCTTCTGGCGCTTTGGCAAGATCGCTCTCGCGCAAGCGCGGAAGTGAAGGCGATCGCACTCCAGCACGTAGCCGATCTCGAGCGTCGCATCGCCGAACTGTCGGAAATGCGCGACACCCTGACCCATCTGGCCGACCATTGTCACGGCGACGCGCGCCCCGACTGCCCGATTCTCGAAGGGCTGGCGGCTGCGAACGACGCCGGTGAAGACGCGCAGAGCCATTGCCGACGGGGCTAAGCGGGCAGTGACGAGAGTGCACCATAAGCGTGCATTCATGTCGTAGTCATGACACTCATGCACCATTCCAAAACGGAATGCCCATCATTCGAGCATTTCACTCGCAATTCGGACCAAGGTCACTATAATCAGGGTTAACCCTTTTACGGGAAATCCCTGAGAAGTGATCCGCCAGGGACGTGCCCCGACCCTTGGAGAACATCATGTTTGCGTACATCCTCGAAAAGCTGAGCAACTGGTTCGAATCCGCTGAGCGCGACCGCCGCGAAGCGTACCTTGCATCGTCGTCGGATATCGTCGACCTCGAGCGCCGCCTGCGCTCGCTCGAAGCACACGGCTACTCGGTCTAAGTTAAGCTGGGCAGCGTCTCGCGGCGCTAGATCGAGCGCCCGCGCGCGTCCGCGCGATGAAGGGCCTGTCGCAAGCCTCGCTTAATTATTGGCGGGGCTTTGTCATATCTGGCCGCCATCGACGGCGCTGGGCGATAGGGCCAAAGCACCCGCGAACCAAGCGCGCCATCTCGACGAATCGGCACGGATGCGACTAGCGCGAATATTCCTACCGCGCTAAGGTACGAGCATTCGCCATGCGCCACCGCGCGCTTTTACGGACGGTTCCCATGGGCCTTTCAGCTTCGCTTCGTTTGCGCACAGCCGTATGCGCGGCGGCCTACCTCGTTCTCATCGGCGTGGCGTCGCGAGCAATGGCCGATGGGCAGCCGCTGGTGCTCGATACGCAGACGGGCATTCACGACGGCCAAAGCGGCTTCGTATTGCAAAATGCCCCGTTATCGCGGGCCGCCATCGTCCCGGCGCAGCAATTGCCGACTCCCGATCAGTCGAACGACGCTACGAGCGGCCAGCCTCCCATCATTGTCGCGCCCTACGTCGCGGTGCCCGGCGCCAAGGGGACCGCGCAGGCTCCCGCGGCCTCATCTAGGATGCCTCCGGCGAATCGGCAGTAGCGCCTTCACCGTTCCGTTCGATATACGCGTTGCGCGCGTTCGCGCTTACATGCCTTAAGCGATGCGTGACTCCAACGTGAATTGCGCCGTCTCGTCCTGGCCCAGCGCATCTACCAAGTAAGGCAACGCTTCTTTCAATGCCGCGGCGAGCGTGTAGGGCGGATTCAGGATGAACATTCCGCTGCCGTACAGCCCAAAGCCGTCGGACGGCGGGCGGCAGACGGTCAGCGTCGCATGCAGCCAGTTCGTCTGCTGTAGCCGTTTCAATTGCTCGGGGAATCGTTGCGATTCGATGCGTGTGACTTGCGGATACCAGATTGCATAAACGCCCGTTGCGAACCGCTTCAGACTTTCTTCGAGGCAACTGATCGTGCGGGCGTAGTCGTGCTTGTCTTCGAATGAAGGGTCGACCAGCACGAGCGCGCGCCGCGGTGGCGGGGGAAGTAGGGCCTTGATGCCTTCGAAGCCGTCTCCCGCGTAGAGCATCGCACGGCGCCCCGCGTCCCGGAAGTTATGGCTCAGTACATCGATTTCCGTGGTGTGCAATTCGAACAACCGCATCCGGTCTTGCTGACGCATCAGGCGCCATGCGAGATATGGCGAGCCGGGGTAATAGTGCAACTGCCCATCGGCATTCAATGCGCCGACCTGCTCGACGTAATCCGCCAGGGCGCCGGGGAGATCGGTGCGCTGCCAAAGCTTCGCAATACCGGTCTCGAATTCCGCCGTCTTGGTCGCGTAGCCTTCGGCCAGCGAATAGACGCCCGCGCCGGCGTGTGTGTCGATGTACCAGTAGGCCTTGTCCTTTTGACCAAGGTAGCGCAACAACTGCACGACGACAGCGTGTTTGAGGACGTCGGCGTGATTGCCTGCGTGAAAGGCGTGACGGTAGCTGAGCATACGGAGAACGGTTCAAGGCTTCATGGCTGCCGCGCGTTTCGCGAGGTGCTGCAGGCGCGGCCATGTTTCGGCCACACCGGCCGCGCCGGCTTGCGCTCGAACGGGCGAACGGGCGAACGGGCGCATATTGTACGGCAGTGCGCGAACCATGCCGCGCGCCGCCGTCATCGCTGTGTCATTGTTCTATGTCGCCGACGATCTCTTCGATCCTTTGCCGAATTTCCGGTGTGATGCGCGCGGCTATTTCCGTCGCTTTCATGTTCTCCCCGATCTGCTCGACCCGGGAGGCGCCGGTAATCACAGTGCTGACATGCGGGTTCTTGAGCACCCAGGCGATCGCCAGTTGGCCTATCGTGCAGCCGAGCTCCTGCGCCACCGTGCCGAGTTGAGCCACGCGTTCGTTCTTGGCGGTGTCGGTTAGCCGTCCGCGCAACCAATCGTAGCCTTCCAACTGCGCCCGGCTGCCCTCGGGTACGCCAGCCCGATACTTACCCGTCAGCAACCCCGATGCGAGCGGGCTCCATGTCGTCAAGCCGAGGCCGATGTCTTCATAGAGCCGCTTGTATTCTTGCTCGACGCGCTTGCGGCAAAACAAGTTGTATTGCGGCTGCTCCATCACTGGCTTGTGCAGATGATGGCGCTCGGCGATTTCGTAAGCGGCGCGGATCTCGTCGGCGCTCCATTCCGAAGTGCCCCAATAAAGCGCCTTGCCGCGCGCGATCATGTCGCTCATCGCCCAGACCGTTTCTTCGAGCGGCGTGTTGGGATCGGCGCGATGGCAAAACACGAGGTCGACGTAATCGAGTTGTAGGCGGGCGAGCGAACTGTCGATCGCGTCGTGCAGGTACTTGCGATTGAGCGTGTGGTACTGATTGGGCGCTTCGCGCAGGCCCCAATAGAATTTCGTCGAAATCACGTAGCTCACGCGCGGCCAAGCGAGCTCCTTGAGCGCATGTCCCATGATTTCTTCGGCTTTGCCGCCTGCGTAAACTTCGGCGTTGTCGAAGAAATTGACGCCCGCGTCCCGCGCTGCGGCGAGTGATTCGCGCGCGGCGTGTCGATCCACTTGGCTGCCGTAAGTCACCCACGAGCCCAGCGATAGCTCGCTGACTTGCAGGCCCGAACGGCCGAGTCGCCGGTAATTCATGTACGTCTCCTTGGTGTCGTGAACAGCCAGAGCTTAATCCGATTTGCGGCAAGTCGCGCTCGCGCCGGCCGTTCGGGCACAATAGCGAAGTCGGTCGCGGTGCGGCACTCGGCCGAAAGGCATATGAAATTCTGCCAGGTTGCGACGCGCCGCGCGCCATGATGTCATTGTCCAACCATGCTTGAGAGGTGACGAATGTCGTCGTTGAATACGAATCTGAACGGGAAGGCCGCGGTCGTGACGGGTGCGGCGAGCGGGATCGGCAAGGAAATCGCGCGTACGCTCGCGGCCCAGGGCGCGGCCGTGGCGATTGCCGATTTGAATCTGGCCGGAGCCCAGGCGGTTGCGGAGCAAATCGTCGCGGAGGGCGGCAAGGCGCTCGGCATCGCCATGGACGTGACGAATGAAGACGCCGTCAATCGCGGCATCGACGAAGTCGCGGCGAAATTCGGTTCCGTCGACATTCTCGTATCGAATGCCGGAATCCAGATCGTCAATCCGATCGAAAACTACAGCTTCTCCGATTGGAAGAAGATGCAGGCCATTCACGTCGACGGTGCCTTCCTCACCACGAAGGCCGCGCTCAAGCACATGTACCAGGGCGATCGCGGCGGCGTGGTCATCTATATGGGCTCGGTGCATTCGCACGAGGCATCGCCGTTGAAGTCCGCCTACGTCGCTGCCAAGCATGCGTTGCTCGGCCTGTCGCGGGTTCTTGCGAAGGAAGGCGCCGCGCACAACGTCCGCTCGCACGTCGTGTGCCCCGGCTTCGTGCGCACGCCGCTCGTCGACAAACAGATCCCCGAGCAGGCGAAGGAGCTCGGCATCACTGAAGAAGAAGTGATCAAGCGTGTCATGCTCGGCCAGACGGTCGATGGCGTGTTCACCACGGTGGAGGATGTCGCGCAGACCGTACTGTTCCTGTGCACGTTCCCGAGTGCCGCGTTGACGGGGCAGTCGTTCCTCGTATCGCACGGCTGGTGCATGATCTAAAGAAGGAGGCGAGATGGGGCAGCGCAATGCTATGCGGCGTGTTCGCGCGGGTGCGACATCCGCGGATACCGGCGGGCAGCACGCGGCAGGGCGAGGGGCCGGCGCCGTACCGCCGGCTGCCTTGCCTCCCTATCAAACGGTGGCGCTCGTCTTGCAAGGCGGCGGGGCGCTCGGCGCATATCAAGCCGGCGTCTACGAGGGCTTGCACGAAGCCGGCATCCTGCCCAATTGGATCGCGGGGATTTCGATCGGCGCGATCAATACCGCGATCATCGCCGGCAACGCGCCGAAGGATCGCGTGTCGAAATTGAAAGCGTTCTGGGACACGGTATGTCAGCCCGCATACGGGTTTCCGTTGCCGCCGGCCGTCGAGCACGCGTTCTTCGATTCGTCTACCCCCGTACGTACCGCCTTTACCACCATGCAGGCACTGAGTGCGCTAGTCGACGGCCAAAGAGGCTTCTTCGTGCCGCGCATGCCGCCGCCTCTGCCGTTTGTTTCAGGTACGCCCGGCACCGCCAGTTGGTACGACACCGCACCGCTCAAGTCGACGCTCGAGCGCTTGTGCGATTTCGACCGGATCAATTCGGGCGAGACACGCGTTTCGATTGCGGCGGTCAATGTCGGCACCGGCAACTTCGCTTATTTCGACAATCAGCATACGAAGCTGCGGGCCGAACATTTCATCGCTTCCGGTTCGCTGCCGCCCGGTTTCGCCGCGACCGAGATCGACGGCGAGTACTACTGGGACGGCGGACTCATGTCCAACACGCCGCTGTCCGAGGTTATCCAAGCTTCTCCGCGTCGCGATACGCTCGCGTTTCAGGTCGATTTGTGGAGCGCGCAGGGTCCCGTGCCGACGAACCTCACGGACGTGCAAGGGCGCATGAAAGACATTCAATACTCGAGCCGCACGCGCCTCGTGACCGACATGATGCAGCACTCGCAGCGCTTCAGACACGTGCTGCGCGAAGTGCTCACGCGCGTTGCGCCCGAGCATCGCGACGATCCGTGGTGCAAGCTGGCCGAGGAGTTGTCGTCCTCGCACCGCTACAACGTGGTCGAGTTGATTTATCGCGACAAGGAATTCGACGGCAACTACAAGGACTACCAGTTCGGTCTGTCGACGATGAACGTGCATTGGAGTAGCGGCTTGCGCGACATCCGCGAGAGCTTGGTGCAACCGGGCTGGCTCGACATGCCCGAGAACGATGCGGGGTTCGTCACCCACGACATCCATCGCGACCGTCGTTAAAGTTCGACGGTGCAAAAAAACGGCGCCCTGAAAAGGGCGCCGCGCCGTGCGTGTCGCACCGCGTAGGCCGCGCATCGCGCGCGACCCGCATGCACCATTACTTCAGCACGTGTGCGATCGCGTTCGCCACCGTTTCGATGTTGCGCGTGTTCAGTGCCGCCACGCAAATGCGGCCCGTGCCCACCGCGTAAATGCCGAACTCTTCGCGAAGGCGATCCACTTGGGCGGAACTCAAGCCCGAGTAGGAGAACATGCCGCGCTGCGCGTTGACGAAGCTGAAGTCGCGCGTCACGCCGGCGCCCTTCAGGCGTTCGACGATACCGTTGCGCATGGCGCGAATGCGCTCGCGCATTTCGCCGAGTTCCTGCTCCCACATCGTGCGCAATGCCGGCGTGCCGAGCACCGTCGCCACGATCGCGCCGCCGTGCGTCGGCGGGTTCGAATAGTTCGTGCGGATCACGCGCTTCAGTTGCGAGAGCACACGCACCGCTTCATCCTTGCTGTCGGCGATGATCGACAGCGCGCCCACGCGCTCGCCGTACAGCGAGAACGACTTCGAGAACGACGACGACACGAACACGTTCAACTCGGCCGCGGCGAACAGGCGCACGGCTGCCGCGTCGGCGTCGATGCCGTCGCCGAAGCCTTGATAGGCGATGTCGAGGAACGGCACGAGGCCGCGTGCCTTGACGACCTCGGCGATCTGCTTCCATTGCGCGTCGCTCAGGTCGACACCGGTCGGGTTGTGGCAGCAAGCGTGCAACACGATGATCGTGCCGGCCGGATAGCTGTTCAGCGCGGCGAGCATCGCCTCGAAATTGACGCCGTGCGTATGCGCGTCGTAGTAGGGGTAGGCGACCACCTCGAAGCCGGCGCTTTCGAACAGTGCACGGTGGTTTTCCCAGCTCGGGTCGCTGATCGCAACCTTCGCATTCGGGTTCACGCGCTTCAGGAAATCGGCGCCGATCTTCAGCGCGCCCGTGCCGCCGAGCGCCTGCGCCGTCACGACGCGGCCCGCGGCGATCAGCGGCGACGTTTCGCCAAGCAGCAGCTTTTGTACGGCGGCATCGTAAGCCGCGATCCCTTCGATCGGCAGGTAGCCGCGCGGCAGCGCTGCATCGACACGCGCTTTTTCCGCCTCGCGAACCGCGCGCAGCAGCGGAATCTTGCCTTCCTCGTTCGTATAGACGCCTACGCCGAGGTTGACTTTGGTCGGGCGTGTATCGGCGTTGAAGGCCTCGTTGAGGCCGAGGATCGGGTCGCGGGGAGCGAGTTCGACAGCGGAGAACAGGGACATGGTGTCTATCGGCGGTAGTAAGAAACGGGCAGGCTCTGCATGCGCCTCGTATCCGCCGGTGAAGCGGGCGGATCGGGAGCCGACGTCTTCGGCTCGGCGGGCGCGAAATACGAGATTGTAACGAATCCCGTCGCCGTGTTCGCGCGCTTTTGCTGCAAGCGTGGCGAATGTGCGTGAACGGTCGTGCATTTTTCGGTGTGTTCGGACCCGAAATTCGGACTCGAACGACGTCCCGACCTGCGGCAGGGGGCGGTTCGCGCCAGGGTGGCGCGACGCTGCCCGCGCGTTCGCGAAACGCTAGAATGGTTGTTTTGTCGGCGAAGGAAGCGCCATTTCCATGTCCGAAGCTCATCCCCATGCCGCTGAAGTCCTCGACGAATCGAAGTTCGTCGAATTCGAGGGCTCGCCGTTTCACCTCTACCAACCGTATCCGCCGGCCGGCGACCAGCCGAGCGCCATCGCGCAGCTCGTCGAGGGCGTCGAGGACGGCTTGTCGTACCAGACGCTGCTCGGCGTAACGGGCTCGGGCAAGACGTTCACGATGGCGAACGTGATTGCCAAGCTCGGGCGGCCCGCCATCGTGTTCGCACCGAACAAGACGCTGGCCGCGCAGCTCTACTCGGAGTTTCGCGAGTTCTTTCCGCGCAACGCGGTCGAGTACTTCGTCTCGTACTACGACTACTATCAGCCGGAAGCCTATGTGCCGCAGCGCGATCTGTTCATCGAGAAAGATTCCTCGATCAACGAGCACATCGAGCAGATGCGCCTGTCCGCCACCAAGAGCTTGATGGAGCGGCGCGACGTGGTGATCGTGGCGACCGTGTCGGCGATTTACGGTATCGGCAACCCGAGCGAATATCACCAAATGATCTTGACGCTGCGCACGGGCGACAAGATCGGCCAGCGCGACGTCATCGCCCGCTTGATTGCGATGCAGTACAACCGCAACGAAGCCGATTTCCAGCGCGGGGCGTTCCGTGTGCGCGGCGATACCATCGACGTGTTTCCGGCCGAGCATGCCGAAATGGCGCTGCGCATCGAGCTGTTCGACGACGAAGTGGAGTCGTTGCAGCTCTTCGATCCACTGACGGGCCGCGTTCGGCAAAAGATCGTGCGCTTCACGGTGTATCCGTCCTCGCACTACGTTACGCCGCGCGAAACGGTCATGCGTGCGGTCGAGACGATCAAGGACGAGTTGCGCGAGCGTCTCGAATTCTTCTACGCCGAAAGCAAACTCGTCGAGGCGCAGCGTCTCGAGCAGCGGACCCGCTTCGATCTCGAGATGCTGCAGGAGCTCGGCTTTTGCAAAGGCATCGAAAACTATTCGCGGCATTTCTCGGGTGCGGCCCCCGGCGAGCCGCCGCCGACGCTCGTCGATTATCTGCCGCCGGACGCGGTCATGCTGCTCGACGAATCGCACGTGCTGATCGGGCAGCTCAACGCGATGTACAACGGCGACCGTTCGCGCAAGGAAAATCTCGTGCAATACGGTTTCCGGCTGCCTTCTGCGCTCGATAACCGGCCGCTCAAGTTTCCCGAGTTCGAACACAAGATGCGCCAAGCCGTTTTCGTCTCGGCCACGCCGGCCGATTACGAGAAAAAGAAGACGGGGCAGGTCGTGGAGCAAGTCGTACGACCGACGGGGCTCGTCGATCCGATCGTGCAAGTGCGCCCGGCACGCACGCAGGTGGACGACGTGCTCAGCGAGATCAACGCGCGCGTGGCCGCGAACGACCGCGTGCTCGTGACGGTGCTGACAAAGCGCATGGCCGAGCAGCTCACGGAGTTCCTCGCCGATCACGGTGTCAAGGTGCGTTATCTGCACAGCGATATCGATACCGTCGAGCGCGTCGAAATCATCCGCGATCTGCGGCTCGGTGCCTTCGATGTATTGGTCGGGATCAACTTGTTGCGCGAGGGTCTCGACATCCCCGAGGTATCGCTCGTGGCGATTCTCGATTCGGACAAGGAAGGCTTTCTGCGCGCGGAGCGCTCGCTGATTCAGACGATCGGCCGAGCGGCGCGCAACGTGAACGGCACGGCGATCCTCTATGCCGACCGGATCACCGATTCGATGCGCCGCGCGATCGACGAGACCGAGCGGCGCCGCGCCAAGCAGATTGCCCACAACGAACGCATGGGCATTACGCCGCGCGGTGTCGTCAAGCGGGTCAAGGACATCATCGACGGTGTCTACAACGCCGACGAAGCGCGTGCGGAATTGAAGGAGATGCAGCAGCGCGCCAAGTTCGAGGACATGTCGGAGAAGGATCTCGCCAAGGAACTCAAACGGCTCGAGAAGCAGATGATGGAGCACGCCAAGAATCTCGAATTCGAAAAGGCGGCCGCGGCGCGCGACCAACTGGCCGTACTGCGCGAGCGTGTGTTCGGGGCGAATGTGGGCGACTCGGTTCCCGGGGCGAATTGAGGGCGGGGCGCGACGCAAGGAATCGGGTGCGCTAAAGGGTCGCTTGGTCCGGGTGGAGTATTCGTGTACACTTATACTTGATTGATAATCGTTCGCATTCGCGTTTGCATTTTCATACGGGCGCGACACAGTCGAAGCGTGAAAAGGCGCGCGGTCGCGTCAATTGTCAATTCACGGCATTTTTTTGCGACATGCGCGATTTGCGCTTCGCCATCCGATATCCAATTAAGGCAAAAAGAGGAGTTTTCGATGCAGCGTTCCACCTGGATTGTGAGCGGCGTGGCAGCCATAGCGGCGATAACCGCGATAGCGGCGTCGGCGGCCGAATATCCGATCGGCAAGGCTCAGGTGCAGGGCGGCATGGAAATCGGCGCGGTTTATCTGCAGCCGATCACGATGGATCCCGAAGGGATGATGCGCAAGGCGTCGGATTCCGATGTCCACCTCGAAGCCGACATCCACGCCGTAAAAAACAATCCGACAGGCTTCGCGGAAGGTGATTGGATGCCTTATCTGCAAGTCCATTACCAATTGACGAAGGTCGGTTCGACGCAGTCGATCAAGGGCGATCTGATGCCCATGGTGGCGAGCGACGGCCCGCACTACGGCGACAACGTCAAGCTGTTCGGGGCTGGCAAATACCATTTGACGCTCGTGGTCGAGCCGCCGATGCAAACGGGTCATATGGCGTTCGGGCGCCATATCGATAAAGAAACGGGCGTCGGTCCGTGGTTCAAGCCGATCACGCTGCAATACGACTTCACGTTCGCCGGCATCGGCAAGAAGGGCGGCTACTAAGTCGCACGGCTCGGTATAGGGGAACAATCATGAAATTGGGTTCGAAGGCCACGCTGGCTTGCCTGCTCGCCGTTGCCGGGATGGCCGCGCACGCCGACGACGCCGTGACGGTCAAGCTCGACATGGCTGACGGCAAGTTGACGCCCGCGCGCATCGAAGTGCCGGCGGGCAAGCGTATTCGGATCGAGGTGAGCAACACCGGCAAGGGTGCGGCGGAATTCGAAAGCGTCGAATTGCGCAAGGAAAAGGTGCTTGCGCCCGGTGCTCAGTCGGTCGTCGTGATTGCGCCCCAAACGCCGGGCGAATACAAGTTCTTCGACGATTTCCACCAGTCGGCGCGAGGCGTCATCGTCGTCAAATAGCGGTTTTTGCTCGCGGTGGTGGAACGCTGCGCGTTCAGGAGTTTGAGATGGGCCAGGTAGTGTTCGTCGTATGGCGCGAAAGCGTCGAGGCTTTGCTCGTCGTGGGCATTCTTTACGCGTGGCTGAAGAATGGCGACACCGATGCGCGGCGAGGTTTGCCGTTTCTGTGGGCGGGCGTGGGCGCCGGGGTGCTGGCAGCCGTCGCGCTCGGCGCGGCGCTCGTCGGCTTCAGCGAAGTGCTGTCGGGCGATGCGGCCGACTACTTCCAGACAGGCATGGTGCTGATCGCGTGCGCGCTGATCGTGCAAATGGTCCTCTGGATGAAGCGGCATGGGCGCACGCTCAAGCGCGACATGGAACGCTCGCTGCAGGATCACACGCGCGACGGCAACGGCTGGGGTGTTGCGATTCTCGTCGCGCTCGCGATCGCGCGCGAGGGCAGCGAAACGGTCATCTTTCTTTACGGGCTCGGCTTCGGACAATCTGGGCGCGTGAGTCAAGCCGACGTGTTCGCAATCGTGCTGGGGCTCGGTCTCGCCTTCCTAACGTTCTACATCCTGCAGCTCGGCGGCCGCGTATTTTCGTGGCGCCGTTTCTTCCGTGTCACGGAAATCATGCTGCTGTTGCTCGGCGCCGGCCTGCTGCAAACCGGGGTCGACAAGCTCATCGATAAAGAGATCTTGCCGCTCGGAATCGCGCAGGTGTGGGATAGCTCCAGGATCCTCGACGATTCGAGCACCGTAGGCTCGATGGTCGCCGCGCTGACCGGCTATCGCGCGCATCCAGCACTGACCAACCTGATCGCCTACGCGCTCTATTGGCTCGTCGTCGGTTGGCTCGCGCGGCGTGCCGGTCGCGCGCCGGCCGCAGCCGCCGGCCGTCCGGCATGAGTACGCCGGCATGTTCCGCCGCCGATCCTAGGCGGCTCGCTCGCGTCGGTGCATGGATGCAGCGCAACGGCGCGAAGATTCGCGCCATCCAGTGGATTGTCGTTGCGGTCTACGCTTTTCTCATCATCGTTCCGGTCTGCTTGCCGTTGCCTGGTGAAAGCGCGCATCTTTGGAACAATCTGACGCTGGCTGCTCAGTTTGTCTTTTGGGGCATCTGGTGGCCGTTCGTGCTGCTCTCGATGGTCTTGCTCGGTCGGGTTTGGTGCGGTGTCCTGTGTCCTGAAGGCGCGCTGGCCGAATTCGCCAGCCGTCATGGTCGAGGGCGTGCGATTCCGCGCTGGATCCGCTGGGGCGGATGGCCGTTCGTCGCATTCGGCCTCACGACGATCTACGGCCAAATGGTCAGCGTCTACCAGTATCCGCGCGCCGTGTTGCTCGTGCTGGGCGGCTCGACGCTGGCAGCGATGGTCATCGGCTTCCTCTATGGTCGTGATAAACGCGTTTGGTGTCGTTACTTGTGTCCCGTGAACGGCGTGTTTTCGCTCTTGTCGCGCCTGGCTCCTTTTCACTATCGAGTCGACGAGGCCGCGTGGCGGCGTTCGTATACGGCGGGAGAGCGCGGGCATCGCGTGATTCCGATCAACTGCGCACCGTTGGTGCCGTTGAGAAACATGAAGGGGGCAGCGTCTTGCCACATGTGCGGCCGCTGCAGCGGCCATCGTGATGCCATCGCCTTGGCCTGGCGCTCGCCCTCGCACGAAGTGGTCAAGCTGGGTCGCGATGCGGCGAACGGCTGGGATACGGCGCTTATTCTGTACGGCCTGCTCGGCATCGCCATCGGTGCGTTTCACTGGACAGCGAGCCCATGGTTTATCGAGATCAAGCAGTTTCTTGCCACCTGGCTGATCGATCACGATTTCACGTGGATGCTCGATAACAATGCGCCGTGGTTCCTCCTCACGCATTACCCCGACCAAAACGACGTGTTTTCCTGGCTCGACGGCACATTGCTGATCGGCTACATCTTGGCGACAGGGTTCGTGTACGGCACAGCGTTGCTGGCGCTCGTAGCCGCGAGTGTCCGTGTGCTCGGCCCGTTCGATCGCGCGCGTTTGCACCATCTCACTCAGGCGCTCATTCCTGTAGCCGGTACGGGGGTGTTCTTGGGATTGTCCGCCACGACCTTGTCGCTGCTTCGCGCCGAGCATGTCCCGCTCGACTGGGCGTCGACGGTGCGCATCGGCGTGCTTGCAGTTGCGAATATGTGGAGCGCATGGCTCGCGTGGCGCGTGACGCGGCAGTACGCATCGCGTGTGGCGGTGCGAGTGAGTGCGATGGGGTTCGTCGTTGCTGCGCTGGCCGTTGTGGACAGCGCCTGGTGGCTAATGTTCTGGGGCTTCGCGCGATAGCACGACGAGGATGGAAACACACGGGGATAGAAAAAGACGGCATGGCTGGCTGCAACGTTGCTCAATCAGGTGCACGCAGGGGTCTAGACTCACGTGCTTGCCTCACGTGCTTGCGTTGCGCTGGCTACTGCCCAACACCTCTCCTGGAGGTGGTCCCCACAATACTCGGTGCTTACTTCGTCAGGATCAGCTTTCCTAGACGCGTGGCGCGCAACTGATACTGCTCGCCGTTGTGTTCGATAAATATGCGATTGCGCCCTTGCAGCAAGTGAGCGCTCGATAGCGTGTGATCGGCGGTGTCATCGATGTTTTCGCGTCGCGTAAGGCCGTGCGGAGTGACCAAGGCAGCCGTTGATGTGTCTTTCGAGCGCGAGCGGGCCACGGTGTTCGATGATGCTCTCAACGTGAGCGTAGGGTGGCGCGTGGGTTCACTCATGTTTGGCTTGGGGCATCGGTTGTTCGATTCGATAACAAGAACTATAAATGAGAATCATTATCGATTGTAAAAAACAAATTCATCGAGATAGGGCGTTGATAGGGCGCAACCATCAACGAGCCGATGGCCGCGTCCCTAGTGCTTCCTACTCTTCTCGCGTATAGCGTCGCGGTGCGGATGTCCGTTCAGTGGAGCGGCTGCGGCCGCTTCGGATCGCGCGCATATTCCCGGATGAGACGCACGGTATCGATGTCGGCCTCACGGTACGCCGATTTCACGATCTCGTTCGTCTGGCGGGCGTCTTCGCTGTCAGGTGTCGGTAGCGTCGTTGCATACTCGAATCGCAGAAAAAGCTGCAAGGCGTCGGGCTGCTCGATCGTCATCGTGAGCGAGCCACCGACGTACGCCTCGGTGGCGAGGATGTCGTAGCGCACGCTTTCTCCGGGCGTCAGCGTCACCCGATCGCGTACCGTCGCATGGCCGTAGTGTAATTCGCGCTCGAGCGTGTTCGTCGTGCGCGAGAGGATCGTGCAGCTATCGAGGCCCAACACGAAAAGCTGCGGTTGCTCGGCGCGCAGCACGAGACCTTCCCACAGTTGGTCGCGCGTGAGTGTCTCCGCGAGCGGGTTCAGCGGATCGTTGACTTGGACGAGGTGTTCAAAATTCAAGGGCGTTCCTTCGGCTTCAAACGCAGCGGTCGGGGGTTCACGCTTCGTCGGGCGTGGCGGGCAACGTCGCGACGAGCCCGGTGTTGATGGCGATCGGGCGCGTCAGTATCTTGTGGACGGGACACGCATTGGCGACCTGCAGCAACCGCTCGCGTTGTTCGTCCGTCAACTCGCCGTGCAAGACGATCTTGCGGTCGATCGTCGAGCCTTGATCGCCGGCACGCATCGAGAGCGACACTTGCACGTCCTCGAGTGGCCAGCCCTTGCGCTGCGCATACATTTTCAACGTAATGGACGTGCATGCACCCAATCCAGAAAGCAAAAGCGATACCGGGGTGGGGGCGCGGTCACCGCCGCCGAGCGACTCGGGCTCGTCGGCGTGCCACAAATGATGGGCGCCGTCGTCGAACGTGACTTGGTAGTGGGTGGCGCCGATGGTTGCGGTGACAACGCGCTCGCTCATGCCTGTCCTCCTGGTTGTGGCGCTGGCCCGCCCGTCAGTGCCGCTAAGGGGGCGGTGCGAACTCTACCAGCGAGAGCGGCTATTGTGACGCAATTCACCGGCGTCCGCGCTCAGCGCGCGCCACATGCCGGCATGTGGCGGCATGCGGCGGTTCCATCGATCGTTCAGTGAGCGATTTCGCCCATCCGCCCCGCTTGATAGTCGACGATGGCTTGGCGGATCTCGTCTTCGGTGTTCATCACGAACGGGCCGTGGCGTACGACCGGCTCATTCAACGGCGCACCGCCGATCAGCAGGACGTCGAGCGGTTCCGAGCCGGCCGTCAGTGCGACCGCATCGGCATCGTCGCTGAAAATCACCATGTGTTGCGCACCGATTTCGCGCTGCTCGTCGCCGTATCGTCCCGTTCCGCTCAGAGCATAGGCGAATACGCGATAGGCGCGCGGTACGGGTTGAACGATCGATGCGCCTGCCTCGAGCGTGAAGTGCTGATAGAGAATCGGCGTGTGAGTTTCGATCGCGGCCCTGACGCCGAGCGCTTCGCCCGCGATGACTTTGACGCGCACGGTGCCGTCGCTCGTCGTGGCCGTCGGAATGCGTTGCGACGGAATTTCCTGGTAGCGCGGCGCGATCATCTTGTCGCGACGCGGCAGATTTACCCAGAGTTGAAACCCGTGCACGCGGCCACCGGCGCGCGCGAACGCGGGATCGGGCATTTCGCTGTGCACGACGCCTGCGCCGGCCGTCATCCATTGCACGTCGCCGGGTCCGAGCACGCCGCAATGGCCGGCCGAGTCTTTATGCGCGAAGCTGCCTTCGAGCATGTAGGTCACGGTTTCGAAGCCGCGATGCGGGTGGTCCGGTGCGCCTTTGGCTTCGCCCGGGGCGTAATCGACGGGGCCCATTTCGTCGAGCAGCAAAAACGGATCGAAGTCCATTAACATTCGGGTCGGGAAGGGCCGATGAACGATGAAGCCGCCGCCTTCCACTGTGCGGATGGCGGGGATCGTATGGCGAATCGTGCGGGATTGGGTCATGAAAAATACCTCGGAAGGACGCTTGCGCGTCGCGTCAATATGTGAGGTCTATTATATGGACGGGCTCCCGCTCCTTTTAGCCGTGGCCCGAGCAATGGATTGTCCTATCGCTGGAACGATGACATGCAACTCGATTCGCAGAATCTCAATGATTTGATGTACTTCGCGCAAGTCGTCGAACACGGCGGGTTTTCGGCTGCCGAGCGCGTGCTTGGCGTATCGAAGTCGCGACTGTCGCGGCGGGTCGCCGAGCTCGAAGCATCGCTCGGCGTACGGTTGTTGCAGCGCTCGACACGCAAGCTCGTGTTGACCGAAGCCGGCGAGCGCTTCTTCCGGCATTGCCAATTGATGCTGTCCGAAGCGCAGGCCGCGATGAATGCCGTGCAAGAGTTGCGCTCCGCACCGCGCGGCACCGTGCGCGTGAGTGTGCCAGTGACGATATCGCAGACGATCCTTTCGGGCATCCTCTCCGAATTCCTGTTGCGGTTTCCCGAAGTACGCATCTCGATCCGTGTGACCAATCGCGTCATCGATCTCTACGAGGATTCGATCGACGTCGCCTTGCGCGTCCGCTCCGATCCGCCCGAGAACGCGAACATCGTCGTGCGTCCGCTGTGGCGCACGCAGCAGATGCTCGTGGGCGCGCCGAGCCTGCTCAGCCAGAATGCACCGCCTGTTTCGCCCGCGGATCTCGCACGTTTCGACACGCTCGACACGCCGAGCGCCGACAGCCGACACGCTTTTCATCTGATTGCGCCGGATGGGCGGCGACACATTCACGAACACGAGCCGCGTCTCGTGACGGCTGACTTGTCGACGCTGCGCGAAGCGGTGCTCGCAGGTGTCGGGATCGCCGCGCTGCCCGAAATGATGTACGGCGCCGCATTGCGTACGGGACAGCTCTCGCCCGTCATGCCGGGCTGGACGTTGCCGGCGCCGCAACTATCCGCTGCGTTCGTATCGCGTCAGGGTATGGTGCCGGCGGTGCGTGCGTTCGTCGATTTTCTCGTCGAGAAGCTCGATGAGGCCAAGCACACGATGCTCGAATGCCCGACGAGCGAGCAGGTGAGGGCCGCGCAATTGGCGAATATGGCGGCGCTTGTCGCGGTGGATGGCCCGGCACGTTGATGCAGCGAGGCGAGGCGAATCGTTTTTGTCATTTAAGCCGCGTCGACGATCGGTAGTTTCAATGGCCGGCGGCTTGAAGCGTCGAGCGCTGGGGCCTATAGTGAAGTGCCTTTCGCGTTGGGGCGTCCAATGCGAAACCAGACGGCTGCTCTTATAGCAAGCCGGATAGGGCAGACCGCGTGGTCCGTGCAGGGCACGGCGATCGCATGCGGTGCTCGAACCAGTCCGATGGTATGCGAGCCCGCCGCCCGAAGGCGCCGCGTGCGCACGAAAAAAGGCCCTCATCGCCCGATGAGGGCCTTTTACTATGGGTTTTCGTGGTGCTCGTCAGTCGTCGAGCCCGAACGTGAATGCTTGCGTGTAGAACACGCGGATGGGCGAGCCGTTTTCGAGGTACGGCTGGCAGGTGCTTGAGCGCAGTGCTTCGACGGCGGCGTCGTCGAGACGCGAAAAGCCGCTGCTCTTGACGAGCGAGACTGATTCGATGCCACCGGTCGTGCCGATGATGAACCGCACGGTTGCCGTTCCCGTTTCGCCGCGCCGTTTAGATAACTCCGGATAGGCGGGTTTGGTGATGCGGCAGTCGGCATGCTCGACATGCTTTGGCGCGGCGAGCGCGATTGTTTCGCGTGTGGCGGGCGCCTTGGCGGAGGACGCGATTGCGGCTGAGGCGGTTGCTGGCTGTGCTACGGCGTTTGGCGAACTCGCCGGCGGTTGACTCGACTGATTCGGCGATGCCGCGGTGGAGACGATTGAGCGGGCTGCGGCCGTGGGTGTGGGTGTGGGTGTTGTTGCCGTGGCCGTGGCCGCGGGCGGCCGGGCGGCGCTCGGCTTCGGCGCATGCCCCGCCCTTGCTTGTGGCCGGTGAAGCTCGGTAGGCGCGTGTGCGACTTTCTGCTGCTGCGTCGATTGCACGGCCACGGGTGTCGCATCGGGTTCCGGCTGCAGCAACTGTGCAATGATCGCCGTAGACTGAATGGCGCGCGGCGCTGGCGTACGCGCGGTAGCGACGAATACGGCAATCAGGGCCGCATGGGCGAGCGCTACACAGAAGAAAGCGGCGAGGATGCGCGAGTGCGGCATGGAGAACGGTGCTGCCGGCCCGATGCCGGTCGCAGCGAAAGACGAGGCTCGCATCTTAGCGCGAGCGAAACGCGCCGCCGCGGGCGCCGTGCATTAAGCAATGCCGCTTCATGTGCGACAGACCAACAAAGAAATGAACAACGTCGCAACAAAACCGATAAGCAATTCCATCTCGGGCTCCTAGAGCAAGACGAGCGGCTGCTGGCTGTAGCGAATTGGCGTGCAGACGAGAAAACGGGAAGAAGAGAGGGGGACGACGCCGCGCTTATGCGGCCTTGCGCTCGTAAAACGTCACATGCATCGGTTGGGACGGTGCGCGCCGCTCGACACCGCATTCGGTCTCGCACAGACCGCACTGCGCCATGACTTCACGCGCGGACGGCTCACATTTGCCGCAGCAGGTGCCGATGCCGAGCTCGAACTGAAGCGCTTCGAACGTGTCGGCACCTTCCGCGATGGCAGCACGGATTTTACGGTCGGAAACGGACTTGCACACGCAAACGATCATGGCTGAGGCGGCGACAAAACGTTAATGCGAACTATTATCATTACGTTTCGTGCGCTTGGCAAGCAGGTCGTCCGATTTTTTGTAACAAGCGATTGTTGGCGACGCGTTTAGGGGATCGCGCCCTGATTGGTTGGGAAGCGGCCCATGCGGGTGCGCGCGCCGCTCCAGCGGGTGTGCCAGCGTTTCCCTGATTCGGTGGATATTGCTAGCGCGAGTTGCTCAAGCGGCGTGCGAGCGGTCCGACGCATCGCCGGGTGCGATGATCGACACCTGCTCGACCGGGACGTCGAGGCCGAGCAGGGTAGAGGCGAGCCGGCGCATGTGCATGCCTTCGTCTGTCGAAAAAAGCCGCGGTGGGGCGGCGCACTGCCGGCTCACCGGCGCAAGCAGGCCGTTCGCTTCGAGCACGCGCTCGAGTTGCCGCGCGATCGCTACGCTCGTATCGATGAGCGCGAGTCGCGCCCCCGCAATGTCGCGGATCGCGGCATCGAGGAACGGGTAGTGCGTGCAGCCTAGAACCAGCGTGTCGGCGCCGGCGGCGAGCATGGGCTCGATATAGTGCGCGAGCAGGGCGCGTACCTCGGGCGTATCGATTTCACACCGCTCGACGGCCTCCACGAGGCCGTGCCCCGGTTGGCAGATGAAGTGGCAGTCGGCCGCATGGCGCTCGATCAGCGATCGGAAGCGTTCGCTACGAAGGGTGACTTGCGTGGCGAGCACGCCCGCAACGCGCGACTTGGATTGACTCGCCGCAGGCTTGATGCCGGGTTCCACGCCGATGATCGGCATGGCCAGCCGCCCACGCGCGAGGGCGATCGATTCGGCCGTCGCCGTATTGCACGCGACGACGAGCGCTTTGGCCCCTTGCGAGGCGAGCCACTCGCCGATCGCGAGCGTGCGCTCGGAGATGAACTCGTTGTCGCGCATCCCGTAGGGTGCGTGCAGCGAATCGGCGACGTACAGCAATGCCTCGTGCGGCAACTGCGCACGGATGGCGCGCAGCACCGACAACCCGCCGAGCCCGGAATCGAAGATGCCGATGGGTGCCGGATTGTGCGGCGACGCAAAGGGCTCCGGCAACGGCATGGCGTTGCGCGAGGACGCATCGTTCGGTACGGTCATGGCCGGCGTGGTGCGGGCAGGTGGCGTCGGACGATCAGGACTCGGAGGGCGCGCCCATTGCCGACTGCTGGTAGTTTTGGATGCCGACCTTGTCGATGAGATCGAGCTGTGTTTCGAGCCAGTCGATGTGCTCTTCCGTATCGTCGAGGATCGTCGAAAAAATGCCGCGCGAAACGAAATCGCGCGCCGATTCGCAATAGGCGATCGCCTCTTTGCAGGTCGCTTGCGAGCCTTGCTCGAGCTTCAGATCGCACTCGAGGATTTCCTTCGTTTCCTCGCCGATCAACAGCTTGTGCAAATCTTGCAAATTGGGCAGGCCGTCGAGCATGAAAATGCGCTCGATCAGCATGTCGGCGTGCTTCATTTCGCCGATCGACTCGTCATACTCGTGCTTGCCGAGCTTATCGAGCCCCCAATGCTTGTACATCCGCGCGTGCAGGAAGTACTGGTTGATCGCCGTGAGCTCGTTCTTGAGCTGCGCGTTCAAATATTCGATGACCTTCTTGTCGCCTTGCATCGTGGCTCCTTCTTGGTGGGGCTAGTGAAGGCAAACGATAAACGCTGAGTCGGCAAAAGCCAAGGCTTTGCGCCCGATGTCAGCCGTTCGGTCGATGCCCCCATCGAAAAAGCCGGGCACGCTGGCCCGGCTTTCATCAATACACGCTACGCGCGTAGTGCGCAATTACGCCGTCACGACGGGCAGCTTGCCGATCTTGGCTTGCCATTCCTTGGGCCCAGTCTGATGGACCGACGTACCCGTCGAATCGACGGCGACGGTCACCGGCATGTCGAACACGTCGAATTCGTAGATCGCTTCCATGCCCAGATCTTCGAACGCGAGCACCTTCGCGCCGCGGATCGCCTTCGAAACGAGATAGGCGGCGCCGCCGACGGCCATCAAGTAAGCCGCCTTGTGCTTCTTGATCGCGTCGATCGCCACGGGGCCGCGCTCGGCCTTGCCGATCATCGAAATGAGACCCGTTTGCGCGAGCATCGTTTCCGTGAACTTATCCATGCGGGTGGCCGTGGTCGGACCGGCCGGCCCCACGACTTCCTCGCGCACCGGATCGACGGGGCCGACGTAATAGATCACACGGTTCGTGAAGTCGACGGGCAGCTTCTCGCCTTTGGCGAGCATATCGGCGATGCGCTTGTGCGCCGCGTCGCGGCCCGTCAGCATCTTGCCCGACAGCAGCAGCGTCTGGCCCGGCTTCCAGCTTGCGACTTCCTCGGGCGTGAGCGTGTTCAAGTCGACGCGCTTGCTGGTTTCGGTATTGGGCTCCCACTGCACCTTCGGCCACGCATCGAGCGAGGGCGCTTCGAGATGGGCCGCGCCCGTGCCGTCCAGCGTGAAGTGCGCATGACGCGTTGCCGCGCAGTTCGGGATGATCGCGATCGGCTTGGAGGCCGCATGCGTCGGCGCGGCCATGATCTTGACGTCGAGCACGGTGGCAAGGCCGCCGAGCCCTTGCGCGCCGATCCCGAGCGCGTTCACTTTCTCGTGCAACTCGATGCGCAACGCTTCGACCCAGTCGCGCGGGCCACGGGCGATGATGTCCTGGATGTCGATCGACTCCATCAGCGATTCCTTCGCCATCAGCATCGCCTTCTCGGCGGTGCCGCCGATGCCGATGCCGAGCATGCCTGGCGGGCACCAGCCAGCGCCCATTGTCGGCACGGTCTTCAGCACCCAATCGACGATCGAGTCGGACGGATTGAGCATCGCGAACTTCGATTTGTTTTCGGAGCCGCCGCCCTTGGCCGCGACCTGCACGTCGACCTTGTCGCCCGGCACGATCTCGTAGTGGATGACGGCCGGCGTGTTGTCCTTCGTGTTCTTGCGGGCGCCTTCGGGCGGGCTCACGATGGATGCGCGCAGCACGTTGTCGGGATTCAGATAGCCGCGACGCACGCCTTCATTGACCATGTCGGTGACGCCCATCGTCGCCGGGCCGCTTTCGCTGCCCCAGCGCACGTCCATGCCGATCTTCAGGAAGATCGTGACGATGCCCGTGTCCTGACAAATGGGGCGGCGGCCTTCGGCGCACATGCGGCTGTTCGTCAGGATTTGCGCGATTGCGTCTTTGGCGGCCGGGCTTTGCTCGAGCTCGTACGCGCGGCCGAGTGCCTGAATGTAGTCGAGCGGATGGTAGTAGCTGATGTACTGCAGCGCGTCGGCGACGCTCTGGATGAGGTCTTCCTGTTTGATGACTGTCATGGCTGAGTGCTGTGGGGACGGGACGGGGCGGCAAGTCGAACAACGATCACGAGCGCGCCTTCCTTTAAATTAAAGCGCGCAAAAAAATCGCGCTATTGTACCGCGCCGGCGCTTTGGCCACCGCGCGCGGCCCACGGGAGCCTTCTCAAGGCGCCACGGGCGGCACGCGCTTGAGATCGACGCTCGCGATCGCGATGCCTGCCACGACACAGGCCAGCGCGATGCCGTGGGCGAGCGTCGGGCGCTCGCCGAGAAAGACGATGCCGTAAGTTGCGGCGGCGATCGGCAGCACGGCGCTGAACACACCCGCCAGCGAGCCGTGCACGTGTCGGATGCCTTTCATCCAGAGCCAGAACGAGAAGATGCTGGCCGACAAGCCATACCACATCATCAGCGCCCAGATGCCGGGCGGCACGGCCTCGTAATCGAAGCCGGCCAGCGCCTTGATGCCGAGCGGAAGCATCAGCAGGAAGCCGAACAGATGCGTGTAGGCGCAGATGTCGATGGCGGCGAGCGTCTGCGTGAGCCGCCTCGACAAAATGACATAGAGCGATTCGCAGCAGACGGCGCCGAGCACCATGAGGTTGCCGGCGAGCGATCCGGCGGCGGGTTGTGCCGACGACGCTTGGCCTTGCGACAGATTGACGGCGACGATGCCGAGCATGGCCAGCGCGATCGACACGAGCGCGCGGGCGCTCGGCCGCTCGCCGAGCAATGCCCAGGCGAACAACGCCACGACGGCCGGTATCGTGCTCGTGATGACGCCTGCGGCGACGGCGCTCGTGCGTGCCACGCCGCTCAGCATGAGCAGCGTAAACCCGAAGGTGCCGAACAGCGCCTGCAGAAAAAGATTGAGCCATTCGCCGCGCTTGACCGCGCGCATCTTCGATGGGCGCAGCAGCGGCCACAGCACCGCCAGCGCGATGACGAAGCGCAGCAGCGCGAATACGAGCACGGGAACGAAGGCGACGATCGACTTGCCGATGCCGACGTTGCTGCCGACGAGCAGCATCGCGGCAATGAGAAACCATGCGTACCGATTCAAGCTGTAATCCGAAGGGGAAGTTCGGCTAGCATTGTAGGGGGACGCACGCGACCGCGTAAAGCCGGTGCTGCGGCGCGCCAAGATGCGCGAGAACAGCGATCGAACGATTGACCGAACGGCCGATGGCGCGTGCTGTAAGTACCCGGTAAGTTGTAGGCGTTACTGTGCAACGAATATCGTGCGAGCACGGCGCGCTCTGCGCTTCGTTGCTGCAACGCGGCATTTCATTTCACGCGTCTTTGCTCGGCATGCGTGTGCGGCCGATGCCCAGCGCCGGATTCAAGTTTCATCTTGTCCATATGGGAGTAGTCGATGTCTGCGATTGAATCGGTTCTTCACGAAAGCCGCGTGTTCCCACCGTCCGCGGAGGCGGCAGCAGGGGCGGCGATTTCGGGAATGGACGCATACCGAGCGTTGACGGCTGAGGCCGAGCGGGATTACGACGGCTTTTGGGCGAGGCTCGCGCGGGAGACGCTCACTTGGCGCAAGCCGTTCACGAAGGTGCTGGACGAGTCCAACGCGCCGTTCTTCACGTGGTTCGAAGACGGCGAGCTGAACGCGTCGTACAACTGCTTGGATCGCCACGTCGAGGCTGGGCACGGCGATCGCACGGCGATCATCTTCGAGGCCGACGACGGCACCGTCGCCCATGTGACCTACAAGGACTTGCTCCAGCGCGTCTGCCGCTTCGCGAATGCGTTGAAGCGGCGGGGCGTGAAGAAGGGCGACCGCGTCGTCATCTACATGCCGATGTCCGTGGAAGGCGTCGTGGCGATGCAGGCATGCGCGCGCATCGGCGCGCCGCACTCGGTGGTGTTCGGCGGCTTCTCGTCGAAATCGCTGAACGAGCGGCTCGTCGACGTCGGCGCCGTCGCGCTCGTGACGGCCGATGCGCAAATGCGCGGCGGCAAGGCGCTGCCGCTCAAGCCCATTGCCGACGAAGCGCTCGCGATGGGCGGATGCGAAGCGGTCAAGAGCGTGTTCGTCTATCGCCGCACGGGTGGGGACGTCGCGTGGAATGCATCGCGCGATGTGTGGATGCATGAGGCCGCCGCGCAAGAGGCCGATACCTGCGAACCGGAATGGCTAAGCGCCGAGCATCCGCTGTTCGTGCTGTACACGTCCGGCTCCACGGGCAAGCCCAAGGGCGTGCAGCACAGCACGGGCGGCTATTTGCTGTGGGCCGCGCAGACGATGAAATGGACGTTCGATTGGAAGCCGTCGGACGTCTTCTGGTGCACGGCCGACATCGGCTGGGTCACCGGACACAGCTACATTACGTACGGGCCACTCGCGCTCGGCGCCACGCAAGTCATGTTCGAGGGCGTGCCGACCTATCCGGACGGCGGCCGCTTCTGGAACATGATCGAGAAGCACAAGGTCAGCATCTTCTATACGGCGCCCACGGCCATTCGCTCGCTGATCAAGATCGCCGATGCCGACGAGAAGGTGCACCCGAAGAGCTACGACTTGTCGAGCCTGCGCATTCTCGGCACGGTCGGCGAGCCGATCAACCCCGAGGCGTGGATTTGGTACTACGAGCACGTCGGCAGCAAGCGCTGTCCGGTCATCGATACCTGGTGGCAGACCGAGACGGGCGGCCACATGATCGCGCCGATGCCGGGCGCGACGCCGCTCGTGCCGGGCTCGTGCACGCTGGCGCTGCCGGGCATCATGGCCGCGATCGTCGATGAAACGGGACAAGACGTGCCGAACGGGCAGGGCGGCATTCTCGTCGTGAAGCGGCCGTGGCCGGCGATGTTGCGTACCGTGTGGGGCGACCCGGAGCGCTTCAAGAAGAGCTACTTCCCGGCCGAGTTGGGCGGCAAGCTTTATCTCGCCGGCGACGGCTCGGTGCGCGACAAAGACACGGGCTACTTCACGATCATGGGCCGCATCGACGACGTGCTCAACGTCTCGGGCCACCGGCTTGGAACGATGGAGATCGAGTCTGCGCTCGTCTCCAATCCGCTCGTGGCCGAAGCGGCCGTCGTGGGCCGTCCCGACGAGACGACGGGCGAAGCTGTCGTCGCGTTCGTCGTGCTGAAGCGGCCCCGTCCCGAGGGCGAGGAAGCCGCACAGCTCGCCAATGAATTGCGTGCCTGGGTCGGCAAGGAAATCGGCCCGATCGCCAAGCCGAAGGACGTGCGTTTCGGCGATAACCTGCCGAAGACGCGCTCGGGCAAGATCATGCGGCGCCTGCTGCGCTCGCTCGCGAAGGGCGAGGAGATCACGCAAGACGTATCGACGCTGGAGAACCCCGCGATTCTCGAACAGCTCGGCCAAGTGCGCTGACCTCTGTTCGCTGCCTGGGTACGTCGTGCGCGCGGCTTGCGTCGCACGACGTTCCGCTCGGAACGCCATTTGCCGCTTCGCATCGAGGCGCGGCGCGGACAATCCCGATTGCCCGTGCCGTGCCTTTTTGATACATAGGCGCATGGCCGCGCCACGTCATTTCGATCCCAATGCTCAAGCCTCGCTCGAACCGCCTCCGGTTTCGCGTGCGATGACGCTTGCTCATCGCCGCTACTGGCGCTTCAACGTGGCGTTGGTCGGCGTGTTGATGCTGATCGGGTTTGCGGTCTCGTTCGTCGTGCCGCTCTTTGCGCGGACGCTGTCGAGCGTGCGCTTCGCTGGGTTCAGGCTGCCGTTCTATCTCGGTGCGCAAGGGGCGATCATCGTCTACCTGTTGCTCATTGCCGTTTATATCGTCGCGATGAATCACGCCGACCGCCGCTTGCAAAAGGCCGCCGCAGACGACGCGGCGAGCGAAGCTGTCCGGGAGGCGGCGCGATGACGCTGGTCAACCGGCTGGTTCGCGCTTATGTGCTTTATACGCTCGGTTTTTTCTTGTTCATCTATGTGATGTGGCGGATCGAGCGGGTGACGGGGCCGGGTGTCTGGGTCGGCTATGTTTTCCTGTTCGTTCCGATTGCCGTTTATGCCGTGATCGGCTTGCTGTCGCGCACGTCCGATCTCGTCGAGTACTACGTGGCGGGGCGGCGCGTACCGGCCGTCTTCAACGGCATGGCGACGGCGGCCGATTGGTTGTCGGCAGCTTCGTTCATCGGGCTGGCCGGGTCGCTCTACGCAACGGGCTATGACGGGCTTGCGTATTTGATGGGTTGGACAGGCGGCTACTGCCTCGTCGTGTTCTTGCTCGCGCCCTACGTGCGCAAGCTTGCGCGCTACACGATTCCCGATTTTCTCGGCACGCGCTATTCGAGCAACGTCGTGCGTGGCATTGCGGCGATGGCGGCGATACTCTGTTCGTTCGTCTACCTCGTTGCGCAGATACAGGGGGTGGGGCTCATCGCGACGCGTTTCATCGGCGTCGACTTCGCGATCGGCATTGCATGCGGATTGGCGGGCATTCTCGTTTGCTCGTTTCTCGGCGGTATGCGAGCGGTCACGTGGACGCAGGTTGCGCAGTACGTGATTCTCATCAGCGCGTTCCTGATACCGGTATCGATGATCGCGCACAAGGATGGTCTCGGATGGGTGCCGCAGTTCACGTACGGCCGATTGATGGCGCGCATGGAGAAGCTCGACCGGATCGTGCGCGATTCGCCGCAGGAGCGCAGCGTGCGGGCGTCGTACCGAGAACGGGCCGCGCGTATCGACGCGCAGATTGCCGCATTGCCGGGCTCGTATCTGGATGCGAAAGCGCGCTTGATGCGCGAGCTCGACGACTTGCGTCGTCACAACGGGCCGCTGCGGGATATTCATCAACGCGAGACGGCGCTCCAAGCGTTTCCGCGCGATGCAGCCGCTGCGCGCGTCGTGTGGACGCAGGCGCGCGATGATTTGCTTGCGCGCGCCACCGATCCCGTGCCGATGTACGAACCGTTTTCCGCGTCGAACGACGACGAGCGGCGCACACACGAGCGCAACTTTCTGTCGCTGCTGCTGTGCCTATCGCTGGGCACGGCGAGCTTGCCGCACATCTTGTCGCGATACAACACGACGACCTCGGTTCGCTCGGCGCGGCGATCGGCTGCCTGGACGCTATTTTTTGTCGCGTTGTTTTACGTCACCGTGCCGGTGCTTGCCGTGCTGATCAAATACGAGGTCATGACGCATCTCGTCGGCCGCTCGATGTCCGACTGGCCCGCGTGGGTGACGCAATGGCATCGGGCCGAGCCGGCCTTGATCGGCATCGGGGCGGGCAACGGCGACGGCATCATTCGCTGGTCGGCGATACGCATGCAGCCCGATATGGTCGTGCTGGCCGCGCCGGAGATCGCGGGGCTGCCGTATGTGATTTCGGGCTTGGTTGCGGCGGGGGCGTTGGCCGCTGCGTTGTCGACCGCGGACGGGTTGCTGCTGACGATCGCCAATGCGTTGTCGCACGACATCTACTACTACATGGTCGACCCCGAGGCGTCGGCTCAGCGGCGCGTGACGATTTCGAAGATCTTGCTGCTCGGCGTGGCGCTGTTCGCGTCGTACGTGGCGTCGCTCAATACGGGGAATATTTTGTTTCTCGTGGGCGCGGCGTTTTCGCTTGCGGCGTCGAGTTTCTTTCCAGTGCTTGTGTTGGGTGTGTTTTGGAAGCGGACGACCAAACGCGGTGCCGTGGCGGGGATGGTTGCGGGGCTCGGTGTGTGCGTTTATTACATCGTCTCGACGTATCCGTACTTCGGGCAGTTGACGGGCTTTGCGAGGCCGCGCTGGTTCGGCATCGAGCCGATCAGCTCGGGGGTGTTCGGGGTGCCGGCGGGGTTCGTGGCGACGATCGTCGTCAGCTTGCTCGATCGCGCGCCCGATGCTTATACGAAGGCGCTCGTCGATTACATTCGGCATCCGTGAGGCGGGTGACGCCTGGTCGAAGAGAGGGGCTGCCCCACGGCTCGAAGACTCTGCTATACTCCGCGGTTCCCGGAGAGATGGATGAGTGGTTTAAGTCGCACGCCTGGAAAGCGTGTATAGGTTAATAACCTATCCGGGGTTCGAATCCCCGTCTCTCCGCCAGTCAAGCTTTCCCACGATATTTCATCGTTTGCCTAAACATCCCCCAAACCATTGTCGTATCGGCGTTTGGGGGCACCGGTCTTGTCGCACCCCGTTCCTACCCACAAATCGCATCATCGTTTTGGGGTGGGTTTGGGGGTAGGGCGTGGGCTCAAAACAACTGCATCGTCCAACGCGCTGCGCGTCTCGCGCGAAGTCGATCCCGGGTGTTACGTCGGCGGCGGACTTTGCCTGCAAATCTCTACGAGCGGTTCTCGTTCGCGTGGGCCATCAATCAGGTAATCGTTAGGAAAATGAGCAAATCTCAACGCAACGCCTCAGCGTGAGTTAAGCTTTCGTCAAGATGTGCTTGATCGACTGCATGCAATGAAAGACGATTTGTTGGTGATTAGCCACTTTTTATCTATCTCATGAAGTATGAGATGATCTACGAATGAGTTATTCCCGATGCGAACACGCGCCGTCACCGCGGATAAGTGCCGCGAAATATGATTGATGTCGACAATTCCCTCGTCTCGCGGGGCGTCGATGGACATTGGGCTGGGGCGTCCATAGATGAGCGATCGATAACTCTCGGCCGTCATCGATTCAAGGCTGCCATTGTGCAGCCATTGAATCAGGCATTGCGAATGGAAGATGTTATCGAACTTGCGACTTGTTGGATCGTAGGCGAGACTGAAATAGTCATCGATGAGCGATGCTACTTCTGATGTTTGATTCATTGCCGCTCTTGTTTCATGAAATTTGAATGACTTGCATAGTGATGCCTCATGCCATTTCGCGCCACTGCAAGTCGGGTATTCCTGCTATGACGGAAACGCATCGATGATGGAAGAGCTTGATGGAGGACTGGTGGGCGGCTTGCTTGCGCTTGCTGCCGTAGCCGACACCCAAAGCTTTGGGCGTGCCGCTGATCGCCTCGGAAAAACGCAACCGGCCGTAAGCAGGGCCGTTGCTCGTCTTGAAGATCGGCTCGGCGCCCGGCTTGTGAATCGAACAAGCCGTCATGTCGAGGTCACCGAAGCAGGTCGCGACCTCCTGACGCGAGTGCTGCCGCATCTACAAGGGATCGACGAGGCAACGACCCAGGCTGCTGAGTACAGTTCCTCAGTTCGCGGAACGCTGCGCGTTGCTTGCGATGCGTTGTTTTCCCGCTTGATTTTGGCGCCGCGGCTCGCAGCATTTCTGTGCGAAAACCCGTCTCTACAACTCAAGCTGGAAACCAGGAGCCAGCTTCCAGACTTGGTCAGCGAGGGATTCGATCTCGCTGTGCGTTTTGGTATGCCGTCATTGCCTACGCTAGTTTGCCGACGATTATTCAGCGCTCGCATCCTGACGGTTGCCGCTCCGTCCTACTTGGCACGACGGGGGCGCCCGAAGCACCCGAACGAACTGATTGAATGCAATCACGAATGTATATTGGCAATTGATCCATCAACAGGAAGGCCGTTTGAGTGGGAGTTTTGGAACGGAGAGCAAAATATTGTCGTCGACGTTCAGGGTAATCTGACAGTGACGGATGCAGGAACAAAAATTGGCGCTTGCGTGGCTGGATATGGCATTGCACAAGTAATTGATATTGGGATCGATGAGTATTTCGAGAATGGACGGCTTGAGGTTTTATTTCCAGAGTGGCCGGACGAGGTATTCCCCTTGTATGTCTACTACCCCAGCAGAAACCATGTCCCTCAAAAGGTGCGTGCCTTTATCGATTTCATCGTTGGAACAACGATTTTTGCGCGGGGCGTCAAATCATATTTTCCCGATTCTTAGGGTCAAGACGGTACGGGATAAGAACTGAGCGGTTCGCCGTTCGCCACGTTCAATCGTACGCAACCGGGAGTGTCGACGGAACACAGCAGCAAAACCTTTCAGATGTAGGCGGCCTGGTCGGCATGAATGACGGCGGTGTCGTCGAGCAATCGTTCGCGAGCGGCAAGCTTACCTACATCAACGACTTCGGCGCGGTGGTAGGTGGCATCGTCGCGCGCGTGAGCGGTGGAACGGTCGGCTCGGACGTGTACTGGGATGAACAAAGCACCGGTCAAACATTGGGTGGCCCCGGCATTTCCAGCAGCAACGGATTGACTATGGCGCAAATGTCGAACCCCGCCAGTCTTGCCGGCTGGGACTTCTCGCCGAACGGCGCGTGGGCGATGCGAAGCGGAGCGACGCATCCGGTGTTGCGCTCGCAACTCCAACCTTCGGTCGATACGGGCAACGGCGCGGCTTTATAAGGCTTCGATGGCGTCATCTCCGTAGCTGTCGACGATGACGTATCCTGACCTGACCGCTGTCAGCGCTTTTCGCTTCTTGTCGTTCCGCATGCCGGCTTAATGTCCAGCAACCCCGCCCAGCGATTGCTCCAATCGCCATCGTGCGACATGCCGGAAACAGTCACCGCCCGCGCGCACCGCTCGCCGGTTGCCTCGACGAAGCGCTGTGCGACCAGAGGCGGAACCGTCCGATCGTCGGCGCCACTGAAATGAATTTGCGGAATCGCTGCGACACGACTCGCAAAATCGATCGGGTTCTCCGACTCCGGCATCGGCGACACGCCATGCAGCTTATTGACGAATTCATCGTCGAGGTTACCGGCTACCGTTCGAATCGAAGCGACGTCGGTGCGATGCGCCGCGATCAGCACCGCCACCGCACCGCCGCCTGAGTAGCCGACCAGTTCGACGGGTTGCCCGGGCGTTTGCGCGGCGAAGTGATTCACTGCTTGGTTCATCGACGCGATTACTTCCGGCGCGAAGCGCTTGGCAGTCCAGTATGGAATACCGCAGCGCGGATTCATCGCCATCGGCGTGAACTGGCAGGGCCGGGCGAGGTACACGACGTTGGGCGAGGGGTCTTGCGTGGCGAGCGCGAGGCCGGTGGCGTCGTGCGGTGTCGGGTCGAGCGAGGGTTCGGTGCGCGATAGCCATGCGAGGCCGTCGCCTTCGATGTAGACGCGAAGCGGCTTGTCGGACTGCGAGACGCGCGAGAAAGCCGTCAGCACGAAGCGGCCGGTATCGACGGATTCGCGATGCAAATGAGCCGGTTGCGCCAGCGCATCGGCATGCGCATCGGGGTCGAGCGCGGCGCATCCTGCCAGCGTGCCAGCGAGAAGCAGCACGAGCAATGCGCTCGCCGCTCGGTACGCGCCATATGCTGACAGCAGGCAGCGCTTGCGTGTGTCGGGCGTGTGCCTCATCGCGTTTCGAACTGCGTCAATTCGGCTGCCATCCGTTTGATAACGCCGCACATCCTGGCGAAACAAGGCGTTAGAGCGACTAAGGAAATTCGCAATTCAAGAGAAAAATCGAGGTGCTCGATCGTAGCACGCGCGCGTTGCATGGCCGGTCTCGAAGACGGGACCGCGTTCCCGACGTGCTCTTCGGGAACGCGATCCATGGGGTAGTCGACGCCCGTACCGCTTCACCGCACGGAATCAGAATAGCTGCCTCAATCGCAAGGTGCCGGCTTGGGAGAGATAGCCGCCCCCGGCCTGAAGTTCGTAGCGTGCGGTCAGGCTCAGGTTCCGCTCGCGCAACAGCGTGACGCCGACAGTAAGAACCGCAGAGTTGGTGATGGGGCTGGCGCCGAGGGTCGTAAAGCTGGTCTGGCCGCTGGGGTCGGCCGCGAAGGTGGCGTTGGTGAGCGCCCGCGTGTTGTCGTACTCGTGCCGCCACGCGACTTTAAACTCAGGCACCAGCACGCCGAACGACGTTGGCATTTGACGTTCGATCTTCGCACCCATGTCGGTGGTGACCGACGTGAGGTGCGAAGTGCCGATTGAGAGCGCCGCGCCATTGCCGCCTGACTCCGTATAGGCGCTCTGGTGCAGGTAGCTGTAGGTCAGGCTTGCGAGCGGTGTGACGGTCGCGACGCCCAACGCCAGCGGATAGCCGATCTCGCCGCGCGCTACATATTGCTGGCCGCTGAAGCTGCCGTTGGCCTCGCCTAGGACACCAGGGAAGTCGACCAAGCGGGTTGTGTCGTAGCGCTGCTGCACGGCGCCTGCGGAGAGATTTGCGTACCAGCGGCTGCCGATATAGCTGGCGTAGCCGATCAAGCCGTACGAGTTGATGCGCGTGTTGTCGCCGGCCGTATCGCCGGTGTTGTTGACGGCGGCGTTGCTGTAGCTGAATACGCCGCCGACCCGCCATGTCTCGGAGACCGCTCGGTCGACGCCGAATAGCAAGCCGCCGTAGTTGGCGCTGTATCCGTCAACTTGATCGCTTTCGTTCTGGCTCGCGTGGCCGCCGAACGCCTGCCCCCAGACGCCCCACGTGGGCGGCCCTTCGCCCGTCGAGATGCCGCTGCTGCTGTTCTGCGCGAGCCGCAAACTGTCGCTGTGGGCTGCAACGATGTTGAGGACATCGAGCGTGGGGGCGGCTGCCGCTTGGCTGGACGTGGTTTGCGACGTTGGAGCGAGTTGCGCGCCGGCGCGATTTGCCGCGCTCGCGGAGCCGCTCGCATTCAGCGCGAGCGAGGCATCGAAGAGGTTGAGCAACGCCGGGCTGACGCCGGTGTAATGCGACAAGCCGGTGAGCGCAGCCAGTGAATTGGGCGCGGTTGCGGGCACCGGCGTGGGTGTTGGGGTCGGCGTGGGCGACGGCGTCGGCGAAGGTGTGGGTGACGACGTGCTGGCGACTGTCAGGACCAGATCGCTGTTCGCCCCGTCGGCCACGGCCGCGCCGGTGACGACGAGTCCGGTTACCCCGGCAATCGAATAGCGCAGCGCGCCTGCGTTGTAGTTGGTGCCGGTCGCGGTGGCATCAATCACGACGAAGCGCTGACCAGCCGCAAATCCATAGGCATTCAACTTCTGCAGCGTCACGGCGGAGTCGGCTGCGATGTTTGCTGTACCCGAGACGACGAGCCGGCCATAGCCGCTGTCGCCGTCGATCGAGCCGCTGGCGACGGCGCCGTCCGCGACGCCGACCAGCAGCGTGGCGGACGCCCCTTGCGTGTAGTTGCCGGTGATCGCGATGGATTGGTTGACCTGTAGCGTCGCGCTGTTGTTGTTGACCGCGTTGGTCCCGACGTTGACGTTGTCGTTCAGCAGCAGGTTGCCGGAACCGAAGTTGACGTTCGCGAGCGTGCCGCTGATGGTGCCGATCGAGCCGCTCATGCCGGTCAGCGTGCCGAAGGTCGAACTCGTGCCGCCATTGATGTTCAGATCGCGGGTCGACAGATTGGCGATGTTGCCCGCGATCACGCCGGAATTAGTGATCGTGCCGAGCGTGCCGGTGCTGCTGTTGCTGATCGCGTTGACGGTGCCGCTGATGAGGCCGTCGTTGCTCACCGGGCCGAGGATGCCGGAGTTGGCGATGCCCACGTTACCTGAAATGCTACCCGTGCCGGTGATGCTCAGCGAACCGATCGTGCCGGTGTTGGCGTTGGATAAACCGATGGCGCTACCGCCGCTGCCAAGCAGTGTCCCGCTGTTGGTAAGGGTGCCGATGTTGCCGGTATTGGAGATGCCGAGCGGGGCGCTAATGGTACCGGTGTTGCTGACGACGCTGATGCTGTTGTGGTTGGCCAGGCCGGCCTCGCCGCCGGTTATGGTGCCGCTATTGGTCAACGTGCCGACGATGCCGTTATTGAGGATGCCGGTAGAGCCACCGCTGATGGAGCCGCTGCTGTTATTGGTCAACGTGCTGATCGTACCGCTGCCGTCATTGCCGATACCAAATCGGTCTGGGCCGTTGGCGGTGGTAATGGTACCGCTATTGGTCAGGGCGCCGATGCTACCGGAGTTTTGGATACCGGTACTGCCACCGATAATCTGGCCGCTACTCTCGTTGTCGAGTTCTGTGATGTGGCCCGTGTTGTTGATACCGTTAAAAGATGTGTAGCCAAAGCCGCCGTTGCCGGTGATCGTGCCGTTGTTGATCAGGGTGCCGATACTGCCGTTGTTCCAGATTCCTGTACTGCCGGCGGAGATCCTGCCGCTGTTGGTCAGCGTGCCGATGGTACCGTTGTTGCGCAAGCCGGCGGCACTGACGCTCAAGCCGTTTAATTGCCCGCCAATGTTGTTGTTCAGTACGGCGATGGTGCCCGAATTGAGCAGGCCGTACATGAAGCCGGAGATCGTGCCGCTGTTGGTCAGCGTGCCGAGGGAGGCGCCTGTGGCAAGGAGGGCAGTCTGCGTGTTGTAGTTGGAAAGGGTGACGTTTGCAGAGATCGTACAGTCACCCGACGACCAGCCTATCTCGCTGGTATTGCCGCTGATCGTTCCAGTGATCCCGCAATTGGCTTTCGCGACGAGCGGCGCGGCCCCGGCAATGGCCCCTGCGACGGCGGCAACAAGCGCTCGCTGTTGTGATAGCGCGTTTTTGGGATTCATCGAATGCACCAAGTCGGATCGAATTCGCACCATTGTGTAATCTCTGCAACAGTTTGCAACATTAGGTTAGGTTAGGAGAATTGCAAGAATCAGACACAAGTCGTGTCTGTGCACCGCCGGGGTGGCAGAGAATATTACTTGCAGAAATATTACAATTCAGGTGGTCGCCGGCTTTGTCTTTTATTTGATTTCCGTCGCAATGAGCTTGGAATTTACGCTCGTCAGTCGTGGTGGCCCGTCAGGGCTTGTCATACCGGCAAATGACGCGTTTCTGGACGACCGTTCACTTTCTGTGAGATTTATGCGAATTGACGTGAGCTGTGCGTGCGCGCGTAGGTGAGGCGCCGTGGACAGGTAGGTCAAACCAATAAACACCAATTGACATCCTGCGTTTTAAATCGTGGGGTGAATTGCGATTGCTTCGGAATATGAAACTTGGCATCCTTGCGCATCATCTCGACGGCGCGCTCTTGAGCGAACCGGGCCGGCGGTGAGCGTGAACCACCGAGCGGGACGTCCATCATCGGAACGAACATGACCGACGACATGACCATCAAGCAGTTCGGTGTTGCGGATGGTGTCTGGAATATCACTGAAGTCATCGAGCAACAGGCGCGTCGTCGTCCAGCGGCGCTTGCGCTGATCCTTCCGGATTGCGTCTTGAGCTATCGCGAACTCATCACGGCGGTTCACGTCGTGGCCCTGAAACTGATGGCCAACGGTGTGCAGGCGCGGCAGACCATCGGAATCTCGATGGGCCAGACGGGCATGCATCTGGTGACGCTGCTGGCGATCGCACGGATCGGCGCGATCGCGGTGCCGCTACATAGCGCACTGTCGGCGGAACGCCGAGTACTCGCCGCCCGGCGTTTCAGCGTTTCGGCGGTGGTGTCCGGACGAGAGGACATGCGGCTCGAGGGCTGGCCGTTCATCTCGCTCAGCGCGATTGACCTTTCCAGGCGTGTGCCGCTGTTGCCCGCCACCCGAACGCAGGCTGACGATCCCTGCTGGATTTCACTTTCCTCCGGGACAACCGGCGACCCGAAGGGCGTCCTGCGTACGCATGGGTATTTGCTGGATCGCGTCGCCAAGTCCACCTACGTTCGCGGCCCGCAGACACGCATGCTGCCGATGGATCTGAATTTCGGCGTTGGTTTCGGTCAGTCGATGCGGATACTCGTGCTTGGCGGCACGGTGGTGTTGTCGCCGGACAGATCGCCTGCCAACCTGGCCTATATGGTCCGCTCGCATGCGGTGACGCACTGGCTGCTTTCGCCGGCCATGGCCGAGGAAATCCTCGCGCTGCTTGACGACGACGACATCCATTTCCCGTCGCTCACCTATTTGCAGATACTCGGTGGGATGCCGAGCCCACGCCTGCTCGATGCGTTGTTCCGCAAGTTCACGCCGAACGTGCATGTCGACTACGGTACGTCCGAGATCGGTCCGGTCGCGGTCGCGGTCCCCGATATCCTGCGGCGCGCGCCGGCCAGCGTCGGCCGCGTGGTGCCGTGGGTGCGGTTGGAAGTCGTCGATGACGACGACCGGCCGGTGCCGTTGGGCGAATCGGGTCGTCTGCGAGTGAAGCTCGATCACATGTTCGACAGCTATCATCTCGATCCCTCGCTCACGTCCGAGCGCTTTCGCGACGGCTGGCACTATCCGCGCGACCGCGCGCGTCTCGACGCGGAAGGTCTTCTGTATATCGAAGGCCGGGAGGACGACGTATTCAACGTCGGCGGGAACAAGGTCCATTTTCGCGACCTCGAAAGTGTCTTCGAAAAGCACCCCGCGGTGCGCGAGGCGGCTGCATTCGTGCTGCCGCAACACTCGGGTCGCGATCTTCTTGCGGTGGCGGTGATCGCCGCCCGCTCCGTGCCGGGCGACGAGTTGATGGCATGGGCGCTCGGCAAGCTTGGCCCGATCAGCCCGGAGAAACTCTTTTTCGTTGACGAGTTCGCGCGCACCGCGACGGGCAAGGTCTTGCGTGACCGGTTGACCGAATCGTTCGCGCCCAAGTTCGCCTGATATCGTCGCGAGGCCATGCGAAGCAGCATGCCTGCAATCGGTCCGGATCAGCGGCGCGCCACCGCCCATACAACATATGCGTTCTTGAAAGCGCGAAGGGTGATTGAGTGAATACACCGGGTGTGATCGACGTGCACGCGATGATTGCCGATCGTCCGATCGGACGGCTGCAGAAATTGGTGCTGGTGCTGGGGTTCTGCATCATCGCGCTGGAAGGATTCGATCTGGCCGTGATGGGCTTCATCGTCCCGGTGCTCAAGCAGCAGTGGCACCTGACCAGCCGGGCGTTGGGGCCTGCGTTGAGCGCCGCACAGATCGGCCTCGTATTGGGTGCTGTGGCGGCAGGTCCGCTTGCGGATCGCCTCGGCCGCAAGTCGGTCCTGCTGCTGAGTGTTGCCGTATTTGGCGCAACCACGCTGCTGGCCGCGACGGCCGACAGCTTGCCGCAATTGATTCTGTTCCGGTTCCTGACTGGCCTGGGCGTGGGTTCGGTCGTGCCGAATACCGCCACGCTGATTTCCGAATATGCGCCCGCGCGGATTCGCTCGCTCTCGGTCGCGTTCATCATCTGCGGCGTGGCGTTCAGTTCGGCTTGCGCCGGCTTTTTGTCGGCGTGGATGATTCCCGCGTTCGGCTGGCGCAGCGTGTTAGTTGTCGGCGGGGCGATATCGCTGCTCATGCTTCCCGTGCTGCTGATCATGCTGCCGGAATCGGTCCGGTTTCTGGTGGCGAGGCAGGCGCCTGCCTCTCGTGTTCGCGCTATCGTCGAAAGGTTGGCGCCCGGTGAAACGTCGGCGCAATCCTCGTTCGTCGCTTCAGTGGAACCGGTCGGACGCGCCGAAACGAAGCTCGTGTTCTCCGCAAACTATCTGTTCGGCAGTCTGATGTTGTGGCTTGCCTACTTCGCTGCGCTGTTCGCGAGCAATATGCTGTCCAACTGGTTGCCAAGCCTCATCAAGGAAGCCGGCTTCAGTCTTCGATACGCCGCTGAAGTTTCTGCCGTCTATCAGATGGGAGGCGTGGCCGGTGCGCTGGCGCTCGGATGGGCAATGGATCGGTGCGATCTGCACACGGTGCCTGCGCTAGCATGCGTTGCTAGCGGCGCGTTGTTTCTCGGCCTCGGGCTTGCCTTTCATTCGGTTCCGTTTATGCTGCTGCTGGCGTTCGTGCTCGGCTTCTGCTTGATTGGCGCGATCTGCGGCGTCAATGCGCTTCCCACGGTTTTCTATCCAACCCGTGCCCGCGCGACGGGCTCGTGCTGGATGCACGGCGCGGGCCGCTGCGGCGCGCTATTGAGCATTTTTTCCGGTGCGCAGATGCTGAGCATGGATTGGAGCGCGAGTCGCGTTTTCATGGTGCTCATCGTGCCCGCACTCTTGGCGGGGATCGCATTGCTCGCCAAGGATCGCCGGCGGTAATCCGATCGCTTTTGATCGGACGCGGCGCAGACTATCAATCGGCGAGACGCTTCATGACAACACTGGACGCCGCTTGGCAAGAATGGCTCGTATTGAACACGCAGCGCGGCTGCACCGCCGAATCGATGCTCGACGCAATGCTGACGGCGGGGCTCGATCCTGCCATCGCTCGCGCCGCGATCGCTAAGCAGGTAGCAAGCCGCACCGCCGCGCAACCGGCATCGCCTCATCTGAACGCGGGCGGGACAGATCCGCAGCCGGCGTTTGAAGCGATCTCACCGGTTCAACGGCCGCTCGATCGACCTGCGAAACAAACGGTAGGCTCGGAAGCGCACGCGTATCGCTACGATCCCACACCCGTTGCGCCGGGCAACGTGATCCGCGCGTACGATCGCGACGTCGAGGTTTTGATTCGCTGCGAGCGTCCGCAATTGATCCTGTTCGGCAATGTGCTGTCGGCCAGCGAGTGCGAGCAGCTCATCGAGCGTTCGCGCCATTGCCTGCGCCGTTCGACAACGGTCAATGTCGATGACGGTGGCGCGGAAGTGATCCAGAACCGGACCAGCGAGGGTATCTGGTTCCAGCGTTGCGAGGACGCGTTCATCACGATGCTCGACCGGCGTATTGCCGCGTTGATGAACTGGCCGCTCGAGAACGGCGAGGGACTACAGATCATGCGCTATGGGGTGGGCGGCGAATATCGACCGCACTTCGATTTTTTCCCGCCGGGGCAGGCCGGTGCCGCACACCATACGGCGCACGGCGGACAACGCATCGCGACGCTGATCGTGTACCTGAACGATGTGCCCGGCGGCGGCACGACGGTGTTTCCTGAGGCCGGAATTGCGCTGACTCCGAAGCGCGGTAACGCCGTCTATTTCCGCTATATGAATGGCACCGGACAGCTCGATGCGCTGAGCCTGCATGCCGGTGCACCCGTCACGGGTGGAGAGAAGTGGATCATGACGAAATGGATGCGGGAGCGGGCTTACGTGTAGATGTGATCTCGCCACCGAGTTCAACGGCCGTATTTCTCGACAAACGCCTCCGCGCTCAACGTCCGAAAATCCCCCAGCGCCGCATCGAGCCGCTCCTTGCTCCAATCCCACCAGGCAATTTCAGAAAGCCGCTCGGCAGTGCGCTCATCCACACGCAGGCGCAGAACCCGCGCAGGCACGCCGACGACGATGGCGAAAGGCGGCACGTCCTTGGTGACGATGGCGCCCGAGCCCACCGCCGCACCATTGCCGATCTTCACGCCAGGCATGACGATCGCGCCGTGGCCGAGCCACACGTCATGGCCGATCTCCACGCGGTCTTGGGCACGCCAGTTGAAGATTTCCTCGTCATCGTCGAGCGAGAATCCGTATGAGCGCGAGCGATAAGTGAAGTGATGGAGCGTCGCACGCCACGTTGGATGATTGGGCGGATTGATGCGAGCGCAGGTGGCGATATTCGCAAACTTGCCGATCTGCGCATGCGCGATCTGGTTGTCGCCCATTGCATAGCTGTAATCGCCGAACGTCGAGTTGGCCATCTGACAGCGCGGACCGAGATAGGTGTAGCGGCCGAAATCGCAATGACGCACGACGGCGCTCGGGTCGATGTCGGGCTCTTCGGATAGTGCGCGGCCTAGCGTCCAGGGATCGACGCCGCCGAGTTTGTCGATATACATGAAAGTTCTCGTTGATGCGCAGCAGAGCAGTTCGAATCACGCTACGAGGCTGCGCAGATAGGCTGAGGCACGTTCGGCGCACGCGACGAGCACGAAGGTCACGATCATGAGGAACGCGACCGTCTGATATTGGAACAAATTCATCGCGGTGAGCAAGACGAATCCAATGCCTCCTGCGCCCACGAAGCCAAGTACGAGCGAGGAACGCAGGTTTTCGTCGAAGCGGTACAGGGCAATGCCGAGCAGCGAGGGCATGACGCCAGGCACCACCGCATGGGTGAACACTTGCAGGCGGCCGGCCCCCGTCAGCGTCAACGCCTCGACAGGCCCCATGTCCATGTCTTCGATCACTTCGGCAAAGAGCCTGCCGAGCATGCCGACCGAATGCACGGCGAGCGCCAACGCGCCGGGAAAGGGCCCGAGCCCCACCGCCGTCACGAAGAGCAGTGCCCACACGAGATCGGGGACCGAGCGCGTGATGCCGATGACGGCGCGTGCCGCGTAGTAGAACGGCTTGCCGGGCGTCACGTTTCGTGCGGCAAGGATCGAGAGCGGGAAGGCGAGCAACACGCCGAATACCGTTCCGAAAATCGCCAGATCGATCGTCTCCAACACAGGTATCAACGTCGGCTTGAACTGGTCGAACGCGGGCGGCATGGCGCGCGAGATGATGTCGGCCATCCCGTGCGCACCCGTCACCAGATCCTGCGGTCGTGCCTGCACGACAATCCACGCCTGCACGAAAAGCGCCACGGCAACGAGCGTCACGGCCACGGTGACGGCGTTGCGGACCATCGAGGGCGCGCCTCGCACGTGCGTTTTGTAAGCGGAAACCGTAATCATCATGCGTCCGCTACGTAGAGGTCGGCGATTGCGCGACTAGAAACGGTCGAAGCGGCACGGTCGAAAATCGTTCGGCCGCGGCGCAGGCCGAGCAGGCGATCCGCGTAGCGCATGGCCAGGTCGGGCTGATGCAGCACGCAGACGACTGCGAGACCGTCGTCGCTCGCTAGGCGGCGCAAGAGTCGCATGACTTCGTCGGCTGCTTCGGGATCGAGACTCGCGACCGGTTCGTCGGCAAGCAGTACCTGCGGGACTTGCGCGAGCGCGCGTGCGACGGCGACGCGCTGAGCCTGGCCGCCGGAGAGCGTCCCCGCGCGTTGTCCCGCAAGGTCCGCCAGGCCAACCTCGGTGAGGTAGTCGAGCGCCGGCTCGACCTCCTTGCGAGGCACGCGCCCAAGCGCGGTAGCGAGTGTGCGGTGGCGGCCCAGCGAACCGCAGCATACGTTTGCAAGCACGCTGCGACGGCGCACGAGATTGGCATGTTGCGAGATCAGTGCGAGTGGCAGCCGCGCTTCGCGCAGCGCTTTGCCGGAGAGCGAAGCCAGGTCGCGGCCGGCCACCTCGACCGTGCCGCTGGTCGGGCGGTTCAATCCGACTACGCACTTCATGAACGTCGATTTCCCGCTGCCGTTGCTGCCGAGCACTACGACCATTTCGCCGGCCTCGACGGAAAGGTTCATGTCTTGCAGCGCCACGTGGCCGTTGGGATATCGCATCGTCAGGTCACGCACGGCGAGCTTCGCGCCCGACGCGAGCGCGGCGCCGCGCGCCGCCTCCCGCGCGCCGGCGTGATCCCATCTCGTGCTTCCCGTCTCGAACGCCGCGGCGCCCGTCGTTCCGAAGATCGTGTTCACAGTTTGGCCAGGTCGACGTGCAGGGTCGTGATCAGATCGCGAATCTGATCATAGGCGGCATCGGTTTGCGGCACGGTTTTCAGTGCCGGATTTTCGTTCGCGGCGAGGAATTTCTGATCGGCTTCGGGCAGTGCATGCAAGTCGAGCGAGCTCAGGACCTTCGTGAGCCGGTCCTTGAAGTCGGCGGGCAAATCGCCGCGTACCGCAAGCGGGTCGAGCGGAATCGGCTGCGATTGCCAGAGCGTGACGTACGCGCTCGCATCGAATTCGTTGTGCAGCTTCGCGCTCGCGATTTCCTCGCTGTTGAGCTCGCCCGCCTGCACCTTGTGGTTACGCAACGCTTCGAACGAGGCCGTATGGCTGCCCGCGTACAGTGCCTTCACGCCGTGGTCCGGATCGATGCCGTTCTTGCTCAGGCCATAGGCGGGAAACAGGTGGCCGGACGTCGAGCTCGGATCGGAATAGGCGAACGATTGACCTTTGATGTCCGCGATCGTCTTCACGCCCGATCCCGGCCACGTCACGATGGAGGCTGTGTAAGTCGCCGGGGTGCCGTTCTCGCCGGCGAACGTCGCGACGGCTTGCGCGTGAGCGACTTGATGGGCGAGCACGTAGCCGAGCGGGCCGAATTCGCCGATTTCGAGCTTGTCGTTGCGCATCGCTTCGATCTCTGCGTTGTAGCTCGTGGCGACGTAAAGCTCGACCTTGCAGCCGAGTTTCTTGCCGATCAGGTCGCTGAGATCCTTATAGACCGGCAGCAGCCGTTGCGCCGATTCGTACGGCTCGACGCCGAAACGGACGACGCCGTCGTTCGGGCAGGTTCCTTCGGCATGGGCCGCACCGGCGGTGAAGCCGGCGACGAGGGAGACGGCGGCGGTGGCAGCAGCGGCGAAAATCCTGGATATCTTCATATCTTTCCCTTCCCGTGGTTCCGTGGTTGTGCATCGATGAATGCGACCATGCTCGAATGCGCCGAGCCGTGTTTCAGCGCATTGTGGGATGCGTAGATGATGAATTTGTGAACGCGACGCGATGAGTCGACAGATTCGATCGATTGCAAGATATCCGGACGTCTAGATGTCTTGACGTCCGGATATATAAAAGGAGGAAAAGGTCGGAAAGCGCCTGGTTTCAGGCGGTCGTCAGAACTTCGAGAAGCGCTTGTCCGGCTTCGTCGATCGCTCCCGAATTGTCGATCTTCGTGAGCGCGACATGCGGCGGAAGGGCGAACGGCACCCGACGCGCGAGGCGCGCGCGCACGTCGTCGATCGATTCTCGCCCGCGCGCGGTGAGCCGCGCAGCGAGAACGTCGGGGCGTGCGTCGATATGCACGGCCGTGAGTGTGGGATAGCGTGCGGCGGCTTCTCCGGCGTTTTCGCGTGACCCGCTGACGACGACGGTAACGCCGCGATCCATCCACGTCTCGATCTCGATGCCGATCCCGTAGCGCAGCCCGTGGCTCGACCATTGAAGCGCGAACAGGCCGAGATCCGCGCGGGCACCGAATTCCTCGTGGCTCAGATGCACGTGATTCTCACCGCCGGCGCCGGCCGGGCGTGTGATGTAGCGATGCGCGAAAACTACGCGTGAACCGCTCAGGCGAGCGCGCGCGAATTCGAGCAGCGTGTCCTTGCCGGCGCCGGACGGGCCCATGACATAGACGATGCGCCCAGTCATCGCGCGTCTCCGAACGGTAGACGCTTGGCGAGCGTGAACGGCTCGCCAGGGCTCGGTTCGACGAAGAGCGCGGCGCCGTCGACCGGCAGCGGGCCGAGTTCGGGCAAGCGCATATGCCACCAGTCGATCAGTACCTGCCGCTCCAGTGCTTCGATCGAATCGCTGAGCGTCATGTGGAAGCGGAATTCTTCTAGCACATAGGGATAACCCCAGTGGCCGAGCAATTCGCGCTGGCGTTCGGTGAGATCGGTTGCGAGCCTGCGGCGCAGCTCCTCTTCACTCGGCATGGCGCGCAAACGAGCGAATTCGTGCAGCGCATCCGCCGCGAGCGCGCGCATCGCCTCCGCTCCCGCCGTCGTTGCGGGCTGGATTGCGACGAAACGTCCGAGTGCGACGGCTTCGACCGCCAATTCGAACGGACGCTGTCGGCGTGCCCATGCGAGCGCGTGGCCGACGATCTCGTCGAACGAAGTATTCGTCGCGCGGCGCGCCGGTGCGACCAGCGTTCCGTGCCAACCATAGCGCTGCGGCGAGCGCGAGAGGCGCGCCACGTCGAGCGAACGCTCGGCGAGTGCGGGGACGACGGGCGGTGCGAACGCGATGCCTGATTCGGGATCGCGCGCGAGCCAACGGCATCCCGCGCTCCACCATGGTGAAGCGGTGGAGGGGGCGTAATAGATCGCAAATCGGCTTTCGGCATTCCACCGACATGCTTCGTTGTCCTGATCGTTTGGCTTCATGCGTCTTGTTCGACGTAGAGCTGCACTCTATCGGCAGCGAAGTAGGTAACGCCGTACTTGATGGGCACGCCGTCGCTATCGACGTCGACATTCTCTACCCACAGCACGGGTTGTTGACGGTTGATATTGAGGCGGCGCGCGCTCTCCGCGTCGGGCAGCATGCTGCCGATGCGGTTCCAGCGCCGTGAGTAGTCGGCCACCCCATATTCGGCGAGCGCCGCCGAGAAGCCCCCGTCCGATCGCTCGATCGCTTCCGGCAGGCCCGCGAAGCGGGCCGCCGGATACCAGGCGAGCGCGTACGTGAGCGGCACGTCGTCGGCCGCGTGCAGCGATTCGATGCGATAGACGAGCGTGCCGGCGCGCAGGCCCAACGCCTTGGCGACTTTCGGTTCGGCTTTCACCGACGCTGCCGACAACACCGTTCCTTGCGCCGAGTGGCCTTGCTCGCGCAAGTTCTCCGTAAACCGCGTGCGGCGCCCGATCGTATAGTCGATCGCGCCGGGTTGAACGAACGTGCCTCGACCTTGCTCGACGCTGACCAATCCCTGGGCAGCGAGCCCGAGCATGGCTCGGCGCACCGTATGACGGTTCACGCCGAAGCGCTTCGCCAATTCGCCTTCGCTCGGCAAGCGGCCGCTCTCGCCGAAGCCGCTCGCCGCGATCTCGGCGGCCAGCACCTGTTCGATCTGACGCCATACCGCTATGCCCGCACCCCGTTCGACCGCGTTCGCGGAAGCGAGCGACACACCGACCTGCCTGGCCGCGCCGTCATTGCTACGTTTCATCATCGTGTCATTCCGATCGGTTTGAATCTCTCTCAATCAGCGAGCATTGTATGGGGCAGCGATGATTCGTTTGTGAAACGCGAAGTCGAGCGTTGCTAAATGTCGAACGCCGCACCAGGGATGCAACGATATGCTAGCATGCGACGAGTTAAGTCTATTCGTCTAGACGACTAGATAAGAAAGCGAACGATGCCGAAGCGAAGTGATGCGTGGATTCGACCCGCGTACGGTTCGCCACTCGTGCAACACACGCATTGATGACTCATCGAGGAAACGGTCAAATGAAGGGTACATCTTCCGACATGACGCTCGAACGACAGTGCTGGCTCGCGCAGCTTGCAGGGGCGCCACGCGCGACGCTAGAGTCGGCGCTCGAAGCCATTTGTGAAGACGCACCGCTGCCGGCGTTCGATTGGCTGCGCGCGCCGCAGACGGGTCTTGCCATGGTGCGAGGTCGCATCGGCGGCACGGGCGACCCTTTTAACCTCGGCGAAGCCACGGTGACGCGGGCCGTGCTGCGGCTGAAGGGCGATAGTAAGAGCGACGGCGCGGGCGCAGTCGGCATCGCATATCAATTGGGTCGCGACAAGCGGCGCGCCGAGCTCGCGGCACTTGCCGATGCGATGCTCCAATCGGCGCGTTGGCGCAAGGCGGTCACCGAGCGGTTGCTCGATCCGCTTGCGCGGACACGCAACGCAGCGCGCCACGAACGCGCGGAACAGACGGCATCGACGCGAGTCGATTTCTATACGATGGTCCGAGGCGAATGATGACTGAACGATTTTCCGCGCTCGATACGCTGGTACGCGGCTTTGCAGATCCCGTCCACGACGCGCAGCGGTGCTTTCGCGTGCTGCTCGACGCGCTTGCCCGGCCGGGCACGGTACGCTCGATCGACGTCGAGATCGACGTCGACGCGCAACGCCAGTGGCCGGCCGCGGCGTTCGCCGCGATGTTGACGCTCGTCGATTTCTCGACGCCGGTTTGGCTGCAGCGGCACGATGAAGCGCTCGCCCAAGCCATCCGCTTCCATACGGGCGCGCCGCTTGCCGATGCGCCCGAAGCGGCGGCGTTTGCTTACATTGCCGATGCCGCCACGATGCCGACTCCTGGCACGTTCTCGCTGGGCACGCCCGAAGCACCGCAAGGATCGGCCACGCTGCTGATTCGCGTCGATGCGCTCGAAGGCGGCCGGCCGCTCACGCTGACAGGGCCTGGTATTCGGTCCAGCATGCCTGCCGCGCCGGTGGGCATGGCCGATGCGTTTTGGCACGCGCGCGCATCGCTCGCGACGCAAGCGCCTTGCGGCATCGATTGTTATCTCGTCTGCGAGCGGTCTGTGATCGGCATCCCGCGCACGACTCGAGTGGAGCTCAACTAATGTACGTCGCTGTCAAAGGAGGCGAGCGCGCCATCGAGGCGTCGTGGCGCTTGCTCGAAGAAGCCCGGCGCGGCGATCGCACCGAACCCGAACTGACGATCGCGCAGATCCGTCAGCAACTGCGCCTTGCCGTCGCGCGCGTGATGACCGAAGGCTCCGTCTATGACGAAGAGCTTGCGGCGCTTGCGATCAAACAGGCGGCCGGCGATCTCGTCGAAGCGATTTTTCTGTTGCGAGCCTACCGGACAACGTTGCCGCGCTTCGGCTATACGGTGCCGATCGACACCGAGCGAATGGAGGTGCAACGCCGCATTTCCGCCACGTTCAAGGATGTCCCTGGCGGGCAACTGCTCGGCCCCACCTACGATTACACACAGCGGCTGCTGGATTTTTCGCTGCTTGCCGAGGGGCGGTCGGAGCCGGCGAATGCGAACACGGCACGCGTGCAAACCGAGCCCGATCAGTTCAATCACGAGGAAGCCGCCGCCGCCGCGGAAGCGGCCCCGATGCCGCGCGTCGTCGCGTTGCTCGATGCGGAAGGCTTGATCGAACAGGAACGGCCGCTGCAGGATGCCGCCGAGCCGGTGGACCTTGCGCTCGAGCCGCTGCTCATGCCGGCCGAGCGCGCCGTGCGCTTGCAGAACCTCGCGCGCGGGGACGAAGGCTTTTTGCTCGCGATGGGCTACTCGACGCAGCGGGGGTATGCACGCAATCACCCATTTGCGGGCGAAATCCGTTTCGGCAAGGTGGCCGTCGAGATGGAGATTCCCGAGCTCGGGTTCGCGGTCGAGCTCGGCGAGATCGATGTCACCGAATGCCAAATGATCAATCAGTTCTCGGGCAGCAAGAAGGCGCCGCCGAGCTTCACGCAGGGATACGGCCTGGCGTTCGGTCATTTAGAACGAAAAGCGATGGCCATGTCGCTCGTCGATCGTGCGCTGCGCGCCGAAGAGCTCGGCGAAACAGTGACGGCTCCGGCCCAAGACCCCGAGTTCGTGCTGTACCACAGCGACAACGTCGAAGCGTCGGGATTCGTTCAGCATCTGAAGTTGCCTCACTACGTGGATTTCCAATCCGAACTCGAATTGGTTCGTCGTCTGCGCGCGGGTCACCCGGCGCTACATGCGGGCGGTGCGGACGATACGGACAATACGGACAACGAAGAGGAGGAGGCTGCATGAACGCGCGTCATAGGCACGAAGCCAACGAACAGACGGCCTCTGAGGCGCGACCCGATTCGCCGGATGCGAGCGGATCGGCGGATGCCGGCGCGACCGTCGAAGGCTACAACTTCGCTTATCTCGACGAGCAGACGAAGCGCATGATCCGGCGCTCGCTCTTGAAGGCCGTCGCGATTCCCGGGCATCAGATTCCGTTCGGCTCGCGCGAGATGCCGCTGCCTTACGGCTGGGGCACCGGCGGCATTCAGGTCACGGCTGCGATCATCGGCTGCGACGATACCCTCAAGGTCATCGACCAGGGCTCGGACGATACCACCAACGCCGTCAACATCCGACGCTTCTTCGCTCGCACGGCGGGTGTGAGAACCACGACGCGCACGGTCGAGGCGACGATCGTTCAAACGCGTCACCGGATTCCGGAAACACCGCTGGCGGACGGACAGATTCTCGTCTACCAGGTGCCGCTGCCGGAGCCGCTCTATCGATTGGAGCCGCGGCTAGTCGAATGCCGCAAGCTCCACGCGTTGTCCGAGTACGGGCTCATGAACGTCAAGCTCTACGAGGACATCGTTCGACATGGCAGCATTGCGACGACCTATGACTATCCGGTGATTGTCGACGGCCGCTATCTGAGCGCACCGTCGCCGATTCCGAAATTCGACAATCCGAAGATGCATATGAACCCGGCGCTGCAACTGTTCGGTGCAGGACGCGAGCGGCGGCTCTATGCGATACCACCCTATACGAGCGTGCGCAGCCTCGACTTCGAAGACTACCCGTTCGAGATTCAGCGATGGGACCATGCCTGTGAGATTTGCGGCTCGCGCGAAAGCTTCCTCGACGAAATGATCGTCGACGATAAGGGCAAGCGAATGTTCGTCTGCTCGGATAGCGACTATTGCCAGCAGCGGGTCGCCGAAGGTGAGAACGGCAACGTGCATGCGACGCAAGCCCGTGCATCGGATCGCTCGGCGAGCGTGCTGGCTACCGAGGCGGAAGGGGAGCGCACATGATTCCTTTATTGAGCGCACGCAATCTAACGACGCGTTATGGTGAGCGGATCGGCTGCGAGGACGTGAGCTTCGATCTCTATCCGGGCGAAGTGCTGTGCGTCGTCGGCGAATCGGGCTCGGGCAAATCGACGCTGCTCAATACCGTCGCGCTGCGCGTGTCTGCCGATTCGGGTAGCTTGGCCTATTCGACGGTGAATGGCGAATGGCTGAATCTGCTGACGTTGTCGGAGCCGCGCCGTCGCTTTTTGATGCGCACGGAGTGGGGCTTCGTCGAACAAAATCCGCGCGATGGGTTGCGCATGGCCGTATCGGCGGGGGCAAATATCGGCGAACCGCTGATGGCGGTCGGTGCACGTCATTTCGGGAGGATCCGCGAAACATCATCGAACTGGATGCGGCGTGTCGAACTCGATACCGAGCGCATCGACGATTTGCCGACGTCGTTTTCAGGCGGCATGCAGCAGCGGTTGCAGATCGCGCGCAATCTCGTCACGGGGCCGCGGCTCGTGCTGATGGATGAGCCAACCGCCGGCCTCGACGTTTCGGTGCAGGCGCGCCTGCTCGATTTGCTCCGCACGCTGACCGCGCAGTTGCATCTGGCCTGCGTGATCGTGACGCACGATATCGGCGTGGCGCGGCTGCTGGCGCATCGCCTGATGGTGATGCAAGGCGGACGCGTCGTCGAAGCGGGCTTGACCGACCAGGTGCTCGACGATCCGCAGCACCCCTACACGCAATTGCTCGTGTCTTCCGTACTGCCGGTTTGAATGCGCGAGAAATGAGGAGTCCTAAATGAGTGAAGAGCCAATCGACACGCACCTCGTTGACGACGATCGACTGATGCTGCGCGCGCGTGGTATTTCGAAGACGTTCGTGCTTCATACGCAAGGCGGCCAAGCGATCGCCGCGCTGCACGGCGTGGATCTCGATGTCTCGCGCGGCGAATGCGTGGCGCTGGTCGGCCCTTCAGGCGCAGGCAAGAGCACGCTGCTGCGTTGCCTCTACGGCAACTATTTGGCAAGTGCGGGATCTATCCTATTGCGCGACGAGGCGAGCAAGCATCGGCACATTGCACTGACGGGCGCGAGTCCGCACGATGTCATGCGCGTGCGCCGCGAAGTGCTCGGCTATGTGAGTCAGTTTCTACGCGTGATTCCGCGCGTGCCGACGCTCGATCTCGTTGCTGAGCCGCTCGTCTCGCGCGGGGTCGACGTGGACGAAGCACGACGACGCGCGGGCGATTGGCTCGCGCGCCTGAACATCCCCGAGCGCCTTTGGCATCTCGCGCCGGCGACGTTTTCAGGGGGCGAGCAGCAACGTGTGAACATTGCGCGCGGGCTCATCGCCGAGCATCCTGTGTTATTGCTCGATGAGCCGACCGCCTCGCTCGATGCATCGAACCGTGCAGTCGTGACGGAGGTCGTCGTCGAGGCGCGCGAACGCGGTGCTGCGATCGTCGGCATCTTTCACGATGAAGCGGCGCGCGAGCAAGTTGCCACGCGCCGGCTCGAGCTCGAGCCCGTGGCGATGCCCGCGGCCGCATGAACGTTCGAAAATCGATGGCGGCCACGGACGTGGCCCGCCACAGCGGATACGGAGTACCGGGATGTTGATCAAGAATGCACGGATCGTAACGCGCGATGACGAATTCATCGGCGTGGTGAGGATCGAAAAGGGGCGCATTGCGGAGGTTGCACGCGGGACGACGAGCGTGCACGACGCCGAGGATTGGCAAGGCGATTATCTGCTGCCCGGCTTCGTCGAGGTCCATACGGACAACCTGGAAAAGCATCTCGCGCCGCGCCCGGGCGTGATGTGGAACGTCGAAGCGGCAGTCGTGATCCATGACGCCCAGGTGGCCGCTGCCGGTATCACCACCGTCTTCGATTCGCTCGCGATCGGCTCACGTGCCGATGCGGGCCTGCGCGGAAGCGAAATTCATCGGAAAGCGGTATCGGCGCTCGATCGATTGGCCGAGCACGACCTGCTGCGTGCCGATCATTATCTGCATCTGCGCTGCGAGGTAGGCACCGCGGACGTGATCGAACTCTTCGACGAGTTCGGCAACCATCGCTTGCTGCAACTCGCATCGGTCATGGATCACACGCCCGGCCAGCGTCAGTGGCAAGACCCCGCGAAATGGCGCCAATACCAGGAGCGTAACGGCAAGTGGAGCGACGAGAAGATGGAGGCAGCACTCGTCGAGCTCTCGGATCTGCAGACGCGCTATGCGCACGAGCATCGGCGTTGCATCGTCGAGCGTTGCAAGGCGCTCGGCATATCGGTGGCGAGCCATGACGATACGCTTGTCGAACATGTCGAGGAAGCCGTGCGCGACGGCATTCAGATCTCCGAATTTCCGACGACGATGGCCGCGGCGCGAGCGGCCCGCGCGCATGGGCTCGCTACCGTGATGGGTGCGCCCAACGTCGTGCGCGGCGGCTCGCATTCGGGCAACGTCTCCGCGTTGGAGCTCGCCAACGAAGGCTTGCTCGACGTCTTGTCCTCGGATTACGTCCCTTCCAGTTTGATGATGGCTGTGTTTCAGCTTGTTCGTGATGCCGGATGGTCGTTGCCGCGCGCGATCGCGACTGTCTCGTCGGCGCCCGCGCAAGCGGCGGGGCTCGAAGACCGAGGCGCGATCGAAGTCGGTTTGCGCGCCGACATCGTGCGCGTGAGGCTTTGCAAAGCGCTACCGGTACCGCACGCGACCTATGTGTCGGGTAGACGCGCAGCCTGATTACGCTCGGCTTTCCAGTGTTGCCGCATTGCACAAATTTGCCGTTTTGGGCGCTCGTGCCGGGAGAAAAGCAAAAAAGTACTGAAAAAACGGCGTAAAGTTGGTGGAGTCAAACTGCCGATGGTCCTAAATTTCAATCAACAACACTCAGCCGCCGTCCAGCAAACGCATGGCGGCGGCGGGCAATCGGCACGAGCTTGGAGACGGCACCATGATGCGCCCGGACCTCGAGGTAGTCGAAGTACGACGCGACGAATCATTCAAGGTTTGGTCGCATGGGTATCCGTACCGGACGATCCGCTGGCACTTTCACCCTGAATACGAGTTGCATCTGATCGTCGCGACGCAAGGAAAATACTTCGTTGGCGACCACATCGGGACGTATGGCCCGGGTCACCTCGTCTTGCTCGGCCCGAATCTGCCGCACAACTGGATCAGTGATGTGCCCGAAGGCGGGACGATCGAGCGTCGCAATCTCGTCATGCAGTTCAGTCAGGACTTCGTGCGCCGCTGCATGGACACCTTCCCGGAATGCCGAGAGGCGCAGAGCCTGTTCGATGATGCGCGCCGCGGCATCGCATTCGACAGCGCGACGAGCGCGGCCGTCGCGCCGCTGTTCGAGGCGCTGCTGACGACGCACGGGATTCGCCGCACGTCGCTCTTTTTGCTGCTGCTCGATCGGCTCTGTGGTGCGGCCGAGCGGACGCCGCTCGCGAGTCCCGCCTGCGATCAAGTGCACGCCGCATCGACGCGGTTGAGTCACGCGCTCTCTTACATCGGCAAGAACTTTGCGTCCGAGTTGCGCGAATCGGATCTCGCACAACTCGCCGGGCAGAGCGTCAGTGCGTTTTCGCGTGCGTTTCACCGTCACACGGGCATGCCTTTCGTTCAATACGTGAACCGCTTGCGAATCGAATCGGCTTGCCAGATGCTGACGGCCGACGAAGCGAGCATCACCGAAGTGTGTTTCCAAGCAGGGTTCAACAACGTCTCGAACTTCAACCGTCAATTCCGGACGGTGAAGGGTATGTCGCCATCGGAATTCCGTACGCTGCAGCGCTTGAACGCGCGTAGCCGCGACGTCGCGATCGCGATCGACGATGCGCAATCACCTCTCGGCACGGCGCCGCACGTGCTGGCAGTGCGCCCGACTAGCGGCCTATCGGCCGCACCGCCGGGCTGACCCGAGCAGTAGGCCCGACTCCATAACGTTTTCCACTTCGTCTGTCGTGCCGTTGCGGCGCGAGGGACGCGCTCAACTTTGAAAAGCATGACAACAACGGAGACGAATGATGACGAGACTGACGAATCGACTGATCGGCGCTTGTGCGTTGACCCTGAGTCTGATCGGTAGCACGGCGGCGCTGGCGGCGCCGAGCGGGACGGTCGCTTTCTTGATGCCCGACGAAGCCTCGACCCGATACGAGCAGCACGACTTCCCTGGCTTCGAAGCCGCGATGAAAAAGCTTTGCCCCGATTGCAAGCTGCTCTATCAGAATGCCAATGCCGACGCGGCCCAGCAGCAGCAACAGTTCAATTCCGCGATTTCGCAAGGTGCCAAGGTGATCGTGCTCGACCCCGTGGACTCCACGGCCGCCGCATCCCTCGTTCATATCGCGCAAAGCCAGGGCATCAAGGTGATCGCCTATGACAGGCCCGTGCCCTCGACCCCGGCCGACTACTACGTGTCGTTCGACAACGAAGGCATTGGCAAGGCGATCGCCCAATCGCTCGTCCAACATTTGAAGGACAGCGGCGTGTCGACCAGCAAGGGCGGCGTGCTGGAAGTGAACGGTTCGCCCACCGACGCGGCGGCGGGCCTGATCCGCAAGGGTATCCACGAGGGGTTGGCCGGTAGCGGCTACAAGACGCTTGCCGAGTACGACACGCCCGAGTGGGCGCCGCCCAAGGCGCAACAGTGGGTGAGCGGGCAGATCACTCGCTTCGGCTCGCAGATCGTGGGGGTCGTGGCCGCCAACGACGGAACGGCCGGCGGCACCATCGCCGCTTTCAAGGCGGCCGGGGTCAACCCCGTTCCGTCCGTGACGGGCAACGATGCGACGATTGCCGGGTTGCAGTTGATCATCGCAGGCGATCAGTACAACACGATCCTGAAACCGAGCGAGATCGTCGCGGCAGCCGCGGCGAAGGTAGCGGTAGGCTTTCTCTCGGGGCATGCGCCCAAGGGCGAGACGACGCTTTTCAAAACGCCGACCCAACTCTTCAAGCCGGCGGTGATCACGCAAAGCAACCTCAAGGCCGAGGTCGTCGACAAGGGCTTTGCGAGCGCCGCGCAACTTTGCACGGGCCGCTATGCGGATGGCTGCAAGAAGCTCGGAATCATGCACTGATATTGATCCGGCTCAATGTCGGATGGGGCTTCGGTTCAGGCCGAGCCCCGCGAAATGAAGGGTGGCACTCCTATGAACGAAAATCCAAGCACACGTGCGAAGGTCGGCGAACTGGTGCTCAGCCTGCGCGGCATTTCCAAGAACTTTGGGGCTGTCTCCGCGCTGACCGATATCGAGCTCGACGTGCGTGCCGGCGAAGTGGTCGCCTTGGTCGGCGACAACGGAGCAGGCAAATCGACGCTCGTGAAGATCCTCGCCGGCGTTCATCAACCGAGCGCCGGCACGATTACCTTCGGCGGCCGGCCGGTTGCGCTATCGGACCCGGGCACGGCGCTCGACCTCGGCATCGCGACGGTGTTCCAAGACCTCGCGCTCTGCGAAAACCTCGATGTCGTGGCGAATATCTTTCTCGGCCGTGAGCTGGCGCCGTGGCGTCTCGACGAGGTCTCCATGGAAGTGCGGGCCTGGACGCTCCTGAATGAACTATCGGCACGCATCCCCAGCGTGCGCGACGTCGTCGCCTCGCTATCGGGAGGGCAACGCCAAACCGTGGCGATCGCCCGCTCGCTGCTGCTCGACCCGAAGCTGATCATGCTCGACGAACCGACGGCGGCGCTGGGCGTGGCCCAGACCGCCGAGGTGTTGAACCTGATCGAGCGCGTGCGCGACCGCGGCCATGCCGTCATCATGATCAGCCACAACATGGAAGACGTGCGCGCGGTGGCGGACCGGATCGTGGTGCTGCGGCTCGGCCGCAACAACGGCATCTTCTACCGCGACTCGTCGAACGAAGCGCTGATCGCCGCGATCACCGGCGCTACGGAGAACGCCGTGTCGCGCCGCGCAGGCCGCCGCCAAGCCGAGCAGGCCGCCGGAACAAAGGAATGACCATGAGCAATCGAACGCAACGTGATGCGCGGCACGAAGCACCGCGTACGCCGACGCCATCCGAACTGCTCGACCGCAGCGATGTCCGCGTCAAGCACGCGAACGGAATCGGCGATACCGTTTCCGCCTTCGTCGATCGCGTCCGCTCGGGCGACGTGGGGCCGCTGCCGGTCATCGTGGGCTTGATCATCATTTGGACCGTGTTCGCGAGCCTCAATCCGGTGTTCCTCTCCGCCAACAATCTCGTGAACCTGCTGTTCGACTGCTCGACGGTCGGGGTCATCGCGTTGGGCATCGTTTGCGTGCTGCTGGTCGGGCAGATCGATCTTTCGGTCGGTTCGATAAGCGGCTTCGCATCGGCGCTCGTCGGCACGCTCTGGGTCGATCACGGTTGGCCAGTGTCGCTCGCCATCGTCTGCGCGCTCGTCGTCGGCGCGCTGGTCGGTGCGTTGTATGCGCTGCTGTTCAATCGACTCGGGATGCCGAGCTTCGTTTCGACGCTAGCCGGGTTGCTTGCGATTCTCGGGATGCAGCTCTACGTCCTCGGGGCGGCCGGATCGATCAATTTGCCCTACGGTTCGCGTGTCGTGAATCTCGGGCAGCTCATGACCATTCCTCCCGTCGTATCGCTTTTGCTTGCGCTGCTGCCCGGCGTGGTCATTCTGCTGGTGGGCATGCGCACGCGGGCGCGTCGCCATGAGGCCAACCTGTCGGCGGCGTCGATCGGCAGCCTTCTCGTGCGCAGCGTCGCAATCACGGTGTTGTTGGAGATCGTCGTTGCTTACCTGAATCGTGGGCGTGGCGTTCCGTTGATGTTCGGCATTTTTCTTGGCTTGACCGTCGTGATGGACTACGCGCTGACGCGCACGCGATGGGGCAGGTCGATGAACGCCGTAGGCGGCAACCACGAAGCCGCACGGCGAGCGGGTATCAAGGTCGGCGCCATCTATACCAGCGCCTTCGTGCTATGCGCGAGCCTTGCCGCGCTCGGCGGTGTGATGAGCGCTGCGCGATTGGCATCGGCCAGTCAGCAGGCCGGCACGGGCGACGTCAACCTGAACGCCATCGCGGCGGCGGTGATCGGCGGCACCAGTCTCTTCGGCGGCCGTGGCAGCGCGTATTCGGCGGTGCTCGGCATCATCGTGATTCAGTCGATCGCGAGCGGCCTGACGCTGCTGAATCTGTCGTCCTCGCTGCGCTTCATCATCACCGGCGCGGTGCTGGCCGTCGCGGTGATCGTCGATTCGCTCGCCCGGCAGTCCCGCGTTTCGCACGGCCGCGCGTAACCGCATCATCTCTGTCATCCAGGAGAGCAGTGAATGTCTGAATCGTTGGTAGGAAAGGTTGCCGCCATTACCGGCGCGGCATCGGGTATCGGTCTGGAATGTGCGCGCAGCTTGATCGCGGCGGGTGCGCGGGTCGTTCTGATCGATCGTGCGAAAGAGCGGCTCGCCGCATGCTGCGCGGCGCTCGGGCCCAATGCACTGCCGCTCGCCATGGACTTGCTGCAGCCATCGGAGGTTTCCGCATTGCTACCGCGTATCCTCGAGCTGGCCGGCGGCATCGATATCTTTCATGCGAACGCCGGTGCCTATATCGGCGGCGACGTGCTGGACGGCAATCCCGACGAGTGGGATCGCGTGCTCAATCTGAACGTCAATGCCGCATTCAGGTCCGTTCATGCGGTACTGCCGCACCTAGTTGCACAGAAAGCGGGGGACATCGTCTTCACCAGTTCCATCGCGGGCATCGTGCCGGTCGTGTGGGAGCCGATCTACACCGCATCCAAGTTCGCGGTGCAGGCTTTCGTTCACACGACCCGGCGACAAGTCGCGAAGCACGGCGTGCGGGTCGGCGCGGTGGCGCCGGGCCCGGTCGTCACGGCGCTGCTGGACGATTGGCCGAAGGCAAAGATGGACGAAGCGCTCGCCTCGGGCAGCTTGATGCAGCCGCAGGAGGTGGCCGATGCCGTGCTTTTCATGCTGACGCGGCCACGCAACGTGACGATCCGCGACCTCGTGATTCTTCCCAACAACGTTGATCTTTGATCGACCGCGGAGGCCCCATGGAATACGTGATTGGCGTCGACATCGGCACACAGAGCACGAAGGCGCTGCTGGTCGATCGTAACGGCGCGATCGTCGCAGGGCATTCGGCCAGCTATCAGCCCGACACGCCGAAGGCATTATGGGCCGAACAATGGCCTTCGGTCTGGTTCGATGCGGTGCAAGAATGCATCGCACGTTGCGTTCAAGCCGCGCGCGAGCGGGGCATCGAGGCATCGGCGATTCGCGCCGTCTGCGTGAGCAGCTTGTACGGCGGATCGGGGATCCCGGTCGACAACGACATTCGGCCGTTGCATCCGTGCCTGATCTGGATGGATCGCCGCGCGACCGCGCAGGTCGAGTGGGTGCGCGAAAACGTGGATGTCGACCCGTTGCTTGCGATTACCGGCAATGGCGTCGACAGCTATTACGGTTTCACGAAGATGCTGTGGCTGCGCGACAATCGGCCCGACGTATGGGCGAGCACGCGCTACTTTCTCCCGCCGAATGCCTACGTGATCTATCTGCTGACGGGCGAAATCGCGGTCGATCATAGTTCCGCGGGCAATATCGGCGGCGTCTACGATTGCGCGCGGCGCGATTGGTCGGACGTGATGCTCGACATGCTCGGCATTCCGGCGACGATGATGCCCGAGCGGCTCGTCGAATCGACGGAGGTTGTCGGCACGCTGCTGTCGCAATGGACCGCGCGGCTCGGCTTGCCGGCGGGCACACCGATCGTCGCGGGCGGCGTCGATGCGGCGGTGGCGACGTTTGCCGCGGGGGCGACGCGTGTGGGACAACACGTCGCGATGATCGGCACGAGCATGTGCTGGGGCTATATCAATCAGGAAGTCGATGCTCGGCACGGCCTCGTCAGCATGCCGTACGTGTTTAACGGCCGGCGCGATATGTACGTGTTCGGCGGGGCGATCACGGCGGGCGCGTCCGTCACGTGGTATCGCGAACAGTTCTGCCAGGCGGAGATCGAAGCGGCGCGCGCGTTGCCGCACGGCGATCCGCATGTGTTGCTGGAGCAAGCGGCCGCACACGTCCCGCCAGGCTCGGATGGCGTGACGTTCCTGCCCTATCTGATGGGGGAGCGCAGTCCCGTGTGGGATGCGAAGGCAAGCGGCGCGTTCGTCGGCCTCAGTCTCGTGCATACGCGCGCGCATTTGTACCGCGCGGTGCTCGAAGGCGTGGCGTTCGCACTCAAGCACAACATCGAGGCGGGCCGTAAGGGCACGCAGACGCTCGACGACGAACTGATCGTCGTCGGCGGTGCGGCGCATTCCGATCTCTGGATGCAGATCATTGCCGACGTCACCGGCTATCCGGTCTTCACGATCGAGCAGGAAGTGGAGGCCGCCATGGGAGCGGCGCTATTGGCTGCGATCGGCGCAGGGCTCGTTTCCGATGAAACCGCGCGAAGGGGATGGTCCAAGCTTATCGAGCGCGCGCGGCCGAATGCGGCGTGTCTCGCACAGTATGCCGAGCGTTTCGAGGTCTATACCGGGCTCTACCCGGCGCTCAAGCCATTCATGCATAAGCTGCGGTGAACGCGAGGATGCGAGGCAGAATCAACCGTCACTAGCGTTCAAGACTTCCCAATCTCACCTGACGATACTGGCCTCCTTATCCCCAAGGAGGTCGTATGCTACAAGGTTATTCGCTACCCCGCACGCCCGATGGGCGCTCATCGCTTGCGCCGCGACCGCCGTGGCATTACACGGGCGAAGCGCTCGCCGTTGAATTCAGAGCCGATGCGCAAGCCATTGCCGCGTATTTGCCGCCCGGTCTGACGCTTGCGAGCGGTGAACGCGCCGGCCGCTGCGCGCTCTATTTTTGCGATTGGCAATTTGCCACGGACACCGGACTGGAATATCTCGATCCGCTATCGAGCCAGTATCGCGAAACCATTTTGCTGATGGCCTGCGAGCGCGACGGTGCGAACGTGTCGTTTTGCCCGTATATCTGGGTGGATCAGGATCTCGCGCTAATGCGAGGTTTGATTCAAGGCTGGCCGAAGCAATTCGGGCGAACGGGTATGACACGCAGTTACGGCATGCGCTCACCCGCTGAGCCGTCGGCGTCGGCCGGAGGGTGCTTCGGCGCCGCACTGACATTTCGCGAGCGCCGTGTCGCGGAGGCGCAAATCACACTGGAATGCCCGAGCCATCGATTGCCCGACCCGGGCTTCGCTTCGGTTTTCAACGTTCGTCACTTTCCGCGTTTGAGCGCCGGCCGGCACGATGACCCGGCGGTTCACGAACTCGTGCAGTTGCGGGCGCGCGATGTGTCGATCGAAAACCCGATGATCGGCCACGCATCGCTCACGCTATTCGATCACCCTGGCTTGGAACTCGCGGCCTTCACGCCTTTATCCGTCGATCAAGGGTTCCGTATGTCCGTTTCGCTGACGGTCGACGATCTGCAAGTGATCGAAGACTACACGGCGCAGGGACGATGACCACGCTACAAAAGGCCTTACGCGGTGCGCCGGGTAGGCGATAATCCGCGCAACGCACGGCTGCTTGCCCGCTCGGCAATCGACGGCGTCGACGGCTACGGAATGGCTCAGCGGGAGACATCATGGCGATGACGAGTTTCACTTGGTACTGCGGCACGGCGTTGCCCGGCGAAGTCATGACGGCCGCCCTCGCGGCATACCATTTCGAACCTCATTTCCATGATGCTTGGTCGATCGGGGCAATCGCCGCAGGCAGTTGCACGTTCTCCTGCGACGGCGTCGTTCACGTTGCGCGGCAAGGCGATCTCGTCGCCATACCACCGCTCGCTGTGCATACGGGTGGCACATCGGCCGATCCGCTCGTCTATGGCATGGCGTATCTCCAACCCGATTGGTTCGACGCGCACGCAGCGCTCACGCATGGTGCGCAGGTGCGATTCACCGATGTGGTCATGACAGACGAATCGCTGTGCAATCGCTGGGCCGCGGCACTTACACGTGCCGATCTCACGGATGCGGCACGCAAAGTCGAGATATCGGTCGCGTTGTTCGAATTACTCGCAAAGCACGCCATGCCGGCACGCGATGTCGCACGCGTACCCAATGAAGTCGATGCGTGTGCGCAACTGCAAGCATCGATCAGTCACCGCGATTTACCGAAAGCTGATGTGAGCGAATTTGCGCGCCGTTGGGGTATGCATCGCACGACGTTGAGCAAGCAGTTCGCGCGGCGCTATGGACTTCCACCCGAGACCTGGCTGCGCAACTGGCGCGCCGTCAAAGCAAAGACGCTGATCGTGGACGGCATGCCGCTAGCGGATGCGGCGGCTGCTACGGGCTTTGCCGACCAAGCTCATCTCACACGCGTATTCAAGCGCATTCACGGTGCGCCGCCGGGCGCATTGAGACGATCGTCAGGTCAGCAAGAAAAGGGCATGACGTCACGGCGAAATGCACCTGCTTCCCTCGATGGCATACGGGCTAAAGGCGGAACAAAAAACTAGGCGATATCGAGGTCTCTCCGACATAACGTGCGGTTACGCCTTGGCGTCCGTAGCGGGATTAGTCGCTTCATCTACCGATTTGCTCGCTTCTTGCCGCCTTTCAAGGCTGCCCCCATAATCGCGGCATCATCTGGGGATAGGGATGGGCAAGCTTCGCCACGGAATGATTTGGAAGGACACAATCCCATGCTCGAAGGCCATCTCCAGCCGTGAAAGCTAGTGCTCGCGTCAACACAATATGAAAGCTGATGTTCCTCCGCCCGCAGCGACCTCCGTGCTGCTATACATCGCGCTCGCCATGCTGTTCGTATTGGGGCTGGGGCTATCGGCCGCGGGCGCGGACGGCTTGGCCAATGCGGTAGGTGCCATGCAAGCGCGTCACTGGCCCGTGAAAGAAGCTCGTTTAGATCGTTGCGATCTGTCGATCGATGTCGGCCGGCACCGAAAGTACTGGCAGATATCTGCTGCATGGAGCTATGGCGAAGGTCTGCGCGAGCATTATGCGGAAACTTGGCCCGTAGACGGCACGCCGCCGCGGGAGCCGGTCGATGCCATTCAGGTAGCAGCGGTCACGGCGCAATACTGCCACGCACCCGGAATCAAGCTGCTTCGTATATCGCCTTCACGTCCGGAACTCGCACAGCGCAATGCCGCGGTCGCCAACGCTGACGCGTGGGGCTTCGTATTCCCTTCGCTTTTGCTCATTGCCGGCTTATTTTGTTGGTTCTGGGCGGGAAGGAGCGTCGTTCAAGAGATCGAGTTGAAAACGCTGGAACGCAAAGCCTTATCTTTGCAGCGAGTACGTAACCGTCATAGGTAGGCGAGGCCCGGCGAAACGTTGCGCAAGTTTGCGTTTATCGGACTATAACGGTAATGCCACCGAATTGCCCGTTGTTTGTAGCGCTTTGCGCGCTCTCGCACGTGCGGGCAGATGCGGACCATCGATAGAAATAGGAGTCGCGAAATGAGTGTCGGAAATACCTACACCTTCCGCCTATCCGGTGTATGCCGATTCGCATCGCTCGAACGGTGCCGTATCGCGTCGCTCGCGGCTGCGATGACGATTGGCTTGACGCTCGGATTTCCACCCCAGGCTGTGCGAGCGCAAGACATCATCAAGATCGGTGTGCCGGTACCGTTGTCCGGAAGCTACCGAGGCTCGGGTACCGACATCGTCGACGGGGCAAAGCTGGCCGTGGCACAGATCAATGCCGGCGGCGGCGTGCTCGGCAAGCAGCTTGAACTCATGCCGCAAGACGACGCTTGCAATCCCGACGAGGCTGCGAACGCAGCGAACCGGCTCATCACGGCGGGTGTCGTGGCGGTCGTGGGCGGCTACTGTTCGAGTGCCGCGTTGCCTGAACTGCGCGTTTTGCACGAGGTGAACATTCCGTTTGTGCTCGACGCTTCGGCCCATCCGGCGCTAACCAGCCACGGCTGGCAAGATGTGTTTCGCACGATAGGGAGAAGCGACAAACAGGGGGGGTATGTCGCGAGCCTGATGAAGGATCTGCTGCATGCGAAGCGAGCGGCCGTCATCAACGACGGCACGACCTATTCGCAAGGGCTCGCGCAAAGCACCGTCGCCGCGCTCAAGCAGGACGGCGTCGAGGTCGTCTACGACAATGCAATCACGCCTGGCCAGAAAAACTATCGGGACGTCGTCCAGGCCGCAGCCGATTCGAAGCCCGACGTGTTGTACTTCACGGGCTACTACACCGAGGCCGCTGTGCTTGCCGCGAACCTGCGCGAAGTCAAGCCGACGATCAAGCACTTCATGGGCAACGGCACGGCTGATCCGTCGCTCATCGCGCATGGCGGGGCGGCTGTCGAAGGCATGATCGTGACGACCTCGCCGTTGCCGCAATTTATGACCAGTCAGGGCGCGAGGCGGTATGTGAAGGCCTACGAAGCGGCCTATCAGCAGGCGCCGGGCCCGTATTCGATCTACGAGTACGATGCGGTCGGCGTGACGGCGCGGGCGATCAAAGACGCGAAATCGACCAAACCGGAAGATATCACCGCGGCGCTACACAAACTCAAGCGCTACGACGGTGCGACGGGTGAGATTGCCTTCGACGAGAAGGGCGACAGGACGAAGCCGACTTTTATGGCGGTGACGGTTCGGCACGGCAAGTTCGAGCCGTATGCGAGCCTCGATGGCAAGGGACGTTGGGTTGCGATGAAGTAGAGGGCAAAGCGGCAGGATGCCGCAAGCAGCGTAGCGTGGGCGCGCTTCCACTTCTCGGGCCGGTCGTGGGCGCGGTGATCGTCGTCGGGATGGAGTCGAAGCTCGCGCCGTTCGGCGCATGGCTCGCGCAGGCCACGCACGTCGCCTGGTTTCAGGGGCTTGGCGAATCGGTGAGCTTGTTGACGGGTGTGATGTTCGTGGGCTGCGTGCTCGTGTTCAGGCGTGGGATCGTCGGCGAATGCCGGCAGTGGTTCGCGTGGCATTGAAGATGACGCATTGATAAAAGATTTCCCATTCGTCGATGCCAGATGAGATCGCTTGATCGTAATAGATTGCTTGCTCTAAAAAATACTGACCGTTCTGGTAAGAATTCTTGTCCTTTCCCTCTCTGACGTATAGCCACGGTAGGCCCGCGATGTGCCTATCGTTTCCAGCGCTTTCGCACAGATTGCGTCGCCGCGATGAACATTCATGCGAACCGAAGCGCTCGATGCGCTAAAATCACCGCTTCGATCGGATCGAATGTCGGAAAAGAAAGGAAGAAATGGTTCCGGCATAAAGGCGGCGAACACCTGCTAACGATCCCAATCGCGCACGGCAAAGATACGCCCGCTCTCCGGCCGAGAACGGCGCTCGATGGATCGATGCGCACGCAGGAATACTGGAATCGCGAACACGTACCATGTACTCGTTATTGCCTGCATTCGTATCGGCGTTATTTCTCGGATTCGGCACCTATGTGCTGGTGGCTGGGGGGCTGACACGCATATCGGCCCCATTCATTGCCATGTGTGCGACGACGTTCGTTTGGCAAGGAGCATGGGCCTTCCTTTTTCAGACGACGAATCCGCACATTGCCGGGCTGCTCGTCAAAACGGGCTACTTCTTCATCTTGTTTTTGCCGACAACCTTCTATCACTTTGTGAAAGAAGTCGCGTCATGCCGCAATGAAAAGCCACTGTTGCTGGTTTCCTATGGTTTGTGCGTGGTCCTGGCAATCTTGTTGGTAATGGGCAATGAGGTCGTCAATGGCTTCAGTACGCATTCTTTCGGCTACTATCCCAAAGCCGGCCGCCTCCATCCGATTCATGTAGCGCAGACCATCTTTCTCGCAGGTCGTAGCGCCTGGCTGTTGCTCAGGGCAAGGCGTCAGGCCAAAGCCTCGAGTTCTCGAAAATTGCTGAATCTGTGTTTGATCAGCCTTGCTTTGTATTCTCTGGCCGCCTCCGACTATGCGGTCAACTACGGCTTCGATTTTTATCCGCTCGGTGTGATCTTCATCGCCGTCAGTCTCGGCATGCTCGCGGTATCCATCATCCGTTTTGGCCTGATGGGGCGTCGCCTCATGTTGGCGACCGTGGCGCACGAGGTCGCATCGCCGCTGGCCGCGATAGGTCTGCACGCGGACGAGTTGCGCCATGTGCTTCCTGAACTGATGCATGGATACGAGTTGGCGGTGCAGCATCGATTGTGCGGCGACAGACTTTCGATGCTCGACGAACCCGAAAGGGTTCCGGCTCTCGCGTCCGCTATCCGGCGTCAAGTCGACAGCACCATTACCGTGATCGAAATGTCGCTCGCCTCACTGACGTTGAGCCGGCTGGATAAGCGAAGCTTTGCCGCTCATTCGATCAACGCTTGCGTGGAATCGGCGCTCGATCGCTTTCCGTTTCGCGCGGACGAACGCTCGCTCGTGTCCGTTGCGGCGATCGGGCCGGACATTCAATTCTTCGGCTCCGATTCCTTACTCATATTCGTGCTGTTCAACTTACTGAAGAACGCGATTCACGCCATTCACTCTGCCGGCAAGGGACGTATCGAGATTAGTGCCCATCGTGGCGACCGTTTCTGCGTGTTGCATTTCAGCGATAGCGGCCCGGGAATTGCCGCCGACGTGTTGCCGCGAATCTTCGACCCGTTCTATTCCACCAAGGCCCACGGCCGTGGCGCGGGCGTTGGGCTGACGTTTTGCTACCGCGTCTGCGAAGCATTGGGCGGCCGTATTTCATGTGAGTCGAAACTGGGCGTGGGGACGTCGTTCACGCTGCATTTGTCGCAACCCGAGTCGGCGGCAGACCGCGAGTCACACGATCTGCCGCCCGCGCCGCAACGGTATGACGGCGAGTAAGTTACCTGCGTTAGATTGTCGCCGACGGTAGCGTCAATTCATATTCCATGACGCGGTCGATGACGCCGGCCGGGAAACGACGTATCCGTTTATCCGGCCCGGCAAACAAAATTTGCTGATACCCCATGGAAACGGGGCGGCCATCGACATAAAACCGGAACAGCAGATAGGCCGAACATTGCCTGACTTTGACGGTGTTGAGGTAGCAGTCGACTCTCTGGAACGGGAAAGTCTCTTGCACATACTCCTGATGGGCGCGCTTGGTGATGAACGTACCGCCCGCGCCGAGCAGGTTGTTGTCGATGCACTCGTAAAACCAGCGTTCGCGGCATACTCCCTGCCATTCGAAGTATCTAGCAAAGTAGGTGTTCGCGAAGGCGTTCGAGTCTTTGAGGTAAATATCGATGACGTGATGAAATGTTTTATCAGCTCCCACATTGATCGAACCTGGTGTCAGAAGCGCCGCGCCGTTGGAAAGAAGAGGGGGGATTGCATCTCGTGTCAACATAAGGAAACTTCCTCGGAAAATCCGCTACAGGCGGTAGCGACGCATTCGCCCAATTTTGGGGAATGCGCAATTTTCACCGTTCATATCGAATCGCAACGCCCCGATACTCGAGATCAAGACGTGAAAATTAGCATTCGGATCGATTCGAGGGCGAGGATGCGACCGCGGAGGGGTTGCGGATTTCTTGCTGGGCACGGGATAATTGGCGCGAGCTGCCTGTAATGTGCCATTGCCGCATGGGTAATGCTCGAAGTGATATAAAAACTCAAAAATTCTCTTTTCCGAGGTTGATATGAGTTCCTTTGTCAGGCAGCCGCTGTTTCATCCTTTGTCCGTCGTGTTTGTCGACGATAGTGCGGACTTTCTTGACGGTTTGCGGGGAATCGTTCGCGACCGGGAGTTGAATCGGTTTTTCACGAAACCGCGGGCGGCGCTCGATTTCATGTCGTCGCACGATCGTGGTGCACACGGGATTCGATTGGCGGGCAACGCATACTTGGAGATGGAAAGAGGCCCCGGTAACGCCGTCGGTCAGGATCCGCTCGACGACGAGGCGCGATTCGAGGGCATCGCCGCCGTTGTAGTGGATTACGAAATGCCGGAGATCGACGGCATCCGATTCCTCTCGTCGATCCAGAATGCCGCGTGCGCAAAAATCTTGCTGACCGGCGTTGCAGGCGCTCGAGAGGCCGTCGACGCCTTCAACGCAGGGCTGATCGATTTTTACCTGAGAAAGACCGATGCCGACATGCCGGCCAAGCTCGCCAACGCGTTGATGGATGCGAAGAAGAAGCATTGCAGGCTCAGAGGACAGATCGGCGTTCATGGCGTCGGTGCGACGTACTGCGATCCGAGAGTGGTGCGGCTGCTCGATGAACTGGCCATTCAGGAGGATTTTGTCGAGTACTACTGGCGCCCGGGCCAGAATGCGGTCTTGATGTTCGACACCACGGGCAATCCAAGTGCCTTCGTTGCATGGGATGCCGACGAATGGGCTTTCCAGTGCGATACCGTGATCGATGCGGGCGGCCCGCAATGGTTACGCGAAGGGATGATCGAGCGCCGTATCATGCCGCTGTTCTGGCCGCACGAAGCGTATAGCGCGGGCTTATCCGACGTCCGGACCACCGATTTGAAGCCGATTCCCGACTGGGAGGGGGCGTTCTATAGCCTGACGCCCCTCGATGCAACCGCGATCGAGCCGGGGATGCTCACGTTTGCGAAATGGCGGCAAACTAAGCGCGAGACATTGAGGATAGCGGGCGCGCGCTAAGATAGCGCCTCGTCATTCACGACCGCGATCGAATCGTTCCACAAACGCCGCCACCGTTTCATTCAGCGCCTCGCCCATCTCTCGATGCGGCGAGTGCCCACCGCCTGCCAGCTTGCATAACTGCGCACCGTTCACCGCTTGCGCGATGGCTTCGATTTGCGCCATCGTTCCGTAGTGGTCGTCGTGCGCTTGCACGGCAAGCAAAGGACAGACGATCGACGCCAATTCGCCGACGATATTCCACGCCTTGAATGCGGGGTTCAGCCAGATATCGTTCCAGCCGTAAAAAGCGGAATCGACGTCGGCGTGATAGCGGCTCAGCTTCTGGCGCAGGTCGGTCTGCTCATAAGCCACCTTCGCTTGCGCGATGCTCCGCACGCTGATGTCCTCGACGAACACGTGCGGTGCGATCACGACAGCTCCGCGCAGTTGCCGCGGGAATGCGCTTGCATACAACAGCGCGATGGAGCCGCCATCGCTGTGTCCGATCAGCCACATGCGCTGCCGTTCTGCTGCGTCGATCCCGAGCGTATCGAGTAGGGCAGGCAAAACGGCGTACGCCTGATGCGACATGAAATCGACCGGCCACTTGTCGTCGTGCGCGCGAGGCGTCGAACGCCCGTACCCCGGCCGCGAATAGACGAGCCCGCGCATGCCGAGCCGATCGCAAAGCTGCTGCGGCCAGTCTCGCCACATCGCGATGGAACCCAGCCCCTCATGAAGGAACAGCGCAATGGGCGCATCCGTACGATCCGAATCGAGCCATTGATATTCGATCGTCAGCGCGCCGCACGGCGCATCTGCAGGAATCGAGGCGAATCGAACGTCGTCGGTCATCGACGTGGCGGAAGTCGTATTCATCGATCGGTTGCGGCTGTACGTACTGTTTCGGTTAGTGTTGCGTGTGCTCGCGAAGCTTGAAGCGCTGAATCTTCCCCGTCGCGGTTTTCGGCAAATCGTCGACGAAGCGGATCTCGCGCGGATATTTGTGCGGCGCGAGGCGCTGCTTCACGAACGTCTTCATTTCTTGTTCCAGATCATCGGACGGCACGCGATCGGGCTTGAGCACGACGAAGGCGCAGGTCTTGACGAGACCGTCTTGCTCGATACCGATGACGGCCGCCTCGAGCACCGCGTCGTGCTCCATCAGCACCATCTCGACTTCGATCGGCGAGACGTATTGCCCGCTGACTTTGAGCATGTCGTCGCTGCGGCCCGCATAAGCGTAGCAGCCGTTGGGCAGCTTGCGGTACTTGTCGCCGCTCTTCACCCACTCGCCGAGGAACGTCGCCCGCGATTTCTCGCGGTTGCTCCAATACATGAGCGCGGCGCTCGGGCCTTTGATGTAGAGGTCGCCCACGTCGCCGTCGGACACGGGGTGTCCGCTCTCGTCGCGCAACTCCACTTCGTAGCCGGGTACGGGCGTGCCCGTCGTGCCGTAGTGGACGTCGCCGGGCCGATTCGAAAGAAAGATATGGAGCATCTCGGTCGAGCCGAGGCCATCGAGAATCTCGCATCCGAAATGCGCGGCGAACCGCTCGCCGACTTCGCGCGGTAACGCTTCGCCTGCCGATGTGCAAACGCGTAATGCAACTTCGCGGGCAGCAGGCAGATTGGGGTAGCTCATCATGTTCGCGTAGAGCGTCGGCACGCCGTAGAAAATGGTGGGGCGGTGCCTGACGAGGCGAGCGAATACCGCCTCCGCGGTCGCTCGCTCGGCCATCAATACGGTCGTTGCGCCAACCGATAGCGGAAACGTCAATGCGTTGCCGAGCCCGTATGCAAAGAAGAGCTTCGCCGCGGAAAACCCGACGTCGTCTTCGCGGATGCCGAGAATCGGCTTCGCATACATTTCGGCAGTCCAATACAGATTCGCATGCGTATGCACGGTGCCCTTCGGTTTGCCGGTCGAGCCGGACGAATAGAGCCAGAATGCGATGTCGTCGCCGTTCGTGTGCGCACCGGTTGCGGCGGACGGTGCGCTATCGATGAGTGTATGCAGATCGAGGTTCGATGCGAGCGGATCGCCGCGCGCACCGGGCTCCGAGACGATCAGCGCGCACGGATCGATCTGCGCTTGCGCGAGCGCTTCGATGAATATGGGCGCGAGCGGTGCCGACACGACGACAGCGCGAGCGCGGCTATGGCCGAGCATATAGGCGTAGTCGATCGCCGTCAGCAAGGTATTGACGACGACCGGCACGACGCCTGCATAGAGCGCACCGAGGAAACAGACGGGCAGATCGGCGCTATCGTGCATGGCGAGCAAGATGCGCTCTTCCGCGTGAATGCCTTGCCCACGCAGCACGGATGCGAATCGGCGCGCGCGCGCTTCGAGCTCGGCATACGTCGTCACGCCACGATCGTCGATGTAAGCGGGCTTGGTCGCCCTCGATCGATTCAACGCGAACACGTGTTCGGCGAAATTCAGTTGCGTTGGCGGCGGCGCAACGTCTTGTTCGAAACCAAGCGGCAATGTCGTGCGGGTATCCATGATGCTTCGTCTCCATCCTTATCCTCGGGTTGCCCCGTCACTTCCTGCGGAAGGCGCTTGCGGTTGCCTCTGTGTGCTACTCGCGCGAATCCGCGATGCCTACGCCAGTCATGGCTTCGATCGCGACCGACGAAGCCTGAACGGCTGCGCGGCGATGGTAGAACTCGAGTGCGCGAAGTCCCCCCAGCTCGGTTCCGCCGCCTGCGCGGCCAGGGCCGCCGTGCAACGACATCGGCATGACGTTGCCGTGTCCTGTCTGCGTTTCGCGCACGGCGGGGGTAATGCAATGGATGCGTCCGTGCGTGTCGGCCAGTTCCAGCGCAACGGGGGACACGCGTGCGTCGTCGTTCGAATAAAGCGATGCCACGAGTGAGCCGCCCCCGCGCCGCGCAAGTTCGACCGCATGCGCTTCGGGCAAGCCTTCGGTTGCGACGCGATAGGGGGCGACGGTCGCGACAGGCCCGAACACTTCGACGTCGTGCATCCGGCTCGCACGGTCAGGATCGTCGACGACGAACAGGTATGGTGCGATGCAAGCCGAGATTTCGGGGTCGGCATCGACGAGCGATACCGTCGCACCGTCGAAGACAAGGCGTGCTTCCTGCGCAAGGGCGTCGATTCCCGCTTTGACGTTGGCCAGTTGCGCGCGGCTCACGAGCGCGCCCATGCGGACGGATTCGTTGCGCGGATTGCCGACGGTGACTTTGGCTAGTTTTGCCGAGAGCGCATCGACGACATCCGAGAGCCAAGCCTGCGGCACGAATGCGCGGCGTATCGCCGTGCATTTTTGACCGGACTTCACCGTCATCTCGCGCACGACTTCCTTGATGAACAGGTCGAAGGCTTCGGTGCCGGGGGCGCCGTCGCCGCAGAGGATCGCGCTGTTGAGGCTATCCGCTTCGACGTTCAAGCGCGCGCCGCGCAAGACGAATGCCTCGTGCCGTCGCAACGTCGCCGCCGTTTCGGCAGACCCCGTAAACGACACGACGTCGAACGGGCTGACCTGGTCGAGCAGGCCTTGCGAGCTGCCGCAGACGATCGAGAGTGCACCTACCGGCAAGATGCCCGCGTCGACGACGTCCGCGACCATGCGTTGCGTGAGCCATGCGGTTGCGCTCGCGGGTTTGACGATGACGGAAACACCCGAGAGAAGCGCCGGGGCGGCTTTCTCCCATAGGCCCCACGAAGGGAAGTTGAATGCATTGATCAATAAGGCTACACCGCGCGTCGGCTTCCAAAGGTGCCGGACGCGGAACGATCGATCCTTCGACAGCGGCGTATCCGCGCCGTCGCGCAACGCGAAGGCGTCGCCCAAGGCGGCGCCGTTCTTCGCATACCACGAAAGGGTGTAGATGCCGCCGTCGATGTCCACCGCGCCATCGCCGCGTGTCGTGCCCGAATTGGCCAACGCAATTGCGTAGTACTCCTCACGATTGGCTTGAAGGACCGTAGCGATTTCGCCAAGCATCGACGCGCGCATTGCGTAGGAGTGCGAACGAAGTTGCGCACCGCCCGTTTCGCGTGCGAAGCGGAACGCCCGCTCGAGATCGAGCCCATCGCTCGATACGCTGACGAGCGCTTCGCCCGTGATCGGATCGGCGAGCACGGTGCCGGGGCCGCTGCTTTCGATCCATTGGCCGGCCATATGGTTCTTCAGTCGTTCTGTCATGAGAGTTCCTTGCACGTCACGCAGTGTCATTGCGCGGTAACGGGGGTAAAGTCGATCGCGCCTTGCGGCAGCAAGTAGAGAATCAGCGCTTGCCCGTTCGCAACCGTTGGACGATGCGCGCTGCCCGGACCGTAGACGCACCAGCCGGCGGCGCGGCCGTCGAACGTCGCCCGCTCGGAAAGCGGCATGATCAGATCGATTTCGCCGTTCGGATGGACGTGGTGCGGCCCGGCGAGGTCTTCCATCTGGACGACTTCGACGGAGAAATCGTGCGTGCGTGGCGTCGGCTTGAAGATGCGGCCATATCGAATGCCGCCCGCTTCGCGATTGCACAGCCAACCTTCGTCGACACCCGCGCGGCATGCTTGCGCGAGCGCTTCATAGGTTGAGCTGCCGGAGGGCCATTGCGCGTTGAGCCAGCGATCGAGCGTGTCGTCGAGGGCACGTCCGGCTATGCGTTCGGTCACCTCGGCCACGAGGCTTTCTAATTCGTCGGGGGACATCGATGTCTCCATGTTCTAGTGCATATCAATGCAGGTCATTCGTCGGATGAGTGCGCGTATGCGCTACCGTTTGCCGCACTACGATGTTTTCGCGAAAATTAGCGGTATCGAATCCCTATGTCAAGAACTATAGTGCGTATATTGCAAGGATGAATAGTAAAAACATGAAGCAAAATTACACTCTGATGGCCGGTGGCAAAGGCGCGGAGCGGGAAGCGAGTGAGACGGAAGGCGAGAGCGCCGAAGCTGAACGCTCGGAGCGCGATCCGTTCATTGCGGCGATGGGCGAGCGCGTGCGGCTGTTGCGCGCGCGTCGCGGCTTGACGCGTAAAGCGTTGGCCACGGAAACAGGCTTGTCGGAGCGGCATCTCGCCAATCTCGAAGCGGGGACGGGCAATCCCTCCGTGCAGGTACTTCGTCAAATCGCGGCGACACTGAACTGCCCGCTCGCCGAAATCATCGGCGACGTCACGACGTCCTCGGCGGAATGGATGCTGATACGCGAGCTGCTGCAAGGGCGCGATCCGTCCGCGCTACAGCGCGCGCGCGCGGCGTTGGCCCAGTTGTTCGAGCAAGCGCCGGCCGATCCCCACCGCCGCGAGCGGATTGCGCTGATCGGGTTGCGCGGCGCCGGCAAATCGACGCTCGGGCGAATGCTCGCGCAGGAACTGAAGGCGCCGTTCATCGAGCTGAACCGCGTGATCGAGCAGTTGGCCGGCTGCCCGCCGTCGGAGATTCATTCGCTTTACGGCGCGAGCGCATACCGACGCTACGAACACCGGGCGCTCGAAGCGGTGATCGCCGAGCATCCTCGCGCCGTGATCGCGTCGCCGGGCGGGCTCGTGTCGGAGCCTTCGACGTTCAGCATGCTGCTCGGCCATTGCTTCACGGTTTGGCTGCAAGCCACGCCCGAGGAGCATATGCGCCGCGTCGTCGCGCAAGGCGATCTGCGGCCGATGTCCGGCAACCGCGAGGCAATGGACGATCTCAAGCGCATTCTCGCCGGGCGCGGCGAGTTGTATGGCCGTGCGGACATGACGTTCGACACGAGCGACAAGACCTTGGCCGATGCTTACCTGCAACTGCGCGACCGTATCGCGGCGCGTTTGGGAGCGGAAACGGAGTGACGAATGCGGCGGGGGTCGTGTCACCCCCGCTCGTGTTTACCCTGATTTGAATTGAAACATGCATTAAAGTGCTTTACATGCTCCAAATGATGCACTATCGTTCATTTCAACGATACGGCTCATTAGGAGACAGTCATGCTCGCCCCGGACACGGCAACCCCGGCAACCCCGGCAACCCCCACGACGCCACGCGTCGATTACCGCACCGATCCTTCGCAGTACAAGCACTGGAAGCTGACGTTCGACGGCTCGGTCGCGACGCTCGGCATCGACATTGCCGAAGAGGGCGGCATACGCGAGGGCTACAAGCTCAAGCTCAATTCATACGATCTGGGCGTCGACATCGAGTTGCACGATGCATTGCAGCGCATCCGCTTCGAGCACCCCGAAGTGAAGACGGTCGTCCTCACGAGCCTGAAGGATCGCGTGTTCTGCTCCGGGGCGAACATCTTCATGCTGGGGCTGTCGTCGCATGCCTGGAAAGTCAATTTCTGCAAGTTCACCAACGAGACGCGTAACGGCATCGAAGATACGTCGCGTCATTCGGGGCTCAAATTCATCGCGGCCGTAAACGGCGCTTGCGCCGGCGGCGGTTACGAACTGGCGCTCGCCTGCGACGAAATCATGCTCGTCGACGATCGCTCGTCGTCGGTCGCGCTGCCCGAGGTGCCGTTGCTCGGTGTGCTCCCCGGTACCGGTGGGCTCACGCGCCTGACCGACAAACGCAAAGTGCGTCACGATCGCGCCGACATTTTTTGCACGGTGGTAGAGGGCGTTCGCGGTGAACGCGCGAAAACCTGGCGGCTCGTCGATGAAGTCGTCAAGCCGCATCAGTTCGAGCAAGCCGTGCAGGCGCGCGCATTGGAACTGGCGGCGCAAAGCGACCGGCCGTCCGACGCGAAGGGCATCGCATTGACGCGCATCGAGCGCAGCGATCGCGCAGACGGGATCGAATACGCAACGATAGACGTTGCGATCGATCGGGCGAAGCGCACCGCGACGTTCACGGCGAAGGCACCGGCCGGCCCGCAGCCGGCGACGATCGAAGCCATCGTGGAAGCGGGTGTGGGCTGGTGGCCGCTGCGCTTTGCGCGCGAACTCGATGACGCGATTCTGTCGATGCGAACGAACGAGCTCGACATCGGAACGTGGATCTTCAAGACATCGGGCGAGGCATCCGGCGTACTGGCTGCGGATGCCACGTTGCTGCGGCATCGCGACCACTGGTTCGTGCGCGAGACGATCGGCATGCTGCGCCGTACCCTCGCGCGCATCGACGTGTCCTCGCGCTCGCTGTTCGCGCTGATCGAGCCGGGCTCGTGCTTCGCGGGCACCTTCGCCGAGTTCGCTTTCGCGGCGGACCGCACGTACATGGCGGCGCTGCCGTCCAACGAAGAAGAAGAGCCGGCCATCACGCTTTCCGAAGTCAACTTCGGGCTCTATCCGATGGTCACGCATCAGTCTCGTCTCGCACGGCGATTTTATGAGGAGTCCGAAGCAATCGACGCGGTGCGGGCGAAGATCGGCTCGCCCGTGCGGGCGATCGAAGCCGAGCGGCTCGGGCTCGTTACCGCATCGCCCGACGACATCGACTGGCCCGACGAGATCCGGATCGCGCTCGAAGAGCGCGCGGCGATGTCGCCCGACGCGTTGACGGGGCTCGAAGCGAACCTGCGCTTCAACGGACCCGAAACGATGGAAACGCGCATCTTCGGACGTTTGTCCGCCTGGCAGAACTGGATTTTCAATCGACCGAACGCCGTCGGCGAGAAAGGCGCGCTCAAGGTCTATGGGAAAGGCAGCAAAGCGCAATTCGACGTGGCTCGCGTCTGAGCGTCACGACTTAGCACTTGGAAACCGCCATCATGTCCACGATCAATTACAGCGAAAAAATCCCCAACAACGTCAACCTCGCCGACGACCGCACGTTGCAACGCGCGCTCGAGCAATGGCAGCCGAATTTTCTGTCGTGGTGGGGCGATATGGGCCCCGACGGCTCGCACGGATTCGATGTCTATCTGCGTACTGCGGTGAGCGTCGAACCGAGCGGCTGGGCGCATTTCGATTACGTGAAGATGCCTGATTATCGTTGGGGCATCTTTCTTTCTCCCGGTGACGCCGAGCGCAAGATCCATTTCGGCGAGCACAAGGGGGAGGCCGCGTGGCAAGAAGTGCCCGGCGAGCATCGCGCCAATCTGCGTCGGATCATCGTGACGCAGGGCGACACCGAGCCTGCGTCGGTCGAACAGCAGCGCCATTTGGGGCTCACTGCGCCCTCGCTCTACGACTTGCGCAACTTGTTTCAAGTCAACGTCGAGGAAGGCCGGCACCTATGGGCGATGGTCTATCTGCTGCACCGCTATTTCGGTCGCGATGGCCGCGAGGAAGCGGAGGCGCTGCTCGAACGCCGCTCGGGCGACGAAGACAACCCGCGCATCTTGGGCGCATTCAACGAACGAACGCCCGATTGGCTCGCGTTCTTCATGTTCACGTACTTTACGGACCGCGACGGTAAGTTCCAGCTTTCGGCGCTCGCGGAATCGGGCTTCGATCCGCTTGCGCGCACGACGAAATTCATGCTGACGGAAGAGGCGCATCACATGTTCGTCGGCGAATCGGGCGTATCGCGTGTCGTGCAGCGTACGGCGCAAGCGATGAACGAGTTGAAGACCGACGACGTCGGCAAGTTGCGCGCGGCCGGCGTGATCGATCTGCCGACGATCCAGCGTTATCTGAATTTTCATTACTCGGTGACGATCGATTTGTTCGGCGCCGATCACTCGTCGAATGCGGCGACGTTCTACAACTCGGGGCTCAAGGGCCGTTACGAAGAATCGAAGCGCGATGACGATCATCGGCTGGAGGGGCAAACGTACAAGCTGCTCGCGGTCGAAGAAGGCAAACTCATCGAGCGCGACGTGCCGATCCTGAATGCGATGAATGAAGTGCTGCGCGACGATTACATCAAGGATTCGATCGCCGGCGTCAATCGCTGGAACAAGGTGCTCGAAAAAGCCGGTATCGATTTTCGATTGACCGTGCCGCACAAGGCGTTCAATCGTCAGATCGGCACCTTCGCCGACGTATTCGTCTCGCCCGACGGCTATGTTCTCTCGGCCGCGCAGTGGGCGGCCCATAGCGATAAATGGCTGCCGAGCCCCGAGGATCGCGCATTCGTCGCGTCGCTGATGGGGCGCGTGGCGGAGCCCGGCAAATTCGCCAATTGGATTGCGCCGCCCGCGATGGGGATCAACCGTCAGCCGATCGATTACGAGTACGTCCGATTCAACTGAATCATGAACATGCCTGTCCCTCCCATCGAAGTGATCAAGCAGCACTTGATCGACCCCGAGATCTGCATTCGCTGCAATACCTGCGAAGAGACGTGCCCGATCGATGCGATCGTGCACGACGAAAACAACTACGTCGTGAAGGCGGACGTCTGCAACGGCTGCATGGCATGCATCTCGCCGTGCCCGACGGGGGCGATCGACAACTGGCGTACCGTGCTGAAGGCGCAGGCATACGGTATCGACGAGCAATTCGCGTGGGATGAACTACCTGCCGAAAAGCCGGTCGCCGAACTCGATCCGATATCGGCGCAGCGAGAAGATGGGCTCGGCGCGGCGCCATTCAACGGCGAGGGGGCAGCCGATCGGCAGCCGCTCTCGCGCAGCGCGATCGTGCCGCCATGGTCAGCGGCGAAGCCTTATGTCAACCTCTATACGCACAAGGTGCCCGTGACGGCGACGGTCGTCGGCAACTACCGGCTGACCGACGAATCGATCGAAAGGTCGACGCCGGCGGCGGACATCCACCATCTCGTCCTCGATTTCGGCTCGATGCCGTTTCCGGTGCTCGAGGGGCAATCGATCGGCATCCTGCCGCCGGGTGCAGCGACGGACGGCAAGCCGCATCACGCGCGTCAGTATTCGATCGCGAGCCCGCGCGACGGCGAGCGGCCGGGTTACAACAACCTATCGCTGACGGTCAAGCGCGTGACGCACGATCACGAAGGCAATGCGGCGCTGGGCGTTTGTTCGAATTACTTGTGCGATTTGAAGAAGGGCGACACGGTTACCGTGATCGGGCCGTTCGGCAGCACGTTCCTGATGCCCAATCACCCGAACTCGCATTTGCTGATGATCTGCACGGGGACGGGGTCCGCCCCGATGCGCGCCATGACGGAATATCGCCGGCGCCGTCGGCTGAAAGGCGCGACGGGCAAGCTCATGCTGTTCTTCGGCGCACGCACCAAAGAAGAACTGCCTTATTTCGGACCGCTAACCAAATTGCCGAGGGATTTCATCGATACGAATCTGGCGTTTTCGCGCACGCCGGGGCAGCCGAAGCGATATGTGCAAGACGCCATGCGCGAGCGTTCGGCCGATGTGGCGCAACTGCTCAGAGACGAGAACACCTGCGTCTACGTATGCGGGTTGCGCGGCATGGAGGAGGGGGTGCTGCAGGTGCTGCAAGAAATTGCCGATGGCTGCGGCTTGAGTTGGACTACGCTATGGGAACGGCTCAAGCGCGAAGGGCGTCTACATCTCGAGACATACTGACGAGCCGGCGACGTTCGCGCAGGGGAACGTGAAGCGATGAAAGCCGTGGCTTCATATAGTCTTACTTTGTCGAGATGTGATTCGACAGATGAAATGAGACTGCCCATATGTTGCGGCGATCCTTACGTTCGTCTTGCTGTATTCGATGATCCGTCGTTTTGCCGGCGCGTGAATGACGCTCGCCGGTCCATCCGAGGCAGGGTCGATATCGTGAAATAGTCCGACTAGTTAAGGGTATCTATGTATTAAGGTCGTCTTGCCGGTGAGCTAGCATGGCTGCGTTCATGCATTGGCCACCGCGGGCTCGTCGTTTTCTGTGCGCGTGGGGCGGCCGGGGCGATGGCGGGCGCGAGCCACGGTGGCTTGCGCCGTTTCGCAGGAAGCATTCAACCAACGAAAAGAACGGAGGATGTGATGACGAGCGAGCGAGACGATGTACAGGATGAGATGCAAGGGTCGGCCGGCGAGGGCACCGCGAACCGTATGCGGCGAGGGTTGCTGCAGGGCGCGGGGTTAGGCGCCGCGCTGGCGATGATGGGAGGCATGATCTCGCCCGCGCAAGCGGCCGAGATGCCGTTCCCGTCGCATAAGCGTTGGAAGATCGTTTTCGTCAACCACGTCACGACCAACCCGTTCTTCGTCCCCACGCAATACGGCATTCAAGATGCTTGCGCCATGCTGAACATGGATTACCAATGGACAGGCTCGGCCAATGCGGACGTCGGCGAAATGGTCAACGCGATGAACGCGGCCATCGCGGCAAAGGCCGACGCGATCGCGGTGCCGATCGTCGATCCGAAAGCATTCGACAAGCCGATCCAAAACGCGCTCGACGCGGGCATCCCCGTGTTCTCCTACAACGCCGATGCGCCGCGCGGCAGCACCAATCCGCGGCTCGCCTATATCGGCCAGGACTTGTATCAGTCGGGCTATCAGATGGGCGAGCGCATCGCGAGCCTGATCGACAGCGGGCTCGTGGCGCTGTTCATCGCGACGCCGGGCCAGCTCAACATCCAGCCGCGCTTGGACGGCGCGATGGACGCGATCAAGAAATCGGGCAAGAAGATCGATGCGCAGATGATCGCGACGGGTGCGACGGTCAACGAGGAACTATCGAAGATCAAGTCGTTCTATCTTGGGCACCAAGATCTGAAGGGCATGTTCGCGGTCGATGCGGGCAGCACGCAGGGCGTCGCGCAAGTGATGAAGGAATCGAAGCTGCCGGCAAAGGGCGTGCACGGCGGCGGCTTCGATCTGTTGCCGACGACGATCCAGTTGATCCACGACGGCTTCCTCGACTTCACGATCGATCAGCAGCCGTACGTGCAGGGCTTCTATACGGTGCTCGAAGCATTTACCTATCTGTCCTCGGGCGGACTCGTCGGTCCGGCGGACATCAACACCGGGCTGAAGTTCGTGACGAAATCGACTGTCGATCCGTACCTGAACACGTCCACCCGTTATGAAGGCAAGAGCACGAAGGCGCAGATCGTGCCGCGTTCGGGCCCGATCAAGTCATGAGTGAAAGCGTGAACGAAGTGCATAGAAGTTCCGGGCCGTCGCGCACACGCGCGAGGCTCGGCGGTTTTGCGTGGTCGGCCGAGTTGCGCATTTTGCTCGTGGCCGTGGCGGTCGGCGCGTACTTCGAGACTGCCAACCACGATTTTCTGTTGACGAGCGCGAGCCTGCAGAATTTGTCGCAATTCGTCGCGCCCGCCGCGATCATCGGCTTCGGCGAAATCATGCTGATGATCGGCGGCGAGATCGATTTGTCGGCGGGCATGGTGTTCGCGTTCGCGCCGTTCATCATGGCGTTCGCGCACGACGCCGGCGCGCCGATGTGGCTGGCCGTGGTGGCCGGTCTCGCGGCCGCCGGTCTGGTCGGCTTCGTGAACGGCGCGGTGACGGTGTTTCTGCGCTTGCCTTCGTTCGTCACGACGCTCGGTACGCTATTCCTCATCAACGGCATCACGCTGACGATCTCGCGCGGCATACCCGTGTCGACGCCCGGCGGCGCGGTGTTTACGGCGGTGATGGGCGGATGGGGTTACAGCGAGATTCTCTGGGCGGTAGCGATCACGCTCGTGATGCACGTGATGCTGCGGCACACGCGTTGGGGGCTGCATACGGTCGCGAGCGGGGCCAATCCGCTCGGCGCGTCCGAGGCCGGCATTCACGTGAATCGGCTCAAGCTCGGCAATTTCATTCTGGCCGCCGGGCTGGCCGGCTTTACCGGGATTCTCGAAGGCGTGCGGATCACGTCGATCGATCCGCAGGCAGGCGGCAACCAGATCATGTTCCTGGCCGTGGCGGCGGCGGTCATCGGCGGCACGCCGCTGACGGGCGGCTCGGGCACGATCGTGGGCGGCCTCATCGGCGCGGCCGTGCTCGGCATGCTGAACGACGGCTTCACGTTGATCGGGGTCAATGCCTTCACGTTCAACATCATCCTGGGGGCCGCGATTCTTGCCGCCATGATCTTCAACATTCACGTCGCGCGGCTCAGCCGACGCGGGAGGTCCTGATGGCCGAGAACGATGCGCCTCTTGCACTGAGCGCGCAGAACATCGTCAAGCGCTTCGGCGCGGTCACGGCGCTCGACGGGGTTTCGCTGCACCTCGCGGAGGGCGAGATCCTCGGCATTCTCGGCGACAACGGCGCGGGCAAGTCGACGCTGATCAAGATCTTGACGGGTTTTCATCAGCAGACGAGCGGCGAGCTGTCCATTCGCGGCGAGCAGACGCTGTTGCGCTCGGTCGATCATGCTCGCTCGCTCGGCATCGAATGCGTCTATCAAGATCTCGCACTCGCCAATTCGCTGAGCATCTATCACAACATGTTCTTGAATCGGGAGATCGTCTATCCCGGTCCGATTCGCTTCCTCAATCACCGTGCGATGCGAGAGCGTGCGGCGCAGTGTCTCGAGGACATCGGAGTGCACATCCCGTCCGTGACGCTGCCTGTCGAGCGATTGTCGGGCGGCCAGCGCCAAGCGATCGCCGTGGCGCGCGCAGTCAACTCCAATGCGCGGATCTTGCTGCTCGACGAGCCGCTCGCGGCAATGGGCGCGCGCGAAGCAGGGCTCATCATCGACCTGATCATGCGGCTCAAGGAGAAGGGCGGGCTGTCGATCGTGATGATCATGCACAACTATGCTCAGACGCTCGACATCGCGGATCGCATCATGCTGATGCAGCGCGGGCGCGTGACGTACGAGCAACAAAGTGCCAAGACGTCGGTGCCCGAGTTGATGGACATCGTCCGTCGCGAGTACCGCGCGATGCGCGAGGCCGCGAACGGCGGGGGTGCTTAAGTTAGGTGTGCTTAGTATGTAGACCGAGTTGAACGAGGGCCGCGCATCATTGCGCGGCCCTCGTCGTATCGTCAGTTGGTCTTCGCGGCCTCGGCGAGTTTGTCGGCGGCCTGCTGCGCGGTTTCGTCCTTGCTGACCCAGTAATTGCCGATCACGTCGTAAAACGCGCCTTCCACGGCGGGGCTGACGAGCATGTCGTGCGCCCACGACGGTACGAGGCCGCCGCTCGCGCCCGCGGCCTTGAAGTCGGCCGACGATTTCTTGGCGCAATCGTCGAACTTGGCTAGGCTCACATCCTGCCGCACGGGAATCGAACCCTTGTTGAGATTGAAGGCTTCTTGGAAGGTGGGGCTCATGAGCAGGCTCGCCATGTCCTTTTGCCCTTTCTCGACGCCGGGCGTCTTCACCTTGAAGAAGATGAAGCTATCGACATTGAACGTGAAGTCCTTTTGCGATCCGGGCGCGGCCACGCACAGATAGTCCTTGCCGGGCACTTTGCCGGCGACGGTGAATTCGCCCTTGGCCCAATCGCCCATGAACTGCATCCCGGCTTTGCCGTTGATCACCATGGCGGTTGCCATGTTCCAATCGCGTCCGACTTGCCCTTCGTCCGTATAAGCCTTGATTCGCTTGAACGTCTCGAGCGCCTTCACCATCGTCGGGCCTTTCAGTGTCGCCTGATCGAGTTGCACGAACGCCTTCTTATAGAAATCGGCGCCGCCGACGCCGAGTGCGACGGACTCGAACGTCTCCGCTTCTTGCCAAGGCTGGCCGCCGATCGCGACCGGCGTGATGCCGGCCTTCTTCAGCGCATCGGCCACCTTGAAAAAATCGTCCCATGTCGCGGGTGGCTGTGCGCCCACTTTTTTGAGCGCATCGGCATTGATCCAAAGCCAGTTCACGCGGTGTACGTTGACCGGCGCGCCCACATACTGGCCTTTGTATTTCATGATGCTTGCGATTTCGGGGGGCAGCAGACGATCCCAATGCCCCGCTTTGGCGACGTCGTCGATCGGCAGCAGCACGCCTTGATCGGCCCATTCCTGAATGGCTGGGCCTTTGATCTGCGCGGCTGCGGGCGGATCGCCCGCTACCACGCGCGTTTTCAGCGCCGTCATCGCATTGCCGCCGCCGCCGCCGGCCACCGCGAAATCGACCCACGTATCGCCTTTTTGCTCGAGCATCTTCTTGAGCAGTTGTGCCGATTTCGCTTCGCCACCGGATGTCCAGTAATGGAGCACTTCGACGGAGGCGGCCTGCGCTTGAGCCGTCGCGAACGCGCACGCGGCTGCGGCGCAAGCGGTCAAGGCGAGGAAGGACGGACGCACGCGTGCACGCGGATGCTGAAACGAACGCATCGATTTTTCTCCCATTGCCGGCTGGCGGCGGATGTGGTTGACGGATTTTTAGACGATGAATGTTAGCGCTAACAGTCAAGCCTCCACACTAGGAACAACCCTGCGGCGTGGGCGTTGTCTTTTGGCGCGCGGGCAAACCGGCGATACTCTCGCCATGAACAAGCCCAATCGCAACACGTCGTTTCATCCACCCGGCGTCGATACGGCGAGCCGTGCAAGTGTTCGGCGGCGCCCGAGCGGTCGCGTCACGATCGAAGAGGTGGCGAGCCGCGCGCAGGTCAGCACGATGACGGTATCGCGCGCGTTGCGCGACCCGTCGCTCGTTTCGCTAAGTGCCCGAGAACGCGTGGCGGCAGCGGTCGCGCAGCTCGGCTATATTCCGAACCGCGCCGCCGCCACGCTTGCCTCGGCGCGCTCGAAGCTGATTGGTGTGTTGGTGCCGTCGGTATCGAATGCGGTGTTCGTGGAGACGCTCGCCGGCGTGCAAGACTGCGTTGGGGCCGCCGGCTATCAGTTGCTCATCGGCAATACCGGCTATTCTCCGGCGCGGCAAGTCGAGTTGTTGTCGGCCTATCTTTCGCATGCGCCCGACGGCTTTCTCGTGGCGGGGATCGACGATTCGAACGTCGTTCGTCAACAACTCGCGGCGTCGAGCGTGCCGCTCGTTCACATGTTCGATCTCGTATCGAAGGACGAGTGGTCGGTCGGATTTTCGCAGCGTCGGGCGGGCTTTGCGATCGGCGCGCATCTGATCGGAAGAGGCGCCCGGCGGCCGGGATTCATCGCCGCGCAGTTGGACCCCCGCACGATGCAGCGGCGCGCCGGGTACCGGCGTGCGTTGCGCGATGCCGGGCTCGATTCAGACCTCGAAGTATTGACGAAAGATCCGTCGAGCGTCGGTTTGGGATGCCGTTTGCTGCGCGATTTATTCGATGCGGCGCCCGATTGCGACGCCGTATTTTGCTGCAACGACGATCTCGCACTGGGTGCGTTGTTCGAATGCCAGCGGCTCGGCATCGATGTACCCCGCGAGTTGGCGATCGTGGGGTTCAACGATCTGCCGTTCGCGGCGGTCTCGTGTCCGTCCATCACGACGGTGGCAACGCCTCGCTACGAAGTCGGATTCCAAGCGGCGCGCATGCTGTTGCAAATCGTCAACGGCATAACACCCACGAAAAGCCGTATCGATCTAGGATTCGAGCTCGTGATTCGGCAAAGCAGTGCGTGAGTGACAGTCCGGGCCAGCCGGCTTCGCGCCGCTTTCGTTGCCCCTGACAGATATGCAACGAGCGATGCGATATGCATTTGGCGAGCGTCTCGATTGCTAGCGATTATCGGCCCGCGCGGCAATCCGGCCGCGACGCTGATACTATTGTCGTCCGTTTCAGGATTGCGGTGACAGGACAGAGCATGGGTTTCGAGCAACTGGCCGCGCTCAAGGCGCAGCTAACGAAAGAAGCGAAGTTGAAGAAGCAGCAGGAGCACGGCGCAGGCAAGGACGCGCCGGTCGCGAAGCAAGCAGCGAAGGCCGGCCCGAAAGTGGGTACGAACGCGGGGGCAAACGCGGGCACGAAGGCGGAGCGTCCTGCGCGGCCCGCCAGGCCCGCCAGGCCTGCCGCTGGCGCGCGCCCGGCCGAAAAGACCCCGCCGGTCGATCCTGTCGTGCGCGTGATCGGCAAGCTGCAAAAGCGTTTCCCGGCTGCGTTCCCGAAGAATCCGGCCCCGAAAGTGCCGTTGAAGGTGGGGATTCTTGCCGACCTGACGGCGCAGGCATCCGATCTCCAGCTCACCGAGGCGGAGATTCGCGAAGCCGTTAGCACCTGGTGCCGCGGTAGCCGCTATTGGGCTTGCCTCGTGGACGGTGCCGCGCGTGTCGATTTGTCGGGTGCACCGGCAGGGGCCGTGACGGCGCGCGATGCCGCGTTTGCGCGCAACCAGGCGAAGGGCGGCCCGGGCGGGCGGCGAAAAGCGCATGCCAAGGCGAATGCGGTGCCACAAGGCGCTGAGCCGGCCGAGCATGCGAACGCCAAGCACGAAGACGCGACGAGCGAAGAGCTGAAAAGCGAAGAGCCGAACGGTGAGGCGAAGCAGAGCGGCGAAGCGCAGAGCGATGCCTCCCCGAATTGAGCGGTGCGATCCTACGCGTTTTCCTAGTTAGCCTTTCTTGTTGATCGAAACGGCGGAAGCTGCCCGCGAGATTTTGCCGGCGGCTTTCGCCGTCTAGAAGGTGGCGAGCGCGTTGCTCGCCATTCCTCCCGTCCGCTCAACCTTCTTTTTTCCCCAGCAATCCTCCGACCAGCGAGCTGAGGCCACCGGCTTGCGTGACCGATTCGAGCACGCTTGCGGCGTCGATTTGACCGGACGGCGGCACTTCGCCGCTCGGCGTCGCATGATCGACCACATGCGGCAGCACTTGTGCCAGCAGATTCGAAGCTTGATCGGGCGAAACGCCTAGCTTGCCCGCCAAATCGCTCAATGCACCGGAGCCGACTACGTTCTGAAGCGTATCGGGTGAGACGGCCTGGTTCGCGCCGTTGCCGATCCACGACTGGATCGCGTCGCCGGCGCCTTGCTCTTGGAATTTTTGTACGAGTCCTTGCAGCCCGCCCGGATGGCTGTTGACGAACTCCGTCACGGTTGCCAGCACGTTCTGTTGTTGTCCGTCGGCATTCGCGTTGCCGAGGAGAGAACCGACCATATCGAGTAGACCCATGATGACGCTCCTGCTGAAGCGGCGTGGCCCAGCATCGCAGCACGCCGAGGGGGATGCGCCTTGCGGCGCGGAAGTGGCCAGGCTGCGCCCTGTCAAGTACCGGATGCCGCCGAGGCCGCTCTTACCTTTCCGTTCTTTTTCTTCTTCTGCGGTTTCGATGACGCTTGCGCGCTCGATGCCGATGCTGTCGCGTGAGGGGACGACGCTGCCGCAATCGTTGCCTTCGGCGCGGGCTTGACCGTTTTTTTCGACGATTGCGCGGCTATCGGGGCAGTCGCGGCCGTGGCTTGCTCGTGCTTGGCGCCGGCCGCCGTTGGGGGCGCGGAGGAGCCGCCGATGGTCAGGCCATGGGTTTCGAGCGTTGTGACCGACTTCGCACCGAGCCCTTTCACGCGTCGCGCCAAGTCGTCGGCGTTTTTGAATGGACCGTTTTTTGTTCGTTCGTCGATGATGGCCTTCGATTTGACCGGGCCGATGCCCTTGATCGTTTCGAGCGTCGTTTGGTCGGCGGTGTTCACGTCGACAGCGGCGGCAAACGCGGTGGACATGGTGAAAACGAGTGCGGCGAGCAGCAAAACGAGCTTTTTGAGCATGGCTGGAACTCCAGATCGACCGATAGGGCCGTGAGTAGAAAGACCGGTGCACTCAAATGCGGGCATTGCGTCTGCTTCCCAATCCGATCAAGAACTTACGCCGTTAATCTGCCGCTTGTCCACAGCATTGCCAACAGAAAGTGGGGATAACTCACACAACAGGCGATGGGTCGCGTGCGCGCGGCGAAAGTTGCCTACTATATGGCTGTTTCGATCGTGCATGCGGTCGCGGCGAGCACGTCGATTGCTCCGCCTGCCTGTCTTTGCGTCATTGCGCCATTACTCGATGTCCGCCTGATGACTGCTCAATGCAGCGAGCATGACTTGCCCGGCTGCCGCGATGTGTTCTTTCGTTAGCCGTTTCGCAAGGCGCTTGTCCTTCGCTTCCACCGCCTCGAGGATGCGTAGATGTTCCGAGAACGAGGTGCGCTGCCATGCCGCGAGTTGCCACACGAGCCTCAAGTAGCGGTCGGCTTTTTGCCACAGCGATTCAAGCACGTTCATCAGATATCGCTTGCCGCACGGGGCATAAATCGCCCGATGAAATGCCCAGTTGTCTTTCGACCATTGATCGACGTCGCCCGCCCGGCGATCGACCTCGAGAATCTCGCGCGCGGCGGCGGCGTCCGGCGCCGCGAACGCATCGATGGCCGAGTCGAGCGCGAGCAGCTCGAGCGCGATGCGCATCGCCTGCAACTCTTCGGCTTCGTCGCGCGTCATCGTCGAGACGAATGCACCGCGGTTGGGAATGATCGTGACGAATCCGCGCGCTTCGAGTTGCGCGAACGCTTCACGGACCGGAATGTGACTCGTGCCGAATTCTTGCGCGATCTTGTCCTGTCTCAACTGGGCGCCGGGCGGTAGCTCGCCGCGCAAGATGCGCTCGCGCAGGTGGTCGGCAAGCGACTCCGAAAAAAACTTTGCAGTCGGCGACTTCTTCATTTTAATATATTAAAACTTCGAGAAAGCGGAGGAGCCCATGACGGTCTCGCGTTTGAAGGACATCCCGGGTATCGGCGTCGACAAGATGGGCGATGCGGCCGATGCCGAGCATAACCGCAACATTCTACGGCTCGAGAATCTGGACACCGACTTGCGGCCGCCGGCCGAAGCGATTGCCCGTACACATGCGGCGATCGACGACGACGATGCGAACAGCTACCTGCCGTTCGTGGGGCAGGCGGCGCTGCGCGAGGCGGTCGCGGCGCGGATGCGGCAGTCGGCCGGCGTTCGATACGATCCGCATACGGAATGCATCGTGTCGGCAGGCGGCCTTGCCGGCGTTCTCAACGTCTTGCTGTCGATTCTCGAGCCGGGCGACGAGGTCGTGCTGACGGACCCGACTTATGCCGGTCTCATCAATCGCGTCAGACTTGCGGGCGGCACGCCGAAGTTCGCGCGGCTCGTGCCAGGCATTGACGGTTGGCGGCTCGATCTCGACTCGCTCGCGCAGGCCGTGGGTCCGCGTACACGCGCATTGCTCGTGATGTCGCCGTCGATGCCGAGCGGCTTCGTCGCGACCGCCCGCGAGTGGGAAGCGATTGCGGCGCAATGTCGCCGAGCCGACGCGTGGCTCGTCTATGACGCAGCGATGGAGCGCATCGTCTTCGATGGCCGTCCCGCCATTCAGCCCGCATCGTTGCCCGAGATGCGAGAGCGGACGATTACCGTGGGGTCCGTATCTAAAGAGTTTCGAATGATCGGCTGGCGGGTGGGCTGGATCGTCGGCCCCGCATCCATCATGGCCGACGTTCGATTGACTAGCCTGTCGAACGTCGTATGCCAAGTCGGTATCGGCATGCCCGGTGCGACCGCCGCGCTCACGTCGAACGATGACGGCGTGGCGCGGGCCGTAGCTGAATGGCAGGCGCGGCGCGATTGGCTGCTTGCCGCGTTACGCGATTTGCCCGTAATACGCCCTGACGGCGGATGGTCGTTGCTCATCGACACCGAGCGATTGCGGCTTGCTTCCGATGAGGCGTCGCGTTTGCTGCTTGCGAAGGCCGACGTGGCGGCGACGCCGATGAAAGGGTGGGGCCCGCAAGCCGGCCGTTACGTGCGTTTCGTTTTTGCCAACGAGCCGGTGGCGCGACTCGCCGACATTCGAGCGCGCGTGCGTGTCGCGTGGGGCGTGTGAGATATGGACGCTCGGTCTACGGCGAGCGTCAGGTCGCGGGAAGAAGGCGGGTGCGGACGAAGGCGCGATCGTTCGCGAGTGCTTGCATCAACGCGTCGGAGGGCCGCTTGTCGATGTCGGTCACGACATAGCCGACCTCATTTCTCGTTTGAAGATGTTGCGCGACGATGTTCAAGCCGTCGTGCGCAAGCAGCCCATTCAGGTTCGCAAGGGCGCCGGGCACGTTGTGATGCACGTTGACGAGCCGCATCGCGGCGCAATGCTGTCCCGGGCTCACCTGCGGGAAGTTGACCGCGCCGGAGGTATCGCCGCGCGTGACGTATGCGACGAGCTTGGACGATACCTCGACGCCGATGTTCAATTGCGCTTCTTCCGTGCTGCCGCCGATGTGCGGCGTCAGGATGACGTTGGGCAGCCCCTGCAGCACGCTTGCGAACGCCTCGGACGTATGCTTCGGCTCTTTCGGAAAGACGTCGATGGCGGCGCCGGCAAGATGCTTGCGCTCAAGCGCATCGCGCAGCGCGTCGATGTCGACGACCGAGCCGCGCGATGCATTGATGAGAATGGCGCCGCGCTTGCATTGCGCGAGTGCCCGCGCGTCGATCATGCGTTCGGTGGAAGCCGTGGCCGGCACGTGCAGCGTGACGACGTCGGCTTGCGACAAGGCGTCGGGCAGCGAAGGGGCCGCGCGTGCCGACCCCAACGCAAGCTTGGCTTGGACATCGTAGAAAACGACGCGCATACCCATGGCTTCAGCGAGCACGCCGACTTGCGCGCCGATGTTGCCGTACCCGACGATCGCGATCGTTTTGCCACGCGTCTCGAACGAGCCGCTCGCGCTTTTGGCCCATCCGCCTGAATGCGCGAGCGCGTTCTTCTCCGGAATTCGCCGCAGCAGCAGCACCGCTTCGGCGATGACGAGTTCGGCGACCGACCGCGTATTCGAAAACGGTGCGTTGAAGACTGGGATACCGCGAGCCGCGGCGGCCGCAAGATCGACTTGTGAGGTGCCGATGCAAAAGCAGCCGATCGCGAGCAGATGCGGTGCTTGCTCGATGTCGCCTTCACCCAAGTGCGTTGCGGACCGGATGCCGATCAGCGCATGGCCTGCAAGGGCGTCGGATAGACGCGGGCCCGCAAGCGCCGCGGCAGCCCGCTCGACGGCGATGCCGGCGCGACTGAACTCATCCGACGCGCTTTCGTGAATGTTCTCGAGCAATAGGACAGAAGTCATGTTCGTACGGGAGTGGGCAGAGGGATGCGATAGGTTAGAGGCATTCGCGATCTTTTGCAGGCCACGTGCCGCGTGGCCTTTCTTGCAAGTCAGGTTTGTTGTTGGCGCTCGTACACTTGAAGATGTGCATAAGCGGTGCGTGTGACGGGCATGTCGAAGCCTAGCTGCTCGCCGCGACGAAGCATGTCGCCTACGATGTCGTAAGCCTCGAGGCGTGTTTGCCCTTGGCCGATGTCGCGCATCATCGAAGCCGCCCACGCCGCGTTTTTGTCGAGTAGGCGCTGGCGCATCGCATCGACGGCCGGATCGGGCAGCGGGTAGCCCGATTGCCGCGCGACCGCCATACATTCGGCGATCGCCTGCTCCATGAGCGCCTCACCGTCGGCGGTGGCAAGAATGTCTTTGACGGTCCCACGCATCAGACACGTCATCATCGAGCCTGCGGCGATCATCACCCACTTGTTCCACAAGACTTGATCGATCTTGGGCGAGTGCTCGCGCGAACCCGGCGTGCGCGAGATCGCTTCGAAAAACGCGCCGGCCGTTCGCGTCTGCTCTTCGGCACGCTGTCCCACGATGAGACGATCGTTGGTGCCGTAATGCACGATCTCGCCGTTGCGCTCGAGCATCGTCGCGACATAGGCCACGCCGCCGAGCACGCGCGCGCGGCCATAGCGCGCGTCGAGACGGTCGTAGGCGTGCAGGCCGTTCAGAAACGGCAGCACGCAGGTGTTGCCCTGCAACGCGGGCGCGAGGTGGTCGAGTGCGGCCTCGAGGTCGTAGCCCTTGCAGGCGAGCAGCACGAGATCGAAGTCGGGACGCAGCGTATCGTTCGTGACCGTTTTCACGTCGCCCTCGAAGTCCCCTATGGCGCTCTTCACGACGAGCCCGTGCTCGCGCAACGTCTCGGCGCGCTTCTGCCGAACGAGGAAGGTGACATCCGCGCCGGCTTGGATGAGCCGCGCGCCGTAGTAGCCGCCGATCGCGCCGGCGCCGAGAATGAGTATTTTCATGATGTCGTGCGCCGGCCGCTGGGACGAGCGCTTGCCTCCGTTAGGGGGTTATCGGATGAGAGCCGCTGCCGGCTCAGTGGTGTCGTAGTCGATTGCATCCCCGGGCGACAATGGGCGCGTATCGTTTGCGCCGAGCGTGGCGACGAGCGCTGTCACGGCGCTGCGCAAGCGGCTAGCGACGTCGGGTTCAAGTCGATATTGGCCGTCTACCTTGGGGATGTCACTGTCCGCGGCGAATACGTTCGCTAGTTGATGCCGCGCGCCCAGCGCGCATAGAACGGGCTTGAGCGCATAGTCGAGCGCGAGCATGTGCCCCTGGCTGCCTCCCGCCGCAAGCGATAAGACCGGTTTGAAAGAGAACGCGTCGCGCGGCAGCAGATCGAGAAACGTCTTGAGTACGCCTGAATATGACGCGTTGTAAATCGGTGTCGCGATGATGACCGCACATGCCTGCCGCACGATCTCGCGCGCGTGTGCAATGGCGGGGTCGGCGCTGTCCGCATGAACGAGCGCGCCGGCAGGCAGTGCGCGAATGTCGATTCGGTGCGCGAGTAATCCTTGCGATTGCAGCATCCGCTCGGCGGTCGCGAGCAGATGGCTCGTTCGCGACTGTATCGACGGGCTTCCCGAGAGCATAGCGATGTATGACATGATCGATCCTGGTCGAATGAGGACCGCGCGACAGGCGCGCACGGTGCCTAACGGGACACATCGAGTTCGAGTTCGCGATGCATGGCGTCGCACGGCTGCCGTGCATCTTCGACGCCCGTGATGCATACGGCGCTCTCGATCGTGCGTGCCAGCCGATCGAGTTGCTCGATCAGTGTTGGATAATCAGGATTCCTAATCATGATTTCTCCGATGAACGCGGAGTTGTCCTGCGGCTGCGCGGTGACGATGTCGCCGACACGCTTGCTGTAGCGCGATTCATCGATCGTGATGCCAAGCGCGTGCGCGAGGACTTCGATATCGGGGAGCATGGCGATCTGTCCGTGCCGGTCGGCCCGAATCATTCTGATCCCGCTGTAGCACGAGCGTGTGGGCCTAGCCGTGGTCGGCTCGCCGGCACCGGTTACCGCCCAGTCGACCCAGCGACGCCACGGATCGAAATCGTCGAATGCACGTTTCGCTAGATCCCATATATGCATCCCGGCGGGGCGCATATTCGTTTCGACCGCCGATGTTGTCCCGTCTTTGCGCAGAAAGACTTCGTTGTGAAAGGCGCCGTTGTGCTCCGACACGAGGCTGCGCATATGAAAGCCGGCTTCGCCGATCTTGCGTTCGTCGTCGTGCCCGAGCGGGGCCGGCACGATCTGCTGGTACTCCGCGCGATATTCTCCCGCGGTCGTATGCTTCTCGGTGATCCAATGCGCACCCGCGACGTAATCCCAACTGTACTCGCGTGCACCGTCGATGAGCTCCTCTACGATGACGCCCGCGTCGCGATAGGGTGCGAGGGTTTGCCACGCGCCGTCGCATTCGTCGAGACGGCTGATGATGGAGCAGCCGCGGCTGTTGCCCTCTTGCGCAGGCTTGACGAACGCACGGCCGCCCAATTCAGCCACGGTCGCACGAAAGTGGGCGAGGCTATCCACTTGACGGCTGAAGACGCGGCGGTAGGCATCGGGGCATTGTGGGCGAGCTTGCTCGAGGCGCCGCAGCACGCGTTTATCCAACCCAGCCCTCGCAGCTTTCACCGAGATGCCGGGCAGCGCAAAATGCGTCGCTAGGGCTGCGCCCAGCAGGATGCCGCGATCCGAGAACGGCAGCACACCGGCCGGTGTGAGCGCGTGCATCGCCAACTCGCGCAGGACGTGCGCGAGCGACGAGTCGACGAGCGACTCGGAGAGATCGCAAGCGATGAGCGCGTCGGCGGCGCCGTGATCCTGCGGCTTGATGTTTTCGGTGACGAGAACGAGCTTGACGCCGTGCTCGACAGCAGCAATTTCGCGCAATTTGGCGACATCGTAAATGCGCACGTTGTTATAGCCGACCACCAGTAAGCATCGATTCATGATGCGAACTCCAAGGACTCGGTTTCGTCGAAGATTTGCTCGATGATGCGCGCGACCTCGTCGGCGCGGCCGCGCACGAGACCCGACAACGGCGATGCGTCCGGCGCATAGCTGATCGCACCCGGCGTTTGAGTCGTCACGATGTTTTGCCGGTACGAAACCAAGTGCGCTTTCCATTTGTCCGCGTCGAAATCGAACTGAGGCGTTACTTCATGCTCGTGGCCCGGATAAACGAACCAGCCGAAGAAATCGGCGCTCTCGCGCACGTCAAGCCGTACGTGCGCGCCGAACAACTGATGTTGCAAGTCAGCACGGTAAAGATTGACGCCTGTTTTCATCTCGAAGGTTTCCGCGACGCCGGCCCCGCCGACGCGACTGGCGACTTCGAGAAAGCGAAAACTGCCGTCCTCTGTGCGGATTCCTTCGAAATGGAAGCTGCCGTTGTCATAGCCGAGCGCCGCGAGCGTGCGCCGCGTGAGCTCAACGGCTGCCGGATCGTGCGGCGCCTGAGCCGATCCCAGCGGTGCGCCGAACGCGAACGCCAAGCAGTTGCCGACATACTCGCTCGTGACGACCGCTTCGAGATTCCCCTGGGAAACAAATCCGTCGACATGGAAGATTCGCCCGGGGACGAAGGCTTCGACGAGATACTGAGACGGCTGCTGCAATGTGCCGACGAAGGCGGCGATCTCTTCGCGCGGGCCGACGCGGATGCCCACGCTCGACGCTTCCAGGCGAGGCTTGAGCACGAAGTGCTCCGCATGGCTCGGCGCCGAGAGGAAGGCCGGGGCTTCCCAGAATTCAGGCTGAGCGATGCGCGCGGCCGCGCATCGCTCGCGCATGAGCAGCTTGTCGCGCATCGGCAGAACGGCATCGGGCTTGTCGCCTTCGATGCCGAAACGTTCGCGCAATTGAGCGGCAGGGATCAGGTCGTACTCTGATCGAGCGATCAAGCGATCGCAGCGCGCAAGTTCGCCCGCGAGTTCATCCGCCATAAGCGTGGGATCGAACCATGCGGCGTCGAGCACATGCCGGTTCGCGTCGGGGGGCAGATCCGCACCGCTGCCCCTGCGGCAAACGTAGACGACGCGATGCGCGCTATGATCGATGATCTCGTCATAGCGGACTTTCGAGTATGGGATCCGATGCAGGACAATGACGTTCATGCTTGGTACTCCACCGCAAAATGAGCTTTGCTCGTGTCGACGAACGCATCGAACTCGCTGGACGGAATCGAGGTGACGTCCCACAGCGCCTGACCGATGAAGATTTCGCGATCGGCTTGCGGCAGGCGTTCGCCTTCTTTGACGAAGAGCTTGTCGATGACGCTTGGGTGCCCCGTGTCTCGGCGGTCGAGCCGGGCGACGATGCGGCCGGGCTCGCCGAAAAAGACGCGAAAGAACGTCTTGCGTCGCGCCTCGGCTGCCTGCGCTTCACAGGTGTCGCCGATCAGTTCGATCCATCGGCCGATGAGATCGACGCCGCAATGCAGGCGTGTGCTGTCGACGATATAGGCGCCCCCGATACGAGGATTGGCCTCGATGAGCTCCCATCCGTCCTGTTCGTGATAACGCGCCTCGACGTGGTACACGCCCTCATCGACACTGAGTGCGGACAGACAACGCGTGACGAAATTCGCGCCCGTGTCGATCGCCTGCCCGCTCAAGCCAACCGGCGGGCAGACGCACGCGTTTTCGAGGACGGTGCGCGCAGCGGCCGTCAGATCGACCTTCTCGTGGATGGCGTGAACGATGGCACTGTTCCGATAGACGCTGACCTCGAAGCTGAATTCGTCGCCTCGAATGAAGTCTTCGACGATGAATTCAGGCTGCGAGGCGAACACGCCGTCATAGGCGCGATCGGCGGCTGCCCATTGCCAAAGTTCGGCCAGCTCGGCGAAGTCGCGCAGCTTGTCCGCCCGGAATGCGCCGAATGAGGCGAGGCCCGTTCTCGGCTTGACGAAATAGCGGCTGCGTTCGTTGAGCGAGGCGAACGTCGCAGCATCGAGCAAGCGAGCTTGCTTGCGCGAGAGCCCGTGCTCATTGAGCGTACTGCGAAATGCGTACTTGTCGCGCAGCCGCGCGATGGCCTCGGGTGCCGCGTCGCGTGCACCGATTCGACGATTGGCGTGCGCCATCAAGCCGCGATATGCGTCCCACACCGAGATGCAACCGACGATCTCGATGTCGCGGCTCGCGACATCGATGAAGCGATCGACGTCTTGTTGGGTGAGCGACAGGGCGTCGGTGACATGGCTGCACGCCACGCGCTCGAGCCAATCGGGCGCGATTGCCCGAGCGGATCGCGACGCCAGCACGCATGCCGCCATGCCGCGTTGCGCGAGCTGATCGGCAATCACGCCCACCATCGTCAGACCTTGATGAGACAGAACGACAAACCCTTTCTTCATGATCGACGTCCTTGCGATGTCGTCGTGCCGGGGGACGCCGGCGCGCTTAGGCCACTTGTTTTTCGGGCTGTCCGTAACGCACGTACATATCTTCGAAGAACATCTTGAGCAAATCCTGGATCTCGGCGAGATAGCGTTTGACGTCGGCAAGATCCTGCTCGTCGTCGATGAGCAAGCTCAGGATGTTCCACATGTCCTGCGTGTGGTCCTCGACGAGATCGGTATTCAGATGCGCGGCTTGGCCCGTGATCTTTTCGCGCCCGATCGACTCGGCCATCGCCTTGATTTGCTTGGGCGTGATTTTTTGCGTCGTGTATTCGACCAGATAGCTGTAGCAAATCACGCCGAGCGGCCGTTCGTGTTCGGCAACGAAGTAGAGGTAGCCGGCGAGCAGTCGCGTGGCGAAACTCGGTTCGCTGGCATAGATTTCTTCCTGGCTTACGCCGATGCGCTCTGCGTCCTGCATGAACAGCGTGTCGTGCAGCATCTCTTCGTCTTGATACGCGGCATAGAGTTTCGCGGCCTGCGCGTGCAGCTTCGTGATCTTATGAAGCGCATTGCTCTGGGCGCTGCGCATGAGCCTGATACGCCAGGAGTGTTCGATCAGCGAGCGCCGGTAGTACGGTTGGTGCACTTCCTTGCCTTCGAAGTGACGGGCATAGGGCACGGTGTTGTTCCATTCCTCGATCTTGCCGTCGAGAAAGTGGTCGATATCGCGCTTGGCTTGCGCGCTCGCTTCTCTGTCGAGGAAAGGCTTGCTGCGAACGATTGAACGATCGGTGATGCGGTTTCTCAATTGCATGGTTGCTCTCCTAGTTCACTTCACGCATAACGACGTCGCCAAACGCCCGGCACTGGCACGCCAGGCGTATCGCGGGATCGGTTTCTCCGGTCAGCTCGAACAGGCGCGTTTCGCGTTCGGTCTTGATCGACAAGTTTTCCGCGCCATTGATGATTTGGATCATGCAAGTCCCGCAATTTCCAGATCGGCATCCGAACATGATGTAATCGTCAAGCTCGATGAGATCGACCGCCTCCTCGAACTCGAATTGCGCCGCGGACCGCTCGAACGTCAAAGTCGGCATAGCTGTTTCAACTCATGAAGGTGGCGACGATTGGAAGCGTCGCGCTTTGTGCAGCGGCCCGCGCTTAAGCAGCGCGGCTCTCGGTTTCGGCACGGCGCTCGAGATCGCGGATGATCGGCAGGACGTGCTCGCAGAATCGGCGCATTTCCGCACGAGTGGGCCAGCCGGAAAGAATGAATTCGGTCACGCCGGCCGGCTTGTACGAAACGAGGTATTGCGCGACTTCGGCGTAGCTGCCGACGACACACAAGGCGGGGCCGCCGCGGTAGGCGACGGCGCCCGACCACAGCATGGGGGAAACCCAATCGTTCTTGGCCGCGTCGGCAAGGCGGAACGAACTCTTGACGGCTTCTGAATCCGATTTCGCCACGAACTCGCGGATCGTGTTGCGGTGTGCTTCGTCGGGATCGGCCATCATGGCTTCGATTTCGGCCAATGCCTCTTCGCGCGTGGGGCGCGCCAGCACGTGCATGCGCAGTCCGATCTCGCGGTTTGCCTGCAACAAGTCACCGTTGCTCGCCAAAATGCCTTCGGGCGTGTCCCCGTAGCGCAGCCAGCAATCGGCCCAGCGAATCGCGGTTTGCTTGGCGAGCGAGGACCCCCCGCTCAAATAGATGCGAGGGCGCCCGTTGCCCTTGAACGGCAGGCCGAGCCTCGCTTTTTCGAGCTTGTAGAACGAACCCTCGTGCGAGATCGGATGCGATTCGTTCCAAAAGCGATGCAAGAGAGAGAGAAATTCCTCGCTCCGATGGTAGCGATCGTCATGCGCGAGAAAGTCGCCGTAATAGCCTTGCTCTTCGGGTGAGATCCCGGCAACGAGATTGAGCGAAACGCGATCGTTCGACATCCACGACAAGGTGTTGACGACTTGGGCGAACAGCGTCGGAGAGAGCAGCCCGGGCCGATACGCGAGGATATAGTTAAGACGCTTGGTTTCTCTGGCCAACGCGCCGATCAGCGGAAGCGGGTCGGCCAAGTGGAAGCCTATCGCCATCAGAAGGCCGTCGATGCCGCATGCCTCGGCTTCTTGGGCAAAGCTCACGAGCCCGTCGAGATCGAGCTCGTGCGCCAAGTCCTTTTCAGACGCGCGCGTATTACCGCTGCCGCGCGGCGCTCCCCAGTTGATCTTAAGCGGCTTCACTTTCACCTCGTTCGAAGTTGAATCGACACTGTTTGCGACGGCCGCGAACGGACCATGCATGTCTGTCGGGCGTCGGTGAATCGGACTGGTGGGAGATTAGTCGAATTGGATGGGTGCGGAGCGCAGATTCAATAATTTTAGGGTCGTTGCAAAAAAATTAACGATGGCCTCGTTTGTTTCCAAAGATTTAATTTTTGAAAAATTGCTGGATTCGATTTGGTAATGGGAGATTTTTATCATGACGAATTCGCATATCGATAGGAGCGCTTCGCAAGCGTTGATGCGTGGGCGCTTGCATAACATGCGGCGACTGCGAATACGTCGATAGCGGATCTCGACTTCGCTTCGAATGCGTAGTGAGTATGACGAATGAAGGCTGCGCAGGGAGGAAACGTTTTCTTCCGGTTGCACGATCTCGGTGCAATTGGCACGGGGCGACTGCTTGCAATCGCTTGTTTCGGGTGCGATTGCAAGCGAGCCGATATTTATTTTGCTGCGCCGACAGCGCAGGCGCCGTGACGAATGCCTTAGCCGAGTCGAGGTGCCCGCTGGGCGACGTGAGGCGCCGCGGCTAGGCCGGAACGCTTTCCGCGTCGTGTATGAATGTTTTCGATTCGACGACCCGTGATATCGCGTCGTGTTCCAGATGCGCCTTCGCCCGCGCCGAGATCGATGCCCGGACTCTGTCGACTAGCGCGGAGTCGACGATGCATTGATGCCAATACAGGCGAACGTCGAACGGTCGCGTCGGGGCCAAGTCGACCAATTCGCCGCGTTCGAGGAGCGCGGTGACTTGAGACTGCGGCGCAAGCCCGAATCCCATGCCGAGACGGATGGCGTTCAGGCGCGTTTCGGCGGAGGGAAACGCGTGCCGGGGATAATTGTCGACGCAGACGCCGAACGCCTTGCGCAAGAAAGCATCGTGTGTTCGTTCCTGGCTGGCAAGCACGACGGCGTGGGTCGAGAGCGCGCGCGGCAAGTCGAGCCCGTCGGGGAAAGCCCGCGCCGCGAACCGCGGCTCGGCCACGCAGCGGTAGCGCAAGGTGCCGAGCGTATCGCAGGAAAAGCCCCTCGACGGCGTGGGGGACGTGGAGAGGCAGCCGAGCAATTCGCCTCGCCTAAGCATCTCCGTCATGTTGTATTCGCCGTCGACGGTGACCTCGAACGATACGTGCGACGCGTGTTCGATATCGGACAGAACCGATTGAAACCAGGTCGACAGCGAGTCTGCATCGACGCCCAATGCGATTTGGACAGGCCCGCCTACGGCCTTGTCGCCGCGGATCGCCCTGAGCGTATCGGATTCCAACAGGCGCAACGCTAGCACATGGCGTAGCAGATATTCGCCGTGGATCGTCGGTGCGACGGGCTTGCTGCGCACGATGAGCTCGCGCGAAAGGCATTCCTCCAATGCGCGTATGCGCTGCGACACCGCACCGCGTGAGAGATTTAGGTGAAGCGCGGCGCGTTCAAAGCTGCGGAACTTCAAAACGGTAGCGAATGCTTCTAGCTGATCACGGTCGAGCATATGCCTATATCCGAAAAGAGAGTACGGGTTGCAAGAAACGTCTCGACGATTGCATGACATTGGCTTGCGCTGGGCATTGCGTTTGCCACTGCAACACCGGCGCGGCACATTCGCGCCGACGCGGGAGGCAGAAGGATTCGGGCGTTGTTATGGACTGGAAACCTGCCGTGGCGCACCGAAGCCGTGGGCAGTGAGAGGGGTAATGGAGGTGCCGAAAAGGGTTTGACTTGCACGGCGCCGCACGGCGGCGGCATGTGCATACGGCAGTCCTTACTGCGCGGCCGGCACGAGGCCGGCCAAAGGCCTTAGCGCTCGGACGCGACGCTGATCGACGATGTGCCGATATGTCGCATCGGGGCCGGCGTGTTGCGAAACCATGTGCCGGACAGCGTGGCAATCACGATGACGACACCGTACAGAAACATCGCCGCGCCTGCTACCGCGAAGAAGGCGACGAGCGAGCCCGTCAAGCGCAGCGCGATCCAGCCGCCGCCCACTGTCAGCAATAGGCGAAAGAACCCGGAGAGCAGCGGCCACTTGAGCCGGCCCGCCCCCTGCGACGCGAAGTAGAGCGACCAGCCCATGCCGAAGAACCCATAGAACGGCCCAACAGAGCGCAGATAGACGGTGCCGGCGGCGAGCATTTTCGGATCGTGACTGAAGAGGCCGAGCCAAGCGTGCGGCCAAATGGCCACGACTAGTCCGATCGTTTCCGCCAAGGCGAAGGCAAGGCCGCCACCGACCATCGCGACGCGCAATGCGCGCTCGGGCTGCTTCGCGCCGATGTTCGATCCCACCATCGCCACGAGCGGCGCGCCGATGCCGAATGCCAGCGGGGCAATGAAGTATTCGAGCCGCGCGCCGGTACCGTAGCCGGCGACAGCGGCCGTGCCGGCATACGCGCCCACGAGTGCCGTCGACAGCGCAATCATGACGTTGGTCTGCAGCGAATTGATCGTCGCCATGCCGCCCACGACCAAAATGTTGCGAAACATCGGCCATGCGAGCCGGCCGCGGCGCAGACGCGCAGGGTTGCGCCCGCTCAAGCAATACTGGCCGAGTATCGCCGCGCCGACACCATAGTAGAGCAGCAGCGCGTAGCCGGCGCCGGCAATGCCGAGCTTCGGAAACGGCCCGATACCGAAGATCAGGCATGGCGAGAGCGGAATGAGAAAGAATGCGCCGCCGCAGATGACGAGCCCCGGCACGAGCATGTTGCCCGTGCCGCGAATGGCACTCGCGAATGCATTCATGACCCACATCAGCGTGATGCCGCAGAAAATCACGTTCGAGTAGGCGAGCGCCGCGTGCAGCGATGCGCCCTTGCCGCCGAGCAGCGGATACAGCCACCGCGCCGCCGCCAACTCGGCCACCGAGAAAACGACGCCGAGCACGATGTTGAGCACGAGCGCGTGCAGCACGTAGCGATCGGCCTCAGCTTTCCTATCTGCGCCGAGTGCGCGCGCAATCGCCGATGAAATCCCGCCTCCCATTGCGCCTTGCGACATGTTCTGCATGAGCATCAGCAACGGCAGCACGAGGGCGGTGCCCGCCAGGGTATCGGTGCCCAGGCGTGCAACGAACCACGATTCGATCAAACCCGTGCTCGACTGCGCAATCATCATGAGGATGTTGGGCCAGGCCAGCGTGAGCACGGTGCGTGCAACGGGGCCTTCCAGCATGGCCCGCAGGCGCGGGTTCGGGGCAGTCGCGCGGTGCGCGCTTCCTGTTGCGGGCCCGTGGCCCGGTTCTCTCTCGTTCGGCTTCATGATGACGGATCGGCCCATTGAAATAGTTGAATATGCACGTTTTAATTCAATTTACGTGTATATGCACGAATCTGTCAAGGCGCTAAACTTGCACTTGTCGACAGATCGTGATATCCCAGATCCGAATGAAAACGAACGCTCTCACGAAGACAGGCCGGAAGGCGGCCGTGTCGCTCTGCAACGGAGCGGCACTGCGCAAGGCTGCCCGCCGCTTGTCGCAACTCTATGACGACGTGCTCGCGCCGTCCGGGTTGCGCCTGTCGCAGCATTCCGTGCTCGTGCACATCGATCGGGCGGGTGCGCCCACGATGAGCGAACTCGCGAAGGACATGGTGCTGGACCGCTCGGGGTTGTCGCACAATTTGAGGCCGCTCGAGCGCGATGGTTTCGTCGAATTGACAATCGACGCGACGGACAGGCGCAGCCGCCGCGTCGTATTGACGGCGGCGGGACGCAAGAAGCTGGCCGAATCCAAGGTGCTTTGGATGGATGCGCAGCGGCGTTTCGAACGCGCATATGGCGCGCAAAAAGCGGGGCGGTTGCGTGAGATGCTTTACGACATCTGCTCGGACGCGCTCTACGACGCATTCGTCGGTGAGCGCGATACCGTTTAGTCCACTTGATAGGAAGACGGCAGCGATGCTGCTGCACCTTTGCGAGGGTCCTTGCCGCCGCTGAACGCTATGTCCATTACCGCTGCGTTTTCCGACTCCCCACGCGCGTTCGAAACGATCGCGCTCGATGTTCCTCATGCGGCGCAGGCCGGCGTTACCGTACTGCGCGTCGCGTTCGACTTCGGCGTTGCGCTCGATGCGAATGCGTTTTCGGTGCTGGCCGACGATGAGCGTGCGCGCGCCGCGCGCTTTCTACGTCATGAAGATGGCGTCCGCTTTGCCGCAACCCGCACGGCGCTGCGCGAGGCGATCGGCGAGTCGATTGGTTTGCCGTCCGCGCGCGTTTGCTTTCGTTACGACGCGGCGGGACGACCGAGTATCGTCGACGGGCCAGCCGGCTTTGACTTCAACGTCTCGCATTCGGGAGCCTACGCGTTGATTGCGATAGCGCGTGCGCGGCGCGTTGGTGTCGATATCGAATCGAAGCGTGCGACGCTCGATTGGCGCACGTTGGCCGAAGCGGTCTTCGCACCGCAAGATTGGGCATGCGTCGCGCGTTTGCCCGAGCATGCGCAACTCGAAGCATTCTTCGACGTTTGGACCGCGAAAGAGGCACTGCTCAAGGCGATCGGCATAGGGATTACGGCGGGGCTCGATCGGTTTTCGGTATTGGGCGGGACAAGCCGCGTACCGTTCGTGCGAAGTGTCGAGTCGCAGACGCCGGCTCCGCTCGACGTACACGCTTACGAAGCGTACTGGTGCGAGGCACCGCCGGGGTACGCTGCCTGCATCGCGTGGTCGAAGGCGAATACGACGTCGCCGAATCGATAAGCACTCCTAATCAGTTTATTCGCCACGTTGCCGCGCTCGGGCGTCGAAAGACGCTGCTCGCTCGCGCAACGGTTCAAGCAGCGGACGCAGGCCGTTGTGATCGAGCTCTTGCATGAGCGCGAGCAGGCGGCCGATCTCTCCGGGCGGAAAGCCTTCGCGTGCAAACCAATTGAGGTAATGACCGGGCAAATCGGCGAGGGGCCTGCCCTTGTATTTGCCGAAAGGCATGGCGAGTGTCACGAGGCGTTCGAGGTCGTGCGTATCCATAACGGTGAAAGAGGGCGCTGACCCTGATATCGCGCCCGACTGGTCGACGAACGACGCATGATACGCCAGCGCAACGCCGCGATTCGAGGGTGCGAGCACGGCATTTTGGCCGGCGCCTAGCATGATCGACGCTACGCATTCTAAAAAAATGCGAAGAAATTCGGAACTTCGGCCGAACTCTTTCGGCTACCTCATGGTCAGAGTGGCCGACCTCGCAAGGGTCATACCTAACTCATTGCTACTCGATCATGGAGGCATTACGTGAAGATGAAGAGACGTCGATTCCTGGGCAACATGGCCGCCCTAGCCGGCGGCCATGTTTTGGTTGTATTGGGCGCCGCAGGATCAGACGAAGCTATCGCCGCGAGCAATGTTGCAAGCACAGCCTCGGTAAAGGCTGCCGCAATTGCAACGTCGACGGACGGTACGGTCATTCCTTCCGCGACATCGCTCGTCGACCGGATCGGCAACGTATGGACGCTCGCGAATGGATACATTTACAAAAATGGCGTGAAAGACAAGGACTCCTACAACGTCACTCTCTTGCTCTGGTACGGCGGCATGATTTACCAGCGCGGCACAGGCGGCCAGTTCTACGTGATGACGTGGGCGAATCGCTGGCTGCCGTGTTCCGACCCGCGTATTGCGCTCACGGCACCGGGCGGTGCGTTTTACGGCATGAACGGGCACTACAACTATCCGTACACTCCGCAGCAGATCATCACGACGTTGCAGGCGCTCGGTTGCACGAGCTATCGCGTCGGGTGCGATGCCTCGTCTACGCAATTGAACGCGATGATCGGGCTTGCGGATGCTTTCCGCTCGGTCGGGTTCACGTTGTTGCCGCTCCTGAATTATGGGCTGCGCGATGCCAACGGCAACTTGTATGCGAGCGAGAGCGCTGCCTATAACGCGAACCGCGCAGGCGCGGCCGCGTGCGCCCAGGCGCTCGGGCCGCACGGCATCACGATGTACGAATGCGGCAATGAGCTCACGCGCGATAGCGCGATCATCCTCAATTCCGCTAGCGCCGGCACGGGCCCGCTCGATTTCAACAACACGAACTGGCCTATTTTGCGCGGCGCCATTCAAGGGATGATCGACGGCGTCAAGTCGGTTCAGCCAAACGCGAAGTGCGGCGTGAACTTCACCGTCGCCGACATCGGTGCGTCGGATATGTTGTGGGACGGCGAGCAGCCCGATGGTTCGGGCGGTTATCGGAAGATGCGTTGGGACATCACGACCTGGCACAACTACCAACCGTACGGCGACATCTTCGAAATCGGCATCGACGGTGCCGGGCCCGGGTTCAATTTGCCTTGCTATTGCAAGGCGCGCTACGGCACGCCGTTCATGATTACCGAATGGAATGCGGCCCCTCAGGAAAGCGAGCAGTTCCGCGCGACTTACGTACAACAAAACTTGCAGCTCTTCTACGAAGCACGCAAGGACGAAGGTATCCAGGCGGTGATGTACTACGAGTTGATCAGCGGCGATGAAACGTACGGAATCGTGATGAACGATCTGGCGCCGATTCAGCCGACCTACACGGCGTTCAGCGAGTTTACAGCGGCGAACGCGGACGTGTAGCAGGCAAGCTAGGCCAAGGGTTCCGAGTCCTCGCATTCGCTGCGTAATGCGTTGCGTAGCAGGTCGGCGATGCGATCGAACGGCATTGGTCTGCCCGTGAAGTAGCCTTGGACGACGTCGCAACCCGCGTCGGTGAGCCAAGTCAGTTGCGCCTCGCTTTCGACACCCTCGGCGACGACGGCGATGTCGAAGCTGTGCGCCATCGAGATGATGGCCGTCACGATCGGCTGTCCGGCTTGCGGCAAGGGCTTCACGAATGCGCGATCGATCTTGAGGTTGTTGACCGGGAAGGACTGCAGGTACGACAGCGAGGAGTAGCCCGTGCCGAAATCGTCGAGCGACAAGCGGATGCCGGCCGCGCGCAGTTGGCGCATCGCTTCGACACCGGCGGTCATGTTTGCCATCAGTTGGCTCTCCGTCAGCTCGAGTTCGAGCAGATGCGGAGAAAGGCCACTTTCGGCGAGCACCGCTTTCACGTCTTCACTGTATTGCGTCTGGCGCAACTGGCGTGCCGATACGTTGACGGCCACGTGAATGGCGACGCTTTGCCCGGCGTTCCAGCGTACGGCGTCGCGACACGCGCGGCGTAGCACCCATTGTCCGAGTGCGACGATGAGTTCGCTATCCTCGGCGACGGGGACGAACTCGGCCGGCGCAATTTCGCCATCCACGGGGTGAACCCAGCGCACGAGCGCCTCGACCCCGATCATGCGGCCGCTGCTGCAATCGAATTGCGGTTGATAGGCGAGGCTGAGCCCATCCGTCTCGATCGCCTTGCGCAATTCGGCATCGATCCGCGCGCGCCGGCGCGCCTCGACCGTCATACTCGGGTGAAACTCGACCGCGGCGTTCTTGCCCGTGCTCTTGGCCGCATAGAGTGCGATATCGGCGCTGCTCACGAGCGATGCGATATCGACCGCATCGTCGGGAAACACGCTGACGCCCACGCTCGCGCTGGCGACGATGCTCGCGCGCGGCAGATCGAACGGGCGGGCAAGGGCGCGCGCAATGCGCTCGGCCGTGCGAATGCCTTCGGCCTTTTCCTTTGCGATCGCCACCAGCACGGCGAATTCATCGCCGCCGATGCGGCTGACGAGGTCTGCCACGCGCACGCTTTGCCGCAATGCGACGGCGACGTGCTTGAGCAATTCGTCGCCCGCGCCGTGGCCGAGCGTGTCGTTGACGTGCTTGAAATCGTCGAGATCGACGAGAATCAGCGCGGCTCGAGCGCATCCCGGCGCGCCGCGCTGCAAGCGTTCGTTCAGTGCTTCGTAAAACGCACGCCGATTAGGCAATCCCGTGAGCGGGTCGGTCGACGCCAAGTATTCGAGTTTCTTCTCGGCTTGTGCAATGCGTGCGCTCATGCGTGAGGTGATCACGAAGGCGATCCAAAGCGCGCAGAGCGATGCCGCCAGGATGAACGCGGCGAAATGCAGTAGCTCGGCCATCATTTGCGTGGTCGTCGCGACGACCACGACAACACCGAGTGTCTTGCCGTTTTGCGTGATGGTCGAGGCGACGAAGACGTCGTCGAACAAGAGGTGATGATCGATCGGCGTGACGTTGGCCAGACTCGCTTCGACGCGTTCCCGCGTGGACAGCCCCGGCCGCGCGTAGGATGCGAAGCGTTTGCCGTCGGCCGTATAGATCTCGGCGCTTTCGACGTAGGGCACTTTGCGCAGCGAACGCAGCGTTTCTTGCGCCGAGCGCACGTCGTCGAACAAGACGGCGGCCGAGGCGTTGTCGGCGATCATGTCGGCCTGCACATTGGCGTCGGCCGTCAAGCTCGAGCGCAGCGAAATCGCTTGGTAGACGAGCAGGACCAGGCACGAGATCAAGAGGGCGACGCTGAACCCGGCAAGCTTGACGCGCGCCATTTCCTTCATGGGGCTAGGCGCATGATGTCCGCTGCGCTTCATGTGACGTTCCTTGCCAAGCGGAGCAGCTTCGAGCTGAGCCCGAGGTGGCGTCGCGCCGCTTCCGTGTTGTCGATGTCGAATCGAAGGCGCTCGCCCTCGCGAAAGAGCGCGACGACGCTGCGGGCGTCTCCTGCGTCGGCATCGGCCGCGCGCACCACGAGTATCGGCAGGTCATGCGTAGGCGAGGCTTTCGACGCGGCGCTCGAAGCGGCGTCGTCGACGATGAGGACGTTGCATGCGCCGATGGCCGCGCCTTCGGGAATCGGCTCCACGCTCCATGCCTTGCCGGACACGGTGCGCCCGTCGAGCTTGGCGAGCGTCGTGCCGAGCGGCGTATGGGGATTGACGCAGACCGTGAGGGCGTTGGCGCCCGTACCTGTAGCGTCACGCGCGGCCGGCCACTCGGTGAACTCCGTGAAGTTGTAGATGTAAGCGGCTTCGAGCGAATAGAGATCGACCTGCGCGTACGCCGACATCCGCGCGCATGCGGACGCGGCCAGCGCGGCGACGATCGTGCGATTGAAAAGAAATCTCGCGGCTCGCATGTCAAAAACCATAGACGAGCTTGAGTAGGAAGGTCCGGCTTTGCTGCGCAATGACATCCTGCGTGAAGTTCGGGCCGGCCGGATCGGTGTACCGCGTGTTCGTCACGTTGTAGACCGAGAACGAGACGTCCGCATGCGGCACGAGGCGTGAGCTGCCGATCGTCGCGTTGCCGAGGCAGTAGCCCGCCGAGGAGCCCGCTTGCGCTAAGCGGGCCGATTCGCACTGCAGTTCGGCGCCGACGCGCGCCGCGTGATGAAACAGCGGCACGATGACGTTGAGCTTGCCCAGATGACGCGGCGAGTTCTGCAGCTCGGCGCCCGTTGTGCTGTCGAGGGCGAGTTGCCACGAGTAGCTCGCTCGGATCTGCGCGATCGACCCGATGTTTTGCTCGTAGGCAACTTCGATGCCGTGGGCCTGGGCGCGATCCACGTTCTCGAACATGTAGACGCCCGACGCGTCGAGCGTTTCGGTGATCAGGTCGCGCGCGTCGTAGCGAAACAGCGATACGGTCGCGTGCGCGGTTTGTCCCAATGCCCGGTCGTAGACGAGCTCGGTCGTCGTGATGTGCTCCGCGCTCAGGGACGGATTGCCTTGCTGGCCTCCGGGGCCGGGATCCGTGTAATAGAGTTCGTACGCGTTGGGCGCGCGAAACGCTTGCCCGTAGAGCAGCTTGAACGTATCGGCGTTCGTCGGTTTGTAGTTCAATGCGACCCGCGGGCTGACGTTCGTGCCCACGGTCGTTTCGCGATCGGCGCGCAGCCCCGCGGTCAGCGTGAAGTGCCACGGCAGTTGGATTTCGTCCTCCGCGTAGACGCCGGCCGAATTGCTGCTGCGCTGATCGTTGAGTATCGACTGATACGGATCGACGTTGTAGTTGTATTGATTGCGGCTCGCGTCGCGCATGACGCTTGCGCCCACGACGAACTTGTTGCGCGCGATCGAGGACAGCGTGGCATGCACGTCGGCCCCGTACCAAATCGCCTTGTCGCCGTCGACGTTTTCAAGCGCCGGCTCGCCGAACAAGCCGGTGCTCGAATAGTCGTAACGCTCCCAATAGACCTCCGACGCGATCGTCAGGCCACTCGTCACGGCATGGGTGTAAGTGGCGTCGATGAAGCTGTGCGTATCGGTCGTGCTTTGCGGCGTATCGAAAACGGCCTCATAGGGCGCGGTCGGCACGCCTTTCGTGCGATTGCCGTAACCGGCGCTGATTCTGAACCCGTCGTACGCGAACTTCGCGAACAGATATTGCGCGCGGTCGTAGTCGAGATTCTGCGCGACGCCGTTGTTCTGGTCGGGCGTATCGAACTCGGGATAGTAGAGGCTCTGCCCGCTGCGATCGTACGTCGTTGCGGACAGGACGAGGTCGGCGCCGCCGCTGCCATGCCACCCATAGGTTGCGCGGGCGCGCTTTTCACCGAAGCTGCCCGCCGATGCGGCTACCTGAGTGCCGTTGATGTCGCTGCCTTTCTTCGTGACGACGTTGATCACGCCGAATAGCGCGTTCGATCCGTACACCGCCGAGCCGGGTCCCGGCACGTATTCGATACGTTCGACGAGATCCATATCGAGCGGGAAATCATCGCCGATCGGCGCTTGATCGTAGACGGAGTCGTTCACGCGCATGCCGTCGATCAGCAGCAGAAAGCGGCTGTTGTAGTCGCCGGGCCGCTGAAACCCGTCTGCCCCCAGATACGTGTAGGTTCGGTCGTACGTCGTATACAACCCGGGCAGCGAGGCGAGCGCATCGGCGAGCGTACGCCAGCCGAACGCTTGAATGTCTTTGGCCGTCAACACGACGACGGCCGCCGGCGCATCGGCCACCGATTGGCTAAATAGCGTAGCAGTCCTAACTTTCACCTGCATCAGCGCTTCGAGCGGCATCGAAGCGAGATCGGGCGTTGCCGGTGCGTCGGCAAAGACACGGCTCGTCGCGAAGAGAATCGACAGCGCGAGCGCGAGACGGCACAGCGGGTGCGGGTTTCGCCCGCGAGGGAAGTGTTCCGAAAGCATGGAGCAAAGAAACGACGGCGTTCGATCATCTAATGTGTGCCTGCTTCTTTATCGGCTCCGGGATGTAAAGCTTGAGGGGGCGCTCGCCCCAGCTTGACGGACGTCGAGCGGTGAACTAGGGGCGGGCTTGGATGCGCGATGCTAGCCGCCGCGCATTCGGATCGACGCTTGCTCGGCGATGCATCATGGTAATCCCGTATGTCGCGCCTGATACGGTGAAAGGTTCGGGAAGGATTGCCACCCCTAGAATCCTTCATCGATGCAACCCGGTCGCGTCATACGCGCCGCCATAATGAGGAGACACTCGCATGCACCCGACGTCGCGGACCATCCGCACTTTCGCTCTCGCTTCCGCTTTGTTGTTCGGCATTGCTTCGCATGGTGCGATGGCCGCCGATAGCGGCAAGATCACAATCATGGTCGGGGGCATCACCAAGCTGATTTATTTGCCGGCGGAGCTGACCCAGCAACTCGGCTACTTCAAGGACGAAGGGCTCGACGTCGAACTGCTGTCGCAGCCGGCCGGCGTCGATGCCGAGAATGAATTGCTCGCGGGTGCCGTGCAGGCCGTGGTCGGCTTTTACGATCACACGATCGACCTGCAGACGAAGGGCAAGGACGTCAAGGCGATCGTCGTGTTCGGCCAGGTGCCGGGCGAAGTGGAGATGGTGTCGACCAAGGCGGCCGCTTCGCTCAAGTCGATGGCCGACGTCAAAGGCAAGACACTCGGCGTGACAGGCCTCGGTTCGTCGACGAGTTTCCTCACGCAATATCTCGCAAGCCAGCACGGCATTGCGGCTTCGCAATACACGATGCTCCCCGTTGGCGCCGATGCAAGCTTCATGGCAGCGATCAAGCAGTCGCGCATCGACGCCGGGATGACCACCGAGCCGACCGTCTCGAAGCTTTTGCAGACGGGCGATGCCAAGGTGCTCGTCGACATGCGCTCGGTCGAAGGCACGAAGGCCGCTCTCGGCGGTACCTATCCCGCTTCGAGTCTGTACGTGCAATCGGCGTGGGCCGACTCGCACAAGGCCGAAGCCGCGAAGCTTGCGCATGCGTTCGTGCGCACGATGCAATTTATCCACACGCATAGCGCCGAAGAGATCGCCGCGAAAATGCCGGCCGACTACCAGAAGGACAAGGCGCTTTATGTCGGCGCATTGAAGGCGTCGCTGCCGATGTATACCGTGGACGGCAAGATGCCGGCCGACGGTCCGGAAACCGTGCTCAAGGTGCTGTCGGGCTTCAATCCGTCCGTGAAGGGTAAGCACGTGGATTTGTCGAAGACGTACACGAACGAATTCGTTGCCGCGAAGTAAGAATCAACAGATCGCCCAGGCCGCGTGTCGCGGCCCGGTCGATCGAATCCCGTCTCCCCCTGTCGTACCCCGGGCGCCGCAGTTCGGGCGCCCACCCCAAAATTGCTTGGATTGCTTTGATGAACCACGCTGCTTCCCAGGATGTACCCGTCATCGAGTTCGACTCGGTGTCGTGCCGCTTCATTTCCCCTGACGGCAAGGCGACGATCGCGCTGCGCGATTTCAGCATGTCCGTCGCCAAGGGCGAGTTCATCGCCATCGTCGGCCCGACGGGCTGCGGCAAGTCGACGACGCTCAGCATGATCACGGGTTTGCTCCAGCCGACGACCGGCAGCGTGCGAGTCATGGGCAACCCCGTCACGGGGATCGATCCTCGTATCGGCTTCGTATTTCAGGCTGACGCCGTTTTCCCGTGGCGCTCGGTGCTCGAGAACGTCGCCGCGGGGCCGCTGTTCCGCGGCCGCTCGAAGGCTGCGGCGTACGAAGAGGCCAAGGATTGGCTACGCCGCGTCGGCCTCGAAAAATTCGGCAATCATTATCCGCACCAGCTCTCGGGCGGCATGCGCAAACGCGTTGCGCTCGCACAGACGTTCATCAACAAGCCCGAGATTCTGCTGATGGACGAACCGTTTTCGGCGCTCGACATGCAAACGCGCACGCTGATGCAGGACGAACTCTTGCAACTGTGGTCGGCGAACCAGGGCTCGGTCGTGTTCGTCACGCACGACCTCGAAGAAGCGATTGCGCTTGCCGATCGCGTGTTCGTGTTGACCGCGCGCCCCGCGACGCTGAAGAAGGTCTACGCAATCGACCTGCCGCGTCCGCGCATCACTTCGGAAATTCGCTACGAGCCGCGTTTCATCGAGCTCTCGCGTGACATTTGGCATGACCTGCGCGAAGAAGTGCAGATCGCTTGACCCTGAACATCGGAAAGATTTGAGAATGGCTACCATGGCTACTACCTTCGAACAACCCAAAGCGAGCCTCGCCGATGCGTCGCTCGCTGAGGTGGAACAAGCCGCGCAGCGTCGGATGCGCCAGCGTCGCGCATTGATCATCGGCTTGCGCGTGCTCGTGCTCGTCGTGTGGCTCGGCGGCTGGGAAGTTGCCGGACGATTGAAGTGGATCGATCCGTTTTTCTTCTCGATGCCGTCTTTGATTTTCGCGCAGATCGTCGACTGGTTCGTGAACGGCACCTCGCAAGGGCCGCTGCTCGTGCAAGTGTGGGTGACGCTCGAGGAAACGATGATCGGTTTTGCGATCGGCGCGGTGGCCGGCGTGATCTGCGGCGTCGTGCTCGGGCGCAACAAGTTGCTCTCCGACGTCTTCAGCCTCTATATCCAGATCGCGAACTCGATTCCGCGCGTCGTGCTCGGTTCGGTGTTCGTCATCGCGCTGGGCTTGGGCATGGCGTCGAAGGTGGCGCTCGCGGTCGTCATGGTATTTTTCGTGGTCTTCGGCAATGCTTTTCAAGGCGTGCGTGAAGCCGACCGTTATATGATCGCGAATGCGCAGATCCTCGGCGCGTCCAAACGGCAATTGACGACGGCCGTCGTCATTCCGTCGGCGCTGTCGTGGATCTTGGCGAGCTTGCACGTGAGCTTCGGCTTCGCGCTGGTCGGCGCGGTCGTCGGCGAGTTTCTCGGTTCGAAGCAAGGTATCGGTCTCTTGATCTCGACGGCGCAAGGCGCCTTCAACTCGAGCGGCGTGTTCGCGGCGATGATCGTTCTTGCCGTGGTGGCCTTGGCCTGCGACTTTTTGCTGACGAGGTTGGAAAAGCGTCTGCTGAAATGGAGACCTGCCGCGTTCTGAAACCATTGCGCCGCGAAGCGGCGCTTGACCCGGCCGGCTCGTGCCGCGCCGACGCCACGCGCGTCGGCTGCGCACGGGCCGAGCCACACCTACGGGGCGTCGATCGATGATGCATAGTTTGCGCGCCCGCTTGCTTTGGTGGGTGCTGTTGCCGCTCGCGGCCTTCATGGTCGTTGCCGGGGTGATGGCATACGATGCCGCGCGTCAAACAGCCGCTTTGTTGCAGGACAACGCGCTGCTCGCTTCGGCGCGCACGATTGGAGAGGATGTCGAGTGGAACAACGGCGAGTTGACGGCCGACATTCCGCCCGCCGCGCTCGAGATCTTCGAGTCGCCATATCAAGATCACGTTTTCTATAAAGTCGTAGTCGGTGGCGACCGGCTGCTGGGCGGCACGCCCGAGCTCGCGCTGCCCGATGATCCACACGCCACGTATCCCGTCTTTTACGATACGACGCTCGATGGGCAATCGATTCGCGCGGTGGCTTACCAGCGCCAGGTGTACAACTTGGGTGCGGCACTGCCCGTCACCGTCGTAGTCGGCAAGACGCAGGCATCGCGCGAGGGCATGCTGGCGCAACTGTGGCATCCGCAATTGGTTCGGCAGGGCTTGATGCTCGTGCTCGCCGTGCTGTTCGTGCTGATCGGTCTCACGAGTGAATTGCGGCCGCTCATGAAGTTGAAGGACGACGTGGCCGACCGCGATCCGATGGAACTCGATCCCGTGCGCGTCGATCACTTGCCGACGGAGTTGCGGCCGATCGTCGATGCGATCAACCAGTGCATTGCGAGGCTCAAGCTGCATACGAGTACGCAGCGGCAGTTCGTTGCCGATGCCGCGCATCAGTTGCGCACGCCGTTGACGCTGCTCGACACGCAGGTCGAGTGCGCGCGTCAATACCTCGACGACGGCCCGGCGCTATCCGATGCACTCGCGGGCATTCATCGCACGAGCCGCAAGATGACGGAAATCGCGAATCAATTGCTGCTGCTTGCGCGGGCGGAATCGGCAACGGCGTCGAACGTGCCTGTGGATATGGCACAAGTGGTGTCGTCCGTGCTCGAAGAATTGATCTTGGCTGCGCAGCGCCGAGACATCGATCTCGGTGGGGAGTTGGGCGATGCTCGAGCGTTGCGTGTTGCCGGCAACGAGCAACTCTTGACGGCGCTCGTCGACAATCTCGTCGACAACGCGATTCGATATACGCAAGAGGGCGGTGCCGTTACCGCGCGATGCCGGCGCGAAGGCGATGAAGTCGTGCTCGAAGTCGTCGACAACGGGCCGGGCATTCCCGCCGAAATACGTGCTCACGTTTTCGAGCGCTTCTATCGCGGAATAACGGATGTGGAGGGTACGGGCCTCGGCCTTTCCATCGTGCAGCGCATCGCGCAGTCGCACGGCGGCACGGTCGGGGTCGCGCCGGGGGAGGGCCGAGTCGGGCTCATCGCCACTGTACGCCTGCCGGCTTGGAAGGATTGATGCAATGAAGCTGCTGCTCGTGGAAGACAATGCCGAACTGTCGCATTGGATCGTCAATTTGCTGCAAGGCGAGAACTTTACCGTCGATTGCGTGCCCGATGGCGAAACGGCCGACGCCATACTGCGCACGGGGCGCTACGACGTCATCCTGCTGGATATGCGGCTGCCGCGCATGAGCGGCAAGGACGTGCTCGCTCGGCTGCGGCGGCGCGGCGACAACGCGCCGGTGCTCATGCTGACGGCGCACGGATCGATCGACGACAAGGTCGACTGCTTCAGCGCGGGTGCCGACGACTACGTCGTCAAGCCGTTCGATGCGAGAGAACTCGTTGCACGCATCAAGGCGCTGATACGGCGCCAAGCCAGCGGCAAATCGGTCTCTCTCGTCTGCGGCGATTTGCAATACAACGCGAACACGCGCGAGTTCAGCTACCACGATATGCCGCTCGCGTTGAGGCGGCGCGAGCATGCGATTCTCGAAGCGTTGATGCTCAAGCAAGGTAAGACCGTATCGAAAACGGCACTGATGGACAGCGTCTATAGCCTCGAAGACGAGCCCAGCGCCGATGCCATCGACATTTATATTCATCGCTTACGTAAGCACTTGGCTCAATCGACGGCGCAGATCATGACGCTGCGCGGACTCGGCTACGTTCTGCGCGCAAAGGACGGGTCTTAGTTTTTCGTTTAATGGAAATGTGGCATACGTATGGCTGTTTACGTATAAATACTTAGTAATCCTAATTATTTATGAAAGGAGCGTGAAGGATAGAGGAAGATACGATTCTCTCCATTGCAGCGATGCATGAGCGAAGCATGCGGGGGTACGCGCATGCCGCCTACAACAACACGTTTTCAACGCAGTGAGAGAGGAGATGATCTTGAGAAAGACGTATCGGATGTTGGCGCTGACGGCTGGCGCTTTGGCAGTGAGCAGCGCGCATGCGCAATCGAGCGTGCAGCTCTATGGCCTCTTGGATATGAGCGCCGTCACCTACACGACGAATGCGGATGCAGCCGGCAATCATGTGATCGGAATGGGCCACGCCGGCGAACCGTGGTTCAGTGGAAGCCGCTGGGGCCTGCGCGGTGCCGAAGACATCGGCGGCGGCAACAAGATTATCTTCACGTTGGAGAGCGAATACGTCGTCGCGAACGGCAACATGGAAGATCCCGGCCAGATCTTCGATCGCGACTCGTGGGTGGGTCTCGAGAACGATACGGTCGGCAAGGTGACCGTCGGCTTCCAGGATACGATCGCGAAGGATTTCTCGGGCCTGTACGGCGACCCGTACGTCAGCTCGACGTTTTCGGAAAAGGAAGGCGCCTACACGAACTCGAACAACTTCAAGCAGTTGGTGTTCTATGCGGCGGGTCCGACCGGGACGCGCTCCACGAACAGCATCGCGTGGAAGAAGCTGTTCAACAACGGTCTCTACGCGGCCGCCGATTATCAATTTAGCAACTCGACGCAATTTGCCACGGGATCGGGCTACCAGGCGGCGCTCGGCTACAACGGCCCGTCGTTCTCCCTGGGCGGCTTTTACGACCACACGAACAATGCCGGTTTTACGGATCAGACGTTCTCGGTGGGCGGCGACTATCGCTTCGGCATCGGCCGCGTCAACGCGGGCTACTTCCATTACCTCGGCAACCAGGGCTCGCTGGGGGACCGGCAGGACAACGCGTGGACGGTATCGCTCAAGATCGCGCCGCATGGTCCCTTGGACTATGAACTCGGCTATCTGCAGATGCACGTGAAGAACGCCGCCTACGATACCAACGGTGACATCCCGAACGCCAACTCGGGCCTGTTCGATCCTGCGGCAACGACGGTTCACAACGGCTACAAGGAGACGCTGTACGCCTCGACGTTCTATCACCTCTCGAAGCGCACCGAGTTGTACCTTGCCGCTGACTACATGAAGCTGCACGGCGGCTACACGGTGGCGACGACGTTCGGGCACACCAACCAGCTCGAGGTGGCCACGGGTATTCGCACGCGCTTCTGATTTCCCTGACCTCCTCCAAGACGTTGCCGACTTCGGTCGGCAATTCAAAGGCGGCGGCGAGCCACTTCGCTTGCCGCCTTTTTTTTCGGAAGACAGCATGGTAAGGACGACTAACATTCGTGTTGCGTTGACCGCGACGGTCCTCGGCTATACGGGGGCACTCGTACTCGTCATTGCCGCGTCCGTGGCGGTGCTCAACTCGGCCGACGCCGCATTCGAGAGAATGTACAACGGCGAGACCGCCGCACTGACGTCGCTGGCCGACAGTACCGACAACCTCTTGCAGGCGCGTGTCGAACTCGGCAGCTACGAGACGCTCGTTGCTCAGGGCAAGCCGACGGCGCCGACGCTAGCGCGTATCCATGCCGCGCTGGCCTCGAGCGATCGTGCGCTCGCAACGTTTAGCGCGCTGCCCGTGTCCGACGACACGGAGGCATCGCTCGCCGATGCATTGCGTGCCGCGCGCGGCAAGCTGCTCAAACAGGTGATCGCGCCGGAGGTATCGGCGCTCGACCAGGATGACTTCGCGTCGTTTCGAATGATCGAGCAGCAGGCGCCGGAGACGATTTTTACTGACTACAAGCAAGCTGCGCAGCAACTGATGGATTTTCAGGTGCAGGCGCAAAGGCGGCACTTCATGACGGTGCACGCGCGCTTTCGTGGTTTGCTATGGCTTTTTACCGTCGTCGGGTTGGCATCGGTGGCGTTTGCCGTGTTTGCGCGCAATTTTTTGCGCGCTGCCGTCATTGCCCCGATCGGCACGGCCATCGACCATTTCGAGCGGATCGCGACGGGCGATCTGACGTCGACGATCGACACGGCGCGCGGCGGCGAGATGGGCCGGCTGATGACGGGGCTCTCGCGCATGCAGCGCAGTTTGGCCGCGGCCGTGACGCGCGTACGCGAGGGGACGGCCGAAATCCGGCATGGTGTGCACGATATGGCCAGCGGCAATGCCGATCTATCCGAGAGAACGGAGCGCCAGGCCGCGTCGCTCGAGCAAGCTGCCGCGAGTCTTGAAGAGCTGACTTCGACCGTCGCGCAAAATGCCCGCCATGCGCGCGACGCCAGCGCATTGGCCGAGACCGCATCGACCACCGCGCGCCGCGGCGGCGAGGTCGTGAGCGAGATCGTCGATGCGATTGCGGATATGTCGGCCGACTCCGAGCACATCGTCGACATCATCGGCGCAATCGAGAGCATTGCTTTCCAAACGAACATCCTGGCGCTCAATGCCGCTGTCGAAGCCGCACGTGCGGGGGAGGAAGGGCGAGGATTCGCGGTCGTCGCGGGCGAAGTGCGCGCGCTTGCGCAGCGTTCTGCCGTCGCGGCCAAGGAGATTCGCGAACTGATGACGGCGTCCGTGGCCAAGGTCCAAGGCGGAACGCAGCTTGCCGAGCGGGCGCGGGCAACGATGGCGAACGTGGTCGACGCCGCACGCGAGGTGACGCAGATCGTCTCCGAGATCAGCGCGGCGTCCGAGCGCCAATCGTCCGGCATCGAAGAGATCAATCGGACCGTATCGCACATGGACCGCGCGACGCAGCAAAACGCCGCGCTTGTCGAACAAGCGGCCGGCGCCGCCGCTTCGCTCGAGGAGCAGGCCCGCATGCTCGACGAAACGGTGGCCGCGTTCCGGCTCCGCTCGGAAGAGCGTCTCGCCTCGACGCGCGCGCCGATACCGCTCGGCACGCCGCAGACATACTCGATCAACCAGGCATGACGACAATCGAGCATCAACCGAATCGAACCTCTACACACAGTATCGTCGGCATCACGCATGGCGGAAGGCAATTTCGCCCAAGCGATTGGGCCGAGCGGCTCGCAGGCGTCATCAGACTGTTCGTCAAAGAGCGGCGGCCGGGCCGCAGCGTTGCGTCGACGTGGCTTGCCGTGCCGTTCGCCGACGGCAACGTCAAGTGTTTGAGCGTATCGGGAGAACTTGCCGAGATCTGCCCGGAAGCGTTCGACTTCGTCATGCAATTTGCCAAGGACAACGAGCTAACTGTTCGAGCCGTTACGAGCCGGTGCGAGCCCCGGTGCGAGCCCCGGTGCGAGCCCCGGTGAATAGCCGGCAAATCGTCGACATGAGCGCCTGCCGGCAGGCGCGGCGCTTCGCTTAGCCTACATGGTTTGTCTGCAGCGGATGATCGGTGCCGTGTACGGGCTCGGATACGGGGAGTATGGGCCGCTCAACACGCGCAGCCGTTGCGCTGCAAGGACTTCGGCTTGGCGTTGCTCCGTCGAGGTCAGCCCGTTTTGCTCCGCGCTCGTGCTAGGCGGCGACTCGTTGACGTCGCAATGCACGATTTTTCCATCCGGCACGCGGACTGTCGTCGAGTAGGCATAGTCGGACGATAGCGGAGTACAGGCCGCACCCATTGCAAGCGCGGCGGCGCATGCGGCGAGCCGCGGTGAGGTTCTCGTCATGATCGCTGCCTCCCATCGGAACGGCATGCTCGTTTGACCCTCCGAGGCCGATCGTGTTGCACACGAAGCTTTCAATCGCGAAAGAATTCGTTGTGCACGCCGACTGCCGGTCGAGTGGTACGAGACGTTTCCTTCTTTTTCTGCCAATCCGCGATAACCTGCTTGCCGTAGACGAGTACGGCACGGCAAACTGCCGCTTGCTCCGCGCCGTTCACTTTCCTTGTTACCCGAAAAGAAGGCATCGATGCAACTGATTGGCATGATGGATTCCCCGTTCGTGCGCCGCGTCGCCGTTTCGATGGCCGTGCTCGGCATACCGTTCGAGCACCAGCCGGTTTCGGTCTTTCGGCACTTCGACCGCTTCCGCGAAATCAACCCCGTGGTGAAGGCGCCGACATTCATCGACGACGACGGTATGCAGTTGATCGATTCGACGCTCATTCTCGATTACCTCGATCACGGCGTTGCACCGCAGGCGCGCCTGATGCCGCAAGACGCCGCCGAGCGCCGTCACGCGCTGCATTTGATCGGCTTCGCGCTCACCGCTTGCGAAAAGACCGTGCAAATCGCTTACGAGCAAAACCTGCGGCCGCAGGAGAAGCAGCACGCGCCTTGGCTCGAACGCTTGCAAACGCAGCTCGTTGCCGCCTACGACACGCTCGAGCGCGACGTGGCTGGTGCAGGCAAGCGTGCATGGCTCTGTGGCGATCGGCTCATGCAGCCCGACATCACGGTGGCCGTGGCCTGGCGCTTCACGCAGTACATTCTGCCGGGCGTCGTCGAGCCAGCGCGCTACCCGGCGCTGGCCGCGCTGTCCGGGCGTGCGGAAGCGCTGCCCGCGTTCGTCGGCGCGCCGCTCGAATGACGCCGCGGTGGCGATTGTTCGTTGCTCGCGACTTCTGACTTTCGATTTAACGCATTTATCGGCGTCGCGCGCGTCCTTAGAATGGCGATCGGATTGCATGACGGGGCATAGGCTGCTCCGCTCGCAGGAGGGTCGCCATGAAAAAGCTCATCGAACAACGGCTGTACAGCCCGACCGTCGTATTGCCGATGGTCGAGCTCATGGAATTGATGGTTTCGCTCGATTTCAATCTCGGGCAAGTCGGTGCGGTCATGGCGACGCGCGGTGCGCGTGCGGCATTGCATCGCTCGCGCGGGCTGCTCGGTCATCGTCAGAGCTGTCGGGCGGCCGAGGCCTGATTGAAAGCGAGCGCGTCGCCGATGACACAGGCCGTTGCCGGCCGTTAAGCACATGCCCGATTCCTCTTTGCTCGTTCGTATCGGTTTGATCTCCGACACGCATAACCTCGTGCGGCCGGAGGTGCTGGCGTGGCTCGCGGGTGTCGATGCCATCTTGCACGCGGGCGACATTTGCACGCCCGACGTGCTCGATGCCTTGGCGCAGATCGCGCCGGTCACGGCGGTGCGTGGCAATAACGACCGAGGCGCATGGGCCGACGCCTTGCCGGCTGCGACGACACTGACCCTCGCCGGAATTTCGATTCATGTCGTCCACGATATCGCCGATCTGCGGGGCGATCCGCCGGCGCAACGCGTCGACGTGGTGGTGACGGGGCATTCGCACAAGCCGGCGATCGTCACGCGCGACGGCGTGTTGTTCGTCAATCCCGGTAGTGCGGGGCCACGGCGTTTCAAACTGCCGGTGTCGGCAGGCTTGCTGATCGTCGAGCAAGCGCGCGTGCGGGCCGAGCTTCATACGCTCGTCACGAGCTGACGGCAATGGTCAGGACTGCTAAGCAAGCGCAAGACAGAAGCGGCCGTTAGCGTAATGGCGCGACGGCTGAACGATGCCGCGGGCGGGGAGCGTGCCGGCTAGCGATAAGCGCACTAGCCGGCGGCCGATAAGCGGAACGATCGGGGAATCGAGGGGGCTCGGGGAAGACGCGGCGTTCAGCCTTGCGTCGGCGGCACGTATCCGGTTGCTTGATCGGCGCCTTCGCCGAAGAAGAACTTCTCCGTTTGCTTCATCAGGTACTGGCGCGCGCGCGGATCGGCCATGTTCAGACGGTTCTCGTTGATGAGCATCGTTTGATGCTTGAGCCAGCTTTGCCAAGCTTCTTTCGAGACGCTTTCGTAGATCCGCTTGCCGAGCTCGCCCGGCAGCGGCGGAAAATCGAGTCCTTCGGCTTCCTTGCCGAGCTTTGCGCATTGAACCATGCGGGCCATCGTGAATTTCTCCTGTAGTCGATAGGGGGCGGGCAGCGCTGCGTGCGCGCTCAGAGCTGTTTCATCAGCACGAGCGATTTGCGCTGCCAGTTATAGAAGCGACGGCGGTCTTCCGGCAGATCGTCGACGGTGACCTTGACGAAGCCGCGCTTCAAGAACCAGTGCTCGGTGCGCGTCGTCAGCACGAAAATGCGTGTCAGCCCGCGCGCGCGGGCGCGCTGCTCGATACGCTTGAGCAGCCGCTCGCCGTCGCCCGCGCCTTGCGCGTCCGGGGCGACCGTGAGGCACGCCATTTCGCCGATGCGCTCCTGCGGGTAGGGGTAGAGCGCGGCGCAGCCGAACAAGACGCCATCGTGCTCGATGACCGAGAAGTGATCGATGTCGCGCTCGATTTGATGGCGCCCGCGCTTGACGAGGGTACCGTCGGATTCGAGCGGTTCGATCAGCGTAAGAATGCCGCCGACGTCGTCGGGCGTGGCCTCGCGCAGGCTTTCGAGGTTCTCGTACGAGATCATCGTGCCCACGCCGTCGTGCAGGAACAGTTCGAGCAGCAGGCTGCCGTCGAGCGCGTACGGAATGATGTGCGCGCGCGGTACGCCGCCGCGGCAAGCGCGCACGGCATGCTTGAGGTAAAACGCCGCGTCGCCCTTGACCTCACCGCTGTCGAGCAGCTTGTACGCATCGTCGAGCGAGAGCTCCTGCGTGAGCCCGCCCGCTTCGTCCATGAGCCCCGGCGTTTCGGTCAGGAAGATGATCTTGTCCGCGCGCAGGGCGATCGCGGCCGCCGAGGCGACGTCTTCCATCGACAAATTGAACGCCTCCCCCGTCGGCGAGAAGCCGAGCGGCGAGAGCAGCACGAGCTTTCGGCTCGCGAGCGAGTGCTTGATCGATTCGGCGTCGACCTTGCGCACGATGCCCGTGTGCTGGAAATCGACGCCGTCGAGAATGCCGACCGGCCGCGCAGTGACGAAGTTGCCCGATACGACGCTGATGTGCGCATGGGCCATCGGCGTGTTCGGCAAGCCTTGACTGATTGCCGCCTCGATGTCGAGCCGTACTTCGCCGGCCGCTTCCTTGGCCGATTCGAGCGCGCGCGCGTCGGTGATGCGCATGCCGTGCGAGAACTCGGACTGCACGCCATGCAAGTTCATCTGCTCTTCGACCTGCGGGCGCGATCCGTGCACGAGCACGAACTGGATCCCCATGGCCTGCAGCAGCGCGACGTCGGAGACGAGCGCATTGAGCAGCCCCTGGTGGACCACTTCGCCGCCGAATCCGACGACGAACGTCTTGTTGCGGAACGCGTGGATGTAAGGCGCGACCGATCGCAGCCAGTCGACGAACTGGGCGGCCGAGACGGCTTCGATTTCGGGCGCCGCGGGCCGGGCCGGGGCGCTTTCGGGCGTGGGGGCGAGATCGGTTTGAGAATTCATGCCGGGATTATAATGCGCCCCCATGTCGAACGTATCCAAAAGTCCGGCCGCGAGTGAGGTCCGAGCACCGCGCACGCCGAGCGCGGCCCGCGCGAAAAGCGCGCGCCCTGCCGCCGTCCCGCCCAATCCCGTCCCACCGATCGATTTTCCGGCCGCGCTGCCCGTCTCGGGGCGTCGCGACGAAATCGCGCGCGCGATTCGCGACAATCAGGTCGTGATCGTGTCGGGCGAAACGGGTTCGGGCAAGACGACTCAATTGCCGAAGATTTGTCTGTCGCTCGGCCGCGGGCTCGGCGCCGGCGGCGCGGGCCTGATCGGCCATACCCAGCCGCGCCGGATCGCGGCGTCCGCGACGGGCCGGCGCATTGCCGAAGAACTCGGCACGCCGTTCGGCGAAGTCGTCGGCTACAAAGTGCGGTTCACCGACAACCTCGCGCCGGGCGCGTCGGTCAAGCTGATGACGGACGGCATCTTGCTGGCGGAGACGCAGACCGACCCGCTTTTGCGCGCCTACGACACGCTCATCATCGACGAGGCGCACGAGCGCAGCCTGAACATCGATTTCCTGCTCGGTCACTTGAAGCAGACTTTGCCGAAGCGGCCCGATCTGAAGCTCATCGTCACGTCCGCGACGATCGATGCCGAGCGCTTCGCACGTCATTTTGGTACCGAAACGCGGCCCGCTCCGGTGATCGAAGTCAGCGGCCGGCTCTTTCCGGTCGAGATTCGCTATAGGCCCGTCGCGGAGCTGAGCCCGGCGATCAAGGCAGCGCAGGGAACGACGGGGCGGGAGCGAACCGACAAGCCCGATCGTCCGGATCGTTCCGATCGCGGGAAAAGCGCGCGCGACGCCGAGCGGGACCTCATGGACGCGATCGTCGACGCCGTCGACGAACTCTGCCGGGAGGGGCCCGGCGACGTGCTCGTGTTCTTGCCCGGCGAGCGCGAGATTCGCGAAGCCGCGGAAGCACTGCGCAAGCACCATCCGCCGCACACGGAGATCCTGCCGCTGTTCGCGCGGCTATCGGCCGAGGAGCAGGCGCGCGTATTCAAGCCGTCGAACGCGCGGCGGCTCGTGCTCGCGACCAATGTCGCGGAAACGTCGTTGACGGTGCCCGGGATTCGCTACGTCGTCGATACGGGCCTCGCGCGCGTGAAGCGCTACTCGTACCGCAACAAGGTGGAGCAGTTGCAGGTGGAGTCGGTTTCGCAAGCGGCCGCCAACCAACGCGCGGGGCGCTGCGGCCGGGTGGCGGACGGTGTCTGCATTCGTCTATTCGAAGAAGCCGATTTTCAGGGGCGTGCGCGTTTCACCGATCCCGAAATCCTGCGCTCGTCGCTCGCGGCGGTCATCTTGCGGATGAAGTCGCTGCATCTGACGGAAATCGAGTCGTTCCCGTTCATCGAGCCGCCGCCGGGCCGCGCAATCGCGGACGGCTATCAACTGCTGGCCGAGCTGGGCGCCGTCGACGAGGACAACGCGTTGACGCCGCTCGGCCGCGAACTCGCGCGTCTACCGCTCGATCCGCGCGTGGGGCGCATGATCCTTGCCGCGCGAGATCAGCAATCGCTTGCCGAGGTGCTCGTCATCGCCAGTGCGCTGTCGGTGCAGGACCCGCGCGAGCGGCCGGCCGAGGCGCAGGAGCAAGCCGACGAAGCGCACCGGCGCTTCGCCGACGAGCGCTCCGAATTTCTGCAGTGGCTCAAGATTTGGACGTGGTTCGGCGAGGCCGTCGCGCACAAGAAGTCGAACCGGCAGCTCGTCGACGCGTGCCGCGCGCAGTTTCTGTCGCACTTGCGGCTGCGCGAGTGGCGCGACGTCCATTCGCAACTCCTGACCGTCGTGCGCGAGCACGGTTGGCGCCTGAACGAAAGCGAAGCGACCTACGAGCAGATCCATTTGGCGCTGCTGACGGGCCTGCTCGGCAACGTCGGCCTCAAGGCCGACGACGAACCGCATTACCTCGGGGCGCGCGGCATCAAGTTCTTCCTCTGGCCGGGCTCGACGCTCGTGAAGAAGGCCGGGCGCTGGGTCGTGGCCGGCGAGCTCGTCGAGACGAGCCGGCTCTACGCGCGCTGTCTCGCGAAAATCGAGCCGGAATGGATCGAGAAGGTAGCGGACCACCTGCTGAAGAAGTCGCTGTCCGAGCCGCACTGGGAAAAGCGCGCGGCGCAGGTGACCGCGTTCGAGCGGGCGATGCTGTACGGGCTGCCCGTCTACCATCGCCGCCGCGTGGCATTCGGGCGGCAGGACCCGGCGCGCGCCCGCGAGCTTTTCATTCGCGGGGCGCTCGTCGAAGGGGAGTTCGACACGAAGCTCGCCTTCTTCGCGCACAACCGCAAGCTGCTTGCCGAGATCGAGCAACTCGAGCACAAATCGCGCAGACAGGACGTGCTCGTCGACGACGAGTTGATCTTCGCGTTCTACGACCAAGCGTTGCCCGAAGGCATTTACACGGGCGTCGCGTTCGAGCGCTGGTATCGCGACGAGGTCAGAAAGAGCGGGCAGAGCGAGGACAAGCCGCGCTTGCTCTATTTGTCGCGCGACGACCTCATGCGGCATGAAGCGGCGGGCGTCACGACGGATCTTTTTCCGAAGCGAATGACGATGGCCGGCGTCGAGATGGCGCTCGGGTACCACTTCGAGCCCGGCTCCGCGCGCGACGGCGTGACGCTGACGGTTCCGCTCTATGCGCTCAACCAGGTCGATCCGCGACGCGCGGAGTGGCTCGTGCCGGGCATGCTCAAGGAGAAGGCGCAACTGCTGCTCAAGTCGTTGCCGCAGAAGCTGCGCCGCCATTGCGTGCCGTTGCCGGAGTATGCGGCGGCGTTCGTCGAGCGACACGAAGGTCGCTTCGGCGCGGCGGGTCTCGTCGAGGCGCTCATCGCCGACGTACGCGAGCAGACGCAAGTCGCGCTGAAATCGACCGATTTCAAACTCGAGACGCTGCCCGCGCATTTGTTCATGAACTTCAAGGTCGTCGACGAGCACGGCCGGCAATTGGCGATGGGCCGCAACCTCGCGCAGTTGCGCTCGGAGCTGGGGGCGGATGCGCAGCGGCACTTCCAGAAGCTCGCCGCCGGGGCCGCGCTGGTTACGGGCGGCTCGACACAGCCGGCCGCGGCCGGCGCGCGGCAGCCTGGCGTGGCGCGTGCGGGCGATGCGGGTCGCTCTGACGCGGGGGGCGCGGCAAAGTCCACGTCGCCGCCCGCGCCCGCGACGACGGCGCTCTACGACAATCTGACGACGTGGAACTTCGGCAAGCTGCCCGAGTTGCTCGAGATCCGGCGCGGGGGTCAGACGTTGTTCGGCTACCCGGCGCTCGTCGACCGCACGACGCACTGCGACGTCGAAGTCTTCGATTCGCCGGAGGAGGCCGCTCGGATTCACCGAGCCGGACTGCGGCGGCTGTTCGGGTTGCAGTTGCGCGAGCCGATCAAGTATCTGGAGAAGAACCTGCCGGGCTTGCGCGAGATGGCGATGCAGTTCATGCCGCTCGGCCCGCAAGAGGCACTGCGCGATCAACTGATCGAGATGGCGCTCGACCGCGCTTGCCTACAAGCGCCGCTGCCCGACGACGACGCGAGTTTTCACACGCGCCGCGACGAAGGCAAGGGCCGGCTGTCGCTGCTCGCGCAGGAGATCGCGCGTCTCGTAGGACAAATCCTCGCGGAGTACGCAGCCGTCACGAAAAAGCTCGCACAGGCCAAGCCGTTCGCGGCCGCCTACGCGGACCTGCAGCAGCAGTTGCAGGCGCTGATCGGCAAGCGGTTCATCGTCGAAACGCCTTACGCGCAGCTCGTGCATTTCCCGCGTTACTTGAAGGCAATGGCGCAGCGCATCGACAAACTCAAGGCCGATGCGGCCCGCGACGCTCGCTCGCTCGCGGACATGCAGGCGCTGCTGCAGCCCTACCAGCGCGCGCTGTCGGCGCGCGCCGGCGTGCCCGATCCGCGGCTCGCGGAATTTCGTTGGCTGCTCGAGGAGTTGCGCGTATCGCTGTTCGCGCAGGAACTGCGCACGCCGATGCCGGTCTCCATCAAGCGATTGCACAAAGTGTGGGAGTCGATGCAGCGATGAGTCGATGCGCGGTGCGATGCCGCCCCACATCGGCGCGCGAGCGTTGCGCCCCATTGGTTTGTATTTTGGATTTTGGTCAACCGCGCCGACACGCAAACGTTTTATGATGGCGGCGGTTTTTTCGAACGAGTTCTCATGCTTATTTCTTTCCTTTCTCGCGTTGCCCGAGTCAAGCGGTTCGCCGGCGCGCTCGCAGCTTCGTTCGTTGCCGCGGCGGTGGTGTCACCCACGGCGCACGCAAACGACGTCATCGTCCTCAATTCCGGCGAAGCGACGCTTTCGCTGATCGACCAGGCGTCGCAGCAGGTCGTGGGCCACAAGATTCCGACGGGCAAGGAGCCGCACCATTTGATGCTGACGCCGGACGGCCGCTCGCTGATCGTTGCCGACTCCGTGTCGAACGATTTGATGTTCGTCGACCCGAAAACGGGCGCATTGCAAAAGCGGCTCGAGAATATCGAAGATCCGTATCAACTCGGCTTCTCGCCTGATGGCAAGTGGTTCGTGACCACGGGGCTGCGCTTGGATCGCCTCGACATCTACCGCTACGACGGCAGCAAGGAAAGCCCGACGCTCGTCAAGCGCTTGCCGCTCGCGACGATGCCGAGCCACATGGCCTTCTCCAACGACAGCAAGACGGTGTTCGTCACGTTGCAAGTGTCGGGCGAGGTGGCGGCCGTCGATTTGCCGACGCAGTCGGTCAAATGGAAGATGAAAGTCGGCGATACGCCCGCCGGCCTGTGGATGACGCCGGGCGACAAGTACCTGCTCGTCGGGATGACCGGGGAGGATGACGTCGCCGTCGTCGATTGGCGCAACAAAACGGTCGTCAAGCGGATTCACACGGGCAAGGGCGCACATAACTTCCGCTCGCTCGACGACGGCGTGCACGTAGCCGTGACCAACCGTGTGGCCAGCACGATCAGCATCATCGACGAGAACACGCTGACGAACGTCGGCGACATAACCGGCCTCATGCCCGGCCCCGACGACATGGAACTCACGGCCGACAAGCGCTATATGTGGGTGACGTTCCGCTTCGCCAAGCACGTCGGCGTGATCGACATGACCACCCGCAAGCTGGTCAAGACGATTGCCGTCGGCCGCTCGCCGCACGGTATCTTCTTCGACGACCGTGCGCCGGTGACGGCCCCGAACGGCGCTTGACGGGGCGTTCGGCATGCTGCATTTGATCGTCTCGTCGCTCGATTCGCTCGTCTCGTCGCTGCAAACCTGGCTTTACGTGGACCTGATCCAGCCGCTGCTGTTCAAGTTCGGCTGGATGGACTACGACGAGGACACGTACGACGCGCTCTATCCGGTCATCGTCGGCTTCCTGACGATCATTGCGATGTACGGGCTGCTGCGGCCGCTCGAGGCGCTGCGGCCGCTCGAGCGCTGGGAGAATCGTAAGGCGGTTCGGGTCGACGTGCTGTATACGTGGATTTCCAAGCTCGGGCTGTTCAATCTCTTCTTTTTTGTCGCGTTCCAGCCGATCTTCGACAACACGCAAGCCTGGCTGCGTTATCACGGCATCGCGAACATCAATCTCGACACGCTGTGGCTGGGCGTGACCACGCGGCCGCTCGTCGCGTTCGCGTTCTACCTCGTCGTGCTCGATTTCGCCGGTTATTGGTATCACCGCTGGCAGCATCGGATCGGACTCTGGTGGGAGCTGCACGCCGTGCATCACAGCCAACGGCAGATGTCGCTCTGGTGCGACGATCGCAATCACCTGCTCGACGATGTCATTCAGGCCGGTTTCTTCGCGGCGATCGCGATCGCGATCGGCGTCGCGCCGACGCAGTTCGTCGTGTTGACGGCCGTCACGAACTTCGCGCAAAGCGTGCAGCATACGAATGCGCGGCTGCCGTTCGGCGTGCTGCTCGAACGGCTCGTCGTCAGCCCCGCGTTCCATCGCCGGCATCATGCGGTCGGCTACGGCCACGAAGGAACGGCGTACGGCTGCAACTTCGGCGTGCTGTTCCCGTGGTGGGATATGCTGTTCCGGACGGCATCGTGGAATCGCGAGGTCGAGCCGACCGGTATCCGACAGCAAATCGAGGGTGAATCGTATGGGGACGGGTTCGTCGCGCAACATTGGCTTGCCTTCGTGCGTATCGCGCGGCGTCTCGGCCTGCGGCGCGCGGGCGACGGAGGCGCTAGCGCCGTTTGACGGGGAGCGCGCATGAGCGATTTCCTGAGGGCGCTTGCCAAAGCGGCGGCCAGCGCGCTGCACCCGCGCATGCTGTGGCTCACGTTCATGCCGTTCGCGGTTGCGGCGGCGGGTTGGGGTGTTTTCTTCTGGTTCATGTGGCAGCCGCTCGTCGACGCGGCGCGCGCATGGCTTGCGGCCTCGTGGTTCGGCGCGATGCTCGATCGCGCGTTCGATTGGGTGGGCCTGACCTCTCTGCACGCGGCGCTGGCGCCGTTTCTCGTCATTGCGCTGTCGATTCCGCTCATCGTGACGACGGTGCTGCTCTTGATCGCGACGATCTCGATGCCGCTCGTCGTGCGTCATCTGTCGCGGCGACGTTTCGCCGGTCTCGAACAGCGCCGCGGCGGAACGTGGTATGGCTCGCTCGCGCATACGCTCGTGACGACCGTCGTCTGCATCGTGTTGTTCGTGCTGACACTGCCGCTATGGCTCATCCCGCCGCTGTTCGTCGTGATTCCACCGCTGCTGTGGGGTTGGCTGACCTACCGCGTCATGACCTACGACGCGCTCGCACTGCACGCGAGCCGCGCCGAGCGCCGCGCGCTGATCCGGCGCCATCGGGGGCCGCTGTTCGCGATCGGCGTGACCACGGGCTTGATGGGCACGGTGCCGACGCTGATTTGGGCCTGGTCCATTTGGCTCGTCGTGCTGTTTCCGGTGATCGCCGCCGCCACGATTTGGATCTATGCGTTTATCCTCGTGTTTTCGGCGCTATGGTTCGGCCACTATTGTTTGGACGCGCTGCAGCGCCTGCGCGCCGACGAGGCGCTTCCATCCATGTGAGGGCGGTCTATGGCATTTGGCGTGATCATCATCGGGGACGAAATCCTTTCGGGCCGGCGCGTCGACAAGCATCTGCCGAAAGTCATCGAATTGTTGAGCGCGCGCGGGCTTTCGCTTGCCTGGGCCGAATACGTCGGCGACGAGCGCGAGCGCATCACGGCCGTGCTCAAGCGCACGTTCGCTACGGGTGACATCGTTTTCTCGACGGGCGGCATCGGTGCCACGCCCGACGACCACACGCGTCAATGCGCGGCCGAAGCGCTGGGCGTGCCGCTCGAATTGCATCCCGAAGCGGCCGAGTTGATTCGCGCGCGAATCCGCGAGATGCAGGCGGCCTCGGGCGCGGCCGTGGCATCGCAGTCACTGGATTTCGACGCGCCCGAGAACCGCCATCGTATGAACATGGGCGTTTTCCCGCGTGGCTCGACGATCATCCCGAACGGTTACAACAAGATTCCGGGCTTTTCGGTCGGCGATCATCATTTCGTGCCGGGTTTTCCGGTCATGGCTTGGCCGATGATCGAATGGGTGCTCGATACGAAGTATGCGGATCTGCACCATGCCGTCGCACATGCGGAGCGCTCGCTCTACGTCTTCGAGTTGATGGAGTCGACGCTTACGCCGCTGATGGAAAAAATCGAAGCCGATTTCCCGGGCGTGCGCGTATTCAGTCTGCCGAGCGTCGGCGACGCCGAGCGCGGCGGCGTTTTCGCGCGGCGACATATCGACCTTGGCGTGAAGGGCGAGCCCGAGGCCGTCGCCGCCGCGTTCGTCAAGCTCCGCGAGGGCGTGCACCTGCTCGGCGGTGATATCGTCGAGCCGGAGGCGGGTTAGGCCCCCATCCACGGAAGCCCGCGGAAACACCAGCCTGTGACGGTCTTGCGGTGGCCGGTGCCGTCTTTGTCGCCTTCGAACCCTTCGAGCAGATCGTAAGCCTTCTCGAAACCCGCTTGCGCGGCCGCCACGGCCGCGAGCTTGGAGCGGGCCGCGCTGCGGCAGAGAAACAATAGCGGCGTGTCGGGCGCGGGTGCCGCCTGCCGCAACTGTTCGATGAATTCGGCATTGGGCACGCCACCCGGATAGCGCGTCCATTCGATGTGCACGTACTGCCCGTCGCCCACGAGCGGCCGGCCGACCCAGTCGAGTTCGGCTCGCGTGCGCACGTCGACGAGGCGCACGCGCGCGTCGAGCTGCAGCAACTCGAAGGCTTCGTTCGGCGATACGGCGCCCGCGTAGGGCAACTGATGCTCGGCGCGGCGCGCGTCGGCGCGCGAGAGGATTTGTTCGAGCGAACTCATAGCCTTCGTCTCCTTGAATCGTAAAGATACATTCTAGCCCGGCCGCAACGACGCTACGATGGTGCGCGTAGCGTTGCCGTCAATGCGCTAAAAGTGTGCAATCTCATTCAGCGTGCACCACAATGGTGGTAGTGGCCGGCGTGACTGGCGATAGTGCACCATGGCGGTGCGAGATTGCGGCGTCGCGGCATGTTCCGTGCGCCTCGGTGTGGCGGCGGCTCCGGCGCGGGGCGCCGCCCGGCGCGCCGGTGCCGCCATCGGCGCTTCGTGCACTCGTCACATGGCACGAAAGCTGCTTTTACCCGCGGCGATCGCTTGTAACACCGGTTTTGGCGTCGGAAGGCGCGACGAGCCGAAGCGGAAAGAAGCGAAGAACCGCCGAACCTATTAATGGAGAAGAGGATATGAGTAAATCCGTGGCCGACGTCATGCAGCTCGTGAAGGACGAGGACGTCAAGTTTATCGACTTTCGCTTCACCGACACGCGCGGCAAGGAGCAGCACGTCTCGGTGCCCCTGTCGGCGTTCGACGACGACAAGTTCGAGAGCGGCCATGCGTTCGACGGTTCCTCGATTGCTGGCTGGAAGGGCATCGAAGCATCGGACATGCTGCTCATGCCCGATGCCAACACGGCTTTCATCGATCCGTTCTATGAAGAGCCGACGCTCGTCTTGACCTGCGACGTCATCGAGCCGGCCGACGGCAAGGGCTACGAACGCGATCCGCGCTCGCTCGCCAAGCGCGCCGAAGCGTACCTGAAGAGCACGGGCCTGGGCGATACCGCCTTCTTCGGTCCGGAACCCGAATTCTTCATTTTCGACTCGGTCCAGTGGAACACGGATATGTCGGGCTGCTTCGTCAAGATCGGCTCGGAAGAAGCGCCGTGGTCGTCGGGCAAGGAATTCGAAGGCGGCAACTCGGGCCACCGCCCGGGCACGAAGGGCGGTTACTTCCCGGTCGCGCCGGTCGATTCGTTCCAAGACATGCGCTCGGAAATGTGCCTGCTGCTCGAGCAGATCGGCATTCCGGTCGAAGTGCACCACCACGAAGTGGCGGGCCAAGGCCAAAACGAAATCGGCACGAAGTTCTCGACGCTCGTGCAACGCGCCGACTGGACGCAGCAACTGAAGTACATCGTCCATAACGTCGCGCACACGTACGGCAAGACGGCGACGTTCATGCCGAAGCCCGTCGTGGGCGACAACGGCTCGGGCATGCACGTGCATCAGTCGATTTGGAAGGACGGCCAGAACCTGTTCGCGGGCAACGGCTACGCCGGCCTCTCGGAATTCGCGCTGTTCTACATCGGCGGCATCATCAAGCACGCTCGCGCGCTCAACGCGATCACGAACCCGACGACGAATTCGTACAAGCGTCTCGTGCCGCACTTCGAAGCGCCCGTGAAGCTCGCCTACTCGGCACGCAACCGTTCGGCTTCGATCCGTATTCCGCACGTGAGCAACCCGAAGGGCCGCCGCATCGAAACGCGCTTCCCCGATCCGATGGCGAACCCGTACCTTGCGTTCTCGGCGCTGATGATGGCCGGTCTCGACGGCGTGCAAAACAAGATTCATCCGGGCGAAGCCGCGGACAAGAATCTGTACGATCTGCCGCCTGAAGAAGACGCGAAGATCCCGACCGTCTGTGCCGGCCTGGAACAAGCGCTCGAAGCGCTCGACAAGGACCGCGAGTTCCTGACGCGCGGCGGTGTGTTCACCGACCCGATGCTCGACGCGTATCTGGAGCTCAAGGAAGCCGAGTTGCAACGCTTCCGCATGACGACGCACCCGATCGAGTTCGAGATGTACTACTCGCTGTAAGCGACGCGATGCGCTTCGTCTTTGTCGTCGGCGAAGCGCGCGTGAAGGATCGCTCTCGAAGGGACGGCGGCGCCGTCCCTTTTTTGTTCGATGCTCTTTCGCGTCCGTGAGTGACGATGGTGCTCAAGAATTTGATGAAGGCGAACAAAGGCCAAGCCGAGCCGCTGTCCGATGACGCGGCGCTGGCACAATCGGGTTTGCTGCCCGGGCTCGAGGCGCTGCCGACCGTCGCGCTCGTGCTCGACAAGCGCACGCTGCGCGTCGCGTTCGCGAATCCGTCGGCCGAATCGATGCTCGATTTGTCGCGCCGGCAGCTCATGCAGATGTCGTGGTCCGAACTGTTTGCGAATGGCGAGGACCTCGTCGCGACGATTGCCGCGATTGCCGAACATCGCTTTCATGCGACGCATTTGGATACCGTGCTCGAGCGGCCGAGTCGTGAGCCGCTGCATGTGCATGTGGTCGTCGGCTTTCTCGAGAGCGCACCCGATTACGTGCTGCTCGAGTTGTTCGAAAACGAGCGCCATTTGCGCACCGATCGCGAAGAGCGCATTCACGATCTGTCGGTAGCGAACAAGCAGCTCATCCGCAACCTTGCGCACGAGATCAAGAATCCGCTGGGCGGCATCCGCGGTGCCGCGCAATTGCTCGAATTCGAACTCGGCGCGCGCGAGCGTCAGGAGCTGCGCGAATACACGCAGGTGATCGTCAAGGAATCGGATCGCCTGCAAACGCTCGTCGACCGCTTGCTGGAGCCGCACCGGCACCCGCACGTCGTCGGCGACGTGAACATTCACGAAGTGTGCGAGCGCGTGCGCGCCGTGATTCTCGCGGAGTTTCCTCGCGGCCTCACGATCGAGCGCGACTATGACGTGAGCGTGCCCGACTTGCGCGGCGACAAAGAGCAGTTGATTCAGGCGCTGCTCAACATCGTCCGCAACGCGGCGCAGGCGTTGCGCGAACGAATCGGGCAGGGCGATGCGCGCATTGCCTTGCGCACGCGGGTCGCGCGCAAGGTAACGATCTCCAAACGCCTATGTAAATTGGCATTGGACTTGCGAGTGATCGACAACGGGCCCGGCATTGCCGAAGAGATTCGCGATCGCATTTTTTATCCGCTCGTGTCCGGGCGCGAGGACGGCAGCGGCCTGGGTCTCACGCTCGCGCAAACGTTCGTGCAGCAGCACGACGGCTTGATCGAAGTCGAGAGCCGCCCTGGACATACCGAGTTTCAGATTTTGTTGCCGCTCGTCAATTGATAAGACTTACTCCATGAAGCCGATCTGGATAGTAGACGACGACCAATCGATCCGCTGGGTGCTCGAGAAGGCGCTGGCGCGCGAGAATTTTCCGACGCTCAGTTTCGCTAACGTGCGCGAGGCGCTGGCGGCGCTCGAACGCGAGAGCCCGCAAGTGCTCATCTCCGACATTAGGATGCCCGGGGCATCGGGTCTCGAGTTGTTGCAGACGATACGCGAACGGCTGCCCGAATTGCCCGTCATCATCATGACGGCGTACTCGGATCTCGATAGCGCGGTTGCCGCGTTTCAGGGCGGCGCATTCGAATATCTCGCGAAGCCGTTCGACGTCGATAAGGCCGTCGAACTGATTCGCCGCGCCGTGGACGAGAGCCTGCGCGGCTCGCAGGCGGGCGAGGCCGTGCTGACCGATGCGCCTGAAATGCTGGGCCAGGCGCCGGCGATGCAGGACATGTTCCGCGCGATCGGACGGCTGTCGCATTCGGCCGCGACGGTGTTGATCACGGGTGAGTCGGGCACCGGCAAGGAACTCGTCGCACGTGCGCTGCATCGGCATAGCCCGCGCGCGAACGGGCCGTTCATCGCGCTCAATACGGCGGCGATTCCGAAGGATCTTTTGGAGTCCGAACTATTTGGGCACGAGCGCGGTGCGTTCACGGGCGCGCAAGCCATGCGGCAGGGCCGCTTCGAGCAGGCGGAGAACGGCACGCTGTTTCTGGACGAAATCGGCGACATGCCGTTCGATCTGCAGACGCGCCTGCTGCGCGTGCTGTCGGACGGGCAGTTCTATCGCGTCGGCGGACACAGCCCACTGCGCGCGAACGTGCGCGTGATCGCGGCCACGCACCAGAACCTCGAAGCGCGCGTGCGTCAGGGATTGTTCCGCGAGGACTTGTATCACCGTCTCAACGTGATTCGGTTGCGTTTGCCTGCGCTGCGCGAACGGCGCGAGGACATTCCGCTGCTCGCGCGCCACTTTCTGCAAAAGAGTGCGCGCGATCTCGGGGTCGAGCCCAAGCGCGTGTCGGATGCCGCGCTTGCCTATCTCACGACGCTGCCGTTTCCGGGCAACGTGCGTCAACTCGAGAATCTCGCCAATTGGTTGACGGTGATGGCGCCCGCGCAGACGATCGAGATCAAGGATTTGCCGCCCGACCTTGTACCGGGTGCGATGCCTGAAAGCAGCACCGAAATCGTGGCGGGACCCGCGGCGGCTGCGCAAGCTTCGGCGAGCATGGCCTCGGCCGACGGCGAGCGCAACGGCGTCGCGATCACGCCGGCCGCGCTTGCGGGTGTGGCGACGGGCGTGCCGGTCAGCGTGTGGGAGAGCGGGCTGCGTGCCGAAGTGGCGCGCATGCTGCGCGAGAATACCGTCGACGTCATGGACGAACTCGCGCGGCGCTTCGAGGCTGCCGTCATTCGCGAAGCGCTCGACTTCACCCGCGGCCGCAAGGTTGAAGCGGCCGAACGGCTCGGCATCGGCCGCAACACGATCACGCGCAAGATCCAGGAGTTGCATTTGGAATCGTGATGCGCGGCTTGCGGTGACGCGCGGGAGGGCCGGCGACTCGTTACGAGCGCCGGTCTATTTTTTTGCGCGAAAGGTTGCTTAGGACTACTAATCGACGTCGCTTTGACGTGCTGCCCGTATTAGGCAAGTTGCGCGATGACGGGTGCGTGGTCGGAGGGTTGGTCCCATTTTCGCGGCGTCCTATCGACTTCGCACATCGTGCAGGCTTCAGCCAGTGCCGCCGAGAGCAGGATGTGATCGATGCGCAGGCCGGCGTTGCGCCGGAACGCGAGCATGCGGTAGTCCCACCACGTGAACGTCTTCTCGGGTTGCTCGAATTGGCGGAAGGCGTCGGTCAGGCCAAGTTCGACGAGCTTGACGAACGCCGCGCGCTCCTCGGGCGAGACGAGGTTTTGGCCTTCCCAGGCCTTCGGGTCGTGCACGTCACGATCCTCGGGCGCGATGTTGTAATCGCCGAGCAGCGCGAGCTTCGGGTGGCGATGCATCTCGTCCTTCAGCCATTGCGTGAGCGCATCGAGCCAGCGCAGCTTGTAGGCGAATTTATCGGTGCCGGGCGCCTGCCCGTTCGGGAAGTAGGCTGAGATGATGCGCGCACCGCCTACGGTCAAGGCGATCATACGCTGCTGCTCGTCGTCGAAGCCAGGGATGTTGCGCACGATCTCCGTGTCGTCGACTTCGATGCCGTCGCGCACGAGGATGGCGACGCCGTTGTACGTCTTTTGTCCCGCGCACCAGCTTCGATAGCCTTTCCCGGCGAGCTCTGCGTGCGGGAATTTTTCGTTCGTCAGCTTCAATTCCTGGAGACAGAGCACGTCCACGTGGCTCTGCGCGAGCCAGTCGATCACGTGCTGCTGGCGAACCTTCAGCGAATTGACGTTCCAGGTGGCGATTTTCATGTTCAATGCGTCTCTTCCGTGATCAGCGGGATTGTAATCGCTTTTTGCTGCAATGCCTTATCGCATGGGGCTGGACCTGCGGCTAGGGCCGCGCCGTCTGGTAATGGAAGCTTCCGGTGGTCCGAAAATTTTAAAAAAAATATCGACGACTAGCGCGAGTCCGTAAATTCGCCCGTGTTCCCAATTCAAAGAACACAAAGATATGACAGAGATGCGCGATGAGAAACGGGTAGGGGGTGTTCTGGCCGGTTGGAATTATTTGCCGACGGTTGGCCCCATGCAAATCCGGAATGCTTCCGGCCCGCGAGTACAGGTTGCGTCGGGGGAATGGTATGACGACTACATCATGGGATGGGGTTCATGCTTCCTTGGCCATGACAGCACCCTTATAAGAGACTCAATCACTCGGGCCTTGTCGGGCGGCTTTCTTCAGCAATATGAAACCGAGAAGCATCAGCTACTGAGCGAACGTTTCTGCTCGCTCGTTCCTTGCGCCGAGAGGCTCCGTCTTGTCAATTCCGGCCTCGAAGCCACTATGTATGCGATTCGAGTGGCGCGTGCCGTAACTGGAAGGCGTTTGATCCTCAAATTCGAAGGGCATTTCCACGGTCTAAATGACACACTTACCTGGAACATCGACTCTTCTGCGCGAAGTGGGGTGCTTCGCCCAACCGGCGAACTCGAACGTGTGGCCGGTACCGTTGGAATCCCAGACGAACTCGGTCTGTTGACCATTCCATTACCCTGGAATGACCTGAACGCGGTGCAGAGAGCGTTCGATCTGAATCCCGACGATGTAGCCGGGATCATTCTCGAGCCGATTGCGCTCAATATTGGCTGTATCAAGCCGGATGATGGCTTCCTAGAGAATCTGCGCGCGCTTGCGACAAAGCACGGCGCATTATTGATTTTCGATGAGGTGCTGACTGGATTTCGTGCAAATATCGGTGGAGCGCAAAAAGATTTTGACGTTATTCCTGATATTGCTGCATACGGCAAAGCGTTTGGCTGTGGGATGCCGATAGCGGGGGTCGCGGGACGAGCCGAATTCATGGATGTCATCGCGCCGCGTGGGCCAGTGCAGGTCAGCGGCACCAATACGGGGCGATATCTGTCGGTATCCGCGGCCCTGTCAGTTATCGATTATCTTGAAGATGGATCCGCACATCGACATGTCGCATGCTTGGAAGCGCAGCTAAAAAACGGTTTGAGTGGAATATTTGCTAGGCATGGTATTCCATGTCACATAGACGGTTATGGTGGTCGCATAGGAGTGCACCTCGGCACATCAGAGCGTCCCCGTTTGATGAGAGACATCGAACGAACATACCCTATCGATTTCTCTAGAAAATTGTTTCATATGTTGTCGATAGAATATAGATTGTACGGTTTTCTAATGCCTCTTTCTTATTGCCCGGAACCAATTACATTATCAGCGACGCATACGCCTGAGATGATCGACGACGCATGTGAACGCCTCGAATCTGCATTGAATAGGATTGGGTACCATGAAAATTGAGGGCAATCAACCTGTCTGCGTTCGCCGTATTAGTGAATCAGATATTGCTGCAATGCTTGAACTGATTTCTCAGATCGAATCGCCCGATGATCTCGTACAATCGGCAGGCACGCAATTTTCACGTGAATTGGCGAATCCTCATCATGAGGAAGTAAGATTTTTGGCGACTTTAGGAGGCATTGCCGTTGGAACTATGGGATGTGGCCCTGGGCCGATGCCGTCAAAGCATGCGCTATGGGCAGACTGGTTGATCGTCGATCGCCGTTATCGTCGGTGTGGTATTGCCTATCAGCTTTATATGGAAGTCGAGAAGTTCGCAGTGAATCTCGATAAACGCTATTTGTGTTTGGATGTCGGCAATATAGACAGCGAGCGCGCGGCATACCTTTTTCATCGCCGCAACGGATTCCATATCGTTGGGAAAATCCCCGATTACTGGGGGGATCGAGAGCATCTACACATCATGGCGAAATACCTTATTTCACGGGAGCGGCACTGATATGGCGATCCTCAGCGGAGTCATAGAGCTATTGAATGCTGTCAGGAGTTGTCGAGCCGATGGTCTCGTGCTCGGACTTTGTCACGGCTGCTTCGACATCGTCCACGTCGGCCACATCCACCATCTTCGTCAAGCACGCTCGCTGGTCGATCGCCTCTTCGTATCCGTGACGGCCGACGAGTTTGTCAATAAGGGGCCTAATCGACCGATATTCACCGATGCTATTCGAGCAGAGTTTATTTCCTCGATTCGATACTGTGACTACGCGATTGTAAACCATGCGACGACCGCTGAAAATATGATTTCCTTGCTCCAGCCCCATGTGTTCTTCAAAGGAGCGGACTATCGTTCTGGCAATGATTCGAGAGTTAGTGCAGAGAGGAGAATTGTCGAGAGAAACGGTGGGCGCATGGTTTTGACCGATGATTCTGTGATGAATTCAACCTCACGCATCGCGAGAATAATTACTTCGATGGACATGTAAATGATCGAGGTGAAATGAAAAAACTTCTATTGCTTGATCTCGATGGGACGCTCATCGATACCCCACACTACGAAGCATGGTGCTACGCGGCCCGTCAAATTGGAATTGAAAATCTTAGCTATGAAGAATACGCCGTTTGGATAGCGGGTCGGCCACGCCTAGAAGGAGCATCTAGTCTCATTGGGTTGAAAAAAAGCCTCGTTCGAGTCGATTCACGTTACTCAGATACCTGTAGCGTATTAGCGGAGATAAAACAATTGGAATTTCTGAGACTTTCTACAGATATTCGATTTTTTGACGATGCGCTACGGTTGTTGGCGCGAGTGGAAACGTCGCGGCAAGATGTTAAATTCTATACGGCGTCTCAGAATGCGGCTGATCTCTTTCACACCGCATTGCGCAGATCTGGAAAATCGTTGAGCCGACGGGCGGTTGCGCGGCAACGGCGTGGTCAGACGCGAGCAGATTTGTTCTTGCATCTCACCGCCCAATACGCCCTAGATGCCGTCACGCTCGTCGACGACGCTCCACATGCCGTCGATGCGGCCTGCGGTCTTGGAATCCGAGCCTATCAGATCCGCCGCCATGAACGCCAACCGACGGCTAACGATTCACGCGCACGCATTCTTCCGTCACTTGATGACATTACTGTGCCGATTCGCGAGACTCCAAAGGATAGGCAATGACTGATCGCTCAAAGGTTCTTGTAACGGGTGGAAGCGGGTACGTAGGCGCGCGGCTTGTACCCAAACTACTGGCTGCCGGTTATCGGGTCCGTATCCTAGACACCCAATTTTTTTCAAATGGGCTTGATCGGCCTCGCGATCATCGCCACCTGGAATTGGTCAAAGGAGACATCCGCAACCTATCGGTTGTCGAAAATGCGTTACGAGGCGTCCAAATCGTCATACACCTGGCAGCGGTGGCAAACGATCCCAGCTTCAACTTGGACCCGATGCTGAGCCGATCTATCAATATCGATTGTCTTCCCAACCTCATGAGGACAGCAAAACGCTTCGGTTGTCGACGCTTCATCTATGCGTCATCGGCCAGCGTTTACGGCATTAATGACCAGCCGGTGGTCGACGAGAAACAGCCGTGCGTACCCGTTACCGATTACAACCGGTACAAAGCAGAGGGGGAAAATATCCTGTTTGATCTTAACGATTCATCTTTCGAAACGATAGCGGTCAGAGCGGCAACCGTCTGCGGCTGGTCGCCGAGACAGCGGTTGGACCTCACGGTGAACGTTCTGACTGCTAGCGCACTTGCTCGCGGTAGAATCACTGTCTTTGGGGGAAATCAGTATCGGCCCAATGTCCATATCGGTGATCTTTCTCGACTCTATACGTTGCTGGTCGAACGCGATTCTTTAGGCGCGCTTTGCGGGCGCGCGATCAACGTAGGTCGCGAGAATGATACGGTGGCTGGTATCGCGAAGCAGGTTAAAAGCGTCGTCGACAGTTACTTTTCCCTGAATGTACCGATTACGGCGACGCTTTCCGATGACGTACGGTCCTATAGGCTCGACTCGGGGCTGATGCAGCGGGAACTAGGGTTTGAGTTTGTCTATACCATTCGAGATGCAGTCCTGGAAATATGCGAGCGATGGCAATCGGGAGCGTTCGAGGATAGCCCTGATGTCTTGGCGGACCCTCGTTATCACAATCTATTGAATATCCGGTTGTCGGACTGGTCGATCGCATCGTCCTCGGGGTGCACATGCTGATCATTTCCGACGGAAAAAGAAAGGAACGCGTGATCGATCTAAGTCCCGAATCATCGGCGTTCGTATCTTGCGCGACAACGTTGGCTAATGCACTCATCGGGGTACGTCCGCACGTACCGGAAGCCTGCGGGCGCACCGAGCGAGTGCAATTGCTCGCCGATGGCGTCTACGCATCTGGCATCGGCGTATCGCGCGAGATCGTGTCGCTGCCCGCACCACGAGTTCTGCGGCTTTACGACGTGGAGACGGGGGAGCCCGCGCGCCGCGAAGATGGTACGACGGCAACGGTGACACTCTCGCTCGACGGGGCGAATGTCACTAGCATCGAGCGTTTGCAGGTTGGTGGATGCACGTTCGAGTTGATGGTGCGCTTATTTATCGATACGCCAGGCAAACCTGAGGTTGCTACTGTCATCAACCTGCGGCAGATGAATAGCGATAATACGTCGTCACGTCGATTACGGCTGGACTATGGCATCGACACCTGCGCAGCAAATGAATATCTCGGGACGTCCCCTTGGTTGACCGCCCGCCACTATGAAATCGAGGGCGCCAAGTGCAGCGACGACTGCTTCAGCGTTGTTGTCGCCACCGCGGAAGATCGGTTGCGCTACGAGGTGCGAATCGAACGGTCGCCAAGCTCCGCAAGCCTTGCCACTACATGGGCCCGGTGCGGGCGAGATTGCGTGATTTCGACAACTTTCAACTTTCGCAGCTCGCTCTGCCATGAGCTATTCGTGCACTGGCTGGTACGCACGGAATCTGATGCCTCGAAGTCACGAATGCCGGAAATGCTCTTTAAGTGCGCGGTTGCCGAACGAGAACACCGGGCGCGCTGGGCGAAATTGTGGGAGGATCACAACGTTGAGATCAATGCAGATGGTGAGCTCGTCGAGCTGGGAATGAGGTATGCAATCTTTCAGCTTTTACAACACGGGATAGAATCTCATTTTCATTCGGATGGATTTATTTCACCGGCACGTGGTTTGACGAGTACATATCACTCCGGAGCGGTTTTTTTCGATACGGAGCTTCATAAATGCATATTTTGGATCTGGAACGATCCTCGCGTCGCGCGAGCTATCATTGACTATCGGTACCATCGAATAGAAAGGGCACTCGAATTCGCGAAATCAACGGGGTTTTCTGGTGCCCGCTTCCCGGAAGCTTCGAATGATCGTGGAACGGAAAACGGACCTCGCTACGTTTTGTCCTGTCCAGGCGCAGAAATGGCTCGGGAATGGAGCGTCGATGAGGTGCTGCACGTCTCCGCGGATATCTGCTGGGCGTTACGGAGATATTGGACCGTAACTGGCGACGATGCCTATATGGGCAGTTGCGGGGCCAGAATCGTCGCCGAATGTGCGAAATTTTCGGCATCCGCCTTCACGTGGTCGGACGAGAGATGCGGCTATGTTATCGAACGTGTGATGGGCCCTGATGAATATCATTATCATGTGAGTAATAATTTTTATACAAATTATTTACTTGGATGGTGTCTACGATTCGCGCTCTCGCTGGTTGAGTGCGGATTAATTTGTGATGTATGCAATAGCGAGATACAGCGGTGGCGTTCAATTAGTAATAACGTGTATCTGCCGTGGATGAGCGTTGATGGGATTCTTATTCCAGAAGAATTCGATGGGTATGCAGGACTATCGGATGCCGAACGTAGGCTTGCAAGGACTGATGGGCCTCAATTTTTGAATGAAGACGAGCGGAATTCGTCTAAAGAATTGAAGAATTTTACTTCAAAAATCGTGAAGCAGGCCGATATCATTCTACTCATGACATTGTTTCCCGATGACTTTACAGATGAGGTTAAGAAAGCGGCATTTAAATTCTATGAGCCAAGGACTGTTCACGAATCGTCGCTTAGTTACGGCCCTCATGCAGTACTAGCAGCGGATATCGGGGATGCGAGTGATTGCGCCTATTTCATATCGCGTGCGAGTCGTTACAACTTGGACTTTACGCCGGCCGAGGACTACAGAAACGGTTTGCATCTGTCTGCGTATGCAGGTGCGTGGCAGGGGCTAGTTGAAGGGCTGGCCGGCTTGCGTGTTGATGGTGGCACGCTTTATTTTCGGCCGCGATTGCCTGGAAACTGGAACTCATACCGGTTCACCATTTGGTTCCGCGGACATCGACTTCAAGTCACGGTCCCCGCAGATGGTGTTGTCTACATCGACTGCGAGGGGAATAGGCTTCCCGTTAAGCGCCTCGCGGACGTGTATGCCTGCAGTTGCGGAGAGTTGGAATGATGTCACTCGCTGAGCGCATGTCGCCGTATCGCGATGCGTTACATTTTTCGTCATTTCGTAAGCTGCTGATTGGGCAAGGTCTGTCTATGGCCGGGGACGCAGTTTGCTTGGCGGCGCTTCCTGTCGCAATGATTCATGCGGGCTTTGGTGGCGAGGTCTTTGGGTTGGTCATGGCTGCGGTCGGCGTTGGCACGGTCATAGGTGCCATAGCTGGAGGGATACTGGCTGATCGAAGGTCGCCGAGGCGCATTCTCATTGCCACCGACGCCGCCAGGGGCGTGGCGCAGCTTGTCGTCGCTGCGCTAATCGTATGCGGTGCGCCATCATGGTGCTTAGCCCTCGCTTATTTGGTGTTTGGCATTGGCATTGGCTTATCCCGCCCATGCACCCAAGTCTTGCTCGTCAATCTACTGCCCAAGCAGGCTTTGGTTGCGGGGAACGGAGCGATGAACTTTCTCGACAACCTCGTTGCAGTGATGTTCCCGGCCACACTCGGCGTTTTGATTATCCTGTGGGACCCGGTGTGGGGCGTGCTCGTCGACGGCGTCACGTTCTTGGCTGCTGCTGTATTTACTGCGCGACTACCTGAGAAAGGCAGGTTTGAAATTAATGAGCAATTTTTATTGCGAGAGGTGTTCAATGGGGCAAAGATTATTTTTGGGCACTCCGAGTTGTTATTAGGATTTCTCGGCACTTTAGTCGTGAGTGTGTTGTGCTTCCCAGTTTTTCTTGTAGTTGCGCCGTATGCCGTGACCGATCGCTTTAACGACACGATGTGGGGCATCTGCTTGGCGGCATCGGGGCTGGGCGCGTGTATTGGATCCGTGATCACGGTGCTCGCTGCCGGCCATCGGCGCTTAAAACAGCTTGCGCTGACCTGCGGCTTCTTTCTCGGCAGCGCAATGGCTATGTTGGGTATCGGCGATTCCGCTTGGATGGCGATATTGGGATCGGCGTTTGTCGGAATTGTCGAAGCCTCATGGCTCACGGGCTGGGCCACAGCCGTGCAGACACTTTCCCCTGAGAAGGATCTCGGCAAGGTGGTGGCGATCGATACTTTTGTGACCAGCGGGGCGCATCCATTCATCTATCTCGGTAGTGGGCTCGTTGGTGCTTCCGTCGGTTATTCCTACACATTGACAATCGCTGCTGCGGCGAGCGCAATCGGAACTGCTTTAATCAGCCTGCTAGCCGTTCAGCGAAAACATCAAGGAAAGGCCCAATGATCAAATGCAATAACGTCTTGGAACAGGCACGCGACTTATCGGAATTCATCTTTGAGCGGTGGCGCGATATTCTCCCGGCCGGAGATTTTGTGCTCGGCGATGACGTTTCGCGATTCGAAACGTGGATGTCGCAGCGTTGCATGGGAGCCTATGCAATATCGATGAACTCGGGCACCGACGCTTTGCTGCTCGCACTGCGAGCCTTGGGAATCGGGCCGGGCCACGAAGTCATCACATGTTCGAACACATTCGTCGCCACGGTCGGAGCGATTGTGGCTGTCGGAGCCAGGCCTATACTCGCGGATGTGGGTGACGACGAACTGATCAACGTCGATACGGTTGCGCCACTTTTCACGGAGCGGACAAGAGCCGTCATACCGGTCCATCTCCGCGGGCGGCCCGTGGACATGGACTCGATGTTGACGCTATGTCGCGCCCACGGCGTGGCGGTTGTCGAGGATTGTGCTCAAGCGATTGGAACCACGATCAACGGCAAGCAGGTCGGGACGTCCAGCGACGCGGCGGCCTTCTCACTGCATCCGCTAAAAACGTTCGGTGGCCTGGGGGACGGCGGCATTCTCGTCACAACAAATCCGGAAATCGCCGCCTATGCAAGGCGCGCGCGCAATCATGGGTTGCAGACGCGTGATGAATCTATCGTGTTTGGGATCAACTCACGCCTTGATTCCTTGCAGGCGGCTGCCCTGAATATAAAGGCGCCCTACCTTGATAGGTGGCTGCGCCGTCGTCGGGAAATTGCTGCCTTTTATGATCTAGCACTTGCTGAAACCGCCACGGGAACAGATCTCGGCGGAGGCAAGCCGGGAAGCTCTTACTACCACTACGTCGTGAAGTCAGCAAAGCGAGACGGGCTGCAACGGCATCTCGCGAAGTACGGCATCCAGGCCGCGGTGCATTACCCTGTGCCAATTCACCGCCAGCAAGCATGGCTTCGCAGCCAGCCACCCATCGCGCTCCCTACCACCGAGCGTTTGTCGCGCGAGATACTCACCATTCCCTGTCACCACCATCTTTCCGATTGCGATATCGAAAAGATCGTAGTGACGATACGAAGCTTCAATGCTCGGTATGAGTTCGCACCGGAAAGACGAATCCCTTCCTGAGCGTTTAACCTCAAGCAAGGAGAAGCAAGAAGATGAACAAGGCAACGCGAGCGCGCTATACGCACGTATACGCCCGGGGTGCTTGGAAGCGCTCGTCGATTTCGTCGTGCCCGAACTGCAGAAGCGTGGTCGGCTGAGAATCCGATATGACGGAACGACCTTGCGACGAAATCTTTTCGCTGGTTGATGAGATTGCCGGACCCTTCCGAAGCCTATTCAAAATCACACTGCTAAGCTTCGCAAAAATCGTTGTTTCTCCTGTTACGGGTTAGCTGTTGGAATTTCAAAGCTCACCCCACAGGAGAAATTTCATGTCCGATGCCCAGATCGTTTCGCAGGTACAACCCAGGCAGACAAACTCTACCGATGTCCTCGATGCGGCGCGCTTGGCGGGGCGCATAGGTGCCGAAATTCGCGGCGTTCGTCTGTCCGGCTCAATTCGAGCCGCGGTGGCGGTCGGGCTAATTCGTGGCATACCGATGTCGCTTATCGATGCCTATCCGAAGGTTTCCATCCTGCGCGCTGTGGTAGTCCCGCCGTTTGGCGGCGATACGGTCTGGGCCAATACGGCAATCAACTCGCGGCGCGAACCTGCTCGTTTCGTCCGGCATGCAGATTGACAGGCTTTGGCAAGCCGAGATGCGCTCGCAATGTACGGCCTTCGTATTCGGTTCTGAAGAGCCCGCGTCGCTGCAGTTCCGGAACCACCTGTTCAGTGAACTCGCTTAAACCGCCCGGGAACCAAGGCGACATGATATTGAATCCATCCGCCCCTTCTTCCTCGAACCACTGCTGCAATTGATCCGCGATGCTGACGGGCGTACCGACGATCTGCAGGTGTCCGCGCGCACCCGCAATCCGCAGATACAAATCGCGGATCGTCAGGTTTTCACGGCGAGCCAGATCGAACAGCAACCGCTGACGGCTCTTGCCGCCGTTCGTTTCCGGCAATTCGGGCAGTGGCCCATCGACCGGATAGTTCGACAAATCGATCTCCCCCGACATATTCGACAACAGCGACAGGCCGACAGTGGGGTGGATCAGCGCTTGCAGCGCTTCGAACTTCTCGTTGGCCTCCTCTTGGGTGCGGCCGATCACCGGGAAGACGCCGGGCATGATTTGCAGATGATCAGGTTGCCGTCCGTATTTCGCGAGTCGGCTCTTTAGATCCCGATAAAAGGCGCGCGCTTCGTCGAATGTTTGATGGGCGACGAAGATCACTTCCGCCGTTTGCGCGGCGAGCTCCCGGCCCACCTCCGACGCGCCGGCCTGCACGACGACCGGCCGGCCTTGCGGCGAGCGGGCGACATTCAATGGGCCTCGTACCTTGAAGTGTTTGCCGCGATGATCGAGCACATGCAACTTGTCGGGATCGAAGTACAGGCCGCTCGCCTTGTCGCGTAGAAAGGCATTGTCTTCCCAGCTATCCCAGAGTCCCACCACGACGTCGTGGAACTCGCGGGCGCGTTCATAACGCAGCGAGTGATTCATATGCTGGTCGAAGCTGAAGTTGTGCGCTTCGGCTTCGCTGCTGGACGTGACGAGATTCCAGCCCGAGCGCCCGCCGCTCAGATGATCGAGCGATGCGAACTTGCGCGCCAGATTGTAGGGTTCGTTGAAGCTCGTCGAGACCGTGGCAATCAATCCGATATGCCGCGTGACCACCGAAAGGGCGGACAGCAAGGTGAGGGGTTCGAAGTGATCGGCGCGTGCGGTACGCGACAGCGACGCCAGATTCGTGTCACGCACGCCTGCGGTATCGGCGAAGAAAACCGCGTCGAATTTTGCACGCTCGGCAATGTGCGCCAATTGTGCGTAGTGGGCGAAATCGAGTCCGCCGCTCGCATGCGTGTCCGGGTGCCGCCATGCCGCGATATGGTGGCCGGTTTGCATCAGAAACGCACCCAGCTTGATTTGTCGTTTTGTGTCGGTCATCGGCTTGTCCTGGCATTGATCAATTGTGGATATCGAACTTGAATTCCTGCAGCAACGTTTCCCTCAGGCGAACGAACGCGGGGCTGCCTCGATCGCGCGGGCGCGGCAAATCCACGGGAACGATATTGAATGGCGCACTCGCGTCGGCGCCCGTCATCACCACGACCTTGTCCGCCAGATAAACGGCTTCTTCGATATCGTGCGTCACCATCACCATCGTGACCTGCTCGTCGAGCCAGATGCGCTCCAGCTCTCGCTGCAGGGATATTTTCTTCATGGCATCCAGCGCGCCGAACGGCTCGTCGAGCAGCAAGATATCGGGGTTGATCGCAAGCGCCCGTGCGATGCCCACGCGCTGCGCCATGCCGCCCGACAACTGGCTCGGATAAGCATCGCGGAAATTCTCGAGTCCCACGAGCTGCAAATATTCACCCACCTTCTCGCGCAGCGCTTCACCGGAACACTGCTGCAGTTCCAGGCCGAAAGCGATGTTCGATTCGACCGTCAACCACGGCAGCAGGCGCGGTTCCTGAAAAACCATCGCTCGCTCGCGACCGACACCGGTCACGACCTTGCCGTCGACCTTGACGGTGCCGCGGTCGCCTTTTTCCAGTCCGGCGAGGATCCGCAACAGGGTCGTCTTGCCCGATCCGCTGGCGCCCACGATGACAATGAATTCGCCCGCCGAGATGTCGAGGTCGATGTTTTTCAGCACCGCCACGGAGGCGCCGTTGATGCCGAACGATTTGCTTAGGTTGTTGATCTGCAGCTTGTGAGGTGCCTCGCCAATCGACATCATGCCGTGCTCCTCTATTGCTGCGCGTAGCTGTTGTATTGATTCGTTTGGACGCCGCTGACCGATAGCTGCCCCTTGCGCAGCTTTCCCTCCCGCTCGAAGACGTCAAGCCAGAATTGCGCGTCGTGATCGGTCATAAGCGCATGCTGCCTCAGCCCGAAGCCCGGCCAGTAACTGGCCAGCGTCGGATTCTCCCCGCGTTCCTTGAGCAATTGCGCAATCAGTTTCTTCGCGTCGTCGGGATGCTCGGTGGCCCAGTCCGCTGCTCGCGCGGAATCGCTGACGAAGGCGCGAACGGCCGCTGCGTGAGCGGCGACGAACGATTTGCGCATCACGTCGTAGCCCAATGTAATGTTGCCCAGCACTTGATAGTCGTCGAGCAGCACGCGCACGCCGCCGTCGGCTTCGAGCTTGCCTGCGAAGACCGCTTGCCATTCCCCGACAGCGGCAACGTCGACCTGCCCTGAACGAAGCGTTTGTTCCAACTGCGGCCCGGGCACCACGACGAGTTTCACTGCGTTTTGCGCAATGTTGTGAATCCTCAGATACTCGCGCACCGTGTAGTCGAGATGGGCGCCCAGCGTATTCACGGCGATGGTTTTCCCGATCAGGTCGCTCGGCTTGGTAATCGGGCTCTTTGCCAGTACATAGAATTTGCTGTTGGCCGTTGGGCTGACGCCGAAGCCTGGTTTGACGGCGATGATGTCGTTACCGTTGGATATCGCATTGAGCACGGCCGCATTCGCGGCACCCGCCATGTCGACCGAACCGGCCGCCAGCGCGAACAGATTTTCCGGACCGCCTTGCGAGAAGCCCGTCGATTCGAGCCTGACGCCGTCGGCCTGCAACCAGCCTTTCGCCGCGGCAATCTCGCTGGCATCGATCGTGCCGGATGTGCGCAAGTAGCGGATCACGGTGACGCCGTGCGGGGCCGCCGCGGGCGCCGGCGCTGCGGCGCATGCACTTGCCGCGGTAGTCAATCCAATGATCAGTAGTCCTAACTGATGGATGAGTGAATTTTTGAATCCATGCGCCATCGGGTTATCACTCCAATAGGGTCTTGCGAATGAAGATCTAAGAACGGTTACGCCAGAGGCGCCGTGGTGCCGCGGCGGTGGCAGGTACCGGATTCAACCGATATCCTTGGCATCGACCCATTTACATATTCTTCTTTGCAGGAAGAGCAGCGCGTAGTTGCTGAGCAAGCCGAGCCCGGCGAGCAGGACGATCGCACCGAACATCAACGGGATTTGAAAGTTGTACTGAGCCTGCATGACCTTGAAGCCGAGCCCTTGATTGGCTCCGATCATTTCCGCCGCCACCAGCATCAGCAGCGCTGTCCCGGCGCTCAGCCGTAGGCCGACGAAAATCGGTGGAATCGCACCCGGCAACGTTACGCGGCGGAAAATCTGCAATTTCGATGCGCCGAACATGCTTGCCATCTCGATGAGGCGGCGATCGACCTGCTTGACGCCGGATATCGTATTCATCAGCAGTGGAAATACCGTCGCCCAGAAAATGACGAAGACCTTCGATGTCTCCCCGAGACCCATCAGCAGAATGAAAACCGGATAGACCGCGAGCGCCGAGGTCTGACGGAACATCTGCAGGATCGGATCGATCGCATATTCGATCCGCGTGAACGTACCCATCAGTAGGCCGAGCGGGACGGACACGACGACGGCCGCCGCGAAAGCGATGCCGGCTCGCTGCAGGCTGATCGAGAGGTCGCCCAGCAGTGTGCCGTTGATCAGCGCGGTAAACACCGCGTGCAGAATCGTGTCGACGGGTGGAATCACGGCCGGATTGAGCCAGCCGTGAGAGCTGGCAACCTGCCAGAGCAGGAAGAACAGAATCAACGTACCGTAGCGATTGACGAAGGCCCAAGCCCGCGAGTCGAGGATCTTCTCGATGTCGGGGCCCAATGCCTTGAAAGACGGCCTTGCGCCGAAATTGCCTACGTGCTCGAGCTGTCTTTCGGCCATGCGATTCTCCATAACGTTCGATGCGGCGAAACATGAGTCGGTCATCCCGCGAACCTGTGCCGACAGTCGGCGCAGCGCGCCGAACGGTTGGTACCGTTGCGCACGATATTGCGACTGTAGCGAAGAAGTTAGCGTCGCAATCTATTTAATCCGCGATTGGATAGAATCAAAAACGCTGAGTCGGGTTGATGGCGGCAGCATCGGGCGGCGGGGGAGGGCGCCTCGTCGTCGACAGTATTGTTTGACGCAGCGTACAGAGTGTCATATACTCTATTTCTCTGACGCGGGGTGGAGCAGTCTGGCAGCTCGTCGGGCTCATAACCCGAAGGTCGTAGGTTCAAATCCTACCCCCGCAACCAAGTTTCAGGCACAAGCCTCGATTTCATAGCGAAGTCGGGGCTTTTTGCTTTCTTGGGCGGTAGCTCCGCATGGAGCCATGGCGCTGCGCCTATGGTGCCCGTCGGCGGCTGCAACCAAGCACGTACAAGCGATGCCGTCGCGTTCTTCTGCGCCTCACGTGCCGCTTGAAATAAACACTGTGTTTTTGTACAGTAATGCTCACCTTGAGCACGCGCGCCTCCTCTTTCCCCGCTCCCACTCTCGCGCCGTTTGGCACGGAGGGCTCGCTCGCCCGCAAAATCATCCACTGCGATTGCGATTGCTTCTACGCATCCGTGGAGATGCGCGACGATCCGAGCTTGCGCGGCCGGCCGCTTGCCGTCGGCGGTCGCCCCGAGCAACGCGGCGTCATTGCCACCTGCAACTACGAGGCGCGCGGCTTTGGGGTGCATTCGGCGATGTCGTCGGCGCTCGCGATGCGCAAGTGTCCCGAACTCTTGATCTTGCCCTCCGCGATGGAGAAGTACCGCATCGCTTCGCGGCAGATCATGGCGATCTACCGCGACTACACGCCCTTCGTGGAGCCGCTCTCGCTCGACGAAGCCTATCTCGATGTCACGACGGCGTCGCGCTGCAAGGGCAGCGCGACGCTGATGGCCGCGGAAATCCGCGAGCGCGTGCGCGAAACGGTGGGCGTTACGGTATCGGCCGGCGTCGCGCCGAACAAATTCGTCGCGAAGATCGCGTCCGACTGGAACAAGCCCGACGGTTTGTTCGTCGTGCGTCCCCACGAGGTCGACGCATTCGTCGCGGCGTTGCCGGTACGCAAGATCTTCGGGGTCGGTAAGGTGACGGCCGCGAAACTCGAAAAGCTCGGCATCGTTACGTGCCGCGATCTGCGCGAATGGTCGCTCGTCGATTTGCATCAACGCTTCGGCGCGTTCGGCCGTAGGCTCCACGATCTGTCGCGCGGCATCGATCATCGGATGGTGGAGCCCGATCAGGAGCGCAAGTCGATCAGCGTCGAGACAACTTATGTGACCGACTTGCGAACGCTCGATGCCTGCACGGCCGAGATCCGGCAACTAGCCGAGCAACTCGATGCGCGCATTGCGCGCGTTGGGGCCAGCGCTGCGATTCGCAAGCTTTACGTCAAGATCCGCTTCGCGGATTTTCAGCGTACGACGGTCGAATGCGCGGCCGATGCCACCGATTTGCCTACCTTCATCGCCTTGTTGGAGAAAGGCTTCGCACGCCGTGATCGTCCGGTGCGCTTGCTAGGCGTCGGCGTGCGCCTCGAGGAGGACGATGCCGTCGATGGAGCACAGTTTCCGCTGTTCGACGACGAGCAGGATGAGGAAAGCGGCGCGGCTCGCTAGAATCGGCACAGCACGCCTCTCGCCGCGTATGTCGTCGATCGGGCCGGCGGCGCCCCCATTATCCGAGGAGCCCTCGATGGATCTCATCATCCGCCACGCCGCATTGATCACTCATGTCGCGGGACGCGACGCGCCCGTCGATATCGCGATCGACGGTGGGCGCATCGTCGCTGTCGAGCCGAATCTTGTGGCGGCGGCAGGGCAGGAGATCGACGCCGCGGGCTCGCTCGTTGCGCCGCCGTTCGTCGACGCGCATTTTCATCTCGACGCCACGCTCTCTTATGGGTTGCCGCGCGTGAACGCGTCGGGCACGTTGCTCGAAGGCATCGCGCTATGGGGCGAACTCAAGCCGCATCTGACACAAGAGGCGCTGATCGAGCGTGCGCTGCAGTATTGCGATTGGGCCGTCGCGCGTGGGCTGCTCGCGATTCGCTCGCACGTCGATGTCTGCGATCCGCGCTTGCTCGCCGTCGAAGCGCTGCTCGAGGTCAAGCGCCGCGTTGCGCCGTATCTCGACTTGCAACTCGTGGCGTTTCCGCAGGACGGCTTGCTGCGCTCGGCGGGCGCGTTCGAGAACTTGAAGCGGGCGGTGGCGATGGGTGTCGACGTCGTCGGCGGTATCCCGCATTTCGAACGGACGATGGCTGACGGCGCCGAATCGATTCGGCTGCTCTGCGAATTCGCCGCTCAGAAGGGGCTGCCCGTCGATATGCATTGCGACGAGTCGGACGATCCGCTCTCGCGCCATATCGAAACGCTGTGTGCGCAGGCGTATCGCCTCGGGCTCGGCGGCCGCGTGGCCGGCTCGCATCTCACCTCGATGCACTCGATGGACAACTACTACGTCAGCAAGCTGCTGCCGTTGATGCGCGAGTCGGGCGTGGCCGCGATCGCCAATCCGCTCATCAACATCACGCTTCAAGGGCGCGCCGATACCTACCCGAAGCGGCGCGGCATGACGCGTGTGCCGGAGATGCTGGCGGCCGGCATCGACGTCGCATTCGGCCACGATTGCGTGATGGATCCGTGGTACAGCCTGGGCTCGGCCGATATACTCGAGGTGGCGCACATGGGCTTGCATGTCGCGCAAATGACGGGCGTCGATGCGATGCGGGCCGCGCTCGATGCGGTGACGGTGAACGCGGCTCGCATTCTAGGCTTGGAGGGCTACGGGATCGCGCCGGGCTGCCGCGCCGACTGCGTCGTGCTCGATGCGCGTGACCCGATCGAAGCGATTCGATTGCGAGCTACGCGCTTGGCGGTCGTGCGGCGCGGCAAGATCGTCGCGCGCACGCCGGCGGCGCGCGCGACGCTGTCGCTGGAAGGGCGGCCGCTCGAGATCGACTTCAAGCTGCGCCGCTGACGCCCTATTGGCGTTAGTTCGCGGGCGCCGACGCCATGCCGTTATGGCGCAGCAACGCATCGATCGTCGGTGCGCGGCCACGGAACGCCTTGAACGAATCCATCGCCGGCCGGCTGCCGCCGACTTCGAGAATTTCCTTGCGGTATCGCACGCCCGTTTTCTCATCGAGCACGCTGCCTTGCGTCGCCTTGGCAGCATCTTCGAACGCGGCGTACGCGTCGGCCGACAGCACCTCGGCCCACTTGTAGCTGTAGTAGCCCGCGGCGTAGCCGCCCGCGAAGATATGGCTGAACGTATTCGGCCAGCGCGAGAAGCTCGCTTGCGGAATCAGGTGGTAGCGCCCATTGGTTTCGCGCGCGAGATCGTTCGCACTTTGCGCGCCCTGCGGATCGAAACTCGTATGCAGCAGCATGTCGTACATCGAGAAGACGATTTGGCGCAGTGTGCCGAGGCCGCTCTGGAAGTTCTTCGCGGCGATCATCTTGTCGAACAGCTCACGCGGCAGCTTCGCGCCCGTATCGACGTGCGACGACATATCGGCGAGTACGTCCCACTCCCAGCAGAAGTTCTCGAGGAATTGCGAGGGGAGTTCGACGGCATCCCACTCGACGCCGTTGATGCCGGAGACGCCGAGTTCGTTCACGCGCGTGAGCATGTGATGCAGACCGTGCCCGAACTCGTGGAACAGCGTGATGACTTCGTCGTGCGTGAAGCAGGCGCTCTTGCCGCCGACGGGCGCCGAGAAGTTGCACGTCAGATAGGCGACCGGCGTTTGCAGGCCGCCGTCGCTGCGCTGGTGGCGCGAGCGGGCGTCGTCCATCCAGGCGCCGCCTCGCTTGCCTTCGCGCGCGTAGAGATCGAGATAGAACTGCGCGCGCAGCGTGCCATCGTCGTCTTCGACGCGGAAGAAGCGAACGTCGGAATGCCATACGGGTGTTTCGTCGCGGCGGATCTTGACGCCGAACAGCGTTTGCGCAACCTTGAACAGCCCGCCGACGACGGCCTCTTCGGGGAAGTATTGCTTGACCTCGTTTTCCGAGAACGCATAGCGCTTTTCGCGCAGGCGTTCACCGGCGAACGCGACGTCCCAGGGCTCCAGCGCTTCGAGGCCGAGCTCGTCGGCGGCGAAGTCGCGCAATTCCTGCCAGTCTTTCTCGGCATAGGGGCGCGCGCGCTTGGCCAGATCCTCGAGAAACGCGACGACTTCGTCGGGCGTATCGGCCATCTTCGGTACGAGCGAGACTTCGGCGAAGTTGCGGTAGCCGAGCATCTGCGCTTCTTCCTTGCGCAGTTTCAAAAGCTCGGCGACGTTCGCGGTGTTGTCCCACTCCGGCTTGCCGCCGCCATAAGTGCCGCCGAGTTCCGATGCGCGCGTGACGTAGGCGCGGTACATCGTTTCACGCATCGGGCGATGCGTCGCGTACTGCATGACCGGGAAATAGGACGGAAAGTGGAGCGTGAACTTCCAGCCCTCGACGCCGGCTTCGTGCGCGGCCTCGCGTGCGGCTTGCACGACGTCGGCAGGCAGGCCGGCGAGTTCGGCTTTGCTCTTCGCGATGTAGGCGTAAGCGTTGGTCGCGTCGAGCACGTGATCGGAGAACGCCTTGGCTAGCGCCGCCTGGCGCTCCTGCAATTCGGAGAAGCGCGGTTTCTGGTCTTCGGGCAATTCGGCGCCCGACAGGCGGAAATCGCGCAGCGCGTTTTGCAGGATTTTCTTGCGTTCGTCGGTCAGTCCGGCATACGCGGGGCTCGCGACGATCGCCTTGTACTTCTCGAACAGCGCCAGGTTTTGTCCGACGCTCGACCAGAACTCCGTCACGCGCGGCAGATTCTCGCCGTAGGCGGCCCGCAGTTCCGGCGTATCGGCGACGGCATTCAAATGGCCGACGATGCCCCAAGCGCGCGAGAGCGGCTCGGTCGCAGCCTCCGTGGCGTCGACGACGCTGGCCCACGTTGCGGGCGTGGCGGTGTCGGTCGCGTGGTCGATCGTCGCTTGCGCTTTGTCGAGCAGTGTGTCGAGCGCGGGCGTGATGTGCTCGGGACGGATCTGGCCGAAACGCGGCAGGCCGGAAAAATCGAGCAGCGGGTTGTCGTCTGGGAGGCGCTTGTCGGATGAGAGGGACGAATCGGGCGTATTCGAGGCCATAGCGCTGTTCCTGTCTGTCTGGTGTCGAAAGGGCGGGCGCCTAGGCGCCCGACACCCTCATTATTGGGGCGCGGCGCGCCGATTCCAATCGGCGGCGCGCGTTTTCGTTCTGTTGTATGCTCCGCGCCGCCTGCGTGCCGCCTGCGTGCCGCGTTCAGCCGCACGTCGCGCCGCGCTCCGCCGCTTCGATCGTGTTGACGAGCAGCATCGTGATCGTCATGGGGCCGACGCCGCCCGGCACCGGCGTGATATGGCCCGCTACCGCCGAAACGCCTGCAAAATCGACGTCGCCGCAGAGCTTGCCGGCTTCGTCCCGGTTCATGCCGACGTCGATGACGGTCGCGCCGGGCTTGATCATCTCGGCCGTGACGAGGTTGCGCCGGCCCGTTGCCGCGACGACGATGTCGGCTGTGCGCGTATGCGCGGCGAGATCGCGCGTCTTGCTATTGCAGATCGTGACGGTCGCGCCGGCGTCGAGCAGCATCATCGCCATCGGCTTGCCGACGATGTTCGAGCGGCCGATTACGACGGCATTCGCGCCTTGCAGCGCGATGCCGTATGCGTCGAACATCTTCATGACGCCGTACGGCGTACAGGGACGAAATAGCGGCTTGCCCGTCATCAGGGCACCGGCATTGGCGACGTGAAAGCCGTCGACGTCCTTTTCCGGCGCGATCGCTTCGATGACCTGATGGCTGTCGATGTGCGGCGGCAGCGGCAGTTGCACGAGGATGCCGTGAATGCGCGGGTCGCGGTTCAGGGCGTCGATGCGTGCGAGCAGATCGGCTTCGGAGAGTGTGGCCGGATAGCGGTCGTAAGACGAGTAAAGGCCGTTGTCCTCGCAGGCTTTCACCTTGTTGCGGACGTACACTTCGCTGGCGGGGTTGTCTCCGACCAAGACCACGGCGAGCCCCGGCTGATGGCCGCGCGCGGAGAGCTGGGCGGCGCGTGCGGCGACGTCGGCGCGAAGGGTCTTGGAGAGGGCGAGGCCGTCGATCAGTGTGGCTGTCATGGTGGTCGGTCGAGAATGAGACATGGAAAGCAGCGGTCGCACGGTGGTTGCACAAGCGGCGAGGCCGGGCGCGACGTGGTCCGAGGCGCAGCGCGCGAGCACGTTTGCAAGCGAGAAGCGCAATTTACTGGCGACGAAGCCGCGGGCCCAGCGGTGACGAGCGGATAAAAAGCAAGCTAAAAAGCAAGCTAAAAAGCAGGCTCACCCGCGGTGCGCGACAAAACCGTAATTATAGCGTCGGATGCAACGCCGACGCGACGGGACAGCCCGGCCGCGACCGCGGTCCGGGCGAGGGAAGAGGCTCCAGCGGCGGCGCCTGGCGGGCGCGCGGCTGTCGGCGTTAAGCCTGGTTGGCCGGCTTGTTCGACAACGCGAGGCGCAGCAGATCGGCCACCGTGTTGACGTTGAGCTTTTCCATGATGTTGGCGCGGTGCGCCTCGACCGTCTTGATGCTGATGCCGAGATCGTCCGCGATCTGCTTGTTCAAGCGGCCGGCGATGATGCGCTCGAGCACCTGATGCTCGCGGGCCGTCAGCTTGCCGAGGCGCTCGGCTGCCGCACGCTGTTGCTGGACGGTGCTGCTTTCGCTGCGTGCCTTGTCGAGCATGCGCTCGACGAGTTTGCGCAATTCGGCTTCGTCGAACGGCTTCTCGATGAAATCCATCGCACCTTTTTTCATCGTCGAGACCGCCATCGGCACGTCGCCGTGGCCCGTCACGAAAATGATAGGCAACGAGGCATTTTCTGCGATAAGGCGCTCTTGCAACTCGAGCCCGCTCATGCCCGACATGCGCACGTCCAGGATGAGGCAAGCGATCTGCCCGGTGTGCTGCGCGGGCTGATACGCTTCGAGGAATTGTTCGGCGCTCGAGAAGCACTGCACGCGATAGCCGTTCGCTTCCAAAAGCCAGCGCAGCGAATCTCGCACGGCTTCGTCATCGTCGACCACGAAGACGGTTTCTTGACTGGTGACTGGGCTGCTCATAGCTCTCCCGTAACGGTTTGTGGTCTCGGCGCTTCGACCGTGCCTTGATGGCTCGGATCGCTTGGCTCGCCGATCGGCAGACTACAGTGAAACGTGGCGCCTGTAATCTTGCCGTGCGCATCGACGTTGTTGACAACCCACAGACGCCCGCGATGCGATTCTATGATCGAGCGGCAGATGTTCAATCCCATCCCCATGCCGTCCGACTTCGTACTGTAGAACGGCTCGAACAGCCGTTCGATCGCCGCCTCATCGACACCGGGCCCTTGGTCGATGACGCTGATGGAGACGAACCCCGAATCGAGGCGGACAACCACGCGGATGGTCGGGTCCGTAGCGTTCGGACGCGCTTCGTGCATGGCTTCCGCGGCGTTCTTGAGCAGGTTGACGAGTACCTGTTCGATCAACACCGGGTCGACGTAGATGACGGGAAGACGCGAGCGGATTTCCGTTAGGATCCGAATGCGCCGCTTTCTCACCTCGATCTCGGCGAGCCCCACGGCATCGGCGACGATGTCGGACACGCGTGCCGCTTGCCGCTTGGGCTCGCTGCGCTTCACGAACTCGCGGATGCGCTTGATGATCATGCCGGCGCGCACCGCCTGCTGGGCGGTTTTCTCGAGCACGGGCAGCAGCGTGTCGGGTGTCGTGCGCCCCGCCTTGACGAGCGCGACCGTGCCGGAGCAGTAGTTGTTGATCGCCGCGAGCGGCTGATTGAGTTCGTGGGCCAGCGAAGACGCCATTTCGCCCATCGTCATCAAGCGGCTCGTGAAGTGCAGCTTTTCCTCTTGTTGGCGCGCGAGTTCCTGCGCCTGCTTGCGCGTCGTGATGTCGGTGGCGATCTGCATTTGCGCGAGGTGGCCGTCGACCCACTGGATGTACTGGCGACGTACCTCGAACCACTTTTGGATGCTCTGAACGTAGATTTCCTGAGCGTCGGCCGCGCTTTCGGTCAGCGCCGCGGCCGGCAGCCCGGCGTAGGCATCGACCATGTCGATCGAATCGGACGACGCCTGCGCACTGTCGAAACCGCCGCCGGCCAGCTCCAGATGCCCGTCCGGGCGAATCCCGAACAAATGGCGGTAGTAGCGGTTCGCAAACAGCAGCTCGGCTTCGTCGGCGGCGAGCACCGACACGGCCGCATCGAGGCTTTCCAGCACCGTCGTGAAGCGCTCGTGCGCGGCGGCCAGCTCTTCGCGGGCGCGCTTGGGCTCGGTGATGTCGGTCATCGACGACATCCAGCCCGTTTGGCGCCCGGAACTATCGATGAGCGGCGAGACGTAAAGGCGCGCGTGGAACAGCGAGCCGTCCTTGCGCCGAACGCGCAGCTCGAAGCCGGACGAAGGGGCCTTGCCACGCAGCGTCATGTCGAGCTGGCGCTGCATCTCGGGATAAGAATCGCGCGGCCAGTATGGAAACGGCGCCGTCTTGCCGACGAGATCGCTCTCGTCCCAGCCGGTCATGCGGCAAAACGCCGGGTTCACGTGCGTGATACGGCCATGCATATCGAGTACGCGCATGCCGATCAGCACCGAGTTCTCCATCGCGCGGCGGAAGAACGCTTCGGCGTAGAGCGCCTGCTGTGCTTCGAAACGCTGGCGCGTGTGCTTCCAGAGGCTCCAAAGGCTCCACAGCACGAAACACGACAGACCGGCCACGAGCCAGACGAGCGTGTTGTTCGTGAAATTCGTGACCTGCGGAAACGCATAGACGCGCACCGTCACGCCTTGGCCGGGCGGATCGAGCGGTAAGTCGTAGAAGATGTCGCGCGGCAAGCGCGGGCGCGTCGAGGTCGTCGCGAGCTCGCGGTTGTTCGCGTCGGTGATCGAGATCTTGTACTTGGCGGACAACTCGGGCGGGATGTCGTGCTTGAGGATGCCTTCGATCGAGAATACGGCCGCGATCGAGCCGAGGAACTCGCGGTCGCGATAGATCGGCGTTTGCAGCGTGAGATAGCCGTTGCCGAGATCGTCGTAGATGAGCGGCGAGTAGATCTGGCGCCGTGTCGTGCGCGCATCGCCGAACGCGGCTTTCACGGCCTCGTCCATCTGCGCGTCCGTTAGCCGCGCGAAGCGTTGGCCCGCGAGCGGCAGCGGGGTGTCGGGCCAGCGCGGCGTTTTCAGGACCGTGTACCAGTTCAGGTAGAGGATCTCAGGGTGCGCCTGCATGATGTCGGCCGTCGACATCTCGAACGCGTGCTGGTCGGTATGGCCTGCCGCGATGTCGCGCGCGAGCGCTTGCAGTTGTTCCTGCGCGCCCGTCATCGACAGCCGGATTTGCTGCTGTGCCCACGCCACGTTGCGGTAGAGCGTGTCTTCCTGCTGTTGCTGCTCCCGCCGGTTCAAGCTCCAGAGGATGAGGCTCATCACCACCAGGAACACGAGGATGGACAACAGCGGCGTGAGCAAGTACGAATTGGACCACCACGGTCCGTGGTGCCAGCGAGACGGCGCCGAGTCCGTCCGAGGACCGGACGGCCGCGCCGAACGTGCGAAAAGCCGATCGGTCAACATGGCTCGAATTGTAGCGCAGCGCGCCACGGCCAATTGGCGTAATACGGGGGTATTCCTCCGTCGTTTGATGCAACTGACGGCACATTGCCGCACGAATACCGTCATTTTTGGATGCATTGCAGCAATATTCCGCATTATGAGAAATGATCTCGTAATTCGAAAAATTGTTTGCTAAGGCGCGGCAAGCCTCTTTACAATCGCCGACATCTGCCGCGGTCCGACCCGGTCTGCGTCGTCCATTCGTAGAGCATTCCCCACATCCAGGAGACGAGAATGTCCGCTGTGCCCGACGAAGTCATGAAATATGTCGCCGCTGATAAAGACGACGACCCCCAGGAAACCGGCGAATGGCTCGACGCGCTCGAAGGGGTCATTTCTGCCGTCGGTCCCGACCGTGCGCATTACCTGATCGAAAAGCAGATCGAGTTTGCCCGCGTGCACGGCGAACATCTGCCGTTCTCGGCGAAGACGCCCTACATCAACACGATTCCTGTTTCGCGCCAGGCCAAGATTCCGGGCGACCAGGACCTCGAGCACCGCATCCGCTCGTATACGCGCTGGAACGCGATCGCGATGGTACTGCGCGCGGGCAAGGACACGAACGTCGGCGGCCACATCGCGTCGTTCGCGTCGGCCGCCACGCTGTACGACGTTGGCTTCAACCACTTCTGGCACGCGCCGTCGGATAACCACGGCGGCGATCTCGTGTTCGTGCAGGGCCACTCGTCGCCGGGCGTCTACTCGCGCGCGTTCCTGCTCGGCCGGCTCAAGGACAGCCAGCTCGACAACTTCCGCCAGGAAGTGGGCGGCGAGGGCATCTCGTCGTATCCGCATCCGTGGCTGATGCCCGATTTCTGGCAATTCCCGACCGTGTCGATGGGCCTCGGCCCTATCATGGCGATCTATCAAGCGCGTTTCATGAAGTACATGCAGGCGCGCGGCATCGCGAAGACGGACGGCCGCAAGGTCTGGGCATTCCTCGGCGACGGCGAAACCGACGAGCCCGAATCGCTCGGCGCGATCGGCATGGCTGGGCGCGAGCGGCTCGACAACCTCGTGTTCGTCATCAACTGCAACCTGCAGCGTCTCGACGGCCCGGTACGCGGCAACGGCAAGATCATCCAGGAACTCGAATCCGAGTTCCGCGGCGCCGGCTGGAACGTCATCAAGGTCATTTGGGGTAGCCGCTGGGATGCGCTGTTCGCGCGCGACAAGACGGGCGCGTTGATGCGCCGCATGATGGAAGTCGTGGACGGCGAGTATCAGACGTACAAGTCCGAATCGGGCGCCTTCGTGCGCGAGCACTTCTTCAATACGGCCGAACTGAAGGCGCTCGTCGCCGATTGGTCCGACGAAGACATTTGGAACTTGAACCGCGGCGGCCACGATCCGCACAAGATCTACGCGGCCTTCCATGAGGCCACGAACGCCAAGAGCCAGCCGACCGTCATCCTCGCGAAGACGATCAAGGGCTACGGCATGGGCGAGGCCGGTCAGGCCATGAACATCACTCACCAGCAAAAGAAGATGCAGGTGGCTCAGCTCAAGGAGTTCCGCGATCAATTCCGCTTGCCGATCTCGGACGAAGACATCGTCGACGTGCCGTATCTGAAGTTCGAGGAAGGCTCGAAGGAACTCGAGTACATGCGCGCGCGGCGCCAGGAACTCGGCGGCTACCTGCCGGCGCGCCGGGAGAAGGCCGAATCGCTGCCGGTGCCCGAGCTTGCCGTGTTCGAACCGCTGCTCAAAGGTACGGGCGAGGGCCGCGAGATCTCGACGACGATGGCGTTCGTGCGGATCTTGAACATCCTGCTCAAGGACAAGGCGCTCGGCAAACGCGTCGTGCCGATCGTGCCCGACGAATCGCGCACGTTCGGCATGGAAGGCTTGTTCCGCCAGATCGGCATTTGGAATCAGGAAGGCCAGAAGTACGTGCCCGAGGATTCCGACCAGTTGATGTTCTACAAGGAATCGGAGACGGGCCAGATCCTGCAGGAAGGCATCAACGAAGCCGGCGGGATGTGCGACTGGATCGCGGCCGCGACGTCGTACTCGACGCACGGCGAGATCATGGTGCCGTTCTATATCTTCTATTCGATGTTCGGCTTGCAGCGGATCGGCGATCTTGTCTGGGCGGCCGGCGACATGCGTTCGCGCGGCTTCCTGCTCGGCGGCACGGCGGGGCGCACGACGCTCAACGGCGAAGGCCTGCAGCACGAAGACGGCCACTCGCTGCTGTGGGCGCAATCGGTGCCGAATTGCCTGAGCTACGACCCGACGTTCGGTTACGAACTTGCGGTCATCATGCAGGACGGGCTGCGTCGCATGGTGCAGAACCAGGAAGACGTCTTCTATTACGTCACCGTGATGAACGAGAACTACGAGCACCCGGCGATCCCGCAGGGCGAGCACGTGGCCGAGCACATCATCAAGGGGATGTACTCGTTCAAAAAGGCCGACGGCGCATCGAAGAAGCCGCGCGTGCAACTCATGGGTGCCGGCACGATCCTGAACGAAGTGATCGCTGCGGCCGATCTGCTCAAGAACGACTGGAACGTCGACGCCGACATCTGGAGCGTGCCGAGCTTCACCGAGCTTGCTCGCGAAGGCCAGGACATCGCGCGCTGGAACCTGCTGCATCCGAGCGAGCCGCGCAAGCTCTCGCACGTCGAGGCGCTGCTCAAGGACGCGAAGGGTCCCGTCATCGCTTCGACCGACTACGTTCGTGCGCTGGCCGATCAGATTCGCGGCTACGTGCCGGGTCGCTTCGTCGTGCTCGGCACCGACGGCTTCGGCCGTTCGGATACGCGCGAGAAACTACGCCACTTCTTCGAAGTCGATCGCTACTGGGTCACCGTCGCGGCGCTGAACGCGCTGGCCGACGAGGGCACGATCGAGCGCAAGGTCGTCGCCGACGCGCTCGCGAAGTACAGTCTCGATCCCAACAAACCCAACCCGATGACCGTTTAAGGCAGCGCCTTCGCGCGAGGCTATGCGCGCCCGCCGCTTGGAAACACGGCGGGCGCGCCTTGCGCGTGCCCTGGAGACACGAACAATGAGTGAAGCGATCGAAGTCAAGGTGCCGGACATCGGCGACTACAAAGACGTGCCCGTCATCGACATTCTCGTGAAGGTCGGTGACACCGTCGAAGAAGAGCAGTCCCTCGTCACGCTCGAATCGGACAAGGCGACGATGGACGTGCCAAGCCCGCGAGCCGGCAAGGTCAAGGAAGTGAAGGTCAAGCAGGGCGATTCCGTGTCGGAAGGCACGCTGATCGTGCTGCTCGAGCCGGCCGGCGGCGGTGCGCAAGCCGCCAAACCCGCGCAGGCGAACGGCGCTGCCGCGCCCGCTGCCCCGAGTGCGCCCGCGCAAGCCGCGCCGGCACCCGCGCCGGCCGCGCCCGCGGCGGGCGGCGGGGTGCAAGAAGTGAAGGTGCCCGACATCGGCGACTATAAAGACGTGCCCGTGATCGAGATCGCGGTCAAGGTTGGCGATACCGTCGAGAAAGAGCAGTCGCTCGTCACGCTCGAATCGGATAAGGCGACGATGGACGTGCCGAGCCCGGTGGCCGGCGTCGTCAAGGAAGTGAAGGTGAAGGTGGGCGATTCGGTGTCCGAAGGGACGCTGATCGTCCTCGTGGAAGCGCATGGCGCAGCGGCTGCCCCGGCGGCCCCGGCCAAGAGTATCGAGCCGCCGATCGATTCGCCGCGCGAAGACAGGCCGCATAGCGTGCCGGCGCATCCGTCCGCGCTGGCGCAAGCGCCGGTCATCCCGGCCGGCGAAGGCGGCGCGCGCCGTCCGAGCCATGCCTCGCCTTCGGTGCGCAAGTTCGCGCGCGAACTGGGCGTGGACGTCTCGCAAGTGCAGGGCACGGGGCCGAAGAACCGTATTACCCAGGAAGACGTCACGGCGTTCGTCAAGGGCGTCATGACGGGCCAGCGCTCGATCGCGGCCCCGGCAGCGGCCGCGGGCACCGGCGGCGAACTGAACCTGCTGCCGTGGCCGAAGGTCGACTTCACGAAGTTCGGCCCGATCGATCCCAAGCCGCTCTCGCGCATCAAGAAGATTTCGGGTGCCAATCTGCACCGCAACTGGGTGATGATCCCGCACGTCACGAACAACGACGAAGCCGACATCACCGAGCTCGAAGCGCTGCGCGTGCAGTTGAACAAGGAAAACGAGAAGTCGGGCGTGAAGATCACGATGCTCGCATTCGTGATCAAGGCCGTCGTCTCGGCACTGAAGCAATTCCCGACGTTCAACGCCAGCCTGGACGGCGACAACCTCATCTTCAAGCAGTATTACCACGTCGGATTCGCGGCCGATACGCCGAACGGCCTCGTCGTGCCGGTCATTCGCGATGCGGACAAGAAGGGGCTCATCGAGATCGCGAAGGAAATGGCCGAACTCTCCAAGCTCGCGCGTGACGGCAAGCTCAAGCCCGACCAGATGCAAGGCGGGTGCTTCTCGATCTCCTCGCTGGGCGGCATCGGCGGCACGCACTTCACGCCGATCATCAATGCGCCCGAAGTGGCGATTCTCGGTTTGTCGCGCGGCGCGATGAAGCCCGTGTGGGACGGCAAGCAATTCGTGCCGCGCCTCACGTTGCCGCTTTCGCTCTCGTACGATCACCGGGTGATCGACGGTGCCGCGGCCGCGCGCTTCAACGCCTACCTCGGGGCTCTGCTCGCCGATTTTCGGCGCGTGATCCTTTGATCGTCGACAACAAGAAGGGGACGTGAATGAGTCTCGTTGAAGTGAAGGTGCCGGACATCGGCGATTTCAAGGATGTCGACGTCATCGAGGTCAACATCAAACCCGGCGACGTCATCGAGCAGGAGCAGTCGCTGCTGACGCTCGAATCGGACAAGGCGTCGATGGAAGTGCCGAGCGATGTGGCCGGTACGGTCAAGGAAGTCCGGATCAAGGCCGGCGACAAGGTGTCGCAAGGCACCGTCGTCGCGCTCGTCGAAGCCGCGGCTGCGGCCGATGCGCCCGCTAAGCGCGCGCCGGCGCCGCAACCGGCCGCGGCGGCCTCGTCCGCGGAAAAGGCCGCGGCGGCGGGCCCCGCTGCCGCGCCGCAAGCCGGGCGTTTCTCCGGCTCGGCCGACATCGAATGCGACATGCTCGTGCTCGGCGCTGGCCCCGGCGGCTATTCGGCTGCGTTTCGCTCGGCCGACCTCGGCATGAAGACGGTGCTCGTCGAGCGTTACTCGACGCTCGGCGGCGTCTGCTTGAACGTGGGTTGTATTCCGTCGAAGGCGCTGCTGCATACGGCGCTGATCACCGATGAAGTTGCGGCGCTGGCCGATCACGGCATCACGTTCGGCAAGCCGCAGATCGATCTCGACAAGCTGCGCGCCTTCAAGTCGGGTGTCGTCAAGAAGCTGACGACGGGCCTGGCGGGCATGGCCAAAGCGCGTAAGGTCGAAGTGGTGACCGGCGTCGGCGCGTTCGTCGATCCGTATCACATGGAAGTGCAAGGCGAGGGCGGCAAGAAGATCGTGAAGTTCAAGCAGGCGATCATCGCGGCCGGTTCGCAAGCGGTGAAGCTGCCGTTCATGCCCGAGGACCCGCGCGTCGTCGATTCGACGGGCGCGCTCGAACTGCGGCAGGTGCCGCAGCGCATGCTCGTCATCGGCGGGGGCATCATCGGCCTTGAAATGGCAACTGTCTACGCGACGCTCGGCGCGAAGATCGACGTCGTCGAAATGCTCGACGGCCTGATGATGGGCGCTGATCGCGATCTCGTGAAGGTTTGGCAGAAGTACAGCGCGAAGCACTTCTCGAACTTGATGCTGCGCACGAAGACGGCATCGGCCGAAGCGAAGTCGGACGGCATCTACGTCAAGTTCGAAGGCGAGCAGGCGCCGGCCGAACCGCAGCGCTACGACCTCGTGCTGGTGGCCGTCGGCCGCAGCCCGAACGGCAAGAAGATCGGTGCCGACAAAGCGGGCGTGGCGGTGACGGATCGCGGCTTCATCGAAGTCGACAAGCAGATGCGCACGAACGTGCCGCATATCTTTGCGATCGGCGACGTCGTCGGCCAGCCGATGCTCGCGCACAAGGCCGTGCACGAAGGGCACGTCGCCGCCGAGGTGGCGCACGGAGAGAAGTCGTATTTCGACGCGCTGCAGATTCCGTCGGTCGCCTATACCGACCCGGAAGTCGCATGGGCCGGCAAGACGGAGGACCAGTGCAAGGCCGAGGGCATCAAGTACGGCAAGGCCGTCTTCCCGTGGGCCGCATCGGGCCGCGCGATCGCGAACGGCCGCGACGAGGGTTTCACGAAACTGATCTTCGACGAAGAGACGCATCGCGTGATCGGTGGCGGCATCGTCGGCTTGAACGCGGGCGATCTGATCAGCGAAGTGTGTCTGGCGATCGAGATGGGGGCGGACGCGACCGACATCGGTCGCACGATTCATCCGCACCCGACGCTCGGCGAATCGATCGGGATGGCGGCCGAGCTCTACGAGGGCGTCTGCACGGACTTGCCGCCGCAGCGCAAGAAATGATCTGGGCGTAACGCGTGTTCCGCCGCTTGGCTCGCGAGCCGGCGGCGGGCTCTTTGGTGGCCGTGAGCGTCTTTCTGTGGGCAGCCCCGAGCGAAAAGTCTTCGGTGCGGCATCTCTAGACAATAAAAAACGGCGCGCTCCCCGATGGGAGCGCGCCGTTTTTGTACTTTCGTACGTCGGCGCGGAGCGAGTGCCGAAGTATTAAACTGCCGACTTCTTCGTTGCGGCGGCGCGCGACGCTTGCGAGGCAGCTTGTTGCGCAGCCTTCTGCGCAGCCGTAGCGGCAGCGTTGAAGTTGCTTTCCGCGATTTCGACGGCTTGCTTCGTGGCCTTGTGAACCGTTTCGTACGTCGTGTTCGCCGCGGTGATCGCCGACTTGATGACCGCTACGGCCGTTTCCGAACCGGCCGGCGCGTTCTTCGCGACGTTCTCGACGAGCGCTTGCACCTTGCGGTTTTGCTCTTCGTACTGGGCTTCGGCGACGCGCGCGAATTCAGCTTGCGTGGCCGAGGCGATTTCGTACAGATGGCGGCCGTACGACAACACTTTTTCGGCCACCGGCTGCGTCAGGCTGGCTTGCAGCGCGACGAATTCTTGCGCGTCCTTGACCGACAGCGCACGTTGTGCGTTTTCCTGGCTTTCGGCGATCGTCGACTTGACCACTTGCAGGTTCAGTTCGACAAGCTTTTCGATGCCTTCGAACGCCTTGTTCGTCAGACCGAACAGGGCTTCGAGGTTCGCTTTCTGTGCTGCCGCGAATTGCTCAGGTGTCAGCAGAGTCATGTTTTCGCTCCTGGAGATCGACCTGTTTCGTCAGGTCGAAGATGGTGGAATGGCTAAACTGGCGAGGCGCCTTCTTTGGTCCGACGTGTTTTGTGCGTCGCAACAACGGTTCCCATTTTAGGATGGCCTCAACAAATGTCAAGTATTTTTTGTGCGTCGCACAATTGTCCGAATTTATCGATAAAACAATGCGTTACGCATATTTAGGGACATGAGGGCGGAATCGTTTTCGGTCGTTTTGCCGCGGCGCCGGAGCGGCAAAACGCCAGCAGGGAGCGCCCATCTCCGTCATCGTGCGCCAGCGAGCGGTGATCTGGCGGAAAACGCTGTAAACCGATCGTGAGGCTGGTGCGTTAAGCTGACTTGCTTCGCTGCGCGGGGCGGTTCGAGCCGCAAATCCACGCCGCGTCTGGGTTTCGCGCGAACCATTTCGCTCAAGTTTGGACAAACATCGCCGTTATGCGGTCATGGCCCCACAGGTGAAGCGGCGCTCGCGCAAGAATCGTGCATGACCGACGCTTCCCCAATTTACAAATTGGATCAAGGATGGCCGATAAGTGCTTAATATTGCTAATTTTTCGTAGCTTTACTACACTTGCCGACAACCGTCCGCCACTCCTGCTTCAGACATCAATGAAAATCGCTCTGTTTTCGTCGCTCAACGTGATTCGAGGCGTGGCGCTTGGCACAGTCGTGTCCGCGGTTGCCAGCGCGCTCGCCATTGCGACGCTTGCGGCCCCGGTCGATGCGCTCGCCGCCGAGGCCACGCCGGTTCACCACCCCGTCCACAAGAAACACCTCAAGAAAGAAGAGCATGCGGCCATCTCGAAGGCCGCTGCGAACGCTGCCACGCCGAAGGTTGCGGCGGCCGAGGTGCGGACTCGCGACAGGGAGCGCATGGCGCACGAACGCGTGAGGTATACGATACGCGCGCACGTTCGCCATCCGGTCGTGCATCGCGTCGCGTTCGAGCCGCGCTCGCCCACGGCCGGCCAGGCCTTCGGGCTCCAAGAGACGCCTGAAGGCGTCGCGCTGCGCTCGAATGTCGCATTCGTCGTCGATCAGAACACGTCGGAGGTGCTGCTCGACAAGAACTCGACGTTGGTCGTGCCGATCGCGTCGATCACGAAGCTGATGACGGCAATGGTCGTGCTCGATTCGAAGATGCCGCTGACCGATCAAATCGAGGTGACCGACGACGATCGCGATTTCATCAAGCACACGGGCTCGCGCCTGCACGTGGGCTCGGTGCTCTCGCGCGAGGACATGCTGCATATCGCGCTGATGGCGTCTGAGAACCGTGCCGCCGCTGCGTTGTCGCGCTACTACCCGGGCGGCCGTCCGGCGTTTATCGAGGCGATGAACGCGAAGGCCAAGGCGCTCGGCATGAACGCTACGCACTTCGAGAGCCCGACCGGGCTGACGAGTCAAAACGTGTCGACGGCACGCGATCTCGTCAAGATGATCAACGCGGCGTATCAGTACCCGCTGATCCGCAAGTTCTCGACGGACCGCAGCTACGACGTCTACCCGGGCAAGGGCGAACTGGCCTACAACAGCACGAATGCGCTCGTGCGCAACCCGACGTGGGACATCGGTCTTCAGAAAACGGGCTTCATCAACGAGGCCGGCGAATGCCTCGTGATGCAAGCGATGATCCACGGCCGCCCGATGATCATGGTGCTGCTCGATTCGACCGGCAAATACTCTCGATTTGCCGACGCGACGCGCTTGCGCAAGTGGCTTGACGATTTCGGCGGGCAGCGCATGACGAGCGCCGACGCTGGCGGACGCGGCACCTGAGATCGGACCGCGCCACGGCGCGCTCGATTCGAACCTCCGCAGGAACGAAAAGCCCCGCCTAGAGCGGGGCTTTTCGTCGTCGGATGAAGGTGCGTGAGGGTAGGTGAAGGCCCGCGCTTGCGTTGCTGCTCAGTGCGCGCCCGATTTGCGGTGGTGAGGGTCTGCGGCGGCTGCCGCCTCGGAGTGGTAGCCGAGGGATTCGGAAATGACGAGGGCCGTGCTGCTCAGTTGGCCGAGCCACGAGTCTTGCAAACGATCGGCCGGCGCTGACAGCGACAAGCCCGCGACCAGTTTGCCGGTATCGTCGTAAATGCCGGCGGCGATGCAGCGTACGCCGAGTTCGAGCTCTTCGTTATCGCGCGCGCAAGCCTGTTGGCGCACCTGCGTGAGTTCGCGCTCGAGCCGGGAAATGTCGGTGATGCTGTTTTGAGTGTGGCCCGACAGCCCCGTGCGCATGGCATAGGCGCGGACGCGCGTGGCTTCGTCTGCTGCCAGAAACAGCTTGCCGACCGAGGTCAGGTGCAGTGGCGCGCGCCCGCCGATCGCCCGCACCACCTGCATTCCCGAGCGCTCGGAGTAGGCGCGCTCGATATAGACGATCTCGTCGCCTTGCCGTACCGACAGATTGACCGTTTGCCCGGTCATGCGGTGCAGTTCGCGCATCGGCGCGAGCGCCGCGTCGCGCACCGACAGGCGCGCCTTGACCAGATTGCCGAGCTCGAGCAACCGCATACCGAGGCGGTAGGTGCCCGGGTCGGAGCGGTCGACCAAACGGCAAGTCACCATATCGTTGAGGATGCGGTGCGCCGTCGACGGATGCAGCTCGGTGCGCAGCGCGAGCTCTTTGAGGCTGACCGGATCGGTATGGGCAGCCAGAGCATCGAGCAGGCGCATCATGCGTTCGATCACCTGGATCGACGTTTTGGAGCCCGGATTCGTCTCGCTCATTGGAAATCGATTGACACGGCAATTAATGGATAACCCATTGTATCTCGTATTGTGAAAAAAGCGAACGCTGTTTGAACGCGTCCTCGGATGGTCGGTCCGCAGTTTTTTCGACTTTTTCCGTCGCCCGTTGGCGCAAACGACGGATAATCGACCCGTTTCGTTCACTTGTGGCCGCCATGCGAGTCGGACTGTTCGTTACTTGTCTCATTGACCTGATGCGCCCGGAGATTGGGTTCTCCGTCATCAAGCTGCTCGAACAGGCGGGCTTCGAGGTCATCGTGCCGCCGGCGCAAACCTGCTGCGGGCAACCGGCATACAACTCGGGGGAGCGACGCGTCGCTCGCGACCTCGCCGAAAAAATGCTGCGCGAGTTCGAGCAGTTCGACTACGTGGTGGTTCCCTCCGGTTCGTGCGGCGGGATGATTGCCGCGCACTATGGGGACCTCTTTCGCGACGATCCCGAACTGATGGGCCGCTACGAACGGCTGCGCGCGCAAGTCTACGAATTGACCGATTTCCTCGTCAACGTCGCGAAGGTGCAACTCGAGCCCGGTTCGTTCGTGGGCCCGGTGACCTACCACGATTCCTGCTCGGGGCTGCGCGAACTCGGCGTGAAGGCGCAGCCGCGCGCGCTGCTCGCGCAGCGCGGCGTGGCCGTGACGGAAATGAAGGATTGCGAGCACTGCTGTGGCTTCGGCGGTACCTTCGCGGTCAAATACGGCAATATTTCGACGGCCATCGTTGACGAGAAATGCGCCAATGTCCAGGCGAGCGGCGCAGGCTGCGTCGTGCTTGGCGACCTCGGCTGCATCCTGAACATCGAAGGGCGGTTGCGCCGCACCGGCGACACCACGACGCGCGTGCTGCATATCGCTCAAGTCCTGGCCGGCGACGCCGACCGCTGAGCCGCGCCGCTCAAGTCCACCGAACCGATCGGGCCCTCCATGCAAGTTCAATCGATGCACTTCAAGGCGCGCGCAAAAGATAGCCTTGCCAATCCGCGTTTGCAGCAGAACCTGCAGAAGCTGTCGACGAAGTTCGTGTCGGCGCGGGCCACTGCGATGCATGCGATCGATTTTCCCGCGACGCGCGCGGAATTGAAGGCGCGCCGCAATCGGGCGCTCGAGAATCTCGACGTGTGGCTCGAAACGTTCGAGCGCGAGGCCGCCCGCCGCGGCACCACGGTGCTCTACGCCGAAACGACGCGCGATGCGGCGCGGCTCGTGGCGGACATCGCGCGCAAGCACGATGTCAAAAAGGTCATCAAGACGAAATCGATGGTGTCGGAGGAAATGCGGCTCAACGCCGTGCTCGGCGAAATGGGCGTGCAGTCGATCGAAACCGATCTTGGCGAATACATTCTTCAGATCAACGACAACGAGCCGCCGAGCCACATCATTGCGCCCGTCGTGCACAAGGACAAGGAAGAAATCGCGGATTTGTTCGCGGCCACGCACGGTCGCGCGCGGCTCACCGAGATTCCCGACATGACGCGCGAGGCGCGCGAGGTATTGCGTCCGCACTTCTTGTCCGCCGATATGGGCGTGACGGGCGGCAATTTTCTCATCGCCGAGACGGGCTCGGTCGCGCTCGTCACGAACGAGGGCAACGAGGGGATGTGCACCGTGATGCCGCGCGTGCACGTGGCCGTCACCGGGATCGAAAAGGTGCTGCCGACGCTCGAGGATCTCGCGCTGGCGATGCGGCTGTTGCCGCGCAGCGCCACGGGGCAAACCACGTCCAATTATTTTTCGTTGCTGACGGGCCCGCGCGGCGAAGGCGATCTCGATGGGCCCGAGCACATGTACGTCGTGCTGGTCGACGGCGGGCGTACGGGGCTGATCGGTGGCGCGTTCCAGGAGATGCTGCGCTGTATTCGATGCGGTGCATGCATGAATCACTGCCCCGTCTATCAGAAAGTCGGCGGCCATGCCTACGGCTGGGTCTACCCGGGGCCGATGGGATCGGTGCTGACGCCGAGCTATGCCGGCCTCGACAAGGCGCTCGACTTGCCTCAAGCGGCGACGCTGTGCGGCGAATGCAATGCCGTCTGTCCCGTGGGCATTCCGCTGTCGGATCTGCTGCGCAAATTGCGCGAAAAGCAGGTCGAGCGGCGCTTGCGGCCGGCGTCGGAACGGGCGGCACTGGCCATTTGGGGCTTCGTCGCCATGCGGCCGGCACTCTACCGGCTCGTCACGAAGCTCGCCGTGCGCGTGCTCGAACGCGCCGGCGGGAGTCGCCGCTCGATCGCGTATCTGCCGTTCGGCCAAGGCTGGACGTCGACGCGCGAGATGCCGGCGCCGGTCGGCCGCACGTTTCGCGAGTTGTACGCGGCACAGCGCAGTCATCAGGGTTGAGCGCCCTCGACCTCAAGCACAGCAGCGTGCGATTGTTTATCGGCACGCAACGCTGAATTCACTATTCGCGTCTTTGTCTCGATAGATATCGTTTATAGAATACGTGTCATGAATGGGAGCGGGTGCGCCATCGGCGCGTACCCGCCAAGACAGGGGCACGGCTATGAGAACGACCAAATCGGGCTATTTCTCCAATTTTTCCAGCTATTGGCCCGTGGCGCTTGCGCTGGCGTTGATTGCCGCCGCCATGCTGCATGCCTACGGCGGCAGCGCTGCGCCGCGCGAGCCGCTGGCGGCCGATCAGGTGACGGCGGAGCTGGCGCGCACGGTGTCGTACGGGTTGATCGATTCGGTGTCCGTGCACGCGGCGTCGGCTGTGCGCCATGTTGCGTCGCCGACGGCACAGGCGTCGTGAGGGGTGCAGCCCGATATAATGGCGGATTAGGCCGTTCGGCCAGCGCGTTTCGAATCGCGCGCGCTGGCCGGCCTTTCGCGTTCGATCGATGAAAACTGTTTCTATTTGTTTCGTTTGTCTCGGGAATATCTGCCGCTCGCCCACGGCGGAGGCGGTCATGCGTGCCCAGGTCGAAGCGGCGGGCCTCACCGAGCGGATCTTGATCGATTCGGCGGGCACCGGCAACTGGCACGTCGGCACGGCGCCCGACGAGCGCGCGCAGAGGGCGGGGCGCTTGCGCGGCTACGATTTGTCGCCGCTGCGAGCACGGCAAGTGGCTGCGCTCGACTTCGACCGTTTCGATTTTCTGCTGGCGATGGACGAAGCCAACCTCCGCAATTTGCAGAAGATCTGTCCACCCGGGCGCCGCGAACGCGTGCGTCTATTGATGGCGTTCGCGCCCGAGGGCGGGAGCCGCGAGGTGGCCGATCCCTACTTCGGCGGTGGCGAAGGCTTCGAAGTCGTCCTCGATCAGTGCGAGGCGGCTTGCCGGGGTTTGTTGGCGTACCTGCAAGCGCAGCTTGCCCAGGAGTAGCCGGCGTGTGCGTTCAGTCCGGAACCAATAACCTAACCGACGAAGGGGGGATACTTGACTAAAAATGTCATGTATTTATACTTGACCAAAATCGTCGAGAATTCGGGTTCCCCGTCCCTATGAGACTCACCACGAAAGGCCGTTTCGCCGTTACGGCGATGATCGATCTGGCCCTGCGCCAGGAGCAAGGTCCGGTGACGCTCGCCGGTATCAGCCAGCGTCAGCGCATCTCGTTGTCCTATCTCGAACAATTGTTCGGGAAGCTGCGTCGCCATGAGATCGTCGAATCGGTGCGTGGGCCCGGTGGTGGTTACAACCTTGCCCGCCGTGCGCAGGAAGTGACGGTGGCGGACATCATCATCGCCGTGGATGAGCCGCTCGACGCCACGCAGTGCGGCGGCAAAGGGTCGTGCGAGGGCACGAAGCAGCACGACGGCCACTGCATGACGCACGAGTTGTGGTCGACGCTGAACCAGAAAATGGTCGAGTACCTCGATTCCGTCTCGCTGCAAGATCTCGTCGATCAGCAGCGCGCACGCGAGGGCTCGCCTAGCGTGCTGCGCGACAGGCGCAGCGAGAGCGCGGCCGCCGAGGCGGCACGCGTCGTGCCGAAAGGGCCGAATTCCGTATTCAACATTGCGAGTTCGTGACGGCGGCGCCAGAGCATAGAGCGCGCGAGTCGAACGAACCGCATGAACGACGAGCTACAACGATTTCCCCGGAGCCATTGATGACTAACGAGATGCCCCACCTGCCCATTTATATGGACTACAGCGCGACGACCCCCGTCGACCCGCGCGTGGTGGACAAGATGATCCCGTATTTGCGCGAGCAGTTCGGCAACCCTGCCTCGCGCAGCCATTCGTACGGCTGGGACGCGGAGCGTGCGGTCGAGGAGGCGCGCGAGCAGGTGGCCGCGCTCGTGAACGCCGATCCGCGCGAAATCATCTGGACGTCCGGGGCAACGGAGTCGGACAACCTCGCGATCAAGGGCGCCGCGCACTTCTACAAGAGCAAGGGCAAGCACGTCATCACCGTGAAGACGGAGCACAAGGCCGTGCTCGATACGTGCCGCGAACTCGAGCGTGAAGGCTTCGAGGTCACGTACCTCGACGTCAAGAGCGATGGCCTCGTCGACCTCGACGTCCTCAAAGCAGCGTTGCGGCCCGATACGATTCTCGTCTCCGTCATGTCGGTGAACAACGAGATCGGCGTCATTCAAGACATCGAAGCGATCGGCGAAATTTGCCGTGCCAAGGGCATCGTGTTTCACGTCGATGCGGCGCAAGCGACGGGCAAGATCGAAATCGACCTCAATCGTCTGAAGGTCGACTTGATGTCGTTCTCGGCTCACAAGACGTACGGGCCGAAGGGTATCGGCGCGCTGTACGTGCGCCGCAAGCCGCGCGTGCGCATCGAAGCGCAGATGCACGGCGGCGGCCATGAGCGCGGTATGCGCTCGGGTACGCTGGCGACGCATCAGATCGTCGGCATGGGCGAAGCGTTCCGTATCGCGCGCGAGGATATGGCGACGGAGAACGAACGTATCCGCATGTTGCGCGACCGCTTGCTGCACGGCCTGACGCAGATGGACGAGGTCTACGTCAACGGCGACATGGAGCGCCGCGTGCCGCACAACTTGAACATCAGCTTCAACTTCGTCGAAGGGGAATCGCTGATCATGGCGATCAAGGATGTGGCCGTGTCGTCGGGCTCGGCCTGCACGTCGGCCTCGCTCGAACCGTCGTACGTGCTGCGGGCGCTTGGCCGCAACGACGAACTCGCGCACAGTTCGATCCGCTTCACGGTCGGCCGCTTTACGACGGAACAAGACGTCGATTACGTCGTCAACCTACTCAAGAACAAGATCGCGAAGCTGCGCGATCTGTCGCCTTTGTGGGAAATGCATCAAGACGGCATCGACCTGTCGACGATCAAGTGGGCCGCGCATTGAGCGCCGCGTGAATACAGGCTTCAAACGAATTCAGGAGTTCGATCATGTCTTACAGCAATAAAGTTCTCGATCATTACGAAAACCCGCGCAACGTCGGCTCGTTCTCCAAGGACGACGAAACGGTCGGCACCGGCATGGTCGGCGCGCCGGCCTGCGGCGACGTCATGAAGCTGCAGATCCGCGTGGGCGCCGACGGCGTCATCGAAGACGCGAAGTTCAAGACGTACGGCTGCGGTTCGGCTATCGCCTCGAGTTCGCTCGTCACCGAATGGGTGAAGGGCAAGACGCTCGACCAGGCGCTCTCCATCAAGAACACGCAGATCGCCGAAGAGCTCGCGTTGCCGCCGGTCAAGATCCACTGCTCGATCCTCGCGGAAGACGCGATCAAGGCGGCGGTGGCCGATTACAAGCAGCGTCACGGCGCCGCGCCCGCGGCCGACGAGGCCACGCAGAAAGTCGCGTAAGCGCACCTGAACCATGGCGATCACATTGACCGAAAAGGCCGCGCAGCACGTGCAGAAGTATCTTGTCCGCCGCGGCAAGGGGCTCGGGCTGCGCTTGGGCGTGCGCACGACGGGATGCTCGGGCCTCGCTTACAAGCTCGAGTACGTCGACGACCTCGAACCCGAGGACCAAGTCTTCGAGTGCAATGGCGTGAAGGTTGTCGTCGATCCGAAAAGCCTTGCCTATATCGACGGTACCGAACTCGATTTCGCACGCGAAGGGCTGAACGAGGGGTTCAAGTTCAACAACCCGAACGTGAAGGACGAATGCGGCTGCGGCGAGTCGTTTCGCGTATGACGCAATCCTGCCGCCTCGGGCGGGGCGATAAGGCGGCGCGGGCCGCCTTTTTGTTTCTAGGTGCAGCGGTTGGACGTCGCGCTCACCTGCGCGGCGAATGCGCAGCCGTTCCCTGCCTTGTTTCACGTTAAATCGACGTTTGACTTCATGTCCTCGATCCAAGACAGCCACTTCGATCTATTCCATCTGCCGACACGCTTCGCGCTCGATCTCGAAGCGCTCGAGCACGCTTACCGGACGGTGCAGGCGCAGGTGCACCCGGATCGGTTCGCCGCGGCCGGCGAGGCGCAAAAGCGCATCGCGATGCAGTGGGCCACGCGCGCGAACGAGGCTTATCAGACGCTGCGTGATCCGCTCAAGCGCGCGACGTATCTGCTGTCGCTGCGCGGGGTCGACGTCGGCGCCTCCGAAAACACGGCGATGGAGCCGGCGTTCCTGATGCAGCAGATGGAGTGGCGCGAACGCGTCGAGGATGCGGCCGACGCGAGAAACGTGGGCGCCTTGATGATGCTGCTCGATGAGTTGCGCGACGACGAACGCGTGCGCTTCGAGCGGCTGTCGGTGTTGCTCGATAGCGGCGCGGATCAGCCGGCGGCCGAGGCCGTGCGGCAACTGATGTTTCTGGAGCGCGTTGCCGGTGAAATCGGGCACCAGATCGAGCGGCTAGAGCACTGAGGCCGGGTCGGCATCGAGGGAAGGATCGCCTGAAAAGATCGCCCGAAACCCCTACGAACGATAGGTACAGCACGCTCGGGCTGCGCCTCGCGAGATAATCGACGTGTCCGCCGTGTTTGCGGCGGTGCACGAACCCACACAGACCAGCATGGCCCTACTGCAAATCTCCGAACCCGGCATGGCGCCCGCGCCGCATCAGCGGCGCTTGGCCGTCGGCATCGATCTCGGTACGACGAATTCGCTCGTCGCCGCCGTGCGCAACAGCATTCCCGAAGCGCTGCCGGACGAGCAGGGCCGCGTCCTGTTGCCCTCGGTCGTGCGTTACCTCGAACGCGGCGGCCGCCGCATCGGCCATTCGGCGAAGGCGGAGGCCGTGCTCGATCCGCTCAACACGATCGTGTCGGTCAAGCGTTTCATGGGGCGGGGCAAGCAGGAAGTGGAGGGCGCGGAAAACGCACCGTACGAATTCGTCGATGCGCCGGGCATGGTGCAGATTCGCACGATCGACGGCGTGAAGAGCCCCGTCGAAGTGTCGGCTGAGATTCTCGCGACCCTGCGGCAACGCGCCGAGGATTCGCTTGGCGACGAACTCGTCGGCGCCGTCATCACGGTGCCGGCCTATTTCGATGAGGCGCAGCGGCAGGCAACGAAGGATGCGGCCCGGCTCGCCGGCTTGAACGTCCTGCGTCTGCTCAACGAACCGACTGCAGCGGCGATTGCCTACGGGCTCGACCAAGGGGCCGAAGGACTCTATGCGGTCTATGACCTCGGCGGCGGCACCTTCGATTTGTCGATTCTCAAGCTGACCAAGGGCGTATTCGAAGTGCTCGCGGCCGGCGGCGATTCGGCGCTCGGCGGCGACGATTTCGACCACGTCTTGTTCCGCCATGTACTGGCGCAGGCAGATCTAGCACCGCAAGGGCTCGCGCCCGAAGACGTGCGGTTGTTGCTCGATCGCGTTCGCAGCACGAAGGAGGCACTATCCGCCGCGCCGCAAGCGATCGTCGAGGCGACGCTGGCGGACGGGACGCCGATCGACGTCTCGGTGACCGAAACGCAGTTCGCCGAGCTCGTGCGCTCGCTCGTCGAGCGCACGCTCGTGCCGACGAAAAAAGCGCTGCGCGATGCGAAGATCACGCAGCAGGACGTGAAGGGCGTCGTGCTCGTCGGCGGAGCGACGCGCATGCCGGTGATACGCCGCGCCGTCGAAGCGTTTTTCGGCGCACCGCCGCTGACCAATCTCGACCCGGATCAAGTCGTCGCACTCGGCGCGGCGATTCAGGCCGATCTGCTCGCCGGCAATCGCACCGGCGACGATTGGCTGCTGCTCGACGTGATTCCGCTGTCGCTCGGCGTCGAGACGATGGGCGGGCTCGTCGAGAAGATCATTCCGCGCAACTCGACGATCCCCGTCGCGCGTGCGCAAGAGTTCACGACGTTCAAGGATGGCCAGACGGCTATGGCCATTCACGTCGTGCAGGGCGAGCGCGAACTCGTCTCCGATTGCCGTTCGCTCGCGCGCTTCGAGTTGCGCGGTATCCCGCCGATGACGGCGGGCGCGGCGCGCATTCGTGTGACCTATCAAGTCGATGCCGATGGGTTGCTGTCGGTGTTCGCGCGCGAGCAGCACTCCGGCGTCGAGGCGTCGGTCGTCGTCAAGCCCTCGTATGGCCTAGCCGACGACGATATCGCGCGTATGCTCGAGGACAGCTTCCGCACGGCCGAGATCGATATGCGGGCGCGGGCGTTGCGCGAGGCGCAGGTCGAGGCGCAGCGCATGGTCGAGGCGACGCAGGCGGCACTGGTTGCCGACGGCGAATTGCTGGATGACGACGAGCGGGCGCAGGTCGATGCGACGCTGACGCGGTTGCATGAGACGGCGCAAGGGACCGATACCGATGCGATCGAGTCCGCGACGAAGGCACTCGCGGCGCAGACCGACGAGTTTGCCGCGCGGCGGATGGACAAGGGCATCCGCGCAGCGCTGACAGGCCGCAAGCTCGACGACCTCTAACAGGCGAGCGCGCCGCCCCTACAATGACAGGGGCGAGCGACGCTTGCCGCTCCGCACAATACAGTCAGAACGGAACCTCTATGCCTCAAATCGTTGTCCTGCCTCACGTCGAACTGTGCCCGGAAGGGGCGGTGCTCGAGGCCGCGCCGGGCGAAAGCATCTGCGATGCGCTGCTTGAGCACGGCATCGAAATCGAGCATGCGTGCGAAAAGTCTTGCGCTTGCACCACGTGTCATGTGATCGTGCGTGAAGGCTTCGAAGCGCTCACGCCGTCGGAGGAGGACGAAGACGATCTGCTCGACAAGGCGTGGGGGCTAGAGCCGACCTCGCGGTTGTCGTGCCAGGCGCGCGTGCCGCAGGACAAGGACGTCGTTGTCGAGATTCCGCGTTATTCGATCAACCACGCCAAAGAAAATCACTGATAAGGAGGGAGTAGCCATGAAGTGGACCGACGTACAAGAAATCGCAATGGCCCTCACCGACAAGCACCCCGACCTCGATCCGCAGTTGATTCGCTTTACCGATCTGCACCGGTGGGTGATGGAGCTCGACGGTTTCGACGATGATCCCAACCGATCGAGCGAGAAGATTCTCGAGGCCATCCAGCTTGCCTGGATCGAGGATGCGGCCGAGTGAAGCGTGCCGAGCGATGGTGATTCGATGGTAGCGTTCACCATGCGCAAGCGAAAAAAGGCGATCTATAGAGGTCGCCTTTTTTACGTCCGGTTCCGGGCCGATAGGCCGGCGTGGTCAGCCCGCGGCGAGCGTGCCGCGTTCGATGTGAACGCGTTCGCCGTGCTGGAACGGCGGCGGTTCGCGATAGGTGAAGTAGCGCAGGTGGCCGTTTTCCATTCGCACCCGCACTTGATATTCGGTGTTGCTGCGTAGATGTTTTTCGACCGAGTTCCCGGCGAAGCCGCCACCCACGGCGCCAAGCACCGTCATCGCCGCACGGCCTGTGCCGCGGCCGAATTGGTTGCCGAGCAGGCCGCCGGCCAGCGCGCCGCCCACGGCGCCGATACCGGTGCTGCGGCCCTCGCGTCGCTCGGTCACGACCGATTCGACGGTGCCGCAACTCGCGCAATACGCTGATTGCGCGGGAGGTTGCTGCGGCTGCGCATACGGTTGCTGGGCAAGCTGCTGTTGCGCGGGAGGCTGGGGTGCCGGCGGTTGCTGTGCGTACGAAGGTTGGCCCGGCTGCCCCGTGTAGGGCACTTGGCCCGGTGCCGCAGGTGTGGCTTGCGCCTGCGTCGCGGTCGGTGCAGTTGGCGTGGGCGCGGGCGGTTGTGCCGGTTGTTGTTCGCCGGTCATCGCGGCTGCCGTGGCGGGGGCGGACGAATCGACGACAGGCTGAGACGCAACTTGTGCTGTCTGCGATTGATCGTTTTGGACGCTCGAACTCGACGCCTTGGGAAAGACACCGGTAATGGCGGCAGTGGCGGCGAGACTCGCGACGATGATGGTGCCCGCTGCGACCGCAATCAACGGGTGCAGGCGGCGCGACGATGTGGTCGGATTGTTCATGACGTACCTTCCGTCGAAACTGAAGAGGCTCTTATTGAGTAACGATCATAGTGTCCGCCATCGCACGAACACCATCGTTTCAATTTGTAACGATCTGCGGCGCGCGCAATGGTGTCAGGGCACGGCGGTGCGGCGCTGAATCGGCGGATTTGACGGTTTGCAAGGGTCGGATCGGGCGTAAAAAAGCCGCCCGGAGCAATGCTGCGGACGGCTTTTACCGATCGTTACAAACTCGGCGTGGCTTGCGCGCGTCAGTCCTCGCGACGCAGGTGCGGGAACAGGATGACGTCGCGAATGCTCGGGCTGTCGGTGAGCAGCATCACGAGACGGTCGATGCCGATCCCGCAGCCGCCCGTCGGCGGCATGCCGTATTCGAGCGCGCGAATGTAGTCGGCGTCGTAGTACATCGCCTCTTCGTCGCCGGCATCTTTTTGCTCGACTTGTTTCTTGAAGCGCGCCGCTTGGTCTTCCGGGTCGTTGAGCTCGGAGAATCCGTTCGCGATTTCGCGGCCCGTGATGAAGAGCTCGAAGCGCTCGGTAATGCCTTCGACCGAATCCGACGCGCGCGCGAGCGGCGACACCTCGACGGGGTAGTCGATGATGTACGTCGGCTCCCACAACTGTGCTTCGGCCGTCTCTTCGAACAACGCAAGCTGCAGCGCGCCGATGCCGGCGTTCAAGAACATCGGCTGCGTCGTATCGACGCCGAAACGCTTGAGTTCCGTGCGCAGGAAGGCGGCATCGGCGAGCTGCGCGTCGGTGTAGTCGGGCGCGTACTTGCGGATCGCCTGCGTGATCGTCAGCCGATGGAACGGCTTGGACAAATCGAGCTCGCGGCCCTGATACACGATGTTCGCCGTGCCGAGCGCATCGATGGCGGCTTGGCGAATCAACTGCTCGGTGAAGTCCATGAGCCACGTGTAGTTCGTGTACGCGGCGTAGAACTCCATCATCGTGAATTCGGGGTTGTGCCGCGGCGACACGCCCTCGTTGCGGAAGTTACGGTTGACCTCGAAGACGCGTTCGAAGCCGCCCACGATCAGCCGCTTCAGGTAAAGCTCGGGCGCGATGCGCAGAAACATCTGCATATCGAGCGCGTTGTGATGCGTGGTGAACGGTTTGGCCGCCGCGCCGCCCGGGATCGGATGCAGCATCGGCGTTTCGACTTCCATGAAGTCGGCATCGGACATGAACTTGCGGATCGACGAAATCGCCTTCGTGCGCGCGACGAACGTATTGCGCGCCTCGGGCGTGACGATCAGATCGACATAGCGCTGACGGTAGCGCGTTTCTTGGTCGGACAGGCCGTGGAACTTGTCGGGCAGGGGGCGCAGCGCCTTCGAGAGCAGGCGCAGTTCCGTGCAGCGCACCGACAGCTCACCCTTGTTCGTCCGGAACAGCACGCCGCGGGCGGCGACGATATCGCCGAGGTCCCACTTCTTGAAGGCTTCGTACGTCTCTCCGCCGACGTCGGCCGGCGTCACGAAGAATTGGATTTGGCCCGAGCCGTCCCGCACGGTCGCGAAGCTCGCCTTGCCCATTACACGCTTGAGCATCATGCGGCCCGCGACGGCGATCTCGAGCGCCGTGGTTTCCAGTGCGTCTTTGTCGGTGTCGGCGTAGCGCGACTGTAGTTCGCCCGCATGGTGCGTCGGACGGAAATCGTTCGGGTAGGCGATGCCCGCCTCGCGCAGCGCGCGTAGCTTCTCGCGCCGCTCGGCGATGATCTTGTTCTCGTCGACGGCTGTGTCGAGGGAGGGGAGAGTCGATTCGGTCATGGGGTATCCGCTGCGCTCAGACGCCTTGCTTCAGGCTGGCGCTGATGAATTCGTCGAGGTCGCCGTCGAGCACGGCCTTCGTATTGCTGATTTCGACGTTCGTGCGTAAGTCTTTCACGCGGCTCTGATCGAGCACGTACGAACGAATTTGATGGCCCCAGCCCACGTCGGTTTTGCTCGACTCGAGCTTGTCCTGTTCGGCTTGACGCTTGCGTATCTCGGCTTCGTACAGGCGCGACTTGAGCATGGCCATCGCTTCGGCGCGATTGCGGTGCTGAGAGCGGTCGTTTTGGCACTGCACGACGATACCCGAGGGCATGTGCGTGATCCGCACGGCGGAATCGGTCTTGTTGATGTGCTGACCGCCGGCGCCCGACGCGCGATAGGTATCGATGCGCAGGTCGGCCGGGTTGATGTCGACTTCGATCGAATCGTCGATTTCGGGATAGACGAATACCGACGAAAACGACGTATGCCGGCCGCCCGACGAATCGAACGGCGACTTGCGCACGAGGCGGTGGATGCCGGTCTCGGAGCGTAAAAAACCGTAGGCGTACTCGCCTTCGACTTTGATCGTCGCGTTCTTGATGCCGGCGACGTCGCCTTCGGACTCTTCGAGCACTTCCGTCTTGAAGCCTTTGCGCTCGCAGTAGCGCAAATATTGGCGCAGCAGCATCGACGCCCAGTCGCACGCTTCGGTACCGCCCGCGCCGGCTTGAATGTCGATGAACGCGTTGTTCGGGTCGGCCGGGTTCGAGAACATCCGGCGGAATTCGAGATCGGCGACGCGCGCTTCGATCTTTTGCGTGTCGGCCTCGCAGGCGACGAGCGTGTCGTCGTCGCTTTCTTCGCGGGCCATGTCGAACAGATCCTGCGCGTCGCGCAGATCCGTGTCGAGGGCCGAGAGGGTCAGCACTACGCCTTCGAGCGACTTCTTCTCGCGGCCGAGGGCCTGGGCATGCTTCGAGTCGTTCCAGACGTTCGGATCCTCGAGCTCTTTGTTGACTTCGGCTAGACGCGCGGTTTTGGCGTCGTAGTCAAAGATACCCCCGTAGCTCGCCTGCGCGTCGGCGCAAGTCCGCGAGAGAGCCTTCGATCGCATTCAGACGTTCGGCTTCCATTTGATCTTTTCTGCTTCGTGAAAAGAAAAAATTATAGCCGATGCGGCCTCCTCGCCTCAGACCGCGTGTTCGACGATCAATTGAACGCGCACGACACCGTTCCAGCTATCGGCCGCGAGCCGATAGGCGAGATGCGCGCGCGCCGGCAGTGTGTCGGTGTGGTTGAACCAGATCGCCTGAAAGCGCTGCCGCCCGCGTGCGAGCTGCAGCTTCAGGTGCTTGTCCTTCACGAGCGCCTGCGATACGACGTCGAATTCGCCCGAGAACGTCGGCGCCGGAAAACCCTGCCCCCAGACCGCGGCCTCGATCACCTCGACGACTTGCGGCGTGAAATACGCATCTTCCAACTCGCCGTCCGTCATCACGACGCGCGCGAGCGCATCGTCGTCGAGCCACTCGCGCGCGACCGCTTCGAAGGCAGCCGCGAAGCGCGGTACGTCGACCGTCGCGAGCGTCAAGCCTGCCGCCATCGCATGGCCGCCGAACTTGACGATGAGATCGGGCTCGCGCTTGGCGATCAGGTCGAGCGCATCGCGCAGGTGGAACCCGGAAATCGAGCGGCCGGAGCCTTTGACGAGTTCGCCGCGCTCGTCGGCCAGCGCGAACGTGAAAGCGGGGCGATGGTACTTTTCCTTCAGGCGCCCGGCGACGATGCCGATCACGCCTTGATGCCAGGTCTCGTTGAACAGCGTGATCGTGGCCCGGCCTTCGGGATCGAGCGCGGCGATCTCGCCCAGCGCTTGCTGCTGCATGCCGGCTTCGATTTCGCGCCGCTCGCGGTTCATCGCGTCGAGCTGCTGCGCGAGTTCCCACGCGCGGCCGACGTCGTCCGTCGTCAGGCACTCGATCCCGAGCGACATGTCGGAGAGCCGTCCGGCGGCATTCAGGCGGGGGCCCAGCGCGAAGCCGAGATCGAATCCCGAAGCGCTGCGCGCGTCGCGTCCGGCGGCGCGGAACAGGGCCGCGATGCCTGGCTGCATGCGGCCGCGGCGGATGCGCGAGAGCCCTTGCGCGACGAGTACGCGGTTGTTGCCGTCGAGCTTGACGACGTCGGCCACGGTGCCGAGCGCGACGAGGTCGAGCAAACCGTCGAGCCGCGGTTCGGGCACGCTGGCATCGCCGAATGCACCGCGTTCGCGCAGCCGCGCGCGCAGCGCGAGCAGCACGTAGAACATGACGCCCACGCCGGCGATGCATTTGCTCGGAAACGTACACCCCGGCTGATTCGGATTGACGATCGCGCGCGCGGGGGGGAGGGTCTCCCCGGGCAAGTGGTGGTCGGTCACGAGCACGTCGATGCCGCGTGCGTTGGCCGCGGCCACGCCATCGACGCTCGCGATGCCATTGTCGACCGTGATGAGCAGGTCGGGCTTGCGCTGGGCCGCCAGCTCGACGATTTCGGGCGTAAGCCCGTAGCCGTATTCGAACCGGTTCGGTACGAGGTAGTCGACCTGCGCGCCGAACATGCGCAGGCCGCGCACGGCGACGGCGCATGCCGTGGCGCCGTCGCAATCGTAATCGGCGACGACGAGCAGGCGCTTGCGCTGGGCGATGGCGTCGGCAAGCAACTCGGCCGCGTCGTGCGTTCCCTTGAGTTCGACCGGCGGCACGAGTCGCGTGAGCGCGGTTTCGATTTCGTCGGGCAGGCGCACGCCGCGGGCGGCGTAAAGGCGAGCCAAAATCGGGTGCAGGCCGTGGCGGATCAGCGCCGCTTCGTCGGCGGGCGAGCCCGCGCGTGTGACGATTCGAGTCATGCGAACGAGTGGAAAAGGGAGGGCGGCCGGTGAAGCGGGAGGCAATGCGGACTGCGCGGCGCCGTATCGAGCGACGCCAGGCGGGCGGCAAAGACGTATCGGATCATTCGAACAGCGATGCGAGAACGCGCCGCCGCCAGAACTTGCGCAGGTCGCCGCGGGTCGCGCTCAGCGTGACCGAGCCGGTATCGCCCGCCAGCGTCAGCGAGAGCGCGCCGAGGCGCCCCGTCGTGAGCGCGTCCAGTGCGGGCGCGAACCAATTGCGCTCGAGTTCGTCGAGCGCGGCCTGCCAGGCGGCCCAATCTTGGGCGATGAACGGTGCGGTGAACGGGCCCAACTCGACGAGCGTGACGCCGGCCTCGAGCGGCGGCAGCGCCTTGAACGAGGCCGGCGCGCTTGCTACCTCCGCCGCGGCGGCCAGCGCGAGCCCGCGCGTGGCGGCCGCATCGGACAGCACGCGCGCGAATGGGCTGCGCACGCGTTGCGCCACGCCTTGCGCGTGTAGCCAGATCGAGTTGACGGCGGGCAAGCCGCGCGCTTCGCGTGCCTCGTTGACCGGATGCTCGAACCAGCCCATCTGCACTTCGTTTTGCAGCTTCATCCAGATGCGCGAACGCTGGCCCGAATGCGCGTCGTGGGGCAGCCAGATTTCGATGCTGCGCCCGCTCGCGCGCAGCGGCGAAGCACCTGCGAGCTTGCCCAGGACGTCACCGGATAGGTACCAGCGCCGCGGACAGGGCGCCTCGACGCACACGCCCAGCTCTTCGATCAACGGCTTCGCCACGGCGAGCAGGGTGGCGGCGTCCTCGTCGGTCAATTCGAGCGCCGAGGGGTCGATCAGCACGAGGTGATCGTGCGCGATCCGCACGTGCACGGGCTCGACGCAAGCCCATTCGTTCTCGCCAGGCGTGCCGCCGTCGGCGAGTAGCATATAGGGCGCGAGCGGTGCTTCGTCGGCTGCGTTTCCGGCGACGGCGCCGAACTGGCGGGCGATCCACCGCTCGTGCGGCAGCGTGCGCTGGAAGTCTTCGCCGGCCACGCGCTCGACGAGCGCCGCGCGGGCCAGCAGTTTGTCGAGCGCCGGGCTGTGTAGCTCGTGCAGCGCGCTGGAGGCATCGGCAGCGGCCGGCAGCGCGAACGGCAACAGGAGATGAAGACGGTTGGAATGCATGATGGTGCGCATTGTATGGCAAACTGCGCGCTTGATCGGCGCTCTCCGATTCACGGCGGCGCCCCGCCTGCGCGGCACGCGCATTGCGGGCCGGTCGGCGCGCCGCTGATGTCGGCGGCGCGCGTGGTTGCAGCAGAGAATGGAAGGATTCGCTTGAAACTCCCTTACGAATGGCAAATCGGTTGGCGCTACACACGCGCCGGCAAGCGCACGACGGGCAACGGCTTCATTTCGTTCATCGCGCTGGCGTCGATGGCGGGCATCGCGCTCGGCGTGGCCGCGCTGATCGTCGTGCTCTCCGTCATGAACGGTTTTCAGAAAGAGGTGCGCGACCGGATGCTGTCGGTCCTCGCGCACGTCGAGATCTTCTCGCCGACGGGGTCCATGCCCGATTGGCGGGTCACGAGCTTCGAGGCGCGCCGCAACCCGGAAGTGATCGGCGCGGCCCCTTACGTCGACGCGCAGGCGCTACTCACGCGCCAGGACGCCGTGAGCGGCGTGGCGCTGCGCGGCGTCGACCCGGCGCTCGAGCCTCAAGTGTCCGACATCGACAAAGACATGAAGGCTGGCCGCTTGACCGATCTCGAGCCCGGACAGTTCAACATCGTGCTCGGCGCCGATTTGGCCACCAACCTCGGCGTTTCGGTTGGCGACAAGATCACGCTCGTCGCCCCCGAAGGCTCGCTGACGCCCGCCGGCATGCTGCCGCGCCTGAAGCAGTTCACGGTCACGGGTGTGTTCGAGTCTGGTCACTACGAGTACGACAGCACGCTCGCGCTCATCAACATTCACGATGCCGAAGTGCTGTTTCGCATCACCGCGCCGACGGGCGTGAGGCTCAGGCTCAAGGACATGGAGGAAGCGCCGCGCGTCGCGCGCGAGCTTTCGCATACGCTGTCGGGCGATCTCTACATTCGCGACTGGACACAGCAGAACAAGACGTGGTTCTCGGCCGTCAAGATCGAGAAGCGGATGATGTTCGTGATTCTGACGTTGATCATCGCGGTTGCGGCCTTCAACCTCGTGTCGTCGCTCGTCATGACGGTGACGAACAAGCAGGCCGACATCGCGATCTTGCGCACGCTCGGCGCGCAACCCGGCTCGATCATGAAGATCTTCTTCGTTCAAGGCATTACGATCGGCTTTGCCGGGACGGGGGTGGGCATCGCGCTCGGTTGCCTCATCGCCTGGAGCATTCCGTGGCTCGTGCCGATGATCGAGCACCTGTTCGGCGTGCAATTCCTGCCGCCATCCGTCTATTTCATCAGCGAACTGCCCTCGGAATTGGTCGCGAGCGACGTGGTGAGAATCGGTGTCATCGCCTTCGTTTTGTCGGCGCTCGCAACGCTCTATCCGAGCTGGCGCGGTGCGAAAGTGCGACCGGCGGAGGCGCTGCGTTATGAATGAATTCATGGTCGAGAAACCCACGGCGGGCCGCGCCGCCACCGACGCGTCCGATGCGGCGCCCTACGTGCTCGAGGCACACGGCATCTCGAAGGCGTTCGTCCAAGGCGGTTTGAACGTGCCGGTGCTGAGCGGTGCCGAGCTTTCCGTGCGGCGCGGAGAAAAACTCGCGATCGTCGGCGCGTCGGGCTCGGGCAAAAGCACGCTCTTGCACGTGCTCGGCGGGCTCGACGAGCCGAGCGCAGGCAGCGTGTCGCTGCTCGGCCGCCCCTTCACGCAGTTGGCCGAGCGCGAGCGCAACGACCTGCGCAATCGCGCACTCGGTTTCGTCTATCAATTTCATCATCTGCTCGCGGAATTCAGCGCGCTCGATAACGTCGCGATGCCGCTGCGCATTCGGCGGCTCTCGGCCGACGAGGCCCGACGGGAGGCGCTCGCGACGCTCGAGCGCGTCGGCCTGGCGCACCGCGCGAAGCATCGCCCCGGCGAGCTGTCGGGCGGCGAGCGGCAGCGCGTCGCGATCGCGCGCGCGCTCGTGACCAAGCCGGCCTGCGTGCTGGCCGACGAGCCAACCGGCAATCTCGATGGCGCGACGGCGGACAACGTCTTCAATCTGATGCTCGAGCTATCGGCCACGTTCGAGACGAGCTTCGTCATCGTCACGCACGATGTCGATTTGGCAGGGCGCTGCGATCGCATCCTGCGCCTGCGCGACGGCTTGCTGCACGAAGAGCCGTCCGTGCCCGTCTAACGCACGCTGCGCGCACGCGCCGCGAACGCCGCCATGTGGATCGATACGCACTGTCATCTGGATGCCGGCGAGTTCGGCGGCGATCGCGAAGCGGTTGCGCGGGCGGCGCTCGCGTCCGGGGTGGGGCGCATCGTCATCCCGGCCGTGGCGCGCCAGAACTTTGCCGCGGTGCGCTCGCTGGCCCATCGCGTGACGGGCGGCGTTTATGCGCTTGGCATCCACCCGTTGTTCACACGGCAAGCGCACGACGACGATCTCGCTGCGCTGCGCCGTGAGATCGAGGCGAGCCTGGACGATCCTCGCTTTGTCGGAATCGGCGAAATCGGGCTCGACTACTTCGTGCCGGACCTCGACGATGCGCGCCAGCGCTTTTTCTACGACGCCCAACTCAAGCTTGCCCGCGAGTTCGATCTGCCCGTCATCTGCCACGTGCGCAAATCGCAGGATCTCGTGCTGGCGGGCCTGCGCCGTCACGCGGTGAAGCGCGGCATCGCGCATGCGTTCAACGGCAGCTTCCAGCAGGCGCAGGCTTTCATCGACCAAGGCATGCGGCTCGGCTTCGGCGGCAACGTCACGTTCGAGCGCGCTCGCCAAATCAGGCGGCTCGCTGCCGAGTTGCCGCTCGAAGCCCTCGTCATCGAAACCGATGCGCCCGATATTCCCCCGTCCTGGCTCTACAAGCAGCGCAATACGCCCGATCAAGTGCCTCGAATCGGTGCGGTCGTCGCCGAGCTGCGCGGCATGGGCGTCGATGCGCTGGCGGTAGGCACAATGGCCAACGCTTACGTCGCGCTCCCCCGGCTCGCATTTGCTTGCGCATAATCGACGATCGTTAGCGCCGTTCATTGGATGAGCAGACGAGCCGATGCGCTCGGCCGTATTCGCACGTCGGCGCGTTGATCGACGGAGGGCGAATGCGGGCGATGCTGGTCGGTTTCGCGCTTGGCATCGTATCGCTGCAGCAGCGGGCGACGCTGCCGGGGCGTTGGCAATGGGCGGCGCTCGCTGTGCTGTTCGTAGCGGCGTGCGGCATGGCCGTATGGGTGCGTGCGTCGCCGGCGATCGCTTCGGTGCGCTCGTCCACGCGCGGTACGGTAGCGCCGTGGGCCGCGTGGTGTAGGTCGATCGCCACGCCCGCGGCTTTGGCGGGTGCCGCCGTCGTTGCCGGTTACGCCTACGCGGCCGTGCGTGCCGAGATACGTCTCGCCGAAGCATTGCCGAATGCTTGGGAACTCCGCGAACTAGCGTTGACGGGACACGTGCGCGGCTTGCCCACCCAAGATACGGCGAGTGCAAGGTTCTTGTTTGCCGTCGATGTCGACGACGTGCGGCGCAGAACGGGTATCGAGCGCTTCCCGTCGATTGTGCAACTCAATTGGGCGGGGCGTGGCGGCCACGGCATGTCGCAGCTAAAACCCGGCGATCGTTGGCGCTTGATGGTGCGACTGAAACGCCCGCACGGTCACGCGAATTTCGCGGTTCACGACGCGGAAGTCGCATGGCTCGCGCGCGGCGTGCGTGCGACGGGCTACGTCGTTGCGGGCAGCGCGGCGAAGCGATTGCCCGGTACGGCGGGCGGCATCGGCACGGCAATCGGCCGCTTGCGCTTCGCGCTGCGCGAACGCATGGCGCAGGTGCTCGACGGCGCGGCGCATGGCGGTATCGTCACCGCGCTCGCGATCGGCACGCAAGACGCCATCGCCGCGGTCGACCGGCTCGCATTGCGCCGCACGGGCACGAGTCACCTCGTGGCCGTATCGGGTTTGCACATCGGATTCGTCGCCGGTCTGTGCGCCGCGCTCGCGGCCTGGTTGTGGCGGCGCTCATGTTTGATCGGTGCGATGCTTGCGCGCCGTGGCACACGCGAATGGCCGCTCGTCTTGCCGACACCGATCGTCGCGGCGGCGGCCGCCGTCGCGAGCGCCGCAGGCTATGCGGTCCTCGCGGGCTTCAACGTACCGGCACAGCGTGCGCTATGGATGCTCGTCGCGGTGAGTGTGGCGTTCGTGCTCGGACGCAGCGTCGCGTTTTCGCTCGTGCTCGCATGGGCAGCGGCGCTTGTGCTGATCGTCGATCCGTGGGCCGTGACGGCGGCCGGCTTTTGGCTTTCGTTCGGGGCCGTCGCGCTCATTGCGTTCGCGATGCGCGGCCGGTTGCGCGTACGAGAAGAAGGCAATACGGCGCATGACGCGCTCGATGCGGCGCGCGCGAGCGATCCCACGTGGATGGCGCCGCCGGTTCAGGCGGACGGCGTCGATCGGCCGCGCTCGCGGTGGCGAAGGCGGCTGGCACGCGCGCGCAGGCGATGCGCCGATGCGATCCGCGCCCAGTGGGCCGTGACGATCGGTCTCGCGCCGCTCACGGCGTTCTGGTTCTCGCAAGTCTCGCTCGTCGGCCCGCTGGCGAATGCGATTGCGGTGCCATGGGTCAGCGTGCTCGTCGTGCCGGTCGTGCTCGTCGCGATCGCGTTGCCCGCGCCGCTCGATGCGCTCGCCTACCAATTGGCGCATGCGCTGCTGGAGCCGCTGATGCACGTGCTGCATGCCCTTGCTCAATCGCCGTGGGCCGACCGGCATCCGCCGCGGCCGTCGTTGTCGGCGTTGGGGGCCGCGCTCGCGGGCGTCGCATGGTGCCTGATGCCGCGCGGCTGGCCGTTGCGGTTTGCGGCGCCGCTCGCGTGGTTGCCGCTCGTCGTGCCGGGCGCGCCCCGCGTCGAAGAGGGCGCGTTTCGGCTGACGGCGCTCGACGTCGGGCAGGGTACGTCGATTCTCGTCGAGACGCGTCGCCGTGCGCTGCTGTTCGATGCCGGCCCTGGTCCCGAATCGACGAACGCCGGCGAACGTATCGTCGCGCCGTATCTGCGCGCGAACGGTGTCAGCCGGCTCGATGCGCTCGTCGTGAGTCACGGCGATGCCGATCACGCTGGCGGCGTGCCTGCGGTGATCGCGTCGGCGCAGGTGCGGCAGATGCTCGGCGGGTTGCCGCCCATGCATCGTGCGTGGGATGCGGCGCGCGGGCCAGGCACGGATCGTCTGCGCTGCGCGGCAGGGCAACGCTGGCATTGGGACGGCGTCGAGTTCGAAATGCTCTGGCCCGACCCGGGCCCATTACCGAGGCAATCGAACGAACAGTCGTGCGTGTTGAAGGTCAGCGCGCACGGGGTGAGTGCGTTGCTGACCGGCGACATCGGCGCACCTGCCGAGCGCGTGCTCGTCAGCCGCGCGAGCGAGGCGTTGCGTGCCGACGTGCTGCTCGTCGCGCATCATGGCAGCAAGACGTCGTCGACCGAGCCTTTCCTCGATTCGGTCGATCCGCGCATCGCGGTATTTCAGGTAGGCTATCGCAATCGCTTTCGCCATCCCCATCCGAGCGTCTGGTCCCGCTTCGATGCGCGCGGCGCCTCGCTGGCTCGAACCGATCGCGACGGCGCGGTACGTGTCGCGATCGAGAATGGCCGGCCGACGCTCGAGCGTTATCGGGTGTCGCACGCCCGCTACTGGATGGATCGATAAGAGACGAACGAACCTGGAGGCAGCGGCGCTTGAAAGACGTCATCCACTTTTCGCATGCGAACGGTTTTCCGGCGTCGATTTACCGGACGCTGTTCGCCGAGCTCTCCGATGATTACGAGTTGCGCTACATCGATCGCATCGGCCACGATGCCCGTTATCCCATCACGAGCGATTGGCCGCATCTCGTCGACGAACTGCTCGCCGATATCGGCCGCCGCTACGAGCGGCCGGTCTGGCTCGTCGGCCACTCGCTCGGCGGCTATCTCTCGCTGATGGCCGCGCTCAAACATCCGCATTGGGTGCGCGGCGTCGTGATGCTAGATTCGCCGGTCATCGCGGGCTGGCGCGCGAACGTGCTGCGCTTTACGCAGTGGACAGGCCTCGACGAGCGGCTTTCGCCGGCCGCGGCCACGCGTACGCGCCGCACGCAGTGGGCGAACCGTGAAGAAGCGTGGCGTCATTTTCATGCGAAGAGCGCTTTCGCACGCTGGGACGAGCGAGTTTTGTCCGACTACATCGACTTCGGCATTCCGCAAAGCGTGGCGGATGGTACGCGCACGCTCGCATTCGATCGCGACATCGAATATCGGATCTACCGGACGTTGCCGCGCACGCTCGGCCCGCGGCTCTCGCACGGCGCACCGGTGCCGCTGGGATTCATCGCCGGCACCCGCTCGAAGGAAATCCGCCAAGTCGGGCTCGATGCGACGCGGCGCGCGGCGCTCGGACGCATCGAATGGATGGAGGGCAGCCACCTGTTTCCGATGGAGCGGCCGATCGAAACGGCACGCGCGCTGCAGAGAATGCTGAACGCGCTGCGTGACGCGGGGCGGCCCGTCCGATAGCCGTTAGGCGCTGTGGTTCGTGCGGGCCTTAAGGTATAATCCGTTTTTCCCGCGAGCATTCAGCGATGACTAAATATGTTTTCGTCACCGGCGGCGTAGTGTCGTCTCTCGGCAAGGGCATTGCCGCCGCTTCTCTCGCCGCGATCCTCGAATCGCGCGGTCTCAAAGTCACCCTCCTCAAGCTCGATCCCTACATCAACGTCGACCCCGGCACGATGAGCCCGTTTCAGCACGGCGAAGTGTTCGTGACGGAAGACGGCGCTGAGACGGATCTCGACCTCGGTCACTACGAGCGGTTCATCAGCACGAAGATGCGTCGCGCGAACAATTTCACGACGGGGCAGATCTACGAATCGGTGATCCGCAAGGAGCGCCGCGGCGATTACCTCGGCAAGACGGTGCAGGTGATTCCGCACATCACGAACGAAATTCAAGCGTTCATCGAACGCGGTGCGGCATCGGCCACCTGCGGCGAGCCCGACGTCGCAATCGTCGAAATCGGTGGCACGGTCGGCGACATCGAGTCGCTGCCGTTCCTCGAGGCCGCGCGGCAAATGAGCTTGCGTTTGGGCCGCAACAGCGCCTGCTTCGTCCATCTCACGCTCGTGCCGTTCATCGCGACGGCCGGCGAACTGAAGACGAAGCCGACGCAGCACAGCGTGCAGAAGCTGCGCGAGATCGGGATCTTGCCGCACGTGCTGCTGTGCCGTGCCGATCGCCGCATCCCGGACGACGAGTCCAAGAAGATCTCGATGTTCTCGAATGTCCCCGAAGACGCCGTCATCTCGGTTTGGGACGTCGACAGCATCTACAAGATTCCGCAGATGCTGCACGATCAAGGGCTCGACGGCATTATTTGCGACGAGTTGAAGCTGCAGCCGAATCCGGCCGATTTGTCGATGTGGTCGGCGATCGTGGACAAGCTCGAGTATCCGAAGCACGAAGTCACGATCGGCATGGTCGGCAAGTACGTCGATCTGACCGAATCGTACAAGTCGCTGATCGAAGCGCTGCGCCACGCGTCGGTGCATACGTCGACGAAGGTCAACATCGAGTACATCGATTCGGAGCAGATCGAGGCCGAGGGCGTCGAAAGCCTCAAGCATCTCGATGCCGTGCTCGTGCCGGGCGGCTTCGGCCGTCGCGGCACCGAAGGCAAGATCGCGGCGATCCGCTATGCGCGCGAAGCGAAGGTGCCGTATCTCGGCATCTGCCTCGGCATGCAACTGGCCGTGATCGAGTTCGCACGCAACGTCGTCGGCCTGAAAGAGGCGAACAGCACCGAGTTCGACGCGGCTACCCCTCATCGCGTGGTGGCGCTGATCACCGAGTGGTACGACCGCGAAGGCCGTGTCGAGACGCGGACGGAAGAATCGGATCTCGGCGGCACGATGCGCCTAGGCTCGCAACGCTGCCCGATCAAGCCCGGCACGCTGGCCGAGCAGATTTACGGCAAGGATGTGAACGAGCGTCACCGTCACCGTTATGAAGTCAATAACCGTTACGTGCCGCAACTCGAAGCCGGCGGCCTTATCATCAGTGCGCACACGCCGAGCGAGGATCTGCCTGAAATGATGGAGCTACCGCGCGACATGCATCCGTGGTTCGTCGGCGTGCAGTTTCACCCTGAATTCACGTCGACGCCGCGCGACGGGCACCGGCTGTTCAAGTCGTTCGTCGAAGCAGCGCTCGCCTGCCACGAAGTGCACAAGGAGAAAGTATGAAGCTGTGCGACTTCGAAGTCGGTCTCGATAAGCCGTTTTTCCTGATCGCGGGTACCTGCGTCGTCGAATCCGAACAGATGACGATCGACGCAGCCGGCCAGCTCAAGGAAATTTGCGCGAAGCTCGGCATCCCGTTCATCTACAAGTCCTCGTACGACAAGGCCAATCGCAGTTCGGGCAAGTCGTTTCGCGGGCTCGGCATGAACGAAGGGCTGCGCATCCTGTCCGAGGTGAAGCGGCAGCTAGGCGTGCCCGTGCTGACCGACGTGCACAGCATCGATGAAATCGAACAGGTGGCCTCGGTCGTCGACGTGTTGCAAACGCCGGCGTTCCTGTGCCGTCAGACCGACTTCATTCAAGCCTGCGCGCGCTCGGGCAAGCCCGTGAACATCAAGAAGGGCCAATTTCTCGCGCCGCACGACATGACGAACGTGATCGACAAGGCGCGCGACGCGGCGCGTGAAGCGGGCCTGTCGGAGGACCGCTTCCTCGCGTGCGAGCGTGGCGTGTCGTTCGGCTACAACAACCTCGTCTCCGACATGCGTTCGCTCGCGATCATGCGCGAGACGGGGGCGCCCGTCGTGTTCGACGCCACGCACTCGGTGCAACTGCCGGGCGGGCAAGGCACGAGCTCGGGCGGGCAACGCGAATTCGTGCCCGTGCTCGCGCGCGCGGCCGTTGGGGTTGGCGTTGCGGGCTTGTTCATGGAGACGCACCCCAATCCCCCTTGCGCGCTGTCGGACGGCCCGAACGCCGTGCCGCTGCGCCGCATGAGCGACCTGCTGGAGACGCTGGCCGCATTGGATACCGTCGTGAAACGCACTCCGTTCATCGAGCGCGATTTCAACTGACTTTCGACTGACCGACCCGTCAATAAAGAGAATTCATCGTAATTTCTAGAGGAAATCATGAGTGCAATCGTAGATATCATCGGCCGTGAGATTTTGGACTCCCGAGGCAACCCGACCGTCGAATGCGATGTGCTGCTCGAATCGGGCACGATGGGTCGCGCGGCGGTGCCTTCGGGCGCGTCGACGGGCTCGCGCGAAGCGATCGAGCTGCGTGACGGCGAAGCAGGCCGCTACAGCGGCAAGGGCGTGCTCAAGGCGGTCGAGCATATCAACACCGAGATTTCCGAAGCGATCATGGGTTTGGACGCATCGGAGCAGGCGTTCCTCGACAAGACGCTGCTCGAGTTGGACGGCACCGACAACAAGTCGCGCTTGGGCGCGAACGCGATGCTGGCCGTCTCGATGGCGGTTGCGAAGGCCGCGGCTGAAGAAGCGGGTCTGCCCCTGTACCGCTACTTCGGCGGCTCGGGTGCGATGCAACTGCCGGTGCCGATGATGAACATCGTCAACGGCGGCGCGCACGCGAACAACAGCCTGGACATTCAAGAGTTCATGATCGTGCCGGTGAGCCAGCCGACGTTCCGCGAAGCGCTGCGTTGCGGCGCGGAAGTGTTCCATGCGCTGAAGAAGATTTTGTCCGATCGCGGCATGAGCACGGCGGTGGGCGATGAAGGCGGTTTTGCGCCGAATTTCGGCAGCAACGCCGAATGCCTGTCGGCGATTCTGCAGGCGATCGAGAAGGCCGGCTATCGCGCGGGCGAAGACGTGCTGCTCGCGCTCGATTGCGCCGCGAGCGAGTTCTACCACGACGGTAAGTACCAATTGGCCGGTGAAGGGCTGCAACTGTCGTCGGCCGAATTCACCGATTACCTGGCAACGCTCGCCGACAAGTTCCCGATCGTATCGATCGAGGACGGCATGCACGAGAGCGACTGGGACGGTTGGAAGCTGCTGACGGACAAGCTTGGCAAGAAGATCCAACTCGTGGGCGACGATCTGTTCGTGACGAACACGCGCATCTTGAAGGAAGGGATCGACAAGGGCATCGCCAACTCGATTCTCATCAAGATCAACCAGATCGGCACGCTCACCGAAACGTTCGCGGCGATCGAAATGGCCAAGCGGGCCGGGTACACGGCCGTCATTTCGCACCGCTCGGGCGAAACGGAAGATTCGACGATCGCGGACATCGCCGTGGGCTTGAACGCCGGTCAGATCAAGACGGGTTCGCTCTCGCGCAGCGATCGCATCTCGAAATACAACCAATTGCTGCGCATCGAGGAAGATCTCGGCGATATCGCGAGCTACCCGGGCAAGTCGACGTTCTATAACCTGCGTTGACGCGCTCAGCCCTACTCGATCGTTTTGCATGCCGCCCCGTGCTTTGCTTCGCACGGGGCGGTTTTGAATGTGCGGTTTTCTGAATGCGTCTCGTCACCGTAGTCCTCGTCGCTCTGCTTGCGCTGATCCAGTATCCGCTGTGGTGGGGCCACGGCGGATGGCTGAGCGTGCACGACTTGCGCGGCGAATTGGCCACGCAGCAGCAGAAGAACGACGACGAAAAGCTGCGCAACGAGCGGATCGAGGGCGAGGTGCAGGACCTCCAAAACGGCACCGCCGCCGTCGAAGAGCGCGCGCGTTACGAGATGGGGATGGTCAAGGACGGCGAAGTATTCGTGCAGTTCGTGTCGCCGAACGCGACGTCGAGCGTGCCCGCCACGCTCGTTCCGAGTAACACGTCGACGCGCGGCGAGGTGTCGGCCGCGCCTGTCAGCATGGTGCCGAATCCGGTTTCACGCGAAAAGCCCAAGAAGACCAAACGCGCGGAAACCAAGCACGCGGCCGAGAAGGCCAAGCGCGTGCCCGTGCAAAAGCGTCATAGCGCCGGCTGACCTGGCGGTCGCCTCTGCGCGTGCGTTACCACTACCAGCCCGGATAGTAGCCGGGGCCGTAGTAGCCCGGGCTGTAGTAGCTCATCCCCCAACCGCTGTTCCATCCGCCGTAATACCCGCCGACCGTCACTGGCGCCGAGTAGTAGTACGGCGCGTAATAGCGCGCCCAGGCATCGGCCGACATCGCCTCGTTTTGCTCGTGCAGCACCTGTTTGTCGATTTCGGCGTAGCGCTTTTGCTCTTCGGGCGTGAGCGGATGCGCGCTCTCGGCGGCGCCGGGCTGGCCTGGTGCGAGACGACTCAGAACCGGCCCCGGCGGCGGGCAGACGACGCAGCCCGAGAGTGCCGCGGCGAAAGCGGCGCAGATGGCCGTGCTCGCGATGCGGCGCGGTGATCGCGCGATCGACGTTAGCGGGCGAAGCAGTGCGTTCATGGATCGAACTCCGAGTATCTCGACAAACGAAGAGAGGGGGGCGGACCGTGGCGGGCGCACCTGGCACACTCGACGCGGGATTCAGTGCCGTTGCGACTGCGCCGGCGCGACGCCGGCCGACACCTCGCTGGCCGCGAATAGCTGCGCGACGTCGACGGGATCGAACTCGTAGCGTTGATTGCAGTATTCGCAGTGGATTTCCACTTGACCTTGCTCGACGATCACGCCGTCGACCTCGTCGCGCCCGAGCATCTTCAGCATCGAGCCGACGCGCTCGCGCGAGCAACTGCATTCGAAGCGCGTGAGCGTCGGGGCGAAGTGCTGCACGTTCTCTTGCCAGAACAGGCGCTTGAAGATGGTCTGCGGCTCTTCCTTGAGCAGTTCATCCTGCGAGAGCGTGCCGCCGAGCACGCAGATTCGCTCCCAGGTGTCCGCATCGTGCTCACCGCCGTGGGGGACGATGCCGCCGTCGCCGGGCAATTTTTGCAGCAACATGCCGACGGCGCGTTCGGTGTTCGCCGCGAGCCACAAACGCGTATCGAGCTGTTCGGAATGATGCATGTAGTGCTCGAGCACTTCGGCGATGGATTGCAGCGGGCCGTCGTGGCTGCTCAACGGCACGATGCCTTGATAGGGCTGCTGGCCGGGGACCTTGTTGTTCGGATCGAGCGTAATGACGCAGCGGCCGTGGCCGCTCGCGTTGAGCAGTTCGACGAACGACAGATTTTCGTTCAGCGTTGCGTCGAACTCGCTCGAGATCTTTGCCGTCGCGCGCATCGTCAGCGCCGAATTGCATTGCACGACGAGCATCTTGATCGGCCCGTCGCCGAATATTTGCATGATCATCGTGCCGTCGAACTTCAGGTTCGCCGACAACAGCGCGCACGCGGCCATCATCTCGCCGAGGATGTCGCGTACGGCGGCGGGATATTGCCGTCGCGCGAGCACTTCCTGCCACGTATTGCGCAGCGAAACGATCTCGCCGCGCACGGGCGCGGTGGCGAACATGAATTTTTGCAACTGGTCGTCCACAACTCTTCCTTCAATCATCGATGCCGCCGGCGCGGCCGGCGGCGAAGCGGTACACGTTAGCCGATCCGCACGACTCGTGCCTTGAATAGCTCACGGCGCGCCACGTAGCTTTCGGCGCTTTGCACGAGGTGTTCGACTTCCTCGTCCGTCAGTTCTCGGGCGACGCGGGCCGGCGAACCCAGAATCAACGACCGGTCGGGGAACGTCTTGTTTTCGGTGACGACACTGCCCGCGCCGACCAAACAATGACGGCCGATGACCGCGCCATTCAAGATCACCGCTTGTATGCCCACGAGCGATCCGTCGCCGATCGTGCAGCCGTGCAGCATCGCTTGGTGCCCGACCGTCACGCCGCGGCCGATGGACAGCGGGCGGCCGGGATCGGTATGGAGCACTGCGTTTTCTTGGACGTTGCTGCTCGAGCTGATTGTGATCGGTTCGTTGTCGCCTCGGATGGCGGCGCCGAACCAGACGCTCGCATTCTCTTCGAGCGTGACTTTGCCGATGATCGCGGCGGTGTCGGCCACGAAAACGCTTTCGTGAATCGTCGGGGCGTGTTCTCCCAGCTTGTAGATCGGCACAATGTCTCCTTTGGGCGAGCGGGGCACGGTCGGCCGGTACAATGCCGCGGCATCGGGGCGCGGCCACGCGCGCGTGTCGAATCGCATATTGTAAACGGTCCGCTCGCAAGACGCGGCGAGGCGGGGGCCCACCGCGTGCATCGGCCGCCGCTTTTCGTTCCGCATGCTGTTTGTTCCCTATCGATGAATTTGCCTCGACCCAACCCGATTTCCATGCACGATCCCGCTTGCAGCATGCGCCATGCGGCGTTGGCGGCGTTGCGCGAGCGTGAGCCGGGTCCCAAAGCCGCCGCCGTCAACGCCTTGCATGCCCGTTATTTGGCCGGCGGGGCGCCGTGTCAGGCCGATGCCGTCATCGGCGAGCCGCCCGACCTACCGGGCCGTCCCGCCCGTCCCGCGCTCGTCGAGCCGAGACTGTTGCGCCATCGCGGCATGCAAACCGAGAAGGGGCGCGCCGTTTTGCTGCATGCGCTCGCGCATATCGAATTCAATGCGGTCAATTTGGCGCTCGATGCCGTCTGGCGATTTCCGGGTATGCCCGAAACGTTCTACGCCGACTGGTTGCGCGTCGCCGCCGAGGAGGCGCATCACTTCGCGCTGCTGCAAGCGCGCTTGGGCGAGTTCGGTCATGCTTACGGCGACTTTCCCGCTCACGACGGCCTGTGGGACATGTGTGCGCGCACGCGCGACGACGTCCTCGCCCGCATGGCGCTCGTGCCGCGCACGCTGGAGGCGCGCGGGCTGGACGCCTCGCCGCCGATTCGTGCACGCCTCATGCAAGCCGGCGATGCGGCATCGGCGGCGATCCTCGACGTGATTTTGCGCGACGAGATCGGGCACGTGCGCATCGGCAACCGATGGTTTCGGCATTTATGCGATCAGCGGGCACTCGAACCGCACGAAACGTACGCGCGACTTGCCGAGCAGTATCGTGCGCCGCGGCTGCGTGGACCGTTCAACTTCGACGCGCGGCGCGACGCAGGCTTCGACGAGGAAGAACTCGCGGCCCTGGCAGCGCATCCGGAGAGCGGCGAGCCGGTAGCGGGCGATAAGGGCTGACACGGGACACATAGCCGCGCCGTGCGGGTGCGGTGTCCCAGTCGAGGCGAGTGCCTAACGGATAGCGCACACGGTGGCGGCCAAACCGTCGATACGCCGATATAATCGAACGACCATTCTTTTTTTGGCGAGACTCGCCGACATTCAAAATGAACAACCCGCAATCCGATTTCGTCACCGTGCGCGGCGTCAAGCTGCACGTGCGCCTTTGGGGAAGCCCCGATGCACCGACACTTTTCATGCTGCACGGCTGGATGGACGTTTCCGCATCGTTTCAGTTCGTCGTCGACGCGCTCGGCGGAGATTGGCAGGTCATTGCGCCCGATGCGCGCGGGTTCGGGCTGTCCGATTGGCCCGTCGCCGAGCATGGCGGCGGCCACTACTGGTTTTACGACTATCTGAGCGATCTCGAAGCGCTGCTCGATCACTATGCGCCGACCGGACAGGTCAATCTCGTCGGGCACAGCATGGGGGCGAACGTCGTGTGTTTGTATGCGGGCGCGCGGCCCGAGCGCGTCCGGCGTGTCGTCGACCTGGAAGGATTCGGCCTCGCGCCGGCGCGCCCGAGCGAATGGCCGCGTCGGCTGGCGACGTGGCTCGACGACATCCGCGAACCCGCCAGCCTGAAAACGTACGCGACGTTCGACGAGGTCGCCGCGCGCCTCGTCAAGACCAATCCGCGGCTGACTCCGGAGCGCGCACGGTTCCTGGCCCGGCACTGGGCCAAGCGTGGCGACGACGGCCGCTACATGCTGCTGGCCGATCCGGCGCACAAGCATTACGGGCCGCTGCTATATCGCCTCGACGAAGTGATGGCCGTCTGGTCGACCGTCACCGCGAAGGTCCTGCACGTGGAGGCCGTGGCCTCACCGACGTTGGCGATGCTGGCGGGGGCGATCCCGCTGACCGAATACAAGGCGCGCTTCACGGCGTTTCCCGACTGGCGCGAAAAGCTCATCGAAGATGCCGGCCACATGGTCCATCACGATCAGCCCGAGCAGGTGGCTGCGCTCATCGAGGCGTTTTGTGCATGATTGACGCCGGCGTGAGCGGCCGCTGAGCGAACGGGCGCGCGAACGATGCCGCCCCCGCGCCGGGCTCGGGCTGTCGCGCTCACGCGAAACCCGGCGTTTTGGCCGAACGGCTTAGCCGCTTATTTCGGGGGTTCCGGGTAAAATAGAAAGATCACTCGATCCCGATAGTATGAACGCCGATCTCCATTGTCATTCGACCGTTTCCGACGGCCGGCTTGCGCCCGCCGACGTCGCGCGCCGTGCGCATGCGGGCGGCGTCACGCTCTGGGCGCTGACCGATCACGACGAAGTGGCAGGGCAGGCCGAAGCACGCGGCGAAGCCGAGGCGCTCGGCATGCGCTACGTGAACGGCGTGGAGATTTCGGTCACATGGGCTTCGCGCACGGTGCACATCGTCGGGCTCGGCATCGATCCGGCGTGCGAGGCGCTCGTCGCCGGGCTCTACGCGACGCGCAATGGGCGGGCGGCGCGCGCCCAGGCGATGAGCGATGCGCTCGCGGCGCAGGGCGTGGCCGGTGCCTATGAGGGCGCGTTGCGCTACGTATCGAACCCCGATCTCATTTCTCGCACGCACTTCGCGCGTTTTCTCGTGGAAATGGGTTACGCGGCGTCGACGGCCGATGTTTTCGAGCGCTATCTCGGCGAGGGCAAGCCCGGTTATGTGCCTCACCGGTGGTCCTCGCTCGAGAACGCGGTCGGATGGATTCGAGGCGCCGGCGGCGTGGCCGTCGTAGCGCACCCGGGCCGCTACAAGTACACCCCGCTCGAGTTCGATGCGCTATTCGGCCGGTTTCTCGACCTAGGTGGGAAGGCGATCGAGGTGGTGACGGGCAGCCATATGCCCGACCAGTACCGCGAATACGCGGACGTAGCCCGCCGCTTCGGTTTCGAGGCGTCGCGCGGCTCGGATTTCCACGCGCCCGGAGAGGGGCGCACCGAACTCGGCAAACTGCCGCCGCTGCCGTCCGATCTCACACCGGTTTGGGAGCGCTGGCTCTAGCGTCCACGCCGAAATCGCGTGTCATGCCCGGCGACGCCTGCGATAGGCGTCGTCGTTTCCGCCGGCCCATCGACTGCTCGCTCATGTCCCAATTCTTCAGGATTCACCCCGACAATCCGCAGCCGCGCCTGATCTCGCAGGCCATCCAGATCGTGAAGGACGGCGGCGTGATTGCGCTGCCTACCGATTCCAGCTACGCGCTCGCGTGCCGGCTCGACGACAAGGACGCCGTGACGCGCTTGCGCCACGTTCGCGGGCTCGACGAGCGGCAGCATTTGTCGCTGCTCGTGCGCGACTTGTCGGAGTTGGCGACGTTCGCCATGGTCGACAACCGGCAGTTTCGGCTCATCAAGTCCGTCACGCCGGGGCCGTACGTTTTCATTCTGCTCGCGACGAAGGAAGTGCCGCGGCGGCTCTCGCATCCATCGCGCAAGACGATCGGCCTGCGCGTGCCCGAGCATGCGATCACGCTCGCGCTGCTCGAGGCGCTCGGCGAGCCGCTGATTGCGACGACGCTGATTCTGCCTTCGGAGGAAGAACCGCTGAACGATCCCGAGGAAATCCGTTCGCGTCTCGAAAAGCAAATCGATCTCGTCATCGACAGTGGGGCGTGCCGGCGCGAGCCGTCTACCGTCGTGGATCTAACCGGTGAGGAGCCTGTGCTCGTGCGTGCGGGACGCGGCGCGCTCGAACCGTTCGGCCTTGCCGCGTCGTAGCCGCATTCGCGGCGCGGGGCGGGCCCGGCCGCTTGTTACAATACGTTCATGAATCCCTCCTTGATCCAGACGATCGTCGTCTACGCGCTGCCGGTGATCTTCGCGATCACGCTGCACGAGGCCGCGCATGGCTATGTCGCCCGCCTGCTCGGCGACAACACCGCCTACATGATGGGACGCGTCTCGTTCAACCCGATGCGCCACATCGATCCGCTCGGCACGATCGCGATCCCGTTGCTGCTCTATTTCGTGACGGGCGGAGCGTTCATGTTCGGCTATGCCAAGCCTGTTCCCGTGGCGTTTCGCAATCTGCGCAATCCGCGCTGGGGCACGTTTTGGGTCGCACTGGCCGGCCCGCTATGCAACTTCATCCAGGCGTTGCTCTGGGGCATCGTCGGCTTGGTGCTTGCAAGGCTTGGCATCGACGAGCCGTTTTTCACGCGGATGGCCGGCGCGGGCATCATCGTCAATCTCGTGCTCTTCGTATTGAACCTCTTTCCGTTGCCGCCGCTCGACGGCGGGCGTGTGCTCACTGCGCTGCTGCCGCCGCGGCCGGCGATTGCGCTCGCTCGCCTCGAGCCGTACGGTTTTTTCATCGTGATGGCGCTCGTAATGACGGGCATCCTGACGAAGCTTTGGCTGCGCCCGTTGGTTTCGATCAGCTACGATGCCGTGACGACCATCCTGACTCCTCTTGCTTTGCTTCTCAACTGACACCATGTTTCCAGACCGCATCTTCTCCGGCATGCGCCCGACAGGGTCGCTTCATCTTGGCCACTATCACGGCGTGCTCAAGAACTGGGTCCGGCTTCAGTCGGAATATCCATGCTTCTTTTGCGTCGTCGATTGGCACGCGCTGACGACGCACTACGAGACGCCGGAGGTCATCGAAAAGAACGTCTGGGAAGTGCTGATCGATTGGCTAGCGTCGGGTATCGATCCGGCGCAGGCAACACTGTTCATTCAGAGCCGCGTGCCCGAGCATGCCGAACTCTCGCTGCTGCTCGGCATGAGCGCGCCGCTCGGCTGGCTCGAGCGCGTGCCGACCTACAAAGAGCAGATCGAGAAGCTCAAGGACAAGGATCTGTCGACATACGGCTTCCTCGGCTATCCCGTGTTGATGGCCGCCGATATCCTGCTCTACCGTGCGTCGCTCGTGCCCGTCGGGGAGGATCAAGTGCCGCACGTCGAAATGACGCGTGAAATCGCGCGCCGTTTCAATTACTTGTACGGACGCGAGCCGGGCTTCGACGAGAAGGCGCTGGACGCCGCGAAAAAGCTCGGCGGCAAACGTGCGAAGCTCTATCACGAGTTGCGCAATGCGTATCAGCAGGAAGGCGATGACGAAGCGCTCGAGCAGGCGCGCGCAATGCTGCAGGAATCGCAGAGCTTGTCGATGAGCGACCGCGAGCGGCTGTTCGGCTATCTCGAAGGTTCGCGCAAGATCATTCTCGTCGAGCCGCAGGTGCTGCTGACGAAGGCTTCGCGCATGCCGGGCCTCGACGGGCAGAAGATGTCGAAGTCGTACGGCAATACGATAGGCCTGCGCGAAGATGCCGAGACGATCACGAAGAAGGTCCGCACGATGCCGACCGATCCCGCGCGCGTGCGCCGCACCGACCCAGGCGATCCGGACAAGTGCCCTGTCTGGCAACTGCATCAGGTCTACACCGACGAAGCGACGCACGACTGGGTGCAAAAGGGCTGCCGTTCCGCGGGGATCGGCTGTCTCGAATGCAAGCAGCCCGTCATCGAAGGGATATTGCGCGAGCAGCAACCGATGCTCGAGCGCGCGCAAAAGTACATGGACGATCCCTCGCTGCTTCGCGCGATCGTCGCCGACGGCTGCGACAAGGCGCGCAAGTTCGCGACGGAGACGATGCGCGACGTGCGCGAGGCGATGGGGCTGTCGTACTCATGATCGTCACGCGTTGCCGCCAAGGCGGGGGCGGGCCGCGATGACGGGCCCGCGCGCCGCCGCCGCGGGCGTGCTCGTGGACGGTGCCGGAGAGCCGTCGCCGTGGATCGTGCGCTGGGCCCATCTGCTCGCGCCGGGCGGTCCGGTGCTCGACGTCGCGGCGGGCAGTGGTCGTCACGCACGCTGGCTCTCCGCGCGCGGGCATCCCGTCGTGGCAATCGAGCGCGCGGAAGCGGCGCTCGCGGCGCTGGGCGGCATCGAGGGCGTCGAGTCCGTGTCGGCCGATCTGGAAGATGGCAGCCCTTGGCCTCTGCCTGACACGCAGCGCTTTGCCGCCGTCGTCGTCACGAATTACCTTCATCGTCCGCTGCTGCCGCGGCTCGTGAGGACGTTGGCGCCGGGTGGCATTTTGTTGTATGAAACGTTCACATGCGGCAACGAGACGGTCGGCAAGCCGTCGAATCCGGCGTTTTTACTGGCGCCGGGCGAATTGCTCGAGGCCGTGCGCGGCCGCCTCGTCGTCGTGGCTTTCGAAGACGGTTACGAAGCCGCTCCGCGGCCCGCTTTCGTCCAACGGATATGCGCTGTCCTGCCCGCCCAGCCGCCTGCGTCGATCGCGGCGGAGGGCGCTGCGATCGCGCGTTACGATTTGGCCGGCTAATCCGCTACAATCGCGCTTTCACGTTTGAATTCATGGCGTTTCATGGCTAACGGCACATCCAGCGGCACCCAGGGCGGCCTGCGTATTCGCGGCAGCATTCCGGCGATCGTCACGCCGATGCTCGAAGACGGCGGGCTCGATCTGCCGGCGTTTCGCAAGTTGATCGACTGGCACATCGACGAAGGGACGGACGGGCTCGTCGTCGTCGGAACGAGCGGTGAATCGGCCACGCTGTCGGTCGACGAACACATCCTCATGGTCAAGACGGCCGTCGAGCACACGGCCGGGCGCATTCCCGTCATTGCCGGCGCGGGCGGCAACTCGACGGTCGAAGCGATCGAGCTGACGAAACAAGCGAAGGCCGTCGGCGCCGACGCCACGCTGCAAGTCGTGCCGTACTACAACAAGCCGACGCAAGAGGGGATCTATCGCCACTTCGCGAAAATCGCTGAATCGGTCGACCTACCCGTCATTCTCTACAACGTGCCGGGCCGCACCGTGGCCGACATGTCGCACGAAACAGCGCTGCGCCTCGCGCAAGTGCCGGGCATCATCGGCATCAAGGAGGCGACGGGCAACATCGATCGCGCGGCGCATCTGATCAAAGCGGCGCCCACGCATTTCTCGATCTTCAGCGGCGACGATCCGACGGCGATTGCCCTGATGCTGCTCGGCGGGCACGGCAACATTTCCGTGACGGCGAACGTCGCGCCGCGCGCGATGAGCGAGCTTTGCAAGGCGGCGATCGCGGGCGATGCCAAGACAGCGCGCGAGATCCATCTGAAACTGTTGTCGTTGCACAAGAATCTGTTTATCGAGTCGAACCCGATTCCGACGAAGTGGGCGCTCGAGCAGATGGGGCGGATGAAGGGTGGCATCCGGCTGCCGCTGACGCCGCTCGACGCACGCTGCCACGAGGCGGTGCGCTCGGCGCTCGTCGAAGCGGGCGTGCTCGCCTAAAGCGTCCGGCGAGCAGTGTTGTCGCCGCATTGGATTGTCCGCATTCATCGACGTCGATATCGAGTCACACGCTCAGCGTCGTCGCAGGCATGTGTTGCGCATTACGAAGGACCTCATGAAACGTTCTGCTTTTTCTCTCCATGCCATCCGCGCAGCGGCGCTCGTGTTTGCCATCTCGACGCTCGCGGGGTGTGACACGCTCAACGACTGGTTCTCTTCCGACCGCGTCGATTACAAGGCGACGGGTTCGGCCCCGCCGCTGCAGGTGCCTAGCGACCTCACGGAGGCGACAGTCAAGTCGCAGTACACGGCGCCGCCCGTTACCGCGGCGCTGGGCGGTGCGCCGAAGCGCAACGTCACGGTGGCCGGCAATTCGAGCGAGGGCGTGCCGACCGCGCAAGATCCGCTCGGCATGCATATCGAGCGTGACGGCGACCGCCGCTGGCTCGTCATAGACGGTCGCACGCCCGATCAACTTTGGCCCCAGCTCGAAGAGTTCTGGCGCGACAACGGCTTCGTGCTGAAGACCGACTCGCCCGCAACGGGCATCATGACGACCGACTGGGCCGAAAATCGCGCGAACATCTCCGACGACTGGTTCCGCCGCACAATCGGCCATGTCATCGATTTCGCCTATTCCTCGGGCACGCGCGACCGCTTCCGAACGCTCGTGGTGCGCGGCGCGGGGGGGGCGACGGACGTCTCGATCACGCACAGCGCGCTCGAAGAGGTGTTGACGGGGCAGGACAAGGATTCCTCGCGCTGGGTCGAGCGCCCGCGCAACCCGGTGCTCGAGGCCGTGTTCCTGTCGAAGCTGATGGAGAAATTCGGCCTCACCGACGCGCAATCGAAGCAATTGCTCGTCGACGCGCAGCCCGCTGCGGCGCCGGCCAAGATCGACATGAGCGGGGGCGCGACAACCCTCGCTCTGGCGGATCGCTTCGACGTTGCTTGGCTGCGCGTGGGGCTCGCGCTCGATCGCACGAACTTCACCGTCGACAATCGCGATCGCGAAAAGGGCATCTATTACGTTCGCTACGCCGATTCGGAGCAGGAACTCAAGGGCGATGGCTTGTTCGGCAAGTTGTTCTTCAGCAAATCGTCCAAGCAAAAGCCCACCAAGGAATTCCTCGTCAACGTTCACGCGAACGGCGCCGGCACCGAAGTGTCCGTCGTCGATGCGAGCGGCCAGATCGATACGTCGTCCGAGGCAAAGAGCTTGATTTCGCTGCTGCACGCGCAACTGAACTGATCTTCACGCCATGCGCTTTGCTAGCCTCGGCAGCGGTAGCGAGGGCAATGCACTCGTTGTCGAGGCGGCGAGCGGTCACACCACCACGCGTGTGCTGCTCGACTGCGGGTTCTCCGCAAAAGAACTCGAGCGTCGCCTTGCGCGGCTTCAATGTGGCGTCGATGCGCTCGACGCCATCCTCATCACGCACGAACACAGCGATCACATCGGCAGCGCGTTGACGCTCGCGCGCAAGTGGTCGCTGCCGCTCTATATGAGTTGGGGCACGGCAAAGGCGGTCGGGGCCGATAGTGCCGACGTCGATTTGCACGTGCTCTGGGGCGACGAGACGGCCGCCATCGGCGATCTTCAGGTGTTGCCCTACACTGTGCCTCACGACGCTCGTGAGCCGCTTCAATTCGTCTTTTCCGACGGTGCGCGTCGCTTAGGTATCCTAACGGATGTCGGTACGTCGACGCCGCACATCACGAGCATGCTGAGCGGCTGCGATGCGCTCGTACTCGAATGCAATCACGACGTGCGGATGCTCGCAACGAGCCGCTATCCGCAGTCGTTGAAGGCGCGTATCGGCGGCAATCATGGGCATTTGAGCAATGACGCGGCGGCGTCGATTCTGGCGGCGTTGGATAGGTCGCGGCTAACGCATGTTGTCGCGGCACATTTGAGTCAGCAAAACAATCTACCCGAGCTTGCGCAGACAGCCCTGGCGGGCGTGCTCGGTGCTGCGGCCGGCGAAGTGATGGTCGCCTCGCAGGAGTGCGGGTTCGATTGGCTCGGCTGCGGCGCAGGCTAGGCGGCAGGGGGATTCGAGAGGGAAGGCCGGGATGCCAACGGTGGGTGGCGCTCGACAATACGCTGTGATTGCTTCGCGCAGGCAACAAAAAACCGGCTCAGGGCCGGTTTTTTGTTGCCTCGTGACAGGCAAAAGCTTACTGGCTTGCGCCCGAAGCAGGAGCAGCGGCCGAAGCGCCAGCGTCCGAAGCGGCAGCAGCAGCGCCCGAAGCAGCAGCACCAGCGTCGCTCGCAGCAGCCGAGGAGTCGCTCGCAGCAGCGGCAGCGCTCGAAGCAGCAGCGCCCGTGTCCGAAGCAGCAGCAGCCGGAGCCGATGCAGCCGTCGTGTCGCTAGCCGGAGCGGCAGCGTTTTGGTCGCTGCTCTTGTTGCACGCAGCCAGTGCAACAGCCGCCAACAGGGATGCTACGAGGAGGGATTTCTTCATGATCACGTCCTTTTATGGTTAAAGGTAAGCAACAGCGCGAAATAATACCGGTAATGTGCTCCAACACCAACCTAGGCCGCTGGTGGGACGCACTTCAGAGCGTGAATCTTTCCCACGGCTTGGGCGGAAATTATATGCACTTTCGTACCGACCGTCGACAAAGCAGGGTCAATACGTTGCCTTTCTCATACAGAATTCAACCGTATGCGATAGGGTAGGCGCGGCCAGCGTCATGAGGATGCGCCGACTCGAACCCAGCCGGCACAATACCACTCGTATAGCAGCGCTGTCATCGCTCGGTCAGCCGATAGTGTTACAAAGCGTTTCCCCTCAATTCGCCTGGCATCGGCTAATTCGAAGAGCCATTTGCGGCCGCGCGGAAAAGCCGATTCCTCGCCGTTGATGAAGTAGCTCCGTGTGCCATAGAGGAGCGCCGTCTTGTTGTCGAGGCGCACGCCCGACGTCTGTGCGCGCCGGATGAATGCCGCTTCGCCGAGCGGCCGATCGGGCGCGTCGAACACCACATGAGACTTCGGCTCGCTCAAATAGCTGCCGAGGAACGAGGCCAAATCGCGTTCCGTCCAGCTTACGCGCGCAAGGATCGAGCCAAGCTCGTCGATCAGGGCGGCGGGCAGCGCGGCCGGATGGGCGACGGCGCTCTGGTGCGGGTCGCGATAGAGCCGCTCGCCCGCTTGCGTGCGCGCGGTATCGCCGCGTTCGGCCAGATAGTAGAGAAATTGGCCGATGAGCTCGTTGGCGGACGGCGCTCGAAATCCGATCGAGCAGGTCATGCATTCGCCCTCGGCGACGCCGTCGTGCGCGATGTGGGGCGGCAGATACAGCATGTCACCGGGCTCGAGCAGCCATTCTTGCTCGGGTTCGAAATGCTGTAAAACCTTCAAGGGCAGTCCAGGTTTTAACGTCAGATCGCGCTGCGCCGAAATGCGCCACCGACGCTTGCCGTGCACCTGCAGCAAAAAGACGTCGTAAGAATCGAAATGCGGGCCGACGCCGCCGCCGTCCGTCGCGTAGGAGATCATCAGATCGTCGAGGCGGGCGTCCGGCACGAAGCGAAACCGGTCGAGGAGCGCGCGCGCATGGTCGTCGTGCAGATCCACACCCTGCACGAGCAATGTCCATTCGCGGCGCTTGACGCTCGGCAACGCATCGGTGTCGAAGGGGCCATGCTCGAGGCGCCAGCGTCCGCGTATCTGCGAGACGAGCCGCGATTCGGCGTCTTCGCTCGCGGCCAGTTCGAACAGCGCGTCGCGAGAGAGCGGGGCGGCGGCGTCAGGTATGGCGCCGCGTATCAGCAATGGCTTTTTTTGCCAGTAGCGCCGCATGAATTGCGACGGCGTGAGGCCGCCCAACAGCGGGGTGGCAACATCGGGCGACGGGGGAGCCGCAGGCGTTGCCGGTAACGTGGACAGGGCAGACAGGGCGGACATACCGGCCCGATGATGGAGGGGCCGCTTGGGCATCGTATAATGGGACCGTATTTTGGAGACTCGAATGAAAATTGCAAAGAACACCGTTGTGTCGGTCGCTTACAAGCTCTCGGATGCCCAGGGCAACCTCATTGAAGAAAGCGACGAGCCGATGGTCTATCTGCACGGCGGTTATGATGGCACGTTCCCTAAAATCGAGGAAGAGCTCGACGGCCACGAGCCGGGCTTTCAAGCGCAGATCCAGCTCGAACCTCAAGACGCATTCGGCGAATACGATCCCGAGCTCGTGAAGGTCGAGCCGCGCAATCGCTTTCCCGAGCCGCTCGAAGTCGGCATGCAGTTCGAGGGCACGCCCGAAGATGGTGACGACGATATCGACGCGCTGATCTATACGGTCACCGACCTGGGAGAAGACAAAGTCGTGCTCGACGGCAATCACCCGCTGGCGGGCATGGCTTTGCGATTCGCGCTGACCGTGAAGGAAGTGAGGGAAGCCACGGCCGACGAGATCGAGCACGCGCATGTCCATGGCGCGGAAGGCATCGAGGTCGTCGACGAAGACGATGACGACGAGGAAGACGCTTCAGGCGCCCCCACCTTGCACTGAACGCTGAACCGCGGGCGGTAGCGCGTTGCCGGATGCCGGCGGCGCGCTTGCGGGCGGCGTTTGTGTTTCGGAGGCGGCCGACGGCGGCGCTTCGGTGAAGCTATCGGGTAGCAGCGGCGGTTCGGAGGCGGGCATTGCCGGCGCTGGTTGCGGTTGCGGCTCGGACGCCGGAAGTGTCACGGCCGGCGGAGGCGCCGGCATTACGTACTGGATGCCCGGCAGCGGCGCGATGGCCGGCCCGGGAGCGCCGGCCATCGAAGCCGGCGCTTGCATAGGGACGGTCGTCACGGCGGCAGGAGGCGTCGGCAGTGTCTTCGGCACCGCCCGTACGCTGACACGAAACGGCGCGCGTCGGCCGTAATTCACATCGAATAAAACCCATTGCCTAGACGCGTCGTGCGGCGCGATCGCAATGCGTGTCAAGTTGGCGACACGCACTCCCTTGTCGTTGTAAAGCGGCTGATCGATAGCGAATCCGCCGGCCAGCGCGCGCGCGTCGTGATGAATCAGAATGACGGGCCCACGAAACGTTTGCGCCGCGTTCACGAGGCTTCGCTTGAATTCGAGGTACCCGTCGGGCTTGCGATGTCGCGCGAAGCGAAGCCATGCGAATCGGTCGACGTGCTCTTCGTAGCGTGAGAAATTCGGATTCGCCTCGACGAAGACGACGAGCGCTTTTGCGCGATGACGCTTCGCATACTCGGCCGCATGTTCGAGCCAAAATGCCGACGCAATAGCGCGATCGTCGAACTCGCCGTTGCGGCCGCCCGCATCCGAGTAGTGATTGTTGCCGCCGACGACGTTAAGGCCGACGAAGACCGTATCGTCCCTCTCCCATCGAACGTTTTCGCGGAACGAATGAAATCGCGCGGCTTCGCTTTCGCGCGTCAGTGCGAGCGTGGGCGACCCCAATGAGGTCGAGTCCGAATACAGCGTCTGCCGCAGAAAATCGAGCCGCTCCGCGGCGTCGTAGCCGCCGTCCGCGGTTGTTCCGCAATCGGCCCAATCATGCTGACCGGGGATGACGACGAGCGGCACGGTAGACGCTTCGAGCAACTGCTGGCGCCGGTCGTAGAGCGTATCGGCGCATCGCTCGTCGGCACCTTTGATATTGCCGTCGTAGACGACGAACGAGAGGCCTTGATCCAGTCCGATGGCTTCGATCAAGCGCTGCGCGGCGGCCTCGTCCGTCGGGCGTTGCATGATGCCCGACACTACTGCGAAGGCATAGTGTGGCTCGGCCGCATAAGCGCGCGCGGCGAGCGATGATAGGCAGACGAGTGCCAGCGCGAGCAGCACGCCGCCGCCGCGCGTACCCATCGGCCGTGTTGCCTTCACCGCTCGCACTCCGGCCCGCAGCTCCCGCTTGCGGCGTTCGCGAGTTCCTGCAACTCGTAGATCAGATCGAGCGCCTCCCGCGGCCGAAGCTCGTTCGGGTCGATACCTTTGAGCCGTTCGAGCGCGGGATGAGGCGCGGATGCGATTGCTTCGTCGCGCGTGCCGTGCATATCGCCGGGTGCGTCTTCGGCATAAACGGCTGTCGCGAACAAATCGAGTTGCGGCGTGCCCTGCGCGATCGACTGCTGTTCGAGATGGGCAAGGTGCTTGCGCGCGGCCCGAATCACGGCCGGCGGCACGCCGGCCAACTGCGCGACCTGCAAGCCATAGCTCTGGCTCGCCGGCCCTTCGCTGACGGCATGCAGGAACACGATGCCGTGGCCGTGCTCGACGGCCGACAAGTGCACGTTGGCCGCCTGCGCGAACTCGGTGGGCAACTGCGTGAGTTCGAAGTAATGCGTCGCGAACAACGTGTAGCAGCCGTTGGCGGACAACAGGTGGCGCGCGATGGCCCAAGCGAGCGCGAGGCCGTCGAACGTCGACGTGCCACGGCCGATCTCGTCCATCAGCACGAGGCTGCGCTCGGTGGCATCGTTCAGGATCGCGGCGGCCTCGGTCATCTCGACCATGAACGTCGAGCGGCCGCCGGCGAGATCGTCGGCCGCGCCGATGCGCGTGAAGATGCGATCGATCGGGCCGAAGCGAGCACGGCGCGCGGGGACGTAGCTGCCGACGTACGCCATCAGCGCGATGAGCGCGGTCTGCCGCATGAAGGTCGATTTACCTCCCATATTCGGGCCCGTGATCAAAAGCAGTTTGCGCTCCGCGCTCAAACGGCAATCGTTGGCGACGAACTGTTCGACCTGCGCCTCGACGACGGGATGGCGCCCTTGCTCGACGTCGATCCCGCCGTCTTCGGAGAATTCCGGCGCAACCCAGCCGAGCGCCTGCGCGCGTTCTGCAAACGCGGCGAGCAGATCGAGTTCGGCGAGCGCCGCGGCCACGCGCTGACAATCTTCGATGAACGGCAGTAGGGTTTGCAGCAGCGCTTCGTAAAGCGCTCGCTCGCGCGCGAGTGCGCGCTCTTGCGCCGACAGCGCTTTGTCCTCGAACGCCTTGAGCTCGGGCGTGATGTAACGCTCCGCATTCTTCAGCGTCTGCCGGCGGCGATAGTCGTCGGGCACCTTGTCCGTTTGGCCGCGCGTGACCTCGATATAAAACCCGTGGACCTTGTTGTACTCGACGCGCAGATTGCCGATGCCCGTGCGCGCGCGTTCCCGCGCTTCGAGATCGATCAGGAATTGCCCGCAGTTTTCGGAGATGTCGCGCAACTCGTCGAGCTCGCTGTCATAGCCGCGCGCGATGACGCCGCCGTCGCGCACCATTGCGGCCGGTTCTTCGGCGACGGCGCGCGTGAGCAGATCGACGCAGCCCGCCGGTGGTTCGAGCGAGGCCCCGATTCGTTCGAGCGCCGGCGTGCCGGCCGCCATCGCGGCGACGAACTCGCGCAGTGCAGGCAGGGTGGCGAACGTATCGCGCAGGCTCGACAGGTCGCGCGGGCGAGCCGACAGCAGCGCGAGGCGGCCCGTGATGCGTTCGACGTCGGCGATGCGGCGCAGCGCCCCGCGCAGCATGTCGAGGCTGGCTCCCGCGGGCGTGTCGAGCAGCGCGCCGATCGCTTGCTGGCGCGACTGTGCGACGACCGTTGCGCGCGGCGGGTGATGAAGCCAGTGGCGCAGCAGGCGGCTGCCCATCGCCGAGCAGCAGGTATCGAGCAGCGAGCACAGCGTGGGCGACTCGCCGCCGCGCAACGTTTCGGTCAGCTCCAAGTTGCGGCGCGTGGCCGGATCGAGGCCGATGTACTCCGACTCCGTTTCGACTTTCAGGCTGCGCACGTGACGCAATTGCTGGCCTTGCGTCGATGCGGCGTAGAGCAGCACCGCGCCTGCGGCGCCGCAGGCGCTCGTGAGCCCCTCGGCGCCGAAGCCGGTCAGGCTCGCGACGTTCAATTGATCGCACAGCCGCTGCGTGCCCGATGCGACGTCGAAATGCCAGGCGGGTACGCGCGTGAGCTTGCCGCTGGCCGTGCCCGGCATGGCGTCGGCCGCACCGTCCGCGACGAGCACCTCGGCAGGCCGAATGCGCTCGAGCGCTGCGCCGACTTCGCCGGGTGCCACTTCGGCAAGCCGCAGCGCGCCGCTCGCGAGGTTCACCCACGCGAGGCCGATGGCTGTCGTCACGCCGCGCTTGTTGTGGGCGGGACAGGCGGCAAGCAGATAGACGTCGCTCTTGTCGGCGAGCAGTGCCGCGTCGGTCAGCGTGCCCGGCGTGACGATGCGCACGACTTTGCGTTCGACGGGCCCTTTGGACGTGGCCGGATCGCCGATCTGCTCACAGATGGCGACCGACTCGCCGAATTTCACGAGCTTGGCCAGGTATTGCTCGACGGCGTGATGCGGTACGCCCGCCATCTTGATTGGGTTGCCGGCCGAGGCACCGCGTTGCGTGAGCGTGAGATCGAGCAGGCGGGCGGCTTTTTCGGCGTCGTCGAAGAAGAGCTCGTAGAAGTCGCCCATGCGGAAGAACATCAGCGTGCCGGGATGATCGGCCTTGATGCGCAAATATTGCTGCATGTAGGGCGTGTGCTTCGCGAGCGCGGTGTCCGCCGGCGCATCGACGCTGGTTTCGGTTTTCATTCGTGGCTTTCGAAAAATCGTGTTCGGGTGCGGATTTTCGCTTTCGATCTTGGGATGCGCTTCGTATCGACGGCGCATCGACGGCCCGGCGCCGCGGCAAATGGCGATGGCGTTCGGCGGACTTTACCGCGCGCACGCGTCGCGTCGTACTCGTCCGAACGGCTGTGCTCGACCGCCGATCGGCGCCGCAGCGGGCGAAGTGCGCAAACCGCGCGATGCGCCGGCCGAGCGAGCGTCGAAAACAAGCCCTACATTCTATGGGATTTGAACCGTGAGGCGGGTTTTAGCAGTCGCGTCGCCCGCATTGGCTTGGCCGAAAAGCGAGCGATATAGGGCGTCGAAGCCGCAGACGTTTGCTGTCCTTGTGTCGCCTGAGAGAAGGGCTAGCAATCAAAACGAAAAAACCAAAACGCATGAGCGAAAACAGATACCGATTTTCCCCACATACCAACCTATCGGTTGGCGAGCTGTTTTTCTTTGTCGCCGTCGACGAGACCGAGAAGCAACTCGGATTCAAGGACCTGGCGGCGTCTGCGCTGTTGCTGGGCCAGAACGATGTGCCGGTCGCCGGCAAGTTGGGCGGAGCGGCTGCCGGCACTTCGGTGATTTCGATTGCGGCGCGCAAGGTGCTCCCGCTGCAACTGCGCCAAAGACTGCCGACCATCGTCGGCATCGGTCCGCGCGGGCTCAAAATCGCTTTTACGCGAAGCCTTGGAGGCTTCGTCGGCCGCGCCGTTCCAGTGATCGGGGTCCTGACGATGAGCTACGACGCCTTCTTCATCGTGCGCAACACGGTTGCGACCTACAATCGGCTGGTAATGCCGGAAGACAAGGTGCTTTGAAATATGCGGCGAGACGATGCTTGGGAGAAGTTGGAGGCTTTCGCTCGCGAGGAGCTCGGCAGGCCGTTGTTCGGAAAGCCGAGGCTCGAGCTTTCGACTCGACTCGAAGAGGACCTCGGCCTAACCGGCGTCGACGCTGTCGAGTTCATCGATCATTGGGCCGAGCGGTTCGGAGTCACTGCGAAAGAATGTCCATATGCCCGCTATTTTGGCCCGGAGGGGCTCGACGTCATTGGTTCAATTGCTTCGATCTTTTCGAAGCGCGCGCGCCGGCCGTTGGTTCCGATCACGCTGGGCATGCTCGCGGAGGCGATGGTCGCGGGGCGTTGGGACACTGAGGAGATCGAGGCGAAGGCCGGTGCGAACGGGAGCCGTTGACTCCCGCACCTTCGATGCAAGCCGAGCAACCGCTCAGTCTTCGATCATCTGCCGTAAATCGACCCTGCGCGCATTGGCGGCGCTGCGGCGCTTGGCTAGCCAAATCATCGTGCAGACGAACGCGCCGAACGTCACGATGATGCCCTGCACCGGCATGTTCGCGCGAAGCAGTAGCGCATAGGCGCCGAGCATCAGCAGCACGGCCAGGTTCTGATTGAAGTTCTGCACCGCGATCGAATGGCCCGCCGTGATGAGCGTCGCGCCGCGATGCTGCAGCAGCGCGTTCATCGGCACGATGAAGTAGCCCGACAGGCCCCCGAGCACGATCATGAGCGGGTAGGCGAGTGCGATGTACGCGGCAAGGAAGTGCGTGCCGAGATGGAGGCCGGCTGCGGGGGGAAACAGCCATTTGCCGTAGAAGGCCATCGCCGCCGCGACGACGCCCGCCGCAATGCCGAAGGGCAGCACCTTCAGGGAACGCGAGAGCGGCACGAGCGCCGCAGCGGCTCCCGCGCCAAGGGCGATGCCGATGCCGGCGGCGCCTTGCATCAATGCGGCCTTCGACAGCGATAGCCCCAGGTTCACGGCAGCCCATTTCAGCACGAGCAGTTGCAGCGTCACGGCGGCACCCCACATGAGCGTCGTGACCCATAGCGCGATCTGCGCGAGTTCGTCGCGCCACAGCAGGTTGAAGCAGTCGACGAATTCGCCGACGAGGCGCTGCGGCTCGCGCAGCCGGTTCTCGTAGCGCGCGCCGGTATCGGGAATGCCGATGTTGATCAGCGCCGCGGCCGCGTAGACGAGCATCACTGCAAACATCGCGAAATCGGGGGCATCGTGTATGAATGCAAAGTGCCAGCCGTTGATCCGATGCGCGACGTAAGGGCTGATGAGCCCACCCCCGAGCGCGGTGCCGAGGATCGTCGAGAGCACTGTTGCCGATTCGAGCCAAGCGTTCGCTGCGACGAGCCGCTGCGCCGGCAGCAGTTCCGTGAGAATGCCGTACTTGGCCGGGGAATAGGCGGCCGCGCCGATACCCACGACACCGTAAGCGATCATCGGATGCACGTTCGCGAGCATCATCGCGCAGCCGAGCCCTTTCAGCGCGTTGGCCGCGAACATGACGTAGCGCTTCTGCAGCGCATCGGCGAATGCGCCGGCGAACGGCGCGAGCACGACATACGAGGTCGTGAACAAGATCTGCAGCAGCGGCGTGAACCAGCTTGCCGCATGCATGGCGCCGAGCAGCGCGATGGCGGCGATCAGCAAGGCATTGTCGGCCATCGACGAAACGAACTGCGCGGCGATGATCGTGTAGAAGCCTTTTTTCATTCGGCGGGCCGAGCCACGAATGCGCCCGGAAAGGAATCCATTAAGCAAAAAAGGCGGCTCGAGCCGCCTTTGTCGTGCTGGACGCCGCCGCTCGACGGAGCGGGCGGCGATTGCCGATTGCCGGCCGATTGCCGGCCGATCGTCGACCGCTGTCAGTCGCTTTTCGTCGCGCGGCTGTAGGGGCTCAGGATCGGCACCATTTGCGCATAGATCTTCGGGTTGCCCGTGACGATCTCGCCGAGTTTCAGGAAGTCGGAATCGCCCGTGTAATTGCCGACGAGTCCGCCTGCTTCCGTGATCAGCAAACTGCCTGCCGCCATATCCCACGGGCTGAGGCCTTGTTCGAAGAAGCCATCGAGCCGGCCCGCCGCCACGTTGGCCAAGTCGAGTGCGGCAGCGCCCGGGCGGCGCAAGCCCGTGCACGAACGCGTCATTTCTGCGAACAGTCGGCAGTAGGCTTCGAGGCGGTCGTCTTCGCGAAACGGGAAGCCCGTGCCGATCAGCGCGTCGCCGAGGCGGTCGCGGCGGCCGACGCGGATACGGCGGTCGTTCAGATAAGCGCCGCGGCCGCGCGACGCTGTGAAGAGGTCGTTGCGCGTCGGATCGTAGACGACGGCCTGCGTGACGATGCCCCGGTGCTCGAGCGCGATCGATACGCCGTAGTAGGGCAGGCCGTGGATGAAATTGGTGGTGCCGTCGAGCGGATCGATGATCCAGACGTAATCGGATTTGTTTTCGGAGCGGCCCGATTCTTCGGCGAGGATCGCGTGGTCGGGATAGGCCGTTTTTAGCGTATCGATGATGGCCGCTTCGGCCGCTTTGTCGACTTCCGTCACGAAATCGTTGTGTTGTTTCTTGCTGACTTGAACGAGGTCCAGGTCGAGCGAGGCGCGATTGATGATTTGTCCAGCGCGACGGGCGGCCTTGACGGCAATGTTGAGCATCGGATGCATAAAACGGATTCCTATTACCGCGGCGGTGCGAGCGCTACGGAGGGTGGGCCAAACCGCCCGGAATGCGCGGGCATTCCGTCGACGAAAGCGAATTGAAGAAGAGCAATGTACCTGCCCGGGGGTTGCGATCGACCGGTGGGCCAGGTACGAATTCCGTGATTTTACCCGAGTCCGCGGCCGCTCGGCAGATCGCTCGCCGTCACCCCGACCGATCTAGAGCGCGGCCGTTTCGGCGCCGTTCGCGTCGGGCCCGCGAGCGCGATACCATATCGGCGTATGCTCGCTTGTCCCCTTTATTCGTCGGGCCTTGCCCAACTCGTCATCTTGAACCGTTCCACATCGCATTCGTCGTCGGCCACCGTCCACACCTGCGCGGCAGGCCCGCACGGCGGTTTCACGTCGACTTTGTTCGTCCTCGTCGAGCCGAGCCACCCCGGCAACGTCGGCGCCGCCGCGCGCGCGCTCAAGACCATGGGTTTTTCGCGGCTCGTCCTCGTGGCGCCGCGTCTTGCCCATGTCCAGACGGACCCGGAGGCGATCGCGATGGCCAGCGGCGCCGAAGACGTGCTAGCCTCGGCCCGCATCGTGCCCACCATCGCCGATGCCCTTGCGGGCGTTACCTGGTCCGTCGCGCTCACGGCGCGCATGCGCGAATACGGGCCGCCGCAACTCGCGCCGCGCGAGGCTGCGGGCGAGGCGCGCGTCCACGCACTGGGCGGCGACATTGCCTTCGTCTTCGGCAATGAACGGACGGGACTTTCGAATGAGCACGTCGAGCGTTGCAGCGCGCTCGCGCACATCCCGGCCAACCCCGCCTATAGCTCGCTCAATCTCGCGCAGGCGGTGCAGGTGCTTGCCTATGAGTTGCGGATGGCCTACCTCGCAGACGAGGCGGCGACGGGCGGCGTGACAGAAGAGGACTCGCTCGGCGCGCGTGCGCCGAGCGACGATATCGAGCGGATGTACGTGCACCTCGAAAACGCGCTGATCGCACTCGAATTTCTCGATCCGGCCAACCCGAAGAAATTGATGTCGCGCCTGCGGCGGCTGTTCGCTCGCGCCGGCCTCGAGCGCGAGGAAGTCAACATCGTGCGGGGCATCGCGAAGCACATATTGCTGAAAGCGCACGCGCGCGATCGCTCGTCTTCGTCATAGCGCACCAGGGAGCCGGGCTGTGGCATAAAACGGCGCCATTTCGGCGCGCGCCGCCGCCAATGTCCCTGCTGGGCACAGGGGCGATTCCGACGCGTTCTGCACGCGTCGCATGATCCACATACAATCGAACCGTTCCTTATAAGCAAATCACACGATGTCATATCGACGCGCACGCCGTCGCGTCTAGGCGACGGCCTTTCAATCTGCGAGCCCCACCATGTTCAAGAGACTTCGCGAAGACATTGCCACGATTCGGGAGCGGGACCCCGCTGCTCGCAGCGCCTGGGAAGTACTCACCTGTTACCCGGGTCTGCACGCGCTCGTCCTGCATCGGCTCGCGCATGCCTGCTGGCGCGCGCGGCGCCGCTGGCTCGCGCGTTTCGTTTCGCAAATCGCAAGGTTCCTGACCGGCATCGAGATTCATCCGGGCGCGACGATCGGTCGGCGCGTATTTATCGATCACGGCATGGGCGTGGTCATCGGCGAGACGGCCGAGGTCGGCGACGACTGCACGATCTACCAGGGCGTCACGCTCGGCGGCACGCTGCTCACGCGCGGCGCCAAGCGCCATCCGACGCTCGAGCGTGGCGTCATCGTCGGCGCGGGTGCGAAGGTGCTCGGCGGCTTCACGATCGGCGAGGACGCGAAGATCGGCTCGAACGCGGTCGTCGTCAAACCGGTGCCGGCCGGGGGGACGGCCGTCGGCAATCCGGCGCGCGTCATCATGCCGGCCGACCCGAAGCGCTCGCCCGAGCATGCGGCGTTTTGCGCCTACGGTATCGCGCCGAATGCGGAGGATCCGGTCTCGCTCGCATTGCATGGCCTCATCGACCACGCGGCAACCGAAAAGCTGCGTGTCAACGAGATCGTCGCTGCGCTCGAACGGCTCGGTGCGCGGCTCGAGGCCATGCAGAGCGGCGATGCGGCGGTCGTGGACTTGCAGCGCCTTTCGGCCGCCATTCAAGGAGCCGTGACGACGCACGACGAAGTGTCTGGCGTAGCCGAGCGTTAAATAAGCGCACCGCAAGCGCCGCCTGGAGCCGTAGCCACGCGAACGCGCGGCCACGGCACGGATGAGTCAATCCAGCGGCAGGGCGTGAATCCCTTCGGCGTCGATGCGCAGATAGCCGCCTCGGTGCGCGCCGTGGTCGAAATCCCAATCGGGCAGGACCCAGCGCGTGCCGCCCATCTCTTGATGACGCGCGGGCTTGTGCGTATGCCCGTGGATCATCGTCGTCGTATGGCTCGTGCGGAACAGGGCTTCGACGCTTTCATGCGTGACGTCGTAAAGCGGCGAGGGCGGCCGCGTGCGGCCTTCTTCGCTCGAGGCGCGCATGCGCTCGGCGAGTGCATGCCGCCATTTGAACGGCCACGCGAGGAACATGAGTTGAGCCGCGCGCCATCGTGCGAAGCGGCGAAACGTCTGGTACTTACGGTCGGCCGTGCAAAGCGCGTCGCCATGTGCGAGCACGATGCGTGCGCCGAACGCGGTCATCACGAACGGATCGGGCAGCCAGATGGCGCCGGCCGCCTTCATGAACCGTTTGCCGAGCAGGAAGTCGCGGTTGCCGTGCATGATGTACAGGGCGATACCGCGTTCAGAAAGCGAGTGCAGGATGTCCGCGATGCGGGCGGCGAACGGATCGGCTCGAAGCATGTCGTCGCCGATCCAATACTCGAACAAATCGCCGAGCACGAAGACGGAATCGGCGCTCTCCGCCGTCACACGGACGAAATGCTCGAACGCGTCGACCGTGCGTGGAATCGACGTGCTCAGATGCAGATCGGAGATGAGCAAGAGCGGCCGCGGCGCGTGCGGGCGCGCGTGGCCATGCTCGTGCGGCACGCTGGCCTCGACGTTGCGAGGCCCCGCGTCTTGCCGCGCCGAGATTCCAGCATCTCGGATGACGCTCGTATTCAATCGACCACGACCGCTTTCTCGATGACGACGTCATCGAGCGGCACGTCCTGGTGGAAGCCCTTCGAGCCCGTCCTCACCTTCTTGATCTTGTCGACGACGTCGAGCCCTTCGACGACGCGCCCGAACACGGCGTAGCCCCAGCCCTGCGGCGTCGGCGACGTGTGGTTGAGGAAGTCGTTGTCGTTGACGTTGATGAAGAATTGCGCCGTCGCCGAGTGCGGATCGTTCGTGCGGGCCATCGCGACCGAGCCCTTGACGTTCTTCAGGCCATTGTTTGCTTCGTTGTCGATCGGTTCGTCGGTCGGCTTTTGCTTCATGCCGGCTTCGAAGCCGCCGCCCTGGATCATGAAGCCGTCGATGACCCGGTGAAACACGGTGTTGTCGTAGTGGCCTTTCTTCACGTAATTGAGGAAATTTTCGACCGACTTCGGGGCCTTTTCGGCGTCGAGTTCGAGCTTGATGACGCCGTGGTTAGTATGCAGTTCGACCATGATGAATTCCTTTCTAAAAAGCCAAGCCGGCGCGGGGGAGCGCCGGCGGGGGGAGCGTTATTTCGAAACGACGGTTGCCGATTGGATCACGATCGGCTGTTGCGGTACGTTCGCCATCGATTCGCGCGTCGTGGTGGGCGCCGCCTCGATCTTCTTTACCACGTCCATGCCCGAGACGACCTTGCCGAACACGGCATAGCCGTTGCCGTCCGGATTGGGATAGTCGAGCCCTGCGTTGTCGACGGTGTTGATGAAGAATTGATCGGTGGCCGAGTTCGGATCGCTCGTGCGCGCCATGGCGATCGTACCTTCGGCGTTCTTCAGGCCGTTGCGGCTTTCGAGCGGAATCGGCGCGCGCGTCGGCTTTTCCGCGTAGCTCACCGTGTAGCCGCCGCCCTGAATCATGAAGCCCGGGATCACGCGATGAAAGATTGTGCCGCTGTATTGACCGGATTTCACGTAATCGAGAAAGTTTGCGACCGTCTTGGGCGCCTTCTCCGGATAGAGCTCGACCTTGATGTCGCCGTCCGTCGTTTTCAGCAACACCTGCGGGTGCCCGGCGGTGGCGTTCGTTTGAGCGAAGGCGGGCACGTTCGCGATGAGAGCGGCGCTGCCGAGCGCCAACCAAAAACTTTTCATATTTGTCCTCAACGTGGAAGAAATCGGATCGAATGCCGTACTCAATGGGACGGCGCGATGTAAGGCTGAGTCGGGAACTGGCCGTTCGAGCCGCCGAATTCGACGCCCGGCGAGGTCAATGCCGGGGTCCTGGCCATGTGCTCGCGCGGCTCGGCCGCCGTAGACGAGGCGGCGGGTGCAGGAGCCGCGGCCGATACGATGCGCTCGATCGCCGCTATCCGTTGCGCCGCGGCGGGGCTCGCCTGGCCGAGACTTTGCGCGCGCCGGTACGATTGCTCGGCGAGGTGCAGGTACAAGTCGCCCAGATTTTCGTAGGCGAGCCCGTAGCTCGGGTTCGTCTGGACGGCCGTCTCGAGCGCCGCGCGCGCGTCCTCGTAGCGGCCGTGCTTCGCGTACAGCGCGGCAAGATTGTTGTACGGCTCGGGCAACTCGGGGTACATCTGCGTCAATTCGGTGAATTGGCGGATCGCATCGTCGTCGCGATTCAAGCGTGCGAGCACGGCGCCCCGCTTGAATTTCGCTTGAGCGTCTTGCGGGTGCGAGGCGATGCGCGCATCGAGTTCGGCGAGGGCCGCGCGCCAGTTTTGCGCGGCGATCGATGCATCGATTTGCGGCGTGCCGTCGACCGCCGCCGGCGATGTTTGCGCATGCGCCGCCATGCTCGTGAAAGCCGCGAGCGCAAGGCTCAGAACGGAGGCGGCGGCGAGGGCCGCGGTACGGTGCATGCGGCCGCTGGAAGGTTTCATAGGCTCGGGTCTGGATGTTATACTCCGGCCCATTCTAACAAAACGTTTGCCGGTTTCCCCGAACGGCAAACGGTCCTCCGCCAGTCGTGGTCGCCTTTCGCGCCGCTCGTTTCGAAGCACTCGTCGCGCGAAGACATCGGCACCGCGCAAGCCGTTAGCGCTTCATCGCGGAATGCTGCGAAACGCGCGTTGCCGAGTGCGGATTGCTCAAAGCTCACGCATCGTCTCTATGGAATCACTGCGCATCTACAACACGCTCGCGCGTGACAAGCAACCGTTCGTGCCGCGCCGCGTGGGCGAAGTGCGCATGTACGTCTGCGGGATCACCGTCTACGACTATTGCCACGTCGGGCACGCCCGGCTTTTGGTCGTATTCGATCTCGTGCAGCGTTGGCTGCGCACGCTTGGCTACCGCGTGACCTATGTGCGCAACATCACCGACGTCGACGACAAGATCATCCGGCGCGCCGTCGAAAACGGCGAGACCATCAAGGCCGTCACCGATCGCTACATCGCCGCGATGTACGAAGATGCCGATGCGCTCGGCGTAGCGCGTCCCGATATCGAGCCGCGCGCGACCGACTACATTCCGCAGATGCTGGGCATGATCGATGCGCTCGTTGCGAACGGTTATGCGTATCACGCACAAGACGGCGACGTGAATTACGCCGTGCGCAAATTCGCGCGTTACGGTGCGCTCTCCGGAAAGTCGCTCGAAGATCTGCGCGCCGGTGAGCGCGTCGTGGCGAACGACGCCAAGGAAGATCCGCTCGATTTCGTGCTCTGGAAGCATACGAAGCCCGGCGAGCCGCCCGAGTGCTCGTGGGATTCCAAGTACGGTCCGGGCCGCCCGGGCTGGCACATCGAATGTTCGGCGATGGGCTGCGCGCTGCTCGGCGAGCATTTCGATTTGCACGGCGGCGGGCAGGACCTGCAGTTTCCGCATCATGAGAACGAGATTGCCCAAAGCGAAGGCGCGACGGGGCAGACGTTCGTCAACTATTGGATGCACAACGGCTTCGTGCAGATCGACAACGAGAAGATGTCGAAGTCGCTCGGCAATTTCTTCACGATTCGCGACGTGCTCGCGAAGTACGATCCGGAAGTCGTGCGCTTCTTCCTCGTTCGTGCTCACTACCGTTCGCCGATCAACTATAGCGACGTTCATCTCGACGATGCGCGCGCCGCGCTTACGCGCCTGTACACCGCGCTCAAAGACGTCGCGCCCGACAGCGCGCCGCTCGACTGGAGCGAAGCGCATGCGCAGCGGTTTCGCGAGGCGATGAACGACGACTTCAATACGCCTGTCGCCGTGGCCGTGCTGTTCGAGTTGGCAACGGAGGTGAACCGCACGCGCGATGCGCAATTGGCGCGGCAACTGCGCGCGCTCGCGGGCACGCTGGGGTTGTTGGGCCGCGAGCCGCGCGCGTTCTTGCAACAAGCGGCGGGCGCGCAGGCCGCCGATGGGCTCGATGTGGCCGCGATCGAAACGAAGATCGCCGCGCGCACCGCGGCCAAGCATGCGAAAGACTACGCCGAGGCAGACCGGATCCGAGCGGAATTGCTCGATGCCGGTGTTGCGCTTGAAGACAAACCGGGCGGGCTGACCGAATGGCGCCGCGTATGACGACCGTGCATCGCACGTCGCGCTGATCGACTCGCCAGGCAGGAGGCAAGATGGCAACGGCCAGGAAGGTGCCCGCACGCGCTAGTCGCAAGGGCGACGCGCGCGCGAGCGCAGCGGCGGCACCCTTTGATACGAACGAGAAGACGGCAGCCAAGCGCACCGCGACCACGAAGCGGCCGCCGGCCGCCAAGCCGAACGGCGCGGCGGCGCCCGTTCAGATCGGCACGCTCGAGCCTGCCGTTACGCGCCCCGCCTATTGGGACCGCGCGTGTGCGGATCTCGTCAAGCGCGACCGTATTCTGAAACGCTTGATCCCGAAGTTCGGCCCTGTGCACCTCGTGAACGGCGACGATCCATTCGTGACGCTCGCGCGTTCCGTCGTCGGTCAGCAGATTTCCGTACAGGTTGCGCAAGCGGTGTGGGAGCGGATCGAACTCGCATGTCCGAAGCTCGCGCCGCAGCAATTCAAGAAGCTCGGCCAGGAAAAGCTCATCGCTTGCGGGTTGTCGAAACGCAAGTCGGAGTATCTGCTCGACCTCGCGCAGCATTTCGTCTCGGGAGCGCTGCACGTCGACAAATGGATGTCGATGGACGACGAAGCGGTCATCGCGGAGCTCACGCAGATTCGCGGCATCGGTCGTTGGACCGCCGAGATGTTCTTGATTTTCAATCTGTCGCGCCCCGACGTGTTGCCGCTCGACGACCTCGGTTTGATCCGGGCGATCAGCGTCAACTACTTCAGCGGCGAGCCCGTGACGCGCAGCGAGGCGCGTGAAGTGGCGGCGAACTGGGAGCCATGGCGCACGGTGGCGACGTGGTACATGTGGCGCAGCCTCGACGGGGTGGCTGAGTAATCTATCGATTTTGTGATTCGATAGTTTTGCTCGATTTTGGCCGGGGCGCGGGCGGTTAGAATACGCGCTGCCGCAGGATTCTAGGAACGAACATATGAAAACGACCTTTCTGGATTTCGAACAGCCCATCGCGGAGCTCGAAGCAAAAATCGAAGAATTACGCTTCGTGCAGGACGATTCGGCTGTCGATATTTCGGAAGAGATCGAGCGGTTGTCGAAAAAGAGTCAGCAGCTCACGAAAGACCTCTACGCGAGCCTGTCCCCATGGCAGGTTTCGCAGATCGCGCGTCATCCGCAGCGCCCGTATACGCTCGATTATGTCAACGAGCTATTCACCGATTTCCACGAACTGCACGGTGACCGCGCGTATGCCGACGACCTGTCGATCATCGGTGGTTTGGCGCGCTTCAACGGCCATCCCTGCATGATCATCGGTCAGCAAAAGGGCAGGGACACGAAGGAGCGCGCGGCGCGCAATTTCGGCATGCCGCGCCCCGAAGGCTATCGCAAGGCCGAACGGCTGATGCGCCTGGCCGAAAAATTCTCGCTGCCGCTCTTCACGTTCATCGATACGCCCGGTGCGTACCCGGGCGTCGGCGCCGAGGAGCGCGGACAATCGGAGGCGATTGGGCGCAACCTCTACGTCATGGCCGAACTGAAAACGCCCATCATCTCCACGGTGATCGGCGAGGGCGGTTCGGGCGGCGCGCTAGCGATCGCGGTGTCCGACACCGTGCTGATGCTGCAGTTCTCGACGTACTCGGTGATCTCGCCCGAAGGCTGCGCGTCGATTCTGTGGAAGAGCGCGGCGAAGGCCCCTGAAGCGGCCGAAGCGCTTGGCTTGACGGCACATCGTTTGAAGGCGCTCGGCCTCATCGACAAGATCGTCAACGAGCCGCTCGGCGGCGCACACCGCGACGTGAAGGGCATGGCGGCGCTGCTGCGTCGCGCGCTGGCCGATACGCTGCGCCAATTCCAAGGCATGAGCGTGCCGGATTTGCGGCAACGCCGTTTCGAGCGGCTCATGGCCTACGGCAAGTTCAAAGAATCGTTCCCGGGCGCGTAAGCTATCAGGAGGCGCGGCGAGCGCGATTGCTTGCCGCACGTTCCCTACCGTGACCTCTGACGTGAACCCTTCTGTCGATCCCGCCGCCGAGTGCATCGTTCTCGATGCGCTCGGCGGCGTGCTTTCCGGGGTCCCGTCCGACGCGCTCATCGCGATCGCCTATAGCGGCGGCCTCGACTCCACCGTTCTGCTCGACGCGGCCGTGCGCGTCGCTGGCGCGGCGCGATGCGTGGCGCTGCACGTCCATCATGGTTTGAGCCCGAACGCCGATCGCTGGCTTGCGCACGGCGAGGCCGCCGCGCTCGCGCTTGGCGTGCGTTTCGATGCGGAGCGCGTGCGCGTGCGGCGAGACAACGGCGAGAGCCTCGAAGCGGCGGCGCGCGACGCGCGCTATCGCGCGCTCGATGCGATGTGCGCGCGACAAGGGGCGGTGGTACTGTGGCTCGCGCACCATGCCGACGATCAAGCGGAAACCGTGTTGCTTCAGCTACTGCGTGGTGCCGGCGTGGCGGGGCTCGCGGCCATGGCGCCGCAACGCGCCGATGAGCCGTCGGCCGTGCCGCGTGTGCGGCCGTTTCTTCATCTGCTGCGCGCGCAGCTCGAACGCTACGCGCATGTGCGCGGCTTGCGCTGGATCGAGGACGAATCGAATGCGGACACGCGCTATGCGCGCAATGCGCTGCGCCACGAGGTCTTGCCCGCGCTGAAGACGCACTTCCCCGGCTTTCGCGATGCGCTTGCGCGCACGGCCCGGCATGCGGCGACAGCGCAGCGGCTGCTCGACGATTTGGCGCGCATCGACCTGCGCGTGATCGCGCGAGACGACGGTGCCGCGCTTTCGCGCAAGGCGCTGACGGCGCTCGACGACGCTCGCGCGATGAACGTCATGCGCGTCTGGATCCGAGCGGCGGGGCTGCGGACGCCGTCCTCGGCGCGTCTAGGCGACATGTTGCGTCAACTGCGCGAGGCACGCGACGGGCATGGGCTCAGCGTGATGCATGGTGGCGCGCGCTTACGGATGTATCGGGACAAGATCTATTGGGAGAAGCACGCGCCCGAGCCGGCATCGCCGATCGACCCTCGCGAAACGCGGGACGAGCGCTCTTCGCCGCCGAGCGTGGCGCCGGGGCAGTCCAGCGAGGGCGCCGAAGACGATGCCGCGCGCGATGGACACGACCCGCACGATGCGAAGCGGACGGAGCGCCTGGCTTGGAGCGGTCAACAGGTGTGGCACTTGCCGCAGTGGCGCGGATCGATCGTGTTCGTGCCTGCGGCCGACGACGATACCGGCCCCGATACGGTGCCCGCGGCGTTGCTCGCCAGCGCGCCGCTGTCGGCGCGAGCGCGCACGGGCGGCGAGCGGATGCAGCGCATGTCGGGCGGCGCGGCGCGCACGCTGAAGAATTTGTTCCAGGAACTTGGGGTGCCGGCTTGGGAGCGCGACGTGCCGCTCATCTACATCGGCGGGACGTTGCTTTTCGTGCCGTTGCTGGGGTTGAACGGCGCCGTCGGGCAGTCTTTCCCGGCTTCGGCGCGGCGCGGTGGGCGCAGGCGCCTCGAATGGCGCCTGGACTTGCTGATCGCTTAAAAGGGCGCGCGGGCGGCTTGGCTCGGAGAAGAACGTTCGACCGATGGTGTCGCGCCCGATCGACACCGCGGGCGTCCCTCCGCTTGTTTTTTCGCCCTCGATCAAGTACGCTCGATGGCTCGCCCGATCCGCTTTCGCAGCCGTTTGCGCGCATTTTGCGCATTCGCGGCCTATTTCTGCGCTACCCGCGCGAGCGATAGGCCTCGCAGCAGGCGCTTCGCATCCGGGCAATCCGCGCACGCTGCATGCACGCATTCGCAGCCATCCTTCGTCGTCGTCGAAGCGCTCACGAGGCCGCGAGACAGAACGGCAGCCTCGCGGTTCTGCTCTTGACGCATCGGCGCGGTTTCTCCTCCAGTTCAGAACGACAATGGCACTCATCGTACATAAATACGGCGGCACTTCGATGGGCTCGGTTGAGCGCATCAAGAACGTTGCCAAGCGCATCGCGAAATGGCGTCAGGCCGGGCACAAGATGGTCGTCGTGCCCTCGGCGATGTCGGGCGAAACCAACCGCTTGCTCGGCCTCGCGAAAGAGCTCTCGAGCCAACCCAGCGCGCGCGAGCTCGACGTCATTGCGGCGACGGGCGAACAGGTCAGCGTGGGTCTCTTGTCGATCGCGCTGCAAGATATCGGCGTGCAATCCGTGAGCTACGCCGGCTGGCAAGTGCCGATCAAGACCGACAGCGCGTTCACCAAGGCGCGCATCAGCGAAATCGACGGCGAGCGCGTCCTGCGCGATCTCGATGCCGGAAAAGTGGTCGTCATCACGGGCTTTCAGGGCGTCGATCCCGAAGGCCACATCACGACGCTCGGACGCGGCGGCTCCGATACGTCGGCCGTGGCGGTCGCGGCGGCGCTCGAAGCGGACGAATGCCTGATCTTCACCGACGTCGACGGCGTGTACACGACCGACCCGCGCGTGGTGGAAGAAGCGCGCCGGCTCGATCGCGTCACCTTCGAGGAAATGCTGGAAATGGCGAGCCTTGGCTCGAAGGTGTTGCAGATTCGCTCGGTGGAATTCGCGGGCAAGTATCGCGTGAAGACGCGCGTGCTGTCGAGTCTGACCGATCCGATGATTTCGCTCGAGGAGGAAATGAAATCGGGCACGCTGATCACTTTTGAAGAAGACGAGACCATGGAAAAAGCAGTCATCTCCGGCATCGCGTTCCAACGCGACGAAGCCCGCATCGCGGTGCGCGGCGTGCCCGACAAGCCGGGCATCGCTTATCAGATCCTCGGCCCGGTTGCCGACGCGAACATCGACGTCGACATGATCATTCAAAACCAGAGCGTGCATGGCAAGACCGATTTCACGTTCACGGTGGGCCGCGGCGATTATCAGCGCGCGATGGACATTCTCGTCAATCACGTGAAGGGTCACGTCAACGCCGAGGAGGTCGTCGGCGATCCGCGCGTGTCGAAGGTGTCCGTCGTGGGCGTGGGCATGCGTTCGCACGTCGGCATCGCGAGCAAGATGTTCCGCACGCTGTCGGAAGAGGGCATCAACATCCAGATGATCTCGACGTCCGAAATCAAGATATCGGTGCTGATCGACGAGAAGTACATGGAGCTCGCCGTGCGTGCGCTGCACAAGGCGTTCGAGCTCGACCAAGCATGATCGAGCATCGGGCGAGCGCCGGCCTCCGATAGGGCGTGAACGGGTTCGACGACGTAGTGACGTAGTGAGGTAGCGGGGCAGTCCGGCGAGTTGGCGATGCGGTAAAAAAATGCGTCGCACGATAGTATTTTCCAATCCTGAGATGAGTCTGAACCTGTAGGTGGTGTGGGGTTCAGGGGTCGCTGTGTCTCTATCGGAAAGCGGGAGTTGTCCACGGCCGGCACGGCGGTGGGCAACTCCCGCCCCCGGATTATGCCGTAGCCACCGGCAGCGGCTCAGGCTCGTTTGCGACGAAACGAGGCGAACAGGTTGCGGCGCATGTCCTGAAGCTGCTGGGCGGCCTGGGAGTCGGTCATGGCCATGGCAGTGTCGCTAAGGGTCTGGGCGGTGACGCCGGGCTTGAGGTACTGCTCGAAATCCGGGATCGAGCGCAGCCGGTCCCACGGCGTCATGATCCGCTCGCTCGGGTAGCTCTTGCGGATGCGCCCACGTGCATCCACCGTGTCCACGGCGAAGTAACAGGGCCGGTGGAAGTTCAGGTACGGATTGAGCGCCTGTTCGTGGAAGCGGTTGATCGCCGCGGCATGCCTCTGCGGGATGTGCCCATAGCCGATGAGCTTGCGAACGACCGCGCCGTTCTTGCACTCGGCCAGTGCGTTGTCGTTGGTCTGGCGCGGGCGTGAGCGGGTGAACTCGATGCGCAACTTCTCGAGCAGGCCAGCCACGTCGCGGTTGATGTACTCGCTACCACCGTCAGAGTGAAAGCCGCGCACCACGAACGGAAAACTCTGGAGCATCAGCGCGATGACCGGCAGCAGGTACGCCTCGCTGATGCGCTCGACAGCGGCCACGACCTCCCATTGCGTGACGATGTCCACCGCGTTGACGTGATAGACGCCCTTGACGCCGTCCTGATCGCCTTGATGGACCGTATCGATACGGATATAACCGGGCAGGCCTTCAGGCGCCGGCGCCTTCCTCACGGCGATCTGCACCGGGCTGGGCCGCGTCTTCGTCCATGTGAGGCGCCGCTGGCGGTACGCCTGGCCCGCGCGCAAGTTGTATAGGTGCGACACGGAAATGTGCGACAAGCGTTCGTAGCGCGCATCGCCATACACCTGGCAGGCCCGCCGCGCCAGCGCCCGCGTGGCCGCCCCCGAGAGCGTGTCGTGCAGGCTGTCCAGTTCGACCAGCAAGGCGACATCCTCGTCCGTGTAGCGACGTGGGAATTGGGTGCGCGTGCCGCGTTCACGCTGCTCGAGCGTGCCGCTCTCGCGGTACTGCGCAATGAGTCGAATGACGTGGGCACGTGAGTAGCCCGAGACCCGCTGCACATAGGCGAACAGCAGCCCGCGCTCACCGCGAGACCGCCGAAAATAGCCGAACCAACGCAGCGTGCGCTCAACGAACCGTCGTCGCTCAGCCTCGTCCTGAACGACGTGCAGCTCAACGTCGCAGACCCCCGCCAGGAACTCCCGGACTTGCCCGATCGTCTCCAGCCTTGTCGTATTCATGTCGATCACCATCGCGCAATGATCGACCCCTAAAACTCCCCGCTCAGACTCCTTTGCCGTTGGAATCACGCCGCCCCGCCCAGACTCCTTTGCCATTGGACAAGGCTACGATTTGACCTACGTAACCATTCCCGTTATTATCTTTGTCTCGTTGCGCTGCCTCCCGGCGCAACGTCGAGTTTGGGAGACGTGGCCGAGAGGTCGAAGGCACTCCCCTGCTAAGGGAGCATCTGGGCCAAAACCTGGATCGAGGGTTCGAATCCCTCCGTCTCCGCCATAAGCGGTGACAAAGCCCCGTAAGTTCAAGGACTTACGGGGCTTTTTCTATTTCAGCCCATCAGCGGGCCCATCAGCGAGCACCGGCTTGCCCGCTTTCGGTTTGGCCCATCGCCACAGCGATGAAGGGCGGCAGTGTGAAGGCGCTGCGGTGGTCGACTCGACTCAGGTGAGAGCATCGGAAGCTTCTTGCTCCCTTATACTCGCAGAACCTACGAGAACAATCCAACGAGGTCCAAGTGCTAGTTCGCGTCAAGCTTCCGCCCGATCCGTTGCTTGAGTTTTGGCACTTCTGCGATGCCATCTCGGCGGCGTTATGCCCATTGGTCAAGCGAGATCTTGTGGGTATTGAATGCGTCGTCGGAAAGCAGATCACCCGCCAGATTTCGGTAGCGCCGACGATGAATCAACATGAGCGCTGGCCGGTTCATATGGGCCTCCAGCGAACTTTGTTATCGGAGGACGGCTTCACTCTCGATGAAATGCTGCGAGAGTCGCCGGAAACACCTGATGCCGGCGCCGAGCTTCAGCTGGTTGTCGTGCCGCGCCGCGAGGTAGTCGAGTTGCCGTCTGTTCTTGACCTGGACGATGAAGACCTGCGAGTTCTCGAGGCGCTCTTGCCGCATCTCCCGGCGCTCCGCCATCCGCTCTCACCTCTCGATGAAGAAGCGTTCCTGTCTGCGTATCGGGGCACCCCGGGGCGACCGGCGTGGACGCCGGTGTTGGTGACAGCGGCTGACATAAAGCGACGTGAGTTGGAGCAGGACGGTGTTCGTGATCAACATCGGCGAGCGCTGCAAGCGGAGTTTGCCGTGGGCCGATTGACGGCGGTGAACGGGCGCAACGCGCCGGTTCCCGTGCTGACGACTGGCAGCTTCATCCCGCGCATGCAGGCGCTCGCCTATCTGGATCGCTGTGGCCTTGCTTACGCGGACGATGCCGCAGATGCAAAAGCTCACGGAAATAAGCAATCGAAACAGCCGAAGCGGGGTGTCGCTTCGGCTGCTATGCCGCAGCCCGAGCAATTGACGCAGACTTCACGTGTGGTTATTTCGCTGTCGGCGAGCCCAAGTGCCGACCTGGTAGACGAAGGGGCAGCGTCAGACATCGGGCAGCCCGTAAGCGGCGCACTCCGGCACCCGTTGGAAGTCGCATCCCTGCCGCAGGGGAAGGTCGCTCGCCTCAAGCGAGTCTGCGAGCTAACTGGCTTGGGCAGAAGCTCAATATACAACCGGATGGACGCCGGGTCGAAGCACTTCGATCCGACCTTTCCACGATCCTTTTCGCTCGGCTCCGATGGTGGCGCAGTCGGATGGAATGAAGAAGAGATCAACGCATGGGTGGCGGCGCGTCGCGCTGCTCGTCCAGAGTGAGATCTGCTGCATCGTTGGGAAGCGGCACCGGTACTGCCGCGGCGTGATGAGCTCGCCACGGTCCGGTAGCTCACAGCAGCTTTGCTTCAGCAGTCTCTTTCATTAGTTGTCACAGTTACCGATTTACAGATGGCCAAGCTCGCACTTTGTTTCCCTACTGTACCTTCCTCGCCGCCGGTTGCGTGTCTCGTAGCTCGTCGCAAGGGCCTTCTTGAAGAGCGGACTCCGCATACAGCACCAGAGTCGCATAGGCGGGAGGCACGGTGATGCAAGACGAAAGCGAATTGACATCACTCGAGGACCCGCCGCCGGAACGACACGTGAGCCTGTCGGCAATCCAGGACTGGGGCCGAAAACCGCCTTTTCCGGAATACGAACCCCTCGGCGACTTCCCATGGCGGGCGTTGCCTGAGACGATTCGTGGTGCAGTGCTGGAGATCTGCGAGAACGACAAGCTCGCATTACCCCTCGCAGTTCAGGCGACGTTCGCGGCTGTCTCGATTGCCTGCCAGGACCAGATCCTCGTAGACCGGGGTTTCGGTGAGCCGACGGTCTGTTCGCTCTTCATGTTGGCGGTGGCCGATTCCGGTGCCCGGAAAACCCGCGCGGACCGCGCCGTTACGCCGGCCATTGAGGCGCACGATCAGGGCCAGGCGACCGCGTATGAACAGGCAAAAGCGGCGTACGAAAACGAGCAGAAAGTGCGGAGGATGAAGGAGGGCGCACTTGAGCGGACCTATGCCAGCCTGACGCGCAAGGTTTATACCGCTGGTGAAGAAAAAGCTGTGGATGCCGCCGAATCGCTGGAAAAGGTTGAACGCTTGCTGAACGAATTACGTAGTCAGCCATTAACCTGGCCCAAGCCACGCCTCAGGCGGTCTTTGTATTCGAGCATTTCGATGCGTGAACTGGAGCGCAGCCTGTGTGAGAACTGGCCGTCGGCCGGACTGGTTTCGAGCGAAGCGGCCGACATTCTCAACGCGCGTGGGGAGTCAGATATGGCTCGACTGGATCGGCTCTGGGACGGTCTGGGCATCGACGTTGTTGGGCGCACGGCGCGAGAGAGTTTCTCGGTGAGCGATCCACGGCTCACCATCTCGCTCATGATCCAGCCTACTGTTTTTGACCGATTTATTGAACGCAAGGGTGAGCAGGCTAAGGGGATCGGCTTTATTCCCCGAACCCTGATCGCGCGACCCGAGACCCCCTACGGTCAACGTCAGGCAGACAGCGCTGCATCACGGTCGACGGTATGGACTGACAGGTTCAATAGGCGGGTTCTGGATCTGCTTGATCGTGGTTATGCGGACATTGGGCTGCGCGCTGAAAGCCGAAAGGTTCTGTATTTCTCGCCAACAGCGCAACAGTTGTGGGAAGCCGATCACAACGGTAAGGAAGCTCAAACAGTAGATGGCGGACGATATGTTCACGAGCGTGAATTCGTCAACCGGTATTCGGAACACGTCGCCAGGCTGGCGGCGCTCTTCCATTTCTTCGAGACTTATCAGCTTGCCGATGACGACCGCTCAGATCGGCTCGAGATTCCGGAGCCGACGGTAAAAGCGGCCATCGAAATATGTGAGTGGTACCTGAACGAATTCGGTCGCATATTCAATCCCGATATGGCGATCGAAGAAGCCGCGCAATATGCGCTGAAAAAACTGAAAGAGCGTCTAGCTTCAAAAAACGGAGGTCAGGTGCCCGAAGTTGCGACGTTGGGTAACCAGAATATCGAAATGCCAGAAAACGAACTGCGACTCTTCTGCTCCCGCTACGGCCTCAAAACCGATTCGGCGAAGTTCAAGATGGCGTTGGATTGGCTCGAGGAACGTCGTCTCGTTTTGCGCTATCCCAAACACAACGCGGCGACGCGCAGATCGACTGACATAATACAGCTGGTTATCAAGATGCGTCACTGGCGAGATACGAGATAGATCCAATGGGGTTGTCAGCACGGTCGCTTGCAACCCACTATCGCGAAAGCTTCGCAAGCATTTGACGGCCGTTAGCATATCCCCGCGCCCGACCGCCTCCTGTGGTGGGCCGCCCAACACCCAGCACCTGTATTTGAGCAAGCTGCTGGCTGTCTCCCTCGATTCCTTTCCTCCCACTTTCTGTTCTTTCATTGTCGCGTTCCCGATGACGGGCTGGAACTCCTGTCCAACCAATAAAAAACACGGAGCGCGAGGCGTTAAAGAAATCGCTTTTTTTGCTCTTTTGAGGCGAAAAAAGCGGGTTTGAATGTGATGTGCGTGTTGCTAAATTCTGATGCTTGTCTGGTCGCTACTGGGGGAGCGCTATGCCGGTCACCTGCGGTTCACAGGGCTATGCAGCGAGCCTGCGAATAGAAGTGCGACTGAATTGTTGTTTCCATGCAACCAGCGAAATCAATGGTTTGGACGGGGCCGGATGCAGTTGGATACGGATGGAAACAGCGACTTCCAGGCGGCCATTTGCAGCGCTTGACCTTGATTCGGACGCTGTTTAGCGTGTGAACCGAGGTTGGTTGCGACGAATCGATCACCACGTTTGGGCTAGAAAGCACGAATGAGCCCGCACAACTTGCGTCGATTCACACAACTTACGACCAGTGAAGGGTTACGCGCTGTATGGGCAGGCTGCGCGTTCGCTCACCGGAAAACTCGGCCTTGATCGACGGTTGGTCTGGGGAAAATTAACCTGACTCCGGTCATAAGTATGTACAACGCCGGAGGGATTAAAACGCCCGCGTTTCACGGGCTATTGAATTGCGATCATCTCGCGATAAAGGCGATATTCAGTTGGCCCACTTATGGGTTATATGTAATAGGTATTAGTAGGGTAGTAGAAGAGTAGTAAGGAGTATCTCTGGAGAGTAATAGGTGTAGCAATTGCTAGGGCTATCCAGGGCAATAACGGCTAGTTGTAAGTAAGCCTTGATCTATCAAAAAATTAATGGCCTAACTTTGATGTTGAAGAGGCGAGCGTAACTAATGGATCGATTGAATTTCAAAAGGAGATAAACAAACGGAACTGCATCTACGAAGTGTGGGTGTCTCATGTTCTTCAACGATGTCTGACGGATGAGAGAGATGGATAACCCATCAAGGCTTATTGATCGAACTGGGAAGAACAGGGTGGTGCTGAGCATAGGCATGCTCATGCCACGATTTTATTCATCATGTCCATGTCGTGAGTCGCAGGTTAGATGCGCTTATGGCGGACAAAGAGGTATTGCATCATGGATGACGAAAAAGACGACTTCAGCAAGAACTACGAGTTCATCGACTGGGTCAGCAACACGGAAGGGGCCGAGATCGATGGCAAGGAAACGACCTTTTTGCGCTACGGCTTTGATCTGCTGCGTCCGACGTTGATCGCGATGGAGGCGATGGCGCGCGAGATCGAGTTCGACAAGGATAGCGTGGGCTTTGAGATCAAGACGGGTGAGCGTCGCACGCGTGTCGTACCCAAGCACAAGAAGGCGCTGCAGTACTTCTACCAGCTCAAGACGTTCTTTAACCAGTGCGGTGGCTCTGAGCGTTACCTGTTCAGCCCGCACGTCGAGGCTGTCAATGAAGCGTTGATGGAGCTGCTCGTGCATCCGTACGCGTTTAGCTTCCGTGACCCGGAGTCGATCGATCGCGGTAGCGGCAAGATGCATGCTCAGATCTTCAACGAGGTCGTGGCCAAGGTCGCCGAGATCGTCGCGTCGGCGGCGTTCAAGGAGCGCATGCGCATTCGCTTGCGTGGTGCTGCACGCAACGAGGCCAAGGGGCTGGCGATCGAGCAGAAAGTCTTCGAGAACAAGTCGCGCCAGCTCGTGCTGATGCTGCACTTCGGCTACCAGGAACCCTATCGCGGCAAGCTGACGCTCAAAGAAGTCCAGAAGCATCGCGAAAAGTTCTTCAACAACTGTCGCTCGAACAAGCTGTTGCGCGGCATTGTCGACTATATCTGGAAACTCGAAGAGGGTGACGAGTCCGGTCTGCACTTCCACGTGCTGATCTTTTACAGCGCGGACAGCCAGCGCGACGTCAAGATTGCGAAGATGATCGGCGAGTACTGGGTGAAGGTGACTGGCGACAAAGGCCAGTACTGGAATAGCAACGCCGACAAGTGGTTCCACGAGAAATACGGGCATGGCATCGGCACGGGCGAAATCAACTGGGACGATCACGACAAACGCGAATCGCTGCGGACCAACATTCGTTACATGACGAAGGCGGATCAGTTTCTCAAGATGAAATACGGTTCGCGTGTGCGTCAGTTCGGCACGAGTGAGGTCGACGAAAAGAAGAAATCGGGGCGTCCACGCACCGTGAAGCCGAAGCTCGACGGTGATTCAGCGGGCAGCGCGCGGAGGATTCGATCGGTTTCGAACCACTCGATGAAATCGGTGGGGAAGCGATGAGCCGTAATTCGGATCAGAGCGAATAGTTCGGACGATAACAGCCTTGGGGCATCGGACGGCTGGCAGGCTTGGCGATGTCTTACGAAGGCAGCCAGTTGCCTGCAATCGGCTCCTGGCGGTCATTTCACCTAGGTGCGGTTCACGCTGGCTTGCCCGCCGACGCTAGACAGACTGTTGTCGGCAGCGGCTAGGTGGCGTCAACCTCGAATCGGCAACGCATCGATGCCGATGCACTGCGGCCGCTCTCCGACGCAATGAAATGCCTTCATTGCGCCTTGCTGGCACGAGAAGGATTTGAACAGTGAGCAAAACGAATATCAACGTGGCTGCTGGTGACTCGCAGGTGGACGCTCTCAATTTCGCCAACGTTACGCCGCGCACAATACAGAGAATCGCGCTGGCGGTGGCGCTGTTTACGACGGCTATCTCGCTGGGCATCGCTATGTTCGCCGGGATGCAGCGCGCCGGCACCGCGGCGGAGTTGGTGTGGAGCGTTGCCATGTCGCTCGTGGCGGCGCTTTGCATGCATCTCGCACCAGTGCTCTGGCGGTTCGTGCCGAACGGCGCTCGCTTCATATTGGCTGCCTTGTGGCTGCTTGCTGCGTCCGTGGTACTGAGGGGACAGGTGGACGTGCTGGCGTTTGCGAACATGCATGCGACCGACAAGCGGGCGCAGACGGTTGCCGTAACCGCAGTACCGTCGGTCGCGACCGCGCCGAATGGTCGTGGTCTTACGGCGATTTCGCAGGACATCGCGAAGGCCCGCATCGATCTGGCGCACGTCGAGGCTCGTCGCTGCGTGGGCGAGTGTCAGGCTTTGCGTGTCCGTAAAGTGGAGCTCTCCGCTCAGCTTGCGGCACTTAATGCTGAGGCGAATGAGATGAAACATCGTGTGACCGAACAAGACTGGCTTCGCGACCAGGCAAGTCGCGCCGAAGCGCTGCGCGAGTCGCGTCGCTCCGATCCCGCGACTTCGCTCGCGTCGCTCTGGCTCCGTACGACCGAAGCGCGACTCAATGTGCTGATGGATCTCGCCTGTGTGCTCGTGCTTGAAGGAATGGCGTGCTTCGCCTGGTACTTCGCGGGGCTGGGCTTGGCCGCGTCGGGTTGCGAGACGGTCGTGTCTGCTCGAAATGCGTCTTCGTCGAGACAGGAGGCGGTCGCGACGATACCGGACGCGACGTCGGCTGCATGTGGTGAGTTGATTCAGACTCGCGCTGCGACAATTGCGACGGGCCAGCCGGTCGCCAACGACGCAGGCCCCGATAACGCTATCCCGGAAGATGACTTGCTCGTCGCGAAGATTCACGAAGCGGTTGTTGCGGGTCGCTTGAAACGTAACCTGGCGTCGATCCGTAAGTTTCTCGGATGCGGGCAACCCAAGGCAATCAGGTTGAACCGCCTCTACGTCGCTCGCTTCGGGGTGGCAAGTCGCGTGGCCATTAACTGCGAGCCTTGTAACGAACCCGTGCATCCGCTTCTTCGATGCTGAACATCTCCGTGTGTTTCGGGTCATAGGGGTTTGGGAGCACGACGGCGGATGGCTGCGGTGACAAAGCGTTCTTGACGTGAACTAGAACAAATGCTTCTCGCCGTCGCTTCCCCTTTGCGCCAATTTCCATTGCCAAACGGATTTCCGACGATCCGAGCTTGAACGTTTCGTCATCTCCCGCGGAGGCTTTGACCTCGACGCGGTATTGTTTTCCCTTGGCAGTGAAGGCGAAATCACATCCCCTTGCATCGTCGGCCTGGTTGAAAGTAAACACACGCCGACCGTTCTCTGAGATCCATGCTGACGAAGGCACGGCGTCCTCGCCATACTGCTGCCGCAGCATTCTGAATACATGAATTTCGCCCGCCAAGCCGATGAGCTCCTCGACTGCTTTCGATTGGCGTTCCGGTCTGGCCGCAGAGGATTTCGGCGTGTCGCCTCGCGCTTTGGTCGTGCGTTTGAAGGGCGCCAGCGTCGTCGGCTTGGCTAGGTTGAATGGCATCGCCTTGGCAAGCTCCGCATCGGAGATACGCGATGACAGGAAACCCCACAGTTGCCCGCGATTGTCGTCGGAGCCGTCGAAGTTCTCGCCGCAAACCTTGACGATACTCTTGCGTCGAATCCGCTCCGCCTTCATTGCATCGAGTCGGCCTTGCGCGTTTTCGATGTCCTGGCTGGACAGGCCGAGGGATGCCTGTAACGACGCCAAATCCGTGGATGCATCGAGCGCAGCTTGAAATTGCGGCAGAACCGGATGCGGTACCCCTTGTCTGAGCAAGAGAACGACGTGCTGTTCCGACCACTCGCTTATGAACGCTTCGCCTGCAAGCGCTGCTGCCGCTGCGCCGCGGTACTCGTCGACCAGCGGTCGCCAGTCTTCATGGGCCGCTGTTGCCGGCGACGTGCTGAGCCATGCTGCGAGTCGCAGCCGATCGATGCCGCGAGCAACGGTGTCCACGAGAGCGTTGTTCTTCCGGCCGCATTCATCCGGATCGAGGTCGAGCAGCACGCCAGCGCGAGTCAGTCTGAGCCGGAGCGATTCTGGCGACTCGGCGCCATGCACTGCCTCCAGCGCTGCGGGGTCGCTGAGCCACGACTCCGCCCAGCGTGCCACTAGATGCATTGCATCTGGGAAGCCGACAATCCAGTGTGAGCGGCTTAGGTCCGCAGTTGTGGCGAGAGCTTGGTATTGCCTGCATATCTCTGCATAATTCTGCGCCGTGCCTTGTCGAAGCGCGTGCGCTGCGAGGCGCTTGACCAGGGCCGCTACTTCCTCCAGGCTGGCTTGAAGTTGCAGACTCCAGTTCCGATTCGACAGCGGCGACTGGCCCATCTTAGCCAGCGTCAGGTTCCATCTAGCAAGCGACGCGGATTCGCCAAAGTCGAGCGAGATTGAGCGGCCGAAGTCGAAAAGGTCGTGGCTTTCCCGCGCAACCTGCAGCGTCCGGTGCACGTCCAAGCCCGGGGTCCCCGAAGCCGCCAATCCGGCGGCGAGCTCTTCCTCCGTGCTCGCACTGCGCAGCTCAGCCGATTTCGAATTGGGCGACACCACTGCGAGAAGGATCGAGACAAATCGACCCATGTGGCCGACGTCTCCGCGCAAATGTTCCAGTACTTGATGAACCTGATCCGGCGTGATGCGAAGGGGCGCAAGCAAAGCAGCGACGTCTTCGGGGGCGCTGTCAACGGAGTCAACACCGCGCAGCACGTATCGCAACGGTAGTTCAAGGTCGTCACGCTCAATGGCTTGCGAGAGCGCGTCGGAAAGGTCTTCTAGGTGTGTTCGACAGTGATCAGTGACGACGAGGGTCTTGCGAGTTGGCTCCCACAGAGCCACCACGTTGGTGTTCGCGAGCGTCACTTCGCTGCGCATCACAGCGACGCTTAGGTTCGGTACCCAGTCGATCCGTGCGGATCGCAGGATTTCATGGCGCTCATTGAACGCCTGAGAATGACCCCCCCGGCCTTGCGCCACCATGACCAACAGCGGACGGACTAGCCACCCGAGATCGCTGTCTGTGAGCGCAGTCGATCCGAAGCCTGACCAGGCCGCTCCATCCACATGCGGAGCGAGCGACAGGCCGGAGGTCAACTGAACCTTTGCGCCATAGGCGGCGACGAACCATTCACGCAGGTCCTTGGCGTCGGCAGTGCCTATGGCGACTACCGGAAAGTCGAACTCCTCGAGCTCCCCAGAGTAGGCCCCAGAATCAGGAAGATAGACCGGCGACGCATCGGTCGGCGTAACGGCGCAGAGCTGTTTGTCCCGGCGGCGCACCGCCACCAGCGGAATAGGGGGCTGGGTGGTGGCTGGGCGGAACCGCTGCCAAGCATCCCGAATCTGACCGAGCAGTACGTTGGGATCTGACACATCGTCGCTGCCCACAGCCGACGTCAGGGCGATAAGCAGGCCGGGATCCGATGTCGTTCCGTGTGGATCAAAGAATTGCATGCCCAGCTCGCGCAGGCGAGTGGCGAGTTCCGGTCTCTGACCGACGATGCGCGCGAGGGCGGGCGGCAGCGCTTTCAAGTGTCCAAAGTGCCTCGACCGGCCAGCTAGTGTGTCGGCAGGAACGAACCATCGCTCGGATGGGCGTGCCCATGTCGCGGCTTTTCCCTCGCGAATCACGAGCCAAGGTTGGGCCTGCAGAAAGTACTTGAGTGGACTCGTCAGTTCGAGTCGGTTCCACTGCCCTCCTTGCTTGGAGATAGTGATTTTTTGCAGTCCCGCTTCCCAGATTGGAAGACTTTGCAGTATCAGCTCGCACAGTGCCGACCGCGTCTCATCGCCGAGCGACTGATACTCGGACATGCCGGGGAAGGAATGCAAGCTGCCGACCTCATAAGGGTGATGCGTGCTGAACGACGGCCTTGCCTCCGTGCGTACGGTGGCGACGTACTGCGCCCATTGTTCGTTGTTAAAGGTCGGGGGTGGGCCAGGCAACTCGAAGTCGTAGAAGGATGCGTGAAAGAGGCTGGACCAGGTGTTCGGCTTCGTTTCTGTAAGCCGCAACCCGTCGACCACGCCGCCAGCGATGAGCAGTGGCATCTGTGCCGGTCCCACATCCCCCCACGCCGTGTGTCCGGGCGGCAGCAACTGGCGCTGCCTAGCTTCTCGTGCGATCTCCGACGTGAGGTCTTTGAGGTACGCGGTCAGTGTTTTGCCGACGCTTCCCGCCCAGCCATCGGAAAAACTCGCATGCTGCATCGGGAACCAGCCTCCTTCGCAGGGCACCGGAACGGTTCGCAGCAGCTTGAGCGTAGCGTCCGTGCCTCGGCCGCGCGCGACGACGTTTGCCATCAAGCGCATGGCCCATCCGAGGATGTCGCGACACACGGCACTGTGCTCACCGTTGATGCTCGCGGGCAGCGGGGGCGTCTGCTGTTGCAGCACAACAGAGAAGATTGTCTCGACGCGGAACTGCGAGACTAGGCCCTGGCCGAGGTAACCGCGCACGGCTGTTCGTATCGTCGGCCGGTTGGGGTCATACAGCTGAATCTGTTCATCGAGGAAGGCGACCGAAGACTGCAGCGAACCCGGCACGTCCGTCGTTGTTCCTTCGCCGCCGATGTCACTGTCGTCCTCGGTACCTTGCCTAGGGACGAAAAATACTTTTTTGCCCTTGCCGGCACAATGTAGTGCGCCGTCGCCACCAAGCAGCACGGCATGCTTGGCTAGTTCTGCCTGGCCAGTGGGTAGGAGAATGGCCACGTCGCGCCAGTACGCATTCCAGTCGCCGTCGTTGGCGTGCAATTCCGCCGCCACAGCAGCGATGGTCTCGGCGAGGTCTGACTCCAAGGGGTAGGCGCCCGTTTTCGGAAAGCGCGCTGCCGCCAGCGCTTTGACCTGCTGCAACCGCGAGTCGAGGCACCGGTGGAATACGCGAAATGTCGCGTGCCGTCGCAAGACCTCTTCAGTGAGCAGAGTGATCTTAGGCGAGGAAGGGATGAGTGAAGTCAAGTTCAAGGGTTCCCAACCACTTTCCGCGAGGACGAGAGGCTCCTCGCACAAAGAGGCCGAAGCGCGCGACTGCGCCTCATCCAACAGTTGAAGCCAACGTTGGGGCACAGGACCCGTGCCAAGCGGCGCCAGGAAGTCTAAGATCGCACGAGCTTCGGTCTCGCCTCGGCCAGCGAGCCCGCTGCGTACCACTTCTAAGCACAGATCGGACGCAGTTTCCAGCAAGTGCCGGTTGTAGGCATCGTCAAATGGGATGGACGTTCGGCTCATGTCGCCGAAGAACGGGGCGTTGATGTGGACAGCGCTGCCGGTGGGTACCAAGGTGGGCAGGTAGATGCTGAAGCGCCCGCAGTCCGGTTCGTTCCCCAGCCGTACCGCGACAGAAACAGTGATGTCGCTGATCTCCGGCCACCGTCCGGGCAGCGCTGCGACTGCCTTGCGAAATGTTTGGGGAGCGCTACGGACGTGCAGGCTCTTGCTCCATACCCAGTACTCCTCAGAGCCGCTTCCGCTATCCGAGATGACGACATGCATGCCGCCCAGGGCGTTCTCCAGTGGGCTCGACTTGCGCACGAAGGTTCTTTCTTCACCCTCCGCTCGCAAGATGCGTAGCGTACCGATCTTGTCGAGGAACAGGACGGCTGCGCCGGACAACTGCGCCATGCGTTCGAGCACATAGTCGCGGAGGTCGGCCGACTTGAGTGGCAGTCGCACGACTGTCGCGAACCCGCGGGACTCGAAGTCGTTCACCCGAGCACTTTGGATCTCGTTGATAGGCACCGGAAGAAGATAGGGTGAGAGATAGTGAGTTTCACCAGTTAGCCACCCAGCGACCTTGCTTTGCACGCGCTTCCGGAACTTCGCCAGCATCTCGCCGGACCAATTGTCGACGAGGGGTTCATCCGTGACGGACCATACCGGTATCGGACCATCCATCGACAACCGCGTGATGGGTTCCGTAAGCGACTTGACGACATCGGGGCGGAAGGCGAAGCAGTAGCCGTCAAAGATGGGACTGTCGGGCTCGCTTCTTGAGTAGATCTCAGGTGAATCGGAGATCTCGAGTACGCTCCGAAAACCGATGCCCTTATTGCCTATGCTCTTCTGCGGATCCTTGTCGCTCTGACCCAACTGCGACAGCCGCTCAAAGTTCGAGGGTGAGAAGGGCTCGCCATCGTTTGCGATCAGGAGGGAGCCATGGGGAGAATCGGCCGGATCAAAGACGATCTCGATTCGGTTACCGCTTTCACTGGGGGCCGGCTCGGTAAGCGCATCGTGAGCGTTCTGCAGGAGCTCGATCAGGAAGCGACCGTGATACTGGTGCTCGACCTGCTGCGTCAGGCTGTGCATGCTCCGGTAGTTGGTCACCCCCTCCGCGATCTCCGATAGGAAAATGCGGACTTTTGCCCCCGTCAGCTCTGAAATGTGAGTCAAAGCAGCTGAGGAAGCCTTTGTTTTCTCGAGCGACAGTGCCACGGGTGTTCTCCCAGCTTGTTCAATGCGCCCCAAGCCTACCAGCACTTCGCAAGGATTTGTTCGTAACGGGGGAGGCGCACAGAAGAAGAATAATGCTATTTGGCCTGCGCCGTGTCGATTGCCTGACTTTGGGATCGTCGCCGCGCCGGCGTTTGCGGCGGCAGAGACCCAAAACCGTCATTGAAAGATAAAATTTTAGTCGCCGCTATACGTTGCATGCGGTCGGTCAGCGTCTAGACTCGCGGTGACCGGTTTGCCCGAGACAGCTGACGCCAGTGGATGCCTGACGAGTACCCTTGCATTCCTACGGCGGCTTCCGTCGCGTTGGCATATTTACTAGACCAACTGAGAGGAAACATGACGCGCGTCCGTCGCCTTGAAATTCGCAATTTCCGCTCGATACAGACGCTCGATTGGACACCGTCCAACGGCGTCAATTGCCTTATTGGTCCGGGTGACAGTGGCAAATCGACCATCCTCGATGCCATCGACCTGTGCCTTGGAGCGCGGAGGAGCGCACCTTTCGGCGACACGGACTTCTTTGGGCTAGACGTCACCCGAACCATCGCCATTGCGATCACGCTCGGCGCACTACCCGACGCGCTGAAGAACATCGACACCTACGGAGAGTTCCTTCGCGGATTTGACTTCGGCACCGGGCTGCTTGAAGACGAGCCGCGCGCAGGTCTGGAAACGGTTTTGACGCTGAAGCTCGAGGTCAACGGTGACCTCGAGCCGAATTGGACGCTCTATTCCGACCGAGCCGCCCACCAGCAACTGGATCGGTCTCTGGCCTGGAAGGACCGCAGCCTTCTAGCACCAGCCCGAATCGGCACCTACGCAAACACGAACCTTTCCTGGGCCAGGGGCTCGGTGTTGAACCGACTCACGGAAGAGCGCGCGAACCTTGGCTCGGAACTCGCCGACGCGGCACGCGCCGCCCGCGCCACCTTCGGCGCGCAGGCTGGCCCTCAACTGGCCCGGACCCTGCAAGTGGTCACGCAGACAGCTACCGGCCTGGGTGTGGCCGTTGGTGCAAGCGCTCAGGCGCTACTTGATGCTCACTCGGTATCGATTGGCGACGGCGCCATCGCGCTCCACAGCGAGACCGGCATTCCTCTGCGGTCGCTGGGCACGGGTTCAGGGCGACTCCTTGTCGCGGGGTTGCAAAGGGCCGCAGCGGCGGCCGCCACCGTCGCCCTGGTGGACGAAGTCGAGTACGGACTTGAGCCGCACCGGCTCATGCGCCTGCTCGACTCACTCGGAGCGAAGGACGCGACCGAGCCGCTGCAAGTCTTTATGACAACGCATTCGCCGGTGACGCTCAGGGAGCTCGCTGGCAACCAGCTTTTCGTCGTGCGCCAGCGTTCGGGCATCCACACGGCTACGTGCGCTGGCACGGACGACGGCATCCAGGGTACCTTGCGCAAGGCGGCCGAGGCTTTTCTGTCCAAGTCCGTCATCGTCTGCGAAGGTGCCAGCGAAGTCGGATTCGCTCGCGGAATGGATCAGTGGTGGGTCCAGTGTGGCGCGACGTCATTCTTGGCCCACGGAGGCTCATACGTGGACGCAGGCGGAGGAAGCCCCGATCAATGCTTCACACGGGGGGAGGCGTTCCTCAAGTTGGGCTATCGGGTGCTCGTCTTCGTCGACGCGGACAAGCCTGTTTCCACTGTTGGACTCATCGAGCGATTCCTTGCGGCTGGCGGGCAGTACATTACATGGCGGCCAGGCTTGGCACTCGAGGACGAGCTATTCCGTCATTCAAGCAATGACGCGGTGCACGCGCTGCTGAATAAGGCGGATGAGATGGTCGGTCGCGAGCTCATGGCCGAGCACATCAAGTCAAAGTCGAACGGGCAAGTTGCCTTGGACGCCATAGAGGCCGAACGGCTGAATGGGGGCTTCACACCTGCGAGCCGAGCATTACTCGGACTTGCCGCTCGCAATAACAAGAACGGCTGGTTCAAGTCAGTGAGCGGTTTCCAGGAAATCGCTAAGGCGGTCGTCGGCCCTCATCTCGCGAATGCAGAGGCGGGTTTCATCCAAATTACAAACCAGCTCTGGGGGTGGACGAGTGCGGCCGCCTGAAATCGACATCTTTCAGGCGCGCCTAGGCTCAGTTACCGCCCCAGCCGGGTGCGGCAAGACCCAGCTCATCGCGGACGCGCTGAGTCAGCACACCGACAACAAGCCAGTCTTGGTGCTGACGCACACCAACGCTGGAGTCGCCGCTCTACGCGCTAGGCTTCAGCGTGGCGGCGTCCCAAGCTCAGCGTATAGGGTGTCGACCATCGACGGTTTCGCGATGCGGCTAGCAGGCAAGTTTCCGTTCCGTTCGCGCCTCGATGCGCGCGTTCTCGAACTGGCCAACCCGAACGCGGACTACCCTGCTATCCGAGGTGCCGTGCAAGGGCTCCTGCAGACCGGTCACATCAGTGATCCCATAGCCTCAACATATTCGCGCTTGCTGGTCGACGAGTATCAGGACTGCAACGCTGCGCAGCACGCCATCGTCTGTTCCATCGCGCAAATATTGCCCACTTGCATCCTTGGTGACCCGATGCAGGCGATATTCGGCTTCCGCGACCCACTGGTTCACTGGGAGCGTGAGGCACAAGTTGCGTTCCCGCCGATCGGCGCTCTCCAGATCCCTTGGCGATGGCGACTCGCAGGCATGGATGCGCTGGGTGCCTGGCTACTTCAAGCCCGCGCATCATTGGAGGCCGGTCAACCTGTGGACCTGCGAGGAGCGCCAGATGGAGTCCAGTGGGTTCAACTAGCTCGAGGCACGGAGCTGCAGCAGCGATTGGTGGCTGCCCGGACAGAAGCGCCAAACCGAGACGGCCGCGTTCTCGTCATTGGCGACTCGATCAATGTTAATGGTCGCCATCAACTTACCATGCAGACGCCGGGCGCCACTTCCGTTGAGGCGGTCGACCTGAAGGATCTGGTGAACTTCGCCCGCGGATTCGATTTGGCGAGTCCCAACGCGCTGCGACAAATTGTCGAGTTCGCGGCTTCGCTGATGACCGGGGTGGGTGCTGCAAACCTCCTCGCGCGAGTCGAGACCATACGAGGCGGCCGTGGCCGGACACCCGCGACGCCTGCAGAAGCCGCGGCAGTGACCTTCGTGGCGTCTCCCAGCCATACCACCTCAATCGGTTTACTCCAAGCCCTCGCGGACCAACGCGGTGCCCGTGTCTACCGACCCGAGGTGCTGCACTGCTGTATCTCGGCGCTGAGAGCGGCGGGCGGCGAAGGCGGGTTCATTGGTGCGGCGATTCGGGCGCGCGAGCGAAACCGCCAACTGGCTCGGCCGCTGGGCCATCGCGCAGTTGGAAGCACGCTTCTTCTCAAAGGGCTGGAGGCTGACGTCGCGGTCATTCTTGAACCTGAACGCATGACTGCGCAACACCTCTATGTGGCTCTCACGCGAGGCGCGAGGCGAGTCGTGATTTGCTCGTCGACGCCATTGCTAACACCTGCGGCGGGCCGCTAGCGAACGCATGAACGGCAATCTCTGCGTCCGAGCCTTTGTGCGGCGGTGCGATGAACAGCTTGTCTGCCGTCAGCAGTGACGCGGGACGGAATGACGGAATCGGACACGGTTGCCGTATTGGTCGCGCCGACGCTCACGTATTTGCGGTCGCGATCCACGTGGGAAGGGACTCTACGGCGGGCACTGCCGCCATCCCCGGCTAGCGCGGCTCGTTTCACAGCGGGATGGAGCTAAAAACCGTAAACGATTCTGTCGAGGGCTTCATTTGCGAGGTAACGTCGGCAAACGTCGGAACGGTTAAACTGGCCGTCTCTCGATCACGCGAGGTAACCGATGGGCATTAAGATGTCGACGGCGATCGACTCCGACGGTAACGAGTGGCAGGCCGAGGATTACGCGAAAGGAAAGGGCCGGGAGCCGTTGCGCTGCAAGCATTGTCCGACCGGGGTAACGCACCAGAGCGCCTACACTTGCGAGCGGCACAACAAGTCAATCAAGGTGCCGGCATATTTCCGGCTCTTGAAAGACGGTGAGCATGTCGACAACTGTCCGCACGCAGTCGAGCACAATGTAAAGAAGCTCGCGACGCCGTCAGAAGGCTTGATCGAGAGCTTGCGCGACGGCAAGTATCGATTGCGGCTTATGATGATCGCGGAGGCGCTAGGGACGACACGCAAGCCGGATACGCCGCGGATCACCGGTACGACACGGCCGGGAGGAACAGTTTATAAGCGCAAGTCGGGAAATCTACCGGCGTACATCAATTCGGCCAAGAAGGTGCTCGTGCTTCGCGCTGCATGTGACGATGATGAGAGCATCGCTAGGTATCTGGAACTTGTGTTCGAAGGCAACACGGTAGTGCCGTGGTCATCGTTCTACTTCGAAGCCGAGCGATACATGGAGGCGTTCCGTGCGGTGTCGCTCCAGACCGTAAAACATCCGATTGCGCTGCACGGGGTCGTCAAATCAAAGCGAAGTCCGCTAGTTGACGGTCGACCGACGAACGTAATCAACCTCCACATCCCGAAGTATGTCGACGATGCATCGGATGCGATGCATGGTATCAGCGTCGAACCCAGCATCTGGACCGACAATGCTGACTGGTTTGATGGTATCGAAGAGGATTCGGAGGTCGTAGTACTCGGTTTGTGGAAGGCAAAGCCCGGAAAACGCGGCCTGGCGAGGGAGCCTGGGAAATATCGATTCTCGGACTTTACGAAGCACAAGTTGAATCTCACGCTTTCTCTGAAAGCGCAAATTGCGCATGTGCCTCGAGCGAAGAAATAGATGAAAGGCGCGGTGACGAAACGGTCACGTTGCAAGCGATGTATTGGTCGCATAGATGGGCGTCACTGCTCCCGTTAAGCATCCGCTCGATCAGCTCGGGCACAAGCAAGAACAAATAAATTGGGGGCTTCTGACATGCAACGCACTTTCCAACATTCGTTTGTTCCGCCGACGGCTGATCCCGTCGGTACTCCGCAAGTTAGTCTTTCCGTGACAGAGATTGAAGACGCGGGGGTGCGTGAGATTTTGCAGTCTCCAGGTCCTGCCTTGGCGTGCTGGTCGTTTATTGATGCACTGCTCGAGCCGACGGGGCCTGGAACGCCGTTTGTGTTTCGAGAACCGCTCGGGCAAGCTCGGGAGGTCAAAGTGGCATTGTCGGGGCTGTTCGGACGCTTCGTCGCTCGGGCTTATCTCGAGAGATACATGGGCCTATCGATATTTGCTCACCTCGGACAGCGAAACATTGCCTTGAACGCTCGTCGAAGCATAAGCATCAGAAGAATGGCTCGCGGAGATCTTCCTGATTGGGTTGCCTGCACGTGCAGACTGTCCGACCTCACCGTGGCAGAGGCCAAGGGGTGCCATGATCGCCCAGGCCCTAGTGCGGCGCTCGCGCGTGCTTGGACTCAAACGGGGCGAGTCGGTGTCGTGTGCCGCGGACGATCGGTAACAATCAAAAGGGTCGCAATTGCTACGCGTTGGGGCGCTGCAAACGGCGGAGCAAGAAATCCGATGATCTCGGTGCATGATCCCGAGGAACCCGGCCTGCCTATTTCACCGGAAGACGAACGCGCGATGTTTGTTGGCCTATTACGTCGCCATATCGCAGCCTTGCTACGCTCCCTCGGTCATGTTGAGCTAGGGAACGCATTATTGGACCTTGCAGCCACACGACGATTAGAGAACCAACTGATTGCGCGGGCAAACCAAGCGTTGGATGCTGCGACCGTTTGGGGCGTCGGTGCGGAAAAGGCGGCCAATTGGCCTGATGATCTCATCGGCGGTGTCGTGACGCGTCAGGGGCCGATTGCAGAGAGGCGTGTATCACCGACTGACGAGCGCACGCTAGCTCGGCTGAATCTTCGGCCGTTGTTTGTCGGGTTGGAGCGCGAGGTCGTGCGGTCGGCAATCGACGGCGATGGCGACGTGCTGAAAAAAATTCTATCTCAAGGTCGCGAGCAAGTGGGAGCGAGATTCGATGGTTCTGGGGGCTGGATCTTGCCACTGGGTCAATAGGAAGCATCGGAGGCTTCTGCGCGGTGCTGGTTCTGTGTCGCGCGCGGGCTAGCGTTGCGACATTACAATTTCTCGGCCTAGGCGGAATCGCCCAGGTCGAATCGCGCCGGCACAGGCGGTTGCTCGTCGCATTGTTTCGTCCAATGTCATGACAATCGAATATGAACGACAGGAATCGAGCAGGGGAAGTCCAAGTTGCATGGCAATCGCTCACGGCAGCAATGCTCACGACGGAATCGGTTCGTCGGGTGAGTGATCTCTGTGACTCACGAGGTGCCGTCGGTGTGCCATCGAGCGCCGGCGTGTACGCTTTTTGGTGGATTGGGAGCAGGACACAGTTGATGCAAGCTAATCGGCACATCGTTCTGAAAGGGCCGGGCGGTATAAGCGTCGATGTGCATTATCGCGACTGGTGGCCGACTGACGCCCCTTACCCCTGCCTGTACGTGGGCAAGGCTACCAATTTGCGGCGCCGATTTGCGCAGCATCTTCTGCGAGGTACTGCGGGCCGCGCGCATCAACCACCGACCGAGAATGCGAAGGTAACGCCTCGGACGACATCGTGCCAATTGCGGTTTGGCATCGAACACATCTTCGCGGCTGAGGCAAACCCAGCAGGACTCATCGACGAAGCTGTGGGCTATTCTTGGTGTGACGACTTCCCAGAAAACGCGGTCGCAGAGCGCTTTTTTGCTGAGGACCGGCTGGTCGGACATCTACGCCCTTGGTTCAACATTGACTCGGAACGTTGAGGGTAAAGCAGTGTCTCGAGGTAAAGGCGGCGCGCGGTCGCTGCACGATCTTCTTGCCGATTATTTTCTGTAAAGGGAGGCGACGACGATTCTGGCAGATGCCCAAGCCGGACGCGAAGTCGGCGCTGCAGAACTTGGCCATTGCGTTCGCCCACTACAACAACATGTGCCGGAACGGCGCCTTGAAATACCGCTCGCCACGCGGGTTTCGCCAGCGAGAAAGTTCTCCAACCTAAGCGTGATCGCGTGTTCGATCGTGCAGGGTCAAGTCCAAAATCGCTGTCTTTGCCGATTCGAATGAGCGTCGGCGCCATGGCAAAGGGGAATGCGGGGCCCTTACGGTGGTGCGGCCGGGGCCGCGCGGCCATTGAGCGGCAGTCTACAGTTAGAATGAGCGACTTTGAGGATGGAGGAGCAAAGAGCGTGTCGTCCTATCTATATATGTTTACCCTCGTCAGCAACGGCGTGGAGGAGGAGCTATGTTCGGTCGAGCAGCAGCTTCCAATGCCGCATCTCGTAAAAGGAGGGCCACTCTTCACTGGGCCCAACGACGACGAGATCGCCGCTTACCGCATCGTCGACATTCACCCGATCGTCCAGCCGACGGTATCCAAGGGCATCGCGGTAAGGGTACTGTTGGAATTGGCCGACAAGTAAAAGAGGCGGTGGCTGGTGCGGTAAGTCGTGCACGGTCATTCCACGCCTGTTGTCAATATTTTGATTTCCAGTGCCTGCTATGAGCGGATTGAATATTGGGATCGATGACAATACGTTGCTCTGCTACGAGGGCTCGCTGGGTCTGTATGGGCATGCGATCTGGCCATCGCCGTTTATGTCGGTGGTGTCTCATATTGGCGAGTTGTCGGCATGGAGACGAGGTACAGCAGGTGCGAACCTGATGGACGCACCTATGCTGTTTCGCGAAGATTCGTTCGATCCTGTTACTCGGGTGAGACGCGGTCGCCTGTACGTTCGCCGTCAGCAGGAAAACCCCGCGTATTGGCGGGTCCAGCGGCACCCTGCGTATGCGACTTCTGGCTTGAGTACATCAACGAATCGAGATGGTTGCGGCGGCCCAGACGAGCGCGGATTTTTCTCGATGAGGCTAACGACATTCGAATCATGGCGGGCGTCGGAAGACTTTCTCAAGAAGCGCCGTCGTGCCGTGCTGGTCATGGGGGCTGGCGAGCGCGGATTCGTTCACTCACTGGTCGATGTTGAGCGGTTGGCGACGGGGGAGGAACTGATTACCCTGAGAACGCGTCCTGGCGTGAGTGGCCTGCCCGAGCTAATCGTTGCGTTGATTTCGGAGCGCTATGCCGCCCTTGTGGTTGAACAGTACGAAAAAGCTGCTAGCGCTGCATACCGCGATGATGCGGAGAGCGTAATTGATCGATGCCGCGAGGCCGCGAGTGCCGCTTTGAACGCGGCGCGCTTCGCGAAGACGGGCGACGATGTATCAGATGCCAAGGATCTCGGAGCGTTGGGCAATTTCTTCGTTCGTCAAGAAATGGAAGTGCTCGGCAACGCCGCTCTCATCCTCGCCCGATGGCATGCAAGAGCCAAATCGGCGGAGCGGATCAAGAGGGATACGATGCCGCCGTCCGAGGCGGACGCGGAGGCGGCCATTGCGTTGCTCGGTCTCCTCTATCGAGAGTTGCGCTGGACGCGCGAATAACTTGCAATGCAACCGTGCATCCAGCGTGGGATGCTGCTCCGCACGACAGTACGAATCGTACTCGACTGACTGAAATCCGTGAAGTGATATTAGAGCGATAGACCGAAACATTGCGGATAGGCATTAAGACATTTGGATTTTGTCCGTTAACATAACTATCTCTCACGCTGGCGAGCCACCCGTTATATTGACGACATGCCTTTAAGGCGGACGGCAGATCTGCGCTGAGACGCACGGCGGCTAGGTTCCTCTTGCGCTGCGGGTCGGATCCTAATGGTGATCGAACGTCTGGCCGGCGAAGACCGGTTTTGGGCTAGCGACATGCGTTTCATGACTTCGGGTTGCGGACTATGGTAGCGACTTTCGGTTGGACCTACTTGTCGCGAGACGCGCTGCGCCGTGCGGAAGAGCAGATGAGTGAGAAATCACGTGGCGTGAGGGACGAAATCGGTTTCCTGCAGTTGCACCAACGCTACGCGGACCTCTTTTTCCCGGGCACATCGGTGCTCCAGACCCGCCTTCGTTATGCATTGTTTGTCCCGTGGATGCTCAAGAGCTTGCGAACGAGGCCACTAAGGGGCGGTGTCGCGCATGCTGTGCGTGACGCCGAACGTCGCTTAGTCGATCGCTTATTGAAGAGGCCGGAGGGTGCGCTTGAGAAGCGCGGCATCATTGGCCGCGATAGTCCAAACCACGTCAGCAATCAGCCCCCATCCGTGGTGTACTGGGGCGCCTTGGGCGTCTGGGGTATCTTGCGGCGAAAGGATGGCGTCCGGTATTACAGCCGTGCCGAAGTGCTTCGCAGCATTTCGCCCGGTAAGGTCGCACGTGATGACGATGGCGTGCCGCTCGGCGATCTCATTGAGCCATTCAATGAACTCCCCCCCATCCCAGATGACTGGAATGCCGATGGCGAGATCGGCTTCGAGCTGAGCTTGGCTGAACGAAAATTCTTTCGCGGAATGTGGTGTGGCTTGCGGTGCGCGAACGGCACTCCCTCGGTACTTGCCCGATTGGCTTTGAACGCATTGCCGGATTTCATGAGCGTGCCGACCTGTTGGGACGAGGAAGTATGCGAGGCCGCTGTAGAACACACTGGACCTCTGCAACGCGCCCGGGCCGCGGCAGCGTTGGCCTGCATAGGTCGCGGTGTGTATGCGGCGCTCACTGAACAAACTCGTGAGCAGCTGGATCGGCGGCCCACGGCTACAACGCACCGTGATTACCTCAGGGAAATAATCACGGACCACGGCGAGGCTGCACTGCAGTTCGACTTGGCTGCTACAGAGATGGACATCGGGCCGCTAGCAACGACACTGCGCGACGTGATGACGAGTACCTGCTTGTGGCTGCGCAGTCGTGACGGGGATCTAGAGAGGCTACGCACGGTCTATGAACTGGCTGAGGTCGACCGCAAAGGATCTCGAGCACGGCTGCCGGATCTCGGTTTCGCGCGCACGCGCCGCCTCGAGTGGAATAGCGAAGACTATCCGCTGGCCAAACCGCTCCACTACAGGTGGGACCGTGTCTCGCGCATGCTTGCCGATCTGAGTGGTCAGCCATGAAGGGGCGGGAAATGCCATGGCCCGGCGCATCGTATCTCGATGCCTTGCGGCCTCCATCCGGCGAGCGCGTTCGATACGCACTGCTCGCCACTTATTCCGCGGATTTATGGTCGATTGGAGCCACGTTGCTTGCATTGACCGGCAGGGATCTTGACAACGGACGGGGCAGCCGCGCCGATATGGCAGAAGCCGTCGAATCGCTGAAGGGGCGCGTTGGCATAGCGATTCAACGCGGCAGGCTGGCCAAGCCGCAGCGCATGGTCAAAATTGCCGCGGTGTTTGACCAATTCGTTTCGGAAGTTCCGTTAAATGAATCACAGGGCAGTTGGCATCCGAAGATTGCGTTGGTCTGCTATGAGCGAGGTGGGGAGGCGAGTTCATGGCGACTTTGGATCGGAAGCAAAAACCTTACGAAAGCCTGGAATCTTGATTTCGGTTTGGTGCTCGAGGCAGGCGCGCAGGATAGGCACGCGCGAAGCGTTGAAGGGGTGGCGGATCTCGGTCGCCATTTGGCTTCGTTCTGCGCGCTTCCAGGGGCTCATCCCGCGGCTGTCTACGAGCAATTGGATGGATTGAAGTGGACCATGCCGCGCGGCGTCAAGGTTAGGCGCATTGTCCTCAAGCGCGATCAGCTGACCGAGGTGGATCTACCCGCGGTCGGGAGGGCGGACAGGATCGTGCTTGTGAGCCCGTTTCTCGACGGCGCGTTCGTTAAACGCATCGGTACGTGGGGCGACAAGCAAACCAGCCACGTTTTGATCTCTACGGAGATGGCCGTGCGCAAGCTAGCCTGCCAGGTGGGCAGTCCGCTCACGCGATTCGCCAACAATGTGTACGTTTACGACCAGCCAGAGCCCGATTCGAGCGCGCCGCGGCTTGCCGAAGCGCCGGACACTGCGCTCGCGGACGTGGTGCGCGAGGACGAGGTCATTCCTTTTGGCCTTCACGCGAAAATCCTCGCGGTTGCAACGGGGCGTACGGTGCGCATGTGGGTCGGGAGTGCAAACGCGACTCAAAGAGGATGGGGCGAGGGCAACACCGAGGTCATCGCAGAGCTGGAATGCGACGTCGCGGCGCTTGATGGGCTCAACCATCTGGAAGGTTTGGGCCGTCCTGTCGATGTCGATCGTTTGCGCAAAGAGCCGGTCGAGCCGGATCACCTGACCGAACGGCTGGAGGCTTGCCGTCGTGTGCTCGCTGAGTCGCTGGACGCGCGACTTCACCGTGACGATGATCGTTTCACGCTGCGAGCAACGTACGCTCCGACACTGCCGGACCCAGAGGTCAGCTTGCGAATTGGGCTGGCGACTGCAGAGACGGTGGCCTGGCACAGCGGACAGCAAGATGTTCTGCTCGGTAGCATCTCACCGGCCGAGCAGACGGGATTGGTCCGCATCCAGCTCCTGCTGGCAGGGCAAAGTTGCGAATGGCTTCAGAAGTTCGAGATTGAGCCCGGGCTGGTCGCCGAGCGTGACCGGGATGCCATCGCCGCTCATCTAGGTCCGCAGCAATTCCTAGTCTGGGTACGTGCCATGTTGAATGGTTCAAGCGCGGATCCCGACGACCCCAACTGGGACGATGACGAATCGGATACCCCGGACGAACCGGATGACACCAACGAATCGGCCCATCGGCAGACCCGCAAAGCGTACCAATTCCAGCGAATTACGCTCGAAGAGATGCTGTCCAGTTGGAGTCGTGACCCGCAGGCTTTCGCCACCGCTCAAGCACGGATCGACGCATACGCGGAAGCGGTATTGCGAACAACGGTTCCGACGGCTGCGGAACAGGTACATATCGAGCAATTGCGCAGCGTTTGGAAGCTCCTCCACGCATCCCTGGGGGCTCATTGATGGCTGCTGTTCCGAAACGCTTTCAGTCCGCCACTGCTGAACGGGCTTGCGCGGTGCTCACAGATTTCAAGGGGCTGCGCCGCTTCCTAGTCGCCGACGAGCCGGGCCTCGGCAAGACTATGGTGGCGCGGGAGATCATTTCAGCATTCGTTGCCGAGCGCCGCAAGATCGATTCGCGTCGCCCGGTGGTTGTGTACTACGTCACGAACGGTTTGCGGGTTGCTCACCAGAACAGCAATCGGCTCGTGGCAGCGCTTCAGGAAACCACGCAGCATGAACTCGTCTCGCCCGCCGAGCGGCTATCGCTCATCTTGAAGACTCCTCGATTGCGTGGTCCCGTGGAGCTATTTGCGCTGACACCCGCGACGTCTTTCCCGGGGGGGGTGATGCCTTTTACCGGGGGGCGAGTCGATGAGCGCGCGTTTCTGTTCTGTATCATGCAACGGGCACTGCCGGACGTTGCCCGCGTGGTGTCTGAGAAGTTATTGCGTCAGCGAGCAGGGTCCGAGACCTGGACAAAGGCCTGCGAACGAATGGCGCCGCAGGTTTCGGCCTTGTCATTGGCGCTTCTCCACTTATTCAAGAAGTGTATGCGCGAGGAGTTCGGCGAACCTCTCCTAGATACCTGCACCACAGTGGCCCAGTCTTCCGCCCGCACGCTTTTGACGCGCCTGCGTCGCGCGTTATCGCATGCTGCATTGCTGCATCATCCGCCGGACTTAGTGATACTTGACGAGTTCCAGAAATATCGGCACATGGTGACCGAGCAAGGATGCCGCGACCGTCTCGTCAGTACGCTTTATGACGGACGAGATGGTAAGCGTCCCGCCGTCCTGCTGTTGTCAGGAACGCCCTATCCGAGTGTCGGCGAAAACGCTCGTCACCAGTTGTTCGAGCTTCTGGCGTTTTTGAAGGGAAGCGATAAATTCGCCAAGAGTCTGGCCGACCAGTTCCAGGGTTTTGGTGAATTCCTGCAAGCGATAGCTCGAGCGGCTGGCGATCCAAAATGTCAGATGGAACTCGTCACAAAGGCCCGCGATCTGAGGGATGCGATCCAACGGAAGATGACGACCGTAATGGCGCGAACGGAGAGGCACATGTGGGATGCTTCCGTTTCCGATTTCAAGACATTGCACTGCACCGTGCCGCTATCGGACGCCGACCTTATGGCATACCGCGGACTCGTGTCGCTGTTCCGGCCGAAGGATCAATGTGACGCTCTAGCTTACTGGCTTTCCGTGCCCTTGCCAGGACAAGCGCTCGGCCCGCGTTACGAGGCATGGAAGCAGCGCAAACGGGGCGCATTGAGCGGCCCTAAGCTAAATGCGTCCTCCGTCGCGCGGCTGGAGCAGCCATCGGCTTGGCCGCATCCGAAACTGCGCGCACTACATCAGGTTGTGCCGCCGGCGAGCCTCGCTTTGCCCTGGATCGCGCCGACGCTGCCCTGGTGGGATCTACGTGGCGCGTGGAAAAAGCGCGCGCCCGAAAAGCTTTTGGTTTTCAGCCGCTTTAAGGCGACCCCGCAGAGCATCGCAGCACTTACTAGCTACGCCGTTGACGCCACTGAACTTCGTGCCGTGCATCGTGGCTATCAGCGAGGAACTCGCGCGAGCCGGCTACAGCCCGGTAAGCCACAAATGCCGCTGTTCGCGTTATTCCATCCTTCGCCTTTTCTCGCGACGTTCACTGACCCACTTGCGGCGGGTATGCCCTGTTCCCCCGACAAGGTTCGCCGCGAGCTAGGCGCTCAGATTCGTCGGGCTCTCGACGGCAGAGTCGCATTGCCGAGCATGCGCGCTCAGAAGCGGCGCACTACACGTCGGCCAGTGTGGAGGGTACTGGCCGCAATCGAGCGCCTTTTCGACTATTCCGGGCAGATGCACATCGCTTGGGCGGAACTCGCAGGACGGGACACGAGCGTGAACGCAATGCGCGAAGCATGGTGCGCTGTCGAGCCGCTTGAGGCGTTGAGCGCGCCCGAACTTGACGACCTGATCGAAATGGCGCTGTCGGCGCCGGGCGTCATATGCGCGCGAGCACTACGTCGCCATTATGCGGATGCGTTGTCCCCGAATAAGCTCGCCAAGCTCGTGGCTCTGTCGTGGGGCGGATTGCGGGTCTATCTTGACGAACCGGTATTCTGGGCCAGGTGGAAAAAGCGAGCGGTCGTGGAATCCGTGCACGCCCTGATGGTCGATGGTTGTTTCGAATCTGTACTGGACGAACACTTTTGGATGCGTTTACCCACGGTCGAAGGCGGTGCGCCAAAACTCGCGGAAGACCTGGCGAAGACCTTTCAACTTAGCGCGGGATCGTTCACGTTTCAAGTCATCGAACGCAACGGGGAACGCGCTGCCAAGGGCATTCGCATACGCTGCCACGCGGCCGTACCGTTCGGCGGCACTGATGATCAGGACCGCGGCAAGCATGGTCAGGGCGCGCGACCGCCAGCGCGGCCCGATGAGCTGCGCGAAGCTTTCAATACGCCGTTCTGGCCTCACGTTCTCTCGTCGACCTCAGTTGGCCAGGAGGGCCTCGATTTTCACACTTGGTGCTCAAGGGTGGCACACTGGGATCTCTGCCCGACGCCTGTGGAACTGGAACAACGGGAGGGGCGGGTCAACCGCTATGCCGGACTTGCTGTACGCCGTACACTAGCGACAGCATTGCGCCGCGAGGCGCTAGGTGTGCACGCTGAAAATAGCGTTTCGCCGTGGGCAATCGTAGAGCGGCTCGCCGGTGAGCGATGCGGTGATGATTCGGGTTTGCAGCCCTGGTGGCAAGTAGCCGGCGCCCGGGTGACGCGGTACTTGTTCAGACTCCCACTTGGCAAGGACGAGCAGCGATTTGAGCAACTGCAGCGACAGCGTCTACTTTATCGCATCGCACTAGGTCAGCCTAATCCGGAGGACGTGGTGCAGATGCTGTCTGAAGGGAGCGACGGGACGTTCGCCATTTTGCGGGGACTAGTATTGGACCTTTCTCCATATCGGCCACCGGAAAGTGAGCAATGGTCTGGCTCCCGGGTGGCATGACTACCGATCGCCAACTACTTGGGTCGTGACTAGGAGATGAAGCGCCCCGGATTTTGTGGAGGCTCCAAGTCCGGGAGCGCGCAGTGCCACTGGTGCGCGAGCAGCGTAGCGAACATCCGTCGACGTGGGCGGCGGTCGAATCGATTGCGCCGATGATCGCGCAGTAGTCCCAATAAAAAAATAAGAGATACGGTGTGGCGAGGGATGCGCCCCGAAGGCGCATCCCTCGTGGCCCTCCCGTCGTCAGCAATGAGACATTAGCTTGGCCGCTTCCCTTCTTTGCACCACGATTGCCACTCGCCGAGTTGATCGACCGTGACGATAGCGTCGCCACCGCGTTCGCGTTGGTAGGCGGCGGTCCATGCGTCGACGCAACCTTTCAGGGCTGGCTGTCCGCCGGAAGCTGATCGGCCCGAGAGCTCCGAATCGGAGCTCAAAGGATGCTTGCCTTCGCGACAGGACGCTTCCCACTCCTGTTTCAGTTCTGCCGCGGGAAAAGCTGGACGGCCCGGCACAGCCCGATATGCGTCGTCCCATTCGCTCACGCACGCCCCGACATCCGAACCGTCAGCACCGACTTCAACACCACTCGAGTAGGTCTTGTCCGCGATGAGCGAGCCGCCCGCATCCCATTCCTTGTAAGGCCCGTTGAGATTACCGTTCACGTAGGTCGCTCTGAGGATGACCTGCTTGCCGTCAGGGGCGTAGTGGACGACTTCGCCTTCATATTTTCCGTTGACGAACGTTGCGCGCTTAACGACCGCACCGGTATTCGGATCGAACGCTTCCTCAGTGCCGGAGGCGACGCCATTGTTCCACGGGAAGGTGTGGATGAGTTTGTGGTCAGTCCAGCTGTACACCTTTTCGGTACCGTCGAGCTGGCCGTTGTTGAATGTCGCCTCGAGCAGCGGCCCCTCGTTTTGACCACCAGAGAGCTTGAGCGGACCGTTGAGAGCGCCGTGCTTAAACGATGTTTCGATGCGCACGAGGTCCGACTGCGGCGCTTTGCACACCGCAGGGCCATCAGGCTGGCCGTCGTTGATCTGAACATCACACGACGCGCCGGAGAGCAGAGTTTCGGCGCCCGACCTACCGAGGAACGACTGCGCATTGCGTTCGGTAGCGGGCACGCTATCAGAGAGGGCAATGCTCGCAAGTTTGCCTGCCAACTGAAACCCAGCTTGCGCGATCAGCAGCGAGCGATCCGGCACGTTCGTCAGCTTCCCGGAAAAAGGCTCATTGGCGCTTCCGTCATAGACTTTGCCGTTCACCATCTGAGCGTTGCGATAGTCGAGTACTTCGCCTTTGCAACCGACGAGAAGAACAGCCGCAATCGCGGCAGCGGCGAGCGCCGCTCCGCGGCGTTGAACATGGATAGTTTTCATGAGCTTCGGAGGAGGATCGAATAGCAGCGGTGCATGTCGATGCACGCGAAGTGACAGTCAACCGCTGGAAAAAGACCGACCGGCGAACCGGTCGGCGAAAAGGTCCTGGCGATCCGAGGGTGAAAATCCATTGCCAGGACCGAGACCGTCCAAGATGTGGGCTGCGACATACAAAGGCAGCGCTATTGACGCTCTCAGGAGAGGTACTGCTGTCTTACGGGTTTTGCGTGATGCCGAGCTTCGCGGCAGCTGCACGCATCGATGTCGCAATGGCGTCGGAGACAGACGATGGAAATTGCGCGACAGTGGCCGACGCACTAGCGGGCAGCATAAAACCTCCCATCAGCTTGCCGTTCATCAGCGCAACCACGAGCGAGCCGCCGGCGTTGATCGTGTTCTTGATCGTGTCGTCGATGGGCACCGTGGGCGCACCGATCGATTTCGGCAGACTGATCGTGATGACGCTGGCGTTACGCGGATAGACTGACCAGCTACCCGTCACGGCGAGCGAGATCGGTTCATTGCTGTAGTTGCAGCCCGACTTACCACTTTCAACCACTTGAGCAACTCCGCCAGCCTGAATGCTCAGCAGGAGGCAGCCGCCGCCGATGTCCGTTTGCGTCCCTACGGCCTGTTGCACTGACGTGTACGTTGTATTCGGATCACCGAGGGCATAAAGGACCGACCCATTGACCACCGTAGATGAGTTCACATCCCCGCCATTCATCCAAGACTGACCGAGCCCTTGATTCACGAGCATCAGGCGGTCATTGGCATAGGCGGTCGTCGCGAGGTAAGCGGTGGTGCCGGAGGAGAAACTGCCCGTCATGGCGCCCCGGATCGGATTGCGATAGTCGATTTGCAATGCCGAAGACAACGGCTGACCGCTGACGTCGGTTTTCCGGTACGAGACGGTAACCGTGTCGCCCGTGTTCGGATCGATGCCGACTAGGTTCGTGCCGGCCGCCGAAAGGCTGTACGATGGATGCAGTTGCGCCGCCGTGAGCCAACTCGTCCAGGAGCCATCGGCCTTCATCTCGTACTCGCCCACCCCGCCATCCAGAGAAATCCAGGCGCCGCTGAAGCCGGCATCGTAGCTACCGACGGGAGACGCCGAGGACCAACTTCCGTTCGATTGGACTTCTTGGGCAACCGACAGCGTCGAACCATTGAGCGTGTAGTTCTCGCGAACGGGCGAGAGCGCCACGGAAACGCTGCTGCCGACGATGAATTGTGTCAGGTCGCCGTCGACCGTATAGAGCGGATCGGCGAGCGCCGACGAGGCGTCGACCGCAGTGCTGAATTTCGGGTTGGTCAGCTGTGCATCGACGTCGGACTGCTGGACGCCGTTGACGTTGCCCTTGGCCGCATATGCGTTCATTGTGGCCTGCACCTGGGACCAGGAAATCGCGCCTTGGCCGGCGAGTGCCGTCATGTGGCTGACCATGCTCGCAGCGACCGAAGCGGTGCTGCTGTCGCCGTTGGAGACATAGTCTGCATTGGGATCGGCGCTGCTGCCGATGAGGGTTTGCACAGCTTGCGTGGCTTGGTCCCGCGTGAGGCCGGCGTTCATTTGCGACACGACCATGGTGGTCAGTGGCGTCACGTTCTGCGTGGTCCCGGCCATGATCGCCGACAGCGTGAACGTCGACGTAAATGGCGTTGTCGGGTTCGACAGGTCGGTCGTGTTCGGGGTGACGATAACGTCGATCTGTTTGCCGGTGACGCTTCCGCTGACATTGAGCGTGTAGTTGCCGCTCGCATCGGTGGTCGTCGAGGGCAGCGACGTGTCGCAAGCGCCTGCGCCGTTATCGAAGCAGACTGTGGCGCCCGACAGATAGCCATCGATAGCTTTTCCCGATAGCTGCGAAGTCGATGTTGGCGTCGACGTGGTCCCTGTCGACGAGCCGCCACCGCCCCCGCCGCACGCAGCAAGTAGGGTAAGGGAGCCGAAGGATGCGCCGAGCGCGATTCGAATTCCTCGATTAGGACGATCGTTGTTCATTTCTTCCATTTTCCTTTCAAAGAAGTGGTTGTCGTGTTTACTCGACAAAATAGAGCGTGAGCCGGCCTGGGCTGCACGCCCTCAGACCGCTATATCGGCGCGCATGGATAAAAATGAAGAGTAAACTCTACGTTAATTGTCGAGTTTATAGCGTCGAGAATTAGTCGACGGATAGGCATCCTGCTCGGCATGACTGCCAAGCGCTCCACTTCATCCGCCGCCCGGCCGGCCCCGATCTCGATTGCCCTCGGCAAACGCGTCAAGCAATGCCGGCACGAAGCCGAGAAATCGCAGGAAACGCTCGCCTTCGAGGCGCACATCGACCGCACCTATATCTCGACGATCGAGCGCGGGATTGCCAATCCGACCATCGAGGCGCTTGCGAATATTTGCTATTCGCTAAACATCACGCTCGCCGAGCTTTTCGCGCCGTTGGACGGCGTGTCGCTGAAACCGACAGGGGAGCGCCGCGCCAATGCCGCGACGCCCCCGGAGATCAAGCGCAGCCGCTTGAGATGACGGCAGGCGGCGGCCTGGCGATAGGCCGAAGCGCGATGGCGGCATCAAGTGTGACCGGATAGGCGTGAGTCTCAGTCATGTACGACGGGCGCTTGCGATCGAAGGCCAAGCGCGCGTTGTAGGCCGAAAGCCTTGGCTCGGTCGCGGCCGGATCAAGAAGCAGCAGGGCGTTGGGTTCGAAGGCTCGTTTCTGCCACCGCCCTTCGATGCCGATGACAAGTGCGGCGTGTGCATCGCGAACAGGGTGGCGACGCCAGCCGACGATGACGGGCCATCCCCGCTTCAGTTCACGTTCACAAAAGTTAAGAATTGAGCCCCGACCATCGGGTCGCGCACCCGGCCGTACGCCAAGGTTTAGTTCCCAGATGAAGCTTTCCAGTTCGGAAAGCGTGAGACCGTGCAGGTAGTACGGCCAAGCACGATCCCAAAAACCTGCTTCCGGGCCGGTGTCGCTTCGGGAAAGCGCGACCGGATCTGCCAGCTTGCCCAGTAGCGCGAGGGCCATGGCGACGCAATGCAGGGCACTGCCGCTGTCCCAATGGCCTTGACGGCTGAAGAGCGGATTGCCGGATTCAGCGAGGACCAGTTGCTGGCCGGGCCGCAGCGCCGGGTGGAATCTCTGGACCAGCATGTCAGTATTCGCCCGGCAACAGGAATGTCGTGGCGAAGCGGTCGGCCTCGGTAATGATCCAGATAGTGCGGCCACCGGGCAGCACGTAGTTCGACAGGATGCGCTGGCCGGCCGTGATCGCCAGCTCGTTTTGCTGGCGATCCGAATCGGACAGCTCGCCCCAGTCGCCGCGCAGGTGCCGGATGAGCAGGTCGACGATCGAAACGCGCGCGTCGGCGATGACTTCCAACGCCCCGGGCGTCGCAAGGATGCGGCCGAGCTTGAAACGGGGACCCGCGTGGTCAGTCGAAGGAAGATTCAAGATAAATTTCTCCTGAAAATGGTTGAGTACCGGCCTCCGGTCCTGCCGGATGCGCGAGCATTGAAAGCAATCGGGAAAAGGCCGAGACGCGGGGCGCGTCAGGGAACAGGATGAGAAGGCAGCGCGCTATCGCGTTTCGGCTGCGAGGGCGTTCGGGTAGTGCTTGGCGAGAAGGCGGTTCATTTGCTCGACCAGATCGGACCGCTTGAACGTCAGATGCCCATTGCCGTTCTTGAACCAACGTAGGTGGAAGTAGCCGTGTTCGGCTTCGGTTTGCCGGGCTTGCTGTGCGTCTGAGACCAGAGCGTAGGCCGCGTGTCGGTGATCCGGCTCGGGCTTACCGTCGAGCACGCAAAACACGCGGATGAGGTCGTCCAGTTCATTGGTGACGCGGTGATTAGTGCAGCCGTCCCGTAGAAGGTACTTCACGATGATCCGTTTTCCGAACTTGAACGGCCGATTGGTCTTGTAATCCCACGACAGTCTCCGGAAACACTGAATCACGCCGCGTTCGAACATATCCCCGCGCGCGCCGTATAGCTGCGCGAACGTCGCTTCGATGTTGGCTGCGGTCAGTTCGGGTACGTCGCCCTCGGAAAGCTGTCGATCCCATTGCTCTCGGGCTTGGGCATCCATGAAGGTGCGCAAGCCTGATTCGGACAGTAGGTAGCTCCAGCCGCGCACGTCGATCACGCGGACGATGGCGCCTTCAGCCTCGTCACGTTTGGCGTAGTCACCGGTGACGGACGGTCGGCCTCGACAGGCATAGCTGTCGTCAAGGACTAGTCGTGGAAAACCTAGGTGAGCCGTCTTTGCGATTCGCTCCGCTTCGGCGAGCAGATCGAGCGCGGCATGCACGCGCTCGACGACGGCGACACGCTGGTTGACGAGATTGGTAATGCTGATGCTTTTGACAAGTTCGGTTGTAGTGTCCATAAGCCTGCGGCCGGTATGGCGTGAAGGTGATTAAAGGAAAGAGACGCGGGGCGTGATGCTCCGTCTTATGCCGCCACAGTGCGTTTGACGAGTTGACGGCGCAGAGCCGTTGCCTTGGCTTGTGAGCAGCCAAGATGGCGTCGGATGTCGGAGACAGTCGGCCGAACACGGCCTCCGGCGATGTCCTGGATGAGCCGTGTCACGTCGTCGGAGGCGTGGGAGCCCGATAGCGGCGTGAGCGGATCGTCGCGTGGAGCACGACTGGGAGTCGTACCGCTGTGACCGGCCGACGCGCGTTCGAAAGTCACAGTCTCGTCCGCGTGACTTTCCTCATCGACCGTTACTTCGGATGGAGTCACGGCAGTCACGGAGGTGGCCGGCGTGACCGCGGCCAGTGCAGCCCCGCTAACGACAGGTGTCGGCACTTGTGACTGCGACGACTCCAGCGTGAGCACCCACAGCAGGCAGGCCACGCCTTCCAGGACTGCGGCGAACGTCAGCCCCGACAGCAGATCGACGCGCGAAGCAGTCGTCCCGAGTAACACCGCGAGTCGCGACGTGACCGGATCGGCGAGTAATGCGTCACGTTGGGCCTCGACTCGATCGTCAAATGCCTCGTGACGTCGAATGTCGCTGGCTTCCGCGTTCAGCGCATCGAGCCGCGCAGCAAGCGACGCGCGTTGCGCACGCAGGCTGGGGCAGTCACGCGTGCAACGCCGAACGCCCGCCGCTGCTACCTGCGTCACCACGACGGCACGCTCGGCCATGACGGTGGTGAGGCTGCGACTGGACGGCTTAGCGGGCGATGCCACCGATGCCGCGCGCCGCTCACCTGCATGCATTTGTGCCAATAGGAAGAACGCCGAATGACCGTAGACGGCCGCTCCCATGCAGCCCAGCCACAATCCGGCCGCGAGGAACCGCAGGCGCTGCGCCGATGAACCTACCAACGCCGGCAACAGGTGTGCGGTCACGACCAGGACGACTCCGATCGCGACCCACACCAGTCGTTCAGGTAGCGTGCCGCCGCGCTGCCACCCGGAAAGGATAGACAGTGTGACGGCCGTGCCGGTGGCGGCGACCGCCAAGGCAAACGCCCAGCGCTGCGTTGTCATGCCGCCGCTCCGCCGAGCAGCACTGCTTGGCGCTCGAGCTTCTCACGCAACGAGGGTTTCGCGGCTGCTCCGGCCTCGACGGGTGAAGATTCGCCGCTCGGCTTCACTGGCTCAGGTAACGGATAGAACTCCTCGGCCACTGCTGCGCGTTCCTCGGGGCTGTCCTCGAATGCACCGTTAGCGAAGCCGAGACGCGCCGCCGCATCGAGCGCAGCTTGGTCGAAACCGGCTGCTCGTCGCCGGGCATCGAGTTCCCGGGCCTGCACAAGAGCGTCTTCGAGCGTACCGCCAGCCCGTACCGACAGATCGACGTAGTAGATCGGCGTCCGATAGCTTTGCGTGGTCGACTTGCCACGCAGTTTCAGCTCAAGCGGCAGGCAAGCGAGAAGGTTGCCCGACACCGCGGCGAAGTAGTACAGGCGCGCGGCGAGGGTGCGAATCGAATTGAACGAGGTTGTACGAAAGACGAAGGAGCCCATCTCATCTTCGTCATCGATTAGCACGTTCAGCCGCGCATATGGCTTGCAGCCGCCTTGTTGTCCAAACGCGCAGCCGTCGGGTGAAGCGCAGGACATCGTCTCGATGCCTTTATCCGTAGCACGCTTACACGTTTGACCGTCGCCGACACACACGGGCCGACCGGTGTCGCGATCGAACAGGCTGTAGTCGGCCCGCAGGTTCAGATTCGGATCGTTGAAGAGCACCCGGACGGGAATCGCGCGCAGCTTGCCGGACGTGGCTTTGCGCAGTTGTTCGTTGAGCGGGTGAAGCAACCATTCTCCGCGCTGCTGGACCTGCGTGGTGAGAGTGAATTGATCGTCTTTCTCGGGCAGACGTTTGCCTGCACGCTCGACGATACGTCCGATGGCAATGCGCCCGACGACGGGCGGAGTTATGGCTAAGCCTTTGAGCATGATGTTCCTCAAAATGGAAGGGTGGCCTGAGATCGATGACGGCGTCACCGCGTCCGGTCGCGGGTAAGTAGCTTTGTGGGCCTTTATCGAGCGAAGTGGGCCTGGAGCTTTTCGTGAATCTCTTTGGCAACGAGCTGCCAAGCGTTTGCGCCGATCATGGGGTGATTGCCGAAGCTCTCCTGTAACTGTTCAAGCGGCATCTGGGCGATGTGCTCGGCCTGCTTGCCTAATGCGTCCATGACGAACGCTTGCGCGAGCGCGCCGTACCGAGAGAAAGTCATGATCTGCGTGAGGCGTTCGAGATTGGTCATGACAAACTCCGATCAGTTGGAAACGAGGAAGCGCCGCGAACCGGGTTTCGAATCGGCGTATTGCTGTTCCAATTCCGGGTGTTCGGCGAGCAGCCGTTTCAGGTCGACGGTGGACGAGTCTCGGCTGCGCTTGAACGAGACTTGACCGGTCTCGAACACCGCGCGCGTTGCCTCGCCCATCGCTTGTTGAATCGTCTGTTTCAATCGCGCCTCGACCGCTTGGTGTGATTCGATCTGTGCACGTACGGCAACGAGGTCGGCGAACACCGACGAGAGTTGCCGGTCGTCCGTGAAGTCGACGGTGCCGCCATTGCCGGGATAGAGGTGGCGCAGTGCCCGGTCGGCCGACTCGGACCCGTCCGAAGGCGGAGGCGTGTCCGACTCGACGTAACGCCAAAAGCGTGCTTCGAGTTCGACGAGTCGACCGATCAATGCGTCGTCGCGTTCGATGCGATAGACCTCTAGTGCCTGCCCGCACAGCAGTACCGCGACGTGCGCTGCCTGCTTGCCTGTCACTGCCAGTTGGTGCTGCACTTGAATCTGCACGTACTCCGGGACACCTTCTCGCCAGAGCCGCGCGCCGAACTCCCCCGCCGTTTTACATTCCAAAATAGAGACATCGCGGCACCCCACTACTTCACGATCGAGATTCGCGAGCATGAAAGGGATCGTGGGGTGCCGCAGCACGGCGTTGATGCGTCGAACCCGGTTGCCGGTTTGCTTGGTGTAAGACGCGGCAACGATGGGCTCGAGCAGCGTCCCCCAATAAGTGGGCGATGTCGTGTCGTCTGGTGCCGGGCGGGGCATGCCGTCGGCTCGTCCCGTTTTGTCGAGCCATAGTTCCAAGGTGCTCATGTACGGATTAAGTCCGACGGCCGCGGCGGCGTCCGATCCGCCGATACCCGTGCGGCGAACGGCGAGCCAGTCGTCGCGGCTCAGGTCCTGTGTCTTGACGAGCTTGAGCGCCGGTCGGCGCGTACGTGGCCCGTCGGGCTGGACTGCAGTCATAGTGCCTCTCAAAACAAAGCGGCCCGGCAGGCGAACCTGACCGGGCCAAGGGTGAGGAGAAACGGGGGAAGCCTGGCTCACACGACAAGCTTGAGTGCTTCGTCCCATGCTTTTTGCTTGATGGATGCGCCTTGACCGAACCAAGCGGCGTCGCGTCTGTGATCGTCGCTGCGCGCCCGGCGGTGGTGATCGACGTATTCCGTTACTGCGTTCAGCAGTCCCCACGCGGTGCCGCTCGCCGACGCCAGATCGGCACCCTTGCCACGTCCGGCATACAGCTGGCCCACGGCCTTGATCGCGCGTTCATTGACGGCGAGTGCATCGCGGTCGGCGAGGTTGGGCGTAGAGTAGGTGAGCACGCGGCGCAGAAATGTTTCGGCAGACGAGTCCGACATCTTTCGTTCCGCAAGTGCTTTGGTTCTTGCCATAAAGGCGTCCCACGACGAAATCGCGATGCCGAGCTGGCGCTTGATGGCTTGGGCATCGAACTGAGAGCGGTGCGGGACCTTGACCGCGCCGGTGCTATCGCCGAGCGCGATTTGCATCGTGTTGTTGCAGACCACGCGCACGCTGCAGAACTGCGCCGTGGTCGCCAGAGTGCCGTCGCAGGCCGTCGCCAACAGAAGGTAGCCGTCGATCTGATCTTTACCCTTGAGCGTCGCACCCTGCCCGGTACGGGCAAGCGCCCACAGTTTTTTGCCGTCTTTCAGGACACCTGCGGTTTCGAGCTGAAAGCCCCCCACCTCTGTGAGATCGCGGTAGAACTCCAAGATCTCCGAGGGTTGCACGACCTGATACCGAGCGGAGACGACCGACAGTGGCGCCTTGGTGTCCGAGCGATAAAGGACTTTCTGTTCGGGAAATGCGTGGATCGAGCCGAGGCTCCGATTGCCGGCGGCGACGAAACGGACTTCGGCTTCTTCGATGCGCCAGTTCATGCCAGCGCGTTCGGCCCACAGTTCGATCGGCTGGTTCGGGGTGAGCTTATTGCCGAGGCCGTGCCACGGTTCGGCGCCGACATAGGCCATCGTTTGAACGAGATGCATAAAGCCTCCTGAAAATATGCGAGTGCATACAGCCCGGCAATCGCCGGACAGGTTGAGAATGGAAAGGAGAAGAGAGGGCGCCGCGCTGGCGACAGCGTGGTAACGAGAGGATTCAGACGGCTTGCTTCACGCTGAACGAATGCGTGCATGCCAGACATTGATAGTTGTCGAGCAAATTGTCGTCGACCGCAGAGCCGACCGCAGAACCGGCCGCGCAGCCTGCGGCGCTGCCGACGAGGCCGGCAATCACGGCGCCGGCAAGGCCGCCGAATACGGTACCGATGGGGCCGGCAACCGAACCGACAACCGCGCCGGTTTCCGCGCCGGCAAGTGCTGCCGCCATACCACCGGTAGCACCTGCGACGCTGCCGATCGCGCTGCCCGCTTTCCGGGCGCGGTTGCGCGTATCGATGCGCGATGACAGACACCGGGGACAGCGGAGCACCGGTTCGGATGACGCTGTACCACCCTTGGCGGGTGCTTGGGCCGGTGCCGCTTCTGGCTTTGCCGCTGCGCTCAAAAGCGGCTCGATCGCATCGTGCGGGTCGCGGCAGACGTTGAGTTTGTGGGGAGAAGGGGCGACTTCCTCGGAGCGTTCGAACTGTGAAGGGATGCCCGGTGGTTCGACGCTGGCTTCATGCATGGGATGTAGGACGTGATCGGGGTAATGCCCGAGCGCTTCCCATTCGTCAAGTTCGCCGATGTCGAATGCCGGGCGTTGGACGGTGGCAGCCCGAACGGGCGGGGGGGCGATAGGCGAATGAGCACGTGTCGAACGGCGATTTGCGGCGAGCCAGTAGAAAACCAGGGCGAACATAGCGACGAGCGTAAGCGACAATCCGGCCAATAAGACGGTATTGAGAGAAAAATTCACGAAAGCTCCTGAATGAATTGCACCGAAGCGGGATCGCATCGGCGGAGCGGTCGTTGCTGACCGCGTTCGGGAGGGTGATATGTGATTGAAAGATTTTCGGATCTTGGGTCCCCCTGCTGATTCGCATTCCGCTCGCATGTGGCGATAAAATGTGCTGAATACGCATGTAGGTTCACATCGGACACCCGATAGGAGACCGGCCATGGCACGGCCATTACGCAAACTAACGAGGGACGGGGCGCCCTATGTGCGGCGCGAGGCCGTTGAGGCACAAATCACAGAACTCGAGCGGCTGCATCCTGACGAGTTGCTGGCGCGCTGCAATCTTTGGCCGAAGACAGTTCCTGGTTTTGTCCCGAATGAAGCGCTTCTTCACTTTGTGCGGATCGCCGATGCGGCGAGTGCCCGTCGCGAACCTCTGTTTCGGGCACTGATGCGTCGCGTGCAACGCGCTCTACCAAAGCCCGACAGCCGCGACGGCAAGACGACTGATCTAAGCCGCATGGCCATCCGAGACCGGGTGCGGGATGGCTTTGTTGATCAAATGCTTGCGGATCTCACGGAGTACAACGAGCAGCTCGACTACTACGAGGTAAATTTCAACCAAGCGTTGGCATTCGATCGCCTTGACGCAAGTCGCCAAGTCTGGACCGAGGAGAATCGGTCGGCAGAACTGGAGGACGATGACCAAGAGATTTCCGCTGAGGTTGAACAATCGGTGGAGCGCTATGATCCGTTCGATGCGGACGAGCTTGACAAAAAAGATTACCGGCGACTACTGGACGGCGCGATTGATACGTTACCGCCCATTCAGAAAAGAATCGTTGAGATGCTACGCCTAGAGATTCCCATTGATTCGGGCGACCCGGAAACGCTTACGATCAGTAAGACGCTTGGCAAGGCGGAAAAGACCATCCGCAATCAACGCGATCGTGCTTTCGCCACGCTGCGGCGACGCCTTGAGCGAAAGGAGGAAGTGCGATGAGCAATCAACAGCCCATGTCCCGCGACGAGGTGCTTAGAGCATTTTCGGTTGAAGACGGGGGGCGCGATACCTTGGTGCGCTACCTGGCGGCGTACCCGCAATACGCCCATGACTTAGTGGACCTGTCTCGAGAACTGGCCAGGACCTTGACCGACGACGAATTGTCCGAGGAAGACGAGCGCAGCGTCGATGCTGCCGCAGCGCGCTTTCGGGCCGGTGGCGGCTTGAAAGGTGCCGTGGTGACGTTGAAGCCGCAGGTGTTCGCCGCCGCTGCGGCGCGCTTCCAGCTGCCGCTGCAGGCTATGGTGGCGTTCCGGGAGCGTCGCGTGGACCTCGCGTCCGTGCCGGCACGTTTTCTTGAGCGGTTGGCGCTCACGCTTGAGACGACGCTAGAACAGCTATGTGCTTTCCTATCGCAGCCACCACTGGTATCGGCTGCCCGACAAAGTAAGTCCAGTGCCAAACCGGTCGCCGCTACCAAGGCCACGTTCGAGAAAATATTGTTGGACGCGGGGGTTTCCCGGGAGCGCGTGCAAGAACTCACCGAGCGGGGCGAATAAGTGGACGCCGCCGAGCTTGCCAGGCAGCGGGCAACCGACCTTCATCTCGATGCCGTTCGCATGGGGCGCGATCCTTGGGCCCCTTACGACTTTGTTGTCGCCGAAGCCAATGCGAGAGGATTGACGGTCGAAAAATGCGCGCCTGGAGCCGATGTGCTGGATGGCGGCCGCGCCATTTTTGATAGCGAATACGATCTTATCGTCCACGAAGATGCGGGAACGCCCTTTGAACAGGCCTTCCTGGTGGCGCATGAGATCGGCCATGTCGAGTTAGGTGATGACGAGGACTGCGAGGGTGTGCTCGAAATCGATCCGGCGCGCGCAGCCGAGGCCGCGCCGGTCGGTCTCGATCGGGTGGTCGACTACAGCCACCGGCAGCGGCGTGAAGTTCAGATGGACCTTTTTGCACGCGAGTTCCTGCTGCCGCGCCCCGTGGTCAATAAACTGCATGTTGAGCAGGGGATGACTTGCAGCGACATCGCGGATCGGCTGGGAGCGCCCTTTGATGTCGTCGCGCAGCAAATGCTTGATGCACTTCTGCTGCCGCGTGTAGTGCGTGAGTCGACCCATCCGGAACCGGACATTCCCTTAAATGATCAACAGCGAACAGCTGCCGCTCATCGCGGGCCCGCGTTCTTGCTCCAAGCTGGGCCGGGAACGGGTAAGACGCGCACGCTTATTGCGCGGGTCGAAAGCCTTCTTGATGAGGAGGTAGACCCTCGGCGCATTCTCCTGCTGACGTTTTCCAATCGAGCAGCCGCGGAGATGGCTGAACGCATCGCGCGGAAACGACCATCCCAAGCAACTGCCCTATGGATCGGCACATTCCATCGGTTTGGTCTTGATCTACTTCGACGCTTTCACGACCTTTGCGATTTGCCAGCCGATCCAAGGTTGATGGACAGGACAGAAGCGGTGGAACTGCTTGAGAACGAGTTTCCGCGTCTTGGCTTGGAGCATTATCTCGACTTGTACGACCCGTCGCAGATCATCGCTGACATCTTGACCGCCATTTCGCGGGCGAAAGACGAGGTGGTTGACGCCGTCCGGTACCGCGAGTTGGGTCAACGGATGCGCGACGTCGCGACCAGTCCCGATGAGATCCTGGCGGCTGATCGTGCATTGGAAGTCGCACGAGTCTATGAAGCGTACGAGGTCTTGAAACGCCAAACGGGTTGTGTGGACTTCGGTGATTTGGTGCTGCGGCCGGTTCAGTTGCTGGAGACGCATGAAGATGTGCGTCGGCAGTTGCAGCTGTGCTATGACCATGTCTTGGTGGACGAGTATCAGGACGTCAACCGCAGCAGCGTTCGAATGCTGACTGCTCTCAAGCCGAAAGGCGCTAACCTTTGGGTGGTCGGCGACGCGAAGCAATCCATTTACCGTTTTCGTGGCGCGTCATCATTCAACATCTCGCGTTTCGGGAAGGAAGACTTTGCGGGCGGCGTTACGGACTACCTGGAGCGCAACTATCGCTCCGTCGAGGAGATCGTCAATACGTTCTCCGAGTTCGCCACAGGCATGAGCGCGGGTGGCGCGCATAGTCGACTCAAAGCCGACCGCGCGCCATCCGGAAGTCCTCCGGAATTGCGAACCGTCACCACCGGTGAACTGACCAGTGCTGCGTTGGCCGAGGGCATCGAGCAGATGCGGCAGGCTGGTCATCCCTATCGCGACCAAGCGGTTCTTTGTCGGGGTAACGATAAGCTCGCGGAGCTGGGACAGGAGCTGGAGCGACTGGGGATTCCCGTACTGTTTTTGGGTAGCCTATTTGAGCGCGAGGAGGTCAAGGACCTTGTTGCGCTACTGTCACTGCTAAGCGACCGGCGGGCCATGGGTCTGGTGCGTATCGGGTGCTGGTCGGATTTTGCGATGTCCCTAGACGATGTTGTCGTCGTTTTTGAGCACCTTCGTACAACCGAGGCAGAGCCTGGAGGCTGGGGTTCGGCGATTCCTGGGTTATCGCCGGCGGGGCAAGTGGCTCTGGACAAGCTCCAGGCGGCTCTGCAAGGATTCGACCAGATGTCTAATCCTTGGACCGTCTTGTCCACGATGCTCCTGGATTGCACACGCGTCGCCGCGCGGATCGCGTCGTCAAGCACCGTGGCCGAGCAGGCGCGAGGTATCGCGATTTGGCAGTTCATGAATTTCGTGCGAGTGCAGCCGCGAGGGCAGGGCTTCCCGATCATAAGGCTGATGGACCGGATACGTCGATTGCTCAGGCTGCGCGATGATCGTGATCTGAGGCAACTGCCGGCCGCTGCGCAGGGCATTGATGCCGTTCGCCTGATGACCATTCACGGCGCGAAAGGATTGGAATTTCCTGTTGTCCACTTGGCGGGGGCAAACCAGGACAGCATGCCTGGGTCTTATCGGCCACCGAAGTGTGCTCCGCCAGACGGGATGATCGTGGGCGCGGATGACACTGCTGATGCGGTGGGGCGTGCCGCTCAGGCGCAGGAAATGGAATGTCTTTTCTACGTGGCAATGTCTCGGGCGCGAGATCGGCTCTTCCTGTATGCCGCGACGAACAAGGGGAAGGCCAAACGCCCACTGTCACCATTTGTCGATCGGCTCGGGGCCTTGCGGCGCGTGCCTTCCAATCCGGTGGTCCTGCTGCCCTCGGCGCCGGATACCGTGCCACTGGACGTCGCGTTTTCCGGCAATGTGAGCTTCAGCGCGAAAGCCGCCTCGCTTTACGAATCTTGCCGCCGGCGTTTCCTTTACACCCACCTTCTGCATATCGGTGGTCGCCGGCAGGCGACGGCCTTCATGAAGATGCACGAGGCTGTGCGGTCGGTGTTCCAGGCCATAATCGAGGCAGGCAATGCACCTGTGAACGAATGGGAGGGCTGGCTTGACGCTGCTTTCCGCGAGAGCGGCTTGCACGACCACGGCTACGTTGACGACTACCGCCTTATAGCGAAAGCAATGATCCGGTTTTTTTTGGCGTCGCGGGATGGCGCAGTCGTCGAAGCCGCACGAGCCATAAGCGTTACGTTCGGTGATCAGCAGGTCGTCGTGTATCCCGATGAGATTCTCGTGAAGGACGGTGTTCGGACGCTACGCAGTGTCTACACCGGCCATGCGCCCCGTTCGGAACCGAAGGACGTCGGCACTGCGGCATTTCTGCTGGCGGCCCAAAAGGCATTTCCCGGCGCCACCGCGGAGCTTGTCTATTTGGCGGACGAGCGGACCAAGCCCCTCGGCTTGAAGCCAAAGGAGCTTGGCGACCGCCAGAGCAAGCTCCAGGCCATGTTGATCAGCATCCGAGCCGGCAATTTCGAGGCCAATCGGTCGGAGTACACGTGCCCGGGCTGTCCGGCCTTCTTTGTCTGCGGTGCGACACCGCCTGGAACGTTGCACAAATCGTTCTGAAAATTTTTTTACCGGCGTGCTTCCGTTAGCCCGATTAAGTCAGTGTAGCTAGGTGTGACCTGGCACAAACCTTAAGAGGAGCTAACGGTGAATTCCATTCAAGACGATTTCGATGATGTTGGGCAGGCGTTGCGGGAAAACCGCCCGCTGAATGCTGCCCGCGGGTACCTTATCCGCTTCGCCCTCGATGGTGTCGACTTTCGGCCCATCACAGTGTCCGATCCGGTCCCAACCGGTCGCCAGATTCTGTCGGCGGCTGGCTTGGACGACCGGGGGGACTTTACTGTTTGTGCCGTCCTGGCTACGGGCGAATTTGAAGACGTGTCGCTCGACGAGACGTTCGACCTGCGCGGGCGCGGCGCCGAACGTTTCATTGCTTTTCACACGGACCGTGATTTCAAGCTGACGCTCGACGGTCGCCAACTGATTTGGGGCATGTCGGTGATCAAGGGCGAGGCGCTCTATGCCCTGTCGGGCATCGATGCCGACCAAGCCGTGTATCTCGAAGTCCGCGGTGGCACTGACCGCCTGATCGAGCCAGGCGACAGCGTAGATCTCGCCGAGCCGGGCGTCGAACATTTCATTACAGCACCCCGGCCAGTCAAGGGTTACGTGATCGTCGTGAACTCCCGTGACGAGCCCATTCCGGATCAGAAAGTCACTTTCGAGCAGGTCGTGCAGTTGGCTTTTCCGGGCGCGCCCGTCGATCCGAAGGTTCGGTACTCGATGACCTATCGCAATGCGGCGTCCAACCCCCATGCAGGCGAGCTTGCCGAAGGCGGCACGGTTGAAGTTAAACATCACGGGACTATCTTCAATGTCACAAAAACTGTTCAATCTTAATGCCGACCTGCGTCGGTTGCGTGAAGAGGGTTACTTTGTCCAGATCCACGGCGGATTGCTGCTGATGCGCGAGGTGCCCTATGTTGACTCTCAGAAGCGGGTTCGTATGGGGACATTGGTGACCTCGCTCGATCTGGCGGGCGACACGACCCGTAAACCGGAGTCTCACGTTGCTCATTGGGACGGCGAATTTCCGTGTCGTGCCGATGGCACGCCGTTGCAGGAAATCGCACACCAGTCTCAGGCGATAGACCTGGGCCACGGGGTGACCGCTCGCTATTCCTTCTCCAGTAAGCCGGGGCCGGAAGGCTACCCGAACTACTTCGAAAAGATGTCCACTTACGCGACCATCCTCGCAGGCCCTGCAGCCGTCCTGCAGCCAGGCATCAGTCCAAGGGTATTTCGAGCACCTGACGACACGGAGGCAGATAGCGTGTTTAACTACATTGATACAGCTTCTGACCGTGTTGGTATCGGCGGACTATCGGCAAAGTTCGAGGACGAAATGATTTCAGTGATCGGCACGGGCGGTACCGGCGGATACATCCTCGACTTGGTGGCGAAGACGCCGGTGCGCGAAATCCGTCTATTCGATGCCGACGAGTTCTTGCAGCACAATGCGTTTCGCGCCCCCGGGGCACCCTCACTAGAGGAACTGCGCGAAGCGCCTAAGAAAGTCGACTACTTCAAGAGCATATATTCCAGGATGCACCGGGGGATCGTTGTCCATTCGGTGAAGCTCGAACAGGCAAACGTCGAGCTTTTGAACGGTACGTCGTTCGCCTTTATCAGCATGGATGCTGGGGAAGATAAGCGCGCCGTGGTGGAAAAGCTCGAAGCGCTCGGTGTGCCATTTATCGATGTCGGCATGGGCCTCGAATTGGTGGACGGTAGCCTTGGGGGGATCTTGCGAGTGACCGCCAGTACGCCACAAAAGCGCGAACACGTGCATGCTGGGCGCATATCGTTTGCGGGCGGCGGCGAGCGCGATGTCTACGCTTCGAACATTCAGGTCGCAGATCTGAATGCGCTCAACGCCGTGTTGGCCGTCATCAAATGGAAAAAGCTGAGAGGCTTCTACCGCGATCTGGACAGGGAGCACCACAGTACGTACACGACGGACGGTAACCTTTTGCTCAACAGTGATCAAGAATGATGCGCATCAGGAAACTCGAGCATCGCTTCGTGCGAAGCGTTCCGCGGGAACTTGAATCCGGAATCCTCTATGTATCCATGGAATACGGAACAGCCGTACATAGTTGCTGCTGCGGTTGCGGGGAACAGGTCGTGACGCCGTTTTCCCCGACCGATTGGAAGATGACTTACGATGGCGAATCAATCTCCTTGACGCCATCGGTCGGCAATTGGTACTCGGGATGCCGTTCGCACTATATTGTCAGGCAAGGGCGTGTGATCGAAGCGGAAAGTTGGAGCCAAGCACAAGTGGAGGCTGAGCATCGGCGAGACCTTGCAGCTAAGGCATCCTTTTATAGTGACAAGGTAGCGGTGGATGACGCGCAAGCTTCTACCCCTGGCAATCCTGCAGTGTCCGTTGCCGAGCGCGAGCGGCCTTCGCAGAGTGCGGGTGGCTTCTGGTCTTCCGTTGCGGCATGGCTCTTAGGGAGCGCGTCGAAAAAGTAGCCTTGGCGAACATGCCGGGGGCGACATGTTTTGCGTTGACATAGCTGACAGGTAGATTTGAACGTGGCGATCCGCAACGCACGTGGTGCAACGGTGTTGTGCCGCAGAGCCGTCATTGAATTTGGGTTAAGCGTGAACAGTTACGACTGGAATAACGGAGAAACGCATTGAAGCTCCTCCACACTGCCGATTGGCAAATCGGCAAGCGCTACGGCCAGTTCGATCCGGAAGAGGCGGCCTTGTTGGCCGAGGCGCGTTTTGACGTAGTGTCGCGCATCGCGGAACTTGCCAATTCCCAAGGCGTTGATCTGGTTCTCGTCGCCGGCGACGTATTCGACGCGCAAGGTGTGTCTGATCGAACCGTGTTGCGCTTGTTTCAGCTCATCTCGGGCTTCGCCGGGCCATGGGTCATGATCCCCGGCAACCATGACGCTGGTCTCGCCGAGTCGGTGTGGACGCGTGCGGCGCGGCTCGGGGCGATCCCGCCTAACGCTCACGTATGCTTGCGTGCCGAGCCCCTAACTCTGAGCGATCCGGGCGTCGTGATCCTGCCGGCGCCGCTGACGCAGCGCCATACATACGAGGACCTTACGCGCTGGTTCGATTCCGTGGCGACGCCTGTAGGCGTACCACGCATTGGGTTGGCCCACGGGAGCGTGCAAGGAATTCTCGCGGAGGACATCGATGCCACGAACCCGATCGCTCCGGAGCGGTCCGCGCTCGCTCGCCTCGACTATCTGGCGTTGGGCGACTGGCATGGCACAAAGCAGATCGGCGACAGAACGTGGTACAGCGGTACCCCGGAGACCGACCGTTTCCGCAACAACGATTCCGGCCAGGTTCTGCTGGTGGAGTTAGCCGCACCGGGCGCGGTACCAACTGTCACACCGATCACAACCGGCCGCTATTGTTGGCGCTACATCGAGCGCGAGTTACAGCTCGCCAGCGACGTCTGCGAACTCGTCCAAGAGTTGGAAACGTTCGACACCAACGACGTCGTGCAGCTCAAGCTAAGTGGCCATGTCGATCTGGAAAGCCACCTCTCGATGAGTCGCGCAGTTGGACAAACGCAAGCCCGCACCCGCAGCTTGGTCGTCGACTTGTCGGGCCTGCGCATACAGCCGACCGACGATGACATACGTGCGCTGCATGCAGACGGCTATCTAGGTGAAGTCATTGCGGATCTGCGCGCTCAGGAAGGCGACGAGAACGCCGAACTGGCGCGCGACGCACTGGCATTGCTCGCCGGCATCCTCGACGAAACGCGGGCGACGAGCGCGAACGGGGGGCAACAATGAAGTTATCTCGTCTTCGCATTGAGCAACTTCGCAAGTTCCGCCAGCCTGCGGAGATAGCGGACCTGGCAGACGGCATCAACTTGTTCGTCGGCCCGAACGAGGCGGGCAAAAGCACGATCGCCGCAGCGATTCGTGCGGCGTTTTTTGAGCGACATCGTTCGAGCAGTGTGGAGCACCTGCGTCCGTGGGGCGATGGGGCGGCGTCGCCGTCGATCGAGATCGAGTTCACCGTGGGCGGTCGCCCCGCGCGCCTGCGCAAGAGCTTCCTGCAGCGCAAGCGCTGCGAGTTGGAAATCGACGCCCAGCGCTTGGAAGGGGCGCAGGCAGAAGACCACCTTTCCGAACTACTGGGTTTCGGATTCGCTGGTCGTGGCCCGAGCGGCCCGGAGCATTGGGGCATCCCTGGACTTTTGTGGATCGAGCAGGGTGCAGCGCAAGAGATCGACAAGCCGGTTGCGCATGCCGCGGAACATTTGCAGCGCGCGCTCGGTGCCTCGCTCGGCGAGGTTGCCAGTAGTTCGGGCGACGCGGTGCTGGATCGTGTGGAGAGCGCGCGAAACGAACTGCTCACGCCGGCCACGGGCCAGCCCCGTGGCGATTACGCCGAGGCGCGGAAACGCGAATCGGCCTTGGCCGCAGAACTAGAGAACCTGGAAGGCCAAGTTGCGACCTACCGCGGCAAAGTCGACCAACTGGCGACGTTGCGCCGGGAGCACGCGAAAGACAGTGCCGAACGTCCATGGCAGGCATTGCGCGCGGACGAACGCACGGCGCAGGCCAAGCTTGACGAAGTCGGAGCGATCGAGAAGTCGCTGCAGGCTGTGCGCGAAAAAGTCGAGCAGACGGTCCAGCGGCAAGCCCTTTTGATCGCGAATCTCGACACCTTCGATCAGCAAGAGCGCGACTTGGCCGCCCGTGAGAAGAATCGCGACGAGGCGCAAGCGCAAGTGACGGCCGCGGAAGCGGCACACGCATCGTCCAAGGCTCGCAATGAGCAGGCACAGGCAAGTTTCGACGTCGCGCGCCAGCTATTGAGTCTCGTTCGCCAAGAAGAGAATCGGCGTAGCCAAGCGGCTCACGTAGATGAACTTCGCGCGCAAATCGCGACGGCCGAGAAGAAGCTGTCAGAGGCCGGCGTCGAGCAGGAAGCCTTGCTTGCCGCCCGTCGGGCCGCTGCCGCTACCGAATTGCGCGACGAAGACCTGAAAGTGCTGCGCCAACAGGCGGCGCAAGTACGTGAGCTGGAGATCCGGCAGGCCGCTGCGGCGACGCGGCTACGATATGAGCTTGAACCCGGGCGCGAATTGCGTACCGGGATCGATGTATGGGCTGGCGATGGCGAAGCGTTAATCACAGAGCCGACAACGCTTCTTCTTCCCGGCATCGGCAGCCTTGAAATCATCCCTGGCGGTTCGGACCTGGCCGAGGTCGCACGGCATCTTCGCTCAGTAGCGGAGCGTCAGGCCGCACTGCTCGAACGCCTGGGGTTGTCTTCGCTTGAAGCGGCGGAGGCGCGTCGCGAGATGTATCGCGCGCACGAAGCCGATGCCAAGATGCACGACGCAACGCTCAAGATCCTTGCGCCGGCCGGCGTGGAAGTCCTTCGCAGTGAACTGGCAGCAATGATCGCGCGACTGGAAGAGGGCGAGAAGCGCCTTGCTCAACTGCCGGCTCGACCAGACGATGCGGATGGCTTTCCGCCCGTGGATGAAGCCGAAGCCGCTGAAGAAAATACGCGGCGCGATCTCGAACGGCAGAGCGAAGCGCTGAATCAAGCGCATGTCGCGGCAGCGAATGCTCGAAGTGCCTTGGAAGCTGCGCAGCGAGAAGCCGCAGCCGTCCGAGCGAAACTCGAAGCACCGGAGCGCGCAGAGCGCCTGCGCAAATCGCAAGCGGATCTCCTCGAAGCCAAAGCCGAAAGCGCGCGCTACGCTACCGAAATCGACACGTTGGAAGAGAAGATCAGTGCGGCGCGTCCCGATCTGTTGCTCCAGGACATCAAGCGTTGGAGTGCAAGTGCAGAGGCGCTTGAGCGAACCCACGATGATCGCCGCGTGCGTATTGAGCGTCTGGAGGCGGAGTTGCAAGCTCTGGGTGCGCAAGGCCTCGAGGAAAAGCGTGCCGACGTCGCTCGTGAACTCGAGCAGACGCGCAGGCGCGTCGCGGAAATGCAGCGTCGAGCAAATGCGCTCGATTACTTGCTGGAGCTGCTGCGACGCAAGCGAGCCGCGGTGACCCAGCGCCTGCATGCTCCGCTGCAGCGGCACTTGAACCACTACGTAAAATTGCTGTTCCCTCAAGCGACGCTCGAGCTTGGCGAGGACTTTGTGCCGCGTTTGCTGAGCCGCCCGGGGGGCGAGGTGGGTGACTTCCACGAGATGAGCTTTGGGGCGCGCGAGCAGATGGGTGTAATCAGCCGGCTTGCATACGCCGACCTGCTCAAAGAGGCGGGGCGTCCGACGCTGATCATGCTCGACGATGCGCTCGTACATAGCGACGACGGACGCCTCGGACAGATGAAACGCGTGCTGTTTGACGCAGCCACGCGACACCAGATCCTGCTCTTCTCCTGCCACCCGGAGAAATGGCGTGATTTGGGCGTTGGAGCTCGGTCGGTTGAAGCGCTTCTAGGTGCCTAAGTTGAGCGGTGTCAGCGCAGGGGACGGCGGGGAATCGAAACTTGATCAGATGTCGTCGCACTCGCCGCCGTCAGTGCGCCTAGCACTTCTGTAAAATTCAGGTCCCGCTGCTGAAATGGGGCACGCTGGGGAGCGGTTATGGAAGTATTCGAAAGATGTCGGAACTGTTGGTACTGTTACCTCGTCAAGCCCGAGATAGGCGGACACAATGACCAAAAAATCGCTGAGTGAAACCGACATATGTGCCAAGTGGATCACTCCGGCTGTCGTTCAAGCCGGATGGGATGAGGAAACGCAGATTCGCCGCGAGGTTGGTTTCACAAAAGGACGCATCATTGTCCGGGGCAAACTGGTTACGCGGGGAAAGGCGAAGCGGGCGGACTACGTCCTCTATTACCAGACCGTGCCCATCGCCGTCATCGAAGCTAAAGACAACAATCACGCGGTAGGTGACGGAATGCAGCAGGCTCTCGAGTACGCCGAGACGCTGGCCGTGCCGTTCGTATTTTCGAGCAACGGCGATGGCTTTGTGTTCCACGATCGCACCGGTATGAGCGCTAAGCCCGAAGTGACGCTCTCGCTCGGGGATTTTCCTTCCCCCTCGAAGCTATGGGCGCAATATCTGGTTTGGAAAGGACTTGGGCCCCAGCAGGAAAAGGTAGTTCTGCAGCCCTACCACGACGACGGCAGTGACAAAGAACCGCGTTATTACCAGCGCAATGCAATCAACGCCTCCGTCGAAGCCATAGCAAAGGGCCAAAATCGTGTTCTGCTTGTCATGGCAACAGGGACAGGCAAGACCTATACGGCTTTTCAAATTATCTGGCGTCTGTGGAAGGCTGGACAAAAGAAGCGAATCCTGTTCCTAGCCGATCGGAACGTGCTGATTGACCAGACGATGGTCAACGATTTCCGGCCCTTCGGGCCAGCCATGGCCAAGCTTAGTACGGACACGAAAACAATCGAGCGGTCCGACGGTAGCCAGGCGGAGCTGGCGACAGCAATCGATAAAACGCGGCGGATTGACACGGCGTATGAAATCTACCTCGGGCTGTATCAGGCCATCACCGGGCCTGAAGAACGGCAGAAGCTATTCCGCGAGTTCTCCCCGGGATTTTTTGATTTGATCGTCATCGACGAGTGTCACCGCGGCAGCGCGGCAGAGGATTCGGCCTGGCGCGAAATTCTTGAGTATTTTTCGGACGCCACGCAGATTGGTCTGACCGCGACCCCCAAGGAGACGGAGTACGTCTCGAACATTAATTATTTCGGTCAGCCGGTCTACACTTATTCGCTAAAGCAGGGCATCCGGGATGGCTTTCTCGCGCCCTACAAGGTCATCAAGGTTCACCTGGACGTTGACGTCGAAGGGTATCGCCCCCAGAGCGGCGAGATTGACTTTTACGGCAACGAGATCGAGGACCGTGTTTATAACCAGAAGGATTTCGACCGCACGCTGGTGATTGACGAGCGGACGCAGCGCGTCGCAAAGTGGGTATCGGACTATCTGAAGGAAAGCGGCGACCGCTTCCAGAAGACGATCGTTTTCTGCGTCGATACAGAACACGCGGCTAGGATGCGTCAGGCGCTCGTCAACGAAAATAAAGACTTGGTTCAGAAAAACGACCGCTATGTCATGCGGATCACCGGCAACGACCCGCAGGGCAGCGCGCAGATCGGCAATTTCATTGACCCGGAGTCGATCTATCCGGTCATCGTTACCACCTCGAAATTGCTTTCGACGGGCGTCGATGCGCAGACTTGCCGGCTGATCGTGCTCGACCGCGAGATCGGGTCGATGACTGAGTTCAAACAAATCGTTGGCCGCGGCACGCGTGTCCACGAGGACAGCAAGAAGTATTACTTCACGCTGGTCGATTTCCGGAAAGCAACGAACCACTTCGCGGATCCGGAGTTCGACGGCGAGCCGGTCCAGATCTATGAGCCGGGAGAGGGTGATCCCGAGACGCCACCGGACGATGTCCCACCCCTGAACGATGATGACGATGAGGATCCTATCCCGCCCGAGCCGGGTGAGGATGAAACCATCGTCGATGGAGAACCTCCGGACATCACGTTGCCACCTGACGGCGGCGAAGTTCCTCGTAAATTTTACGTCCACGGGAAGCCGGTCAGTGTGCTGACCGAGCGGATTGAATATCTCGACGAGGACGGCAAGCTGGTAACGGAATCGTTGCGAGACTACAGCCGCAAAGCGATTCGCAAACAGTACACGAGCCTTGAACAGTTCCTTCGGCGGTGGAACACCGCCGAGCGCAAAGAAGTGATCATGGAGGAGTTGGCAGAGGAAGGGCTGCTGCTCGGACCGCTGCAGGAGGAGGTAGGGAAAGACCTCGACCCGTTCGACCTGATCTGCCATATCGCCTTCGACCAGCCACCTCTTACGCGCCGAGAGCGCGCCAACAATGTGCGCAAGCGCGACGTGTTCACCAAGTATGGTCCGCAGGCCCGGTCGATTCTCGAAGCGTTGCTGGCAAAATATCAGGACGAAGGTATAGTTTCGGGCCTAGACAACGCCAGGATTCTCGAAATCCCGCCGTTTAACACGATGGGGACGCCGCTTCAGCTCATCAAGCAATTTGGGTCCCGCGCCAGTTTCGAGAGCGCTGTTCACGAACTACAAACCGCCCTTTATCAGGAAGTGGCTTAACGCATGTCTGCACGAAATACGGTCAAATCGATCCAGGACATCATGCGCCAGGATGTTGGCGTCGACGGCGATGCCCAGCGCCTGTCCCAGCTTTGCTGGATGTTCTTTCTCAAAATCATCGACGATCAGGACCAGCAGTTGGAAGTGATGCAGGACCGCTACCGGTCGCCTATCCCGGAAGCGTTGCAATGGCGCACGTGGGCCGCTGATCCGGAAGGCATTACCGGTGACGCACTGATGACCTTCATTAACACCGAGCTGTTTCCTCAGCTCAAGGCGTTGCCGGTCACAGGCAAGAACGCCAACCGCAGCCGCGTCGTGCGCGCCGTCTTTGAAGACGCCTACAACTACATGAAGTCCGGCCAGCTGATGCGGCAGGTCATCAACAAGATCAGCGGCGTCGACTTCAATGACCTCGCCGAGCGGAAGCACTTCGGCGACATCTACGAACAGCTCCTGAATGACCTGCAGAGTGCCGGTAATGCAGGCGAGTACTACACACCGCGCGCCGTGACCGCTTTCATGGTCGATCGCATCGACCCGAAGCCGGGCGAAATCTTGTTCGATCCTTCCGTCGGTACGGGCGGCTTTTTGACGTGCGCCATTCGTCACATGCGCGACCGGTATGTAAAGACGGTCGAGGATGAGCGAGCCCTGCAGGCTGGTCTGCGCGCTGTCGAAAAGAAACAGCTCCCGCACATGCTGTGCGTGACCAATATGCTGTTGCACGGGATTGAAGACCCGAGCTTCGTGCGGCATGACAACACCCTGGCGCGGCCGTATATCAGCTATGGCCAAAACGACCGGGTAGACATCATTCTTACGAATCCGCCGTTTGGTGGGAAGGAAGAAGATGGCATCGAATCTAACTTCCCAGCTCATTTCCGCACCAAAGAAACCGCCGACTTGTTTCTGGCGCTGTTTATCCGTCTGCTCAAGCCGGGTGGTCGCGCCGGGATCGTGTTGCCTGACGGTTCGTTGTTCGGAGAGGGCGTCAAAACCCGGCTGAAGCAACAGCTGCTGCAAGACTGCAATCTGCATACGATCGTCCGTCTGCCCAACAGCGTGTTCAAACCGTATGCCACGATCGGCACCAATCTGCTGTTCTTCGATAAGGGCGAGCCAACACAGGACGTCTGGTTCTACGAGCACCGCATCCCCATAAACCAAAAGGCCTACTCGATGACCAGACCGATCCGTGTCGAGTACCTGCAAGACTGCGTGGACTGGTGGGGCGGTGCCGGACGCAAAGATCGCCAGGAAACCGAACTCGCGTGGAAAGTCAGCTTGGCCGACATCAAGGCACGCGGTTACAACCTTGATTTCAAGAACCCGCACACCATTGCCGACGACCATGGCGATCCAGCCGAATTGTTGGCGAAACTGAAGCAAGACGAACAGAAAACGGCCAATCTGCGCGACAAGTTGAAGAGCATTCTTGCAGAGGCACTGCTCCGATGAATGTCGAACGCCTGTTGCAACATTTCGAGCGCATTAGCGAAGCGCCCGACGCTATCGTGCGGTTGCGCCGCTTCGTCCTTGATTTAGCGGTTTCCGGTAAGCTGGTGGAGCAGGATACCAATGACGAACCGGCGGCGGAATTGCTCATTCAAATTGAGGCAGAGAGAATGCGATTGGTCGCGGAGAAAAAAATCCGGAATCAGCAATCGCCGCCACAAGTGAAAACTGACGAGCAACTCTTCGCGATTCCCGCTAGCTGGCGGTGGGTACGCTTTGGAGCAATCGCGGATTTCTCAGCGGGAAGAACGCCACCGAGGCACGAAGCCAGCTTTTGGAATACCGGCGACTATCCCTGGGTCAGCATCGCCGATATGGCAGAGGGTGGCGTTGTTCGTGCCACGAAAGAGACGATTAGCGAGAAGGCGAAGGGGCAGGTTTTTAGAACAAATCCCTGCAGCGCTGGCACAATGATCATGAGTTTCAAGCTTACCATCGGGAAGATCGCCATATTGGGCGTGCCGGCCTTTCATAATGAGGCGATCATTTCGATCTATCCGCATCTCCCATCCCTTGGTGCGTACCTATTCAAAGTACTTCCAAAATTTTCGAGGAAAGGGGAGGCCAAAGATGCCATCAAAGGTGCCACGCTAAATCGTGACTCTATTGGGAACATCTTTCTGCCCCTTCCTCCTCTTGCCGAACAACACCGCATCGTAGCCAAGGTTGACGAACTGATGACGCTCTGCGATCAATTGGAGGCCGCGAGAACCGAGCGCGAGCAACGCCGCGATCAGTTGGTGCGGGCAAGCCTGCGACGTCTGGCAACGGCAGACGATGACGGAGACGCTTTGCGCAAGCACGCTACCTTTACGCTCGACAACTTCGCGGAGCTTACAACCCGAGCGGAATACATTAAGCAACTGCGTGAAACAATTCGCAACCTCGCTGTGTGCGGCAAGCTTGTTTCACAGAGCACATACGACGAGCCTGCGGCAGAGTTGCTGAAAAATGTACAGTCGATGAAGACGGCGTTGGTGAAAAATGGATTGATTTCTCATTCAAAAGTCCGCGCGGATATTGCGAAGCTCGCGTTCGAATTGCCGTCAAATTGGGAGGCGATCCGCTTTGACGACGTTTGTACCCTCGTGACCAGTGGTTCGCGTGGATGGGCCGAGCATTATGCGAAAACTGGGCCGATATTTGTCCGCGCGCAAAACATCAGATTTGGCAGACTCCGTCTGGATGACCTGGCGTGTGTCAATCCTCCTGCCAAAAGCGAGGGTAGACGGACCAAAATTGAAAAAGGAGATCTGCTGGTCGTCATTACTGGCGCCGGTGTCACGAACCCGGCGCTGATAGACCGAGACCTTGGGGAGGCATACGTTAGTCAGCATGTTGCGCTGATCAGACCAGCCGTGACAACTTTGTCACGATGGCTATTGCTTTGCTTAATGGCCGGAATGGGTGGCCGAGATGAATTGGTCGAGCGAGCCTACGGGGCCGGAAAGCCGGGTTTAAATTTGGATAACATTCGCACTCTTAGCTTGCCGCTACCGCCTCTTGCTGAGCAAGGCCGCATCCTTGCTAAGGTAGATGAGCTTATGACTCTGTGCGATAACTTGGAAATGCAACTTTCCAACGCCGGAAGCGATAGTGATCGCCTGTTGGAAGCCGTCTTGCACGAAACGCTGACTGCGCCGGCGCTGGCAGAAACGGCATGACCGATGCAAGTTTCAGGCTCATTTTGGGAAACGGCGGCGGTTGACAGTGTTGACGTAGATTTCAAGGATCCGACTCGATCCCTGATGATTCTCGGTGAGCGAATCCAGGCGGTCAACTCGCATACGACAGCGGGGCCTCGCGGCCCCGTTTCAGTGTTGCTCTAAACATTCGTTAGCCCGGCGAGCCAACGTCGTATCCGAACCCGTTTGACGGCACCTGCTCGGGCAGTCCCATGGCCTTCCGCAGTCGTGATAGGTTGGCAGCGACCGCCGCTTTGCTACTATCGACCGTCGGCGTTTTGTGCAACTCGCGCCACTGCTCGGTCATCTGGTCGGGCGGTACGTCGAAGCGCTTCAGCCAGGCTTCGGTCGCGATGGTCGTGTTGAGCAGCGGCGCAGTGCTGTCGAGCGTACCGCTCTGCAAGATGTCCATCTTCTCGGCGATGATGTGACGCAGCGCCGCGTCGAGCAGCACGTAAGCCGGCGGGGGCAGCGGAGGCTTCCCCGGCCCGGCGGACACACTGGCTTGCGGTGCAACGCCTGCTTGGACGATCAAGCCACCGTCGTCCAACGGCTGGCGCACGTACCAGTCCGGCGGCAGTGCGAACGAGTCGGCTCCCCCGGCGGCACGCACGAGGTCGGCGTCCAGCGCGACGATCCAGTCCACCGTTTTGATCGCCCCTTCCAGCATGACGGTGCTGTAACCCATAGGGTCGCCGACGTCGATGCCCGGCCCGTAGCGACGGGCGAAAAAGTATTCGCTCGCCTCATTCGCGCTAAGCTCCATTGGCGGAAGATTCACGCCGTAGCCGGCGTGTCCATGAACGATGGGCAGTGCTTCGCACATCGCTGTGAACAGTGCCTGAAACTTGCCCGGCCGCTGTTCCAAGAACGCTCGAGGAACGGTGAAAACGAGGGTATCGAGCCCGCGGTTATGCGTCGCTTTCCATTCTCCGAGCGCAAACACGGAAAACTCGTAAAACCCGGTTGCGAGTTTGTGGTCGGCGCTGGTCATCGTCGCGACAAGCGATGTATCCCCAGGCGTTGATGTCGCTAGACGCTCGAACGCCGGGGCCTTCTCGTATGCCATCGGCTGCTTGCCCTCCGTGTAAAACCATCGGAGGGGACCTTCTTTCGAGGGCTTTTGACCCGCCGCGACTTCAAGCGCATGGTGATACTCGTCCACCATCGCGGCGTACTGTTCAAAGCATTGCACCAACGCTTTCCGGACCGTCGGTGTGTACCCGTTCCGGAAATACAGAACCCCGCGCACGACGAGCGCAGCGCCTGTGATGCCCTTTCTGTACGCGGGCTCAAACAGACCGAAAGGGAGTGTGTCCGCGCGGCGAGGATCTTTCGCCCATGCTGCGATTTCTTCATCCGTCATGACAACGTGCTCACGGGAAAACGGGAAGGGGAGGCATCGGCGGAAGCGGCGGCGGACCGCCGCCCATCGACGTACTGCTGCCACCGCCAAAGAGATCTTCGAGATCGGAGTGTTTCGAGGTTTTCGACTGCGTGGATTTCGAGGTCTCGGTGTCCTCCTTTTCCTCCCCGCACTTGCATTCCGCCGGACCAATCTGCTCAAACTTGTTCGGCCCGCCTGCGATCCGAATGTAGTCCGTCCGCTGCTCACGACTAAAATCGTCGGGTGGAAACTTCATTTCCACGCACATTTTAATGTTCGACTGCACGGGTGGCTGATCGGGGGCGTTGACGACGATAACGTCTGGCCGACGAATCAAGCCTTGCCCCGCCAACTTCTTGTACTCGGCGTAGCCGCCGGGCCAATACTTGTTGAGCCAGTTGGGAAGGAACGGATGCGGCTGGAGCGGGTCTTGGGAACTCATGATCGGCGTTGGCACGTCGGGACGCATGTCGTAGGCGACTTCTGGACGGTATACCGTTCGCTGGCCGGTGGTGACCTGCGACACCATGTCTTGGTAGTTCAGACGTTGCATGACGCATCGCTGGCGCTGGATTTTGCCATCGACCGAGGCCACGCCGATCCGTTTGCAGTTGCAAACGGTATCGCATAGGATTGCCCGGTCTTTTGGCCACAACCCGCTTTGCACACCGACTTGCGTGGTCCGACCGTCACCGGAGGCGGTGCCGCCCGTCGAGTAGCCGGAGCCGTAACCGCTCATTCTGCGCTCTCGCTTCCCGGGTGGCTGAACATCAGCGACGAACCCTCGTCCCCCTCGAGCCATTCGGTGAACCCGTTAGCGTCTGTCTTCCCCTGCACGGTCTGTCCGTCCGACGATTTGATGGTGTAGGGATGACCGGCGACCGGCCGGCGGGTGACGTCGTCGAGCACCTGGAATCTGCCTCGATGGGGCGTTTGCGCGTTGGTATCCGACACAACGCTCTTTCCACCGCCGACAGCACCACCGGGACCGGACGTCGGCTCGGCGGTCGTGTTGTTCTGCGATGCGATGAGCGTGGCGCCGCAAGCGGTCGTGTCCCCTTCGGACGCGACGGGACGACCGTCGAACGTCACGCCGAGATTTTTGACCCCGACGATCGGGTAAATCCCGCCGCACTTAGGGCAGGAAACCTTATCGCCGAGCAGTGCAATCGGACGGCCATCGTCCATGTTTGCCGGCGAGCACGCGAGAACGGTACCCCCGTGCGAGGTCGTGTCGCCTTCACGGATGAATGCAAAACCCATAATCTGTGCCCTCTCTGTTTTTTTGGGTCGGAGGAATGTAGCACAAAGGGTTTTCCCGGGGCCATGCTGTCGACGTTGATGGTTTCTGTAGCAGCGTTTGCTGTAGCCATTGCGCGATCCTGCGAGCTTGGACATCGAGGGCGCTGGAAGGAACTCCGCGGCGTCACTTGCGCCCCAGGGCGACGCGATGCCCCCGTCAGCCATGCGCCCCCGCTAACCGGAGGGGCCGGCTGCATGCCCAAAGGTCGCAGGGAATCGGCAAGGTGCGGACAACGCGATAGGCTTCATTTGCCGAATTGGTGTTTAGATGGAGGAAACGTGCTTCGCCCATGCCTCCATGAGAGGACGCCGCTGCTCCAGCAAATCCGTTCGGTGGTATGCGGCTTCGACCTTATTTGCGACCGTGTGAGCCAGCGCGCGCTCTGCCAGATCACGAGCATAGCTGTGCTCGCTAGCCCAGTCGCGGAAGCTAGAGCGGAAGCCGTGGGCGGTTGCGAATCGTCCGGGTGTGTCGCTCTCTGCCTTGACGCGACGAAGCAAGGCGGTCAGCGCCATATCGCTCAAGACCTTTTCGCGGGGCGAGGGGAAGACAAGGACGTCGTGCAACTGGCGTTTCTTGAGAGTCTTAACAAGTGCTAACGCGTGCTCGGATAGAGGGACTCGATGTAGTTCCTTGGCCTTCATGCGCTGAGCAGGAATGCTCCAGACGCCTGCATGCAGATCGAACTCATCCCATGTCGCGCCGCGGACCTCGCCGCTCCGGGTTGCCGTGAGGATCAGGAAGAGGAGGGCGGCGCGAGTGCTATCGCTTGGTCCGTGCGCCGCGAGGTGCGTTGTAACAAATTTGGGTACTTGCCGCCAGGGCATGGCAGGTTGGTGCTCTGCCTTGCTCGACTGTTTGGGCAAGATGTGATCGATAACACCCACCGGGTTCGCCGCGATGTGACCGTGCGCCCAGGCCCATTGCATGACGGCATGCATCCGTTGCCGGGTGCGGCTTGCGGTTTCCGCTTTCGTCAACCAGATCGGCCGCAGAACGTCTGCGCAATCGCCAGGGCTGATGGCGTCAAGTTTGCGGTTTCCGAGCTTCGGAAACACATAGGTCTCAAGCGTGCTGATCCATTGTGCCGCATGCTTCTCGTTCTTCCATCCCGGCTTGAGTTCTTCGTGAACCTTTCGTGCAGCTTTCTCGAATGTGAGTGTGGCAATCGCAACGGCGGTAGCCTCGCGTTCCCGATTACGTTGCTCGATCGGATCTTCGCCGTTGTCGATGAGCTTCCGCATTGCATGCGCCTTTTCGCGGGCTTCGGCGATCGACGTCTCGGGATAAACGCCGAGGCCGGCGTCGCGTCGCTTGCCGGTCATCGGGCTGGTGAAGCGCAAGATCCATTTGCAGCCAGATTTGGACGGCACCAGCATCAGTCCAGTGACCTTTCCGTCGAAGGCCGGCTTGTCGCCCGGCTTCAGTGCTTTTGCTTGTTTGTCGGTTAGCATCGATTTTCTAGCCCATCATTCAGCCCATCAGAAAACACTGGATGGGGTTGGAAGGTGCTAGCGTAAATTGGATGCTTGTACAGCGCAAGTGGTTGAATTATTGGAAGATGTTTGGATGGAATTGGATCGGGTTGGGCGCGAACTTGGCGGCCTCCGTCTCCGCCAGTACTTTGGTATTTGGCGGTGGAAGCCCCCGCAGAGTCTAGGCTCTGCGGGGGTTTTATTTGGGCCGGCCGTTCTTTCGGTTCGACTGATATCTCCTCAATCGACCCATGCAGTGGGGGTGAAAGTGGGGGTAATAAAGAGCTTGCCTAAAGGTTGTTTTTATTGTCCGCGCTCACTCCATCGTAATGTTGAGCGAACGCAGCCTGTGGAATTCTTTGACGGGCGGAGCGCTTGGGCAACGCGACTCATTACGGCGCCGTGGCATCGTCGCGTTTATCGTCAATCCATTCGAGTGAACTCTGGGTTTTCAGGTAATGGGCGCCGTCGAACCGCTTGAAGATTGGGCCGGACCGTACCGTGTTCATGAGCCACCAGAACCAGTGTTGCGTGATTTCGGTTTGGATGGCCTTCGGATATTCGTACCGATAGATGCCCGGCAGGTCGGGGATATGCTCGCGATACGACCAACGGAACGTGGCGTAGAGATAGGTCTGGATGCCCCACCGGACGTTGTTCAAGAGCTCCGCCAACCACGTTCCATGATAGGTAAAGAAGTTTTCGTTGAGATGTTCACGAAAGTCGTCCAGTGCGAGCGGCATCATGTCTAGGGTGACGGCATATCCCTGTTCGACAAGTATCCGAGCGATACGCTGACAAACACCCGTGAGGTGCGACGGATTGTGCTTGGACTGGTTGCCCGCAATGGTGAGTAGGTCCATGCACGAGACCGTGATGTGCGCTTCGATATTCAAGGTGGGCAGCCAAAGCTTAATTTCCCGGCCTCTGTTCAGCCAGTCTTTGAGCGTTGTCACCGCCGACACAAGCAATCGAGTGTCACTATTCCGACAAAGGGCGGGGCTGTTGCCAGCCGCTTCGAGAATGTCAAGGCATGACCCTTTGACGCCGGTCAAAGCCCTGTCGCCGGGTTCTTTAACGAAGTCGAGGAGGCGTATGAGGAACAATTGCTGATGAATGCGGCTGTGAAAGCGGGTCTCGCACTCGCTCGGGAACCGCGAGACATCGATCAGCAGCCATAGTGCATGGTTGACCATGTCGTCGATGGCTTCGACGCTGATCCAAAGTCCAATCGCCTCCTGTTCTGCAGCGTTGTGTCGACCTCCATCCATGGTCATATCCCCCTTGTCTGTCGTCACGGCGAAACGGCCCTGTCGCATCGAGCTTCTTGTGCGTTCGCGACGTCCTTGATCATCCCGCGTCACCTCTTCCACTGGATGTTCCAACATCGTAACGAAGAGCCACGGGCGTCGCGAATTCATTGCTTGCACGACTGTGCTCTCCCACGGTTGGGAATATCGCTGGACCCGTAGGCTTCCGCGGAGTCAATTAATTCAGCGCCAAGCCCCGCCATCGGGATCCCAGCGGCCTTTGGCGCCTTCCGGTAGCGCCAGGTTAGCGATGACGGGGCCGAAGAATCGCCGCAACTCTTCTTGCAAGTCCGCGAAAGGCGGCGGTTGAAGGCTTGGTGGATTTCGGCGCAGGAAACCGGTCCAGAGGCCGCGCTCGTCGGCGATTTTCGCGAACGCTTCAGTAAGACCCACCGGCATTTCGGTCGGGATTGACGTTTCGCGGCGCCGCAACGTGCCACTAACCGCCTCAAGCAGACCGGGGAGATCGAACGAGAAGGTGCGGGTTGTGACCCATATGTCGTGAAAATCCTTGATCCTTCCGTTTGTTTCCCCGAAACGTATCATGGCCTCGAACTTCTCTGCTACGACTGTTTCGGGCGGGTACATCAGGATGTTTGCCGCAGGCAAATCCGGCAGGAGGTTCGGGAAATTCTGGCGCGTCGGCTGCGGGTAAACGTGGTCGCCGAACCCGATGTCTACCTGCACGGGGATTCGTGCTTTGGCCAGGTCGCCGGTCAGGCTCAGTTGAACACCTTGGTACTTGTCGGCTTCGCGCACCGGTTCGACTTTCAGCGTTGCCACGTCGAAGACAATGCCGTCGTCAGGGGCCTCGACTTGGCAGATGCGGGAGAAGAGTTCGGTGATGATGGCAGGGTCGGGGTTGCCATGACCAAGCAGATCGAGGTCGCCAGTTGGCCGGAAAACGTGTTCGGGCCAAGTCGCGAACAACATAGCACCCTTTAGCACATAGCGCTCGGTGGCTTCCGTCTGGCTGAGCCGGAAGAGCAGGCGCTCTATCGCAAAGCGCGTCAAAATGCGTTGGTAGTCGTCACCGTGCTGTTTGGCGTGAGCGAGCAACCTCGCTCTGATGGAGGCTGCAGGATTCTTGAGACCCTTGGGATTCATTGCATGGCCTTAATGTAAGGTTTGATTCGCTCTGCCACACGATCAATAGCTGCATATTTCATCAGTTCGGTTACAGTCGTCTTGCGTTGGCGCAGGGCGTCACGAAGCGCCTCTATGGCAACGTCTTCGCCGACGTGGCGGCGATGCTTGAAGCAATCCGCAACCGTTTTCGCGACTCCGAAAATCGGGACGTCGACTCCCTCTATCCGGATGCGTTCTACACCTGCGGTTAGGGCATCGCCAGTTGCACGAACAACCTCGAGGCGTAGGCCCGGTGCGTTCGGGGTCCTCGCCTTATGAGGAATGGTCATCCATACGGCGTGTGGCAGTTGGGTAGTGAGCTCATGGTGCCGGAGGGCAGTGATCAGACTGATAACGCCATTCGGGACGAGGCGGACTGCTTCGGCGAGATCGTGAGCAATGTCCTCACCGACGCGCTCCGGGTCTTGGTAGAGGCCGCGGCCAAGGCGGACCAGGTCGCCGGAGTCGGTTAGGCGCTTCAGGTAGGTGAGGGGGATGCCTGCAGCCTTAAAGTCACGTGCACGCGCGATTCCCCGGTCTCGTATGAGACTCAGGGCGAGCTCGCGATAATTCATATGAGGTTCGACCATGATTGTTATTAATTGTCGGCAAATATTCTAATTTGTCAACATAAAATAACAGTTGACCAATAAAGACTGATGTCATATATTTTCTATGACCATGACGCAGTCTACCCTTCCTTCGGATCTGACGCCCAAACATATTCGGGCCGCTCGTGCGCTCTTGGCGTGGTCCCAGCAAGACCTGGCCAAGGCGGCTGGTGTGGCGACCTCGACGGTGGCCGACTTTGAGCGAGGCCACCGGACCCCGGTCGCTAACAACGCCCAAGCCATTCGCAGCGCGCTCGAAGGCGCCGGTATCCGATTCTTGCCAACCGGTGCCGTGATTGGCCCGGCCATTCCGCGCATCACGCCCTCCGAGCGTCCTGGCGCGCCGATTCGATGGGTAGATGCAGAAGACCTTTCGAACTGGGCGAATCGAACCGATGGTGTGGCTAGTCTGCCGACTCTGCTCGCTCATCTCATTCGAGCTACTCTTGGCCTAGCCGTGCAGCTTCGCTTTCCGGCCGACGTGGGAGTATGGCATTCGGGCTGGGACGGGGTCACTTCGACCGAGACCGGACGAACCTACGTGCCGCAGGGTAATGCTGGTTGGGAGATCGGCACTCAACGGAGCAAGATCGCGCAAAAGGCGACGGAGGACTATGAGAAACGAACGGCGGAATTTGCGCCACTCGATCCCGCCAACGCTGCCTATGTGTTCGTCACTCCCCGCCACTGGCCGAAGAAAGATGAGTGGGCCAAGAGTCGACAGGCCGAAGGCGTATGGCGAGAAGTCCGTGCCTACGATGCTGACGACCTCGTCCATTGGATCGAACAAACGCCTGCGGTCGGGCTGTGGCTGACTAATCGCCTAGGGAAGCGGCCGGCGGGAACGCGGGAACTCGAAGAAGTCTGGGAGGAATGGTCCCGCGCGGCCCAGATGCCGCTGACGGAAGACTTGGTTCTTAGTGACCGGGACCAGGACGCAGTTGAAGTTCTCCGCTGGTTGCGCGGCGAGCCATCCGTCCTCTCTCTTCAAGCCACCTCGGCCGACGAGGTAGTGGCGTTCTTCCATGCCACCCTCGGCATGCTGCCGGTCGATATAGCGGCCGCCTATCGCGCTCGTTGCCTTGTCGCGACTACAGCTGCGAGCGCCAGGGCGCTGGCGAATGGGCCTGCGCCGCTGATCCTGCTGATGACCGAACCCGAGCCCGGTTTGGCTCGAGCCCTTACCGAGCGCGGTCACTTCGTGCTGCAGGCTTACGACGAGCGCGAACTGTCTCGCGGTGAAGTTCGTATCCTCGCGCGCCCGTCGCGCGAAGGGATCGCCAGCGCCCTGATCGCCACTGGAATCGCCGAGCCTCGGGCTCAGGCCCTCGCACGCGACAGCGCCCGTAACCTAGCAGTTCTCCGTCGGCTTATCCCCAGCGCGCCGGGGCGTCTTCCTCGCTGGGCGCAAGAAACGCCGCCTCGTGCTTTGCTGGCGGCGCTGCTGGCGGGCGGTTGGGATGAGAGCGTGGAAGCAGACCGATCTCGGCTCGCCGAGATCGCCGACCAGCCCTATGAGACCGTCATTGCCGCTCTGGCCTCTTACGTGGGCGATTTCGACAGTCCACTGCAGAAGATCGGATCGACTTGGCGCGTCACTTCGCCGTTGGACGCGTGGTTCCTGCTCGCGCCGTACCTGACGAGCGCTGACATCACGCGCTTTGAAGCCGCCGCGCACGCCGTGCTTGGCTCTGCGGACCCGCGTTTCGAGATGGACCCCGGCGAGCGGTGGATGGCGGCTGTGCAAGGTATTCGTAGGGACTATTCGGGCGTGCTGCGTCACGGCATCGGGCAGGTGTTGATCCTGCTTGCCCTGTGGGGCAATAAGGTCCGTACTGTTCCTAATGCGGCGCAACGCGCCGACGCCGTTGTGGACAAGCTGCTGCAGAGCGCCGACCAGCAACGGTGGTGGTCACTCTCAAAGGATTTCCGGCTGCTGGCCGAGGCTTCGCCCAAGGCCTTCCTGAGCGCCATCGAGGACAGCCTCGATCAGAACGATCCCCCCATCCGAGCTCTGTTCGGCGCCGACGAGGGCGGCCCGTTCGGGACCGAACACCTTTCCGATCTCCTCTGGGCGCTCGAGTCCCTGGCTTGGTCGCCAGAACTGATGCCACGCGTGACGCATGTCCTAGCTCGCCTCGACGCTATCGATATTAAGCCGGGGCGGTACGCGAATAGGCCGGCGTGCAGTCTTCGCGAGATCCATCTTCTCTGGATCCCGCAGACCTATGCGACGCTCGACCAGCGGCTTCGAGCTATCGACCTAATCCGAAAGCAGGAGAGCGACGCCGCTTGGAAGCTGATGCTCGGCATCCTGCCTAAGGGGCACGATACGTCCACGCCATCGCCCATGCCGCGATGGCGCGACTTCACGTCCGACACGGTCGAAGTCGTGACCTACGGTTTGATTGGGCGCGGCGCAGCAGCGATCACTGAACGGTTACTCGCGGACGTAGGCACGAACGCCTCTCGGTGGTCGGCTCTTCTGGATCGATTCGCCGATCTAGCGCCGGACGTAGAAACCGGACTCGCGACGCTGGAGGCTGCAGAACGGAAGTTCGCGGACAAAGCTGATCGCGCGGCGCTTTGGGAGAGCTTGCGGCGTGTGCTGCACCATCATCGGCTGGTCCCGGACGCTGCCTGGCGCATGTCCGATGAAGTGCTTGATCGGCTGGAAGTCATCTATGAGCGCTTCGCGCCGCTCGATTCGCTTGAGCGCACGGCTTGGCTCTTCGAGCAGTCAGTCGCATTGCCCAAACTTTCGACGACGGGCTGGGAGGCGCAGGAGCGCGACGTCGACGCGGCCCGGCAGCAGGCGGCGCTGGCGCTGTTCTCCGAAGGCGGTGTGAGGACCATCTTGGACCTCGCGCGTCTTGTCGGCACTGCCGGCTACATCGGCAAGGCGCTCTACGATAGCGGACTTTCGGAGTTCGATCTCAACGCAGTTCTAGAGGCCGCGCTTCGAAGCGACAACGATCGTGAGCGGGACGTAGCACACGGCCTGATCATTTCCGCATTCCGTGATCGAAAGGAGCCTTGGGCTGCGGCCTTGATCGCTAAGGCCGAGGATGGGGCGTGGGGTGAGACCGCGCTGCTGACGATCTTCCGAGCCCTTCCAGTTCACCACTGGACATGGAACCAAGTCGCAAAGGCTGGCCGGGAAATCGATGATACCTATTGGCGCCGAGCGCCGGTGCTCTGGATGGATGACGGCAGCGACGAAGCCGCGTTTGCCATTCGCAAACTGATCTCCGTCGGCCGCGCTCGCCACGCTCTGCCTTTGGCGGCGGGACGCGGCAGCAAGGTCTATTTGCCGTCAGACTTGCTCGTGGAGGTTCTGCAAGAGGCGGTGCGCCAGCCGTTCGAAAGCAACGGTGACACGAACGAAGTGACCATGTTCCAACACTACGTCGCCGAAATCCTCCAGATACTCGATGAGCGCAGCGATGTGGACAAGGATACCTTGGTCGCGCTCGAGTGGGCCTATTTGCCAGTGCTGGAGCATTCGCGTCGACCAGCTAAGGTGCTGCTGGAAGCGCTTTCGGAACAGCCTACGCTATTCATCCAAATGCTCAGCGCCGTATTTAGGGCGAACGAAGAAAGCGGGGTCGTCGATGTTGAGCCCGAGAATCCCGAGCGTGCCCGGGCTGTTGCCGATCAAGCCTATCGACTGCTGGAACTCTGGGACCACCTGCCAGGCACTCGTGACAACGGCACGATTGACGGCGACCTCCTGGAGGCTTGGATCAAGGAGGCTCGCTCGCTTGCCAAGGCGGCCGGCAGAGCCGACATCGCTGATAGCCGGATCGGGCACATGCTATCGGCCTCTCCGGTCGGTGAGGATGGCAACTGGCCGGCCGAACCGGTGCGGAATGTGATCGACCTGTTCCGCAGTAAGCCGATGATAGAAGGCTTCTGGATCGGAAAGAGCAATCGCCGTGGTGTCACCACCCGGATGCCGCGCGACGGTGGGAACCTCGAACGGCAGGAGGCGGCGAAGTACCGCCAGTGGGCAAAGGCGGTTGCCTATGAGCATCCGCATACCGCCAAGGCCCTCGATACCCTGGCAGACAGCTACGAGGAGCAAGCGCATCGCCATGACGACGACGCTGAGCGTCTCGACTGGGAACATTGAACTGGCGGTGGTACCCGGGCGCCTCGCGAAAGCGTGGCTTAGCGAATCGCCCGTTGCGAATGGTGGATGCGTCTCGGCTGCTGATCCGGACCTGCTGTGATGAGGTTAATCAACGAAGGAGAGATATCCGGCACGGACGGCAGTCGATAGGTTGGTTGGGTGTGTTATCGAGGTCGGTCTGATCCATCAGGCGGGGAAACCCGACGCCGTGTTTGAGCGGCGGATACCGTTATGCTTATCTCGCAATGTGAAAAGAGTCGGCGGTTGAGCAGCGTAGGGGTGGAAGTAGGGGTGGCCGCAAGCCCTACAGTAGGGAGTCAAACCCAGCAAGGGTTTGCGGCCGACGTCGTGCCCCCTCCGTCTCCGCCAGTACTTCGATATATGGCGGTGGAAACCCCGCAGAGTCTGGGCTCTGCGGGGTTTTTGTTTGGGCGGCGATTTTTTGAGTCCGGCTGAAACCTGTGCAATCGACCCACGTGGTGGGGGTGAAAGTGGGGGTGAGGAAGCGCTTGACTAAACGGCTTTTTATTGCCGGCGTCGTAGTGCTTCCTGCGCATGCCATTCGTTGATGGCGGCGGTCTGGCAAGAATTCGATCTTAACCATGCGGTCGAAACGAAAGAGCCGCAATTCGCTCCGCAGCATTGGTCTACCGCGCAGCCCGGGAGAGGGGACATGTCACAGGATGCGGACTAATTGCCATTGAATGCCAGCGGCTCGGCGTGCACATCGCAGCAGTTAGTCCAGTGACCTTTCCATCAAAGACCGGCATCAGTGGCTTTGCTTGTTTGTCGGTTAATATCGTTCTCTACGGTATTCTGCCAGTGCATCGTCTTCACGGCCGTTACAATCGCTGCCGGTGGTCCGAGCATTCGGACATGCTGAGCCCCCTGTGAAACAGGTCGAAGCAAACAGGTCGAAGCCGCCCGGCGTATGTCGATCAGAACGTGGTACGAGTCGCACGTCGATACCCTCGAAACCAATCCGGTTAGCGAATGAAGATCCTTGAATACACCGGCCTCGACACCTCTTGTGTCAAGGCCAGCTATCGCAAGGTGGCTGATGCCATCGCACGTCGCGACTTCCGCGCGGCACAGGTCAAGAAGCTCGCCAATCTGAGCCCTGGCAACCTCTATCGCGCCAAGCTCGACGATGCCAACCGGTTGTTGTTCTCTCTGATTCGCCACGGTGAGGAGATCTGCGCGCTGATGCTGGAAGTCATCGCCAATCACGAATACGACAAGTCTCGCTTTTTGCGCGGTGCGGTGATCGACGAAGGCAAAATTCCTGATATCGACACGCAAGAGGCCATCAAGGATGCGCAGACCGTGCGCTATCTGCATCCCGAACGCACGACCATTCACTTGTTGGACAAGCCGATTTCCTTCGACGACACGCAAGACGCCGTCTATCGCCTGCCGCCGCCGTTGATCGTCGTCGGCAGCGCTGGCAGCGGCAAGACCGCGTTGACGCTCGAAAAACTCAAGCACGCCGAAGGCGAGGTGCTGTACGTTACACACTCTAACTACCTCGCACAGAGTGCTCGCGATCTGTACTACGCCAACGGTTTTGAACACGGCGGGCAAGAGGCCACCTTTCTCTCCTACCGTGAATTCGTCGAGTCCATTCGCGTTCCATTCGGTCGTGAGGCGACTTGGCGGGATTTCGCCAACTGGTTTTCGCGCATCCGGCAGGCCTTCAGGGAATTCGATGGCCATCAAGTTTTCGAGGAAATTCGCGGCGTGATAGCGGCTGGGCCGACGGGCCTTTTGTCGCGCGATGATTACCATGCGCTCGGTGTGCGCCAGTCCATTTATCCAGTCGACCAGCGCGATAAGCTATACGACCTCTTTGAAAAGTATTGCTCTTGGCTGGAGGAAGCGAAACTATACGACCTTAATCTCGTCGCTCAGGAGTGGCAGGCGCTGGCCGCGCCACGCTATGACTTTGTCGTCATCGATGAAGTGCAGGATCTCACCACAGTGCAATTGGCGCTGGTATTGAAGACCTTGACGAAGCCTGGCCACTTCCTGCTGTGCGGTGACTCCAACCAGATAGTCCATCCCAACTTTTTTTCTTGGAGCCACGTCAAGAGCTTGTTCTGGAAAGACCCGGCGCTGGCCGAGCGGCAAGAGTTGCGTGTGCTTACCGCTAATTTCCGCAACGGGTTGGAGGCCACGCGTGTCGCGAATCAGCTACTGAAAATCAAGCAGCGGCGCTTCGGTTCGATCGATCGCGAGAGCAACTTCCTCGTGCAGGCGGTCGGGGCGGCGACGGGGCAGGTTGCGCTGGTGCCGGACAAGGACACCACCAAACGCGAGCTTGACAAAAAAATTCGCCAGTCGACGCAGTTTGCCGTGCTGGTGATGCGTGACGAGGACAAGGCAGAGGCACGGAGGCACTTCGCCACGCCGTTGCTGTTCTCCATTCACGAAGCCAAGGGCCTCGAATACGAGAACATCGTTCTTTATCGTTTCGTCTCGGATCACCGCGCTCAATTCAGTGATATCGTCGAGGGCGTCGCTCCCGCTGATCTGGCAGTCGAGACGCTCGATTACCGGCGCGCGAAGGACAAAAGCGATAAGTCGCTAGAGATCTACAAGTTCTTCGTCAATGCCCTCTATGTCGCGCTGACGCGCGCGATCAGGAATCTCTACGTCATCGAATCGGATACCGAGCATCCGCTCTTTGGGCTGCTCGATATGAGTGCCGGCAACGTCACGGTGCAAGCCCAGCAATCCAGCCGGGAGGAGTGGCAGAAGGAAGCGCGCAAGCTCGAGTTGCAGGGCAAGCAGGAGCAGGCCGAAGCCATTCGCCGCAACATCCTGAATCAGGCCCCGGTTCCTTGGCCGGTGTTCGACGAAGCGAAGGTCACTGAACTACTCGTCAAGGTGTTTCGGGAGCAGGTGCCCGGCGGTAAGCCTAAGCAACAGCTTTATGATTACGCGGCTTGTTTCGACGAGCCGCAGCTCGCTCACTGGTTGGTCAGGGAAGCGAAGTTCGATCAGGCAAAGGGCTTTTCGCAGCAGCGCATGACGCTGGGCCGCAAGACCTACGTTCCATACTTCGCCGCTCAATTCAAGGACATCCTGAAACAATGTGATCTGCACGGCATCGAGCATCGTCTGCCGATGAATCAAACGCCGTTGATGGCCGCAGCCGCGGCCGGCAACGTATCGTTGGTGGAAGCGTTGCTGGAGCGCGGCGCCGACCGAGAAGCGATCGATCACTATGGCTATAACGCTCTTCATTGGGCGTTGCGTGAATCCTTCCGCGACGCGAAGTTCGCACACGGCCCGCTTGCCCCGCTTTATGAGAGACTTGCCCCGAGTAGCATCGACGTCAATACAGGCGAGCGGCTTGTGCGCATCGACCGGCATCAATCCGAATACTTTTTACTCCAGACGCTATGGGTGTTGTTCAAGTCGCGCTTCACTCGCCCGTCCCGCAAGCTCAACGGCGCTTTCGACACCAAGACCATTCTGGAGGCTTGGCAGCATCTCCCGACTAACGTTGTACGTCCCGAGCGCAATAAACGACAGCATTTGTCAGGTGTGCTGGCCAGAAACGAGATTGAACGCGACTACGCCTACAACCGGGCGCTTTTCATGCGCGTGACCCAAGGCTGGTATCAGTTCAATCCGAAACTTGCCGTGCGTCGCCGGCTGGGCGACGAAGAGCGTTGGGTTGCGATCTACGCGGCGCTCAATCTGCCGTTAATCAGCGAGTTTTCGTATGTGGATGGGTATGACATCGTGCGGGATGAAATCGACAACTATCTAGCTTCGGCCGGTTTGCCCAGATGCACTACGCCGATCGCGGCGGAGCGTTGGGCCGAGCGCGAAGGGCAGTTGCGGCGGTCGGTGAAAACGCTTGGGTAGTCGGACACGAGCAATTCGTCATGGTTGCGTTTGCAACCACACCTGCGGACGCAACCATGAATGACGATGACTTGGCCTTTCTGCCGCTGAAGGTGACGCGGATTCCTTCCGGCGAACATCTCAATCGTGTCTACGCAGCGCGCCTCATTGCGCGTCGTCAATGTCGCTGCAACCCAATGTCGCCGGATTTGCGCGGGTTTAGATCGCCATCGACAGCTGGCCGAGCATTTGCTGATTCAGATATGTAGGGTAGTCATGCCACGGCAGACCGATGCGATTTCGTCGACGTTTGGCGGCAAGCAATAATTCCCGTAATGTGAGACCAAGGGCCGAGACGCTTTCGATGAGCAAAATGGCCTACTCGTCTGGAGTGACGGCTGAGGGGGCGGGCAGCGGATCGGTACCTTCGCTAAGGATCGCGAGGTAGCGGCGATAGCCAAAGACACGGCCGCGTCGGCGGCCTGTTACTTCCTCGACCACTTCAAGCCGTTGGAGGTCAGCAAGTGCAGCATTGATCGTAGGGGCGGTCAGGCCGGTGCGCTCGACCAAAGCGTTGGCGGTAAGAAATGGATTCTGCTGTAATAAATCATGAACCCGCAGAGCCGATCCCGCACGTTCACTCTCGGCTGTGATCCGCTCACGATCCTCCTTGAAGAGAGCGACGATCCGTGTGGCGGCATCAAAGGCCTGATTGGCGGTCTCGGCGACGCCATCAAGAAAGAATTCAAGCCAAGGTTCCCAAGCACCACGCTCGCGGACTTCCTGCAGGAGCCTATAGTAATCGGCGCGGTGCGTCTTGAGGTAAAGGCTCAGGTAAAGCAGCGGTGAGCGTAGCACCCCACGCGTATTCAAGAAGAGGGTGACAAGGAGCCGGCCGATGCGTCCGTTGCCATCGAGAAACGGGTGAATGCTCTCGAACTGGACGTGGAGTAGACCTGCCTTGAGCAAGGCGGGCAGGCGTGAACGGTCCTCATGCATGAACCGCTCGAGTGCATCAAGACACGCATAGAGTTCGTTGACCGGGGGAGGCACATATAAGGCGTTTCCCGGACGTGTTCCGCCGATCCAGTTTTGCGATCTCCTGAATTCACCGGGGCTTGCCGTGCCGCCTCGCCCATTTCGTAGCAGACGAGCATGCATTTCACGAATCAGCCGGAGCGAAAGCGGTAGCGTCTGGAGACGATCCAACCCGTACATCATCGCGTCCACGTAATTTGACACTTCGCGGACGTCATCGATTGGCTGGCCGGCCTGCGCTTCGGTTTCAAAGCGAAGAAGGTCTGTCAGGGTTGATTGGGTGCCTTCAATCTGAGACGAGAGTACGGCCTCTTTGCGCACGTACATGTAAAGGAAGATCTCTTGGCGGGGGAGGAGCATGGTGATGCCATCCAACCGCCCCAGCGCTCGCTCGGCGAGGCTCAACCTATCAAGCAGACCCAAAATATCGATAGGTGGCTCGGGAGGCAGAGGCGGCGGAACGAAAGCGCGCACGATCTCACCGCCAGCAGCGGTTTCGGCGAAGCGCCCAAGCCGGGTGTTTGTCAGGTTTTCGTCCGCCATGAACAAATTATGGCTGCAGGCTCTTATTTAAACAAGCGGCCTTTCGTTTAAATAGCGGTGGGGCTTAGGTAAGCGGGTTTAAATAGCGTGTCGATGTGGTGCTCGGACGGTGGTGCCTTGATATGAGCCGGCTGGCAGCGAGTTTTCGGATGCGGTCGTATTCCACGATATGGGCAAATGGCGTTAGTTGACGTTGGGGTGGGAGTAGGGGTGGCCTTTGGCTCCGAAGTTGGAAGTCAAACCCGGCGCGGGTTTCCGGGCGACATCGAGCTCCCTCCGTCTCCGCCAATAGGTGGTGACAAAGCCCCGTAAGTTCTCGGACTTACGGGGCTTTGTCTTTTATCGCCCCGAGCGCTTTGCGCGTAAGACGTACGGGAAGTACGCGAGTCAGCGGCGCATTCTCTAATGGCCGCCGTACGGCCGCGTGAGTATTTCGAGGAGATGGCCGCTCGGATCCTCGAAATATGCGCCGTGGCCACCGTCGCGCGTGTTGATTTCGCCTTCGCGTTGCTGAGCCGGATCGGCCCAGTACGGCAGCTTGCGGGCTGCGATGCGATCCATGATTTCCTTGAATTCGGCTTCACTGACGAGAAAGGCGTAATGCTGCGAGGCCGGCCGGTCGTCGGCTTGCTTGAAGTCCATCGTGACGTCGTTGCTGAGATGGACGGTGAGAAATGGCCCGAATGGCGTGGGTTGGGCCAGCCCGAGAATCTCGGTGAGAAATGCCGCCGAGGCATTTCTGTCGCTGGCATAGACGATCGTGTGGTTCAGAGCGACGCTCATGGCTGCGGCTCCCTTTCAAATCGATGCATGAACCTTGGCGAGCGGGCAGCCCCTTGCGCGTTTCGTTCGGACGCCCCTTCGATATAGACGCTGCCCTTCCTAAGTTTAGGCGACTGCGCCTCGCCCCCATCCCGATATCAGCAATGCTGCACCGACTGCCCGGCTTGCGGCGCCGCGCAGCCAGGTGCGTCGGCCGGATCGTTTCGATCCTCCAAACCCGGCGCAAACAGCACCTCGAACCTCTGCGGCGGGATCGGCTGCGAATACAAGAACCCCTGCGCAAAATCGCACCCGATACCCCGCAGGAAATCGCGTTGTTCCGTCGTCTCGACGCCTTCCGCGATGATCTTCAACCCGAGCTTGTGTGCGAGTACGACCATCGCCTCGCAGAGCGCCTGATTGTCGGCATCGAACCCGACGTTGTAGACGAACGACCGGTCGATCTTGAGGTAATCGATGTCGAACCGCTTCAAATAGGCCAATGACGAGTACCCGGTGCCGAAGTCGTCGATCGACACGCGGATACCGGCATCACGGAACGCCAATAGCTTTTCGTTCAACTCGGCATCGAGCAGGAGCCCCTCGGTGATTTCCACCGCGATAGCCTGCCCAGGCATCCCCTCCTGCGCGAGATGTTCCGACCAGTGGACACAAACGAGGTTGTCCTGCCGGATCTGTACCGGCGACATATTCACGCTGATTTGAAAAACCGGCCCGAAGAGCGCACGCCACCGTCGTGCCTGCTGCACCGTCTGCCGGAACACCCAATCGCCGATCGGCACGATGAGGCCCGTTTCTTCAGCCAGCGGAATGAACTCGGTCGGGTTGATCATGCCGCGTTCGGGGTGCAGCCAGCGGATCAGCGCTTCCGCTTTCCGAATCTCGCCCGTCGCAAGCTCGACGATGGGTTGGTAGTAAAGCTGAAACTGCTTGCCGACGATGGCAGCCCGTAAATCACTCGTGAGCCGCAGCCGCCTTTGCGCCACCACGCGCAAGTCTTGCGTAAAGTACCCGACGCGGTTGCGCCCTGCGTTTTTGGCCGCGTACATGGCCTGATCGACGTTCTTGAAAAGCACGTCGAGTTCGGTCGCGTCGTCCGGATAGGTCGTGATTCCGACGCTCGCGGAGATGAACGCTTCGTCGGTGCCGAGTGCGAAGGGTTCGGCCAGCTTCTCGACGATGGCGTTGGCGATCCGTCCCACGCTATCGGTCGCGTCGAGCTTAGGAAGAATGACCGTGAACTCATCGCCGCCAAGGCGCGCGACCGTATCCGATTCGCTCACGCACGAACGGATGCGCCTCGCAGCCTCGACGAGTAGAACGTCTCCCTTGTCGTGCCCGAGCGAGTCGTTCACTTCCTTGAAGCGATCGAGATCGATCAGCATCAATGCCATGCGTTTGCCGTCGGCATCCGACATCCGTGCTTCGTACTCCAGACGGTCGTGAAACATCTGGCGGTTCGGTAGGTTGGTCAGCGTGTCGAAGTTGGCCTGCTTCCAGATCGTTTCCTCGAATGCCATGCGATCCGACAGATCGCGCCCGATCGCCAGTACCGAGTTGATGTTGCCGGACGGGTCGATCTCCGGCGTCAGCGAAATGTGCGTGCACTGTTCACGCCCGTTCGGCCCGATCCACTTCAGTTCGAAGCGCGTGCTTTTTCCGATCGAAATCGCTTCTGCGATTTTCTTCTCGTAGGCGAGCGCACTTGCGCCACCTGGGATTTCCGATGGCCGCTTGCCGAGCACTTCCTCCAAGCTGCGCCCGGTGAGCAAGCAGAACGCCGGGTTCGCATACGTGCGGCGCAGCTCCCGGTCGTATCGCGCAATCGTGTCAGGCGAGTTCTCGATCAGCGTGCGGGAAGCCTGTTCCCGCCTGGCGAGCTCGGCCGTTCTTTCCGTCACGGTGTCTTCGAGGCGCGCATTGATCTCGTTGATCTTCTGGATTTTCTGGCCAATCGCCGTACTCATGCGTTCGAACCGCTGCGCCAATCGCCCGAGCTCGTCGCTGTCGTGCACATCGTCGTGCGCTTCGGCACGCTCTTCGGCTTGCGCGCCGGCGTCGTTGCCCGTGTCGTCCATCTTCTGCACGAGCTTCTTCAGCGGCACGGTAATGCTGTGCGAGATGAAGTAGGCAAGAAAGATCGACAGCAGAAAGCCGGCGATGCCCACCAGCACGATTTGGTTGCGCACGGATTGCGCTTGCGCCGTCAGCGTTTGCTCCGAGGTCGTGCTCACGACGAACCACGTCGTGCTGGGAATCTGGTCGTAGGCTGCAAGATAGCGGCCACCGCGCCTGCTCTCGAATTCGACGATGCCGCTCGTCTCGCCCGCTGCCTTTCGGTTCATGATCTGCTCGATCAGTCGCGGTTCGGCCACGCTATCCGCATCGAGCGCTGCGCCGTCGGCACGCACGATCACTTGGCGATTGCCGGCATCGAGCACGTAGATGTCGGTCCCGCTCCCCGAGGCGAAATCGTGGAAGACCGTAGAGAAATGCTCAGGGCGAATGACGAGCACGAGGCTGCCGATGCGCCGGTTGTCGCTTTTGTCGATGATGGCGCGGACCATGCCGAGATCGCGTTGGCCGAAGCCGCTGTCGTAGCTGCCCCAGTAGGGCCGGCCGTCTTGGCGGTGTGCGCGCTCGACCAGTTGGACCACGCCATGGGTCAGCCGCGCGAACGCCTGCGTGTCCATGACTCGGTTGCGGGCGTCGAGCAGATATTTTTGGTTGACGAAATCGATCGGCCCGTAATGGACGAGCAACTGCCGCGTGATGTCCTCGCGTGCGTCGATTCTCTCCTTCGCGCTGCCGTTCGCGACCCGCGTGAGATCGCCTTGTACGCGATCGGATAGGACGAGCAGGCTGCTTTCGGTCTCGATTTGCTCCATTCGCAACGAGATGTTCCGCGAGACCTGCTTGACCGCGCTCCTCGAAAATGTCTCGGCCTTCTCTTTGATCGCGGCCGTCGATTTCACGTAGGAGATACAGCCCGAAATCACGAGCGGCAGCAGTGCGAGCACGGCGAATGCCGTGGTCAGCCGATAGCGGATTTCAACCCGGCGTAATACGTCCAGTGACAGGTAAGCGAACACGCGTCGCAAGGGGCCGATGATCACGCTCATTTGTAGTGCATCGTCGCTTGATTCTTGACTGACTCGTCAAGGCGTTTCGCGGCCTCTTGGGGCGAGATCTTCCGGAGCAGTACGTCTAGCATCAATCGATGCAATTGCTCTATCGAGTTCGAAGGCAGTACCGAATAGTATGGGCTCGACGTGACGCGGTAGCGGCTGACCGCGTTCGTATAGTCGACCATTGCTCGATCCGTGACGACGGCGCCCTGCACATGCTTGAAGGGCGGGATGTTTCGGCGTTTGTGCTGGAGAATCGGGAAGCCCTTGCCGGCGATGAATTCGAGAAAACGCATCGCCGCAGCCTTGTTTCGCGTCTCGCATACCGCGAACCCCGTTTCGCTGCCGATCACGGGCACCACTTGCTGTCGAGGCGCGTTCCAGGGAGGGATGAAGACGCCGACCTTGAAGGGATTGCCCTGCAGCAAAAGGCCGGCAGCCCAACTGCCGTGGAACGCCATTGCAACCTGGCCTTCCTTGAAAAGCCGGATGCCGCCGTCGTAGTCGGTGGTCATGTACCCGTTTTGCACGTATCCGCGCTCGGGTATGAGCAGGATTTTTTCAAAGATATCGGCGGCCTCGGGCGTGTCGAGATTGAGCGATCCATCGGCGATCTTTCGCTTCCAGTCCGGCTCCCGTGCCACGACTTCATTGGCGAAACCGGAGGCGAACGGCCCGTTGCCGAGCATGTTCGGAAAGCCGCCGCTCCACATGATCGGCACGAACCCCGCCCGCTTCAACTGCTCGCATACCCGCAGGAAATCACGGAAGTTGGTCGGCAGTGCTTTGATCCCCGCCTTCGCGAACATGGCCTCGTTGTAATAGATCAGCGTCGTAGCCACGCCGCCCGAGATGCCGAATTTCTTGGACCGGCGGCTCGTCCAATCGCTTTTGAGCGCGTCGAGCATGTTCTGCCAAGCGGCTGTCCCACCGACGTCGGCGAGAATGCCTTGATCCGCCAGTTCGGCCGCATACGCGTTGGGGTTCACACTGATCAGATCGGGCAGATTGCCGGACGCGACGCGCGGTTTGATGTTCTCTTCGACCGAATTACCGATCATGAACTGTACGTTCACATGAATATCGGGGTTGAGCTTGCCGAATTCTTCGGCGATCTGGAGCATTTGTTCAGGCCAATCGGGCGCCCAGATCAATGCGGTAATCGTGGTGCGGGCTGGCACCGAAGCGCCCGCGGGCGCATGGTCGTGTTGGCGGCAACTGCATAGCGACACGAGCACCAGTGCGGCTAAGCCGGCGAGGCGGAGGGCGAGGCCGATATATCGCATCGTCAAGTCAGTTGCTCGATTCTAGGCGGACGCACGAAGCCAGCGGCATCGCGCGAGCGGCCGTCATTGGCAAACGCCGACATGGGTCGGCGCGCGTGAGGGTGTCCATGGCGGCAGATAGTACGAACAGATCGGTATCTGCATAACGGCACCCGCCACTGAACCTTTAGCGGCGATACGGTATCCCGACGGGGAGGAAGGGGCTTGGCGCGCCTGCAGGCGGCGCGCGCAGCGTTCGAAATTGCCCTCGTCAAACGAAGCCGGCTGCGCCGCTGCGTGTGTGCGTGTACGGTTCGGCGCGCAATTGGCGGACGGTTGGCTGTTTCATTCCTGCGCAAGGGCAGAGCGAGGGAAACATGTCGGTCCTGAACCGCACCGTGGAGCGGGCAACGGTAGGTCGGCTCGGCAAGCAGCTACAGCGGCGGCGATGCGAGTGCGGCCCGGTTCATGCCAGGGCCGTCGTATGCGAGGGTCAGTCGACCCATCCACGTTGGCGTGCGTGGTCGAGAAACCGATAGACGTCGGTTGCGAGATCCGCAGCGTGGAACAGCGTTTCGAGTTCGGTAATGATTTCGTCGAGCTCGCGCGTGCCGTCGCATCGCACGAGGATCTGTCCCGCACTGGGATTGAGTTTCACCATCCCTTCGGGATAGAGGAGCACGTATGCATCTTGCGCGGCTTCCCATTGCAATCGGAACATCGAGCGAAGACGTGGGCGCAGCGGCGCGCCGCCGATGGCGTTCGGATAGGTCATGACGAGTCTATACCAGCAGTTGCATACCGTCTTCCGCGAGGTCGATGCCGTGCGCACGCACGATCGCGTGCGCATCGGAGTCGGGATCGAGAATCGGATTCGTGTTGTTGATATGAATGAGCACTTTGCGCGTGGTGCGCGGCAGCGTGTCGAGCAGGTCGAGCATGCCGGGCTTGCCGTTCGCGGCGCATTGGGCGAGGTGCCCCATGTCGGCAGCGCGTTTGCCCGACAAGCCGAGATCGATCATCTCCGTATCCGTCCAGAACGTGCCGTCGACGAGAACGAGTGTTGCCGAGCGCATTGCGGTCAGTATCGATTCCGACGTGCGCGCGAGACCCGGTGCGTAAAAGGCGGTGGCGGCCGTCGCGACGTCTTCGATCACGAGTGCGATGTTGTCGCCGATCACGGGTGCTTCGCGATGCGGCGAATAGGGCGGTGCGGCGCTGTCGATGGCGATCGCAGTGAACCGCAAGCCGGTGAGCGGTGCGATCGTGAACGGTACGCCGAGCGCGATCGGGTGTTCGTCGACGCCGCAGTAATGGCCGAGCAACGGGATGAGCGGCAAAGCGCCCGATAAATCGTCGAGCACGGACCGTGTGGCGTAAAGCGGCAGCGGCGTCGTGCGCTCGCGCAACATGACGAGGCCAGTCACATGATCGATCTGCGCATCGCAAAGCATGACTGCCGCAATGCCGCTGTCGCGCAGCGCGCGGGCCGGCTGCAGTTCGGGGTGCGCGCGCAATTGGGCCAGGAGATCGGGCGATGCGTTGATGAGCACCCAGTCGTCGCCGGTGTCGCTGAGCGCGATGGACGATTGCGTGCGTGCCGCGAGTGTGCCGGTGGGCGCGCGCGCCCGCGAACAGTTCGCACAATTGCAGTTCCACTGGGGCAGTCCGCCGCCCGCGCCGGAACCAAGAACCTTGATCAGCATGACGATGCGTTCGGAAGCTGCCGCGCGTGAAGGGAATCGACTTCACGCGCGGCGCTTACCGGCTCCTTATCGGTTGGCGATGTACATCGTGATTTCGAAACCGAAGCGCAGGTCGGTATAAGCGGGCGTAGTCCACTGCATGATTGTCTCCTAGTGTGATTGCGTGGTTGAAGCGGGGAAACCGCGGTCATTCGTTGCGGTCGCATCGATAAAGCAAAGGCTATGCCGACCGCCTGGTATGTCGCGACGCGATGCGATCGAAGCGGTCTGCTTCGATCGATGCACGGTCAACGCAAGGGGGCGCGAACATTGCCAAGCGCGCGGCAACTTACCGGTGCAATCATGAAACGTTCGCTGTTTCATTGGGCGACAGGTGTTGCAAAATGCGACATGGCGACCTTGCGCAATCGGGGCGATAAGGCGGAGCGGGGGCGGCTCAGCCGCTATCGCCGCGCTAATTCCACGCATAGCGCATCCCGACCCACGCCCCTCTGGGCGCGCCGGGCCCGATGAACATTTCGTTGACGGGCGCGAGCCCGTCGAACGTGTGGCTCGGGCCGTTGAAGAAGTTCTGCCCGAGCACGCCAAAGCTCGCATAGCGTTTGTTCAGCAGGTTCGACACGGTTGCAAAGAGCTGCAATTGCTTGGTGACGCGATACGTCGTATCGAGATCGATCAGGAAGTAGCCGGGGAGCTTGCCGTTGACATCCTCGTTGTCTTCATCGCCTTGCGCAAAAACGCCGCTGCGATAGGTCACGTTCGTTCCGGCGGTCCATTGCGGCGTGACCGCGTAATCGAGCCGCAATTTGATGGAGTTGGTGGGAATGCCGGGAATGTGATCGCCGGGGCGCACGACGATGTTGCCGTTCGCATCGGCGCTCGAGTTGCTCGGGCTGCTGGACACCCAGCTCGCGCGGTAGGTGGCGTCGATGAAACTGTAGTTCGCCGTCACGCCGAGCTTTCCGAACTGCGTATGCCCGGAAAGCTCGAGGCCCTCACGGCGCGTCTTGCCCACGTTCTGGAAGTAGCCTTGCGTCGTGGTCGCCGCGCTGATGAACTCGATGTCGTCGTATAGCGTCGTGTCGTAGACGGCGGCACTCCACGTCGTCGCACTGCCGAGCTTGCCGCGCGCGCCGGCTTCGTAGGTCTTCGAGACGACGGGCGCGAGCGCTGGGTCCGCAACGAAGTCGTTCGGCAGCGAGCACGGTGCGGCCGGGTCGGCGCAGGTCAGCTCGATCGCGGTCGGCGTGCGCATGCCTTCGTTGTAAGTCGCGTAGGCCGTGAAGCTCGGTACGGGGTTCCACGTCAGCCCGAGGGCGGGATTCAAGCGCGAGAACACGTGGCTGCCGTCGAGCTGTGGCTGTGCGCCGCTCTCGTCGCCGATGTCCGTCTTTGCCCAGTCGTAGCGGCCCGACAGCGTCAGGGCCCATTGCCGGGTCAGCGACAACGTATCTTGCAGATAGGCTGCGAGGTTGCCGTCGCGCGTTTTCGCATCCGCTTGCGTGACATAGTCGCCGATGCCTATCGTCGCGCGCGATGCAGTGAAGTAGGCGTTCTGCGACGATGCGGTGTAGTGCGAGTTCGCGAAATCGGCCGCGACACCGGCGACGAATTGATTTTGCAGGCCGCCGAGTTTGCCGAGCAGCGTCATTTGCAGGCTTGCGCCGTAGCTGTCGGTCGCGACGGCGGAGTCGACGTTCGTGGCCTGCAGCGTGTCGACCGAACCGTCGGGCAGAAGTGCGCCGTAGTCGGTGTTGTTGTTGCTGCTGATGCTCTCGTTCACGAAGTGGCGGTAGTAGACGTTGCCGCTCAACTCGAGCGCATCGTTGACATAGTGCTCGCCGGTCAGCGTCAGATAGCCGGCGCGGTTCAGGTTTTGATCGGGAAAGGTATAAGGCTGCCGAAAATCGTCGAGAAACGAACGAGGAATCGTCTGCATGCCCAGCAAGTCGTTGTTCGCACCGCCGGCGGACAGCGCGATCGTGGTGTCGGCGTCGGTATAACGCAGCTTGCCGAAGCCCTGACGCACGCGGCTCGCGTTTTCTTGGGCCCAGCCGTCGTCGTTCGCGACGTTGCCGGTTACGTAGTAGTCGAGACGATCGCCGATCGTCCCGCCTTGCTCGATGGCGGCCGTCTTGCGGCCCCATGAACCGCCCGACAGCTCGGCCTCGCCGCCCGGGTGGTCCTTGCCGTTCTTCGTCGAGATCGCGAGTGCGCCGCCGAGCGTATTGAGGCCGAACGTCGGGTTCGAGCCGGGAATCAACTCGATCGTGTCGATCGCATCCTGCGGGATCAAGTCCCAGTTCACCACATCGCCGAACGGCTCGTTGATGCGCACGCCATCCATGAACACCGACAGACCCTCCGGTGTGCCGAGCAGCGGCGAAGCCGTGAAGCCTCGGTAGTTGATGTTCATCTGATAGGGGTTGCCCTGCGCGTCGTTGATGTCGACGCTCGGTAAGTTCTTTTCGAAGTAGTCCGTGAGCGTCTCGCGGTGCTGTGCATCGCGTTGCGCACTGCGCACGATCTGAACGTTTGCCGCTACCTGCGTGAGCGGCAAACCGATGCCGACGAGCGGAGTCGTGCCGACCACGACGATCGGCGGGAGCGTTACCCCTTTGGCGGTGGGCGCGGTCGGTTCGGTCTGTGCCTTCGCGGGCGATGCAAGGCTCACGAGCGCGCTCGCGGCGAAGCACCATGTCAAGCGTGCACGTTGTTTCGACGCGAATCGGTGGTGCGCTCTGCGTGTTTGGGGAGGGCGGTTGCTCATGAAGGTGTCACGCCGCTTGAGCGCGCATCGTCACGCCTGCGTGCTCGGGCGGGAACACTTGCCACGCGCCGTCGTCGTGGCGGAAGAAGTGCAGAGAAATCGTGCCGCGCGGGCCATCGATCTCCACGCGCACGTGATGTTTGCCCTCGGCGCCGGACGCAAACCGCTCGACGCGGATCGAAGCTTCCGGTGCCGGCGCCAGCCATTTTTCAACGACCCATCTCAACCGTTTCATGATCTCCTCCTGCCGCCTGTCCCATGTATACGTGTCGCTTGCGATTTCCGATGCGCCACGTTCGCGCCGTGTCTCGTCTGCCGTTTCGTCGCGAGCGTCGTTCGCTTCGATCGGCTTGGAAGCCGGCTTGCCGCTGTTTCCGGCTTGACCTTCCACAATGCGAGAAGCGTGCCAATGCTTTCTTGGCAGGCCCGTGTCGGCGCTTTGGGTGAGCCGATCCATTGATCGACGGGCGAATGCGCTCTGTCTTCATCGTTGATGTGTTGCGCACTGTTTCGTTTAGCGACACCGCGGCGTTCAGACTTGTTTCAGTTTGGAACGCCTTGCTTCGATCGCGCATCGATGGCGAATGCGGTTCGGCGCACATGAGGTGACGACGATGAGAGCCGCCGCGCACGGTGCGCACGCGATGGCATACGACTTGCATTCAGCGAGGCCCGCGGCAATTTATCGCGAATCGAGTGCCTCAGCCTCGACCGATCCATGCCGTGACAAATCGACCAACCAAGCTATGCATGAGAGCGGACCGAGTGCTCTGCATGAGGCCGGAGCGAGCGCCGACGCAAGTGTCGACGCACGCGCTCCGACCGACTCGCACAGCGGCAACTTCGGCCGACACAGGAGACACACATGACGCGACGTTCAGTTTCGGCCGTATGGCGCACGGCGTTTGCCGCTTGTGCAATAGGGGCCATCGGCCTCGCCCCGCAATGCTCGCACGCGGGCAGCGACTATCCACCGGTCACCTACGAGCGCCTCTCGAACGCGCAGAGCGATCCGGGTTGGCTCACCTACTACCGCACTTACGACGGGCAGTCGCATTCCCCCGCCAAGCAAATCGATACGTCGAACGTGAGCAAGCTCTCGCTCGCATGGAGCTACAAATTTCCCGCCGATCTGCAGCAAGGATTCGAGGCAACCCCGGTCGTCAACGGCAGCTATCTTTTCGTTAGTACGCCTAAGGATAACGTCTACGCATTCGATGCGATCACAGGCAAGCAGCTCTGGAAGTTCGAGCCGAAGCTCGGTCCCGAAGCGTTCAAGAACGCCTGCTGCGACGTCGTCAATCGCGGTGTCGCGCTCTACGGCAAGAATGCTTATATCGCGATGCTCGACGGTGAAATCGTCGCACTCGATGCGCAATCGGGGGCCGTCGCCTGGAAAAAGCGCATGTTCGATCCGGGCACCGGCTACGCGTTCTCGCTCGCCCCGCTTGCGATCGACGGCGCGATCGTGGTCGGCAACTCGGGCGGCGAATACGGCGCACGCGGGTTCATCGCCGCGCTCGATCCCGACAACGGCAACGTGCTGTGGAAGCGCACGACGATTCCAAGCGCCCAGGAAAAAGGCGGCGACACCTGGCCCAACGGCATGCAGGCGCACGGCGGCGGCGCCTCGTGGCTGACCGGCACCTTCGATCCGGCCACGAAGACGCTGTTCTGGGGCGTCGGCAATCCGGGCCCGTGGCTCGCGAAGCTGCGCCCCGGCAGCAACCTCTACACCGATTCGCTGCTCGCGCTCGATCCGAAAACAGGCGACATCAAATGGCACTACCAATACACGCGTAACGACACGTGGGACTACGACGGCGTGAACACGCCGGTCCTTGCGAAGATCCAATACGACGGCAAGGACTACGACGCCATCATCCATGCCGATCGCAACGGCTTTTTCCACGCGATCGATCGCGCGACGGGCAAGCTCATCTACGCCAGCGCGTTCGTGAAGGCGACTTCGGTCACCGGTTATACGCATGACGGCGAGCCGATCGAGGACGCTTCGAAGTACCCCAACGTCGGCACGACGATCGATACCTGCCCGAGCTTTCTGGGCGGCAAGAACTGGTGGTCCGTCTCGTACGATCCGGCCAAGCATCTGGCGTTCGTGCCGTCGCTGCATGCGTGCATGAGCCTCTCGGGCAAGTCGGTCAGCTACATGGAGGGCTTGCCCTATCTCGGCGAAGGCTTCGAGATCGAGCCCGAACCCGGCAGCCACGGCTACGGCGAGTTGCAGGCGATCGACGTGGACACGGGCAAGAAGGTCTGGAGCCATTGGAGCAAGATGCCGTGGAACGGTGGCGTGGCGAGCACGGCCGGCGGCCTGGCGTTCAGCGGTTCGCTCGACGGCCACCTCTACGCGTTCGACGAAGCGACGGGCAAGGTCCTCTGGCAGAGCCCGAAGCTGGCGAGCGGCATCGTCGCGCAGCCCTCCGTGTTCGAAGCGCACGGGCAAGAGTACGTGGCCGTGCTCGCCGGTTACGGCGGCGCGAACCCGATCTGGGGCGGCCCGATGGCGAAGATTGCGGACAAGGTGCCGCGCGGGGGCACGCTCTATGTGTTCGCCTTGCATCACGGCTGATTCGCGCGGCCTAGATTAGCCCGCCTCATCTCAAGCGCTGGTATGAAGCGTCACGGCCGCCCGCTCGGTGCGGCGGTCGTGGCGCGACGCAGCACTCATCGAAAGTACGATCATGAAAACGCATCTTCAGCATTTTGCGGTGGCCGCGGTGGCCGCCTCCGCACTCGCCATCGCTTCGTCGTCAGCGGCGGCGACGCCGATTCGCATCTGCACGTTCCCGGGCAGCCCCTCGGCTACGCTCGACAAGGTCGTTGCGCAGGAGGCGTTCAAGACGGCAGGCATCGCCGCCACGTTCGTCGAGCATGGCATCCCCGGCGGCGACGATGACGACGGCGTCTCTTTGAAGGAGTTGCACCAGACGCTCGGCCACGGTTGCGATGTCATCGCGGGTTTTCCGCGTTCGTCCGTTGCCGATGCTTCGGGCAGCACGATGCTGTTTTCCCGCGGCTATTTGCGGGCGGACTACGTCAGCGTCGAGACGGGCACGCACATGCATGGGCACGCGGCGGATGAGGTTGTCGCTGCGACCTATGGAAGCCCTTCGCAATTGATTGCGGTTCAGGAGCAGCACGTGCGCTTCGATCTCGAGAACACACCCGAGCTGACCGTCGATGCCGTCGCGAGCGGCCGGGCGATACGCGCGATCGTCTGGTATCCGGCTGTCGTCGCCTATCGGCAAGCGCACGCGGGGCAGCGCTTCGATGTACGCAAGACGCGCTCGCCTTATTCCGCTTGGCGGCTCGTCTTCGCGTTCGGTTCGAACGAAAGGGCTTTGCAGCGGAAGGTCGACACCGCACTCGGCGCAATGACGGCCGATGGGCGTCTCGCCAAGCTCACGCGCGCTTGGACGCTGCCCGCTACGATGCAGGCCGCGCAAGCCACACCAGCCGTGCCCGCGACGTCCGCCGCGCTCACCTATCTCGACGGTCCCGTCGCCGGCGCACGCCTGGGCATGCTGCGCGATGCGGCTTACTCGGCGCGCATGTCCGGTCGGATCGAGAAGGTGTCGGCCGGCGGCGGCTCCGCCGCGCCATCGTTCGATCGCGCCCAGGTCCTGCACGGCAAGCGTTTGTATGCGAGCAACTGCGCGAAGTGTCATGGCGCGGATATGCAAGGCATCACCGCGCCGGCGCTCAGCGGTGCGGCGTTCGCGCCCGCGGCCAATGCGCATCTGACGATCGGCGGCGTGTATGGCTACATGTCGACCAACATGCCGGCCGATCGTCCGGGCAAGCTGAAGGACGGCGAGTATGCCGACATCATGGCGTTTCTCCTGAATGCGAACGGGTACGGCCCGGGCAGCACGAAAATGACGGCGGATATCGCGAAGGGATCGACGGCGCTGCTCAATGCCGGTCCGCAAAGCGCCGCGCGTGCGGGCGTGCCCGCGGCGTCGCCGAAGTGAAGGCCTGGTCGGCAAGCTCCTCCGATCTCAGGGATCGAGCGTCGAGCTCGTTGCTCGGCGTCGAAGCATCCAGTCGCGGCGCTGCGTGAGCGGACATCGACGCAGGAGGTGCCCGCTATGAAAAGCGCTTCGAGTGGCCGAAGGCGATAAGGAGTGAATCGTGCGAACGCAAGTCGCAGCGGATCGGGGCGAGCGCGGTCGGCTTGGCGTGATCGCCGCCGTGGTGCTCTTGCTGCACGGGTTTGCCGCGATGCGCCTATACGAGCATGACGCGGCGTCCCATGCCTCGCCGCACGTCGACATCCGTATCGTTGCCGCGCTCGAGCACTCGCCTGTCGACGACGCACCTCGCACGGAATCGGTTGCGCATGAAATGCCGCACGACGATCCACTGTATCGCGGCACCGATCCCACGCAGCGCGTCGCGGGTCGGCTTGCCGTTCCCAAATCGCGCGCTGCAATGCCCGTGCTGGACAAACGCGCTCGTGACTTGTCGCGGCCGGCTACGCGAGAGACGCCACGCTCGATCCCAGTGGCGAGCGAGCGCACCGCGCCTGCCCACGACAACGCGGTGGCGCACGAACCGCCGACCCAAGAGGCAGTGCCACAGGATCTGAGTACGTCCGTCTCATCGACAAGGCCCGCTTCGATGCAGCGGGTTGCAAGCGAGCCTGCGCAGCGCGCGGACCAAGAGGGCGGGCAGACCCCTGAGCCGAACGCCCCGCGCGATGCTGCGAGTGAGCCGACCTTCAACGCGGCCTACCTGCACAATCCCGCCGCAGCCTATCCGCCCGTGGCCCTTCAACGCGGATGGCAGGGAACGGTGCTGATGAACGTTCACGTGCTCGCGAGCGGCTGCGCGCAGGGCGTCTCGGTCATCGAATCGAGCGGCCATGCTTTGCTCGACGACGCGGCCGTCGCGACGGTTTCGGGCTGGCGCTTCGTGCCCGCGCGACGCGCGGGGCAGGCCGTCGACGGATGGGTGAACGTGCCCGTCGTCTTCAAGCTCGACGAGTGAACGCAGCACGCCGAAAAGGCGCTCGCCACTGTCGCAAATTGCGACAGTGGGCAAGACGATGAATCAGGTCTGTTCCGAATTGAAGCACCGCGACTCCCGCGGCTATTCATCTTCGTCATGCCTATCGGCGTTTCTCGTTGGCATGCTTGTTGCCTAATGAGGGCGCAGCCATCTCGGCGCTGTGATTGTGACTCGTTGTGACTTCCATTTTTAGATAACGCCATCGAAGGAGACATGCAATGGACCTGTTTGACTTGAAACAGCTCGGCCTGGACGTCGAATTTCCTTATCGCAAGCAGTACGAGAACTATATCGGTGGCAAATGGGTGGCTCCGCTCGGCGTGGATTATTTCGAGAATGTCTCGCCCATCAACGGCAAGCCGTTCTGCCGCATTCCGCGTTCCGGCGCCGCCGATATCGAGATCGCCCTCGACGCGGCTCACGCCGCGCGGCGCAAATGGAGCAAGACGTCTCCCACCGAGCGTTCGAACTTGCTGCTGGCGGCAGCCGATCGCATGGAGAAGAACTTGAAGCTGCTCGCTGTCGCCGAAACGATCGACAACGGCAAGCCGCTGCGCGAGACGATGGCGGCCGACCTGCCGCTCGCCGTCGACCACTTCCGTTATTTCGCCGGCTGCATCCGCGCGCAGGAAGGGGCCATTTCGGAGATCGACGACAACACGGTCGCCTACCACTTCCACGAGCCGATGGGCGTCGTCGGGCAGATCATCCCCTGGAACTTCCCGCTGTTGATGGCGTCGTGGAAGCTCGCACCCGCGCTCGCGGCCGGATGCTGCGTCGTGATGAAGCCGGCCGAGCAAACGCCGGCGTCGGTGCTCGTGCTGATGGAGTTGATCGGCGATCTGTTCCCGCCCGGCGTGGTCAACATCGTGAACGGTTTCGGCAAGGAAGCGGGCGAGGCACTTGCGACGAGCAAGCGCATCGCGAAGATCGCGTTTACCGGGTCGACGCCGGTCGGCAAGCACATCCTGCGCGCGGCTGCCGACAATCTGATTCCGTCGACGGTCGAACTCGGCGGTAAGAGCCCGAACGTCTTCTTCGCCGATGTCTTGGACCATGACGATGCATTCCTCGACAAAGCGCTCGAAGGGCTCGCCATGTTCGCGCTCAATCAGGGCGAAGTCTGCACGTGCCCATCGCGCGTGCTGATTCAAGAATCGATTTACGAGCGCTTCATCGAGAAAGCCATCGCGCGCGTGGATCGCATCAAGGCCGGGCATCCGCTCGACATGCAAACGATGATCGGCGCGCAAGCCTCGCAGCAGCAACTCGACAAGATCCTCACGTACATCGACATCGGCCGTGGAGAGGGCGCGCAGTGTCTCACCGGCGGGGCACGCACGGCACCCACGCCCGATCTCGGCACCGGCTTCTATGTGCAGCCGACGATGCTGCTCGGCAATAACAAGATGCGCGTGTTCCAGGAGGAAATCTTCGGGCCCGTGGCCTCGGTGATGACGTTCAAGGACGAGCAGGAAGCGATCGAGATCGCCAACGACACGTACTACGGTCTCGGCGCCGGCGTGTGGACCCGCAACGGGACGCGTGCCTATCGGATGGGCCGGGAGATCGAAGCGGGCCGCATCTGGACCAACTGTTATCACCTGTATCCGGCGCACGCGGCATTCGGTGGATACAAGCAGTCGGGCATCGGGCGCGAAACCCACAAGAAGGCGCTCGAGAACTATCAGCAGACGAAGTGCTTGCTCGTGAGCTACCAAGCCGAGGCGCTCGGGTTCTTCTAACCGCACCCGCGACGCGACAACGATGCGCCGTATCCGCCGTGACGGGCATGCGATTGCTTATACGGTTGCGGGCGACGTCGGCGCTCAACCGATCGTCGTGGTGCACGGCGGACCGGGCAGCGGCAGCCACCCGGGCATGCTCGCGCCGTTCGGCGGCTTGGCGGTGTGTGCCGTGTCGGTCGATCAGCGCGGCGCGGGCGCATCGTTGCCGCGCGGCCGATTGCGCCACAATCGCACGGACCGTCTCGTCGCCGATCTCGAGGCGGTTCGACGCGCGCTCGGCTTTGAGCAGTGGCATGTCGCTGGAGGATCGTGGGGCGCGGCGCTCGCACTCGCCTACGCGGGAACGCATCCCGAGCGCGTGTCGGGGATCGTGTTGCGCGGTCTTTTTCTCACGTCGCGCCGCGAGGTGCGCAGTCTATTCGTCACGTCGCGTTCGCGCGCGCCGCGCGAGTGGCTGCGCTTGTCACGCGCAGCGGGGGGCGGGCGGCCCAGCATGCTGTTCGAGCGCTGCGCCAAGCGGCTAGCGGCCGGCGCGCCGCATGCATGCAGTCTCGCCGTCGCACGTGCGTGGCGCGACTACGAGGCGGCTGTGCTCGCGTCGGCGCATTGGCCACGCGGCAGACCCGTTGCGAGGCGTCCGCGCGCAACCGACGAGGCACTCGTCGCGAAGTACCGGATTCAGGCCCACTATCTGCGCCACGATTGTTGGCTCGGCGAGCGGCGGCTCCTCGCGCTCGCGCGTGAAGTCGAACGGGCTGGCATTCCAGCGTATGCGATCCACGGCCTGCGCGATCCGGTATGTCCGCCCGGCAACGTGCAACGCCTGGCGCGTGCGATCCCCGGCGTGCGGGCCGAGTTCGCGAACGCCGGTCATCTCGCGAGCAAACCCGCGCTCGGACGTGCGCTCGCGCGTACGGTCGAGACGATGCTCAACGCGTCGTTGCTCGACGACAAAGCGTGGCCTGTGACGAAACCCCGCGAGCCTTAGCACTCGCGGGGTTTCGTCATGCGTGCGTGCCCGCCGACGGCCTATCGGCGCAAGCCGCAACGATTTTCCGCGTCAGTGAGCGTGAGCCGCCGCGCGAATGGCGTCGCCGAGTGCGGCGTTGTCATAGCCGCGCCCGCCGATTCCCCATGCACCATCCTCGGCATAAACGACATTGACCCAGACGTGCTCGGGCGCGAGCTTGCCGCTCGATGCGCGGGCGACGATCTCGGTCGCCCGCGCGATGAAGCTTCGCTTGGCATCGGGCGATGCAAGCGCCACAGCAGGCAGTTTCAGCTCGACGAACGCCGCGGCCGCCGCTCGTCCTCCCGAGAAGATCCGATTGCGCGGCAAGACGTTCAGCGTGCCTACGACGTTCGGAATCATGAATGCGTTGTCTTGCAGGCCCTCGATGTCGAGCAGTGCGTGGGTCAATTCGGCAAATACCTTTGCTTCGGCCTCGGAATTGAAAACGCCTTCCGGTACGGTCAATGTGATCGGCATAGCAATACCTCCTGGTCGGTAGGCTGGGACGTGTTATAAATAGCGATCGCTCTCTATAGAATACATATCGATCGCTCTCTATTCAATAGAGAGCATATGCTCTGTAAGGTTTTTTATGCGCTATTCGATCGAACACAAGCACGAGACCCGCGAGCGGATTCTGGACGCCGCCGCCCGGCTGTTCCGGCGCGAGGGTTACGGCGGCTCCGGCATCGGTCCGCTGACGAAGGAAGCCGGCGTGACCAACGGCGCGTTCTATGGACACTTCAAGTCCAAGAGCGAAGCGTTTCGCGCCGTGGTGCTGTCGGGCATGGAGCAATTGAGGGAAGCGATCGCGACGCTGAAGGCCGAGCACGGCGCGCGCTGGCGCCGTCCGTTCGTGGCGTTCTATCTGGGCCCTCGCCGGACTTGCGAACTGGGTGAAAGTTGCGCGCTGCCGAGCCTTTCGCCGGAGGTCATGCGCGCCGACGACGAGACGCGAGCGGCGTATGAAAAGGCGCTGCTGGCGATCATCGAGGAAGTGTCGTCCGGGCTGAGCGACGTGCCGGGTAGCGGCCGCTGCGACCGCAGCGATCGCGACGACCGTGCCATCGCGCTGCTTGCGCTGCTGTCGGGAGGCGTCACGGTGGCGCGCGCCGTCCGTGATCCGGCGCTGTCGGAACGCATAGCGAACGCGGTCGTTCGCTATGCGACCGCGCTCACGGAAGGTGCGACGCGCGACTAGAGCCGGCCCAGCCCGCGTCCGCGCCGCTCAGCCATTGTTCAGTCGAGACGGCGCGGGTACGATGCGCTGTCTTCACGATCCCGAGTCGATCCAGCCCATGACGAGACTATTGCGGTGCCTTGGTTTGGCGTGTGCGCTATTCGCGCCGTGGGCGGTCGCGCCCGCGTCGGCGGCCGGCAAGAAGCACGACGACACCTACGTCGGCGATTTCAAAGGGTGGGAAGTCGTGTGCGATAACGTCACCCGCTGCACGGCCGAAGGCACCGACGACAGCGGCAGCGGCAACAGCCTCGTCGTTTGGCTGCAGCGTGACGCAGGGCCCGATGGCGCGGCAAAACTACAGATTGCGGCCGACACGCCGCTCGACGCGAATCGAATGCGCTTGGACGGCCATCCGTTTGCCGTAGATAGGTCGAAATGGACCCTATGGCAAGACAAGGATGCGCAGACCTACGGCTATCGGCTGGCGACCGAGGATGCAGGCACCGTCTCGGCATGGGTGGCCGCCGCTCGCGATGCGGGCACGGTGAGCTTCGGCGATCCGGCAGCGGCGGCTACGCCGAAGCTCTCGCTCGCAGGCTTGAGCGCCGCGCTGCTCGCCATCGACGACCGGCAGGGGCGAATCGGCACGGTGACGGCTTGGCGGCGTGCGGGAAGCAGCCCCGCGTCGGCCGTGCCCGTGGCGAAGCCTTTACCCGTGATCGGGCCTGCAACGCCGGGGCCGAGTCTCTCGGACGCCGAGCGGCAACGGCTGATCAAGTCGACGTTCGCCCAGTTTCACGCCGACGTCGACCGCTGCGACGTTGGCCTCGACGATGACGACGTGAAAGGGGCGCTTCGCCACGGCAGCACGGCCGGTGCACTATCGGACAGCGAAGCGCTCGTATCGCTCGGATGCGGAGACAGCAGCGCGTATAACCCGACCAGCCTTTGGTACCGGGTGTCGCGTCATTCGCCGTTTTCCGCGAAGCCCTTCGCTCCTGGCGAGGACGCCAAGAGCGGCAACGACGACGATGCTCCGCCCAACCAACTGACGAGTGCCGATTACGACGCGAGCAAGGGTGAATTCGAGATCTTCGATCGGGTACGCGGTATCGGCGATTGCGGCGATTTGATGACTTGGATTTTCGACGGCGCGAAGTTCGTCATGGCCCGGCGGCGATTCGAAGGCGCGTGCGCGGGCGTCTTCGTTGACGACTGGCCGTCGCTCTATCGCACGAAGGAGAAGTGAGCTTGTGGTGAACGAATCGTGCTTGGTCCCTGGTTGACTTCGAGAGAGAGCAAAAAAGATGAAGAGATTGCGCACGTTCCTGCTAACGGCCGTGCATGTGTTCGTGGCGCTCGCTGGACGAAACGCGTTTGCCGCGCAAGCGCCTTCCGCCGACATTCCTTTGAACGTTCCCGCGGCGTTTACCGCCTCCGCGATCACGGCGGTCGGCGGCGGGCTGTATTGCCTTGCCGGCGCCGTCTATCACGACGACGTGCCGAACGAGAGCGCAATGGTAGTGCTCGTCGATACGCATGAGCGTCGCGTCGTGTGGAAGACCGACATTCCGTACGCCAAGGATCACTTCGACAACACGGCGCTCAAATGCGTGCGAAGCGGCCCGTTCTTCTATGCGCTCACGGAGGAGCGCACGGATTCCGTTGCGGATCAGAGCCAATCCGAAGTGGTGCTCAGCAAGATTTCTCCCACGGGAAAACTGCTGAAGGCACGGCGCGTCGACGTCGGCTTCGACGTATGGTCCAACCTGCTCGAGGCTGGACCGGAGGGATTGTCGCTCGTCGGCGGCGCGAGCACCGATTCGATCGATCACGGCGGCAAGCGAAGCTTGTTTCTCGCGCGCTTCGATCAGGACCTCGCGCGCCAGCAACGGGTCGTTTTACCCACCGGGGCATTCTGGCTGGGGACGCATGCGAAGCTCGAAGGACAAAGCCTACTGATTGCCGGGCAATTCCTGTCCAACGCGGGTACGACCGCTGCGGCTCACGAGGGGTATGCGGTTTCCAAAGTCGATTTCGGCAAAGCGCGTTACGTGTGGTCGACGCTCGTCTATCCGCTGGCGACTCAGTCGGAAGATGCCGTCTTCCTGCCGGACGGCAGCATCGCGGACATCGGCTTGAGCGATGACCATCTGCTCGTTTCCGTTGTCGATGCATCGGGACGCGTGGTGCAACGATTCTCGGAACCGAAAGCGATTTGCAGCGTAGATGCGCTGGGAGCCAAGGATTCGATTTTGCAGGCAGTGGGAAAGGCGTGCGGCAGCGAGCATGGCACGCTGATGCTCGACATCGATCTGGCGGGTGGGCATGTCGTTTCGTCGCGACAGGTCGGGGATGATACGACGGCGTCGTTGTTCGACGGCGACGCGCTGGTGAGCGTTGCGGCACCCGCACGCGGCGGCAAGGTATTGCGCCGTATCGGCCGCTAACGTCGAGCGCGGAGTCGAGGAAAAAGGGGGAAGCGCAACACAAGATGTTCTGCAGCAATAGTTACAAGTTTGAAATACGACTATCGGACTCGCCGCGCTATAGTGGCATCCAACCACGCTACGTATTTGAAGGGTGAAACCATGAAATCTCTTGCACACGTCGTTTCATTAGCCGTCGGTGCGCTTGCCGTCGGCGTATCCACCTCGGCAATGGCGGGGGTGGGCATCGGCATCAACATCGGCATTCCCGCACCGGTGTACGTTGCACCCGCGCCGGTCTATGCGCCGCCTCCGCCGCCCGTCGTCTATCAACCGGCTCCCGTGTACGCCGCGCCGATGATCGTGATCGGCTGGCATGACGGCCGCTACTGGGACGGTCGCCGCTGGTGGGGTCACGATGAATGGTATCGTCATCACGGCGGCCGCGGGTACGATCATGATCGAGGCCACTGGGGCCACTGATCCTCGATGATCTCGATCGATCCTCGGTCCTGAACGGCAGGCAATCAGGGAAGACTTTCGGCGGGGCTGCGTGGCTCGCCGGGATAAAATAAAAACCGCCTCGGCAATACGCCGCAGGCGGTTTTTATTTGGGTTCGACCGAACACCGAATGCCGAATGTACGCGCTTACCGCTTTTGAGCCGCGCGAGCGCGCACAGGGCGCATCAATCGTACGAACAGCACGAGTAAAACGAACCTCACTCGGCCGCTTCGATCGCCATCCCACCGACGACGGCGTTGAAGCCGCTGTCGACGTGCATGATCTCGGCCGTCACGCCGCTCGCGAGATCGGACAACAAGAACGCGGCGACATTGCCGACTTGCTCGATGGTCACGTTGCGCTTGAGCGGCGCAGCGTTTTCGACGAAGTCGAGAATCTTGCCGAAGCCTTTGATGCCGCTCGCGGCCAGCGTCTTGATCGGGCCCGCCGAGATGCCGTTGACGCGCACTCCCTTCGGTCCGACCGATCCGGCCATGTAGCGCACGCACGCTTCGAGCGCGGCCTTGGCGACGCCCATCGTGTTGTAGTTCGGAATGACCTTCTCGGCGCCGAGATACGAGAGCGTCAGCAACGAGGCGTTCTGCGACAGCATCGGCAGTGCGGCCTTGGCGAGGGCGGGGAAGCTGTACGCCGAGATGTCGTGCGCGATGCGAAAGCCCTCGCGCGTCATGCCTTCGAGAAAATCGCCGGCGATCGCCTCGCGCGGCGCGAAGCCGATCGAGTGAACCAGGCCGTCGAGTGTCGCCCAGTGCTGCCCCAGCGAAGCGAAGAGTGCTTCGATCTGCGCGTCGTCGGCGACGTCGCACGGAAACACGAGTTCGCTGCCGAATTCAGCGGCGAATTCGGTGACGCGGTCTTTGAACCGATCGCCGACATACGTGAAGGCGAGCTCGGCGCCTTCGCGTTTGCAGGCTTGCGCGATGCCGTAGGCGATCGAGCGGTTCGACAGCAGACCGGTCAGCAAAATGCGTTTTCCAGCGAGGAAGCCCATGAATTCTCCTAGTGTTATCGGTGCCGGCGCCGTGCGCGCAAGCGCTGCACGTCGGTGGCGGTACGGGTTTGGGTAGAATTCTCTCACATTGCCACTTCCGATCTTCCGATGACGGTGACGACGACGACGATAGGCCGGCGCTCATGCACGCCGCTGAGCGCCCGCAAGTTTTTCGCATGGCGTCTTCTTCTCGCATGCTGTTTCGTCTGGGCGCTCGGCGCGGCAACGCCCGCCCACGCCGTCTATGCGATCGCGCAATTCGGCGAGCCCAAGTACCCGCCGAGCTTCAAGCACTTCGATTACGTGAACCCCGACGCGCCGAAAGGCGGCACGCTCGTCTTGGCCAATCCGAATCGGCTGACGAGCTTCGACAAGTTCAATCCGTTCACGCTGCGCGGCAACCCGGCCCCCGGCGTCGAAATGCTGTTCGAGAGCTTGACGACCGGCAGCAGCGACGAAGCGGCATCGGCATATGGGCTGCTCGCCGACGATATCCGTATCGCACCCGATCGCTTGTCCGTCACGTTCCACATCAATCCGCGCGCGCGTTTTTCGAACGGCGATCCGGTTACGGCCGAGGACGTCAAGTACTCGTTCGATACGCTCAAGAGCCCGCAAGCGGCGCCGCAGTACGCCGTGTTCTTCGGCGACATCGCGCGCGCGGTCATCGTCGATCCGGCGACGATCCGCTTCGAATTTCGTCAGCCGAACCGAGAGCTGCCGCTGCTTGCCGGCAGCATCCCGATCTTTTCGCACAAGTGGGGGATGAAGCCCGACGGCACGCGCATACCGTTCGATCAACTCGCGTTCCAACGGCCGATCGGCAGCGGCCCGTACGTCATCGATCGTTACGACAACGGCCAGACGATCACTTATCGGCGCGATCCGTCGTATTGGGGGGCGACATTGCCCGTGCGGGTCGGCACCGACAATTTCGACTACATCACGTATAAGCTCTACGCCGACAGCACCGCGCGGCTCGAAGCCTTCAAGGCCGGCGAATACGATGCGCTCGTCGAGTACATCGCTCGCAATTGGGCGCGGCGCGACGTGGGCAAGCGCTTCGATGACGGCGAACTCGTCAAGCGCGAGTTCCGCCAGCACAACGGCACGGGCATGCAAGGCTTCGTGATGAATTTGCGGCGGCCGCTGTTTAAGGACATCCGAGTGCGCAAGGCGCTGGACCTCGCATTCGATTTCGAGTGGCTGAATCGGCAACTGTTTTTTGGGGGCTATACGCGGCTCGACAGCTACTTCGCCGATAGCGTCCAGCAGGCGAGCGGCATGCCGAGCGCCGGCGAGCTGGCGATATTGAACCCGCTGCGCGCGCAGCTCGACCCTTCGGTATTCGGGCCGATGACGGTGCAGCCGGTCACCGATCCGCCCGGTTCGCTGCGCGCCAATCTGCTCAAGGCGCGCGCGCTGCTGGCCGAAGCCGGCTGGCACTATCGCGACGGCGCGCTGCGAAATGCACAGGGGCAGCCGTTCCGGTTCGAGATCCTCGACGACTCAGGCGCATCGATGGAGCCCGTGGCGGCCGCCTACATCCGCAATTTGCAGAAGCTCGGTATCGAAGCGATTTTCCGTACGGTCGATTTCGCATTGATCCAAAAGCGCTACGACACGTTCGATTTCGACATGACGTCGCTGCGCTACCCGGAAGTGCAAGTGCCGGGAACCGAGCAGGTCTCGCGCTTCGGCAGCGAGTCCGCCGACGAGCAGGGCTCGGACAATCTGATGGGCCTCAAGTCGCCGGCCGTCGATGCGATCTTGCGCGCGCTCGTGCATGCGCAGACGAAGGAGCAGCTCGTCGATGCGGCGCGCGCGCTCGATCGGGTGCTCATGCACGGCTACTATGTCGTGCCGCAGTGGTACAGCACCACGCATCGCATCGCCTATAAGCGCACGCTGCGTTATCCGGCGACGCTGCCGCTGTACTATTCGGCGAACGATTGGATCGTGTCGACATGGTGGGTCGCGCCGTCGTCGCATGGCGGGACTCAGGCCGTGGCGCGCTGAAAACGAACCGCATCGCGCGGCGGCCTTCCTTCGATTTTGCTTCGCTCGTCCACTGGTGCCCGATTATGTGGAGCTACATCCTCAAACGATTGCTGCTGATGATTCCGACGCTGCTCGGCGTGCTGACGGTGACGTTCGCCGTCATTCAGTTCGTGCCGGGAGGCCCCGTCGAGCAAGCGGCCTACGAGCTGCGCAAGGGAACGGCGCAAGAGGGGCAGGCGCGGCCGTTCGGCCTGCGCGTGCACTCGGGCATCGACGCGCAGCAACTCGCGCAGCTCAAAGCGCTGTATGGCTTCGACAAGCCGCCGCTCGCGCGCTATTGGCTCATGCTGTCGCGCTTCGCGCGCTTCGACCTCGGGCAAAGCTACTTCCACCATCAGAGCGTGTGGTCGCTCGTCGTGTCGAAGCTGCCCGTGTCGATCAGCATCGGGCTATGGACGTTTTTCCTCTCGTATCTGATATCGGTGCCGCTCGGTATTGCCAAGGCCATACGCAACGGCTCGCCGTTCGACGTGGCGACGAGCCTCGTCGTGCTCGTCGGCTACGCGATTCCAGGTTTCGTGCTCGGCGTGCTGCTGCTCGTGCTGTTCGGCGGCGGCTCGTTTCTGCAAATCTTCCCGCTGCGCGGCTTGGTGTCGGACAACTTCTCGCAGTTGAGTCTGCTCGGCAAGATCGTCGATTACCTTTGGCACATCGCGCTGCCCGTGACGGCGTCGGTCGTCGGCAGCTTCGCCGTCATCACGATGCTGACGAAGAACGCATTTCTCGACGAGATCAAAAAGCAGTACGTGCTGACGGCGCGCGCGAAGGGTTTGAGCGAAAAGCGCGTGCTCTGGAAGCACGTATTGCGCAATGCGATGCTGCCGCTCGTGGTCGGATTTCCGGCCGCCTTCATCGGCGCGTTCTTTACGGGCAGCTTGCTGATCGAAACGCTGTTTTCGCTCGATGGGCTCGGGCTGCTCTCGTATGAATCGGTCGTGCGCCGGGACTATCCCGTCGTGCTCGGCACGCTGTATCTCTTCACGCTGATCGGGCTCGCGACGAAGCTGCTCTCGGATCTGTGCTACATCTGGGTCGATCCGCGCATTCAATTCGAACGACTGGAGCGCTAACGTTGAGTCAAGCTCGCCCCCGTACGGGCGCCGATGCCGTTGCGCGCAGCGCGCTGCCGAGCGTGCTCGCCTCGCCCTCGCCGATGCGGCGCGTATGGCAGCGCTTCAAGGCGCAGCGCCTCGGTTATTGGAGCCTCGTGCTGTTCGTCATCGCCTTCGCCTTGAGCTTGGCCGGGCCGCTATGGTCGAACGACAAACCGCTCGTCGTGCGCTACGACGGCCATCTGTATTTTCCGATCGTGAAGACGTACGCCGAGACCACCTTCGGCGGCGACTTTCCCACGCCGGCCGATTACCTCGACCCGTTCGTGCGGCGTCGCTTCGCGTTGCCGGGCAATTTCGCCGTCTATCCGCCGAATCATTACTACTACGACACGCTCAATTACTTCTCGCGCGAGCCCAATCCCGCGCCGCCTTCGCACGAAAACTGGCTCGGCACCGATGCCCAGGGGCGTGACGTATTCGCGCGGCTCTTGTACGGCTTTCGCGTGTCGGTCGAGTTCGCTTTGGTGCTGACGTTGATCGGCAGCGTGCTCGGCATTGCCGCGGGCGCGGTGCAGGGGTATTTCGGTGGTCGCATCGACATCGTCGGGCAACGCTTGATCGAAATCTGGAGCGCCTTGCCCGAGCTGTATTTGCTGATCATCTTCGCGTCGATCTTCGAGCCGAGTTTCGTGCTGCTCATCGTCTTGCTGTCGCTGTTCGGCTGGATCGGCTTGTCCGATTACGTGCGCGCCGAGTGCCTGCGCCATCGGACGCAGGACTACGTGCGTGCCGCGCGCGCGATCGGGCTTTCGAATTGGCAAATCATCTGGCGCCACGTGCTGCCCAACAGCATGACGCCCGTCATCACGTTCTTGCCGTTTCGCATGAGCGGATCGATTCTGGCGCTGACGAGCCTCGACTTCCTCGGCCTCGGTGTGCCGCCGCCCACGCCGAGCTTGGGTGAATTGCTTGCCGAGGGCAAGGCCAATCTCGACGCTTGGTGGATTTCGCTGTCGACGTTCGGCGTGCTGGTCGTCACGCTGCTGCTGTTGACGTTCATGGGCGATGCGCTGCGCAACGCACTCGATACGCGCATTGCCGATGCGATGCGGGCAGGAGGGAATCAATGAGCGCCGCATTTGCCACGCAAGGCACGCATGACGCCGCGGCCGCGCAGACCGAGCCGCTCCTAGCGCTCGAGCACCTGCGTATTGCGTTCGGCGATACGGTTGCCGTCGACGATCTGACGTTTGCGATCGGGCAGGGCGAGCGCGTCGCGCTCGTCGGCGAGTCGGGTTCGGGCAAGACCGTCACGGCACTCTCGATCTTGCGGCTCTTGCGCGATGCGCAAGTGAGCGGCGCGATCCGCTTGGCGGGCGAGGATTTGCTCGGCAAGAGCGAGCGCGCCATGCAGGGCCTGCGCGGCTCGCAGATCGCGATGATCTTTCAAGAGCCGATGACGGCGCTCAATCCGCTGTATACGATCGGCGAGCAGATTGCCGAGACGATCGTCGCGCATGAGGGCGTGCCGGCGCAGCAAGGTCGTGTGCGCGCCGTCGAGCTGCTGGCGCGCACAGGCGTGACCGAGCCTGGAAAGCGGGTGCTCAGCTATCCGCATCAGCTTTCGGGGGGGCAGCGTCAGCGCGCGATGATCGCGATGGCGCTCGCGTGCCGTCCGCGTCTGTTGCTGGCCGACGAACCCACGACCGCGCTCGACGTCACGATTCGAGCGCAGATCGTCGACCTGCTGCTCGACATCCAGCGCGACGAGGCGCAAAAGCGCGGCATGGCCGTGCTGTTGATCACGCACGACCTCAATCTGGTGCGGAGATTCGCACAGCGCGTGGTGGTGATGGAGCAGGGCGTGCTCGTGGAAAGCGGTTCGGTCGAGCGTATCTTCGAAGCGCCGCAGCATCCGTACACGCAGCGATTGATCGCGAGCCGTCCACAGCGGCAGGTGACACCGGTGCTACCGATCGCCCCGGTGCTGCTCGACGCGCAAGGTGTGTCGGTGGCGTTCCCGACGAAGGCGTCCGGTATGCGCGGATGGTTCCGCCCCGGCCGTTTCGAAGCGGTCTCGAACGCTTCGTTGAGCGTGAGGCAAGGCGAAACGCTTGGCATCGTCGGCGAGTCGGGCTCGGGCAAGTCGACGCTGGCAATGGCGCTGCTCGGGCTGCAGCGCACGGCGGGCGGGGCGATCGAGTTCCAAGGCCGGCCGCTGTCTGCCTATCGAGGCCGCGAGCAGACGCTCCTGCGCTCGAATATGCAGGTCGTCTTTCAAGATCCCTTCAGTTCGCTTTCGCCGCGGCAGACGATCGAGCGCGTCGTCGGCGAGGGGCTCGCGTTGCACTGCCCGCAGCTCGATGCAGCCGCCCGGCACGATAAGGTGGTCGCGGCGCTGCGCGAAGTGGGGATCGATCGGACGGCGCTGGCGCGCTACCCGCACGAATTTTCGGGCGGGCAACGGCAGCGGATCGCGATCGCCCGCGCGCTCGTGCTCGAGCCGCGCCTGCTCGTGCTCGACGAGCCGACGAGCGCGCTCGACGTCTCGATCCAGCAGCAAGTTCTAACCCTATTAACAACGCTGCAGCACAAATACAACCTGGGCTTCGTATTCATCAGCCATGACCTGGCGGTAATAGGGGCGATGGCGCACCGGGTGGTGGTCATGCAAAACGGAGCGATCGTTGAAACGGGCGATGTCGAAAAAATCTTCTCCGAACCGGCGCATCCGTATACGCGAAAACTCCTGCACGCGAGTCTGCAAGAGTAAATCACGGCAATTAACACGGTACCCCGATTGTTTTTTTAATTTGTTTTGACATTCGGTAACATCGTGGCTAGTATCGTCCAAACTTTTCACAATTCCCTGATTCTTAAGCAAAACCTACCGACCAATGCAGCACCGATATTTTGCCCAGGCTTGTACGCGCGTCGTCGCCGGGATGTTCATTGGCGTGTTGATGACGGCAGCAAACGGCGCGTTTGCAGACGAAACGAACAATTCGCAGCAAATCGCTTCTCCCACTCCGGCTCAGATCGAGTCGGAAGTCTCGTCCTCTTCCCTCGCTTCCGCTTTGCCTGCGCAGTCGACCAACGAAACGACCCCGAGCGGCCGTGCCAAGGCGTTCCTGTCGGGAATGGCGGGTAAGGCCGGTGATGTCGTCGTGGGCGCACTGAACATGATCGGCGTGCGCTACCGCTGGGGTGGCAGCTCGCCGGACTCAGGGCTCGATTGCAGCGGTTTCGTGCGCTACGTATTCCAAGACACGCTCGGTTTGGCGCTGCCGCGCCGCGCCGAGGAAATGAGTCGCGTCGGAGAGAAGGTCAGATTGGCCGACCTGAAGCCGGGCGATCTCGTGTTCTTCAATACGATGCGCCGCACGTTCTCGCACGTTGGCATCTACATCGGCGGCAACAAGTTCGTGCATTCTCCGTCCACGGGCAGCACGATCCGCGTCGACGATCTCGACGACAGCTACTGGGAAAAGCACTTTACGGGCGCACGCCGGATCGAAACTCAGTTTCCGGGCCAGGCTGACGATTTGCGCAAGCGCGTGAGTGCAACGCTCGGCGTCGACGGCAACGCCCGCGGCGAAGCGAGCAGCATCGGTAGCAATTGACGTGATTTGCGCTTGATCCCGTGATTGATCTCCGCAGTTGATCTCCGCAGTTGATCTCCGCAGTTGATCTCGTTTCATAGCGGGTCGCGGCTGAAAACAACGACCCGATCAGCGTAAGTCGATCGGGTCGTTTCGATTAGGCCGATCGTCTCATCAAGCCCGCTTCGAGCGGGCTTTGGCTTTCTGCTTTTCGTTTTCGTCGTAGCCGGCGCCGGCGCCAAACCGTTCAAGCTGCGGCGGCCGTTCCTGCGCGCCGCTCGGCGAGTTTGCGTTCCAACTCGCCGTACAGCCGAGCAACAGCCGATTCACCGGCGAGAATCGCTTCGTTGCGTTGACTGAAATCGGCACCGCTCATCGCCGCGAGGTTGGGGCGAATCACGAAATCGGCGTATTTCTCGAGCTCATAGGTCTTGATCGTTTGGCCCATGATCGTGAACGTTTGCAGCAGTACGTCGAATGAGTTCTGCGTCAGCGCGGTTTCCGGATCGGCCGAGATGTCGACGGCAATGACGAAGTCGGCGCCCATCTTGCGCGCGAACGAGGCCGGCACAGGGCTCACGAGTCCGCCGTCCACGTACTCGTGCCCGGCGATCTTGACCGGTTCGAAGATGGACGGAACGCTGCACGACGCCCGCACCGCGATGCCGGTATCGCCGCGCTGAAAGAGAATCGGCTGGCCGCTGCGCAGATCGGTGGCGACGATGCCGAGCGGCTTCACCATTTTTTCGATCGGCCGATCGTGCAGCGTCGAATCGACGTAGTGCTGCAAGGCGACGCCTTGCAGGAAACCGCGCGTGCGAAACGGCATGGCCCAATCGCTGATGGATGCTTGATCCATCGTCAGTGCCAACTTATTGATTTGCAGGCCCGTCATGCCCGAGGCGTAAAGCGCGCCGACGACGGAGCCCGCGCTCGTGCCGCAGACGAGGTCGATCTGCAGCCCGCGCGCTTCGAGCGCCTTGATGACGCCGATATGGGCGAAGCCGCGCGCGGCGCCGCCGCCGAGCGCGAGCCCGATGCGAAGCGGTCTTGGCGGCACGGCCGGCGGCTGGGCCGGTGCAACCGAAGCGACCGGGCGGGTCGTGGGCGAGGCGCAGGCCGCGAGTAGGGCCGAGGCGCAAACGACGGAAAATCCGCGGCGAGTGAGGCGAGGGGAAGACGGTTTCAACGGTATCTCCGGCCGCGCGCCGAGCGGGGCGCGCATCGATGCGCCGGGCTCGGATCGGCACCGCCCCGGCACGCCGCGCGCAAGGCGGCGCGCGCACATCATACGGCAAAGCGATTGGGCGCAGCTTGCGCGGGGCTTACTCGGCGCGGTGCGCTCGGCACCGGGCGGGCCGCGAGGCGCCGGTTATAATTGCCGTCTATTTTCCGTTCGCTCTACGGCATGCCGTCCACGCGCCTGCCTGCCCTCGAACCATCGACGCTACCTATGACCACCGTTCGTACCCGTTTCGCTCCGAGCCCCACTGGTTTCATCCACCTCGGCAACATCCGCTCCGCGCTCTACCCGTGGGCGTTCGCGCGCAAGATGAAAGGCACGTTCATCCTGCGGATCGAGGATACCGACGTGGAGCGCTCGACGTCCGAATCGGTCGACGCGATTCTCGAAGGCATGGCGTGGCTCGGCCTCGACTTCGACGAAGGCCCGTTCTATCAGATGCAGCGCATGGACCGCTATCGCGAGGTCGTTGAGCAGATGCTCGAGCAAGGCCTCGCGTATCGCTGCTATATGTCGGTCGAAGAGCTCGATGCGTTGCGCGAGCGGCAACGCGAGGCCGGCGAGAAGCCGCGCTACGACGGCACTTGGCGCCCCGAGCCCGGCAAGACCTTGCCGACGCCGCCGGCCGGCATCGAGCCCGTGATCCGCTTCAAGAATCCGCTGACGGGCGTGGTCGCTTGGGACGACGCGGTCAAGGGCCCTGTCGAAATCTCGAACGACGAACTCGACGATCTCGTCATCGCGCGCCCTGACGGCACGCCGACCTACAACTTCTGCGTCGTCGTCGACGATCTCGACATGCGTATCACGCACGTGATTCGCGGCGACGATCACGTGAACAACACGCCGCGCCAGATCAACATCTTGCGCGCGCTCGGCGGGCAGACGCCGGTCTATGCGCATTTGCCGACCGTGCTCAACGAAGCGGGCGAGAAGATGAGCAAGCGGCACGGCGCGATGAGCGTGACGGGTTATCGCGATGCCGGCTATTTGCCCGAAGCGGTGCTCAACTATCTCGCGCGCCTCGGTTGGTCGCACGGCGATGCCGAGATCTTTTCGCGCGAACAGTTCATCGAGTGGTTCAACCTGGAGCATCTGGGCAAGTCGCCGGCTCAGTACGATCACAACAAGCTGAACTGGCTGAACAACCACTACATCAAGGAAGCCGACGGTGCGCGGCTCGCGCAGTTGGCCAAGCCGTTCTTGGCGGCGCTCGGCATCGACGAGGCGGCGCTCGCCCAGGGGCCCGATGCGGCGTCGGTCGTCGCGCTGATGAAGGACCGCGCCACGACGATCAAAGAGATTGCCGAGAACGCGGCGATGTTCTACCGCACGCCGGCGCCGGAGCCCGAGGCACTCGAGCAGCATGTGACCGATGCGGTGCGGCCCGCGCTCGCGGAACTCGTCGATGCGCTGCGCGCTTGTGAGTGGACGAAGGAGGGCATCTCGGCCGCGCTGAAGGCAACGCTCGCTGCGCATAAGCTCAAGATGCCGCAACTCGCCATGCCCGTGCGTTTGCTCGTTGCCGGTACAACCCATACGCCGTCGATCGACGCCGTGCTCGTATTGTTCGGTCGCGAGCGCGTCGTGAGTCGGATCGGCGCGGCGTTGAGTGCTTGACGTTGGACGTTGGACGGTTCGGGTTGGCTCGGGTTGGCTCGGGTTGGCTCGATAATCGAGCGGACTCGATTCGTCGTCTCGCGGAAAATGCAGAAAGATCGACGAAGGGTATTTACAAGCCGTGAAGGGGCCTATAGAATCTCGTTTCTGTTCTGCAAGGGGGTATAGCTCAGCTGGGAGAGCGCTTGCATGGCATGCAAGAGGTCAGCGGTTCGATCCCGCTTACCTCCACCAAACATCGCAGACAGCCTAAAGAAAAGCTCTGGTTTTCCAGGGCTTTTTCTTTTTCCGGCTTCGCCAACGTATACGCGCGTTGCGCAGTTTTCGTCGCCGTGGCGTTCGGTTCGAAGTGAGAGAAGCGATAGCGACATGACGGCTAGCGGTGGTATTCGAGCGCTCGGTGGTGCGGCGCGGCCGCAATCGTCGCTAAGCAAAATTGCTTGCGAAGCTGCGTGAGGCGTGCGTATAATACGAGGCTCCGCTGTTCGAGCGAACGCGTGTAGCTTTATATTGCGCGGCATGGCCGGTGGGTGATTGCGAAGTGCTTTCGAAGCGCAGTGTTTGAAAGAAAAAACTTCACAACCACCGATTGGCGAGTTAGAATGGCGTTCTTCGCTGTTGACGAAAGTTAAAAGCGAGAAGCAAGAAGTGAAAAGATTTTGTCCCCTTCGTCTAGAGGCCTAGGACATCACCCTTTCACGGTGAGTACAGGGGTTCGAATCCCCTAGGGGACGCCAAACATCGTGGCGCTTCGGAATGAAGCGCTTTAGCTTGCAAGTTGAGGTCGGCGCTCGCGAGTTCGATGGGAAGCTATGGAGTGGTAGTTCAGTTGGTTAGAATACCGGCCTGTCACGCCGGGGGTCGCGGGTTCGAGTCCCGTCCACTCCGCCAAATAAAAGCCCGTTCGAACTAGGTTCGAGCGGGCTTTTTTCTTATGTTCGCCCGATGGCTCGCCCCACGCGAGTGGATTCGTTCGTCGGCGTGGCCGCGTTTTCGCGCGAGGTCGGACAATCCGCCATTGCAAGACGCGCCATGCTGCCTTACTGTAATCGCGAGTTCCTTCGTTCCGCCTACGATGTTCGATCCGACCGACGCGCCGTTGCATTGTGCGCCATCGCCGTTTCACCTTCGCGAAGCGTCGATGAGCGATTTCGCCTTTGGTGAGGCGCTCACGCGTACCAATATGGGCCGCTATTACGAGCGTCATCGATTGGCTTGGCGAGCCGACCTCTTTCTTGCGAGTTGGCAGGAATCGGAAAACTTCATCCTCGAAAGCGACCAAGAGCCGATCGGCTTGCTACGCCTCACCGAGGAGGGGGATTCGCTGCACGTTCGCGACGTGCAGATCGCCGAGCGTCATCGCGGCCAAGGCGCGGGGACGTTCCTGCTCGAAACTTCGCACCGCTGGGCGCGCGAGCGGGGGCTGCACGAGCTTCAGTTGCGCGTGTTCGTCGATAATCCCGCGGCACGGCTCTACTTGCGGATGGGGTATCGGCTGGCCGGCCCTCGGCTCGCTCAATTGGGTGCCATTCGCCATATGACGCGGCGCGTTTGATGCGGCGTCCCCCCGAAGTAAAGAGGCCGCGCTTGGATTACATGCCCGCGGAGGACTCGAGGAGGCCGTCGAAGTCGTCGTCGGCGCTGGCATGTTCGGGCGCCTGTCCACCATCACGCATCATGAAGGCACGCGGGCTTTCGCCGAACGCGCGCCGGAACATCGCTGAAAATGCGCTTTGGCTCTGATAGCCGAGCTCGTGTGCGATTTGCGACAGCGCACGGCCGCGGTTCAGCAATGGAATGGCGCGCGCCAGCACCGCTTGCTGGCGCCACTGCGAAAAGCTCATGCCGAGCTCTTGGCGAAACAGGCGCGCGATCGTACGCGTACTCGCGCCCACGCTCGCGGCCCAGTACTCGAGCGGGTCGGTGTTGCCGGGATCGGCCAGCAGGGCTTCGCAGAGCGCACGCAATCGCTTCTCGCTCGGCATGGGCACCGACAGCGGCAGCGGCTCGGAGCGTGTGATCTCGTCGAGTGCGAGTGCGCCGAGGAGCCGCTCACGCGCGGTGTCCAGGCCGTCGGCGTCGAGTGCGGCTATGACTTCACGCAGCAATCCGGAGACGTCGACGACACGACATGCGTCGAGCCCTCCCGGCACGACGGACTCGTCGATGTAGAGCGTGCGCAGATACGCATCTTCTATGATGAAGATTTCATGCGGCACGCGCGGCGGCACCCAAATCGCCCGCGACGGCGGCACCATCCATGTACTGCTTTCGACCGCGACGCGCATCACGCCGCGCGACGCATAGGCGAGCTGCGCCCACGCGTGCATGTGCAGCGCGATGCGCTCCCCAGCCGGCATCGGCCGGGCGCGCACGCGAATCGGATGAGCGCAGGTAGGCGCGACCCTTGGCGGGATGTCGAGGAGGCGCACGCGCGCGGTCGACATAGGCTCGGCGGGTTCGTTCGTGTCCATGGCGAAGGTGCGTTGGCGAAATGAAAGGTGATGCGTATCGGAGGCAGTCTGTGATCGCTATTGTATGTGCGCGGCACATCGTGCGTTCGGTGTCGGGCGTGCCTGGCCTGCGGCCTTCGCACGCCCGCAAGGGGGGGAAACGAGGTGTCCCGCGACGAGGAGGGTTAAGCTCGCCCCTGCTTTATTCGCCATGCATAATGCGTTAGCCGAGCATGGCCGGTACTACGTCAAGTACCGGATCGCGCTGGGCGCCGAGCGTTCGCCGGCGAAGTCCAAAGTATTGAACCGAGCCATACAACCGGCGACGTGCAATTCCACACAATAAGGACGAGGGCAAATGCGACACGTGTTCATTTACGGAACCCTGAGAGCGGGCGAGATCAATGACATCGGGCTGGCGGCGGCGCGCCATGGCATCGGCACGCCGCGGCTGATCGGCAGAGCGGCCGTCGCGGGGCGGCTATACGACTTGGGCGATTATCCGGGGCTCGTGCAGGACGAGACGGCGGGACTCGTGCGCGGCGATGTCTATGAGATCGACGAAGCGCTCGTGCCCGTGCTCGACGACATCGAAGGCGTGCACACAGGGACCGACAGCGTGTTCAAATCGCGCGAAGTGACCGCCGCTGTGGGGGACAGTCCGTTGCGATGCTTTTTCTATCCGATCGACGATGTCTCGGCCATGGGGCGTCCCCGTATCGAGGCAGGCGACTGGGTCAGCTATCGCCTTGCGCGCGACGCGGTCTCCACGTTGAAGTACGGCCGCTGATTCCGCGCCGGAGCGTAATCGAACGCGCCGCGCGCGATCGGCGCGGCAGCATGCTGCGGCCGAGGCATCGCGCCCGGCCGCGGCACTCGAGACGGCTGGCTTACACTTCCTCGTAAAGCGGCAGCGTCAGGAAGTCGGTAAACGTTTCCGACGTCGACATCTTCTCGAAAATCTTGGCAGCGCGTTCGTACGATGCCGTATCGCCGCCCACCGCATCCTTCACCTTCGGCAATTCTTCGGCGATCAGCGTGCGCACGAGATCGGCTGTCACTTTGCGGCCGTCCTCGAGTTTGCCCTTCGGCGAGCGAATCCATTGCCAAACTTGAGAGCGCGAAATCTCCGCTGTCGCCGCATCTTCCATCAGATTGTGAATCGGGACGCAGCCGTTGCCGGCGAGCCATGAGCCGAGGTAGTGGACGCCGACGTTGATGTTGTTGCGCAGGCCCGCTTCGGTGATCGGCGCTTCCGGACGGAAGTCGAGCAAGTCCTTGGCCGTGACTTGCACGTCGTCGCGCTGTTTGGCGATTTGATTGCGCTTGTCGCCGAGCACGCCGACGAACTCTTCCATCGCGACCGCCACGAGGCCCGGATGGGCGACCCAGCCGCCGTCGTAGCCGTCGGTCGCATCGCGCTTCTTGTCCGCGCGCACGCCGGCCATCGCTTTTTCATTGGCGGCCGCATCGCTCTTGCTCGGAATCAGGGCGCTCATGCCGCCGATCGCCGGCGCGTTGCGCTTATGGCAGGTCTTGAGCAACTGCAGCGCGTAAGCGCGCATGAACGGCACCGTCATCGTGATCTGCGAACGGTCGGCCAGGCAGAACGCCTCGTCGCTCTTGAACTTCTTGATCGCGGAGAAAATGTAGTCCCAACGTCCCGCATTGAGGCCCGCGCTGTGTTCGCGCAGCTCGTACAGGATTTCGTCCATCTCGAACGCGGCGAGAATCGTCTCGATCAACACCGTCGCGCGAATCGTCCCGCGCGGCACGCCGACGGCCTCTTGGGCGGCCACGAAGATGTCGTTCCACAGGCGCGCTTCGAGATGGCTCTCCATCTTCGGCAGGTAGAAGTAGGGGCCGCTACCGCGTGCGATAAGTTCCTTCGCGTTATGGAACAAGAACAGCGCGAAATCGAAAATGCCGCCCGAGACGCGCTGACCGTCCACCGTCACGTGTTTTTCGTCGAGGTGCCAGCCGCGCGGTCGCACCACGAGCGTGGCGATTTTCTCGTTGAGCCGGTACGTCTTGCCGTTCTGCTCGAGCGAGATCGTGCGGCGCACGGCATCCTTCAGGTTCAACTGGCCCGTGATCTGGTTATGCCAGTTGGGCGTGTTCGAATCCTCGAAGTCGGTCATGTAGGCGTCCGCGCCCGAGTTCAGCGCGTTGATGATCATCTTGCGCTCGACAGGGCCCGTGATCTCGACGCGACGGCATTCGAGGTCTTTCGGCAGCGGCGCGATCTTCCAATCGCCTTCGCGCACGGCCTTCGTCTGTGCGAGGAAATCGGGGCGCTCGCCGGCATCGAGCCGCTGCGTACGCTCGGCGCGTGCTTGCAGCAGTTCGCGGCGGCGCGCTTCGAACGCGCGGTGCAGATCGGCGACGAGCTTGAGCGCGTCAGGCGTCAGAATCGTTTCGAAGCCGGGCTCGATGGCGCCGGTGATTTGCATACCTTGGGGCAACGACAGCGTGTTCGCCATGGAAAGATCTCCTTTGGTCGGTCAAATGGCAAAAATACTGCGACGGCCTCGCACGCCGGGCTGTGGCGCGCGAGGCCGAACGCTTCAATCCTTTTCGGTCAGCGCGAGCGTTTTGACGAATTCGACGAGGTCGGCCATGCCGGTGCCGATACCGCGCGGTTTCGATTCCAACTCTTCGAGCGGCGCTCCCGCTCGATTGATCCAAAACGTTGTGTAGCCGAACCAGCCTGCCCCCGCTACGTCCCAGCCGTTCGACGAGACGAAGACGATTTCGCGCGCGCTCGCGTCGAACGCGCGCGTGCCCAGTGCATAGGCGGCGGGAGCGGGTTTGTAGGCGTGCACCGTGTGCACGGACAGCACGTGATCGAACAGGTCGGCGATGCCGGCGCTCTTGACGGCAACATCGAGCATGCCCGGATTGCCGTTCGACAGGATGCCGAGGCCCAGCGTGTGAGTGCCGGACGCCGCGCCGTATTCGCGCAGCGCGCGCAGTGCCGGTGCCGTGTCGGGAAATGCGGAAAGGCAGGCGTACTGATCCATGAGGCGCTTCTCGCCGGCGGCGTCGAGCGGTAGGCGCAAACGACGCGCCGCGTGGCGCAACGCATCGAGCGTGACGTCCCAGAACGGCTTGTAGTGCGAGCCGTTCGGATCGGCCAGTGTACGCAATTGCGAGTATTCGATCTGCTTCAGGCGCCAAAGCTGCGAGAGCGCGTCGCCTTGCCCAGGGAACAGTTGCTCAGCCGCGGCAACCACCGAATGAACGTCGAACAGCGTGCCGTATGCATCGAACAGCACCGCTTTAGGAAAACGTCGTGACGAGGTCATGGCCAAGGACTCCTGCTCTAAAGGTCCGGAACACATTCTATTTGTGACTTGGCTGGTCAAAAAAGACCCTAGTCGTCATTTTATCTTTGACTTTTTGATACATAATCTACCGATCGATCGTTTTTCAAAGGGCTGTTGCATGTCGCGCTTCAAGCAAATCGAGACGTTCGTGGCCGTCGCGGCCAAGGGCAGCCTGTCGGCGGCGGCCCAGGCGGAAGGGATCGCGCCGGCCGTGATCGGCCGCAGGCTGGACGCGCTCGAGGAGCGGCTCGGCGTGAAGCTGCTCGTGCGCACGACGCGCAAGCTCACTTTGACGTTCGAGGGCTCCGCATTTCTCGAGGACTGCCAGCGGATCGTGAACGACATGCAGAACGCCGAGGCCAGCGTGTCGGCGGGCGGGGTGAAGGCGAGCGGCCACGTGCGCATCTCGGCGCCGGCCGGTTTTGGGCGCAAACACGTTGCGCCGCTGATTCCCGCGTTTGCGTCGGCCCATCCCGAAGTGTCGATCGCCCTCGATTTGTCCGACCGCATGGTCGACCTCGTCAACGAAGGCTTCGATTGCGCCGTGCGTTTTGGGGAATTGCCCGATTCGTCGCTCGTTTTGCTGCGGCTTGCCGAGAACCGCCGCGTCTGCGTGGCCGCGCCGGCCTATCTCACGCGGCAGGGCACGCCGCAGACATTGGCCGATCTCGCGCATCACAACTGTCTCGCGCTGGCCGCGGGCGTCAATCAGCAGCGCGGCTGGACGTTTCAGCAAGACGGCAAGACGGTCTCCATCAAAGTATCGGGTACGCTCGAATGCTCGGACGGCGCCGTCCTGCACGAATGGTGCCTCGCGGGCCATGGCCTCGCATGGCGCTCGTCTTGGGAGGCGGAAGAGGACATCGCCGCGGGCCGGCTCGTGACCGTGCTCGATGCGTTCGCCGCACCGCCGATCGGCATCCATGCCGTGTTCCCGCAACGCAGACATTTGCCGTTGCGGGTGCGGCTTTTTCTCGATTTCCTCAAACATACCTATGAGCGTCCCGGCTACTGGCAATAACGCCCGACAATAAGCCGGGCGCGGACCGCGGGCCTTGGCGGCGCGCGGGTTTCCGATATACGGAGTCACCCGAAGCACGCCCGCCGGGTAGCCGGCGTCGCACTACAATCGACTTGAGCGTGCTCGCGCCGCGGTGCGCGATGCCGCCGACCCGCCGCGCACGGCGTGCGCTAATCGACGAGGGAGGCGTCATGTTCAAGCACATCCTGGTCCCGACCGATGGTTCCGATTTGTCGCAAAAGGCGATCGACGGCGCGATCGATCTCGCGCGCTCGGTCGGCGCCCGCATCACCGCTTATGCGTGTTTGCCGCAGTATCCGTACTCGCCGTTTTCGGAAGTCATCGTCGAGCAGCCCGACGATTTTCAGCAGCGCAGCGAACGCGAAGCCCGCGAACACTTGGACGAGGTGGAAGCGGCCGCTCGCCGCGTCGGCGTCGCGTGTACGAGTCAAACGAGCGTGCATCCGTCGCCGTATCTCGGCATCATCGAAGCGGCGGAGAGCGGGGGATGCGACGTCATCTTCATGGCCTCGCATGGGCGCAAGGGGCTCGGCAGTCTGCTGATCGGCAGCGAGACGCAGCGCGTTCTCACGCATACGAAGATTCCCGTGATCGTCTATCGCTGATCGGTCGCACAGCGTTTGGCCGTCCCGCTTGTGAGCGGGCGAATGTCGAAACGTCAAGCCCCGCATGCCTATCGCATGCGGGGCTCGCGTCCTCCCTGGTCTCCTGCACGAGTCCTGTCGCTTACGCTACCTTTTTCGCATCGAAGAATTGCTCGTCTTCGGTCGAGCCGTGCAGCGCCGTCGTCGACGCTTCACGCTCGACGGTCTGCGTGACCGCATCGAAGTAGCCGGTACCTACTTCGCGCTGATGCTTGACGGCGGTGAAGCCCTTCTCGGCAGCGGCGAACTCGGCTTGCTGCAGTTCCACGAACGCGCTCATCTGCGAGCGCGCATAGCCGTGCGCGAGGTTGAACATCGAGTAGTTGAGCGCATGAAAGCCCGCCAACGTAATGAACTGGAACTTGTAGCCCATCGCGCCCAATTCCTTCTGGAACTTCGCGATCGTCGCATCATCGAGATTCTTCTTCCAGTTGAACGACGGCGAGCAGTTGTACGAGAGCAGCTTGCCGGGGAACTGTTTGTGAATGGCTTCGGCGAACTTCTTCGCGTATTCGAGATCGGGCTTGCCCGTTTCGCACCAGATCAAATCGGCATACGGCGCGTAGGCGAGTCCGCGCGAGATCGCTTGCTCCAGGCCCGGCTTCGTGCGGAAGAAGCCTTCGATCGTGCGCTCGCCGGTAAGGAACGGGCGGTCGTTGTCGTCGACGTCCGAGGTGATGAGATCGGCCGCTTCCGCGTCCGTGCGCGCCACCAGGACGGTCGGCGTGCCGCAGACGTCGGCCGCGAGACGTGCCGCCGTCAGCTTCGCGACGTTTTCGCGCGTCGGCACGAGGACCTTGCCGCCCATGTGGCCGCACTTCTTGACCGATGCGAGTTGATCTTCGAAGTGCACGCCCGAGGCGCCGGCCTCGATCATCGCCTTCATCAATTCGAAGGCGTTGAGCACGCCGCCGAAGCCGGCTTCGGCATCCGCCACGATCGGGGCGAAGAAATCGACGTAGCCTTCGTCGCCGGGATTCTTGCCTTCGGACCATTGAATCTGATCGGCGCGCGTGAGCGTATTGTTGATCCGCTTGACGACGAGCGGCACCGAGTTGGCCGGGTACAGCGATTGGTCCGGGTACATTTCGCCGGCTACGTTCGCGTCGCCCGCCACTTGCCAGCCCGACAGGTAAATCGCCTTGAGGCCGGCCTTCACTTGTTGCATGGCCTGGTTGCCCGTCAGCGCGCCGAGGGCATTGACGAACGGCTCGCTATTGACGAGGTCCCACAGTTTCTCGGCGCCGCGCTTGGCGAGCGTGTGCTCCGGTTGCAGCGAGCCGCGCAGGCGAACGACGTCTTCGGCCGTGTAGCCGCGCTTGATCCCTTTCCAGCGCGGATCGGTTTCCCATTGCTGTTGCAGTTGCTGTGCTTGCTGTTGGCGTGACATGGTGGGCTCCTTGTTGCTTGAAAGAGTGATGAACGTGATCTTGCTGGCAGCGACCGGTTGGGTCGCGAACTCTTATATAAGAGTCTAGGCAATCGGGAGCTCACGGAATAGGCGGATGCGAACGTTTTTTTGTTCTATTTATTCGTTAATAAACAACGGCTTGATAAATTTATTTCAATATATGAAATGACGTTTTTCATGTCGCAACGTGACGTGTTGTGCCACGCAGCACAGATTTTTACGACACAAAAGAGTTTTTCGTATCGTGAAATTGGGGCGGAATGGTGAAATCCGCGATAGTCGGGCGAAAAAAAAACCGGTGCGCTCGGCACCGGTCTTTTCGTTCGACGCAGTCAATCGTGCGTCGTTATGCGTTAGTTGCTGCGTTAGCCGTTGCGGCGCGCGCCGCGTTGGCCGTCCGTGCGGCGGCCCTGATAGCCTTCGCGGGAGCCGTACCCGTCGCGGGAGCCGTAGCCGCCGCGTGAGCCGTTCGAACCATTCGAACCGTTCGAGCTATTCGAACCGCTCGAGTTGCTCGAACCGCGCCCGCCGAAGCTGTTGCTGCCACGCGCTTCGCCGTTGCCGCGCGAAGCGCCGTTCGAACTCGAACCGAAACGCCGGCCGCTGTTTCCGCCCGGACGGCCGCGGCCGTTACCGTTGCCGCTACGCGGCGGTGCCTTGCGCGGCTCGAAGCCTTCGATCACGTTGACGGCCAGAGGGGTATGCACGAAGCGCTCGATCCGCTTGAGCGCACCTTGTTCGGCGTGATGCACGAGGCTCACGGCGATGCCCGAGCGGCCCGCGCGGCCCGTGCGGCCGATACGGTGGACGTAGTCTTCGGCGAACTTCGGCAGATCGTAGTTGAAAACGTGCGTGATGCCAGGAATGTCGATGCCGCGCGCGGCGACGTCGGTTGCCACGAGCACGCGCACGCGCCGCTCGCGCAGTGCGCGGATCGTGCGGTTGCGCGCGCCTTGCGGCAGGTCGCCGTGCAGCGCCGCCGAGGAGAAACCGGCGTCGGCAAGGCGGCCGGCCAGTTGATCGGCTTCGTTCTTGGTCGCCGTAAACACGATGGCCTGATCGAGCGCCGTGTCGCGCAGCAGATGATCGAGCAAACGATCCTTATGGTCGCGGTCGTCGACGTAGTGGACCGTCTGTGCGATGTTCGCACGCGATTCCGCCCGATGAGCGATCTCGATGCGCTCGGGATCTTTCAGCAGACGGTTCGTCAGCGAGCTGATCTTGCCGTCGAGAGTGGCCGAGAACAGCATCGTTTGGCGCGAGGCAGGCGTGGCCGCCACGATCGTCTCGATGTCATCGATGAAGCCCATGTCGAGCATGCGATCGGCTTCGTCGAGCACGAGCATTTGCAACTGCGAGAGGTCGATGCGGCCGCGCTCGAGGTGATCGAGCAGACGGCCCGGCGTCGCGACAAGGATCTCGGGGTTCTTCGCGAGCAGCATCAGTTGCTGGCCGTAAGCGACGCCACCGAGAATGCTGACCGTGCGCAGCCGGCGCAGATGTTTGCCGTAGTTCGATGCGGCCGTCGTCACTTGCATGGCGAGTTCACGCGTTGGCGTGAGGACGAGCAGGCCTGGTTGCGCGACCGGCGGGCCGCGGCGCGGGCGGCGCTCGCCGCCGGCTTCGCGCGGCTGCGCGGCTTGCGTCTTTTGCATTTGCGCGAAACGCTCGATGGCCGGCAGCATGAAGGCCGCCGTCTTACCCGAGCCCGTGGGGCTCGAGACGAGCAGGTCGCGGCCAGCGATGGCGGCCGGAATCGCGCGTTGCTGCACGGGCGTGGGCGCAACGTAGCCCGCGGCCGTCAGCGCCGAGATGATTTCGGGCGACAGGCCAAGCGAGGCGAAGGTGGGGCCCGCCGGCGCGGCGGCGGCCGCCTCGGCTGCCGGTGTTGCGTCGGCAGCCGGTGCAGCATCGGCGTTGAGGCTGAGCGCGAGATCGGCGATGGCGTTCAACGGACTGGAATCGAAGCTCGAAGTCATGAGAATCCTAAGAAGACGGCAAACAAAGGCGTCGGCGCCAATCGGCATTACCCAAGTCGTCGGATTCAGCATGCAAGAGCGCACGCGAGCAAATCGAAAAACGGGGGCAGCTCGCGAATCAATGCGAGCTTTTCGTTAGAAGCTGTATCGGGTACGGGACGCCGGCAATGGCATCGCCGTCAGCCTGGTATGAGACGGCCCGTTGGGGCCTAGGCGGAAGGGGACAGGTTCTAAACTAGATTGGAGCAAAACGCTACAGTGCGCTGCACCCGCAGACTTTGGCCGTGAAGTTGGCTGTAAAGCTGGCCGGCGAGTAACGCGCAGCCGACATTGTAAGGGTTTTTGCTGCGGTGCGCCACCAGCATGTTGAGAATTCGTTCGTTGAAGTGCTCCCGCGGCTCGTTCAGCTAGCCGTGCCGTTCTTCAGCGATTCGACGAGTTCTACGTATTGCTGTTTCGCCACGTCTTGCCCGGTGCCCTTGAGCGAGGCCCAGGCGTCGTATTTGTACTTGCCTACGATGTCGGCGAAACCGGGCTTGTCGCCGTGCACGTCGCCGTCGGTGGCTTGCTTGAATAACGCGTAAAGACGCAGCAGCGTCATGTTGCCTGGCTTTTCGGGCAGGGCTTTGACATCCACCTGGGCTTGCTCGAACTGCGCATCGACGTTGCTCATGACCCTCTCTCCCGTGCAAAAACGATAAGGCCGCCGATCATAGCAAGCGTTCCCGCCCGAAAACTGGAGCGATGCTTCCAAACGCGGCGCGCCTCGTTCGAACGGCGGGGCGCGGCACCGCCCGCATTACAATAGCGCCCATGACATCCACCGTGCTGCTTGCTCTCGATACCTCGACCGAATATTGCTCGGTCGCGCTGCTTCGCTCGGAGGCGCGATCGGCCATCTCCGAATCGGTTTCTCCGCGTATTTGGACGCGCCACGAGTTGACCGGCGCGGTCTCCAGCACGCGCGTGCTGCCGGCCGTGCGTGAATTGTTCGACGAGGCGGGGCTCGCGCTCGACGCGTGCGATGCCGTCGCGTTCGGCGCGGGCCCCGGCTCGTTCACGGGTTTGCGCACCGCCACGGGCGTCGCGCAAGGGCTCGCGTTCGGGCTTGGCGTCCCCGTCGTACCGATCAGCACCTTGCTGATCTGTGCCGAAAGCGCGCGCCAGCGCGACCCGTCGATTACGCGCGTGCTCGTCGCGCTCGATGCTCGCATGGACGAAGTGTATTGGGCCGACTACGCATGGGACGCCGAGCCCGGCGAATGGCGCGCGCTGACGCCGCCGTCGCTGGGCGCGCCCGATACGCTCGTCGCGCCCGAGCAGCCGTTTGCGCTTGCCGGCAATGCCGCCGGCGCCTTCGGCGCGCGCCTGGCCGCGGCCGAGCGGGCCGCCGTCGTCGATCACGATGCGCTGCCGCACGCAGGGCCGCTGGCGTTGGCGGCGTTGCGGGCATACCGAGCCGGGCGCACGGTTGCCGCCGAGCACGCGGCGCCCGAGTACGTGCGCGACAAAGTCGCGCAGACGACGGCCGAGCGGCTTGCCGAGCGCGCGGCGCGCAGTGGCGGGCAGGAGGCGCGATGAGCGGGGTGTTGTTGGCCGACCGCTATCTGTCTCCGATGACGGAAGCCGACCTCGACGAGGTGGCCGCCGTCGAGCGCGAGGCATACGATTTCCCTTGGTCGCGCGGCAATTTCGAAGATTCGCTGCGCAACGGCTACTTCGGCCTATGCATGCGGCACGTCACGGGCTCGCTCATCGGCTATTGCGTGTTGATGCCCGTCGTCGACGAGATGCATTTGCTCAATTTATGCGTGGCTCCGTGCGCTCAGGGCACCGGCGCCGGTCTGGCTCTGCTGCGCGAAGCCGTTCGAATGACACGCGGCAAGCAGTTGAGCGGCGTCCTGCTCGAGGTGCGGCCCTCCAACACGCGTGCGGTGCGGCTTTACGAGCGTTTCGGGTTCACTACGATCGGACGGCGCAAGAATTACTACCCGGCACGGCGTCACGGCCGCGAGGATGCGCTTGTCATGCGCTATACGTTTTTGAAGGAGGGCGACGATGGCGCTCGATGAAGCCGCGCTCGAGACGCTCGGTCTCGGGACGATGTGGGTGCGACGCGGTGCGTCGGTCGACCAAAGCGCGACCACCGTGGACGAACCCCAGCAGCGGGCTCCCCGCGAGGCCGTGCCGGCCGACGCGGTGCCGGCGCGTGCGGCGGGGTTCGAGCCGGTGCGAGCAACGGGTGTCGGGCCTGCCGAGCGGCACGGCCGGGAGCCGGCTGTCGGCGATTTCGATCGCGCGCCTTCGGCTATGCCCGATGGCGCTCATCCGGCCTCGACATGGGAGGCGGGCGGCGTCGCGACGCTCGACTGGGATGCGCTCGAAGCGCGCGTATCGGCATGCGAGCGTTGCCGGCTTTGCGAAAAACGGACGAAGACGGTGTTCGGCGTCGGCGATCGCGCTGCCGATTGGATGCTCATCGGCGAGGCGCCCGGCGAAAACGAAGACAAGCAGGGCGAGCCGTTCGTGGGCCAAGCCGGCAAGCTGCTCGACAGCATGCTGCGCGCGCTCTCGCTCGCGCGCGATGAGAACGTCTATATCGCCAACGTCGTCAAGTGCAGGCCGCCTGGCAACCGCAATCCCGAGCCCGACGAAGTCGCGCGCTGCGAGCCGTATCTGCAGCGCCAAGTCGCGCTTCTCAAGCCCAAACTCATCATCGCGCTCGGGCGCGTTGCCGCGCAAAACCTGCTGAAGACCGATGCGAGCATTTCGTCGCTGCGAGGCCGTGTGCATCGCTACGAGGAGGTGCCCGTCATCGTGACGTACCATCCCGCGTACTTGCTGCGCAGCTTGCCCGACAAGGCGAAGGCGTGGGTCGATCTGTGCCTCGCCCACGACACGTATCGGCAAGCCATTGCCGAAGAACAGGCGCGGCAATGAGCGCGCTCGAGCCGGCCGCTGCTCCCGCCGCCGCGCTCGATGCGTTGCAGGACGCGCTGTCCGATCCCGTCGTCCGCGACTTGGCCTGGCTCCTCTTCAGCGCACCCTTGCTGCGCGGGCAGCCGCCTGCGGGCGAACTCGCGAGCGTGTTCGAGACTGGGCAAGAGCGCGCCGCCACGATTCGCTGGCTGCTCGAACTGGACCGGGAGCCAGGTCCGCTGCGGCAAGCGCTCGCCGCCATGCGAATCGTGCGGCTCGGCCGCTACGCCGAGTGCTTGCTCGCCTACTTTCTGCAACAGGGTCCGGCCTGCCGGCTCGTCGCCGCGAACGTTGCGTTGCGCCTGGCGGGACGCACGATCGGCGAGTGCGATTTTCTCGTCGAGACGGCCAGCGGGCGCAGGTTGCACTGGGAGCTGGCCGTTAAGTGCTATTTGCACGCCGGCGGTAATCGTGCCGAGCTGGCCGATTACGTCGGTCCCAATCTGCAGGACCGCTTCGATGTGAAGTTGGGGCACTTGCTCGGGCATCAGTTGCCGCTGTCGGCGCGCGACGAATTCGCGGCGTTGGGTCACGCCGGTCCCTGGCAGCCGCAGATGTTCGTCAAGGGTTGGCTGTTCTATCAATGGGGCGAAGCGCCGCCGATCGCGCCGGCTGTCGATCCCTCGCATCACCGCGGCTTCTGGGTGACTCGCAGCGAATGGCCGTCGTTTTGCGCGAGCCGCGTCGCCGCCCGTTGGGCTGTGTTGCCGCGCCTGGCATGGCTTGCGCCGCGGCCCGCGATCGCGAGCGAGCGCGAAGGCGGGGACGTGGGCGCAGCGGGGTTGACGGCGCCTGACGCGCTGGCCGAGCGGCTCGCGCAGCAAAGCGGCCCGACGATGCTCGCTCGCTTCGAGCGAGATCCGTCCGCGCTCGGGTATTGGCGCGAAACGGCGCGAGGGTTCCTCGTGTCCGACGAATGGCCGGCGCAGGCTAGATACTATGGAAGGGCCTGTTCACGCTGATTCCAGGCTTGCAAACGTGCCTTGGCGGCCGCAGTGCAGGGAGAAAGGCTTGCTCGATTCGCTGCTGCGACGGCGGCGCGCTCGGTGGTGGTGTTGGCGTGGTAGCCCTTACCACCAGCGATGAAAATGATGGAGCGGCCCGATGCCGTTGCCTACCTGAAGGCGGACGCTTTCGCGCAACGCATCGACGAGATATGCCTTGGCATCGGTGACGGCGCCGAGCCAGTCGGGCCGCTGGGTAATCAGCGCCGCGATCGCCGCCGACAGCGTGCAGCCGGTGCCGTGCGTCTGCTTGACCGCGATGCGCGCGGCGCCGAGGCGATGAGCGCCTCTTTCGTCGACGAGCCAATCGGGGCTTTCTGCCCCGCCGAGATGCCCACCCTTCATGAGTACGGCACGCGCGCCGAGCGCGCGCAGTGCTTCGCCTTGTTCGCGCATGGCGGCTTCGTCGGCCGCGGGCGCGTCGGCGCCGACGAGCGCGGCTGCTTCGTCGAGGTTGGGTGTCACGAGTCCCGCCAACGGCAGCAGTTCCTCGCGTAGGGCGGCGACGGCATCGGGGGCGAGCAGCGCATGCCCATTCTTCGACAGCATGACGGTATCGAGCACGACATGCGCCGGCTGATAACGGCGCAAGGCCGCCGCAACGGTACGCACGATGTCGGCGTTCGCGAGCATGCCGATCTTGACGGCGTCGATGCGGATGTCCTCGAACACGGCGTCGAGCTGGGCGGCGACGAACGTGCAATCGGGCGCATGGACGGCCCGCACGCCATACGTGTTTTGCGCCGTCAACGCCGTGATGACGCTGGCGCCGTAGACGCCGAGCGCGGAGAACGTCTTCAAGTCGGCCTGAATACCGGCGCCGCCGCTAGAGTCGGAGCCGGCGATCGTCAGGACGTTGGGGATGGTGCGGGACATGGCGGTCGGCCGCGGTGCGGCCGGATAGTTTTCAGTGTTTGGCTTCGCCGATCAGCGCGACCGAATCGAATGCGCGCTGATTGGCTTGATGGCGGCGCATGACGAGCCACATCATGAGGCAGACGAAGGTGCCGAACAAGACGATCACGACCGATACTGGCACGTTGAGCCAGATCAGCACCGCATACAAGCACAGCATGATGAGCACCGACAGGTTCTCGTTGAAGTTCTGCACGGCGATCGAATGGCCGGCCGACAGCAGGACGTGTCCGCGATGCTGCAGCAGCGCGTTCATCGGGACGACGAAAAAGCCGGAGAGGGCGCCGACGATCATCAAGAACAGGTATGCGATGACGAGATAGCCCGGCACGTGCAGGCGGCCGAAATAGAAGCCCCAGTTGGCCGGCACGGTGTGGCGCGTGTAGAACGCCATCGACATCACGGCGACGCCCATCATGATGCCGACCGGCAGGACCGTCAGCGACTTTTTCAGCGGCACCCGCGCCGCGGCATACATCGCTCCGGCGGCCACGCCCACGGCGACGATCGCCTGCAGGATGGCGCCTTCGGACAGCGACATGCCGAGCGATACCTCGGCCCATTTCAACACGATGAACTGCAGCGTGGCGCCGGCGCCCCAGAACAGCGTCGTGACGGCCAGCGAGATCTGGCCGAGCTTGTCGTGCCACAGCGTCAGGAAGCAATCGGCGAAATCGGTGATGAGCCTGATCGGCCCGTGCTGCTGCTTCGGGTAGCGCGCGCCGGTATCGGGAATACTCAGGTTGAAGAGGGCTGCGGTGACGTAGATGCCCATGATGACGACCATCGCGGCTTCGGCCGGGGTGCGGACGAAGGGCATATGGTGCTTGAGCACATGCGCGGCGATGTGAGGGCTGATCAGCGCGCCGCCGAGCACGGTGCCGAGGATGATCGAGGCAACGGTGGTGCCTTCGATCCAGCCGTTGGCCGCCACGAGGCGCTCGGGAGGCAGGAGCTCGGTCAAGATGCCGTACTTGGCCGGCGAATAGGCGGCGGCGCCGAAGCCGACGATGCCGTACGCGGCGAGCGGGTGAGCGCCAACGAGCATGACGACGCAGCCGACGATCTTGATCGTGTTGGTCGCGAACATCACGCGCCCCTTGGGCCGCGAATCGGCGAAAGCGCCGACGAATGCGGCGAGCACGACATAAGACAGGACGAAGAACAGCTTGAGCAGCGGCGTCATCCAGTTCGGAGCATGGAGGTCTTTGAGTAGTGCAATGGCGGCAATCAGAAGGGCGCTATCGGCCAGCGACGAAAAAAACTGCGCGGCCATGATGGAGTAAAAACCTTTTTTCATCTGATGCGGTGCGGTCCTTTGCGGCGCGTCCTCCCCGGGCGCGAGTGACGCGTTAGGACTTAGGCCGTTCGAAATGGGTTGTGCGCACGGCTTTATATCACGAAAATAGGTGGCTTCGGACTGCCGGCGCGCCGCCCGAAGCGCGCGCGACTACCCGTTGCGCGTCCGAACATGCGCCATCCCATCCCGATACGCTTCTGGTTTTTACGAAAACGTCATGCCGCGCCCGCTTCTCGCTACCATCCACACTGCCGCTTTGGCCAACAATCTGGCTTGTGCCCGCCGCCACGCACCCAATTCGAAGGTGTGGGCCGTCGTCAAGGCCAATGCGTATGGGCACGGGCTCGCCCGCGCCTTCCCGGGGCTGCGGGCCACCGACGGCTTCGGTCTGCTCGACCTCGAAGAGGCCGTCAAGCTGCGCGAGCTCGGCTGGGCCGGGCCCATTCTTCTGCTCGAAGGTTTTTTCCGGCCGACGGACATCGACGTCATCGACCGCTACAGCTTGACCACGACGGTGCACAGCGACGAGCAGCTTCGAATGCTCGAGATGGCGCGTTTGTCCAAGCCGGTCAATATTCAGCTCAAGATGAACAGCGGCATGAACCGGCTCGGCTACGCGCCCGACAAGTTTCGCGCCGCATGGGAGCGCGCCCGTGCGTGCCCCGGCATCGGCCAAATCGTCCTCATGACCCATTTTTCGGATGCGGACGGCGAGCGCGGCATCGAGCACCAGATCGACGCGTTCGAGCGCGGCGCGGAAGGCATTGCCGGCGCTCGCAGCCTGTCGAACTCGGCGGCCACGCTCTGGCATCCGCGCGCGCATTTCGACTGGGTGCGGCCCGGCATCATCCTTTACGGCGCGTCGCCGTCGGGGGTGACGGCCGCGGTCGACGGCGTGGGGCTGCAGCCGGCCATGACGCTCGCCTCGGAGCTCATCGGCGTCCAAACGCTCGCAAAGGGACAGACCGTTGGCTATGGCTCGACGTTCACGGCGCCGGCGCCGATGCGCGTCGGCGTCGTCGCCTGCGGCTACGCGGACGGCTACATGCGGTGCGCGCCGGAGGGCACGCCGGTCATCGTCGACGGCGTGCGTACGCGCCTCGTGGGACGCGTCTCGATGGACATGCTGAACGTCGATCTGACACCGTGCCCGGCGGCGAACGTCGGCTCGCGTGTCGAACTTTGGGGCGCGCAGTTGCCTATCGACGATGTTGCGCGCGCCTGCGGCACGATCGGCTACGAACTCATGTGCGCGGTTGCGCAGCGGGTACCGGTGTTGGCCGAATAAGCGGCCCGCGTCTCGCTTGACCTCCCGTTGTTACGATCGATAAGAATGAACGGCTAAGGACCGCGCGTGGCGAAACAGAAGACGGCTTACACCTGTACCGAATGCGGCGGTCAATCGCCGAAGTGGCAAGGGCAATGTCCCTCGTGCGGCGTCTGGAACACCCTCGTCGAGACCGTGGCGCCGAGCGCCGGCACTCATCGTTTCCAATCGCTTGCGAAGGGCGCGCCCGTGCAGCGGCTGTCCGACATCGAGGCGGCCGACGTACCGCGCTTTTCGACGGGTATCGGCGAATTCGACCGAGTGCTCGGCGGTGGCTTCGTCGCGGGCGGCGTCGTGCTGATCGGCGGGGATCCGGGCATCGGCAAGTCGACGCTGCTGCTGCAGTCGCTCGCTTCGCTGTCCGAGGAGCGCCGTGCGTTGTACATCAGCGGCGAGGAGTCGGCGGCGCAAATCGGGCTGCGCGCGCAGCGCCTGGCATTGCTCGAGCCGGGTTCGCGGGCGGCCGACTTGATGCTGCTGGCCGAAATCCAGCTCGAAAAAATCCAGGCGGCGATCGAAGCCGAGCGGCCGGACGTGGCCGTCATCGATTCGATCCAGACCATCTATTCCGATGCGCTGACATCGGCGCCGGGCTCGGTCGCGCAGGTACGCGAATGCGCCGCGCAACTCACGCGAATCGCGAAGCAGTCGGGCACCACGATCGTCATGGTCGGACACGTGACGAAAGAGGGGAATTTGGCCGGCCCGCGCGTGCTCGAGCATATCGTCGATACCGTGCTGTACTTCGAAGGCGACACGCATTCGTCCTTCCGGCTCGTGCGCGCGTTCAAGAATCGATTCGGCGCCGTCAACGAGCTCGGCGTGTTCGCGATGACCGAGCGGGGGCTGCGCGGCGTCGCCAATCCGTCGGCGCTCTTTTTGTCGCAGCACGAGCAGATCGTGCCGGGCTCCTGCGTGCTCGTGACCCAGGAAGGCTCGCGTCCGCTGCTCGTCGAGATCCAGGCGCTCGTCGATACGGCGAATGTGCCGAACCCGCGCCGGCTGGCGGTCGGGCTCGAGCAGAACCGCCTCGCGATGCTGCTGGCCGTGTTGCATCGGCATGCGGGCATCGCGTGCTTCGATCAGGACGTGTTTCTCAACGCCGTTGGTGGCGTGAAGATCGCCGAGCCGGCGGCCGACCTGGCGGTGCTGCTCGCGATTCATTCGTCGATGCGCAACAAGCCGCTGCCCAAGGGGTTGATCGTCTTCGGCGAAGTGGGTCTCGCCGGCGAGATCCGGCCGTCGCCGCGCGGACAAGAGCGCTTGAAAGAGGCGGCCAAGCTCGGCTTCACGGCGGCGTTGATTCCGAAAGCCAACGCGCCCAAGCAGCCGATCGACGGGTTGCAAGTGCTCGCCGTCGAGCGCATCGAGCAAGCCATCGACCGGGTCAAGGAACTGGAGTAATCGCGCGGGCCGTATCGTTTAGTGTCCTCGCCCGGCCCGCTTGAGCGCTTAGGCTTGCGCTTAGACTTAGCGTTCCGGTTCGGGCTGGAACAGGACATGCTCGCGCGCTTCCTCGACCGTCAGCACGGGCGAGATACAGCAGTCGCGCGGCTCGAGCAGTTCGATCCACGTATCGAGCCGATGCGTCGCGATGTGCTCGGCGAGTTCGCGCGTGAGCGCAACGGCGTCGGGGCCGCCGATGACCTGGCCCAGGCTCCAATGGCGCGACGCCCAATCGGGCCGGCCCAGCGCGCGGCACAAGCGTTCCCAAAACTTCAATTCGAGCGCGCCGACGGCGAGCCAGCGCCCGTCGGCCGTCCGGTAGACGTTGTAGCAGGGCACGCCGCCGTTGAGCAGCCCTTGCCCCGCTCGCAATGCGTCGATATCCATAGGCTTGTCGCGATCGTTGATCTGCTCGACGTTTTCGAGTGCCGTGCGTGCCACGACGTTGCAGGCATGGATCGAATGCGTCATCGAAATGTCGACGAATGCGCCGTTGCCGCCGCGTGAGACTTGCCAGAGCGCCGCGAGGATACGCGTGACGGCCGGTAGCGCGCCGCCGAGCAGATCGGCGATCTGGATGTTCGGGACGACGGGCGTGCCGTCGTGCGTTGCGATCTGATCGAGCACCCCCGCGTAGGCGAGGTAGTTGATGTCGTGGCCGGGCCGCTGCGAGAACACGCCCGTCGCGCCGTAGCCCGTGATCGCGCAGTAGACGAGCTTGGGGTTGATCTTGGCGAGGTTGGGGTAGTCGAGCCCAAGCCGCGCCATGACGCCGGGGCGAAAGCTTTCGACGAGCACGTGCGATTCGCGCACGAGCGCGCGCAAGACCGTGCGCCCCGTCTCGGTCTTCAAATCGAGACGCGTTTCGCGCTTGCCGCGATTGACGAGGCGATAGAAGCTGCTGGGCACGCCTAGCGCGCGGTCGGCCGGCGTTTGCATCATCGCGCGCGCCGGATCGCCGCCTCCGGGCTCTTCGATCTTCAGTACGTCGGCGCCGAGCTCCGCGAGCCGCAACGTCGCGAGCGGGCCGGGCAGCAAGCGCGTGAGGTCGAGCACACGCAGGCCTCGCAACGGAGCATCGGTCGTCAACGTACACCTCCTGTCGATCCGTCCCGGCTCGGCCCGGGCGCGAAAGGGCCGCGCGCGCCGCCGGCTTGGGCGCGCTAGCCGATTTGTTCGAGTTCCTCCTGCGCATCGAGCCATTCGGCTTCGAGCGCTTCGAGGCGCGCTTGGACTTCGGCTTGGCGCTTGAGCGCGTCGGTAAGCTTGGCTTTCATGGCCGGCTCGTAGCTCGCGGTGTCGGCGACGAAGGCGTCGAGCGTCGCTTTTTCCGCGTTCACGGTGTCCATCTCTTTCTCGAGTTTCTTGATGCGTGTTTGCAGCGGCTTTTTCAGGTGCGCGAGCTTCTGACGCGTCTCGGCTTCCTGGCGCCGCTGATCCTTGCGGTTGGCCGCCGAGGCGTCGGCGTCGCCCGACGCCCCCGCTTGGCTCGCGGCCTTGGCCGCGGCGCGCGTCTCGGCGGCGTGTTGCAGCAGCCAATCGCGGTAATCGTCGAGATCGCCGTCGAACGGTTGCAGCCGGTGTTTGGCGACCAGCATGAACTGATCGGTGCTCGCGCGCAGCAAATGGCGATCATGGGAGACGAGGATCAGCGTGCCCTCGAATTGCGCGAGCGCCATCGTCAACGCGTAGCGTGTTTCGAGATCGAGGTGGTTCGTCGGTTCGTCGAGCAGAAGCAGATTCGGCTTTTGCCAGATGATCAGCGCCAGCGCAAGCCGGGCTTTCTCGCCCCCAGAGAACGGGCCGATCGGCGAACTGGCCATGTCGCCCGAGAAGTTGAAGCCGCCGAGGAAGTCGCGCAGTTCTTGCTCGCGTGCCTCGGGCGCGATGCGGGCCAAGTGCGCGAGCGGCGAATCGTCGGGACGCAACGTTTCGAGCTGATGCTGCGCGAAGTAGCCGATCGCGAGGCCGCGCCCCGCGCGCATCGTGCCGGTGAGCGGCTCGAGCGTGCCTGCGAGCGTCTTGACGAGCGTCGATTTGCCTTGGCCGTTGGCGCCGAGCAGGCCGATGCGCTGGCCGTTCTGCACCGACAGCGTGACGCCGTCGAGAATCGGAATCTCGATGCCGCCGTCGGTGCGATAGCCGCAGCGGACGTCTTCCATTACGAGCATCGGGTTCGGCGCGGCGTCGGGCGTGCGGAACTCGAACGTGAACGAAGAGGCCGCGTGTGCGGGCGCGATTCGCTCCATTTTTTCGAGCGCTTTCATCCGGCTCTGCGCTTGGCGTGCCTTCGTGGCCTTCGCCTTGAAGCGGTCGATGAAGCTTTGCAGATGCGCGATGGTTTTTTGCTGCTTTTCGTAAGCGTTTTGTTGCAGCGCGAGTTGCTGCGCGCGCAGGATCTCGAACTGCGAATAGTTGCCGCCGTAGCGCTTGATCTGGCGATTTTCGAGATGCAGCGTGACGTTGCAGATCGAATCGAGGAATTCGCGATCGTGCGAGATGACGACGAGCGTGCCGGCATAGCGGCCCAGCCAATCTTCGAGCCAAACGATGGCGTCGAGGTCGAGGTGGTTCGTGGGTTCGTCGAGCAGCAGCAGGTCGGAGCGGCACATGAGCGCCTGCGCCAGATTGAGCCGCATGCGCCAGCCGCCCGAGAAGCTCGCGACGCGCTCGCGCGTTTGCGCGAGCGTGAAGCCGAGGCCGAGGAGCAGCGCCTCGGCGCGTGCCGGGGCCGTGTAGCCGTCCGCATCGGCGAATGCGGCGTGCGCGTGCGCGAGCGCTTCGCCGTCATGGTCGGCTTCGGCTTGCCCGATGCTCGCCTCGATCTCGCGCAGGGCCGCATCGCCGTCAAGCGTATATTCGAGCGCGGTTTTCTCGGCGGCGGGCGTGTCCTGCGCGACGTGGGCGATGCGCCACGACGGCGGGAAGAAAACGTCGCCGGCGTCGGCATGGAGCTCGCCGCGCAGGACCGAGAACAGCGTGGATTTGCCGGCGCCGTTGGCACCGACGAGCCCGGCCTTTTCGCCCGGGTTCAGCGTGAAAGTGGTGGCGTCGAAAAGCGGCTTGACACCGCGGGCGAGGCTGAATTGACTGAAACGGATCACGACGGGGCCGGCGGCTCGAAAAGCGCTATTTTAGACGCATGCGCGCATCGTCTGTGCCGGACGCGGCTTTTGTCTTTCGCATAGACTTGCGCTTTTCCTTCGGAGGCGACTCGGTGAGTACGCTCTATACGTTTTCCGCGAGCACGCTCGGCGGCGAGACCGTCGGCCTGGATCGTTATCGCGATAAGGTTTTGCTCATCGTCAATACGGCGAGCGAATGCGGGTTCACGCCGCAGTATACGGGGTTGCAGCAACTTCACGAGCGATACGCCGAACGCGGATTCGAGGTGCTCGGTTTCCCGTGCAACCAGTTCGGCAAGCAGGAGCCCGGCGATGCGACGCAGATCGGCAGCTTTTGCGCGCAACGCTTCGGCGTGACGTTCCCGATGTTCGAGAAGATCGACGTGAAGGGCCCCGATGCGCACCCGTTGTTTCGCTATCTGACAGGCGAAGCGCGCGGGCTGCTCGGCACGAAGGTCATCAAGTGGAACTTTACGAAGTTCCTCGTTGATCGCCAGGGCAGCGTCGTGAAGCGGTATGCGCCGAAAACGAAGCCGGAGGCGATCGTTGGAGATATCGAGGCGCTCCTTTGACGGGCTTACAAGATCGGCGAAAACAATCGCGCCACGTGCATGACGACGCGCCGCAGCGCCGACGCGCGGCGGTATTCGCTGCGATCGACTTCCCAAGCTTCGCCGAAATCCCGAATGAGCATGGCTTCGACCTCCTCGGCAAACGCATGATCGATCGTCAGCACCATGATCTCGAAGTTGAGCCGGAACGAACGGTTGTCGAGATTGGCGCTGCCGATCGCCGCGGCGACGTCGTCGATCAGCACGACCTTCTGATGCAAGAACCCGGGCCGGTAGCGGAAGATGCGCACGCCGGCGCAAATGAGGTCGTAGGCATATAGCCTCGACGCTTCGAACACGACGTAGTGATCGCGTCGGCTCGGAATGAGGATGCGCACGTCGACCCCGCGCATGACGGCGAGCCGCAAGGCCGAGAACACGGCTTCGTCGGGCACGAGGTACGGCGTCGTGATCCAGATCCGTGTCTGTGCCGCGTTGATCGCCTCGACGAAAAAGAGCGAGCCGGTTTCCTGTTTGTCGGCCGGCCCCGGCGCGATGACGAGGCAATGCATGTCGGCATCGCCGGCGTTCTCGGGCTGTTCCGCTTGCGACGGCTCGAGTTGCGGCAGGCGCTGCGTCGCCCAATGCCAATCCTCGATGAACACGAACTGCACGCTGGCGACCACGGGCCCGCGCAGTTCGATATGGGTGTCGCGCCACGGCGAAAGGCGCGGGTTGGCGCCGAGATACTCGACGCCAACGTTGTGGCCGCCCACGAAGGCACGCTCCCCGTCGACGACGACGATCTTGCGGTGATTGCGGAAATTGAGCTGAAAGCGGTTGACGAAGCGCTTGTTCGTCGCGAACGGGTGCATCTCGACGCCGCCTTCGACCAATGCCGACACGTAACGCTGCGGTAAATCGAAGCTGCCGATGCTGTCGTACAGAAAACACACGCGCACGCCCTGGGCAGCCTTGACGAGCAGCAACTGCTTGAGCATTTCGCCGAGCGCGTCGTCGCGCACGATGAAAAATTGGATCAGCACGTAATGGCGTGCGTGCTCGATCGCATCGAGAATCGCGGCGAACGTCGCATCGCCGTTCACGAGCGTGCGCACGCTGTTGCCGGCTAGAAACGGCATGCCCGATAGATGCGTGAGAGCCCGCACGACGGCGTGGCCGAGCGCTTCGGCGGGGCGCCCCATCGACGAAGCGCGCGTGTCCCACGCGTTCGGATGGGCGCGCGTGCGCAGCAACTCGCTTTCGATGCGACGCTTGTCGACGTAGCCCGAGAACTTGCTGCGTCCCAAAAAGAGATAGGGAATCAGCGTGACATAAGGCACGGCCACGAGCGAGACGGCCCATGCGATCGCGCCTTGCGACGTGCGGGTGTTGAGGATGGCGTGGGTAGCCGCGATCACGCCGAGCACGTGTGCGGCGAAGATCAGGCCACCGAGTGAGAGCCAGTCGAAATGCATGGGCCGTGTCAGACGTCTTTCCGATGTGCGGCGCGCTCATCGAGCACGCGATCCACGAGCATCTTACCGAAGCGCCGGATTTGGGGCAGGGTTATCCGGGAATGCGGGCGGGTCATCCGCACGAACAGACGCTTTCGTCATCGACGGCCGCCATCAAGTAGGATGCCGGCCGCGATCGAGACCTGCGCGACGGCATAGGTGAACCAAATCGCGTAGTCGCTGCCCGTAAAAGTGCCGAGGAACCGGTCGATGCCGATCATCGCATCGGAGGCGACGAACGCGAGACCGCCCAGCGGTAGCGCGAGGCCGTGTGGCTGCGCGACGAGGGCGAAGCTGGCCATGGCGCATAGCGCGAGCACGTAGACGGCAACGGGGACGGCCAGTGTCCCCAAATGTGGAAAGAGCACGAAGTACATCGCGACCGCAGCCGCCCACAGCAGGGGTACGGCGGCGCGGCGCCAGCTCCGGGAGCCGCGCCAAAGCCCCGCGCCAGCGGAGCGCGCGGCGAGCAGCGTGCAGTAGGCCAAGTGCGCGATCAAAAACGCACCGAGCCCGCCGACGAACGAGAACGCGAGCTGCGGCAGCGCGAGCAACGCATCGCCCACGGCCGACGCCGCCAGCGCGGCCATGAGCCGCAGCCGCTCGCTCAGTGGTTCATGGCGCGCGGCGGCCAAGAACAGCAGCGCGCACATGAGCACCTTCGCGGCGGCTTGATCGGGGTAGGGCGCGTCCCGCAGCGACAAGCCATAAGCCAAAGCGGCCGCGCCGGCGATCAGACACAGCCGTCGGGCTTGGGACGCGGCGCTTTCGAGCGAGCCGGCGTCATCGTCTCGGTCGTCGTGATCGTCGTGCCCGCTCGTGGGCGTTGGTTCGGGCGCAGGCATCGGGTCAGGACGGGCTCGCGAAGTCGATGCGGGATCAAACAGCCGGTAGATCGCTGGCCTGGATCAGGAACACGGTGTCGTCCCCGCCGCTCGTCGACATCCAAACGAGGTCGAGTCCGCCGAACGCCGCCTCGACGTTCGCGCGCTCGTTGCCGATTTCGACGACGAGCACGCCGTCGTCGGTCAGCCAATTGCGTGCGTCCTTGACGATGCGGCGCACGATGTCCATGCCATCCTCGCCACCGGCCAGCGCCAGTTGCGGCTCGTGCCGGTATTCGGCCGGCAACGCTTGCATGGAGTCGCTGTTGACATAGGGCGGATTCGCGATGATGACTTCGTAACGGCGCTCGGGCAGGGGGGCGAACAGGTCGCCCTCGAACAGCGCGATGCGGTCCTCGAGCGCGTAGTCGGCCACGTTGATGCGAGCGACTTCGAGCGCATCGGTCGAAATATCGACGGCGTCGACGTCGGCGTTCGGAAACGCATGCGCGGCGATAATGGCCAGGCACCCCGAGCCCGCGCAGAGCTCGAGCACGGCGCCGACTTCGTCGGGATCGGCGACGTAGGGCTGCAAGCCGTCCGCGAGCAACTCGCCGATGAACGAACGCGGCACGATGACGCGCTCGTCGACGTAAAAGCGCAGGCCATGCATCCAAGCTTCCTGCGTGATGTAGGCGGCCGGCACGTGGTCGGTCGCGCGGCGCTCGATGACTTTGAGCACGGTGTCGACTTCCTGATCGAGCAAACGCGCATCGAGGAACGGATCGAGCGTGTCGAGCGGCAAGTGCAGCGTATGCAGAATCAGATAGGCGGCTTCGTCATAGGCGTTCGCGCTCCCGTGTCCGAAGGCGAGTTGCGCTTGATTGAAGCGCGACACCGCATAGCGCAGTAAGTCGCGAACGGTGCAAAACGGCGTGGTCATCGCGGCATCTCCTCGTACTGTGCGGGGCATATCATGCGACTAGCGCTTCGAGCACGCGCCGGTAGATGTTCTTCAGCGGATCGACGAACGCGAGCTCGATGTGTTCGTCGATCTTGTGGATGCTGCCGTTCGGCGGCCCGAACTCGACGACTTGCTTGCAGATGCGCGCGATGAAGCGGCCGTCGGAGGTGCCGCCCGTGGTCGATAGTGCCGTCGTGACACCCGTTTCGTCCTTGATCGCGCGCTCGAGCGCGTTCGAGAGCTCGCCGCGCGGCGTGAGGAACGGGAGCCCGCTGACGGTCCAATCGAGATCGTAGTCGAGCCCGTGCCTATTGAGAATCGCGTGCACGCGCTGCTGCAAGCTTTCGACGGTGCTCGCCGTGGAGAACCGGAAGTTGAACAGGAGTTCCGCGCGGCCCGGAATCACGTTGCTCGCGCCCGTGCCGCTGTGCAGATTCGACACCTGCCAAGTGGTAGGCGGAAAATATTCGTTGCCTTCGTCCCAGTGCTCGGCGACGAGCTCGGCCAGCGCGGGCGCCATCAGGTGAATCGGGTTGCGCGCGAGGTGCGGGTAGGCGATATGGCCTTGTACGCCCTTGACGATGAGCTTGCCCGACATCGAACCGCGCCGGCCGTTCTTGACGACGTCGCCGAGCGTGTCCGTCGACGTGGGCTCGCCGACGATGCAGTAGTCGAGCGTTTCGCCCCGCGCCTGCAGCGCCTCGACGACCTTGACGGTGCCGTCGGTCGCGGGGCCTTCCTCGTCGCTCGTGATGAGCAGCGCAAGCGAGCCGCGATGGTTCGGGTGCGCGGCCGTGAATTCCTCGCTCGCGACGATGAAGCCGGCGATCGACGTTTTCATGTCGGCGGCGCCGCGGCCGTAGAGCTTGCCGTCGCGATGGGTCGGCACGAACGGCGGCGACGTCCATTGCTCGAGCGGGCCGGTCGGCACGACGTCCGTATGGCCCGCGAACGCGAGCAGCTTGCCGCGCGCGCCGTCCGTGCCGCGCTTGACGGCCCACAAATTCGTGACGCCGTGCGATTCGATCGTCTCGCAAACGAAGCCGGCCGCTTGCAGCCGTTCGATCAGCAGCTTTTGGCAGTGCTGGTCGTCGGGGGTGACCGAGGCGCGGGCGATCAGTTCTTCGGTAAGGGCAAGGGTGCCGGACATGGGTTCAAAGGCCGTTTCGTGCTTGATAAAAAAATGCCGGCGGTCGGGGGCCGGCAGACGATGCTCGTATTGTCTCGCGACGCGGCGTGCGAGTTCCAGTCTAGCGAACGGCTAACGTTGACCGCGCACCGACCACACCACTATCACGCCGCACCGCACCGCACGGCGCTAAGCGAATAGCGTCGCGTATTCGTCGGCCGAAAAACCGACCGATTTCACGCGCCCGTCTACCACGACGACGGGTCGCTTCACGACCGAGGGTTTTTCGATCATCAGCGCGATCGCGCCTTGCGACGTCTGCGCGGCGGCTTTCGCCTCGTCGGGCAAGCCGCGCCAAGTCGTGCCGCGGCGGTTCAGCAGCGTCTCGAGCGGCACGTCGGCAAGCCATGCGTCCACGAGCGCGGCTGTGAGCCCGGCCTTCTTGAAGTCGTGAAACTCGAACGCGACGCCGTGCGATTCGAGCCACGTGCGGGCCTTCTTGACGGTGTCGCAGTTCGGAATGCCGTAGACGACGGTGCGCGCCGAGCCCATCAGTCGCCTCGCAGCAACTCGTTCAGGCCGACCTTCGCGCGCGTTTTCGCATCGACCTTCTTGACGATGACGGCGCAGTAGAGGCTGTGCGAGCCGTCCTTCGAAGGCAGATTGCCCGCCACGACGACCGAGCCCGGCGGCACGTAGCCGTAGCTGACCTCGCCGGTCTCGCGATCGTAGATCTTCGTGCTTTGACCGAGATAGACGCCCATCGAGATGACCGAGTTCTCGCCGACGATCACGCCCTCGACGACTTCCGAGCGCGCGCCGATGAAGCAGTTGTCCTCGATGATGACGGGGTTCGCTTGCAGCGGCTCGAGCACGCCGCCGATGCCGACGCCGCCCGATAGGTGCACGTTCTTGCCGATCTGCGCGCAGGAGCCGACCGTGGCCCAGGTATCGACCATCGTGCCTTCGTCGACATAGGCGCCGATGTTCGTGTACGACGGCATCAACACGACGTTCTTGGCGATGAACGAGCCGCGGCGCGCGATGGCGGGCGGCACGACGCGGAAACCGCCGGCCGCGAAGTCTTCGGCCGTGTAGTTCGCAAACTTCGACGGCACCTTGTCGTAGAACTGCGAGTAGCCGCCGGCCGGCATCGGCGCGTTGTCTTCGAGGCGGAACGAAAGCAGCACGGCCTTCTTCAGCCATTGATTGACGACCCACTGGCCGTCTTTCTTTTCGGCGACGCGCAAGAGGCCCTGGTCGAGCTGCTCGATCGCATGTGCGACGGCTTCGCGCACTTCGGCGGGCGCCGCCTTCGGCGAGAGCTCGGCGCGGTTTTCCCAGGCGTTGTCGATGATGCTCTGAATGTGTTGCGACATAGTCGGTAGTTTCGCTAAGTAAAATCGGAGGATGACGGGTGCGGCCGATGAGTGATGCTAGGCATGGCCCGGGCCGACGATGGCGCCGCGGGCTACCGCCTGCGGCGCGTCGATGCGCGGGTCAGCGCGCGAGGCCGCGGCAAAAATCGACGATGCGTTTGGCTCCATCGACGCATTCGTCCACGTCGGCGACGAGCGCCAGGCGGACGAAATCGCGACCTGGGTTCGCGCTGCGCGCGGTGCGTGCCAGATATGAACCGGGCAGAACCGTGACATTATAGTCGGCGTACAGGCGCCGGGCGAACTCGGTGTCGGTCAAGCCCGTGCGCGCGACGTTCGCCCATAGGTAGAACGCGGCGTCGGGCAGGCGGGTGTCGAGAACGTCGGCGAGCATCGGCGTGACCGTCGAAAACTTGGCCACGTACTTGGCGCGATTCTCGCGCACGTGCGCCTCGTCGTTCCAGGCGGCAACGCTCGCGGCCTGAAAAACGGGCGACAAGGCCGCACCGTGATAGGTGCGGTAAAGCAGGAAGCGCTTCAAGAGCGCCGCATCGCCAGCGACGAAGCCCGAGCGCATGCCGGGCACGTTCGAGCGCTTGGACAAGCTCGAGAGCATGACGAGCCGCTCGAACCCGCGGCCGAGCCGGTGCGCGGCTTCGAGCCCGCCGAGCGGTGGCGTCGCTTCGTCGAAGTAGATTTCCGAATAGCATTCGTCCGATGCGATGACGAATCCGTGCTTGTCCGACAGCGCGAACAACTCGCGCCAGTCGTCGAGCGTCAGGACGGCGCCCGTCGGATTGCCCGGCGAGCACACGTAGAGCAACTGCGTGCGCGCCCAGACGTCGTCGGGCACCGCGGCGTAGTCGCATGCGAAGTTGCGCGCCGGATCGCTGTTGACGAAATAGGGCTCGGCGCCTGCGAGCAGGGCCGCGCCCTCATAGATCTGATAGAACGGGTTCGGGCACAGCACGACCGCGCCGGGACGCGTGCCGTCGACGACGCTTTGCGCGAGCGAGAACAACGCTTCGCGCGAGCCCGAGACGGGCAGGATCTCGGTGGCCGGATCGAGTGCGGGCAGGCCGTAGCGCTGCATCGCCCAGCGCGCGATCGCTTCGCGCAGCGCGCTCGTGCCGATCGTGGCCGGATAGTTGGCCAGCGTGTCGAGCGCCGCGACGACGGCCTCGCGGATCAGCGCCGGCGTTGCGTGTTTCGGTTCGCCCAGGCCGAAGCTGATATGCGGCAAATCGGCAGGCGGCGTCGCGTCTTTCAGCAATACGCGCAGCTTTTCGAACGGATAGGGCTGGAGGCGGTCGAGTAGCGGGTTCACGTCGGCGGGTTCGGTCGAATTCGGCAGGCACGTTGCCAGGGTTTCGCTGTGCGCAGCCCTCGTGCGGGAAAAGGGCGTCATTATAGCCCGACGCTCGCCGGCCGGCGGGGCGTTCGATGTGCGGTTCGACACGCGGCGAGGCCGCGCCGGCGGCGGCGCGGCGGGCGCGCGATGGTATGATTGCCACTTGCTCGCGGGGCATGCGCTCGTTGTCGACGGCACATGCCTTTCGCGATCCCAAACGCATCGCGGCGACGGTTGGCCGCGCATGCGCCGCCACGGCTCGCGCTTGCGCTCGTCGGTTGCGGTGTCGTGCGCGGGCAAGGCCAGCCGCGTTTTTGTTCGATCCTCCATCAAAACAGCCCTATCGCCGTGCGTCTGACCTCGATCAAACTCGCTGGCTTCAAGTCATTCGTCGATCCCACGCATTTCCAGGTACCGGGTCAGCTCGTCGGTGTGGTCGGCCCGAACGGATGCGGCAAGTCCAACATCATCGACGCCGTGCGCTGGGTGCTAGGCGAATCGCGCGCGTCAGAGCTGCGCGGCGAATCGATGCAGGACGTCATCTTCAACGGCTCGACCGCGCGCAAGCCGGGCAGCCGCGCGAGCGTCGAGCTCGTGTTCGACAACGCCGACGGGCGCGCTGCCGGCCAGTGGGGGCAGTACGGCGAGATCGCGGTGAAGCGCGTGCTCACGCGCGACGGCACGTCGAGCTACTACATCAACAATCTGCCCGCGCGCCGGCGCGATATTCAAGACATCTTCCTCGGCACGGGGCTCGGGCCGCGCGCCTACGCGATCATCGGGCAAGGCATGATCGCGCGCATCATCGAAGCGAAGCCGGAAGAGCTGCGCGTGTTTCTCGAAGAGGCCGCGGGCGTCTCGAAGTACAAGGAGCGCCGTCGCGAAACTGAGAATCGCCTGCACGATACGCGTGAGAATTTGACGCGCGTCGAAGACATTGTGCGCGAACTCGGCACGAACCTCGAAAAACTCGAGGCGCAGGCCATCGTCGCGACCAAATTCAAGGCGTTGCAGTCCGACGGCGAAGAGAAGCAGCGTTTGCTGTGGCTGCTGCGCAAGAACGAAGCGGCTGCCGAGCAGGGCCGGCAGCAGCGCGCGATCTCCGAAGCGCAGATCGATCTCGAAGCTCAGACGGCGAAGCTGCGCGAAGTCGAAGCCGATCTCGAAACGCTGCGTGTGGCGCACTACGCGGCCAGCGACGCGATGCAAGGCGCACAGGGCTCGCTCTACGAGGCCAACGCCGAAGTGAGCCGGCTCGAGGCCGAGATCAAGTTCGTGATCGAATCGCGCAACCGCGTGCAAGCGCAGATCGCCGCGCTGACGGCGCAGCGCGAGCAGTGGCAAGCGCAAGCCGAGAAGGCGCGCGGCGATCTCGAGGAAGCCGAGGAGCAGCTTGCCGTCGCCGAGGAGAAGGCCGCGCTTGCCGAAGACGAAGCCGCCGCGAAGCACGACGAACTGCCGGCGCTCGAAGCGCGCTGGCGCGACGCGCAAGCGCAATTGAACGACGAGCGCGGGGGCATCGCGCAGACGGAGCAGGCGCTGAAGCTCGAAGCCGCGCATCAACGCAATGCCGATCAACAGCTCCAGCAGTTGCAGCAGCGGCACGAACGGCTCAAATTGGAGGCCGGCGGGCTCGACGTCCCGGACGAGGCCCAGCTCGAGGAGCAGCGCATGCAGCTCGCCGAGCAGGAAGAAATCCTAAGCGATGCGCAGGCGCGCCTCGGGCAGGCGCAGGAGGCGCTGCCGCGGGCCGAGGCAGAACGGCGCGAGGCGCAAGAGCGCGTGCAGCGCGAGGGCGCGCAGATTCATCAGCTCGAAGCGCGGCTGGTCGCGCTCAAGCAACTCCAGGAAAGCGTGCAAACCGAGGGCAAGATTCAGCCTTGGCTGGACAAGCACGAACTCGCGACATTGCCGCGCCTGTGGAAGAAGCTGCATGTCGAAGCGGGCTGGGAAACGGCGCTCGAATCGATCCTGCGCGAGCGGCTCGCCGCGCTCGAGATTTCGAATCTCGATTGGGTGCGCGCTTTCGCGACCGATGCGCCGCCGGCCAAACTCGCCTTCTACTCACCGCCGTCGGCCGGTGTGCCGCGCGAAACGTCGACGGGCCTCTCGCCGCTGCTCTCGCTCGTGCGCATCGACGACGCCGGCTTGCGCGCCGTATTGAACGAATGGTTGGGCCACGCCTATGTGGCCGACGATCTGACGCAAGCGCTCGCGACGCGCGCGCAGTTGCCCGACGGAGCAATGCTCGTCGTCAAGGCGGGGCATGTCGTGACGCGCGTCGGCGTGCAGTTGTATGCCGCCGACTCGGAACAGGCCGGCATGCTCGCGCGTCAGCAGGAAATCGAGAATCTCACGCGCCAACTGCGCGCGCAGACGCTGCTCGCCGACGAAGCGAAGACGGCCGCGATCCGCACCGAGGCGGCGCACACGCAGGCGTCGCAAGCGCTAGCCGATGCGCGTGCGCAAGTCGAGCGCGCGACGCAGCGCGTGCATGCGCTGCAACTCGACGTGCTCAAGCTCACGCAGGCGCATGAGCGCTACACGCAGCGCAGCACGCAGATTCGCGAAGAACTCGAAGAAATCATCGCTCAGATCGAGGAGCAGCGCGCGCAGCGCGCCGAGTCCGAGGCGAACTTCGAGCGCCACGACGGCGAGCTCGCGCAATTGCAGGCGCGCTTCGAAGAGAACCAGCTCGCATTCGAAGCGCTGGACGAGACGCTGTCGGCGGGGCGCACGCAAGCGCGCGATCTCGAGCGCGCGGCCGGCGATGCGCGCTTTGCCGCCCGCAACATGGCGACGCGCATCGACGAGCTCAAGCGCAGCATCCAGATCGCGCACGAACAGAGCGAGCGCGTCGCGGGCTCGCTTGAAGATGCGCGCGCCGAACTCGAAACGATCAACGAGCAGACGACGCATACGGGGCTGCAAGAGGCGCTCGAAGTGCGGGCGCAGAAGGAGGCGGCGCTGTCGGCGGCGCGCCACGAACTCGACGATTTGACGGCGAAGCTGCGTCAAGCCGACGAAATGCGCCTGACGGCGGAACGCTCGCTGCAGCCGCTGCGCGATCGGATCACCGAACTGCAGTTGAAAGAGCAGGCCGCGCGCATCGCCGGCGAGCAATTCATCGAGCAGCTTCAGGCCGCGGGTGTCGACGAGGCGCAGTTGCAGGAGAAGCTGACGCCCGATATGAAGCCGTCGTACCTGCAGGGCGAAGTTACCCGCATCAACAATGCAATCACGGCGCTTGGGCCCGTCAACATGGCCGCGCTCGACGAACTCGCGGCGGCCAAGGAGCGCAAGGCGTTCCTCGACGCCCAGTCGGAGGATTTGACGCGCGCGATCGAGACGCTGGAGGACGCGATTCGCAAGATCGACCAGGAAACGCGCACGCTGCTGCAAGGCACGTTCGACGAGGTCAACCGGCATTTCGGCGAACTGTTCCCGCGTCTGTTCGGCGGCGGGCAGGCCAAGCTGATCATGACGGGCGACGAAATTCTCGACGCCGGCGTGCAGGTGATGGCGCAGCCGCCGGGCAAGAAGAATTCGACGATTCACCTACTCTCGGGCGGCGAGAAGGCGCTGACGGCCACCGCGCTCGTGTTCGCGATGTTCCAGCTCAATCCCGCGCCGTTCTGTTTGCTCGACGAAGTCGATGCGCCGCTCGACGACGCCAATACCGAACGCTTCGCGAACCTCGTGCGCGCGATGTCGGACAAAACGCAGTTCCTGTTCATCTCGCACAACAAGATCGCGATGGAAATGGCGCAGCAACTGATCGGCGTGACGATGCAAGAGCAAGGCGTCTCGCGCATCGTGGCCGTGGACATGGAAACGGCAGCCGGTTTCGCCCAGAATACGGTCTAAAACGAGCGGATTCGCGCGGGCGCGCCCGGCGCGGAACCGCGACACAGGAATGCTTCATGGAGCGTGCATGGACGAGTTGACACTCGGATTGATCGGCGCAGGCGCCGTGGTGGTGGGAGGAGTGGTCGTGTACAACGCGTGGCAAGGCGCCAAGGTGCGCCGTAGAATGCCGCGGCCAATGCCGACCGATGCCGAGCAGGGGCCCGCGCGCCACGATCACGAGGAAGAGCGGCCGTTCATCGAGCCGGCGCGCACGGGTGCGCGGCGCGAGAGCGCGGTGCCGGCCGGTGCGCACGACCCGGACGACGCCCGCATCGAGCCGAGTTTCGGCATGGCGTCGCCGCTCGACATCCCCGCCGACATTCAGGCCGAAGCAACGACGCCGAACGGCTTCACGCCGGAGCCGCAAGCCGCGGAGCCGACGCATCAGAAAGCGTCGAGCGAGCCGGAAAGCGTGACGCCGGCCGCAACGACGATTTCGGCCGCGCCGCCCCATATCGTCGATCGACGCATCGATTGCGTCGTGCCGATTCGCTTGTCCGGCCCGATCGCCGGTGAGAAGGCGTTGCCGCTCGCGCAGCGGCTGCGCCGTGCGGGCAGCAAGCCCGTCTATATCGAGGGCAAGCCGGAAGGCGGCGGCGCGTGGGAGCTGCTGCAGAACGCGCAGCGCTACGAAGAGCTGCGCGCGGCTGTCCAGCTCGCCAATCGCAGCGGCGCGCTCAATGAGCTCGAATTTTCGGAGTTCGTGTCGGGCGTGCAGCAATTCGCCGACGCGATCGACGGCGCCCCCGAGTTTCCCGATATGCTCGAAACGGTGTCGATGGGGCGCGAGCTCGACGCGTTCGCGGCGCAGTGCGACGCGCAGCTCTCGATCAACGTGCTCTCCGACGGTGCGCCGTGGTCGGCCAATTACGTGCAGGCCGTGGCCTCGCAAGATGGTCTGCTGCTGTCGCGCGACGGCACGCGCTTCGTCAAGCTCGACGCCAAGCAGAGCCCTGTTTTCATGCTGCAGTTCGGCGACACGAATTTCCTGCGTGACGATCTGACCTACAAGGGCGGCCAGATGATCACGCTGATTCTCGACGTACCTGTCGCTGACGAAGACATCCTGCCGTTCAGGCTCATGTGCGATTACGCTAAATCGTTGGCGGAGCGGATCGGTGGGCGGGTCGTCGACGATCAGCGGCGGCCGCTGCCCGAGCAGGCGCTACTCGCGATCGAAAAGCAGCTCATGACGCTCTACGCGCGGCTCGAAGAAGCCGGCATTCCGGCCGGCTCGCCGGCGACGCGGCGTCTATTCAGCCAGTAACGCGCGTTCGCCGTCGCACGCATCGACCACAAAACCAACGACATGGCTAGCAACAAGCACGCCGAATCGCCACCGCCCGTCGACCAAGCGGCCGAACGTGCCGCCTGGCTGCGCACCGAACTCGAGCGGGCGAACTACCAATATTACGTGCTCGATCGGCCCGAGATCCCGGACGCCGAGTACGACCGTTTGTTCTCGGAATTGCAGTCGATCGAGTCCGAGCATGCCGACCTCATCACGCCAGAGTCGCCGACGCAGCGCGTCGGTGGTCAGGTAGCGAGCGGCTTTGCATCCGTTGTCCACGCGCTGCCGATGCTGTCGCTGAACAACGGTTTTGCCGACGAGGACGTCGTGGCCTTCGACAAGCGCGTAAGCGATCAGCTCGACCGCGTTCCCGTCGAATACTCGTGCGAGCTCAAGTTCGACGGGCTCGCGATCGCGCTGCGCTATGAAGACGGCCGGTTCGTGCAAGCGGCCACGCGCGGCGACGGCTCGACCGGCGAAGACGTGACGCAAAACGTGCGCACCGTGCGTTCGATCCCGCTGCGCTTGAAGGGCGAGCGCATCCCGCGCGTGCTCGAAGTGCGCGGCGAGGTGCTGATGTTCCGACGCGATTTCGACCGCCTCAACGACCGCCAGCGTGAAGCCGGTCACCGCGAGTTCGCGAATCCGCGCAATGCGGCGGCGGGCAGCCTGCGCCAACTCGATTCGAGCATTACGGCGCAGCGGCCGCTGTCGTTTTTCGCTTACGGCATCGGGGCGCTCGAAGGCATGGAGATGCCCGGCACGCACGATGCGCTGCTCGAGTGGTACAGCGAACTTGGCATGCCCGTTTGCGGCGAGCGCGACGTCGTTCATGGCGCGCAAGGGCTGCTGGATTTCTATCGGCGCATCGGAGAGAAGCGCGAGAAGTTGCCGTACGACATCGATGGCGTCGTCTACAAGGTCAATCGCAAAGCCGAGCAAGACGTGCTTGGCTTCGTCTCGCGCGCGCCGCGCTTCGCGCTCGCCCACAAGTTCCCACCCGAAGAAGCGCTGACCGAGCTGCTCGAGATCGGCGTGAACGTCGGCCGCACGGGGGCGATCACGCCCGTGGCGCGGCTAGCGCCCGTTTTCGTCGGCGGCGTCACGGTGACGAACGCCACGCTGCATAACGAAGACGAAGTCCGTCGCAAGGATCTGCATGCGGGCGATACGGTCATCGTGCGCCGTGCGGGCGACGTCATTCCGGAAGTCGTCGGTCCCGTGCTCGAACGCCGCCCGCCAGGTGCTCAGCCGTTCGTCATGCCGACCGCGTGTCCGGTTTGCGGTTCGGCCATCGAGCGGCTACCGGGCGAGGCCGTGGCGCGTTGCACGGGCGGGCTCGTGTGTCCGGCGCAGCGCAAGCGCGCGCTCGAGCATTTCGCGCAACGCCGCGCGCTCGATATCGACGGACTCGGTGAAAAGATCATCGATCAACTCGTCGAGCAAAATCTCGTGCGTACGCCGGCCGACCTGTTCAATCTCGGTTTTTCGACGTTGGCCGCGCTCGATCGCTTTGCCGACAAATCGGCGCAAAATCTGATTGACTCGCTCGAAAAGGCCAAGCTTACGACGCTCGCGCGCTTCATTTTCGCGCTCGGTATTCCCGATGTCGGCGAATCGACGGCGAAAGATCTTGCACGCTACTTCGGCTCGCTCGATCCGGTGATGGAAGCGTCGGCCGAGGCATTGATGGAAGTGGAAGGCGTCGGGCCGATCGTGGCCGAGTCGATTCATCAGTTCTTTGCGGAGGAGCACAACCGGCACGTCATCGAGCAATTGCGCGCGCCGGGCAAGGTCACCTGGCCCGAAGGGCCGCCTGCGCCGCGCGCGCCGCAGGGCGTGCTGGCGGGCAAGACGATCGTGCTCACCGGAACATTGCCGACGCTCGCGCGCGAGCAGGCGAAGGAAATGCTGGAAGCGGCCGGCGCGAAGGTGGCCGGCTCGGTGTCGAAGAAGACCGACTATGTGGTGGCGGGTTCTGACGCCGGCAGTAAGCTGGCGAAGGCCGAGGAACTCGGCATCCCCATTCTCGACGAAGACGGTATGCGCAAGCTCTTGGAGGGCGACAATCCATGATCCGTGACATTCTCAAGATGGGCGATCCGCGCTTGCTGCGCATCGCTCAGAGCGTCGAGCATTTCGACACGCCCGAGTTGCACGCGCTCATCGCCGACATGTTCGAGACGATGCACCATGCAAACGGCGCGGGGCTTGCGGCGCCGCAGATCGGCGTCGATTTGCAAGTCGTCATCTTCGGCTTTGGCCACAACGAACGCTATCCGGAGGCACCGCCCGTGCCGGAAACGGTGCTCATCAATCCGACGGTCACGCCCGTTTCGCAAGACATGGACGAAGGTTGGGAGGGATGCCTCTCGGTGCCGGGCATGCGCGGCGTCGTCAACCGCTTCTCGATGATCCGGTATCACGGCTTCGACCAATACGGGCAGCCGATCGACCGCGTTGCCCAGGGGTTTCATGCGCGCGTCGTTCAGCATGAGTGCGATCATCTGATCGGCAAGCTCTATCCGATGCGCATTACCGACTTCTCGAAATTGGGCTTCACCGAGGTCCTGTTCCCCGATCTCGATCCCAATGCCGACGATTAAGCTTCTCGTTTAGGCAACGTCGAGACGCCCGCCAGAAGCGGGCGTCGTCGTCTCCAGCTTAGCAACGAAAGGCTTGCCCGGCGGCAAGTAAGACCGCCTGCGGCAGGTCAGAACGCTTCGTCGGGCAACAGATAACGCCATTGACCTTGCGGTAGGGCGCCGAGCACCACGCGGCCCATGCGCACGCGCTTGAGCCCGACGACGTGCAAGCCCACGAGCTCGCACATGCGGCGGATTTGTCGCTTCTTGCCTTCGCGCAGGACGAAGCGCAACTGCTCGCCGTTTTGCCAACTGACCTTCGCGGGCTTGAGCGGCGCGTCATCGAGCGAGAGCCCGAAGCGCAGCAAGGCGAGTTTCTCGGCGGGGAAGTGGCGGTCGATGTCTGTGGCGAGGTCGCCGTACTCGACGCGCACGAGATATTCCTTTTCGATGTTCGAATGCTCGCCGATCAACTGTTTGGCGATGCGGCCGTCTTGCGTCAGCACGAGCATGCCTGTCGAGTCGATATCGAGCCGGCCCGCGGGGGCCAGCGCGCGCAGATGGCTCGGCAAGAAGCGCGTTGTTGCGCGGTCGCCTTCCCAGCGGTTGTCCGCGGTGATCAAGGTGATCGCGGGTTCGTAGCCGTCCTCGGCCTGGCCCGAGACATAGCCGATCGGTTTATGCAGCAAGATCGTCACTTGGCGCGACTGCGCGGCGTGTGCGTCGCGGGTGACCTCGATGTGTTGCTCGGGGCGTATGCGTGTGCCGAGCGTATCGATACGCTTTCCGTCAACGCGCACCCAGCCGTTCTCGATCCATTCGTCGGCTTCCCGGCGCGAGCACAGGCCGAGTTCGGACATGCGCTTGGACAAGCGCATCGTTCCCGGCTCATGGTCGGCGCTTTGGGCGGGCGCGGCTGCGGCTGCTTTGACCGGCGCGGCTTTGCGCGATGGTGCCGCTTTTGCCGTGTTCACTCGTTTACCGCTCGCTGCGGGGTGTTCATGCGCTTCGGAGTAAGTGCGACGATCGCGAGTGCCCGCTTTGGCGCCCGTGCCGGAGCGGGCAAGCGGTGCTTCGCGACGGGTGCCTGAGGTGTTCGACGGCGAGGTGCCGTGCTTCACGGGTCGAGCGATCTTGCGGGCACCCGCAGGAGATGGCGTAGCCCCTCGCGCAGGGCGCTCGTCCGTGCTTCGGGCGGGACGATCGGCGCGTGCAGGGCGTTCGTCCGTACGTCGGGCAGGGCGGTCGCCCCGCGCCGAGCGCTCGTCCGCGCTTCGGCCCGGGCGGTCAGCACGCGCGGGGCGTTCGCTACGGACGTCGCGGGTGCGATCGGAAGCCGTCTCGCCTCGGCCGCCAGCCGCACGCGGTGTTTTCTCGCCAGTCACGCTGCCGCGCGGCTTGTCCTGCGGCCGCCCGCGGTTATCTGCGGCACGTACGGTGACCGTCTTCGCCGCCGGCGCCGAACGTGGCGCGTCGGCTGCTCGCGGAGTCTTACGCGCCGACGGGCTGCCGGTGCGAACGGGGGCGCGGCCGGGCGATGCCGGACGCGGATGCTTAGCTGTCAGTTTGACGCGCATAAAGTCTCACACGGCGATCGCGCGGAGCAACTCTGTCTCGAGCTGAATCTGCAAGCGGCTGTCGGAAAGGCCGCGCCCGTCGAGCAGGAACACGTCCTCCACGCGCTCGCCGAGCGTATTGATCCGCGCCGCATGGACGCCGATCCGATGCTCCGCCAGCACGCGCGCGATCGAATAAAGAAGCCCTGGCCGGTCGTTGGCCGACACGGACAGGATGTAGTACTGCCCCCGCTCGTCGGCTCGCAAGTCGACGCGCGGGGTAATGGGAAACGTCCGCGACAGCCGCGACAGGCGGCCTTTGGACGGCTCGGGCAGCGGCGCGTCGGACGAGAGCCGGGCGGCGAGCTGCTGCTCGACGAGATTCGCGATATCGCGATACTGCACGTCGTCCTCGGTGTGCGCAACGATGAAGTTATCGAGGGCGTAGCCGTGGCGCGTCGTGTTGACGCGGGCATCGAGCACCGACAGGCCGTTGCGGTCGAAATAGGCACAGATGCCGGCGAACAGATCGGAGCGGTCTCGCACATAGACAAGCACCTGCAGCGCCTCGCCGATCGGCGATGGCCGCGCCCGTACGATCGGCGCCTCGGTCCGCACGTGCCGGTAGAGCACGCGCGTTTGCCAGGCGATATCGGCGGTGTCGTGACGCAAGAAGTAGCCGACGTCGAGCTCATCCCAGAGCGCGCGATGCGCATTTTCGGGCACCGTCTCGAGCCGTAGCAGTGCGAGCGCTTCTTCCTTGCGCGTCTTGAGTTCGGAGTGCTCGTCGGGCCGGGCGCCGCCGAGCACGGCGAGCGTCATCCGATAGAGATCCTCGAGCAGCTTGCCTTTCCAGGTATTCCAGACCTTCGGGCTCGTGCCGCGAATGTCGGCGACGGTCAGCAAATAGAGCGCCGTGAGCTGACGCTCGTTACCGACGAGTTCGGCGAACTGCTGGATGACTTGGGGGTCGCTCGTATCCTGCTTTTGCGCGACCTGGCTCATCGTCAGGTGATGGCGCACGAGCCAGACCACGAGTGCGGCATCGTCGGCGTCGATACCGTGATCTCGACAAAAGCGGCGTGCATCGGCCATGCCGAGCGTCGAGTGATCGCCGCCGCGGCCTTTGGCGATGTCGTGGAACAGCGCCGCGACATAGAGCACCCATTGCCGCTCGAAGTTGGCCATCAACTGACTGCAGAACGGGTACTCGTGCGCATGTTCGGCGAGCGCGAAGCGGCGCAGATTGCGCAGCACCATCAAAATATGCTGATCGACGGTATAGACGTGATAAAGGTCGTGCTGCATCTGCCCGACGATGCGCCGGAAGTTCAGCAGATAGCGACCGAGCACGCTCGTTTGATTCATGAGGCGCAGCGCGTGCGTGATGCCCAGTGGCTGCTTCAGGATCTCGATGAATTGCCGTCGGTTTTCGGGGTCGCGCCGCCAGCGCGAGTCCATGATTTCGCGGGCGTTGTAGAGCGCCCGCAGCGTGCGGGCCGAGAGCCCTTTCGTGCCTGGCGTCGTTTCGTAGAGCAGGAACGCCTCGAGAATCGCCGTTGGCGTGCGCTCGAACACGTCGTCGCTTGCAATCTCGATCATGCCTTGCTTTTCGACGAAAAGCTCGGACAGCACACGTGTGACCCCGCTCGTGCGCGGGAACAACTGCGCCTCGATGTTTTGAATGAGAATCGTGGCGAGTTGCGTGACCGCCTTGGCCGCCCAGTAATAGCGGCGCATGAGCTGCTCGCTCGCGCGGCGCGCTTGGGTGGCATGGTAGCCGAAGCTTTCGGCCGTCGCGGTCTGCAGATCGAAGACGAGCACGTCCTGGCGCCGCCCCGCGATCACGTGCAGCCGCGCGCGCAGCATCTTGAGGAACGCTTCGTTGCGACGCAGCTCGCGCGCCTCGCGGGCCGTGATGAGGCCGCGCTCGTCGAGCTCTCGCCAACTGCGCCCGAATCCCGCCGCACGGGCGATCCAGAGGATCAACTGCAGATCGCGCAGGCCGCCGGGGCTTTCCTTGACGTTCGGCTCCAGGCTGTAGGGCGTATCTTGGAACTTCGCGTGCCGCTGGCGCATTTCGAGCACCTTGGCCTGAAAGAAGGCGCGGGCGTCGAGCGCATCGTTCAGGCGCACGACGACGCGCTGAAATAGCGCGGTGCTGCCCGTGATGCGCCGTGCCTCGAGCAGCGACGTGCGCACGGTGATGTCGTTGCCGGCTTCCTCGACGCATTGCGCAACCGTCCGCACGCTGCTGCCGAGTTCGAGCCCGAGATCCCAAGCCATGCCGATGAAGCGCTCGATGCGCGCCTCGAATTCGGGCGGCGGCTGATCGGGCAGCAGCACGAGGATGTCGATGTCGGAGTAGGGCGCGAGCTCGCCCCGCCCGTAGCCGCCGACGGCCACGAGCGCGCTTGACGCGGGCAGCTCGCAGACCTGCCAGGCGCGCCGCAGCGCGTCGTCGGTCGTGCGTGAGAGCGTTTGCATGAGCGCGTCGACTCGGCTTGCCGTCTTGAAGCGCGCGAGGATCTCTGCTTTCGCGGCGCGGTAGTCGGCTTTGACCGACGCGGGATCGGTGATGACGGCGGGGGCGCTCATAGGCTGGCGTGAACGGCGAGAAGCGGGTTAGGACTCGGGTGGGCGAGCACACGGCGTCGGGGACGAACGGGCATCGCGGGATTCAGCTCGGGCCGGCCCTGTATGGCGGCGCGCCGGCGCGGGTGCCGCTGCGACGCCCATGCCCGATGGGCCATCTGGCGCGAAACCAAGATAACAAGCGAGGCAACCACGTATGCGAGGGCGCCCCGCGCGCAGGGCCGACGGGGAGCGGCGAGCCGCATGCGGGCTCGCCGCGCCGTCGCTCAAGCCGCGACGGCGATCGACGGCTTGGCCGGCGTCCCCGCCGAGACGGTCAGCACATCGTAGCCCGTGTCGGTCACGAGCACCGTATGTTCCCATTGCGCCGATAGGCTGCGGTCCTTCGTCTTGACCGTCCATTGATCGGGCATCGTGCGGATTTCGCGGCGTCCGGCGTTGATCATCGGCTCGATCGTGAAAATCATGCCCTTTTGCAACTCGAGCCCCGTGCCGGGACGACCGTAGTGCAAGATCTGCGGATCTTCGTGAAACACCGTGCCGATGCCGTGGCCGCAGTACTCGCGCACGACGCTGTAGCCGCTCGCCTCGGCGTGACGCTGGATCGCGTGGCCGATGTCGCCGAGCCGCGCACCGGGGCGCACCTGCTCGATGCCGAGCCACATGCATTCGTAGGTGGTTTGCGCGAGGCGTTTGGCGAGGATCGAGCCTTCACCGGCGATGAACATGCGGCTCGTATCGCCGAAATAGCCTTCCTTGATGACGGTGATGTCGATATTCAGGGCGTCGCCGCTTTTGACGACCTTGTCGCCCGGGATTCCGTGACAGATGACGTCGTTGACCGAAATGCAAGTCGCCTTCGGGTAGGGCGGATAGCCGGGGGGCTGATAATTGAGCGGCGCGGGGATCGTGCCCTGCACGTCGAGCATGTAGTTGTGGCAGAGCCGGTCGAGCTCGGCCGTCGTCACGCCCGGCTTGACGAACGGGGTGATGTAATCGAGCACTTCGCTCGCCAGACGGCACGCGACGCGCATTTTCGCGATGTCGTCTTCGTTTTTGATCGAAATAGCCATGGATGCGAGCCTGGAAACGATAGGTACGTGAATGTCGCGATTATCGCATCATATGCGTCCCTTGGTAGAGACTGCTGCGCCGTCGCCTACCCCTGCCGGGTAGCGGCTGGGCGTGAACGCCACCCCTTCGCGCGGTGCGCGAGTCGGATATGGAGGCTGCTTGAAAGGGGGTGCCCGCAGGTGGTATACTCTTCGGCTAGTCGTTTTCCCGAATCGGCCTTGTATCTCTTTCATATCTTCCACATGCGCTTGCAGGTGTGTTTGCAGGTGGTGTTTGCAGGTGCGGCAGGTATGCAGGCGGACCGGAAGGGAAGCGGCTGATATGGGGTGCGTGGCGATTGGGCCTGGTCGGGCTAACGTCAACGCATCCATTCGCAAGCCGGCGCACCCAGGGTGCCGGGCCGCAAATGCGCGAGTTCGCGTGCGCGGCCAGGTACGGCAGCCGGCTTAAGACCCAACCCTCGCGGAGAATTTCATGGCAGTCACCATGCGTCAAATGCTGGAAGCCGGTGTCCACTTCGGTCACCAAACGCGCTTCTGGAACCCCAAGATGGCCCCGTTCATCTTCGGTCATCGCAACAAGATTCACATCATCAACCTCGAAAAGACGCTGCCGATGTACAACGACGCGCTGAAGTACGTGCGTCAATTGGCGGCCAATCGCGGCACGATCTTGTTCGTCGGCACGAAGCGCCAGTCGCGCGATACGATCGCCGAAGAGGCGCAGCGCGCCGGCATGCCGTTCGTCAATGCCCGCTGGCTCGGCGGCATGTTGACGAACTTCAAGACGCTGAAAGTGTCGATCAAGCGCCTGAAGGACATGGAAGCGGCGGTCGAGGCCGGTGAGCTCGAGAAGATGAGCAAGAAGGAAGCGCTGTTGTTCGAACGCGAAATCGCCAAGCTGCAAAAGTCGATCGGCGGCGTGAAGGACATGGGCGGCATTCCCGACGCGATCTTCGTCGTCGACGTCGGCTACCACAAGATCGCCGTGACCGAAGCGAACAAGCTCGGCGTGCCGGTCATCGCCGTGGTCGATACGAACCACTCGCCCGAAGGCATCGATTACGTGATCCCGGGCAACGACGACGCGAGCAAGGCCGTCGCTCTGTACGCGCAAGGCGTGGCCGATGCGATCCTCGAGGGTCGCGCGAACGCGGTCAACGAAGTCGTGCAAGCCGTGCGCGGCACCGACGGCGACGAGTTCGTCGAGGTGGGCGGAGAAGCGTAAAGCAACCCCGTCGCCGGCAAAAAAGGGGGCTTTCGATAGGCCCCCTTTTTTTAAGTGTCGGCGGAACGTGCGACGCGATCGATGCGTCGCGAACGAATGCCTGCCGTTCGCATCGAAAGCGAGCGGCGTATGAAAGACAGACTCAAGGAGCGAATGATGGCGGCAATTACCGCAAGCATGGTGGCAGAACTGCGCGCGAAAACCGACGCGCCGATGATGGAATGCAAGAAGGCGCTGACGGAAGCCGACGGCGACATGGCTCGCGCCGAAGAGCTGCTTCGCGTGAAGCTCGGCAACAAGGCCAGCAAAGCGGCATCGCGCGTCACGGCCGAAGGCGTGATCGCCTCGCACATTGCCGGCAACGCGGGCGCGCTCGTCGAGCTGAACTGCGAAACCGACTTCGTCGCGAAGAATGACGATTTCAACGCGTTCACCAAGCAAGTGGCCGAACTCGTCGTTTCCCACAACCCGGCCGACGTCGCTGCCTTGTCGGCGTTGCCGTTGAACGGCTCGACGGTCGACGCCGTGCGCCTTGCGCTCGTCGGCAAGATCGGTGAAAACCTGTCGATCCGCCGCTTCGTCCGTTTCGATACGCCGAACAAGCTTGCTGCGTACCTGCACGGCACGCGCATCGGCGTGCTCGTTGAGTACACGGGCGCCGAAGAGCAAGTCGGTAAGGACGTCGCGATGCACGTTGCGGCCATGAAGCCGGTTTCGCTGTCGTCGGACGACGTGCCGGCCGAGTTGATCGCCAAGGAGCGCAGCATCGCCGAGCAAAAGGCGGCCGAATCGGGCAAGCCGGCCGAAATCGTTGCAAAGATGGTCGAAGGCAGCGTGCAGAAGTATCTGAAGGAAGTGTCGCTGCTGAACCAGCCGTTCGTGAAGAACGACAAGCAGACGATCGAGCAGATGCTGAAGGCCGCGGGCTCGTCGGTGCAAAAATTCGCACTGTTCGTGGTCGGCGAAGGCATCGAAAAGCGTCAAGACGATTTCGCCGCCGAAGTGGCTGCGCAAGTTGCCGCCGCGAAGCAGCAGTAAGCCGAGTAGTGTGCCGTACCCGCGGCGGGCGCCAGGCTCGCCGCGGCGGGTTCGCTTCACGAACCAGTCGGGGTTAACCCGGCCAGCCGCCGCGATTTGTTTCTGGCGCCGGCCGAGCTTGCCCCGGCATATGTTTCACCCCTACAGTTCCACATTGTCGTGATCTCTTCGGCGCGATCGGATACCGCTATGCCCACAGCCTATAAACGCGTTCTTCTCAAACTCTCCGGTGAAGCTTTGATGGGCGACGATGCGTTCGGCATCAATCGCGCGACGATCGAACGCATGGTGGCCGATATTGCCGAAGTCGTTCGGCTCGGCACGCAGTTGGCCGTCGTAATCGGCGGCGGTAACATCTTCCGCGGCGTGGCCGGCGGTGCGGCGGGCATGGACCGAGCAACGGCCGACTACATGGGCATGCTCGCGACGATGATGAACGCGCTCGCGCTGCAGGACGCCATGCGCCACGCTGGCATCGAGGCACGCGTGCAGTCGGCCCTGCGGATGGATCAGGTCGTCGAGCCCTACATTCGGCCGCGCGCGATCCGTCAGCTCGAAGAGGGCAAAGTCGTGATTTTCGCTGCGGGCACGGGCAACCCGTTCTTCACGACCGACACGGCCGCTGCGCTGCGCGGGTCGGAAATCGGGGCCGAAGTCGTATTGAAGGCGACGAAGGTCGACGGCGTATACTCCGCGGATCCGAACAAGGATCCGGCTGCGACCCGCTATGCGACGATCAGCTTCGACGAGGCGATCGGCCGCAATCTCCAGGTCATGGATGCGACGGCGTTCGCACTGTGCCGCGACCAGAAGCTGCCGATTCGCGTGTTCTCGATCGTCAAGCCCGGCGCGCTCAAGCGGATCGTGCAAGGTGAGGGCGAGGGTACCCTCGTCCACGTGTAAACTCCCGGAAGTGAGCGGGGCCCGCTGCACTTGCGGTGCGAGATGCGCTGCGCACGGGCTAATCCGCACAATGATGAAGCTTTGGAGGTCTAAATGAGTGTGGCAGAGGTCAAAAAGGGCGCCGATCAAAAAATGCAGCGTTCGATCGAAGCGTTCAAGAACGATTTGGCGAAAATCCGCACGGGGCGCGCGCATACGGGTTTGCTCGACCATATCCAGGTCGATTATTACGGCTCGAACGTGCCCATCTCTCAAGTGGCCAACCTGACGCTCATCGACGCGCGCACGATTGGCGTTCAGCCTTGGGAAAAGAAGATGGTTCAGGTTGTCGAAAAGGCAATTCGCGAATCCGATCTGGGTTTGAATCCCGCCACGCAAGGCGATTTGATTCGCGTGCCGATGCCCGCGTTGACGGAAGAGCGCCGCCGCGAACTGACCAAGGTTGTCAAGAGTGAAGGCGAGACGGCGAAGGTCGCCGTGCGCAATCTGCGTCGCGATGCGAACGAACAATTGAAGAAGCTCGTCAAAGAGAAAGAGATTTCGGAAGACGACGAGCGCCGCGCAAGCGATGAAGTGCAAAAGCTTACCGACAAATCCGTCGCCGAGATCGACAAGCTCGTTCAAACGAAAGAAGCCGAGATCATGACCGTCTGAGGCTCGTTCGTCTCGACGCGTCCTTCTTTTTTCAGCAGTCTGAGTCCCGGCGGCCATGACCTATACCAGCTCTACCGTTCGCGTGCCTGATATTGCGGCCGTGCCGCGGCATATCGCGATCATCATGGACGGCAATGGCCGTTGGGCAACGCAGCGTCGCTTGCCGCGCGTGGCCGGCCATACGCGCGGCGTCGAAGCCGTGCGCATGGCCGTCGAAGCGTGCGCTCGCGCGGGTGTCGAATACCTGACGCTATTTGCATTCAGTTCGGAGAATTGGCGCAGGCCCGTCGACGAAGTGTCGTTTCTGATGCGGCTGTTCGTGACCGCGCTCGAGCGCGAAGTGGGCAAGCTGCACGCCAACGGCATTCGGTTGCGCGTCGTCGGCGATTTGTCCCTCTTCGATACGCGTGTGCAGGATCTGATCCGCCGGGCGGAAACCAAAACGGCTCGCAATACACGGTTGACGCTGACGATCGCGGCAAACTACGGCGGCCGATGGGACATCATGCAGGCGGCCCGCAAGCTTGCGGAGCAATCGGCGAGCGAGGGACGGGCCGTGCCCATCGACGAAGGGGCATTCGCGCAGCACCTCGCGCTCGCCTATGCGCCGGAACCCGATCTCTTTATCCGCACCGGCGGTGAAACCCGCATAAGCAATTTCCTGCTCTGGCAACTCGCTTATAGCGAATTTTATTTCACCGACACGTACTGGCCCGATTTCGATGCCAAGACGTTGTCCGATGCCATCGCGTCGTACGCACGCCGTGAGCGCCGGTTTGGGCGCACGAGCGCGCAGCTCGAGCCGCAATCGCAAGACGAACCGTCGCAAAACGCCGATTCCCTTCCATGCTGAAAACGCGGGTCATCACCGCCATCGTATTGCTGGCGGTGCTGCTGCCGGTCACGCTGTTCGCACCGGTGGCGGCTTTCGGCGCACTCATTGCCGTCGCGCTCGTGTTGGGCGCCTGGGAGTGGGCGCGCTTGCTCAAACTGCCGGGGCTCGCCCCGATCGCCTACGCAGTCGTCGCGGCGCTCGCGCTGGCTGCGAGCACCCGTCTCGGTCTAGGCGCCCATGCGGCTCGGCCGCTGCTCGAAGCCGCAGCCGTCTTCTGGATTCTCGCCGGGCCGTACGTGCTCGTGCGCAGGCCGACGCTCGCGCACGGCGCCTGGCGAGTGTTCCTCATCGTCGCGGGGCTCGTCGTCCTGGTGGCTTGTTGGCACGCGCTCGTCGCGGCACGCATGCTGGGCGTATCGTTCGTATTGTCGGTACTGCTCGTGGTTTGGCTGGCCGATATCGGCGCATACTTTGCCGGCAAGGCGTTCGGCAAGCACAAGCTCGCACCCGCGATCAGCCCAGGCAAGACCTGGGAAGGCGCGATCGGCGGTTGGCTTGCCGTCATGGTCGTGGCCGTCGCCGTCATGGCGTCGCATGCATTCGCGCCGACGCTCGTGTCGGCGCTCGGCGAGCGTATGGGCCCCGTGCGCTCGCTGCTCGTGCTGACGGTGCTCGTCGCATTCAGCATCGTCGGCGACCTGTTCGAATCGATGCTCAAGCGTCAAGCGGGCGTGAAGGATTCGAGCGCACTGCTGCCGGGACACGGCGGCGTGCTCGACCGCATCGACGCACTGCTGCCGGTGCTGCCGCTCGCGATGCTACTCATCGGGTAGGGCACCTGGGATAGAGATATGAAAAAACGTCTGACACTGCTCGGCTCCACGGGCTCGATCGGCGACAGCACGCTCGACGTCGTTGCCCGCCACCCCGAGCGCTTCACGGTGCACGCGCTTACCGCGCATCGCAACGGCGACAAGCTCGTCGCCCAATGCTTGCGTTTTTCGCCCGACGTCGCCGTCGTCGGCGATGCCGAGACGGCAGCGCGCGTCGAGGCGCAGCTCAAGGCCGCCGGCTGCAAGACGCAGGTCGCCTACGGCCAGGATGCGCTCGTGCAAGCGACACAAAGCGCGCAATGCGATACCGTCGTTGCCGCGATCGTGGGAGCGGCTGGGCTCGCGCCGACGCTTGCCGCCGCGCGCGCCGGCAAGCGCATTTTGCTGGCGAACAAAGAAGCGCTCGTCATGTCGGGCGCGATCTTCATGGACGCGGTGCGCGATCATGGCGCGACGCTATTGCCCGTGGACAGCGAGCACAACGCGATTTTCCAATGCTTGCCGCGCGACGTCGCCGAACACGGCGGCGTCACCAAAATCATCTTGACCGCTTCGGGCGGGCCGTTCCGCACGCGCGAGCCTGCCACGCTCGTCGATGTGACGCCCGATGAGGCCTGCAAGCATCCGAATTGGGTCATGGGCCGCAAGATCTCGGTCGATTCTGCCACGATGATGAACAAGGGCCTCGAAGTCATCGAGGCACATTGGCTGTTCGGCCTGGCGGGCGATCGCATCGACGTCCTCATTCATCCGCAAAGCGTCATCCACTCGCTAGTCTCCTACGCCGACGGCTCGGTCCTGGCGCAACTCGGCAATCCCGATATGCGCACGCCGATTGCTCACGCGTTGGCATTTCCCGAGCGTGTCGACTCCGGCGTGGCGCAGCTCGATCTCGCGCAAATTGCCTCGCTGCAGTTCGAGAAACCCGACTACGAGCGCTTCCCGTGCCTTGCACTGGCGATGCAAGCGCTGGCAGCGGGGGGTATCGCGAGCGCGGCGCTCAATGCGGCGAACGAAGTGGCCGTCGAGGCGTTCCTCGAGCGACGCATCGGTTTCATGGAAGTCGCGCGGACGGTCGAGGCCGTGCTCGACGGCCTGTCCAACCGTGCGCCAAGTGGCTTGGACGACGTGCTCGATGCCGATGCCGATGCACGGCGCGCGGCGCGCGAGTTCATTGCGAGCCGTGCGCTCGTGGCGCGGGCAGCCAATCGCACGGGCCCCGTCGATCGCGCGGTGCGGTGAGAACCCGATGAACCTGCTGATCGAAGTCGCCGCATTCGCCGTTGCGATCGGCGTGCTCGTCGTGGTGCACGAGTACGGCCACTATAGTGTGGCGCGACTTTGCGGCGTGAAGGTGCTGCGGTTTTCGATCGGCTTCGGGCGGCCGCTCGCAAGTTGGGTCGGACGCAAATCCGGGACGGAATGGACGATCTCGGCGCTGCCGCTAGGCGGCTACGTCAAGATGCTGGACGAGCGCGATCCTGGGCCCGGTATCGCGGCGGCTGATCTGCCGTACGCGTTCAATCGGCAGCACGTGGCCAAGCGCATCGCGATCGTATTGGCCGGGCCGCTCGCCAATTTCGTGCTCGCCGTGGTGCTGTTCTCGGTCGTCTTCGCGACGGGGGTGACCGAGCCCGTGGCGACGCTCGCGACGCCGGCGGCGGGAACCATCGCCGCCCGCGCGGGTTTCGACGGCGGCGAGACGGTCGTGGCGATTGGCGACGAGCGAGGCGCGGACGTCTCGGCGGTGCGCTCTTGGTCGGACTTGCGCTGGAAACTGCTCGATGCCGCTTTCGATCATCGGCGCATCGTGCTCAAGGCTCGTGACGGCCACGGCATCTATGATTTCCAGGTCGACCTGCGCAACGTACCGGGGCGCGACCTGGACGACGATTTCCTCAGTAAGCTCGGTTTCGGCGAGGGCGGGACGCTGACGGTAGCCGCCGTGGAGCCTGGCAGCGCCGCCGAGCGGGCCGGCCTCGAAGCGGGCGATACGCTGCGCACGGCGGGCGGTGCGCCGATCAATGGCGCCGAGGCGTTCATCGCCTACGTCAAAGCGCGCGCGGGGCGTCCGATCGCGCTCGGCATCGATCGCGGCACGCCGGCCCAGCGGCGCCTACTGATGGTCGTGCCTGACGCGCATGAGGATCTGCAAACGGGCGCGACGTCCGGACGCATCGGCGCGGCGCTCGAGACCCAGGTGGAGACCGTGCGCGTGCGCTATGGGTTGGGCGAGAGCATCGCGCGCAGCGCGCAGCGCACGTGGGACATCGCCATTTATTCGCTGCGGATGTTCGGGCGCATGCTCACGGGGCAGGCGTCGCTGAAGAACTTGTCGGGCCCCGTCACGATCGCCGATTACGCCGGTAAGAGTGCGCAGCTCGGCTGGGCGCCGTTTCTTTCCTTCCTATCGCTCGTCAGTATCAGCCTCGGTGTGCTGAACTTATTGCCGATTCCGGTATTGGACGGGGGGCATCTGTTATATTATTTGGTTGAAGCCGCAACCGGCAAAGCCGTGTCGGAACGCTGGCAACTCGTTTTGCAAAGGGCTGGCCTCGTGTGCATCGTCGTTTTGTCGGCGATCGCGCTCTTCAACGATCTGGCTCGTTTAATCCATTTTTAAAGTGTCCGGTGGTCCGCGTTCATGCGGCCTCGATGGACAGATGCAGCTAAAACACTGGGGAAGCACGTTGTTCAAACCTCATCGCTTTGTTCCTAAGACGGTTGCGGTCGCGGCGCTTGCCGCTCACGGGCTCATCGCTCACGCGGCGACGGCGCCTTTCGTGGTGCAAGACATCCGCATCGAGGGCTTGCAACGGGTGGAGCCCGGCACGGTGTTCTCCTATCTGCCGATCAAACGAGGCGATACGTTCACGGACGACAAGGCGTCCAGTGCGATCCGCGCGCTGTACGCGACGGGTTTCTTCAGCGACGTGCGCATCGCGACCGAAGGCGGCGTCGTGATCGTGAACGTCGTCGAGCGGCCGGCCATCGGGGAGATCGATTTCGCGGGCTTGCACGAATTCGACAAAGACGCGTTGACGAAAGCGCTCAAGGGCGTCGGCCTCTCGCCGGGCCGCTACTACGACAAGGCGATCGTCGATCGCGCGGAGCAGGAGCTCAAGCGGCAATATCTGACGCGCGGCTTCTATGACGCCGAGGTCACGACGACGGTCACGCCGCTGGATACGAGCCGCGTGTCGATCCTGTTCTCGGTGAACGAGGGCCCGAGTGCGAAGATTCGCCAAGTCAACTTCATCGGCAACAAGGTGTTCAGCACGAGCACGTTGCGCGACGAGATGCAATTGTCCACGCCGAACTGGTTCTCGTGGTACACGAAGAACGACCTCTATTCGAAGGACAAGCTGACGAACGACCTCGAGAACGTCCGCACGTTCTACCTGAACCGCGGCTATCTCGAGTTCAACATCGAGTCGACCCAGGTGTCGATTTCGCCCGACAAGAAGGACATGTACCTGACGCTGACGGTGCACGAGGGCGAGCCGTACACGGTGTCCAGCGTCAAGCTGGCGGGCAATCTGCTCGATCGCGGTCCCGAGTTGCAAAAGCTCATCACGGTCAAGGCCGGGCAGCGCTTCTCGGCCGATAAGCTGAAAGCGACGACGAAGGCGATCGTCGACAAGCTCGGCGAGTACGGCTATGCGTTCGCGACCGTGAATGCGCAGCCCGATATCGATCAAGTGCACCACAAGGTGGCGCTGACGCTGCAGGTCGATCCCAGCCGCCGCGTGTATGTTCGCCATATCAACATCACGGGCAATACGCGTACGCGCGACGAAGTCATCCGCCGCGAAATGCGTCAGCTCGAGAGCTCCTGGTTCGATTCGAGCCGTCTCTCGCTCTCGAAAGACCGGATCAACCGCCTCGGCTACTTCACCGACGTCGAGGTGACGACGGTGCCCGTGCCGGGCACGCCCGACCAGGTCGACGTCGACGTTGCCGTCAAGGAAAAGCCGACGGGCGCGATCACGCTCGGCGCAGGCTTTTCGTCGACGGACAAGGTCGTGCTGTCGGCCGGTATTTCACAGGACAACGTCTTCGGCTCGGGCACGAGCCTTTCCGTGAACGTCAACACGGCCCAGTACTATCGGACGCTGACGGTGACGCAGGTCGATCCGTACTTCACCGTCGACGGCATCAAGCGGATTACCGACGTTTACTACCGCACGACCCAACCGCTGTATTACTCGACGAGTTCGAGCTTCCGGATCATCACGGCCGGCGGCGATTTGAAATTCGGGATTCCATTCTCGGAAGTCGATACGGTCTATTTCGGCGCCGGTCTCGAGCAGAACCGCCTCGACGTCGACAGCGCTACGCCGCAGGTCTATAAGGACTACGTGCAGGATTTCGGCCGCGTGTCCAATAACATACCGGTCACGGCTTCATGGTCGCGCGATGCGCGCGACAGCGCGCTCGTGCCGAGCCGCGGCTACTTTACGCAAGCAAGCGCCGAATACGGTACGCCGCTCGGCGCGACTCAGTATTACAAGGCCGACATGCAGGCCCAGTACTACTACTCGTTCGCGCGCGGCTTCGTGCTCGGGCTGAACTTCCAGGGCGGCTACGGCAACGGTCTCGGCGGCCGGCCGTTCCCGATCTTCAAGAACTACTTCGCTGGTGGTATCGGCTCGGTGCGCGGCTATGAACCGAGCTCGCTCGGCCCGCGCGACCTCACGACGAACGACCCGATCGGCGGCTCGAAGATGGTCGTCGGCAACATCGAATTGACGTTCCCGCTGCCAGGTACCGGGTACGACCGCACGCTGCGCGTGTTCACGTTCCTCGACGGCGGTAACGTTTGGGGCACTGAAGGGGCGAGCGTCGGCGCGGACGGTTTGCGTTACGGCTATGGCTTGGGTCTCGCATGGATTTCGCCGATCGGCCCGCTCAAGCTGAGCTTGGGCTTCCCGGTCACGAAACACGCGGGCGACCAATACCAGAAATTCCAATTCCAGATCGGGACGGCGTTCTAAGGGCGCGCCATACCCGGTCCAGCATCGAGAGGACAATTTTGCAAACCGGTACGTTTATCAAGCGTGTGATGTGTGCGGTGGCGCTGACGGGGATGCTCGTGGCCGGTGTCGCGCAAGCGCAAGAGGCCCGCATCGCGGCAGTCAACTCGGACCGCATCCTGCGCGAGTCGGCGGCGGCCAAAGCCGCCCAGCTCAAGCTCGAGGCGGAATTCGCGAAGCGCGACAAGGATCTGCAGGACATGGCAAGCCACCTGAAGACGTTGTCCGACCAACTCGACAAAAACGCCGCGTCGCTGTCGCCGGCCGACCGCGCGGCGAAGCAGACCCAATTATCGAATCTCGATAGCGAGTTCCAGCGCAAGCAACGCGAGTTTCGCGAAGACTTGAACCAGCGCCGCAACGAAGAACTCGCGGCGGTGCTCGACAAGGCGAACAAGGTCATCAAGCAGATCGCCGAACAGCAGCACTACGATCTGATCGTGCAGGAAGCCGTCTACGTGAGCCCGCGCATCGACATCACCGATCAGGTACTCAAGGCGCTGGCCGCCTCGAGCCCAAGCGCGACGAACTGACCGACGGAGCAGCACGCGAATGGCATTGACGCTCGAGCAAATCGCGCAGCGCTTCGGTGGCGAAGTGGTCGGCGACGCGAGCCTGAAGGTGGCGGGCTTGGCGCCGCTCGATCAAGCGCAGCCGCATCAACTGGCGTTTCTCGCCAATCCGAAATACCTGTCGCAAGTCGAGACGACCCAAGCCGGTGCTGTCTTGATCGCGCCGGCCGATCTCGACAAGCTTGCCTCGCGCGAGGGGTGTAATTTCATCGTCACGCCGAACCCGTACGCTTACTTTGCGCGGGTCGCCCAATTGTTCATCGATTTGGCGGCGCCCAAAGCGCCTGCGGGGGTGCATCCGAGCGCCGTCATCGACCCGAGCGCGCAGGTGGCGCCCGACGCTGTCGTCGGGCCGCATGTCGTGATCGAAGCGGGTGCGGTCGTCGGCGAGGGCGTGCGCATCGACGCGAACGTCACGATCGGGCGCGGCACGCGCATCGGCGAGGGCTCGCATCTCTACCCCAACGTCACGGTCTATCACGGCTGCCAGATCGGGCCGCGCGCGATCGTGCACGCGGGCGCAGTCGTCGGCTCGGACGGCTTCGGCTTCGCGCCCGACTTCGTCGGCGAGGGCGATGCGCGCACGGGTAGCTGGGTCAAGATTCCGCAAGTCGGCGGGGTCGTGATCGGTGCCGACGTCGAAATCGGCGCCAACACGGCGATCGATCGCGGCGCGATGGCCGATACGATCATCGAAGCGTGCGTGAAGATCGACAACCTCGTGCAGATCGGTCACAACTGCAAGATCGGCGCCTACACCGTCATCGCCGGTTGCACCGGCATCGCGGGCAGCACGACGATCGGCCGCCACTGCCTGATCGGCGGTGCGGTCGGCATTGCAGGGCACCTGACGCTTGCCGATCACGTCGTCGTAACGGCGAAATCGGGCGTATCCAAGTCGCTGCTCAAGCCGGGCACGTACTCGAGCACCCTCTCGGCCGTCGGCCAGGCCGAATGGAACAAGAGCGCAGTGTTGATGCGCAATCTGGACAAGATGCGCATGCGCATCAAAGCCCTCGAAGCCGCGCTTGCCGAGCGAGGTGGCAACGTTTGAGCTAGCGCGAGGACACCGCGCCGCGAAACCGAACTGGAACAGGCGCGCATCCGTCGCCGCGATCAGCATCCGCAGTTAATTACCCGCGCGAGAGCATTGCGTGGAGCAGACACACCATGAGCACTGAAAAAATCAATCTCGACATCCATAAGATTCTTACGCTGCTGCCGCATCGCTATCCGATCCTGCTCGTGGATCGGGTGCTCGAGCTCGAGCCGCACAAGAGCATCAAAGCGTTGAAGAACGTGTCGATCAACGAGCCGTACTTCATGGGGCACTTCCCGCAGCGTCCGGTGATGCCCGGCGTGCTGATCCTCGAAGCGCTCGCGCAAACAGCGGCACTTCTGACGTTCGCCGAGGAGGCGCACGATCCCGAAACGACGCTGTACTACTTCGTTGGTATCGACGGGGCGCGTTTTAAGCGTGTGGTCGAACCGGGCGATCAATTGATTCTCAATGTGACGTTCGAGCGCTATATGCGCGGCATCTGGAAATTCAAGGCGCGTGCGGAGGTCGAAGGTGCCATCGCCGCCGAAGCCGAGCTGATGTGCACGGTCAAGCAGACGAACGAGTGATCGATTCGCGCGAGCGCGCAACCTGTCGCGCATGACGCGCAGTGCGCCGTCGGCCCTTCGCAGCAAGGAAGGGCGAGCCGGGTCGGCCGATACGTCGCAATTGAGCAAAGAGAAGGGCCACAAGCGTATGAGCAGCATTCATCCCACCGCGATCATCGAGCCGGGCGCGCAGCTCGGCGCAGACGTCGAGATCGGACCGTACGCGATCGTCGGCGCGAACGTCACGATCGGCGAGCGCACGAAGGTCGGTTCGCATAGCGTGATCGAAGGCTATACGACGATCGGCGTCGACAATCGGATCGGCCACTACGCCTCTGTCGGCGGGCGTCCGCAAGACATGAAGTACCAGGGCGAGCCCACGCGTCTCGTCGTCGGAGATCGCAACACGATCCGCGAGTTCACCACGATCCATACGGGTACGGTGCAAGACGGCGGCGTGACGACGCTGGGCGACGACAACTGGATCATGGCGTACGTTCACATCGGCCACGATTGCCATGTCGGCAGCCACGTCATTTTGTCGAGCAACGCGCAGATGGCCGGGCACGTCATCATCGGCGACTGGGCGATCATCGGCGGGATGTCGGGCGTGCATCAGTTCGTGAAAATCGGCGAGCATTCGATGCTCGGCGGCGCGTCGGCGCTCGTGCAGGACATACCACCGTTCGTCATCGCCGCGGGCAACAAGGCCGAACCGCACGGCATCAACGTCGAAGGGCTGCGTCGGCGCGGCTTTTCGGCCGACGCGATCTCCGCGCTGCGTAGCGCGTACCGGCTGCTGTACAAGAACGGTCTGTCGCTCGAAGAGGCCAAGGCACAGCTCGCGGAACTCGCTTTGGCGGGCGGCGACGGCGACGAGCCCGTGCGCAAGCTCATCGCGTTCATCGAAACGTCGCAGCGCGGCATCATTCGCTAGCCTGCGCCGATGACGCCGCAATCGAATGGGCTGCGCGTCGCGATGGTTGCCGGCGAACCGTCGGGCGACTTGCTGGCGGCCTCGCTGCTGGGCGGCCTCGCGCGCGCATTGCCCGGAGGCACGCGCTATTACGGCATCGGCGGCCCTCGCATGGCCGCGCAGGGCTTCGAAGCCCACTGGCCGATGGACAAGCTCGCCGTGCGCGGCTATGTCGAGGCGCTGCGCCACATCCCCGAAATCCTCGGCATTCGCAGCGAACTGAAGCGTCAATTGCTGGCGGAGCCGCCGCATGCGTTCATCGGCGTCGATGCGCCCGACTTCAATTTCGGGCTCGAGCAGGCATTACGGGGCGCGGGCATTCCGACGATTCACTTCGTCTGCCCGTCGATCTGGGCCTGGCGCGGCGGCCGCATCAAGACGATCGCGAAAGCCGTCGATCACATGCTCTGCGTGTTCCCGTTCGAGACAGCGCTGCTCGAAAAGGCGGGGGTGCCGGCCACGTACGTCGGCCATCCGCTCGCGGACGAGATTCCGCTCGAACCCGATGTCGCCGGTGCCCGCGCGGCGCTGGGCTTGCCCGCGACAGGGCCCGTCCTCGCCGTGTTGCCAGGCAGCCGGCGCTCGGAGATCGGCTTGATCGGCTCGACGTTTTTTGCGGCGATGGCGCTCATGCAACGCCGCGAACCGGATTTGAGATTCATCATGCCGGCAGCCACGCCCGCGTTGCGCGAACTGCTGGAGCCGTTGGTCGCCGCGCACCCTGGGCTTGCGCTCACGATGACGGACGGCGACGCGCAGCGTGCAATGACGGCCGCCGACGCCGTGCTCGTGAAAAGCGGGACGGTCACGCTCGAGGCGGCCCTGCTCAAGAAACCGATGGTGATCTCGTACAAGGTGCCTTGGCTGACGGGTGAGATCATGCGCCGGCAGGGCTATTTGCCGTACGTCGGCCTGCCCAATATCCTCGCTGGGCGCTTCGTCGTCCCCGAGCTCTTACAGAATTTCGCGACGCCGCAGGCGCTTGCCGATGCGGCGCTCGTGCAGTTGCACGACGTAGCGAATCGGCGCACGCTGACCGAGGTGTTCACGCAGATGCATTTGACGCTGCGCCGGAACACGGCGGAGCGCGCAGCCGAGGCGGTTGCGCGCGTCATTGCAGAGAGGAAGCCGCGCTCATGACGATGTCGCGACCCGCACGATCGAAACCTGCGGCCGGCGCTGCCGAACCGGCGGCCCCCGCGTCGACCGGTGCCAAGCAGAGCGCGCCACCGCAAGGCGCACTCGATTTCAATTCGCCGCTCGATATCGTGTGCGGTGTCGACGAGGCGGGACGCGGGCCGCTCGCCGGTCCCGTCGTCGCGGCCGCCGTTATTCTTGATCCGAAGCGCCGCATCCGCGGGCTCGACGACTCCAAGGCGCTGACGGCCAAAAAGCGCGAGGCGCTCTACGAGAAGATCGTCGAGAAATCGCTTGCGTATTGCGTAGCGTCGGCGAGCGTCGAGGAGATCGATCACCTCAACATATTGCACGCGACCATGCTGGCCATGAAGCGGGCCGTCGAAGGGCTTTCGCTGGCGCCGACGCTTGCCCGCATCGACGGCAACCGCTGCCCCCAGCTTTCCATCCGCAGCGAAGCGATCGTCGGCGGCGACGCGCTCGTGCCGGCGATTTCGGCGGCGTCGATTCTCGCGAAAGTCACGCGCGATCGCATGCTGCTCGAACTGCACGAGTGCTTTCCGATGTACGGTTTCAACGCGCACTTCGGCTATGGCACGCCGCAGCATTTGGCGGCACTCACGCAGCACGGGCCGTGCGAGCATCACCGGCGCTCGTTCGCACCGGTGCGGGTGGCATTCGCTCGGCTGGGGCCTCTCTCCGGTTCACTTTCGTGAAAGCGATTACTTCGCGCGACAACCCGTTCTACAAGCACCTGAAGGCGTTGGCCGCTTCGACGCACCAGCAGAAGAAGGGCGGCCAAGCGCTGTTGGAGGGCTTTCACCTTGCCGCTGCTTATCTCGACGTGGCGGGCCAACCCGAAACGTGCGTCGTGACGGAGGGTGCGCTGCGGCATGACGAGGCGCGGGCGATCGTCGCGCGCATCGACGCGGATCGCGTCGTCATGTTGCCCGACGCGCTGTTCGGCCAGGTGTCGAACGTTGTGCACGGCGTGGGCATGCTCTTGGTCGTGTGCAAGCTCGGCGCGGCGCTGCCCGAGCGGGTAGAGACAACCTGTGTCGTGCTCGACGGCGTGCAAGACGCGGGCAATGTCGGATCGATCCTGCGCAGCGCTGCGGCGGCCGGCGTGAAACAGGTATTTTGCGCGCCGGGCACGGCCTACGCGTGGTCATCGAAAGTGCTGCGCTCGGGAATGGGCGCGCATTTTCTGCTCGACGTCCACGAAGACGTCGAGGCGGCCGAGTTGATCGGGCGCTTGGCGATACCGGCGGCCATTACCGATTCGCATGGCCCGCAGGCGCTCTACGATTGCGACCTGTCGGGCCCGGTTGCGTGGGTGTTCGGCAACGAAGGCGCCGGCGTATCGGCGGCGTGGCGTGCCGCTGTCGTCCATCGATTGACGATTCCGCAGCCCGGTGGGATGGAGTCGCTGAACGTGGCCGCCGCCGCCGCGATTTGCTTGTTCGAACAGTGCCGACAACAGCGCCCGCTGCGCTGAACGTAGGCGTGGCCGCGTCGGCGCACCCGCGCCGTATCAATAAGTCGGCCGGTCGAGCTTGATTTCCTGCAGGACGGTGGTCGCAATTTCTTCGATCGACTTATGCGTCGACGACAGCCATTTGATACTTTCGCGCCGCATCAGCGCCTCGGCTTCGTTGATCTCGTAACGGCAGTTTTCCGGCGCGGCGTATTTGCTGCCGGGACGCCGCTCGTTGCGGATTTCCGATAGCCGTTGCGGATCGATCGACAGCCCGAACAGCTTTTCCCGATGGGCAATGAGCGGCGTCGGCAGCTTGCCGCGCTCGAAGTCCTCGGGAATCAACGGATAGTTGGCCGCTTTCACGCCGTACTGCATCGCCAGATAGAGGCTCGTCGGCGTCTTGCCGCTGCGCGAGACGCCGACGAGGATGACGTCCGCATCGGCGAGATTGCGGTTCGACTGCCCATCGTCGTGCGCCAGCGAAAAGTTGATGGCCTCGATCCGCGTCTTGTACTCGTCGGTGTCGGCGTTCTGGTGCCCGCGGCCGATCGCGTGGGTCGACTTCATTTCGAGCTCTTGCTCCAGCGGCTCGACGAACTGTTGGAAGATGTCGAGCACGAGCGCATTCGAATTCTTGACGATCGCGTTCGATGCGCTGTCGACGAGCGTCGTGAAGACGATCGGGCGGCGTCCGTCGAGCGCTGCCGATTCGCTGATCTTTTCGATCGTGGCGTAGGCTTTATCGATCGAGTCGACGAACGGAACGCGCACGAGGCGGAACTTTTGGTCGAATTGGGACAGGATCGAGTGCGCGAACGTTTCGGCGGTGATCCCCGTCCCGTCCGAGACGATGAATACGGTAGGCGGCATCGGCTAACGCTTCGAAAGCAGCGGACGCTGCGGCAGGAAACGCGATTTTCGCGCGTTTTCGCGAGCAGGGCGCCGGCGATTGTGATGGATTGTCATTGCACCGTCGCAAGAGCGAAAGCGGCGGGATAGAAGCAGGGTAGAATAGCGGCAACCTGTTGGATAAGCAATTGCAATTGGCTACTGTCGGCGATTGCTTCTCCAACAGGTTGCGCGTGCTGCGCGCTGGGCTCCAATAGTCCGCGCGCACCAAGCCCACACGCGCGGCCGAGTATTTTCTTCACACTTAGGGGCTTGTATGACTAACGCAGCAAACGTCACGAAGGACCAGGCGTATGTAATTCCGTTTGAACAGCTACGGATGACCGATGTGGAGATCGTGGGCGGCAAGAACGCGTCGCTCGGCGAGATGATCAGCCAACTGGCCGAGGCAGGCGTGCGCGTGCCGACCGGCTTCGCCACCACGGCGCTGGCGTTTCGCGATTTCCTCCAACACAACGATTTGACCGAACGGATTGCCGCTCGGCTCGAGACGCTCGACATCGACGATGTCAAGGCGCTTGCGGCCGCGGGTAAGGAAATTCGCGAATGGATCGTCGAGGCCCCGTTGCAGCCGCGCCTCGCTGCCGAGATTCGCGAGCAATTCGAGATTCTTCAAAATAGCTCGCCCGAAGAGCTTTCGTTCGCCGTGCGCTCGTCGGCGACGGCCGAGGACTTGCCCGACGCATCGTTTGCGGGGCAGCAGGAAAGCTATCTGAACGTCGTCGGCATCGAGGACGTTCTCGACCGCATGAAGCACGTGTTCGCGTCGCTCTATAACGACCGCGCGATCTCCTATCGCGTTCACAAGGGCTTCACGCACGCGGAAGTCGCGCTCTCGGCCGGCGTTCAACGCATGGTGCGCTCGGATGTCGGCGCGGCAGGCGTCATGTTCACGCTCGACACGGAATCAGGTTTCAAAGATGCCGTCTTCATCACGTCGAGCTACGGCTTGGGCGAGACCGTCGTGCAAGGCGCGGTGAATCCGGACGAGTTCTACGTCTTCAAAACGATGCTCGAGCAGGGCAAGTACCCGATCATCCGCCGCTCGATCGGCTCGAAGCTGGTCAAGATGGAGTTCACGAAGCCGGGCGAGCCGGGCCGCGTGAAAACGATCGACGTGCCGCACGAGCAGCGCAACCGCTTCTCGATCACCGACGAAGACGTGATCGAGCTCGCGAAATACGCCGTCATCATCGAAAAGCACTACCAGCGTCCGATGGACATCGAGTGGGGCAAGGACGGCCGCGACGGCAAGATCTTCATCCTGCAGGCGCGTCCCGAAACGGTGAAGAGCCAAGGCGGCAACAAGGCTGAGCAGCGCTTCAAGCTGCGCGGCCAGTCGCAAGTGCTCGCGACGGGCCGTGCGATCGGTCAGAAGATCGGCGCGGGCCGCGTGCGCGTGATTCACGATCCGTCCGAGATGGAACGGGTGCAGCCGGGCGATGTGCTCGTTGCGGACATGACGGACCCCAATTGGGAGCCCGTGATGAAGCGCGCGGCGGCGATCGTCACGAACCGCGGTGGGCGTACCTGCCACGCGGCCATCATTGCGCGCGAGCTGGGCGTGCCGGCCGTCGTCGGTTGCGGCGATGCGACCGACGTGCTGAAGGACGGCTCGCTCGTGACGGTTTCCTGCGCCGAAGGCGACGAAGGCAAGATCTACGACGGGCTGCTCGAAACGGAAGTGACGGAAGTCACGCGCGGCGAATTGCCGCCGATCCCCGTCAAGATCATGATGAACGTCGGCAATCCGCAACTTGCGTTCGATTTCTCGCAGTTGCCGAACGCCGGCGTGGGCCTTGCACGGCTAGAGTTCATCATCAACAACAACATCGGTGTGCATCCGAAGGCGATCCTCGAGTACCCGAACGTCGATCAGGACTTGAAAAAGGCCGTCGAAAGCGTCGCGCGCGGGCATGCATCGCCACGTGCGTTCTACGTCGACAAGCTGACCGAAGGCATCGCGACGATCGCGGCGGCGTTCTATCCGCGGCCCGTGATCGTGCGCCTGTCCGATTTCAAATCGAACGAATACAAGAAGCTCATCGGCGGCTCGCGTTACGAGCCGGACGAGGAAAATCCGATGCTCGGCTTCCGTGGCGCTTCGCGCTACATCGCGCACGATTTCGCGCAGGCGTTCGAGATGGAATGCACGGCGCTCAAGCGCGTGCGCGAGGACATGGGCCTCACGAACGTCGAAATCATGGTGCCGTTCGTGCGCACGGTCAAACAGGCCGAACGCGTGGTAGGCCTGCTCGAGAAGTTCGGTCTCAAGCGTGGCGTGAACGGGTTGCGGCTCATCATGATGTGCGAAATACCGTCGAACGCGATTCTCGCGGAGCAGTTCCTGCAGCACTTCGACGGCTTCTCGATCGGCTCGAACGACTTGACGCAGCTTACGCTGGGCCTCGATCGCGATTCAGGCATGGAGTTGCTTGCGGTCGACTTCGACGAACGCGACGAAGCCGTCAAGTTCCTGCTCAAGCGCGCGATCGAGACGTGCCGCCGCTTGAACAAGTACGTCGGCATCTGCGGTCAAGGGCCGTCGGATCACCCCGACTTCGCGCAATGGCTGACCGACGAGGGGATTGCGTCGATTTCGTTAAATCCCGACTCGATCATCGATACGTGGCAAGCGCTGGCCAAGGCCGCTAAGTAAAGATGTCTGCTTAACGGCCCGCTCACGAAAACGAGCCTCGCTTCGTGCTATAACGCCCCGGTGAATCCGGGGCGTTTTGTTTCAAGGAGACCATTCGATGACGCCGCATGACTTTTTCTGGTGGATCGGCGCGGGAGCGCTGATCGTGGCCGAACTGCTGACAGGCACGTTCTATTTGCTGATGATCGCGCTGGGGTTCATCGCGGGGGCGCTGATGAAGATGGCGGGAGCGAGTCTCGCCGCGCAGTACCTCTGCGCGGCGCTCGTCGCTTTGACGGCCGTGATCCTGCTGCGCCGCTCGAACTTCGGTCGCCGTCGTCAGCGGCGCGATGCATCGACGAACCCCGACGTCGTCTTGGACATCGGCGCGCCGGTTGAAGTGGCAGCTTGGCGCGACGGCCGCGCGCGCGTGCCGTATCGTGGCGCCGAATGGGACGTCGAGCTCGCGCCCGGCGAGCGTGAGGACGCACGCTTTTATGAGATTGCGGCTGTACGCGCCAATCGGCTCATCGTGGTCGAGAAAGGACATGCCTCGACGCATTCGCATCATCCGGTGTCAACAACGAAGGAGTGAACAAGTATGGATATGACTATCGTCGCAGGGGTGCTGTTCATCATCGTGATCGTGATTGCCGCACAGACGGTCAAGATCGTGCCGCAGCAGCATGCGTGGGTCGTGGAGCGCTTCGGCCGCTATCACGCCACGCTGGCGCCGGGTTTGAACATCGTCTTGCCGTTCGCCGACCGTGTCGCCTATCGGCACGTGCTGAAGGAGATTCCGCTCGACGTGCCTGCGCAAATTTGCATTACGCGCGACAACACGCAATTGCAGGTCGACGGTGTGCTGTATTTTCAAGTGACCGACGCGATGAAGGCGTCGTACGGCTCGAGCAACTACGTGCAGGCGATCACGCAGCTATCGCAAACAACGCTGCGCTCCGTCATCGGCAAACTCGAGCTCGACAAGACGTTCGAGGAGCGCGATCTCATCAACCACAGCGTCGTTTCGTCACTCGATCAAGCGGCTTCGAACTGGGGGGTGAAGGTTCTGCGCTACGAGATCAAGGACCTGACGCCGCCCAAGGAGATCCTGCACGCAATGCAGGCACAGATCACGGCCGAGCGGGAGAAGCGCGCGCTGATCGCCGCCTCGGAAGGGCGCAAGCAAGAGCAGATCAACATCGCTTCGGGCGGGCGTGAAGCGGCGATCCAAAAATCCGAAGGCGAACGGCAGGCCGCCATCAATCAAGCGCAGGGGCAGGCCGCCGCGATTCTGGCCGTTGCCGAAGCCAACGCGCAGGCGATTCAGAAGATCGCGCAGGCGATTCAGTCGACGGGCGGGATGGACGCCGTCAACTTGAAGGTGGCCGAGCAGTACGTGAGCGCGTTCGGGAACCTGGCAAAGGCCGGCAATACGCTGATCGTGCCCGGCAATCTCTCCGAATTGGGTTCGATGGTCGCTTCGGCGCTTGCGATCGTCAATCGCGGCAAGAGTGTGACGGCGCCCGACGCACGCTGACAGGACGAGCGGACGAGCGCGGCAAATCGACGCGGGGTTAGTTGGCGGTGCGCATGATGCGCGCTTTCTCTCTTTCCCAATCGCGTTTCTTTTCGGTTTCGCGCTTGTCGTGCTGTTTCTTCCCCTTGGCAAGGCCGACCTCGCATTTGACGCGGCCGCCCTTGTAGTGAAAGTTCAGCGGCACGAGCGTGTAGCCGCGCTGCTCGACCTTGCCGATCAGCTTCTTGATTTCGTCGCCGTGCAAAAGCAGCTTGCGCGTGCGCACGGGATCGGGCGTGATGTGCGTGGAGGCTTCGGGCAATGGGCTGATATGCGCGCCGATCAAAAACAGCTCGCCGTTGCGGATGACGACGTAGCCTTCCTTGATCTGGCCGCGTCCGGCGCGCAGCGCCTTCACCTCCCATCCTTCGAGCACGAGCCCCGCTTCGTAGCGTTCCTCGATGAAGTAATCGAAGAAGGCCTTTCTGTTGTCTATGATGCTCATGAATATGGACGGTGCCCAACTCGTTTAAAATCACGATTTTAGCAAAGCGGCGCCCACCGAGCCCGCCACGCTCGCTCCACTTCCGCCGCGCGCAGTGTTCCTTATGGCAGATGTTCAGAAAACCGTGTTGATCCGCCACTCGGCGGAGCGAATGTTCGATCTCGTCACCGACGTGGCCGACTACCCCAGCTTCCTGCCTTGGTGCGGAGGCGTCGAGATACGTCGACAGGAGGAGCATGAGATGGAGGCCCGCATCGACATCAACTTCAAGGGCATCAAGCAGCACTTCGCCACGCACAACACGCAGGAGCGGCCCACGCGCATCGACATGGAGTTCGCCGACGGACCCTTTCGCAAGTTCACGGGCTATTGGCGCTTCACGCCGCTACGAACCGACGCGTGCAAAATCGAGTTCGCGCTGCATTATGAGTTCTCGAGCGTGATCCTCGAAAAGCTCATCGGTCCTGTATTCAGCCACATCGCGAACACGTTCGTCGAATCGTTCGTCAAACGCGCCGACGAGCGCTACGGCCGACCATGAGCGCCTCGCTTTCCATCGAGGTGTGCTACGCCCGCCCCGAGGCGCAGACGCTGATCGCGTTGACGCTGCCGGCCGGCTCGACCGTGCGCGACGCAATCGCCGCCAGCGAGATCGTACGGAGTCATCCCGAAATCGATCCGGCGAGTGCGAAATTCGGCATCTTCGGCAAGCTTGCCGCTCTGGATGCACCGCTCGCCGACCACGATCGCGTCGAGATCTACCGGCCGCTCATCGTCGATCCTAAGCTGGCGCGCCAGCGGCGCGTCGAAAAAACACGCCGGGCCGGGTCGATCGAAGGGCGCAAGTGGCTGCACAAGGATTCGCGCTGATCAAGGCGCCCGCGTTTCGATACGGGCATCGATCGGTGCCGGGCGCCCGATGCCGTCGTCATGACGCCGTACCGACCACGTCACACCCGCCAACAGCAGCATGATCGCCGCGGTTTCGAGCGGGCGGGGCAGCCGTGCGTCGTAGACGAACCCATAGAGCAGCGCGAACAACGTCTCGAAAACGATCAACTGCCCCGAAAGCGTCAGCGGGACGCGTTTCGAGGCGGCGTTCCAGAGGCCCGTGCCGAGCCACGACGCGCCCACCGCAAGCCCGAGATTGAGCAGCCAAAACGCGTGCCAACGAGCCTCTGCGTGCGGTGCCGGCAAAGCGGAGCCAGGCACGAGCGGGCAGATGAACCACAGCGCGGCGCCGAGAATGCCCGTCGCGAGCCCCAGCAAGACGGACCACTCATTGCCGTCGAAATGGGGGTTCCGGCGCAGATAGCGGGCGTTTGCGACGGCGAACCAAGTCCAGCTCAGGAGCGCGCCCACGGCGCAGAGCACGCCAAGCAACTTGTCCGACACAGAGCCTGCGCCACTCTGAGTCGGGCCGGCCGCGAAAACATCGATGTTGATGCAGACGATGCCGGCCACAACGAGCAGAAGCGGCCAGAGTAGGCGTTCGATCGGAACAGCGCCGGCATCGCGCCTGCCGGCGAGCGTCACGGTGACGGGCAGCACGCCGACGATCAGCGAGGTCGGGCCGATGCCGACGCGGTGGACGCCGGCGGTCAGAAAGACGTAGTAGACGAGGTTGCCGACGAGCGCGAGCTTACCCACTGCCACGAGATCGGCACGCGTGAGCTTACCCGCGAGGCGGCGCGCCATCGGCAGCGCGGCGACGAGGGAGACCAGGCCGTACATCATGCAGCGCGCGGCGCCGAGCAACATCGGCGCGAAATCGGGCAGCAGGCGCGGCACGAGAAAGACCGTACCCCAAATCGCGCCTGCCATCACCCCGTACGTCACCCCACGCCGCATGCTCGTCCTCGGTCGCAATGAATCAGTGAGAGCGCAGCTTAAGCGCGCCCGCGCATGCCGTCTTGTTCGATTCTGCAATCGTTCGATGCTCGGCTTGCGACGACCAACGATGTCGGCTTTTTTCCGCTGAGCATTCGGGGCCGGGCGTGCGAACGCGCGTCGCGAGCAAACGAAACTGGCGCGAACGCGGGTCGAACCGAAAATCGAAACGCATGGCCCAAGCGGGACAGAAAAAACGCTAACTTGCTGTTCGCACAGTGAAAAAGCAGGGAGGTATCGCGTATAATTCGCTTTTGCGCCTATAGGATTTGCCATGCGTCTGATCCAAAAAGCACTCACGTTCGATGACGTGCTCCTCGTCCCGGCGTTCTCCGACGTTCTGCCGCGCGACACCAGCCTCAAAACTCGGCTGACCCGCAACATTTCCGTGAACATGCCGCTCGTTTCGGCCGCGATGGACACGGTCACCGAAGGCCGGCTCGCGATCGCGATGGCGCAGCAAGGCGGCGTTGGCATCATCCACAAGAACTTGACGGCGGCCGAGCAGGCGCGCGAGGTTGCAAAGGTCAAGCGCTTCGAATCGGGCGTCGTGCGCGATCCGATCACCGTTCCGCCGCAGATGAAAGTGCGCGACGTGATCGCACTGTCGCAGCAGCACGGCATTTCGGGTTTCCCCGTCGTCGAAGGCGCTCAACTCATGGGCATCGTCACGAACCGCGATCTTCGTTTCGAAACGCGGCTCGACGAACCGGTGCGCTCGATCATGACGCCGCGCGAGAAGCTCGTGACGGTCAAGGAAGGCACGGCGCTTGCCGAAGCCAAAGCGCTCATGCATAGCCATCGCCTCGAGCGCGTGCTCGTCATCAACGATGCGTTCGAGTTGCGCGGCCTGATGACGGTCAAAGACATCACGAAGCAAACCGAGCACCCCGATGCCTGCAAGGACGAGCAGGGCAAGCTGCGCGTCGGCGCGGCGGTCGGCGTGGGCGAGGACAACGAAGAGCGCGTCGAGGCGCTGGCCGCGGCCGGCGTCGACGTGATCGTCGTTGATACGGCGCATGGCCACAGCCAGGGCGTGCTCGAGCGCGTGCGCTGGGTCAAGAAGAATTTCCCGCGGGTCGAGGTCATCGGCGGCAACATTGCCACGGCCGATGCCGCGCGGGCGCTCGTCGAGTACGGTGCCGACGGCGTCAAGGTCGGGATCGGCCCCGGCTCCATCTGCACGACGCGGATCGTCGCGGGTGTGGGCGTGCCGCAGATCACGGCAATCGCCAACGTTGCGCAAGCGCTGAAGGGCACGGGCGTGCCCGTCATCGCCGACGGCGGCGTGCGTTTCTCGGGCGACGTCAGCAAGGCGCTGGCGGCCGGCGCGAATGCGGTCATGATGGGCAGCATGTTCGCGGGCACCGAAGAATCGCCGGGCGATGTCTTCCTGTACCAAGGCCGCCAGTACAAGTCTTACCGCGGCATGGGTTCGGTCGGTGCGATGAAGGATGGGGCGGCCGATCGCTACTTCCAGGACAATTCGGCGAACATCGACAAGCTCGTGCCCGAAGGGATCGAAGGGCGAGTGGCTTACAAGGGCTCGGTCGGCGCGATCATCTTCCAGTTGATCGGCGGCGTGCGGGCGAGCATGGGCTACTGCGGTTGCCGCACGATCGACGAGCTGCACGAGAAGGCGCAATTCGTCGAGATCACGTCGGCCGGCATGCGCGAATCGCACGTGCACGACGTTCAGATCACGAAGGAAGCTCCGAACTACCACGTCGATTGAACACCTCGAACGTCATTAAACGCCGATGAAACCGTTGCTGCGCGCCGTGCTGATCGTCGATGCCGGGCTCTATCTGAGCTCCGGCGCCGCGTTGCTGCTCACGCCGCTGTCCGGGCTGCAGCGCGTGTTGCAGTTGACCCCGATCGAGCCCGCCATGGTCGGGCAGATGCTCGGGCTCGCGCTGCTCGGGCTGGCGTGGCTGTCGCTGCGCGGTGCCGTCGACGGCGCCATGACGATCGGTGTCGCCAAGATCGTCGGGCATGTGACGTGGCTCGCCGGCGCACTCGTGCTGGCATGGACGATCGGGCCGCATAAGTTGTGGTTGCCTGCGCTCGGCATCGTGCCCAATCTGCTGATTGGCGGGTTGCTCGTCGTTGTCGGGCTGGGCGGGGCGCGCTTCGCTCAAGCGGTGCGTCGGCGCGAGATCGACAAAGCACGTCAGGCGGCCGGCACGGGGGCGAACGCGAAGGGCCGCGGCGCCACTGCTGCACCCGCATCGGCCTCGAACGCGCCCGCAGAGCCCGTGTTACGGCCGGCGCAGTCGAGTGCAGCGGCAGCCGGCATGCCGCCGGATGGCGCACGTACCGAGCGGCCCTCGGCATTGTCGTCAGAGCTCGGTGTTCGCGCTGCCGATGGCACCGCAGCATCATCGGCGCGTGCCGGCGCGGCGAGCGGCAGCGGCGACGTACATGCGGCGCAGCAGACGTCGGTGCCGAGGCCCCCGTTCCATGGTTGAGCGCGCCCGCGCCCACGTCCGTGCTGTTGCCCTGACCTTATCTTGCGTGCGCGCGGCGATTGCGCGGCGCTCCGTGTTTGATCATTTATTCGCAGCGCGGCGAGCGCTGCGTTCGTATTCGTCCACTATCGATCCGTGCCAGCCATGCATGACAAGATCCTAATCCTCGACATGGGTTCGCAAGTCACCCAATTGATTGCGCGCCGTATTCGCGAAGCACACGTCTATTCGGAAATTCATCCGTACGACGTCGACGACGCGTTCATCCGCGAATTCGCCCCGAAGGGCATCATCCTTTCCGGCGGGCCGAGCTCGGTCACGGAGGCGGATGCGCCGCGCGCGCCGCAGGCGGTGTTCGAACTCGGCGTGCCGGTTCTCGGCATTTGCTACGGCATGCAGACGATGGCCGAGCAACTGGGCGGCAAGGTCGAACTTGGCCATGTCCGCGAGTTCGGCTATGCCGAGGTGCGCGCCCGCAACCATACGAGCCTGCTCGAAGGCATCGAGGATTTCCGCACGGCGGAAGGCCACGGCATGCTGAAGGTATGGATGAGCCACGGCGACAAAGTCACGCAGATGCCGGAAGGCTTCGCGCTGATGGCATCGACGGAATCGTGTCCGATCGCCGCGATGGCGGACGAAGCTCGCCATTTCTACGGCCTGCAATGGCATCCCGAGGTGACGCATACGGTCAAAGGCCGCGCGATGCTCGAGCGCTTCGTGCTGCAGATCTGCGGCGCGAAGGCCGATTGGGAGATGGGGCACTACATCGACGAGGCCGTCGAGAAGATTCGCGAGCAAGTCGGTGGCGAGCACGTCATCCTGGGCTTGTCGGGCGGGGTTGATTCGTCGGTGGCGGCAGCGCTTTTGCACCGCGCGATCGGCGATCAATTGACGTGTGTTTTCGTCGATCACGGCTTGCTGCGGCTCAACGAAGCTGAGCAGGTGATGGCGACGTTCGCCGATCACCTCGGCGTGCGCGTGATTCACGTCGACGCAAGCGAAGCGTTCCTCTCGAAGCTCGCCGGCGTGACGGACCCTGAGCAGAAGCGCAAGATCATTGGTGCCGAGTTCGTCGAAGTGTTCCAAGCGGAGGCCGGCAAGCTGAGCGACGCGAAGTGGCTGGCGCAGGGCACGATCTATCCCGACGTCATCGAATCGGCCGGCAAGGGTAAGAAGGGCACGCACACGATCAAGAGCCACCACAATGTCGGTGGATTGCCCGAGACGTTGAATCTGAAGCTGCTCGAGCCGCTGCGCGAACTGTTCAAGGATGAAGTGCGCGAGCTTGGCGTGAAGCTTGGCTTGCCGCACGAGATGGTTTATCGCCATCCGTTCCCCGGTCCGGGGCTTGGTGTGCGTATTCTCGGCGAAGTGCGTCGCGATTTCGCTGATTTGCTGCGCCGTGCGGACGCGATTTTCATCGAGACGCTGCGCGACACGGTCGACAAGGAAACGGGCAAGTCGTGGTACGACCTGACGAGCCAGGCATTCGCGGTGTTCCTGCCGGTGAAGAGCGTTGGAGTGATGGGCGACGGACGCACGTATGAGTACGTCGTTGCACTGCGCGCCGTGCAGACGCTCGATTTCATGACCGCGCATTGGGCCCATCTCCCGCATGAACTACTCGGCCGGGTGTCGAATCGGATCATTAATGAAGTGCGGGGGATTAATCGCGTCGTTTATGACATTTCGGGGAAGCCACCGGCGACAATCGAGTGGGAGTGAGGGTGATTTATAAGTTGTTGATTTTATGATAAAAAATCATACCCAATAACTATAATTCCACATCATCGATGGTATTTCTTATGGCACGCGGAGGGCGTGCCATGGGAAAAACGCCGATGCCATGTTTGGGCGCACAATCCCAACAGGGTATCGAGAAATTTAATCGGCCGGTGTTGGGTTGCGATGTTAGAGAATGGAACGATAGGTCCCTAAGGCTTTGATCGTTTGAACCAGACCTTGCCGAAATAAGATTTCCAGATAGCGATCGACGTCAATGGGTGGGTTCTTGAGTTGTGCCCGCTGGCGCTGCGCTGCGGCTACGACCGCTGCTGCATCAAGGTCGAAGAGATTCTCCACAAACTCGTCGGGATGTTGAGACTCCACTCCGTAGAAAGCGAGGATGTCTGCTGGAAAATCCCGCTGATTGAAGGTTACGATCACGCTGGCACCGCAGCGGATGGCCGCAGCCAGAACGTGGCGGTCGTCGGGGTCGGGCAAAGTCAGTCCCGCGGTGAGATCTTCATACCCATCCACCAAACCATCGGGGATTGCGCGATCCATCAGGTCTGAAGTGCGATCCACCTGCGCGCGTGTCAGATCTGGCCTGTTGAGCAGTAGATTGCGTTTCCACTCCTCATGAATATCGCGACTCCAGCGGGCACGAAACCGTCCCGACAGTCCTAGCCACATCAGAAAGTCGCGCAACGGTGCAGGATAGAGAACGCAGGCATCAAAGATGGCAGTGAACGGGGAATGCCTCATTCGTAGCCCATATCTGATTCCTGAGCCTGACGGGCGAGTTCGGCCATGGCCTCTTCGCTAGCATGGTCGCGTGCATCCTTGTACTGCATCAGATCTGCGAACCTCACCCGACGATGCTTTCCCGTTCGATGAAACGGCAGTACACCATCCTCCAATAGCTTGACCAGGTGAGGGCGGGAGACGTTGAGCATGTCCGCGGCCTCTTGGGTTGTCAGTTCTGCATGCACAGGTACGACTTTCACGGCATTGCCGTCGGCCAACTCGGCCAGGATATCGACGAGCAGACGCAGCGCAGAGGTGGGCAACTCCACTTGGTGGGCTTGGTTCCGGTCATCGAAGATCTGGATGCGTTGCGTTTCGAGGCGCGTTGCCAGGTAGGCTGCCAACGCGCGTTGACCCTGCACGGCTGCCTGAACTTCCCGTTCGGCGGGCAGCGTCATCTTGGTTTGTGCGGCGGTGGTCATGGCGAATTCCTAGGTTGTGAAGCGATCTCCTAGGTGGAGTTTATTCGAAATAATCGAAAAACGCAATAAACGAAAGGGAGCTGTTCGAGGGGCCGCTTGAGGTCGAGCTATGCCGATCGTATAAGCATATTGCCATTGTCGTAGCGCCTATATGAGTCATCCAGGCTCGTCCTCGACTAGGCGGCTTGATGTCGGTCACCTCGCCAGCGGGTTCGCGTCAGATCTGTCACTTGGCCCGGCGTCCCGTTGCACGCAGATAGTGCTCATCAAAAACTCGCTCGTGGTGATCACTATCCATGTCCACGCCACGTCAAGTTGTTCAGTCAGCTTATGTGAGTTGGTCAGAATGCTATCTTCGTGATACATTAAACCTTATAGTGACTTACAAAGATGCCAAATGCCAACTCCCCACGCTCCTTCAGCCGGCGTCCGGCGGGCACTGCGTAAACTGGGCGTCGATATCCACGACGCGCGGAGGCGCCGCCGGCTGACCATGGCGGTGATTGCCGAGCGTGCTTTCACATCGAGAGCGACTTTGCAGCGGGTCGAGGCGGGCGATCCGGGCGTGAGCATCGGCATCTACGCGGCCGTGCTACAGGCGCTTGGGCTTCTGGATGGATTGCTGGAGGTTGCCGACGCCGCCCGGGATACAGTGGGGCAGTCGCTGGCGACCGCCGCATTGCCTCAGCGTGTCCGGATGCCCCGTGGCGGCGGAGGGAAGGGTGACCATGGTTGATGTCGAGGTATATATCGATCTCGACGGCACGCCCGGCCTGGTAGGGCTGCTCAGGCGCCATGCGTCGCGTCGGGAAGAAACGGTCACGTTCGAATATGACGAGACCTGGCTGGCCGACAGATGCCGCGGAGTTCTTTGGATTGTCGCTGAAACAGGCTCGGGCCACGATTCGGGAGGTGGCCAACGTGACCCGGACATGGCAATCGGTCGCTCAGGAAGTCTCTTGAAAATACACAAGCCCCGACGCAACAGCGACCGGACAGGATTGCTACACCATCGAAGAGTCGCCACGAAAATCGGAGTTCGGCCGACGAGAGCGACGCAACAATGAAACCGAGGGCTCAAACGGCGAGTGAGCCACCGTCAACATAGAGCTCGACGCCTGCGATATAGCTGCTCTCGCTCGATGCCAGGAAGAGCACGGCACGCGCAATCTCATCCGGTCGGCCTAGACGCCCCAGCGGCACGAGTTGATTGAGCATATCTTCGACTCCCGGCCGCGCATCGAGGTAGCTGCGCATCGGGCGTGTCTCGGTCCCGCTCGGCGAGACCACGTTCACGCGAATGCCGCGCTCTTTCAGGTCGGTCGTCCAGCTTCGCGCGAACGACCGCACAGCCGCCTTGCTTGCGTTGTAGAGCGATTGGCCAGGAAAGCCTTTACTGCCAGCCACCGAGCCATTCAAAACGACAGCGCTACCCGACGAAAGTAGCGGCAAAGCTTTTTGCACAGTAAAGAGCAGGCCACGCACATTGAGGCCGAACAGTCGGTCGAAACCCGCCTCGTCGATGGTGCCCAGCGGGCGCGGCTCCACTTCGGCAACGCCCGCATTCGCGAACACCACGTCAAGCCTACCGTAGTCGCGTTGGATACGCTCATAGAGTCGATCAAGGTCGGCGAGATTGCTCGCGTCCCCCTGAACGCCGACGGCACCGTTCCCGATTTCTTCTATCGCCTCGTCCAGTCGATTTTGCCTACGGCCCGTGATATAGACCCGCGCGCCTTCGCCTGCGAAAAGCTTGGCGGTGGCAAGGCCAATGCCCTCGCTGCCGCCGGTGATTGCCACAACCTTGTTCTCGAATCGCTTTGCCATATGCGTCCCTGCATAAGTGGAGTATTGCTCCACTTAGTATATGGAGGCATCATCCACTTATCAAGTGAAATCAAAGCAAGGATGAAGAGCAAGAATTCGACGATCGACGAAGCGCCGCTCCGTGCCGACGCGGCTCGCAACCGGGAACGCATTCTCGAAGCGGCGGAGGCGCTATTTATCGAACGCGGTGCCGACGCCGCGCTCGACGATATCGCGAAGCGTGCCAACGTCGGTGTCGGCACGCTCTATCGTCGCTTCCCGACGCGCGACGCGCTGCTTGCCGCGACAAGTGACGCGCGCCTCCTGGCGCTTGCCGAAGCAAGCCGCGCACGCGATGAAAAGCTGGAGCCGGGTGCTTCGATACGCGCCTTCGTCAAGGAACTCGTGAACCATGCGAGCCACTATCGCGGGCTGGCTGCGTTGCTGGGGACGGTACTGCAGGAAGGGACGCCCGGCTGCCATGCCGGACGTGAAGAAGGACGCCGGCTACTCCAGCGCGCGCAAGCAGCAGGGGTGGTTCGCAGGGACGTTTCTATCGACGATCTGGTGTGTGTGGTCACGGCGATCGCTCTCGCCGTCGAGCAAGGCGGTGCAACGAAATCGCGCGTCGCCCACCTCGTCGACCTCTTCCTCGACGGCATAGGCAATACTCAGGATGCCTAAGGAAATTAGCCTTCTTCTCGCTCCAGGCAGGCAACATGGGCAGCGGTTGGATCGGAAGCGGACATTGGGTGCAGAACAGTCAAGGTCGGCTTCGGGTCGACAAAGACTCATTCGCCGTTCGGCTGGACGGGCTATTCCCTCCAGCGGTTAGCGCATGCTTTTTGACGATTCCGAAGGCGGCCACCCCATTGTGCGTCGCAAATGACGGTATAGCGGACGGTATGCGCCGAGTGCACGATTGCGAGGCGATAATCTACCGACTGCGTGATTCGGTTGTGACGGTAAAATTCTTTCCAAAAAGCTAGGCGTGGTGCGGGTTTGCGGGCGCATCGAGGGTTCGTGGCCGGTGACGGTAAAAGTTGTACCAGCCACGAGTACGAGAAACGATGCTCACTGATGTTTCTCCATAGAATCGTGCGCGCGGTCCAGAAGGATTTCGGAAGGCTTCTTCTTCCGCCGTTTCCTATAATGATCTTCGGCAACGTGGAACGCCATAGTTCATTGCATAGCCGTGTCGTCTCTGGGCGTGACTGCATTGCTGATGCACCACGGTCAATTGGCTGTGGTATTTGGTGGCCTTCAACTATAGTTGCAGCGTCGCACGCCACCGCCCGAAAACGCAACCTCACAGGAAAGAAAAAATGACAGACCTACAAAACGGTATCAATGCGTGGATTTTTTTGAACGAAGACGAACCACCACAAACCAACTACAACAGCCCCGACAGTTGCTATCAATCGCTCATCGATTGCAAAGTTTACGACAGTGCAACCTTTCTTGGTATTGCATTTTTTGAAGTAATCCCCGCTGAGCAGGGTTCCACGATCAAAATCGGCAATGCATCTCATTCGGGCGGCTTGACTAACCAGGATTATTTGAATTTTGTACTTCGTGATGCACGCCAGGTCAATCATGGCATTAAATTTCTAGCAACAATGGTGTACTCTGGCGCCAATACTTTGGCGGCAATTTTTTCGGGAGGGGGTGATCCTCAAACACAGGCAAGCCGCTTTGCGAATAATTTGGTGACATATCTTAAAGATAATGGGATGAATGGCCTGGATGTCGATTGGGAAGGTGATGTATCCAATCAAATGACGCGGGCACAGTTTCAGATCTTATTTTCTGCGATTCGCGCTGCGTTTGATCAACAGCCCGTGAAATACTATCTATCGTTCACGCCCGCATGGCCCACCGATACGATCGATTATTCTACGGTCAATAGTAAATTCGATTTTGTCTCTCCTCAATTCTATGACGGAACGTCGCTATCGACATTCCTCGATGCCGGAATATCACCATCGAAGATTGGCTATGGGGCTCAGTTTGAGCCAGGAAATGCAGCTCCCAATGCAAGTGCGCAACAGGTGTGGAGCATGGTTTCGGAAGGTTTTTCCTCTCAGGGCGCGCAGTATAATTATCAAGATATTTTTGTTTGGCGCTTCAACTCGGGGAACTTCCAGTTCGAGCAAGCGCAGGTCATGATTCTTGATCAGCTCGGCAATCCACCCACAAGCAATACTTTCGACGACACGTCGATTATCAGCGCGGCGGGAAATCCCAATCTTACCCAAATGACGATCCGATCAGGCGACGTACTCAACGCGATTCAGGCCATCAACACCGGGACAGGTCCATATAACACCGGTACCCAGGGAACCGAAACTGGAATATTTACCTTGTTGCAACATGGTGGAAACAGCGGAGGCGCGCAAATCGTCAATATTCCGCTGAATGATCCGATCGTGTCCATTTCAGGCTACACGGGTGTGTGGTATGGCTGGCAATGTGTTTTGCAACTCACATTGACCGGGAAAAGCGGGGCCACTTACGGCCCTTTCGGCAGTATGGCCGGCTCAGCCACTCAGAATCGTTTTGTGCAGCCAGCTCCAGCCGGACAAAGCGTGGTTGGCTTTAGTGGATCTACGGTGACGGTTCCGCTGGCAGGGGGCAGTCAGACCGCAATCATTGCAGCGCTGAATGCCGTTTTTGCCTAAGACACCTAATAAAGATTTTTCAGTACCTGCGGCAATAATCGCCCAAGGCCATGCTACTGCATGGCCTTTTTTGCAGTTCGTGTCGGGCCACGTGCGTTGGCTCAAGTTTCTAAAACGCCAAATGTATGGCCGCGCCGGCTTCCAGTGGCTTCGTGCTCGCATGCCGAATCGGTGTTGACGCGCGGCGCATGCTTCACACGCAGTGAGGAAGAGTTGCCTCAAAACTCTCGACACGATTGGCTGCATTCGTCACCTTTGCCAAGACTTTGGTGCATAGCGCTCATCGGCGCCGATCATAGCGGACGCCATCCGACGCAACGCAGACGACAATTCGATGCACGCTGTTACGTTGCCTTCTCGACATCGTTGCTAGGCCGATTTGTCAGGATGGCGCTCGCGATAACGTGAAAGAGATGATCGGCGCGTGGCGCGAACGAGGGTTGGTCAACGAGCCAACCGAGCGCCGACATCAGAGCAAACAGGTCGACCCCATCCATATCGGCGCGCGCCGTTCCCTCGGCCTGAGCACGGAGCAGTAGCCGCGCGCCCGCTGAATGCACCGCTGAGCATGAAGCGTAAAGCGCGGACTCCGGGTCCGCGTGGGCGCTCGCCATTAAGGCGACAACGCCGCTATAGCTATGAACGAATGCCACCCCTTCGCGAAACCAGGACACGAGCGCTTCGTCAGGAGGATTCGACGATTCGAGCTCGTTTGCCTTCTGCGTCAGTGCGTCCAGATTCGTCCGCAGCAACGCTTCGAACAAGGCTTCTCGCGTCGGGAAATGACGAAACAGTGTGGCCAGCCCAACCTCGGCCCGGCGGGCGATATCTCGCATGGACGCTTCGGCACCATGCTCGGTGACGACGTCGCGCGCGACCGCAAGGAGATGGTTGTAATTCTTTCTGGCGTCGGCTCGCATAAGTTGCCTTGACAATCGGATCGGTGATCCGTATATAATGAACCTGTATCTGGATCGGTGATCCACAAGATACCGCACATTGGTGCAAATGGGAACAGAGACGCTGTCCGACACCACGAAAGGAGATGTCATGGGAAAGCTTGAGGGTAAGGTTGCAGTCATCACGGGCGGATCGAGCGGCATGGCGCTGGCGAGCGCCAAGCGGTTCGTTGAAGAGGGCGCCTATGTGTTCATCACGGGCCGGAGGCAGGAGGCGCTCGACGAGGCCGTCAAGCTGATTGGGCGCAACGTGACCGGTGTGCGCGGCGACGCGGCCAATCTCGACGACCTCGACCGCCTGTTCGATACGGTCAAGCGGGAAAAGGGCAAGATCGACATCCTGTTCGCGAGCGCTGGCACGGGCGAAGCCGTCCCACTGGGCGAGATTACCGAGCAGCACTTCGATACGGCGTTCGGCCTGAATGCGCGCGGCACGCTGTTTACGGTTCAGAAGGCATTGCCGCTGTTCAACGATGGCGGATCGATCTTCATGACCGGGTCCATTGCTTCGGTGAAAGGTTTTCCTGGTTTCAGCGTGTATGCGGCGAGCAAGGCGGCGTTGCACGCATTCGCACGCGGGTGGCTCAACGAACTGAAGGGCAGGAATATCCGGGTGAATGTGCTGAGCCCGGGGCAGATCGCCACACCGATTCAGGAGCAACTTTTCGACGAGGAGACGAAGCGGCAGTTCGAATCCCTGGTCCCGAGGGGAAAGATGGGGCGTCCTGAGGAAATTGCGACGGTCGCGCTGTTTCTGGCTTCAGACGATTCGAGCTTCGTGAATGGGGCGGAGTTGTATGTCGACGGTGGCACCTCGGCCATCTGAAATCACGCTGGAGAGTTCGTATGAGCTATTCGATTATTGGCTTCGGTGCAGTAGGCCAGGCACTCGCCCGAGCGTTTGCAAGAAAGAAAATCGATGTGACCGTCGCCAGCAGGCGCCCTCCCGAGACGTTGATGCAGCAGGCACAAGCGATCGGCCCCACCATTGTCCCCAGGACGCTGCAGGATGCAATCGCGTCCGACACGATCTTCCTGGCGGTTCCATTTTGGGAACATCGCGAAGTCGCGAAGCAGATCACAACCTGGCAGGGCAAGACGATCATCGACACGACGAATGCTTTCGGTGTTCCCGTTGAAGATCTGGAAGGTCAGCCGTCGTCCGCAGTTGTCGCCAAAGCATTTTCCGGCGCCAGGTTCGTAAAGGGCTTCAACCATCTGCCCGCTGCCGTCCTGGCCGCTGATCCGAGCGTGAATGGCGGCAGCCGCGTCGTGTTCTTGTCGAGCGATGACAACGATGCGGTGGCGCCGGTCGCGGTTCTGGCCGAACAACTCGGTTTCGCACCGATTGCGCTAGGCGCGCTCAAGGATGGCGGCTCGCTTGTCCAGGCCAAGGGGAATACCTGGGCTGAACTGATCTTCAAGGACCTCGTCAAGTTCAAATAGCGGCGCGTCACGACAAAGCCACAGCGGCCACGTGCCCGATCCTGAAATATCCCGAAATATTCACCAAGGCAAACTTGACAATAGATATGTTTTTAATCCGATAAAGATTGCACTTTAGTCGCCGATACTTGCGATGTCGCACCACGGTCCTTATCGCCGCGAATACCTATACGGGCGGTACGAACGTGATGGCGGGCACGCTCGCGGTCGGCGATGCGGCGGATACGAGCGCGACGATCGGTTCGGGACTGACGACCGTCGCGGCAGGCGCCTCGCTTGGCGGCTATGGGTCGGTGCTGAGTTCCGTCAACAACAGCGGCACGGTGACGGCAGCGAATGCGCTGGCGTCGTTCGCGTCGGGCAGTACCGGAACGCTGCGCATCGCCGGCAATCTGAACAACGCCGGCATTGTCAATCTGGCTGCAGCGTCAGGCCAGATCGGCAATGTGTTGAACGTCGGGGGCAACTACACCGGCTCGAACGGACAACTCGTGCTCAATACGCTGCTCAACGCGAGCGGGGCCGCGTCGCAGTCTGACCAGCTTGTCGTGGGCGGTAACGCCAGCGGCACTACGGCCATCAAAATCAACCAGTCGGGTACAGGCGCATTAACTGTCGGCGACGGTATTGAACTGGCACACCTCTAGAGAGCGAACTGGGCAAGACCTGGTACGAACTCGGTATTGGCCTCACGGGTAGCTTCGGCAAAAGCTCGGAGCTGTACGCGAACGTGAAGTACGCCCATGACATCGGCGGCGACTACCGACGTACCGTATTCGGACAGGCGGGCTACCGGTTCAGTTGGTAAATACGACGAGACCTGGCTTCGCGAACTGCCCAAGGGGAGCGGCGGCGTTCGACATCGATTCGCGCACGTAGTGCGCGAATTCCAGCGCCGCCGGTTGCACCGCAGCGGGCAGTCGCAAGCAGATGGCAAATGGCGGCAACGCGGGCAAGCCGCTCGCATGGGGGGCGAGCGTTTCCATATCTGCGGGCACTGTCGAGACGAGCCAGGCGGTGATCGCGAGGCCCGCGCGAACGGTTGCCGCAGTAGCCTCGATGTTGCCGCTCTCGAACACGGTGCGCCACGGAATATCCTCCTTCGCGAGCGCGCCCAGCACCACCGGACGAAACGCGCAGTGTTCGTCCACCATCGACAGCGGCAATGGTCGCTTCTGCCACGCGTCGCTACCGCGGCCCTTTACCCATACCAGCGGCTCGATACGAACTACTTCGCCTTCGGCTGCGCTCGCGACGCATTCGACCACCGACACGTCCGCGCGGCCGTTATTCACCGCTTCGCTCAGATCAGGCGACGCTGCGCACACCAGCGAGATTTCCACGTGTGGGTGCGCTTCGGCGAAAGCCTTCATCGCGGGCGCGAGCGGTGTCACGAGATCGTAGGGCACGCCGACACGCAGGCTGCCGCCCAGGGAGTGGGTGGTCATGTCGGCCCAGATTTCGTCGTTCAGTCCCAACAGTTGGCGCGCCTTGACGAGAAACTGCTCGCCCCGGCGCGACAGTTCGAGCTTGCGCGTTTTACGCACGAACAGCGGGCAGCCCAGCAACGCTTCGAGGCGTTTCACCTGCTGGCTGACGGCACCTTGCGTCATATGCAGCAGATTCGCGGCGACCGTCATGCTGCCGCTATCGGCGACGGCGACGAAGGTACGAATCAGATCGAGATCGAGATTTCGGGTCATCGACACATTATGCTACGTAATGAATGGCATCAATAATATTGGCTTTGATGATGCGTCGGCTGTCAGTACAGTGCAAGGCTCGATCACCCGGATGCGCGTCGATGACTTCCTCCACCCTTCCGCTTTTTCTGTTCGTCGCGGTGGCGACCGTGACGCCCGGTGGCGCAACCACGCTCGCCACCGCGTCGGGCGCCCGTTTCGGCTTTGCGCGCTCGATTCCGCTGATGCTCGGTATCGCGACGGGTCTCGCGTTGCTCGCTGCCGTTGCCGCGCTCGGGCTTGGCAGTCTGTTGCTGGCGATGCCTGCGCTGCAAACCGTCGTGAAGGCGATCGGTTCCGCGTATCTACTGTGGCTCGCGTGGCGTATCGCGCGGAGCGAACCGCCGAGCGCGGGCAATGGCCCCGAGCGGCCGATTAGGCTGGTCGACGGCATCCTGTTGTTATGGCTCAATCCGAAAAGCTGGGCGATAACGGTCGGTGCGGCGGCTTCCTTCGCGCTGCTTGCGAACAGTCCCAACCGGCTCGCGATACTGCTCGGCGCGGCGTTCGGCTTGGCCGCGTGCGGGTCGCTAGCGCTGTGGTGCGCGCTCGGTACACTGCTTGCACGGCTGTTTCGAACGCCGCATCACTGGCGCATTCTCAATCTTGCGATGGGCGCGCTGCTCGTCTTATCCGTCATCCCCACATGGAGATAACCATGCCTGTCCATCCGTTTGCCGACTCGTTCGATCTCGAAGCCGCGTTCAGCGATGTGTCGCAATACTGGTCGCCAAAAGTCGTTGCGCAGGTGAACGATCAATACGTGAAGGTCGCGAAAGTACGCGGCCAACTCGTCTGGCACGACCATGCGCACGAGGACGAACTGTTCTTCGTCGTGCGTGGGCACCTCAAGATCGAATACGAAGGCGGGCGCATCGTCGATCTGCCCGCGGGTTCGATGCATGTGGTGCCGAGCGGCACGCTGCACAACCCGGTCGCCGACGACGAATGCTGGATCGTGCTGATCGAGCCCGTGCAGACCAAGCACACCGGCGACGTCGAGTCGCCGCTGACAAGGACGATCGAGGAGCAGTTGCGTCAATCGTGACGAGTTCAGGCGGGGCATCGCGCGGGCGGCGCATGTCCCGGGCGTCCGGATCTAGATCTCGACCTGAGTGCCGACTTCGATCACACGGTTGGCCGGCAGCTTGAAGAACGCGGCGATGTTACCGACGTTGTGCAGCATCACGGCGAATAGGCGCTCGCGCCAGAGCGCCATCCCATGACCCGATTTCGGTACGACCGCCGCTCGGCTCAGGAACCATGAGGTCTCCGACGGCTCGAACCTGAATCCCTCCACTTTGCATGCTTCGAGCGTCCGAGGCAGATCGACTTCGTCCGTGAACCCGTAGGTGATCGTCGCTCGAAAACAGCCGGGACATAACGGCTGCACCATGACACGGTCGCTCTCGGGTACCCGTGGCACTTCCTTTGTGACCACCGTGAGGAATACCACGCGTTGATGCAGCACGCGGTTGTGGCGCAGGTTGTTGATGAGCGCATGCGGCACGGCATCAGGGTTCGGCGTCAGGAAAATCGCCGTGCCGCCCACACGCACCGGCGCACGCTCGAGCAGCGAGGTCAGATACGGTTGGAGCGGCATCGTGCCGGCGCGCGCGCGTGCTTCGGCCAACATCATTTCCCAGCCGCGGCCCCAGGTCGCCATGATCGTGAACATGACGGCGCCGATCACGAGCGGGAACCAGCCGCCCTCGACGATCTTCAGCAAGTTCGCGGAGAAGAACATCGCGTCGATCACGAAGAAGAATGCGGTCGAGAGTACGCACAGCAGCCAGTTGTAATGCCATGCGTACCGGACCACGAAGAACGTCAGGAAGGTCGTGATGAGCATCGTGCCGGTGACCGCGATGCCGTACGCCGAGCCGAGCGCGGTCGACGAGCCGAAGCCCAGTACTGCCGCGACCACGGCAGCGAGCAATGTCCAGTTGATGCCCGGCACGTAGATCTGGCCGATTTCATGCTCGGATGTATGGACGACGTTGATACGCGGCAGGAAGGCAAGTTGCATCGCCTGCTTCGTCATCGAATAGGTGCCGGAGATCACGGCCTGCGATGCGATGACGGTTGCGATCGTTGCAAGCCCGATCATCGGGAAGATGGCCCATTGCGGAAACAGCAAATAGAAGGGGTTCTGCAAGGCACCGGGATGCGAGAGCAAGAGCGCGCCCTGGCCAAGGTAGTTGAGCGCGAGTGCGGGGAACACCATGCCGAACCATGTGACGCGAATCGGCCGTTTGCCGAAATGGCCCATGTCCGCATACAGCGCCTCGGCCCCTGTCAGTGACAGCACGACGGCGCCGAGCGCGACGAACGCAATCCACCGGTGGTGCAGACAAAACTCGAGCCCTTGCAGCGGATCGAGCGCAAACAGGATGGCGGGCGTCGCGGCAATTTTGGCGAGCCCTGCGAGGCCGATCACGACGAACCACAACACCATCACCGGTCCGAACACCGCGCCGATACCGCTCGTGCCGTGCTTCTGCATGACAAACAGGGTGACGAGCGCCACCAGCGTTACCGGGATCACGAACGTCTTCAGCACCGGCGCCGCGACCTCGAGGCCTTCGACGGCGCTCAGCACCGAGATCGCCGGCGTGATCACGCTATCGCCGAAAAAGAGTGCGGCACCCATCACGCCGGCGATGAGCAGCGTACGGCGCAAGCGCGGCCGTGTCGCCACTGACGAAGCCGCGAGCGCGAGCAGCGCCATGATGCCTCCTTCGCCATGGTTGTTCGCGCGCAGGATCAGTCCCACGTATTTGAGCGAGACGACCACCATCAACGACCAGAAGATCAGCGACACGATGCCGACGATATTGAATGCGTTCAGCGGCAGTCCGTTGTCCGTGCTGAATACGGTCGATAGCGTGTAGAGCGGGCTTGTGCCGATGTCGCCGTACACGACGCCGAGCGCAGCGAGCGCGAGTGCCCGGAGGTCAGGCCGTTGCGGGTCGGGCATGCCGATCCGATCGGTTTCGGGCGCGGCGGATGCGGAATGACCCATGTCTGTCTCCTGATTTTGGTGCGCTGCGGCGATACGGCTGACTGCACCGGCCGCCGGGCGCACGGTCTCGTTTCTTTTTTGGGAGCGATTTCAAAGCCGCCTGCGGACTCGTGGATGGGGACTTTATGCGCGGCGGCCAGAAGAAGTATAGGAAGTGCTCGCAAAAAGCGCCGATTTGCGCAGTAGGGCTCGGGGTCGTTTAAAAGCCGCGGGCGGCGAGCGGGGCTGGCTCATTTGTTGGATGGCTCACATTGCGATGCAGTCGAATGCTCACTTTTCGGCCTGCGATGCGTCCCTGGGTTTAGATCGTGGGCTGCGGGGGCGTGTTCGGAGGGGCCCGGTTTCCGTGGTGACGCTGTACAATAAGGCGTTCGGGAACGTGCGTCGGAGATCGCTGTGCCAAAGTCCAGCCAAACGAGAACTTCTGTCGTGAGACGGGGCGGCAAGAAGCCGGCAGCCAATAGTTTTGCTATCAAGGCCGTACCGGCAAAGGGCAAACAATCGGTGGCGCGGCGTCCGGCGAAGGCGGAAGCGAAGCTGACGGTGACGTTTGGCGAAGTATCGGTGTTGGTTACGCAACCTACAGAAGAGGCGGTCCAGAAGGGCGTCAAAGCTAGCGTGAAGGTCATCAGGGATCTCGGCAAGCGTTTGCTGACGCCGGGCGTTGAGATCAAGCAGGCTAAGAACATTCCCGTGTTTACAGCTGATCCGCAGAATCCCAATCGAGTGATCCGGCGACTGAATGGCAAGTCGGAAGTGGGACACTTCGTGCGCGGCGAGTTCAGGGCAGATGCAGTAGCCGCATAAGCGACAGATGGCAAAAACAAGAACGATCAATCAGTCCGTCGCTGACATCACCGCTCGCGCAAGAAAATCAGGAAAACCTCTGGCGATCATCGTCGCCGGGCACAACGGCTCAGGGAAGTCGACCATGTGGTATGACCATCTGGTTGATGACATCAGAATTCCCCTCGTTAATGCTGACCGGATGATGCTCTCTATCCTTCCCGAGCCCGGGAGCGATGACCGTCTACGGCCGTGGGCTCAGAAGCTCCGGGATACTGACGAGATGTGGATGGCCGTCGCGCAAAAGGGCGTCCAGAGCTTTGTCGCACAGGCAATGGCCAAGAAAGTCCCATTTGCAATGGAAACGGTATTTTCGTACTGGGAGCCTCGTGACGACGGGACCTTTGCCAGCAAGATCGATCTAATCCAAAACCTGCAAGGCGAGGGTTACTTTGTTTTGCTGCTCTTTGTAGGGCTGACCAATTCGGCTCTTTCTGTTGGGCGGGTCCTCACGCGTAAAGCGCAAGGTGGCCATGATGTCGCCTACCGGAAACTTCAAGCGCGGTTTCCGCGCACTCAGCATGCGATTCGGCACGCGCTATCCGTAGCAGACGCAGTCGTGCTGATCGACAACAGCCGTGACCCAGGTCGGGCGTTCACGCCATGTTACGTGAGTGCCGGCCAAGATGTACTCTACGACATCAGGATCGCCGACAGTCCGCCGATCGAAATCACGGCTTGGATGAACGTTGTGGCGCCGCGCGCTATCTGACGTCGCAAGCGCGGCACCGATCGGATTTGCCAGATGGCGTTCGAAAGAGGCCGGTGGTATCAATGGCGCTCTCCGAAAACGGTTGACGGCCAGCGCCGTGCCGACAAGGCCTCAAACTGTCACGCCGAGCCCCAGCTTGCGAACAACATTCCGGAATTTTTCTTCATGCTCGAGCTTGACGACAAGTTGTCGCTTGCCAGCCCGCAGACAGAGACCGGCGGTTGCCTTCTCCTCAACAATCATCGACGCGATTTCCTCATTCTCGCAATCAATCAGTAGCGCGGTTCCCAAGACTTTCAGCGCTTTACCTCGCTTCTCGGTGGTCCTGATAAAGGATTCCACTGTTTCTGGCAACGGCTGATCTAATCGTGTTTGAAGATACACTCGGAGTTCGGCGATGTCGCGGCCTTTCTCAATGGCTTCCACGGCCTTTTGACGATCCAGTCGCCAACTTTTGTCTGTCAGTTCCTCAGCCCACGTCGCCAGTGTCAGCGATTCGTCTATCGACAATCTTCCGTCTACGATTTTCACCTGTAGGCTGGGCAAAACCGAAAGCTTGACGCTCGGCGGGACTCGGGCAGGCACATACTCGTCATTCAATCCGAGGCAATATGCACCCAGCGGGGTGACGCGGAAGTAAGTCAAGCCATCGTAGCGGCTCAGAAATTCCAGTTCATCAGTTCCCCACATTTGGCGGTAGTCGTGACGCGCCCCGGACGGTTCGATGTACGCGACGTCGATGATGCCGAGAACGGCCGCGTACTCGAAGAGAAGACAGAGCAGATATCGAAACTGCAGAATCGACCAATCGTGATAGCCGCTATGGCCCAAATTGCCGTAGTTCGCCTCACAGATATAGAGGCTCCACGGATCGTGTGTAACCTCGAACGTATGGCCGGCCGCCTCCATGAATCGGGAAAGGTCGTCGACGTTTATCCACGATCCGATTGGGCAGATCCGCAGCATTTCATTGACTACGGAGCGACGCGGCGCGACCGCCGTCATTACGCGCCCCTTAGATTTCTGCCCTTTGATGGCGTCGATGCGGCTGAACTCATCGAAGAGAGTGAACCTCAGCCACTTGCTCCAGATTGCCCTCAATACATTGGCTGGGACGGATGCCAGCGCTTTTCGGCCCGCATCGCTCAAAGCGAGCTTGTTGCCGTTTTGTTGTACCAAGCCGGCTGCCTTGAGCAGCAGCGGCCACGAGAACGCCTTGATCGGGCCGATCTCCGACGCGCGCTGACCTTGTTCGCTTGGTGGAACATCGAAATCGCCATCGGTGAGATGATCAGTCAGCAAGCGCAGTGTAGCGGTGTTAGGCAGCGATGTCTTATCGCTCACTTGAATCTTGCCCTGTTCTATCAAACGCAGCAGAACGGGCAGATCGATCATCGCATCGTGCTCGTTACACCTCACCGTCAGCCGTCGTTCGCCGGCCTTCTCTGGAAGCGTTGCGAGGGGACTCAACCTGACGGGTAGCGGCTCTCGCACGAAGCCTCGGAGTCGCTCGCGCAGATCGAACGGCAAGCGGTAACGTCCGGCCTCGTAATACAAAAATAGGCCTAATGCCGTCGGCCGCCCAGAGTAGGAATGCCGTCGGCCGCCCTCGCTAACGGTGAAATCGGGCAATCGCCCGTATTTTGCTCGAAACCGCTTTCCATCAAAGAGGCTGTCCGAGGCATATGCGGTCTCCGCTACAGCCATACGTTGGATATCATCCAGACGATCCCACAGCGTGCGCAGCCCGTCATCGTCGAGCCTTTTCAAAATCTGTCCGATCAGGACGTCTTTTTTGCCGGTGAGAGAGGTGTCGGGCAGCCAGTGCATCAGCGATTTCAACTGGTTGATGGTGAGGCGTTCGAGCGCGTCGTTCAGCATGTCGATGGGTGAAATTGAGTGGGTTTTTCAGAACGGCTTCGCGGCAGGCAAGGCGCAAGAGTGCTCCTCGAGTGCCGCTCTGACCCAACCGAATCCCACACGCTCCTGCTCGAGTCGCAGCCCGTGGCGGATTCGGTTGTCGCGCAGGTCGTCGAAGAGGCCTCGCTCTTTTGCCGTGAGCCGCGGCAAATCGCGCGTGACCTGATTGCCTTCTTCTCCCCAGAACGCTTCGTGCGCTATCAGCGTCGCACAATCCATCAGGAACGACCCGACGTGCGGGAAGCGCCCGCGCAATTGGTCGAGAATGGCGAAGCCATGTGTGTCGATGTCGCCCCAGTAATGAAGCGCGCAATCCGTGAGCCATTGCGCCGCCTGCAGTGATTCCCAACCGTAGCCCGCCCCGAAGAGCACTATTGATTGCGGGACATCCGGGAATGCCAGGAAATTTGTCTCGTTTTCGGTAATGAAGACATGCCGGCATGGCAGGGCGAGGCGCGCGAAGCTGTCCGCGTCGAGCGCAATGTCCGGGCGCACCACACCAGGCAGTACAACGAGCTGCTCGTCGAGAATGCGAAATCGGATACGGGACGGCTTTTCTCGAAAGCCGTAGCGGGCGGCGAATTGTGCGGTGCCGGTCCGGTTGCCGTCGATCGCTTCCGGCGGTAGCACGAGATCGAGCCACTGCGCGAGCACGCCACGCCGCGCTTCGATGAACTTCGTGTCCACCAACGGGATTTCCGCCTGTCGCAGATAGAGCCCAGGCCGCGGGTGCACCTGCATCCAATCGACGACGGCAAGCAACCGTTCCCAGTCGTCAGCGAGTTCGAGCGCTTGCAACGGGCGTTGCGCGAGCCATGCGACGAGCCGCGGCTGACGCGCGCGAGTGACCTCCAGCAACTGCTCGAAGCGAGCGGTCTCGCGGCGTTTGCCCGTAAGCGCGAGCGCGTCGTCCAGGCTGTCTACCCAAGCGGCCTGTGGCACGCGCTGTATTCCGAGAATGCGATGATTGATCTCACGCCATTCAATGCGCACGCGCGGTGCGGTGGTGAGCGCTGCGATCCAGCCGCGCGTAGCTTCGAAATGCTCAGCCAGTTCCGCCGAACTCGGTCCCTTCAACGTGAGCCGCAGCGGAAAGGTATCGTCATGACCGCAGGCGAGACCGCGCAGCCACTCACCGCGCTCCCAAAGGATCTGAAGGCGGTTACGCAGATCGGCCGGCGTCGTCCAACTCATCGTTCCAACTCCGCCTTGCGCGTGCGGTACTCCTCGATCGACAGATTGCGCAACTTCGAGGCGCGTCCGCCTTCGTTATGAACGAATCCGACATTTGAAACGAATGGCTCGATGATATGAATCTTCTGAAGCGGCGTGACGATCAGCAGTTGTAGGTTGAGCTTCTGAAACAATCTCAGCCCGTACTGCGCCGACTCGTCCGAGCCGCGGCCAAAGGCTTCGTCGATGACGACGAACCGGAACGATCGCGAACGCACGGCGCCCCATTCGAGGCCGAACTGATAGGCCAGGCTCGCCGCGAGGATCGTGTAGGCGAGCTTCTCCTTTTGCCCGCCCGATTTGCCTCCCGAGTCGGAGTAGTGCTCGAATTCGCTGTCATCCTCGCGCCAGCGCTCGCTCGCTGCGAAAAGGAACCAGTTGCGCACGTCGGACACCTTCGCGCTCCAGCGTCGGTCTTGCTCCGTCAATCCTTCGCGCCCTCGGAAGCGGTCGATGATGCGCTTCACTTGCAGAAACTTTGCCTCTGAGTATTGGCTATCGTCCGAGCCCGTCAGTTCCCCTTCGGTGCAGGCTCGCAAATCGCCCTGGAAATCGCGGATCTCGGTGTCGAGGCTCGGCTGAGTCTCGAGGACGATGTAGCGGCCCGCGCTGTAATCGATCTGCCTCAGCGATTCGTTGATGCGGGCGATTCGCTCCTTGATCGTTTCGCGCTCGCGCGCGAGTTGGGCGTGAAAATTCGCGATTTCGTTGATGGTGTTGACGTTGAGCAACTCCTTGAAGCGTGCTTCGAAGCGCGGCAAGTCGTCGGCTTGGAGCCGAGCGAGTATCTCGCGATATTCGGACGCGGCTTCGAGACTCGCGTCGAAATCGGCGGTCTCGAGTTTGTAGGCGTCCTTGAAGGCCGCCATGGCCTTGACGATTTTCTCGGCAAGGCGGCCGTGCGTCTTCGTTTCATTGTCGATGCGCGTGGTCAGCGCCTCGCGTACGTCGCGCTCTCGGTTATCGCACGATTCCACGGAAAGCTGGTGCTCGCCGAGGATTTCATCACGTAACGCTTCGATGCGCACGGCAAGCTCGACGTCTACTTGCACGGCCACTGCGCACGTTTCATCGTGCAACGTCTCCGCCGCCTCGCGCTTGGCGCATATGCCGCCGAGCTCGGAGTCGGTTTCCGAGATCGCCGCTTCGTTCGCTTTCAACGCTGCTTGAGCGGCTTCCAATTGCGCTGTCAGCTCCGCTAGAGCGTCGCTGGCCGCTTCGAGACGGGCCTTTTCGTCTGCCAGACGCGCGACGGCCCTGGCGCAGGTTGGCCAGTCGATATCGCGGAAGTCGACGAACTCGCCAAGGCGCGCGAGCGCTTCGAGTTGCTCGCGTAACTGAGCGTGCTCACGCTGGGCCACTCCGAGCTTCTGCCCGATCTCGCCGAGACGAACTTCGAGCGCTCGCTGTTGCGCCTCGAGCGCCACGATCTTGGCTGTGTTGCTCCAGCCGAGCACATAGCGGCTACGGTCGTCGAGTGCATGGCGGTCGTCCTTTTCGTGTCGCTCGCCGGGGGCCTTGGTTTGCCCCGCCTGCGTGATCGCACGCGTTTCGCGGCGGAATTGTTCTTGCGTCGCGCAGCAGGCGTAGTCGAAGCGTCGGCTGATTTCACGCTCAAGCCATGCATAGAACGGCGAGTCAGGCTTGACCGCGAGCTTGTGCGTCAGTGACTCGCGGTGCATCTCGAGCGCTTCGGTCGCCCCCGGCAGCCGCTGAGAGCGTACGCGGAAGTAGACGAGTCGCCCTCGCAAATGTGTGCGATCGACCCACGCGGCGACCTCTGCATAGTGCTCGTCGCGCACGAGCAGCGACAGGCCAAAATTTCGCAGCACGCGTTCGGCGGCGCCCTCCCAATCACGCGCGTCCTCGCGCACCTGAATGAGCTCGCCCGCGAACGGCAGTGCGTCTTCCTCGAGGCCGAGCGCAGCGCATAGGCTTGCGCGCATCATCACCTGTTCCTTCGGGATGTTGTTGCGCCGAAGTTTCAGGCTCGCGATTTCATCCTCGAGCGCGTCACGTTGGGCTTTGCTATCGCGAAACGCCACGCTCCATTCGGTGATCGCATTTTGCTTGCACGCCTCCTCATCGGCGAGCAAGCTGCGTCGCTCGGCGAGTCGCTGACGCTGCGAAGCGAATGCTGCTTCGTCGGTGGCTGGCGTCTCGTCGACCCTCGAGACAAGCGCAGAATACCGATCGGCGCGCTCGCGGCGGCGTGTACGTTCGCGTTCGAGCTCGCGGATCTCGGCCTCGAGCCGCTCGATCCGGTCACCGCCTTGCTCCGCTATCGCACGCCGTAGGTTGTCGACTTGCTGGCGAGCGTGGTCGCGCGCCTCTTCGTGCCGAGCCTTACGCGCCATGGCGCGCGCGTGCTCTTCGCTCAGCAGTTGAAAGCGCCGGTCGATGAGGCCGAGCTTGAGCCCGGCGAAGTACGGTTTCAACGCTTCGCGGCAGGCACGCCAGCCTTCGAGCACTTGCCCTTGCTCGACATGACGGTCGCAGTCGGCCACAAGCGGCGTCAGCAGCTCCACTTGGCGCTTGGCCTTGAGCACCGCTTCATGCGCGCGGCTCAGATCATCGAAATGGGTGATCAGTGCGCCGATCCGCGGTGCCACATCGAATGGTTCGAGCATGTGGCTGCGTACGAAGTCGGTCAGATTGCCGACCGATTTCATTGACACTGTCTGATGAAATAGTTCGAGCGCTTGTTCGTTATCGATCCCGAAGCGCCGTCGAAACCAGGCGCTGTACTTTGGAAAACTATCTTCGATCTCAGCGCCGAGCGCGCGCAGCTTCTTGCGCAGTTGGGCGATGTCCGTGCCGAAACGTGAAAAATCAGCGGCGATCGACAGGTCGCGTTCTGCGCATACGAAAAAGCGCGCGGGCTGGCTCTGTGTGTCTTTCATCCAGAACACTTGCGCGAGCGTAACGGTCGCGTCGTATCCGGCGTTGCGAAAGACGCCGAGGATCACTGAATAGCTGTTGTGGTCGCGCAAGCTGACAGGTTTGGCGGTTCCCGTCACTTCGTTACGTTCTGACTTGTAGTGGCCGAGTACGTACGAACGCAGCGTGCGCTCCTTGCTATCGGCACCGGCCGCCTTGTTGTAGGCGATGCGTTGCGTGGGCACGATGAGCGTCGTGATCGCATCGACGAGCGTCGACTTGCCGGAGCCGATGTCTCCTGTCAGTAGACCGTTGTGCCCGTCTGTACGCAGCGTCCAGACGCGTTCGTCGAAAGTGCCCCAGTTGAACACTTCGAGCCGCTCGAGGCGAAAACCCGTCAGGGTGTCGTCGGCAGTGAAGTCGAGGCCGAGTGTACGTGGTTCATTCATCGCGATGTCCCTGTTGCCCCGAAGCCGCTGCGCCATCGATCTGCGCCCGGTAATCGGCAAGCCGCGCGTCGAAGTCCAGGAGCCATTGCGCGTCGACGAAAGCCTTGAGGATGCGCCGCACTTCGAACGTGGGTGGGCCGCTCGTCGTCTTCATCCGTCGCAGGAAGCCAAGCTCGACGATTTTGTTGATCTGCGCCTCGATCTGGTCGACGAGTCGCGCTTCGTTGCTGCTTTCAGGAAGGAACACGCGGACGAGTTCGACGATTTCTTCGCAGGTGAGGACTAGCCGAGTGTCACCGCCGCCGGCGTCCGATTCGGCGAGCTTTTTTCGCAGCAGAGCAAGCAGCAGGCTCACTGCGAACGAGAGTTGGCGCCGAACGACGAGACGCGGCCGCTTGGGCGTATCGTCTTCGTCGTCGCCGTTGCGCTCGGGGCGGCTTTTGAGGAAAGCATAGCCTTCCGCTTCGTCGAGCACTAGCTCCAGGCCGAGCACGGCGACATAGTCGCGCACATGGGCCTGCAGTTCGAGCAGCGAGCCCCATAGGTGCTCGTTTCCCTCGCGATACACGACGCCCTTGAGCAGCGTGATCGCCAATGTCGACAAGTCCGGTCGATCGAGCGACGGCGCTTGTTCTTCTTCTGCCATCCTTACCTCGTAAAAATCACGCGCGGCATCCGCGCGCGCTTGGTCGTTGCTGTCCCGTCCGCATCGCTCATCTGCCATTCGATCGTATCCGATACGGTTTCGTCGATAGCTGCGCGAAACGACTCTGCCTCGGCGCTTAGCTGTAGATAGGCAACCAGTTCGGCCAGCCCGTGCTCGAGCGGCTGCAACGCCGCCAGCTCGGCGAGCGTCACTTGCTGCCGATCCTGCAGGCAGCGACGAATGTGCCCCGCTAGGCGCGCGCGATCGACGACGATCTGCACGTAGAGCGCCGAGGGGTCGAGATCCGCATCGCCGGCTTCGAGGGCGACGTTGGCGATGACGGGGCGCAGCACCGGGACATGGAGCGGACGCTCCATCGGCAACTCGATATCGGCCGACGCGGTTTCGATCTCCGTTATCGTCCCGGCCGGACGCATGTCTCGCAGCGCGAGCGCCTTGGCCTCTATCCCGCGCAGAATATCCATGATCCGGCGATTTTCGAGCCAGGCTTGATCGTCGAGGAACCGCCGCAACTGTTGCGAGAGCTGCGCGACCGTGCGCTGCGTGTGTTCGCCGGCCTCGAGCCAATCGTAGTGGATGCGTTGCGTGCGTGCGTCCGGAGTCATAGTCGCAACGGCGGGGAGGGCGAGCACGCGCGCGAGCCGCTCCGAAAGTTCTTCTTGACGCCGACTCGACATCAGAAAGTCCCAGAACGCCCGGAAGCTGCTGCCTTGATCGGAATCGGCGATTGCATCGCGCTCGCCCATGATTTCTTCGATGAGCGCGCCCTTCGAACCCTCCCAGAGTGCAATTCGCTCGCGCACGCGCCGGTCCAGCAGTCTGAAATTCTGCTCCACTTCACGGAAGTCCGTTAGGAGATCGCGCGCCATCTGCATGAATTGCTGAAAGCGGTCCTTGAGCCCAGCGTCATCGAGTAGCCGAACGTCGCCCGCCTCGACGCGGGCGATCTCTTCGTCGAGTTGCGTGCGCCGCGTGCGTAACTCGGCAAGGCGCTTTTCCGGGTCCGCCTCGCTGCCTTCGCTCATCTGCCGCAGCAGTTCGAAAAGCGTCAGCAGCCGCGACTCGGTGCCTACGAAGCTGCGCTCCATGAGCGTACCGAGCCACGCAATGGCTTTCTCGGCAGCGGGCGTCAGGTCGAACTGCGGTTCGTCGGAACCTTGGCTATAGAACTTGCGTAGCCATCCCTTTTCCGGGCTGGCCCAATCGTTCAGATATTCGAGCGCGCGCTTCGGGAACACGCCATCGCCGAGCTGCTCGCGCAACGCGTAAAGCTCGTCCTCGAGCGCTTCGGCAAGAAGCGGAGCTGCCATCACGCGGACATTTGGCGCGACGAACACGCGATGTAGGAAGCTGACGGCGAGCGGTGCGTGGTCGGAACGCAATAGGCGCCAAGCGGGGTGACGCGCGCGCAGCGCGTCGAGGGTGGTGTAGTCGAGAGACATCGGTACGAGCTGACGGGCGTGGCACCCTTGGGCGATCGCCGGGTGAGGCACGAAAGGCCATTATCCTACCGCAATGAGGTTGGGTGCGCGTTTCGGGCCCTGTCACCGTTCATATCGGACATCAGGTCGGCCTAGCACCTGTATCTGCTTGCGCCGACGAATCCTTGGGCCTTTGCGCTCACGAGTCTCGTGCATAGGTTCGCGCGACGACGCTTTGAAAACGTACAGGAGTTTGGGATGAGTAATACGTCAACCGCATCCGGCTTGATCAAGCGCAACATCGAAAGGGTCTCTGCTGAGTTGGTGCGAAAGGCTTCGACCTTTCAGGCTGCCATCCTCGCGGATGTCGCGGGTCGCCGCGGTACCTTGAGCGGCCGCATTGCAGGATTGTCGTTGGCCATGAAGGTAGCCGGGCCTGCCATTACGGTCGAAGTTCGGCCGGGCGACAATCTCGCTATTCATGCCGCGCTGGCGATTGCGCAGCCCGGCGATGTCATCGTCGTCGACGGCAAAGGAGACCTGACCTGCGCGCTGGTCGCAGAGATTATGTCGACGCAAGCAAAGGCGATCGGTGTAGCGGGGTGGGTGATCGATGGGGCCGTCAGAGACTCTCACGAACTCGCCGCGGGAGACTTCCCCGTGTTTGCCGCGGGTCGAAACCCCTGCGGCCCAACCTCAACTCGATGAACTCGTTGACCTTGCGATTTCCGCTCCTGACGTCGCGATCGTGATCGACCATTTCGGCGGTCCGGTCGGTGTGGGTCCGTATGCGGGACGCCGGCTTGGCGTGCATCGGGACTGGTGTCAGGCAATGACGCGTCTTGCCGAGTTGCCGAACACGTATGTCAAGCTCGGCGGCGCAGGTATGCCCGTTTTCGGCTTTCGCTTCGCGGACGAAGCTGTGCCTCCTAGCTCGCACGAACTGGCTGACGCGTGGCGTCCCTATTTCGATACCTGCCTCGAACTCTTTGGAGCGAGGCGTTGCATGTTCGAAAGCAACTTTCCCGTTGATAAAGGGATGTTCAGCTACAAGGTGTTGTGGAACGCTTTCAAGCGTTTGGCAGCCTCCGGGTCGTGTGACGAAAAGGCGGCGCTTTTCGCCGAAACCGCTCGCCGCGTTTATCGGCTTAGCGAAGCGGGCGGACGGGTGCTCGCGAGCCCTAGCCGGTGACCGCCTCCCACTTCTTAAAGTTAAGTGCCGGCTCGAGACATTCCTGCGATCTTGGCCAACGCATCGAGGGACCAGCTCTTGCCGTAATCGACGTGCATGGCCTCCATCGCTTTCGATAGCTGCGGATAGGACAAGGCAACGAGCCAATTCCCATCGTTCTTTGTCGACGTAAGATAGATGCGTAACGTGTAACGTCTGCAAGAGAATGATGGGCGCGAGGTAGCTCATCATCAGAGCGCGGCCTGTATTCCGTCCGGGAAATTCCGCGCGAATCGGAGCGGATAGCCCTGACCCTGGCCGGTCGTGGCATACGCGCAACGACTGTGCGACTGCCGCGCTCGGTTCATGGCGCGGGAGAGACTCACGGCTTTGTTCCGCGATTGATGGCGCTGGCCGGACATTGATCAGAACTACGCTGCGTAAGGATTGGTTCGCACCGGTTTAATATCTGTCAGCGACCCTTGAGCCTGGAGCACAAAGCGGTCGCAGCAGATTGCCGCTGATGGAAACAAGGAAGTGGACAACGATTGCAACAACGGCGACGACGAACGAGGTACGCCGGAGCCTCTCAAGCGAGTCATGAACGGTATCAGACAGATCGCCGCCGCTTTCACGAGCATTGCCGTGCTTTTCGGAGTGAGTGCCTGCGTGGCCCCCTCCGCCGTACCGCGTCCGCAAGCGAACATTTCCGCTCCGCTTTCCATCGCCGAGGACGGACCATGCTGCGGGCCGATTACGCCTGAAGCCCAGCACGTTCTGGATGTGCTGGATAGCTCGAACGTGGAGCGGCTGTGGCAGAAAAGTACGCACGTTGCTTGGGATACCGGCGAGCCGGATATGTCGCCGAGCGACGAGGCAGTATTCGCCAGGATAGATCGCCGTGACACGCATTGCGCTGCGTTCGCTGCCGCGATGGGGAAGCGGCTCGGCGTGTACATGCTGCGCCCGCCGCGCCACAAGGCCTCGTTTCTGGCGACGGCGCAAACTGAGTGGTTCGCCAGCGGTGCGGGACGCAATGTCGGCTGGTGGCCGGTCGATGGCCCCGAACAGGCTCAGGCGCTTGCCAATTCCGGCAGGCTCGTAGTCGTTGCTTATCCGTCTCCCGACCCGCACCGCCCCGGACACATTGCAGTGGTGCGTCCCGACGACAAGCGCACGCTGAAGCAGATTCGGGAAAGCGGGCCGGAAATCACGCAGGCGGGCGGCCACAATTATTTGGAGACTACGGTCAAGCGTGGGTTTAGCTTCCATCCTGGCGCATGGCCCAACGGCGTCAAATATTTCGCCCATGATCTTCCAGATCAACTGCCGCCGCAGTCGTCCGATTGACGAGCGCGAGGATCATTGCGCCGCATTGTGGCTGAGGCTGTGGCTGCGGCCGATGACCCCAACCCCACGCAGTTGGTGTACTCTGAGAGATCATTGACGTAGTTGGGTGAGATCATACCGTGACGAAGGCAACGAAGGTTTCCGGTCGAAGTACGCGTGTCGTTAAATCGGAGAGCCCGAAACCGGAAGGTTTGCAGGGGCAGTCTGCCTATGAAAAATTGCGCGAGGCGATTCTCGACTGCGATCTGAAACCTGGCGAATCCGTTTCTCAGCCCGATCTGATGGAGCGATTCGACCTGCGCGCGGCCGCGGTGCGGTATGGGTTGACCCGGCTGGCCCAAGAGGAATGGGTGAGCGTGCTACCGAAGAAAGGCTGGATCATTGCCCCAATCACGTTGCAGGACGTCGATGAAGTGTTTCGGCTGCGCTTGGAGCTGGAGCCGGCCTGCGTGCGGTGGGTCGCCGGCCGCATCGACACCAAGCAGCTCGAGGCCATGGAGCGGCTGTGTCGCCAGGCATACGCACCGGGCAACCACAAGAGCGAAAAGCGCTTTCTGCGTGCGAATCGCGACCTGCACCTCGCGCTCGTGGATGCCGCGGCAAACAAGCGGCTGTCGCGCATCATGCGCGACCTGCACGACGAAGCGCTGCGTATGTTTCACGTGTGCCTTCGGCTCAGCGACCAAACGACGGTATGGCAGCATCAGCACCACGACCTGATCGAAGCCATCCGGTGCGGCGACGGCGTTGCGGCGGAAAAAATCATGCGCGAGCAGATTGACGACGGGCGTCGGTTCGTCATGAACGCATTCATGCGCAGCCCCATTGTCGCGTCTGTCAATCTGTCGGTCTAAAGGCACGGTGATCGCCTTTAGGTGACCTAGGTGAGCGCGAGCGATCCGTTATCGAGCGTGAGGGTCTCGCCGTTTATGAAAGACGCCTCATCGCTTGCCAGGAACAGGACGGCCGCTGCCACCTCGTCCGGTTCAGCCAGCCTGCCTTGCGACGCATAGACATCGTCGATCGTGAAGGGGAAGCCCAGGCGCCCGAACGCCTCGATCTCCGTGAGTCCGTGGGCCGTCCGGATGAATCCGGGGCACACGGCATTGCACCGTAAGCCGTGACTGCGATATTCAACTGCGATAGCGCGCGTGAGTTGAACGCACGCGCCCTTGGTCGTGCAGTACGCGGATTCAAGCGGAGATGCCGTCAGACTGGAGACGGACGCCATGTTGACGATGGAGCCCTTGCCGCGCGCGACCATGCGGGGGATGACCGCGCGCATCGTATGGACCATCGTCATCACGTTGACGAACCACAATTCCTGCCAATCCTCGTCGCCCGTCGAGACAAAGGGCTTCACCACCACCTTCCCGGCGTTGTTATAGAGTACGTCGGGCTCACCGCCCCAGTGCGCGGCGGATTCGATGGCGCGCACCGTGTCGGCGCCATCGGTTGCGTTCACGGCAAAGAAGCGCGCCTCGCCGCCGTCGTCGTTGATGGTTTGGGCAACTTGCTCGCCCAATGCGGCGGACCGACCCAGCACACTCACACGCGCGCCTTCGCGCGCGAATGCCTGTGCCGAGGCCTGTCCGACCCCCGACGTGCCGCCCACCACGATCACATGACGTCCTTCGAATCGCATCTCACTGCCTCTTACGCGTTGACTTCATGTGACCGCAAACCGGCGAACTCGAGCGAGAGATTGGCGGCATCCGCCAAATCCCGTCCGCCTCGACCCATACCGCGCAGCATCTGATAGATCTGCAACGCGAGGCCGTTCAGGGGCATCGAGACCTTGTGTTTGCGCGCGAGGTCTTCGCAGAGCCGGAGGTCCTTGTATTGCAGATCGACGGAGAATCCCGGCTCGAAGTCGCCGCGCTGGATGCGCGGGGCGAAGTAGTTGAACAGCCAGTAGCTGTTCGCGTCGGTATGGCGGAACGTCTCGAGCAACGTCTCGGTGCTGATTCCGGCTGCCGTACCGAGCGCGAACGCCTCGGCTGCCACCAGATTGTGAAGCCCGGAGATGTAATTGCTGATCAGCTTCACGATAGCGCCCGTACCTGCCGGCCCCAGATGCAGGGGATGCTGGCCCAGCAGTCGCATCAAGGGAAGCGCAGCCTCGAACGCCTCTTGCTCGCCGCCCGCCATGAACGTCACGTTGCCGTTACGTGCGCCGTCCGTGCCTGCGCTTAGCGGTTCCCCGCCACTCACGGGCGCCTCCAGGTACAGCAAGCCCTTTGCCTGGGTGCTGCGCTCGATTTCCTGTGCGGTCTCGGGATCGATCGTACTCAGATCGAGAATGACCGAACCTTCCCGGGCACTGGCCACGATGCCGCCTGCGCCCAGGTGCGCTTCCCGAGCCGCAGTCGGCTCGGGCAACGAGACGAGGATGTAGTCGGCGTTGCGCACCGCTTCGTCGATCGAGTGAGCCGGGCGGGCACCCAACTGCGCGACAAAAGCGAGGCGGGCGGGGTCCCGATCGAATACGGTCAGCACCACACCCGCGGCAGCTAGGTGCTGGGCATAGATCGAGCCGATTGCTCCGACTCCGATTTGTGCAACGTTCTTACCCTTCATTTCGTTCTCCTTGATTGATTTCGCTTGGAAGCAGGCTCTCCCTCACAGCAAAAAGTATAGGTTCCAAAAAACGCTAAGGTCGATCATGGTATACTCTAGTAATATCTTATATATTGAGTTATAAGATCTTACAGAATTTTGAGATGCTCTGCGAAATTACAAGGAAATTTGGCCAATGCATGCGAACTATCACCATCGTCGAATGATGAGTTCGACACGGTCAGATATCTACTTTTTTGTTGATGTGATCTTATAGTTCATAGGTGAGATCACACATTTCGCCGCTGCCCGGAGCCCACGGAGACCCGCAAGGCACCGTGTCGTACGACATGGATCGCGAGGTGTGCAGCATGAACGTTGAGTGAATCAGAACGATTCAACCGGGCTATGCCCGGCAATCTAATCAAGGAGACGACAAGTGAAATATGCCACTCGCAAACACCCTCTTTTCGCGGGACTCATAGGCGCGCTGTTGTGCAGCGTCATCGTCGGAAGTCATGCGCAAACACCGCCGGCGAGCCCCGCTGTGAGGGGAGCAAGAACGGTGACGATAGGTAACGCCGGACCGTTGACGGGCGGACTGGCGCATTTTGGCAAGGACGACGAAAACGGCGCGCTTCTGGCCATCGAGGAGATCAACAAGACTGGATTGACCATAGGCGGTCAGCGCATCACGCTAGTGTTGGATTCCCAGGACGATGCGGGTGATCCGAAAACCGGCACCGAGGTGGCCCAGCGGCTCGTCGATGACGGTGTAGTCGCCGTGGTGGGACACTTCAATTCCGGCGTCTCCATTCCTGCCTCGCGAATCTACAGTGAAGCCGGCGTTGCTCAGATTTCGCCGTCGTCGACCAATCCCGACTATACGTTGCAGGGATTCAAAACAACCTTCCGCCTCGTGGCAACCGATGCCGCGCAGAGTCCCGCGCTTGCCGCCTATGCGGTCAAGCGTATGGGCATCAAACGCGTGGCTGTCGTGGACGATGCTACGCAGGCCGGCAAGGGGCAGGCAGACGAATTCGAGAAGACGGCAAGGGCCGATGGCGTAGCCATCGTGGCACGGGAGGCCACGGCTGCCACGTCCACCGATTTCAAAGCCATTCTCACCAAGATCAAGGCTTCGCGGCCTGACGCCATTTACTTCGGCGGCATGGACCAGGGCGCCGGTCCGTTTGCGAAGCAGGCCTCGGAATTGGGCCTTACCGCCAAAATTCTCGGACCCGACGGGATCTGTACCGAACAGTTAGCCGAACTCGCGGGAGAAGCTGCGCGGAACGTAACGTGCTCGGAAGCCGGTATGCCGCTCTCAAAAATGAGTCAGGGCGCAGCCTTCAACGCGAAGTATCAAGCGCGCTTCGGTCAGCCCGTGGTCCTCTATGCGCCATTCACGTACGACGCCGTGCATATCATCGTGGAGGCCATGAAGCACGCGAATTCGCTGGACCCGGCGAAGATACTCGCCGCCATTCACAACACGGACTATGTCGGTGTGACGGGGCACGTCGTGTTCGATGCGAAGGGGGATATCAAAGAACCGACCATCTCCATCTTCGATTTCGAACACAGCAAGAAAACCCTATTGGATGTCGTCAAGCTTTAAGGCAATCGCGTTGCTTGGGGCGTGTGGATGCACGGTACCTGAGTCGCAACGTCCCGACCTAACCCGCCCCTGAAGCGAAACTGCGAGGAGATCCGCATGGCCGCCGCACCACGCGCCGCTGAAATATCGATTGAATACTCGCACTCCACGGCTGCACCGGAGCGCACTTGCCCGGCATGGGCGGAGATCGACCTCGATGCGCTAGCCCGCAACTACGACCGCTTGAAAGGGTTGGTCGGAGCCGACCGACAAATCATCGTGCCGGTCAAGGCGAACGGATACGGTCACGGTGCGACCGCTGTCGCGCAATGTTTGGCAGGACGCGGCGCCTATGCCGTTGAGACGGCGTCGCTGACCGAGGCGCTGGCAATCCGCGAATCGGGAAATCCCGTGAGAATCGTCGCCTATCCGGGAAACCTCGCAGCCGACGTGCGCACCCTCCTGCGGAACGACATCACACCCACGGTGGTGGATCTGCTCGGTGCACAGATCGTATCGAGGGCGGCGCTGCGATCGACTGCAATACATGTGAAGGTCGACGCGGGGCTAGGGCGGCTAGGTTTGCCGCTCGATCTAGCCGAAGACATCATCATGAAAATGAGTGCGCTGCCCAACGTGACAATCGAGGGTCTCTACACGCACGTGCCTTTTTCCGACATGGGCCACGCGGTCTGGGCGGAATCTCGCGTCCGTGCGTTTGAAGCGCTGGTTCAAAGGCTCCTGCGACGTGGCCTGAAATTGCATGTCACGCAGGCACGAGCGAGCTCTCACGTGGTGGCGAACATCGGCGACAGTCTGACCGCGGTGTGCGCGGGCCACTTCCTATACGGCTTGCGGCCTTTCTCGTCCCACGAGACGATCGATTTCCCCGCGGAATCCGTCCTGCGCGCGATAAGAGCTCGCCTTATCCAAGTGCGGTCGACGGCAAGTGACGAAACACGGCGCGATGGCAATCCGTATGGGGGCAATTATCAGGGCGTCGGGCGAACCGGCGTCCTTCAGATTGGGCGAGCCAATGGCATCCGGCGCCCAATCCGGGACGAAGTCGCCCACGTTCTCGTTGCTGGCCGCTTCGCACGCATTATCTCGGTCAGCTTGGAATATACCGTCATTGATCTGACAGGCCATCCGGACGTTTCGCCGGGAGATGTCGCAACGTTGCTGGGCGAAGATAGCGGAGCCGCGCTTCATCTCGAGCGCGTGGCAAAGCATGAGGAGGGCTCGCCACTAGATTTCTGTATCGGGTTGCGCGACCTCGAGTTCTGGTATCGGGGAGGCAAGTGATATGGACATTCTCATTCAGCAGACTTTCAGGTGCTGCGTGGGATCGGCAGTCTCGACGATCCGAAGGCGCAGGCTGCATATCTGGGTGAATGGCCGCGTTGCGCCCCCTCCGTCAGCGAAGCTTAGCTTTTACGATGCTCCGTTTCGCCCGCGACATTGACGGGCCGAACGATACAATCAGCGATCTCATCGAGTTCGTCCAACGCGCGAGCATGCCGAGTGCCCCAGTCGCACAGTGCCAACATGATGGGCTCCAGACTCACACCGAGCGCAGTGGCGGAATAGTCGACGCGTGGGGATATTCGATAATGCGGTGGCGTTGATGGTACAGGGGTTGACGGCTCTTCACGCCGTGAGGCGGACCGATCCGGCGGGTAAGACTGCGCTGGTGCTTGCCGCCGCGGGGGGCGTCGGTTCTTTTCTCGTTCAACTGGTAATGCGCTGATCGGTGGGCGGTATTCTCTCGGCGAGGTTTCGGCGGCGCACCGTGCGATCGGGGCGCGCGAAACCCTTGGAAAGGTTGTCCTACCGCCGTGCCCCAGAGGCTATTGCACACCGTAGACAGCCTTTCGCACGCTATCTGGGAAGTCTCCGACAGTTCCTGCCACGGCGGTATTCGTCAGTACGACAACCGACAGTTTCGCTAGCGGATCGACCCAGAAGTGGGTGCCGTACACGCCTCCCCATTGCCATGTACCCGCATTGGACGGCGAGTGCGCTGCGTTGGGATCCCGCAGCACTGCGACGCCCAGGCCCCAGCCAACTCCCGGACCGGCCAGCGGTACGGCAAGGTCGCCGATCGCGTTGCTCGTCAGTGCACGTGCCGTCTCCCGTCGCAACACCGGGTCGCCGCCGTTGCGAATCGCTTCGAGCAGGACCAGGTAGTCGCTTGCAGTGCCTGTCATGCCGGCGCCGCCGGATGGGAATGCGTGCTTGTCGAATGCACGTTCGGGTGAGTACACGATAGCGCTGTTACCGAATGGCAATGCATAGCGTTTGGTCATCCGGATAGGCGGATTGCCGTCGGCATACGGGGTAGCGACACGGGAAGCGTCATCGACTACGAACGCGGTGTCGCGCATTTTCAATGGCCCCGTAACCGTGCGATCGACAACCTCGGGCAGGTTTGCACCTCCCGCCTTGGCTATGATCGCGCCGAGCACGTCCATGGACAGCGAGTACTGCCAATGTGTGCCGGGTGCAGACAGCAAGGGGGCTTGAGCGAGGCGGCGTAGGTTGGCGTCGAGCGATATGCCTGAACTGTCGAGCCCGTCTGAGATATGCAGTCGGTGGTAGGGGCCATTGGCGGATTCCAAAAAGCCATAGTTGAGCCCCGAGGTGTGTGTCATCAATTCACGCACGGTGATGGCCGGCGAAACGCCGTCCGCCAATTTGGGCCGAAAATACGGTAGCCAGCGAGTGACCGGATCGTCCAGCGACAAACGGCCGGCCTCCACGAGCGCCAACGCAGCGACGGATACGATGAGCTTGGTCATCGATGCGAGCCGGAACTGCGTATCCTCCCGCACAGGAATACCGGCCTCGCGATCGGCAAAACCCACTGCCCGTTGGTATATCAGCCTGCCGCCGCGCGCAACGAATGCCACCGCACCGACGATTTGCTGTTCAGCTATCGCTTGATCCATCACCAGGTCCAACCTGGCACGCAGCGCCGTATCGTTATCGACATCGGCGCTAGCGACGTTCGGAAGCCATGTCAGCGGAGAGAGAAGGCCGAGCCGGCCCAAGATGGAGACGAATGCTCTTCTTTTCATGTCCGATTCTCTGTCTAAAAGTGAGGCTTGGAATACGTGATGACCGGGACAACGTCCAAGCCTTTGTATCCGATTAAATTCGGGTTGAGGAAGTCGGTTTCTATTCTGGGATACAGCATAGAAAGTGATAAAGCAGGCAATCTTTCTTAGTGTGCTGAATGGAGTTCAGCAATGGGCGCTGAACGGGCCGACCTAGCGCATAGCCTTTGGTCGATTGCACGGGACGGTAGCCGTCCGTTGCGAAGGATCATCTTCAAAGCGGCACGTTCGAACAGGCGATCGGACACGCTATATTCTTGGCAGAACCCGTTCACGGCCCCTGTTGCTCGGCGACGATTGGCGCGATCAACAGATTTCATAGGACGATCGCGACCGCGTATGGAACCCACTCGAATAACAGAAGATCGGCTCATCGCTATCCAAGACGAATTGTCGGCTCGAGAGCCGATCTTTCATCGGCCTGAGTTCGGTGCGAGCCGCGCCGCCCTCGAGTCGATGACGGCCACCGAGTTCTGGGAGGTCGGCGCGTCTGGACATCGCTACAGCAGAGCATACGTCCTCGACATTCTTGAGGATCGGTATGCCAACCCAATGGACGAAGTCTGGAAGACGGGAGACTTCTTCTGCCAGGAAATTGCGCCTGATACCTATCTGTTGACCTATACGCTGTTCCAGGAATCCAGCGTCACCCGTCGCGCAACGCTTTGGCGACGCTCGCCTGCGGGTTGGAAGATCGTCTACCACCAAGGAACGATCGTTCAATCCCCCTAGGGTGCCGGATGTTTGGAGGGCCCGACGCCGGCGAACCCACCTAACCACGTCTCAGGGCGTTGCCGCAGCAGAGACAGCGCTCAACCGAGAACTCAACTTTTGTTCAGTAAATTAAAGTTGGCTCATCGATGCATCCTCTGTGGACCTCTATAAATTGGCGGGTTTTCCCTACTAACAGTGCCTGATTGTCCTGCTAGACTCCGATCAAAGTTTAGTGATTTTGTTTTGTAGCTAAACACAAGTATCGTCCAGACGATACCCGCATGGTCGTGCGGCAGGCTAGGGATGAACGCATCCATGGTCCTGCAAAAACAACGGAGACAGGCAGTGGAGCAAGAGACACTAAAGGCGTTGCTTCAGGCTGTGGCGCGGACGGTGATTGCGCACGTCGAGGAGCTGACCGCACTCGATCAGGCCATCGGCGACGGTGATCACGGACTCAACATGAAGCGTGGCTTTGAGCGCGTGGCGGAACTAGCGGGCGACATTTCGCAGCAGCCGCTCCCGCAGGCGCTGATGGAAGTCGGCAAGACGCTGGTCATGACGGTCGGCGGTGCATCGGGGCCGCTCTATGGCACTTTCTTCATGACACTTGGAAAGGAGCTACCCGCAGAGCCCAACATCGACGACGTGCGCAACGCGGTCGATGCGGCGATTGCCGCGGTGGAGCGGCGCGGCAAATCGTCCGCGGGACAAAAGACCTTGCTTGATGTGCTCGTGCCTGTACACGAAGAGCTCCACGTCGGCACCGCGCACGTTCTCGATCGTGTCAAGCGCAGGGCGGCGGCGGCGGCCGATGCGACCATCCCGATGCTCGCGGTGCGGGGGCGGGCGTCGTTCCTCGGCGATCGATCGATTGGTCATATGGACCCGGGTGCGCGTTCGTCCGCACTGGTTATCACTGCTTTATGCGACTTTCTTGGAGATGGATATCGTGCCTAACGTAGGAATTGTCATCGTGTCGCACTCGGCGAAGATTGCCGAGGGAACTGCGGATATGGTGCATCAGATGGTCGGCAACAGCGTGCCGGTTGCCTATACGGGCGGCAACGCGGATGGCGGACTCGGCACCGACGTCGGCGCGATCATTCAGGCGATTGACCGCGCATGGTCCGACGCAGGGGTTGTCGTTCTCGTCGATCTCGGGGGAGCCGAAACCAATAGTGAAATGGCGATCGAGATGCTCGAGGCCAACAGGCAGCACAAGGTCGTCCTTTGTGATGCGCCACTGGTTGAGGGCGCGGTCATTGCCGCGGCAGAGGCATCGGGTGGCGCGTCTATCGAGCAGGTCAAGAGCATGGCCGAAGAAATTCACCGGCAGTGAAAGAGGAGAAACATCAATGTCGCATGCGGTTGCTATCGGAAGTGCCCGCTTGATCAATGAGACAGGGCTGCATGCCCGACCAAGCGTGAAGCTCACGCAGCTAGCGAAATCCTTTGCTGGGCAGCTCGAGTTGGCGACTTCTCCAGATGGCCCCTGGATCAACGCAAAAAGTCCGGTGAAGGTGATGGCGTTTCAAGCCGAAATGGGCATGTCGCTCTATTTTCGGGCGACAGGGGATGGCGCTGGGGATGCTGTCGCAGCGATGGTGGCGCTCGTCGAGCGAAACTTCGACGAGAACGATATTTGCCGGACTGACGGAGACCGAGATCATGGCTAGGCTGGTCCTGAAGGGGCGCCCTGCGTCGGTGGGGTTTGCCGCTGGTCCGCAGACGAGACTGGCGGTGGATGACGTATCCGGACGCCGCGCTCCTCGCGCTGATACCGCTATCGAACTGGCGGATTTGCGTGCGGCGATCAAGTCTGCCACCGGTCAACTGCAAGCGTTGATCGAACGTGTCGATACCCATGGTGCCGAGATTATTGGATTTCAGATTGCCTTGGCGGAGGACGAGGAACTTTGCGAACCGATCTTCGCGGCGATCCGGCAAGGTGTCTGCGCCGACGAAGCATGGCGCGGGGCCATGGACGATGAGATCGAAACGTATGAGACCTCGCAGAACGACTATTTTCGTGCTCGCGCTTCGGATCTGAAAGATCTACGGGATCGGGTTCTGGCCTGTCTGTTTGGCGAAAGCGCCTCGGATGCGTTGCCAAGTGGCGCGGTGATCGTGGGCAGAGATCTTTCGCCTTCACGTTTTCTCTCGATCGATTGGACGCGTTGTAGCGCCATCGTGCTGACCGAAGGCAGTGTCACCAGCCACGTTGCCATGTTGGCGCGTGCCAAAGGCGTGCCGATGATCGTCGCTCTCCAAGGCAGCATCCCCGCCGACGCGAGCGAGATTCTCGTTGACGCCGTTGGCGGCTGTGTGATCGTTGCGCCGACCGATGACGAACGGAAACAGTTTTGTCTGCATATGGAAAGTGACGCAGCGGAGCGCGTGGTGATCGAACGATCGGCACATCGAGCTGCTGTCACCCGAGATGGTGTCTTCGTGGCCGTATCGATCAACGTCGCCGATCTTGCGGAGCTCGATAAGCTCGACGCTGAGATTTGCGATGGCGTGGGTCTAGTGCGCACTGAACTGCTGTTTGCCGACGAGCCCGCGCAGCCAACCGAAGATTTTCAGTACGGCGCCTATCGCCGCATTCTGAATTGGGCGGCCGGGCGACCCGTGATCGTACGAACCCTCGATGCCGGCGGAGACAAGCCGATTGCCGGGCTGACCATCGACGGCGAGCGCAATCCGTTTCTCGGCGTGCGCGGTGTGCGTCTGTCGCTCGTCCGTCCGGAGCCGTTCCGCACTCAGCTACGTGCGCTCGCTCGGGCCGCTGTGCACGGCAATCTGAAGGTCATGGTGCCAATGGTGACGGTGCCTTCCGAGCTCGAGGCGGTGCGATCGATGTTCCATGAGGAAGTGCGGTTGCTGAAGCAAGCAGGGGTCGCAGCCAAGGTTCCTGCACTAGGCATGATGATCGAGGTGCCTGCGGCTGCGATCGCACCGGACGTGTTCAAGGCGGATTTCTTTTCCATCGGCTCGAATGACCTCACGCAATATGTGACGGCGGCGGGACGCGACAACGAGGCGGTTAGCGAACTTGCCGACCCGCTCAATCCCGGCGTGTTATGCCTGATCGCGAACGTGGTTCGATACGGCGAAACCGCCGGCATTAGCGTGAGCTTGTGCGGAGACGCGGCCACCGATCCGAAGGTACTGCCGCAATTTCTCGCGTGTGGACTGAGATCGATCTCGGTGGGCATTGCAAGCGTTGGGCGGGTCAAAGCCGCCATCGCGGAGATTGACTTAAGCGCGTTAAACCTGCCGCATCAGGCTGCATTCATCGAAAACACAATCTAGAGCTCTTTATGAACGACGAGAAGCCTCCGGCACGGCAAGATCTGGTAGCCGAATATAAGCGCGTGTTGACGGGTGTTTTGGACAATCGTCCTTCGGGCACGCGCCAACACTTGGCTCAGGCGCTGGGAAAACATCGTTCATTCGTCTCGCAGATTACTAATCCTGCGTACACGACGCCGATTCCGGTTGACCATCTGAACACGATATTTTCCGTCTGCCATTTTTCTGCCGCGGAACGGAGTGCTTTTCTCGATCTCTATCGCCAGGCCCATCCTCGACGCCATGTGCGCACGGACACAGCGCACAGGACTCGTACGATCAGCGTGACATTGCCCGATCTCGACGATGCCGAGCTGAATCTCAAGATGGATCACCTGGTTGCCGATTTCGCCCGAACACTTGCACAAATGGCGAACACACTTGCTTCGCCGCGACAACACGAGGAGGAGACGTAATGAAAAAGCTGATCAACGCGCCTGAGAAGGTGCTTTCGGAATCGCTCGATGGTTTTGCTGCCGCTCATGCGGACATCGTCACGCTCGGTGCCGAGAAAAAATTCGTCCGCCGCAAAACGCTCAAGCCAGGCAAGGTTGGCCTCATATCGGGGGGCGGGGCAGGACACGAGCCGCTGCATGCCGGGTTCGTCGGCGCCGGCATGTTGGATGCCGCGTGCCCGGGCCAGATCTTCACGTCGCCGACCCCCGACCAGATCGCGGCAGCAATCGATGCTATCGATACCGGTGCGGGCAGCTTGCTCATCGTCAAGAATTATGAAGGCGACGTGATGAACTTCGAGATGGCGGCTGAACTCGCCAATGGGAAGGTTCTAACCGTTTTGGTGGACGATGACGTTGCCGTCGAGAAGTCCACTTACTCCACGGGTCGCCGCGGTGTGGCCGGCACGCTCGTGGTGGAGAAGCTCGTGGGTGCCGCAGCCGAAGAGGGGCGGACGCTTAAAGAGCTTCATGCGCTGGCGCAGGCTGTGAATAGCCGCACCCGCTCGATGGGCGTTGCATTGACCTCGTGCACCGTGCCCGCCGCAGGTACCCCGACGTTCACGCTCGGCGACGACGAAATGGAAATGGGCGTGGGCATTCACGGGGAACCCGGCCGTCGCCGCGTCAAACTGGAAAGCGCGGACGCGATCGCAGCCGAGTTGGTCGAGTCGATTGTCCATGATCTCGAGCCACGCAACGGGCGCGATTGCCTGCTGCTCGTCAATGGCTTCGGCGGCACCCCGTTGGTAGAGCTTTATTTGATGGTGAACGCCGCTACGCGAATTCTGCGCGGCCGAGGTATTTCGGTTAGCCGTTTCCTGACCGGCAATTATGTGACTTCACTAGAGATGGCGGGCTGCTCGATTACGCTGACAGAACTCGATAGTGAGTTTGCACGGCTCTGGGATGCGCCGGTTCATACCGCGGCGCTGAACTGGAGATAATTTCAAGCTAAAGGATGGAGAGAGACAATGGAAAACGGATTTGTTGGAGAACTGATTGGGACCGCTATCCTCGTTTTAATGGGAAACGGCGTAGTGTCGAACGTGCTGTTGACGAAGTCAAAAGGACAAAACTCAGGCTGGATCGTCATTGCCACCGGCTGGGCTTTCGCGGTGCTCGCCGGCGTGGTGACTGCCGTGGCACTCGGTAGTCAGGGCCACCTCAACCCGGCAGTAACCCTCGCGTTCTTCGCGTTGGGGCACTTCCCGAAAGATGAGCTTCTGCCGTATCTCTCTGGGCAACTCATCGGAGCCATTTTAGGTGCCGTGCTGGTTTGGTTGGCCTATCTCGCGCATTGGAAAAACACCGAGGATGCCGGAATCAAGCTCGCCTGTTTCTCGACCGGTCCCGCAATCCGCGCGCCGTTTGCCAACATGCTCACTGAATTCATCGGCACGTTTGTCTTGGTCTTTTTGGTCGTCGCGATTTTCAACAAGTCGGTGGGGACGACCGGCGTGCTTGGCCCGCTGACGGTGGCGCTGATCGTGTACGGCATTGGACTTTCGCTTGGCGGCCCGACCGGCTTCGCGATCAATCCGGCTCGCGATTTCGGGGCGCGCATCGCTCATTCGATCTTGCCGATTCCCGGCAAGGGATCGTCTGATTGGTCATATGCCTGGGTGCCTGTCGTCGGTCCGATTCTTGGCGGTATCAGCGCAATCGGGGTCGCCAGACTCGCCGGGATGATGTGATCGCACCGGGAAGCCTTTCGATGGACCTTCGATTCCGTGCCCCGAAGATTCCTATGCATAAGAAATAGAAGCAGATCCGCATGTGCGCGTGATTCTCATGCGCACGCCTCAGTGAGTGACGCTACATGAGTTTGGATGCCTCATGGGCTACGGCTATCGCCTCTGAAACGCTAGCAAGAGATTGCAAATGAAGAAACTTATCAATGATCCGTCCTTAGTTGTTCGCCAGATGCTTGAAGGGATAGCACGACAGGCTCCACACGTCGCTATTCTGGGCGACGAGAACGTCCTGGTTCGGCATGGGCTGCCTATTGCGTCGGAACGACCCGTTGCGCTTATCTCGGGCGGCGGCAGTGGGCATGAGCCGGCACATGGTGGATACGTAGGCAATGGGATGCTCAGTGCAGCCGTGTGCGGCGAGGTTTTCACCTCCCCCCCCACCGACGCAGTGCTTGCGGCAATTCACGCGACCGGTGGAGAGAACGGTGTCCTGCTTATCGTGAAGAACTACACCGGTGACCGTCTCAATTTCGGTCTCGCCGCCGAGTTGGCGAGATCCGAGGGAATCCCGGTTGAAATCGTGACGGTAGCCGACGACGTGTCGCTACGCGGTCGCATAGAGCGCCATCAGCGTCGAGGTATCGCAGGTACCGTGTTGGTCCATAAGATTGCGGGGGCTGCTGCGGCTCAGGGGCAATCCTTGGATCAGGTGGCCGCGGTTGCACGGAAGACGTCTGCCAACCTTGGAACAATGGGCGTCGCGCTCAACGGATGTACGTTACCTGGCGCGGAAAAGGCAGGCTTCCACCTCGCGGACGACGAGATTGAATTGGGTCTGGGCATTCATGGCGAGAAGGGAGTCGAGCGTACCGCTCCGATGCAAGCCGGCGAACTGGCGGAAACGCTCCTCGCCAACATTATCGAAGACTTGGCATTGAAAGCCGGCGAACGTGTCGCACTGCTGGTGAACGGGCTGGGCGCCACGCCGCAGATGGAGTTGTCGATCGTTTTGCGGGATGCATTCGAGAGCCTGAATCGCCGAAGCCTCATCGTCGAGCGGGCGTGGGCAGGCACATTCCTGTCGGCCCTCGATATGCCCGGCTGCTCCATCTCGCTGCTGCGCTTGGATGATGAAATGCTGGCGTTGCTGGATGCCGATACCGAAGCGCATGCATGGCCCGGCGTCGGGACCGTCAATCACCATATCCGTCTCGAGCCCGCGAGCACGGCGCCTGATTCGGCGACCGGCAAGCCGGACGTGGGCGATGGCAGCCACGGATGGTCCGATAGGCTCAGACCGGCATTGCAGGCAGTCGCGCACGCGTTGATCGAGAAGGAAGCCATCCTGACAGAACTCGACACGAAGGCCGGTGATGGTGATCTCGGGGCCAGCATGAGGCGCGCGGCGGAAGCCATTCTTGCCGTTCCGTCCGCGGCGCTTGTCACCCCCGACAAAGCGCTTGCTGCCCTTGGCATGGCGTTGCGCAGAGCGATCGCGGGCAGTTCGGGGCCGTTCTATGCCACGGCCCTGCTTCGGGCCGCCCGCACGCTGGCGGATCATCCGAACCCGACTGCACTCGATTGGGCTGCGGCGATGGCCAGCGCGGCCGACGCCATCGGTGAATTGGGAGGCGCGAAACCTGGCGATCGCACCATGCTCGATGCTTTGGTACCCGCCGCCGCCGCATTCGAGCGTGCGCTGAAATCCGGACAGGATGTCGCTAAAGCATGGGCGGTTGCAGTGGGCGCTGCTCAGTCGGGGGCGCAAGAGACGGCACATATGACGCCACGCGCGGGACGGGCAAGCTATCTGGGGGCACGTGCGATCGGCTCTCCTGATGGTGGGGCCGTCGCGGTCGCCTGTTGGCTGAAGGCTTTACAACCGTACATCGCCGCACGTTAGCGAGCCGTTGGAATCAAGAGAGAACAATGCCAAGGAAGCGGGTGATCGGTAACTGGAAAATGAACGGGACGATTGCGTCCAATGCCCGTTTGCTGCGCGAAATCAAGGACGATATGGCGATTGCAGCGTTGACGATCGATGCGGCTGTGTGCGTTCCGTTCCTCCATGTCTCCGAGACGCAAAGGATTTTGACGGGCACCGCACTTAAATGGGGGGTGCAGGACATTTCGGCGTTTCGCGAAGGCGCCTACACCGGTGAAATCTCCGCAGACATGGTGGCGGAGTTCGGCGCGACGTATGCAATCGTCGGGCACTCCGAACGTCGGTCGCATCACGCCGAGGCGCTGACGACAGTCGGGGCAAAAGCACTTCGAGCCATCGAGGCGGGTATCACGCCTGTCGTCTGTGTTGGCGAGACGCTTCGAGAGCGAGAGGACGGGGCCGCCAGGGAAACCGTGGAAACACAATTGCTAGCCGTACTCGACTCGCTTCCGGCCGATCAGATGCATAGCCTCGTCCTCGCCTATGAACCGGTCTGGGCAATCGGAACAGGGCGCAGCGCAAGCCCTCGGCAGGCGCAGGAAATGCATGAGTTTCTTCGAAGGTTGTTGCGAACGCGATCAGAATCACTGGCTGACACAACGATCCTTTACGGGGGCAGCGTGAAGCCTGCCGCCGCCGCAGATCTGTTCGCGCAGAACGACATCGACGGAGCCTTGGTGGGCGGCGCTTCTCTTGAAGCGGGACCGTTTCTCGACATTATCCGTCTGGCGGCAAACCATGCGGGTGCGTAGCCGTACATCGCCGTAGTCAGCATTTCCCCGTATTTGGCGTCGAGATTATCCGCTTCTCTTGGAACACCAAGACCTGCGAGCGGAATCGATTGCCGAGCTTCTTTACGCGAGACAATTTGCAATGATCGTAAGTCAGGATAACGACCTTTCCCTGCGTTTCCCTAGTGCAGATGAAGTGCCGGCGGAGCATCGCCTCGAAGGCCGTATCGACCAGCGAGTGTGGCTGGTTGGCGGGGAGTTGCGAACATGGGAAGGCCCGAACGATTTGGTTCTTTCTCCGGTGTGTATCCGCGACGCCGTATCGGGGGATCTTCGTCAACTCGAGATCGGCAGCTTCCCGAGAATGGGGGAGCCGGAAAGCGACGCGGCGCTCGAAGCGGCGATAGTGGCCTATGACAGCGGTCGAGGGACATGGCCCGTGATGACGGTCGCAAGTCGTATCGATTGCATGGAAATCTTTATGCGCCGAATGATTGCAGTCCGGCCGAAAGTCGTGAAAACCTTGATGTGGGAAATCGGGAAATCGGCGGCTGATTCCGCGAAGGAATTCGATCGAACAGTCGACTATATCCGTCAGACCATCGATGCGCTCAAGGACCTGGACAATCGGTCTTCGCGCTTTGAAGTTGCGGAATCGACGATCGGGCAGATACGACGCACGCCATTAGGCGTCGTCTTGTGTATGGGCCCGTACAACTATCCGCTCAATGAAACTTTTGCGACGTTGATCCCCGCGCTGCTGATGGGCAATACCGTGGTGCTGAAACCACCTCAGTACGGTGCGCTGCTATTTGAGCCGTTGCTCGCCGCTTTTCATGAAGCGTTTCCGCCTGGCGTGGTCAACGTCATCTATGCGCCTGGCGCGCTGGTCGTCCCGCGCATGCTTGCGAGCGGGAAAGTGAATGTTCTGGCGCTGATCGGGTCCAGCAAGGTCGCGGATCACCTGAAAAAACAGCACCCAAAATCCCATCGACTGCGAGCGATTCTGGGATTGGATGCCAAGAATGCCGCGATCGTGCTGCCTGATGCCGATCTCGACCTGACGGTGGCGGAATGTATGGCGGGCGCGCTTTCATTCAATGGGCAGCGTTGTACGGCCCTGAAGATGCTCATTGTGCATCGATCGCTCGTCGACCGGTTCCTGTCAAGCTTCTGCGAGGCTTTGAATAGCCTTGAGATCGGGATGCCTTGGGAGAAGGACGTCAAGATCACGCCGTTGCCCGGGCTTCATCGAACGGCTTACATGAAGGAGGCGATCGAAGACGCGGTTGTGAAAGGTGCGCGAATCGTGAATGACGGTGGTGGTGCTTTCAGTGCCACGCTGTACAAGCCCGCGGTGATTTATCCGGTTTCCGCGGGCATGAAACTGTATCGCGAAGAGCAGTTCGGCCCGCTTGTTCCCGTTATGGCGTACGACGAAATAGGCGAGGCACTCGAATACGTCATTACCTCCGATCACGGCCAACAGGTGAGCATATTCGGTCGTGATCCCGCGACGATCGGCGCGCTGGTTGACCCGCTTGTGAATCAAGTTTGCCGTGTCAATCTCAATAGTCAGTGTCAGCGCGGACCAGACGTATTCCCTTTTGCCGGTCGCAAGGACTCGGCGGAGGGCACCCTGTCCGTTGCCGACGCACTCCGAGCATTTTCAATTCGATCGATGGTGGCAGCCAAGCAGACGGGGGCGAACAAAGAACTCCTCGATGCGATTGTGCAAGATCGTCGGTCAACCTTCATTAACACGGGTTTCATACTCTGACTGTCTCGCCACGAGACTCCAGCGCGCGATGCGACGCTATGCGTTGCACCTGTCAAAGCGGGACTGTGCTGCCTAAGAGGGAAGCATGAAATTTCTGTCATCTGTCGGGTCCCGGTTTACGGTGGCGGGATGTGCGGCGCTTTTGGCGATTGCATTGGTCACTTTTTTAATGATCCGTTTTTTTGTCGAGCCGGATCTGGCAACGCTGGAGAGCAAACTGGTCCAAAACCAGGTCGGCCAGATTTCAGTCGCCGTTAGCGATCAGCTCAGAAGGGTGGAGGCGCAGCAACGCGCTCTCACACAGACGGTTGCGCTGGTGGGCAGTGACCAAATCGATCAGATACTGCCGGGACTGATCGACCAGTACGGCGACCCAAACGTGGCAGGCGGAGGCGTCTGGCCTTTGCCTAACAAGCGGGAGACGGGCCGCGACCGATTCAGCAGCTTTCTCGTACGGAATGCATCGACGGGCAAGCTGGAGGTGAATACGTATTGGAATCAGCCCGACTCGTTGAAGTATTGGGAGCAGGCATGGTACGAAAACGGCACCGCGGCACCGAAGGGCGCATGCGGCTGGTCCAAGGCGTTTCGTGACGACGCGAGCCCACAGCCGCGAACCGCCTGCGCAATGGGGATTTACAAAGGAAACGAGCTTTATGGCGTGTCGACCATCAACGTTTCGCTAGAATTTTTTAACCAGTTGGTGGCCGATATGGAGCGCCGAATCGGTGCACGGATCTTGATCATTGAGGCCGATGGCACGATTGTCAGCAACAGCAGCCGGATCCAGGGCGATCTCGTGCTCAAGCGTCTCAGCGATATTGCTCGGATCGCGCCGATGGCCGCGCAGATCCAACGCGTGCTGGCGCATGACGGACAAACGATGAATGCCCGGACGGCATACGACGTTGACGGAGAGAAGCGCATCCTATTCATGACCGCGATTCCTCACAGCCCTTGGATTATCGCCGCGAGCCTGCCTGATGCGACGCTTACGGCGAACAGCGACCGCATTCTCAGTCGTCTCGCGTTCGTGCAGATCCCGATGAGTGTCGTGCTTCTGGCTCTGGTGGTTTTGGGCATACGAATGCTGATGCACCGGGTGAACGACCTCAAATCCAATATCGATGACCTTGCATCAGGAGAGGCCAATCTCACCAGGCGTCTTGAAGAGACCGGCGGGCAGGAGTTCGCGGCAGTCGCGCTCAGTTTCAATGTGTTCATCGAAAGGCTGCAGGGGCTCGTGCGCAATGTCACAACGAACGCGGCCCAGCTCGAATCGGCGTCACGGGAGATTGCGACCGGTAACCGCGATCTGTCGGCCCGAACGGAAGCCCAGGCCGCCTCCTTGCAGGAGACCGCGGCTTTCATGGAGGAGTTGACGGCGACGGTCAAACAGAATGCGGAAAACGCGGACGGCGCCCACAGGCTCGCGACGGAAGCGTTCCGCGCTGCCGAGCGAGGGGGAGAAGTGATCGCGCAGTTCGTATCGACCATGGACTCGATCGATCAGTCCTCGCGAAAGGTCGCAGCCATTACAGGCACGATCGACGGCATTGCCTTCCAGACCAACATTCTGGCGCTCAACGCCGCCGTGGAAGCGGCCCGTGCGGGCGAGCAGGGTCGAGGCTTTGCGGTCGTGGCGGCCGAGGTGCGCAGCTTGGCGCAGCGCGCGGCAGCGTCGGCAAAGGAGATCAAAGCGTTGATCGCAACCGCCGCGAGCAATGCGCAGGCGGGCAATCTGCTCGTCCAGCAGGCTGGCGAGGCAATGGGAGAAATAATCCAGTCGACCACGGGGGCGGCGACCATCATGACGGAGGTGAGGGAGGCCAGCAGGGAGCAGAGCAGGGGGATCGAGCAGGTCAACAAAGCGGTCACCCAACTCGACACCGTCACCCAGCAAAATGCCACGCTCGTCGAGCAGGTAGCCGCCTCCGCTCGGTCGTTGCAGGATTACGCCGCTACGTTGTCTGCCGAGGTGAGCGGGTTCAAGGCGTAGCTCGAAGTCGGCAAGAAGTGCCGAATATGCTGTGCGCCGTTAGCCATTTGGACAGCTATCGGCCTGACCGTGCGGACCCCGAAAATCGACTGCCGGCTCATTCGATTCGTACGCCAACGGCCGGTTATGGCGATACAAAAATCGGCAAGGATCCATTCGGTGATGAAACACGACGTAAAGGCGGTAGTAGTCGAGACACGTAACCCAGCAGCGAACGCGGACGCTTTGATCCGTGTACGGTCGCCCCGACGATCCGAGCGGTCGCCGGTCGAGATGCCATCCTGCGCGGTTCACGAAGCGCGCTTCGACGATCGGTGGCGGTTCGGTCCGTTGCTCGATTTGCAATCATTGATTAAAATGCAATCAATGATTAATGACGGGGGCCGACATGGCGAGTATGACGATCCGCAACATCGACGACCAACTCAAATCCCGTTTGCGCGTGCAGGCGGCGCGTCACGGGCGTTCGATGGAGGACGAGGCGCGCGACATCCTGCGCGCGGCACTGTCGACGGAATCGGAAGGCAGTCGGCAAAGCCTAATCGAGTCGATCCGTCGCCGCATTTCGCCGCTTGGTGGCATCGATCTGGATTTGCCGGCACGCGAGGCGATCTCGAATCGAGTGGATTTCGGCGCATGATCGTTCTAGACACGAACGTTCTGTCGGAAACGTTGAGGTCGGTGCCGGATCGGCGCGTGATCGACTGGTTTCGCGCTCAGCGGCGTGCCGCGTTGTTCACGACCACGATCACGCGCGCGGAGATCGCCTACGGCCTCCGGTTGTTGGCGGACGGGGCGCGCAAGCAAACGCTGTCGAGCGCCATCGATGCCATCTTCGAAGAAGACTTCGCGGGCAGGCTCTTGAATTTCGACACCGACGCCGCTCACGTCTATGCCGAGATTGCCGTGTCACGCAGAAATGCCGGAAGGCAGATCAGCCAGTTCGACGCCATGATCGCCGCCGTGGCTCGATCCAGAGGGGCAACGCTGGCGACGCGAAACGTAAAAGACTTCGTCGACTGCGGCATTGCCGTAATCGATCCTTGGGAGGACTGAATTTTCGGGAAACAGCAATCAAGCCGTCATTTGCGGCCACTACGCTAGCGCGAGTTTCATGCAGGCCTGTCTCATAAAACCCTTCGAATTTGTCCGGAGACTGCATATGCAAACCGCGTCGTTTGGTCTCACGCGTCACCGCCGGTTCCGTGCCGGTCGTACCTCGTTTTTTGCACTTACGTTGATCGCCGCGAGCCTCTGCGCTCACGCCCAGCAATTCGACTCCCGCAGCGGCTATCGTTTTTACCCCGATCTTTTGGTGGTGAGCCGGAGTGTCTACGACAATCGTTCGAGCAACGTGCAAGTCGGCGAAATCCTTCCGCCGAACTGCGCCGCGACCCAAGGCGGCTGCAGCGCATCGACCGGTGCCCCTGTGGACGGTACCTATCCGTACGTGTGGAACAACGACCTTTATGACGGCAGCTTCGGCATTACGTCGCGCATCTTCCTCGACCAAATCACGCCGGCCGGGGACCTAGTCAGCACGCTCGAGGTGCCGAACAGCGCGCAGGCCGGGTCGGCGCACGACCAACTCGTCACGAGCTTCAGCTCGAAATCGGAACTTGCGCTGCATCTGTCGACCGATCGCAAGTATTTGACCTTCATGGGCTACGTTGCACCGGTCGACACGCTCGATGCCTCGAACTCGAATACACCGGGTGCGGTCGATCCGACCAATCCGGTCGGGCAGCGGTTTTACCGCGCGATCGCGCGTGTCGATCGCGACGGGCACTTTCAGTTCACGGAGACCAATGCTTACAGCGGCAACAACGGACGTAGTGCGATTCTGAACGATAGCCTCGGCAAGGACGTGCTGTATACCGCAGGCAACGCGGGCAATGGCGCGAACCCGCAGCCGAACGGCGTGATTCTGGGGGCCGGCGCGCAGTTCGCCGTTCCGTCCGATCAGCCCGAAGCGCAGCAAAATCCCGCCGCGCCGACACCGGTGGGCAGCTTCTCCGTGACGGAACTCGGCGCGAAGGCGGACAAGATCGGCAAGGACGACAACTTCCGCGGCATGGCCGTGCATGACAACGTGCTGTACTTCACGAAAGGCAGCGGCAGCAACGGTGTCAACACGGTCTATTTCCTCGACACCACGGGCACCGCCTGCCCGAATGGCGTTGGTGTGCCGTCGGCTAAGGTGGCGCTGCCCGCGGCACCGCTTGCCTACGATCCGGCGACGCTGCAGACGTCCGGGCTGCCGAGCAATCTGTGCGTTCTTGCGGGTTTCCCCTCTACGCCCAATAAATCGGCTACCACGCTGTCCTATCCGTTCGGTCTTTGGTTCGCCGATGCGAATACGCTCTATGTCGCCGACGAGGGCGATGGCTATACCGGCGGCGCCGATCTGTACGCGCACGCAGCGGCACAGACGACGGCCGGTCTGCAGAAGTGGGTGTACGACGCGGCGACGAAAAGCTGGACGCTCGCCTATACCTTGCAGGCAGGCCTGAATTTGGGTACGCAATACTCGGTGCCGGGCTACCCGATGGGTTACAACTCGGCGACGGGCTTACCATGGGCCCCGGCAACGGACGGCCTGCGCAATTTGACGGGCCGCGTCGCCGACGACGGCACGGTCACGATCTGGGCGACGACGTCGACCATCAGCGGCAACGGCGATACGGGCGCCGACCCGAACAAGCTCGTCGCAATTCGCGACGTGCTCAAGAACAAGCGTGTCGCGGGCGCGGCGCAGGAGAGATTCATTACGCTGCGCAATGCCGGGTTCGCGCAAGTGTTGCGCGGGGTGTCGTTCACGCCGGGGACGGATCTCGATCGCCGTTTCCGCTAGTACGAGCGCGATCGATAGGTGGGTGGCCGCCCGCGGCCTACCCACCGCGCCAAGGCGCAATCGGTGAATATCGATTCGAGATCCAATCGATGAACGCACGCGTTTTCGCCGGCAGCAGCCGGGTTGAAGGTACGACCGCGTAAATCGCGCCCTCGTCCTGCGGCAACCATTCCGTCAGCACGGGCACGAGCGCGCCGGCCGCAAGTTCGCGGCCGACGAGCCAATCCGTGCTCAACATGATCCCCAATCCTCGAACTGCCGCGTGCACGAGCGCTTCGGCATCGTCCGAGGCGAGCGGCCCATCGGCGCGCACCGTGATGCGCTCGCCCTGGGTATTGCCGAACGTCCAATTCGGATGAGAGGCGAGGCCCGTGAATGCCAGGCAAGGCAGTTGCCTCAGCGCTTCAGGGTGTACCGGGGCGCCGTGCCGATCGAGGAACGCCGGGGCGGCGCACAGGAGCCGCCGGCGAGGGGCGATCCGACGAGCCACGAGCCTCGAATCGGTGAGTTCCCCCAGGCGAATGGCCGCATCGAACCCTTCTGCCACGAGATCGGCGAATCGGTTCGAATACGATGCATCGACGCGCACCTGAGGGTACGTCGCCATGAATTCCGGCAGGTAGGGGGCAATCCACATTCGTCCGAACGTCGCGGGCAGCGCCAGCCGTAGCGTACCTCGCGGTTCCCCCTGGCCGTGCGTCGACGCTTCTTCCTGCGCATCGGCCAATGCGGCGGCGATCGCCTGCGCTCGCGCGAGAAAGCCGGCTCCCGCTTCGGTCAATGCCACATGGCGCGTGGTCCGCGTGAGCAGCCTCACGCCGAGTGTTCGCTCGAGCGATTGCACGCGCCGCGACAGAACCGTGGCGTCGCGGCCCAGTACCGTCGCAGCCCGAGTGAACGAGCCTTGTTCCGCTACCGCGACAAATGCCGCGATTTCAGCGATGTGATTTGCGTCAGGCCATTGCTGCATGGGATGCATGAGTGTCGTGTGATTGAATCAGTTTATCAGGCGTTCGTGCATGAGTAATCTGTAATCACTAACCCAAGGAGCTCAGCCATGCAGGCCATCGAACTTTTCGCACCTTCCCTCGACGCCTTGCGCGCCGTGACGTTGCCCCAACCGCATCCCGGCCCAGGCGAGGTGCTCGTGCGGATGCGCGCGGCGAGCCTGAATTTCATCGATTTGGCCGTCGCCACGGGCCGGTATCCCGTGCCCGGTTTTCCGGTGATTCCCGTTGCCGATGGGGCGGGCGATGTTGCCGAGATCGGTGCCGGGGTGACCGAATTCGCTGTCGGCGATCGCGTGATTCCGCACTCGAAGCCGCTCTGGGTGGGCGGACCGGCACGTGCCGAAGTCAGCGCGGCGACGCGTGGCGTCGTGCTGCCCGGCTCGTTGGTTGAATATGTCGCGCTGCCGGCGAGCGCGCTCGTCTCGACGCCCGCGCATCTGAGCGACGAGGCCGCGGCAACGTTGCCGATCGCGGCCACGACCGCTTGGCGCGGGCTGCGCTCGGCGAACGTCCGCCCCGGCTCCGTCGTTGTGTTGATCGGCACGGGCGGGGTCAGCGTATTCGCGTTGCAACTCGCCAAGGCGGCGGGCGCGACGGTCGTCATCACATCCTCGTCCGACGAGAAGCTCGAGCGGGCCAGGGCGCTCGGCGCCGATCACACGATCAACTATCGCCGCATACCGGCCTGGGACGAGGCGGTGCTCGAGATCACGGGCGGCAACGGCGCCGACTTGGTGATCGAAACGGGCGGCACGCAGACGTTTGGCCGTTCGGTCAACGCCGCAGCAGTGGGGGGCACCGTCTTCGTCATCGGCTTCGTGACTGGGGGAACGGCGTCGGCCGATCTCATGACGATCATGACGAAGGCGTTGAACGTCCAAGGCAACAATACGGGATCGGTTGCGGACTTGCGCGACGTCGCGCGTGCCATTGCCGCGAGCAAGGTCGTGCCCATCGTCGACGAGATCTTCGGCATTGATGAAGTATCGCAGGCCTATGCGCATCTCGCACAGGGCGGGCAGCATTTCGGCAAGATCGCGATCGCGCATTAGCCGCAGCGCGCGGCGACCGTTTGCCTCAGCAGATCGGCGAGCGCATGCGCGTCGTCGGTGCAGCGCGCGGCGCGATGTAGGACGACGTCGATGGTGCCAAGTGCGGGAGCGCCGGCCAAGACGGACAGGTGCCTTGGTACGGCGAGCGCCGTGCGCACGGTAACACCGAGCCCTGCGCGCGTGCCGCACCATAGGCTGGCCAGGCTTGGCGTGGTCATCGCGAGACGCCATGCGACGCCGGCGTGCGAGAGCGAATCGATCGCCATGTCGCGGAACAAACATGGCCCGTCGAATACGGTCAGCGGCACCGTCGACTGCACGCCGTAACGGCGCAACATCGGCGTGCATCCGAGCCAAACGGCGGGAATCGTCGCAATCCGTTCGCCGCCGTTCGTTCCCGGCACGGCAAAGGCGACCGCGGCATCGAGTTTGCCGCTCTCGAGATCGGCGACAAGCTCGAAATTTCGGCCAGCCTTGACCTCCACCTGGACGTGCGGCCGCGTATTGGCGTAACGCGTCAACAGATCCTGCAACATCACATCCGCAAAGTCTTGCGGGATGCCCACGCGCACGGCGGCGCGCGTGTCGACGGCGCCGAGCGCGGTGCCGAGTTCGTCGTTGAGTGCGAGCACGCGGCGAGCGTATTGCAGCAAGACGCTGCCCGAGTCCGTCAGCGCGAGCCCACGACCCCGACGCTTGAACAGTCGTTGACCGGCCTGCGATTCCAGCTTGCGCAATTGCATGCTGACGGCCGACGGCGATCGATGAAGCCGCGTCGCGGCATGCGCGAATCCGCCGAGTTCAACGCCGACGACCATCGTGCGCAGTGCGTCCATGTCGAAATTGAGAGGATGCGTCATTTTCGATTTCCTGAAGTGGCGATTCCAAAGTTTGCGATTTTCAAAACAATAGCAAATTCCTACCATGAGCCGAATCGACGAATTGCGGCACGTTAGGTTGTTCATCGCGTTCTTGGCGCTGCCAAGCGTGTGTGCGGTTCGACTTATTCCGATGCGACGAAAAGGACGATGCGATGACTGTGTGGCAGACGCCGGTGGGCTTTATCGGTTTGGGCGCAATGGGCGAGCCGATGGCGCTCAATCTGCGGAAAGCGGGCGTTCCGCTCTTGGTATGGAATCGCTCGGCGCCCAAGCGAGCCTTGCTGGCACGAGCGGGAGCGAGCGTCGCGAACGATGCCGCGCAAGTGTTCGCGCGCTGCGAGATCGTGCTCTTGATGTTGGCCCATGCCGAGGCGATCGACTTGATGCTCGCGCGCGGCGAGCCCGCATTCAGGCAGCGTGCACGGGGACGGACGATCGTCCATATGGGCACGACCTCGCCGGGTTATTCGAAAGGGCTTGAACAGGCCGTGCGCGCGGCGGGAGGCCATTACGTCGAAGCGCCCGTGTCGGGGTCGCGCAAGCCGGCCGAAGCCGCCCAACTCGTGGCCATGCTGGCCGGTGAGCGCGAAGCGGTCGAAGCCGTTGGGCCGCTCTTCGCGGCGATGTGCCGGCAGTCGGAGTACTGCGGCGAGGTACCCGCGGCGTTGACGATGAAGCTCGCCGTCAACCTTTTTCTCATCACGATGGTGACGGGTCTAGCGGAAGCCGCGCATTTCGCGAAACGGCAGGGCTTGAACCTTGCGCAGTTCGTTTCGATCGTCGATGCGGGGCCGATGGCGAGCGACGTGTCGCGCGTGAAGGCCGCAAAACTTTTGCACGAAAACTTCGACGTGCAGGCGAGCATCGAGAACGTGCTCGACAACAATCGGCTCGTCGCCGCCGCGGCGCGTGCGGCGGGAATCGCCTCGCCGCTGCTCGACGTCTGCCATGACCTGTACCGCGAGACCCTCGAACTCGGGCTGGGCGGTGCGGACATGGTTGCCGTCGTTCGAGCTGTCGAAGCGAGAACTCGGCGTGCCGCCGGCGCTGGGTAGTGGACGCTGGCGCTTGCCCGGTATATAAGAGTTGGAGGAGGCTAGGGCTGTTGCGCGTGCGCATTGCTTCCCCCAAGAACAGATCGATAGGAACGCTCACCATGACCCCCGATCAGAACCGGCCGAAAGAAGAGTCCTCGAATCCTGACGTCGAACACCTCAACGACGCGCTGACCTACGTCGATACGCTGCTGTCGTCGGGCAATATTGCCGTCAGCGCGGCAAAGGGAATCCTGTACAGCCTGATCGAGACGCTCGGCGCGCTGGTCGGCGATCCAGACCTTCCCGAGCACAGCCGCGCGGGCTACGAAGGCCTGTTGGAGACGGCCCGGGAACTGCGCGTGAAAGTCGGTAAGTGACGGGTGCGCGAGCCCAGCGCAAAGGGCGCCGCTTCGCGCGGCGTGCCCGGCTGGCATGGCTGTTGGCGCACCGAGCCTCGCCGCGCATGGCCGTGCCGCGGGTTCCCGAGTGCGGGCTCCAGGAAACCGGATCGGACTCCCTGCTAAAATGCGCTCGCCGCCATGTAGTGGATCCGCAGATGAAATTGCTTGATGCCTTGGTCGAACAACGCATTGCCGCCGCCGCTGCACGCGGCGAGTTCGACGACTTGCCGGGTGCCGGGGCGCCGCTGGAACTCGACGACGACATGCTCGTGCCCGAGGAAGTCCGCGTCGCCAATCGTATATTGAAAAACGCAGGCTTCGTGCCGCCGGCGGTCGAGCAGTTGCGTTCGCTGCGCCACCTGCAAGACGAACTGAATGCTGCGGGCGACCACGCAACGCGTTGCCGGCTGCAAGCGAAGCTGCTTGCGCTCGATATGGCGCTCGAATCGCTGCGTGGCGAGCCAACGATCGTGCCGCGCGACTACTGTCGCCGCATCGCGGAGCGGCTCTCGGAGCGCGTACTTGCAGACGATGGCGGTATGCACGCCTGCAACCAGGCGGGACTTTCGTGAGCGGACCGCTTGCGCCGCCGGCCGCGGAAACCGCAGTGCAAACGCTGGAGTCCGACGACGCGGCCGGTTCGGCGCACCTGAATGAGGAAGCGGTCGCGTCCGAGCGCGATCGTCGATACATGGCGCTGGCGCTGGACGCCGCGCAATCGGCTCGTGCGGCGGGCGAGGTACCCGTCGGAGCGGTGCTCGTATGCGGCGATGACGTGTTGGCGACGGGCTTCAATCATCCGATCGGCGCCCACGATCCTTCCGCCCACGCCGAGATGGTTGCGCTGCGCGCGGCCGCGCAGTCGCTGCAGAACTACCGGCTGCCCGGCTGCGAACTGTATGTGACCCTCGAGCCTTGCCTCATGTGCGCGGGTGCCATCATGCACGCGCGCATTGCACGCGTCGTTTTCGGCACGCGGGATCCTAAAACGGGCGCCTGCGGCAGCGTCGTCGACGCATTCGCCAATCGTCAACTCAATCACCATACGCATGTCACGGGTGGTGTGCTCGCGACCGAGTGCGGCGACGCGCTCAGGTCGTTTTTCGCGCATCGGCGGCAGGCCATTCGTGCGGAGCGGACGGCCGCCGCGGCCGATGCTCGAGCCTGCGCGCCCGAACAACCGATCTGAGCGCAGCGCCCACCGCCACGTGCATCGTTTCCAACACTCACCATGATCCGTCCGCGTACCATCGAGATCGTCGCTCCTTCCGGATATCCGCCCGATGAGGCAGCAGTCGAGCGGGGCATCGCTCGGCTGCGCGCGGACGGTCACCACGTGCTCGGCACCGAAGTGGCAGAGCGCCGATACCTGCGTTTCAGCGGCACCGATGCGCAGCGCGCGGACGACTTGAACCGGCTCGCCGATGCCGCTCACCCGCTGCCTGACATCGTCCTTGCATTGCGCGGCAGCTATGGCGCCGTGCGGATTCTCGACTCGCTCGACTATGCCGGGCTCCAGCGCCGGCTCGCCGGTGCGCCCGTTGCCATTTGCGGGCACAGCGATTTCACGGCGGTCCAATTGGCGCTGTTCGCGCGCGCGGGCCTGGTGACGTTCGGCGGCCCCATGCTGACGGCCAACTTCGGTGCGCAGACGCTTAGCGCATTTACGGCCGAACGTTTCTGGTGCGCGCTCGAATCGCCCGAATTCACGGTGCGTGAGTCTGTTCCGCAGGCGGACGAAGTGGACGTGAGCGGTACGCTCTGGGGCGGCAATCTGGCGATGATCGCCGCGCTCGTCGGCACGCGCTATATGCCGCAGATCGAGGGCGGCATCCTCTTCATCGAAGACGTCAATGAACACCCGTTCCGCGTGGAACGAATGCTCTATCAGCTTCATCTGGCCGGCGTCCTCGCGCGCCAGCGGGCGCTCGTGCTCGGCGATTTCACCGGCGGCAAGCTCGCGCCCTACGATAACGGCTATGACCTCTCGGCGGTCCTCGAGCAGATCGGCATGGTTACGGGGCTGCCCGTCGTCACTGGGCTGCGTTTCGGTCACGGTGCCGATCTCGTCACGCTTCCATTTGGTGCACACGCCCGGCTGCAAGCAGGGCGCGAGGGCTTCGCGTTGACCGTCACCGGACATCCCACACTTCGCTAAGCATCTGACGCTGCGCTCGAGTGTTCTTCTAAGATTGTTGACAATTTGAAAGCACTTCGATGCTGACATCTAGCGCGTCGAATGGCCTGCAATGCGCTTATTTGGCGCATAAGTGCGCCAAGTCATGGATTTATCAGAAGAATTCAACGCCGTGACGAATCGATTTTTGCAAAAGAAATTGTTGACAATCTTTATGTCGAATCTACTATACCCACTATGTCGACGCCGAAATTGTCCGAGCCAGCAACACCCGCAGCGGTTGCCGAGCGCATCCGCGATGCGATTCTCGAACATCGGCTAGAGCCTGGGGCGAAGCTCACGGAGGCGCAGTTGTGCGACGTGTTCGCCGTCAAGCGCGGCACGGTACGTCAAGCGCTGTCGCTGCTCGCCACCGAACATCTGGTCGACTTGGAGCCGAATCGTGGCGCCTTCGTGGCAAGCCCGTCGCTTCAGGAAGTGCACGAGGTGTTCGAGATGCGCCGCATCATCGAGGGCGCCGTGATCGAACGCGTCTGCCGCAATCAGGGCGGGCAGGGCGCGGCGCATTTGAAGGTGATCGGCAAGATGATCGAGCGGGAGCGCGGCGCGTTCGAGCACCGTGATTTCCGCTCTTGGATTCGGCTCTCGGGCGAATTTCACACCGAGCTTGCCGCGTTGACGGGCAACCGTGTGCTGTGCGATTGCTTGGCGGGCCTGGTTGCACGCTCGACGTTGATTTCGGCGCTCTACGAGTCGCTTGGACGCAGTCCGTGCTCATTCGACGAGCACGCTCGGATAGTCGATGCGATCGAGGCCGGCGACACGGTGCGCGCATCGGAACTGATGGTGAGGCACCTGCAAGCGGTCGAATTGAAGATGCTCGATCGGCCTGCGCGCGGTGCGGCTGATTTGCGGGAAGTCTTCGGCGCCTGAGCAACGCTTGCGCCGGCGATGCCGTACGGATTCATGGTCCCGTTCAATCGTTTAGGACAACTAACTATTTTCGGGGAGAAGGCCGCAGATTGCGCCGACTGCGACCGGTTGAAGAAGGCGCTTGGTTGCGCGAAGGCATGGAAGGTGCCGCGCGGCAACGCTCTTGTCCTTTACCGGAGACGTTCATGCCTGAGTTGACTGTACCCACCGACGCCGGCGCCGTCGGCCCATCGCCCGCCCATATCGACACCGGTTTGCCCGCCGGCTACAGCGAACGCTTGTGCAATGCCGATCTGGCGCCGCTGCGCGATCAGCACTGGGGCACCTACAACATCTTCGCGTTTTGGATGTCGGATGTGCATAGCGTTGGAGGCTATGTCTTTGCCGGCAGTCTGTTCGCGCTCGGTCTGACGAGTTGGCAAGTGTTGATCGCGTTGCTCGTGGGCATCGGCATCGTCAATGTCTTCGCCAACTTGATCGCGAAATCGAGCCAGCGCAACGGCGTGCCCTATCCCGTCATTTGCCGTGCCACGTTCGGCGTGCTGGGCGCCAATATCCCGGCCGTGATTCGTGGCTTGATCGCCGTTGCGTGGTACGGCATCCAAACGTATCTCGCATCGAGCGCGTTCGTCATCGTTCTACTGAAGTTCGCACCGCAACTGATGCCGTACGCCGACGTCCATCGCCATGGCTGGCTCGGGTTGTCCATGCTCGGTTGGGGCGGCTTCATGATGCTCTGGGTACTACAGGCGATCGTGTTCTGGAACGGTATGGAAACGATCAAGAAGTTCATCGACTTCGCCGGTCCCGCCGTCTATGTCGTCATGTTCATCCTGGCCGGCTACATGGTGGCGCGCGCCGGGTTTTCGAACATCAGTCTCAATCTCGGCAGCGTGAAGTATCACGGCTGGGAGGCGTTGCCCGTTACGATTACGGCGATCTCGCTCGTGGTGTCGTATTTCTCCGGGCCGATGCTGAACTTCGGCGACTTTTCGCGGTACTGCAAGAACTATACGAGCGTGAAACGCGGCAACTTCTGGGGGCTGCCCGTCAACTTTCTCGCGTTCTCGCTCGTCACCGTCATCACGACGTCGGCGACGCTGCCCGTCTTCGGCGAATTGATCACCGATCCCGTCGCCACGGTCGGCCGCATCGATCATCCGATGGCCGTCGTGCTCGGTGCGCTGACATTCATGATCGCGACGATCGGCATCAACATCGTTGCTAACTTTGTCTCGCCAGCGTTCGACTTCTCCAACGTAGCGCCGAAGCACATCAGTTGGCGCGCGGGCGGCATGATCGCCGCCACCGCCTCGGTGTTCATCACGCCGTGGAATCTATTCAACAACCCGGCGGTGATTCACTACACGCTCGACGTGCTCGGCTCGTTCATCGGTCCGCTGTACGGCGTCCTGATCGTCGACTACTTCATCGTCAAACGGCAGCGCGTCGTGCGGGACGATCTCTATTCGATGTCCGAATCGGGCTCGTATTGGTATCGAGGCGGTGTGAACTGGCGCGCCGTTGCAGCCGTGCTGCCGGCTGCCGCGATTGCCGTCGTGTGCGTCATGACGCCGGCATTCGCATCGCTCGCGAACTTTTCGTGGTTCATCGGCGTCGGGTTCGCGGGCGTGTTCTATTGGCTCGCAGCGCGCGGCACCCAGCACGCGTAGCGGATACGCGAGCATTTACGCATTGGAAGGAACGTACGATGAAGATCAAGCTCATCAATCCCAATACGACCGCGCGCATGACCGACACGATGGCAAACTGCGCACGTGCCGTTGCCGCGGTCGATACCGAGATCGTCGCCGCGACGTCGACGATGGGGCCCCCTTCGATTGAAAGCTGGTACGACGAATCGCTGGCGCTGCCGGGGCTGCTCGCCGAAGTAGCGGCGGGCGAGCGCGAGGGCGTCGACGGCTACGTGATCGCTTGCTTCGGCGATCCGGGCCTGTTCGCCGCGCGCGAGCTTGCGCGTGGCCCTGTCGTGGGTATCGCCGAGGCGGCAATGCATGCCGCGAGCGTAATCGCGCCGAGCTTTTCCGTGGTGACGACGCTCGCGCGCACGGCGGGCATGGCGTGGCATCTGGCCGAACGCTACGGCATGAAACGGTTTTGCCGCAGCGTACGCGCGACCGACATCGCGGTGCTCGACCTGGACCGGCCCGACGGCACGGCGCGGCGCCTGATCGTCGACGAATGCCGCCGCGCGCTCGAGGAGGACGGCGCCGATTCGATCGTGCTCGGCTGTGCGGGCATGGCCGATCTCGGTCGCGCGATCGAGGACGCGATCGGGGTGCCGGTCATCGAGGGCGTGAGCGCCGCGGTCAAATGGGCGGAGGTGCTGGCGGCGCTGGGTCTCGCGACGGCCAAGCGAGGGGAGTACGCCCGCCCGCTCGCCAAGCGCTACGATGGCCCGTTGGCCGATTTCAGTCCGCGCAACGACTAAGGCGCCGGCGGGCGCTACGGCTGTATGGGTGCGCTCAGGACATACGCGAGCGCTAACCCCCGCTATCGGCCTGCTCGTATGGGCGCGCGCGCGCGTTTTCTATACACTGATTTCACCGATTTGAACCGTTGCAGCAGACCGTGTGCATGTCGCGGCGCCGCATCGGCATTAATTCAACGCTTGTCCCGAATCTTTGCCATGACATCCGACTCCCGCTATCCGCGCGATCTGATCGGCTACGGCCGGCAACCGGTCCAGGCCGATTGGCCGGGCCGCGCGCGCGTCGCCGTGCAGTTCGTTCTCAACTATGAAGAAGGCGGCGAGAACTGCGTTTTGCACGGCGATCCGGCCTCCGAGCAATTCCTGTCCGAGATCGTGGGCGCGGCCGCCTATCCGGCTCGCCACATGAGCATGGAGTCGATCTACGAGTACGGTTCGCGCGCCGGTGTTTGGCGCATTTTGCGCGAATTCGAGAAACGCGGATTGCCGTTGACCGTATTTGGCGTGGGCATGGCGATCGAACGCCACCCCGAGGTTGCGCGCGCTTTCGTTGAACTCGGGCATGAAATCGCTTGTCATGGATGGCGCTGGATCCACTACCAAGACATGACGCCCGAGCGCGAGGCCGAGCACGTGCGGCTCGGCATGGAAGCGATCGAACGCGTGACGGGCGTACGGCCGCTCGGCTGGTATACGGGGCGCGATAGTCCCAATACGCGCCGGCTCGTGGCGGAGTACGGCGGCTTTCTCTACGACGCGGACTACTACGGCGACGATCTGCCGTTTTGGACCGAAGTGGAGGTGGCGGGCGGCGAGACGCGTACGCAATTGATCGTGCCGTACACGCTCGACACGAACGACATGCGCTTCGCGTCGCCGCAAGGCTTCAACACGGCCGACCACTTCTTCACGTATTTGCGCGATGCGTTCGACGTGTTGTACGAAGAGGGCGCCGAAGTGCCGAAGATGCTCTCGATCGGCATGCATTGCCGGCTGCTCGGGCGGCCCGGACGTTTTCGCGCACTGCAACGGTTTCTCGATCATATCGAACGACATGACCGCGTCTGGGTGACGCGCCGCGTCGATATCGCGCGCCACTGGCGCGCGCATCATCCCTATCAGCCAAAAACGGACAGCTCTCGCGCATGAAGCCGATGCAATATTCGCTGGAACAATTGAATTCGATGCCGCTCGATGCGTTCGCGGCGGCGCTCTCCGGCATCTTCGAGCATTCGCCTTGGGTAGCGGAGCAAGCGGCGCAGGCCCGGCCGTTCGCGACCATCGATACCCTCTACGCGACGATGCGCGACATCGTCGCCCAGGCGGGCGACGCACGCCAGCTCGCGCTCATCAATGCTCACCCGGAACTCGCGGGCAAGGCCGCCGTGCGGGGCGAACTGACGGCCGAATCGACGCGCGAGCAGAGCGGCGCCGGCCTCGCGCAGTGCACGCAGGAAGAGTTCGACAAGCTGCAGCGCCTGAATGCAGCCTATCGCGAGAAGTTCGGTTTCCCGTTCATTCTCGCCGTGCGCGGCCACGATCGCGCGGGCATCATCGGCAATTTCGAAGCGCGCGTGAATAACTCGCGCGATGAAGAGTTGCGTACTAGCCTGGAGCAGATTTACCGCATCGCACGGTTTCGCATCGACGATCTCGTGACGGCATGAACGCTTGAGTGCGGACGTATGGACGTATCGGATATGTCCGCACAGAAGATGCATGCCGATGCCGCGATACGTCGATATGACGTTTCATCCGTAGTACGAACGAATTGACAGACACGAAGGACGACAACGATGGCTCTTCCGATTCTCGACCCCAACGCCCCAGAGTTCACGCGCCGCTACGTCAACCTGGCCGATCCACGCTTGGGCGCGCAGGCACTCGAGGCGAGCGATGAATTTTTCGCGCCGAAGGACCGCATGTTGAGTCCCGAGGCTGCCGTGTTCATTCCCGGCAAGTACGACGACAACGGTAAGTGGATGGACGGCTGGGAAACGCGCCGCAAGCGTACGACGGGGTACGACTGGTGCATCGTGAAACTGGCGCGCTCGGGCGTCGTGAAGGGGCTCGACATCGATACGAGCCACTTCACCGGCAACTTCCCGCCGGCCGCATCGGTCGAGGCCGCTCGTGTGCCGGCCGGCGAGCAGCCGGGCGCATCGACGCAATGGAAGGAGATTGTTCCTTCCACGACCCTGCAAGGCAATCACCACCATTATCTCGAGGTCGCGGACGGCGAGGCGTACACGCACATTCGCCTGAATTTATACCCCGACGGTGGCGTTGCGCGCCTACGCGTGTACGGGCAGCCGCAAGTCGACTGGACTCGCGCGAGCCGCAGCACGCCGGCCGATCTGGCCGCGATGGAAAACGGCGCCTATATCGTCGCGGTCAACAATCAGCACTTCGGTGCGGCGTCGAACCTCTTGATGCCCGGCCGGGGCGTGAACATGGGCGATGGCTGGGAGACGCGCCGGCGGCGCGAACCGGGCAACGATTGGACCATCATCGCGCTCGCGCGACCCGGTACGATCACGAAGATCGAAGTGGACACCGCGTTCTTCAAAGGCAACTACCCCGATCGCTGCTCGATCCAGGCCGCTTACGTCAAGGGCGGCACCGACAGCTCGCTGGTCACGCAGGCGATGTTCTGGCCGACGCTGCTCGGTGAGCAAAAGCTGCAAATGGACAAACAGCATTTCTTCGAGGCCGAAGTCGCGGCGCTCGGCCCCGTGACGCATCTGCGGCTGAACATCATTCCCGACGGCGGCGTTTCGCGCTTGCGCGCGTGGGGTGTGCTCGAGTGAACGGCGCGCGCATGAAGATTTTGAGGATCGAGCCGCTCACGCGGGCGGCATTCGCGCCGTTCGGCGACGTCATCGAACTCGAGGGCGCGCGTCAGATTCCGATCAACCTCGGCACGACGACGCGCTATCACGATCTCGCGAGCGTCGACGTGGCCGAGGCGGGCGGACGGCCGCTCGTCAACCTGTTCCGCGGCCAGCCCCGCGCGTTGCCGTTCGAGGTGGCGATGCTCGAACGCCATCCGCTCGGCTCGCAGGCGTTCGTCCCGATGAACGACAAGCCTTACCTCGTCGTCGTCGCCCCGGCCGGCGAGCTTGCGCCCGATGCCATTCGCGCGTTCGTCACGCGTGGGTGGCAGGGCGTCAATTATGCGAAAGGGGTCTGGCACCATCCTCTGATCGCTCTCGACGTGGTCAGCGATTTCATCGTCGTCGATCGCGGCGGCGAGGGGCACAACTGCGACGAGCAAACCTTGCCCGAATCGCTGTGGCTGACTGCCGAGGCGCTCGCCGCCGCTAGCCTCTAGCGCGACCGCTTCGCTTCGCTTCGTCATTCGAACGCCCGCTTGAACCCAAGCGGGCGTTTTTGCTTCGTCTCCGGGCGTAGCCCTTGCGTACCCCGTACGTAGGAAAACGCTGACACGCGGGCTGCCAGGTATTACGCAAGGTTCAGCGGCCGCTGATTTGTTTCCGCGCGATGCTCGCCGATACTTTCGTCACAGGAAAACGTTTCGTACGACGCATTGACGGCACGGACGTTTCCAAACTTGAGTCACGGAGAGATCGTCATGAGCCGCTTCGCTAAAGACCTCCTCGAGCTTCAACGCCTTTGCCTCGGCGGCTCCGGTGCGCTTACACAGCATTTGCTGCGCGAGATCGCCTGCAGCCTGATCGCTGCCGGCGTGGCCGACGAGCGCGACGGTTGCTGATTTCCCCCTCGGATTCAAGCAAACGTTTGCCGCTCCACGGCATTTTCGATGACGGAAGAGCGCTTGGCCTTATTCGGAATGACCGGCTCACCCGTTGATTTTCAGTTCGAACCACAACACCCCTGGCGGAGACAGTCATGAACGGTTGCGAAACGCTCGAATCGATCCGCGAAATCAACTTGTCGTACCTTTCGCTCGCGCAGCGTTTGTTGCGCACCGACCGCGCCGGCGGCATGCAGCGGCTCGGACTATCGACGCAAGTGGCCGAGATCATCGCCGATCTCTCGGGGCCGCAGCTACTCAAGCTCGCCGGATGCGATCAGCTCGTTTGCTTCTTCCGGTTCAACGACCGGTCGATGCTCTCCGCGCTGTCCACGCCCGCCGCACGCGTGCCCCAAGTCGAAGCGCTGGTCGCGCAAGCAGCGTAGCTGACTTGCGTTCGCGTGTTCGATCCTCGTGATGATCGTCACCCTCAAGCATCACGACAAGCGAACGCTTGCGTCGGCCGGGCGGGTAGGCAAAAGCGGTTCGAAATCGCGGCCGGCGTTGGCCAGGCGTCTGCCGGGAGCGACGGTCAGCGCATCCATTTGGCTCACCGCCGCCGCGTTGATGGCAGCGGCCATATTGAAATAAACGATAAAAGCCGCGGAGGCCAGGCAATGTCTAGCCTAGCCTGTCCGGTTGTTTCAGCCCCTTGGGCCGTTGGCGCAAGGGGCTTTGTTTCGTCCGGCGTCTGCCGGTCCGATACTCCGTTACGGCTGGGTGCGCGAGTTGAACCACGCTGCGATTTTCTCGCGCTCCTCCGGCGTCATTTTCGTGACATTGCCGAGCGGCATCGCTTTCAGCACGACAGCCTGTTGATATAGCCGTTGCGCATTCGTGGATATCTCCCGGGGCGTGTCGAAGAGCACGCCGGCCGGCGCGCTGCCCATCAGCGTCGGGTGTGCCGAGTGGCAGGCGACGCACCGCTGCTGCAAGATCGGCTGAATGTCGGCGAGTTTCACGACGGGTGCGTTGGCAGCTTGCGCCTGCGGCATGACGGGCTTGGGCAGCGTGACGGCCAGCGCGGCGGCAAGCAACGCCACCCCGCCTACCGGTAGATACCAGAGCACCTGCCCACGATGGCGCATGACGAAGAACTGACGAATCAGGGCGCCCGCGAGCATGATGACGGCCAGAATGGCCCAGTTGTAGGCGTGCGTGTACGTCATCGCGTAGTGATTCGACAGCATCGCGAACACGACCGGCAGCGTGAAGTAGGTGTTGTGCACCGAGCGCTGCTTGCCGCGCTTGCCGTAGATCGGATTCGGCGATTCGCCCTTGAGCATCGCGTTCACCATCTTGCGCTGCCCCGGAATGATGACGAAGAACACGTTGGCCGACATGATCGTCGCCAGCATGGCGCCGACGATCAAGTAGGCAGCGCGACCGGAGAAAATGTGGCAGGCGAGCCAGGCCGCCACGAGGACGTATAGGCCGACGATGATCCCAAGCAAACGATCCTTGCCGACGAGCAGGCGGCACAGGGAGTCGTAGACGATCCAGCCCGCGGCCAGGAAGCCGAGCGCAGCCGCGATCGCGACAACCGGCCCCATATCGAGGACGTTCGGGTCGATGAGGTACGTGCTCGGCGAGCACAGATACAGCACGGTGAAGAGACCGAAACCGGACATCCATGTCGTGTACGACGGCCATTTCGACCAGTGCAGGTCCTCCGGCATTTGCGCCGGCGCGACCATGTACTTTTGCATGTTGTAGAACCCGCCGCCGTGTACGTGCCACAGCTCGCCGAACACGCCGCGCTCGACGAGCACGGGGTCCTTCGGCTTCTTCAAGCTGCTGTCGAGCGCGACGAAATAAAACGATTCGCCGATCCATGCAATTGCGGCAATAACGTGCAGCCAGCGAATCGTGAGATTCAGCCAGTCAGTGATGAAACCTTCCATGAAATGCCTCCAAGCTCCTGATAGTCGTTGGTATGTGCGTTCAACTGCCGCGATAGGTGCTGTAAGCCCACGGCGAGACCAGGAGCGGCACGTGATAGTGCGCGGCGACATCGGCAATGCCGAAGCGCAGGACGACGCGATCGACGAAGCGCGGCTGCGGCACGCTTACGCCGACGGCGGCGAAGTAGTCGCCCGCGTGGAAGACGAGCTCGTATTCGCCGACGGCCATTGCGTCGCCTTCGAGAAGCGGCTTGTCGCAGCGGCCGTCGTCATTCGTGACGGTGCGCGCGATCGAGCGCCGTGCGTCGCCGTCGAGCTTGAACAACTCGACCGCGATGCCGGCGCCCGGGCGGCCGTGCGCCGTGTCCAGGACGTGGGTAGTTAGCTTTCCCATTCGCAGTTTTCCTTTTGATGAACGCGAAAAGTGACGAGGGCGACTCGATCCAATGCGCAATCGGCGGATCGAGGCTCCACGTCAGTGGCTACATACCCGTCGGCGAGTTGTTGCGAGCGCCGTATCGCCATTCTAAGAAGTTGCCGACGGCTCGGCGCACGCGATAGGAAAGATAAGGGCCGCCGCATAAGGCAAGGGGGCATGCCTGGCGCCATTGCCGCCGAGGCGCACTCCTCGAAAATGGGACCAATATATCGAAACAGTGAGGGCGAGTATCGCGTCGTTGTACATTGCCAGCACTATTTTGGCTCCTGATCGTTACGTCAATACATCAACGGCTATGCCGACATATCGACATCGACATATCGACGCCGACACATTAACGCCGACATCTCAACGCGGAAGAATCGAATGACGACTGAACAGCCCACGCATGCAACCGGTGCGACTCGCCCCAGAACGCTGCTCGTCAAGCACGCCGACGTGCTCGTGACCATGGACGGCGCCCGCCGGGAATTGCGCGACGCGGGGCTTTTCATCGAAGGCAACCGCATCGCGGCTGTGGGCCCGACGAGCGAATTGCCGAGCACGGCGGACCAAGTGCTCGACCTGCGCGGACATCTCGTGATGCCAGGCCTCGTCAACACGCATCACCACATGTATCAAAGCTTGACGCGCGCGGTTCCGGCCGCTCAAAACGCCGAACTGTTCGGCTGGCTGACGAGTCTTTATCGGATCTGGGCCCATTTGACGCCCGAGATGATCGAGGTATCGACGCTTACGGCAATGTCCGAGCTGCTGCTTTCGGGGTGCACGACCTCGAGCGATCATCTTTATCTGTATCCGAACGGTAGCCGGCTCGACGACAGCATCGCGGCCGCTGCGCGAATCGGCATGCGCTTTCATGCGAGCCGCGGCAGCATGAGCGTCGGGCAAAAGGACGGCGGGTTGCCGCCCGATTCGCTCGTGGAGAACGAGGCCGACATCCTCGCCGACACGCAGCGATTGATCGAGACCTATCACGACAAGGGCCGCTACGCGATGCTGCGTGTGGTCGTGGCTCCATGCTCGCCGTTTTCGGTCAGTCGCGATTTGATGCGGGAATCGGCCGTGCTCGCGCGTGAATATGGGGTCTCGATGCATACTCACCTGGCCGAAAACGTCAACGACGTGGCTTACAGCCGCGAGCGGTTCGGCATGACGCCCGCCGAATATGCCGAGGATCTCGGCTGGGTCGGGGCTGACGTCTGGCATGCGCACTGCGTACAGCTCGACGCGCCCGGTATCGCACTGTTCGCTCGCACGCGCACCGGCGTCGCGCATTGCCCGTGCTCGAACATGCGGCTCGCATCGGGCATTGCCCCGATTCGGCGTATGCGCGATGCCGGCGTGCCTGTCGGGCTCGGCGTGGACGGTTCGGCGTCGAACGACGGTGCGCATCTCGTCGGCGAGGCGCGGCAAGCGATGCTCCTACAGCGCGTCGGGTTCGGGCCCGATGCGATGAGTGCGCGCGAGGCGCTGGAACTCGCTACGCTCGGCGGCGCTGCCGTGCTCGGGCGCGACGACATCGGCGCGCTCGCTCCAGGGATGGCGGCCGACTTCGTCGCATTCGATTTGCGTCAGCCGAATTTCGCGGGTGCGCTGCACGACCCGGTGGCGGCGCTCGTGTTTTGCGCGCCGTCGCAGGTTTCGCTGAGCGTCATCAACGGCAAGGTCGTCGTCCAGGACGGCCGCTTGACGACGCTCGAACTTACGCCCTTGCTCGAGCGTCACAATGCGCTCGCGCGTTCGCTCGGTGAGGCGGCGCGGGCAGCCGCGTAAGAGGAAGGCGCAACGAATGCGCTTGGCGTGGCGCGAGCGAGGCCGGCTTGGGCCGTTGCGCCCGCAGCCGATCAGGCGCGGTCGACGAGCGTACGCGTTGCATCGGCCACGAGGCTGCGCAGCCAGCGCACTTCGTCGGAGTAGTGACAGCGCTCGTGCCAGAGTTGGTAGTACTGCATCGGCGGAAAATCGAGCGGGGCGGGCAGGACCGTCAGCGGTAGGTACTTGGCGTAATGATCGGCAAACAGCCGCGTCGTCGTGAAGAGGAGGTCCGACTTGATGAGCACGTACGGCGCGAGATTGAAGTACGGCAACGTGACGACGACGTGGCGCTTGAGCCGCTCGCGCGCGAGATGAACGTCGATTGCGCCGCGCTGACCGACCGAATACGGCGTGGGCGCCAGATGTGGGGCGTTCAGATATTGATCGAGCGTGATGCCGCCGCGCTTGGCGAACGGGTGCGTATTGCTCATCAAGCAGACGATCTCGTCGACGAACAGGTTCGACAGGTGCAACTGCTCCGGCGGTTCCGGCCAGTTGCCGACGACGACGTCGAGCTTGCCGTCCTCGAGCGCGAGTTCGTAATCGAACGACGGGCCGAGCGAGTGGAATTCGAGCTGTGCGTTCGGTGCCGCCTGACGGAAGCGTTCGACGACGGTCGGCACGAACAGGACGTTCAGGTAATCGGGGCAGCCGATACGGTAGCAGCGGATCGACGTGGCGGGATCGAAATTGTGCTGCTGGAAGCGAATCCGCTCGATTTCGCGCAGGGCATTTTGGACCGGTTCGAGCAGGCGCAGGCCGTACTCGGTCGGCACCATGCCGGATTTTCCACGCACGAGCAGCGGATCGCCCGTGATGTCGCGCAGGCGACGCAACGCCGCGCTGATCGCGGGCTGTGATTGGTTCAACTTGACGGCCGCGCGCGTGACGCTGCGTTCCATCAAGAGGGTGTGCAAGACGCGCAAAAGATACGTGTCGATCGCCTCGCGTTGCTGACTCATGAATTGCTCCGATATATGTTTAGGCTGATCGAACAGGGGGAGGGATATCAGACTTTTAATATGTGCGTCGATACACGTCAAGGTCGCACATACCCCTGTGGCGCATCGGCAAAATCGAGTGTCGGCACGATATTCTCGGCTCGACGCTCGCCGACGAATTGGGTATCGTCGGGCCACGGCGGGGCGGCGGATGGGGCAATGCAAGCCAAATGGCAACGAGTGGACGGGGAGCGCGACGGGCGTCGAGCACGTCGCGTCGTAGTAGGCGGCAATCAGGTTTGACGACGGATCTCATGGGCAATCATTCAATTCTCGACGGCACGGCCGGCACAAGCGCTCCGATCGTGCCGCGGCTCGCATTGACGGGTGTCAGCAAGCAATATCCGGCGGTCAAAGCGAACGACGACGTGCACCTCGTCGTCGCACCGGGCGAGATCCATGCCGTGCTCGGCGAAAACGGCGCCGGCAAGAGCACGCTGATGAAGATCATCTACGGCTCGGTGCGGCCCGATGCGGGCGAGATCCGGTGGGAAGGCGATCTCGTCGAGATCGCGAGCCCCGCGCAGGCGCGCAAGCTCGGCATCGGCATGGTGTTTCAGCACTTCTCGCTGTTCGAGACGTTGACGGTTGGCGAGAACATCGCGCTCGCGCTCGACGAGCCGTTCGATCTCGCCTCGCTCGGCAAGCGCATTCGCGAGGTGTCGGCCGAGTATGGGCTCGACATCGATCCGCAGCGGCACGTGCACAGCCTAACCGTCGGCGAGCGTCAGCGCGTCGAGATCGTGCGCTGCCTCCTGCAGCACCCGCGGCTCTTGATCATGGACGAGCCGACGTCGGTGCTGACGCCACAGGCGGTGCGCAAGTTGTTCGAGACGCTCAGGCGACTTTCTGCCCAAGGCTGCAGCGTTCTCTACATCAGCCATAAGCTCGACGAGATTCGCGAGCTTTGCGACACGGCCACCGTCATGCGCGGCGGCCGCGTGACGGGACACGTGAAGCCGCGCGAGGAGACGAATGCCTCGCTCGCGCAATTGATGGTCGGCCATGCGCTGCCCGATTACACGCGGCGCGCGCACGCGCCGGGCGAGGCGTTGCTGCGCGTCAGGGGCCTGTCGGCGGCGAGCGACGACCCGTTCGGCACTTCGCTCGAGAACGTGACGTTCGACGTGCATGCGGGCGAGATCTTCGGGATCGCGGGCGTGTCGGGCAACGGCCAGGCGGAATTGCTGGCGGCGCTCTCGGGCGAGAAGCGCTGTGCCGCTCAGCCCGACGCCGTAACGATCTGCGGCAAGCGTGCCGCGCGGCTCTCGGCCGGTGCCCGCCGCCGCCTCGGCTTCGCCTTCGTACCGGAAGAGCGGCTCGGACGAGGCGCCGTGCCGGCCATGTCGCTCGCGGAAAACGCGTTGCTGACCGCACATCGTCAGCCCGGTATGGTCCGCCAGGGCTGGATCGGAACCCGTGCGATGCGCGCGTTCGCCATGCGCTGCATCGAGGCGTTCGACGTGCGCTGCGGTGGCCCGGACGCGCTTGCACAGTCGCTCTCGGGCGGCAATCTGCAAAAGTACATCGTCGGTCGCGAGGTGCTGCAAGCGCCGAAAGTGCTCGTGGTCGCGCAACCCACATGGGGCGTCGACGTCGGCGCGTCCGCCTTCATTCGGCAGCAACTGCTCGATTTGTCGGCCACGGGGGTGGCCGTGCTCGTGATCTCCGAGGAGCTCGACGAGCTTTTCGACATTTGCGATCGCATCGCCGTGCTCGCGCGTGGGCGGTTGTCGCCGGCGCGCAAGACGGGCGAAACGAACGCCGAGGAAATTGGGCTGTGGATGGCGGGCTTGTTCGGCGATTCGGGGGCCGCGCCGTCCGAGGAGCAGCCCGTGCACGCTTGACGCCACATCGACGCGCGGCGCCTCTGGCGCCATGCCGGCGCTAACACTTGAATAATCGACGCTCGAATTGACCATGCATTTTCCCTACCGACTCGAAGCACGCCCTACGCCTTCCCGCGCAATGCGGCTCGCCGTGCCCGTCATTGCCGCGGCCTTGACGCTTGCGATCGGCTTCCTCATTTTCGGCCTCGTCGGGCGCGACCCGGTGCAGGCTATGCGCGCGTTCTTCATCGATCCGCTCGCCGACGTCAACGGCTGGTCGGAATTGCTGCTCAAAGCGTCGCCGCTGTGTCTGATCGGCCTGGGCCTCGCCGTCGGCTATCGCGCGAACGTGTGGAACATAGGCGCCGAGGGACAGATGCTCGCGGGCGGCATCGCTGCGAGTGGCGTCGCGATTCATTTCGATCAAGCTAGCGGCGCGTGGATTCTGTTCCTGATGATGGGCGCGGGCATCGTCGGCGGGATGCTATGGGCGTCGATTCCGGCGTTTCTGAAGACGCGCTTCAATACCAACGAGATCTTGACGAGCCTGATGCTGACCTACGTGGCGACCCAACTACTGATCTATCTCGTGAGCGGACCTTGGCGCGACCCGCAAGGGATGAACTTCCCGCTCTCGGAGATGTTCTCGGGCGACGCGCTCTATCCGACGTTCGGCGGCGACTGGCACTGGCACTGGCTGCGCGGAACGCGGCTCAATGCGTCGATCTTCATGACGCTCGCGGCTATCCCGGCGGTGTGGCTTTTCATGCGCAAAAGCTTCGCGGGGTTTCGGATGAACGTCGGCGGGCTGGCGCCGCTCGCCGGGCGCTACGCGGGCTTTTCCGACTCGCGTACGGTATGGACTTCGCTGCTCATCAGCGGGGCGCTCGCGGGACTGGCGGGCATGGGCGAGATCGCGGGGCCGATCGGCCAATTGCAGGCGACGTGGTCGCCGGGCTACGGCTTCACGGCGATCATCGTCGTCTTCGTCGGCCGGCTGCACCCCGTCGGCATCGTGCTCGCGAGCTTGCTGATGGCGCTGCTCTATCTCGGTGGGGAAGCCGTGCAGACGTCGATGCAATTGCCGCAGGCCCTCTCGGGCGTCTTCCAAGGGCTACTGCTGTTTTGCCTGCTGGGCGCGGACCTGTTCGTCAATTACCGCGTGCGCCGCGTGCCCGACGTCGCGCATGGCTGAGCGCGTGAGGTGGGTGACTCCGCATTGCGCTATCGAATGACTTGTCAAACGAAACAAACGAAATAGAACGACTCATGGACATTCAACAAGCTGGCTCGCTTGCATCAAGCGCCGTCGTCGCCGCGATTCCGCTGATGCTTGCCGGCATCGGCGAGCTCGTCACCGAAAAGTCGGGCGTGCTCAATCTCGGCATCGAAGGCATGATGCTGATGGGCGCCGTGACGGGCTACGCCGTCACCGTTCAGACAGGCCACCCTTGGATCGGCGTGGCCGCGTCGATCGGCGCGGGGGCCGCGATGGCGCTACTGTTCGCCTTTCTCACGCTGACGATGCTCGCCAACCAAGTGGCGACGGGTCTCTCGCTCGCGATCTTCGGCACCGGCTTGTCGGCATATATCGGCAAGGGCTATACGTCGGCATCGGTCAGCGCGACGATCGATGCGTTGCCGATTCCCGGGCTCGTGCATATTCCCGTGCTCGGGCCCGCGCTATTCGCGCTGACGCCGCTCGGCTATCTCGCGTTTGCGTTGTTCGGTCTCGTCGCTTGGTTCCTCTACCGGACGCGCGCGGGGCTCGTGCTGCGCTCGGTCGGCGAATCGCCCTCGGTCGCGCATTCGGTCGGTTTCTCCGTGATTGGCGTGCGCTATGGCGCGACGCTGTTCGGCGGCGGGATGGCCGGGCTCGCGGGCGGCTACTATTCGATCGTCTATTTGCACCTGTGGCAGGAGCAATTGACGGCGGGCCGCGGCTGGATCGCACTCGCACTCGTGGTGTTCGCCACTTGGCGGCCGGCTCGGCTGCTCATCGGCGCGCTGCTGTTCGGCGCCGTGACGGGGCTGCAGTTCTATGCGCAGGCCGTGGGCGTGCCGGTGCCGACGCAATTTCTCGCCATGCTGCCGTACTTGGCGACGATCGTCGTGCTGGCCATCATTTCGCGCAACCCGAACACGATCAAGCTCAATGCACCCGCGTCGCTCGGCAAGCCGTTCTTCGCGACGAGCTGAACACCGGGTATGCCGGCGCGCGATCGACTGTTTCACCCACACCACTGGAGAAGTCCGATGAGAAGAAAAACGTTGACCTTGCTCGCCGCAAGCGCGGCGCTCGCGCTGGGCGCCGTGCTCGCGCCGGCCGCGCAAGCGGCCGATGTGCCCGGTGTCGCGTTCGTGTATCTGGGCAACCCCGGCGACGCCGGCTGGACCTACGCGCACGATCAAGGCTCGAAGCAGGTCGAAGCCAAGTTCGGCAGCAAGATCAAGATCACGCGTGTCGAGGATGTGCCCGAGTCTGCCGATTCGGAGCGTGTGTTCCGCGATCTCGCGAGCAAGGGCAACAAGATCATCTTCGGGACGAGCTTCGGCTATCAGGACTTCGAACTCAAGGTCGCGAAGGACTTCCCCGATACCGTTTTCTTGCATGCGACGGGCTATAAGAAGGCGAAGAACTTCGGCACGTACGACGTGCGCATGTATCAGGGGGCGTATCTGGCCGGCGTCGTTGCCGGCCACATGACGAAGACGAACACGCTCGGTTTCGTCGCGTCGGTGCCGATCCCGGAAGTGGTGCGCAATATCAACGCCTACACGCTCGGTGCGCGCTTGGTCAACCCGAAGGTGCATACGAAAGTGATCTGGATCAATAGCTGGTTCGATCCGGGCAAGGAAAAGCAGGCCGCCGAAACGCTGATCGGCCAGGGCGCCGACGTGCTGTTGCAGAACACCGATTCGAGCGCCACGCTCGCGACGGCCGAAGAGAAGAAGGTGTATGCGTTCGGCTGGGACTCCGATATGAAGAAGTTCGGCCCTGACGCGGCGCTGGGCTCCGTCGTCGCGCATTGGGGCGTCTACTACATGGCGGTGATCCAGCAGGTGCTCGACGGCAAATGGAAGAACGACCCGATCTGGTGGGGCCTGCCTCAGCAAGCCGTGGATCTCGAGGACTTGAATGCGAAGGTGCCCGCGGCGGCGCGCGCCGACGAAAAGAAGGCGCACGACGCGATCGCCAGCGGTCAGCGTGACGTCTTCACGGGCCCGATCAAGGATCAATCGGGCGCGATCAAGGTGCCGGCGGGCAAGACGCTCTCCGATGCCGAACTGCAGCGCCTGAATTGGTACGTCGAAGGCGTGGACGGCGCGTTGCCGCATTGAAGCCGCTGACCGCTCGAGCGTAAGGGCGGTGCGGCTTCGAGGAGCCGCCCGCCGTCAATCTTCGAGACGCATGCCCAGCTTCAGCGTCACCTGCCAATGGACGACGCTGCCGTTTTCGATGTGCCCGCGCGTCTCGGTCACCTGAAACCAGTTCAAATTGCGCAGCGTTTTCGAGGCGCGCTCGATGGCGCACCGGATGGCGTCGTCGCTCGATTTCGTCGACGAACCGGTCAGTTCGATGTACTTGTAGACATGGTCGTTCATGAGTCGTCTCCGTTTCTCGCCGAGAATGGATAGACCAGTATAGGCAACGACGTTCGCGCATGCCGACGCCGCGCGAGGCGTTTCGCCGATATCGTTCGCTCGTGCGGGCGGACGGGCCTCTTTTCGTCGAAGGAGAATGGAACGATGGAAATCGGATTTTGCGGACCGGGCCTCATGGGCGCGCCGATGATCAAGCATTTGCTGCGCGCGGGGCATACCGTCTGGGTCTGGAATCGCACGCGTGCGAAAGCACAGCCGCTGGCGGCCGACGGCGCGCGCATCGTCGACGCGCCGCGCGATCTCGTCGCTCATGCACAGGCGGTGTTTCTATGCGTGTCCGACACGCACGCCGTCGAGGAGGTCGTCTTCGGTCTCGGCGGCTTGCTTGGCGAGGATACGGCTGATGCCGGCGCAGGACGCATGCGCTGGATCGTCGATCATTCGAGCATCGCGCCCGCGGCGACGCGCGACTACGCGCAGCGGGCAGCGCGGCACGGCATCGGGTGGGTCGACGCGCCCGTCTCGGGCGGTGTGCCCGGTGCGCAGGCCGGCACGCTCGCCGTCATGGCGGGCGGCAATGCGGCCGACGTCACGGCCGTCGAGCCGCTCATCGGCGCCTATGCCGCGCGCGTCACGCGGATGGGCGACGTGGGAGCGGGCCAGATGACGAAACTGTGCAACCAAGCGATCGTTTGCGCGACGGTGGCGGGCATTGCCGAAGCGGTCGGGCTCGCGCAGGCGGCCGGCATCGATGCGGCTCGGCTGCCCGAGGCGCTTGCGGGCGGTTGGGCCGATTCAGTCTTATTGCGCACGTTCGTGCCGCGCATGACCGAAAGCGGCCATGCGCCTATCGGCTCGCTGAGGACGTTTCAGAAGGACATCGACACGGTGGCCGAGGCGGCGCGCGCGACCGGTGCCGTGATGCCGGTGGTGGGGGCGGTGCAGCAGGTGCTGCGGCTAGGGGCGGCGATGGGGCTCGGTGAGGCCGATCTGGCGGCATTTATCGATATCGTGCGGCCGCAGGCGAGCGCAGTGGGGCGCGGCGGACGATAGAGTGCGAGACGCGAGGGTGCGGGGTGCGACGGACGCACGACCGCCGTCGCTCGTCACCGTCTGTCGTTAGCGAAACGAGCGTGGTGCGGCGTCGCCCGCATTTTGCCGGCGAGTGCCGCGTGTGGGCACGCCTGCACCGAACTCGGGCAAGATCTTCGCCCGTGCGCGGCTGGCGAAGACGAGAAAGCCGAAGCCGTTCGTTTCATACCAGTAGCCGCCGTTCTCCAGCCCCTCGAGCGGCTGCTCGAGCGCGTTCGCGATCGACTCGATGCAGCGCCGGCGCAACTCGTCGACGTCGGGATAGGGCGGCTGAGCGCCGCGGACCGTGCACAGCAGAACATCGAGCCCCGGCAGGACGTGTTCGTAGAGCACGGGCTCGTCCTGTGCGCGAGCGCGGGCGATTTTCGTATCGAGCTGGACGAAAGGCTTGAACTGGCGCAACACGGCGAGAAACGACTCCTTACTGTCCGCACTGGCGCGCCTGCGCTTTCTCGGGAAGGACATAAACATTCGCCTGAAAAAAAATTGCAAGAAACACAGCGTCCTCATGCGAGCACTCCCGGCTTTCGCGCGCCGCACGTCCGATCTTTTATAGCATACGAAATCGTCGTATTCACGACCGCGCCGCACCTCGCCCGCATTCGTGACGCCCGTATGCAGTCATGCCGAAACGGGTGCACGACGCGTGTCGCACCGCGCCCGACATCTATGGCAATAATAGGCCCGAGTTTCGCCGACGTGCTGACCCAACTCATAAAAAATGCCAACTTCTGTGCGCGCCCACGCCTCTATATCGTCCGTTGAAATATCTCGAAACAGCACGGATAATGGTTCGGCTTCACTCTTGCACGTCGTGCAATGCAAGCGCCGTGCCGCGCCAGTGCGAGGCGCGCGACTCGATGAGGCCGCCAAGGACGCATGAAACTATTCACGAAGGGGCTGCTGCTGATCGCCGTGCCGAGCTTGGTCGAACTTGCGCTCGTCGGCATGTTGTCGAAGACGCAGGAGCAGGTGACGCAGGCGGCGCAATGGGCGTCGCACAGCAAGCAGGTGCTCTACCAGGCATCGGCCATCGTCGATCCGCTCTTGCGGGAGGCTGCGCGCGTTCGCGCCGGTCTGATTCTCGGCGATGCGTCCTTCGTGGATCGGCAGGTCGTGTGGGTCGATCTCGGCGATCGGCTGTCGCGGCTCGAAAAGCTCGTCGAAGACGATCCGCTGCAAGTGGAGCGCGTGCGGCGCATGCGCGCGGCGGTCAACACGTATCGCGCGCAGACCGATCAGGTCTATGCGGCGCTGCGCGAGGGCAAGCACATGCAGCTTACGTCGTTCGACAACGCGCCGCTGCCCCCCGCGATTCAAGCGTTTCGCGACGAGCTCAGCGCGTTCGTCGCCGATGAATCGCGGCTCGATACCGAGCGGAGCGCGGACCTCGCCGCGACCCGCGAACAGCAGCGCTACGCGCTGATCGCCGCGATCGCAGGCTCGATGCTGATTTGGGCGATCGCGGCGCTCGCGTTCGTCGGCAATATCGGCCGGCGCCTGAGCACGCTGACGGCCAACGCGCAGCGGCTCGGCCGGTCGCAGGCGCTCGGTGCGCCGCTCGCCGGCAACGACGAGCTTGCCGACCTCGATGCCGCGCTGCATCGAACGAGCGTGCGGTTGACCGAATCGGAACACGATCAGGGCGCGCTGCAGGCGACGCTCGAGACGCGCGCGCAAGAGCTGACGCAGGTCAACGACAATCTGCGGCAGCAAAAGCAGGACAACGACATGTTCATTTATAGTGTGTCGCACGATTTGCGCTCGCCGCTCGTCAATCTGCAAGGGTTCTCGCGCGAGTTGCAAGTTTCGTGTGACGACTTGCGTACGATGCTCGACGCGGCGCGGTTGCCTGAAGTCGAGCGCACGCGCATCACGGGCGTGCTCGACGGTAACTTGAGCGAGGCGTTGCACTATTTGCGCACCGCCGTCGCGCGCTCGGCCTCGATCATCGATGCACTGCTGCGGATCTCGCGTGCCGGCCGGCTCGAATACCAGTGGCAGCGCGTGAGCGTCGCGCGCGCGGTGGCGCGCGTCGTCGAATCGCTGCACCAGGCGGTCGTCGAACGCGGCGTCGCCGTGTCCGTCGGCGAGTTGCCGCCCGTGTGGGGCGACCCAACTGCGATCGAGCAGATCTTCGCCAATCTTATCGGCAACGCCGTCAATTACGTCGATCCGTCTCGCCCGGGCCGCGTCGAGATCGGCACGCTCGAGCAGCCGCCGCGCGAAAGCGGCGAACGAGCGCCTAGAATGCGTACCTATTATGTTCGCGACAACGGGCTTGGGATTCCCGACGCTTGCATGCCGAAAATGTTCAGCGCATTTCAAAGGCTGCACGGCGACCGCGCCAAAGGCGACGGCATCGGGCTCGCGCTCGTGCGCCGCGTGAGCGAGCGGCATGGCGGACGCGCATGGGTCGAATCGACGGAGGGCGTCGGCTCGACGTTTTACGTGACGCTGCCCGAGCAGCCGTTGCGGATGACCTGATGCCCGAGGCCCCGGGGCGAACGAGCCGACACCCACCAGCATGATCGACGTTTCTCGCCAGGAGCCTGCCCGCGTGCTCGTCGTCGACGACGACGAGGGTATTTTGCGACTCGCACGAAAGTCGCTGGAACGCGCTGGCTGCCGCGTGTTCGCCTATCCGAGCGCTAAGGCCGCGCATGCGCAGCTCGCAGCGGATGCCCCCGATCTGCTCGTTCTCGACTATCAGCTGGGCAGCGCCGAGACCGGGCTCGATTTCTTCCGGCGCTTGCGGGCCGAAGGCACGGCACTGCCTGCGATTCTCGTCACAGGTTTCACCGACGAATCGCGCGTAATCGAGGCGTTGCGTGCGGGTATCTCGGACGTCGTGCCGAAAGCGGGTGGCTACCTCGACTATTTGCCCGAGGCCGTCGAGCGCGTGCTGGCGCAGGTTCGCCTGCAGCGCGCATCGGCCGAGGCGCTGTTGCTGCGCGACCGCGAAGCGCACTACCGCAGCTTGTCCGAGGCGTTGCCGCATCTCGTTTTCACCCGCAATGCGCAGGGCGAGTGCGACTTCTTTTCGAAGCAGTGGTATGCCTACACGGGGCTCGACGAAGCGGCATCTCGCGGGCTCGGCTGGTTCGATGCGGTTCATCCCGACGATCGCGATGCGCTACGTCGATCGTGGCTCGACGCCGTGGGTGGGGCAGCCGATGTCGATTATCGGCACGAGCTGCGGCTGCGTGCGGCCGACGGCACCTATCGCTGGTTCGACATGCGCATTGCCGCCGTGCTCGATGCGAGCGGGGGCGTCGGCAAGTGGTTCGCGAGTTGTACCGATATTCAATCGCAGCGCGAGGCGATGGAGGAGCGCGAGCGGTTGCTCGCGGCCGAGCAATGCGCGCGGCAGACGGCCGAGGAGGCCAATCGTGCGAAGGACAGGTTCCTCGCCATGCTCTCGCACGAACTGCGCACGCCGCTTACGCCGGTGCTGGCGGGCACACGTGTGCTCGAAACGATGCCCGAGCTGCCGGCCGCCGCCCAGGCTAGCGTGAAGATGATACGGCGCAACATCGAACTCGAGGCGCGGCTCATCGACGACTTGCTCGACCTGACGCGCGTGGCCAACGGCAAGCTGCGGCTGGCGCTCGAAACGGTGGACGTGCACGACGTCGTCGACAGCGTGCTCGAGCTCTTTCGCGCCGAGATACAAGTCAAAGCGCTCGACGTGCATGTGGACAAGCGAGCCGAGCACCATTACGTGCTCGCGGACCCGGCCCGGCTGCAGCAAATGCTATGGAACCTCGTGCGCAACGCAGCGAAGTTCACGCCCGATGGCGGTCATATCTACGTGCGGACGCGCGATGCCCGGATGCGTATCGAGATCGAGATCGAGGACACCGGCATCGGCATTGCCCCCGAACAGATCGGTAAGCTGTTCAATGCATTCGAGCAGGGCAGCCAGCGGATGACGCAGCAGTTCGGCGGGCTCGGTCTGGGGCTCGCCATCACGAAAGCATTGACCGATGCGCACGGCGGCTCGGTGAGCGCGCGCAGCCCGGGCCCGCACTGCGGGGCGACGTTCGCGATCGCGCTGCCGACCACGGCCGCGCCGGCGGTCGAGCCCGTGCCGGCGGCGTCGGCGAAGGCGGCGGGCGACGAGCGGATCGCCATCTTGCTCGTCGAAGATCACGTGGACACGGCCGATGTGATGGCGCATTTGATGCGCGCACTGGGGCACGATGTAGCGGTTGCCGCATCCGTGGCCGAAGCGCTCGCGGCCACGCATGCGCGCGCGTTCGATTTGATCGTCAGCGACGTAGGTTTGCCCGACGGCACGGGCCTCGACTTCGTCAGTACGGTGCGCCGCCATTCGCAGGTGCCGGCGATCGCGCTGACAGGATACGGCTCGGACGAGGACGTGCGGCGCTGCCTGGCCGCCGGGTTCACGGCTCATTTGACCAAACCGGTCAATTTCACGCAGCTCGAAGTGCTGATACAGCGTGCGGCCGAGGCCAAAGCGCAAGGCGGCGCGCCGCAGCGCGTCGGCTAGGCGCGCTGCACGCAGGCCGCCGTGCGAAGACGGCGCGCTTCAGCGCTGCTTGAGCGAATCGCGGATCTCGCGCAGCAACAGAACGTCTTCGGGCGTCGGAGCCGGCGCGGCCGGTGCGGTTTCCTGCGGCTTGCGCAGCGAGTTCATGAACTTGACGATACCGAACACGATCACCGCGAGGATCAGGAAGTTGATGACTGCCGTAATGAACGAGCCATAACCGAACGCGGCTACGCCCGCGGTTTGCAAGTCCTTGAACGATTCGGGATTGCCCTTGAACGAAGGGGGGATGTCCCCGAGGCGAATGAATTTGTTCGAGAAGTCGAGGCCGCCCGTGGCGACGCCTACGATCGGCATGATGAGATCCTTGACGATCGAATTGACGATCGTCGAAAACGCGCCGCCGATGATGACGCCGACGGCAAGATCCATCACGTTGCCCTTGACCGCGAACTCCCTGAATTCCTTGACGATGCCCATATTGTTGTTCCTCCTTGCTTGGGACGAGGCGCATGCGAGACGCATCGAGGGGTGCAAGGCGCATGCCATCGCGGCCATGATAGCGAACGGCCGATCGTCGCGGAAGATTTTTCGCGCTGCGGGCGTGCGTCAGCTCTTGTAGCCGAGCCTTAAGCCGCCCCAGTGGCGGCCGTTGACGAAGATCGGCGCGGACGCGTCCTTCATCATCGCATACGCGCCGCCGCCCATGTCGCGCCGGTAAGTCTGCAACAAGAACGGTTTGGTCTGCGTCGCGGCTGCGAGCCCGGCACGATCGGGGAAGATACGCCGGTTCCGGCAGTTGGCCGTGTTCCAGACGGCGTCGCCCGCGCGCTGCGGCTGCGAGAACTTGCGGTTGTGCGTCGGCAGATAGCCGCGCACGTCGACGGCGGCGCAAAACGCGACGCGCGGGTCCAACGCCAAGAGCGGCTCTTGAATCTCGGGCAGCACGCGATCGGTAAAGGCGGTGAACTGCGTCGTGAATTGCTGGGGGGCGGTGCCGGGGATCGGCGCGTAGTGGGCGTCGAACAAAGCAGCCTCGGTGATCTCGCCGCGCGCGAGGGCCTGTTCGAAGCGCTTGCCGATCAATGCCGCCGCGCGCTGCGCCGCTTCGATGAAGCGTGTATCGGGCGTTTCGACGCCGGTCGCGGCCGTCAGCTCGATCAGCGTTTCGGAGACGGACAGGAGGCTGGCGAGTCGATCTTTGGCTTGCTGGAAGTTTTCGCTCGAGTGTTCGACGCCACTCGCCATGTCGCCCACTTGTTCTTCCAGCCGATGGCATTGCGTTTCGATGTCGCCGGTCAGCGTCGCGATCTGCTGCGCCTCTTCATGGAGCTGGTTGATCGCCGTTCCCGTCGATTCGACGATGTCGCCGATCGTCGTCGAACCTTCCTTGACGCGGTGCGCGCGTGCCGTATTCTCGGCGCCGTCGGCGATGAGCTGCTCCGTCTGCTGGGTCAGGCGCGCGAGCGTCGCCTCGATCTGCGCGGTGGCTTGCGCGGTCTTGCTCGAGAGGTTTTTGACTTCGGCCGCGACGACGGCGAAGCTCTTGCCCGACTCGCCGGCGCGCGCCGCCTCGATCGCCGCGTTGATTGCGAGCAGATGCGTTTGACGTGCGATCAGCGAGATTTCTTCGGAGACGGTGCTCACGTGATCGAGCGCTTCGCGCAGCGCCTCGATCTGGGTGGCGATGCTCGTTACGCCTTCGACGAGCCCGTGGATGTCGGCAAGCGACGCATCGAGCGTTTGCCGCGACTGCTCGACCGCGGTCGATGCCTCGCTACTGACGACGCGCACCTGCCGCGCCGCCTCGGCGATCCGATGATTGCCCTGCATCGTGACCGACGCCGACTCGCGCAGCGAGCGGCAGACGTGCGCATTCTTCGCCACGCGGCTCGCGACTTCCTCGACGTGCCCCGAGACGTCGCAAATCTCGATGCCGAGTTTGCCCGCTTGTTCGGCGATGTTGCCGACGATCGAACGCGCGGCACGCGGTCGGCGCAAGGTTAAGCGCATGATGGTGGTCTCCTTCGCGCGGACTCGAGTCGGTCGCGCACGGTGTTTTGTCGATTTCGGCCGCGAACGGGCGGCGCTTGCGGCCCATATCTATCCGAACTCGCTTACGCGGCACTTACGCGGTGTTGCGCCGGGTCAAGACGAGCCGCCGCGCCTGCTTGCCGGTGGGCTTTCCTTTGCGTTAACGGACGACGGGAGGCTCGACTTGAGGGGGGATGACGATAGTATGGCGATAGTGCTTCCAGCCATTGCGCAATCGTCGCGAAACGCTTAGATTGCGCGAGAACCTTCGCACGCACGACGCGCCCGATCACACCACTCGCAGCAGGCCGGGCCTTATCCGACGCTCCGCAGAGAGCCGCATGTGCTTGCTTGACCACCACCACGGAGGGGACCGTGCGACGCCTCGTCATGAGCGCGCGCACGTCGATGCCATCATGTTCAAACGCTTCACTATTCGCGGTGGGCTTACGCTCACGATCGCGGGCTATACGCTCGCTTTGATAGCGGCGATGGCCGCCGGCATGTTGGGGCTCCAAAAAAGCAACGACGCGCTAGAACAAATGTATGCGACCGATACGCCTGCGCTCACGCATCTAAAGACGAGTTCCGAGCGCATGCTGCAAGTGCGGCTCGCGCTCGGCAGCTATGAAACCCTATTTTCGATGGGCAAGGCCGGCGATGACTTGCTTCCGAAGGCGCATGTGGTCTTGAAGGACAGCGATGCGCAGTGGGCCGATTATCTGAAAAAGCCGCGCGACGAGAATGAATCGCGCTTGGCGGATGCGGTCGGGGCGGCCCGCACGGCGCTCGTGCAGCAGGCGATCAATCCCGAGTTCCAAGCGCTGGAGCAGAACGACTTCAACACGTTCCGCACGATTCAAGGGCAAACCGCGAACGACCTCTACGGGCGCTACGAAACGGCGATCGCCGAACTCGAGGCGTTGCAAGTCTCGCATCAGGAGGCTCGCTACACCAATGCGCAGGCGACGTTCCATCGCCTGGCGACAGGCGCGGCGGTGATCGCCGCAATTGCATTCGTGATCGGCTTGTTCGCCCGCGCAGCGCTCGTCTCGGCCGTCATACGACCCATCGACGTCGCGATCCGCCATTTCGAGCGTATCGCGTCGGGCGATCTGACGGGGACGATAGCCGCCGAGCAGCACAACGAAATGGGACGGTTGCTGGTTGGGCTGCAGCGCATGCAGGCGGCGCTCGTCGCGACGGTCTCGCGCGTGCGCACGGGTTCCGAAGCAATCATGCATGGCGCGCGCGAAATCGCGACGGGCAACGCCGATCTGTCGCAGCGAACCGAACAGCAAGCCGCATCGCTGCAAGAAACGGCTTCGAGCATGGAGCAGTTGACGGCCACGGTGAAGCTCAACGCCACTCACGCGCTCGAGGCGAGCGACCTTGCTCGCGACGCGTCCGATACGGCAACGCGCGGCGGCGAAGTGGTGGGCAATGTGGTGCGCACGATGGAGGACATCGCGTCTAGCTCGCATCAGATCGGCGACATCATCGGCGTGATCGAAGGCATTGCGTTCCAGACGAACATCCTGGCGCTGAACGCGGCTGTCGAGGCGGCGCGCGCGGGCGAGCAGGGGCGCGGCTTCGCGGTGGTGGCGGGCGAGGTGCGCAGCCTCGCGCAGCGCAGCGCGAGCGCTGCCAAGGAAATCAAATCGTTGATTGCGGCATCGGCGGAGAAGGTTCAGACCGGCAACACGCTCGTGGCTCGCGCAGGCGAAACGATGGGTCAGGTCGTGGCCTCCGTGCATCGCGTGACCGATATCATCGGCAAGATCAGCGCGGCTTCGGGCGAGCAATCCTCCGGCATCGAGCAGATCAATCGAGCCGTCGTGCAGATGGACTCCGTGACGCAGCAAAATGCGGCGCTCGTCGAAGAGGCCGCAGCCGCCGCGACGTCGCTCGAGGAGCAGGCGGCGCAGCTCGATGCGGCCGTTGCCGCGTTCCACGTCGAGGTGCGCACGCTCGAGCAGTCGCAACGGGCTAGCGCGCCCCGGCACTTGCGCGAGCCGGTTGGCGCGCATGCGGCACTCGCGAGCTGATGACGGCTTAGCGAACGCCGAACAGGGGCGAGGGCTAGGTGGAAGGCGGGCGGGCGCAGCTTCGGGCTGTGCCCCGTTTTTGGCTTCTCGCGCGAAGCAGCGCAGCCGCAACGGCAGGGGCTAATCGCCGAATTCATAGTCGTCGGCGTGCACGCGTCGCGTACGCTGACGGAAGGCGAACGTGAAGCCGGGCCAAAGCGCCGTGTTTCTGCCCCGCTTGGACAGGTACCAGCTACGGCAGCCGCTCATCCAGACCGACCCGCGAAACGCGTTCCGCAGCCGCTCGTTGAACGCGCGCTCGACGTCCGCTCGGACCTCCATCGTGCGCGCGCCGCGTCGACGGAGCGTGCGCAGACAACTCGCGATATAGGCGACGTGCGACTCGATCATATAGATCATCGAGTTGTGAGCGAGCCCCGTGTTCGGGCCGACCATCATGAAGAAATTCGGAAAGCCGGCGATGCTCGTGCCGAGGTAGGCTTGAGGGCCATCGCTGCGCCAGCGCGCATCGAGGTCGGCGCCGCGCGCGCCGATGATGGGAAAGGGCGCGCCAGCATCGGCCACCTGAAACCCCGTGCCGCAGATGATCGCATCGACGCGGTAGTGACGGCCGTCCTCGGTCACGAGGCCGTCCGCGACGATTTCGCGGATCGGCGCGGTCACGACGTCGACATTCGGCTGCGTGATCGCCGGATAGTAATCGCTCGAGAGCAGCACGCGTTTGCAGCCGAGCAAGTAGCCGGGCGTGAGCTTGGCGCGCAGCGCCGGGTCCGGCACGCGGCGCTCCAAGTAGCTCAGGCCGAAGCGCATCGGCGCTTGCATCCACTTCGGGTTCACGATGAAGGCGAGCGCGCGTGCTTCGTGACGCCAGTAGATTGCCCAGCGCGCGAGCCGCTGCGCGAACGGCACGTGGCGGAACACGCGCTGCACGTGCTTGCCGATCGCGCGATCGGGGCGCGGCATGATCCACGGCGGCGTACGCTGAAAAACGTGCAACTGCGCCACGCGCTGCTGGATGTGCGGGATGAATTGCACGGCGCTCGCCCCGGTGCCGATGACGGCGACCGTCTTGCCTTCGAGCGGGTAGGTATGGTCCCAGCGGGCCGAATGAAAGCGTGCACCGCGGAAGCGCTCGAGGCCCGCGATTTCAGGTAATGCCGGACGCGAAAGCGGGCCGCTCGCCGCGATCACGACGTCGACTTCGACCGTTTCGCGGGAGGTACCGGGTGCTTCGGCGCCGACGGGCGTTGCGCGCGGTGCGAAGATGGCTGCGTCATCGAGAGGGTGGCGCGCATCGCGCGGCTCGCTGTGCGTCGTGACGACGTCGAGCCGCCAGATGCGCGCGTCGTCGTCGAAGCGCGCCGCTGCCACGCGCGCGTTACAGCGGATCAACGGTTCGATGCCGTGCTCGCGCGCGCAGTGCTTCAAATACGCGAGGATCTCGTGCTGTGCGCCGAACGTGCGCGACCACGACGGATTCGGCGCAAACGAGAACGAGTAGAGATGGGAGGGGATGTCGCAGGCGGAGCCCGGGTAGGCGTTGTCGCGCCAGGTGCCGCCGATGTCGACCGCGGCCTCGTAGACCGTTAGCGAGGCGATGCCCATTTGTTTGAGCCGGATCGCCATGCCGATGCCGGAGAACCCGCTGCCGACGATCGCCACCCGCAGCGGGATCTTGGACGAACGTGCCACGCTCAGTTATCGCTCCATCCGCCCGAGTCGTCGTTGCCGAAGTCGACGTTGCCGTCACTGCCGCCGTTATCGTTCCAGTCGCTGGAGCCTTGGCCGAAATCGAGGCCGCCTCCGTTGCCGCCTTCGGCAGCGCGCCGGCGCGCTTCGTCGTCGTCGACATAGACGTCGCGTTCGACCACGCGATCACGGCCATGCGATAGCGCTTCGCCGAGCAGCACGCCGGTGAGCAGCCCGCCCATACCGCCGCCGCCTTGCTGAACGATGACCGGCTGCTGCTGCGGATACGGTTGCTGCATTCCGTAGGGGGCCTGTTGCTGCAGACGTTCCGCTTCTTGCGCATAAGCCGACGGGGCTGCTCCAGGCGCTTGCGCGTTCGGATCGGGCCGGCCTTCGGCGCGCGCTCTGAGGCTATCGATCTGGCGTGCGAGATCGTCGATCTGATAGGCCGGGACCGGATTGCCGTTGTTCGACAGCGCTTCGACGAGCGCCCGCAGTTGGTTCTCGACGTTTTCCACCTCGCTGGCCAGCGTCTCGTGGCCCGGGGCGCTCGATAGGCGCGCATCGAGCTTGAGCGAGCGGGCCGCGTTGAGCAGTTCGGTCACGCGCTTGAGCTGCGCGCGGCGCTCTTCGTCGGCGCGGCCGTCATCGTTCGAACGCGCGCGGCGCAGCGTCCAGCGCAGAATCAGCACGACAGCGATGATCAGGATCGCCAAGCCGATCCATGCGGCCATGGACGGGCCGTGGCGCGTCGGTGCGGTCGGCAGCGTTTGAACGAGCGAATTCGCCGCGCCGTGCGCCGTTGCGGCCGTGGCGCCCGCGTGCTGGGCGGCCGTACGAAGCCGGGCCTCGACTTGCGCGAAGCGGTCCGGGCGCGTGAAGCGGATTTGCGGGTCGAGCGTCTTGGCCTGCTCGACCTGCGCGAGCGCATCCGCGTAGCGGCCTTCGTTCTCGAGGACTTGACCGTACAGGTAGTGCGCGTGCGCGTTGTTCGGATGCGCGGCGATCACCTGCGAGAGCTCGGCGTCGGCTTGCTGCCAATTGCCTTGCGCCATCGCGTGTTCCACTTGGTTCGTGCTCGGCACGGCGAAGGCCGCGCTCGAGACGAAGAGCAGGGCGGCGCCCACGGCCGCGAGGAATGTCTTCATTGACTGAACCGGGCGCAAGCGCCCGTCTCCATAACCATCGACCTGTTCGAGCGCGCACGCCGGGCGGCGCCGCGCATCGCCCGGCATCATTGCGCCGGCGTATTCGTATTCGCGTTCAATTGCTTTTTCAACGCTTCGAGACGATCCTCGACCGAGGGACCATGATCGAGCGCAGCGAGTTTGTCTTCGAGCGCCTTGCCCGAGGACGTATCGGCCGAGTTCAGCCGCGCGTCCGAGCGTGCATTCGATAGCGCGACCTTGTCCTCGAGCTTGCGGAAGTCTTCGGACAGATTCTTGCCGCCGATACCGCCGAGCGCGGTCGCGGCCACGTCCTTGGCTTGTGCGATTTCTTGCTTCGCCTGGAGGATATTCGAGCGGGCGTTCAAGTCGTTGCGGCGCTGACGCATGTCGGCGATCTGGCTCTTGAGTTGATCGACGGACGGCTCGAGCGTCGCCAACTCCTTCGCGAGCGCATCGCGTTCCGTTTCGGCGTTCGCCTGCGCGGCCAGCGCTTCGCGTGTGAGGCCTTCGTCGCCCGATTGCAGTGCGCGCTTGGCGCCGTCTTCGTACTTCTTCGCCTTTTCTGCGGCGGCGTCACGCTTGCTTTGCTGCGTGGCGACCTGGGCTTCGATCTCGATCAGCGCGTTTTCGGCCTTTCCGATGCTGTCGTCGAGCTCGCGCACGATCTGGCGCGAGTCGCGCGAAGGGTCCTGCACGGACTCGGCCGCATCGTTGAGCAAACCCTTGACGGTACGCGAAATGGAGTCGAATAGCGACATGAAATCCTCCGTGAATTGAAGTCGGTGCCGGGCGTGGGCGCGCGGCGATGCATCGGTTCCGATGGCTACATGCTACGCCGCGTTGCGTTCGGCGGCGCAACGCGCCTGCCGAATGTCGGGATGCGCAACGCGATTGCAAGAGCCGCGTCGTCATCGCTTCCCATTTTTTGCCGCCCGGGGATAGTACATCAGCGTATCGTTAAAACCCGCTTAAATCATACGCGTCGAGCAGCGATGCCCGTTCGGCCATCGGTGCTCGGCGCGGTGTCGAGGGCGGCGGCTCAATCGAGGCGCCCGGTTGCCGGAAAAGGCTCGGGGCCGTCGGCTTCGCCCGTTGGCGGGCGCGTCTCGTTGGCGATGACGCGGGCCACGAGCGTTTCGTTGTCCGTTGCCGCTTGCTCGTCGGGCCGCGCCTCGGCCTGCAACGCCAGCGCTCGGGCGACGGCCGCGACCACGGGCTGCGAGTTGGGCTGATCGGCCGGGCGCGCGCCCGACGCATGCGCGGGGGCGCCGGCGTGCCCAGATTCGCCGGCCGCACCCGCGCAGGGCCGCGTGTGGCGCGCCGCGGGTGCCGAAACCGGCTCGCGCCCAGCCGCGAGCCGGCGCAGCGTGTCGTTTTGGCTGGCTTCGCTTTGCGCAGCGCTGAGCCGATCGACGAGGCCCGCCGCGCGAACCTCTTGACCCGTATCGTCGAACGCGAGCACCGCGCGCCGCACGAGTTCGCTGAGACTGATGCCCATGCGTGCCGCACGGGCCGCCAGCACGCGCTTTTGGGTAGGAGAAAGGAAGACGACGAGGCGTTCGCTGCGCGGGTTCATGGTCGGCTCGCTGGCGTTGGACGCGCCGTGCGGCTTGCACGGCGTGGCCGGAGAATCGGGGCGGGGCAACGACATCTTCCATCATAGAGCGGTGCGCGCTGCCTCGAAACGTGCCCGGCCGCGATATTCGCGCGCGATCAATGACTTGCACGCGTTTTCTGCAGCTTCTCCACAGGTCTTTCAACATTTTCTGTTGATAACCCGCGGCTATCGGGCGAATCTGCCGGTCTGCGCTTCGGTTTGCGTCAATTCTTACAAAAAAATTCCGATGCGCTCGCGACGATTTCATTAAAATGCGCTGTTGGCCCGCACCCGGCGGTTCGTTGCCGAACACGGCCGACCACACGATTACGAGTTGCGCGGCGGATACCGCCCGCGCGCAAAGGCGCTGAGAGCCGCGCCATCCATGCCGTCATGCCTATCATTAAACGACCGCCTTCCGCCGACCGCCCGGCCGACGACCGAGATTCCTCCCGTCCCGCTACCGTTCCCCCTCGCCGCTCCGTCGGCGCGCGCATCGCATTGACCTTCGCGGGCCTCATAGCCGCGCTGGCGGTGGTCGGTGCGCTGATCGTCGGCTACGCGCTCATCGTCATGGCGCCGCAACTGCCTTCGCTCGATGCGCTGACCGACTACCGTCCGAAGGTGCCGCTGCGGGTCTACACGGCCGATCACGTACTGATCGGCGAGTTCGGCGAAGAGCGGCGCAGCCTCGTGCGTTTCCAAGACATCCCCGACATCATGAAGAAGGCGGTGCTCGCGATCGAGGACTATCGGTTCTACGAGCATGGCGGCGTCGACTTCATCGGCATCTTGCGTGCCGGCACGGCCGATTTGATGCACGGCGGCGCCTCGCAGGGCGCGAGCACGATCACGATGCAGGTGGCGCGCAACTTCTTCCTGTCGAGCGAGAAGACGTACACACGCAAGATCTACGAGATGATGCTCGCCTATAAGATCGAGCGCGCGCTCACGAAGGATCAGATCCTCGAGCTCTACATGAACCAGATTTATCTGGGCGAGCGCGCCTACGGCTTTGCCGCGGCCGCGCGCGTGTACTTCGGCAAGGATCTGAAGGACATCACGATCGCTCAGGCCGCGATGCTCGCCGGATTGCCCAAAGCGCCGTCGGCATACAACCCCATCGTCAATCCGAAGCGCGCGAAGATCCGCCAGGAGTACATCCTGAAGCGGATGTTCGAGCTCGGCTATATCACGCAGCCGCAATACGACGAGGCCGTGAAGGAGCCGATCCACACGAAGGTCGCCGGCAACGAGTACAGCGTGCATGCCGAGTACGTCGCCGAAATGGTGCGGCAGATGATGTATGCGCAATACAAGGACGAAACGTACACGCGGGGCCTCACGGTCACGACGACGATCGATTCGGCCGATCAGGCCGCCGCCTACGCGGCCGTGCGCAAGGGCGTGATGGACTACGAGCGCCGTCACGGCTATCGCGGGCCTGAAGGGTATGTCGAGTTGCCGGCGGCCGGCGACGACCGCGACGAAGCGATCGACGACGCGCTCGCGGATCATCCGGACGACGGCGAACTCGTCGCGGGCGTCGTCACGGCGGCGAGCCCCAAGCAAGTGACGGTGCAGTTCGTCGACGGAGACACGGCGCAGGTCAGCGGCGACGGCCTGCGTTTCGCGGCGTTCGCCGTGGGCCCGCGCGCGTCGCAGACGCAACGCATTCGCCCCGGCTCGATCGTGCGGGTGATGCCCGATGCGAAGGGTAACTGGCAGATTACGCAATTGCCGCAGGTCGAAGGCGCGCTCGTGTCGCTGTCGCCGCAGGACGGCGCCGTGCGTGCGCTCGTGGGCGGTTTCGACTTCAACAAGAACAAGTTCAACCACGTCACGCAGGCGTGGCGCCAGCCGGGTTCGAGCTTCAAGCCGTTCATCTATTCGTCGTCACTCGAAAAGGGTCTCGCGCCGGCCACGCTCATCAACGACGCGCCGCTGTATTTCCCGCCGAGTTCACCGGGCGGCCAACCGTGGGAGCCGAAGGACGACGATCAGCCCGAAGGGCCGATGACGATGCGCGTCGCGCTCGAAAAATCGAAGAACCTCGTTTCGATCCGGATTCTGTCCTTCGTCGGCACGAAGTACGCGCAAGACTACGTCACGCAGCGTTTCGGCTTCGACGCGGATAAGACGCCGCCATACTTGCCGATGGCGCTCGGTGCGGGCCTCGTCACGCCGCTGCAATCGGCGGTGGCGTATTCGGTTTTCGCCAACGGCGGCTATCGCGTCAATCCGTACCTGATCTCTGAAGTCGACGACGCGCGCGGCCAGCCGATTTCGAAGGCGCAGCCGATCGTCGCGGGCCAGAATGCGCCGCGCACGATCAGCGCCGGCAACGCTTACATCATGAACAGTCTGCTGCACTCGGTGGCAACGGCAGGTACGGGCGCGGGCACCAACGTGCTGCATCGCTCCGATCTCGCGGGCAAGACAGGTACGACGAACGATGCCAAGGACGGCTGGTTCGCGGGCTATCAGCCGACGCTCGTCGCGGTTGCGTGGATGGGCTACGATCAACCAAAGAGTTTGGGTAGCCGCGAGTTCGGCGCGCAGCTCGCGTTGCCGATTTGGGTCGACTATATGAGCCATGCGCTGCGCGGCGTGCCCGATCAGCCGATGCCGATGCCGGCGGAGGGGGTGGCGACGATCAACGGCGAGCTCTATCTGGCCGACAAGGTGCCGGGCGACGGCTTCGTCGCGAGCGTCGGCATCGATTCGGGTACGGCGCTGGCCAGCGGTGCGAGCGACGCCGTCGGGTCGATCGGTCCCGCAGGCCTTGCTGCACCCGCGCCGCCACCGCCCGACGTGACGCAAAAAGAGCAAAAGCAGATCCTCAACCTTTTCGAGGACAATCGGCCCTAGGGCGCGATGCATCCAGGTAGCGCACGCCTGCGTATGTCGGACAGATTGCTTCGCGTGACACGACGGAGAGGCAGATGGACGAGAATGCGACGGGCGGCGCCTACGAGCCGCCGCAGGACCAACCCCAACCACCAGGGCGCGCCGGGATCGTCGGCCAGATCGTGCTCGTGCTGCAAGGCGGTGGGGCGCTCGGCGCTTATCAGGCAGGCGTCTATCAGGCGCTGCACGATACGGGCATCGAGCCCGATTGGGTAATCGGCACGTCGATTGGCGCCGTCAACGGCGCAATCATTGCCGGTAATCCGCCCGAGACGCGGCTCGCACAACTGGACGCATTCTGGTCGCGCGTGGCGGCGGCTGGCAGCGTGACCTCGGGGTGGCTGCCGGCGCTCGACGATTGGTGGCGTCGCACCTCGATTTTTCTCCAAGGCATTCCAGCGTTTTTCGCGCCGTCGCCCTATGCATGGCTCGGTATGCACGTCCCGCTCGGCAAAGAGCACGCCGCGTTCTACACGACGCGGCCGCTGCGCGAGACGCTGCATGCGCTCGTCGATTTCGATTACCTCAATACCTGCGCTGTTCGATTGACCGTCGGGGCCGTGCATGTCGCCAATGCACGCATGCGTTACTTCACGAATCGGGACGCTGCGCTCACCGTCGAGCACGTGATGGCGTCGGCCGCGTTTCCGCCCGGCTTTCCATCGGTTCAGCTCGACGGCGAATCATATTGGGACGGGGGCATTTATTCGAACACGCCACTCGAAGCCGTGCTCGACGATCGGCCGCGCCGCAGCTCGGTCATCTTTGCCGTTCAGCTTTGGCCCGCGAACGGACGCGAGCCCGAGTCGATTCTCGAAGCCGTGGTGCGCCAGCGCGACATCCAATATTCGAGCCGCGCGCAGAGCCATTTGGAGCGGCAGCGGCAGATTCATCGGTTGCGCCACGTCATCCGCGAACTCGAGCAATACATCGCGGAACCGATGCGCGAAACGCAGGCCGTGCGGGACTTGCTCGCCTGGGGCTGCGGCACGACGATGCAAGTGATCGAACTCGATGCGCCGAGCTTCGGCGAAGACGATCTTCACAAGGATATCGACTTCTCGCCGGGCGGAATCGAACGCCGCCGCACGGCCGGCTACGACGACACGCGCAAGATGCTCGCGCGCGCGCCGTGGCGCGAGGCGACGGATCCGCTGGAGGGAATCTCTGTCCATCGGGCCGCATCCGACGACGAATGACTGATCCGACCGAGCGCATTTCAACGCTTCGTCGCCGGCGTCTGTCGCGAATGAGGCTCGGGAAGAAAAACGTTGCGCGTACAACCGCTTAGCGCGATCGCCCCAAGCTTATCAACAGGTCTGTCAACAAAAACTGGGGATAACCTCGGAACGATGCGCGCTGATTGCGCGAGGCCGACGCTCGGCGAGCGTCGATATCAGCGGCTTGAGTGGCCTAGGCAGGCAAGGGCTCGACTTGCGAAGCAAACGTAGCGGGATCGGTGTTCGAGCCGCTGAGCAGGATGCCGACGCGCTTGCCCTGCAGCGTTTCGCGCAGAGGCCCGATGAGCGCTGCGAGCGGCGCGGCGCAAGCGGGCTCGACGGCGATCTTCAACCGCGTGAACAGCTTGAGCATCGCGTGGCGCAGCGCATCGTCGGGGACGGTGACGAGCCGATCGATATGCCGGCGACAGAGTTCGTAGCTGTATTGCTCGGTATGGGGCGCCGCGAGCGAGTCGGCGATCGTGTTCGTCGGGCCCATCTTCACCGTATGGTTCGCGGCGAAGCTCTTGCTCATGACGTCGGCGCCTTCGGGCTCGACGCCGAATACGTGCACGCGCGGATTGGCCAGGCGCAGCGCGGTCGAGACGCCGGCCGCGAGGCCGCCGCCGCCGATCGGCACGATCACCGCATCGAGGTCGGGCGTTTGCGTAGCCCATTCGTAACCGAGCGTCGCGGTGCCGAGCACGGTTCGATAGCCGTTGAACGGATGCACGAAAAAGCGGCCTTCCTCGGCTTCGATGCGGCGCACGGTGTCGAACGCCTCGTCGGCCGTATCGACCAAGACCACTTCGGCGCGGTAGTGCCGGCACAGTGCGAGACGCACCGGGCTCGTCGCGCGCAGCAAGACCACTTTCGCGCTCATGCCGAGCCGCATCGCAGCATAGGCGACGGCCGCCGCGTGATTGCCGTTCGAGACGCACGTGATGCCGACGCTGCGCTGTGCGGCATCGAGCGCGAGCAGGTTCGTGAAGGCGCCGCGCACCTTGAACGAGCCGCTCGCTTGCAGCAGTTCGAACTTGAAGTTGAGCGACGTCCCTTCGAGAGAGGGGAAATCGTGTCGTTCGAACACTGGCGTGCGCAGCACCCAAGGCGTCAGCGCGAAATGTTGCGTGGCGATCGCATCGAGCGTGGGTATCGGCTCGGTGTCGATCGTACGATCGGTGGGCTGCGGCATGGCGGTGGACATGGCTCGGAGCGCGTCGAGAAAGAGGCGGGCGCGCTAGGCTTGCGCGCCGACCGACATACTGCGGATGAACTTGTGCAGGAAGTCTTCGCAAGCGGCGAGCTGCGTCAGTTCGACATACTCATTGGGCTTATGGGCCTGCTCGATGTCGCCGGGCCCGCAGACGATGCTCGGCACGCCGGCGCGCGCGAACAGCCCGGCTTCGGTGCCGTAGGCGACCTTACGCGTCTCGTGATTGCCCGTCAGCGCCCGCACGAGCGCCGTGATCGCTGTTTGCTCCGACGCATCGAGGCCCGGCGCCGCGGCGATTTTCGTGAACTCGATTGCGGCGTTCGGGTGCTCTCGACGCATTTGCGGCAGCAGTGTCTCGTGCGCGTAGCGTTCGACGCGCGCGAAGATCGCTTCCGGATCGAGCGTCGGCAAATTGCGGAATTCGAACGCGAAGCGGCACTCGGCCGGCACCGTGTTGATTGCGTTGCCGCCTTCGATCGTGCTCGTCTGCGCCGTCGTGAACGGAACGTCGTAGTACTCGTCGAACGGGCCATCGCGACGCATCGCGTCGGCCAGATCGCGAATGTGGCAGATCAGGCGCGCGGCGTACTCGATCGCATTGAGCCCCTTCGGCGTTAGCGACGAATGGGCCGCGTGGCCGCGCACGCAGCAGCGGTAGGCGTTGATGCCCTTATGGGCCACGATGGGGCGCATGTTGGTCGGCTCGCCGACGATGCACCCGTCGGGCTTCACCCCGCGCCGCACCAGGTCGGCGATCATGTACGGCGCGCCGGTGCAGCCGATCTCTTCGTCGAACGAGAGGGCAAGGTGAATCGGCTTGGCGAGTCGCACGGCTTGCATCTCGGGCACGAGCGCCAGCGCGCTGCCGATGAAGCCTTTCATGTCGCAGGTGCCGCGCCCGTAGAGCCGGCCGTCACGCACTACCGGCTGGAATGGATCGCTGTCCCATGCTTGACCGTCGACAGGGACGACGTCCGTATGGCCCGACAGCACCACACCACCGTTCGTTGCGCCGTCGTGCGCGGGGATCGTCGCGAACAGGTTCGCCCATTGGCCTCGATCGTCGTGCGTCAAGGTAGCGGCGATGCCGAGCGACGCCAGCGCATCGCGCACCGTCTCGATCAGGCCGAGATTCGGGACGCGGCTCGTCGTATCGATCGATACGAGCCGCTGGACCCAGGACAAGCCGAGCGGCGACGGCGAATCGGAAAGCGGGGGAGCTAAAGCCTGCCGAGATGGCGACGAAGGAAGGGAAAACGGTGCCGTTTCAGCATCCTGCGACATGGCGACGCTCCAGCTTTTAAGTGGCTGCCATCATACCGAAAAATCGGAGAGGGACCCAAATGCCGGCGCTCAACCGCGCTTGTGCAGTGCGTCATCGTAGCGGTGCGGATGGCGATGACGCACTCGCGCGACGGTATGCCGGCGCGCCGAGTGACACGCGACATATGCCTATTATGGGGCGGGGCGCCGATCGAGGCAGCCGCCGCTCGCGCTCAGCGCGCCGTGGCGCCCGCGCCTTGCCGCGACGGGGCTCCGAGCGCGCGCAGCGACTCCTTGACGGTCGCCAGGCGCACGGACAGATCCGGGCTGCGCGTTTCGATGCGTAGCTTGTCCTGTCCCGCGAGCTTGATGTGCTTGTGCTTCTGCACCATCTCGATGATGCGCATCGCGTCGATCGGTGGGTTCGGCACGAATTGCAGGCTGATCGCGGCTTCGCCGGCATCGATCTTCGAAATGCCGAGCGGCTTCGCCGCGAGCCGCAGACGGTGCGTTTCGACGAGCGCGTGGGCTTGTGGCGGCAACTTGCCGAAGCGATCGATGAGTTCCTCGTGGATGTCGTCGATCGAATCGCTCGTCTCGCAGCTCGCGAGCCGCTTGTAGATCGACAGGCGTTCTTGCACGTCGCCGCAGTAGTCCGCCGGCAGAATCGCGGGTGCGTGCAGGTTGATTTCAGTCGTCGCGGCCAGCGGCGCGGTCAAGTCCGGCTCCTGCCCATTCTTGAGTGCCTTCACGGCGTCGGCGAGCATGTCCGAATAGAGCTGGAAGCCGATCTCGTGGATCTCGCCCGATTGCTTGTCGCCCAGCACTTCGCCCGTGCCGCGAATCTCGAGGTCGTGCATCGCGAGATAGAAGCCCGAGCCGAGTTCCTCCATCTGCTGAATCGCTTCGAGCCGCCGCTGAGCCTGCTTCGTGAGTCCCTGCGGATCGTGCACGAGCAGGTAAGCGTAAGCCTGGTGATGCGAGCGCCCGACACGTCCCCGCAATTGGTGCAGTTGCGCGAGGCCGAACTTGTCGGCGCGATGAATGATGATCGTGTTCGAACTCGGCACGTCGATGCCGGTTTCGATGATGGTGGTGCAAAGCAGCACGTTCGCCCGTTGCGCTACGAAATCGCGCATCACGCGTTCGAGCTCCCGCTCGTGCATTTGGCCATGCGCGACGGCGATGCGGGCCTCGGGCACGAGCGCCTCGAGCATCGCGCGGCGGTTCTCGATCGTCTCCACCTCGTTGTGCAGAAAGTACACTTGGCCGCCGCGCTTGAGTTCGCGCAGCATGGCCTCGCGGATGACACCGTCTTCTTCTCGGCGCACGAATGTCTTGATCGCGAGGCGTTTTTGCGGCGCCGTTGCGATGACGGAGAAGTCGCGCAGGCCCTCGAGGGCCATGCCGAGCGTGCGCGGAATCGGGGTGGCCGTCAGTGTCAGTACGTCGACTTCCGCGCGCAAGGCCTTGAGGGCCTCTTTCTGGCGCACGCCGAAGCGGTGCTCTTCGTCGATGATGACGAGGCCGAGCCGTTTGAAGCGCACCTCCGACGAAAGCAGCTTGTGTGTGCCGATGACGATGTCGACCGTGCCTTCATTGATCTGTGCGATCGCCGTGTTGACTTCCTTCGTCGACTTGAAGCGCGAGAGCTCCGCAATGCGCACGGGCCAATCGGCGAAGCGGTCGGTGAAGGTTTGCGTGTGCTGCTCCGCGAGCAGCGTCGTCGGCGCGAGCAGCGCGACCTGCTTGCCGGCCATCACGGCAATGAACGCGGCTCGCAGCGCCACCTCGGTCTTGCCGAATCCGACGTCGCCGCAGACGAGCCGGTCCATCGGCCGGCCCGCCGTCATGTCGCCGATCACGGCGGCGATCGCCGCGGCTTGATCCGGCGTTTCCTCGAAGCCGAAGCTTTCGGCGAATTTCGCGTAGTCGCGCGGCTCGAGCTTGAACGCATGGCCTTCGCGCGCGGCGCGGCGGGCGTAAAGATTCAGCAGTTCGGCGGCCGTATCGCGAATCTGCTGCGCCGCCTTGCGTTTCGCCTTCTCCCATTGTCCCGAACCGAGCGCATGCAGCGGCGCGCTTTCGGGATCGGCGCCGCTGTAGCGCGAGATCACGTGCAACTGCGCAACGGGTACGTAAAGCTTGCTGTCGCCGGCATATTCAAGGTGCAGGAACTCGGTTTCGCCCTCGCCGAGATCCATCGCGACGAGCCCCATATAGCGGCCGATGCCGTGCTGCGCATGAACGACGGGGTCGCCCACCTTGAGCTCCGACAGATCGCGCACCATCGAATCGACGCTGCTGGCCTGCTCTTGGCGGCGGCGCCCGGCGCGGCGCGCGAGCGCGCCGTAGAGCTCCGTTTCGGTGACGATCGCGATGCGCTCACCGGGCAGCGAGAAGCCGCTCGTCAGAGGTGCGACGCCGAGGACGAAAGGCTCATCGGTCGTCAGCCAGTCGTCGAAACTGTCGGCGGACGCAGGCCGCAGGCCGTGGTCGGCGAAAAGCTGCGCGATCGTTTCGCGCCGGCCCGCCGACTCGGCCGCAACGAGCACGCGCCGTTCGCCAGCCTCGATGTAGCGGCGCAGCGAGAGGACGGGATCGTCGGCATGACGATCGATCGCGAGCACCGGCAGCGCCGTGGCCCACGCGCCGCTGTCGTCCGCGGGCAGCACGAGGCGTGCGAACGGCTTGGCGAGCGTGTAGAAATCGTCATCGGACAAGAACAAGCGCTGCGGCTCGAGAATCGGCCGCTCGCGATCATGCGAAAGGAAGCCGTAGCGCTGCTTCGTATCGGCCGTGAAGCGCCGGATCGCGGTGTCGAGATCGCCGACGAACGTGAGATGGGTGCCCTCGGGCAGGTAGTGAAACAGCGTGGCCGTTTCATCGAAGAACAACGGCAGGTAATACTCGATGCCCGCTGACGGCACGCCGTTGCCGATGTCCTTGTAGATCGCGGAACGGCTCGGGTCGCCCTCGAAGACCTCGCGCCAGCGGCTGCGAAAGGCCGTGCGCGCGGCTTCGTCGAACGGAAACTCGCGGCCGGGCAACAGGCGCACGTCGCGCACGGGATAGAGGCTGCGCTGCGTGTCGGGGTCGAATGCGCGAATGGAGTCGACCTGGTCGTCGAACAAGTCGATCCGGTACGGCAGCGGCGAGCCCATCGGAAACAGGTCGATCAGCGAACCGCGTACGCAATATTCGCCGGGGCGCACGACCTGGCTCACGTGCTCGTAGCCGGCGAGCGTGAGCTGAGCCTTTAGCTTGGCCTCGTCGAGCCGTTCGCCTTGCGCGAACGAGAACGTATAGGCGGCCAAAAATGCGGCGGGCGGCATGCGGTACAGCGCCGTCGTGGCCGGCACGAGCAGGATGTCGCAGCGGCCTTCGCCGAGATCGTGCAGCGTCGCGAGCCGTTCCGAAACGAGATCCTGGTGCGGGGAAAACGTGTCGTAAGGCAGCGTTTCCCAGTCCGGCAGCAGGCGCACGCGCGCGTTCGGCGCGAACCAAGGAATTTCTTGCGCGAGGCGTTGAGCGTCGACGGCGCTCGCGCAAACGACGGCGACGAGCGGCGGCTGCCCTCGTGGCGCTTGCTGTGCCTGTCCGCGCGCCGTTTCGCTGTAGCGCGCGATCAGCAGGGCATCGGACGAGCCGTGCGTGCCGTCGAACGCGAACCGTTGACCGGCTTTGACGAGCGCGAGTGGCAAATTGGACGAGGCGGACGAGGTGGCGGATTGCGGCATGAGGAGGAGCGTGCGGCCTTGCGTGAGAGCGTGACGAAAGCCATGCGTGGGCGGTGCGGCATGCGGCCGGGAGCCGGCTTTCGAGCGTCGGACGCCACATCGGCGAAGGATGGGGTGCCCGGAGCAAAGCGCCTATTATAAAATCCCTCGTCCATTTTTGACTGGCGGCCTGCACGGCCCGATTCGACCTCGTGACTTCCCGCTTTTTTGCACTGATTCCCTGCGCCGGTACGGGCAGCCGTTCCGGCGCGCCGATGCCGAAGCAATATCGCACCGTAGCCGGGCGCGAACTGCTGCATTTCACGCTGGCCGCGTTCGACGCTTGCGAGGAACTCATGCAGACGCTCGTCGTCATCTCGCCCGACGACGCGCATTTCGACGAGCGCCGCTTCGCGCCGCTGCGCTTTGCCGTGCGCCGCTGCGGCGGTGCGTCGAGACAAGCATCGGTCCGCAACGGGCTCGATGCGCTCACCGAATTCGGCGCAACCGACGACGACTGGGCGCTCGTGCACGACGCCGCTCGGCCGGGCATTACGCCGGCGCTGATCCGCTCGCTCATCGCGACGCTCGCGGCCGACGAAGTGGGCGGTATCATGGCGTTGCCCGTGGCCGATACGCTCAAGCGCGTCGACCTCGAGCGCGGCGATCGGATCGCGCGAACGGAGTCGCGCAACGGGCTGTGGCAGGCGCAAACGCCGCAGATGTTCCGCATCGGCATGTTGCGCGAGGCGATCGCGCGGGCCGAGCGCGACGGCCACGATTTGACCGACGAGGCGAGCGCCATCGAATGGCTCGGCCACGCTCCCCGGCTCGTGCAAGGCAGCCTGCGCAACTTCAAGGTCACGTACCCCGAAGACTTCGAGCTGGTCGAGGCCATCCTGGCGCAACGGCCGAGCGCTTGACACAGCCGGCGCATGCGCGCCATCCCATCGAACCGCAACTTCGGTTGCGACTGCAATGAGACACGCAAATGAATTTCAGAATCGGACAAGGCTATGACGTGCATGCACTCGTGGCAGGGCGGCCGCTCATCATCGGCGGCGTGACGGTACCGTACGAGCGCGGGCTGCTTGGCCACTCCGACGCGGACGTGCTGTTGCACGCGATTACCGACGCGCTGTTCGGCGCCGCGGGTCTTGGCGACATCGGCCGCCATTTTCCCGATACGGACAAGCGTTTCGCGGGCGCCGACAGCCGCGTGTTGCTGCGCGAGTGCGCGGCGCGTATCAGGCAAGCGGGTTTCGCGATCGTCAACGTCGACAGCACCGTCATCGCCCAAGCGCCTAAGCTGGCGCCGCACATCGAAGCGATGCGTGCCAACATTGCGGCGGATCTGGCGCTGCCGCCAGCGAGCGTGAACGTTAAAGCGAAGACGAACGAGAAGCTCGGGTACCTGGGCCGCGGCGAGGGGATCGAGGCGCAGGCCGCCGTGCTCCTGAGCGCAGCGGGCGAGAGCGCCTGACAGCGGCCGAGCGTGACGAAGGCGAACCGCACACCCGGCGCGGCTCGTCTCTCAGACATTGCAAGACGCGCGTCGACCGGCCGGCGACACTGCGTGTCGGCCTATCGGTGCATCGGCGTGCTACTTGCCCTCGGCGGCGATGACTTGCGCTGCGGCGTTGACCACGGCTGCAATGCGGCCGACGTCGCGCAACTGCTGCACCGACATCCCTTGCTCATTCTTGAGCAGCGCGAAGTGCGACTTGACACAGAAGTGGCACTTGCCGACGATCGACGCGGCCAGCGCATACATTTCGAAACGCCGCTTGTCGACGCCGCCATGCGAAGCATATGCGCCCATGCGCAGCTCGGCTCGCTGCGTTTTCAGATCGGCGTCGTCGGCCATCTCGACGAACGGATACCAGACGTTGTTCATCCCCATCAGCGCGGCTGCCGTTTGGGCGCCGTTCAATTCTTCGGGCGAGAGCACGCCAGCCGAGCGGATCGCCTCGACGATCGTGCGGCTCTTCGCCGCGAACGCGGCGGCCAGCGCCACGCCGACAGCGTCGTTCCCTTCCAGCGAAGACCGCACGATCGTGCCGTCGAGGTTCAGGCGAATGTCCTTCGCGTAGTCGGGGATGAGTTCTTTAATCGAATTCAAGAAATCCATTGTTTTCTCCTATGGCGGTGTCGTTAAAAAAGCCCGCTGGCTCGCTTGAACCATAGCGGGCTTCGGGCCAGCGCTGCGATTACAGCGTCGAGCCGCCGACCGCGCGGTTGCACGGGCAGAGTTCATCCGTTTGCAGGCCGTCGAGGATACGCAGGATTTCTTGCGTGTTGCGGCCGACGTTCAGGTTGTTCACCGAAACGTGCTGGATCGTGTTGTCCGGGTCGACGATGAACGTCGCGCGCAGGGCCACGCCGGCTTCCTTGTCGCGCACGCCGAGCTGGTCGATCAACTCGCCCTTGACGTCGCCGAACGCGTAGTGGTTCAGGCGGTCCAGATCCTTGTGCTCGCGGCGCCATGCGAGCTTGACGAATTCGTTGTCGACGCTGCCGCCGAGCAGCACCGCGTCACGCTCGGCGAAGTCCTTCTGCAGCTTACCGAATTCGACGATCTCGGTCGGGCAGACGAACGTGAAGTCCTTCGGGTAGAAATAGATGATCTTCCACTTGCCCGGGAACGATTGTTCGGTGATCTCTTCGAACGCCGACTGGCCGTTTTCTTCATGGTGGTTGAAGCCCGGCTTCGCGGCGCTGACGGTGAATGCTTCGAGTTTATCGCCGACGGTTTTCATGCGGTGACTCCTAGTCTGGTTGAGAAGAGAAAGACGTTGTCCAAAACTACCTGCTCGCTGTAACGAATGCGTTACATGGGAGCAACTATAACGCTATTAACTTTTTTCATCAATAGAAATTATCTAATTAAGGGGATAGTATTTTTCAACGAGATCGATAGGTTTTTCTTTCGGCTTGTGCGCGGCCTCACGTCCCATGCCCACGCAGGATGCTGGGGACAGGCCGAGACGGTCTTGGCGAGCCTTAAGCGCTCTTGCCCAGCGGGAACTCGATCGTGACTTCGAGGCCGGGGCTGGGCGTGCGGTTGCGCAGCTTCAGCGTGCCGCGATGGCGACTAACGAGACGCTGCACGATCGCCATGCCAAGGCCCGTACCGTTCGCCTGAGTGCGCGCCGTATCGACGCGATAGAACGGACGCGTGACGAGGCCGATCTGGTCCTCGGGGATGCCGGGGCCCTCGTCGATCACGGATAGCTCCGCACGGGAATGAGAAACGCGGGTTTCGACCATGATGTGCGGAATACCGTCCGCTTCGCTCAAACCGTACTTCTTCGCGTTCTCCAGCAAATTACCGACCACGCGACGAACGTCGGTTTCGTCGGCTTCGATCACGGCCGACTCGGCAAGCCGTATGGTCAGTCGCACGCCGTCCTCGCTCGCCATACGCGCGGCCATTTCGCCCGCGACCATCGACAAATCGACCGGCCGCGAGAAGTGCTGCGGCGGGCGCGCATAGTCGAGAAAGCGTCCGATGATGGAATCCATCTGTTCGATGTCGTCGATCATGGCGTCTTTCGTGGCTTGATCGGACGGGCTCATTTCGGTTTCGAGCCGTAGCCGGGCGAGCGGGGTGCGCAGATCGTGCGAGATGCCGGCAAGCATCAGCGCGCGGTCGGCCTCGAGTTGTTCGAGGTCGCGCACCATTTGGTTGAAGCTGCGGTTGGTGTCCGCCGCGACCCCAAGCCCACGCTCAGGCAGTGGCTCCGGCGCTTGGCCCAAGCCGACCCGGCGCGCGGCGGCGGCGAGGCGCGCGAACGGCCGGTTGACGAGGCTCGTGATGAAGGCCGCTCCGAACAGCGAAAGCGCGAGCGCGAAGATACCCCAGCCGGCCCACTGCAGGCCCGTGACGTTATCGAGTTGATCGCGGTCGAGCGCGACCCAGTAGTCGTCGTCGTCGATCTTGAAGCTGATCCAGACGCCGGGGATGTCGTTCACCGACTGCGCGATCACCGTATCGTCGCCAAGCCGTCCTCGGATGTCGTGCTCGATGAGCCGGTTCAGCGATTCGTCGGGCTGCAGCGTGTATTTATCGGTGCTTTCGCGCGGGTAGACGCGCACACCCTCATTGCTTTCGAGATCTTGCAGCAGCGCCCGGCGCAGATCGGGATCGGAGTAGAGCAGCGCCGTGCGCGTCAGTTTGACGACGGCAACGAGTTGCAGCGCCACGCGCTGCGCGCGCGGCTCGCGCTCGATCACGCGAAAGCTTTGAAACCATGCGGCAAGGCTGACCGCGATCAGCAGCGCGATCAGTAAGAAGGTACGCCAGAACAGGCCCCCGAACGCATTGGCGAGAAATCGCCGATTGATGCGCATGAGGGCCTAGCGGACCGCTGGAGACGAGGGAGCGCGCGTCACGCGGCGCCGTCGGGGATGAAGACGTAGCCGAGGCCCCAGACGGTTTGGATGAAGCGGGGACTGCTGGGATCGACCTCGATCAACTTGCGCAGGCGCGAGATCTGCACGTCGAGACTGCGGTCGAACACCTCGTATTCGCGCCCGCGCGCGAGTTCCATCAGCTTCTCGCGCGAGAGCGGCTGGCGCGGATGGCGCGCGAATACTTTCAGCACGGAGAACTCGCCCGTCGTGAGCGGGATTTCCTGTCCCGCTTTCGTGAGCGTGCGCGTGGCGAGATTGAGCGCGAAATCGCCGAACTCGAACACCTCGGTGGTCTCCGACGGCGCGCCGGGCAGCTCCGACGGCGATTGGCGGCGCAGCACCGCGTGGATGCGCGCGACGAGCTCGCGCGGATTGAACGGCTTGGGCAGGTAGTCGTCGGCGCCCATTTCGAGGCCGACGATACGATCGACGTCTTCGCCCTTGGCCGTCAGCATGATGATCGGTGTGCGATCGTTGCTGCCGCGCAGCCTACGGCAAATCGACAGGCCGTCCTCACCGGGCAGCATCAGGTCGAGCACGAGCAGATCGAACCGCTCACGCACCCAGAGCTTGTTCATCGCGGGCGCATTCTCCGCGACATAGACGTTGAAGCCTTGCTCACCGAGATAACGGCGCAGCAGATCACGCAAGCGGGGGTCGTCGTCGACGACGAGAATCTTCGAAGGGTTTTTCGTTTCCATGGGCGGCATCTTAGCGCGATTGCAAAGACGGGCGAGAAAGTGAAAATTCTCGGGTTACAGACAGTTACAAAATTTACCCGTGTTGATGCACGGCGTAAACCGTCCGCACATAAACTCCTTCACTGATAGCGGCTGTTCGGTGGATACTTCATCCCAATAACACCACTCTCTCGCGCTCGATGTTGGGTCGAGCATCAGTACACGTAATTCGAGGTCGCCGGTTGCCGCATGACGAAGGGAACAAGATGACGGTGGGACGCGCGTTGCCGCGCATGCGGGCGCGCATCGTCGCGGTCGCCGTCGCCGGCGCTGTCGCGAGTCTGATCGTTGCCGCCGATGCGCAGGCGCAAGCGCCGCTGCGCGAGCGCGGGGCCGAGCATCCGCATCCGTTCCGTCCATTCCAGCGCCGCTACTTGCCGCCGGCGCGCGAGGGCGCCCCGCGTCCGCCGCCCGCGAGTGCGCCGCCAGCCTCCATCTTTCGGACAGCTTCGGCGCCCGGCGAGTTCGGCGATCATCAGCGCGACGGTCATATGACGCCCGAGGAGCGGCGCTTGCTGCGTCAGCATATCGAAGACGCTGTCCGCGAGCTTTATAAACGGTAATCATCGTTCAACGTCTGGGCGAATGCGATGCGAAAACGTCTGCTCCGTTCTCCAATGGTCGTTGCCGCCTTATTCGCCGCGCTCGTTCCGGGCGCATACGCCGCTTCCCACCGCCCGCATTCCCGGCACCCCCTACCTGCGCATGCCACGCTTCACTCGGCAGACGACGATGCCGAGCAGGCGCCGCTCGACGAAGACGACGCACGCTATTTCCTCACGCGCACGGGGTTCGTGCCCGACCAGCAGGCGCTCGCTCCTTACGTTGGCCTGTCGCGCGTCCAAGCCGTCGACAAACTGCTCGCCACGGCGCGCACGGCGCCTGCGACGCCGATGCCGGTTTGGGTCGACGAGCCGATTCCGACGCGCGCGCAGGAACGCGCCCTCGACCCGGACGTGCGCCGCGCCGAAGCGGCCGAGCGCAACCGCCGCTACGAAGGGTTGCGCGGATGGTGGATCCACGAGATGGCCACGACGCCCTCGCCGCTGACCGAGCGCATGACGTTGTTTTGGCACGGACACTTCACGTCGGGTCAGGACAAAGTCCCGTATCCGCAGTTGATGGCGCGGCAAAACGCTTTGCTGCGCCGCTATGCGCTCGGCAGCTTTGCGCAGATGCTGCACGCCGTGGCGAAGGACCCGGCGATGCTGCTTTATCTCGACGGCGCCGGCAATCGCAAGGGCCGTCCGAACGAGAACTTCGCGCGCGAAGTCATGGAGCTGTTCACGCTCGGCGAAGGACATTACACCCAGCGCGACGTCAGCGAAGCGGCGCGCGCTTATACAGGCTGGAGCCTCGACCCCGACACGCGCGCGTACGTTTGGCGAGCCGATTGGCACGATGGGGGAGAAAAGACGGTGCTCGGGCACGCCGGCACGTTCGACGGCGATGCGGTGCTCGATCTGCTGCTGGCCGAGCCGCAAACGGCGACGTTCATCGTCACCGAGCTGTGGCGCGAGTTCGTCTCCGAGACGCCCGACCCGGCGCAGATCGAGGCGATCGCCGCGCGCTTTCGTGCGAGCGGCTACGACATCGCGGTCGCGTTGCGCGGGCTTTTTCTGACCGACGCGTTTTGGAACGAACGCAATCGCGGCGCGCTGGTGAAATCGCCGGCGCAATTCGTCGTCGGCACGCTGCGCGCGTTCGACGTGGACGATAACGATATGACACCGCTCGCGGGTACGCTTCGCAATCTCGGTCAAAATTTGTTCGCGCCGCCCAACGTGAAGGGATGGCCCGGCGGTACGACGTGGATCAACAGCACGACGCTGCTCGCACGCGAGCAATTCGTCGAGCAACTGTTTCGCGCGACCGAATCGAGCCGGGCCCATGCGAGCGCGGCGTCCTCGAAGATGGCCGGCTCTGCCGCGGGGTCGCATTCGATGACGACGGTAGGCGCGCATGAGATGTCCGGTCAACGCATAGCCCTTTCGACCCACGAGGGGACGACGATGGCACCCGCGCCGGCCATGCGGGCGCACGGCATGCGTTTCGATCTCGACGATTGGCTCGCGCGCTACCGTACGGCGCCGGCCGAGCACCCGAGCCTATCGGTCGAGCTGCAATTGCAGCATGCCGTGTTGCCGATGTCGCCGGTCGATCCGATCGATGCGGGCGTGTCGAGTTCGGCGTACTTGCGTGCGTTGCTGATGGATCCTGCTTACCAACTGGATTGAACCCATGCGGCGACGACGCTTCCTTTCATCGATGACCGCCGCCGGTGCCGCGCTCTCGCTGCCTGCGCGAGGCGCGTTCGCGCAGGCAGCGTCGCTGTTCGCGCCTGCGGCCACGCGTGCGGTACCTTACAGAAATCTGCTGATCCTCGTCGAACTCAAAGGCGGCAATGACGGCCTGAATACCGTCGTTCCGTACGCCGATCCAAATTACCGTGTGTTACGCAAGCATATCGGCATCGATCGCGAACGCGTGCTAGCGCTCGACGAGCGCACCGGCCTGCACCCCGCGCTGCAGCCGCTGCAGCCCTTATGGCGCGAGGGGCATTTGGCGATCGTGCAGGGCGTCAGCTACCCGCAACCCAATCTTTCGCATTTTCGCTCGATCGAGATTTGGAACACCGCCTCGCGCGCCGACGAATACTTGAGCGACGGATGGCTCACGCGCGCGTTCGCGCAGGCCCCCGTGCCGAGCGGGTTCGCTGCCGATGCACTGGTGATCGGCAGCGCGGAGATGGGGCCGTTCACCGGAGGCGCGCGCGCGGTCGCACTCGTCAACCCCGCACAGTTCGCGCAGGCGTCGAGGCTCGTCAAGCCGGTTGCACTGCGCGAGCGCAACGCGGAGCTTGCGCACATCCTCGATGTCGAGAACGAGATCGTGCACGCCGCGTTTCGATTGCAGCCCCACGCGGGCGAGTTCGCGCTGCAGACGGCTTTTCCGGGCGGCGCGTTCGGCGCTCAGGTCAAGACGGCGATGCAAGCGCTCGCGGGTGCGGACACCCCGCGCGGCCAGCCGATCGCAGGGCAGGGCGTGGCCGTGATTTGTCTGACACTGAACGGTTTCGACACGCATCAAAATCAGCCCGGCCAACATGCGGCGCTGCTCGGACAACTCGCACAGGGTTTGACGGCGATGCGATCGGCGTTGATCGAGTTGGGCCGTTGGGACAACACGCTCATCATGACCTACGCCGAGTTCGGTCGACGGCCGCGCGAGAACGAGAGTAACGGCACCGATCACGGTACCGTCGCGCCGCATTTTGTCGCGGGCGGGCGCGTGCGCGGCGGGCTTTATGGCGTGGCGCCGACACTGGCGCGGCTCGACGGCAATGGTAACTTGCCCGTCGGCGTCGATTTCCGCGAGCTCTATGCGACCGTGCTCGGCCCGTGGTGGGGGCTCGATGCGGCCGGCGTTCTACGCGGACGATTCGCACCGCTGCCGATCGTGCGCGCTTGAGTGCGAACCTAGCGCGCCGCGGCTCGTGGCGATCAGCGCTTGCGCGCCGCGCGCCAAGCAATCCAAAGCTTGCGGATCGGCGTCAGCGCGATCCGTTGATGCAGCACTTGGAAGTTGTCGCGCTCGATCTCGTCGAGCAACGCGAGCGACATCGCCGATTGTGCACGCAGCGTGCGCTGCGTAGCGCGTTCGGTCGCCGGAATCCCCGCGAGCGCCGCACGCAGCGCTTCGCGCGCGCGATTCGTCTGAAAGCGCATGAGTTCGGAGAAGGCCGGGCTGTACTTGCGGTTGATCAGTTCCGCCGCCGTCACGCCGTAGCGCTGCAACTCGTCGATCGGTAGATAGATGCGCCCGTGCCGTGCGTCGTTGCCGAGTTCTTGGACGAATTGCGCAAGCATCAACGCATTGCCGAGCGCAGGCGCCCACTCGCCGGTGCGCTGGGGTTCGTGCGCCGTCACGCGCGCGACGGCGCACGCGAATGCGCCGCCGACGCGTTCGATGTAGCGCGCGAGGTTGGCGAAGTCGAGGTAGCGCGCCTGGTCGAGATCCATCTCGAAGCCGGCTACGAGCCGATGCAGCATCGGCGCTTCGCCCTCGATGTCGTCGCAATGCGCGGCGAGTGCCTGCGAGACCGGGTGCGACGGCTGCCCGGCGGTCAACGCGGCTGTTTCCTTTTGCCACCAGGCGAGCTTTGTGCGCCCGACGGTCGGGTCGCTGGTGTCTTTGACGGTTTCTTCGAGTTCGCGGCGCAACGCGAACAGCGCGGTTAGAAGCGGTCGGCGTGCAGCAGGGGCTTGGCGCAACGCATAGTAGGCGCTCGAACCCTCGGGCGCCGCTTTTCGTGCGCAGTATTCGTCGAAGTTCTGTGGGGCGGGAGTGGGCTGTGGCACGGCGAACGAACGGTGAGGCAGTCAGTGTGAAGGCGCAAGCGTTTCATCGGCGAGCAGATCGCGGCCTGTGGGCGCTCATTGCCGCTCCAACCGCCGGGCCGGCGAGTCCGGGCTCGCTTCGGTGCGGATACTACCTCACTTTCGTCGTACAGGCTCAGTGGGCGGGGATGCTCGCGAATGCTGCATGCCGATACGCAAATTGTCGCAGCAACGCGAAACGTGCGCCGGGCGCGCTATGCTGGCGACGTTTGTATCACCACGTGAGCTATTTCGGGCAAGCGCGGGTTGCGTCGACGTCGGCAATGGTAAAAGCGGCGCCTAACACGGAAGCCTCAGACGGCACGCGCCGCCGAGGAGAAACAGCATGATGAAGATCAGCGAGCCGCTCGGGCGCGGCACATCGAAGCAAGCATCGGGGCTGCCGCTGCTGCGGCTCGGATTCCGTCCGTTCTACCTCGGCGGCGCGGCCTTCGGTGTCATTGCCATCGCACTCTGGCTCGCCGCACTGCACGGCGCCGGCGCGGCGGGGCACGACGCGCGGCTGACGGGCGTTCTCTGGCACGTGCACGAGATGCTGTTCGGGTTCGTCGCCGCGATCGTCGTCGGCTTCCTGCTGACCGCCGTACGCGCGTGGACATCGCGTCCGACGCCGACCGGCGCATCGCTTGGCGCGCTGTGGCTGCTGTGGATCGCCGGGCGCGTGCTGGTTTGGACGGGGCCGGAGCCCGTTGCGGCGGTCGTCGACGTCGCATTTCTGCTGATCGCCGCCGTCGTGTTGCTGCGCGTGCTGATCGCCGCGAAGAATCGTCATAACATTTTCTTGCCCGTGGCGCTGGGGCTGTACGGACTCCTCGACGCGCTCTTCCATTGGTACGCTTGGGACGGGCGCGGCGATCTCGCATTGCGCGTGGCGTATGCGACGACAGGCCTTGTCATCATGTTCGTCTCCGTGATCACCGGCCGCGTCGTGCCGATGTTTACGACGAACGCGATCAAGGGCTTCACGGTCAAACGCTGGAAGTTTGTCGATACCTGGGCAACGCCCGCGCCGCTCATTGCGCTGATCGCCGATGCCGCCGGCGCGCCCGCGGCGCTCGTGGCAGCGTGCGCGGCGGCGACCGCCGTCATCCATGCCGTCCGTATGGCCGGATGGCGTTCGTGGCGAGTCGGGCCGCGACCGATTCTCTGGATTCTGCACGCAGCATGTCTGTGGATCCCCGTGGGCTTTGCGCTGCTTGCGTGTTCGGCGCTCGGCCTCGTCTCGCATTCCATCGCGATTCATGCGCTGACGGTCGGCGCGATCGGCGGTGCGATCATCGCAATGGTCACGCGCACGGCGCTCGGGCACACTGGGCGAATGCTCGTGGCGGGCCCGTTCGAGATGACGAGTTACTGGCTCATGATCGCAGCGGCGCTCGCGCGCGTGTTCGGGCCCATCGCATTCGCCGGTGCGGCCGACATATGGATCGATGTGGCGGGCAGTCTTTGGTGTGCGGCGTTCGTCGTCTATCTGATTCGCTACGCGCCCTATCTGAGTTCGGCGCGCATCGACGGCAAACCCGGTTGAAGCCTGCCGCCGCCGTCTCCGCCATCGGTTAGCGTAGCGTTTTCGCGCGGGCGAGCGCACAGTTCATCTGTGTCCATCTGTTTTGCTCGCTTGAATGCCTATCCATCCACCATGCGTTATAGGCGCAGTCAAAGCATTTACGAAAAAGCGTTCGCGACCGAGCGGAGCGCCATGCGCTATGTGAGGCATGATGCCGCTGCATAACGCCGATACGGCGGCGGTGTTCGCGCTGCGACACCGGCCTTCACGGCGGAGACGACATCATGAAGCTATCGCTGCACAGCACGCTTCTGACTGATCTTTACGAATTGACGATGCTTCAGGCGTATTTCGACGCGTGCATGAACGACACGGCGTCGTTCGAGTTGTTCGTGCGCGCGTTGCCGATGCAGCGCAACTTCCTGATGGCGGCCGGGCTCGAGCAAGTGCTCGACTATCTCGAGCACGTTCGATTCACGGCCGACGAACTGTCCTCACTGTCTAAGACGGGCCGCTTCTCGACGCCGTTTCTTCGATCGCTCGAGCATCTACGCTTTACAGGCGACGTCGACGCAATGCGCGAGGGCACTGTGTTTTTCCCCGACGAACCCATCCTGCGCATCACTGCGCCGATGCGCGAGGCGCAGTTCGTCGAAAGCCGCGTGATGAACGTGGCGCATTTCGAAACCGTCGTCGCGAGCAAGGCGGCCCGCTGCGTGCTTGCTGCGCCCGACAAACTGCTCGTCGATTTCGGGCTGCGGCGCGCACATGGGGCGGAGGCGGCCTGGTTGTCGGCTCGCGCGTGCTATTTGGCCGGATTCAGCGGCACGGCGACGCTCGCGGCGGGGCTGGCGTTCGACATCCCCGCTTACGGCACGATGGCGCATTCGTATGTGCAGGCACATGCCGACGAGGCGCTCGCGTTCGAGCGTTTCGCGCGCTCGCAGCCGACGAATGCGACGCTATTGATCGATACGTACGACACGGAAGCCGCGGCGCGAAAGGTCGTCGCGCTGGCGTCACGGTTGGCCCGCGACGGTATCGCTGTTCACGGCGTGCGCCTGGACAGCGGTGACCTTGGCGAACATGCCAGACATGTACGCCACATTCTCGACGAAGGCGGGCTCACGGCCGTGACGATCTTCGCGAGCGGCAACCTCGACGAATACCGGCTCCGGCAACTGGTGGCCGAACAAGCACCGATCGACGGATTCGGCATAGGGACGCGTATGACTACTTCAGCCGACGCGCCGTATCTCGACTGCGCGTACAAGCTCGTCGAGTACGCCGGCGAGCCTCGCCGCAAACGCTCGGAAGGGAAGGCAACGTGGCCCGCACGCAAAGCGGTGTATCGGTTGGCCGGACGCAACGGCGTGATGGCCGGCGATTGGATCACGCTCGCCCACGAGCGGCGCGACGGCGAGCCGCTGCTCGAACCCGTCATGCGCGCCGGCAAGCGCTGCGCGGAGCCCGCGACGCTGCAAGCGGCGCGCGAGCATGCGCGCAGACAACTGCGGGCGCTGCCGCCGGCTCAGCGCTCGCTCGACGTCGACGAGCCGTATCCCGTGGCGGTTTCCGACGGCTTGCGCGAGCTGGCGAGGCGCCTGGACGAGCGGCCTGCGCATTGAGCCTAAGCGATCCTCCCCAATTGCCGTGCCGTCGCATCGACGGCACGCTTTGCCTTTTCCACGATTTCGTCGATTTGCGCGTGCGTGACGACGAGCGGCGGGGAGAGCAGCATGCGGTCGCCCGAGGCACGCATGATGAGGTTGCCGTTGAAGCAGAAGTCGCGGCAGATCGCGCCGACCTCGCTCGCATTGGCGAAGCGTTTGCGTGCATGCGGCTCCTGTGCGAGTTGCACGCCCGCGACGAGGCCGGCGCCCGCTACCTCGCCGACGATCGGGTGAGCGTCGAACACCTGACGCAGGCTCGCTTGAAAGTAGGGCCCGGCATCATGCTTGACCCGCTCGACGATCCGTTCGTCGCGCAGCAGCTTGAGATTCGCCACGGCCACGGCGGCAGCGACCGGATGACCTGAATACGTCAGGCCGTGATTGAACTCCCCATTCTCGATGATCGATTTCGCAATTCGATCATGCAATGCAACAGCACCCATCGGAACGTAGCCGCTCGTCAAGCCTTTGGCGAGCGTCAGCAGATCGGGCGCGAAGCCGAAATGCTGGTGGGCGAACCATTCGCCGGTGCGGCCGAAGCCGCCGATCACTTCGTCGGCGACGAGCAGCACGTCGTACCGGCGGCAAATGCGTTCGATTTCGGGCCAATAGTTCGAAGGGGGAAAGATGACGCCGCCGGCACCCTGAAACGGTTCACCGATGAATGCCGCGACGTTCTCGGGCCCGAGTTCGAGAATCTTCGCTTCGAGTTGTCGGGCACGTGCTAGGCCGAACGCTTCCGGCGTGAGCGCATCGCGCGCCTCGCCGAAGAAATACGGCTGATCGATGTGAACGATATGCTCGACCTTCGAAGGCATTTGCGCGTGCATGTATTGCATGCCGCCGAGTGTGCCGCCCGCGATCGTCGACCCGTGATAGCCGTTCTTGCGCGAGATCACGTACTTTTTCGAAGGTTTGCCCTGCGTCGCCCAGTATCGATAAACGATGCGTAGCACCGTGTCATTGCCTTCGGAGCCGCTGTTGCAATAGAAGAAGTGATTGAACGGCGCCGGCGCCAGTTCGGACAGCAGCGCGGACAGCTCGATGACGGGGGGATGCGTCGTCTTGAAGAACGTGTTGTAGTAGGGCAACTCGAGCAGCTGACGACAAGCCGCATCGACCAACTCTTTTCGGCCGTATCCGACGTTGACGCACCATAGCCCGGCCATGCCGTCGATGATGCGATTGCCGTCGGAGTCCCACAAGTAGACGCCCTGGGCCTTGACGATCACGCGGCTGCCGGCGCGGTTGAGCGCGCCCATGTCCGAAAACGGATGTAGATGGTGCGCGGCGTCGAGCGCGCGATAGTCAGCAGTACTAAGCGATTGCTCGCCGCCGCCGCTTCGCGAGGACATGAACGGTTCGACATCGTGGCTCATGGTGTGCCTCCATTGAATCGAGTCGCATGCGGGTTTCAAACGTGCAGCAGCAAATGCTTGCGTTCCCACGAACTGATGACGCGGAAGAACGCGTCGTATTCGGTTTCCTTCAACGTGACGAAAGCCTTCACGAATGCCTCGCCGAGGATCGAGGCGAGCGGCTCGGAGGCGGCCATCAGCGTGAGTCCCTCCTCGAGGTTGCGCGGCAGTTGATAGGGCATGCGGTAGCCGTCGTCGACGAGCGGTTCGGTCGGCGCGAGGCGCTGGGTGAGGCCGAGATAGCCGGCCGCGAGCGTGCCCGCGATCGCGAGGTAGGGATTGCAGTCGACGCCGGGGATGCGGTTTTCGATGCGCCGCGTTGCCGGCGACGAATGCGGAACGCGAAAGCCTACGGTGCGATTGTCGTAGCCCCACTGCACGTTGATCGGCGCGGCCATGAAGCGCGATAAGCGTCGATAAGAGTTGATGTACGGCGCGAAGATCGGCATCAGCGCCGGCGTGTATTTTTGCAAGCCGGCGATGTATTGATAGAAGCACTCCGTGGGCTCGCCCTCGCGTCCCGCGAACAAGTTGCGGCCCGTCTCGAGATCGACGAGGCTTTGATGCACGTGCATCGCGGAGCCCGGCTCGCCCTCCATCGGCTTGGCCATGAACGTGGCGTACATGCGATGGCGCAGCGCGGCCTCGCGCACGGTGCGCTTGAACAAGAACACGCGGTCGGCGAGATTGAGCGGATCGCCGTGCAGAAAGTTGATCTCCATCTGCGCCGCACCCACCTCATGGATCAGCGTATCGACCTCGAGTTCTTGGATCTCGCAGTACTCGTAGATGTCCTCGAACAGCGGATCGAACTCGTTGACCGCCTCGATCGAATACGCTTGGCGTCCCGTCTCGGCGCGTCCGGTGCGGCCGATGGGCGGGCACAGCGGCAAGTCGGGATCTTTGTTCATTTCGACGAGATAGAACTCGAGTTCGGGGCCGACGACGGGCTTCCAGCCCTTCGCGGCATAGAGCTCGAGCACGTGACGTAAAACGCGTCGAGGCGAGATGGCCACGGGCGTGCCGTCGAAATGCACGCAATCGTGGATCACCTGCGCCGTGGGATCGACGGCCCATGGGATGAGCCGGATCGTCGAGGGATCGGGCACGCAGGCCATATCGGGATCGGTCACGCCCGTCAGACTGCCGTCGTCGGGGTACTCGCCCGTCACGGTTTGAATCATCACGGCTTGCGGTAAACGCATCGATTCGCCCGATTCGAACTTGCTGCGCGGAATGATTTTGCCGCGAGCGATGCCGGCCATGTCGGGGATGATGGCCTCGATCTCGGTGATGCGATGCTTCCTTAGAAATTCGTCGATGTCGCACATGGGATTTCTCGATTCTTCGACGACGAGTGAATTATTTAGCATAACTAACTAATTGAAAAATGGATTGCTGGGTGCCGAGCGAATGGACGAGCGGTTGCAGTCGTCGTTCTGCAGCCGAGGTATCGCCTGCGCGGCGCGCATAGGGCGAGCACGCGCCTCGCAACGAACGCGATGACGCCGACGCAATGGCGGCGCCGAATCGAGCTGAAGCGCGTGACGGGCGGGGAGAGGCGCTACGGCAGCAGCGAAGCGACGCCGTCGATGGGGACGGCGATGTACGCGCGCGCCGACGTGACGTTATGACGTCGAACGGAACGACGGGATAGGATCGTGAAGACGGACAGCAACCGGCGGAACGCAAGCTGGCCGGTGCTGCCGTTGGCGATGGCGCGCTCGGCGCGAAGACGACTCGCGACTTGGCTGCGATTCCATCTGACCAATGGGCCTCGGACTCTCACAATGACACTCGACTCGGTGACGTTGAGGTTGTACAACTGAAACACTAACAGTCAGCATATATCAGCCAAGAGCGCCGTCAATCCCCTTTGAAGATAGGGCGGACGGAGTAACCCATCGAGGCTGCGTCAGCCTTGCCGGCCGGCGTCGTGCGCTCTATGCGCTTTGCGCAGGCGCGCGAGGCGCTGCTCGCTTGGCTTCGTCGCATTATCGGGATGTAATTAGAATGGCGCGACAAGTCGCTGCATACGCTCGAGCAGTCCACCGAGTTGAAGTCGGGCTCGTCGGCCCGCGCTAAAGGAAGCTTTTACTCATGACCGAATCGCTCTATGGCGACGGCGCCATTCGTCGTTCTTCGCTGTACGGATCGTCCATCGAAAACACATACGCGGGCGCGCTTTCGTTCATGCGCCGCCGCTATACGCGTGAGCTCGAGGGCGCCGACGTCGCGATCTCGGGCGTGCCGCTCGATTTGGCGACGACGTTTCGCTCAGGTGCGCGCCTAGGGCCTGCGGCCGTACGCGCCGCAAGCGTGCAGCTCGCCGAGCTCAACCCGTATCCGTGGGGCTTCGATCCGTTCGACGCGCTCGCTGTCGTCGATTACGGCGATTGCTGGTTCGATGCGCATCGTCCGTTGACGATCAAGCCGGCGATCATCGAGCACGCGCGCACGATTCTGCATAGCGGCGCGAAGATGCTCACGTTGGGCGGCGATCACTTCATCACCTATCCGCTCTTGATCGCACATGCGCAGAAGTATGGCGCGCCGCTATCGCTGATCCATTTCGATGCGCATTGCGACACCTGGCCCGACGACCAGCCCGACAGCCTCAATCATGGGACGATGTTCTACAAGGCCGTGAAAGACGGGCTCATCGATCCGAGCACATCGGTTCAGATCGGCATCCGCACGTGGAACGACAACTTCATGGGCATGCACGTGCTCGATGCGCCTTCGATTCACGAGCATGGCACGCGCGCTGCCGTCGAGCGCATCAAAACCGTCGTTGGCGCACGGCGCGCGTACTTGACGTTCGACATCGATTGCCTCGATCCCGCATTCGCCCCCGGCACGGGAACACCCGTGGCGGGCGGCTTGTCGTCGGCGCAAGCACTGGCGATCGTGCGCGCGCTCGGTGAGATCGATATCATCGGCGCGGACGTGGTGGAGGTCGCGCCCGCCTACGACCACGCGGAGATCACAGCGATCGCCGCGGCTCACGTGGCGTGCGACCTGCTTTGCCTGTGGCGGCAGCGCAAGGTTGGGGCGGCAAGGTAACGGCGCGATCGCCGCTTCAACGAGATGCGATGCTTGCGCTGCGTGCCTCACGATGCGCAGTGCCGGCCGATCTTGCGGCCAACCAGGCGGCGCAGGCGTAGGTGATGCCCGCCACGACGCCCACGGCGGTGAGCGCCGTCGTCAAATGCGTCGCGAGCATGGCGGCCGCCCCGGCAAACGCGACGCCGAGCAAGCTGCCCGATTGACGCAGCGCATTGAGCAGGCCCGATGCGACACCCGCCGATTCGGCAGGCACCTGCTCGAGGATGGTCGAGATCATCGGCGGCACCGACAAGGCCGTACCGGCACCGAACGCCGCCATAGCCACGATCACGAATCCCCACGCGGCGTTCGATTCGAACAGCACCGTCGTCGCCGGGCCGGCAATCGTTGCCATCCCGAGGCCGATCGTCATCAAGCGCGTCGCGTTCATGTGCCCGTGCAGCTTGCCGGCCAGCACGTTGCCGAGCGAGAGGCTGGCGGCCATCGGCAGCATCGCGAGTCCCGTATGCCGCGCATCGAGTCCGCGCACGCCATGCAGGTACAGGCTCAACAGGAACAGCAAAGCGAAGTAGCCGACATAGACGAGGGTGCCGCTCGCATTCATCGCGACGAACTTCGCATTTCGGAACCACGCGAGCGGGACCATCGGGTCGGACACGCGACGCTCGATGGCGATCAGCGCGAATGCCGCGAAGAGGGCGACGGCAATGGCCGCAAGCACTTCCCGCGCGGCGATTCCGCGCGTGGGCAGTTCGATCGCGGCAAAGCACAGCGCTGCGAGCGCGATCGTGCTCGTGAGTTGGCCGCCCCAATCGAAGCCGCGCGCGCGGGCGGGCGCCGTGGCACGCACGGCGATCCACGCCCCGACCAATGCGACCGCACCCGTCGGCACGTTGACGAGAAACGCGCTGCGCCAGCCGAACCCGTCCACGAGCAGCCCGCCCGCCACAGGTCCGATCGATGCGGCGACCGATGCGATGCCGGCCCAGGCTGCGATGGCCTTGGCCCGCTGCACCGGATCGTCGAACGTCGCGCGCACGATCGCGAGCGACGCGGGCAGGAACAAGGCCGCCCCCATGCCTTGCACGAAGCGCGCCGCGATGAGCGTGCTGACCGACGGAGCCGCCCCGCATCCGGCTGAGGCCGCGACGAACAGCGCGAGGCCGCAGAGATAGACGGCCTTCGCGCCGAACCGATCCGAGGCCACGCCGCCGGCAAGAATCAGCGCGGCGAAGCTGAGCGTATAGGCATCGACGATCCATGCGAGGCCCGCGACGGAAGCGCCGAGATGCGCGCGCATCGCGGGCAGGGCGACGTTGACGATCGTCGTATCGAGCACCGCCATGAACATGCCGCTGGCGACGAGCACGAGCGTCAGCCGCTGCCGAGCCGCCTGGCGGCGTTCGAGCAGACGGTTCGGGGTAAGCGATTCGACAGCGCAGTCGGTCACGACGGGCTCCTATTTTCTAGCATGCTGCAACGCAGCGGATCCCCAAAGTCTATAGACTGGTGCTGTTGCGTCAAAGCAGTGAATCTGCACGACACCGATGCAAAAATGCATCATGCGACGATCCGTACGAGAACCCGAAGGCACGCCGATGACTAACTGGGACAATGCACGTTTTTTCTTGGCCGTCGCGCGCACAGGCACGCTGCGTGGCGCTGCGACGCGTTTGGGCGTCGATCAAGCGACGGTCGGCCGGCGCATCGCTTTGCTCGAGGAGGCATTGTCGGCGCGGCTCTTTTTGCGCACGCCAACCATGTACGTGCTGACGTCGGCCGGCGAGGCGTTGATCGCGCCGGCCGAGGCGATGGAGCAGGCTGTCCATCAAATCGAACGTCGCATCGTCGGCATGGACGATCAACTGTGCGGGACGATCCGGATTGCCACGACCGATACGCTCGGCAGGCGTTTCGTCGTGCCCGCGATCGCGAAGCTGCGCGCCGCGCATCGCGGCATCGACGTCGTGTGCGTCACGTCGCCCGACATCGCGAACCTGACGCGGCGCGAGGCCGACATCGCCATCCGCACGTTGCGGCCCGAATCGCCCGATCTGATCGTGCGCCGCCTCGGCCAGCTCGAATCGGGCATCTATGCCTCGCGCGCGTATCTGGCGGCGCGCGGCGAGCCGAGCGAAGGCGGGGCGTTCGAGGGGCACGACCTCGTCATGTACCAGCAGCCGCTCGTGCCGTCGATGTGGGATGCGCTGTGCGGCGAGCCGACTCAACGCGGGCGCGTGGCGTTCCAAACCTCGTCGACGATGATGCTGTTCGAAGCGGCGATCGCTGGCCTCGGGGTCACGGAACTGCCGTGCTTCAGGGCGGACTCCGAGCCGGAGCTCGTGCGCGTGATGCGTGATCGACGCGATTGCTTCGACGTATGGCTCGTGGCGCACGCGGATTTGTACAAGACGGCGCGCATTCAAGCATTTATCGAGGCCATCGCCCGCGAATTCGAGCAGGCGCCGTGAGCCGATGCGCGCTTCGCGCCGATATTCGAGCAAGTTCTCTACTATCGTCGTTCGCGCAGCGCGTTAATCTTGCGCGTCGTTACTTGGAGCGAACACGACAATGAAACGAAACAAGCCTCTGATAGCCGTAGCGCTTCTGTCCTGCCTTGCCTCGAGTGCCTCCTGGTCTGCCGATCACCCCCCTGTCGCTCCCGTCCACGCCGTGACCACCGTCTATTACGGGACACCGGTCGTCGACGACTATCGCTACATGGAGAACCTCAAAGATCCCGAGGTGCAGGCCTGGATGAAAGCCCAGGACAGCTACACGCGCGGCGTGTTGGCCGCCATTCCCGGCCGTGACGCACTCGCCAAGCGCGTCGAAACGCTGATGAGCGGCGATCTGCGGCGCACCGACTTCACGCGCCGAGGCCATCGTCTTTTCTATCAAACGGCCGCCGCCGGCGACAACTTACTCAAGCTGGCCTACCGCGACGGCGTGGACGGCCAAGAACACGTGCTCGTCGACCCGGCAAAGCTCTCGACCGATACGACGCGTCATTTCGCACTCGATTGGTATGCGCCGTCGTGGGACGGCCGCTACGTTGCCTACGGCATTTCGGAGGGCGGCTCGGAGCAGAGCGTATTGCACGTCCTCGACGTGCAAACGGGGCGTCGGTTGAGCGAATCGATCGATCGCACGAGTTCGTGCGTCGTGTCCTGGCGCAGCGACAACCGCTCGTTCTTCTACCTGCGCTATCCGAAGGTCGGCCCCGATACGCCGCTTGCGCAAAGCGAATACAACGCCGTGGCGCATCTTCACGTGCTCGGGCAGAACGTGGACGGCGACGGCGACGAAGCGGTGTTCGGGCGAGGCGTTTCGCCCAAGATCGACGTGCCCGAGGGGCAGGCCGCCTATGTCCTCGTGTCGCCGGGTTCGCCGTATGCGGTCGCGGTGGCCAATCACAACATGGACGACAACCCCAACACGTTCTACGTCGCGCGCTTGGCCGACATCCACGGCGCCGATACGCCGTGGAAGAAAATCGCCAGCCCCGCGGACGGCGTCGTCGACGTGCAATTGCACGGCGATCGCCTGTATGCGCTGACGGGCAAGGATGCCTCGCGCTTCAAGGTCGTTTCGGCACCGCTTGCGCATCCCGATCTCGCACAAGCGGACGTGATCGTGCCCGAGGGGGCCAACGTCATCGATTCGTTCGCGCTCGGCAGCGACGGCATCTACTTGGCCGAGCGCGCCGGGGCCACGTTCGAATTGCATCGAACCGGTTTCGACGGCAAGGACGATCGCACGATTTCGCTGCCGTTCGCAGGGGCGATCCACGATCTCGCGCCCGACGCGAAGTTGCCCGGCGTGATGTTCGAGCTGCACGGCTGGGTCGAGTCGCCGCGCGAGCTCGCTTACGCGCCAGGCGCGGCCGCGGCGACCGATACGAGTTTGATTCCGCCGTCGAAGACCGAATCGGACGATTTGCAAGCGCAAGAGACGTTTGCCACGAGCTACGACGGCACGCGCGTACCGGTATCGATCATCTCGAAGAAGGGCATCAAGCTCGACGGCACACACCCGACGATCATCTACGGTTACGGGAGCTACGGTTTCTCGATGGATCCGAGCTACCAGCCTGCTTGGCGGGCCTGGTTCGAGCAAGGCGGCATCATGACGGTTGTGCACATGCGCGGCGGCGGCGAATACGGCGACGCATGGCATCGCGCCGGGCAGAAGCTCTGGAAGATCAACACGATGTTCGACTTCCTCGCCGGCGCGCACTACATGATCGACCACGGCTATACGCAGAGCCAATACCTGGTGGCCAACGGCCGCAGCGCGGGCGGTATCGTGATGGGCGGGGCGCTGACGATCGATCCGGGCTTGTTCCGCGTCGTGCTCGACGATGTGGGCGTATCGGATACGCTGCGCTTCGAGACGGAACCGAACGGCCCGCCGAACGTGCCCGAGATGGGGTCGACGTCGAACGAGGTCGGCTTCCATGGTCTCTACACGATGAGTGCCTACGCGCACATTCATGACGGCACGCCGTATCCGGCGGTCATGTTCACGACGGGAGCGAACGATCCGCGCGTCTCGCCGTGGCACATGCTGAAGATGACCGCGCGCGTGCAAGCCGCGACCTCGAGCGGGCATCCCGTGCTGCTGCGGGTCGATTACGATGCGGGGCACGGCATCGGCTCGAGCGTTGCGCAGACGGCCGATCGCTATGCCGACGAATGGGCATTCGCGCTGTGGCAAGTCGGCGCCGCGGGCTTTCAGCCGCGAGCGCATTGAGCCGTTTCACCCGCCCGAATAGCGGGCGGGCGTAGTGTTTTATTCGCTATGAGCGGTGGGCTCCCCGGTTTGTCCGCTTATCGAAGCGCCTCTTGAATCATGAATGTTGCATTTGGTACGGCGGCGAGCTATTTTCCGCAGCAAGCCAAGAAATCTACTTTTCTTTGGTACGCTCAAGTACGCAGAAAAGCGCGAGGTCGGCAGGCAGACTACGGTCAACGGCCGGATGACATCGAAGCGATTAACATTTTCTACGGGGATACCTAGATGAACCTAGGCGAGGCACAGAATTTCGTCGCCAACTTCGTGTTTACCGATGCCGTCCATCCGGCACACCTAGCAGCCATCCGCGTCGCAACGGGAAATTACGCCACGCGCAATCAAGCTGCTATGGCCAATGCCATCAGTGGCCAGTTTCGCCGAATGCGCGAATTGCTACAGTTTCTTGACAAAGGATTTCCCCTCTACCAGCGCGGCGACGTGCTGATGGCAATCAACCAAGTTTTCAACCTGCATCTATGGCGTATAGACGATGTGTCCAGGCTGCTGACCTCCCCGCGGCTAACCAATAAGTGCTTGTACCTACAGCGCCTGCCGCAACCGGATCAATTGCGCTTGCAGGCTTTTTTCGCCGCGGCGCAGGTCGTTCATCCGCTCGCCGACATCGAACGTGTCGTGCGGATCGTCGAACTATTTCTGGACAACGACGCGGCGGACGTACTCGACGTGCTGGATGAGGTGACGGCTCAACTGCCGACTGCGCCGATCGCTCAAGCGGACCGCGTCAAAGCGACCGCTCGCTTGGGGCGACTTCTGCCTACCTCGATACCCGAGCTCATCAAGATCAAGAACAAGTACCCCGGTTGGCGGTTTTCCGGTTTCACTCGTTGGGGGCCGGGTAATCACGGCACGCCGCAGGATAACTACGAGGAGCATTTCAAGAAGCACGTGTGCAATTCGACCGGAGCCTATCCCGAAGAAACCGCGTGGTGGTGGCGCGCACTAGGTATCCAGCTCAACCTCGTCCAATTGCAAAATCCCGGCCCGAACGGTGCTGAAGCAGCGCTATTTGAAGGCGACGGTAAACTTGGCCGGCGCGGGCTCGACACGTTCGTACGCACGCATTTGCAGCATCGCCCCTTATTGATGAATGCGCTGCTGGCAACGTATGGTCCGGCCTACACCGAGTACGCGCTGCAGGCTACCCGCGAGATGGGCGATGTCGTGATCGAATCGGACGGAACCGTGGCGCTGATCAGTTGCTTTACCGGTCATGTCATCGCTTTCGGCAGATTTGACAGCGAGGCAAGCAACGACACCGGTTTGTCGAGCTGCTATTTCGTTTTGCCAGTGCATCGTAAAGTCAAGCTCAATACCGACAAGCCGACCGCGATCATGTTGATGCGTCGCTAATCTTTTTTGCTCGTCGACAATGAATGCTTTAGGTCAACATTGATCGTCATCGATCGATGTTGACCTACCACCGCTTCCCGGCTTCTCTTCCCCTTTCCCACTCTCCCGGTTCCGACGTGCTTCGTGGTTGATTCACATCAACACGATGCGAGCGCGGATCCCATGCCGAGCGGACACGTTGTCGCGGGAAATATCACTCTGTGCTGTGCTTGATCGGCATCAACCTCGCCAGCGGGTGGACCGGTTAGTTTGTGAACCGTCGGCACTCGAACGTTCACACCCAATCTTCGAACGCGTCGCGCCGACGCCAAACCGAATCGATAGGGGAACGTCATGAACCTGCGTTCGCTGACTGAGCGAAGCGGCCACACGCTGGAAATCTGGACACCTGAAGACAAGGCGTTTTGGGAGCGTGAAGGCGAGGCCGTGGCCAAGCTCAATCTGTGGATCTCGGTGCCGGCGCTGTTCCTCGCTTTCGCGATCTGGCAGGTCTGGAGCGTGGTGGCCGTAAGCTTGCCCTCGCTCGGCTTCAAGTACAGCACCGATCAGCTCTTTTGGCTCGCCGCCGCACCGGCGCTGAGCGGCGCCACGCTGCGCATTTTCTACTCGTTCATGGTGCCGCTCGTCGGCGGTCGGCGGTGGACGGCGATCTCTACCGCGTCGTTGCTCGTGCCCGCGCTCGGCATCGGCTTCGCCGTACAAGACAATACGACGTCTTACACGACGATGCTCGTACTGGCATTGCTCTGCGGATTCGGCGGCGGCAACTTCAGTTCCAGCATGGCCAACATCAGCTTCTTCTTTCCGAAGGAGCGTAAAGGCTCCGCGCTCGGCGTCAATGCGGGGCTCGGCAATCTCGGCGTGTCGGTCGTCCAATTCTTGAGCCCGCTCGTCGTGACGGCGGGCGTGCTCGGCATCTTCGGCGGCGCACCGCAAACGATCGTCAAGGCGGGCCATACCGCGCAAGTCTGGACGCAAAACGCCGCGTTCATCTGGGTGCCCTGGATCGCGGCCGCTTCGCTGGCGGCCTGGTTCGGCATGAACGACATCGCGCAAGCGAAAGCCTCGTTCGCCGCGCAGGCGGCGATTTTCCGGCGCAAACACAACTGGCTCATGTGCCTGCTTTATCTGGGCACCTTCGGTTCGTTCATCGGTTATGCGGCCGGTTTCCCGCTGCTGATCAAGAACGAGTTTCCGCGCGTCAATCCGCTCGCGTACGCCTGGCTCGGACCGTTGATCGGCGCGATCGTGCGGCCGTTTGGCGGCTGGCTCGCCGATAAGCTCGGCGGTGCGCGCGTCACGTTGTGGAACTTCGTCGTGATGGCGCTGGCGGTCGGCGGCGTACTGTTCTTCCTGCCGTCCGGCCCGTCGGGCGGGAGCTTCGGCGGCTTCTTCGCGAGCTTCCTCTTCCTTTTCTTTACAACCGGCATCGGCAACGGCTCGACGTTCCGCATGATCCCGGTGATTTTTCTGGCGTTGAACCTGCGCGAAGTCGACCCGCGTGATCGCACGGCCATGGAGCGCGCCGCGAAGCAGGGCAATACCGAAGCGGCAGCCGCGCTCGGTTTCTCCGCGGCGATGGCGGCTTACGGCGGCTTCTTCATCCCGAAGAGCTACGGCAGTGCGATCGCGCTGACGGGCGGCCCGCAAGCGGCGCTCTATCTTTTCATCGCTTTTTATATCGTCTGCATTGCGGTCACGTGGTGGCACTACGCACGCCGCGACGCACCGATGCCTTGCTGATTTCGGAGCATCCATGGGTCATTTTCTCGATCGACTGATTCACTTCGCGCTGCCGTCCGAGCGCTTTTCGGAGGGCCACGGCGTGACCACGGGCGAAGACCGCACGTGGGAAGATGCGTACCGCAATCGGTGGTCGCACGACAAGATCGTGCGCAGCACGCACGGCGTCAACTGCACGGGCTCGTGCTCGTGGAAGATCTACGTGAAGGGCGGCATCGTGACGTGGGAGACGCAGCAGACCGACTACCCGCGCACCCGCTGGGACATGCCTAATCACGAGCCGCGCGGCTGCGCGCGCGGCGCCTCGTATTCGTGGTACCTGTACAGCGCGAACCGCGTCAAATACCCGATGGTGCGCGCTCGTCTGCTCAAGCGGTGGCGCGCGGCGCTGGCCGTGCACGCCGATCCCGTCGACGCATGGGCGTCGATCGTCGAAGATGACGATGCCCGGCGCGACTATCAGCAGGTGCGCGGCATGGGCGGCTTCGTGCGCAGTTCGTGGGACGAAGTCAACCGGCTCGTCGCCGCGGCCAACGTCTATACGATCAAGCGGCACGGGCCCGATCGCATCATCGGTTTCTCGCCGATTCCCGCGATGAGCATGGTCAGCTACGCGGCCGGCAGCCGCTATCTGAGCCTCATCGGCGGCGTTTGCATGAGCTTTTACGATTGGTATTGCGATCTGCCGCCGGCAAGTCCGCAAGTGTGGGGCGAGCAGACGGATGTGCCCGAATCGGCCGACTGGTACAACTCGACGTTCATCGTCGCGTGGGGCAGCAACGTGCCGCAAACGCGCACGCCCGATGCGCACTTCTTCACCGAAGTGCGCTACAAGGGCGCGAAAACCGTCGCCATCACGCCCGACTACAGCGAAGTCGCGAAGCTGGCCGATCAATGGCTGCATCCGAAGCAAGGCACCGACGCCGCGCTCGCGATGGCGATGGGCCACGTCGTGCTGACCGAGTTCTTCTTCCGCAAACGCAGCACGTATTTCGACGATTACGTCCGCCGCTATACGGACATGCCGTTGCTCGTGATGCTCGAGCCGCGCACATTGCCGGACGGCCGCACGACGCTCGTGCCCGATCGCTACGTGCGCGCGAGCGACTTCGATGGACACCTGGGGCAGACGAACAACCCCGAATGGAAGACGGTCGCGTTCGATCGCGCAGGCCGCGTCGTGTTGCCGAACGGTTCGATCGGATTTCGCTGGGGCGACGAAGGCCGCGACGATGCGGGTAAATGGAATCTCGAGGAAAAGGACGCGCAAAGCGGGCAAGACACGAGCCTGAAATTGTCGGTCATCGAAGACGGGCCGCAGCCGCACGAGATCGTGGATATCGCGTTTCCGTACTTCGGCGGCGCGCACAACCCGCATTTTCCGGCGAACGAGCAAAGCGGCAAGATCACCGTCGCGCGTGTGCCGGCCGTGCGCGTTTCGCTCGCGGACGAGAACGGTACGCACGAAGCGTACGTTGCGACCGTCTTCGATTTGCAAGCCGCGCAGTACGGTGTCGATCGCGGCTTGGGCAGTGGTGCATCGAGCTACGACGAAGACACCGCTTACACGCCGGCATGGGCCGAATCGATCACGGGCGTGGAGCGCTCGCAGATCGTCGCGTTGGCCCGCCAATTCGCCGACAACGCCGACAAAACGCACGGCAAGTCGATGGTCATCATCGGCGCGGCCATGAATCACTGGTATCACGCCGACATGAACTATCGCGGCGTCATCAACTTGCTGATGATGTGCGGCTGCATCGGCCGCAACGGCGGCGGCTGGGCGCACTACGTCGGCCAGGAAAAGCTGCGTCCGCAAACGGGCTGGACGGCGCTCGCGTTCGCACTCGACTGGGTACGTCCGTCGCGCCAGATGAATGGCACGAGCTTCTTTTATGCGCATACCGATCAATGGCGCTACGAGCGGCTGAGCCCTAGCGAGATCGCCTCGCCGCTCGCCGATGCATCGCGCTTCGGGTCGAGCATGATCGACTACAACGTTCGTGCCGAACGCATGGGCTGGCTGCCGAGCGCCCCTCAATTGAAGACGAACCCGCTGCATCTCGCGCAAATGGCAGCGGCGGCGGAGCAAGATATAAGCGACTTCGTCGCACGGGGCCTCATGGAAGGCAGCCTGAAGATGAGCTGCGAAGACCCCGACGCGCCGGAGAACTGGCCGCGCAACATGTTCGTCTGGCGCTCGAACTTACTTGGTTCGTCGGGCAAGGGGCACGAATACTTCTGCAAGCACTTGCTCGGCACGAGCAACGGCGTACAGGGCAAAGATCTCGGCCCGAGTGACGCAAAGCCCCACGAAGTGAATTGGCACGAAGCCGCGCCTGAAGGCAAGCTCGACTTGCTCGTCACGCTCGACTTCCGCATGAGCACGACGTGCTTGTATTCCGACATCGTGCTGCCGACGGCAAGCTGGTACGAGAAGAACGATCTCAATACGAGCGACATGCATCCGTTCATCCATCCGCTGTCTGCGGCCGTGGACCCGGTCTGGCAATCGCGTTCCGATTGGGAGATCTACAAGGGATTCGCGAAGGCGTTCAGCGAGGTTTGCGGCGGTCATCTGGGTATGGAGCAGGACGTCGTCATGACGCCGCTCATGCACGACACACCGGGCGAGTTGGCGCAACCGTTCGACGTGCGCGAATGGCACAAGGGCGAATGCGCGGCGGTGCCTGGCAAGACGGCGCCGCAAGTGAATGTGGTCGAGCGCGACTATCCGAATCTGTACAAGCGCTTTACGGCGCTGGGCCCGCTGATGACGAAGATCGGCAACGGGGGTAAGGGGATTGCCTGGGAAACGCAGGTCGAAGTCGATCAGTTAGGAGAGCTAAACGGTTTGACGGCCGAGGCCGGCGTAACACATGGGATGCCTCGCATCGTCACGGACATCGACGCCTGCGAAGTCATTCTTCAGCTCGCGCCGGAAACGAACGGGCACGTGGCCGTCAAGGCGTGGGAGGCACTATCGAAAGCGACGGGCCGCGATCATTCTCATCTGGCCTTGCCGCGCGAAGACGAAAAGATCCGCTATCGCGACATCCAAGCGCAGCCGCGCAAGATCATCAGTTCACCGACCTGGAGCGGTATCGAGAGCGAGACGGTCAGCTACAACGCCGGCTACACGAACGTCTATGAGCTGATTCCTTGGCGCACGCTGACGGGCCGTCAGCAGTTCTATCAAGACCATCCGTGGATGATCGCGTTCGGCGAGGGCTTTTCGAGCTACCGCCCGCCCGTCGATCTCAAAGCCACGGACGTCATGAAAGGAGTCAAGCCGAACGGCAACACCGAGATCGTGCTGAACTTCATCACGCCGCATCAAAAGTGGGGAATACACAGCACCTACAGCGACAACCTGCTGATGCTGACGCTCAATCGCGGCGGCCCGGTCGTCTGGCTCAGCGAAGACGATGCGCGCCGTGCAGGCATCGAGGACAACGATTGGATCGAGCTGTTCAACGTCAACGGTGCGATTGCGGCGCGGGCCGTCGTCAGCCAGCGCGTCAATCCAGGCATGGTGCTCATGTATCACGCGCAGGAAAAGATCATCAATACGCCGGGCTCTGAAATCACGGGGGTCCGCGGCGGCATTCACAACTCGGTCACGCGGATCGTGCTCAAACCGACGCATATGATCGGCGGCTACGCGCAATTGAGCTATGGCTTCAACTATTACGGAACGATCGGCACGAACCGCGACGAGTTCGTGGTCGTGCGCAAGATGCGGCGTGTCGATTGGCTCGACGAGCCCGCTGTCGCGGTGAACGCGGCAAAAACGGAAGGAGCGGGACAATGAAAGTGCGCGCCCAAATCGGCATGGTGCTCAATCTCGACAAGTGCATCGGATGCCATACCTGCAGCGTGACCTGCAAGAACGTATGGACGAACCGTCCCGGCGTGGAGTACGCCTGGTTCAACAACGTGGAAACCAAGCCTGGCGTCGGTTATCCGAAACAATGGGAAAACCAGGAGAAATGGAACGGCGGCTGGGTCCGCAAGAAAGACGGTTCGATCGAGCCGCGCCAGGGCGGCAAGCTCAAGGTGCTTTCGCGCATCTTCGCCAATCCGAATTTGCCGGAGATCGACGATTACTATGAGCCCTATACGTTCGACTACGATCATTTGCACAGCGCCCCGGAAATGAAGGCGGCGCCGACGGCCAAGCCGCGCAGCCTCATCACGGGGCAGCCGATGGAGAAGATCACGGGTGGCCCGAACTGGGAAGAAATTCTCGGTGGCGAATTTGCCAAGCGCGGACAGGACAGCAATTTCGAAGCGATTCAAAAGGACATCTACGGACAATTCGAAAACACGTTCATGATGTACCTGCCGCGCTTGTGCGAGCACTGCCTCAATCCTGCTTGCGTTGCTTCGTGCCCGTCGGGGTCGATCTACAAGCGCGAGGAAGACGGCATCGTCCTGATCGATCAGGATAAGTGCCGCGGCTGGCGCATGTGCGTGAGCGGATGCCCGTACAAGAAGATCTATTACAACTGGAAGACGGGCAAAGCGGAGAAGTGCATTTTTTGCTATCCGCGCATCGAAGCCGGCCAGCCTACCGTGTGCTCCGAGACCTGCGTCGGGCGTATTCGTTATCTCGGCGTGCTGCTTTACGACGCCGATCGCATCGAGGCGGCCGCGAGCGTCGAAAACGAAAAGGATCTGTACCGCGCGCAACTCGACGTCTTTCTCGATCCGCACGATCCGATCGTGATCGAGGCGGCGCGCCGTGACGGCGTGCCCGAGAACTGGCTGGAGGCGGCGCGAAACAGCCCCGTGTATCGGATGGCCGTCGAATGGCGCGTGGCGCTGCCGCTCCACCCCGAATACCGCACGCTGCCGATGGTCTGGTACGTGCCGCCGCTCTCGCCGATCACCGGTGCGGCGCAAGCGGGACATATCGGCGCAAACGGCGCGATCCCCGATGTGAACCAACTGCGCATTCCCGTGAAATATCTTGCCAACTTGTTGACGGCCGGCGATGAAGCGCCCGTCGTGCGCGCGCTCGAAAGGATGCTGGCCATGCGAGCCTATCAGCGCGCGAAGCACGTCGACGGCGTGACCGACGATACGGTGCTGCGACAAGTCGGCCTGAGCGTCGCGACGATGGAACACATGTACCGTGTGATGGCGATTGCCAACTACGAAGACCGCTTCGTCATTCCGACTTCGCATCGTGAGTATGCCGAAGACGCATTCGACCTGCGCGGCGGGTGCGGCTTCAGCTTCGGCAACGGCTGTCATCACGGTGATGAGCCGAGCCTGTTCGGCGGCGAAGGCAAGCGCACGATTCCGATCAAGGTGGAGAGCTGAGATGGCGCAATTCGACAGACGACAACACGCTTTCGCGCTGACGCTGCGCGCGCTCGGTTACTTGTTGCGTTACCCCGACGCCGAGTGGCGCGCGCATCTGAACGACGTTTGCGGCACGCTGCGCGATTCGCGTGTGCTCAGCGGCAATCGTCTCGAGCAAATCGAATCGCTCGCGCAAACGATTAGGACTGCTGACGAACTCGATGCCGAGGCGGCCTACGTCGAACTGTTCGACCGGGGACGCGGCACGGCATTGCATTTGTTCGAGCACGTGCATGGCGATTCGCGCGAGCGTGGGCCCGCCATGCTCGATCTGATTGCCACTTACGAGCAGGCCGGCCTGACGTTGCGGGGGGATGAATTGCCTGACCATCTCACGGTATTGCTCGAATATGCGTCGACGCAACCGCGCGAGGCGGCGCTCGCTTTGCTTGGCGAAGTCGCGCATATCGTGCAGCGCATTCACGGCGCGGTGGACAAGCGCGGCAATGCTTATGCCGCTGTGCTCGGTGCGCTACTCGATCTAGCGGGCGTGCGCGTCGACACGGCGGGCGGGCACGCCCACGAGCCGGAGCCCGATCTCGACGCGGCATGGGAGGAGCCCGCCGCTTTCGACGGTTGCGGCAACCAAGGTCAGCAAGGAGCGGGACAAGCACAACCGGTGCACGTCGTGCGTCGCGCACCCGCGGTCGATTCACACGCAGCGCATAGCGCCGCACGAGGAGAACGGGCATGAGCACCTCACTCGATACGTTCTTTTTTTCCGTCTACCCGTATATCTGCCTCTCGATCTTCCTGATCGGCAGCCTCGCGCGATTCGAGCGAGCGCAGTACACGTGGAAAAGCGATTCGTCGCAGTTGTTGCGGCGTGCGCAGTTGCGATGGGGCAGCAACCTCTTTCACATCGGCGTGCTGTTTCTGCTGTTCGGTCATACGGTGGGTTTGTTGACCCCGCACGTTGTCTACTCGGCGTTCATTAAGGCGTCGCAAAAGCAGATGCTTGCGATCGTGTCCGGTGGCCTTGCCGGCACGCTGTGCTTCATCGGATTGACAATGCTGCTGCATCGGCGCCTGTTCGATCCGCGCATTCGCAAAACGAGCCGCCGCACCGATATCGCACTTCTGATCGTGTTGTGGGTGCAATTGTGTCTGGGGCTTTCGACGCTGCCGTTCTCGTATGCGCAGCGCGCCGATGCGCACGAGATGCTGGTCCTTGCCGATTGGGCGCAGCACATCGTGACGTTGCGTCCCGATGCGAGCGCGATGGCCGCCGTGCTTTGGCCGTTCAAGCTGCACTTGATATTGGGGATGACGGTGTTTCTGTTGTTTCCGTTCACGCGCCTCGTGCATATCTGGAGCGGTTTCGGTACGCTGGCTTATGCGCTGCGGCCGTATCAGCTCGTACGCTCGCGTCGCTTGGGGCCAGTGGCGCGGCGCAACGGGGCGCGGCGTGGGGTTTGAAGGTACGCGGCGGTATAGCGCCGGCGGGCACGCGTCGGTAGGTCTGCTTAACGTTAATAGGCCGTCAAAGCAGGAATCGTCTTAGTCAATGTGACTTGTAGGCATAGTCATTTTATGATACCTTGATGACCATAGGCAAATGACCATGGTGCGATATGCAAGGAAATCAGGTATCGAAGTCTGAATTCAAGGCGAAGGCGTTGGAGTTCTTTCGGCAAGTCGAGGCGTCGGGCGAAAGTGTCGTCGTGACTGATCACGGCCGACCTACGCTGGAGGTTCGACGGTACAAAAGCGTGGAGCGCAGCCCGCTGGAAGTGCTACGCGGCTCTGTTGTTCGCTATGACGATCCTACCGCTCCCGTTGACGTGGAGTGGGAGGCGGCGCAGTGATCGTCCTGGATACACACGCGCTGGTGTGGTGGGTGAATGGCGACAGTGCATTAAGCAAAAAGGCGAAGGCCGCCATCGGGCGCGAACTCGATGGCGGTCAAATCGTTGTTTCAAGCATATCCGCCTGGGAAGTGACGATGTTGGTCGAGCGTGAGAAGCTGGTACTTTCGATGGACGTCAGTAGTTGGCTTTCGATGGTAGGCGAGATCGACGCGGTGCGTTTTGCGCCGGTAGATGCCGAAATAGCGATCAAATCGGTCGAGTTGCCTGGTGAGTTTCACAAAGACCCGGCAGACCGTATGATCGTCGCAACTGCACGCAAGCTCGCCGCGCCACTCGTGACGCGCGACGACAAGATTCGCGCCTATGCTCATGTCAGGACGATTTGGTGAAAACAAACCGTATGATCTGAAGGATTTTGCACAAAAATCCGGCCGCGGCGGCATCGACGATGAGGCGCAAGACTCCGCATTCGGCCAAAGGGCGGCCATAGGCGCTCGTTCTTGAAACTAGATCTCACGCGTCGCGAGCAACTCGCGTAGCAGGCTCACGTATTCCCTGCGTGCCCGATTGATTTCGGCCGCATTTTGCGCCGTCGTCCGCAATACCTCGCGCAAACAAGCATGAGCAATCGGCGCGATCAGCAGCGCCGGCGATTGCGCAGCGATCCCGTCACGCAACGTGCCTTCGCGTACCCCCTTGACGATGAGCTTGCGGATCGACGCAACGACGGTTCGCTCCATATAGCGTCGCCATTGTTCGACGGCATCGGGTACCCGCGCGCGCTCCGCGATCAGCAGGCGAAGCGTCGCCACGGCCGGTTCGCTGACGGCCCAAGCGTAAAGACGATACGCGAGCAAATCGACCATCCGCTCGATCGTGACCGGGTCTCGCAGCAAGGCGCGCTTGCCGATGCCGATCGGCTGGAGCGAGCGATGGAGCAATGCTTGGAAGATTTCGTCCTTGCTGGCGAAGTGCGCATAGATACCGCCTTTTGACAGGCCCGCGAGTGCGGCGATGTCGTCGATCCGCGTGTGCGCAAAGCCATGCGTCGAAAACGCCTCGTACGCCGCATCGAGGATTTGGCCGATGCGAACGTCGGGCGGCAGCCGGCGGCGCACGCGGGCGGGGAGTCGGACGGGGGCGTTGCTCATGCTGGTCTTCGTTAGGGTGACATGACGAAGCGTTGGCGTACCCGTTCGCGGTCGGACGATCGGCACAGCCCACATGGTAACGACTACGCGGTCGGTTCTCGCTTGACGTGGATCAAGTTGGTATGAAGGTTTTGCGCGTGTTTGCACCTTCGTTTCGTCAGATATGAAGCGCACCGCTCGCCGCCGGATGTGCTCCAGGACGCAGTCAGGACCCGCGACTTCCTCTATATCGTGGATTGGATGTCGGCGAGCGAAGGGCGCGCTTGGCGACCCGTGACGGACGACGTAACGATGGCGGGAGGAATCGAGACATGCGCATCGTGATCGCATTGGCGGAGAACGCGCTGCACAAGCGGGGAGAGAAGGCCAGCGCCGACGAAGAGGCACGCAGCGTCCGGGTGGCGGCTGCACGATTGGCGGGTGTCGCGGACGGTAACGATCTCGTCATCATGCATGCCGAGGGGCACCGAGCCGTGATTCCAGTGTCGCAAGATCAGGGGCGGCGCGCGAATGCGGACGATTCGCACTGCGTGCTCGATGCCGAGCCGCACGTGAGGCATGGCTGTCGGTTCGAGCTCGAATTACGCAACTGCCTACCGAGTGTCCGTGCGTGCGCGACGTTGCTGACGATGGTGGAAGTCGATCTCGCCGACCCCGCGTTCGAGCACCCCGACAAGCCCGTCGGCACCGTCTTCGCGGGGGAGCGTGCGCTCGCCGCGGCGCGGGCGAAGCATTGGAGCATGGCCTACGACGGTGTCGGCTATCGACGCGTCGTCCCGGCACCGCGCCCAATGCGTCTTCTGCAATCGGAGCCGTTGCGCAGGCTGATCGAGCAAGGCACGATCGTCATGTGCGCGGGCGGGGGCGTCCCGGTCGTGTCCGCCGCGGACGGGGCGCTGCATAGCGTGGAGGCCATCATCGATCCGTATGGCGGGGCGGCACTCGTGGCGGAGGCCATCGAAGCCGATCTATTCGTGATCGCCACCGACATGGCCGGCGTCTTTCTCGATTGGGGCACCGCCAATTCCAAGCTGCTGCGCCACGGACACCCGAGCGCGCTGCGCGAACTCGCGTGCGCAGCGGGGACGATGGGACCGAAGCTTCAGGCCGCTTCGCACTTCGCCGAGCGCACCGGGCGGCGTGCCGTCATCGGCGCACTGGCCGACGTCGGGCGACTCGTCGAAGGAACGGCCGGTACGACGATCTCGTGCGAACGCGTCGATCCCCGCTGCTTCGCGGGTGGTTCGGTTGCTCGGTGAGCCGCTTGCTGCGTCACGCATGACCTGCGTCGATGCGTCGCTTGTTTATATCACAACGTGATATAGAGTGAGGCATGCCCTGGATGCGCATATCCGGGGCGGCAGACGCGCGATGCGAGGGAGCGGTGATGAGATTCGTGGTGCGGGAGATGGCGGGAACGGACGACACGGGGCGGATTGCGACTGCCGTTAGCAGTGTCGATCCGCAAGCGCAGGTCGCAGTCGATGCGGGCGCTCGAACGATCGACGTCGATTCCTGGCTTTATCCGGAGGAGTTTCTGATCGCGCTATACGAAGCGGGCTACGATGCGCGCATCAATCGGCGCTGAACGTACGGCCTGTCTATTGCCCATCGCCATCTAGCCGGGAATCGGGCGCTCGCTTCGCTACGCATGCTTAGTCGTCGCGCACGAGCCCGAGCCGGTACGCATGAGACGCGCGAGTACATCGGCACCGTGCGGTGTCACACGAAACTCGGTACGGTCGCCGCTGCGTGCCACCCACTGGACGAGATCGCGCTCGACCAGCGCTTCGAGATCCGGGCTCTCGATATCGGCAGTCTCGGGTGCATGAACGATGACGAAGAGCTGAGCGAGTTCGTGCGGCGACAGCATGGGGCGGACTCCTGAAAGCGAAGAGGGCGCTTCGGGCCGGCTATCCAGCCTTGCAACAGTCTTTCAGCGAAGCGTCGATGCAGTGTCTCCGAAACGCCGGCGCCGAACCATCGGTCGGTCGGCTGACATTGCGTCGGCAATTCTCCCGTCGGCGGTAGGAATCATTCGAGTCGTCGTACGATCGGATCTATGCGCTCTATCGCATTGCGCCGTCAAAAGGTCGCAGTAGATGGCGTGCAGCGCGCCGCTTTCCCTTCGCGAAACCTAGAATGGAGGCAAAAGCCCGAGCGGCAATTGGTTAGGAGTCCTCAGATGATTCGCGTGCTCCTGGCGGATGACCATGCAGTCATGCGCGACTGCTTGCTGCACATTCTGGAGGCTGCGCAGTCGTTCGTCGTTGCAGGTCAGTCGAGCGACGGCGAATCGACGCTCGCACTCGTGCGCAGTACGAACGCCGACGTGCTCGTGCTCGACTTGACGATGCCGGCGGGCGGCGGCATCGGTCTGATCGAACGCATCCGCGCCGCGAATCCGCGACTTCGCGTGCTCGTTTTGAGCATGCATGCCGAGCCGCATGTCATGGAGCGTGCCTTCAAGGCCGGGGCGGATGGTTATTTGACGAAAGAGAGCGCGGGTACCGACCTCGTCCTCGCCGTGCGCAAAGTCGCGCACGGCGAAGCGTATGCAGGGCTTGGCCATGCGGAACGTAGCCCGCAACGCCTCGAACGGTTGACGCCGCAGCCGCACGATGCGCTCACCAGCCGCGAACGAGAGGTTTTACGTCATCTCGCGGCAGGCGAGACGAGCCGGCGCATCGCCGACGTGCTCGACCTCACGCCGCAGACCGTCAGCACACACAAAAAGCACATTCTCGAGAAGCTCGCACTGGCCAACGATGCGGCACTCATTCGCTACGCGATGCGTCACGGTTTGGATGGCGAGGGCGACGAATCTGGTGTTGATTAGGGTTTGCACTTATATAAAGTAAAGGGGCCTGACGCCGTAATCCACTGGAGCAGTTGCGGCGGCCGGCGGGCTCGGCACGATCGCGCTAACGTTTGCGCGCCTCTGAGACTGCCTCTCACTTACGTCTATCCCATGCATCTCGCGACATCGTCTACCCAATCGATCGGGACGGAACGGGACGCTGCGCTTGCCGGTCAGGCACGCGCGGCGTTCAAGGCGTTGTATCTCGTGTCCGGGGCCGCGGCGCAACTCGGTGCGAGCGGCTTGCAAGTGCAAGACGCCCAATGGCAAGCACTTGCGAGCGCGGCGCGCAGTGCGAGCGCCGCGCTGCCAGGGCATGACGACGGCGAGAGCGATACGTTGGCGGCGTTTCGCCGTTTGTCTACGCTTTGCGACCACCTGCTCGAGCGGTGGGCGACGGGCCACGCCAGCCCCTCGGCGATGTGGCGCGACCTGGCGCGCGCCGGACGCGACGCCTACGAGTACCTTGGCGCATAGCGCCGAGCGACAATTACAGTCCGCTGTTCGCGGCCCGCTGACGCAATAGTCCGAGCACGACGTCGCAAAACGGCGTCGGCACGCCGAGCCTGCGTCCGAGTTCGGGAAAGACGCCGAGGATAGGATCGATCTCGAGCGGACGTCCCGCTTCGACGTCTTGCAGCATCGATGTCTTGAATGCGCCGAGTTCGCGCGTGACGGCCACGCGCTGCGGTGCCGACATGCCTGTCGATAGGCCGAGGCGACGGCCGATCGCATCGGCTTCTTCCATCATCCGCAGTGCGAGCGCGTGAGTGAACGGGTCGTCGAGCAGCCGGTCGGCCGTCGAGCCTGTCAGCGCACTGAGCGGATTCATGTTCATGTTGCCCCAGAGCTTGGCCCAGATATCGGTGCGAATATCGTCGGTCGCTTCGGCATCGAAGCCGCCTTGCGCCAGCGCATGGGCGAACGCGCGCGCCGCGCTCGCGCATTGCGTGTGAGCCGCGCCGACGATGAGGCGATTGCCGCGGCCGCGTTTGACGACCCCGGGTGCGACGGACGCCGACGACAGATGGACGACGCAGCCGATCGCGCGCGCAGCCGGCAGGACGGCGGAGACACAGCCGCCGGGGTCGACGGCTTCGAGCGGCTCCGGCTCGTTTGCCCCCATGCCGACGAGCCCCTGCAGAAACCACCATGGCAGACCATTCATGGCGCTGACGACGAGGGTGCTGGGCCCGATCATCGGACGCAGCGAAGCCGCGAGTGCCGGCAGCGCCTGTGACTTCAGCGCGAGCACGACGACGTCCTGCTCGCCGAGCGCGGCCGCGTCGTCGCTCGCTTCGATCGCCTGGACGGACACGGTTTCGGCCGGTGCATCACCGGCGATGATTCGTAGGCCGTGCGCGCGGACCGCTGAGAGCGTTTCGCCGCGCGCGAGCACCGATACCTGCTGCCCTGCGCGCGCGAGTGCCGTGGCAAGCAGCGCACCGATCGCGCCCGCTCCGACGACAGTGGTGCGCACACGGGGCGCGCTGTCCTGAGTTTCGACCTTCAACGCATTACTCCTTGTAGGACGGGTCGATTTTGTCGATCTGACGCAGCAGGGCATCGAGCACGTCTTGGCCCGCGCCGTAGGCCGGATCGAATTGCAGCGAATCGCGCGTGCAGCGGGCGGCGATGTCGGGCGCAATAGCGCGCGCGCGGCCGAGCGAGGCCGTTGCCACCTGAATTTCGCATGCGCGATTGAGCGTCCATAGGCGAGCGAAGGCCTGCGCGATCGTCTGGCCGACCGCGAGCAAGCCGTGATTGCGCAGGATCATGAGCCGCTTCTCACCGAGATGGGCAACGAGCCTTGGCCCCTCGTCGCCATGCACGGTGATGCCTTCGAAGTCGTGGTAGGCGACCATGCCGTGAAGCTGCGCCGAGTAGAAGTTCGTGTTCTCGAGGCCCGCTTCCGAGCAGGCGACGGCGAGCCCCGCCGTCGTATGCGTGTGCATGACGCAATGGGCGTCGGGCAGCGCGCGATGGATGGCGGCATGGACGACGAATCCCGCGGGATTCACGCGATGAGCGGACGGCTCGACGAGATTGCCGTCGAGGTCGATCTTCACGAGATTCGATGCCGTGACCTCCGTGTAGTGAAGCCCGAACGGATTGATGAGGAAATGCGTAGGCGGACCCGGCAGGCGCAGCGTGATGTGGTTGTAGATGAGCTCGGTCCAGCCGAGCATCGCGAAGATGCGGTAGGTGCCGGCCAATTGGATGCGCAGCGCGCGTTCGATCTCGCTCATGCCTGTCTCCTTGCGTGCCGTCGGCGCGCGTTCGTCCAAGTCAGCATAGTTCAAACTAGTTGTGCACACAACCAATTTGGCGTGTGAAGCGGACGGAGATGCGGCACGCGCTCGCAGCGCAACGGTGCGACTACGGAGACGATGGGCGATGCGCGTAGAAAGGGCTGAAACGCCCGCGGCGGCAGAAAGCCGACAGGATGCCGCCGTGGCGGCTTCCCGTGGGAATGCGTCGTATAAAACCGATGAGTGAGATGGTGCGAGGAGCGGGACTCGAACCCGCACACCATTGCTGGCGTCAGGACCTAAACCTGGTGCGTCTACCAATTTCGCCATCCTCGCGCCGAAGCACCGCATTTCGCGCGCTTCGATGTGTGGCTTGCTTTCATGGCGCTGGGAGACAGCGCGCGTCATGCGATCGAAAGCGTAAGCGCGAGATTCTAACTCATTCGCGCGCCGTTGTGTCGAGGATCGTTTGCGGGTGGCGCACGGTGTCGATGCGGCGCGCTATTGGTCATCGGTCATCGGTCATCGGCGAGCGCATGCGCGATGACCTTGTCGAGCGCGTGCCCGAACGCTTCCTTTTCTGCGTCGTCGAGACAATCGAACAAATCGGCGTTCCACTTGCGTGCGATCGGCATTACTTTGCGAAAGAGCGCGCGGCCTTCCGGGGTTAGCGAGATCAGCACGACGCGGCCATCCTCGGCACTCGGCTCGCGGCCGACAAGCCCGCGTTGGATCAGCGCCTCGGCCGCACGGCTCGCTTGGCTCTTGTCCAAATTCGCGTGCTTGGCCAAGTCCATGATCGAGAACGGGCCGAACGAGCCGACCGACGCGATGACGCGCGCCTCGGGCAGCGTGATGTCGAGCTTGGTCTGATAGCGCTCGCTGATCCCGCGATCCGAGAGCTTGTTCAGCACATGCATGCGGTAAGTCAAGAATTGCTCGAGCCCGGCTTTGGCTGCGGCCTTCATAGGGGTCCTGTCGATCTCGTCGAAAGAGGGAAAAAACGCATCCGCGCGATTGTTGCCGCATCCGGCGCGAGGGTCAACGAGGTCATTCGCGCTTGTGCGCGCCGGCTCACAGGCCGGCGCGGTTCCTCGCTCAGGCGAACTTCAAGCGTGCGAGTTGCTCGGCTTCGTTGGCCAGGAGCCGCGCCGCATCGCGAATCGCGACGTCGAGCGTGATCGGGCCGGGCGCCGGCGAGAAGCATCCGCTGAAGTGCTCGCCAAGGCGGGCGAGCGCGCTCGGGTCGACGCCGCCCGAGAGCAGCGTGGCCGGTACGCCGGCCGCGCGCGCGTGTCGGCACGCGATGAACGGCGCTTTGCCGTGCAGCGTCTGCGCATCGGATCGGCCTTCGCCGGTGATGAGCCAGTCGGCGCCGTCGAGCGCGGCGTCGAGCCCCACTTGCGACGCCACGACTTCGGCGCCGGGTTCGAACTGTGCGCCGAGCAGGTGCAGCGCGAAGCCGAGCCCGCCGGCTGCTCCCGCGCCCGGCAGCGCGCGAGCGTGTCGTCCGAGCGCGCTTTCCGCGAGTTCGGCAAAGTGCGCGAGCACTGCATCCAGTGCGCCGACGCGCTCGGCCGCAACGCCTTTTTGCGGACCGAACACGGCCGTGGCGCCATGCTCGCCCGTCAGCGGATTGTCGACGTCGGACATCGCGACGAACGATGCTTGCGCAAGCCGTGCGTCGAGCCCGGACGCATCGATGCGCGCGAGCGCGCCAAGTGCCTCGGGGGTCGGCTCGAGCTCGTGCCCGGCGGCGTCGAACAGCTTGAGGCCGAGGCCCACGAGCAGCCCCGCGCCGCCGTCGTTCGTGCTGCTGCCGCCGAGCGCGACGAAGAATCGCCGCGCGCCGGCATCGAGCAGCATGCGGATGGCCTCGCCCATGCCGCGCGTGCTGCGCGCCTCGACATCGATGCGCATCGCAACCGCATCGGTGATGCCGACGATCTCGGCTGTTTCGATCACGGCGCTGCCGTCGGACAGCAAGCCGACGGCGGCATTGCGCTCGGCCTCGCTGGCTCCGCGTACGCGCAGCAGGCGTCGCTCGCCGCCGCCCGCGAGCATCGCATCGAGCGTGCCTTCGCCGCCGTCGGCCATCGGGCACAGGCGCACGATCGCTGCGGGCAGCACGCGCCGCACGCCGTCGGCGATGGCGATGGCGACCGCTTGCGCGCTCAGCGAGCCTTTGAACGAGTCGGGGGCGATGACGACGGTGGGTGTGCTGCCAGGCATGGTGTCTCCGGATAGGGGAGCGCTCGGCGGCGAGGCCGGCGCTCGGTGGTTCGCGGTGTGCTCGGATGCGAGCTTATCAGTGCGCACGCCTCGTTGGATATATGCGAGCGCATGACAGGCATCGCGTCGCGCCGATGCCGCTCGCCTCGAAACGCGGCATGCGCCGCGCGAGCGAGGCGCGATGGAGCCGCTCGCGCGTGCGTCGCCAAATCGGGGTTGTACCGATCAATAGTTTGCTAGAATGTCCGATTCTTCCGACCCGATCCGTGCCGTCGGCAGTGGACGCAAGGCAGCCTGGGGCGGTGATTGCGGCCCCCCCAGGGCGCGGCGCAAGGCGTGGGCACGGCGAAGATAACCGATTCGCTTGAATAATTTAGGACGATTTAAGTCATGGCTAACGTTGTTGAAAACCTCGGCAAGCTCGAACGCCGTGTGACGATTTCCCTGCAGAAGGACACCGTGCGCAAGGAAATCGATTCGCGCATCCGCCAACTCGCGAAGAACGTCCGCATGCCGGGCTTCCGCCCCGGCAAGGTGCCGCTGAAGATGGTGACGCAGCAGTACGCCGGGCAGGTCGAGGCCGAAGTGCTGAGCGACAAGGTCGGCAAACAATTTTTCGACATCAGCCGCACGGAAAATCTGCGCGTGGCCGGCCAGCCGAGCTTCAGCCCGAAGGAAAACGCGGCCGACGACGCCTACGCGTTCGACGCGACGTTCGAGGTGTACCCTGAAGTGAAACTCGGCGATTTGGCGAGCGCCGAGCTCGAGCGTTCGGTCACGCAAATCTCCGAAGCCGAAGTCGACCGCACGCTCGACATCCTGCGTAAGCAGCGCGTGCATTACCACGCGCGCGGCGAAGCCGGCGAGCACGGCGACGGCGGCGCGGACGCGTCCGCCAAGAGCGGCGATCGCGTGACGGTGGACTTCGTCGGTAAGCTCGACGGTGTCGCGTTCGAAGGCGGCACGGCGCAAGACTTCGCCTTCGTGCTCGGCGAAGGCCGCATGCTGGCCGAGTTCGAACAGGCCGCGACGGGCCTCGCAGTGGGCGAGGAACGCGAGTTCGACCTCAAATTCCCCGACGATTACCACGGCAAGGACGTTGCCGGAAAGACGGCTCGATTCACGATCACGATGAAGAAGATCGAATGGCCGCACCTGCCCGAAATCGACGCCGATTTCGCGAAGTCGCTTGGCGTTGCCGACGGCGATTTGGCTAAGATGCGTGGCGAGATCAAGGAAAACCTCGAGCGCGAGGCGAAGCGCCGCACGCAATCGCTGGTGAAGAATCAAGTGATGGATGCGCTGCTGAAGGTTGCGGAACTCGACGTGCCGAACGCGCTGATCGAGCAGGATCAACAGCGTCTGGTCGAAATGGCGCGTCAGGATCTCACTCAGCGCGGCGTGCCCAACGCGCAAAACGCGCCGATCCCGGTCGAGATGTTCAAGGAACAGGCTGAGCGCCGCGTGAAACTCGGCCTCGTGCTCGCCGAACTCGTGAAGGAAAACGGCCTCGAGGCGAAGCCCGAACAAATCCGCGCCGAGGTCGAGGAATTCGCGAAGAGCTACGAAGACCCGAAGGAAGTGATCCGCTGGTATTATTCCGACAAGCAGCGCCTCGCTGAGATGGAAGCCTACGTCGTTGAGAGCAACGTCGTCGAATTCGTTCTCGGCAAGGCGAAGGTGACGGATAAGGAAGTCAGCTTCGAAGCACTGGCGAGCGCCTCGGCGCAAGCGTAAGGCATTGCCCGAAACGGCGTGCGAGCTGTCGAAGCGACGGCCTGCACGCCGTTTTTCATGTCGTACGCGTTTACCGCGTCGCGGCGGTGGTGCAGGCCCCCTTCCGGCCGTTTCAAGACCCATTCCGAACAAGGATCCATTGCATGATCTCTCGTGCTCAATTATTGGACACGTTGGCCTCTCACGCGCCGCGCGATTTCGAGACGCAAGCGCTGGGGCTCGTTCCGATCGTCGTCGAAACGAGCGGCCGCGGCGAGCGTTCTTACGATATCTACTCGCGCCTGCTCAAGGAGCGGGTCGTTTTCATGGTCGGGGAAGTCAACGACCAGACGGCCAACCTCGTTGTGGCACAGTTGCTGTTCCTCGAGAGTGAGAACCCCGACAAGGACATCAGCCTGTACATCAATAGCCCGGGCGGTTCGGTGTCGGCGGGGATGGCGATCTACGACACGATGCAGTTCGTCAAGCCCGACGTATCGACGCTTTGCATGGGGCTTGCGGCCAGCATGGGTGCGTTCTTGCTCGCGTCGGGCGCGAAGGACAAGCGTTTCGCATTGCCGAACGCACGCGTCATGATTCACCAGCCGCTGGGCGGCGCGCGCGGCCAGGCGTCCGACATCGAGATCCAAGCTCGTGAAATTCTCTACCTGAAGGAACGGCTCAACCAGCTCCTCGCGCACCACACGGGGCAGCCGGTCGAGCGTATTGCGCGCGATACCGACCGCGATAACTTCATGTCGAGTGAAGACGCGCAGGCGTATGGGCTCATCGATCAAGTCCTGCAAAAGCGTCCATGAAGCATCGCGTGCCGGTCCGTTGTGTCCAATAGGTGCGACGCCCGACTCAAGCGATGTCATAAATGGTCGATAATAGTTCTGGGCGCCGACGGCGGAGATGCCAACGTGCATTTCCCGTTACGCCGGCCGGCCGATTTGATCCGACCCTGTGGTAGGGCGGTAAGCGGCGTGCCTGTCATTCGAGTGTCCGGAGGCTCGTATATCCATGGCGGACAAGAAAGGTTCGAGCAGCGAAAAGCTGCTGTATTGCTCGTTTTGCGGCAAAAGCCAGCATGAGGTCAAAAAGCTGATTGCGGGCCCGTCGGTGTTCATCTGCGATGAATGCATCGACTTGTGCAACGAGATCATTCGCGACGAAGCCGCGGGAGCTGGCACGGACGTAGGCTTGTCGAAATCCGACCTGCCGAGCCCGCAAGAAATCCGCGACATCCTCGATCAGTACGTAATCGGGCAAGAGCGCGCGAAGAAGATTTTGGCCGTGGCGGTGTACAACCACTACAAACGGCTCAAGCATCTCGACAAAAAAGACGACGTCGAGCTGTCCAAGAGCAATATTCTGCTAATCGGGCCGACCGGCTCGGGCAAGACATTGCTCGCGCAGACGCTCGCCCGGCTGCTGAACGTGCCGTTCGTCATCGCCGATGCGACGACGCTCACGGAAGCCGGCTATGTCGGCGAAGACGTCGAGAATATTATTCAAAAGCTGCTGCAAAACTGTAACTACGAAGTTGAGAAAGCGCAGCGCGGTATCGTCTACATCGACGAAATCGACAAAATCAGCCGGAAGTCGGACAACCCGTCGATCACGCGCGACGTCTCGGGCGAGGGCGTGCAGCAGGCGCTGCTCAAGCTCGTCGAAGGCACGATGGCATCGGTGCCGCCGCAGGGCGGTCGCAAGCACCCGAACCAGGATTTCATCCAGGTCGACACGACGAACATTCTCTTTGTTTGCGGCGGGGCGTTCGACGGGCTCGAAAAGGTCATCACCGACCGCACGGAAAAAACGGGGATCGGTTTCGGCGCGAGCGTGAAGAGCAAACAGGAGCGCGACGCAGGCGAGGTGCTGCGCGAAGTCGAGCCCGAGGATTTGATCAAATTCGGGTTGATCCCCGAATTGATCGGCCGTTTGCCCGTGGTGGCGACGCTCGGCAAGCTCGATGAAGTGGCGCTCATGAAGATCCTCGTCGAGCCGAAAAACGCCCTCGTGAAGCAGTACAACAAACTGTTCGCGATGGAGCGCGTCGAGCTCGAGATCCGCCCCGCGGCGCTGCAAGCCGTGGCGCGCAAGGCGATTCGCCGCAAAACCGGCGCGCGCGGCCTACGTTCGATCTTGGAACAGGCATTGCTCGACGTCATGTATGAACTGCCGGCAATGAAAGGGGTCAGCAAGGTCATCATCGACGACAACGTCATCGACGGCGATGGCAAGCCCTTGCTCATCTATGAAGAAGCGCCCAAGGTCGCAGGCTCGAATTGATTGACCCTAAAGCTTTCCCAGGAACGGCCGTTCATGGAGACGTGAACGGCTTTTTTCGTTTATCTTGTGGGTAACACTGACCGCTTCTGAATACATCGAACTTTTCCCACACACGCAGGCTTGCAATCGGTACCGCGGGCCTCAACTATCGAACGAACTGATTCCACTCATGGGGAAATGAAATGTCAGGAACCCAACTCCTTCCTTCGGAGCGCATTACGCTCCCGTTGCTGCCGTTGCGCGACGTCGTCGTTTTCCCGCATATGGTTATCCCGCTGTTCGTGGGACGGCCCAAGTCGATCAAGGCGCTCGAAGTCGCGATGGAGGGCGGCAAGCACATCATGCTCGTCGCGCAAAAGACCGCTGCCAAGGACGAGCCGACCGAAAAGGACATGTACGAAGTAGGGTGTATCGCCAACATCCTGCAGATGCTGAAACTGCCTGACGGCACCGTGAAGGTGCTCGTCGAGGGGCTGCAGCGCGCGAAAACGCTCTCGATCGAAGAGCAAGAGACGCAATTTTCCTGCGAAGTGATGCCGCTCGAACCCGATCACGCTGACGGCGCCGAAACGGAAGCGCTGCGCCGCGCGATCGTGTCGCAGTTCGACCAATACGTGAAGCTGAACAAGAAGATCCCGCCCGAGATTCTGACGTCGCTCGCGGGGATCGACGAAGCGGGTCGCTTGGCCGATACCATCGCGGCGCATCTGCCGCTCAAGCTCGACCAGAAGCAGCACATTCTCGAGATGTTCCCGGTCGTGGAGCGGCTCGAGCATCTGCTCGCCCAGCTCGAAGCCGAGATCGACATCCTTCAAGTCGAAAAGCGCATCCGCGGCCGCGTGAAGCGCCAGATGGAAAAGAGCCAGCGCGAGTACTACCTGAACGAGCAGGTCAAGGCGATCCAGAAGGAGCTCGGCGAAGGCGAAGAGGGTGCGGATCTCGAAGAACTCGAGAAACGCATCGAAGCCGCGCGCATGCCGAAGGAGGCCAAGAAGAAGGCCGATTCGGAATTGAAGAAGCTCAAGCTGATGTCGCCGATGTCGGCCGAAGCGACCGTCGTGCGCAACTACATCGACACGCTGATCGCGTTGCCGTGGCGCAAGAAAAGCAAGGTCAACAACGACCTCTCGAACGCCGAGCGCGTGCTCGACGAAGATCACTTCGGCCTCGAAAAGGTCAAGGAACGCATTCTCGAGTATCTCGCCGTGCAACAGCGCGTGGAAAAGGTGAAGGCGCCGATTCTGTGCCTCGTCGGGCCTCCGGGCGTCGGCAAGACGTCGCTGGGCCAGTCGATCGCTCGTGCAACGAACCGTAAGTTCGTGCGCATGGCGCTCGGTGGTGTGCGCGACGAAGCCGAGATTCGCGGCCACCGCCGGACCTACATCGGCTCGATGCCGGGCAAGATTTTGCAAAGCCTCACGAAGGTCGGCGTGCGCAACCCGCTCTTCTTGCTCGACGAAGTCGACAAGATGGGCATGGATTTCCGCGGCGATCCGTCATCGGCGCTGCTCGAGGTGCTCGATCCGGAACAGAACCATACGTTCGCCGATCACTACGTCGAGGTCGATTTCGATCTGTCGGACGTGATGTTCGTCGCGACGTCGAATTCGCTGAACATCCCGCCGCCGCTGCTCGACCGGATGGAAGTCATCCGCCTGTCGGGCTACACGGAAGACGAGAAGGTCAGCATCGCGGAACGTTATCTGCTGCCCAAGCAGAAGAAGAACAACGGTCTGCGCGACGGCGAGGTCGTGGTGATGGAACAAGCGATCCGCGACATCATTCGCTACTACACGCGTGAGGCGGGCGTGCGCTCGCTCGAGCGTGAAGTGTCGAAGATCTGCCGCAAGGTCGTGAAGATGCTGCTGCTGAAAAAGGCCGACGGCGCGGTCAAGGTCGACGGCAGCAATCTCGATACGTTCCTCGGCGTGCGCAAGTACGATTTCGGTCTGGCCGCGAAGGAAAACCAGATCGGTCAGGTCACGGGCCTCGCATGGACGGAAGTCGGCGGCGATCTGTTGACGATCGAAGCGGCGGTGATGCCGGGCAAGGGCAATGTCCTTCGCACGGGTTCGCTCGGCGACGTGATGAAGGAATCCGTCGAAGCTGCGCGTTCGGTGGTGCGCTCGCGCTCGCGGCGTCTCGGCATCAAGGATGAAGCGTTCGAGAAGCAGGACATCCACATCCACGTGCCCGAGGGTGCGACGCCGAAGGACGGTCCGTCCGCCGGTATCGCGATGACGTCCGCGTTGGTGTCCGTGCTAACGGGCATTCCGGTGCGCGCTAACGTGGCGATGACGGGCGAGATCACGCTGCGCGGCGAGGTGCTGCCGATCGGCGGGCTCAAGGAGAAGCTGCTGGCAGCTCACCGCGGCGGCATCAAGCTCGTGCTGATCCCGGAAGAGAACGTCAAGGATCTGCCGGATATCCCCGACAACGTGAAGAACGCGATCGAGATCGTACCGGTTCGCTGGATCGACAAGGTACTCGAACTCGCGCTCGAGCGTGTGCCCGAGCCGCTAGTGGAGGAAGAGCCGAAAGCCACGCCCGTCGCCGAGGCGGCGAAGGATGCGGCTACGACGTCCGAAGTCGTCAAGCATTGACGAGAAGGGTCGCCCGACGCGGGCGGCCAATGAAACCGCGAACGATGCGACAAACGCCGTTCGCGGTTTTTTATTGTCACGCTTTCATTGCAGCGATTAACGTTCTCAGTCCGGCCGATTGGTGTTTGCGACTGGAGAAGTAGAGAAAGAGACCTTCTTCGACGACGCACCAGTCTTCAAGGCAGGCTTTGAGTCGTCCGTCGCGTAGATAAGGCGCGGCTCTGTCTTCCCAGACATAGGCGAGCCCTAGACCGCGCGCCGCGGCGTCCGCCATCAACTCTTGGCTATCAACGGTCAAGGGACCGTCGACTTCTACTTGGACGCTTTCGCCGTTTTTCGAAAATTCCCAATTAAAGATCGTTCCGCTGGGAAACGCATATCGGACGCACGTATGGTGTTGCAGTTCATGCGGGGTGGTCGGCGTCCCCTTGTCCTGAAAGTAGCTCGGTGCGCCAACAACGGCGAAGCGCAGGTTCGATTTGAGGCGAACCGCGATCATGCCCTGCGAAAGACGCTCGCCGAAGCGAATTCCCGCGTCGAAGCCTTCTTCGACGATATCGACCAGTGAATCGGTAGCGACCACATCCAGCTTCAAACCCGGATTTCGCTTCAGTAGCTGCTCGATGGCATCGCCAAGGACGTAGGGGGCAATCGAGTTGGGCACATTGATTCTGACCGTACCGAACGGCGTGGCGCGGAACGTATTCAGTTCGTCCACGGCGGCGCGCATATCCGAGAGTGCCGGCCCTAATCGAGCAAACAACATGTCCCCGGCTTCCGTCAGTGAAACGCTGCGGGTCGTGCGATGAAAAAGACGTACGCCCACGCGAGTTTCCAGGCTGCGTATCGAATGGCTCATTGCTGAGGCGGAGGTACCTCGTTCGATAGCGGCTTGGCGAAAGCTCAGATGCTTGGCCACCGCGGTAAACGCGGCAAGCTCAGCCAATTCGGCACTTTCCATTGATGAGCCTTATTCAATACTTTGAGGAAGATTGCCGACTTTATCATATCAATGCACGGCTCCAGAATGGTTGAGACGCAATGAGCGGGGATTTCTTCCACTGCTTTCCGCAGTCCAACGTATCGAAACTGGAGAAATAAATGAATCGCTGTGTCTTGCCCCAAACGCTTTCCGGAAAAGTCGCACTCGTTACCGGCGCGAGCTCCGGTATCGGCCGCGCGGCGGCTATCGAGCTGGCCCGTCGTGGCGCCCAAGTGATCGCCGGCGCGCGGCGTCGAACCGAAATCGAGGCGCTTGTCGCCGAGGTCAAGCAGGAGGGTTATGAGGCCACGGCCGTCGTCGTCGACATCAATATCGAACGCGACGTGATTGATCTAGTTGCGAAGGCGATTTCGACTTACGGCCGGATCGACGTGGCCTTCAACAATGCGGGCACCGAAGGGGCGTTCACGCCGTTCGTGGACCAATCGAATGAAGTCTACGACACGATTTTCAACGCCAATGTGCGCGGCGTTTTCTGGTCGATGAAGCATGAAGCGAAGGCCATGCTGGCTCAAGGCGGCGGCGTCATCATCAACAACGCGTCGATGGGCGGCATCATCGGTTTTGCCAACGCGGGCCTCTATATTGCCAGTAAGCATGCCGTTCTCGGCCTGACCAAGACGGCGTCGATCGAATTGTTCAAGCAAGGCGTGCGCGTCAATGCCGTCAATCCCGGCATCATCGACACGCCATTTCAAGACCGCATCTGGCCGAGCGCCGAAGCGAAGAATGCCTTCGCAGCGTCGACCGTGCCCGGTCGCGCCGGCTCGCCCGAAGAGATCGCAGCGGTCGTCGCCTTCCTCGCGTCGGACGACGCTTCATTCGTCTCGGGCCACGGCCTACTCATCGACGGTGGATATTCGATTGCGTGATCGGTGGGCGCGCGCTTGCGAGCGAGATCCGCAGGGCGATGGCATCATTTCGCTGCGCGCAGCGCAATGTCATCACGAAAGAACGCTTCCAACCTACGACCTGAAGTTTTGAGGAAAGCGACATGACTGCACAAACGGCGTCTAACGCAACACCTGCTGCGAATGGTACGCAACTCACTATCATTGCATTTCTTCGGGCCAAGCCTGGTTTGAGCGATGAACTGGGCCGCCGTCTCGCCAGCTTGGTCGAACCCGCGCGCGCCGAGCCAGGCAACATCAACTATGACTTGCACCGCTCGAACGATGACCCGAACGTTTGGGTTCTCTACGAAAACTGGAAGGCGCCATCCGATCTCGAGGCGCATTTCGAGCAGCCTTACATGAAAGCATTCGTCGCGACGCTGTCCGAAGTGCGCGAAGGCGAATCGGATCTGCGCCGTTGCGCGATGGTCACCAAGGTCGCCAGCAAAGACTAGAGACGACGATCGAACGGCGTCGAGCGCATGCTTGTCCCCGCATGCACGCGACGCGGATGGCCGAATCAGGCGCAACCCTTGTTGACACTGCCGTTTCGGCCACTTTTAATGGGCACGCGCAGCATGGACTGCGCTTTCTTTCCGGCGCTTCCAGGCGCTTTCGCGATTGCCCAACATTCATCATCGGGGACTCGGATGAACAAGACGGAACTGATCGACCATATCGCAGAACAAGCGGATCTATCGAAGGCGGCGGCGGGACGGGCGCTCGACGCCGTGCTCGGCGGCGTCAAAGGCGCGCTGAAGAAAGGCGGTACCGTGACGCTCGTTGGCTTCGGCACGTTTGCCGTGGGCAAACGCACGGCACGCACGGGCCGCAATCCGCGCACCGGCGCGGCGATCAAGATCAAGGCGGCAAAGGTGCCGAAATTCAAGCCTGGCAAAGCGCTGAAAGATGCGCTAAACTAGCGGGCTCGCTAGCTAGTGAATGTCCTGACGTTCGAATGTCCTGACGTTCGCAAGCGGCAAGGAAATAAAGCTGCAAAGCGTCGCGAACGGGTGCTTAGCTCAGTTGGTAGAGCGGCGCCCTTACAAGGCGTAGGTCGGGAGTTCGAGCCTCTCAGCACCCACCATCGTTCGCGAATGGCTTTCAAGATCGCCCCAAGATGGCTCCAAGCAGGTCCACTGTGATCTGCTGTCGCACCCTGAAACCCGCGTGGCTATTCGCTCCGCGGGTTTTTTGTTGGTGCGAGCATATCCCGAAAGGCGCATTGGGTGCCGCCTGACTCCAGGCTTTTCCTTTAGCTGACGCGTTTGCGCGACTCGTTTTAGTGAAACTGGGCGATCAACCCGTCAGCGCCCTTATCCAGGCCGGTCTTCGCCGCACCCAATGATCCGAAGGCTGCTGCGAGGTTCATTGCATTCGGATATTGCTTCGAAACATAGGCCTTCAGCAGGTGGCCGTTACTGCTGTCATAGATTTCGACGGCATAGGACACCGAGCCACTGAATGCGCCCTGGCCGCCGCGAACCGACTGCACGCCGTTGTAGAGATTGCCCGCGAGGTCGAAATGCATGAACTGTCCGACAAGGAATGTGGTCTTTTCAGCGCCGGTCAATGTCAGCTTGACGCGCAACGTGTTAGAGCCGGGCTGTTTCGCAAGTTGGAACCGCGTGGCCAATTTCTCCGAAAACGTTTTTCCCATGTACTCGGCAAGCGCGGCCCGGTCGTCATTCTTCATGTCGCCGAACTGATTGTCGCTGCCCTGGTACACGACGACCGGGTCCAGTAGCACCTGCGTGTATCGCGACCAGACCACGGGGGCCGTATATCGGTAGGGCACCTTGCCCGAATCGCCATCGTGGTTCTGCTGCAACTGCGAGGAAGACGAAATGCCCGCATAGGGGACGGGCTGCACACCGGCGCACGCGGCCAGGGTCAGCACCGCCGCAGCGGTGAAAAGAAGCGGGGCGACGTTTTTCTTGGACATTTTGCATTTCCGTAAGGGGCAGTTCGAGCCAGGGCGGCTCTCTGTTCTGGTCGGAGCCGACGGGACCGAACAGTAGCATCGCATCTATTTTTTGTAAACCGTCTATCCGGTTTGCTTTCTGAATGACCGACGCGCTACAATTCCCTGCCCAGTTCGGTGAGATCCAACACTCCCGGCCGCAATCGTCGCGACATCATCACTATCGATAATGGATAACCAGACCCGTTCAGAGATTTCTCGTAAGAAGGCCATTGACGCCGCGCTGACCATTCTGTCGCGAGAGGGGGTCGGCGGACTGACGTTCGATTCGCTGGCGCGCGAAAGCGGCATCAGCAAGGGCGGACTCCTGCATCAATTTCGTACGCGGCACGGTGTGCTGTGTGCGCTGCTCGATTACCAACGGCAGCAGTTCGAGCAGATTGGGCGGAACTATCTGGAGAAGGAAGGCGCGACCAAGGCCGAACCGATTCTGGCGGCCCACATCGCGATTTACCGAGAAGCCATCAAGCAGCCGCGTTCGGTGGCACGGGCCGGTCTTGCCGCGCTGATCGAAAGTCCGGCATTGCTAGAAGACATCAAGACGACTGACACAGTCACCATCAAGGCGTTGCAAGACCAAGCGGCCGACCCGGATTTATCGCTGTTGCGATACTTCGCTGCTAGCGGTATCGCATTTCACACGCTGTTGGGTACGTCGCCGTTGAGCGAATCGGCTCGCAACAGACTCTTCGTCCGACTCCTCGACGAAGCAAGTTGGCCGGCTCAGACGTCGCCTCCCAAACGTCGTTCCAAGCGCCGCGCGGACTGACCGGCGAACGGCGCGGTTGGAGGGGACGGAATCCGTCTGCTCCAACGTTTGATCAATTAACAAGCCGTCTACCCGGTTTGTTAATTTTAATTGCGATATCAATCTGACGCCTCGAATGTGCTGTCCGTAGCGAGGGGCGTACCCGAACACCGGATGTCGAAGATGAATGAAGCGAAACTGATCGCGTGTCACGAATGTGATTTGCTCCAATGGAACGCCCCCTTATCCGAACGCGGAACGGCTCGCTGCCGACGCTGCAGCGCGACCCTCTATCGAAGCCTGCCGATAACGTACGATCAGGCGCTTGCGCTTTCATTGGCTGCCGCTGTCATGTTTGCGGTTGCCAACTGCTTTCCGATCATCGCACTTTGGGTCGAGGGCGCATTTGTCGAAGCGACGCTGTTCGGGGCGGTTTCGTCGCTGTGGAACGATGGTATGTGGCCTTTGGCCGGCCTTGTGTTCGTGACGACGATCCTGATGCCTTCAGTGAACATCGCAGCAGTGATCTATCTGCTTTTGCCGTTGCATTTGGGTCATTCGCCCTGGCGATTCGAGCTGGTTCTGCGTGTGCTCAAGCACGTTGCGCCTTGGTCAATGGTCGAAGTGCTCATGCTCGCCATGCTGGTCGCGCTCGTCAAACTCGAGTATTTCGCGACCGTCGTTCCCGGCTTTGGGATCTGGGCGTTCGGTGCGGTGATGGTGCTGCTCGCAGCCGCGGCAGTTTCGTTCGATCCGGCTGACATAAGGGCACGTATCCACAGCTTGTCAGGTGATCACCCCGCGTCGCACGTGCCGGAGGCAGGTACAACGGCCCTGACCGCGGCTCGCGCCGGTCTATTCGTGTGCCACGACTGCGGCCTCGTGTCCAAGCCGCTCGCTCGTGTCCATGTCGGGATCTGCCCACGATGTGGCGCGATATTGCATCTGCGCAAACCTCAGAGTCTCGCGCGCACCTGGGCATTTCTGTCAGCCGCGACGGTTCTCTACGTCCCGGCTGTTCTCCTGCCGGTTATGGTCACTCGTACCGTGTTCGGTACTCGATCCGACACACTCTTGAGCGGCGTCGTATTGCTCTGGGCCTCCGGCTCGTGGGCGCTCGCCATGGTCGTTTTCATTGCCAGCATCGTGGTGCCGTTGCTGAAAATCCTGTCGCTCACGTATCTCGCCTGGAGTACGCAGTTGCGCTCCCGTGCGGTCACGCGAAAACGAACGCGGATCTACCGGGTGGTCGAACTCGTGGGCCGCTGGTCGATGCTCGATATCTACGTCATTACCCTCCTGGTCGCACTCGTCCGATTCGATTCGATGGCGACGATCGATGCGGGTCCTGGCGCGATCGCATTCGGAGCGGTAGTCGTGTTGACCCTATTCGCTGCATTGTCGTTCGATCCCCGGCTGATATGGGACGCTGTGGAGTCAGAAGGTGAATAAGGTGTCGAGACAGAAAAATAGCGAAGGCGCGGCAGACTTTCCGACGGCAGTCGCCGTGCAGCGGTCGGGGTGGCAGGTACGGATGGTATGGCTTGTGCCCGTGGGGGCCGTTTTGATTGCGGGCGGCCTGGCCGTGCAGGCGTTGATGCAACGAGGCCCGACTATCACCATCCGCTTCGCCACAGGTGAGGGCATCGAGGCCGGCAAGACAAAGATCAAGTTCAAGAACGTCGACGTTGGCGTAATCAAGCGTCTTGCACTTTCCGACGATCACAAGACAGTGCTTGCCCGTGCTGAAATGACTCGCGGCGCTGCCGGCATGCTCGTCGACGATACCCGCTTCTGGGTCGTGCGCCCGCGCATTACCGCAGGCACGGTATCGGGCATCGGCACGTTGATATCCGGTTCTCACATCGGCATGGACGTCGGCACGTCGCAAAAGGCGCGACGCAATTTCGTCGGTCTCGAGTCGCCGCCGGCCTTGGCGTCCGGCACGCAGGGGCGAGAATTCGTGCTCAAGAGCGCGACCATCGGCTCGCTCGATATCGGTTCGCCCGTATTCTTCAGGCGGCTTCAGGTCGGTCAGGTTGTCTCGTACGCACTTGACCCTGACGGCGCAGGCATGACCATACGCGTCTTTATCAATGCGCCTTACGATAAATACGTCACGAACGACACCCGCTTCTGGCACGCAAGCGGCGTGGATGTGACGTTGGACGCGACCGGCGTGAAGATCGATACCGAATCCGTGGCGTCGATCCTGATCGGCGGACTTGCATTCGAGAACCCGCCGGACACAACGTCCACGACCGAAGCCGACGCGCTGCAACCGTACGAGTTGTTCGCTGCACGCACCGAGGCGATGAAGCCGCACGACACGATCGTCGACAAATACGTGTTGAACTTCAAGGAGTCGGTGCGTGGATTGAATGTGGGTGCACCTGTCGACTTTCGGGGGATCGTCATTGGCGAAGTGGCGGCGATCCGTGCGCACTTCGATCCTGCCACCCGGGCGTTCAGTATTCCCGTCGAGGTGAACATTTATCCGGAGCGACTGATTTCGCGAGACAACTGGGACGGCAGCATTGGAAGCACGTCGTCGGAGCGAAAGCAGTTCGCGGACTACTTGATAGCGAAAGGGCTACGGGCGCAGCTAAGGACAGGGAATCTTCTAACCGGGCAACTGTATGTCGCGATCGACTTCTTCCCCGCCGCACCGAAGGCGAAAGTGGACTGGAGTAAGAAGATGCCCCAACTGCCGACGGTGCCAGGCAACTTGCAGGGCTTGCAGGAATCCATCACCAATCTCGTCGCGAAGCTCAACGAGATTCCGTTTAAGGGGATCGGCACGGACCTGCGCAAAACGCTCGGCGATGCGGACACGCTACTCAATACCATCAACACGGATATAGCACCCGACGCAAAAGCGACGCTGACCGCGGCGCGAGAGGCGCTGACGTCGGCGAATCGCACGCTGCAAAGCGACTCCCCATTGCAGCAAAGCACGGTCGAAACCATGCATGAATTGTCACAAGCGGCAGTCTCGATTCGCACGTTGGCGGAATATCTCGAACGTCACCCGGAAGCGCTGATTCGTGGCAAGTCCAAGGACAAACCATGAGCCGATATTCCGCGTTCGCTTCGGCAATGATCGTGTCGACCTTTTTCGTGGGGTGCTCGACGTCGCCGGCCTCCAGGTTCTATACGCTGAGTGCCGTTCAAATCGCCGAACCGCGGCCCGGTATAGAGCCGATTGCGATTGCGATGGGTCCGGTTACGGTTCCGGAGCTTGTCGATCGACCGCAAATCGTGTCTACGATCGACGCGAACCGTGTATCCATAGACGAATTCGCTCGCTGGGCCGATCCGCTGAAGAGTCAGATCGCGCGCACGCTGGCGGCGGACCTCATGCAACTCATGCCCGGTTCGGTCGTGTCGGTCTATCCGCAGCGGGCGAGTGACAACGGCTATCGAGTCAGCGTCGACGTACAGCGTTTTGATTCACCGACAAGCGGGGCGGTGACGCTGGCGGCGATCTGGTCGGTGCGTTCGCCAAAAGGCAACGTCCTTGACGGACACGCTGTCGTACACGAGGCCGTGAGCGAGCCTGGATACGACGCGCTGGTCAACGCACATAGTCGGGCACTCTCGTCGGTGGCCAAGGATATCGCGGTAGCCATGCAATCCGCGTTAGCGCAGTGAAACGACACGGGGGCGCGATGAGATATGGGCATCGTCCGGTGTCGAGCCTTTCTCGTATCATGCTCAAGGGTTTTCCCCTGTTTGAAAGCGCTTTCACAATCGATAAGCTTGCGCACCATGACGACTAACGATCCAACCCCGCCCAACGTCACGCTCGAACAGATCGCGCGCGCCGCCGGTGTTTCTCCGAGCACGGTATCGCGAATTCTGAACGGGACGGTACGAGTCTCGTCTGCCAAGCGGCAGGCGGTTGAGCAGGCCATCGTTCAGTTCAGATATAAGCCGAACGCACTCGCGCGCAGTCTCGCCAGCGGCAGGACCGGCACCATCGGCGTGCTGACTCAAACCATTGCGAGTCCGTTTTACGCCGAGTGGCTTCACGGTGTCGAAGACGCGCTCAATGAGCCCGGACTCACGCCGGTCTTCGTTAGCAGTCGCTGGAATATCGACGAGGAGAGGGCGCGTATCGAGGACCTCATCGCGCGGCGGGTCGACGGCATCATCGCGCTGCATGGGCAGCTCGATGAAAGCTGCCTGGAAGAATTTTCCCGGCAAACGCCGATGGTCGTACTCGGGCGCTCGTTCCCGTATTACCCTGCGCTGTCCGGGTTTCCTCTCGATAACGTTCGCGGTGCATTTGACGCAACATCACATCTGATCGCTCAGGGGCACCGCAAGATCGCTTTTATCGCCGGCCCGACAGATCACGCGGATGCGCTCGAGCGGATGGTCGGTTACCGGATGGCGCTCGACGAGGCCGGCATTGGTTTCGATGCCGTTCGTATCGAGCAGGGGGACTTTCTCGAACCCGGTGGCGTCTCGGCCATGGAGCGTTTGTTTGAGCGTCGAGTCGCGTTTACGGCGGTATTCTGCGCGAACGATCAAACGGCTTACGGAGCACGTTTGGTTCTCTATCGGCGTGGCCTACGCGTGCCGGAAGACGTTTCGATCGTCGGATTCGACGACGTGCCGACCTCGCAGTACACCACGCCGCCGCTTACCACCGTGCGTCAGCCGATCTATGAAATCGGCCGGCAAGCCGCGGAAATGATCGTGCAGTTGATTCGCAAGGAGCCCGTTACGGTGCGCACTATTCCGCTGAGTCTGATCGTGCGGGAGACCACTTGCGCACCAGGCTCCGCCGACTCCAAAGCAAAATTGGCAGATTGATCGTTGTTATTGCGACGGTTTAGTCCGTCATGGCCGAAAGCCGCCATTTTATGAAAGCGCTTTCAGAAAAATGTGTACTCAACCAGACGTACCTCATAAACGACAGGAGACAGTGAATGAAATTTCGTTTTTCGGTGCTTGCGACTTCCGTTTTGCTGGGATTCGCGGCAATCAGCGCCCATGCCAACACGACCTTGAGGGTGGCCGTCTATCCGAAGCTCGATCAGGCAATCAAGGATGCATTGCCCGCCTGGAAGAAGCTTCACCCCGACGTCGACATCGAGGTGTCGGCACACGAGATCGGCGATCACCACAACGCCATGCTGACTGCGCTCGCGACGGGCTCGGATTTGCCTGACGTCATGGCGGTGGAGGTGGGCTACATCGGCCGCTTTGCAGCAGGCGGCGGCCTCGAGGATCTTTCGAAGCCGCCCTACAACGCGGGCCAATACAAGAGCGACTTCATCCATTACACCTTCGCGCAGGCCACGACGCAAGATGGGGCGATCGTCGGCATGCCTTCGGACATCGGCCCGGGAACGCTCTTCTATCGAAAGGACATTCTCGATAAAGCCGGCGTGAGCGAAGCCGACCTGACGCGCTCCTGGGACTCTTATCTGGCGGCCGGACAGAAGATCAAGCAGGCGACGGGTGCCTATTTGCTGGCCTCGGCGCGCGATATCGAAGACATCTATGTCCGCGCCAACCTCAAGGATGGCGAGGGTTTGTACTTTGACAACGCGGGCAATCCGGAAGTCACCACGCCACGCTTCGTCAAAGCCTTCGAACTTGCAAAGAAGACGCGCAATCTGGGCCTGGACGCGAAGATCACGCCGTGGACGAACGATTGGTCGGAAGCATTCAAGCGGGGCACCATCGCGACCCAAATGATGGGCGCGTGGCTCGGCGGCCATCTTGCGAGTTGGCTCGCACCGGACACGAAGGGACTGTGGCGTGCGACCAATCTGCCCGATGGGGCGTATGCCTCCTTTGGCGGTACGTTCTATTCGATCCCGACCAAGGCTAAACAGAAGGCGCTTTCCTGGGAGTTCATCAAGTTCATGACGACCCGGCAAGACATGCAGCTCAATTCGTTCAAGTCGATCGACGCTTTCCCGGCGCTCTTGTCGGCGCAGAAGTCCGACTTCTTCGCTCAGCCGGTGGCGTTTCTCGGTGGCGAAAAAGCGCGCGTGATCTGGCGCGATGCCGCAGCGCACATCCCGTCTATTCCGCGCAACAAGTATGACCAAGTGGCGGAAGAAGCGGTCCACTCGGCGCTCGATAGGGTGGTGGACGACAACGAAGACATTCCCACCGCGCTGAAGGAAGCCCAGGACGAGATCGTGCATCGCATCCGCCGTTGAGGATGGTGGCGCACCGGGTGCGCCACTCAATGAGGAAACCGCGCGGCCGGCGTATCAGGCCGACCGCGCCAGTGTGGTTGGAGCCGTTGATGAATCGCTTGATGTCCCAATCCGATGCGACCGTGCCGGAGTCCAGTACGGCGCCTGCGTTGCCCACGGCCAGCCGGCGGCGGTTGTTCTCGGACCCGTTGAAGGTCGCTCCGTATCTCTTCCTGGCGCCGTTCTTTCTGCTGTTCGCCACGTTTATTGCCTTCCCGCTGCTGTTTTCGCTATTTCTAGCGTTTCATAGTTGGGATGCGACCTCGGGGCTCGCGGGCATGAAGTGGGTGGGCCTGTCGAATTTCACTTTTACGCTAACCGATCGCTGGTTTTGGAAGTCGCTGTACAACACAGCGTACATGGCGCTCGCGTCGGGACTGCCGCAGCATCTGATCGCGCTGCCGCTGGCGTTCTTTCTGCAAACCTGTTTTCGCCGCTGGCGCAATTTTGTCGTCGGCCTGTACTTTCTGCCGTTCATCACGTCGAGCGTGGCCATCGCGCTGATCTTCTCGTCGTTGTACTCGACCGATTACGGCATGATCAATCTCGCGATCGCCGAAGTCGCCAAACTGCCGGGGCTGCACTGGATCTTGCCGAGTCATCGCATCGAATGGCTGACCGATGCCGCGAACATCAAGCCCGCCGTTTCGATCGTCGTTTTCTGGCGTTATGTCGGGTGGAATACGGTGCTGTATTTGTCCGCGCTCCAGACCATTCCCGGCGAACTCTACGAAGCGGCGAAGATCGATGGCGCGAATGCTTGGCAGCAATTCAGATTGGTCGTCCTTCCGCTACTGAAGCCGATGATCTACCTCGCCGTCACGCTATCCATCATCGGCGGGCTGCAACTGTTCGAAGAGCCGTTCATTCTTTTGCCCAACGAGGGGATGGGAACCGATCAGTCGGGCCTCACCACGGCCGTCTATATGTATCGCACGGCATTTCACGACGGTGATTTCGGAACGGCGAGTTCGATCGCATGGCTGCTGTTCGTCGCCATCACCGGACTCATGTGGGTCAACACGCGCATCTTCAATCGCAGCGGCATGAAGGAGACCGGGCAATGATGATCCGTTCACGCAACCGAGCGCGTTACCTCGGCTATGCAATCGTCTCCGCGGGCGCGGTGCTGATGTTCTCGCCGTTCTACTTCATGTTCGTGTTCGCCACGCACAGCAGCTCCGAAATATTTTCGATGCCGCCGCCCCTTTGGTTCGGCCATGCATTTCTGGACAACATGGCGTCGCTGGTCCGTCATATTCCGTTTTGGCGAAATCTAGGTTGGAGCTTCTATACCTCGATATTGCAAACGCTCCTGACCTTGCTCGTGACGTCGATGGCGGGCTATGCGTTTGCGATGTACGAGTTCCGCTTTAAGAAGGCGCTGTTCGCAGTCGCACTCACCGGCATGCTCATTCCGCCGTTTCTCAGCATGATTCCGACGTTCATGACCATGAATCTGCTGGGCTGGATCAATGAGCCGCGTGCGCTTTACGTCCCCGGGGCGGCTGCCGCGCTCGGCGTGTTCCTGATGCGGCAATACATCGCCAGCGCGATTCCGATCGAACTCGTCGAGGCGGCTCGCATCGACGGTTGCAGTGAGTTGCGCATCTATTGGACCGTCGTGCTGCCGCTGCTCGGGCCCGCATTGGGAACGTTGGGGCTAATCAGTTTCATCCAGGCGTGGAATAACTTTCTTTCCGCGCTCGTGGTGCTGCGCTCGCCCTCGATGTACACCTTGCCGCTCGCACTGCGGATTCTCCAGAGTCCGACCAACTCCGACTGGGGAGCGGTAATGGCGGGTTCGGCTGTGGCCGTGTTACCGCTGCTCGTCTTGTTTGCTTTCACGTCACGCCGTTTGATCGACGGCATGACCGCAGGCGCCGTGAAGGCATGACGTTTTGTGCCCGGGTCAACTGATTTCGCTCATTTGATTGAATAACTTGGAACTACCAATTCAATGAATAAATATAAATTCAGTGATGATTTTGTTTGGGGCGTTGCCACCAGTGCCTATCAGATCGAAGGTGCCGCTCGCGCCGACGGCCGCGGCGAGTCGATCTGGGATGAGTTTTGCCGGATTCCCGGCAAGGTGGTGAATGGCGAAAGCGGCGACGTGGCCTGCGATCACTATCATCGACTCGAGGAGGATCTCGACCTGATGGCCGACCTCGGCATCAAGGCCTATCGTTTCTCGATCGCGTGGCCGCGAATTCAACCCGATGGCAAGGGCGCGTTCAACGAGAAGGGGCTCGCATTCTACGAACGGCTCGTCGACGGTTTGCTCAAACGCGGTATGCAGCCCTTCGCAACCCTCTATCACTGGGATCTCCCACTCACGTTGCAGCAGACCCAGCAAGGCTGGGAAAGCCGCGATACGGCGTATCGCTTCGTGGAGTACGCACGCAAGATCGGCCGCGTATTCGGCGATCGGGTCGCGTCGATCGCGACGCACAATGAGCCGTGGTGCACCGCCTGGCTCGGCAACGCCACTGGCTATTTCGCGCCCGGCAACGAAAGCCTGAAGAAAGCGGCGCACGTTGCCCACCATCTGCTGCTCTCGCATGGGCTCGCTTTGCAGGCGCTGCGCGCCGATGGCGTGACGGCACCGCTTGGAATCGTACTCAACCAGTCCCCCGCGCACGGCGCGACGGATTCGCCTGAGGATCAAGCCGCCGCGTCGCTCGAGTACGCGAAGTTCGTGCGCTGGTATATGGATCCGCTCTTCAAGGGCAGGTACCCGAACGAAGCGTTGCAATGGTATGGCGACAATGGTCCTCAAGACGTGATTCGCGATGGCGACTTCGACATCATCGGTACGCCGATGGATTTCCTTGGGATCAACTATTACACCCGCATCTATGCCAGCGCCTCGGGCCCGAAGCGGCCTCCGGGCGAGTTCGGCTTCACGGATATGGACTGGGAAGTCTATCCGCAAGGCCTGACCGAACTACTGACCCAACTGAACGCGGACTACGACCTGCCGCCGATTTTCATCACTGAGAACGGTTGCGCGACAAAAGACGTATTGGAAAACGGCCAAGTTCAAGACGACGACCGTATCGAGTTCTACGACAGGCATCTCGCCGCGCTCGCCGATGCCGTCAAACAAGGTGTCGATGTCGCTGGATATTTCGCGTGGAGTCTGATGGACAACTTCGAGTGGGCGTCGGGCTATGACAAGCGTTTCGGCATGGTGCACGTGGACTACGCGACCCAGCAACGCACGCTCAAAGACAGCGCTTTGTGGTACAGGGACGCCATTGCGCGGCATGCCCTTCGAGCAAACACGATGGAAACGTGAGCTGAGTATCGGCGCTTCGTCTCGGCGAGGACCGAGGCGTTGATGAGGGCCGTAGCCGCGGCCCGTCATGGAGAAAGGCAAAGCGTGTCTTGCAAGATGCGCGAGAGGAAGACGAGGAGAACGAACAGATGGGCGAGCTTGTATTGCGCAATGTTGAAAAGACGTATGGAGACGGGCCGCGGGTGATACATGGTGTCGATCTGCACGTGCCGGACGGCCAGTTTACCGCTTTCGTCGGCCCATCTGGATGTGGAAAGTCGACCATGCTGCGAATGATCGCCGGGCTCGAATCGGTGAGCGCGGGCGACGTGCTCATCGACGGTGTGCGCGTCAACGATCTTCAACCCAGGGATCGCGGCATTTCGATGGTGTTCCAAAGCTACGCGCTCTATCCCCATATGACCGTGGCGGAAAACATGGGTTTCTCGCTGAAGTTGTCCGGGGCGGGGAAAGCGGAGATCGGGCAGGCGGTGGGACGTGCGGCCGAGATCCTGCAGATCACGCATCTGCTCGATCGCAAACCCAAGGCGTTATCGGGCGGGCAGCGACAACGCGTGGCGATCGGCAGAGCCATCGTGCGCAAGCCGCGCATTTTTCTATTCGACGAGCCTTTGTCGAATCTCGACGCATCGTTGCGTGTGCAGACGCGGATCGAGTTGGCGAAGCTGCATCGCGAACTCGGCACGACGATGATCTACGTGACGCACGACCAGGTGGAAGCGATGACGCTGGGGCAGAAGATCGTCGTTTTCAACAAAGGCGGCATCGAGCAGATCGGCGCTCCGCTCGATCTGTATGCAAGGCCCGCGAATCTTTTTGTCGGCAGCTTTCTGGGCTCGCCGAAGATGAATCTACTGCCGGGCCGGCTGGTGTCTCAAAGCCATACGCAGGCCGTCGTCGAACTGGCTGCGTGCGGTGAGCGCATCACGTTGGAAGGGCGGGCCGAATGTGACATCGGGACAGAAGTGACCTTGGGCATACGGCCGGAGAATCTGACGCTCACTCCCGCGGGGCAGGGTATCGGTGCAATCGTGGAATTGGTCGAGCATTTGGGCGATGTATCGATCCTGCACGCACAGGTGCACGGCTTGGATCAGAGCGTTGCCGTGAGAGTCGACGGCAGTGCGACGAACCTGGTCGTCGGCTCGCAGATTGGACTTGCGCTCACCGTATCGGCAGCCATCCTGTTCGACTCACAGGGCAAGACGATCGCATTTGCACACGCGGAGCATCAGATGGCAGCGGTGGGTTGACGTATGCCGTAGACAGACCGTACGGCGGCGTTAATGCCGTCCGGCTCAAATAACGAGTAGGTCGGTTCCTGTGGGTGGAGACTAGCAATGGAAAAGAGGGTGTCTAAGTCCGCGTTCAAGGCGCGGGCGTGTGAGTTGTTCCGGCATGTGGAAATGCTCGGGGAAAGCGTCGTGGTGACCGATCGCGGGCATCCCGCCATTGAAATCCGGCCTTATCGAAGCAAGCGCAAGGATCCGCTGGAAGTGCTGCGTGCATCGATTGTGCATTTCGATATAAAGGGCGTTTCAGAGAGCATTCCGGACCCACAGGACTCCCGATGATTGCCGTCGATACACTGGCGCTGATCTATTGGTTGAGTGACGACAAAGCCCTGACTCCGATTGCCCGCGCCGCCATCGCTCATGAGCAGGACGGCGGGGAGATGCTCGTTTCGATGATCAGCGCCCTCGAGGTCATCCAACTCGTCGACGACGGCCGTTTGGCGCTTTCCATGGATGCTCGAAGTTGGTTGTCGATCATCGTTTCCGTCGAGTACGTGAGGATCGTGCCCGTGGATCTTGAGATCGCTTTCAAGGCCGCGGCCCTTTCCCGGGAGCTGTCTTGCGAACGGAGGTTGATCGTTGCGACGGCTCGCACGTTCGGCACGAGGCTGGTGACGCCGGATGCCAGATTGCGTGCCCTGGCGCACGTGGAGACGGTCTGGTAGTTCTTACTCGACCGGGCTATCGAAAATCAGTAAGGCCGGACGCCCTGGCGGCAATCCGGCCTTTCGACTTTGCAGCCCTGCCTCAATGGCCGCGGGTGAGCAAGTTATTGACTGACGTGACGCCTTGCACGCCCATTGCCGATTTCTCGGCCAGCGGCACCTGCTCGCTCTCGGGTACCCATCCGACGAGTGTGATATCCCCACCCCGCGCCAATACGAACACGTGAGACAGGCCGACGCCATCATGCGCCGCGGCACGGTACACCTGGCGGACGAGATCGCCGCTCTCGGCGTGTGCCGCGGGCATGATCGAGCAAGAAACGGCTAGTGCGAGAGTGGAAGCGAAAGCGGTTTTCATCGTACCTCCTTATAGGCAAACGGTAGGCTCTCGAGCATTCCGGCGCCCGATCCTCCAGCGCAACCTCGAAGTAGGTTCCACCAAAGTCGATGCGCACGGAACTCACCTTGTGACCGCACGAACGGGTGCGGAATAACGGTGTCCGCAACGGACAACCGGCCCGGCATCGAGCTACTTTCTTTTCGCTTGCCAAGCGTCGTCGCATTTACGCAACGCCTTGGCAATTTCTTTTTTTTCTCGTGCGGCGGGATGTGCGCTTCATTCTCGCATATTCAAGAAAAGCGTGAACGACGGTCAACCAATCGATTTGAAATAGAAAGCGATATGACCATATGTTCATGACCATAAAACACGAGCTACTTCATGTTGAAAGCGCTTGCAATCACTTCTATTGCGGCGCTTTCCCTTATCTACTCGCGCGCTTTGCGTACCTATCATCGCATCGAAATGTGCAAAGAGCATTTCACTCGACTGCTGCAAATGAGCCTTCATAAGAAAGCTCGAAAAAGCGGTGTGAGACCAATTGAAAGAGATCGGAGGAATGATGAAGGAGAAGGTAATTGCGCTGTCGCTAATGGCCATGGCCGTAACGGCAGCACATGCTCAGAGCAGCGTCACGTTGTACGGGCGAATCGATAACGGTGTTCAGTACGAGAGTGGCGTTCCGGGCGGCCACGTATTCAGCGCGGAAAGCGGCGATTGGGGTTGCTCATGGTGGGGCCTGCGAGGCGCCGAAGACCTCGGCGGCGGAACTCAGGCCGTCTTCCAATTGGAGAGTCAGGTCGACACGCAGAACGGCCAACAGGAAGGCAACCTGTTCAGCCGCCATGCGACCATCGGGCTCACCAACCCGAAGTACGGTACGTTCAAGCTCGGCAACCTTGGCGCCGGCGAAGTTTCGCAGGATAGCTGGGGCACCGATCCGCAGGTGATGCAGCGTTACGGGATCTCGTCGCTGGTGCGCGGGCGCAACTGGGCGAGTGCTGCCAACGGCTTCGAATATCAGACGCCGAATTGGTCAGGTCTGTCGTTCAGGGGCCAATACGACCTCACCAACAATACGAATTGGAATCAGGCCACCAGCGCCACGGGTCAAGGACGCACCGACGGTATCGAAGGTGTCTACACGTATGGGATGGGCGATTTCCGCGTGATTTACGATGAAGTGCGCGGGGCGGACGGTACGTTCAACGACGTCTATAACCATTCGCGCTCGCTGCTCGCCGGCGGCACCCTCGTATTCGGGCCCGTGCGTTTCTATGCGGGCTATCAGCACCTGAGCGCGCCGAACGCGACTGACGCGAGCGTGGGTGTGACGCCGGGGACGCAACCGATCGGCGTCGCCGCGCCGACCGCGGTGAATCACGAGTGGTTTGGCGCAGCATGGCAGGCAAACGTCGCGACCACGCTGACGGCGGCGGTCTACCACGCGAACGCGAACAACGGCAACGGCAACGCGACGCTGTTCACGCTTGCGGCTACCTACAACCTGTCCAAGCGCACCTTCCTGTATACGGAAGCCGGTTATATCCGCAACAGCTCGACGTCGAATCTCGCCATGGCCGACAGCTCCTACGGGAACAACAACTACGACCCGGCGACCAATACGTCGTCGAACGGCAATCCGAACTACGGCCACAGCCAGGAAGGTATCTTCGCGGGCATCATGACTTCGTTCTGAGCGGCTTCGAAGTAATCGAAGGCACAACGTTCCAGCGAATCACTGCAGTACCTCTTTAGCTCTTCAGATTGAAGAGGCCGGTGTGTCAACTCCTCCACCCTGTCGCACCGGCTCTTTTTTTCCTGCAAGACGCTTCCAGCAAGACAATCGATTTTTTGTTCTTCGCCCAAGTGCTATGCGACTTTCGCATCGACACTCGCCGGTGCGCCGCTTGCCGTCTGCATCAACGGCTCGCGCGCAAATACTTCCGCGATCCAATCGGCAAACACGCGCACCTTGCGCGGCAAGTGGCGGTTGCGCGCATACATGATCGAAATCGGGCGTAGCGGCGAGCCGTAGTCCTTCAAGATCTCGCGCAGTTCGCCGGTTGCGAGGTAGGGCGCAATCGGATAGACGGCGCTTTTGAGCAGCCCGAGGCCGTGCAGGCCGCATGAGATATAGGCATCGACATCGTTGACGGCGATCAGGCCGCGCATATCGACTGTTTCGACGATGCCGTTCACGACGTAATCCCAGCCGCGCACGCGCCCCGTATTGCTCGAGACGTAGTTGACGCCGATATGGTCGTGCAAATCGGCGATCGTCTTGGGTTCGCCATATTTCTCGAGATAGGCGGGCGAGGCGCACGTGATGCGCCGCATGTTGCCGATGCGCCGCGCCACGAGGCCCGAATCCTCGAGCTCACCGGTACGAATCACGCAGTCGACGCCTTCCTCGACGATGTCGACTTGGCGATCGCTCAAGCCCATCTCGATCTCGATGTCGGGATAGCGTTCGAAGAAATCGGGCAGGGCGGGAATGACGATCATCTTGGCGACCAGCACCGGCAGGTTCACCTTCAGCCGTCCCTTCGGATTGAGCTTGGCGTGCGTGAGTTCGGCCTCCATCTCGTCGACTTCGGCCAGCACGCGAATGCAGCGCTGATAGTAAGCCTCGCCGTCGTCCGTGACGCTGATGCTGCGTGTCGTGCGATTGAGCAGTCGCGCGCCCAAGTGCGCCTCGAGCGCTTGCACGGTGCGTGACACCTGCGGCGCGGCCAGTTGCAGCGATTCAGCCGCTTTGACGAAGCTGCGCGATTCGACGACGCGCGAAAACACCTTCATTGCAAAGAAGCGATCCATCAAGCGCTCCCTCCGTATCGTTTTTTTATTGCATGCCGATTGTCAGCCAACCGGCGGCGCGGCGCTCGCCGCCACTGCATCGCCGATCGTCACCTATTGCTGCCGATTGTTGTGCGTACCGCACCAATGAATTCTGAAATCGCATATTTATCCGGGAAGACCCTAAGCCTACACTGCCTTCACCTGCTGCACACCGCGGTGTTCGCAGCCCCTTCAAACAGTATTCGGAGGTTGTCATCATGAACGCGCTCATCAAGCAAATCGCAGTTGCCGTCGCTCTTGTCGCCCCTGTCGCTGCGTTTGCGCAGTCGAATCAACCCGTCACGCGCGCGCAAGTGCGTGCCGATCTGGTTCGTCTCGAACAAGCCGGCTACAACCCGCTCGACTGGCTCCACTATCCGGAAAACATCCAAGCCGCGGAGCAGCGCGTCAGCGCGCAAGAAGGCGCCGCACAAAGCAATACGAGCGGCTACGGGCCGGCTGTCCAAGGCGCGTCGCAATCGGGTAGCGCGGCGACCGACAGCGCAGTCAGCACGTACTCGCCGCCCGTCTATCAGCATAACTAAGCATTGGCGAACGAATGGTAGACGATCGGGCGATGCGCGTAATGCACATCGCCCCTCGCGCTGGCATCGATCGTGACGTTGCGATGCCATTCGTTGTCGAACTTCTCCGAGCCGCTGGGGTTCCCGGTGGTATTTGCCCAGGCCGTTGCGGCCTGGGCTCTTTTACGTCGACTGCCTTAAACGAGCGTCAGCTTCACGTCGATGTTGTTGCGAGTCGCATTCGAGTACGGACAGACGACGTGCGCCTTCTCGACCAGCGCTTGTGCTGCTGCGCGGTCCATACCAGGCAGCGAGATCTTGAGTTCGACTTCGATGCCGAAACCGTTCGGGATGGCGCCGATACCGACACTGCCGTCGATCGACACGTCCTGCGGCAACGCGATTTTGTCGCGCGCCGCGACGAACTTGATCGCCCCGATAAAGCAGGCGCTATAGCCGGCCGCGAACAATTGCTCGGGGTTCGCGCCTTCGCCGCCCGCACCGCCGAGTTCTCGGGGCGTGGTCAAACGCAGGTCGAGACCGCTGTCGGGAACAACCGCGCGTCCGTCGCGACCGCCCGTCGCGCGGGCATGGGCACGGTAGAGAACTTTTTCGATCGACATGATGTGGCTCCTATCGGTGATTCAAGGTTGGGGTTTGGTCGGCCTACCCGGTAGAAGATAGGCCATTCGCACAAAACTGCAGGATGCTTCACGCTGCTCGATTGCAACAATGGCCTGTTTACTCTATCTATTAGAAGATAGATAAAAAGACCCATCAAAAGGGCGCGGAAGACGCCCCGGTACCGCTTGGTACCTGCCTGGACTACGTTACTTCGACAACTTGAACGACGCTTCGACTTCGTCGAGCCGGTTTTTCGAGCGAAATAGGCGGCTCGTCAACCCGGCGCCCTGCAACGCTGCGAAGAACACGCGCGCGGCCTGCTCAGGCTTGGCATGCGACGCAGCGATCGTGCCGTCGCGCGCGCCGTCGGCGAATACCTTCGCAAGCCAGCTCTCGTTCGTTTTGAAAAAACCTTGCACGGCAAGACGAACGGGTTCGGGCAACGTTCCGATGTCGGCGGCGAGCATGCCGCACAGGCAAATATGATTGCCATCGCCGAGCGTACGGCCGAACATCTTCGCGAATTTCGCAAGCTTGCCCTCGGCCGATAACATGGCATCGATCGTTTGAACGGCGCTTTGCACTTCCTGCACATACGCGTGGACGGCTTCAAGCACCAAATCGTCTTTCGACGGGAAGTAGTAGTGAATGCTCGACGTCTTCACGCCAATCAGCTCCGACAGATCCCGATAACTGAATCCGTTGTAGCCGCGCAGCATCATCAGTGTGATCGCATGATGCACGATCTGTTCGCGCACCGTCTTCGTCGTTTCCATGCCGTTTACTTTATCTACTAGTAGATAGATAGTCAAGTGCTTTGTGCTTCGCCCCGACGGTCAGGCTTTGGGCGTTTCCGGTGCGTGATGGCGACGCTTATCTTCATACATCGCCGCATCGGCATCGCGCAGCATGTCTTCGATCCGCTCGCCGCGGTCGCACGTTGCGCAGCCCATCGAGAAGCTCAACGTCGGCCCCGAATAGAACTGATTGTTCAGCTCGATGATCTGCCGGATGCTTTCGGCGACGACTTCCGTTTCGCGCTCGTTCGCTCCGGGCAGCAGCACGGCGAATTCATCGCCGCCGATGCGCGCGGCTTGATAGGGCTTTTGGATCGCCTTGGCGAGCACTTCGCCCGCGCGTCGCAGCAGCGCATCGCCGGCCGCATGCCCGAGCTGGTCGTTGACCGTTTTCAGATCGTTCAAGTCGACGATGATCGCGCTGACGGGGAAGGGGCCCTTGCGCTCCAGCCGGTTCAGTTCATCGACGTAGAACGAGCGGTTTTTCAACTTCGTCAGCACGTCGTGCTTGCCGAGGTACTCGAGGTACGCTTCGGCTTTTTTGCGGGCCGTGATGTCGGTCAATGCGAGCAGCACGAGGTCCCATTCGAGTTCGTGTCCCGGGAACACGGAGAACTGCAGATGCAGGTGGACCTCGCTCCCGTCGAGCGAATAGTTGAGCACTTCACGTTGCTGGAACAGACGCGCTTCCCACAAGTCGATCAACTGCTCCCGGAAGTGCTGGCGCATGTCGTCGCGAAAGACTTCGGGCAAGCGGCCGAGCAGCGCCGCTTTGTCGTCCGCTTTGAACAGATCGATCGTATAGCGGTTGACGTCGAGCACCACGATCTCGGCCATGCAGCGCTCGACGAACTCGGGATGGACATCCGTGAACGTACGGAAGTCGGTGATGCCGCGCTCGCGCACTTCGTCGATGAGCGCCTTGATGCGGCGAAAATCCTCGATCCATAGCGAGACCGGGGCGTGCTCGAATAGGCCCTGCGCATACTGCTGGCTCGCGGCTGCGCGCCGGCGAGTGTCTTCGAGATCGGTGATGTCGTCGATGGCGACGAGCACACGGTCCCACGCCGCTTTGTGCCCGGGCAGGATCACGCCTTTGAGCAGGATGTCGAGACGCCGGCCGTCGAGCCTGTAGTTCACGCTCTTGCTCTCGAACGTGAGGCGGCCCGACCACATCTGCTCGAGTTCCTCGATGTGCGCCTCGAGCATGTCGTCGCGCAGCACGTCGCCAAGGCGCGCCGATAGTTCATCGAAGTCGCGCGCGCCGTACATGGCGAGCGTGCGGCGATTGACTTTGAGCACGCGGATGCAGGCCGAGCATTGCGTGACGCGGGCCGTGTCCGCCTCGAGGAACGCGCGCAGGTCGGTCACGCCTTGTGCGCGCCAGGTGTCGAACAGATCGCGCAGGCGGCTGTAATCCTCGAGCCAGAGCGAAGTGGGGGTCAGGTCGAACAGATCGATGGGGGCGACGCCCGTGGCGTCGAGGTCCGTTGCTGTGGTCGGTGTGGCTGGTTTCATGTCGATGATTGTATGTCCTCGGCACGCGCGCGTTGCCGCGGCAAGCGCGTGCGGCTAGTTCACCTCGTGCATCGAGAGCGCGCGCGCGGCCGCGGCGAGCAGCGTGCTCACTTGCTCGAGCGAGGGGGCGACGTATTCGTCGATACGTCGCATGTAAGGCGTGGTCAACACCGCGATCGCGTGACCCGACGGCCCGAGGATCGGGAATGTCACGTCGGTGACGCCGAACGTTTGCGCGCTGTCCTTGCGTAGATGCCCCTCGGTGCGGATCGATGCGAACGTCGTGGTGAGCGCGGCACCGCCCAGCGCGATTTCGCCTTTTACCTTCGTATGCTCCGCGAGCATGCGCGCCCGCTCGACTTCGCTCTGGAACGCGAGCATGACTTGGCCCGACGCCGTATCGATCAATCCTACGTGCGAGCCGAGTCGAATCGACAGCCCCCACGTGCCAGGGCCGTCGACTTGCGCGATCACTAGCAGGTTGCCGCGATCGTAGACGGTCAGATGGCACGACTGCTCGGCCTCTTCGGCGAAAGACTGCATGACGGGCAGTGCTTCGGAGATGAAGCGGTTCATCGGGGGATGGCGGTGCGCGAGCGCGAACAGCTTCAGGCTCAGGGAATAACGATCGCCGCCCGCCGAGCGCACGGCGTACTGCCGCGCGACGAGCCGCTCGAGCATCCGGTAGATCTCGCTGGCGTTGCGTCCGAGCGCTTTCATGATTTCGGCACGCGTGAGCCCGTCCTTCTGCTCGGAGAGCAGTTCGAGGATGTCGAGCCCTTTGTCGAGCGCGGGCGCTCGATAGCGCTCGGCTTCGTCGATTTGACCCTCCGGGGCCGTGTCGTTCGCGGGGGATGGCTTGGCGGGTTTCACTGGCAGTGCGACCTCAGAGCAAGGGACTAAGGGAAAACACGGGCGAGCGTCGTGCTTGACGTCCGATCATCCGTATATGAATAATATGTTCATCCATGAATGTTCGCATCGATTCACCGCATGCGGATTGACATGATTGGGCGCGACGCACTGGGTCGCCTCCGCAGTGAAACCGCAGTCGAAACCCGCAGCATAACCAAGCCCCCGCAGAGCGGGCCATAAGATCGGGACAGAGCAGTGCATCCCGTTGCGTCTTGCCGACGCATCACCGCTAAACAACGGAGCCCAAGCAAGTGCTCCGCTGGAGACGGGAACCGGCGTTCGCGCGCCGCTCCCGCCGCCGGCCGGGTGCCGATTCGGGCCAGGAGACGACTATGACATCGAGCATCGAACCGGCAGCCGCCGGGCAGTGGGCAGTTCGTGCAATTCGTTTCGTATCGCCGCGCACGCGGGCATCCGCGCGGCGCGCATCGCCGGCGCCACTGTCCGCATCCGGGCGTCGCCGTGCCCGGGCTCGCTTCGGCGGGACGCTTGGTGCCGCGCTCGGCGCGATCGGCCTAATCGGTCTGACCGGCATCATGGCGCCGGCGGCCCGCGCCGCGAGCGACGTGGTCGGCGCCAATTTGCCGTTGCTCACTTCGCCGTTCTGGCAGGCGTACAACAACTATCTGCCGCAGTACGCCAAGCAGTTCGGCCTCGACATGCTCGCGCCCGTCAATTCCAACGGCGATCCGGCTCAGCAGATCACCGACATCAACAATCTGCTCAATCAAGGCGTCAAAGGCATCGTCACGGGGCCGCTCGATTCCGCGGCGATCAGCCGCGCGCTCGACGCGGCCTCGGCCAAGAACGTGCCGGTCGTGGCCGTCGACGTCGCGCCGACGCAAGGCAAGGTGGCGATGGTCGTGCGGGCGGACAATCGTGCCTACGGCGAGAAAGCCTGCATGTATATCGGTGACCACGTGCCGGCCGGCAAGGTCGTGCAGATCATGGGCGATCTCGCTTCGGTCAACGGACGCGATCGGTCCGAGGCATTCCGCTCGTGCATCAAGAGCCATTACCCGAAGCTGCAAGTGCTCGAGATTCCAGCTGCCTGGAAGGGCGACGTCGCCGCATCCGCGCTCGACAGCCTCTTGACGGCGAACCCGGACCTCAAGGGCATCTATATGCAGGCGGGCGGCGTGTATCTGGCGCCGACGCTGCAGACGCTGCGCCGCAAACACATGTTGTTCCCGGCGGGTAATCCGAAACATATCGTCATCGTCAGCAACGACGGCATTCCGCAGGAGTTCGACGCGATCCGCAAGGGCGAGATCGATGCGACCGTCTCGCAACCGGCCGACAGCTACGCGAAGTACGGCCTTTGGTATATGAAGGAAACGCTCGAGGGCAAGACCTTCAAGCCGGGCCCGACAGATCACGGCAGCACGATCGTCCAGCTCGCGCCCGGGGTTCTCGAAGACCAACTGCCGGCGCCGCTCGTCACGAAGGCGAACGTCGACGACAAGAATCTTTGGGGCAACACGCTGAAGTGATTGCGACGACGCCATGCTCGCGACGCGGTCCTTTCATGATCTCGTCGCGAGCGTGAGCACACCGGCCATCGAACCATTGATTGACACGAGCCGACATGGGAGCCGTTCCTTTCTTTAGCGAAACGACGCAGCGCGCGGCGACGCCTGTCGTCGAGGTACGGGGCGCCATCAAGCGCTTCGGCTCGACGATGGCGCTTGCCGGCGTCGATCTGCGCGTGATGCCGGGCGAATCGCATGCGCTCGTTGGCCGCAACGGCGCCGGTAAATCGACGCTCGTTTCGCTGCTTACGGGTTTGCGCAAGCCCGATCAGGGCGAGATCCGCTTCGGCGGCGAAAGCGCGCCGCCGATCGCCGATCGCGACGCTTGGCGCGAGCGCGTCGCTTGCGTTTATCAGCATTCGACCGTCATTGCCGACCTCAGCGTTGCCGAGAATCTGTTCGTCAATCGGCAGCCGTTGCGGGGCGGTCTCATCGACTGGCGGGCCATGCGCCGCGAAGCGCGTGCACTGCTCGACCATTGGCGCATCGACGTGCGCGAGGATGCGCGCTGCGGCGATCTGGGCGTCGAGGCGCGCCAGCTCGTCGAAATCGCGCGGGCGCTTTCGCACGGTGCGCGCTTCATCATTCTCGACGAACCTACCGCACAGCTCGACGGCGACGAGATCAAGCGGCTCTTCGGTCGGATCGAGGAGTTGCAGCGCGAAGGCGTGACGTTCCTCTTCATCTCGCATCATCTGCAAGAGGTCTACGAGATTTGCCAAGCCGTCACCGTGCTGCGCGATGCGCGCCGCATCTTGACCGCGCGCGTCGAGCGGTTACCGCGCGACGCGCTGATCGAGGCGATGACGGGCGAGGCCGGCGGGGTGGCGAGCGCGGACGCATTGTCCCGGGCACCGCTCGTCGACGCGCCGCTCGCGCTCGATGTCGCCGCACTTTCCGGCGAGGATTTCGACGACGTCTCGTTCTGCGTTCGGCGCGGCGAGGTCGTCGGTTTGGCGGGGGCGACGAGCAGCGGGCGCACGAGTGTCGCCGAAGCGATCGCCGGCTTGCGTCGGCCGCTCGCGGGTGCCGTGCGCGTTTCCGCGGGCGACGGCGGGCAGAGCGGCGAGAGCAGGGTGCTGCCCTACGGCGATGTGCCCGCGGCGCTCGATGCCGGCGTCGGCTGCGTGCCGAAGGATCGGCATCGCGAGGGGCTCGTCCTGACGCAGTCGATCGCGGAGAACGCGACGATGACGCTCGTGCGCAAGCTCGCATCGTTCGGGCTCGTGCGGCCTTCGGCCAAAGCCCGGCTCGCGCGCGAGGCGATCGACGCGCTCGGCATCGTCGCGCCTGGGCCGCTCACGCCCGTTTCGGGGCTCTCGGGCGGCAATCAGCAAAAGGTCGTGATGGCGCGCGCCCTCGCGACCGATCCGCGCGTGCTCGTGCTCATCGATCCGACCGCCGGCGTCGACGTCAAGTCGAAAGAAGCGCTGCTCGCAATGGCCGACCGCGCGCGTCAGGCCGGGCGTGCCGTTATCGTCGCGAGCGGCGAGCTCGACGACTTGCGCGGCTGCGATCGCGTGCTCGTCATGTTTCGTGGCCACATCGTCAAAGAATACGCGGCCGGATGGGCCGATCACGAATTGATCGCATCGATCGAAGGAGTCGACCTCAATGAAGCCTAGTTTGTCGAGCCCGGCGCCGCAGGCGCGTGCGGCCGGATTTGTCGCCGCGGGTAGCGGCGGCACCCGTGGCCTGCGTATCGACGTGGCGCGTTGGCGCGATTTGGCGCTCTTGCCCGCGCTTGCGCTGCTCGTGCTCGTCGGCGCTTGGGTCAGCCCGAGCTTTTTGACGCGCGCCAATCTCATCAGCGTGCTCGGCGCATCGGCCGCGCTCGCGCTCGTCGTGCTCGCCGAGTCGTTGATCATCATCGTCGGCAAGTTCGATCTTTCGCTCGAATCGACCGTGGGTTTCGCGCCCGCGCTCGGCGCCATGATCGTCATGCCCGCAACCTCGGCGGGCTTCGGCTGGCAGTGGTCGCCGCTCGCCGGGCTTGCCGTCATCGTCGCGGTCGGAGCGCTGATCGGCTGGATCAACGGCTTGCTCGTCGTGCGGCTGCGCTTGAATGCATTCATCGTCACGCTCGCGATGCTGATCGTGTTGCGCGGCATGCTCGTCGGTGCGACCAAGGGCGGAACGCTGTTCGACATGCCCTCGTCGTTCTTCGCACTCGCGACCGTCACCGTGCTCGGGTTGCCGTTGTCGGTTTGGCTTGCGGCGGCTGCGTTCGCGTTCGCGGCGTTCATGCTGCGCTATCACCGCATCGGCCGCGCGCTCTATGCGATCGGCGGCAATGCGCAAGCGGCGCGGGCGGCCGGCATTCGCGTCGAGCGCGTCGTTTGGGGCGTGTTCGTGCTGGGCAGCGTGCTCGCGTCCATCGGCGGGATCGTCGTGACCGGCTATGTCGGCGCGATCAACGCCAACCAAGGCAACGGCATGATCTTCACCGTATTCGCGGCGGCGGTGATAGGCGGCATTTCGCTGGACGGCGGCAAGGGCACCATGTTCGGCGCGCTCACGGGCGTGCTACTGCTCGGCGTCGTGCAAAACCTGCTGACGTTGGCTCAGGTTCCTTCGTTTTGGATCCAGGCGATCTACGGCGCCATCATTCTCGGCTCGCTGATGATCGCACGCGTGGCCGGCAGTCAGGAGTAACGAATCATGACGCTCGACGACCGCCTGTTACTGCTGTCTCCCGACGACAACTGCGTCATCGCCGCGACGACGCTCGCCGCCGGCACGGAACTCGCGCTCGAAGGAGACACGGTGGTGCTGACTGCGACCGTCGCGCTGGGACACAAACTGGCGCGACATGCCTTATCGGCCGGCGCAAAGATCTTGCGCTACGGTGCGCCGATCGGCCATGTCACGCGGGACGTCGCCAAGGGCGAGCATCTGCATACGCACAACCTCGAAAGCGACTATCTCCCAACTTACACGCTCGATGCGGGACATGCCTACGTCGAACACGACGATTCCTGACCCGCCGATTCCTGACTTCTTCGCAGACACGTTCATGAACGAGATCCATACCGATTCCGCGCCGCTTCTCGGCTACGCGCGTAGCGACGGGCGCAAGGGAATCCGCAATGTCGTCGCCGTCGCGTATCTGGTCGAGTGCGCGCACCACGTCGCGCGCGAGATCGTTGCGCAATTCACGCCGCGCCTGGCCGAAAGCGACGGCGAGGGCGAGGCGCTGTCCGATGATGATTTCGATCCGCCCAATGTGCACGATGCCGCGCCCGACGTGCATTTGATCGGCTTTCCGGGCTGCTATCCGAACGCTTACGCGCAAAAGATGCTTGCCCGGATCGCGACGCACCCGAACGTCGGCGCGGTGCTGTTCGTCTCGCTCGGCTGCGAGAGCATGAACAAGCACCATCTCGTGGACATCGTCCGCGAGAGCGGGCGGCCCGTCGAGGTACTGACGATCCAAGAGACGGGCGGCACGCGCAGTACGATCGCGCGCGGCGTCGAGTGGGTTCGGCGCGCGCGGGCCACGCTTGCCGGCATGCGTCCGGTGCCGATGCGGTTCGACGAGCTCGTCGTCGGCACCGTATGCGGCGGCTCCGACAGCACGAGCGGTATCACGGCGAACCCGGCCGTGGGCCGGGCCTTCGACGCGATGATCGAGCTCGGCACCGCCTGCGTGTTCGAGGAGACGGGCGAGCTCGTCGGCTGCGAGCATCATATGAAATCGCGCGCGGCGCGGCCGGAACTGGGCGATGCCATCGTCGCCTGCGTCGAGAAGGCGGCGCGCTACTACACGATCATGGGGCACGGTAGCTTCGCTGTCGGCAACGCGGACGGGGGGCTGACGACGCAAGAGGAGAAATCGCTCGGCGCCTACGCGAAGAGCGGGGCTTCGCCGATCGTCGGCATCGTCAAGCCAGGGGACATTCCCCCGACCGGTGGGCTTTATCTGCTCGACGTCGTACCCGACGGCGAGCCGCGCTTCGGTTTTCCGAACATCAGCGACAACGCCGAAATCGGCGAACTCATCGCCTGCGGCTGCCACCTCATTTTGTTTACGACCGGGCGCGGCTCGGTCGTCGGATCGGCCGTTTCGCCCGTGGCGAAGATTTGCGCGAATCCGGCCACGTATCGCAATTTGTCGGGCGACATGGATGTCGACGCCGGGCGTATTCTGGAGGGCCGCGCCTCGCTCGATGAAGTCGGCCGGGAAATCTTCGATCTGACGCTTGCGCTGGGTCGCGGCGTGCGGTCGAAATCGGAGTTGCTGGGCCACCAGGAATTCATCATGACCTACAAGGCGTTCGATCCGATCGGCCCCGGTTGCTTGCCGATCGTGCCCGCCGCGGCCGCGTGGGTGAGCGCATGACGGGCGGCACGCAAGTTGCCGTCGGCCAGCGGCGCCGCATTGGTCGGACCTCGCTCGAGGTCACCGCGCTCGGCCTTGGTTGCGCCGGCCTTGGAGGCTTGTATCGCGACATCAAGGAAGCGGACGCGCGGGCAACGATCGATGCCGCTTGGGAGGCCGGTGTGCGCCTATTCGACACGGCGCCTTACTACGGCTATACGAAAAGCGAGCATTACGTCGGCGCGGCGCTGCGCGAGCGCGCGCGCGATATGTATGTGCTGTCGACGAAAGCCGGCCGGATCATGCGGCCCGACCGCGGCGAGACGGCACGCGCGCCGCGCGACGGATGGGCTCATCCGTTGCCGTTCACGCCGGTTTACGACTATACGTACGACGGCATTCTGCGCTCGTTCGACGACAGCCTGCAGCGCCTCGGCGTCGCGCGCATCGACATGCTGCTCGTGCACGACATCGGCGCGTTCACGCACGGCGAGCGCAGTGCGCATTACTGGCGGCAGTTGAGCGAAGGCGGCTTCAAGGCGCTCGATGTGCTGCGTGCTGCGGGCGCGGTGCGCGCCGTGGGGCTCGGCGTCAATGAGCAAGCTGCCGTGCTCGATGCGATGCGTGAGTTCGAGATCGACTGCGCGCTCTTGGCCGGCCGCTATACGCTGCTCGAACAACAGACGCTCGATGTGCTGCTGCCCGAATGCGAGCGGCGCGGGGTGTCGATCCTCGTCGGCGGGGCGTTCAACTCGGGCATTCTCGCGCGCGGCGTGCGGCACCTGCGCGACACTCCGGGTGCGGCATCGAGCACGCTCAAGTTCAATTACGGCGATGCGCCGGCAGCCGTCGTCGAGCGCGTCGCACGGATCGAAGCCGTTTGCGATGCGCATGGCGTAGCATTGCCGAGCGCTGCTTTACGCTTTCCTTATGCGCACGGGGCGGTGGCGTGCGTGTTGACCGGCGCGAGCGATGCCGGCGAGCTTTGGCAGAACGCCGCGGCCTTCGCGGCGCCGATTCCGGTCGCGCTCTGGGATGCGCTGCGCTCGGAAGGGCTGCTGGACCCGCGCGCGCCGACGCCGGACGCCTGACGCGCGTCCCGCTCCGCCCAATCGACCGAGATCACCTCACGATGGACACGATCGACGCACATCAGCATTTCTGGCAACTCGCGCGCGGCGACTACGATTGGCTCACACCGGCCCTCGCGCCGCTCTATCGCGACTTCACGCCGCAGGACCTGCGCCCGCTCATGCACGTCGCCGGGATCTCGCGCAGCGTCGTCGTGCAAGCGGCGCCGACGCTGGCGGAAACGCGCTATCTGCTCGATTTGGCGCGTGGCGATCCGGCGATCGCTGGGGTCGTCGGCTGGGTGCCGCTCGACGATCCCGATGCGCCCGCGCTCATCGCCGAGCTTGCGCGTGAGCCCAAGTTCAAGGGCGTGCGGCCGATGCTGCAGGATTTGCCCGACGACGGATGGATCGCACGGCCGGAACTCGAGCCGGCGATCGACGCACTGATCGAGTGCGGCCTCGTTTTCGACGCGCTCGTCTTGACGCGCCACCTCCCGTACCTGACGCCATTCGCACGCAGGCATCCGCGCTTGCGGATGGTGCTCGACCACGGCGCGAAACCGCCGATCGCCGACGGCGCCGCCGGTTGGCTGCCGTGGGCGCAGCGCATCGCGGAGCTCGCAGCGCTGCCGCATGTTTTCTGCAAGATGTCCGGGCTGGTGACGGAAGCCGGGACACCCTGTACGGATACGATGCTCGAACCTTACCTCGCGCATCTCGTCGACCATTTCGGCGTGGCGCGCATGATGTGGGGCAGCGATTGGCCCGTCGTCGACATGAACGGCGGCTACCTCGCGTGGCACGCATGCGCGATGCGGTTTGCCGAGCGCCTGACGCCCGGTGAGCGCGCTGCGCTGTTTGGCGGCACGGCGCGCGCCTGCTACGGTCTTTAAACGTCTTCTATCGATGGAGCCCAGCCCAGCATGACCGCTATTGCCACGACCTTTCCCGAGCCGCCGGCCACGCGCCTGGCCGGCAAAACCGCGCTCGTCACGGCCGCCGCCCAAGGTATCGGCCGCGCTTGCGCCGAACGTTTGGCCAAAGAGGGGGCGCGCGTGATCGCCACCGACATTCGCCTCGACTTGCTCGCCGATGCGCCGTTCGAATCGCGCGTGCTCGACGTCCGCGACGGCGCGTCGATCGCCTCGCTCGCCGAGGAGATCGGCGCCGTCGACGTACTCGTCAATTGCGCGGGTTTCGTCCATGCGGGCAACGTGCTCGAATGCGAGGAATCCGATTGGGATTTTTCGTTCGATCTGAACGTCAAGTCGATGTATCGCACAATACGGGCGTTTCTGCCCGCGATGCTCGCGCGCGGCGGCGGCTCGATCGTCAACTTGGCCTCGGCCGCCTCGAGCGTGAAAGGCGTGCCCAACCGCTTTGTCTACGGCACGACGAAAGCGGCCGTCATCGGTCTCACGAAGGCCGTTGCAGCCGATTTCGTCACGCGTGGCATACGCTGCAACGCGATTTGTCCCGGCACCGTGGCATCTCCCTCGCTGGCGGCGCGCATCGCCGAGCAGGCGAGGGCGCAAGGTAGGCCGGTGACGGAAGTCGAGGCGGCGTTCGTTGCGCGCCAGCCGATGGGGCGCATCGGCCGGCCGGAGGAAATCGCGGCGCTGGCTGCATACCTTGCGTCGGACGAGGCCGCGTTCACGACCGGGCAGATTCATTTGATCGACGGCGGTTGGTCGAATTGATCGAGCGATGGATGCTTCCAGCGCCGTGTTACCCCTTTGAGGACTGAGCAATACGATGAAACTTCTTCGATATGGCCCCAAGGGCCAGGAAAAGCCCGGGCTCGTCGATGCCGACGGCGTGATGCGCGATCTGTCGTCGGTCGTCGACGATATCGCGGGCGACGTGCTCGGTGATGCCGCTCTTGCCCGGCTGCGCGCCGTCGATACGTCGACGCTGCCGCGCGTGCCCGCCGATGCGCGCATCGGCGCTTGTGTCGGCCGCGTCGGCAAGATGGTCTGCATCGGTCTGAATTATGCCGATCACGCGGCCGAGTCGAATCTGCCGGTGCCGACCGAGCCGGTCGTTTTCAACAAATGGACGAGCGCGATCGTCGGCCCGAACGACGATGTCGAAATCCCGCGCGGCTCGACCAAGACGGACTGGGAAGTCGAACTGGGCGTCGTCATCGGCAAGCCTTGCAAGTACGTCGACGCGGCTGATGCGCTCGATTACGTGGCCGGCTATTGCGTCGTCAACGACGTGTCGGAGCGCGAGTGGCAAATCGAGCGCGGTGGCCAGTGGGACAAAGGCAAGGGCTTCGATACGTTCGGCCCGATCGGCCCCTGGCTCGTGACGCGCGACGAAGTGCCCGATCCGCAGCGGCTCGACCTGTGGCTCGAAGTGGACGGCCATCGCTATCAGAACGGCAACACACGGACGATGGTCTTCGGCGTTGCCGAACTCGTCGCTTACTTGAGCCGTTGCATGAGCTTGCAGCCCGGTGACGTCATATCGACGGGTACGCCGCCCGGCGTGGGGCTCGGCATCAAGCCTATCCCGGTCTATCTGAAAGCGGGGCAGACGATGCGGCTCGGCATCGCCGGGCTCGGCGAGCAGCGCCAGAAGACGGTGGCGGTGGAGTAAGCGTCAGCGCGCGCTCCTACGGCTGTCGGGTTGTCCTGACGGCCCGATTTGGCATCAAATGCCTGCGTCGTCGGCGAGTAGGCTGTGCAATCGGCTGTGTTCCAGCGGCGTGGCCTCGTCGTCGACGCATTGCACGTACCAATGGCCGCGCGCGGTATCGCCGCACCATTGAGCACTGCCGGCCGCTCCCTCGAACGGCCCGCTTTCACTCTGCCACTCGAGTTCGTCGAGCGCGCAGAGCGGCGCGCGCTCGTGCGCGTCGCACAATAGCGTCACGCCGGGCCGTGCGTGCACGATGCCCGATGCAGGCAAAGCGAGGCCGAAATGGCTTTCCCGCGACCATCGCTGCGCGCCGCGGTCGATCCAGACGATGGCATAGGCGCACGGATGGGTTTTCTCGAACGTACTGAGATGGATGGCGATGCGCATCGTCGTGCCCTCGTCTCGCGCTGCGTGTCGGTCGGTCGAAAGAACGCGGCGAATTGAACGAGGCCGCATCCGTCACGATCGATCATCGCGCGAATGCGGGGCGATCGCCTTGCTTTGGGTCAAGAGAAAGGCACGGCCGTGCAGGCCGTCATTACACACGCCCCAGCGCATCCAGGTTGACGATGCGAATTTGCTTGCCGTGCGTTTGCACGAGCCCGTCGCGCTGAAACTTCGAAAACATCCGGCTCACCGTTTCGAGCTTCATGCCGAGATAGTTGCCCATCTCTTCGCGGGTCATGCGCAGGTTGAATTCGGCGGCCGAGTAGCCGCGCGCCTTCAAGCGGCTCGACAAGTTCAGCAAGAAGGCGGCAACGCGCTGCTCCGCACTCATCGTGCCGAGCAGCAGCATCAACGACGATTCGCGCACGATTTCGCCGCTCATCATGCGCAGCACTTGCTGCTGCAGGCGCTTGGACTCTGCGCACATCGATTCGAGCAACGCGTAGGGGATGATGCAGACGCTGCTGTCTTCGATGGCGATCGCATCGCTGCTATGGCGCTCGGTGCAGACGCCGTCGAGGCCGAGCACTTCGCCGGCCAGATGAAAACCCGTGACCTGCTCGCGGCCGTCGCGATGCATGACGACGGTTTTGAACGAACCCGAACGAATCGCATAGATGCTCTGGAACGGATCGCTCGTGCGATAGAGTGCGTCGCCGCGCTTGATGAGGCGTGTTGCGCTGACGATCGCATCGAAGCGCGAGAGTTCTTGATCGCTCAACGTTTGGGGCATGCAGGCCGAGCGCATCGAGCAAATGGTGCAGTGCCGGGCAGAGCGGACCGGGGCGGCCTTGCCGTTCGCGCATGCCGGGGCGGGGACCGCCGGTGCCGTCGCAATGTCGTCGACGAACGTTGCTTCGTTGAACATACGACCTCCTCAAAGGGACTGCATACCGCCTTAGCGGTGCGATACGTCGATTACATGATTGGCAGTATCGGAGGTCGGGCGCTACAAGGAAATCGGCGGCGTATGAAACTGCGGTAAGTGTTGACGAAGCTTTGTAAGGATTGTCCTACATCAACGCGTGGCGAAGTTGCGTGCACGCTGCACGGGCAAGTGCATGAGCCGTTGGGATGTAATCGATTTCATCCCGCCGTGCGCACGCGAATGCACATTGGTTGCGCGCGCAATCAAGTGATGGAATAAAGCACGGAACGATAGAACTGACGAAAGAGGGCGCCGATTCGACGGCCGAATCGGCGCTGCCGCAGCTCAGGTTTTCGGCTGGATTCGCCTAGCTCGGCGTCGCTTCACGCGTCGTGTCGCCGGCCGGTATCAGCAGCACCGGGCACAACGAGATGCGCAAGAAGCGCTCGGCAACGCTGCCGAGGATCAATCGACGAAATCCACGTCGCCCGTGCGTACCCATGACGACGAGATCGGCGGACCACTCATTGGCGACGCGCAAAATGCTATGCGAGATGTCGTCGCCTAGCGGACTCGTTTCGACGATACGCGGCGTACCGGCCACGTGCTCGCGTGCCATCTTCGCGCGCGCTTCGGCATTGACGCGCGAGCCTTCTTCGAGCAGCGCGTCGCGAACGATGGTCGGGTCGTAGCCGGGCGCGTCGGCCCCGGCGATTGAGACGTCGACGACGTAGAGCGGTACCAGCTGCGCGCCGAATTCGCGCGCGATGCGCAAAGCCGACTCGAATGCACGCGTGGACGTTTCACTGCCGTCGATCGGCGCAAGGATGCGTTTATACATATCGGGGCCTCGCCGTTTGATAAGGAACAACGTCGTTATGATCGGCGGCAACGCGCGGCGTCGCGCTGATCCAAGTCAAGCGATCCGCGAACCTGTGCGCCGATCCTGCGTCGCGAGCCGAAACCGCCGCAGCGCCGGATGGATCGCTTCATGCCAGCGCGGCCCCGTGAACAGGTCGTAGTGATCGCAGCCGTCGACGGTCATGCGCATGCGCATCGCGTTGGGGATGGCGTGGCAAATCTCGTGCGCCGCGTGCGTTTGCCCGGCGCCGGTGATGTCGTCGTGATCGCCCTCGACCGTGCAAAGCGCCGTTGCCATCAACGCGTCGGGCGTCACGCGGCGCGCGCCGACCGACCAGGTGCCCCGCGCGAGTCGCTGCTCCTGAAAAACGACGCGCAGCGTGTCGAGGAAGTAGTCTTCATCCATGTCGAGCACGGCCGAGTATTCATTGAGCGAGCGCAGGCTCGCGGCGATGGCGCGGGCGTCGCCCGATAGGCGGCTCGTCCAATAGCGCGATTCGAGCGCCATTTGACGATGCGGATGGGCGGCGACGATCGCCGCATGCTGAACGTAACCGGGGTAGATGCGTCGGCCCGCGCCCGTGTAGCACGACGGGACGGTGTCGATGACCGTTTGGCGGAACCAATCGATGTCGTGCGTGGCGGCCAAACGATCGACCGTCGTCGGATGCAAGCGCGTATCGATCGGTCCGCCCATCAACGTGACGCTCAGCGGCGCGGTATTGCCGTCCGAGGCGGCGGCCAATGCCGCGGCCGCGAGCGCCGGCGGGGCCGCTTGGCAGACGGCGAGCACGTGCACGCCGCGCTCGGCGAGCAGACGCAGAAAGCGTTCGACGACGAGCACGTAGTCATTCAAACCGAAGTGGCCCTCGCTGAGCGCGACGTCGCGCGCATTGGCCCAGTCGGTGACGTAGACGTCGGCATCCTCGAGCAGTGTCTCGACGGTTTCGCGCAGCATGACGGCGTGGTGCCCGGCGAGGGGCGTCACGAGCAGCACGCAGGCGTGCTCCGAAAGTCCGGCCGTGCGCCGAAGCGAGGCAGCGCGCGCGTCCTCGCGCTCGCGCTCGGCGAGAACGGCGGGCGTCTCTTCGCTTACGTTCTCGCCAGGTTCCGCCGACGGCGCTTCCCATTCGCGCTTGAATCGGCGCAGCGCGCAAAAGGCGGTCCGGTCGACGATCGTCTCGTTCACAGGTACGATCCGCCCCGCGATTCGCACCGATGCGATGCCGAACGGCGGAGGCTCCGGCGTCGCCTGCAGCAGCCGGTAGAGCCAATCGCATCCTGGCAGCGCGATGCTCGCGAGGCGGGCATTGTCGGCATAGTGCGTGCCGGCCTGCGGATCGGTCTTCGAAGTCGCCCACGTGGGCACGGCACACCACGGCGCAGCGGCAAACGCGGTCCACGCATCGAGCGAGCGCAGCAGCGCACGTTGCGTTTCGAGCCATTGGTAGAGCATGGTCGCCTCCGGCCGGATGCCGCGTCGCGAGCGGCTCGCGGCGCCCCGGCAACGCCTAGGCGGGCCGGATCGGGATGGGCGCGCGCCCTGCGGGTCGCACGCGGCGGCAACGAGGCCGCTCGACTATTGTGCGGACGGCCGGTATCGGCTGGCAACCCCGTGGTTTGCGCAAGCGTTGGAGTTGCGCCCTTGCGCAACGCGTAACCGGTTCAAATTGCCGAGTTGCGTCGCGACCTGTTGTACTATTGGACGTTTTTGTCCAACGTAACCGGTCACGCATGCTCGATTTCTTTCGCAACCATCAGCGTCTGATGATGCTCATGCTCGTCCTCGTCATCGTACCGGGGCTGGGCGTCCTCGGGATACAAGGCTTTCGCGGGTTCTTCGACGAAAGCGCGAACGTCGCGAGCGTCAACGGACACAAGATCACCCGGGCCGAATTCGACAGCGCGATGCGCCAGCAGCTCGATCAGGCGCGTCAGTTCCTCGGGGCGCAGTTCGATTCGAAGGCGCTCGACACGCCGGCGCGCCGCCGCGATCTGCTCGACAACCTGATCCAGCAGCACGCGTTGGCCGACGAAGCGCAGCGCGAATATTTGACGGCGTCGGACGCCGCGGTGCGCCGCGCGCTGCTCGCCGATCCGGTCATTTCCTCGCTACGCAAGCCGGACGGCTCGATCGACGTCGATCGCTACAAGCAACTGCTCGCGATGCAGGGCATGACGCCCGAGCAATACGACGAGCGTGTGCGCTACGGGCTGGCGGTCGACCAGATCCCGCAAAGCATCGAGGAAAGCGCGTTCACGCCGAAGGCACTGGCCGATCGCATCTCCCAGCTCGCCGAGGCGCAGCGCACGGTGCAAGCGCTCGTGCTGCACGCGAGCGATTACGCGTCGAAGGTGCAGCCGACCGACGCGCAACTGTCGGCGTATTACGCCGCGCACAGCGCCGACTTCGCGACGCCCGCCACGGCGACGATCGACTACCTGGTGCTGTCGCCGGCCGCGTTGGCGACGGGTGTTACGCCGAGCGACAGCGATGCGAAGAAGTATTACGACGACAACATCGCGCACTACACCACGCCGCGCGAAGTTCGCGTGAGCCAAATCCTGATTGCGTCGCCGAAATCGGCGAGCCCGGCCGACGACGCCAAAGCGAAGGCGAAGGCCGATGCCGTGCTGGCCGAGGTCAAGGCCCATCCGGATCAATTCGCTCAGATCGCGCAGAAGGAATCGCAAGATCCGGGTTCGGCGGCGAAGGGCGGCGACCTGGGTTGGTCGACGAGCGGCACGCTGACGGGCGAAAAGGCGTTCGATACGGCGGCGATGGCGTTGAACAAGGACGAGGTGAGCAGCGTCGTCCATTCGTCCTTCGGCTACCACGTGATCAAAGTGACGGACGTCAAGCCCGCCGTGACCAAGCCGTTCGACGAGGTGAAGGCCTCGATCCTCAAGGACTTGGCCACGGAACTCGCGACGAAGGCGTACAGCGACGATTCGGACGGCTTCACGTCGACGGTCTACGAACAGGCGAAGAGCCTGAAGCCGGCCGCCGACAAATACAAGCTGACGATTCAAACGGCCACGGTCACGACGAAGCCGAATCCGGCGCTGCCGCCCGCCAGTCCGCTCAACAATCCGAAGTTCCTCACGGCTGTGTTCGCCGACGATTCGGTCAAGAGCCATAACAACACGCAGGCGATCGACGTCGGCAACAGCACGCTGATTGCGGCGCACGTGACCGACTACAAGAGCGCCGCCACGCCGCCGCTCGCATCGATCAAAGATGCGGTGCGCGCGAAGTACGTCGCTGAGCAAGCGGACGAGCTGGCCCGCAAGGACGGCGAAGCCAAGCTGGCCGCGCTGCAAAAATCGAAGTCGACGGCCGGTTTCGCCGCCGAGCAGAAGGTCTCGCGCATGGACACGCAGGGTGTCTCGCCGCTCGCGCTCAGCGCCATCTTCAAGGCCGACGACAGTAAGCTGCCTGCGTACGTGGGGGTCGATCTCGGCAACGACGGCTACGCGATCTACCGCGTCAATGCCGTGGTGCCGCCGGCGCCGATCGACTCGGCCCGGCTCGCGGCCGCGCAGCGCCAGCTTGCGCAGGTCGACGCGCAGACGCAGTTGGAAGCGTACGTCGAGTCGCTGCGCAAGCGCTCGAAAGTGAAGCTCTACGGTTCGCTCGACGCGTCGCAGTCAGATTCGCAATGATGGCGTAAGGCCGATTGCCGGATGACGGTAATCGGCCGCGGTTGCAGGTCGTGCCTTTGTTGTGCGGCGCTGCGGCCGAGGCCCGGTCGTGCCCCTCAAAAAAAACCGCGCTCGCCGGCGCGGTTTTTTTATTTCCCGCCCGCGCGCCGCGCGCATTACGCGCGGGCGGAACCCACCGCGATCGCGTCAGTGGCGTTGCTTCGGCAGCAGCGGGGCCAGCACAGGCCACACGTTGCCGAGCAATGCCGGCTGTGCCTGCTGCGCGGGGTGCATCTGATCGGATTGAAACATGTCGGGCCGATTTTCGATGCCGGCCAGCAGGAACGGCACGAGACGCACGTTCATGTCGTGCGCGAGCTTGCCGTACATGGCATGAAAACGCTGGGTGTAGGCCTGGCCGTAATTGGACGGCACATACATGCCGACGAGCACGACCTTGGCGTGTCCTTGTTGCGCCTGCTCGACGATCGTGCGCAAATTGTCCTCGGTCGTCGAAAGCGGCACGCCGCGCAGCGCGTCGTTCGCGCCGAGCTCGACGATGACGATCGATGGCTTGAGCCGTTCCATGAGCTCGGGCATACGCGCCCGTCCACCGCTCGTGGTATCGCCGCTGATGCTCGCGTTCGCGACGCTATAATCGATTCGCTCCTGCGCCAACCGTTGGCGCAGGAGGGCGACCCATCCGGTGTCTCGCGGAAGACCATACTCGGCGGAGATGCTGTCGCCGAGCACGACGATGACGGGGCGCGTTGCTTCGGCGCTGCGCGCGGGCGTGGCCGTGAACGATGAGAGTGCAATGAGGCCCGAGGCCATCAACGCGGCCGCGGCGGCCGTACCGACTATCCAGCGACGCTTGTTCATGCCAGAAAACACTAATGCCATTATCGAAGTGCGCAGTTTATGCAAGCGGGTCAAGGATGCAACAGGCGAGTTGACGATACTCGAGAACATCGAGCTGGACGTTATCGCCGGCACGAGCGTGGCGATCGTCGGGGCGTCCGGTTCGGGCAAGTCAACGTTGCTTGGCTTGCTCGCGGGATTGGACAACGCAACGTCGGGTTCGGTTCGGTTGCTCGGCCGCGAGCTTTCGACGCTTTCGGAAGACGAGCGCGCGCGGCTCAGAAACGGCTCGATCGGCTTCGTCTTCCAATCCTTTCAACTGATGCCGCATCTGACCGCGCTCGAAAACGTCCGCTTGCCGCTCGAGCTGCAAGGCGGCATCGAAGCGCACGAGGCTACCACGCGCGCGCAGGCATTGCTCGAGCAAGTCGGACTCAGCAAGCGCACTCAGCATTATCCGAAGCTTCTTTCGGGCGGCGAACAGCAACGCGTCGCGCTGGCGCGCGCGTTCGTCACACGCCCCGCAATTCTGTTCGCCGACGAACCGACGGGTAGTCTCGACGCAGCCACGGGCCGTGCCGTCATCGATCTCATGTTCGAACTGAACGCGGCGCAGGGCGCGACCCTCATACTCGTGACCCATGACACCGAGCTGGCCCACCGCTGCTCGCGCACGGTGACGATCGAGGCGGGCCGCGTTCTCGGACGCAGCCCGCCCGGCGCTTAGCCGCGTCGCGCGGCTTGGCGCGCGCGCTCGATCAGGGCGGACGTCGACGAATCGTGCTTGTGCGTGTCGAACGTCGTACAGGTGAGGTCGGCTTCGACCACTTTGCCAAGGATCTTGCCGAGCTCGACGCCCCACTGATCGAACGGGTTGATGTTCCAGACGGCCGCTTGCACGAGCACCTTGTGCTCGTAGAGCGCGATCAGCGCACCGAGCGAGCGTGCATCGAGCGTCTCGAGCAGCAGCGTCGTCGACGGCCGGTTGCCCGGGAAGACGAGGTGCGACACGAGTTCGGGCTTGTCCGGGCCGGCTACCTTGCGCGCTTCTTCTTCCGTCCGGCCGAGCATCAGCGCTTCGCTCTGAGCGAAGCAGTTCGCGAGCAGCTTCGGATGATGGCTGACGAGCGGATGCTCGGGCGTAAGCACGGCGATGAAATCGATCGGTACGATCGTCGGCCCTTGATGCAGCATCTGGAAAAAGGCGTGTTGCCCGTTCGTGCCGGGCTCGCCCCAGGTGACTGCGGAGGTGGCGTAATCGACGTACGCGCCGTCGAGCCGCGCCGACTTGCCGTTGCTTTCCATCTCGAGCTGCTGCAGATACGACGGCAGAAAGTGCAGGGCCTCCGAGTAGGGCGCGACGAGATAGCTCTGCAGGCCGAAAAAGTTACGGTACCAAATGCCGATGAGCCCGAGCAGCACGGGCAGATTGCGCGCGAGCGGCGCGTCGCGGAAATGGCAGTCCATGTCGTACGCGCCGGCCAGCAGGGCGTCGAAGTGCGCCGCGCCGACCGCGATCATGATCGACAAGCCCACGGCCGACCACAACGAGTAGCGGCCGCCGACCCAATCCCACATTTCGAACACGTTCTCTTGCGCGATACCGAACTTCACGACTTCGGCCGGATTGGCCGACACGCCGACGAAGTGCTTGGCGAGCGCGCTTTCCGGGCAGCCCTTTTGTACCAACCAATCGCGCAGCGAGCGCGCGTTCGTCATCGTTTCGAGCGTCGTGAAAGTCTTGGAGACGACGATCGCGAGCGTCTCCTCGGGGTCGATGCGCGCCAGGACGCGGGCGAGGTCGGCACCGTCCACGTTCGAGACGAAGTAGCTCGAGATGTCGGGATGGGCAAGGTGCGCGAGCGCATGCACGACCATCTTCGGCCCGAGGTCGGAACCACCGATGCCGATGTTGACGACGTGACGGATGCGCTTGCCCGTGTAGCCGGTCCAGGCGCCGCTGCGTACGCGTTCGGCGAACTCGGCCATCTTCGCGCGCTCGGCCGCGATTGGGGCATGGAACGGGGCGTCTGCCTGAGGCGCGCGCAAGGCGGTGTGCAGCGCTGCGCGGCCTTCGGTCGGATTGACGACGTCGCCCGCGAACATCGCATCGCGCCGCGCCGCGACACCGGTTTCGTCGGCGAGCGCGACGAGCAAGCGAAGCGTTTCGTCGGTGATGCGGTTTTTCGAAAGATCGGCCGTCAGACCACCGCCTTCGACCGTGAAACGCTCGGCGCGCGAGGGTTTGCCGGTGTCGGCCGCAAACCAGTCGCGCAGGCGTTCGTCGCGGATCTGTTCGTAATGCGCGGTGAGCGCGGACCAAGAGGAAAGCGAGTTCAGCGTCTTGAGCGTCATAAGCGTTGGTCTAACGAAGGAGCTCGGTCCATGAGCTGGGCTTGGCCGGGCGTTTTGCGTCGCCCGGGGCGGTCAGTATAGCGGCACATGCTGCGCCGAAGCATCGATTTCTCGCGTTGCCGGGTCGTTTGCCGAGCGACCGCGCGAGCGCATCGACAGAGGGCGAAAAACCAACCCGACGGTCCGCCGACATCGAACCTGACAGTAGACCAACACAGGGCCAAACGCCAGGCTGTCCGACCGAATGCGCGTTATCATCAGACGTTTTTCACCATCGGCAATTCGACCAACAAAATGAAAAAAATGGGCCCGTGCGCTGCCGCGACAGCGCTTCTCGCATGCGTATCGATGAATGCATTCGCACAAGCGATGGACATCGACTGCGCGAAGCCGCACCAGCAGATCGAGCGCACGATCTGCAACACAGCCGTCCTGCGTGCGCTCGATGCGCGGGCGAGCACCTACTACACGATGATGCTCGAAGCGAAGCCTGCCGCCGACGATCAGGCCTACCACGAATTTCGCGACTCGCTGCAGGCCGACCAGCAAAAGTGGCAGCAGGACACGCGCGACGCATGCGGGCCTCAAGTCTCGTGCCTCACCGAGGCCTACACGCACCGGATCGACGATTTGCGAGCGAGCGCGCTGGTTCACCTCGGGCTCTCGGTGACGGCGGCTCCCGCGCACGTCGCCGGGCCGTCGCAGCCGTCGATCGACTACAAGAATGCCATCTATCGCATCGACGACAAGGACGTGACCCTGCTCGAAGGCCAGCACGAGCAGCCGGCGGCGCCCGATTCGTCGGAGCAAGACGTAACGCGCGTCGTCGAGCCGCCGGTACACGCCGTCGGCAAGCTCGGCGGCCGCTCGGCCGTGGCCGTATTTCTGTCCGAGGAAGGTGGGGGCAGCGGGACGTTTTATTACGCCGCCGTGGCGTTCAACGACGGGCGGGGCACGACCTTCAAGATCGGCGATCGGATCCAACCGATCGGCATCGCGATCAACGGCGACGATCTCGTCGTCAGTTATCTCGACCGCAACCCCGACGAGCCGATGGCGGTGCCGCCGACAGTGCCGCGCGAGCGCCATTTCGCGTATATGAACGAGCAGCTCGTCGAGCGCCCGCAAGCCGCAGCGGCGGCGAAATAGCGTCGAAATAGCGCGCAGATGAACGGCGGCACGCGGCAGCGGCCGCTTCGGTTCAATCGCGCGTGGGGTAGATCAATCGGTTGAGCAAGCCGCGCACGGCTGGCGCCAACTCGCCGGCCGTCAGCCCGGCGGGGCCTTGGCCGTTTGCCGTCAACGTGTCGGCGGCCCAGCCGTGCAGATAGACGCCAGCCAGCGCCGCTTCGTAGCTCGGCAGGCCTTGGGCCATGAATGCGCCGATGATGCCGCCGAGCACGTCACCCGTCCCGCCTGTTGCCAGCGCCGCATTGCCCGTGGGGTTGACGGCCGCTCGGCCGTCGGGCGAGGCGATGACTGTGCCGGCGCCCTTGAGCACGACAACCGCGCCGAAACGCTCGGCCAACGCGCGCGCCGCCCCGACGCGGTCGCGCTGGATCGAGCCCGCGTCGCATCTCATCAGCCGCGCCGCTTCGAGCGGATGCGGGGTCAATACGCAGGCGCGCGTCGTGCCGTCGGTGTTGGCGTCGAACGCGCCGCGCGCGGCGAGCCTATCGGCCAATGACGAATCGCGCGCAACCAAATTGAGTGCATCGGCATCGATCACGAGCGGAAGGTCGCTCGCGAGTGCGCGCTCGAGCAAGGAGACGGCGCGCGGCTCGTGTCCCATGCCGCAGCCGATCGCGAGCGCATCCATCGCTTCGAGCGCGAGCGTGCCGGCCGGATGAAGCATCAACTCGGGATAGGGCGCATCGTAGGGCGGCGCGCCTTCGCCGACGAAGGCGACATGAACCTTGCCGGCGCCGGTGTGGAGCGCGGCGCGTGCGGCGAGGATCGGCGCACCGCACATGCCCGTGTCGCCGCCGACGACGGCCAAGCTGCCGAACGTCCCTTTATGCGAGGCGAACGAGCGCGCCGGAAAGTGCGAAGCGAACGACGACGGGGCATTCAGACGTGCGACGTCGCCCGGCACCGGCAGATCGACGCCGAGCGGCGCCACCGTCACGGCGCCGGCCAGATCGCGGCCCCGGCTCATGTAAAGCCCGGGCTTGGCGCCGAGAAACGTCACGGTTTCTGTCGCGCGGACGGCGATACCGCCCTCGACGACGTTGCCGGCGTCACTGTCGAGCCCGCTCGGAACGTCGAGCGCGAGCACCCGCCCGTGGGTGCTCGCGCGCCGGCCGATGCGCGCGGCCAGATCGGCGAACACGCCCTCGAGTGGCCGGGCCAGCCCGATGCCGAAGAGCCCGTCTACGATCCATCCATAGGCATCGAGCGACGCGGGCGGCACGTGCGAGATCGGTACCCCCGCGGCGCGCGCCTCGGAGAGTGCCCAGCGCGCGTCGTCGGCTTTCACTTCGATCGGCATGCAGACTTCGGCCGCGATGCCGGCCTGCCTGAGCCGCGTGGCGGCAACGAGCGCGTCGCCGCCGTTGTTGCCGGGCCCCGCCGCGATCCAAACCGGATGCGCGCTTGCCAGCGAGCCGTCGTGGGCGGCGCGTTCGGTGAGGTACTGCGCGCATGCGGCGCCCGCGCGGGCCATCAGCGTGTGCTCGGGCAAGCCGGCGGCGGCTTGCGTCTCGAGCACGCGCAGTTGCGCGACCGTGAATAGCGGCAAGGGCCGATCGCTCGGCGAGAGCAGAAGCGGAAGATGGGCGGGCGAGGCGGAAACGTCGATCATGGCGAGCAGTTTCAAGGACACTCTCGAACACTCGGCGCGGCGGGCACGCAGCCTTTGGTCACTGGCCCCTATGACCTCTATGACCCCTAAAGGCATTTACCCGGCGGCCGTGCCGTCCTGGCTGTAAGCGATGGCACGGCTGGGCGGGGCATGGCAGCAAAGCATGCCCGACCGTCAGTTCGCGAAGCGCTCCGCGCGTAACGCGGACAGCGTGTCGTGCGGCACGCTCGGCGTCGTGCCCGAGACGAGATCTGCGATCACTTTAGCAGACCCGCAGGCGAGCCCCCAACCGGCGGGGCCATGCCCGAAATTGACGAACAGGCGCGGATGCACGGCATTGCCGACAACGGGCAGGCCATCGGGCGAGAGCAGCCGCAACCCTTCCCATTCGTGCGCGGCCGAGATCTTGGCCGCCCCCGGGATCCAATCGTGCGTCGCTTGCGCAAGCAGCGCGGCGCCTGCTTCGGCCAGCGGTTCGGCCAGCGGCTTGGCGAGTTCACGTTCCGGCTGCAACACAGCGGCACCGGCCACGCGGATGCGCTGGTTCATCCGCGTCATCGAGACGCGTCGGATCGAATCGACGACCGTCAAGTGCGGCGTGCATTCCTCATAGGCGATCGGGGCCGTCAGCGAAAGCATGCGGATCGGATGCAGCGGCAGCGAAAGGCCGAACTGCTCGAGCAGCGGCGCGCTGCCCGCACCCGCGGCGACGACGACCGCATCGCACGAGATGACGTCGACTTCGCGCGCGCTCTTGCGCTCGCCCTCGGCGGGGGCGAGTTCGACGGCCGCGCGCTGGTTCTCGAGGCGGATCGCCTCGACGGCGCGCCCGAAAAGGAATTGGACCCCGCCTTGCTCGTCGAGCACCTGCTTCACGAGCTTCGTGAACAGCGGACAGTTGGCCGTGCGCTCCCGCGGGAAGAGGACACCGCCTGCGAACGCGGGCTCGGCGGGCACCGAGTGCTCGATGTCGGCGCATTCGGAGGCCGACAGCACATGGTGATGCATTTCGAATTCGCGCAGCAGATCGAGCGCACTTTGCACCTGCTCCCACTCGCGCGGCTGCCGCGTCACGTGTAGAACGCCCTCGCGCTGCTCGAATTCGAGATGAAACCCGGCTTCGATCGAGGCGATCGCTTCGCGGGAAAGCTCGACGAGCGGACGCAGACGCAACCACTGATCGCGAAACGCCTCGGGCGCTTGCAATTGCGCCAGGCGGCGAGCGAAGCGACGCGCGCTCGACTTCAGGCCCGGCCGATAGACGACGCCGCGACGGTTGCCGAGGAACGTGGGGCCGAACCAGGCGTCGAGCGGCGTGGGCAATACGATGCCGCCGTGTCCATAGGTGGCGCCTTGGGCGACCGTTGCATGGCGCTCGACGACGCAAACGCGATGGCCGGCGGTACGAAGCTGGTAAGCGGTGGCGACGCCGACAATTCCGCCGCCGATGACGATGACATCCATGAATGACGAGAATACGGTGCACTGCGGACAGCCGCGACGCCTGGTGCGGCAAGCGCCGTGCCGAATGCGAAGCGCGAGGCGGCGGCCGAGCGGCCGTTCGCCGGCGCGGCTTCGCGCCGATGAGGCAAACCGCGCATGATAGCGCCAAACGGAATCGGATGGCTCGCGATGAGGCGCAAAACCGACGCCGACATGACGCGCTCCCTTGGCCGGATGGCCTGGCACGGCCTATCGGGGACCGAGTTCCGGGTATAATCTCGGTCTTCCTTTCGCCTCACGTCGTGGCATGCGCGCGCGAACCGCGCGATGCGCGACTCATCGACGCCCACGTCCTTCCATGGCCCACTTTTCGTGCTTCCCCGGTGCTTCGGCGCTATCCGACTTCCGTCAAACCCGCCTGCTCGAAACGCTTGCCCGCATCGACGCCGACATCGTCGGCGTGCGCGGCCAGTACCTGCACTTCGTCAATGCACTGACGCCGCTGTCGTCGCAGGACAACGAGCGCATCGAGGGGTTGTTGCACTACGGCGAGCCGTTTGCGGCGGGCGAAGGGCGAGGGGCTCAGGAGGCCTTTCTGGTCGTCCCGCGCATCGGCACCGTCTCGCCGTGGGCGAGCAAGGCGACCGACATCGCGCACCATTGCGGGCTCGAGCACGTGCGCCGCGTCGAGCGCGGGATCGAATTCACCGTCACGCTCAAGACGGGGCTGGCCGGCCTGCTCGGCGGCAAGAAGGCGCTTTCCGACGAAGCCCGCGCGGCCGTCGCTGCCGCGCTGCACGATCGCATGACCGAAAGCGTCGTTCTCTCGCGCGAACACGCGCTGCATCTATTCGATGAACTGCCCGCCAAACCGCTCGCGACCGTCGACGTGCTCGCGCACGGCCGCGCGGCGCTCGAACGCGCGAACGGCGAGCTCGGTCTCGCGCTGGCCGATGACGAAATCGATTACCTCGTCGATGCGTTCTCGAAGCTCGGCCGCAATCCGACCGACGTCGAACTGATGATGTTCGCGCAGGCGAACAGCGAGCACTGTCGCCACAAGATCTTCAACGCGCAATGGACGATCGACGGGCAGCCGCAAGACATCTCGCTGTTCCAGATGATCAAGAACACCGAGAAGCTGAACCCGCAAGGCACGATCGTCGCCTATTCGGACAACTCGGCGATCATGCAGGGCGGCTCGGCCGAGCGCTGGTTCCCGCGCCCGGCCAAGGCGGGAGCGAGCGGCGCGTTGAACGAGCGCTATGGCCGCCACGTCGAGCTCACGCACACGTTGATGAAGGTGGAGACGCACAACCACCCCACGGCGATCTCGCCGTTCGCCGGCGCGGCGACAGGCGCCGGCGGCGAAATCCGCGACGAAGGTGCGACGGGGCGTGGCGCACGGCCCAAGGCGGGGCTCACGGGCTTCACGGTGTCGAACCTCGAGTTGCCCGGCGCCGTCGAGCCCTGGGAAAACGCGCGCGATGCCGCGCAGCCGCTCACGTTGCGTAACCCGAACGAGCAGCACGCGCCCTATGGCCGGCCCGACCGCATCGCCTCGCCGCTGCAAATCATGATCGACGGCCCGCTCGGCGGTGCCGCATTCAACAACGAATTCGGCCGGCCCAACCTGGGCGGCTATTTCCGCGTCTACGAACAAAACGTCGGCGGTCAGGTGCGCGGCTATCACAAGCCCATCATGATCGCGGGCGGCATCGGCAACGTCTCCGATGCGCACACGCACAAGCACGATCTGCCGGCCGGCACGCTGCTCGTGCAGATCGGCGGCCCCGGCATGCGCATCGGTATGGGCGGCGGCGCGGCAAGTTCGATGGCGACCGGCGCGAACACGGCGGAGCTCGACTTCGATTCGGTGCAGCGCGGCAATCCGGAAATCGAGCGGCGGGCGCAGGAAGTCATCAATGCTTGCTGGCAACTCGGCAGCAACAACCCGATTCTGAGCATTCACGACGTCGGCGCGGGCGGCCTCTCGAATGCGTTCCCTGAACTCGTCGACGGCGCCGGCAAAGGCGCGCGCTTCGAATTGCGTCAAGTGTCGCTCGAGGAGAGCGGCCTGTCGCCGCGCGAGATCTGGTCGAACGAAGCGCAGGAACGCTATGTCTTGGCGATTGCGCCGGCCGATCTGCCGGCGTTCGAGGCGATCTGCTCGCGCGAGCGTTGTCCGCTCGCGCTCGTCGGCGTCGCCACCGACGAGCGCCAGTTGCAACTGATCGATACGCATGCCGAAGGCGAGGCCACGTACCCCGTCGATATGCCGATGGACGTCCTGCTCGGCAAAGCGCCGCGCATGCACCGCATCGTCGAGCGTGTGAGTGCCGAGCGTGCGCCGGTCGACGTGACGGGGCTTTCGCTGGCCGAGCTGGCCGTGTCGGTGCTCAAGCACCCGACGGTCGCGAGCAAGTCGTTCCTGATCACGATCGGCGACCGCTCGGTCGGCGGCACGAGCGTGCGCGATCAGCTCGTGGGCCCGTGGCAAGTGCCCGTCGCCGATTGCGCGATCACGGCTGCCGATTACGCGGGCTTTCGCGGCGAGGCGATGACGATGGCGGAGCGCACGCCGCTGGCCGTCATCGATGCGCCGGCGTCGGGCCGCATGGCGGTCGGCGAAGCCGTCACCAACATCGCCAGCGCGCCGATCGCCTCGCTCGACAAGCTGAAGTTATCCGCGAACTGGATGGCCGCGTGCGGCTCGGCCGGCGAAGACGCCGCTCTGTTCGACACGGTGAAGGCGATCGGCATGGAGCTGTGCCCCGCGCTCGGCATCAGCATTCCGGTCGGCAAGGATTCGTTGTCGATGAAGACGAAGTGGGATGAACGCGGTGCAGCCAAGGAAGTCGTTGCCCCCGTCTCGCTGATCATTTCCGCGTTTGCGCCCGTCGAGGATGTGCGCCGCCATCTGACGCCGCAACTGCGCCGCCCTGACGAAGCCGGCGATTCGGTACTGATCGCGATCGACCTTGGCCGCGGCAAGCACCGGCTCGGCGGCAGCATCCTCGCGCAGGTCACGCAGCAAGTCGGCAACACCGCGCCCGACGTCGACGACCCCGAAGATCTGAAGCGCTTTTTCGCGGCGATCCAATCGCTCAACGCGAGTGGCCGCTTGCTCGCCTATCACGACCGGTCGGACGGTGGCCTCTGGGCGAGCGTCTGCGAGATGGCGTTCGCGGGTCGCGTGGGCGTTTCGCTGAACGTCGATATGCTCACACTCGATGCGGCGCACGAGTTCGACTACGGCGACGCAAAGGATTGGGCCAAGCAGACGAGCGGCCGGCGCGACGATCTCACACTGCGGGCACTGTTTTCCGAGGAACTCGGGGCGGTCGTGCAAGTGCCCGCCGCCGAGCGCGACGCGGTGCTCGCCGTTCTGCGCGAGCATGGCCTGGGGGCGTGCTCGCACGTCATCGGCAAACTCAACGAGCGCGACGTCGTCGAAATCTATCGCGACGCGAAGAAAATCTACGACGCGCCGCGCGCCGAGCTGCAACGCGCTTGGAGCGAAGTGAGCTGGCGCATTTCGCGTCTGCGCGACAACCCCGCGTGCGCCGATGCCGAATACGACGTGCTGCTCGATGCATCCGATCCCGGCATCTCGCCGCAATTGACATTCGATCCGAGCGACGATGTCGCCGCGCCGTTCTTGAACACGGCTGCTCGTCCGCGCGTCGCGATCTTGCGCGAGCAGGGCGTGAACTCGCATTTGGAAACAGCCTACGCGTTCGATCGCGCGGGATTCGACGCCTATGACGTTCATATGAGCGACTTGCTCTCGGGCCGCGCGACATTGGCCGACTTCAAGGGCGCCGTGGCTTGCGGCGGCTTCTCGTATGGCGACGTCTTGGGGGCGGGCGAAGGCTGGGCGAAGACGATACGCTTCAACCCACAGCTTGCCGATATGTTCGCGGCGTTCTTCGGGCGTGCCGACACGTTTGCGCTCGGCATCTGCAACGGCTGCCAGATGATGAGCAGCTTGGCGTCGATGATTCCCGGCGCGGATGCCTGGCCGAAATTCACGCGCAACAAGTCGGAGAAATTCGAGGCGCGCTTCTCGTTCGTGCGCGTCGAGTCGTCGCCGTCGATTTTCTTTGCCGGCATGGAAGGCTCGCGCATTCCGGTGGCAATCGCTCACGGCGAAGGCTTCGCCGATTTCTCGCAGCAAGGCGACGCGGCGCGCGCGGCGGTGGCGATGCGCTTCATCGATCATCACGGTGAGGCCACGGAGCGCTACCCGTTCAACCCGAATGGCTCGCCGGCCGGGATTACGTCGGTCACGACGCCCGATGGCCGCTTCACCGTGCTGATGCCGCACATGGAGCGGGTGCATCGCACGGTCCAGATGAGCTGGCACCCCGAAGGCTGGGGCGAGGCGAGCCCGTGGATGCGCGTGTTCCGCAACGCGCGACGCTGGCTGGGATAAGTCTCACAACGACAATGCCGCCCGAGGGCGGCATTGTCATTTGCGGCTAGAGCCTGCGCCAAGCGGCGCCTAAGGCCTACACGCGCTACACGGCTTACTGGATCTTGGCCTTCGCGCGCAGGCTCTGTTCGAACGCTTGCAGCTTTTCCTGCTGCATCTGTTGAACGATCTGCGCCTTGACTTGATCGAGCGGCGGCGGCGTGATGTTGCGAATGTCGTCGACGCGGATGATATGCCAGCCGAACTGCGTGTGCACCGGCGTGTCCGTCATCTGGCCTTTCTGCAGCTTTTCGACTGCCGAGGCGAATTCGGGCACGTAAGTTTGCGGATTCGCCCAGTCGAGATCGCCGCCGTTCTTGCCCGATCCCGGATCCTTCGAGTATTGCTTGGCGAGATCTTCGAACTTCGCGCCGGCCTTGATCTTCGCGATCAGATCTTTCGCTTGCTGCTCGTTGTCGACGAGAATGTGATGCAGGTGATATTCCTTGCCGCCCGCTTGCTTGATGAGTTCGTCGTAACGCGCCTTCACTTCGGCATCGCTAGGCTTGTTCTTCGCGACGTAGTCTTCGATCATCGAGCGCAGCACGACGGTCTGCTGCGCCACCGCCACTTGCGCTTTCACGTCCGCGCGATTCGGAATGCCTTCACGCACCGCTTCCTGCATCAGAATTTCGCGGTTGACGAGTTCGTCGCGCACCGCTTCGTGCAATTGCGGTGTGTCTTGCTGGCCTTGCTTCACGAGCTGAGCGACAAGCGCGTCCGCGCGCGATTTCGGAATAGCCGTACCGTTGACGACGGCAATGTTCTGCGCGAAGGCCGGAGCAGCCGCGAACGCGGCCAGCAACACCCAGAGACGGGTCTTTTTGTGGATCATCGGAAGTTCCTAGCGTTCCTGTCGAAAAGTGTCGGTGGAGTCGGCGCCCCGGCTTTCCGCTGGGTCAGCAACGGAAAGCGAGCACTCGAGATTCAACCCTTGGAGACGTCGGCGACGCCGGTGGTCACGCGCCGGGCAATCGAGAAAATTCCTCGGGCGTATACGCCATGATGGCGAGCGCGTGAATTCCGCGTTGCATGACGTCGGCCAGCGCATCATACACTAGCCGATGCCGCGCCACGCGGGGCTTGCCCGCGAAAACGCCGGCGACGATCGTGACCGCATAGTGTCCGCCCGCGGAGGCGCCCGCATGGCCCGCGTGCTGCGCGCTGTCATCGCGCACGGTAACCGACTGCGGCGCCAGCGCCGTGGCGAGCCGCGACTCGATGAACGCGATGCGCGCATCGGGCGAGGCGTTGATGAAGTCGGACGTTTCGCTCATCGCTCATTCCTCCTTCATGTACTTCGCGAGCCACAGGCTTTGCGCAACAATGAACACGACCATCGCGCCCGTCGTGCCGAACAGCTTGAAGTTGACCCACTGCGATTCGGTGAAGTTGCCGACGACATAGAGATTGGCGAAGCCGAGCGCCACGAAAAAGAGCGCCCAGGCGATGTTGAGCTTGTCCCAGACGGCATGAGGCAACGTCAGTTGCTTGCCCATCATCGACTCGATCAGATTCTTGCGGAACCCGTAGCGGGTGACGGCCAGGCCGACGGCGAAGAGCCAATACAGCGCGGTCGGCTTCCATTGGATGAATTTCTGATTGTGAAGCACGAGCGTGGCGCCGCCGAATACGACGATGACGGCCAGGCTCACCCACAGCATCGGATCGACCTTCCGATGACGAAAGGCCACCCACGCAACTTGCACGAGCGTCGCGGCAATGGCGACGGCCGTGGCCGTGAAGATGCCCCAAAGCTTGAAAGCAACGAAAAAGAGGATGATCGGAAACAGGTCGAAGAGAAATTTCATGAAGCCGAAGGGTCCTAAAGCGTCGATCGACGGAGCGTGCCGCGCGCGGCGGGGTGGACGTTTCGCCGCGCGGGGCGCAGCAACCGAAACCTACTTGGGCTCGAATTGTAGCGCAGCCGAATTGATGCAGTAACGCTGGCCGGTCGGCGCCGGGCCGTCCTCGAACACATGGCCGAGATGCGCGCCGCAATGCTTGCAGCGCACCTCGATGCGCAGCATCCCGTGCGCGCGATCGGTCCGCTCTTCGATGACCTCGCCGTTGATCGGCTTGAAATAGCTGGGCCAGCCGCAGCCGGCGTCGAATTTCGTCGACGATTCGAACAACGGCGTGCCGCAGCAAACGCAGTCGTAGACGCCGCCTTCCCAATGATCCCAGTAACGTCCCGTAAACGGGCGCTCGGTCGCGGCATGGCGTGTCACTTGATATTCGATGTCGGATAGCTGCTCGCGCCAAGCTTGATCGCTTTGTTTGACCTCGTAGGTGTCGCGCGGTGCGTCGGCGGAATCGGACAATTCAGTCGGGCGTTCATTCATGTCGATGTGTCTCCGTAAAACGGCGCGGCTTTGGGGGCGCCAGGTGAGTAGCGTCGGCGGCATCGATGGCACGCGCGACGCGATGATCAATGGGATCGATCGCTACGATCGCTGCGACCGATGTCGCCGGCATCGCGCCGCGAGCCCATCCGTGCCTGCGTATACGTTGCGACGGCGTGAAAGGATGCGCGGTGCGAAACGGTCCAGGACCGTGCATACGAGACCGCACAGGCACCGATCGGTTCACGACGAGCAGCTCACTTCGAGCGTATCGGCCCAGTCCGGCGGCAGCGCCGCATACGCTTCGTTCTCGCTCTGCTCGTCGAACGGGCGGCGCAGCACGGCCGCGAGCCGCTCGAGCTCCGAAAAATCCTTTTCCTTCGCGCGCCGTATCGCCGTTTCGGCCAGATGATTGCGCAGCACGAATTTCGGATTGACGCCGTTCATCGCGGCGCGGCGCGCAGCATCGTCACGTGTCTCGGCCGACAGCCGCGCGCGGTAATCGGCGAGCCAGCCGTCGATGCCGGGCAAATCGAGAAACGCGTCGCGCACCGGGCCGTCACCGCTGGCGTCCCGCTTCGACACTTGCGAAAGATGCCGAAACGTCCGTGTGAAATCGGCGTGGCTCGCATGCATGAGCGCGAGCAGGCGGTCGGCGAGCGCGGCATCGCCCTCGCGGGTGTCGGCAAGACCGAGCTTCGCCTGGAAGCGGCGTTCGAGGGCAGGGGCGAAATGATCTTTGAAGCGTTCGAGCACCGCTTGGGCGTCGGCGACGGAGCGCTCCGTGCGCGCTGCCTCGTCATAGCGCTCGCCGATGATCGGCAGCAGCGCCTGCGCGAGGCAAAAGCAGTTCCAGTACGCGATTTGCGGCTGCATTCGATAGGCGTAGCGGCCTTGCGTGTCGGAATGGTTGCAGATATGGCCGGCGTCGAAGCCATCGACGAAGCCGAACGGGCCGTAATCGATCGTGAGGCCGAGGATCGACATGTTGTCCGTATTCATCACGCCGTGGCAGAAGCCCACCGCTTGCCATTGCGCGACGAGCTGCGCCGTGCGCTCGACGACGAGCGCGAGCAGCGCGAGGTACGGGTCGTCGGCCTCGCGGCACGCCGGATAGAACCGATCGACGACGTGCTCGGCCAGCGCGCGCAACTCGTCCGTGCGATCGGCCGCGTAAAAGTGCTCGAAGTGACCGAAGCGCACGAAGCTTGGCGCCACGCGCGTGACGACGGCCGCCGTCTCGATCTCCTCGCGGCGCACGGGCTGGTCCGAACCGATGACGGACAGCGCGCGCGTCGTTGGAATGCCCAGATGATGCATCGCTTCCGAGCACAGAAACTCGCGGATCGACGAACGCAACACGGCGCGCCCGTCGCCCATGCGCGAGTACGGTGTGCGCCCGCTGCCCTTGAGCTGCAACTCGTAGCGCTCGCCGCCGTGCTCGAGTTCGCCGAGCGAGAGCGCGCGGCCGTCGCCGAGTTGTCCGGCCCAGACGCCGAACTGATGGCCTGAGTAGACAGACGCGTACGGCAACGCCTCGCCGGACCAATCGCGCGAGGCATTGCCGACGAAAAGTTCGGCGAAGCCTGGCTCGGACGCAATCGCGGGATCGAGCCCCAGCGTGCGGGCAACTTCGGCGGAAAACCCGACGACATACGGAGCGGGCAGGGGCGCGGCCGGCAGGCGCGTGTAGAACGCGCCGCCTAAACCGGCGAATGCGCCGTGGCGCGGGACGCAGAGCGCGTCGGTCAACGATGAGATGCGCGCGGACGGCTCGCAAACGCTTGGGGAAAACGACATATTGAGGGCCTCGGGGTTACCCGATATTGTAAGTCGCCGCCCCGCGGCGCGCTGAGCGCGGCCCGATTCCCGCGCCAACGTGCGCCCCGCAAGCCGACCGACAGCCTGACTGGCCCTAACCGTCTTACCGCGCGAGGAGACCGCCGCCATGCAAACGCCGTTGCTGGGCCAGATGATGGACGTGCCGCTGAACGTATCGACGCTGCTCGCGCACGCGGCCCGCTATGCCGCCGATACGCAGGTCGTGTCGCGCCGCATCGAAGGCGACATCCATCGCTACACGTATCGCGATTGCGAGCGGCGCGCAAAGCAGCTCGCGCAAGCGTTGATGCGTCTGGGCGTGAGCCAGGGCGATCGCATCGGTACGCTCGCTTGGAACGGTTACCGGCATCTCGAAGCCTATTACGGCACGACGGGATTCGGCGCTGTTTGCCACACGATCAACCCGCGGCTGTTTCCCGAGCAGATCGCCTACATCGTCAACCACGCCGACGACCGCTACGTCTTGTTCGACACGACGTTCGCGGCGCTCGTCGCGACGCTCGCACCGCGTTGTCCCAACGTGAGAGGGTGGATCGCGCTGGCCGGCGACGCGGACGTCCCCACGCTCGATGTGCCGCTGCTCGGCTACGAGGCACTCGTCGGCTCGGAAGACGGCGATTACGAATGGCCCGTGCTCGACGAACGGCTCGCGTCATACCTTTGCTATACCTCGGGCACCACGGGCCACCCGAAAGGGGCGTTGTACTCGCACCGTTCTGTCTATTTGCATGCGATGGGCGCTGCGCTGCCCGACGCGATGGGGTTCTCGGCGCACGATTCGGTGCTGCCCGTGGTACCGATGTTCCATGTCAACGCATGGGGCATTCCGCATGCCGCGCCGCTTGCGGGCTCCAAGCTCGTGCTGCCCGGCAAGGATCTCGACGGTAAATCCCTGTTCGATCTGATGGAAGCGGAGCGCGTCACGTTCTCCGCCGGGGTGCCTACGGTATGGATGAGCTTGCTCGCCCACGCGCAGTCGATCGGCGCGCGCTTTTCGTCGCTCGAGCGAACCGTGATCGGCGGCTCGTGCTGCCCGCCGTCGATGCTCGAAACGTTCGAAGACGAATACGGCGTGCGCGTCATTCATGCGTGGGGCATGACGGAGTTGTCGCCGCTCGGCACGCTCGCGCGGCTCAATTGGGAGCAGTCGCAGCGCCCGCTGGCCGAACGCCGGCGCCTGCTGCACAAACAGGGCACCGTCATCTGCGGCGTCGATATGAAGATCGTCGGCCAGGACGGACGCGAGTTACCGCGCGACGGCGTCGCGTTCGGCGATCTGCATGTGCGGGGCCCGTGGGTCATCGATCGTTACTTTTCGGGCGACGAATCGCCGCAGGCCCCATCGCCGCTCGTCGACGGCTGGTTCCCGACGGGCGACGTCGCCACCATCGATCCCGACGGTTTTCTACATATCACCGATCGCAGCAAGGACGTCATCAAATCGGGCGGCGAGTGGATCAGTTCGAGCGAACTCGAAAACGTCGCCGTCGCGCATCCCGACGTGGCCGAAGCCGCATGCATCGCTTGTCGCCATCCGAAGTGGGACGAGCGGCCGTTGCTCGTCGTCGTCAAGCGGCCCGGCGCGCAGGTCACGCGCGAGGCATTGCTCGCGTTCTACGACGGCAAGGTGGCCAAATGGTGGATTCCGGACGATGTCGTCTTCGTCGACGAACTGCCGCATACCGCAACAGGCAAGCTGCTGAAGCTGAAGTTGCGAGAGATATTTCGCGATCACGTGCTGCCGACGGTGCGCGAGCGCGAATGCGAAGGCTCCGCCGAACGCGTCCCCACGCAGGAAAGGCTCGCGTTGCAGCACGCGGCCTTCGCCGAGCACGCTGCGGCCGAGATCGCCGACGTCCCGGCCGACACGCCGCTGCGCACGATCGCGCGTGTGGCCGTGATCGGCGCCGGGACGATGGGCGGAGGCATCGCGATGAGCTTCGTCAACGCCGGCTTGCCCGTCACGCTCGTCGAAACGAACACCGAGGCGCTCGAACGCGGTCTTGCTACGATTCGGCGCAATTACGACGTCTCCGTCAAAAAGGGCAAGCTGACGGAAGCCGAGCGCGATGCGCGCCTGGCGCGACTCGCGCCGACGCTATCCTATGAGGCGATCGCGAACGCCGATCTCGTCATCGAAGCCGTCTTCGAGGAGATGGGCGTGAAAGAGGCGGTATTTGGCTGCATCGACGCGCTTGCGAAGCCCGGCGCGATCCTGGCCTCGAACACCTCCACGCTCGACGTCGATCGCATTGCCCGCTTCACACGGCGGCAGGCCGACGTCGTCGGCCTGCACTTCTTCAGCCCGGCGAACGTCATGAAGCTGCTGGAAGTCGTACGCGGCGAAGCCACCGCCAAGGACGTGCTCGCCACCGTCATGCACGTCGCGAAGACGATCGGCAAGACGGCCGTCGTGTCGGGCGTATGCGACGGTTTCATCGGCAACCGGATGATCGAGCAGTATTTCCGTCAATCGCTGTTCATGCTCGAGGAAGGTGCGCTGCCGGCTCAGATCGACGGCGCGATCGAGCGTTTCGGCTTCGCGATGGGGCCGTTCAGAATGAGCGACCTGGCCGGCAACGACATCAGTTGGGCGATCCGCAAGCGGCGTTATCGCGAGGCACCGTCGCTGCACTACCCGCGTGTCGCCGATCGGCTTTGCGAGGCGGGACGCTTCGGCCAAAAGACGGGCGCGGGCTGGTACGACTACGAGAGCGGCAAGCGCGAGCCGAGCGTATCGAGCCTCGTGACCGGCATGATCGTCGAATATTCGGCGAGTATCGGCTGCGCGCGTCGTACGATTGCCGACGACGAGATCGTCGAACGGCTGGTCTATTCGCTCGTCAACGAAGCGGCGAAAATCCTTGCCGAGGGCATTGCCTCGAAGGCGTCGGACATCGACGCCGTCTATCTGAACGGCTATGGTTTTCCCGCTTGGCGCGGCGGCCCGATGTTCCATGCCGACACGGTGGGGCTCGATCGCGTCGAGCATGCGATCCGCCGCTACGCGAAGCAGGCGAACGGCGACGCGTGGGAGATCGCGCCACTTCTCGTCGAATTGGCGAAGGCCGGACGGCGTTTCAACGAATGAACGATGGCCCGGACCCAGGGCCGCCCTTGACGCGAGGCGAACGACCATGAAAGGCCCCGAAAACGTCTTGCTCGTGGTCGACGTGCAAAACGATTTCATGCCGGGCGGCGCGTTGGCCGTCCCGCACGGCGACGAAATCGTGCCGATCGTGAACCGGCTCGCCGCCGGGTTCGAGCACGTCGTGTTGACACAAGATTGGCATCCGCACGATCACCTTTCGTTCGCTACCAATCATGCTGGCAGGCAGCCGTTCGAGACGACCACGCTGTCTTACGGCGAGCAAGTGCTGTGGCCCGCGCATTGCGTCCAAGGCACGGCGGGCGCGGCATTGCATGCGGGGCTCGAAGTCGTGCGTGCGAGGCTCGTGATTCGCAAAGGCTATCGGCGCGAAGTCGACAGCTACTCGGCGTTCGTCGAAGCCGATCGAAAGACGTCGACGGGCTTGGCCGGGTACCTGCACGAACTCGGCGTCACGCGCGTCTGGTGCTGCGGGCTCGCGACCGACTACTGCGTGGCGTGGTCCGCGCTCGACGCACGGGCGGCTGGGTTCGAGGTCGTGCTGGTCGAAGACGCGTGCAGAGCGATCGATCTCGACGGCTCGCTCGAGCGCGCCTGGCAGCAGCTCGATGCGGCCGGCGTGGCGCGACTGAGCGCCGAGCAGGCGCTGGCGCGAGGGTAAGCGGGTGTTGCCGGGTGTTGCCGTGCATTGCGCGCTGCATCGGCTGAGCGATTTCGTGTAGGCAGGCGCAGATTCGCGGGAGCTTGGGGCACCGTTCGCGGTCCAATCGCTCGATCCCCGTGGCGCGCGAGCGCGCCGCGGCCCTTGCTCGTTCCGCCCAGGAGAATGCACGCCATGAACTACTACACTGAGCACCGCTACGCCGAGCCGCTCCACTTGACCCCCGCTGCGACGCCCGAGCGCTATGCCGCCGTGGTCGGGGCGGCCGTGGTGTCGACCGAGCACGAAATCATGGGCCGCGACGGCGAGCACTGCCAGTTCTACGTCGATATCGGCAACGGCGTACGGTACCAAGTCGACGTCAATATCCAATCGAGCGACGGCCAAGCGATCGAAATGTACGTTGGCGCCGAGAACGTCGATCCGGTCGGCGTCACGCCCGACGAGCCGTTCGGCACGCCGCAATACGGGGTCTTTCCCGCGTCCCTGGGCTATGCGGGAATCGGACTCGCCGATGCGATGTTCGCGCCCGTCAGCGCCGTGCGCATCGCGCAACAGATCGAGGCCGCGCTCGCACAATCGACGTTCGTGGCCGTCTATGGCTTTACGTTCGACGATGGCGGGCCGGGCGGCAAGGGCATTCACGACACGCATCTGAACGTCGCGCACGCCGACCAGGACGGCGCGCTCGCCATCTACGGCAAGGATGCGAGCGGACAGCCGCAGCGCAAGTGGTTCTTCTTCAAATTCGCCGAGGATCACATCGCGTCCCAACAAGCCCGGTAAGCACGGGTTGCGCCGGGCGCCTTCCCGGTGCGCGGACGATAGGCGATTTCCGTCGGCGCCACGCGCGCGAGTCTCTCATTAACATCCCGTAACAACGTCTTCGTCTCCGAGGATTTCGAGACGATTACAGTCCCTCCCTCGACGCGAGGCGCACGACGAAGCGCGCCTCGCTCCGTTATCGCCTGCCGTTGCCAACCGTCGCTGCCATCGCGCAATCGATCCGGGGTTCGTCATCTGCCGTTTGTCGCGGCGCTCATCTTCCAACGCATGGTCAAATCACGATATCGCCGGCTCGCGGCCGGCTTCAGTGCGATCGTCGCACTGCTGTTGGCAATCGTCGGCTATCGCCACTTCGCCTCGCACGACGCGCCGCCTTATCTCACGGCGCGTGTCGAGCGTGCCGATCTCGAAGACGCCGTGCTCGCGGCAGGGACGCTCTACGCGCAGCGTCAAGTCGACGTGGGCGCTCAGGTGTCGGGGCAACTCAAATCGCTGAAGGTCGATCTCGGCGCGCAAGTGAAAACGGGGCAACTGCTGGGTGAAATCGATCCAACCCTGCTCGAGCACGCGCTTCGACAAGCGGAAGCGGAGGAGCAATCGCTCGAGGCGCAGCGTCACGCGAGCGAGGCCCGGCTCGAACTCGCGTCGCTCGTGGCGATGCGCGAGCGTCAGCTTTGGGACAGCGAAGCTACGTCGCGCGAGGCGTTCGAGCGCGCACAAGCGCAATGGCACATGGAGCGCGCGAATCTGCGCGAGGTCGACGCGCGTCGCAAGCGAGCGCGCATCGAGGTCGGCAAGGCTCGGGCCAACGCAGGCTATACGCGCATCGTCGCGCCGATGGCCGGTGAAATCGTCGCCATCGTCACGCGCGAAGGTCAAACGGTCATTGCCGAACAACAAGCGCCCGTCATCCTCAAGTTGGCCGATCTCGACACGATGACGGTCAAGGCTCAGGTTTCCGAAGCCGACGTGCTGCGAGTCGCGCCGGGTCAACGCGTCCATTTCACCGTACTTGGCGATCCGGATACGCGCTACGAAGGCACCATCCGCGCGATCGAGCCGGCGCCGCAGGATTTCGCGGAATCGTCGGGCTCGGCCTCGGGCGGCGGCCACGCATCGAGTGGCGCTCCGTCGCGCGGCGGCGCGGCCGTGTTCTACAACGCGCTGTTCGAGGTGCCCAACCCCGGGCATCGGCTGCGCATTTCCATGACGGCGCAAGTGTCGATCATTCAAGGCACAGCCAAGCACATTATCGTCGTGCCGTCATCGGCGCTCGGCGCGAAGTCCGCGGGCGGCTCGTTCGCCGTGCGCGTGCTGGCGCAAGACGGTCGAGTCGAAACGCGGCAGGTACGCGTGGGAATGAACAATCAAGTCAAGGCGCAAGTGCTTTCAGGCTTGGAGGAAGGCGAGCGTGTCGTCATCGGCGAGGTCCCACACGGCGATGGCGCGAGCCCGACGGGCGGGGAGGGCTGAGGATGGCCGAGCCGCTGCTGCAACTCGAAGGTGTCTCGCGCTGCTATCGCGCGGGCGACAAGGAGGTGGTCGTCCTGCGCGGCATCGATTTGACGATCGCAGCCGGCGAATTCGTCGCGATCATGGGCGTGTCGGGCTCGGGCAAATCCACGCTGATGAATGTGCTCGGCTGCCTCGACCGTCCGAGCGCGGGCCGTTATCGCGTGGGTGGCGTCGACGCCGGCGCGCTGCCGCCCGAAGCGCTCGCCTGTTTGCGCCGCGAGCGCTTCGGTTTTATTTTTCAGCGGTATCACCTATTGCCCCACTTGACGGCGGCCGGCAACGTCCAGGTCCCGTCCGTCTATGCCGGTGTCGCACGGCCTGCTCGCGTCTCGCGGTCGCATGCCTTGCTCGCGCAACTCGGCTTGGCTGAACGGGCCGCGCATCGCCCCAATCAACTCTCCGGCGGGCAGCAACAGCGCGTCAGCATTGCGCGCGCCTTGATGAACGGTGCGGACGTCATCCTGGCCGACGAGCCCACGGGCGCGCTCGACAGCGCTAGCGGGCGTGAAGTCATGCGTATCCTTGGCGAACTGAACGCGGCCGGACGCACGGTCGTGGTCGTGACCCATGACGAGCAAGTAGCCGCTCACGCGGGCCGTATCGTGGAAATGCGAGACGGCGCGATCGTCAGCGATCGACTCAATGCAGAGCGCATGCGCCCTCCGTGCGGTGCGGACGAGGCGCCGAGTGTGCAGCAGTCCACGGCTTCTGCGGCAGTGCGCCGTCTTCCGCGTGCCACGGCTCGCGTTGGCCAAGCAGTGTCCACGGCCTGGGGCGCGCTTCTCGCGCATCGGCTGCGTACGCTGTTGACGATGCTCGGGATCGTGATCGGCATCATGTCGGTCGTATCGATCGTGGCCGTCGGCGAAGGCGCGAAGCGCTATCTGCTCGACGAAATCGGCGCAATGGGCACGAACACGATCGACGTATACCCCGGCCGGGACTGGGGCGACAGCGAAGCCGATCGGATCGAGACGCTTGTCGCAGGCGATGCGGATGCCCTCGGCAACGAGCCGTATGTCGACAGCGTCACGCCCGCCGTCTATCGAACCGCAACGGTCAGGCACGGCAACGTCGACGTGCAAACCACGGTCAGCGGCGTGGGCGAACGGTTCTTTCAAGTGCGTGCGCTGGCGTTGGCTGAGGGTATCGCGTTCGACGCGGAGGCGGTGCGTCGTTATGCCCAGGTAGCGATTCTCGACGCCAATGCGCGGCGTAAGCTGTTCGGCGCGCAAGCGAATCCGATCGGCCAAACGATTCTAATCGGCCATGTTCCGTGCGTCGTGATCGGCGTCGCCGCGGACAAGCGCGCCCTATGGGGCGGCGGTATGCGCGACCTGACTGTTTGGGTGCCTTACACGACGGCCGGCGGGCGATTGTTCGGCGGGCGGCGGCTCGATGGCCTGACGGTGCGCATCAAGGCAGGACAATCGGGCGAGGCGGCCGAGCACAGCATCGCCGATTTGCTCACGCGCCGTCACGGCCGCAAAGACTTCTTCACCTACAACATGGACAGCGTCGTCAAGACGGTCCGGTCGACGGGCCGCACGTTGACGCTGCTGCTCTCGCTCATTGCGGTCATCTCGCTCGTCGTCGGAGGAATCGGCGTGATGAACATCATGCTCGTCTCCGTCACCGAGCGTACGCGCGAAATCGGCATCCGCATGGCCGTCGGGGCCCGACGCAGCGATGTGATGTTGCAGTTTCTCGTCGAAGCCGTGCTCGTCTGCCTGCTGGGTGGAGCGATCGGCATTGCGCTGTCGTTTGGCGCGAGCGTCGTGTTTTCAATATTCGTCAAGCAATGGAGCATGGTCTTTTCCACGCGGTCGATCGTCGCGGCCGTCGCCTGTTCGACGGCAATCGGCGTCGCCTTTGGGTTCATGCCTGCACGCAATGCCGCGCGGCTCGATCCAATCGAAGCGCTCGCGCGTGATTGACGCGGAGGCGGCGATGAAGTCTTTTATGCGTTTCTTGGCAGCGGAAATGGCAATGGCGGTCGCACTGCTGGCCGGCTGCACGTTTTCCGCGCGTCACGCGGCACTGACGGAACCTGAATTGCCGACACGGTGGCTGGCCGCATCCGGCACGGCCCACGCTGCGTCAGCTTCGACGCCCGCCGAGTGGGGCGCTGCCTCGGCACCGCTCGGCACGTCACCGCCTTCGCTTCGTTCGCCCGCGGAACCGAGTGCGGCACCTTGGTGGCGGACGTTTGCCGATGTCAAATTGAACGCCGTCATCGAGGAGGCTTTGGCTCGGAATGCGGACCTCGCCATTGCCGCGATTCGCGTGCGTCGTGCGCAGCTCGAGGCGAGGCTGGCGGACGCGGAGACGGCGCCACGGGCCGAGTTGACGGGCAGCGCGAACGCCGAGCGCGTTCACACGTCCGCGCGCGTCAACGGAACCGTGTCGTTCGAACTCGATTTATGGGGAAAACTCGCCGCACGACGCGACGAAGCGATCTGGCGCGCACAAGCGAGCGAAGCCGATCGCGAAGCCGCCGCTTCGGCTTTGATCGCAACGACAGCGAAACTCTATTGGCGCATTGGATACGCGAACGAATCGATCGTGCTAGGTAAGGGCGCGATCGCAGACGCTCTGCGCACGGTAGCGCTCGTCGATGTACGCGTGGCGGCGGGGGCAGCTTCGCCCCTCGACGCGGCGCAAGCGCGCCAGCAATTGGCTCGAGCGCGAGCCGAGCAAGCGCAGCGCTGGCGAGCACGCGAGGTGCAGCGAAACGCATTAGCGCTGCTGCTGGGCGGGCCGCCCGAAACGCGGGGCCACGAGCCGGCGAATCTGTCGGTAGCGTTTATCCCGCAAGTGCCTGCACGCCTACCAGCCCTCGTGCTTGCGCGCCGCCCCGACTTACGTGCGGCCGAACGGCGATTGCGCGCGCAATTGGCACGTGTCGATTTTGCTCGGGCCAGCATTTATCCGAGTATTACGCTCACGGGCGAACTCGGCACGCGCAGCGACGTGCTCATGCGTACACTGCAAAATCCGCTTGGATCAATCGGCGCCGCGCTCGCGCTGCCGTTCGTCCAGTGGAATACCGTACGGCTGCAGGCGGCCCTTTCCGAGCACGAATTCGACGAGGTGTCGCTCGAGTTCAGAAAACAGCTTTATCGTGCGCTCGCTGACGTCGAAGACGCGCTGGCGGCGAAGACGCAACTCGATGCCGAATGGCTCGAGCACGAGCAGGCATTCGCCGACGCCGCGCTCGCGGCAGCCCTTGCGCGCACGCGTTTCGAACGCGGGGCAACCGATGTCGCCCCGCTGCTCGACGCGCAACGCGCCGCGCGAGCAGCCGAACTAGATCGAACGAAGAACCAACTGGCTCGCCTCGAAAATCGCATCGACCTGTTCGTTGCGCTCGGAGGCGACTAGCCGCCGGAGACAGTTGGCCAGTCGGCCGACTACCGATGCCGAGGGAAGCGAGTATCATCCCTCGCTACCGCCGAACTTGCGGCAATTGGAGCGTGAAGGAGCTAACCAAGTGATTCGTCACATCGTCATGTGGAAGTTGAAAGAAGCAGCCGAAGGTGCCACGCGCACCGAGAACGCGGTCAAGCTGAAAGCGTTGCTCGAAGGTTGTCGCGACATCGTGCCCGGCATCTTGCATCTCGAGGTCGGTCTCTCGGCGCCGGGACTCGATTCGACGAGCGACGTCGTACTCGTTTCGGATTTTGCCGACAAGGCGGCGCTGGACGCTTACCAAGTCCACCCGACGCATCAGGCGCTCAAGCAGTTCGTCACGGCCGTACGTGAGTCGCGCGAGTGCGTCGACTACGAAGTGTGAAGGGCAGGCGCGCATGACGTCCGAGCGGCGGCCCCCATCGGCGGCCCAGGCATCGCAAGCAACCGAGCGCGAACTCGCGATCGAAAGCCCGTTCGTCGATCATCTCGGCGTTCGGTTGCTCGCGGCAGCGAACGGCGAGAGCGAAGTCGCGCTCACGCTGGCGCAAGCGCAGATGAACACATGGCACGTCGCTCACGGCGGGGTGACGATGACCCTCGCCGACGTCGCGCTCGCCACTGCGGCGCGTAGCTTGGCGGAGGACGGCGTCGGCGTCGTCACGGTCGAGATGAAGGTCAACTTCATGCAGCCGGGGCGCGGCGAGTTGCGCGCATTCGGCCACGTGCTGCATCGCTCTAGCACGATGGCGTACTGCGAAGGCGAGGTGCGTGACAGCAGCGGCCACTTCGTCGCTAAAGCGCTCGGTACGTTCAAATACATGCGGCGACTCGCGGTTGGGCGCGACGTCGTCGAGCAGAAAAGGCGCCGGCCGCCCGGCGTCAAGCCGGGTCCCAGCGACGGCTGATCGCGCGGGCGCCTTGCGTTTTCGTCGCCGTTTTCCCGGCCGTTCGCGAATCGGAAAGAGGAATCGCCATGACCCCAATGAATCGTCGCATCTTGCTTGCCTCGCGCCCGCAAGGCGCGGTCGCGCCCGATAACTTCAAAATCGAGCAAGTGCCGCTTGCCCCGCTGGCCGAAGGGCAGTTTCGCGTCCGAAACCATTATCTTTCCGTGGATCCGTACATGCGCGGGCGGATGAACGATGTGAAATCGTATGCCGAGCCGCTCGCGCTCGGCGACGTCATGACCGGCGGCACGGTGGGTGAAGTCGTCGAATCGAAGCACGGCGGTTTCGCCGTCGGCGACAAGGTCACGGGCGTGTTCGGATGGCAGGATTACGGCACGTCCGACGGCGCCGGCGTGCGCAAAATCGACGACACGCTCGTGCCGGCTACCGCGTATCTCGGCGTGGCCGGCATGCCAGGCGTGACCGCATGGTACGGGCTGAACAAGATCATCGCACCGCGAGCCGGGCAAACGGTGGTCGTCAGCGCGGCCAGCGGCGCCGTGGGCAGCGTCGTCGGACAATTGGCCAAGCTTGCGGGATGCCGCGCCGTGGGTATCGCGGGCGGTGCCGAAAAGTGCCGGTACGTCGTCGAGGCGCTCGGCTTCGATGCCTGCGTCGACTACAAGGCCGGCAATCTCTATCGGGACTTGAAGGCTGCAACGCCGAACGGCGTAGACGGCTACTTCGAGAACGTCGGCGGCGAAGTGTTCGATGCCACGCTGGCGCGGATGAACCCATTCGGCCGCATCGCCTTGTGCGGCATGATCGCGGGCTACGACGGGCAGCCGGTGCCGCTCAAGCAGCCCTCGATCATCTTGACGATGCGCTTGCTCGTGCAGGGCTTCATCGTCACCGAGCATCTCGCGCTTTGGCCCGAGGCGCTCGGCACGCTGGTTGCGCTCGTTGCCCAAAAGAAGTTGCGCTATCGAGAAAGCATTGTCGAGGGCCTCGAGCGCGCGCCCGAAGCGTTGATGGGATTGCTGCAGGGCAAGAATTTCGGCAAGCAGATCGTCAAGATCGCTTGACGATCCGCAGCGTGCCCGTACCGTCGCGCGCGAGCGCGACACTCGCGCACAGGGGGACACATGGAACGATTCGACGGGAAAGTTGCCGTCATTACCGGCGCCGCGAGCGGGTTCGGCCGCGCGTTCGCGCAAAAGGGCGCCGCTTTGGGGATGAAGCTCGTCCTTGCCGACATCGACGGGGACGCGCTCGGCGAGCTCGTCGAGGCACTCGCCGAGGCCGGCGCCGACGTGATCGGCGTGCCGACCGACGTATCGGACGGCACGGCCGTCGAAGCGCTCGCACATCGCGCGCTCGATGCCCACGGCAAGGTGCATGTGCTGTTCAACAACGCCGGGGTCGGCACCAGCGGTTTCCTCTGGGAGATGAGCGCGAACGATTGGTCGTGGGTATTCGGGGTCAACGTCATGGGCGTCGCGCACGGCGTTCGCGTATTCACGCCGATCATGCTGCGGCAAAACGAACCGGCGCACATCGTGAACACCGCTTCCGTCGCGGGGCTGATCTCGCCACCGGCGATGGGGATCTATAACGCGTCGAAGCATGCTGTCGTTGCATTGACCGAAGCGCTTTATCACGATCTTCGTCGTGCGGGCGCGACGGTCGGCTGCTCGCTGCTGTGCCCGGCGTTTGCGCCGACGGGCATCGCGCAGGCCGAGCGGGCGCGGCCTGCGCGATGGCGCAACGACGCGCCGCCGTCGGCGTCACAACTGCTCGCCGGCAGAGAACTCCGCAAGGCCGTGCGTTCGGGGCGGCTCAGCGCAGCCGACATCGCGGAGGCAACGTTCGATGCCGTGCGCGCCGATCGCTTCTACGTCATCACGCATCCCGCCATCATGGCGAGCGTGCGAGTGCGTCACGAAGACATCGAGCAGATGCGCCCGCCGACCGACCCGTCAGTGGCGCCGCCCGCTCACGAGTAAACGGCGCGGTCATGATGACCACGCCCGGTTGAAGGCGAAACGGGAGATGTCGATGCAGGATGTCACGGTAGCAGCGGGAGATTGGAATGGGCTCGGCGAAGATGCAGCGCGGGTTCGCGATGCCGTTTTCGTGCGCGAACTGCGGATCGCCGCGCCGCTCGTCTCCGACGAGGCCGACCACGACGCCGTCCACGTCGTCGCGTATCGCGCCGGCGATGCGATCGCGGCCGCTCGGCTGCTTCCGGACGGTGCAATCGGTCGTTTGGCGGTGCTCTCTGCTGCGCGGCGCGAAGGAATCGGCTCGCTCGTTTTGCGCACGCTGATCGTGCGCGCCGCACAGCAGGGGCACGCTTGTGTCAGGCTTTACGCGCAGCGCGATGCGGTGCCGTTTTATCGGCAGCACGGCTTTACAACGGTGGGCGAGTCGTTCTACGAAGCCGGCGTCGAGCACATCGAGATGATGCGTTCGCTCGGTGGGCCGCCGCGGTAGGCGCGCGCCGGCAGAGCCCTTAGTCGGATACGCCTGCGTTCCTACGTTCAGTCGAGGGGAAGACCTCGAACGCGAAGCGGCGCTCGTAATGCCCAGGACGAGCGAGCCGGTGCGAGCCGTCGTCGTCGCTGCGCTCGATGACGTCCACTTCGAGTTTCGCGTCACAAATGGCAACACGCAGAGCCGTCGTGCCGCGCGTGCCGTAACCGGCCGTTTCAATGAATGCCGCTGACAATGCGCGCTCGCGGTCGAGCCCGATGCCGGTCGAGGGCAACGCGTCGTCGGGGGCGACACGCGGGTCGCGCATCAACTCGATGAGTTCCTCGAGCGGCGGCGCACCGTCACGCTCGACGAGCGCACCGAGTTCCGCACGCTTGCTCACGAGTTTTGGCCACGGCGTATCGAGCACGGCGTTCGAGATGCCGTGCACGCCCGGGGGCAGCAAGCACGGCGAGGCGTCGGCCCGATTGCAATACCAAGCGAGTTCGCGCCGCGCGAGATCGCCGACGATCAGATTGAAGCCGTTGTAGGCCGCGCCTCGTTCCGCTACGCGGCCCAAATAGTCGAGCGGCGCGAGCACGGGCTCGATCAGATAGTCCGCCACGAGCGTGCCGCGCGTGGGCGCGTCGGCGCGAAATGCTCGTGGGTCGCGATAATTGGTGAGCGCGGCGAAGCGCCCGTCGCGCGAAAGTCCGAGCCATGTCCCTGCGCCTAGGAGATCGCGGCCGGCAAGAACGCCGGGGGCGTCGGTCCACCAATCGAGCGGCGCCGTTGCCCGAGCGAAGTATTCATCGCGATTGGCGGCCAGGGTGAGCAGCGTGCCGGTTGCGGCATCGGGCCGCCAGTCGAATATGATCAGACACATGTGAAGGCTCAGACAAGCGAGGCGGAAGGGGATGGCAGCAATCGGAACATGCGCGGCAGGCGGTAAGTTGGTCTGAATGCGTGGCCGCCGTCGCGCCACAAGGGCGGTTCCAACATGGTTGCATGCGCATCCCGCCAATCGTTGCTCGCCCGCGGCATAAGCCTCTCAAGCCTCACTCGGCAGCGCGTACGGCAGCGGCTGGAACACGAGCGGCGGGCCATCGGCCGCGCCGAGATGAACGGTCCCGCCGTCGAGCGCGGCCAGCTTGATTTCCGCTAGCAAATCGATCCCGCCCTCGGCCGCCGCGGCCGCGTTCACGACCATCCCGCATGGCTGGCTCGCGTCCCCCGAGTGAAACAACTCGACACCGGGGCGCACCGCGCTCCCAGCGCTGTCATCGGCCGCAAGACCGGCCGCCGGTGTCGCGCTTGCGACATGCGCGAGTGCCATCCGCCGCTTGATCGTTCCGCGATACTGACTGCGCGCGACGATCTCTTGTCCCGGGTAACAGCCTTTGCGGAAATTGATGCCGCCGATCACGTCGAAGTTGACCATTTGCGGGACGAACTGCTCGAGCACGCCTTGCGTGATGCGCGGTTCGCCCGCATGGATGTCGAGCCAATCCCAGAGCGCGGGCGAGACGCGCGCAAGTTCCCCCTCGAGCGCCGCCAGCCGCGCTTGCACGAGCGCCTTCGGTCCGATCCACAAATACCGCGGGCGCGAAGCGGCGTCGGGTACGCGAATGAGAGAACCGGCCGGACCGGCGACATGCACGTGCACGCCGTCGGGCAGGGCATCGAACACGCGCGCAAGCGCCGTGCGCACGTCACCCGCGAAGCCGACGACCGCGACCGAGTCGGTGGCATCGGCCAGCTTCGCTTTCGCGCGCAGGACGAACATCGACAGCCGCTTTTGAACGCCCGCGGTGAGCTCCTTCGACACGAGCAGGCGGATCACATCGGCTGCGCGCCACATCAGCATCGAAGCGAGCAGCCGGCCTTTGGGCGAGCAGTAGCCGGCCAGGCGGGCGCTTGCGGCGTCCAGATGCTGGACGTCGTTCGTGAGCTGGCCGTGCAGAAAGCTGGCCGCATCGTCACCGACGGCGTCGATGACGCCAAACTGATCGAGCGTCATGAACGCGCCGCGAGAGAGGACGGCGTCGAACTCGGCGGAGGCGGGCTGCGACGGCGCGCGGGGCGACGCGGTATCGGATGAGACAGGGGCGTTCGTTGCATTCATGGAATTCATGACTAGTCAATCCTGACTTCGGCTTAGGCGAACAAGTATTATATGGGGTCCATCCGAGCCTTGTTCCGCATGTCCTTGTTGAAGAAATGCCTCGCTTTCGGGGTAGTGACCGCCGTCTTGCTTGCCCTGCTTGCCGCCACGGGCGGTTACTTCTGGGCTACGCGGCCGCTCGCGCTGTCCGCCGCCACGCTCGACGTCACGATTTCGCCGCGCAGCACGGTGCGCGGCGTGGCGGCGCAACTCAATCGCGGCGGCGTACCGGTGGATCCGCGGGCGTTCGTGCTGATGACGCGCCTGCTCGGCCTACAAAGCCGGCTCAAATCGGGGAACTACGAGTTCGGAACCGGGGTCACGCCCTACCAAGTGTTGCAAAAGCTGGCCTTGGGCGACGTCGACGAATCGGTCGTGACGATCATCGAGGGCTGGACGTTCAAGCGGATGCGGGCGGAACTCGACGCGAACCCGGCGCTCAAGCACGACACGGCCGGCATGAGCGACGCTGAACTGCTTGCGGCCATCGGCGCAAGCGACGCGCCTGCCGCCAACGCAGAAGGGCTGTTCTTTCCCGATACCTACCTGTTCGACAAGGGCGTGAGCGATCTGAACGTCTACCGGCGCGCCTATCGGCTGATGCAGCAGCGGTTGACGGCGGCTTGGGCTGCCCGTGCGCCGGGCTTGCCGTACCACACGCCGTACGAGGCGCTGACCGTGGCATCGTTGATTGAAAAGGAGACAGGCAAGGCCGGCGACCGTCCGCTCGTCTCGGCCGTCTTCGCGAACCGGCTGCGCATCGGCATGCCGCTGCAAACCGATCCCGCCGTGATCTACGGCCTCGGCGAAAGCTATGACGGCCACTTGCGCAAGCGCGATCTGCAGGAAGACACGCCGTACAACACCTATACGCGCCGAGGCCTGCCTCCGACTCCGATCGCGCTGCCCGGTGCAGCGTCGTTGCAAGCCGCGCTGAACCCGGCGTCCACGAGCGCGCTTTATTTCGTGTCGCGCGGCGACGGCAGCAGCATCTTTTCAGACACGCTTGGCGATCACAACCGTGCCGTGGACAAATACATCCGAGGACAGCAATAAATGGCCCGTGGCAAGTTCATCACGTTCGAAGGTATCGACGGCGCGGGCAAGACGACGCATCTGTCGTGGTTTCGCGAACGTCTGGAAGCGAAGGTAACTGTAACGGGCCGCGCCGTCGTGACGACGCGCGAGCCCGGCGGCACGCCGCTTGGCGAGCGGCTGCGGGAATTGCTGCTGCACGAGCGGATGGATCTGGAGACGGAGGCGCTGATGATGTTTGCGGCGCGGCGAGAACATCTCGCGCAAGTCATCGAGCCGGCGCTCGCTCGGGGCGACTGGGTGCTGTCCGACCGTTTCACCGACGCGACGTTCGCGTACCAGGGCGGTGGGCGCGGCCTGCCGCGCGATAAGCTCGAGACGCTCGAGCGTTGGGTCCAAGGAGGCTTCGAGCCCGACCTGACGGTCTTGTTCGACTTGCCGCCCGAAACGGCGAGCGAGCGTCGCGGCGCCGCGCGCTCGCCCGACAAGTTCGAGAGCGAGACCGAAGCTTTCTTCGCGCGCACGCGTGCCGAGTATCTGCGCCGGGCCGAAGAAGCGCCGTATCGCTTCGCGATTGTCGACGCCTCGCAAAGCATCGAGCGGATTCGCAAGATACTCGGCGACGTCATCGAGGCGCTGTGACCGGCTCGACACGAAGCGAACGCATTCACCGCACGAAGGCTCGACGATGATCTACCCGTGGCAACACGATGATTGGAACCGCCTGCAGCGCCTGCGCGCGCAGTGGCCGCATGCCTTGCTGCTCTATGGGCAGGTGGGCATCGGCAAGATGCGCTTCGCGCAGCATCTGGCGCAGGGCATGCTATGCGAAGCGCCGAGCGCGAACGGCGAGCCGTGCGGCCCATGCGTCGCATGCAATTGGTTCGTCCAAGGCAACCATCCCGACTACCGGGCCCTGCTGCCCGAAGCGCTGGCCGGCGAAGCGATAGGCGCCGCGGCGGCGGATGCCGACGAGAAGGCCGATGGCGAAGAGGGAAAGAAAACGCGCACGCCGAGCAAGGAGATCAAGATCGAGCAGGTCCGCGGCTTGCTCGATTTCTGCGGCGTTGGCGCACATCGCGGCGGCGCGCGCGTCGTGCTCGTCTACCCGGCCGACGCACTCAATGCCGCGGCCGCCAATGCGCTACTCAAGACGCTCGAAGAACCGCCGGCCGGCGTCGTCTTCCTGCTCGTTTCCGCTCGGGCAGACCGTCTGTTGCCGACGATCATCAGCCGTTGCCGGCAATGGCCGATGTCCACGCCGTCGCCGGAGCAGGCGCGGACCTGGTTGGCGGAGCAAGGCGTGGCAGAGGCCGGTGCGCTGCTGGCCGAGGCTGGGGGCGCGCCGCTCGCGGCACTGGCGCTGGCCGCCGATGAAAATCGAGCATTGCGTGATTTCACGCTCAAGCAACTCGCGGCAGGGCCCGATTGCGATGCGTTCGCTTGCGGCGAGACGTTGCAAAAGCTGCCCGTGCCGGTCGTACTCGGCTGGCTCCAGCGGTGGCTTTACGACCTCGTCGCCGAACGCGCCGCGAGCCGGCCTCGATATTTTCCGGGGGCGCAGCGAGAGTTGGCGCGCTGCGCCGCGCGCATCGACGCGAATGCGTTCGCGCGTTTCATGAAATCGGTGACGCGCGAGCGGGCAGTGGAAAACCATCCGCTCAACACGCGGCTCGTTTTCGAAGCGCTTTTCCTCGGCTATCGAGACTTGTTCGTCTGAGGGACGACCCACCCATGCGATACCGAACCTTCCGACCCGTTCGACCCCGCTCCGAAATTTGCCACGAGACCTGCCATGCACGTTAGCTTTCGCGACGCGACACTCGACGATTTGCCCGAGATCGTCGCCATCTACAATTCGACGATCGCTTCCCGCGAAGTGACGGCAGACGTCGAACCCGTCACGATCGAGAGCCGCTTGGCGTGGTTTCACGCGCACGGCCCCAAGGCACGGCCGCTCTGGGTCGTCGAGGACGAAACCGCAGGCAGCGGCGGCAAGCGCATCGCCGCCTGGCTCAGCTTTTCTGATTTCTATGGCCGTCCGGCGTATGCGCGCACGGCTGAAATCAGCATCTATCTCCACGAGCGCGCGCGCGGACGCGGCCTCGGCACGCGGCTCGTCGCGCAAGCGCTCGATGCGGCTCCGGCGCTGGGTGTCGATACGCTGCTGGGCTTCATTTTCGGGCACAACGCGGCGAGCCTCGCCTTGTTTAGGCGCTGCGGGTTTCAGGACTGGGGCCGATTGCCGCGCGTGGCCGTGCTCGACGGCGTCGAGCGCGACCTCGTCATCCTCGGGCTTCGCGTAGGCTCACCCTCGAACGAAGCCGCACTAAGGTAGAGATATCCGATGTTTGTCGATTCGCATTGCCATATCAATTTCGAAGGCCTCGTCGAGCGCCTGCCACAGGTGCTCGAGAACATGCGCTCGCACGACGTGACGCACGCGCTATGCGTCAGCGTCGACTTCGAAACGCTGCCGAGCGTGCTCGAGGTCGCGTCCGCATACGAGAACGTCTATGCGTCGGTGGGGGTGCATCCCGATCACGAGGACGCACGAGAGCCGACCGTTGCCGAACTGATCGAACTCGCCGCACACCCGAAGGTCGTGGCGATCGGGGAAACCGGGCTTGACTACTACCGTCTGGAAGGCCGCTCGATCGACGACATGGAATGGCAACGCGAGCGTTTTCGCACGCATATCCGCGCGGCGAAAGCCTTGCTGAAGCCGCTCATCGTCCACACGCGCGCATCGGCCGACGACACGCTGCGCATCATGGCGCAAGAGCAGGCGCACGTACCGGGCGGTGTGATGCATTGTTTCACGGAGCCTTGGCCGGTCGCGGAGCGTGCGCTAGCTCAAAATTTTTACATTTCCCTTTCCGGCATCGTCACATTCAAGAGCGCCACTGACGTGCAAGACGTCGCGCGGCGCGTGCCGCTCGAGCGGCTCTTGATCGAAACGGATTCGCCGTACCTGGCGCCTGTGCCGTATCGCGGCAAACCCAATGAACCTGCGTACGTGAGTTATGTCGGACGCTTCATTGCCCAGGCACGGGGCATGTCCGATGCCGACCTCGGCGCCGCGACCACGCAAAATTTCTTTCGTTTGTTCCGCATTCCGGCGCCGCATGTCGCCTGAGCCGAACGATAACCGTCAATCCGACAACACCAAGGAAGACCACTTGAATACGCATACCGATCCTTCGCTCCCGCTCGTTTCTCGCCGCCTGCTGGGCCGTCTGTTGCACCGCTTGGCGCTGACTTGCGCCGGTGCCTTCGCCTCGCTGGCTGTGGCCGCGCATGCTTCAGACCTCGACTCGCTCGTCAAGGCCGTCAAGTTCGACGACGTGAGCGCGGTGCAAAAGGCGCTCGCGCATGGCGAAGACCCGAATGCCACGGACTCGCAAGGGATGCCGCTCATCGTGCTCGCGGCTCGCGAGAAGTCCGACAAGGTGGCCCAGGCGCTGATGGCCGATCCGAAGACCGACATCGAAAAGCTCGACTCGGCCGGCGAGAATGCGATGATGCTGGCAGCGCTCAATGGCGACACCGGCCTCGTCCAAGCGCTGATCGACAAGGGTGCGGAAGTCAACAAGAAGGGTTGGGCGCCGCTACACTACGCGGCCGCGAACGGGCATGACGACATCGTCAAGCTGCTGCTCGAGCACTCGGCCTATGTCGACGCCGGCTCGCCCAACGGCACGACGCCGCTGATGATGGCCGCGCGCGGCAACCACCTCTTAACGGTCAAGGTGCTCCTCGACGCAGGCGCCCAGTCGCGCGAGAAGAATCAACTCGGTTTGACGGCGCTCGATTTCGCCAAGCGCTACCACGCGAAGGACGTCACCGAGGCCCTCCAGGACATGTATGCCCGCGAGGCAACGGCTGCATCGGGGGCGACCGGAGCCTCTACTCCCGCTCAAAACGGTGCAAAATGACCGTTTTTCGCCCCGGCCCGTCAGCGCCGGGGCCATTTGCGCACTACCCGTTCACCGCTCGGAGAAAAGGAAGACTATGTTGCGGGCTTTGATATGCGTCGGCACATTGACCATGCCGGTCGCCGCGATGGCGGCGGTTACGCTCGGGGGCGGCAAGTTTACAGCCGGAGATCTGCACAAGCTGTGCACCCAGACCGACGCGATTTCACGCGCTGCCTGCGTGGCCTATATCAAGGGCGCGGCCGACGGCGTATTCAATACGATCGACGCCATCGGCGGAACGACGGGGCCGCGCGTGGGTCAATATTTCTGCTTGCCCGACCGGGTCGATCCGCAGCGCATGGTCGACGCGGTGCGCCGCTACGTTGCCGAGAACCCCGATGCGGTCGAGTACAACGCCAGCACGGCGGTATCGCTCGGCCTCGAGAAAGCGTTCCCGTGCAAGGGCGAGTAATCGACGGAACGAAACTGAACGTCTGAACCGAACGCCATGACCCAGGGCCGACTCATCGCCGTATCGAATCGCGTCGCCACACCTACCGAGACCAAGGATTCGGCGGGCGGGCTCGCCGTCGGCCTCTTCAGCGCGCTCAAGGATAGGGGAGGCGTTTGGTTCGGCTGGAGCGGCGACATAGTCAGCGAAGCGGTGGCGGCCAGCGGGCCGACGCTCAAGCAAGAGGGTGCCGTGACGTTCGCGACCGTCGGCTTGACGCGGCGCGACTACGATCAGTACTACCGCGGCTTCTCCAATGCGACGCTTTGGCCCGTTTTTCACTACCGCAACGATCTGGCGGCCTACGAGCGCGAAGAGTATGCGGGCTACCGTCGAGTAAATGCCTCACTGGCCCACCAGCTCGTCAAGCTGATCGAACCCGACGACATCGTCTGGGTCCACGACTATCACCTGATTCCGTTCGCCGAGGCATTGCGGCGCGAGGGCATCGCCAATCGCATCGGCTTCTTCCTGCATACGCCATTTCCGTCGCCCCAGGTACTGCTCAACGTGCCGCCGCATCAGGAGCTGATCAAGTCGCTCTGCTGTTACGACTTGGTCGGGTTTCAAACGGACACGGATTGCGGCGCGTTCCGCGACTATATCGTGCGGCATGCCGGCGGCACCGTAAGCGGTGAGGGCGACGTAACGGCGTACGGGCGCCGCTTGCGCACAGGCGTTTATCGCATCGGCGTGTTTCCCGACGAGATCGCCGCCGAAGCCGCCCGCAACGAAAGCCGTCAGCAGGTGCTCGAACTCAAGCACAGCCTCGAAGGGCGCAAGCTCATCATGAGCGTCGACAGGCTCGATTACTCGAAGGGGCTCGTAGAACGGTTCCGCGCGTTCGAGCAGTTGCTCGAGCACGCGCCGCAGTGGCGCGAGAACGTGACCTTCGTTCAAGTCGCGCCGCCGACGCGGGCCGACGTCGAGAGCTATCAGCAAATCCGCCAAAAGCTCGAATACGAGGCGGGGCGCATCAACGGCCGTTACTCCGGGCTCGACTACACGCCGATTCGATACCTCAATCAACGCTTCGCGCGCGCGCACTTGATGTCGATGTGCCGCGAGTCGCAGGTCGGTTTCGTCACGCCGCTTCGCGACGGCATGAATCTCGTCGCGAAGGAGTACGTCGCGGCGCAAAACCCCGAAGACCCTGGCGTGCTCGTCTTATCCGAGTTCGCCGGGGCGGCAGCCGAGCTTTGCGCGGCGCTGATCGTCAATCCGCACGACATCGTCGGCATGTCCGAAGCGCTCCAACTGGCGCTTGCGATGCCGTTGGCGGAGCGCAAACAGCGCCACGAAGTCAATATGGCCGTGCTCAGGCGCAACGACCTCGGCGTTTGGCGCGATACGTTTCTGGCCGATTTGCGCCGGGCGTAAGCGCCTGGCGCGGCGCGTGTTTCGCGACTGTAACAGCACGCAGCAAATGAAAACGGTGCAGCCCATTAGGCGTGCCTTGTCGAATAATGGATGCCACGACGCTATGTTTCGCTCGGTGCACATCCGAGCGAAAGCGGTTCGTCGCTCTCGAGCATCCGGCACGACCGGGGATTGACGCGATGACGGGCCCGTCGTCCACTTGCATGGAGTCTCTCGAATGAAAATTGCGCAAATCGCGCCGCTGACTGAATCGGTGCCCCCCAAGCTCTATGGCGGCACCGAACGTGTCGTTTCTTACATCACCGAGGCCCTCGTCGATCTCGGACACGATGTCACGCTGTTCGCAAGCGGCGACTCGAAAACCAGCGCAAAACTCGAGGCGGTCTGGCCGCGCGCGTTGCGGCTCGATCCCGGCATTCGCGACCGGATCGCACCGCATATGTTGCTGATGGAACTCGTGCGACGCCGCGCCGAAGAGTTCGACGTCCTGCACTTCCATATGGACTACTACTCGTTTTCGCTCTTCAAGCGACAGGACACGCCATTCGTGACGACGCTGCACGGCCGGCTCGATCTGCCCGAGCAGCAGCCTGTCTTCGATACTTTCGGTACGGCGCCGGTCATCTCGATCTCGAACGCCCAGCGCCACCCGATGCCGCAGGCGAAATGGCTGAAGACGGTTTATCACGGGCTGCCCGAGCAGCTCTATACGCCGCAGCCGGTCGAGCAGAAGTACCTCGCCTTCCTAGGCCGCATTTCACCCGAAAAGCGCGTCGACACGGCGATCCGCATTGCAGCGCACTGCGGGCTGCCGATCCGCGTTGCCGCGAAGATCGACGCCGCCGACCGCGAATATTTCGAACGCGAGATCAAGCCGCTGTTCGATCTGCCGCATGTCGAGTTCGTCGGCGAAATCGCCGATGAGCAAAAGGCCGATTTCCTATCAGGCGCGCATGCGCTGCTCTTTCCGGTCGATTGGCCCGAGCCTTTCGGTCTCGTGATGATCGAGGCGATGGCATGCGGCACGCCGGTCATCGCGTTCAATCGCGGGTCGGTCCCGGAAGTGGTCGACGAGGGCATCTCGGGCTTCATCGTCGAGGACGAAATCAGCGCCGTGGCCGCCGTCAACCGTCTTCACACGCTGCCGCGTGCGCGTGTGCGGCAGCGCTTCGAGGAGCGCTTCACCTCGCACCATATGGCGCGCCAATACGTCGACGCCTACCAGTCGGTCATCCGCGCGCAAAAGCGCTCGCGCTTCAAGATCATCGATTCGGCGTCGGGCGAGGGCGCCTCGCGCGGCTGAATCGGCGCAGCGCGTAAGCGGGCACCCGCGTGCGTGGCGGAAACGAGAGGGAAACAGGAGAAGGAAGGCGGCGCGGCACCGAAGCGCGCCGCGCCATCCTATTGCCTAGATACCGGCTAGAGCTAGATGTTGAGTCGGGTGATCTTCGTGCCTTCGAGCGAGAGGTCGCCCATGAGGCCCGCATTCGTCATCACGATGACTTCCACGGGTTTGGTGGCCGTCGTCGTATCGATGGCGCCATTGGCCCCCATCTTGAGCACGGCAACCGACGCATCCCCGCCGACCGACCAGCCATCACGCGCGCGGAACGCATTGAGCGCGTCGTCGGTCATGAATAGGAAGATCACAGCCTTCGATTGCGCACCCGCCTGGAACCCGAACGAGCCGGAGACGGTGTTGTAGTAGCCGGCCGTCTGGCCGCCTACGCGTAATGCGCCTTCCCCATACTGTCCGCCGACCATGAAACCTGCCTGCAGCACCTTCGGAAATACGAGTACCCCATGCGCTTTCTGCACGAGTTCGCGCGCGCCCGGCACTTGAGCATACAGGCGCGAGAGCGTCGCATCGACGCCCGAGTTGATTTCCTGACGTTTGGACATATTGCTGCCCGGCGTCGCGCCGACCGGGTTGCCGTTGTTCGTGGTGGTCGTGCAGCCGGCGAGCGCGAACGCGCCGACTACGACGACAGCGGCCGCCTTGCGCATCAAGTTTCGTTTTTGCATGGACTCTCTCCGTTATGATCCGTCGGTCAAACCGCTCGGCGGCGGGTTCGGACGAAGCGTGATCTCAGAAAATGCAACGACGATCAAGCAGGATGCATGCCAGGGACCGGGTCCGATTTAACGGCCGCCCCCGGTCGTGAACGGCGTTAGTGCTGGACGGTACGCTTGACCACCGGCGGGCGCCGCAACGCGCGCCGAATGCCGGCAATCACGAGGCCCACCGCGAAAATGAACGCTGCCGGGACGACCCAGTACCCGACGAACGCATGCCAAAGGTAGAGAAACAGCGTGCGGCGCCGCAGCGCATATTCCGCAAGCGCATCGTGCTGACGCGGCGCATTGGCGGCCAGCACGTCCGCCGGGCAGCCGGCAGCGCGCGCTTCCACGAGCTTGCCGTGGCAGCGCGCAGCATCGCCCGCGGCGCTCTGGGCGTCGGTCAATTGCCAAGTCGTCAGCGCGCGATCGAGGTCGACGACGTTATAGGACATCTCGTCCTGGATCTCGCGTATCGCAACGATTGCCACCGGGACTAGCCAAAAGACGATGACGACGAGCCAACGTCTTACCCAGCGGTTCTGTCTCCATGCCATTCATGCCTCCGCAATGCATTGCGCATCCACGACGAGAGGGCGGCCCGATGGCTTGAATTCGTGAGGTTGACGGACCGTCTTGGGAGCCATCATAGAAGAAATGCGACGAATCGTCGCTCCCCTGAAACGCTTGGATTGCACCGGTGCGCTCACGACTCGGCGAGCGACCGGTAATTTCTTCAATTTTCACGGCATTTCGGATGCTTCCTCTCGACGCATATGCCGCGCTGCGGGATGCCGCGGCAGTGAACGCAGGAGGGAACACCTCTTGCATGCGACATGGGGGCGATCGATTGCGATCGTTTTGTGCCGCGTGTGCCCGAAGCCAACCAGCGTAGCGCACGCGCGGCCTTCATTTGCGACGGAGCGCAAGCCATGTCCGTACCGTTTTCCGAGCAGTACAAGGGATTTGCGATCGGCGTGCAGGCGTTGCGGCGGGCAAAAGAACCCGACCAATCGGACGACTCGCCGCGCCGATTCGACATCGTCATCACGATTTCCCGCAAGGCGAGCGGCGAACGCGCGAAAGCTGAAATGTTCGGCGTGCCTGAACACGCACCGCTCGATGACCAGATCGAAGCGCATCGGATCGGCGTGCAATACGCGCGCGACATCATCGACGGCAAGGTCGACGGCACGTCGGTCGCCCATCTCTGAGCATCTGCGCGGCTAGCGCGCACCGCCCCGAGACCCTCGCACAGCAGGGGTCTCGGGGCTTTCGCATGGCCGCGACTAGCGCAAACCCGAGCTTGGCTAGCGCGCTAGTCTTGCGCGCTAGCCAAGAACGGTCCAGCATAGGCGGTCCCCGGCGCACGCCAGGGCTCGTAGCCCGCTGTCGCGCCGTGCGATGACGCGCTGCGGCAATCGAAGAGTTCGAATCGAAAAATCAGGGCTCGCCTCGGGCCGAATAAGAAAGGAGAGAACCTTATGCTTCACCGCACCCGTCGCCGTATGCTTGTTGCCGCCGCCGCGCTCGCCTGCACGGCCCTCGCGCCGCTCTGCGCGACCGACGCGCTCGCGCAGAGCGCCAACAAACCTGACGCGGCCCGGCCCAAGGTCGCACTCGTGATGAAATCGCTGGCGAATGAGTTCTTTCTGACGATGGAAACCGGCGCGAAGGATTATCAAAAGCATAATGCCGGCAAATTCGATCTCATTACGAACGGCATCAAGAACGAAACCGACACGGCCGCGCAAATCAACATCGTCGAACAGATGATCGACAGCCACGTCGACGCAATCGTGCTGGCGCCGGCCGACTCCAAAGCGCTCGTCCCCGTCGTGAAAAAGGCCGTCGATGCCGGCATCATCGTCGTGAACATCGACAACCAACTCGACCCCGACGTACTCAAGTCCAAGGGCTTGAACGTGCCGTTCGTAGGCCCCAACAACGCCAAGGGCGCCGAGAAGGTCGGCGACTTTCTCGCCAAGAAGCTGAAGGCCGGGGACGAGGTAGGCATCGTCGAGGGTGTGTCGACGACGACGAATGCGCAGCAGCGGACCGCCGGGTTCAAGGCGGCGATGCAGAAGGTCGGCGCGAAGATCGATTCGGTTCAATCCGGCGAATGGGAGATCGACAAGGGCAATGCGATCGCTTCGGCTATGCTGAATCAATACCCGAACATCAAGGCACTGTTGTGCGGTAACGACAACATGGCGATCGGCGCAGTGTCGGCCGTGCGCGCCGCCGGCAAGCAAGGCAAGGTCTATGTCGTCGGCTACGACGACATAGACGCGATCAAGCCGATGCTCAAGGACGGCCGCGTGCTCGCGACGGCCAACCAGTATGCCGCGAAGCAAGCCGTATTCGGCATCGATACGGCGCTCAAGGCGATCGAGGAGCACAAGAAGCAATCGGACCTGTCGCAGATGGTCGAAACGCCGGTCGACCTCGTCACGAAGACCTCGAAGTAACCGTAGACGACGCGAGCAAAGACCGTGGGCGGCGCCTCTCGCAAGGCGCCGTCCGCTGCCCCATCGTATTCGGGCAGAGCGGGCGCGCTCAAGAAAGCGCGCGCCGTTGCCGTTATCCTCCGACATAAGCGTCATTGGCGGCGGGCCGGCGCGACGGCCGCGGATCCGGCCGCCCCGACAACGGAAACCCGATGGATTTGACCGACCACGACGAAACGAACGCAGTGCTCAGCGTCACCGGAATCGGCAAAACCTATGCCGAGCCGGTGCTCGCGGACGTGACGCTCGCGCTGTACGGCGGCGAAGCGCTCGCGCTGACCGGCGAGAACGGCGCGGGCAAAAGTACGTTGTCGAAGATCGTCGGCGGGCTCGTCGCGCCCAGCGCGGGCGCGATGCGGCTCTTGAGCGCCGACTACGCCCCCAAGAGCCGGCACGAAGCCGAGGCGCTCGGCGTGCGCATGGTCATGCAGGAGCTGAACCTGCTACCCACGTTGACCGTCGCCGAAAACCTGTTTTTCGATCGATTGCCGTGCCGCGGCCCGCGTGCGCTGGGCTGGATCGATCGCGCGCGCCTGGCCGAGGACGCCCGCGTGGCCATGGCACGCGTGGGCCTCAATGCAATCGATCCGGATACGCCCGTCGGCGCGCTCGGTATCGGCCATCAGCAAATGGTCGAAATCGCGCGCAACCTGATCGACGATACGCGCGTGCTCATCTTCGACGAGCCGACGGCCATGTTGACGGCGCGCGAGGTCGATCTTTTGTTCGAACAGATCGATCGGCTCAAGGCGAGCGGTGTCGCCATCGTCTATATCTCGCATCGGCTCGAGGAACTGGCGCGGGTGGCCGAGCGCGTCGCGGTGCTACGAGACGGGCGCCTCGTTACGGTCGACCAGATGCGGAACCTGACGAGCGAGCGCCTCGTCACGCTAATGGTGGGGCGCGAGCTTGGCGAGCGCATCGATCTGGGCGAACGCCGCATCGGCGCGCCGTTGCTGAAAGTCGACGGCCTGAGCCGCGGCACGGTCGTGCGCGACGTCTCGTTCGAGGTTCGCGAAGGCGAGATTTTCGGCGTGAGCGGCCTGATCGGGGCCGGCCGCACCGAGCTCATGCGTCTCATCTACGGCGCCGATGCGGCGGAGCGCGGCACGGTGTCGATCGGCCGGCCGCTTCAGCCCACGCGGATCGATTCGCCGGCCGATGCGGTGCGGCACGGTATCGCGCTCATCACCGAAGACCGTAAAGGCGAGGGCCTGCTGCTACCGCATTCGATCGCCGCCAACGTATCGCTCGGCAACATGGCCGCCGTGGCGCGTTGGGGCGTCGTCGACGGTCGGCGTGAACAAGCGCTCGCGCGCAAGCAGATGGAAGCGCTGCACGTTCGGGCGCACGGCCCGGCGCAGCCCGTGGGCGAACTCTCGGGCGGCAATCAGCAGAAGGTCGTGATCGGCCGCTGGCTCGCGCGCGACGCCAAGGTGCTGCTGTTCGACGAGCCGACGCGCGGCATCGACGTCGGGGCGAAGTTCGACATCTACACACTGCTTGGCGCGCTTGCCCGCGAGGGGCGAGCCCTCGTCGTCGTGTCGAGCGACCTGCGCGAGCTGATGCTGATTTGCGATCGGATCGGCGTCATGTCGGCAGGAAGCCTCACTGGCATGTTCGATCGAGACGAATGGACGCAGGACGCGTTGCTCGCAGCCGCATTCGCGGGCCATATGAACGGCTCGCGCGAAGCCGCGCCTAACCCCAATTACCCCGCACGGAGTCTGTCATGACCGATCCGACCGCGCGCCCCGATGCGGGCACCGCTGTCCTCGGCGATGCGCCGAGTGCCCGTCCGGCCGGCACTCGGCTCGGCTTGTCGAACTACCTGGGGCTGGCCGGCGCGCTGGCGGCGATGATCGCGCTGTTTTCGGCGCTGAGCTCGCACTTTCTGACCTACGAGACGTTCAGCACGATCGCCAACCAGATTCCCGATCTCGTCGTGATGTCGGTCGGCATGACATTCGTGCTCATCATCGCCGGGATCGACCTGTCGGTCGGCTCCGTCCTCGCGCTGGCGGCATCGGTCGTCAGCGTGGCGGCGCTCAAATGGGGCTGGGGCCCAGTGCCTTCCGCGTTGATCGGGATGGCCGCCGCGGCGCTGACGGGCATGGTCACCGGTGGCGTCACGGTCGGCTGGCGCATCCCATCGTTCATCGTCTCGCTCGGGGTGCTCGAGGCCGCGCGCGGGCTGGCCTATCAGTTGACCGATTCGCGCACGGCCTATATCGGCGACGCGTTCGACTTTCTTTCCAATCCGATCGCGGTCGGCATCTCGCCGGCTTTCGTGATCGCCGTCGTCGTGATGATCGCGGCCCAGCTCGTGCTGACGCGTACCGTATTCGGACGGCATCTCGTCGGCATCGGCACGAACGAGGAAGCCGTGCGGCTCGCGGGTGTCGATCCGCGCCCGTACAAAGTGGCGGTATTCGCGCTGATGGGGGCGCTGTCCGGGATGGCCGCGCTGTTCCAAGTGTCGCGGCTCGAAGCGGCAGACCCGAACGCCGGCGTCGGCCTCGAGTTGCAGGTCATCGCCGCGGTCGTCATCGGTGGCACGAGCCTCATGGGCGGGCGAGGTTCCGTCATCAGCACGTTTTTCGGGGTGCTTATCATCTCGGTGCTTGCCGCCGGCCTCGCGCAGATCGGCGCGAGCGAGCCGACCAAGCGAATCATCACGGGCGCCGTCATCGTGATCGCGGTGGTGCTCGATACGTATCGGAGTCGGCGCAAGCGCGGTTGAGTATGGTTCGAGCAGGAGGTCCTCCGGCTGGCGCGCGGGGAAACGCGCCAGAGCGGGGTCGAAAACAGGATGTTCGGGGTAGCTGCGGGGCTCTTTCAGCCCGCGGAAAAAAACAAGCGAGAGAGTATCGGTAATGGCGACGATCAAGGATGTGGCGGCCATAGCCGGCGTGTCGTTCACCACCGTATCGCACGTGGTCAACAACACACGCCCGGTTTCGGCCGACGTGCGCGCGAAAGTCGAGCGCGCGATCGCCCAGCTCAACTACGTGCCGTCCGCGGTCGCGCGGTCGCTGAAGGCGCGCACGACGGCGACGATCGGGCTCGTTGTGCCCAACAGCACGAACCCGTATTTCGCTGAGCTTGCGCGTGGCATCGAAGACGGGTGCGCGCGCGGCGGGTATTGCATGTTTTTTTGCAATTCCGACGACGATCCGAAAAAGCAGCGCAATTATCTGCGAATCCTGCAGGAAAAGCGCATCGACGGGCTCATCATTGCATCGGCCGGCGACGATGCCGTGCTGGCGAGCAGCCTGACGGACACGCGCGAGCCGCTCGTCATCGTCGATCGCAACATCGAAGGCCTCGCGGCCGACCTGGTGCAGATCGATCACGAGCGCGGCGCTTATCTGGCGACACGGCATCTGCTCGAACTCGGCCATGTGCGCATCGGCTGCATCACGGGGCCCGTGGCAACGGCGGTCAGTGCGATGCGCGTGCACGGTTTCATTCGCGCGATGACCGAGCGCGGCATCGACATCGAGCCGAGCGCGATCGTCGAGAGCGATTTTTCCGGCACGGGCGGGCAGGAAGCGGCCGGGCGCCTGTTCGACACCGTGCGGCCCACGGCGATCTTCGCTTGCAACGACATGATGGGGATCGGCGCGCTGCGGGTCGCCGCCGAGCGCGGCATTCGCGTGCCGCAACATTGTTCGATCATTGGGTTTGACGATATCGAACTCAGCAGTTTTACGTACCCGGCGCTGTCCACTGTCGGCCAATCGGTGCGCGCGCTCGGCGAAGCCGCCGCGCACATGCTGATCGAGCGAATCAGCGGCGTGGTGAGCGGGGCGACGCGCCGCCGTGTCATCACGCCACGGCTCGTGCTGCGCGAATCGACAGCGGTGTTCGCCGGGCCCGTGAGCGCGGCCTTGTGCGCGTGAGGGTAGCGGCGCGCTCACGCGCGAACGGAGGAATCGGTCGCGATGACTGAAACGAATGCGGCGAATGCAACGAAGTGCCTCGGCGTGGTGGCGGTCGTCGGCAGCTTGAACATGGATCTCGTCGTGCGCGTGCCACGCCTGCCCGCGGCCGGAGAAACGCTCGCCGGGCACGCGTTTGCACAGGTAGCCGGCGGCAAGGGCGGCAACCAGGCGGTCGCGGCCGCACGCCTCGGCGCGCGCGTGGCGATGATCGGTTGTGTCGGCGCGGACGGTAACGGCGCTTTACTGCGCGCCGGCCTCGAGGCCGAGGGCATCGATTGCGGGGCGCTCGCCACCTGCGATGCCGTGCCGACGGGCGTCGCCCTGATCGCCGTCGACGAGGCCGGGCGCAACTCGATCATCATCGTCGCAGGCGGCAACGGCGAACTGACGGACGCGGACATTGCCCGCCATGAATCGCTGCTGTCCGAGGCCAGTGTGCTCGTTTGCCAGCTCGAAACGCCGCCGAGTACGGTGCATGCGGCAATCGACGCGGGCCGGCGTCTCGGCAAGACAGTCATTCTCAATCCTGCCCCGGCGATGGGACCATTGCCCGGCGCATGGCTGCCGCTCGTCGATTACTTGATCCCGAACGAAGTGGAGGCTGCCGCGCTGACCGGCATGCCGATCGGCTCGCCGGCGCAAGCGGCCGATGCCGCGCAAGCACTGCGCAGCCAAGGCGCGCGCAACGTGCTGATCACGCTGGGCGCGTCCGGTGTCTTGGCGGCGCTCGAGTCGGGCACCACGCATTTCGAGGCCCCCCGCGTGACGGCTGTCGACACGACGGCGGCCGGCGATACGTTCATCGGCGCGTTTGCCGCGCAACTCGCGGGCGGCGTCGCGGTGGATGACGCAGTGCGCTTCGCGCAACGCGCGGCGGCGCTGTCGGTGACCCGCCCGGGCGCGCAACCGTCCATTCCCACCCTCGCCGAACTCGACTCGGCGCGTTGACGTTCGGCGAGCGCAACGCTCGCCGCCTTCGTCCGCAATCCTCAGTCTATTGACGCTGACTATCCTCGATTACGCACCCATTCATCGCATTAATTAGTTCTCCTCAAGTCCTTCCACGCTTGGGCCGTAAACAATGATCAGAGTGCACGCTTCCGTTGCTCGAAGGGGTAGCGAACGGTGCGTTCTCCCATCAAGGTTCTGATCAGAAGGACTCAGCATGTTAAGAAATGGTATGTCGATCAAAACGCGCATCGGTTTAGCGATGGCGTTTTTATCCGCGCTGCTGCTCGCCCTCGGCACGCTCGGCTTGTCGGGCATGGGCAAGGCGAGCAACGCGACACGCGACATCTATCAGAACCAGATGCCGAGCGCGGTAGCGATCGAGATGGCGGAAAGTTACGCGGCGCGCGAACGGCTTGCGCTCGATCGCGCCGCCATGCACGCGGGCCAGGCTGACGAGACGAAAAAGAACTTCGACCGCGCCGCGGTGCTTCGCGCGACGTCGGACGGTTGGTGGAAAAAGTATCAAGACTTGCCGCGCGATTCGGACGAAGACAAGCTTTTGCAGGACGTCGTCGCGAAACGCGAAGCGCTGCAAGGGGTCATTTCCAATTACGTCGACGCGATCAATGCGAACGACCACGACAAAATCCTTAGTACTGCCGACGATCTCCAAATCGCTTTTGTCGCATTGTCGAAAAGCGACGACGCCTTGAGCAAACTGCAATTTTCGCAATCGAAAGCAGAATTTAACGCTTCGCAAGCGAACTACGACACTTTCCGTCTCGTGACGACAGTCCTGCTCGTGGCGGCACTCGCCGCGGCCCTTTGGTCCTACCTGAACCTGCGAGCGGCGATCGCGAAGCCGCTTGGCGATGCGCTTTCCTATTTCGAAGCGATCGCGTCGGGCGACTTGCGCAAACCAATCATCGTGCGCACACGCGACGAAATGGGGCTCATGCTCGACGGTCTGGCGAAGATGCAACACAGCCTGACCGACACCGTGCGTACGGTCCGAAGCGGCAGCGAATCGATTGCATCGGCGACGAAAGAGATCGCGGCGGGCAACCTCGACTTGTCCTCACGCACCGAAGAGCAAGCCGCATCGCTGCAAGAAACGACCTCGAGCATGGACCACTTGACGGACACCGTCCGGCAAAACGCCGAGAACGCGCGGCAGGCGAGTGCACTGGCCGCGAACGCATCGGACATCGCCAACAAGGGCAACGAAGTGGTTGGGCAGGTCGTCGGCACGATGGGCGAGATCAACGACAGCTCGGCCAAGATCGCGGACATCATCACGATCATCGAAGGCATCGCCTTCCAAACGAACATTCTCGCGCTGAACGCGGCCGTCGAAGCCGCGCGTGCCGGAGAGCAAGGGCGCGGTTTCGCGGTTGTCGCCGGCGAAGTGCGTGCGCTCGCGCAACGCTCCTCGGGCGCGGCAAAGGAAATCAAGACGCTTATCGATACCTCGGTCGAACGCGTGCGTTCGGGATCGGCGCTCGTGGGCGAGGCCGGCCGCACCATGGAAGAAATCATCGCTGCCGTGCAGCGCGTGACGGACATCATGGGCGAAATCGCCGCGGCCTCCGAAGAGCAGAACGGCGGGATCGGCGAGGTCGCGCGGGCGGTCTCGCAGATGGACCAAGTCACGCAGCAGAACGCAGCCCTCGTCGAGCAAGCGTCAGCTGCGGCGCAATCGCTGCAGGAGCAGGCGGAGCGCCTTCGCACGGCCGTCAGCGTGTTCCAACTCGCCGACGATACGGGCGGATGGCACGCGTCGCCGAATCGCTCGGTGCCGATGATCGATGCAGGCGCATCGAAGCCGAGCGCGAAGCAGATGGGCGCGAGCAGCCAGATGGCCAAGCGCGGCCATTCGCCGATTCACGCGCGCCCGACGCGCCCCATTGCCGCACCATCGCCTAAGCGAGCGGCTGCGCTGCCTAACACCAAGCCGACGACGTCGGCCGTAGCAGTCGCAACGCATGCCGAGCGGGCCGCCGCCGTGGCCTCCAAGCCTTCGATCGCGCCGGCACCGCGAGCCCATACCCCAACGCCAACGGCCGAATCGAAACCCGTGGTCGCCGATCAGTCGGCTGTTTCCGCATCGGCACCCGCTCGCAAGGTCGCCTCATCGGCGGCCCCATCGAGCACGACATCGAACGACGACTGGGAAACGTTCTAACGACCTCTGCCAAAGGCTGGTTTCGCTCTTTGCTCTTCGTCGTGCGCCGGAGGGCGCCGCGGGCCCGTACGCTTCTCGATGAAGCGCCCGGGCCCGTCTCACATCCGGCCCTAAAAAAGCAATCAACCGAAACGACCCGAGACGAAAAGCAGCGAGAGGCAGCACAATCGGTTTGTCGAACGTGTCCGCGCGTCGTCGCCAGTTCTTCAAAAACTTGTAACCGATGCATACAGGTGTCATCGAAAACGCCAGGTGCCGCGTATACGGATAAAGGCAGCGGGCGATCAGACACAGGATGCGATGGCGAACATGCGAGCAGGCATCGCGCGTGCAAAAGGGGCGATGACCGAGCATGGCGACACGCGTGGTGGGATCGCAGCCACACCGCCTCGACAGTTCGAAGCGGGAGCGCGCGGTTGCCGTTATGTGAGACACGCGCGCATTGCGGTGCTACCGCACGAAGCGACGACGGTGGCGCGGGCGGTATGCGTTCGCGTGGCCTACGTTGAGTGCAAGGAGACGCGGGCGGGAACGAACCCGATGCTGTGCGCGAGATTGCAGCGATGCGGCATGCGTGAGAGGCAGGCTGAAGATTGTAGGCGAGTGTGTGCGTATCTCCAAGCTAGGACACACATGTAGAAAGGTAGGGCAAAGGAGGTCGTGAAAAATAATTTAAAAGGGTTTAGGATGAATTCGAGCGAGGTCGTTTCGGTATAGCCTTCCGGAAGGCGACATCGTCCGCAGACTTAGGCGAGGAGGTAGCATGGATATTTACAGCAGCTTCGCGAACCGCTTCGAGAAAACCCGAGAGGAGGAGCTCTCGCTCGAGGAGTACCTCGCGCTCTGCAAAAACAATCCCGCCGCGTACGCGACGGCCAGCGAACGCATGTTGACGGCGATCGGGGAGCCAGAGCAGGTCGACACGCGCCATGAACCCCGCTTGTCGCGGATCTTCGCGAACAAGGTCATCAAGGTATACCCCGCGTTTCGAGAGTTCTACGGCATGGAGGACGTGATCGAGCAGGTGGTCGCGTATTTCCGTCATGCCGCGCAGGGTCTCGAAGAAAAGAAGCAAATTCTTTATCTGCTCGGCCCGGTGGGCGGCGGCAAATCGTCGATCGCCGAGCGTCTGAAGCAGTTGATGGAACGCGTGCCGTTCTATTCGATCAAGGGCTCGCCGGTCAACGAATCTCCGTTGGGGCTTTTCGATTACGACGAAGACGGCGCGGTCCTCGAAGAACAGTACGGCATTCCGCGCCGCTACCTCAAGAGCATCTTGAGCCCGTGGGCCGTGAAGCGCCTGCACGAGTACAACGGCGACATCCGCAAGTTTCGCGTCGTGCGCCGCTACCCCTCGATCCTGCGGCAGATCGGGATCGCGAAGACGGAGCCGGGCGACGAGAACAATCAGGACATCTCGTCGCTCGTGGGCAAGGTCGACATTCGCAAGCTCGAACAGTACGCGCAGGACGATGCCGACGCCTACAGTTATTCGGGCGGGTTGTGCCTAGCCAATCAAGGCTTGCTTGAGTTCGTGGAAATGTTCAAGGCGCCGATCAAGGTGCTGCATCCGCTGCTCACCGCGACGCAGGAAGGCAACTTCAAGGGCACGGAAGGGTTTGGTGCGATTCCGTTCGAAGGCATCATCCTCGCGCACTCGAACGAATCGGAGTGGAAAGCGTTCCGCAATAACCGTAACAACGAAGCGTTGCTCGACCGGATTTTCGTGGTCAAGGTGCCGTACTGCCTGCGCGTGTCCGAAGAGATCAAGATCTACGAGAAGCTGATCCGCAACTCGTCGCTGGCTCAGGCCATCTGCGCACCGGGTACGTTGAAGATGATGGCGCAGTTCTCGGCGCTCACGCGCTTACAGGAGCCCGAGAATTCGAACCTGTTCTCGAAGATGCAGGTCTACGACGGCGAAAACTTGAAGGACACCGATCCGAAAGCGAAGTCGTACCAAGAATATCGCGATTACGCCGGTGTCGACGAAGGAATGACGGGCGTCTCGACGCGGTTCGCCTTCAAGATTCTCTCGCGCGTGTTCAACTTCGATACGAGCGAAGTGGCGGCGAATCCGGTGCACCTGATGTACGTGCTCGAGCAGCAAATCGAGCGCGAGCAATTCCCACCGGAAACCGAGCAAAAGTATCTGTCGTTCGTGAAGGAACTGCTGGCGTCGCGTTACGCCGAGTTCATCGGCAAGGAGATCCAAACCGCGTATCTCGAGTCGTATTCGGAATACGGTCAGAACATTTTCGACCGGTACGTCACGTATGCCGATTTCTGGATCCAGGATCAGGAGTTTCGCGATCATGACACGGGCGAAAGCTTCGACCGCGCCGCGTTGAATGCCGAACTCGAAAAGATCGAGAAGCCGGCCGGCATCAGCAACCCGAAGGATTTCCGCAACGAAATCGTGAACTTCGTACTGCGTGCTCGCGCGGCCAACGGTGGCAAGAATCCGGCTTGGATCAGCTACGAGAAGCTGCGCGTCGTCATCGAAAAGAAGATGTTCTCGAACACGGAGGAATTGCTGCCCGTCATTTCGTTCAATGCCAAGGGTTCCGCCGAGGAGCAGCGCAAGCACGAAGATTTCGTCAATCGCATGGTCACCAAAGGCTATACGCCGAAACAGGTGCGCTTGCTCTGCGACTGGTATCTGCGCGTGCGCAAGTCGTCGTAACGTTAACAGCAGGGCGAGTAGCAGCGTGTGCGACGCGCTCGTGGGTTTGCCGCCCACGAGCGCCAACGAAGCGCTTCATGCGCCAAGCGACGCACGGCGCGCGGGCACGGCGCCTGCGCCAGGGCTCTTCGTGTCGCTTTCGGCAATTCGAAGCGGGAGACTGGATGTGCTTCATCAAATCATCGACCGCAGGCTGGCTGGTAAGAACAAGAGCATTGCGAATCGCGAGCGCTTTTTGCGTCGCGTAAAAAACTACATTCGGCGTGCCGTATCAGAGGCGGTGCGCGATCGCAGCATCAAGGACATTCAAAACACGCAAAGCATTACGATTCCACGCAAGGACATCGTGGAGCCGCAGTTTCATCATGGGCCGGGCGGGCGCCGCGAGATCGTGCATCCCGGCAACGAAGACTACGTGCGCGGCGACAAGATCCCGCGCCCGAGCGGCGGCAGCGGCGGAGGCGGAAGCCAAGCGAGCAACGAAGGCGAAGGGCAAGACGATTTCGTCTTCGAATTGAGCCGCGAAGAATTCATGCAGTACTTCTTCGACGATCTCGAACTGCCGCGCCTCGTGAAGACGCACCTGCTCGCCGTGCCGACGTGGAAAAACATCCGCGCGGGCTGGGCGGCCGAGGGCACGCCGAACAATATCGACGTCGTTCGCTCGCTGCGCAGCGCACTTGGCCGGCGCATTGCGCTCGGCGCGCCGCTCGTGAACCAACTGCATGAGTTGGAGCGTCAGTACGAAGTACTTTCGAACGAGCCGGGCGATCACTCCGAGGAACTCAAGCGGCTCGAAGAAGAGCTTCACCACCTGCGCGGCAGAATCTGGCGGATCCCGTTCATCGACCCGTTCGATCTGCGCTACGTCAATCGCGTCAAGCAGCCGCAACCGTCGAGCCAAGCGGTCATGTTCTGCCTGATGGACGTGTCGGGTTCGATGGACGAGCAACGCAAGGATTTGTCCAAGCGCTTCTTCATCCTGCTCTATTTGTTCCTCAAGCGTAACTACGAAAAAATCGAAGTCGTTTTCATCCGCCACCATACGCGGGCGGAAGAGGTGGACGAAGAAACGTTCTTTCATTCGACGGAAAGCGGCGGGACGGTGGTGTCGAGCGCGCTCGAGCTCATGCGCAAGATCCAAAACGAGCGCTATTCGCCGACTGAATGGAACATTTACGGCGCTCAGGCGTCTGACGGCGACAACTGGACCGACGATTCGCCGAAGTGCCGTCGCATCCTGCAGGACGACATCCTGACAAAGGCGCGGTACTTCGCCTATATTCAAGTCGCGCCCGAAGAGCAGAATTTGTGGCTCGAGTACGCACAACTCGCGATGACGGAGCCTCATCTGGCGATGAAAAAGGTGGATGCCGCGGCTGACATCTACCCCGTTTTTCGGGAGTTGTTCGAAAAGCAGGTGGCAGCCTCATGAGTACTAAGCATTTGCATAACGAGTCGCGCGGCTATCAGCCGGAGCGCCGCCGCAAGGGGGCGCACGAGCCGGGAACGCGTCACCATCAGCAGCACGCGAAGCCCGAGCCAGCCCACACTGAAACGCGAGGCCATACCGAAGAAGCACCTGCACCTGTTGTGGCTCAAAGGGAACCCCGTATGAACATCGCCGACCGCAGACCATTGCCGTGGCCGTCCGATTGGACCTTCGAGCTGATCGAAGAGTACGACACGCACATTGCGCAAGTCGCCGAACAATACGAGCTCGACGTGTACCCGATCCAGCTCGAGTTGATCAGCGCCGAGCAGATGATGGACGCCTACGCGTCCGTCGGCATGCCCGTCAACTATCGGCATTGGTCGTTCGGCAAGCATTTCCTCTCGACCGAAAAAAGCTATCGCCGTGGCCAGATGGGTCTCGCCTACGAGATCGTCATCAATTCGAACCCCTGCATCGCGTATCTGATGGAAGAGAACACGATGACGATGCAGGCGCTCGTGATCGCGCATGCGGCGTACGGCCATAATTCGTTCTTCAAGGGCAACTATCTGTTCCGCTTGTGGACCGATGCCCACGCGATCATCGACTACCTCGTTTACGGCAAGAATTACATCGCCGAGTGCGAGGAGCGCTACGGCTTGGACAGGGTGGAGGAATTGCTCGACTCGTGCCATGCGTTGATGAACTACGGCGTCGATCGCTATAAGCGGCCGCAAAAGCTTTCGCTCGCCAAGGAAGGCGTGCTGCGGCGCGAGCGCGAAGCCTATCTGCAATCGCAAGTCAACGAACTCTGGCGCACGCTGCCTTCTCGTCACACGCCGCTGGCCGAAGAGGAGGAAGAACGCTACCCACCGGAGCCGCAAGAAAACCTGCTTTATTTCGCGGAGAAGAACGCACCGCTCCTAGAGCCGTGGGAGCGCGAGGTCATCCGGATCGTGCGCAAGATCGGACAGTACTTCTATCCGCAACGGCAGACGCAGGTCATGAACGAAGGCTGGGCCACCTTCTGGCACTACACGCTGCTCAACACGCTGTATCACCAAGGGCTACTCGAAGACGGCTTCATGATGGAGTTCTTGCATTCTCACAGCAACGTCATCTATCAGCCGCCCGTGACGAAACCGTACTACAGCGGCATGAACCCGTATGCGCTCGGCTTTTCGATGATGAGCGACATTCGCCGCATTTGCGAAGCGCCGACCGAAGAGGATCGCCGTTGGTTTCCCGACATCGCCGGCTCGCCGTGGCTGCAAACGCTGCACTACGCGATGCGCAACTTCAAGGACGAAAGCTTCATCGCGCAATATCTGTCGCCGCATCTGATTCGCGACATGCGCCTGTTCTCGGTGCTCGACGACGATACGCGCGATGCGCTCGAAGTGTCGGCCATTCACGACGACAGCGGCTATCAGCACGTGCGCCAGTCGCTGTCGCGCCAGTACGACATGCATCATCGCGAGCCGAACATTCAAGTTTGGTCGGTCAATACGCGCGGCGACCGCAGTCTCACACTGCGCCACTTCATGAGCGACAACCGGCACTTGGCGAGCGACAGCGAGGAAGTGCTCAAGCATATGGTGCGGCTCTGGCAATTCGACGTCTATCTCGAGAGCGTGGATGAGAACGGCACGGTCAGAAAGCGCTACGAGTGTCGATATACGCCGCCGGCGTTGCGGCTGTGACGATCGTGACCGCCGTTTGTCGCGGCTTGTACCTAGCTGCTCCAAGCGCGGCGCAGCAGTTCGCGCACGTCGTCGTCGGTCGTTTCGCTGAAATCGTCGTAGTGCTGGCCAACGCTGAAGAAGAGGGCGGGTTGCGCGACGCAAACGAACGCGTTGACGATGTCCGTAAAGCCCGTTTCGATGCCGGCCGGCGCAACGGGGGCGGCGGCGACGATACGCGCAGGATGAAGCGCATGTAGCGCGAGCACGGCCGCTTTCACTGTGGCACCGGTTGCCAAGCCGTCGTCCACGACCAAAACGGTGCGATCTTCCACCTGCGCCGGCGGACGATTCCCTCGATATAGCGTTTCCCGTCTGGCCAGTTCCACCCGCTCTTGCGCAAGCACGGTGTCGAACTGCGCCTGCGAAACTTGCGCGGCGTGCATCGTGTCGCGCTCGATGTGCAAAGCGCCGCCCGAAGCAATCGCGCCCATGGCCAACTCCCTCTGGCCCGGCACGCCGATTTTTCGTACTGGAAGAACGTCGAGTTCGGCACCGAGCACCCTCGCAACTTCAAATGCCACAGGCACACCACCGCGCGGCAGCGCGAGAACCAGCGTGCGCTTCCCGGCTTCGCCGCGCAAACGCTCGGCGAGCATGCGGCCGGCTTCCATGCGATCTCTAAATAGCGCGTACATTCGCGTGCCTGTAGCTCACCTATTCATCAGCGACGCCCGAAGGATCGACTGACCGGCAACGGCGGCGCGTCCGTTATTGTGCATCGTGAAAGATGATGCCCACCGTGTGTCGGTGGCCCGAGCGTACTCGGCTCACGCCGTGCCGAAGGTTGACGCGATAAGGCCCGCGCGTGCCCTGCATCGGACGATGACTGACGGCGAAGATGACGGCGTCGCCTTGTTCGAGTTCGACGACTTCGGCTCGCGATTGCATGCGCGGACGTTGCTCGGTCAGCACGAATTGGCCTCCGGTGAAATCGCGTCCGGGTTGCGACAGCAGGATTGCAACTTGGATCGGGAATACATGTTCGCCGTAGAGATCTTGGTGCAGACAGTTGTAGTCGTCTTGCGCGTATTGAAGGATGAGCGGCGTGGGTCGCATCTGGCCGGCTTCATGGCAGCGTTCGATGAACGCTGGGTGCGCGTTGGGATAGCGCACGTCGATGCCCATGGCGGCATTCCAGCGATTCGCGATTGGGACGAGATACGGATAGATCGTCGTGCGTAGCGTGGCGATCGGTTCGGGGAGTGGATAGGCGAAGTACTTGTATTCCCCGCGGCCGAAGCCATGACGGCTCATGACGATACGACTGCGGTAAAGCGAATCGTGATCGTAGCCCGCCGCTAGGGCGTGGGATTGGGCCGGCGAGAGCAGGGCGGATACGACGGCGAAGCCGTGTTCGTCGAGAGAGGCCGCGATGCTCCTCCAGTCGATGGCGGCGACGGCGGCTTCGGTGATGGGGCCCACGGCGTCAAGATGGCCTGGGCCGTCGTTGGCCGGCGCCGCGATTCGGGATTGGACGGGGGTGCTCACGGTGTGCTCCGCATAGGTGGTCTTGCGCGCTATCTTGCGCGGATCGACGCACGGCCGCGCCCTGAGTCTTGCTTTCCCATTCGAGTGTCCCCTCGACGCTTACTGAGCACGGTCAGGCTTTGTATCCGAACTCACGCAGGAGTGCCTTGCGTGCAAAGATCTCGTCGTCGTTCTCTATGCCGAGCGGCGCAAAGCCGTCCACCACGCCGAGGATGCTTCGGCCTTGGCCGGTTTCTGCCACGACGACCTCGGCCGGATTGGCCGTCGCGCAGAAAATACGGCACACCTCGGGGACGGCGCGAACGCTGGCGAGTACGTTGATCGGGAAAAAGCCTTGCCCCAGAAAGACGATGAAGCTGTGCCCAGCGCCGATGGCCTGCGCGTTTTTGCAGGCCAGTTCGACGAGGACATCATCGGTGCCGGATCGGCGCACGAGCCGCTTGCCGGACGCCTCGCAGAACCCCAGCCCGAACCGAATGCCGGGCACGGTTTCGAACAGCGCTTCGTGGATGTCTTCGACGGACTTGATGAAATGCGTCTGACCCAGAATGAAGTTGAGATTGTCCGGGTTCGCAACGGTCACGGTGAGCAGTTGAAGCATGAGGAGCCTCGCTGTGTGTGACGGGTTCGTAAATGCGCGCGGTTAGGTTTATTTTAGGCGGTCGGTCGTGGGTGCGTGCGCTGAACAAACTGGGTTTGACTGCCCCCAAGGCACGCCTTGCTGCATGAAGCGCGCGGTGCAGCGTAGCTATATGTGATTTGACATAACATGAATTATCAACCGAGCTAGTTGTAGTGGCTAAGTTGTAACGTCCGCTTGTAGCCAAGTTCAGATGTCCGCTTTGAAGCGGCCTAAGCTTGACCGGCGCCGATTCTCCGGTGCCGGAGGCGGCGATGGCTGCAACGGACACGATCACCATGACGATGCGTGTGCTGGACCGGTTCAAGGTCATCCAATCGGTGGCCGACGGACTACTCAAACCCTGGCGTGCCGCGCAACGCCTGAACGTGACTACGCGCCAGGTCCGGCGGCTGGTTGCGCGCCTGCGCGAAGACGGACCGGCGGGTCTAGTGTCCGGGCGATGCGCGAAGCCGAGCAACAACCGGCTGGATGCCGGCACCGCCGATCGAGCATCGGGCGCCGACGCGCCGCGCGGCGCTTGAGCGCCCCCTCCTTCCCATTGCGTTGCCCTTCGAATGACCCCGCAAGATTCGGTGGGCTCGCAACCGTCGCAGCGGAGACGATAGGTGTATCGAGCCCACCAACCGGATTCATCCATGCCTGTCGATACCGCAATCAAACCCTCGAGCGCCACACTGCCGTCAGCGTTTCACCGTCTTGCCTGGTCGAACCTCGCCGCGCAATCGGCCGAGCAGATCGGTCTTGCCGCCACACCGATCGTGGCCGTGTTCGCCCTCGGCGCCGGAGCCGGTCAAACCGGTTGGCTCCAAACCGCGCAGACGCTCCCGTTCCTCTTGCTCTCCGTTCTGCTCGGCGTCCGAGCCGATCAGGCGTCGCGCCAAAAACTCATGGCCCGCGCCGAGGCAGTGCGCTGCATCGCCTTGCTCGCCGTTCTAGCCGCACTCGCCTGCGACAAGTTGTCGTTGCCGCTGCTCGCTGTATGCGGCTTCATCGGTGCTTGCGGAACGGTCGCCTATAACGTCGCGGCGCCGTCGTTGATCACCGCTTTGGTCGAGCGCGATCTCTGGGCCACGGCCAACGGCCGCACCGAACTCGCTCGCAGCGTCGCGTATTCGGCCGGGCCCGCACTCGGCGGCCTGCTCGTCGGCGTGATCGGCGCATCCGCGGCGTTCATCATCGCGGCATGCCTGTCCGCGATCGGGGCGCTACTGCTGTCGGGCATCGTCGAACCCGCGCGGGCGCCAACGCCGCGTAGAAAGTTCATGATCGAACTTCGCGAAGGCGCCGTGTTCGTCGCAGGCAACCCGTTGCTGCGAACAATCGTCTTGACGGCCATCTTTTTCAATGTGGGCTTCTTCGTCATCCAGGCCGTCTATGTCCCCTATGCAAGCAAGCACCTCGGCCTCTCGCCGACAGGCGTCGGCGTGACGCTGGCCGCCTACGGCGCAGGCATGATCGTCGGCGCGCTTACCGCACCGCGTGTAACAGCCCTGCTTCGGCTCGGCCAAGTCATCATCGTCGGGCCGCTATGCGGACTCGCGGCATCGCTGACCTTGTGCGCAACGCTCGTCGTTCCCTCGCCGTGGCTCGCGGCCGCGGCATATTTTCAGCTCGGCGTAGGCCCGATCCTTTGGGTCATCAGCGCCACGACGTTGCGCCAAGCGATCACGCCCGAATCGATGCTGGGACGCGTATCGGCACTGATCAGTATGGCGACGTATGGTGCACGTCCAGTAGGCGCGCTGATCGGCGCCATGCTCGGCGGTGTCGGCGGCGCGCAACCGTGCTTGATCGCGGCCGTGCTCGCGTTCGTCGTTCAGGCTTGCGTGATTTTGCGCTCGTCGGCAGCGCGGCTCGACGCGTTGCCCTCGGCCACCGCGTAACGCTCGAAACGCCCGATTTGACCCGCTCGTCGACTCGCTCTCGTAGGCGCTCGACTCAAGCAATCGAAAATCGCTAGCTGCGCTACGGAAAACTCATACCCATGTCGCCTCTATCTCAATACATTGACGAGCAATACACCCAACTCGCATCGCGTCATTTCGATCCCTAGGCTCAACGCCTTCACGCGGCGACGCGCTCGCTGCCGGCTGAAGCGGGAGGTTTCTTATGTTTGCGCGCTATGCCGCCGACGGCGGCTCGTCGTCGAATACCTCCCCGTCGAGTGCCTCTCGGCCTGCTCCACCGCTGCAGCAAGACACGCTCGCGACAGAAATCGTCGATAAGCTCAAAACGCAGCGCAACTTGCCCACGCAGCCGCAAGCATTGAGTTCGCTGATTCGACAGACGGCGAAAAGTCTTTCGGGCGGCAAAACCTCTCGTGCGCTCGATCAAGACACCCTCGCGGCCGCCAGCCAAATCGCGATGGCGCAATTGTTGGCTGCGCATGTGCCGAACGCGGCCGCGGCCGGCGATCTCGAGCGGCAACTGTTGGGACAAAGCGTCGTCGGCATCGGGATGAACGCATCGCTGAGCGCCGCCGACCAATCGCGGATCGCAGGGATGATCGTCAACAGCGTGGCGGTGCAATCGGGCGCATCGCCGCTGTCGACGATGGGCCAGATGCTCGTCACCGTCAGCACCGATGGGTCTCTTTCGAAAAAAGAACAGTCCGTACTCGAAAACGCCGTCATCGACAGCGATGCCGCGAAGAAGCTGGGGCCCGCGACCGTCAAATTCCTAAGCAGCTTCGTCGGCACCTTGGCAAAAGCACAGCAATCGCCGAACGACACGACGGCCGTCGCCACCGCGCAGTTCGACATCTTCACGGTCCAGCACGGCGACGGCTCGCAGCATCTCTCCGGCGCTGCGCTCGACAATGCGATCGGCAGTGCCTTGGGCATGCAGCCCACCGCGCCGACGAGCACGAACGCCGCCCAAGCAACCGCATTGCTCAACGGCACGGCCGAGCTCTACAGCGGCAAACAGCTCGCGGCCATCCGCAGCCTCGCGAGCCAGATCATGAAAGCGGGCGGCGCCAATGCCGGCGTCACGGCGCTGCCTGTCGTCTTCGATGCGAGCGGATCGAAAGGACCGCAGACACACATCATTTGGCGCGTTTCGAGCGCGAACGGCAGCCAGCATTTCGTCGACGATTCCGGCCGCATTTACAGCAGCATGCAGGACTACCTCGGCAGCAACAACCTCGGATACGGCACGCTCGTGACGGCGCGCAACGGCCATCTGACGATCGGTGCGGATGGCTCCGTGGCGAGCGTGAGCCACACGAAGAGCGAAAGCTTCTGGGACAAGGTCGGGCACTACGGCAGCGATATCATCAACGGTTTAGCGATCGCGGGTGCGGGCGTATTGACGGTGGCGGCGTTCGTCGGTACCGACGGGATGGCTACACCACTGCTGGTCGCGGCATGGGGCAGCGTGCTGGCCGGCGGCGCGCTGTCGGCCACCGAGGGTGTCTCCAATCTCGTCGATCGCGCGGATCATGGTCAGTCGTGGACGCCGGACAAAGACACGTGGGGTGACTACGTGGGAATCGCTGCGGGGCTTGCAACGCCGTTCACCGGCGGTGCCGCGAAAGCTGGCGTGGATGCGCTCGCGACGAGAGGCGTGGCGATCGCGGCGACAACCACTGTCCAGACCGGCGCACGCGTCGCCGGCCTGACTGCCCGCGGCGTCTCGGTCGCGGCGGGCGCGTACTCCGGCGATCAGTTGGCCAGCAACTGGGATTCGCTCTCGTGGAGCCAAAAGCTCGAGGAAGGGACGACGCTGGGCCTAGGCGCTCTGGGCGCGTCGAGGCAGGGTGCCGAGTTCTTGAATGCGCTCGGTTCGTCCGCTCCTGCGACGGCTAGCACGTCAGGCACGTCCCCGTCGGTACCCTCTGCCGGCTCCGCCGGAGCGCCCGCGGGCCCGTCTCAAGCGGGCACGTCCGCGACGAGCGGCATCGCCACAACGTCGAACACGCCGGCAAATAGCACGAATGGCAACCCGCTCGTGCCCCAATCGTTGTCGGACCTACCGCCCAACGATTTGAGCGACTACTTTTCCACTTCCACGAAGGCCATTTGGCCGTCGAGTCGCGTCGGCAAACCCGATTTCCAATCGGCAAATACGTTAACGATCGGTGGCGGTCGCGTTTTCCGCCCACCGGTTACGGGCGAACTCTATCTGAATATCGACCCCACGGCCGGCGCCGACGTGGTGGCCGACGTGCGCAACATGACGGCCGTTCCCTCGGGCTCGATGAGTCATGTCGTCGGCGAGGACGTTCCCTGGCAGATCTTTGCGCGTCCCGAGGGCCCGGTTCAGTCCGGCTGGCTCCCGCCAGGTATCACCGAGACCGCCCGCGTACTGAAGCCAGGCGGTACCGTACAGATCTTGACCGGAGGCGACGGTTGGCTTAGCGCCGACCAATTCCGCGCCGATTTTAAAGCAGCGGGGTTCACCAACGTCCAGGTCAAGTTCATTTCTCCAATCGGAATGGAGCCGCCGGCCGATGCTGGTTTCGGCGACCTAGACAGCGGCGGTGTCGAAATCACGGCGACGAAGCCCGCAGTCGGCCCATCGGCTTCCGACGGCTGATCTTCTCGCCGCCGTACAGCTAACCGAAGTAACAACCGATACTACCGAGCGGGCCGTAATCGACATGAAACGTATCACCCTTACGCGCAGCGCACGGTCGCGTGAACGATCCGCCTAGAATGATCTGCCCCGGCTCCAACGCCACTTCGAATCGATGCAATCTATTCGCGAGCCACGCAACGCCGTTTGCCGGATGATTGAGCACCCCGGCCGCCACGCCCGTCTCTTCGACCGCCCCGTTGCGCGACATGATCGCCGCGACCCAGCGCAAATCGACGTCGTACGGGCGCACGGGCCGGCCGCCTAGCACGACGCCGGCGCATGCCGCGTTGTCGGCGATCGTGTCGAATACTTTGCGCGGCCGTTTCGTATCGGGATCGATCGAATGGCTGCGCGCATCGATGATCTCGAGCGCCGGCGTCACGTAATCGACGGCATCGTAGACGTCGTAAATCGTGCAATCGGGCCCGACGAGCCGCTTGCCGAGCACGAAGGCGAGTTCGACCTCCACGCGCGGGACGATGAAGCGCTCGACGGCAATCGTGCTTCCCTCGGCGAAAAACATGTCGTCGAGCAATGCGCCGAAGTCGGGCTCGTCGATCTGCGACGTCGACTGCATCGCCTTCGAGGTCAAGCCGATTTTGTGCCCCTTCAAGGTTCTCCCCTCGCCGAGCTTCATGGCGATCCATGCGCGTTGTATCGCATAGGCATCCTCGATCGTGATGTCGGGGTAGTCCAACGACAACTGTCGAATCTGACGGCACTCGTGTTCGGCATCGTGCAAGCGCCGAGCGAGCGCATCGATCGTGTTCGCGTTCAACATGGCGGCCTGAGCCTCGTATTTGAAGTGATTCGTGCGATCGTGCCTCGACACTCAACGTTCGCGGCGAAATCGATCGTGAATGTTGTTGCGCTTATGACTGCCGCTTTCGTTGAATTCCACGAGTTCGAGCGAAAGCGCAAGATAACGTCGAGAAAACGCGTCGGCGAAATGCGCCTTGACCGCGTCGAACAGCGTATCGCACGTGCGCTTCTTGACCGCATCGGCACGGCCCGCGCCGATTTTTAGCGTGACGTGAACGAACGCATCGTCCTCTTTGCCGTCCGCGACGCGATAGTTGTGCAGTTCAATCGCACGCGAGCGAATGCCGCCGGTCGGATACACGCCGTCTTGTGCGATCAGCGTGCCGTTGATCGTCTCGAGCAGCACGGGAATGCGTGCATCGGCACCGAGGTTGTCCGTATATTCGACGATGACGTGCGGCATGATTAGGACTCCTATCGATCAATATTGATCAATGTCGATCGATCAAGTGGGAAAATCGCGTTGATCTGCCCTGTTCCCGAACTCGCGAAGTAATCGGTAACGATCTCGACCGGTTTGTCATAACGATCCCATCCAAGCAGGCCGAGCAGCATCGCGGTATCGTGCATGCCGCCTTCTCCGTGGCAATGCTCGCTGTACTCGGGCAACATCTTGCAGAAGGTGGCGAAATCGCCCTGCTTCCATAGGTCCACGACGCGCAGATCGACTTGGCGGAAGAACTCACGGCTGATCGCATGCATCGCCTCGGGCGGGCTGCCGTTGTCGCTGAATCGATGCGAGAGCGAGCCGCTTGCCAGGAACGCGACGTTCGCATCGCTCGCGTCGATGGCCTCGCGCAACGCGGCGCCGAAGCGGCGGCTCTCCTCGAGTTTGTGCCACGCGCACCAGGCCGCGACCGATACGACCTTGAAGCGTTGATCGCTATTCATGTAGCGCATCGGCACGAGCGTGCCGTACTCGAGTTCGAGGCTGTCGATCTCATGCGCGCGTGTAAAGACGCCATGTTCGGTCGCCGTCTTTGCAATCAACCGCCCGAACTCGGGATTGCCGGGATAGGCATAGCGCATGTCTTTGATGAAATGCGGTAGCTCATTGCTCGTATAGGTACCGGCGAAGCGGCCATTGCAATTGACGTGATAGCCGGCGTTGACGAGCCAGTGAACGTCCGCGACGACGATCGTGTCGACGCCGAGTGCACGACATCGTTCGCCGATGATGCGATGTCCCTCGATCGCCGCGGCGCGGCAACCGTGATCAGGGCCCGGCAGTTCCGACAAATACAGCGACGGCACGTGCGTCACTTTTGCCGCCAACGACAGCTTTCCCATCGATGTCTCCTTCCAACATGAAGGGCGATCTCGCGAACGTTCAGTCGCGCAAGCTGAACAAGCGTCGCAAGCCTCGCAGACGTGTCAAACACCCCACTTCGGAATGTGATGATGCCCCATCGAGATGCAAACGTTCTTCACTTCGGCGAACACTTCGAGGCTGTAGTCGCCGCCCTCGCGCCCCGTGCCCGACGCTTTCACGCCCCCGAACGGTTGCCGCAGGTCGCGCACGTTCTGACTGTTGATGAACACCATGCCGGCCTCGATGCCGCGCGCGAGCCGATGCGCCTTGCCGATGTCCTGCGTCCATACGTAGGAAGCCAATCCATAAGGCACATCGTTCGCCAAACGCAGGCCCTCGTCTTCGTCGTCGAACGGAATCAAGCACGCGACGGGGCCGAAGATTTCTTCTTGCGCCACGCGCATGCGGTTATCGACGTCGGCCAACACGGTGGGCTGCACGAAATTGCCGGCGGCAACGTGAGCGGGTAACCCCGAAGGCTTCTGCGCGCCGCCGGCCACGAGCCGTGCGCCCTCCTCTTGCCCAAGCCGAATATAGCCCGTCACCTTCTCCCAATGCTCACGCGAAATCATCGCCCCCACTTGCGTCGTCTCGTCGCTCGGATCGCCGACCATGAGCCGCTGTGCGCGCCGCGCAAACTCGGCGACGAAGCGGTCGTAAATCGTTCGCTGCACGAATATGCGCGAGCCGGCCGTGCAGCGTTCGCCGTTGAGCGAAAAGATCGTAAACAGCGAAGCATCGAGCGCACGCTCGATATCGGCATCGTCGAAAATCAGCACGGGCGACTTGCCGCCAAGCTCCATCGAAAATTTCTTCAGGCCGGCGCGCTCCACGATCCGTTTGCCTGTCGCCGTACCCCCGGTAAACGAAACGGCTCGCACATCCGAGTGCCGCACGAGCGCATCGCCCGCCCGCGCGCCGTAGCCGTGCACGACATTGAGCACGCCCGGGGGAATGCCCGCCTCGAGCGCGAGCAGACCGAGCCGATCGGCCGTCAGCGGCGAGAGCTCCGACATCTTAAGAACCGCCGTATTGCCGAGCGCAAGACACGGCGCCACCTTCCAAGTGGCCGTCATGAACGGTACGTTCCACGGCGAGATCAGCGCGCAGACACCGACTGGCTGATACAGCGTGTAGTTGAGCATCTGATCGTCGACGGGATACGTGCGACCGTCCATCCGCACGCACACTTCGGCGAAGAACTGAAAATTTTCCGATGCGCGGGGAATCAACTGCTTTTCCGTCTGCGAGATCGGCAAACCCGTGTCCTGCGTCTCCAACGCCGCGAGCTGCGGGACGTGCTCGTCGATGAGTTCGCCCAAGCGGCGCATCAGCTTGGCGCGCGTCTTGGCCGGGGTGTTCGCCCACTTGGGAAACGCTTGTTTGGCTGCGCGCACGGCCAGTTCGATCTCTCGCTCGTCGCCGGACGCAACCGCGTCGATCTCGTCGCCCGTCGCAGGATTGAAGGTTATGAAGGATTCCTCACTATCGACTTGCTTACCGTCGATCCAATGTTTGATCGTCACCGTTCACTCCTTGTTCTTCTTGCCTGCAACTCGCCAGGGCCACGCTCGCCCGAATCGCCGTAGTAGTTCGCTTCGCTTACGATCGTATTGACGAGCCGCCCGATACCTGCGATTTCGCAGACCACTTCGTCGCCGCAGCGCGTATCGGCCAATCCCTGCGGCGTGCCCGTCAAAATCAGGTCGCCCGCATCGAGCGTCATGAACCCGCTCAGATAGGCGATCAGCGAAGCGATATCGAAGATCATGTCGCGCGTCGAGCCATCCTGCGTCTTGCGGCCGTTGACGTACGTGCGCAACGCGAGATTCATGGGATCGGGCACGTCGGCACGCTCGACGAGCCAAGGGCCGAGCGGCGTGCAGGTATCGCGATTCTTGACGCGCAAGCTTGGTCGATAGTAGTTCTCGAGATAGTCGCGCACCGCGTAATCGTTAGCGATCGTATAGCCGCGCACATAGTCGTATGCGCTCGCACGATCCACGTTGCGCGCACGGCGGCCGATGACGACCGCGAGCTCGCACTCGTAGTGCATGTAGGCGGCATCGCTCGGCCGCACCGTCGAGGATCGATGGCCGACGAAGGTATTTGATCCCTTGAGAAAAACGAGAGGCTCTTCCGGTGCCTTGAAAGCCAGCTCCTTCGCATGATCGGCGTAGTTCAGGCCGAGCGCGAACGTCGTACGAGGTGCGACCGGAGGCAGCCACGTCACCTCCGCCTCGCCGACGATACGTCCCGTGTCGAGCCGTATCGATTGCGCCGCGGCGTCGGCGGACGTGGCCGTGTGCAACGCGCCGTTGTAGACCACGCGAGCGGTTTTCATGCCTCGCCCTCCGCGACGAGCGTATGCGCCAACGTGCCGATTTCGTCCGCGATGATTTCAATGCGGGCGCCAGCCCGTGCACGCGGCGTGTCGGCCGGCGTGCCGAGCAGCAGCACATCGCCCGCATCGAGCGTCATGAACGCCGTCACGTCCGCGATCAGCGCTTCGACCGATCGCAAAGCATCCGATGTGTAGGACTCCTGTCTAACGTCTCCGTCGATTCGGACGACGATACGCAACTCGTTAGGATTCCTAATGGACTGAGGCAGCACGACCGCAGGGCCGAGCGGGCAAAACCCGTCGCGGCATTTGAACCGCACGGCGGGCCGGTAGTAGCTGGGATTCGGCATGCCGATGTCGCTCGCTAGCGTGTAGCCGAGCACGTGATCGAGGGCTCGCGCCTTTGGTACACGCACCGCCCGGCGACCGATGACGACGGCCAGCGATGCGCCGATTTCGAGTTCGCGCGCCCCGTTCGGCACCGTTACGTGCGCGCCATGCGGCACATGCGTGTTCGCGGGCTTGATATGCAGCACGGGCGCGCACGGTGGTTTCCCGTAAGGCGGCGCATAAACGGCCTCGCCGAGCGCCTTCAGCGCGCTGCCGAAATTGAGCGCCGCGCCGTACACGGTGCCGACGTCGACTTCACCGCATGACACATGCGTCGCGACGTCGGCAATGCATGGCAATCTCATGGCGCGCTCCTTTGACCTCGAGTCGGTACTCGGTCAGCACCATAATACTTAACATGTTAAATTTTTGCCAATCCGGGTTGTCGATAGGTGTGATGGTCGTGTGACACAGGCGGGTGCGTGCCGGCACGAGCCACCCGCTGTTAAGATGCCCGCACCGCACCTCATCTGCCTAGCCGCCATCATGACGCGCACGTTCGATCACCGAAATTTGGCCATGCTCTTGCTGCAATCGCGCGAGGCGCTAATGGGTGTGTTCCGGCCGATCCTGAAGGATTTTTCGTTGACCGAGCAGCAATGGCGCATCCTGCGCACGCTCGACGAAGCGCCGCGCAACGAGCTCGAAGCGGGCCAGATCGCGAAGCTTTCGTGCATTCTGAGCCCCAGCTTGACGGGGGTGCTCGACCGCATGGAACGCGATGGGCTCATACGCCGCGAACGTCCTCCCGAGGACCAGCGCAAATGGATCGTCGGCCTGACGCAAAAGAGCCGCGCGATCGTGGCGCAAATCCGGCCCCGCGTCGATGCGCAGTATGCGCAGCTCGAAGCGCGCCTCGGCCAAACGGCGCTCGACGACATTTATCGCCGTCTCGACGCATTGATCGAAGCACTGCCGTCCGGTCACGACGTCGGCGATGCGCACAGCGGAGCGCCACGGCGCAGCCCCCCCTTCTTTTGCAAGGAAACCGGTTCGTGACTTACCTCGTATTCATCTGCGGCCATGCCGGCACGGGCAAGACGACGATCGCCAAGCGCCTCGTCGGCCCGCTCATGCGCGAGACGGGCGAGGCCTTTTGCCTGCTCGACAAGGACACGCTCTACGGGCGCTACAGCGCGGCAGCAATGGGGGCGCTGACGGGCGACGCCAACGATCGCGACAGCCCGCTCTACCTTCAGCATCTGCGCGACCCCGAATACCACGGGCTGCTCGATACGGCGCGCGAAAATCTCGAGTTGGGCGTCGGCGTGATCGTCGTCGGCCCGCTTTCGCGCGAGGTACGCGAGCGCAAGCTGTTCGACCGCGGTTGGTTGGGTGTCGGCAACGACGTGACGATCCGCATCGTCTGGGTGTCCACGTCGGAGGAAACGGCACACGCGCGCATCATCGCGCGCCACAATCCCAACGACGCCTATAAGCTCGCGCATTGGGACGAATATCGGCAGCGCCGCTTCGTCCCGAGCGGTGCTGCGCGCGCGGGTCTCATCATGTTCGATAACACGGCGCCGACCGCCGCCGAATTCGACGCCCTGCTGCGCGACGTGCTGTAACGACGTGAAATGGCCAGGTACGAGCAAGGTATGGACCAAGCGCGGGGCGGGAGGTTCGCCACGCATGCACCGGCGCATGCGTGGCTGCCCTCTTCTTCGGCGGCGTTCTCGAGGCCCTGCTCCGTGCCGCTTTATCGGTGTGGCGCCGCTCAGGCCGTCGCCATCGCGTCGAGCGTCGCGCCCTCGTACAGCCGACCGAAGCGATTCGCAAGGAACTCTCGCAGCGAGACTTGCTCTTGTCGCACGAAACCGTTTTGGGGCAGTTTGCCCTCGCGGAACAGGTCGAGCACCGCGCACATCGCACCGGCCGTCGTAATTTGAATCGCACTCATCGGCACGCCGCAAACGGTTTTCGCGAAGATCTTGCGCGTGAAGACGTCCTGCACGAGTTGGCCGTCGCGCATACCCGTGACCGTTACGAAGATCAGCACGACGTCTTGCGAGGTAGACGGCACGGCGCGCCGCATGATCGTCTTGAGTGTGTCGCGATCGCTCGAGAGCCGCAGGTCTTCGAGTAGAAACTTGACGAGATCACGGTGGCCTGGATAGCGGACCGACTTGTAATCGAGCGATTCGACTCGCCCCGACAGCGTTTCGCAAAGCGTGCCGAGCCCGCCCGACGTATTGAACGCTTCGTATTCGGTGCCGTCGAGCGAGAAATGCTCGAGCCCTTCGAGCGGCTGTACCCATTGCGTACGCGCATCGCGGATCGCTTCGCATGGCTGGCAATACTCGTTGATGAGGCCGTCGACGCTCCAGGTCAGGTTGTATTTGAGCGCGTTCGTTGGAAACTCGGGCAGCGCACCAACGCGCATCTTCACTTCTCGGATTTCGGAAAAGCGATTGGCGAGTTCGTGCGCGGCAATGCCGATGAAGCCCGGCGCGAGGCCGCATTGCGGCATGAAAGCGTGGGGTGCGCCGTCCGCGAGCGCGCGGATCGCATGCGTGGCGCGCACGTCTTCGGTCAGATCGAAGTAATGGACACCGGCCGCCTTCGCCGCGGCAGCAACGTTGACGGCCAGATAATACGGCAATGCATTGACCAGTACGTCGAAGCCTTGGACGGCCGCCCGGATCGCATTCGAATCGGCCGAGTCGACACGCTCCGTGGCAATGCCTTCGCGTGCCAGCTTTTCGAGCGCGTGTGTATCGCGATCGAACGCCACGACTTCGTAGTCGCCGGTTTCACGCAACATATGGGCAATGGTGTGGCCGATCAGCCCCGCACCGACGATAGCGACTTTCATGCGTTTCTCCTTGTTTTCGCGTTTCGAGCTTTTGTGGCGGCCGTGTGCGGCTTGTGCGGCTGTGCAGCGATGCCACGCGATCGGCACACGTCGCGTTGGAAACAGTGTAGGGACACGCAAAAACGGAAAACAGGCGCAAAGTGCTGCGTTTCGACATGACTTTTCGACGAAATGTCGTAGCTACGCTACGTTTCGTCGAAAAGTCATGCTGAGGCAAGGACCGGCACTGCGCGGCACGCCCGACAGCTCAGCCGCCGAAAGCGTTTCGATCGATCTTGCGCGCGAGGATGATGGAGGTGGTCGTCCGCTCGACGCCTTCGAGCGCGCCGATCTGGTCGAGCAATTCGTTGAGCCGGTCGGGCGAGGCCGCGCGCAGCCAGGCGACGTAATCGTATTCGCCGCTGACCGCGCACAGCAATTGCACTTCGGGCATCTTCTCGAGCCGCTTGAGCGTGCTCGGGCCGAATTTCGGCGCGAGAATAATGCCGACGTACGCATTGATGCTGGCGTCGAGCACGTCCTGCCCCAGCCGCACGCCGTAGCCGGCGATGACCTGCATCCGCTCGAGACGTTCGATACGGGCCAGCACGGTAGTACGCGCGACGCCGAGCCGGCGCGCCAAGTTGGCGACGCTCTCGCGTGCGTTCTCCTGCAACAGGGTGAGCAGGTCGCGGTCGAGGTCGTCGAGCTGGTCGAGGCGCGGAGGTCTCATCGATTCGATGCGGTTTGCGTGAAAAGGAGCGCCCGATTATCGCCCATGCCGCGCTTCGTAGGCTTTCACATGCGTATAGGCTAGCTCGAGCAGCGTGGGGGTCGTGGCGGCCGAGCCAACCGCCGCGTTTGCCGGACGCCGTTTCAGCAGGTCGCCGAGCACGTGGTCGCCTTCCGTGCGCAAACCGTTCTCGATATCGCGCAACATGGACGCCGTCAACGACGAGCCCGACGCGAACAACATCGCGCGCGAGCGCTCGGCGAACGATGCGCGAACGGCATGACCGTACGCGGCGGCGACTGCGCCGCATTCGTCGAACAACGCCCGGATCGCCGCCTCGCCGCCGGGCGCGGCGAGGATGTTGCCCACGTTCGCACGAAACAAACACGTGCTGCCCGCGAGCGTCGCGAGAAACACCCATTTTTCCCACATCTGCTGCACGATCGCATCGGTCGCGTCGACGTCGAAACCGCCCGTGCGCAAGGCCGCTGCGATGGCCTCTACGCGTGCGCTCTTGGCGCCGTCAAGCTCACCGAAGACGATCGCATGCATGTCCGTCATCTGAACGATCGCCCGCGAGGCATCGAGCGTCGCGGCGATCAGACAAACACCGCCCAGCACGTTCGCGTTGCCGAAGCGTGCGCGAAGCAAATCGAGATGCCGCATCCCGTTGAGCATCGGCAAGATCGTCGTGGATGGCCCCACGGCCGGCGCGAACGCATCCATCGCGCTGTCGAGATCGTAAGCCTTGCAGCTCAGCAGAACGAGATCGTAGGGACTGTCGATCTGCGACGTCAGTACGGTTTTGACGTCGGCGAGCGTGGCGTCGCCTCTCGGGCTCTTGATGACGAGGCCGTCGGCGGCCAACTGCGCGGCCCTCGCTTCGCGTACGAGAAACGTCACGTTCTGCCCCGCCAGCGCCATTCGCCCGCCGAAGTACCCGCCGACCGCGCCGGCGCCCACGACTAGAATCCGCATCATCGCTCCTTCAGGTCTCATCACCGATATACATGCGAGGCTGTCACTGTAATACAGTCGGCGAAACCGCGCCGGGCACTCGACGTGCTGACACGCGATCGTGCTGGTATGCTCCTGGCACGCGATCGTGAAGACGGTGCAAAGCGGGGGCGGCGAAGCAGGTAGCCCGTCACCCACAACCGATCCGTTTCAGATGTAAGCGTATGTCTCACCATGCGACGATGCGGGGCGTGCCTGGTTAAACTAGCGCCGGGCCAACGAACATGCAGCAAGCATGGAGGGTCTAACGAGCCGGTGCCCTTGCGCCGGCTTCGATTTCTCGTCCACACGACTACAGGAGGTTCGATGAAACGGACAATCGTCATTCTCGCGTGCGCACTCGCAACGAGCGGGGCGTTCGCGCAAGCGTCGGCGCCGGAAGCCGCGCCGGACATGGCGGCCAGCGCACCGGCCGGCGCTCACGCGAACAAGCGCGAAGCACGCGTCGAAGAGCGGATCGCGTATCTGCACTCGCAGCTCAAGATCACGGCCGCGCAGGAGCCGCAGTGGAAGACGTTCGCCGATGTCATGCGCTCGAACGGGCAGAACATGGGCCGGCTCTTCCGTCAACGAACGCAGGCCGAGCATACCCAATCGGCGCTCGACAACATGAAGCAATACGCCGAGCTTGCGCAGGCGCACGCCGACGACATGAAGCAACTCGTGGATGCGTTCGATCCGCTCTACAACAGCTTTTCGCCCGAGCAGAAGAAACTCGCCGATACGACGTTCCGTCAGAGCGAGCCACGTCATGGCCGCGGCGCTCACGGCGCCAAATCCGCCGCTCCCGCACAGCAGTGATCGCGTAGACGGCTCGGCATCGATTCATCCGTCCTAGGCCGAACGCAAGGCGTGCGCGTCGCGCGGTTTCCCGCTACGCTCACGCCTTCTTGACGTTTGGCTTGCTTCCCATGATCGAATTGAAAGACATCGACCTGCGCGACGATCCCGCCGCGGGGCGATATGTGAAAAACGAGGTCGTCGCTGTCGAGTTCGCGCAGGCGAGCGGCGAATTGATGAGCCTCGAAGGCGCAAACCGCTTCGGCCCGGGCGATGCCCTGATCACCGGCACGGGCGGTGCGCGCTGGGTGGTCGAGCGCGCACGCTTCGACGACAAATACGTTCCGGCCGATGCCGCCCTCGCCCACGGCGCACCGGGCCGCTATCGAAACCGCCCCGTGATCGTGCTCGCCAAGCGGATGGATGCGCCCTTCTCGATGGCGCGCCGGGCTGCCGGCGACGTCCTGAGCGGCACAGCCGGCGATTGGGTGCTGCAATACGCGCCCGGCGATTATGGCGTCGTGCGCGCCGATCGCTTCGCTCAGGTCTATCGGGCCGAGGAACCAAGCTAGCCCAAGCTGACAGCACGCCAGTGCGGCGTGCTACTTTGGAGCCGCTTAGGCGAACTCGTCGCCGAGATCGATCGTCACCTCGCGCGGCACCGCTTCACCGGCTGCGTATTGCTCCTCCAGCGAACCGAGTTCAGCCTCGACATAGGCGCGCAGCACGGCATAGCTACGCGCCTGCATGCGCGGCGGTAACGCACGGAAGCGCGCCAGCGCCGACGCGGCAAACACGATGGTCAGCGTCATGCGGCGCGCGGTAGGACCGAATCGCATCGCGACCCACTGGACGGCGAGGTACGGCGTGCCGTCGTCGCCTACTCGTTCGGCAAAAACCGTCTGCTCGGGAAAGAGATCGCTGACAGCGCGAGCGAGCGCTTCGATATCTGCACTCGCACATTCGAATCGGTAAAGTTCCATCGTGGGGCTCAATGCTATGTCGTACCGAGCGCGCCGCTGCCTGGGCGAGGCAGCGCCGGTACGGCGCGCGAATCAATCGTCGTCATGCCAAACGGTCGAGCGGCGCACCACGAGTTCGCCGGGCAGCATCGCCTCCCGTGCGGGCTCCACGTCGCCTTCGATACGTTCGTGCAAGAATTCCACGGCCCGGTATCCGATCGCGTAAGTGGGCTGCCGAATCGCCGTCACGCCGATCAGCTCTGCCCATTCGGAGTCGTCGATCGACATCAGGGCCACGCGCTCCTGCCAACGCGCACCGTATCGGGCGTGCAGATGCAGTGCCACCGACAAGGCAACGGGCCCATTGGCGGCAAAGTATGCCACGCGCCGCCCGCCTGCCTTCGACGCCTCGTCCACGTGCCGGTCGATCGCCTCATGCACGTGTGCGACCGCGTCGACATCGGCTAGGTCGAGCACGAGCGTTTCCCCTTGCAACGGCATCGCGTCGGCGCCGCGATCGCGTCGCGCCTGCTCGAGGGTCGCGCGAAACGCGGCTTCGCGAAGGCGCCGCGAGCTCACACGCTCGTAGGGTTGAACGACGAAGCGAACGTCGTCGAAACCCTGCTCGAGCAAATGGCGCATGCCCAGCTTGACGGCCTCGCCGTTATCGAGCCCGACCATATCGGCCGAGAGTCCCTCGATCGAGCGATCGACGAGCACGGCGGGCGTACCGCCGTCGCCGACGGGCCGCAACGTCTCTTCTTTGACCCCCAGCGCATTGACGATCACGCCCTCGACGCGATAGGTCGTCATCAACTGCAAGTAGCGCCGCTCCATTTCGACTTCGTTAGCCGCGTTGCATACGAGCGGCATCAGACCGAGTGCGTGGCAAGCAGCCTCTACGCCGCGCAGCACGCCTACGGTGTATGGGTTCGTTATGTCGGCGACGAGCAAGCCGACGAGCCGATTGCGGCCGCGTTTCAAGCCGCGGGCCATTTGATTGGGCCGATAGTCGAGCCGTTTGATCGCCGCTTCGATGCGTGAGCGCAAATCCGCGGAGAGCACGTTGGTCTCGCCGTTCAGATAACGCGAAACGCTGGTCTTGCCGGTGCCGGCCTCGCGGGCGACATCGCTGATCGTCGCGCGGCGTGTCGCGCCCATAGGCCCGAAGCTCATCGCTTGGCGGCGCGCGGTGCGCGCAAGTCGAAAGTACCTGGAAACAAAAGAAACCTCCTCGTCAAAGGCGAAGGCGCGGCCCCCGCTGCGGTGCGGCGCATAGACAAAAGCGCGCCGTGGCGCGCTTTGCAATTCGTTCGGTGGCGGCATCATAGCGCACGGCGACACGCCGCACCACTTGTGCAAATGCGCGGAGCCGGCCTATTAGGAATTCTAGTAGGTGCCCGAGCTAGCGCGCGAGGACCTCGGGATTCGCGACGTTGCGCGAGAGCTGCCCGGCCAGCGCGGCGACGAGGTTCTCGGCGGCGCACCGCGCCATCGCGTGACGTGTTTCGTGCGTGGCCGAACCAATGTGCGGCAGCGCGACGACGTTGCGCATCGCAAGCAGCGGCGAATCGGCGGCGAGCGGTTCGTGCTCGAACACATCGAGGCCCGCACCCGCGATCGTGCCGTCGGCGAGCGCGGCGATCAGCGCGGCTTCGTCGACGATCGCCCCGCGCGAGGCATTGATCAGGATCGCGCTACGCTTCATCGCCCGCAGCTCGGTGGCACTGATCAAACGCCGAGTCTGCGGCGTGAGCGGCACTTGCAGGCACACGAAATCCGATTGCGCAAGCAAATCGTCGAGCTCGACCCGTCGAGCGCCATAGGCGCGCTCGGCCACCTCGTTCGGATGCCGGTTCGTATAAAGCACGCGCATCCCGAAGCCGAGCGCGGCGCGCCGCGCGAGTGCACCGCCGATACGTCCAAGGCCGACGATGCCGATCGTCTTGCCGTTGACGTCTACGCCGTATTGCTCCGGGCCGATGCTCCCGCGCCACTGGCCGGCCTTGACCCAATCGGCGAGCTCCACCACGCGCCGCGCTGTCGACAACACCAGTGCGAATACCGTATCCGCCGTCGATTCCGTGAGAACGTCGGGCGTATGGGCGAGGACGATTCCGCGCCGAGTCAGATCGGCCAAGTCGAAGTTGTCGACGCCCACCGAGATCGTCGAAATCGCCTTGAGCCGCGTCGCGTGCTCGATCATTGCCGGCGTCACCTTGACACTCGCGCCGATGGCGCCGTCGGCATCGACGAGGGCTTCGCCGACGGCCGCGGCCAGCGCTTCGTGCGCGAGGTCGGACTCCAAAACGACGACCTGCGCATGCTCGCGCAAATAGTCGAGCACGTCCGGCGGCAGGCTCTTGTAGGCGACGATCTTCGGTGTCATTCGATTCACTTTCCGTGGGCGTGGGCGTGGGCGCGCGCGCCGAGCATCGCATTGCCGGTGGGCTGCGCTTTGACCGCGAGCGTCAGCACGACGGCTGCGACGAGCGCGGCGCTCATGAACGCATAGGACGCGGCCGGCGAGCCCGTCGTGCCGTTCAGATAGCCGACGACATAGGAGCCGACGAACGAGCCGAGCGCACCCATGCTGTTGATGAGTGCCATCGCGCCGCCGGCCACGTTCTTCGGCAGCAGTTCCGGCACGATCGCAAAGAACGGCCCATACGGCGCATACATCGCGGCGCCCGCGATGACGAGCAACGCGTAGGACCCCCAAAAGTGTGTCGAGCCGAGCGCATACGAGCCGGCGAACGCAGCCGCCCCGACCAGCAGAAACGGCCAGACGAACACCTTGCGCGTGGCGAGCTTATCGGAGGCCCACGAAGCGGCGAGCATCGCGATCGTGGCCATCAGATAGGGCAGCGCCGAGAGCCAGCCCGTCTCGACCATCCCGATCGACGCGCTATTCTTCAGAATCGACGGCAGCCAGAGCACGAAGCCGTAGACGCCGATGCTCCAGCAGAAGTACTGCGCGCACAGCTTGACGACGGCCGGCGAGCGAAACGCTTCGGCGTAGTTGCGTACGGGCTTGATGGCCGCTTGCTCGGCGGCGAGCGTCGCCGCGAGTGCGCGCTTGTCTTCGGCCGCGAGCCACTCGACCTCGCTCGGCTTGTCGCGCACGATGAACCACCAGCAAACGGCCCAGACGACCGCCGGCACGCCTTCCGCGATGAACATCTCGCGCCAGCCGAACGCGTGGACGAGATAGCCCGAGATGACCGACATCCACAGCACCGTGACGGGATTGCCGAGGATCAAAAAGGTATTGGCGCGCGAGCGTTCGGTCTTTGTGAACCAGTTGCTGATGAAGATCAGCATCGCCGGCATGACGGCCGCTTCGACGACGCCGAGCAGGAACCGGATCGCGATCAGCGACGCGACGTTGCTGACGATACCCGTCAATGCCGCGCAACCGCCCCAGAGTACGAGGCTCACGAAGACGAGCCGACGTACGCTGCGCCGTTCCGCATAAATGGCGCCGGGAATCTGGAAGAAGAAGTAGCCGAGAAAGAAGAGCGCACCGATCAACGAGGCAAGCGCGGGGCTGACGCCGAGATCCTTGTTGATGCCGGCCGCCGATGCGAACCCGAAGTTCGCGCGATCGAGATAGGCGAGGCTGTAGGTGATGAATACGATCGGCATGATCGTCCACCAACGGCGAGGTGCAATCGTTGCGGGCATGGGTGTCTCCTCCCTGTGCTACGTTTCAATGGGACGGCGCGTTCGGCGCCGTCTCGTCTCTCGTGCATTGCGTGCAGTGTAGGCAAACGCCGTGCTTTTTGCGCTCAAGCAGAAGCGATGGGGTTTTCCAGCCGGTCGAGCTGCGTACGCGTGGGCAGCCCTTCCGAGTCGCCGATCACCTGGATCGCCAGTGCGCCGATCCGATTGCCGCGTGCAACGGCCGACGGCAAATCGCGCCCCTCGAGCAGCGCGCTGACGACGCCGACGGCGAACCCGTCGCCGGCGCCGACCGTATCGACGACGCTCGCCACCGGCTGCGCCGCCACGTAGCCCGACTGATCGGCCGTACGGAAATAGGCGCCCTGGGCACCGAGCTTGACCACGACGCCGCGTGCGCCCGAATCGAGATAAAACTGGGCGATATCCTCAGGCGTTTCGTAGCCCGTGAGCGCGAGCCCTTCGCCGAGCCCCGGGAGCACCCAGTCCGACAGCGCGGCAAGCGCGTTGAGCGAGGCGGCCATCGCCTCGCGCGACGGCCACAATGTCGGCCGCAGATTCGGATCGAACGAGATCGTCTTGCCCGCGGCGCGCATCGATTCCGCGAGCCGAAAGGCCAGTTCTCTCGACGTCGGGGAAATGGCCGGCGCCACCCCCGTCAGATGCAAATGGCGCGCGCCGGTTGCGTACTCGGCGTCGTAGTCGTCGAGCGACAAATGGCTGGCGGCCGAGCCTTTGCGAAAATACTCGACGCTCGGGTCGCGGCCGTCGGTCTGCTTGCTTTTCAGTTGGAATCCGGTCGGAAAGCGCGCATCGACGCTCACGCGGCTCGCATCGATGCCCTCGCGCGTAAGCGTATCGAGCACGTAGCGCCCGAATGCGTCGGCGCCGACCCGGCTCACGTAGCCGACGCGAAAGCCGAGCCTCGACAAACCGATCGCCACGTTCAGATCCGCGCCCGCAATGCGTTTCGTGAAGTGATCGACGGCCTCGAGCGGGCCGGTTTCATCGGCGACGAAAAGCGCCATGGCCTCGCCGTAGGTCAAAACGTCGAGCGGAAAAGACATCGATGACTCCTCGTTCACATTCGATGGCGCGATGCGCCCCTTCCTTCGTAACCATTGCGCGCGCCGCGTTTCATGCCGAGGCGAGCCAGGCTACGCTTCGCCGCGCATCCTCGGCGAGTGCCCGCTCGTCGAGCGGAAACTCGATGCCGCGCGGCGCAGTGCGCGGCAACCTGTCCAAGACGGCTTGAAACAAGGGGTCCTGTGGCGCCGGTGCGACAGGAAAGCGTCGCACCCCCTGCCCCTCGGACGACTTGCAATGCACGTACTCGACATACGGAGCCAGCGCACCGGCTGCATCGAGCGGCGCTTCGCCGGGCCATTGCCAGTTACCGACGTCGAACGTCATGCCGAGGACATCGGCCGAGCCTTTCCGTTCAAGCGCCGCGAACAGCGCAACGAATTGGGCGATCGTGCCGTCCTGCTCGCGCTGACCGTTCTCGACAACGAGCCGGGCGCGGTGGCCCGCGCTCACGCGGGCAATCGTCGCGCCGCCCGCCTCACCGCTGAATCCGCCCAATTGGAGCTTGACCCAGCGCGCACCGAGTGCGTCGGCCTCGGCATAGGCTGCCGCCAGTGCCGTCGCGTTCAACGCGCCATCGTCGCAGTAGAGCGCGGCCGGCGTCGAGTAGACGGACCACATGTCGCGCGCGGCCACCGCGGCGCCGAGCGCGTGCAGCGCTTCGAGAGCGGCATCGGCCTCGTGCGCAAACAACTCGCGACGCACTTCGAAGCCCGCCGCCCCCGCATCAGCGGCGGTGTCGAGCCATGCCGCATGACCGCGCTGGCGCACCGCTTGCACCCCGAACGCGCTCGCCACGATAACGACTTTCACAGCAGGCCAACTGTTATTCGCGTTCGACATTGAATGGAACCGGTTCCAATGTTACTTCAAAAAAACGAGCGCGACGCTCGATTGACGCAATCTTGCCTTCGACATCCCGCGCCGCCCATCATGGTAATCCCTAGCGGGGCTCAGCAGGCCTGGCCACGTGCCGCTGAGCCGCTGAGCCGCTGAGCCGCATGTCTGCGAATACGCAACGACAAACCGCAGTCAGTTCGATTGCGCCGCCGGACCGGGCGCGGCCTCGCACAGCGCCAAGAATCCTGCCGCGACGCGAGATGGCGCCCCCTCGTGCGGGACGAGAATCGAGAAATGGCGAGTCAGCGGCCGGGCCGCGATCGACAACTGCGCGAGTGCGCCATCTTCGTGGCGCATCGCCATCGCGGAAACGAATCCCACGCCCATACCGGCACGCACGGCCTCCTTGACGCCCTCGACGCCCGCCACGGCCAAGGCGACCCGTACTCCGACACCGGCCGCCTCGAACGACTGTTCGACGAACTGCCGCACGCCCGAACCCTCTTCTCGCATGACGAGCGGATAGGCCGCCACGTCCTCCAACGTCGGCTGCGCGGCGTGTTGCGCCATGCGCTCGGCCAACGGATGAGCACGCGGAACGATTGCAACGATCTCGTCCTCCCGCCAAACCCGTACGCCCGTGCCTTCGGGCAAATCCGCGCCGACCGGCCCCTCGATCATCGCGACGTCGAGCGAAGCCAGCGAAGCAACAATTTCCCCGGTATTGCCACCGGCTGTCTGGATCTCGACTTCGGGATATCGGCGCTGAAACTCGGCGATCAAGTAGGGCAGCAGATAGCTCGCGACGGTGGTGCTCGCCCCGATGCGCAGCGTGCCGCGTGCGACGCCGCGCAACGCGTCGCGATAGGCCAGCGCTTGGCGAAACGTGTCGCGCAGCTTGAGCGCGTAGTCGGCCAGTTGGGCGCCGCTCGGCGTCAGCCGCACACCGCGGCCGTCGCGCCGATAGAGCGGCTCGCCGAATTCATCCTGCAACTGCCGCAATTGCCCCGACACGGCCGGCTGCGACAAATGCAAAGCATCCGCCGCGCGGCTGATGTTCTGGCGCTCGGCCACGGCGGCGAACGTTATCAGTTGATCGGGTGTCATATGCAAGAAAGTATCGGACGTACCGATATATTACTTCACAAATGACGATTTTTCATAAGCTTATACGTCAACTAGGATTAGCGCATCGAAACCCTGCCCCAATAGGCATCCGCGATGTCCCACACGACTACGTTCTCCGCGCCGTCCCAGCCCGCCTCGCACGGTCAACTCAACGGCATCCTCTTCGTCGCGCTGTTCGCCGCGGCGGTCACGCGGCTTGCCGCCCTGCCCGCCATTGCCGGGCTCGGCATCAGCCCGCTCATCGTCGGCATCATCGCCGGCGCCCTCTACGGCAACACGTTGCGCGCCGGCATGCCCGCGCACTGGGCCGCCGGCGTCAATTTTTCCGCACGCAAGCTGTTGCGCATCGCAGTCGCCTTCTTCGGTCTGCGCGTGAGCTTGCAGGAAATCGCCCAAGTCGGGCTACCCGGGCTCACCGTCTCGGTGCTCGTCGTCGTCAGCACGCTGCTGCTCGGCACCTGGCTCGGCATGAAGCTGATGAAGCTCGATCGGGACACGGCCATCCTCAACGCGGCCGGCAGCGCGATTTGCGGCGCAGCCGCGGTGCTCGCGTTCGAATCGACGCTGCAATCCAAGCCCGAAAAGAGCGCCGTCGCGGTGGGCAGCGTCGTCCTGTTCGGCACGTTGTCGATGTTCCTCTATCCGCTGATGTACCGCGCCGGCTGGATTCATCTCGATACGCTCGGCGTCGGGCTCTTCTTCGGTGGCACGATTCATGAGGTTGCGCAGGTCGTCGGCGCGGCCAGCAATGTCAGCGCGGAAGCGACGCACATCGCGACGATCGTCAAGATGACCCGCGTCATGCTGCTCGTCCCCGTGCTGCTCGTCCTCGGCGTTTGGCTCGCACGCGACGCGCGCCGCGATGTCTCGGCGGCCTCGGCTTCTGTGTCGGGCAAACGCGGCCGCGCGCACGCGCCGCGCAAGCTGGCCGTGCCCTGGTTCGCGCTGGGCTTCCTCGCCTGCGTGCTCGTCAATTCGCTGCACGTGCTGCCGACGGCCGCGACGCAAACGGCCAACGCACTCGACACGTTCGCCTTGACAATGGCGATGACCGCGCTCGGCATCGAAACGCACATCTCGCAAGTGCGCAAGGCCGGCCCCCGTGCGCTGGCGACGAGCCTCATCCTCTATCTCTGGCTCGTCGTCGGCGGCCTGGCCATCACTTGGGGAGTCGAGCACGTATTCGCCTGATCGTGCCCGCGCCTGGCAAGCCGCGTGCTGCTGACCTCCGGTTGTCGCTCTCGTTGCCTGCGAGCGATCATTGAGGCGCGGCACGCCGCCGCTTTTTGGAGATACAGATGCCTTACGAACTCTATTACTGGGATGGCCTGCAAGGCCGCGGCGAATTCGTCCGGCTGGCGTTGGAGGACGCACAAGCGCCCTATGTCGACATCGGGCGCGGCGGCGAAGATGAAGACGAAGGTGAGCGGCAAGCGGCGATGATGGCCGTCCTGAACAGCAAGACCGAGCCGATGATCCCGTTCGCCCCACCGTTCCTGAAGGACGGCGATCTGATCGTCTCGCAGACGGCCAACATCTTGCTCTACCTCGGTCCCAAGCTCGGTCTCGCGCCCGACACCAACCTGCGCTACGTCGTGCACGGCTTGCAACTGACGATCGCCGACATGGTGACCGAAGTGCACGACACCCATCATCCGATCGCGAGCGGCCAGTATTACGAGGAGCAAAAGGTGCCGGCCAAAACGCGCGCGACCGATTTCCTCGAGCACCGCTTGCCGAAGTTCATGCGCTACTTCGAGCGCGTGCTGGCGCAAAACCCGCACGGCGACCGTCATCTCGTCGGCGATTCGCTGACTTACGTCGATTTATCGATGTTCCAGTTGATCGAAGGGCTGCATTACGCGTTTCCGCGCGCAACCGCACGCTTCGCCTCGCGCTACCCGCGTCTGGCGGCCTTGCGCAAAGCGGTTGGAGCACGCCCCTACATCGCCGCGTATTTGGCGTCCGAGCGCCGCCTGCCCTTCAACGAGACCGGGATTTTCCGCCACTACCCGGAACTCGACGCGGCGGCCCACTGAAGTGAATACGCCAAGACGCCAACGCAAACGCAAACGCCAACGCAAACGTAAGCCGATTGCCGGTGCAGCGGAGACGTTCGCCAGCCCAGGGCCGATGCTATGCTTGCGCTCGTCCCAAGTTCATCGAACCCCGAGCTGACGCTTTCCCGTGCTTTCATTCCTGCTTCGACTGCGCACGCGCGCCCAATCGCTCTTTCGCCTGTCCGAGTCCCATACGATGCTCGTCTGGGCCGTTATCGTCGGCGTGCTCGGCGCGTTTGCCACCGTCGCGTTCCGGCATGCGATCGACGCCTTCCAATGGATGTTCACCGGGCACAGCGGCAGCTTCGTCGCCATGGCGCACACGCTGCCGTGGACCATCCGGTTCTGGCTGCCCGCCGCCGGCGGTCTGCTTGCCGGCGGCTTTTTGATCGTGGCGCGCCGCCGTGCCGACAAGCACGCGAGTTCCGATTACATGGAAGCCATCGGGATCGGCGAAGGCGTCGTGCCGGTGTGGGAAAGCGCCTGGCGCAGCGTCTCGTCGCTGTTTACGATCGGCTTTGGCGGGTCGATCGGCCGCGAAGGGCCGATGGTGCAGCTCGCCGCGCTGGCCGGCTCGATCGTCGGCCGCGTGGTGCATTTCGATCCGCCACGGCTGCGGCTGCTCGTCGCCTGCGGCGCAGCGGCGGGGATCACCTCGGCCTATAGCGCGCCGATCGCCGGCGCGTTCTTCGTCACCGAGATCGTGCTCGGCTCGATCGCCATGGAAAACTTCGGGCCGCTCTTGGTCTCGTCCGTGGTGGCCAACATCGTCATGCGCGAATTTTCGGGCTACAAACCGCCGTATGAGATGCCCGTGTTCCCCGCGATCGCCGGCCTCGAAGTGCTGCTGTTCGTCGCGCTCGGTCTTCTGTGCGGCGCCGTGGCGCCGCAGTTCCTGCACCTGATCGAGTCGTCGCGGGCCCGGTTTCGGCGGCTGCCGGTGCCCTTGCCCGTGCGGCTCGCACTCGGCGGGCTCGTCGTCGGCATCATTTCCGTCTGGGTGCCCGAGGTCTGGGGCAACGGCTACAGCGTCGTCAACTCGATCCTGCACTCGCCGTGGACCTGGAGCGCACTCGTCGTCGTGCTCGTGTGCAAGATCATTGCGACAGCCGCCACGGTCGGCTCAGGCGCCGTCGGCGGCGTCTTTACGCCAACCCTATTCGTCGGCGCAACACTCGGATCGCTGTTCGGCCTGGGCGTGCACGGTCTTTGGCCGCATGGCACGTCAGGCGCGTTCGCCTACGCGATGGTCGGCATGGGCGCGTTCCTGGCCGGCGCCACCCAAGCGCCGCTGATGGCGATCCTCATGATCTTCGAGATGACGCTCAGCTATCAGGTGGTCCTGCCGCTGATGCTGTCGTGCGTCGTCGCTTATTTCGTCTCGCGCGCGATCAACAAGACGTCGATGTACGAAATCACGCTGCGCCGCAATGCCGACGAGCAAGAGCGAATGCGGCTTCGCGCGGCCCAGGTGCGCGAGCTCGTCAAGCCGGCCGACACGATCGTGCGTCTCGACACCAGCGTGCGCGACATGACGCGCGTATTTCTCGAATACCCGGTGAAGTACCTGTACGTCACCGACGAGGCCGGGCTTTTCCGGGGCGTCGTCGCCTTGAAGGACATCACGTCCGATTTGCTCGAAAAACGCGATACCTCGACGCACACCGCCGCCGATTACCTGCAACCGGAGTTCGCCGTCCTCACGCCCGATATGCCGATCAGCGTCGCTTTGCAGCGCTTCTTGGCGTTCCGCGGCGAGCGCCTGCCCGTCGTGGCGAGCGCCGAGCAGCCGACGCTCGTCGGCGCCGTGTACAAGACGTCGCTGCTCGACGCCTACCGTCGGATGAATCCCGCTATCTGACATCTTCGCTTGTGCGAGCGGCCCACGCTTGCGCCAATGGTAAAGCGCCGCATATTTTCTACAATGAAAAGCAGGCCGCCGAGCCCGCCGTGCGCTGTACCCAAGCGCGCCGAGCGCAGCCCTTTCGATCGATCAGTCGATCCGGAGCGAAGATGAGCGAACCGTCCCTCGACGCCGTACGTCGCGACCACGCGGGTTGGACCTTCGTGCATATCGAAGGCGAACCGTACGATCGTGGCGAACAGCACGGTCAGTTACTCGCCGCTGAAATCAAAAACGCGATCCATACCGCGAAGTACCTTGCGCGCTGGGACACCGGAGAAGATTTCGAAACCTTCACGAAGGCGGCCGTTTCGCAGTTCGCGCCGAAGCTCGACACGGAATTCGCGGACGAGATCCAGGGCATCGCCGATGGCGCGAAGCTGCGTTTCGACGAAGTGCTCGCATGGAACGGCTATATGGACCTGCTGCAAAGCTGGTGGCCGTCGCAAGTGGCCGCGCGCGAGCCGCGGCTCGGCTTGAAGCCTTGGTCGGGCCGGCGCGGGCATCATTGCAGCGCATTCATCGCGACGGGCAGCGCGACACGAGATGGGCGCATCGTGATGGCGCACAACTCCTGGGATCGCTACGCGGCGGGCGACGCCTTCAACGTCGTGTTCGACATCGTGCCCGACTCCGGCCATCGGATCTTGATGCAAGGGCTGCCGGGCTGCATTTCGAGCCTGACCGACTTCTGGCTGACGTCGGCAGGACTCATGATCACCGAGACGACGATCTCGAACTTCGCCGGCTACAACAGCGCCGGCGCGCCGGAGTTCTACCGCTCGCGCCGCGCGACGCAGTACGCGAACAGCATCGGCGACTGGTGCGAGATGTTCGCGATGTCGAACAACGGCGGCTACGCCAACAGTTGGCTGCTGGGCGACACCAAGACGGGCGAAATCGCACGGTACGAACTCGGCCTGCACTACTCCGGATTCGAAAGCACGAAAGACGGGTTCTATAGCGGCTACAACACCGCCACGGATTTGAAGATCCGCAATCAGGAATGCGTCGGCGAGGGCGAGGATTACACCGACGTGCGCAAAAACGGTGCGCGCCGGCTGCGCTTCATGCAGTTGGCGGAACTGCACCACGGCAAGATCGATCTGGAACTCGCCAAGCAAATGATCGCGGACCACCACGACGTCTATTTGGACCGCGACGACAACCCGTGCTCGCGCACGATCTGCGGGCATTTGGAGCTCGACGACGCCCGTTTCGGCGCGTCGGATCAGGGCCCGTTCAATCCGTGGGGAGCAAACGACGGCAAGGTCGTCGACAGCGACATGGCGCGCGATCTGGCGTTCTGGGCACGTTGGGGCCACCCGTGCGGCAAGCCGTTCGACGCCCAGGCGTTCATGAAGCGCCATCCGCAGTGGAATTGGCTCAACGGTTACATGCGCGACCGGCCCTCGTGGCCATGGACGCGCTTCGAGGTGCTGCGTTAGGGCCGCGATTCAAGCGCGGCCTAGGCACGAGGCATGCTGCGACGTGAATCGGCAAGCGTCGTCGGGTTAGACGGACAGGTCCGAAGGCATCGGCGGCATGCTCTATCGAGAAGGAGGTCGAGCGATGAAAGTCTCGACACTGACAACCATGGCATTGCTCTCGGCTTCGTGCTTCGCGGCACCGATTCATACCGGCAGATTCGACAGCGCCACCGCCCGCGCCGCCTTGGCGGTGGCCCGTGCGAATGCAGCTCCCGTCGCGCCGCCCGCGCCCAATGTGACGGCGGACCCCGCCGCGGCGAAAGGGCGCTGGGTTCGCATCACGCTGCCCAAACCGCACGAACTGGCGAACCGCTTCGCTGCCCACGAACGGCAGGCTCGCACGTGAGCGCGCCCGGCAAGCATCGCACGCAAGCCACTGCCGGGATGCCGGCGAGTTCGGATCCGCGCACGGCGCCCGATATGTCGGCGGTGCCGATGGAAGCGATCGATTTGCAAATCGCGGACGTGCTGCACGCCGTGCGCTATCCGGCCAACAAGGATCGGATCGTCGACGCGGCGCGCGATGCCGGTGCAAGCAACGCATTGCTCGCGATTCTCGATGGGTTACCCGAACAGGACTATGCCGACGTCGATGCGGTGACGCAGCTCATCGGCAGCAATTACGGCCCGGGCCTCGGGCTGTAAGCGCGGCGGCCGAGGGACTAAGCCGAGGATTAGGTCGAGAAGCCGGGTGCGACGATCATCGGCCCGCTTCGCCGCCGAAAACCACTTTCGCGAAGAAGCCCGCAAGCACGGCTTCCGTCAGATCGTCGGTGACGTGCTGCGGGTCGCACATGCGCATGGCTTGCACGCCCTCGCATAGGCTGATGAGTCCGAGCGCCAGGATTTCCGCGGGCAACTGCAGCGGCGTGCCGACACGCTCCGAAAACATGCGGATATAACCGGTGAGAAACTCGCATTTCTCGTGCGAAAACGCATTGAAGCGCGCGCGGAACTTCGCGTCGCGCGAAGCGAGCAGCTTCGCCTCGGCCCACAGCGGGAAACAGTCGTCCTCGCGGAAAAACTGGCTGTAGAGCTTGAGTGCGCGTAGCTCTATCTCCTCGCGCGTGGCCACATTGGCGATGATCGCATGCAACTCCGCCTGCATCCGATCATGGTCGCCCCGCAACAGCTCCATCAGCAGTTCCGATTTGCTCCGGAAATTCGAATAGAACGCCCCCCGCGTATAGCCGGCGGCTTCCGCGATGTCTTCGACGCTCGCGGCCACGAAGCCCTTTTTCATGAAAATCGTTTGCGCGGCATCGAGCAGACGCAGACGCGTCTGCTCCTTGCTCTCTTCGCGGGTTAAGCGTTTGCGTTTCATTTGAGGAAGTTTAGCACTGTCGTTCAATTTTATCCGACTTTGCATCCAAATACACACCTGTATTAGAATCCGCCCCTGTAGTACGAAACGAGGCGTGGCGGCGCTGGCAGGGTACGCCGCACGCCTCGCCCTGCAAGCCTCCGACGCTTGCGTGCTTCGCCGTCCCTCTTCCGCTTGGGGTCATTGTGATTCGTGCCGGTCTTGACGCGCCATCCGAGGCGCGCGCGCAGTTCAAAGGCTTCTCCTTCCTTGTCTCCCGGTCCCCGGTTAGCCGCTACGGCGTTGTCGCGGCCATCTGCGGCATCCTCGCACTCGCAGGCTGCCACGGGCGCCCCCCAGCCGCGTTGGCGCCGAGCCCGGTCGTCGCCGTCGCCGTTCATCCCGACGGCGTGCCGCCCGAGGCCACCCTGCCGGGCGACGTCGAAGCGCGCTACAACACGCCGCTCTCGTTCAGAGTCGGCGGCAACATCGTCGAGCGCGACGTCCGGCTCGGCGACGTCGTCAAAGCCGGGCAAGTGGTCGCCCGTCTCGATCCAGCCGACTTGCAAAAGAACCTGGCCAACGCCCAAGCTCAACTGGACGCCGCGCAACATAAGCTCGTCTACGCGAAGCAGCAACTCGACCGCGACAGTGCACAAGCGAGCGAAAAGCTGATCGCGCCTGCGCAACTCGAGCAAACGCAGGATGCCTACACGTCGGCCGCCGGCCAGCGCGACGCCGTGCAGGCGCAATTCGCGCTGGCGCGCAATCAACTCTCCTACGCGGCGCTCGTCGCCGACCACGCCGGCGTCATCACAGCCGAACAAGCCGATACCGGACAAAACGTCACCGCCGGTCAGGCTGTGTACGGCCTGGCGTGGTCGGGAGATGTCGACGTCGTCTGCGACGCACCCGAAAGCGCTCTCGCCGCGCTGACCGTCGGCAGCGTTGCCGACGTGACGCTGCCCGCCCTGCCCGGCAAGCGATTCACGGCCCGCGTGCGCGAGATCTCGCCGGCCGCCGATCCGCAAAGCCGCACGTATCGCGTGAAGCTGACGCTCGCTGTACCCGATACGTCCAAGGCATCCGTGCGCCTCGGCATGACGGCGCAAATTGCCTTCGCATCGGTGCAGGCCCAAGCGCAGGCAGGTCAGCATCCGTTCACGCTCCCCGTAACGGCGCTGTTTCACGACGGCGATTCGCCCGCCGTTTGGGTCGTTCACGCGGGTACCGACACGCTCGAGCTGCGGCGCGTGGCCGTCGGGCGCTATGACGAGCGCACGTTCTCCGTGACGCAGGGCTTGCAGGACGGCGATCGCGTCGTCTACCAAGGCGTGCACACGGTCAGCGCCGGCGAGCACGTCCGCGTCGTGCCGCCGCTGCATCCCGAGGACTTCGCATCATGAGCGGCGCAGATCACCGCGATTCGGCTGCGTTGCCGGGTGCTCCCGCCGCGTCGATGCCGACCAACGCCTCCACGAGCCAGCCCGCGCTCACGAACGCGCACGACGAGGGGCGCTTCAACCTGTCGGCCTGGGCGCTGCGGCACCAGGCGCTCGTCGTCTTCTTGATCGCGCTGGCAACGCTCGCGGGCATCCTCGCCTATACGCGTCTCGCGCAATCCGAGGATCCTCCGTTCACGTTCCGGGTGATGGTGATCCGCACGCTTTGGCCAGGCGCGACCGCCCGGCAGGTGCAGGAACAGGTCACCGATCGCATCGAGCGCAAGCTACAGGAAACGCCGTACATCGATTTCCAGCGCAGCTATTCGCGTCCGGGCGAATCGATGATCTTCTTCTCGATGAAGGATTCGGCGCCCGTCAAGGACGTGCCGCAGACTTGGTATCAGGTCCGCAAGAAGGTCGGCGATATCGCGGCGACGCTGCCGCCCGGCGTGGCCGGCCCGTTCTTCAACGACGAGTTCGGCGACGTCTACACCAACATCTACACGCTCGCGGGCGACGGCTTTTCCCCGGCCCAGCTTCACGACTATGCCGACGAACTGCGCACGGTGCTCTTGCGCGTGCCCGGCGTCGCCAAGGTCGACTACTTCGGCGATCCCGACCAGCACATTTACGTCGAGATCACGAACGCGCAGCTCACGCGCCTGAACATCTCGCCGCAGCAGTTGGCTCAAGCGATCGCATCGCAAAACGCCGTTGCCTCGTCGGGCACCGTCACGACCTTCGACGATCGCGTGTTCATTCATCCGAGCGGCCAGTTCTCCGACGTGCACGCGCTGGCGGACACGCTGATTCCGATCGGCAAGCGTAGCGTGCGGCTCGGCGACATCGCCACGATCAAGCGCGGTTACGACGACCCGCTCGTCACGCAGATGCGCGATCACGGCCATGCCGTCCTCGGCATCGGCGTGACGATGCAGCCGGGCGGCGACGTCATTCGCCTGGGCAAAGCGCTCGATGCCACGGCGGCGCAACTGCGCGCGCATCTTCCCGCAGGGCTCGTGCTCGAAGAAGTTTCGAGCATGCCGCACGCGGTGTCGCACTCGGTCGACGATTTTCTCGAAGCCGTCGGCGAAGCCATCGCAATCGTGCTGATCGTCAGCCTCATCTCGCTCGGGCTGCGCACGGGGATGGTGGTCGTCATCTCGATCCCGATCGTGCTCGCCGTGACCGCGCTCGTGATGTACCTGTTCGACATCGGCCTGCACAAGGTGTCGCTCGGCACACTCGTGCTCGCGTTGGGGCTGCTCGTCGACGACGCGATCATCGCCGTCGAAATGATGGCCGTAAAGCTCGAACAGGGTTGGAAGCGCACGCGCGCCGCGGCATTCGCTTATACGAGCACGGCATTCCCGATGCTCACGGGCACGCTCGTCACCGTGTCGGGCTTCCTGCCGATCGCGCTCGCCAAGTCGAGCACGGGCGAATACACGCGCTCGATCTTCGAAGTATCGGCCATCGCGCTCATCGCTTCGTGGTTCGCGGCCGTCGTGCTGATTCCTCTGCTCGGCTACCACCTTCTGCCGGAGCGCAAGCGTGCGCACGACGAGGCGCATGATCACGAACACGACATCTACGACACGCGCTTTTATCGACGGCTGGGCGGCTGGATCAGTTGGTGCGTCGAGCGCCGCTTCATCGTACTCGGCATCACCGCCGCGCTGTTCGTCGCCGCGCTCGCCGCGTTCTCGCTCGTGCCGCAGCAGTTCTTTCCGAGCTCGGACCGGCCGGAGTTGCTCGTCGACCTGCGGCTGCCCGAAGGCGCGTCGTTCGAGGCAACGCTCAGGCAAGCAAAACGGCTCGAGCAAACGCTCGACGGCCGCCCCGAGATCGACCACTTCGTCGACTACGTCGGCACGGGCGCGCCACGCTTTTATCTGCCGCTCGATCAGCAACTGCAGCAGCCGAACTTCGCGCAGTTCGTCATCACGGCGAAATCGGTCGAAGAACGCGACAAGCTCGCGGGCTGGCTCGATAAACGGCTCGAAAACGACTTTTCAGCGGTCCGCACGCGGATTTCGCGACTCGAAAACGGTCCGCCCGTCGGCTATCCCGTGCAATTTCGCGTGAGCGGCGACGATATCGCCACGGTGCGCGCCATCTCCGAAAAAGTCGCCGCCACGATGCGTGCCGATGCACGTACGCGCGGCGTGCAATTCGACTGGGACGAGCCGGCCGAGCGCTCCATGACGTTCGAGGTCGATCAAAACAAGGCCCGCCAACTGGGCGTGACCTCCGAGGACGTATCGAATTTCCTCGCCATGACGCTCTCGGGATATACGGTCACGCAGTTCCGCGAGCGCGACAAGCTCATCAGCGTCGATCTGCGCGCGCCCGAGCGCGAGCGCGTCGATCCGGCACGGTTACTGGGCCTGGCCATGCCGACGCCGAACGGTCCCGTGCCGCTCGGCTCGCTCGGACACATGCGCAACACGCTCGAATACGGCGTGATCTGGGAGCGCGACCGGCAACCGACGATCACCGTCCAAGCCGACGTGCGCGGCAACGCGCAAGGCATCGACGTCACCCACGATCTCGATCGTGCGCTCACGAGCGTGCGCGCCACGCTTCCGCTGGGCTATCGGATCGAGGTGGGCGGCTCGGTGGAGGAAAGCGCGAAAGGCCAGAGCTCGATCAATGCGCAGATTCCGCTGATGGCGATCGCCGTGCTGACCCTGCTGATGATCCAATTGCAAAGTTTCGCGCGCGTGCTGATGGTCGTGTTGACAGCGCCGCTCGGGCTGATCGGCGTCGTCGCGACGCTGCTCGTGTTCGGCAAGCCCTTCGGCTTCGTGGCCATGCTCGGCGTGATCGCGATGTTCGGCATCATCATGCGCAACTCGGTGATTCTCGTCGATCAGATCGAGCAGGACATCGCGGCTGGCCACCGCCGATTCGACGCGATCGTCGGCGCGACGGTGCGCAGGTTCCGGCCCATCACCCTGACCGCGGCCGCGGCCGTGCTCGCGCTGATTCCGCTGCTGCGTTCGAACTTCTTCGGGCCAATGGCAACGGCCCTGATGGGCGGAATTACGAGCGCCACCGTGTTGACGCTCTTCTATCTGCCCGCGCTCTATGCGATGTCGTTCAGAGTACGGCGCGACGAACGCGACCCGCCCGCGGACGCCTCGGGCATGCAAGCGCATACGGGGAATTGACCATGAACGTCTTGCGCATCACTCACGAACGCCGCGCGCTCGCGCTCTCGCTTGGCGCGACGCTGCTTGTCGCCGCCTGCGCGCTCGGGCCGAACGGCGCACCGCCAACGATGCCCTCGCCCGCGCATTACGGGCAAGCTGCGCTGCCCGGGCAAACGGCCACGGCCAACGGTGTCGCCCAGCATTTCGACGTCGGCGCTCAGCCGGTGCCGCAATGGTGGCGCCTCTATCGCTCGCCTGAACTCGACGCGCTCGTCGACGAAGGGCTCAAGAACAGCCCGACACTCGCCGCCACCGAGAAAACGCTCGTCGGCGCCCACGAGCAGTTGCGTGCACAGATCGGATCGTCGCTACTGCCGTCCGTCGATGCCGGCGGACAAGCGACGCGCGAGCGCGCCTTGGGCATTCCCGAGGCTGGGCCGCAGACGGTGCGCTACAACGTCTTCGTGGGTCAGCTTCAAGCGTCGTACACGTTCGACTTGTTCGGCGCGGTTCGCTATGCAAACACAGCGCTCCATGAGCGTGTGAACGTGCAAGCGTTCGAACTCGATGCGGCACGGCGAGCGTTGGCCGCGAATATCGTGACGACGGCGATCACCGCCGCGATGCTCGATAACGAAGTTACCTCGACGCAGCGGCTGATCGTCCTCGCACAACAAACGGCGCAAGAAGACGCGCGGCGTTTCGCGCTAGGCGCGGTCCCCCACGCGCAGGTGCTGGCGTCGCAGCAAAATGCGGCCGAACTCGAAGCAAGCCTGCCCTCGTTGCTGCAACAGCGCCAAGCCGCGCGTCATGCTTTGGCGGTACTCATCGGCCACACGCCCGACGCCGTCCCGGTTCTGCCGACGCTTGCAGGCCTCACGCTGCCGGAGCATGTGCCGGTGCTCGTGCCGACGACGCTATTGCACACGCGCCCCGACATCGCGGCAGCCGAAGCGTCGCTCAAAGCGGCCGCGGCCGACGTGGGCGTGGCGACGGCGCGTCTGTTCCCAAGCTTGTCGCTGACTGCGTCGATGGGACAAGGCGGCTTCAGTTGGCCGACAGCGCTCTCGGGCGCCGGCGCGCTGTGGAGCATGGGCGGATCGCTGACGCAGCCGCTCTTTCACGGCGGTGCGTTGTTCGCGCAGCGCCGTGCCGCGATCGATCTCTATGAAGCGGCTGCCGATCAATACAAGGCAACGGTGCTATCGGCGTTCGCGAATGTCGCCGATACGCTGGCGGCGCTCGAACACGACGCGCAGGCCGCGGACGCGGCACAGCGACAAAGCGATGCCGCTCATCAGGCGTTCGACGAGACGGCGGCAAGGGGGCGCCTCGGCGCAGTGGCGGACGCCGAAGTCCGAACCAGCGAGCAGCAGTATCGGAACGCGCAATTGGCCAGCATCCGCGCCGTGGGGCAACGTCTTTCGGATACGGCGTTGTTGTTCCAAACGATGGGGACCACGCCTGAATAAGCCTTCGAGTTCCGGAATGTGGGACGTTGTTGATGCACTCCCCTGGCCCGAATCCTACAATCGTTGCGACGTCGACACTTATCGCCGACTCGCATCAAGCCGGGACAAGCGATGCCCAAACATCACGAGCACGTCGGAAAAAAACAGAAACGGCAGGCTCGAAAAATCGCGGCAAGAGCCACCCAAAGTCTGCACAGTGGGAGCGGGAGCGACAGCGATTTCCACCCTGAACTTCTCTCGCCACATTCCGATCCGGGGCTCGAGCCGCGGTTAAACGAGCTACGTCTACGCAAGTTACCGCCCCGCTATCCGACATGTCCGCCACCGTCCCCGCCACCGAACGCAATCGAACCGACCGCATATCACGAGGCGCACGGAGGGAATGCTCGACGACGGCCTCGACCGACGATGGGCTCGTGGTCCAGATTGAAGGATCAATTCGCCGTTGGGAATGAAGCACCCTGGGCGTTGATCGCCGAATCTGTGGCGTCGAGCAGCGCTGTGGCCGCTATGACACTGCCGCTTGGCGCAATCGCGCGCGCCGCGAATTACATGGTCGGACCAGCCTATCTGGTCAGCAGCGAGCGAGCGCTGGCTGAGGGCGCCGCACAGAGTTTTCTCGGACGCATCGGGGTGGGCGCGGGTATCACAAGCGGTGTCATGGCCGCGTCGACCGCATTCGAATCCAACCAAGACCCCAACTACATTTCCAAGCTGGGCGCCATCGGCACAGCCCTAAGCGCGGTACCCGACTTGGGGTCTGCCTTGGCCGGCCGGGCGTTACCGTCCGCTCATCGCGCCATGCTGGCGGTTCGCAGCAGCGCGACGCTCGGCTCCGCCTATTTCGGGTGGTATGCTGCCCACGAAGCGATTAACGGCAACGATGAGGCCGCGAACTGGTTCGGGCGAATTTCGAGTTGGTTGGCGCTGGCCGGCACCGTATTCGGTCTTGCGGCGGAGTACACGAAAAAGCCAAAACCACCGGACACGTCGGGCCCGCTCACGCCGGAGGAAGGCCCGCAACGGAATCCTTGAACGCAAGGCCGTGCGGCGCAGCGCATCACACCGCCCCCGCCAACCTCCGCTTCTCGGCCCGCAACATGAAGTAATTGATCCCGATCACGCCGACCGTCACGACGCCGATAAACAACGTCGCAAGCGCATTCATTTCCGGATTCAGCCCGAGCCGCACCCGCGAAAACACCACGAGCGGCAGCGTAGTCGACCCCGGTCCCGAGAGGAACGCCGACAGCACGAGATCGTCGATCGACAGCGTGAACGACAACAACCACCCCGCCATCAACGCTTGCGAAATCAACGGCAGCGTGATCGCGAAGAATACTTTGAACGGCGTCGCACCGAGATCGAGCGCCGCTTCCTCCAGCGACGGATTGAGTTCGCGCACGCGCGACTGCACGATGATGGCGACATACGACATGCAGAGCATGACGTGCCCGATCCATATCGTCACGAGCCCGCGCCGCTCAGGCCAGCCGAGCCACTTGCCCATCTCGATGAACAGCAGCAGCAGCGAGATGCCCTGAATCACTTCCGGGATGACGAGCGGCGCATTGATCATCCCGCTAAAGAGCGTGGCGCCTCGAAAGCGCCCCATCCGCGCGAGGACGAACCCGGCCCACGTACCGATGAATACCGAGGCAAATGCCGTCAACAACGCGATGCGCAGCGACAGCCAAAACGCCGTGATGAGCTCGTCGTCCTGCGCAAGCGCCTCGTACCAGCGCGTGGAAAAATGCGTCCAAACCGTCACGAGCTGCGACTCGTTGAACGAATAGACGACGAGGCTCAGGATCGGAATGTAGAGAAACGCGAAGCCGACGCCAAGCGCCGTCACTTGCAAAGTACGGTTCGGTTTGATCATCGCCGCGCTTCGAGTTGTTTAGCCTGAAAGTGCTGGAACATCGCCATCGGCACGAGCAGCAGCAAGACCATTGCGCAAGTGACCGCGGACGCCATGGGCCAGTCGGCGTTATTGAAGAACTCGTTCCACATGACGCGTCCGATCATCAACGTATTGGCGCCGCCTAGCAACTCGGGAATCACGTACTCCCCCACCGCCGGAATGAATACGAGCAGACAGCCGGCGATAATGCCGTTTTTCGAGAGCGGCAACGTGATTTGCACGAACGCCTTCCACGGTTTCGCGCCAAGATCGTACGCCGCTTCGAGCAGCGTCAAATCCATCTTCACGAGGTGTGCGTAAAGCGGCATGACGAGAAACGGCAGGTACGAGTAAACCATTCCGATATAGACGGCCGTATTCGTTCGATACAGTTCGATCGGCGTATGAATGAGCCCGATCGTCATCAGGAAGTTATTGAGCAGACCGTTGTTCTTCAAGATACCGATCCACGCATACACGCGAATCAGAAACGACGTCCAGAACGGCAACATCACGGCCATCATCAACATGTTGCGCGAGTTCGGATTCGCACGCGCAATGTAGTAAGCCATCGGATAGCCGAGCAGCAAACAGAGCAGCGTGGTGACGGCCGCCACGAGCACGGAGTTGACGTACGTGGCGAAATAAAGACTATCCGTGAACAGGAACGCGTAGTGCGCGACGTTCAGCGAGAGCTGTATGACGCCGTCTTTGAAGGCGACGAGTTCGGTGTACGGCGGAATGCCGAGCTGCAACTCCGCGAAGCTGATCTTCAAGACCAGCAGAAACGGCACGAAGAAGAACATCAGCAGCCAAATGAACGGCCCGGCCACGACGGCCGTACCGCCGGTCAGTCTGAACCGCCGCGCGGGCCACATAGCGAGCGAGAGCAGAAAAGATTTCATGCCGTCAACACCACGCCGGCCGATGCGCTCCAGCGCACATAGATCTCGTCGCCCCATGTCGGCGATTCGATTTCCGTGAGCGCGAGGCTCGACACGTTCGCCACCACCGTCTTACCCGAATCGAGCTTGACGTGGTAGAGCGAGTAGCCGCCCATATAGGCGATATTCGCCACCGTGCCGCGCCCCCAGTTATAGGCGCCTTCGGGCGGCTTGCGCGTCAGCGCGATTCGCTCGGGGCGAACCGAAATCGTCACCGGCATGCCGAGCGGGCCCGTGATGCCGTGATTGACGTAGAGACGGCAAGGCAGCTCGGTGGTTTCGACGAACACGTGATCGGGCTCGTCCTCCACCACGTGCCCATCGAACAGATTCGTCGAGCCGATGAACTCGGCCGAGAAGCGCGAGTTCGGGTATTCGTACACTTCGTGCGGCGTGCCGAGCTGGACGATCTCGCCTTCGCTCATCACGGCCAGACGATCGGCCATGGTCATCGCTTCTTCCTGATCGTGCGTGACCATGATGCACGTCACGCCGACGCGATCGAGAATGTTGACGAGCTCGATCTGCGTGCGCTGCCGGATCTGCTTGTCGAGCGCGGACATCGGCTCGTCGAGCAGCAGCAGCTTCGGGCGCTTCACGAGCGAGCGCGCCAGCGCGACGCGCTGTTGCTGGCCGCCCGAGAGCTGGTGCGGCTTGCGCTTCGCGAAGCGGCCCATCTGTACGAGCTCGAGCGTATCGTGCACGCGCGCCTTGAGCTCGGCCTTGGGCACGCCTTCCTGCTTCAGCCCAAACGCAATGTTCGCCTCGACGGTCATGTGCGGAAACAGCGCGTACGACTGGAACATCATATTGACCGGGCGCCGGTACGGGGGCATCAGCGCAAGATCCTCCCCGTCGATCAGGATCTTGCCCGCGGAAACCGATTCAAGCCCCGCGAGCATCCGGAGCAGCGTCGACTTGCCGCAACCGGAACTGCCGAGCAGGGCGAACAACTCCCCTTTTGCCACCGACAAACTGACGTTCTTGACCGCTGCCGTTTCCCCGAACTTCTTGACGACGTCGACGATCTGCACAAAGTTGTCGACCGATGCTTGGTCGGCCGACGTTGAACCTGCGGGGCGCGCGCCGGCTGGCGGCTGCGAGCTCGACTGATCGCTCATGATTTGCTACTTGACTCCACTCGTTTGACGTACAAAGCCCCCGGCGATGGCGCCGGGGGCTTCATGACTGCATGCCGCCAGGGGCAATGGGATTACCGTCCCGTCTTGAACTCGGTCCAGAGCCGCGTTTGCAAGCGCTGAATTTCAGGCGGCAGCGGCTTCAAGAGGAACAGTGTCTTGACGACGTTCTCCGGCGGATAGACGGCCGGATCGTTCGCGATCTTGGGATCGACGAACTTCTTCGCCGCGGCGTTGGCCGTCGGATAGTAGACGGCATCGGTGATCGCGGCGTTGACCTGCGGTGTTTCGATGTAGTTGATCCACTGGAGCGCGGCGCTCGCGTGCGGAGCGTCCTTCGGAATCGCCATCACGTCGAACCATACGGGCGCGCCGCCCTTCGGAATGTAGTACTCGATCTTGAAAGGCTTCTTCGCTTCTTGCGCGCGATGCTTGGCGATCACGACGTCGCCCGACCAGCCGTAGGCGAAGCAGATGTCGCCGCCGACCATGTCGTTGATGTAGCCGGACGAATTGAACTGCGTGATGTACGGGCGGATCTTCTTCATCATCGCGAGCGCGGCCTGGTAATCGGCCGGGTTCGTGCTCATCGGATCTTTGCCGATGTAGTGAAGCGCCGCGGCGAAGACCTGATCGGGCGCGTCGAGCACCGACACGCCGCATGCCTTCAACTTCGAAATGTTCTCGGGCTTGAAGAGAATGTCCCAGTTGTCGAGCGGGACGTTCTTGCCGAGGATCTGCTGCACTTTCGTGACGTTGTAGCCAAGACCCGTCGTGCCCCATGCCCAGGGCACGACGTACTTGTTGCCCGGATCCGCACCGGCGACGAGCGCCATCAGTTGCGGATCGAGGTACTTCAGGTTCGGAAGCTGCGACTTGTCCAGCGGCGAGAAAATGCCGGCGGCGATCTGCTTGCCCGCGTAATTGCTGGTCGGCACGACGATGTCGTAGCCCGAACTACCGGTGAGCAGCTTGGCCTGCAGCGTATCGTCGCTATCGTAATTGTCGTAGCGGACCTTGACGCCCGTCTGCTTTTCGAAGTTCGGAATGGTGTCCTTGGCGATGTAGTCGGACCAGTTATAGACGTTCAGTTGCGTATCCTTGGCCGACGCCGTCCACGACGCCGCGCACAAAAAGAGTGCGGCAAGCCCGCCCATCACCTGTTTCTTCATTCCGTTCTCCGATGCGGACCGGTTTGCCCGGCCTCGACCCCGCCATGCCGCGACGCCACGCTCGCGGCTCCTCTGAAAAAATCGAAAGCTACCATCAAACATTGGCCCGCGGCATAAAAATGCGCGCCGTTCGGACCGGCTGTCGCACAAACGGCACAGCCGAGCCGCCCCCTTCGTTTATGCACTTGCCGCCGCTGCGTCAATGGCGAATCGGGCGCAATTTTATCGGGTTATAGCCCCTTGTCCACCTGAAAAAAACCTCTTTAGCCTTTCGGATAGCCTACAGATGCGCTGTGGTACGCAGCATGAGCCGACCCGCTTCGCGCAAGGGGTTTGGCCAAGCGCGCGCGGCGTCGGCTACCATACGGGCAGCCCCCGTATTCGAGACCGCTTTAGATGGCTTCCAACCTCCACGCGCTGCCCGACAGCCCCTGCATCGGCGTCTGCTCGACGCTGTTCGACGACGTCTGCAAAGGATGCGGCCGCACGGCCATCGAAGTCTCGAATTGGGTCTTCATGAACGACGCCGAGAAACGCATCGTATGGGAGCGCATCGAGCGCGAAGGCACGGCGATGCGGTTCCAGCACGACAAACTGTGAGCCGGAGCAAGCGCCGCGCATAAACACGCATAAAAAACGCCGGGCGATGCCGGCGTTCAGATTGCCCTCGGATGGATCGATCGTCGGTCGACGCCGACAATCGCGTCCGGTGCGTCACTGCACGCCCTGGCTCGCGAGGAACTCCTCGTAGTTGCCGCCGAAGTCGTACAGCGTGCCGTCCGTGCGCACCTCGATGATCCGGTTCGCCAAGCCGCTCACGAACTCGCGATCGTGCGACACGAAAATGAGCGTGCCTTCGTACTTGTCGAGCGCGATCTGCAGCGACTCGATCGACTCCATATCCATGTGGTTCGTCGGCTCATCCATCAGCAGCACGTTGTGACGGCCCAGCATGAGCTTGCCCCAGATCATGCGGCCCTTCTCGCCGCCGGAGAGCACCTTGACCGATTTCTTGATGTCGTCGGCGTTGAAGAGCAACCGCCCCAGCGTGCCGCGCACCATCTGATCGTCGTCGCCTTCCTTGCGATAAGTGTCGATCCAGTCGGTCAGCGTGGCGTCGTTGGGGAACTCTTCGTATGTGTCCTGGGGCATGTAGCCAACGTTCGCGTTCTCGGCCCACTTGATCGAGCCGCCGTCGAGCATCAGGTTACCCTGCAGCGAGCGCAGCAGCGTCGTCTTGCCCGCGCCATTCTCACCGATGATCGCGATCCGTTCGCCCGGCTGCACGCTCAGATCGAAGTTCTCGAAAATCGTGCGCTCGTAGCGCTTCGTGATACGTGTGGCCACCACGGCGATGTTGTGCAGCTTCTTTTCGTACTCGAAGCGGATGAACGGGTTTTGACGCGAGGACGGCTTGAATTCCTCGATCTTGATCTTGTCGATCTGCTTGAGGCGGCTCGTCGCCTGACGGGCCTTCGACTTGTTCGCCGAGAAGCGGCGCACGAAGTCCTGCAGATCCGAGATGCGCTCTTTCGCCTTCGCATTGGCCGCGTTCTGGCGCTCGCGCGCCTGCGTCGACGCGAGCATGTAGTCGTCGTAGTTGCCGGGGTAAATCTTCAGCGTGCCGTAATCCATGTCCGCCATATGCGTGCAGACCTGGTTCAGGAAGTGCCGGTCGTGGGAGATGATGATCATCGTCGAGTTGTACTCGTTGAGGACGTTCTCCAGCCAGCGGATCGAGTTGATATCGAGATTGTTCGTCGGCTCGTCGAGCAGCAGCACGTCGGGGTTCGAGAACAGCGCCTGCGCAAGCAGCACGCGCAGCTTCCAGCCCGGGGCGACGTTACTCATCGGGCCGTTGTGGTCTTCGATGGCGATGCCGATGCCGAGCAGCAACTCGCCCGCGCGGGCCTCGGCCGTGTATCCGCCGTACTCGGCGAACTTCGCCTCGAGTTCGGCGGCGTGCATGTAGTCGTCGTCGGTCGCATCGGCGTTCGCGTAGATCGCGTCGCGCTCGGCCATCGCGGACCACATCTCGGTGTGGCCCATCATGACGACGTCGAGCACGCGCATGTCTTCGTAGGCGAATTGGTCCTGACGCAGCTTGCCGAGGCGAACGTTCGGCTCCAGCATGACCGTTCCCGAGCTTTGTTCGAGGTCGCCGCCGAGAATCTTCATGAACGTCGACTTGCCGCAGCCGTTCGCGCCGATGAGACCGTAGCGGTTACCCTCGCTGAACTTGACCGAGATATTCTCGAACAAGGGTTTCGGCCCGAATTGCATGGTGATGTTGGCGGTAGACAGCACAGCGCGTCCCTTCGAATGATGATCGGCGAAAAACCCGATATTCTACCAAGCTTTCACCGACCTCACCCGCCCCCCGCCTCAAACGAAGGACCTGCCGGGCCCACGCGCGGCAACGGCGCCGCAATCGAGCAGCGTCAGTGGGCCGCGTGCGCGCCGGGGGGCGACGCATGCGGCGCAGAGCGCATTTGTGTGATTAGCGCATCGCACGGGGTCGGCTTTTCATGGCTCGGCGAGATCAAAGGAATCAGGGCCGCGAACGGATTGAGCAACCCGAGGCCCACCGCCGCGCCGGCTCGCAACGCGATCGAGGTCTTGTTCACGCCGACGTCCGGATCCTTGAACGTGCCCTTGACGTACAGCGGCGAGCGCAGCGTGAAGATGCGAAACCCTTTCGTATGCGGATGAATCGTCAAATCCATCGTTTCGTCGCGCAGGTTGATCTTCCCTTCCATGCCGATCAAGGCATCGGCCGTGTCGAGCGCGAACGTCCGCGTATCGAGCACGCCGTCGGATGCCGTGAAATCGGCCGCCATGCAATTGATCTCGATATCGCGCGTGCCGAATAGCTTTTCGTAGACGACGTTCGCGACGTTCAGCCCCGCCGCCTCCATGATGAGCCGGCTCACTTTGCCTTGCGTGATCAGCGCTTTGACCTCGCCGTCGAGCGTAGCGCCTAGCGCTGCGGGCGAATTGCCCGTCGCGGACAGGCTCGCGTCGCCGTTCACCTCTCCGAGCGCGGATTGCATCGTCTTATGCGTCGGGAACAGTTGCTTGAGCTTCAGATGGCGCGCCGACAACTTCATGCGCGCGCGTAGCGGTGCCGTCGAGCCGTCGAGATAGAAGTCGGACGACAACGTCCCGCCGGCCACGCCGAAGCGCAGCGGAACGAAGGTGAGCACACCGTCCTTCAACACCACGTGCGTGTCGAGATCGGTAATGGGCAGCGCCGGGTCCTTGACGATGCGCCGGCTCGCGAACGTGACGTCGGCATCGATTGCCTTCCACCGGTCCGTGCTGAACGGCTCGACGGGCAATGCGCGGTCGGCCGGCTGCTTGACGGTTTCTCCTCGGCGAGCCTTGCTCGCGTTCGAATCGGCGCCGACGATCGGTGCGAGGTCGGAGAACTGCAGCAGATTCGACGACACATGTCCCGTCAACGACGGTCGCGGCTGACGCGATTCGTACGTCAGCGTGCCTTCCACGTCGCTGCCACCGACACGGCCCGTGAAATTGCGATAGGTGAACACACTTGCTCCTGTACTCAGGCGCCCGACGAGGCGGCCGTCGGTCGCGTACGGCGGCGTTTGCGGCAGCGTCACGCCAAGAATCGCGTACAGATTCGACAGGCTCTCGCCTTGCAGCCAGAGCCGCAAATCGAGCGCCGACAAGTGGACGGGGTCGGTCAGCGTGCCGACGAGCGCAAGGCGCGTATTGCCGATCTTCACGTCGGCTTGCATCGGAAACGGACGACTCGCATCGCGCAGCGCCAGCACGTCCCCGAGCTTGCCCGTGCCCGCGACATCGGTTCCGCGATAGCGGCCCTTGGCGCGCCAGCCGAGCGCGTAGACGAGCGACGAGCGCTCGTTCGCACCGCCGCCCGACGTAGCGGATGCGCTCGAAGCGCCGGATGCGAGCGATGCCGCGGAGGCACTTTGAGCTTGCGACGATGACGCGCCCGATGCAGCGCGCGCCCCCGAGGACGGCTGCGGACTCGACGCCGCAGTCTGCGCGGACGCCGCTTGCGCGCCCGACGCCTTCTGCACCTGCACCTGCACCTGCGCCGCGAGCCGGCGTGCGCCGCGCGCGCCGATCACGCTCGCGGCCGTGCCTCGCGAAGCGGTTTCCTGCTGCTGCATGACTTCGCCGATCGGCAAAGGCCGGCCGAGCGTATCGACGTCGACGTGCAGATCGACGCGCTCGAGCTCGTCCGACAGTGCGAAGTGCGCTTTCGCGAAACCCAAATCGGCCAGACGCAATGTCCAGCGCGACGGGCCTTGCGACTTCGGCAATTGAAACGACCAGTTATCGCGCCCGTCCTTGAGCCGCTCGAGGTCGATCGACGGGTTGACGAGATCGATCGACGGAATCGAGATGACATGCGCCAACAGCGGCAACACCTCGACGTCGAAGCTGATCGAGTCGAGCCTGGCGAAGATCATCGACGTAGCCCAGGAGGGATTGCCGATCGTAATGTCGTAAGCCGAAAATCGCGGCCACGGCACCCATGCTCGCCAGCCGTGCTCACCCGCGGGGTGCTGCCAGCCGACGCGCAAATCGCCGTTGATCGCGAACGGCCGCCCGATCGCTTGCGAAACTTTGTCGTCGACCCAAGGCCGTGCGCGACTCCAATCGAAGGTCGCCACGAATAGCGCCAGCGCCGCGCAAAGCACGAACAGGACGATGACGATCCAGGCAAGGATTTTGCCGGCGGTGCGGGCTACGGTTGCGGGGTGCGGCATGCATGTGTCTCGATCGTTCGTTGAGCGGCGCCGTGCGGCGCTGCGGCCTGCGGCGAAGCCAGCCTTCATAGCCCCATGGGCAGCAATCACCATGCCGCGCGCGGCCATGATCGCCTATCATGTCGAGTCGCATCGCGCCCACGCGCCTTGCCCGCCGGGCGCCCGACTCGCTCCACCACTCTACCGCTTTGCGGCTGTACGGCTTTACCGCCTCATCGACGACAGACCTGCCAGATGACCGCCCCTTTCCTGCTCGAAGCTCGCGCGCTCGTCAGACGCGACGCACGTACGGCGGCGACGCTGCTCAGCGCGACCGATTTCGCGCTCGGCGCCGGCGAGCGCGTCGTGATCGCGGGGCCATCGGGTTCAGGCAAGAGCGTGTTCTTGCGTGCGCTGGCGCTGCTCGATCCGATCGATGACGGGCATATTCTCTGGCATGGGCACGGCATCGACCGGCACGCTATCCCACGTTATCGGCGCAGCGTGGCGTACGTGCGCCAGCGCCCGGCGCTCGTCGAAGGGACCGTCGAAGACAACTTGCGCTACCCGTACTCGCTGCACACCTACCGCGACGTGCGCTTCGACCGCGACCGCGCCGCGCGACTCGCCCACGCGGCCGGTCGGGGCGAGGATTTTCTGGACAAACGCGCGAGCGATCTGTCGGGCGGAGAAGCACAAGTGGCCGCGCTCATTCGCGTGTTGCAACTCGCTCCCGAAGTGCTGCTGCTCGACGAACCCACCGCTTCGCTCGACCCCGAAGCCGCCCGGGCAATCGAAACGCTCGTGGCGGATTGGTTCGAAGCCGATCGGGCGGTGCGCGCGTCGATTTGGGTGTCGCACGATCCCGCGCAAGCCGAGCGCGTCGGTCAGCGTCGGTTGACGATGCGAGCCGGCTGCCTCGCCGCGCGTCAGGAAATCATCGAATGAATGCGCCATTGCACGAACTGAGTCTCGTCGACGTCGCAATCGCGGCGCTGCTCATCATCGTCAACGGCGCCATCTCGATCGTCCTCTCGCTGGGCCTCGGACGCCAACTCGCGCTCGCCGCCGTGCGCACCGTCGTGCAACTGCTCGCCGTCGGCTACGTGCTTGGCTGGGTGTTCTCCGTCGATCGCTGGTACGTCGTCCTGCCGCTCATGGCGTTGATGACGGTCATTGCCGGCTTCGCCGGTGCGGCGCGCGGCGCGCATACGTACGCGGGACAGCGCCTCGACAGCCTCGTGTCGATCTGGATCAGCGCCTGGATCGTCGCGGCCGTGGGGCTGTTCGCCGTCATGCGCATTCACCCTTGGTACGCGCCGCAGTATGCAATTCCGATCCTCGGCATGATCCTCGGCAATACGCTGACCGGCGTCTCGCTCGCCATCGAGCGCATGACCGAGGAGCTGACCGCTCGGCGCGACCGGGTCGAAATGGCGCTCGCGCTCGGCGCCACGCGCTGGGAGGCCGCACGCGGTCCCGCCCGCCATGCCGCGCGCGCGGGCATGATCCCGACGCTCAATCAAATGGCCGTTGTCGGCGTGGTCAGCCTACCGGGCATGATGACGGGGCAAGTGCTCGCAGGCCAGTCGCCGCTGCAGGCCGTGCGCTACCAGATCGTCATCATGTTCCTCATCGCCGCGTCGTCGGCGCTCGGAACGGTCGGCGCGGTGCTGCTGACGTACCGGCGCCTATTCAGCGCCGATCACATGTTCCTCGCGGCAAAGCTCGTCGAACGCGCCTCGCCGCGATGATGGGCACCGGCCGGCTCGATCGGAGCGTGCCCGTTAGCGCTGCCCGGAAACCGTCACCTGCGAGCCGTCGCTCAGATTCACGGTCTTTGCGCTGCCGTTCGTCGGCATCGTGAAGCGCACGACCTGGCTGAGCGTCGCGACGCTCGGGCACTGCAACGATTTGCCGCCCACTTTCACGGTCGTCTTGCCGCGCGGTGCGCTGGCCTGCACGCTCATCTGCACGGTCGCGGTACCATCTGCCGCCACCGTCGGCGCAAGCCGAATACGCACGACGCGTTGCACGGCACCGTTCGCATCGAGCGGCAACGATCCGTAGTTCGGGCATCGATCCGGCGCCGTCATGGCGCCGCCGGGCGGCGTCGTCTTCCACGAATAATCGTCGGTTTGCCCTGAGCGAATCGTGCGCGTGTCCTGCGCGTTGCCGTACGTTTTCGATGCAACCTTGACCGTGTACTTGGTCGGACCGTCGACCGGCGTTTTCGATGTGACGGTGATCGGTGGCGCCGCCTGGGCGAGGACGGCAAACCCACCGGCCGCCCACGCGGCAACGGAAACCAAAACGGCTACGGGACTCAGACGAACCCTCATGCTCACCTCCTGGCTAAGCGGGCGCTCCGCTTCGCGGCGCGCGGCCGAATGGTCAAAGACGCGCTGTCAGTCTAATCCCAAGTCGCCTGAAAGACTGCATCCCCCGCTCGGGGGTTGCCCCGCTTGCGCACGGCGCCGTTATGGGGTTGCGCGCCCATGCCGGACAAGGTGCGATCACGCCGACCGGCAATGACTCGGCGGCAAGCTTCGCGCTGCGCTCGACCGGCTACAATAGCCGGATTTTCCGCCCGCCGAATCCGGCGGCACTCCTTGGCGCATCGTTCATGAACCTCGTCGTACAAAGCCCCGAGCCGTTAGCCACTGCCCACGTCAAGCCGCTCGTCGCGCTCGCGCGCGGCGCCCAAGCACAGTCTATCGACGCCTGCGCGCTGCGTATCGCCGACGCCGATCCCGCCCAGCGCCCCGACATCGAAACGTACTGCGCGACCCACGCGCTCGACTACGCTTACGTGCCCGCGGGCCGCACGCTGCGCGACTTCCGCCTCGTGGCGATGGACATGGATTCGACGCTGATCACGATCGAGTGCATCGACGAAATCGCCGACTTTTGCGGATTGAAGGCCGAGGTATCCGCCATCACCGAGGCCTCGATGCGAGGCGAAATCAAAAATTTCAATGAAAGCCTGAGCGCGCGCGTCGCTCTTCTCAAGGGGCTCGACGCGTCGGCACTCGAGCACGTCTTCATGGAGCGCTTGAAGCTGTCGCCCGGCGCCGAAACGATGCTGGCCGCCGCGAAGGCCGCGGGCTTGCGGACGTTGCTCGTCTCAGGCGGCTTCACGTTCTTTACGGAGCGGCTGCAAGCACAGCTAGGGCTCGATTTCACGCGCGCCAACACGCTCGAGATCGTCGACGGCAAGCTGACGGGCAAAGTGACGGGCGAAATCGTCAACGCGAGCGTCAAGGCCCGCACCGTGCGCGAGACCTGCGCCAAGTTGGGTATCGCGACATCGCAAACGATCGCGCTCGGCGACGGCTCCAACGATCTAGAGATGATGGCCGAAGCCGGCCTGTCGGTGGCATTTCGCGCCAAGCCCGTGGTGCGGGCAGCGGCCAACGTTGCGTTCAACCACGTCGGCCTCGACGGCCTGCTGCGTTTGTTCTGACCTTCGATCGGCAGTCGGTTTGCGCATCGTCGCGAGCGCAGGCGAGCCGCGCTCGCGATTTCTGCCTCAACCGAGCGTCGCCGCCATGGCATGCTCGATGTCGGCACGCAGATCCGCCTCTTCCTCGAGCCCGACGTAAAACCGCACCAGCGTGCCGCGGTGCGGCCACTGCGATGCCGAACGCATCGCCCCCACCTCGTACGGCATCGCCAAACTATGCGCACCGCCCCAGCTCCAACCGATGGCAAAGAGTTCGAGCGCTTCGACGAACGCATCGACCTGCGACGCACTGAAGCGCTCGTCGAACACAACCGAAAAGAGCCCGCCCGCGCCTGAAAAATCGCGCATGAAATGGGCATGCCCCGCGCAGTCCGGCAATGCGGGATGCAGCACAGCCGAGATCTCGGGCCGTGCCTTGAGCCAATGCGCGAGCGCGAGCGCGCTGCGGTCATGCGCCTCGAAGCGGGCCTTCATGCTCGGCAAGCTGCGCAGCACGAGCGAGCAGTCATCGACCGACACGCCGATTCCCATGCGCATGCGCGCGAGCTTCAGCGCGCGGTGGAGCTCGTCGTCGGCCGTGATCGTCGCGCCCATCAGAACGTCGCTGCCGCCCGACTGGTACTTCGTGAGCGCCTGCACGGAAATGTCGACGCCATGCTCGAGCGGACGAAACGCCAGGCCCGCGGAATACGTGTTGTCGATCGCCGTCACGACCTTGCGCGCGTGCGCGGCAGCCGCGATGGCGGGCACGTCGGGCACTTCCATCGTCACCGACCCCGGTGCTTCGATCCAAATGAGACGCGTGTTCGGTCGGATCAGCTCCGCGATACCGGCACCGATCATCGGATCGTAGTAGCGCACCGATACGCCGAAATCGTGCGCAAGCCAATTGCCGTGTTCTCGATTCGGCGAATAGACGTTGTCGGGAATCAAAACGTCATCGCCGGCTTTCACGACACCGAAGTAGACGTTCGAAATCGCCGATAGCCCCGACGGCTGCAACAGCGCGTGCTTGCCGCCCTCGATCTCGGCAAGCCGCTGCGCAAGCGCTGCCGAGGTCGGCGTCGCATGTAGACCGTAGCGCCACTGCGCGTCGCTGCGCCAGTCGGCCCCGCGCACGGCCGCCAAATCGGGAAACACCACAGTCGAAGCGCGCATGACAGGCGTGGCAAACGATTCGAAGCCCGGGGCGAGATCGATGTCGGGGTGGACGATGCGAGTCTGGCGTGCGCGAGAGGAAGCGGAATCGGTCATGGTCACAATGTCGATGAGGAGCCTACAAGCGGATGGAGGTCGAATGACTGCGGGTCGGAATCGTCGACGTTCATGCGATCGCCGGCAAGCGCGCCGTCTGCCGCGAAGCGGCCGACCCAGTTGCCCGTGATCGTACTCCCATCGTTCGATTCTTCGATTTCGAGTACGTCGCCTTCGCGGTCGCCGGCCACGAGGACGACTTCACCGGTATCGGCGAACTGGTATTCGCCGTGCACGCCGGTCGGATCGTCGGTCTTTTTGCCGAGACGCAAGATGATTCGGCGCGAGCCGAGCGTGCCGGTGTAGCGGGGAAAATTAGCGAACTCGGGATTGGGGGCGAGTGGCGCCGGCGCACGGGGCACCGTCTCGACAGCCGCGGCTTCGGCTTGCTGCGCAAGTGCGCCGCCCGGTTGAGTCGCCTGTTGGGCTCGCGCCAAATCGGGCGACAAAACGACTAGCACGGCCATGGCGGCCGCAAAAAACCGAACCATTACGCACGGCAGCGACAAACCTTCGGACGCCCGCGGGCCTCGTCTGCTCAATCGCCCGCGCTTCCGGTTCCCCTTGTCATTCATACGGCGTCAGACTTCTCCCCAAAGATCGTGACCATCGGCACCGGTTATCCTGACCGACACGAAATCGCCGGCTTTGTACCGCTTGGAGGCTTTGGACGCGGGCGCGACATAAACGACGCCATCGATCTCCGGCGCATCGGCCGCCGTCCGACCGATTCCACCGTCCGCGTTCACCTCGTCGATGAGCACTTTGAGCATCTTGCCGACCTTGCGCTTCATTCTCTGCGCAGAGACCTCTTCGGCGACTTCCATAAAACGCGCTCGACGCGCTTCGCGCACTTCGTCGGGCAAGGCGCCGTCTAGCTCGTTCGCACTCGCGCCTTCGACGGGAGAGTAGGCGAAGCAGCCGACGCGATCGAGTTCAGCCGCGCGAATGAATTCGAGCAACGTTTCGAATTGAGCTTCCGTCTCGCCCGGAAAGCCGGCAATGAAAGTGCTGCGTATCGTCAGCTCGGGGCACATGCGACGCCACGCGGCGACGCGCTCGAGCGTGCGCTCAGCGTTGGCCGGTCGCTTCATGCGCTTGAGCACTTCAGGGTCGGCGTGCTGGAACGGCACGTCGAGATAAGGCAGCACGTGCCCCTTGAACGGCCCCTCGGCCATCATCGGAATGATTTCGTCGACGTGCGGGTACGGATAGACGTAATGCAGCCGCACCCAAGCGCCATACTGCGCGGCGAGTTCACCAAGCGCGCCGACGAGGTCGGTCATGCGCGTCTTGAGCGGTCGCCCGTTCCAAAAACCGGTGCGGTACTTGACGTCAACGCCATAGGCGCTCGTGTCTTGCGAGATGACGAGCAGTTCCTTCACGCCCGACTTGAACAGATTCTCGGCCTCGAGCATGACCTCGGCGATGGGCCGCGAGACGAGATCGCCGCGCATCGACGGGATGATGCAAAACGTGCAGCGGTGGTTACACCCCTCGGAAATCTTCAAATAGGCGTAGTGGCGCGGCGTGAGCTTGATGCCGGCCGGCGGCACGAGGTCGACGAACGGATCATGCGGCTTCGGCAAATGGTTGTGCACCGCTTGCATCACTTCGCCGACGGCGTGCGGCCCCGTGACGGCGAGCACCTTCGGGTGCACTTCCTCGATGAGACCCTCGCCGCTGGCGCTTTTTTTTGCACCCAGACAGCCGGTGACGATCACCTTCCCGTTTTCGGTCAGCGCTTCGCCAATGGCATCGAGGCTCTCCTGCACCGCTTCGTCGATGAAGCCGCAGGTGTTGACGACGACGAGATCGGCACCGTCGTAGGTGCCCGAAATTTCGTAGCCCTCGGCGCGCAACTGCGTGATGATTTGCTCGGAATCGACGAGTGCCTTGGGGCAGCCGAGCGATACGAAACCGACCTTGGGTGCGGTTGGTGTGGCGGCGGCCGATGTCGGCGCGGCGGGAGAAGACGTGTGCGGCATGAGGTGATCCGGGCAATGGCAATGACCCCGGGCGACCGAATCGTGCGCGACGTTACGGCGCACGGCTTCCCGGAGGAACCGCGTATTGTACCGTGATGCTGCGCGGGGCTGCTGCCGTGACGCGCTACTCGCGCCAAGCGAAGCGCGTACCGGGGATGCAAACGAAGGAAAGAGGAACGCACCTCGGCAACGGAGCCAGCAGCGTTATAAATCGAGAAACATACGCACCGCATACCGAATCGCGTCGATTTCCTCTGCCGACGCCCGCTCCCTGTCGTAGCTGAATTCGCGTGCCGATACGAAAGGTTGACGATTTGATCGACGAGCGCAACGCTTGGGCGAGCCAGACTGGCGATAGCGATCTCGGATTCCCAGCCTCGAATCGTCGAGGTAATCGGCAGTCCGACTACCCTCCCTGTCAGTTCGTCGACCTCGGCGGGCGTAAGCACGACAACAGATCGATACCCGTCTTGCTCGTTGCCTTTGCTCGGCCCCACATACAGCCGAATGACGTCGCCCACCTCCGGAACCCCGTTAAGCATGTGTTTCCCTCGGTTCCGTTTTAGCGGGGCTCGTCGGGCCCGCCGAACTCCGAGCCTTGCGGGGCGCCGAAATCGATGGCGGCATGCGGCTCCAGTATTCGCCCCCACAATTGCTGCACATAGCGCTCGCGAGAAAAGCGCTTGATGGCCGTGTGAGCAAGAATCTGTACCTTGCCGTCAACGACCTGCACGTCGATCGACTGCCCCTCGACCAGTTGAGCCTCCTGGGCAACGCTCGCCGGGATGCGTACAGCAAGACTGTTGCCCCAGCGCTTTAATGTTTGAACGGCCATCGTGACACCCCATGAGTGTGCAGCGGGCGAGCCTTTCGCCGCGCGCGCGGCACACGCAAAAGGTTCGTCGCGCTTTTGATCGAGATCGAAGAATTGCGACGGCGCGGCGATCAAACAAGGGAAGTGACCGACCGTGGAAACGGTGATCTACATGGAAGACTTCAGAAGGGGGCCCGCGACACCCCGTGACTTATGCGCGGTGAAGCCGCGGGCTTGCGCGGCGCATGCAATCGGCAGGCGAACGGCCCCCGTTACTTCTTCTCCGGCTCGGAGCCCGAGCCCGGCTTGTTGAACGTGAACGAGTTGAACATCGTCTTGGCCTGGTTCTGCATCTGCTCTTGCATCTGCACGAACATGTTTTTCGACTGCTCGATGTAGCTCGTCATCATTCCTTGCATCATCGGCGCCTGCATGTTCATGAACTGCGACCACACCTCCGGATTCAGCGCGTTACCTTCATAGAGATTCTTCGATTGTTCCGCAAGCTTGTTTTGAATTTCGATGAACGCCTGAATATTCTTTTCCAAGTAGACGCCCATCATGCCTTGCATCGCATGCCCGTAGAAACGAATGATCTGCGACAGCATCGACGAGGAAAACATCGGCACGCCGCCGCTTTCTTCTTCGAGAATGATCTGCAGCAAGATGCTGCGCGTGAGATCCTCGTTGCTCTTCGCATCGATGACCTTGAACTCCTCCTGATCGAGCACGAGTTGCTTCACGTCGCTAAGCGTGATGTACGTGCTCGTCTCCGTGTCGTAGAGCCGACGGTTCGGGTATTTCTTGATGAATCGCTCGGCTGTTTTCTTTGTAGTCGACATGTAATGCCTTTTATAGACGCAACGCAGCGCAATGACGGCGCCCTCGAGCCCACCGCGTCTCCCGCGGCTGTCCGGCCCCCTGAAACCCTTACACTTTAACCCCTTTTGCACCGGCCGCGATCGCAATCGCGGCCGGTGCAGCCCACATCAGCCCATGTGCAAACCGCCGTTCAGCGAGAAATCGGCACCCGTCGAAAAACCCGACTCATCGGACGCAAGCCAAGCGACGATCGACGCAATTTCATCCGGAGTGCCCAAGCGGCGCACCGGGATCGTCGCGATGATTTTTTCGAGCACGTCTGCGCGAATCGATTTGACCATGTCCGTACCGATATAGCCGGGCGACACCGTGTTCACGGTCACGCCTTTGGTCGCCACTTCCTGCGCGAGCGCCATCGTGAAACCGTGAATGCCGGCTTTGGCCGTCGAGTAGTTCGTCTGTCCGAACTGCCCCTTCTGGCCATTCACGGACGAAATGTTGATGACGCGCCCGAAACCGCGCTCCACCATGCCGTCGATCACCTGCTTCGTGACGTTGAACAAGCTCGTCAGGTTCGTGTCGATGACGGCCGTCCAATCCTCGTGCGTCATCTTGCGAAACACGACGTCGCGCGTAATGCCCGCATTGTTGACGAGCACGTCGACCTCGCCGACCTCGGCCTTCACCTTGTCGAACGCGGTTTTGGTCGACTCCCAATCGCCGACGTTGCCCTCAGAGGCAACGAAGTCGTAGCCGAGCGCCTTCTGTTGCTCCAGCCAAGTGACGCGCCGCGGCGAATTCGGCCCACAGCCCGCCACCACTTTGAACCCTTGGCGATGCAGGCGCTGGCAAATCCCAGTACCGATGCCCCCCATTCCGCCCGTTACGTACGCAATACGCTGAGTCATGAATCACGCTCCATTCCCGTTTTCCGGGGACGCCTTCCGGCGTCCCTCGTCTTTGCCGCCGCACCGTGCCCTCGGCGACGGCTCTTGCGCGCCCGTCAGACGCGCTCGACCGCCAACGCGACGCCCATCCCGCCGCCAATACAGAGCGAGGCCAAGCCACGCTTCGCGTCGCGTTTCTGCATTTCGTGGAGCAATGTCACGAGAATGCGGCAGCCCGATGCGCCGATCGGATGGCCGATCGCGATCGCGCCGCCGTTCACGTTGATCTTCGACGTGTCCCAGCCCATCTGCTGGTGGACCGCGAGCGCCTGCGCGGCAAACGCCTCGTTGATTTCCATCAGATCGAGGTCGCCGATCGACCAACCCGCGCGCTCGAGACAACGGCGAGACGCCGGCACCGGCCCCATCCCCATGACCCTCGGATCGACGCCGGCATTGGCGTATGCCTTGATCCGCGCGAGCGGCGTCAGCCCAAGCGCCTCGGCCTTCTTGGCCGACATCACGAGTACGGCCGCCGCGCCGTCGTTCAGGCCCGACGCGTTCGCTGCCGTGACCGTACCTTCCTTCGAGAAGGCCGGCTTCAAGCCCGCGAGCGACTCGGCCGTCACGCCATGTCGCACGAACTCGTCGGTGACGAAGCGAACAGGCTCGCCCTTACGCTGCGGAATCTCGATGGGAACGATTTCGTCGTTGAAGCGCCCCGCCTTCTGCGCAGCCTCGGCCTTGTTCTGCGACAGCGCCGCGAACTTGTCCTGCTCCTCGCGCGTGATGCCGTATTCTTTGGCCACGTTTTCAGCCGTGACCCCCATGTGGTACTGGTTGTAGACGTCCCACAGGCCGTCGACGATCATCGTGTCGACGAGCTTGGCATCGCCCATGCGGAAGCCGTCGCGCGAGCCCGGCAGTACGTGCGGCGCCGCGCTCATATTCTCTTGCCCACCGGCGACGACGATGTCGGCATCGCCCGAGATCACGGCGTTCGCGGCCAGCATGACGGCCTTCAGACCCGAGCCGCACACCTTGTTGATCGTCATGCCCGGCACCGCGCTCGGCAGCCCGGCCTTGATCAACGCTTGACGCGCCGGATTCTGGCCGGAGCCCGCCGTCAGCACCTGCCCCAGGATGACTTCGCTCACTTGCTCGGGTTTGACGCCCGCGCGCTCGAGCACCGCCCGAACGACGGCCGCACCAAGCTCGGGCGCGGCAATCTTCGCGAGCGAACCACCGAACTTGCCCACGGCGGTGCGAGCAGCCGATACGATCACTACGTCAGTCATTTCGTGACTCCTTGCGGATGAGGCGGCCACTTGGGCCGCACATCGTAGTTAAAAACCTTAGAGCGCCCCGGTCAATCGTTCGGTTCAGTCGCGCTCTTGCACATACCGCCCAGGCGCCGGCTCGATGACCGGATACTCGGCCGATCCGAGCTGCACCCGAACCTTCACCTTCTTGCCGCCGTATTGGTCGAGCCACGCCATCCAGTCCGGCCACCAACTGCCGGGTTTCTCGACGGCGCCTTCGAACCAGTCGTCCGGATTCTCGGGCAACGCCTTCTCATCGTTTTCGTGCGACCAATAGCTGCGCTTGCCCTTCGCCGGCGGATTGATGACGCCCGCAATATGCCCCGATGCACCGAGCACGAAACGCTGTGGGCCCGTCAGCAACGGCGCCGACGCGTACGCCGTGCGCCACGGCACGATGTGGTCGTCGCGCGAGCCATAGATGAACGTCGGCACGTCGATGCGCGAAAGATCGAGCGCTTCTCCGCACACGGTCAACGCCCCGGGCTCGCGTATCCGGTTCTCCAAGTATGTATTGCGCAGGTACCAAACGTACATCGGCCCAGGCAAATTAGTCGAATCGCCGTTCCAGTACAGCAAGTCGAACGGTGCGGGCGTGCGCCCTTTGAGGTAGTTGTCGACGACGTAGTTCCATACTAAGTCGTTGGGCCGCAAGAACGAGAACGCATTCGCGAACTCGACGCCGCGCATGAGCCCCGGCGGCGCGCCGTTGATGCCGCCGATCGTTTGCTCGCGCATGCGCACGTGGGCTTCGTCGACGAAGACGTCGAGCACACCCGTATCGCTGAAGTCGAGCATCGCCGTCAACAATGTCATCGAGGCGGCGGGGTGCTCGCCGCGCGCCGCGAGCACGGCCAGCGCCGTCGCGATCATCGTGCCGCCGATGCAAAAACCGAACGTATTGATCTGCTCGCGTCCGCTCACGCTTTTGACGACGTCGATCGCGGCAAGCACACCGTCGTTGACGTAATCGTCCCAAGACTTGTCGGCCAGCGAGGCGTCGGCATTGCGCCACGAGATCATGAAGACTTGATGTCCGCATTCGAGCGCATGCGCGACAAGCGAACTCTCGGGCTGCAGATCGAGGATGTAGAACTTATTGATGCAAGGCGGAACCATCAGCAGCGGCCGCTCGAACACGCTCGGCGTGCGCGGCTTGTACTGAATCAGTTGAATCAGTTCGTTTTCGAAGACGACGGCGCCCTCGGTCGAACCGATGTTCTTGCCGACGACGAAGCGCGACTCGTCGCTCTGCGAAATCTTGCCACGGCGCATGTCGGCCAGCAGGTTCATCACCCCCTGGCGCAGGCTTTCGCCGTGACTCTCGAGCAGTGTCTTTTGTGCCTCGGGGTTGAGCGCGAGGAAGTTGCTCGGCGACGCGGCGGCCGTCCATTGCTGCACGGCGAAGCGAATTCGCTCGCGCGTTTTCACATCGGTGTCGACGGCGTCGGCAAGCGCTTGTAGATAACGCGTATTCAGCAGATACCAGGCCGCCACGTAGGCGAACGCCGGCGTCGCTTTCCACGCTTCCGAACTGAAACGCCTATCCGGCAGCTCGGGTGCCGCTTTGTCGGCCGTACCCGCTTGCTGCAGCAATGCAAGGCAATCGCGCGAATAGTCGGACTGCAGCGCCTGCAGCCGATCGGGAGGAATGGACGCGACGGGCAGCGTCATACCCGCGAGCGCCTGCTGCGCCTCGGCCATCGAAGGCAACGGCATCGATGGCATCTGCGGCATCGCGAACGGGAAGGCGAACGGCGCGCCGCCCGCTTGGCCGTTCATCGCTTGCGCGGCCATCCCGCTGGCCGGGCCGCCGCCCTGCGCGGCGGACGGCCATTTGCTCGGATCGGCGAAAGAACGCCACGCGCCCATCCAAGCCTCGAACATCCGCTGCATGTCCGCGGTGCCTGCTTCGGCTTGCTGCTCGCGGTTCGAAGAAGTTTCGGTGTGAGAAGAAGTCGATCGACGTTTTGATGCAGTCATACCCGCTTTTTGCCCTGAGTCTTGGAAGACTGATTGAGAGGCGGGCGTCGAGCGCACGCGGGAGAACCCTTGCGACACTCGCTGCGCTCACCCTTGCGAGCGGTCATTCTTGCTCCCGTCCTGAGGCGTGTCAATGCTTGGGACCGATTTTGCCGCAGCGCGACAGGTTTTTTATTATCGTTTTCCCGATATCGATCGGAAACGCGTCAGCCAAGCCCCATCGGCATGTGCGCTAGGTCACAAAGCCGGCGGCACGCGCGTACGTGCCGGCTCGTCGGGCGGTCACGGCTGCGCTTCTTGTGCGCCGCAGGGACGCCGCTCGACGAGCAGTCGGCCAATCTAGTCGGCGAATCAATCCGCCAGCCAGATCAACGCGGCCATACGGCCCGTCACCCGATCGCGCCGATAGGAATAAAACCGTTCCTGGTCCGTCACCGTACAGGCATCGCCGCCCGCGATCTGCGTCACGCCGAGCCGTGCAAGGCGCACGCGCGCCAGTGCGTACAGGTCGGCCCAATATTTGCCCGGTGCTTGCGGACGCGCGACGAATGCGCGGGCGGTCGCGTCGTGCTCCGCTGGAGCGGCTGCGGCTAGGAACGCAGCGCGCACCTCGTCGCCGACCTCGAACGCCTGCGGACCGATTGCGGGCCCCAGATAAGCGTGCAGCATCTGCGGCGCGCACTGCGCCTGTTCGGCGACGCGCGCGGCTGTCTTCTCGACGATACCGGCTGCAAGACCGCGCCAGCCCGCGTGAGCGGCGCCCACCGCGTGCCCCTCGCCGTCGCACAGCAAGACCGGCATGCAATCGGCCACCATCACGAGACAAGCGACGCCGGGCACCGTCGTCACGCTTGCATCGGCCCGCACGGGGGGACCGTCGAGCGGCACCTCATGGGCAGCGACGATCGCATCGCCGTGGACCTGTTCGAGCCATGCGGCACGCACGCCGGCAAGCGCGCGCAAACGCGCCCGGTTTTGCGCCACGTGCACCGGGTCATCGCCAGTATGCAAGCCGAGGTTCAGGCCGCCCTCCGCTTCGCGACCTTCCAGCCAGCGGCCGTACGGCGGCGCGCTGACGCCGCCCGCACGCGTCGTGACGAGCGCGCGCACGCGCGGCGACACGCGCCAGGCGGGACGCAGGCAATCGTTCTCAGTCAATGCGGCTTCGTCGGCTTTCGTCATGATCGGTCGTCCTGCTGCGATCGTTCGTCGTATGTTTGGTTTCGTTTTGGCGCAACGCCGGGCGGCGATACCACCGGGATGCGGCCACTTCCACGCAACCCGTCAACCCATCGGCCGCGCCGTGACGTATCGCCCGATCACTCGATGTCTGCGTCCTCGTCCGGGTCGCCCTCGCAGCCAAGCTCGCCGTCTTCGAATTCGTCATACGCATCGTCATCGAAACCTTCGGGCTCGAAGGCCGCCGCATCGCTCCCGAAACCAAGCGCATGCACGAGCTCATCCATGTCGGGCGGCAAGTCGGCGCGCCAGCGCATCGATCGCCCCGAGCGCGGATGCACGAGCCCGAGTTGCCATGCATGCAGCGCCTGCCGCGCAAAGCCACCGGGCAGCGGCGCGCTCGAGCGGCGGCCGCGCGCGCTGCCGTAGACGGGATCGCCGAGCAGCGGATGTCCCACGTGAGCGCAATGAACGCGAATTTGGTGCGTGCGCCCCGTCTCCAGATCGCAATGAATCGCGCTGACGTTCTGCTGCTGCCACGTTGCTTGATCGACAAGACGAAAACGCGTGCGCGCGCTCTTGCCCGAAGCACCCTCGACGACGGCCATGCGCGTGCGCTCGCGCGGATCGCGACCGATCGGGGCGTCGATGATGCCTTCGTCGGGCATCGTCCCCCACACGAGCGCGACGTAGCGCCGCTTCACCGTCCGCGCTTGCAACTGGCGCACGAGATCGGTTTGCGCTTCGAGCGTGCGCGCGACCACCATCAACCCCGACGTCTCTTTGTCGAGCCGATGGACGATGCCGGCCCGCGGCAAGCCGGCCGCATCGGGGTAGCGGTGCAACAGCCCGTTCAGCAGCGTGCCGCTCCAGTTACCCGCGGCCGGATGCACGACGAGACCGGCCGGCTTGTTGACGACCACGAGCGCATCGTCCTCGTAGAGGATTTCGAGCGGCACCGGCTCAGGGGTAAACGCAAGCTGCTCCGGCAAATAATCAGGCGTAAGCTCGATGCGCGCCCCAAGCGGCACGGCCTGGCGCACTTTGGCCGGCGCGCCGTTCATCAGCACGCGCCCGGCTTCGGTCCAACTCTGCAAGCGACTGCGCGAAAACTCGGGAAACACTTTCGCGAGCACTTTGTCGAGCCGCTCGCCAGCCAGCGCGGCGGGCACGAGCGCGACGCGCGGCGCCTCGTCAAGCGGCCGCGCCGCGTCGCCCGAGAGAGCCGCGACACGATCGTCGACGGGCTGCCCTACTTGGGCATCGGCGGGACTGGCGCTTCGGCTATAATCGTCGCTTCTATCGATAGGGCCGAGCATGTTGCCGAAAGGACGTGTGCGGGTCATTGAAACTGGGTCACTGAGTGAGACTGATTGCTAGGAAGCACGGAGAAATGCGGCGAGCCCTCAACACTATGATGCGCACGGTCTCGTGCGCGGCAAGCCGCGCAGCGAAGCGCGCGGTTCGATCCGCCTCGGCTGGCTTGGCCCTCGCGGCTGCCGCGGTGCTCGTGGCGGGTTGCCACGGCCTACCCCAAAAGACCGATGAGACGGCCACTTGGCCAAACAGCAAATTATACTCGGAGGCACAAGACGCGCTGACGAACCGTGATTGGGGCAAGTGCGCCAAGTACTTCGAATCGCTCGAAGGCCGCGATCCGTTCGGCCACTTCGCGCAGCAAGCGGAAATCAACGTCGCCTATTGCAACTGGAAGGACGGCGAGACGGCCACCGCCGACGAAGCCATCGATCGCTTCATTCGGCTGCATCCCGATCATCCTGACATCGCCTACGCGTATTACCTGAAGGGGATGATCCACTTCAACGACGATCTCGGTTTGTTCGGCCGTTTCTCGGGCCAGGACATGAGCGAGCGCGATCCCAAGTCGCTGCGCGAATCGTACGACGCGTTCAAGATCGTCGTGGACAAATACCCGGACAGCAAGTACGCCCCCGATGCAGCCGCCCGCATGCGCTACATCGTCAACGCGCTCGCATCGTATGAAGTGCACGCGGCCGATTACTACTATCGTCGCGGCGCCTACGTGGCGGCGATCAACCGCGCGCAGCTCGCCGTCAAGGAATACAAGAACGCGCCGGCGATCGAAGATGCGTTGCACATCATGATGCTGTCGTACACCAAGCTCAACGAAACGAAGCTGGCCGACGATACGCGCCGGGTGCTGGCCGGAACGTTCCCCGACAGCCCGTACGTCACGGGCCATGCGCGCCCCGGCGAGAAGAAGTCGTGGTGGCAATTCTGACGCTCGTTTAAGCGCTCGCGGTCACGCGCCGCGCTTGGCGTCGAAGCGAAAACCCGGCCCTGTGCGGCCGGGTTTTCTTTTGCCGAGGCCAGGCGAGGCATGCGTCCGACGGCGGCCGGCCTATGCACCGCCGGCCTGTGCCGTGCCGTCCTAAGTCTGCGTCGTCGTTTGCTGGTCCCCGTCGGCGAAGAATTCGCGCACGACCTCGATTTCGCGCGTGCGCTTGAACGGCGGCAGGCTCTGCCAAATGCGTCGGCCGTACGGCTTATCGACGAGACGCGTATCGCAAATCATCAGCACCCCGCGATCGGTTTCGGCACGAATCAAGCGGCCGGCACCCTGCTTCAGGGTGATAACCGCCTGCGGCACCTGGTGCACGGCAAATGGGCTGAGCCCTTTTTTCGTCAGCGCATCGAGCCGCGCCGACAGGACAGGATCATCGGGCGGAGCGAACGGAAGCTTGTCGATGACGACGAGCGAAAGCGCATCGCCGCGCACGTCCACACCTTCCCAAAAGCTTTGGCTACCGACGAGGATCGCATTGCCGTAGGCGCGAAAACGGTCGAGCAACTCGGTGCGGCTCGCATCGCCTTGTGTCAGCAGCGGCGTCGACCATCCGCGCGCCTCGATGATCTCGCGCAGCTTGCCCGCGATCCGATCGACCGCGCGCAGCGTCGTGCACAGGAAGAAAACGCCCCCGCCGGCCGCCTCGATCGCGGGCAGCGCGGCTTCGAATACGGCGTCGGTGAATGCTGGCGACGACGGCTGCGGCAAATTGCGCGGCACGTAGAGCAAGCCCTGTGTGCCGTAATCGAACGGGCTCGGCAGCGTCATCGAGCGGCGCGCATCGAGCCCCATCTGCGCCGCGTAGTGGGTGAAGTCGCCACGCACCGACAACGTCGCCGACGTGAAGATCCAGGCCCGCGGCACACCGGCACGCTGCTTCGCGAAGATCGGCGCCACCGACAGCGGCGTTTCATGCAATTGCACGGAGTGGGCAAACACCTCGACCCAACGGATGCGCTCATTGAAATCCACGGGCGCTGCCCGCGACGAGCCCCCCGCTTGGGGAGCGGCCGGCGCTTCGACGGTTTTGTCCGCATCGTCCGTTTTGTCTTCAGGCAGCGACGTCCATCGCGCAAGCTGGTCCTGCAATTCGCGCGTGCGCCGCAAGCAGGCGCCGAGCGATTCGGCACGCTCGGCTTGCCCGGCGAGCGCCCCGGCGACGGCATCCAACGCGGCCTCCAGCGCATCGAGCGCGCCGTACAGTGCGTGATCGTCGCCGAGCTGCGCGGCCGACACCCGCATCGTATCGTCCTTGAAGGCGAGCCTGACGTCGCGGGCCGCACGCTCGAGCGCCGCGCCCAGCTTGACCCATTCCACGGCATCGCGCGCATGCGCGAGCCCCTCTGCGACCGTATCGCGCGCAAGCTCGAGCAGTTGCGCCGTCGAAAGCGTATCCCCGAAAAACAACGTCGCCGTCTCGGGCAGTTGATGCGCTTCGTCGAAGACGATCGTGTTGGCCGTCGGCAGCAGCTCGGCCATCCCCGTGTCGCGCAGCATGATGTCCGCGAAAAATAGGTGGTGATTCACGACGACGATGTCGGCCTGCTGCGCCTCGCGCCTCGCCTGCATCACGAAGCAATCCTTGTAATGCGGACACTCTTGTCCGAGACAGTTCTCGCGCGTCGAGGTCACCATCGACCAAACGGCCGCGGTCTCGGGCACGCTCGCGAGTTCGGCCTTATCGCCCGTGCGCGTGATTTTCGCGAAGCGCACGATGTCTTGCAGATAAGCGGTGTCCTGCCGCGACGGCAACCGCCCATTGTCGGCCGTGCGTTGCAGATAGTAGTGACAAAGATAGTTCGCGCGTCCCTTGAGCATGGCGACCGAAACCGGTACGGCAAGCGCATCGCGCACCGTGGGAATATCGCGCTGAAAGAGCTGATCCTGTAGGTGTTTGGTGCCGGTCGAGACAACAACCTTGCCGCCCCAAAGCATGGCGGGAACGAGGTACGCGAACGTCTTACCCGTGCCCGTGCCGGCCTCGACGATCAGCGTGTTTTCGCCGGCATCGCCGGCATCGGCCTGCGCGCTGTCGCCCGGTGAGCGACTCGCAGTGTCGGCGCGTGCGTCCGCGTCGCTCCGCAGGCGCCGCGCCGGACGGCGCTGCGCTTCGAACATCGCGGGCTCGGGCATGGCACGCCCCGACGCCTCCATTGCCGCTGCCACGGCACATGCCATTTCGATCTGAGATGCCCGCGGACGGTAGCCATCGATAGCACGGGCGAGCAGGCCGTCGTTCGCGAAAATCTCGTCGAGTTCGGAACGCCTGCGTGGGGCGAGCGCAGCCGCCAACGCGTGCGGCGCGCGTACGGAATGCGTCGAAGGCGCCGGCTGAGCGGCACGATCATCCTGCCCCTCGGGCAGATCCGGCGCCGCGGCAAGCGGTGCCCGGGTGGAGGCATCGAGCGATGAGTTCAAGGCAAGCGTTTCCCTGCAATGACCGGCGCGAAGCGCGCGGCGCGAACGCCTGCCCGCTCGCCGCTTACGCGTGCTTGTCCGGTTCGAGTTGCAATTGCAGCAACAAGATGTCGTCTTTGACCTTGAGCTTGCGCTTTTTCAGACGCCGCAGCTCGAGGTCGGTGATGTCCGATGAGATCGCCAATTTGTCGATCATGCGATCGAGTTCGCTATGCTCCGACTGCAATTGCAAGATGCGGTCGCGGAGCATCTCCGGTTGGATCGCCTGATGGTCGCGCATGGTCGCCTCCTCGGTTCGTTAGGCGAGACGCCGCTCATGCGGGCGCCACACCTGAGGTTGCCGTCCAGCAAAACCGCCCTGCCTCAGTCGCTGTCCTGCTCCTGCTGCGAACGCTTTTGCTGTTCCTGCTGCTGCATCTGTTCCTGCTGCTTTTGCTGCGCCTTTTGCGCAGCCTGTTTCTGGCGAGCTTCGACGTCGGCCTTGTGCTGCGCCGCGTCGGCCTGCTTCTGTGTGTAGTGCTGCGCGCGCTCGGCGCGCGCCTGCGCATCCTGCGCCGCGCTCTGCCGCGCGTCGTTGAGCTTGCGCTGGAAGTCGGCCTGCTTGCTATCGTAGGCGGCTTGATCGGCGGCACGCTGCGGCGCTTGCGCTCCGCGCTGTGCCTGCTGGAGCTCATGCTCACGCTGCTTCTGCGCGAACGCCTGCTCGTTGCTGGCCGCTGTGGCTGCGCGCTGCGGCGCCTCCTGGGCGTCTTGCGCGCGGCGCAACGCATCTTGCTCGTCGCGCTGCTGCGCATGCACGGCGCGCCGCTCGTCGTCCAGCGCAAGCTGCTCGGCGTGAATCTGCCCGCGTGCAGCGCGCATCTTGTCGCGCGCGCGACCTAAGCAGGCGTTGACGAAAAACTTGCTGTAACAATTGTGCACGGCGACGCCGTACTCGTACTCGTTCGCTGCCGTGCGGGCGTCGAGCGCTTGCTGACGCGTGGTGAAATCGCGAACCTGCGAGGGCGCCGCACCGCTTGCCGGCAAGGCAGCGGCCGGCACGTCTTGTGCGGATGCCGCCTGCGCGGCGAGCGGGCACGCGAGCGCCACCGCGGCCAAGGTCGCGGCACACGAAACAACGGAAAAACGGGAGATCGGCAACGTCGTAGGCGGGGATCGGAACATGGTCGAAATTCTAACACCCGCGCTCGACCGCCCGGGCATTTATGGCAAAATGCGCCGCTTGAGTAACCCGGCCTCCGGCTGGTGTTTCCGGTGGTTCGCCGGCAGCACCGCAGGGGCCTCGCAGCCAGCGCTTCTTTCTCTATGACGGACACCGTAGCACTCAAGATCGTACAGCGTATCGCCACCGAACTGACCGTGCAGCCGCGCCAAGTCGCCGCGGCCGTGCAATTGCTCGACGAAGGCGCCACCGTTCCGTTCATCGCGCGCTACCGCAAGGAAGTCACCGACAATCTCGATGACACGCAGTTGCGCCACCTCGAGGAGCGGCTGCTCTACCTGCGCGAAATGGAAGAGCGGCGCGCGACGATCCTCTCGAGCATCGAGGAGCAAGGCAAGCTGACCGACGAACTGCGCGCGGCGATCGACACCGCGGACAGCAAACAAGTACTCGAAGATCTTTACCTGCCCTACAAGCCAAAGCGCCGCACACGCGCGCAAATCGCGCGCGAAGCAGGGCTCGAGCCGCTTGCGCAGGCGCTGTTGGCCGATCCGCGCCTCGATCCGCAAACGGAAGCGGCGGCCTATGTCGATGCCGAGAAAGGCGTGGCGGACGTCAAGGCGGCACTCGATGGCGCTCGCGACATCCTATCCGAGCAATTCGGCGAAACGGCGGAGCTGCTCGGCAAGCTGCGCGAGTATTTGTCGGAGCGCGGCATCGTTTCCTCTGCCGTCGTCGAGGGCAAGGAAAAGGAAGAAGGCGAGAAATTTCGCGATTACTACGACTACGCCGAAACCTGGAAGACGGTGCCTTCGCACCGCGCGCTCGCGCTTTTCCGCGGCCGTAATGCCGGCGTGTTGATGATCAAGCTCGGCCTCGGTGAAGAGCTCGATGCACAAGTGCCGCATCCGTGCGAAGCGATCGTCGCGCGTTACGCCGGCGTCTCGAACCAAGGCCGTCCGGCCGACAAATGGCTCTCGGACGTCTGCCGCTGGTGCTGGCGCGTGAAAGTACAGCCGCATCTCGAAAACGAGATGCTGACGCAACTGCGAGAAACGGCGGAGCATGAGGCGATTCGCGTCTTCGCCCGCAATTTGAAGGACTTGCTGCTCGCCGCGCCGGCCGGCCCGAAGGCCGTCATCGGCCTCGACCCGGGCTTGCGCACGGGCGTCAAGATAGCCGTCGTCGATCGCACGGGCAAGCTGCTCGCGACCGATACGATCTACCCGCACGAGCCGCGCCGCGATTGGGACGGCTCCCTCGCAAAACTCGCGCGACTCGCCGCGCAAACGCAAGCCGACTTGATCAGCATCGGCAACGGCACGGCGTCGCGCGAGACGGACAAGCTCGCGAGCGAGCTGATCACGCGTCATCCCGAACTGAAGCTCCAAAAGATCGTCGTCTCCGAAGCCGGGGCATCCGTGTATTCGGCATCGGAGCTCGCCGCGAAAGAGTTCCCCGAGCTCGACGTTTCATTGCGCGGCGCCGTGTCGATCGCGCGACGCCTCCAAGACCCGCTCGCCGAACTCGTCAAGATCGAGCCAAAGGCGATCGGCGTCGGTCAGTATCAGCACGACGTGAACCAACGCGAGCTCGCGCGCTCGCTCGACGCCGTGGTGGAAGACTGCGTGAACGCCGTCGGCGTGGATGCCAACACCGCGTCGGTCGCCCTCCTCGCTCGCGTGTCGGGGCTCAATAGCACGCTCGCGCGCAACATCGTCGAATACCGCGACGCGAACGGCCCGTTCCCCTCGCGCGCGCATCTGCGCAAGGTGCCTCGCCTCGGCGATAAAACGTTCGAGCAAGCCGCCGGCTTCTTGCGCATCAATGGCGGTGAAAATCCGCTCGATCGCTCGTCGGTGCACCCCGAAGCGTACCCTGTCGTCGAACGCATACTCGCGAAAATCCGCAAGCAGATCGGCGATGTGCTCGGCAGCCGCGAAGCGCTTGCGGGCCTGTCGCCGGCCGAGTTCGTCGACGAGCGTTTCGGCCTGCCCACCGTTCGCGACATTCTCTCCGAGCTCGAAAAGCCGGGGCGCGATCCACGCCCCGAATTCAAGACGGCAACATTCCGTGATGGCGTCGAGAAAATTTCGGATCTCGTGCCAGGCATGATCCTCGAGGGCGTCGTCACCAACGTGGCGGCATTCGGTGCCTTCGTCGACATCGGCGTACACCAGGACGGGCTCGTTCACGTCTCGGCGATGTCGACCAAGTTCATCAAAGATCCGCACGAGGTCGTGAAGGCAGGCCAGGTCGTCAAGGTCAAAGTGCTCGACGTCGACGTCAAGCGTCAACGGATCGCGCTCACGATGCGCCTGGCGGACGACGCCGCGCCAGCCTCGCGCGACGAGCGCGGCCCGAGCCGCGCGAGCGGTGGTGGGGCTGGGGGTGGGTCCCGTGGATCGCAACGTCCGCGCGAGCCGGAGGCGGCAGGCGCAATGGCAGCGGCATTTACCAAGCTCAAGCAGCGCTGAGTGAGCGGGCAAACAAACACAGCCGCAAAAATCGGCCGGCGGCCATCTATCGTGATGAGCAAAACGGTCGGCAGATAAAAGTGAATAAAAAGCCGCGTCCTTCATCGAAGGCGCGGCTTTTTTATCGCGTCGGCTATCGGCGACCGGCGGGCGACCGCCAGGCGGTCGCCGCACCTTGCTCAAATTTCGATCTTCGTTCCGAGTTCGACGACGCGGTTGGCCGGAATGCGGAAGAAATCAGTTGGCTTCGCGGCGTTTTGATGCATCCAAGCAAACACGCGCTCACGCAGGATCGACATGCCTGGCAATTGTGTCGGCACGACCGTTTCGCGCGCGAGGAAGAACGACGTATCCATCAGTTCGAACTGCATGCCGCATATCCGCTCGAGTTCGAACAGCACCGCTTTCACGTCGGGCGTTTCGTTGAAGCCGTAAACCGCCCGGACCAGATACAAGCCGCCCCCGACGTCCTTCAGCGTAATGCGCTCGTCTTCTTTGATATAGGGAATGTCGCGCGTCTCGAACGTCAGGAAAATCGTCCGCTCGTGCAGCACCTTGTTGTGCTTGAGATTGTGCAGCAAGCTAACCGGTACGAGCGAATCGCTGCCTGTCAGGTAAATGGCCGTACCGGATACGCGGTGCGGCGGGTGCGCCAGCAGGCCCTGCACGAACGGCGCAAGCGGGATGCCATCGGCCGCCGTGCGCTCCTTCACGAGCATGCGGCCCTTGTACCACGTCATCAGTAGGAAGAACAACAACGCGCCGATGCCGAGCGGCAACCATCCGCCCTCGGCGACCTTGAGCAAGTTGGCGCCGAAAAAGGCCAGATCCACGGTCATGAATGCGGCAATGATCACGGCGACCAGCGCCTTGTTCCAGTTCCAGACCTTGACCATGACAACGCAGGCCAATATGGTCGTCATGACCATCGTCGTCGTAACGGCGATACCGTACGCGGCAGCGAGATTATCCGAACTCTTGAAGCCGAGCACGACGCACAGGATGATGAACAGCAAGAGCCAATTGACGACCGGCACATAAATCTGCCCGATGGCCAACTCCGACGTATGAAGCACCTTCATGCGCGGCACATAGCCGAGCTGGATCGCCTGGCTTGTCAGCGAATAGGCGCCCGAAATCACGGCTTGCGACGCGATGACGGTTGCGACGGTCGATAGGACGACCAAGGGCAGCAGCGCCCACTGCGGCGCCATCAGGAAAAACGGGTTCTCGATCGCCTTCGGATCTTGCATCAACAACGCGCCTTGCCCGAAGTAGTTGAGCACGAGCGACGGCATCACGAGCACATACCACGCGAGACGAATCGGGCGCGCGCCGAAGTGTCCCATGTCGGCGTAAAGGGCTTCCGCCCCCGTCAGCACGAGGAACACGGATCCGAGCACGACATACGCCTGCAGCATGTGCGCGTGCATGAACGAGAAGGCGTAATACGGATTGAGCGCGGCAATGACTTGCGGCGCACGTACGATGTGGCTGACGCCGAGCACCGCGATCGTCGCGAACCAGACCAGCATGATCGGGCCGAACAGCTTGCCGACGAGCGACGTGCCGTGGCGCTGGATCCAAAAGAGCGCGACGAGTATCACCATCGTGATCGGCAGGACCAAATGCGCAAGCTGCGGCGTCGCGATCTCGAGCCCTTCGACGGCTGAGATGACCGAGATGGCGGGCGTGATCACGGCGTCGCCGTAGAACATGCAGGCGCCGAAGATACCGAGCATCATCAAGACGCCTGCGATGCGCGACTTCATCGAGAACGGCCGCAGCGACAGCGCCATCAATGCGAGCACGCCGCCCTCGCCGTTGTTGTCCGCGCGCATCACGAACAAGACATACTTGATCGACACCACGACAATGATCGCCCAGAACAGCAGCGAGATGACGCCCAGGATCGAATGATCGGTCAGCGCAATCCCGTGAGCGGGACTGAATGCTTCCTTGAGCGAATACAGCGGGCTGGTGCCGATGTCGCCGAATACGACGCCGATCGCCGCTAGCGCGAGCGACGGCAAGGAATGCTGACGAAGGTTCTCGTGGTTGTTGTTTGTCATAAACGCAAGCGGTTCGTACCGGATAAGCCGAGAGCGAGCGCTATTCTAGCGGCGCATCGATGTCGAATACACACAAAAAGAGCGGAGTCAGTCGACTCCGCTCGATTGCCGATGCGCGTGCAAATGCCGCGACCAAACTAATTGCAAGTTACGTGCCGGACGACGAATCTTGCGCGATGCCGCGCTTGATCCATGCGCCGAGATTATGGGGCCGAACCGTGTCCCATTCTTCGAACGGCTGGTGAATCCACGGGTTCGTGGGCAAATGCTGGACGGCATAATCCGGCTTGACCTTCGAGCAGCCCTTGTACCACAGCACGGCCGAGCGCACGGCCGTCACGGCCGGATAGCGCTCCTTCAGATGCTGCTGCACGCGCGCCAGCGTGACGCCCGAATCGACGAGATCGTCGACGAGCAGCACGTTCCCGGACAGTTCGCCGCGCGTCATCGTGATGTACTGCGCGATATCGAGTTCACCTTGCTGCGTGCCTGCTGCTTCGCGGTAGGAACTCGTTGCGAGAATCGCCAGCGGCAGATCGTAGATGCGCGAGAGTTGATCTCCGACCCGCAACCCGCCACGGGCCAGGCAAAGGATCTTGTCGAACTTCCAGCCCGATTCGTGTACCGCCAGCGCCAAGAGCTCGATCAGCCGGTGGTACTCGTCCCAGCTCACCCAGAGGTTCTTCTCGTCGTTGCGCGGATCTGTCATGGCGATCATCGTCATGCTCTGCGTCATCGCTCAAACCTTGAACGGATGGCGCAACAAGATCGTTTCGTCTCGATCCGGCCCCGTCGAAACCATATCGATCGGGACGCCGGCCACTTCCTGCACCCGCGAGAGGTAGACCTGCGCGTTGGCCGGCAACTCGTTCCATTGGGTGATGCCGATCGTGCTTTCCTTCCAGCCGCCGAACGTCTCGTACACGGGCTCGCAGCGCGCAACCTCGCCCGCTCCGCGCGGCAGCAGATCGGCGCTTTTGCCGTCGACCTTGTAGCCGACGCACAGCTTCACTTCGTCGAGGCCGTCGAGCACGTCGAGCTTCGTCATACACAGGCCCGATACACCGTTGATTTGGATCGACCGGCGCAGCGCCGCGGCATCGAGCCAGCCCGTGCGGCGCGGACGGCCCGTCACCGAACCGAATTCCTTGCCGACGTTCGCGAGGGTAACGCCCACCGCTTCCTGGCGCTGCGGGTTGTCGGCGTCGTACAGCTCGCTCGGGAACGGGCCCGCGCCGACGCGCGTGCAATACGCTTTGGTGATGCCGAGAATGTAGTGCAGCTTTTGAGGCCCGACGCCCGCACCCGCCGAGGCGGCGCCCGCCACGCAATTGCTCGACGTAACGAACGGATACGTACCGTGATCGATATCGAGCAGCGTACCCTGCGCGCCTTCGAACAGCAGATTGCGGCCGGCCTCGTTTTCTTCATACAGGCGCCGCGAGACGTCCGCGACCATCGGCGCGAGACGCTCGGCATATCCGAGCATCGTGTCGAGCGTTTGCTGGAAATCGACGGCAGCCGCGCCCAAGTATTGGGTCAGAACGAAATTGTGGAAGTCGAGGTTTTCACGCAGCCGTTCGGCGAACGCTTGCGGCGTGAACAAATCCTGCACGCGCAGCGCCCGGCGGCCAACCTTGTCCTCGTAGGCCGGACCGATGCCACGCCCTGTCGTGCCGATCTTGCCCGCGCCGCGACGCGCCTCGCGCGCTTGATCGATCGCGACGTGGTACGGCAGGATCAGCGTAGTTGCCTCGGAGATGAACAGACGTTTGCGAACGTCGAGGCCCGCGGCTTCGAGCTCTTCGATTTCTTTGAACAGCGCTTCGGGCGAGAGCACGACGCCATTGCCGATATAACAGGCGACGCCGGCGCGCATGATGCCCGACGGAATGAGGCGCAAGATCGTCTTCTTGCCGCCGATGATGAGCGTGTGGCCGGCATTGTGGCCGCCCTGGAAACGTACGACGCCTTGCGCGTGGTCCGTCAGCCAGTCGACGATCTTGCCCTTGCCTTCATCACCCCATTGAGTCCCGACGACCACGACGTTGCGCCCCGGGGCTGCATTCACTGCGCTGGCAGACATGTTGTTTCGTTAGCTGGTTAAAAACGTATTCTACCCATGTTCGCCGAAGCTTCCGAATTTTTCCGTTTCGCTTCAACGGCATGGACCATTCGCATGCCACGCGGCGGCGCGCTCCGGTCGACTCGGTCAAGCACCCGCGTTCGACTGGCGCGCTTCGACACACCACGCGCCGTCGCGCTCGATGAGCACGCGATCGAATGCAAACTCGTCGAGCGCGTGATCATGCCCCGGCAGCGCTTGGATCACGACCTCGCCCGCATCGCGCAGCGCGGCGACGCGTTCGCGCAACAGATCGTCGTGCTTCCAAGGCGCCAGAATCGCACTGGTGCGCGCCTCGATCGGTGAAATCCGCGCGATCTCGCGCAAATCGAGCGAGAAGCCTGTCGCCGGGCGCGCACGCCCATACGCTTGGCCGACGTGATCATAACGGCCGCCGCGCGCAAGCGCGTTCGGCACGCCGTCGACATACGCCGAAAACATGACGCCGCTGTGATACGCGTAACCGCGCAGATCGGCGAGGTCGATCGCGGCCTGTGCGCCTTCGGCGTGGGCCGCGAGAAACGTCAAATCGTCGAGTGCGCGCTCGATCGAGGGCCATTTCGGTAGCCGTTGCCGAGCCAGTTCGAGCACCGTGGCGTCGCCATAAAGCGAGGGCAGCGCACGCAGCGCGTCGCGCACGTCGGGATCCAGATCCTGCGTCAGTTCGACGATGCGCGGCGCATCCTTGCCGGCCAGCGCCTCGTAAAGCGTCTCGCCCCGAGCGGCCGCGAGCGGGTCGCGCTCGAACAGCGCGAGCAACACGCCCGCGTGACACAAATCGAGCCGCACGTTATCGATGCCAGCCAGACGCAACACGTCGAGCATCAACTGCTGAATTTCGAGATCCGCTTCGAGGCCCGCGTGACCATAAATCTCCGCACCGATCTGGATCTGCTCGCGCGTAGCATGCAGGCCGCGCGGCCTCGTGTGCAGGACGCTGCCGGCATAACACAAACGCGTGACACCCTGCCGATTGAGCAGATGCGCATCGATGCGCGCCACCTGCGGCGTGGTATCGGCGCGCAACCCGAGCGTTCGGCCCGATAGCTGGTCGACGAGTTTGAAGGTACGCAGATTGAGATCGCTGCCGCCGCCCGTCAGCAGCGATTCGAGATACTCGAGCAACGGCGGCATCACCATCTCGTATCCGTAGGTGCGGAAGCGATCGAGCAGCGCGCGCCGCAACTCTTCGATCTTGCGCGCCTCGGAGGGCAGCACATCGGCGATATTTTCGGGAAGCAGCCAGGTCGACATCGGTTGAGTCCTACGACGTTAATTGAGGCGCGCAGCGCGCAGCCGAAAGCGAATCAAGCGAAATGCGAAGCGGCGCACGAACGCCTTCCGCGGAAGCGGGCGAACCTGGGCTCAGGTGGCCACGACGAGCAAGAGCAAGCCGAGCGCCATGATGATCAAACCGCCGATGCGGATGTGATGCGCCGGACGCTCCGCTATTCTACGAAACGTGTCGCGCCACGCCGTCGGGAAGACGAACGGAAACATGCCCTCGATGATGAGCATCAGTGCGATCGCAAGCAATAACGAACCGGCCATGTCCATGGAAATGCCGGCGCCGCCTGTCGATCGACGGCGCCCCTGAATCAGTGTTTGCGTGAAGCCGAGGCGGCCGGGGTCGCTGAAGCGCTGCTCCCATCGGGGCTGCGCATGAAGCGGAAAAATTCGCTGTCGGGATCGACGACGATGACGTCGCCCGGCTTGAATACGCTTCGATACGCTTGCAGGCTTTCGTAGAACTGATAGAAGCCCGGGTCGCGTCCGAATGCATCCGCGGCGATGCCGGCCGCCTTGGCGTCGCCCTCGCCCTTGATCGCTTGCGCGGTGGCGTAGGCATCCGCGAGCACGGCTTGGCGCTGGCGCTCGGCATCGGCCTTGATTTGGGCCACCTCGGTCGCACTCTGCGCACGCTCGTCGCCGGCCACCTGCTCCTGCGCAGCCGCCATCCGTTTGTAGACGGCATCGGCGCCCGTCTGCGGAAAATCGACGCGCACGAAACGTAGATCGATGAGATCGATGCCGAGCGCGTTCGCCGCGCCGGTCATGGCCGCTTGCGCTTCTTGAGCAACCTCGCCCTCATGCGCGAGGACGTCGGCGAGCGCACGCTTGCCGAATGCGTCGCCGAGCGCGGTATGCATTTGCGCGGCGAGCCGATCGATCGCGCTTTGCTGGTCTCCGTCTGTTTCGTTGAACAGCTTGAGCGGGTCGGTCACACGATATTTCAGCACCGGCGTCACGAGCAGATCCGTTTTGTCCGACGTGACGAACCGATCGGCATCGGACGGCATTAACGTCCGCACGCGCGTATCCACGAGCATCGCCGATTGCAGCGGCGTCGGCAGCTTCACGTGCAGGCCGGGAGGCACGAGCGAGGGATTCTCGCCCCCGTGCGAATAGACGACGGCAACATGCCGTTGGTCGACCACGAGCAACGTCGTCGATCCCGCGAACAACACGGCCACGACGACGATCACGAGCGCAACGATACGATTCATGTCGAGCGCCCCTTATTGCGGTAGATCGTCTTCGCGCGCGCGGCTGCGCAGCGTATCGCGCGAGCGCAGCGCGTCACTCGCGGCAGCCGCTTGGCTGGCCGGATTCGGCGCGGCCGGCGACTGCGCCACTGCGCCCGACGCAGCGCTCGCAGCCGCGGCCGGCACGGACGCGCCCGCCTCGGGCGCCGCACGCCGGTTAGCCTCGAGCAGCTTGTCGAGCGACAGATTGACGACGTTCCCGCCGGCCTTGCTGCCGACGAACACTTTGGTTGAATTGGCGTAAATGTCGCGCATCGTTTCCAGGTACATCCGTTCGCGCACGAGCGCCGGCGCTTTCGCGTATTGGGCGTAGACCTCTTTGAAGCGCTCCGCGTCGCCCTGCGCTTCCGAAACCACGTTGGCGGCGTATGCCTTCGCGTCGTCGATCGTGCGCTGCGCTTGCGCCTTCGCCCCCGGCAAGATTTGGCCCGCGTAGGCGTCGGCATCGGCTTTGGCGCGCGCACTTTCCTGCTGCGCGCGCGCGGCATCGGCGTAGGCGCTCTGCACCGCCGCCGGCGCATCGATCGATTCGACCGTGACGCTCGTCACCACGAGACCCGTGCGGTATCGGTCGAGCGCGCTTTGGATCGCTTGCGCGAGCGGCTCGCGAATGGCGTCGCGATTGCCGCCCAGCAGACTCGCGGTACTGCGCGCGCCGACGATCTCGCGCACCGCCGCTTGCGCGGCCTCGGTCACGCTGAGGTCGGGATCGGCGGTGCGAAACAGGTAATCGGTGACCGACTTCACTTGATACTGAACGGCCACGCGCACTTCGACGATGTCCCCGTCGTGCGTGACAACCGAAGCGTCTTTCGTGCTCGCATCGCTCATTGCATTGCCACGACCAATTTCGACGGAACGAATCTGCGCGACGTCGACGATTTCGTGCGTCTCGAACGGATAAGGCAGACGCAGGTGCACGCCGGGGTCCACCGTGCCTCGGTACTTGCCGAATTGGAGGACCACGCCTGTTTGGCCGTTTTGAACGACGAACACGCCGCTGCCGATGTAGATCGCCACGAGCACGCCGATGACGATGCCGACGCCGATGCGCGCTGCCCGCCCGTTGTCCGGGCGCTGGTCGCCGGGCCCGGACCCCTGCCCTTTGCCGCCGAAAAAGCGCGACAAACGACGATTGAAGTCGCGCCACATCTCGTCGAGATCGGGCGGCCCGCCGCCGTCGCCCGGCTCGCGCTTCGGCTCATTGGGCCGTTGCCGGCTGCCGTTGCCGTCGCCACGCCCCCAGCGTGGATCGCTGATCGAAAGAATGGCGCGCGCACGCAGCCAGAAACTCCGCTCGTTGTATTCGTTCACCTGTGTTCGTTCGCTCGAGTTGGGAGGGCCGGTCAATGCAAATCGGAGCGCCAAGTCTGTGCATCGGACGACGCCGATGCATCTGAATCTTCACGCCCATGCTCCGGCGATACAGGCGGTGCCTGGGGTGCCTGGGGTGCCTCGTCCGGCTGCGCCCGCCCGTTATCTGGGAGATGTTCTGAGGTGGCGATTTCGGCGATGGCTGCGCGCAGCGTATCCAAACCCTGCCCCGTGCGCGCGCTCAAAAAGACGCGCGAAATATTACCATACTCGTCCCGCTCGACCGCGTCGCCGCGCGCGGCCAATTCGGGCACCGCATCGATCTTGTTGAAGACGAGAATCTGCCGCACCGTGTGCGCGCCGATCTCGTCCAGCACTTCGTTGACCTGATCGATCTGGTCGAGCCGCACGGCGCTCGACGCATCGACGACATGCAACAGCAGATCGGCGTGAATCGTTTCTTCAAGCGTTGCGCGAAACGCCGCGACGAGTTGGTGCGGCAATTCGCGAATGAAGCCGACCGTATCGGAGACGATCACTTGCCCCGCCTCGTCGCCGAGGTAGAGCCGACGGGACGTTGTATCGAGCGTCGCGAACAACTGGTCGGCCGCATAGGCTTGGGCCTTCGTGAGCGCATTGAACAGCGTGGACTTGCCGGCGTTCGTATAGCCGACGAGCGACACCGACATCGCACGATTGCGCACGCGCTGGCGCCGCTGGGTGCCGTGCTGGCGACGCAGCTTGTCGAGCCGCCCCTTGAGCATCTTGATGCGCTCGCCGATCAAGCGGCGGTCGGTTTCGAGCTGTGTCTCGCCTGGGCCGCGCAGGCCGATACCGCCTTTTTGACGCTCGAGGTGGGTCCATGCGCGCACGAGGCGAGTAGCGATGTACTGCAACTGCGCGAGTTCGACCTGCAGCTTGCCTTCGTGACTGCGGGCACGCTGCGCGAAAATATCGAGGATGAGGCTCGTGCGATCGACGACGCGCCGGTTAAGCGTCCGCTCCAAATTGCGCTGCTGCGCCGGCGCCAAAGCATGATTGAAGATAACGATTTCGACGTCGTTTGCCTCGCAGGCGAGACGCAACTCCTCAGCCTTGCCGCTACCGACGAACAACGCGGCATCGGGGCTCGAACGGCGCCCTGTCAAGGTCACGGCGGGGTGTGCGCCCGCGCTTTGCGCGAGCAGACTGAGTTCTTCGAGACTGGCTTCGAAGTCGATTTTTCCGAAGTCGATGCCGACAAGCGCTGCGTTGATCAAATTGATGGGTGTCTAAATGAGAAGCGGCCGGCACGGCGCGCCGATCCGTCGGCGCCGTGCCGGCCGCTAGGATGAGATCAGGCCGTTTCCGAATCCGGATGAAAATTGACCGGACGGGCCGGCACAACAGTCGAGATGGCGTGCTTGTAGACCATTTGGGTCACGGTATTCCGGAGCAACACAACGTACTGGTCGAACGATTCGATGTTCCCTTGAAGCTTGATGCCGTTGACCAAGTAGATGGAAACCGGCACGTGCTCTTTGCGCAGTGCGTTCAGAAACGGGTCTTGTAACAGTTGCCCTTTGTTGCTCATAGCAAACTCCGTCATTTTTTTGCAGGTTGGATCCGGATTGGGGCGAAGAAAAAGAGATCCGCCACCAATCGCTACACTATAGCCGATTTTCGTTATCGCACGGGCCGCCTAGCCATCCGGCCAGCCAGCCTGGACGCCTGAATCAGCCCTTGTCCGCGTAGGGGTTCGCCGACGAGCGGAACTCTATGCGCAATGGAGTTCCAGTCAACGAGAAAGTTTCTCGAAAACGATTTTCAAGATAGCGTTTGTAGGTTTCCGTCACCGCGTCGAGGGCATTGCCGTGGATAACGATGATCGGCGGGTTTTGACCGCCTTGGTGCGCGTAACGCAGCTTCGGGCGCACGGGTCCTCGGCGTCGCGGCTGCTGGAATTCGACTGCCTCGATCAACGCGCGCGTGAGCTTCGGTGTCGGCAGCTTCGCCATCGCAGCCGCGTAAGCATCGTCGACCGAGCGCATGAGCGGGCCGATCCCCGTCTTTTCGGTAGCCGAAACGAAGTGAAACTTCGCGAACTCCAGGAACTTGAGCTTGCGCGTCATGTCGGCTTTCGTGCGTTCGCGCACGTGCGCGTCGAGCCCATCCCACTTATTGACGCCGACGACGAGCGCACGCCCTTGCTCGACGACGAATCCTGCGATGTGGGCGTCCTGATCCGAAATGTCCTGCCGAGCGTCGAGCAGCAAAATGACGACGTTGGCATCTGAGATCGACTGCAGCGTCTTCACGACGGAGAACTTCTCGACCGCCTCGAAAACCTTGCCTCGTCGGCGCAATCCGGCCGTATCGATGAGCGTGTACTTCTTGCCCTGCCGCTCGAAATCGACATAGATCGAATCGCGCGTCGTGCCGGGCATGTCGAATGCGATGACGCGCTCCTCGCCGATGAGCGTGTTGACGAGCGTCGACTTGCCGACGTTCGGCCGCCCGACGATCGCGATCTTGATGCCACGCACCGTGCTTTCTTCCTCCGGCTCTTCCGGGTGGCCGGCGTAGGCGATCGCGAGCGCGTCGTTGATCATTTCGGTCACGCCGTCGCCGTGCGCGGACGAAATGGCACGCGGATCACCGAGCCCGAGCTCGTAGAAATCGGACGCCACGGCCGTGTACTTCATCCCCTCGGCCTTGTTCACGACGAGCATGATCGGCCGCCCGGTCTTGCGCAGGTAATCCGCGATCGATTTGTCCTGGGGAGCCAGTCCGTTGCGCCCGTCGACGATGAAGACGACGACGTCCGACTCTTCGACCGCCTGCCGTGTTTGCCGGGCCATCTCGTGCAGGATCCCGTCCTTGGCGACGGGCTCGAAGCCGCCCGTGTCCACGACGAGATATGCACGGTCGCCCGCGCGCCCCTCGCCGTAGTGGCGATCGCGCGTCAAGCCGGGCAAATCGGCGACGAGCGCGTCGCGCGAGCGTGTGAGCCGGTTGAACAGGGTGGATTTCCCCACGTTGGGGCGCCCAACTAGGGCAATTACGGGTTTCATCTGACGTTGTCTAAGTGAGGCTCGCGCCGCCGCACCGGCTCGTCACGGAGACGAGTGATGGGCCATCGGCGTGTCGATATGCCGCATGCGGCACGAGCCGGCATGGCGCGCCGGCCGTCGGCAACCCGCGCTGGCGAGCGGGCCGGGCTCACGCCCGAGCCGCGCACGAACTAGCGTCGCGCAATGCTACTCGAAAATTACACGATACAGCGGCGCCGGAGGCACCGCGCATATTCAACGGGCCGAGCACCGCGCGTACCGATACTCTAATGCGCCCGCGGCCGGCTAAGCCGGCCCGCGGTCGATACCCGGACGAGATCGCGCGCTCAGTGCGACACGAACCCGTACAGATGGCCGTCGTGGGTTTGCACGATCAGCGTATTGCCCACCGCGACCGGCGCGGCCGTGATAGCGCTGCCGTCGGTCTTGATCCGCGCGAGGAACTTGCCGTCGTCACGCGAGAGGAAATGGATATAGCCCTGGTAATCGCCGACCACCACGTCGGGGCCAAGCAAGTACGGCGTACTCAAATCGCGATTCTTGAGCTGGTCGTTCTTCCACAGCGGTTTGCCCGTCGTCGCATCGAATGCCTGCATCACCGACCAATCGTCGGGCGCGACCACGGTGGTGCGGTCCGCGGCGAGACCGCTCACGCCCGAAAACGGCTTGTCCCAAACCGGCTGGCCGTTGTTCGCGTCGAAGCAGCTAATGCGTCCTTGGAACGTCACCGCGCAAGCCTCGGCGCCGACGAGTGTCGGCGCGCCCGTCACGTCGTTGATCCGCTCGACCTCGGTCACGCCCTTCGGGAACGATACGGGGGCTTGCCAAAAATCGTCACCGGTCTTCAGATTGATCGCGGAGAGCGAGCCGCCGGGAAAACCGGCCAGCACCGCGGCATCGCCCGCAAACGCCATCCCGGCCGACACGCGCAGATTGAGCGGCACCGTCCGGTTGCGATACTGCCAGCGCAATTCTCCAGTGGCCGCGGTAAAAGCGCTGATTTGGCCATCGATTGTCCGCACGACCACGTAGCCGTTGCCGACGAGCGGCGGCGATACGATTTCGCCCGGCACCGTGGTTTGCCAGAGCAGCTTGCCGTCGGCGCCCAGCACCTCGACGCCCCCCTTCTCGGCGCCGACCGCCGTGTACGTGCCGTCGCTCCCCACGCCGGAAGTCAAATCGGCATGCAGCTTCGTGTGCCAGAGTTCCTGCCCCGTCTTGCCGTCGATTTTCGCGACCGTTCCGTTCGAACCGGCTGCGTACACGGCATCGCCGATCACGACCGGCGAGAAGAAGTAGCGTCCAGCCTTGCCGACGCTCGTCTTCCAAGCCTGCTCGACGGTGAAGACAGGCTTGAACTCGGTGAGCGGCACCGGGTTGCGGCGCTCGTCCTTGGTGGAGGAGCAAGCCGCCATCGCGAGGACGGTCATTGCACAAGCGACGGGCACGGCGAAACGTTTCAGCAAATTCATCGGTGAGCGAAGCTTCAAAGGTTGTTCAGGTAAGGCCGGCTGACTGCGATGCGAGCATGCGCAGATCAACCGCCGAGCGCGTCGAGCTTGAATTGAACGAGCTGGCGCGCGGACGTATCACTCTTGCCCAGCGACGAAAGCGCGAGCTGGTAGGCCGCGCGTGCGTCGGCGCGCTTGCCCTCGGCCGCGAGCAGATCGCCCCGCCGGTCGGCCACGGCGCCCTGGAAGCCTTCGACAGGAGTGCCGTCGAGCAGTGCAAGGCCCGCATCGTACGCCTTCTCGTCGAGTAGCACCGCCGCGAGACGCAGTTTCGCGATCTGCTTGTACTCGTCGTCCTTCGCGTGGTCGATGGCCCACTGGAGCTGTGCTTTCGCCCCGGCGACGTCGCCTGTTTCGTAAAGCGTCTTCGCGGCCGTGAGCGCCGTCATTTCGCCGTATGCCGTACCGCCGAAGCGCGACTCCATATCGCCTGCATCGCGCGTGACAGCAGCTTTGTCCTGCGCCGCGGCGGACTGCTGCACCTGTTCGTAGAGCACCGCGGCCTGCGCGGCCTCGCGCCGCTGCCAGAAGTGCCAGCCGTTCCATGCAGCCGCGGCCATGAGCGCCACGAGCACGACCCAAGTGGTCGAATTACCCCATTGCGCCCACCAAGCCTTGAAACTCTCAATCGATTCTTGTTCGTCGTGATAACTCATCGCCAAGCGATTCCTTCTTGTCTCGTGCCGTTCTAGTCGCGAGCGGCGGCGGCTGCGTCAGTCGTCGCCGTCTTCGGCGGTTGCAACCATCGCATTGATTAGAAATTCGGTCAAGTTTTCGACCGGCACGGTTTGCTGTTCGCTCTTTTCCCCGCCCGCGGCCGCCTCGCGCAGCGGCTTGACGCCGACCGTGCCGCCCGCCACTTCGTCCTCGCCGAGGATGACCGCAAACGCCGCCCCGCTCGCATCGGCCCGCTTCATCTGCGACTTGAAGCTGGCCGACGCGCCGTCGGCGCTGCAATGGAGAACGACGTCCAAGCCCGTGTCGCGCAAACGCTCGGCGATGATGAACGCTTGCTCGGCCGCGCGCTCGCCCTGATGCACGACGTAGACGTCGCAGCCCTCCTCTTGCGGCACGAGCGACTCCTCTTTCAGCAATTCGAGGATGCGCTCGACACCCATCGCCCAGCCGCAGGCGGCCGTCGGCTTGCCGCCCAGTTGCTCGATGAGCGGATCGTAGCGGCCACCGGCCGCGACGGTGCCTTGCGCGCCGAGCTTATCGGTGACCCACTCGAATACCGTGAGGTTGTAGTAGTCGAGACCGCGCACGAGCCGAGGATTGATCTTGAACGGAATGTTGTTCGCCTTCAGCAAGCGCTGCAGCCCCTCGAAGTGCGCGCGCGAAGCGTCGCCGAGAAAGTCGATGAGCTTCGGCGCATTCTGCGCGATCTCCTGCAGCGCGGGGTTCTTCGTGTCGAGCACGCGCAGCGGATTCGTGTAGAGCCGGCGCTTCGCGTCCTCATCGAGCGCGTCGACGTGCTTTTCGAGATACGCAATGAGCTCGACCCGATGTGCCGCGCGCTCTTCGGCGAGACCGAGCGAGTTGATCTCGAGGCGAATGCCGGTCAAGCCGAGATCGTCCCAAAGCCGCTGACACATCAGGATGATTTCGGCATCGGTATCGGGCCCGGCGAAGCCGAGCGCCTCGACGCCCACCTGATGAAACTGACGGTAGCGGCCGCGCTGCGGACGCTCGTGACGGAACATCGGCCCGATGTACCAAAGGCGCTTGGGGCCGTCGTAAAGCAGATTGTGTTCGATGGACGAACGCACGACGGCTGCCGTACTTTCGGGACGCAGCGTCAGATGCTCGCCGTTGAGCGAATCGACGAAGCTGTACATCTCCTTTTCGACGATGTCGGTGACTTCACCGATCCCGCGCGTAAAGAGCTGCGTGTGCTCGACGATCGGCGTGCGGATATTCTGATAGCCGTAGGCGCGCAGCATCGACTTGACCGTCGATTCGAAGAAGTCCCACAACCCGGCATCCTGCGGCAGGACATCGTTCATGCCTTTGACGCCGGCGAGCTTCTCGAGCTTTCTCTTCTGTTCTGTCATCGTTCTTCGGTTGACTCGTTAATTCGCGACGCTCGTGCGGCCATAACGGCGCTCGACGTAATCGCTCACGATTTGCTGAAATTCCTCGGCGATCCGCTCGCCGCGCAGCGTCTTGACCTTCTCGCCATCGATGAAGACGGGCGCCGCCGGATTTTCCCCGGAGCCGGGCAGGCTGATGCCGATGTTGGCCTGCTTCGATTCGCCCGGCCCATTGACGATGCAGCCCATGACCGCCACGTGCATTTTTTCCACACCGGGGTACTGATCGCGCCATACGGGCATCTGCGCACGCAGATAGTGTTGAATCTGCGAGGCGAGTTCTTGGAACAGCGTGCTCGTCGTGCGGCCGCAGCCCGGGCAGGCGATGACCATCGGCGTAAACGAGCGCAGCCCCATCGTCTGCAAGATCTCCTGGCCGACCACGACTTCTCCGGTACGCGATGCGCCGGGCTCGGGCGTCAGCGAAATGCGGATCGTGTCGCCGATGCCTTCCTGCAGCAGTACGCTGAGCGCGGCCGTCGAGGCGACGATGCCTTTCGAACCCATGCCGGCTTCGGTCAAGCCCAAATGCAGCGCGAACCGGCAACGGCGCGCGAGTTCGCGATAGACGGCGATCAAATCCTGCACGCCGCTGACCTTGCACGACAGGATGATCTTCTCGCGCGACAAACCGATCTCGACGGCACGCTCGGCCGAGCCGATCGCCGATTGAATCAGCGCCTCGTACATCACGCTTTGCGCTTCCCACGGCTCGCTGCGCGCGGCATTCTCGTCCATCATGCGCGCGAGCAGATCCTGATCGAGACTGCCCCAGTTCACGCCGATGCGAACGGGCTTGTCGTAGCGGATCGCGGCTTCGATCATCTGCGCGAACTGTGTATCGCGCTTCGCTCCGTGGCCAACATTGCCCGGGTTGATCCGGTACTTCGAAAGCGCCTCGGCGCAAGCGGGATAATCGCGCAGCAGCAAATGGCCGTTGTAATGGAAGTCGCCCACGAGCGGCACGGTCACGCCCATGCGGTCGAGCTGCTCGCGAACCGCCGGCACGGCTTGCGCCGCTTCGGGCGTGTTCACCGTGATGCGAACGAGCTCCGACCCCGCTTGCGCGAGCTCCTTGACTTGGATAGCCGTGCCGATCGCATCGGCCGTATCCGTATTCGTCATCGACTGCACGCGTACGGGCGCGTCGCCGCCGATCGTCACGAGTTGACCACCCCAGCGGACGTCGACCGCGTGCGAGGCGCGACGCTCCACGGGACCGCCGAAGATCGGCACGGAAGAACAAATCTGACTGCTGCTGTCGGTCGGCATCGAAAGACCCATGAATCCTGGTTACGCTGCGTGCGCGGCAATGACCAACCGCTGCGCACCCGAAAGAAAGCGAGCCGCGGCGCGCCGCCGCGGCATCGAACCGTTACGGCAACGTGAAGCGCGCGACGTTGCCCTTGTTCGGGCCGAACTTCGCCGCGTCAACGGGCTGGCCGTCGAGCGTCATCGATTCGAGCCCCGCGCGGTTGCCCGCGGTGATCTTGAACGGTGGCACGCCCGACACCTCCTTCGTATCGCCGGCGTGGACGAGCCCCGAGAACACTTCCTTGCCGCTCTTGTCGCGCACGCTGAACCAGCTATCTTGCGCGACCTTGACGGCGATCGTCGACGCGCCGGGCGCACTCGCTCCGGTCGCGGCTTGAGCCGCCGGTTCCGACGCCTGCGTGGAAGCCCGCGCCTGAGCCTGAGCCGCCGCGGACGCCGGTGCCGGTGCGGACTGCTCGGCCGTAGACGTCTGCGCACCGGCCGGCTGCGAGGCCGCAGGCTGCGCCGTTGCCGTCTCGAGCGGTGTAATCGCCGGACTGCTCGCATGCGCCGGGGCCGCCCCGCTTGCGGCCGCTTCGGAGGCCATCTCCGCATCCGACGCCGCGCCCGATTGTGCAGCGACGAGACCCGTCGAACTCACGGCGGGGCCCGAGGCGGACGCCGCGCCCCCCGATGCCGCACCGCCAGAATTGGCTGCCATGCCGCCCGCGCTGGCCTTCAGCCGCGCGAGCCAAGCCGACGAATCGCCCCCCTGCCGCCACATCGCGAGCGCGATGATGACGACGACGCCGGCTGCCACGCCCCACCACCATGAGCGATGCTTTGGCGTGCCCCCGAGCGACACGGACACGCGCCCTCGCGGCAAATCGGCCCCCGTCGAAGCGGGCATCGACAAATCGGGCTCGGACTCGCCTTTGACGCGCCGCAGCGCTTGCGCGAACGGCTCCGGATCGGTGCCGAGCATCTTGGCATAACTGCGGATGACCCCGAGCGCGAACGTGGTGCCAGGCAACTGGCTGATGTCGCCCGCCTCGAGTGCGCGCATCTTGTTGGAGGAAACCTTCAATCGCGCCGACACGTCGTCGACGGACCAGCCCTTCGCTTCCCGCAATTGGGCAAGACGCCCCCCGACCGCGGCCAGCGAGTCGAGCGGTGCGTATGCGGCACCCGGCGCCGTCTGTGGCGCGACGCCTCCTCCGGGGCTCGAACGGCCCGCGCTCGTTTGTGTGCCTTCTGCTTGCGGATGCTGCGGCTCACTCATCCCTGATCCTCGCGTCGATTCTCTTTTTTCCTCTCCGCGCCCCGTTGGGCTCACCCGATGCCCTCGATGCGCGGACCGTCTGTCTCACTACTCTCCGGCCGCTCACACGCGGCGCGGCTTGCTTCGTGCCGTGCGCCGCTCGTCGCGACGCGACTTCCTATCGGCAGTGTATCGGCGGTGCCGTGCCAGCTTCAACGCACGGGCCGCACCTCGATCACCTTACCAGCACTGCCATTCGCGGCTCGGCCATTCGCGACCCGCCCCATCCGTTCGGCCACGCGCGTGCGGTCCTTCACCGCGCCCGCGAGCTGGCCGCAGGCGGCGTCGATGTCGTCGCCGCGCGTTTTGCGCACCGTCGTCACGACGCCCGCATCGATGAGTATCTGCGCGAAGCGCTTGATCCGCTCCGACTTCGAACGCAGAAGCCCCGACTCCGGAAATGGATTGAACGGAATCAAATTGAACTTGCACGGCACATCGGCCGTCAGCGCGAGCAACTCGCGCGCATGCGCGTCGCTATCGTTGACGTCGTCGAGCATGCAGTACTCGAACGTGACGAAATCGCGCGGCGCCACCTCGAGATAACGCCGGCACGCGGCCATCAACTCGCGCAAAGGATACTTCTTGTTCAGCGGCACCAACATGTCGCGCAGCGCATCGTTAGGCGCATGCAAGGACACCGCCAGCGCCACCGGCAGATCGGCGCCGAGCCGGTCCATCATCGGCACCACGCCGGACGTCGACACCGTCACCCTCCGACGCGACAACCCGTAGGCGTTGTCGTCGAGCATCAGCCTCAGCGCCGGTAGGAGCGCATCGTAATTGAGCAGCGGCTCGCCCATGCCCATCATCACGACGTTCGTGATGACGCGCTCGCCCTTGTTGTCGGGCGCATGCGGGCGGCCAAGCGCGGCGCGCAGGGCGAACTCGGCCATGCGCAACTGGCCGATGATCTCGCCTGTCGTCAAATTGCGGGAAAAACCTTGCTTGCCCGTGGAACAGAACCGGCAATTGACGGCGCAGCCGGCTTGCGACGACACGCACAGCGTGCCGCGCGTCTCTTCGGGGATGAACACCGTTTCCACGGCATTGCCGTTACCCACATCGACGAGCCACTTGCGCGTGCCGTCGGCGGACACGTGATCGCTGAGGACGGGCGGCATCACGATCGCGGCACGATCCTTGAGCTTCGTGCGCAGCGACTTGGCGAGATCGGTCATGCCGTCGAAATCGGCGGCGTTGTACTGGTGGATCCAGCGTTGTAGCTGCTTGGCGCGAAACGGCTTCTCGCCAAGGCTGTCGCAATAGGCGACGAGCCCCGCGGCATCGAGGTCGAGAAGATTGACGGAGGTACTGCTCGTCATGTCGGATCCTGCTGTTTCAATGCGACCCGCCCGCGCCAAGCGTCGATTCGCTAACGTCTCGCCCGGCGATCAGCGCGAGTAGACGTTGATTTCGGGAAAGAAGAACGCGATTTCGACAGCGGCCGTTTCCGCCGCGTCGGAACCGTGCACGGCGTTCGCGTCGATGCTGTCGGCGAAATCGGCGCGGATCGTGCCCTTGTCGGCCTTCTTCGGATCGGTCGCACCCATCAGATCACGGTTCTTCAGAATGGCGCTCTCGCCCTCGAGCGCTTGCACCATCACCGGGCCCGAGATCATGAATTCAACGAGATCCTTGAAGAACGGGCGGGCAGCGTGCACGGCATAGAACTTCTCCGCATCTGCGCGCGAGAGCTGAGCCATACGCGCGGCGATGATCTTCAGACCCGCGTTTTCGAAGCGGCTGTAGATCTGGCCAATCACGTTCTTCGCCACTGCATCGGGCTTGATAATCGACAAGGTACGCTCGATCGCCATAAAAACTCCAAAAAATTAAGGGGTTACGAATTCTAACGAATCTGCAATTGTAGCATGTTCCAGTGTATGATTGCGATCGATCCCTGACTCGGGCGAAAGTTCGTTCGAAATGTCCAGAGGGGCTTGAAACTCGCGCTCGCAGGACCGATCTTAGAAACAGGTGCGCTAACGCGCGGCATGCCGCCGGCGCCGGCAAAACCCGGTTCGAGTGCGTTTTTACGCAAGGAGAAAGCATGAACGACTATCCGTACAACGTCGCCCGCGGCGGTACCGTCGGCTCGGCGGCCATCCGCAACCGGGTGCTACGGAACACATACTGGCTGCTTGCGCTGTCGATGGTGCCGACGGTCATCGGCGCCTGGCTCGGCGTCGTAAGCGGTTTTTCGCTATTCGCGGCGACGAGCCCGATGATGAGCATGCTCGCCTTTTTCGCGATCGCGTTCGGCTTCATGTTCGCCATCGAGCGCACGAAGGAAAGCGGGCTGGGCGTGGTCTTCCTGCTGGGCTTCACGTTCTTCATGGGCCTGATGCTCTCGCGTCTGCTGACGATGATCCTGCATTTCTCGAACGGCCCATCGTTGATCATGCTCGCGTTCGGCGGCACGGCCGTCATTTTCGCGGCGATGGCCTCGATCGCCACGGTCAGCAAGCGGGATTTCTCGGGCCTCGGCCAGTGGCTGTTCATGGGCGTGATCGTCATCCTGCTCGCGATGGTCGCGAACATGTTCCTGCATCTGCCGGCGCTGATGCTGACGGTCTCGGTGCTCGCGATCGTCATTTTCTCGGGCTTCATGCTGTTCGACGTACAGCGCGTCGTCAACGGCGGCGAGACGAATTACATTACGGCCACGCTCGCGATCTATCTCGATCTGTACAACGTGTTCGTCAACTTGCTGGCTCTGCTCGGCATTTTCGGCGGCAACAACCGCAACTGATCGCGCGAGGGCGATTGCGCCCTTGCCCGCCTCGGTCGACGAGCACAGTCTCGTGAGCCCAGAGACAAAAGAAGCCCCCATGGCGCGTGCGCCAAATGGGGGCTTTTTCTTGCCCGGCACGCCGGCTGGGCAGGATCCGGGTCAGTCGCGCTCGAACAGCGCGATCGACTCCACATGCGACGTATGCGGGAACATATTGACGACGCCGGCACCCTTCAGTCGATAGCCGGCTTCATGCACGAGCAACCCCGCGTCGCGCGCCAGCGTGGCCGGATTGCACGACACGTAGACGATGCGCCCCGGCAGCGATCCTTCCCCGCTTTGTGCGATCTCCGCAAGCGCCTTCGACACGGCGAGCGCGCCTTCGCGCGGCGGATCGACCAGGAATTTGTCGAACGAGCCGAGCGCGCGCAAGTCATCGGCCGTCACGTCGAACAGGTTCCGGCACGCGAAAGACGTATGGCGATCGACACCATTGACCTTCGCATTGGCCAGTGCGCGCGTCGTCAGCGCTTCGCTGCCTTCGATCCCGACCACCTCATGGGCAAGGCGCGCGAGCGGCAGTGTGAAGTTGCCTAGGCCGCAGAAGAGGTCGAGCACACGATCGGTGCGCTTAGGTGCGAGTAGCCGCAACGCGCGGCCGACGAGAACGCGGTTGATCGCGTGGTTGACCTGCGTGAAATCGGTCGGCTTGAACGGCATGCGAATGCCGAACTCGGGCAACGTGTAGTCGAGCTCGATGTCGAGCGGGTAGAACGGCACCGCCGTGTCCGGCCCTTTCGGCTGAACCCAGAACTGCACGCTGTGCTCGTCGGCAAACGCGCGCACGTGCGCTTCATCATCGAGCGTCATCGGTTCGAGCACGCGTAGCACGAGCGCCGTCACGCTCGAACCGACCGCGAGTTCGATCTGCGGCAAGCGGTCGCGAATCGACAGGCTTTCGACGAGCCGCCGCAGCGGCACGAGCATCGCCGACACATGCGGCGGCAACACCTCGCAGCTCGTCATGTCGGCCACGTAGCTGCTCTTTTTCTCATGGAAGCCGACTAGGACGCCGCCCTTTTTGGCGACATGGCGGACGGTCAGCCGCGCGCGATAGCGGTATCCCCACGACGGCCCGTGGATCGGCCGAAACACGGTTTCCGGCCGAACTTTCGATAGGTGCCAGAGGCTGTCCTCCAACACACGCTGCTTGATCGCCACCTGCGCGCGCTCGTCGAGATGCTGCATCGAGCACCCGCCGCAGACGCCGAAAAACTGGCATTGCGGCGTCGTGCGCATGACGCTTGCTCGCAGGACGTCGACGACCTGCGCCTGCTCGAAGCTCGCCTTCTTGCGATAGCTCGAATACGTGACGCGCTCCCCGGGCAACGCGCCTTCGACAAAAATGACCTTGCCGGGCTCGCCGTTCTCGGTCGTCAAGCGCCCCACACCGCGCGCGTCCATATCGAGCGAATCGATCTCGATAATGGGGGCCGGGACGGGTTCTGCGGACGGCGCGCTGCCTTGGCTTCGGCGCGCGATACTACGAGGAAATTCGGACACCTGCGGTTTCCTGACGTACGTGGGACGAAAGGCGAGATTGTAGACGAACGGCGGTATCGGACGGGGAGCGATCGTGAAGCTCGTGAGTTGGAATGTGCAATGGGGGCGCGACGCCGGCGGGCGCGTCGATCTCGGTCGGACCTTAGCCGAGGCCAAGCGGCTTGCCGATTTCGACGTGCTCTGCATGCAGGAAATCACGCGCGGGTTCGGCGCTCTGCCAGGCGGGCCGGGCCCCGATCAGTTCGCGCAGATCGCGCAGGCGCTACCGGGATATACGGTGCTCGAAGCCGTCGGCGCCGATCTGCCGTCGCTCGACGGCTCGCCTCGCCGCCGCCAGTTCGGCAACGCGATTGCCACGCGCCTGCCGGTTGCCCAGGTGATCCGCCATGCGCTGCCCTGGCCGGCCGACGCAGCCGCGCCGTCGATGCAGCGCGTCGCGCTCGAGGCGGTCGTCGAGACGCGCAGCGACCGGCTGCGCGTCATCGTCACTCATCTCGAATTCTATTCACTGAAGCAGCGCCTTGCGCAGGTCGCCGAGTTGCGACGCTTGCACCAGGAAGCCGCCGACCACGCCGCACACCCGGCGCCGGGCGAGAACACCACCGGCCCGTTCGCCGCGACGTCACGCCCTGTCAGCGCGATCGTCTGCGGAGACTTCAACAGCGAGTTTGGTTCGCAAGCCTATCGATCTTTCGTCGCGCCATTGGCGGGCGCTCCCGGTTTCATCGACGCGTGGACGACGTTGCACCCGAACGCCGCGCCACCGCCGACGGCCGGCGTCTACGACACCGCGCAATGGACTTCGGGACCGGTCACCTGCGACTTCGTGTTCGTCACGGAAGATCTGCGCGGGCGGCTGCGAAGCTGCGAAATCGACGGCGCGACGCAGGCTTCCGATCATCAACCGATCGTGCTCGAACTCGACTGAATCGACTGAATATCCGCCACGTCTCCGAGCGAAATATTGAAACGTTTTCAGCGCGGCAGAGTACCGGTAATGGCCGGCTCCGTGAAGGCGGCGAGATATTCGGCCCAATGCGCGGCCGGCTCTTGCGCGAGCGAATCCTTGACGAACGTGATTTCATCCGCGTACTCGTCCGCCGAAAAAGCGCCCCGCATAAGTTGGAACCGGCAGTAGAGCAAGTAGGTGTTGACGACGTCCGTTTCGCAATAGTTGCGAATCTCGTCGATGCGGCCTTCGCGAAAGGCAGTCCAGACCTGGCCGCCGTCCATCCCGAGCTTGCCCGGGAATCCGCATAGTTTGGCGAGCGCATCGAGCGGCGCATTGGCACGCGCCTGATACATGGCGAGAACGTCCATCAGGTCGGTGTGGCGCGAATGATACCGGCTGATGTAGTTGTTCCACTTGAAGTCGCGATCGTCCTCGCCCAAATCCCAATAGCGCGCGGCGGAGATGCCGTGCACGAGTGCGCGGTAGTGCAGGACGGGCAAATCGAACCCGCCGCCGTTCCACGAGACGAGTTGCGGCGTGTACTTTTCGATCACACGGTAAAACGATTGGATCAGCACCGCTTCGCCGTCCTCGACGGTGCCGAGCGAGCGCACGCGCAATCCCGAGCGATCGCGGAACACGCACGAGATCGCGGCGATGCGTTGCAGATGGTGCGGCAGAAAATCGCCGCCTGTTTTTTCTCGGCGCGCGGCGAATGCATGGTCGGCCACTTCGGCATCGCTCATCGAATCGGGCAAATCGTCGAGACGGCGAATGCCGGCGACATCGGGAATCGTCTCGATGTCGAAAACGAGAATCGGAGTCATCTATAGAACCGCGTCCTTGCGCACGCCGTTGGACGCGAAAAAGCGTTTCAAGCGCACGAGCGCTTCTTGTTGGATCTGCCTCACCCGCTCGCGCGTCAAGCCCATCTCATCGGCCAGTTCCTCGAGTGTCGCCGGTTCGATGTGATTGAGCCCGAAGCGGCGCTCGATGACGTGCCGGTGCTTGTCGGACAACCGAGAAAGCCAAGCGCGTGTAAGTGTTTCCAGTTCGCGGTGCTGCACCTCCGCGTCGGGCGACTGGCTTTGATCGTCGGACAGCAAATCGAGCAGGCTGCTTGCCGGGTCGAGGTCGAGCGGTGCATCGAGCGACGCCGTATGTTCGTTCAGCGCGAGGATGTCGGTGACTTCGTCCGTCGTCTTGCCCGTCAGGTAGGCGATATCGTCGATGCTCGCGTCGCGCCGCTCGACAGCCTCGCCCGAATTCATCGAATTCTTTTCCAGGTGCCGCTTCGCACGCAGCACCTGATTGAGCTCGCGAATCACGTGCACGGGTAGTCGAACCGTGCGCGCCTGATTCATGATCGCGCGCTCGATGCTCTGACGTATCCACCAGGTCGCGTAGGTCGAAAAACGAAAACCGCGCGTCGGGTCGAACTTCTCGATCGCGTGCATCAGGCCGAGATTGCCTTCTTCGATCAAATCGAGCAGCGGCACCCCGCGATTCAGATAGCCCTTCGCGATACTGACGACGAGCCGCAGGTTGCGCTCGATCATCACCTGCCTCGCCTCGAACTCTCCCGCCTTGGCGAGCCTCGAATAGCGCTGCTCCTCCTCGACCGTCAACAACGGCTTCACGCTGATGCGGTTCAGGTAGTGCTGAATCGTATCGGCCGTCAACTCGGCCTGCAAAAGCGCCCGGAAGTCATCCGGATCGGGCCCAGGCTCCCTGGATTCCTCGCGCCCTTCGCCGCCCTCTTCGGCCTCCGCCGACGCCGCGTCAGGCTCGAGCTCGGCCTCCGACTCGGCAGGATCGTCCTCGGGCTCGTTCTTCGAAGCGCCGACGTCCTGCACCATGTCGTGCGTCACGCGGTTGGGCGTGTCCGTTTCGGCTTGCTGCTTGCGGCGCTTCGATGTCGGCATGGTCGTATCGCTTATTGCGGCGGCAAGTATTTCATCGGATCGACAGGTTTGCCCTGCCGGCGGATCTCAAAATGCAGCATCACGCGGTCGGAATCGCTGTTGCCCATCTCGGCGATCTCCTGCCCCTTCGCTACCGCGTCCCCCTCTTTTACCATCAAAGTGCGGTTGTGTGCATAGGCGGTGAGATACGTCGCATTGTGTTTGATGATAATGAGATTGCCGTAGCCGCGCAGCCCATTTCCTGCGTAGACGACACGCCCGGACGCGGCGGCTTTCACCGGCTCGCCCGCGGTCCCGCCAATGTTGACGCCTTTGTTGCTGTTGTCGTCGAACGTGTTGAGAACCGGCCCGCGCACCGGCCACGCAAATGCGACGCTACCGTCGGCCATGGGCGTGCTGGCCACCGCCCCCGCAGCCGGTTGCGGCGGAATCGTCGTTGCCGTCGACCCCGGGCCTGCGCCGTAGATCGGCGGCACCGACGCATTCGCAGTCGGCGTGCCCGGTGCGCCGGCCGCCGTCGACGACGCAAGCGGCGCACCTTGCACGGCGCCGCCGGCGGTTACGGGCGCGGTCGCAACCCCAGGCGTTACCGCAGCCGCGCTCGCGCCGGGCGGCACCACGCGCAGCAGTTGATCGACTTCGATTTGGTTCGGATTCGCGAGATTGTTCCACGCGGCGATGTCGCGATAGTTCTGACCGTTTTCCAACGCGACGCGATAGAGCGTATCGCCGGGCTTTACTCGGTAGTATCCGGGAGGCGGCGGCCCGAGCGGCACGGCCGGCTGCGGGGCGGCCTGCGCGAGCGCGGGCTCGGCGCTCGTCGACAGCGTGCTCGAACGGTCGACGACAGGCGCCTGATCGAGCCGCGTCGCGCACGCGGCGAGCGTAGTGAGGGCAAGCGCACAGACGACGCGCTGAGCGGCGGTCAACCGAGCCTGTTCGTTGTTGGTTTGCATCGCGCGCAACGTAAACATCGGTGTCAAATCACTCCGGTTTTTAAAGGGACAAAGAAAACGCGATCAAGGCGTGACTCCCGCCACTGGCTTGGCGCGACGCGCTCGACGAGCGTCAGGACCTGAGCCTGCTCACTCTGCGAACCCACCGGCGCAACGAGCCTGCCACCTACGGCCAACTGTTCGAGCAGTGCGTGCGGCACATCCAGCCCCGCCGCCGCGATCACGATCGCATCGAATGGGCCGGCGGCGGGCAAGCCCACGCGGCCGTCGCCGTAATGCAATCGAATGTTCGGCACGCGCAACGGCCTCAAATTGAGCTTGGCGCGTTCGTAAAGCGGCTTGATCCTTTCGATCGAATAGACATCGCGCGCGATGCGACTCAGCACCGCCGCTTGATACCCGCAACCCGTGCCGATCTCGAGCACGCGCTCGACGGTCCGGCCCGCGGCAGCCAGCTCGAGCATGCGAGCGACGACCGACGGCTTCGAAATCGTCTGGTGATGGCCGATCGGCAGCGCCGCATCTTCGTACGCCTGCGCCGCCAGGCCCGGGTCGACGAACATGTGGCGCGGAACCGCAGCCATCGCGTCGAGCACCCGAGCATCGGCGATGCCGTTTCCTCGCAGGCGTTCGACCATCCGCTCGCGCACCCGTTCCGAGGTCAGCGCAAGCGCGCTCGTCAGCGGGACGTTGGGCGCGCCCATTTTGTCGGCGGCATGCGACGCGTGCGTGTCAATTCGGCGCGCAGCGAGCGGTTCCCGCGAGCGAACGCGCTCGTCCGGGCGCGCTCGTGCCTGCTCGCCGCGCGGCTTGCGCTCGAGATCGGCGAGCCCGAGCGGAAAACGCTTCGCGCGCTCGCTCGTCATGAATCGCGACGCCCGGCGTGAGCCCACTCGCGCGTGGCCGTCATCATCTGCGTATGGGTGAGATCGAGCTGTAGCGGCGTGATCGATACACGCCCGTGTGCCAGGGCATGAAAATCGGTGCCTTCGCTTGCGTCGAGCGCCGCGCCCGACGGCCCGATCCAGTAGATCGGCTCGCCGCGCGGATTGGTTTGGCGAATGACGGGCTGGGACGGGTGTCGCTTGCCCAAGCGCGTCACCTCCCACTCGCCGAGTTCATCGTACGGCAGGTTCGGGATGTTGACGTTCAGAAGCGGATGCGACGGCAGCGGGTGGGACAGAAAATGGCGAACGATGTCGGCCGCGACGCGCGCCGCGTCGTCCAGATGAACCCAGTCCTTTTCGACAAGTGAGAACGCGATCGCCGGCACGCCGAACATGACGCCTTCGGTGGCAGCCGCGACCGTGCCCGAATAGAGCGTGTCCTCGCCAACGTTTTGGCCGTTGTTGATGCCTGAGACGACGAGGTCGGGTATGTGATCGAGCATGCCCGTCAACGCGATGTGGACGGAATCGGTCGGCGTGCCGTTCACGTAGTAAAAGCCGCTCGCCGATCGCCAAACCGAGAGCGGCCGCGAAAGCGTCAACGAATTGGATGCGCCGCTGCAGTTTTGCTCCGGCGCCATCACCGTCACGTCGCCGAGCGGCTTGAGCGCGTGATAGAGCGCCTCGATTCCGGGCGCGAGATAACCGTCGTCGTTGCTCAGTAGGATTCGCATCCGCCGATTGTAACCGAGGACCGGGCGCGCCTGAACGGTCGGGCGACTGCCGGCGCATCGAATCGTTCCGCGCCAAGAAAAGGCACGATCGTTCGACTTGATCTACACTGCGTCGTTGCCCTGCGAGAACACGCTTATGCGCGCCATTCGATGCCACCATTACGGACCGCCTGACACGCTCACGGTCGAAACGCTGCCCGATCTTCAACCCGGGCCCGGAGAAGTCGTCGTCGACGTCAAAGCCGCCAGCGTCAATTTCCCGGACGTGCTCGTCATCGAGAACAAATACCAGTTCAAGCCACCGCTCCCGTTCACGCCGGGTTCGGAAGTCGCGGGGCTCGTCCGCGCCGTGGGCGCGGGCGTTTCTAACGTCCGCGTGGGCATGCGCGTGGCGGCCTTCACGCGCGTCGGCGGCTTCGCTGAACAGGCGCTCGCGCCCGCCGACGCATGCATGCCGCTGCCGGACGATGCCGACTTCGCCACCGCAGCCGCGTTCACGCTCGCTTATGGGACGTCGCATCACGCCGTGATCGACCGCGGCGCGCTGCGCGCCGGCGAAACGATGCTCGTGCTCGGCGCGGCCGGCGGCGTCGGGTTGGCCGCCGTCGAGATCGGCAAGGCGATTGGGGCACGCGTCATCGCGGCCGCTTCCAGCGACGAAAAGCTCGCCGCCGCGCGCGAGCACGGGGCGGATGCGACGATACGCTACGACAGCGAGGACCTGCGCGAGCGTGTGGCCGCGCTCACCGACGGGCGCGGCCCCGACGTCGTCTATGACCCCGTGGGCGGCGCGTTCGCGGAGCCTGCTTTCCGCAGCATCGGCTGGCGCGGACGATATCTCGTCGTCGGCTTCGCGGCTGGAGAGATTCCGAAGCTGCCTTTGAATCTCGCCTTGCTCAAGGGAGCGAGCATCGTCGGTGTCTTTTGGGGGGAGTTCGCCAAACGCGAGCCGCAGCACAACGCGCAAGCGTTCGCGGAGCTTGCGCGCTGGCTGCGAGAAGGCAAGCTGCGCCCGCTCATCAGCGCGCGCTATCGGCTCGAAGATACGCCGCTCGCGCTGATCGACATGGCGCAGCGGCGCGTGACGGGCAAGATCGTCATCACGCCGTGACGATTCACGCGGATTCGCTCGCATCCACGTGCATGCACGTACGCGCCCGGCGAAAACCAGCGCGAAACTAGACGATCTTGCGTTCGCGCAAATCCGCGATCGCCGCGTCATCGTAGCCGAGCGCGGTGAGCACTTCGTCGGTATGCTCACCGAGCGCCGGCCCGAGCCAGCGCGTGCCGCCCGGCGTATCGGAAAACTTCGGCGTGACGTTGGGTAATGCGATGTCGAGCCCGTCTTGCCACTTGAACTGCTCGATCATCTTGCGGGCCGCAAACTGCGGATCGGCGAACATGTCCGCTGCGCTGTAGATACGGCCGACGGGCACGTCGGCAGCGTTGAGCACATCGAGTGCTTCGTCGATCGTGCGCTCGGAGAGCCATGCGGCGATCGCGTCGTCGATCTCACGTGTGCGCGGCACGCGGCCGTCGTTGTGCGCGAGCGCCGGGTCGTCGGCGAGATCGGGACGCTCAATCGCCACCATCAACCGCTTGAAGATCGGATCGCTGTTGCCGCCGATCACGATGCTGCCGTCCTTGCACGGGTAGGTGTTCGACGGCACGATGCCCGGCAGCGATGCGCCGGTGCGTTCGCGCACCGCCCCATAAACGCCGTACTCGGGCACGATGCTCTCCATCATGTTGAACACGGCTTCATAGAGCGCGACGTCGACCACCTGCCCTTTTCCGCCGTTCGCCTGCCGATGGTGAAGCGCCATCAGCGCGCCGATCACCGCGTGCAGCGCCGCGATCGAATCGCCGATCGATATGCCGATTCGCGGCGGCGGCAACTCGGGGTAGCCGGTGATATGGCGCAGGCCGCCCATCGCCTCGGCGATCGAGCCGAATCCGGGCCGATCGCGGTACGGCCCGGTTTGACCATAGCCCGAGAGCCGCACCATGACGAGGCCGGGATTTTCGGCACTCAGCACGTCGTAGCCAAGCCCGAGCTTTTCGAGCAATCCAGGCCGAAAATTCTCGACGACGATGTCGGCTTCACGCGCGAGCTGCTTCAAAATCTGCTTGCCTTCCTGCGCCTTCAGGTTGAGCGTCACCGATTTCTTGTTGCGAGCTTGCACCGCCCACCAAAGCGACGTGCCGCCGACTTCCGGGTACAGCATGCGCCACTTGCGCAGCGGATCGCCGCCGTTCGGATCCTCGATCTTGATGACCTCGGCACCAAACTCGCCGAACAATCGCGCGGCGAACGGCCCCGCGATCAGCGTGCCGAGTTCGAGCACCTTGACGCCCGCGAGCGGGCCGGCCGATGCGCTCATGTCGATCTTCTCCTTCTCAATCTCAAGAACCGTTCGGACGACGGCGAATGACATCGCGCGATGCTAGAGCGAACGCCGATCGAGCATCGCGCGCGCGATGGTGCCGGCATCGACGTACTCGAGTTCGCCGCCCACCGGCACGCCGCGCGCGAGACGCGTCACCGACAGATCGCGCGCTTTCAAAGTTTGCGCGAGGTAATGGGCCGTCGCTTCGCCTTCATTCGTGAAATTCGTTGCGAGCACGACTTCCTTGACGACGCCATCCGACGCGCGCTTGACGAGGCGATCGAAATGGATTTCCTTCGGGCCGATGCCGTCGAGCGGACTCAAGCGCCCCATGAGGACGAAATAGAGACCGCGATAGGTCATCGTCTGCTCGAGCATGATTTGATCCGCCGGCGTCTCGACCACGCAAAGCAGCGTAGCGTCGCGCGATTCATCGCTGCATACGTCGCATACGCGCGCCTCCGTGAACGTGTTGCACTTCTCGCAATGACGAAGATGCTCGGTCGCGAACAGCAGCGAACGGCCCAGCCGTTCGGCGGCTTCGCGGTCGTGCTGCATCAGATGGTAGGCCATGCGCTGCGCGGATTTGGGCCCGACGCCCGGCAGCGCGCGCAGCGCGTCGACGAGGGCAACGAGAGCGGAAGGCTGTTTCATCTCGGTACAGGCCCGGCCGGCTATCAGAACGGCAGCTTGAATCCCGGCGGCAGCGGCAAGCCTGACGTCATGCCGCTCATCTTCTCCTGCGCCGTCGCTTCGGCCTTGCGCACGGCGTCGTTGAACGCGGCGGCGACGAGGTCTTCGAGCATGTCTTTGTCGTCGGCGAGCAGGCTCGGGTCGATCGATACGCGGCGCACGTCGTTCTTGCAGGTCATCGTCACCTTCACGAGGCCGGCGCCCGATTGGCCTTCGACCTCGATCTGCGCAAGCTGCTCCTGCATCTTCTTCATGTTTTCCTGCATCTGCTGGGCTTGCTTCATGAGCCCTGCGATTTGGCCTTTCATCATGACTGTGCTCCTTTGATCGTATGGACGTTGCATGCGGCCATCGCACCGAGGCGACACCGCGAATGGGTTATCGGGAATATAGCGCTCGTTCGTCGCGGCCGGCAGCGCACCGTCGGACTTACGCTCAGCGCGCCGCGGCTCCCGCCTCGGCATCGGGCGACACCGGTCTTACCGAGTCCGGCACGATGCTCGCGCCGAACTCGCGTATCAGCGATTGCACGAAAGGATCGGCGCCGATCTCGCGCTCGGCGTCGCGCTGCCGCTCCGCACGCGCAGCCGCCTCGAGCACTGCGGCTGTCCGATGCGCTGGGCCGACTGCGACACGCACGTCGACGCTTTGGCCGAGTTTCTCGGCGAGCGCGGCCTTCAATTTCGCCACTTGCACGGCGTCCGCGTATTGCGGCACCGGGACGCTCAGCACGAACGTCTGGCCGTCGAGCCCGGTCAACTCGCTGTTGAACGCCAACTGGTGTGCGACGCCCGTCAGAGCGAGGCTGCTCGCAAGCGCCGGCCAATCGCCCGAGAACCCTACGGCATTAAGGGCAATAGGCGCAGGCAGCTTGCTGAGATCGACGGCCGGCGTCGCCGGTACCGCCGGCGCTTCGAAGCGCGCGCCCAGGCGCACGTCGTCGGGCCCGACGCCGAACGCCGGCGCGAACCCCTCGTCGGGCGACCCGGCAAAGTAGTCGTCTTCCGATGACGGCGGCGGATAGTCGTCGAGCGGCGGCATGTCGTCCCACGGAGCGGGAGCGGACGATGACGCCATATCGGGCGGCGCCGAGCGCGCCGACTCCGGTTCGGGCTCGGCGGCGCGCGCGCGCGGTGTCGGAACCGCGACGGGTGCGCGTGGCACCGCCGGCTTGATCGGTACCGCAGCGACGGGCTTGGACGAAGCTCGGTTGCGATCGGTCGATACGCGCAAGCCGGCGTTGCGCAAGACATCGAGCGCGGCACTCGCACCGCCCGCGCGCGAACGCTCTTCGGGCTGCGGCTGCGCCATGGACTGAGGCGGTGCGGATGCACTTGCCTGCGCATCGGGCATATCGGCGGGCAATGCGTTCGACTCAGGTCCGCGCATTGGCACCACGCGCGCCGCCGCCTGAATGGCTGGGGCGCGCGGCGACTCCGCCGTTTGCTCGACCGATTCGATTGCTTGCCGGGTCGTTTCAGTCGTGTCGGTCGCTTGCTTGCTCGACTCGGCAGTTTGTTCGACCGATTCGGTTGCCTCCGCAATCGGTGCGACACCCTCGCTCGGCATCGGGGCAGCTTCGCCGCTCGGGCGGACTGCACTCGATGCGGACGAAGCGGCGGCCTGCGCTGCTGCCGCATCGACAGGAATCGACTCCGTGCCGCTGAGCGCACGCCGTTCGGCCACGCTGCCGGCATCGATCGCCGCGGCCTGCGCCTGCGCGGCAGACGGCTCCGCGCGGGGCGGCTGCATCGACGACGCGCCGGTCGGTGCCTCCAACGGTATCGGGCGCGAAGCGGCGGGGCTGGCGGCGCCATGAACGATGGCGCCTCGGTTCGCTTGCGTCGGCACGTCCGCGGCGCGGTGGCCGGCTGCGCCGATGGCTGTAGCAGCCGGGCCGGCACGCTTCGGCGCTGGTCCCGATGGGCCCGATCCGGGCGGCAACGCCGGCTCGAACGCGAGCATGCGCAACAACGTCATCGTGAAACCCGCATATTCGTCGGGCGCGAGCCCGAGTTCCGCGCGCCCGAGCGTGGCAATCTGATAGAACAACTGGACCTGCTCAGGCGTCAGCGCCTCGCCGAATCGACGCAGATCGCTTGCCTCGGGCCACTCCTCGAGCACGGAAGCCGGCGCGAACTGCGCCCAGGCCACACGATGGAGCAGACCCGCCAAGTCTTGCAGCGCCGTGGAAAACGACAGGCTGCGCAAAGCCATTTCGTCGGCGATCGACAAGACGAGCGAACCGTCGCCGGCGACGATCGCATCGAGCAATCGAACCAGATAGCTCTGATCGAGCGCGCCGAGCATGCCGCGTACGGCTTCCTCGGTCACTTGATTGGCGGAATAGGCAATTGCCTGATCGGTCAGCGACAGTGCGTCGCGCATGCTGCCCTCGGCCGCCCGCGCGAGCAGCCGCAGCGCTTGGGGCTCGAAAACGATCTGCTCGGCCGCGAGAATTTTTTCGAGATGATCGACGATATGGCCGGCCGGCATCTGCTTCAGATTGAATTGCAGACAGCGCGAAAGCACGGTGACCGGGATCTTTTGCGGGTCAGTCGTCGCCAGGATGAATTTGACGTGCGGCGGCGGCTCCTCCAGCGTCTTCAGCATCGCGTTGAAGGCGTGGTTCGTCAGCATGTGCACTTCGTCGATCATATAGACCTTGAAGCGCGCATCGACAGGCGCGTAGACCGCACGCTCGAGCAAGGCGGCCATTTCATCGACGCCGCGATTGCTCGCCGCGTCCATTTCGACGTAATCGATGAAACGCCCTTCGTCGATTTCACGACATGCGCGGCAAACGCCGCAGGGCGCGGCCGTGATGCCCGTCTCGCAATTGAGCGCCTTGGCGAAGATGCGCGACAGCGTCGTCTTGCCGACGCCGCGCGTTCCGGTGAACAGATAGGCGTGGTGCAGACGCGCGCCGTCGAGCGCGTGCGTGAGCGCGCGCACGACGTGTTCTTGTCCGACGAGCGAGGCGAAATCCCTCGGTCGCCACTTGCGTGCGAGAACTTGATAGGTCATCGCGAAATTGTATCAGCAACGCTGCGGCGTCAATGCAACTGCGCGCGTGCGCGAAGCACGGCAAAGCGCCACCCGGAAAACGGAACGGCAAGCCCAGCGGCAATTTGAAAACAAGGCAAAGGGAAATGCGGAAACGATGCCGAGCATCGGCGAGACAAAACGAAGAAGCGCGCGAAGAAGCGCGGTGAAAAACGCAGAGAAGAAAAACAAGGAAGAAAAGCGAAGGTGACGAGCCTGACCCTCGGCACTGGTGGAAAACGGCTGTGGCTGCTTCGTTCCCGACCTGACCAGGTTGACCGCCCCTCCATGCGAGGAGGCCCGTCACGTCGCATTCTATCATCGCTTTCGCGCGACGCGCGACTGCTGCCAGCGGATTTCTTTCGCGATGCAGCGCGCGGGCGACGTCGACCGCGCGCTGCATCCACGTGCATCCCCCCACGTGCGGCAGCGCGCCTGTCGTGGCTATCGCTTCGCACGACGCATAGCAATTTGGGCTAATATGACCGTTAGACGACCCGCAACCGCGCGAGCCTTCGGCATCGAGTGGCTCGCACGTTTTCCTGCGAAGCCAGCGCCCCCGTTCCCAGCATGTCCGGCCGATCGCACGCGCTCGGAACGATTTCCCGTTTTGGTGTATCGTGGCGAGCAATTTCAGACGCGGGCCCCGAACCCGAAGAGGTACTTTTACATGAGCGAACAAATCAAGCACATCAGCGACGCATCGTTCGAACAGGACGTCGTGAAATCCGACAAGCCTGTGCTTCTCGATTTTTGGGCCGAGTGGTGTGGCCCGTGCAAAATGATTGCCCCGATCCTCGATGAAGTCGCGAAGGATTACGGCGATCGCCTTCAGATCGCCAAGATCAATGTCGACGAGCACCAATCCACGCCGGCCAAGTTCGGCGTGCGCGGCATCCCGACGCTGATCCTGTTCAAGAATGGCGCTGTGGCGGCCCAAAAGGTCGGCGCACTGTCGAAGTCGCAATTGACGGCATTCCTCGACAGCCATCTATGACGGAACGGCCGAGCCTGTTGCAACCGGACAACAGGCTCGGCACACGGCACGGCAATAATCGGGCGGCGCCTGGCCTGTGCTATGCTAGAATCATAAGACTTCAAGACGTATAAGTCTCTGAGCGGTTCCGCTCAACTCTCCTCCCACATTTCTTTTCGTCGCATCTTCTCCCCGGCGGGATTTCCGTATGCATTTATCCGAGCTTAAGTCTCAGCACGTGTCTCAATTGATCGAGATGGCGAATGGCCTCGAGATCGAAAGCGCGAACCGCCTGCGCAAGCAGGAACTGATGTTCGCGATTCTGAAAAAGCGCGCCAAGACCGGCGAGACCATTTTCGGCGACGGCACGCTCGAAGTGCTGCCCGACGGCTTCGGCTTCCTGCGCTCGCCAGAAATGTCGTACCTCGCGAGCACGGACGACATCTACATCAGCCCTTCGCAAATCCGTCGCTTCAACCTGCACACGGGTGACACGATCGAAGGGGAAGTACGTACGCCGAAGGACGGCGAGCGCTACTTCGCGCTCGTGAAAGTCGATAAGGTCAACGGGCAGCCTCCCGAGGCCTCGAAACATAAGATCATGTTCGAGAACCTCACGCCGCTGCACCCGAACAAGCCACTCTTGCTCGAGCGCGAAATGCGCGGCGAGGAAAACGTCACGGGCCGCATCATCGACATGATCGCCCCGATCGGCAAGGGCCAGCGCGGCCTGCTCGTGGCATCGCCGAAGTCGGGCAAGACGGTCATGCTTCAGCACATCGCGCACGCGATCAAGCAGAACCACCCCGATGTCGTGCTGTTCGTGCTGCTGATCGACGAACGCCCCGAGGAAGTGACCGAAATGCAGCGCTCGGTGGCCGGCGAAGTGATCGCCTCCACGTTCGACGAGCCTGCCACGCGCCACGTGCAAGTGGCCGAGATGGTCATCGAAAAGGCCAAGCGTCTCGTCGAGATGAAGCACGACGTGGTCATTCTGCTCGATTCGATCACGCGTCTCGCACGCGCCTACAACACCGTCATCCCCGCTTCGGGCAAGGTGCTCACGGGCGGTGTCGATGCCAACGCGCTGCAACGCCCGAAGCGCTTCTTCGGCGCGGCGCGCAACATCGAGGAAGGCGGCTCGCTGACGATCATCGGCACGGCGCTCATCGAAACGGGCAGCCGCATGGACGACGTCATCTACGAAGAGTTCAAGGGCACGGGCAACATGGAAGTGCACCTCGAGCGACGCCTCGCGGAGAAGCGCGTGTACCCGTCGCTCAACTTGAACAAGTCGGGCACGCGCCGCGAAGAGCTGCTGATCAAGCCCGAGATTCTTCAAAAAGTCTGGGTGCTGCGCAAATTCATCCACGACATGGATGAAGTCGAAGCGATGGAGTTCTTGCTCGACAAGATCCGCCAGACGAAGAGCAACTCAGAGTTCTTCGATCTGATGCGCCGCGGCGGCTAACGCACCCGCGCCGCCATCGTCCAGCAACGAAGGCGGCGCTCACCGACAATCGTCTCGCCCCGATGCTCTCCACGCTCACGCGCTGGCTCGATACGCGTTGTCGCGAACGCGCGCTGCGCGCGCATGCCATCGACGATACGCTCTGGCAGGCCACGCTCGACGGTTTGCCCTTTCTCAGCCATCTCGATACGGGCGATCTCGTGCGCCTGCGCGAGATGACGAGCCTGTTCATCGCTCGCAAGCAATTCTCCACCGCGCACGAACTCGCGCTCACCGACGCAATGATCGTCGGCATCGCCGTGCAGGCCTGTTTGCCGGTTCTGAATCTAAGCCTCGATCTCTACCGGGGATGGGTCGGCATCACAGTCTACCCGGGCGAGTTCGTGATCCGCAAAACGGTCGAGGACGAAGACGGAATCGTGCATGAAGTCGAGCACGACGCGAGCGGCGAAGCATGGGAAGGCGGCCCGGTCATCCTGTCGTGGGAAGACGCGCAATTGACGGACGGCCGCGACGCTTACAACGTCGTCATCCACGAATTCGCGCATAAGATCGACATGCTGACGGGCGAAACGGATGGCCACCCGCCGCTGTTTCGTCGCTGGCATGCTCCGCTCGACGCCCAAGCCTGGGCCGACGTGTTCGATCATGCCTATGACCGTTTTTGCGCCCGCGTGGACGCCGTTCCGCGCCGGCGCTGGGCACGCTTCGAGCACGAATCGTTGATCGACCCATACGCGGCCGATCACCCTTCCGAGTTCTTCGCCGTGTGCAGCGAAGCGCTATTCGTGCAACCGCTGGCGTTCGAAGCACAATACCCCGAGCTTTACCGGCTGCTCGCGCGCTACTATCGCCAAGATCCGGCCCGCAAAGGCGTCCTCGCCAACACGCGCACGCCCGAGAACACCGGCTGACATGGGGCGGGCCCACACGGCGCGGCGAGAGCCGATGGCGGTACGAAGGATGCATCGCGAAGCACGAATCATTCGTCAACCGCCTGATTTTCTGGCATAATCGCCGTTTTTCGACCTTAGGCAAGTGGCTTGCGCCTTCGGCTCGCTACGCGCTCGCCTGCTTCAAGACACTCTGAGACACTTCGGAACACACGAGAGGCGCGTCGCACAGCGGTCCCGCGTGGGTTGGCTACCGACAGACCAAAGGAAACACCATGAAAGAAGGCATTCACCCCAATTACCGCGAAGTCGTTTTCCACGACCTGTCGAACGGCTTCATGTTCGTGACGCGCTCGACGATCCAAACGCGCGAGACGGTCGAGTTCGACGGCAAGACGTATCCGCTTGCCAAGATCGAAGTTTCGTCGGAATCGCACCCGTTCTACACGGGTCAGCAAAAGATCATGGACACGGCCGGCCGTGTCGAGAAGTTCAACAAGAAGTTCGGTGCGCGCGCAGCCGGCAAGGCCGCGAAGTAAGTACGCGCCGCGAGCCATGCGCCCGGCCGTCACGCCGGATCGAACCGAAGGGCAGCCGCAAGCTGCCCTTTTTTATTGGTGCGATCGACGTCAGCGCGCATCGCATGGCGGGCAATGCTCGCCGCGACTACAATGCCGGATCGTCCGCGCCGAGGCGCCCGGCTCCATGAGCAAAACAACCGCCGTCCGAGATCCGAAGCCTGCATGAGACCCGTCGTTCGCCTCACCGCTTCCGCCACGCGCGCGCTTCCGCGCTGGCTGTTGCTCACGCTTTGCATCGTCTATGCGGCATTCGGCCTCTTCGGCCGCGATCCGTGGAAGAACGAGGATGCCGCGGGCTTCGGCGTCATGTGGACGATGGCCGGCGGCCACACGCACGATTGGCTGCTGCCCAATCTCGTCGGCAAGTTCATCACCGATGACGGGCCGCTCGGCTACTGGTTCGGCGCGCTTGCGATCCGCGCGCTCGCGCCGTGGGTCGATGCCGCCGACGCCTCGCGAGTCGCCACGGGCTTGCTGTTTTGCGCGACGTGCGCGTTCGTCTGGTATGCCGCCTATCTTCTCGGCCGTCGAGCCGAAGTGCAGCCGTTCAAGTACGCTTTCGGCGGCGAGCCGGAGCCGCGCGACTACGGACGCACACTGGCGGACGGCGCACTGCTGATTCTCGTCGCTTGCTTCGGGCTTGCCGAGCGCGGGCACGAAACCACCCCGCAACTCTCGCAATTCATGGGCGTCGCCATGCTCGTCTACGGACTCGTGCGCGGCGCCGACAAACCGGTACAAGGCTCGCTTTGGTGGGCGTTCGCCCTCGCACTGCTCGCGGCGTCGGGCAATCCCATGCTCGTCGTCGCGCTGCTCGTCAGCACGTTGGCGATGATCGTCATCGTGCCCGAACTGCGCTCGCCGTGGCTGCCGCTCGTCGGGCTGCCGCTCGCGGTTGCGCTATCGCTCACGTGGCCGCTCGTCGTCTTGCACGCCTATCCCGACGACGCGCGCTGGTTCATCGAGCAATGGATCAACAGCAGCATCAACCGCTTCTCCGCGCCACCGGGGCACGTCTGGCTCTACGCGCTCAAGAACCTGCCGCTGTTCACGTGGCCCGCTTGGCCGCTGGCACTTTGGTCGTGGGTCAGTTGGGGCGGCCTGCGCCGCAAACCGCACATCGCGATTCCCGTGTCCGTCGCGCTGCCGCTGCTGTTCCTCGCCGTACTGCAAAGCCATCAAACGAACCGGCTCTATATCCTGCTGCTGCCGCCGCTCGCCACGCTGGCCGCGTTCGCGCTACCAACGCTCAAGCGCGGCGCGATCAACGCGTTCGATTGGTTCGCCGTGCTGAGCTTCTCGATCCTCGGCATCTTCGTCTGGCTCGTGTGGCTCGCGGCGCAAACCGGTTTTCCACACCCGCTCGCGCGCAATCTCACGCGTCTCGTGCCGGGCTTCGTGCCGCAATTGAGCCTCCTGTCGTTCGTCTGCGCGGTGGCCGCGACCGCTTGCTGGCTCATGCTCGTGCGCTGGCGAATTGCCCGTCATCCCAAGGTGCTCTGGCGAAGCGTCGTCCTCTCGAGTGCGGGAACAACGCTGATGTGGGTGCTGCTGATGACCCTCTGGCTGCCGATGGTCAACTACAGCCGGACCTATCGCGACGTCGCGCTGCAAATCGCCGCACACCTGCCCGACGATTACACCTGCATCTCGCCCGTCAGGCTCGGCGATGCGCAGCTCGCGTCGTTCGCCTACTTCGCGGATATGCAGTTCTCGTTCAGTCAGGACTGCGATGTGTTGCTGCGGCAAGACGCCGCCGACTTCAGCGCACCGAGCCCGATGCTCAATTACGCGTGGAAGCTCGTCTGGGAAGGCCGGCGCGCAGCCGATCGCGACGAACGGTTCCGGCTCTACGTGCGCGTCGATCGGCCGGTGCCGACGATCGCCCGACATCGCCACATCGTGCGCAAGCGCCAACCTTGACGCCCCATGTTCGCTGACATACGCAAAATCGCCGGCCTCGCATGGCCGGTGCTGATCGGCCAACTGGCCATCATCGCGTTCGGCGTCATGGACACGGTCATGGTGGGCCGCTACTCGGCCGTCGACCTGGCCGCGCTCGGGCTCGGCTCGTCCGTCTACGTCTCGGTGTTCGTTGGCTTGACGGGTGTCGTGCTCGCTTTGCAGCCGATCAGCGGGCAACTCTTCGGCGCGCGGCGCTACAGCGAAATCGGCGAAGAAGTCCGCCAGGGGCTGTGGTTGTCGGCGGGGCTGACCGTGCTCGGTTTCGCCGTGATGTTTTTCCCGGAGCCGCTGCTCGCGATTGCGCGTGTGCCGCCCGTGCTGCACGAGCGCACGGAAGCGTATCTGCGCATCGCGGCGCTCGGCTTGCCCGCGAGTCTCGCTTTTCGCGTGTATACGGCACTCGCGAACGGCGTCGGAAAACCGCGGCTCGTGATGCTGCTGCAAGTCGGTGCGCTGCTTGTCAAGATTCCGCTCAATTTGTGGTTCATCTTCGGCGGGCTCAGCGTCCCCGCACTCGGCGGCCCAGGCTGTGCGCTCGCCAGCACCGTCATCAACTACGTGCTCGCCGCGACCGGCCTCGCGTTGCTCGCGAAGCTCGACTTTTTCAAGCCGTTCGAGATCTTCAAGCACTTTTGCTGGCCCGAGCGGCACCGGCAGATGGCCTTGCTCAAACTCGGGGTGCCGATGGGGCTCTCGTTTCTGATCGAGGTGACGTCGTACACGTTCATGGCGCTGTTCATCGCGCGCTTCGGCACGACGACGCTGGCCGGCCATCAGATCACCGGCAACTTCGGCGCCGTGCTCTATATGACGCCGATGTCGATCGGCATCGCCACGTCGACGCTCGTCGCGCAAGCGCTCGGCGCCGGGCGGCATGAGGCCGCGCGCACGCTGGCGCTGCGGGGCATCGTCATGGCATGTACGATCGGCCTCTGCTATGCCTCGCTGGGAATCGTGCTGCGACCGGAGATTCTTGCGGGCTACACGACGAATGCAGCCGTCGTCGCGGCCGCGATGCCGCTACTGCCGATCATGCTCGTCTATCACCTCTTCGATACGTTCCAGACAGTCACGGCCTTCGTCCTGCGCGCCTACAAGGTCGCCGTCGTACCCACTGTCATCTATGCGTTCGCGCTGTGGGGCGTGGGCCTCGGCGGCGGCTATCTGCTCGGCTTCGACGTCGGCGGCGCCGTGCCGACCTGGCTGATCGGCGCACGCGGATTTTGGGCCGCGAGCGCCGCCAGTCTGGCTGTAGCCGGCACCGGCCTATTCCTGCATTGGCGAGCGATCAGCCGGCGCCGCGCAAACGAAACGCAGGCCGCACACGCCGACGTCGCTTGAGAAAGACGTTCAGGCAGCAGCGGCAGTGGCCGCATCGTGTGCGTCTCGCGCCGCGAACACCTCACGCGCAGCGAAAAGCGCGTTCAGTGCAGCCGGAAAACCGGCGTAGACCGCCATCTGCATGAATATTTCGACGATTTCCTCGCGCGTGCAGCCGACGTTGAGCGCACCTTCGATATGCACCTTGAGTTGCGGCTGGGCATTGCCGAGCGCGGCCAGTGCGGCAATCGTCGCGATCTCGCGGGATTTGAGGTCGAGCCCCGGCCGGCTGTAGACGTCGCCGAAGGCGAATTCGATCAGCAACCGCGCGAAATCCGGCGCGATCGGCGCCAACGATTCGACGACGCGCTCTCCGGCTTGGCCGTCGACCTCCTTCAGCTTTGCCCATCCGAGCGTGTAGCGGTCGTTGTTTGCGTTCGTGTCGATTGCCATGGTTGATCCTTTGACGGTTGAGGATTGTGCTTGCTATCCGTCATGTCGGGAGCCTGTTCCGGCGTGAGCAGGCCCTGCACCATCGCGTCGTAAGCGCAGATCTTCTGCTCGATCGCCGCTAGGTTCGCCTGCCACTGCCGCAGTTCCTCCTGCACCGCGTCGCGGTGTTCGAGGAGCAGCGCGCGCCGCTCGGCGGCCGTCGCAGGGCCTTGGGCTCGCAGCGCGGCGATCGCTTGCATCCCCGCGATCGGCATCCCCGTTGCTTTGAGCCGCATCACGAACCGCAGCCATTCGATATCGGCCGGCGAGTAGAGGCGATGCCCCGCGCCCGAGCGAGACACGGACCGAATCAGCCCGGCTTGCTCGTAATAGCGCAGCGTGTGCGTCGAAACGCCGAGCGCTTCGGCCATGCGACCAATCGTGAGTGCTTCCGACATAACGACCTCAACGTTAAGACTTCGAGCGCACTCGAAGTCAAGCGCCTTTCGCGCAGGTTCGAAAAAAAACGGCCGAGCGTACGCGCACTCGGCCGTTCGAGGCTGGGTTCGAGACTGTCCCGGCGCCGGGCACGCGCCCGGCCAAGAGACGTCAATGCACGACGCGCTCGAACACGAACTTGCCCCCCTCCACCCCGACCGGAATCACGTCCTTCGGGCCGAACCGCCCCGAGAGAATCAGCTTGGCGACCGGGTTCTCGATCTCCTGCTGGATCGCCCGCTTCAGCGGCCGGGCGCCGAACAGCGGATCGTAGCCGACCTTCGCGATTTGCTCGAGCGCGGCATCCGATATCACGAGCTGCATCTCGAGCTTCGCGAGCCGCTCGTGCAACCGCTGCAGTTGAATCTTCGCGATCGATTCGATGTTGCTGCGGTCGAGCGAGTGGAAGACCACGACTTCATCGATCCGGTTCAAGAACTCGGGGCGGAAATGCTGCTTGACCTCCGTCCAAACCGCATCGTGCACCGCTTCCTGCGGTTCGCCGGCCATCGACTGGATCATCTGCGAGCCGAGGTTCGACGTCATGACGATGACCGTGTTCTTGAAGTCGACCGTGCGGCCCTGACCGTCGGTCATACGCCCGTCGTCGAGCACCTGCAGCAGCACGTTGAAGACGTCGGGGTGCGCCTTCTCGATTTCGTCGAGCAAAATCACGCTGTATGGCTTGCGGCGGACGGCTTCCGTCAGATAGCCGCCTTCCTCGTAGCCGATATAACCCGGCGGCGCGCCGATCAGCCGCGCGACACTGTGCTTTTCCATGAATTCGCTCATGTCGATCCGGATCAGATGCTCCTCGGAATCGAACAAGAACGAGGCCAGCGCCTTGCACAGCTCGGTCTTGCCGACGCCGGTGGGGCCGAGAAAAAGGAACGAGCCATACGGCCGGTTGGGATCGGCCAAGCCCGCGCGCGAGCGACGAATCGCATCGGCCACGGCAACGATCGCCTCGTCTTGTCCGACGACGCGCTCGTGCAGCTTCGACTCGATCTGCAACAGCTTCTCGCGCTCGCCTTGCATCATTCGCGACACCGGGATGCCCGTCGCGCGCGAGACCACCTCGGCAATTTCCTCGGCGCCGACGTGCGTGCGCAGCAGCCGTCGATGCGTCGGGTTGTGCTGCTCCTTGGCCTCCGCCTGCGTCACTTGCTTCAGACGCGTTTCGAGCTCGGGCAGCTTGCCGTATTGAAGCTCGGCCACCTTCTCGAGCTTGCCTGCGCGCTGCAACCGCGTGATTTCCGCGCGCGTCTTCTCGATCTCTTCCTTCAACTGCGCGCTGCCCTGCACGGCAGCTTTCTCGGCCGTCCAAATCTCTTCGAGATCCGAGTACTCGCGGTTGAGCCGATCGATTTCCTCTTCGATCAATTGCAGCCGCTTTTGCGACGCTTCGTCTTTCTCCTTCTTCACCGCCTCGCGCTCGATCTTGAGTTGGATCAAGCGGCGATCGAGCCGGTCCATCTCCTCGGGCTTCGAATCGATCTCCATCTTGATCTTGGACGCTGCCTCGTCGATCAGATCGATCGCCTTGTCCGGCAGAAAGCGATCGGTGATATAGCGATGCGAGAGCTCGGCCGCCGCAACAATGGCCGGATCGGTGATCTCGACGCCGTGGTGCAGTTCGTATTTTTCCTGCAGACCGCGCAGGATCGCGATCGTCGCCTCGACCGACGGTTCATCGACGAGCACCTTTTGGAAGCGGCGCTCGAGCGCTGCGTCTTTTTCGATGTATTTGCGATATTCGTCGAGGGTCGTCGCCCCGATGCAATGCAACTCGCCGCGTGCGAGCGCCGGCTTGAGCATGTTGCCGGCATCTATTGCACCCTCCGCCTTGCCCGCACCGACCATCGTATGGATTTCGTCGATGAAAACGATCGTCTGGCCTTCGTCGCGCGCGATGTCATGCAAGACGGCCTTGAGCCGCTCTTCGAACTCGCCGCGATACTTCGCGCCCGCGAGCAGCCCCGCCATGTCGAGCGACAAAACGCGCTTGCTCTTGAGCGACTCGGGCACCTCGCCGTTGACGATACGCTGCGCAAGCCCTTCGACGATCGCCGTCTTGCCGACACCCGGCTCGCCGATGAGCACGGGATTGTTCTTCGTGCGGCGCTGCAAGATCTGGATCGAACGGCGAATCTCATCGTCGCGGCCGATGACGGGGTCGAGCTTGCCGGAACGCGCGCGTTCGGTCAGATCGATCGTGTACTTCTTGAGCGCTTCGCGCTGGCTCTCGGCGTCGGCACTATGGACCTGCGCGCCGCCTCGCACGGCAGCGATCGCCGCTTCGAGCGACTTGCGCGCGAGGCCGTACTGGCGCGCGAGCCGCCCCGCTTCGCCCTTGTCATCGGCAACGGCGAGCAGGAACATTTCGCTCGCGATGAACGTGTCGTTCAACTGCTGGGCTTCTTTATCGGCTTGATTGAGCAAGCCGCTCAACTCGCGGCTGATCTGTACGTTGCCGTCGGTACCCTGCACTTGCGGCAAGCGCGAGACAGCCTCGCTCAGCGCCGTTTGCAACGCCTGCACGTGCACGCCGGCACGCGACATCAGCGAGCGGGCCGAGCCGTCCTGTTGGGCAACGAGCGCCGCCAACACGTGCACGGGTTCGATGTATTGCTGACCGCGACCGATCGCGAGGCTCTGGGCATCGGCGAGCGCTTCTTGGAACTTGGTGGTGAGCTTGTCGATTCTCATGAAGAGACCTCCAATTTTTGACTATCACCAAAATGAGGCGCTCTCGGCTCGTTTCAAGCGATTTTTTGCAGTGCCGGTAGGCGAGCGGGGTCGATAGACGAGTGATGCCGCTCTGGAGGCGATGCCCGTGGAGCCCCCGACCGCTTCCGGCGTCGCCCCTCTTTATGGCTCGCTACGGCCCTCGCGGCGGCCTACGTCGGTGATCGGCACCACCGGCCGCGTTCGCTCTCCAGCGGCGACCGGAAGGCCAAGCAGCTCGGCAAGCGCCGCACCCGGGCCTGCAAGCTCGCCGAGCGTATGCCGGTCGAGTTCCGCAAGGAAGGCGCCGCGAGCCGCTTCGAATACGTGCTTGAGGCGACACTGCGGCTCGATGACGCAACTGCGCGGCTCCGCACCCTCGCGCGGGAAGCAGCCGACGATCGCGAAGTCGCTTTCGGTGCCGCGCACCACCTCGCCGATGGTCAGGCCAAGCGAGCGGGCGTTGAGCCGCAGCCCGCCGTTTCGGCCCCGGACGGTCTCGATCCAGCCAAGCTCGCCAAGCCGCTGCACGACCTTCATCAGATGATTCTTGGAAATGTCGTAGGCCTCGGAGATATCTTGGATCGTCGTGAGCCCCTCGTCGCGAACGGCCAAGAACAGCAGCACGCGCAAGGCGTAATCGGTGTAGTCGGTAAGTCTCATCGGCGGGCAACGGCTCGATTGGGGCACGGAGCGATTCGGCACGACGGACGTCGTCCTACGGCAAAACCGCACGGTGCAAAGGGTTGTTTAAGCGGCAACTTGACCATAACATGCATCGGGCGCGCAGCTATCATGAGTCTCGTGCCGATACTTGGTTTCCGATAATTTAGCTTGCTTTGCGTGCGGTTTGCGCCAAATCCGGCCCCAAATCGTGTGCGCGATACCGCAATTCGATGTCTACCTCTACTCATCCAGGCAATACCGGCGCCGACGCGACTCCCGTGCGCTATCACGCGCCTACGGAAGCGAACATCCGCGAACTCGTTTATGCGTTTTACGATCGCGTCCGGGCCGACTCGCTGCTCGGCCCCGTTTTCGACGCGGTGCTCGAAGGCCGATGGGACAGCCATTTACCGAAGATGTGCACGTTCTGGGGCAGTCTCGTGCTCGGCGACAAGCGATACCGCGGCAACGTTCAGCAAGCGCATCAGCCGCTCGAGGGCATCGAGCCCCGTCATTTCAGCCGCTGGCTTCATCTGTTTCTCGATACTGTCTGCGATCGTTACGAGCCGGCCGCGGCCGTACGCTTCATCGAACCCGCGCTGCGCATCGCGCAAAGCCTGCAACTGAGCCGATTCGGCTGGGATTACACCGTCCCGCCCGAGCAGCAAGCCCTACTCGCGCGCATCGCGCCGAAGCGCGGCCCCCGCGACGATGTGACGCATGCCAGCACAGCGCGCCCCCGCGAGCCGTTCCCGACCAAAATCATCGGCCGCTCGGCCGAGCCCGAGCCCGACGTCGACTGAAGCGACTAAGCTTGCCGGCAGTTCCGCCCGCACGGCAACGGCTGGCCCCGGCGGCGGACCGCACCGCGCTATCTCGCGCTGTATCGCAGTGCCGCCACCTCCCGCGCCAGCCTCGCTGGCGTGACGCTGCATCAATCAGGCGCTTCGTCGCCGGGCGTGGCGTTCGCCGCCGCGATTCCCCAGCGTTCGAGCGCGGCGTCGTCGGAGACGCGCGCGTCGACCCAGCGTTCGCCGCTAGGCGTCGTCTCTTTTTTCCAGAACGGTGCTTGCGTCTTCAAGTAGTCCATGACGAACGCGCAGGCGTCGAACGCGTCGTGCCGATGCGCCGACGTCGCCGCCGCCAGAACGATCTGGTCGCGCGGGTAGAGCTTGCCGACCCGGTGCACGATCAACACTTCCGACCCCGGCCAGCGCCGTCTCGCCTCTTGCACGATCGCTTCGAGTGCTTTTTCGGTCATGCCGGGGTAATGCTCGAGTTCCATTGCGGCGACGTCTTCGCCGTCGCTCAAATCGCGCACGGTTCCGACGAAGGCCACGACGGCCCCGACCCGCGGGTTTTCGGCACGCAGCGCGGCGATTTCGGTCGATAGATCGAAGTCTTCGATTTGAACGCGAACAGTCATGTCATCTGGCCCCAGCTTGTATCGCCGATACGCATTCAGCCGCCCGTGACCGGTGGGAAAAACGCGACTTCGCAGCCGTCCGTCAAGCGCGCTCCGGCGTCCGTCATCGTGTGGTTGCAGGCCATGCGCAGTGCGCGCCCTTCGGCTAGCGTGTCCGCCCACGCGCCGCCGCGCGTGCGCAGCCATATGCGGACATCACCGACGGTCGCGACGCCATCGGGCACGTCGACCGTTTCCTCGGCAAGACCCAACGCCTCGCGCACGCCTGCAAAATACCTCAACTCAATTTTCATGGGATGCCGCACCAAGATGCCGCGCGATCGACTGCGCCGTCAACCGAGCAATTCGGAAAAAGGAAGGAAACGCACCGTCTCGCCAGCGCTGATCGTATGATGCGGCGGGTTATCGATCAACCCGTCTCCCCATACCGTCGACGTCAACACCGCGGAGCTCTGGTTCGGGAACAGATCGAGCCCGCCCGCGGCATTCACGCGAGCACGCACGAACTCGTTGCGGCGGTCGCCCTTGGATTGCGTGAAGTCGGCACGCAGCGAAACGGCACGCGGTGCGACCTCGCGAACCCCTGCGAGACGCAGCAGGAATGGGCGAACGAACAGCAAGAATGTGACGAAGCTGGAAACGGGGTTGCCCGGCAAGCCGATGAAATGCGTTTCGCCGGCCTGTTCGCCCGCGGCAGCGCGACGCACCGCACCGAATGCAAGCGGCTTGCCAGGCTTCATCGCGATCTGCCAGAGAGCGAGGCGCCCCAGCGATTCGACGGCCGGCTTCACGTGATCCTCTTCGCCGACCGACACGCCCCCCGAGGTCAAGATCAAATCGTGCTCGCGCGCGGCGGCGGCCAGCGCGTCGCGCGTCGCATCGAAGCGGTCGGGCACGATGCCGAGGTCGGTCACCTCGCAATTAAGGCGCGTCAATAGGCCGCGTAGCGTAAAGCGGTTCGAGTTATAGATGCCGCCCGGCGCGAGCGGCTCGCCCGGCATCGTCAACTCGTCGCCCGTGAAGAATACGGCGACTTTCAAGCGGCGCGTGACCTCGAGCGTCGCCGAGCCGATTGATGCTGCGAGTCCGAGCGCTTGCGGCGTCAGGCGCGTGCCGGCCGGCAAAATGATTGCGCCGCGGCGAATGTCGGCGCCTTGCGCCGTGATCCATTCGCCCGCTTTGGGCGTGTGCAGGATCGTCACGGCATCGCCGTCCGCTTCGGTTTGCTCTTGCATCACGACAGCATCCGCGCCGGGCGGCACCGGCGCGCCCGTAAAAATGCGCGCGGCCGTGCCCACGGCCAACGGTTGCGGCGATTGGCCCGCGGGTACCCGCTGCGAAACCGGCAGGCGGCGCTCGCCGTGGAAAAGATCGGCTACGCGCACGGCATAGCCGTCCATCGCGCTCGTATGCACGGGCGGCACATCGAGTTCGGATACGACGTCGGCGGCCAGAACGCGCCCTAGCGCATCGAGCGTCGCGACCGTTTCGGTTTCGGCGATGGGATTTGCGGCGGCAAGCAGCGTGGCAAGCGCTTCGGCCGTCGACAAGAGCGGGCCGCGCGGGGCGGCATGGGTCGGCGTGGACATCGGCAAGCGATTCTCGCGGCGAAAACCCTCATTGTAGCGACGCTCCCGCCAATAGGGCATATGCCGAACGGCAACTCGCGCATGCGCAAGCTGCAACGGGTGACGCACACCACTTCGCGCCACCCCGAGCCGCTCGTCGGACGCTCAATCGCCCGTATGCGCCGCGATGAACGCCTTCACGCCCGTGGCATCGGCGGGTAGCACCTCGAAGCGTTGCGGCAGCGATTCCAGGCCGGCGAACGCCGCGGGCCGTTGCGGATCGCGCCCCAGCGCCTCGCGTATCGTCTCGCCGAACTTGATCGGCTGCGCCGTCTCCAGCACGACCATCGGCACGCCGGCATCCAAGTGCTCGCGCGCGACCTTGAGCCCGTCGGCCGTATGGGTGTCGATGACTTGGCCATAGCGCGACTCGACGTCGCGGATGGTCGCGACACGATCGTCGTGCGTGCTGCTGCCCGAAACGAAGCCGAACTCGCGCACGCGAGCAAAATCGCCGCTCGCGTTCAGATCGAACCCGCCCTTTTCCTCAACGTCGCGGAACAGTTGCAACACGCGCGCCGGATCGCGGCCGAGCAGATCGAACACGAAGCGCTCGAAGTTCGACGCCTTCGAAATGTCCATGCTGGGGCTGCTCGTGTGGTAAGTCTGAGCCGCCCCGCGCACGCGATAGGCACCCGTGCGGAAGAACTCGTCGAGCACGTCGTTTTCGTTCGTGGCGACGACGAGCTTTTCGATCGGCAGCCCCATCATCCGGGCGATGTGCCCCGCGCACACGTTGCCGAAATTGCCCGACGGCACGGTGAACGAGACGCGCTCGTCGTTCGATTGCGTCGCCGCGAAATACCCCTTGAAGTAGTAGACGACCTGCGCCACGACACGGGCCCAGTTGATCGAATTGACGGTGCCGATCCGTTGCCGCGCCTTGAACGCGTGATCGTTCGAGACGGCCTTCACGATGTCCTGGCAATCGTCGAAAACCCCTTCGATCGCCAAGTTGAAGATGTTCGGCTCCTGCAAGCTGTACATCTGGGCCGTCTGGAACGCACTCATCTTGCAATGCGGCGAGAGCATGAAAACGCGAAGGCCGGCCTTGCCGCGCATGGCGTACTCGGCCGCGCTGCCCGTATCGCCGGAGGTCGCGCCAAGAATATTGAGCGTCTGCCCGTGCTTGGCCAGCGTGTACTCGAACAAATTGCCGAGCAATTGCATCGCCATGTCCTTGAACGCCAGCGTCGGCCCGTTCGACAGGGCGAGCAGCGAGAGCGGCGCGCCATGCTCGACGCCGAGCGGCACGAGCGGCGTGATCGCGTTCGCGTCCTCGCCGGCGCGCACGTTGCCGTAGACGTCGGCCCGGTAGGTGCGGCGCGTGAGCGCATGCAAATCGGCGGCGGGAATGTCGTCGCAGAACTTGCCGAGCACCTCGAACGCGAGATCGGCGTACGGCAGCGCGCGCCAGCGCGCGAACTCCTCGGCCGTCACGCGCGGGTACTCGGCCGGCAGATAAAGCCCGCCGTCCTTGGCAAGGCCCGCGAGCAAGATGTCGGAGAACGTATGGCGCTCGCCGATGCCGGCGCCGCGCGTAGAGATGTAGTTCATGGTCGGCTTCGTGACTTCGATTTCAGTGACAGGCTCAGCTTTGCGCTTCGATCCGAAGCCGCGTGACGTTCGAGACGACTGTCGAAAGCGCTTCGATGCGTGCGATGGCCGCGTTGACGTTCTTCTCGAGCGTATCGTGCGTGATGATGACGACATCGGTCTCGCCGTTGTCGGCGATCTGCTCCGCCTCCTTTTGCAGCAAGGCGTCGATCGAGATACCGGCATCGGCCAGGATGCGCGTGATGTCGGCCAGCACGCCCGTTACGTCCGCCACGCGCAAACGCAAGTAATAACCGCTCGTCACTTCTTCGATCGGCAGCACCGGCGTATCGGCCAAGCTTTGCGGCTGGAATGCGAGGTGCGGCACGCGATGGCCCGGATCGGCCGTATCGAGGCGCGTCACGTCGACGAGGTCGGCGACGACGGCCGACGCCGTCGGCTCGGCCCCGGCGCCTTTGCCGTAGTACAGCGTCGTGCCGACGGCATCGCCATGTACCTCGACGGCGTTCATCGCGCCCTCGACGTTCGCCAGCAGGCGCTTGGCGGAGATCAGCGTCGGGTGCACGCGCAACTCGATCCCATGCGTGGTGCGGCGCGTGATGCCGAGCAGCTTGATACGGTAGCCGAGATCTTCCGCGTATTTGATGTCGATCGAGGCGAGCTTGCTGATGCCTTCGACATAGGCGCGATCGAACTGCACCGGAATGCCGAACGCGATCGCGCTCATGATCGTGAGCTTGTGCGCCGCGTCCACGCCCTCGATGTCGAACGTCGGGTCGGCTTCGGCATAACCGAGCGCCTGCGCGGCCTCGAGCGCCGTCGCGAAATCGAGGCCGCGCTCGCGCATTTCGGAGAGGATGTAGTTCGTCGTGCCGTTGATGATGCCCGCGATCGACTGAATGCGATTGGCCGTCAGCCCTTCGCGCAACGCCTTGATGATCGGAATTCCGCCGGCCACGGCCGCCTCGAACGCCACCATCACGCCCTTGGCGCGCGCCGCCTCGAAGATCTCGGTGCCGTGCACGGCGAGCAGCGCCTTGTTCGCCGTGACGACATGCTTGCCATGCGCGATCGCCCGCAGCACGAGTTCGCGCGCGATGCCGGTGCCGCCGATCATTTCGGCAACGATGCCGACGGCCGGATCGTCGATCACGGCATCGAAGTCGTTGCCGACCTGCACTTCGCCCACGGCGTCGCCGAGCGCGGCGAGCGCCTTGGCGGGATTGCGCACGGCAATGCGCGCCACCTCGATCCCACGGCCGGCGCGGCGTTTGATCTCTTCCTGGTTGCGGCGCAGCACCGTGAAGGTGCCGCTGCCGACCGTGCCGAAGCCCAACAAGCCAACTTTGATCGGTTCCATGCAGCGTTTTCTAGTTAGATGAAACGTTGAAAAGGGGAAGCGCCCGGCCCTGCCGGCCGTGTGCGGCTAGGTGCCGTAGCGCTTGCGATAGCCTTCGAGAAAGCGCCCGATGCGGTTGATCGAGTCGGTCAGATCGTCGACGTTCGGCAAAAACACGACCCGGAAATGATCGGGCCGCGGCCAATTGAAGCCTGTACCCTGTACGAGCAGCACGCGTTCTTCGAGCAGCAGATCGAGAATGAATTGTTGATCGTTCTCGATCGGGTAGATCTTCGGGTCGAGCCGCGGGAACATGTACAAGGCCGCTTCGGGCTTGACGCAGCTCACGCCGGGAATCGCGTTGAGCATCTCGTAGGCGACCTGGCGCTGCCGGTAAAGACGCCCGTTCGGCGGCGCAATGAGATCGTTGATGCTCTGATAGCCGCCGAGCGCCGTCTGGATCGCATACTGTCCCGGCACGTTCGGGCACAGCCGCATCGACGCGAGGATGCCGAGCCCCTCGAAATAATCCTTGGCGTGGCGGCGATTCTCGCCCGTCAGGCCCGAGACGTACATCCAACCCGCGCGATAGCCGCACGAGCGGTAGCTCTTGGACAGGCTGTTGAACGTCACGGTCAGCACGTCTTCCGACAGCGCCGCAAGCGACGTGTGCTTTTTGCCGTCGTAGACGATCTTGTCGTAGACCTCGTCGGCAAACACGACGAGCCCATGCTGGCGGGCGATTTCGAGCAGATCGAGCAAAAGCTCGTCCGAATACAGCGCGCCGGTCGGGTTGTTCGGATTGATGACGACAAGCGCGCGAGTGCGCGGCGTGATCTTGGCGCGCAGATCGTCGAGGTCGGGCATCCACGCGTTCGACTCGTCGCACAAATAGTGGACGGGCGTGCCGCCCGAGAGGCTGACCGCGGCCGTCCAGAGCGGATAGTCGGGCGCCGGCAGCAGCACTTCGTCGCCATCGTTGAGCAGCGCCTGCATCGACATCACGATCAGTTCGGATGCGCCGTTGCCGATGTAGATGTCGTCGAGTTCGACCCCGGCCACGCCCTTTTGCTGCGAGTAATGCATGATCGCCTTGCGCGCGGCGAATACGCCTTTCGAATCCGAATAGCCCGAGGAGGCCGACAGATTGCGGATCATGTCCTGGATGATCTCGTCGGGCGCATCGAACCCGAACGGCGCCAGATTGCCGATGTTGAGCTTGATGATGCGATGCCCGTCTTCCTCCAGGCGCTTCGCGTGTTCGAGCACGGGTCCGCGGATGTCGTAGCAGACGTTGAGCAGCTTGTTCGATTTCAGAATCGGTTTCACGGCGGACACAGTTCCTGGGGAGGGCCGAAAGACGGGGCGCCGGCCGATCGAAAAAGGGCGATCGGCGTGCGCGAAAGCGTTGCTGCGCCCGGGCGGCGACGATTTCGCCGGGTGAAATGCGCGCGGCTGGCCAGCCCTGGCTGACGACGCGCTTGTGGCGCACGAACGGGGCGAGGCGGGGATTCGCTCGCGCGCGAGCACGATGCTGGGCGCCGCAGGGCGGCTAAAAAGTTATAATTTAGCGGATTTCGGCCGACTTTCGCAATGCACCATTTATCGCGAGAGCCCCTTTTGGCCTCGATGCGGGCCTCGATGCGGGCCTCGATGCAGGCCTCGGCCCGCCCGACAGAACTACGGAAACCGATTTGAAATTACATCCGGACCCAAGCGGCGCCCTCAACACGGTGACCGGTTATGGCGCCCATTACGTGGACGTCAATCTCGTGCGCCATGAAAGCAGCATCTTGCTGCTGCCCGACGCGCCGGTGCTCACATGGCCCGTGTCGTCGTTCGACGCGCTCGCGCCCGAGCATTTCGCGCTTCTGCTCGAGCAGGCGCCCGAAGTCGTCGTATTCGGCAGCGGCGCGCGCCTGCGCTTTCCTCACCCTCGGCTCACGGCGCCGCTCGCGGCCCGCCGCATCGGCATCGAGACGATGGACTTCATGGCGGCCTGCCGCACGTACAACATCCTGATGGCCGAAGGCCGGCGCGTAGCCGCGGCCCTGCTCATCGAGCAATGAACGCGCGAGCGCCCCGCTGGCCCGCGCCGGACCGCTCGCGCGCGAGCATGCGCACGCCCACCGCCTTTGGCCGACACCGATAGAGAATCACGCCGCCTCCATGCCGCTTCAACGTTATTCCCGCGCCAACGGCGCCGTTCAATCCGACCGCACCGCGCCACCGAGCGGCGCGACGACGCCCTGGCCCGTCGGCCCTGTCGCCGTCGTATTGCTGATCGTTGCCCTCGCGCTCCTCTGGTTCGTCCCCTTGGGCTGGCGACACCTCGTGCCGAGCGACGAGGGCCGCTACGCCGAGATGGCGCGAGAAATGTTTTTGACCGGTGACTGGATCACGCCGCGCTACAACGGCTACAAGTACTTCGAAAAGCCGCCGCTGCAAACCTGGATGAACGCCCTGACGTTCGCCTGGTTCGGCATCGGCGAGTGGCAGGCGCGGCTCTACACCGCGCTCACGGGTTTTGCCGGCATGCTCTTCGCCGGCTACACGAGCGCTCGCCTCGTGAATCGGACAGCCGGCATCGCCACCGCGCTCGTGCTCGCGAGTGCGCCGTACTGGCAATTGATGGGCCACTTCAACACGCTCGACATGGGGCTTGCGTTTTGGATGGAGGTCACGCTGTGCGCGATGTTGCTCGCGCAGCGTGTCGGCATCGGCGCGCGCGAAGCTCGGCTCTGGATGTGGCTGTGCTGGGCGGCGATGGCGCTCGCCGTACTGTCCAAGGGCCTCATCGGCGTTCTGCTGCCGGGGGCGGTACTCGTCCTCTACACGCTGATCGAGCGCGACTGGGCGCTCTGGAAGCGCCTCTATCTGCCAAGCGGCCTCGTCGTCTTCTTCGCGATCGCAACCCCCTGGTTCGTGCTCGTGCAAGCGCGTAACCCCGAGTTCTTCAAGTTCTTCTTCATCGTCCAGCAATTCGACCGATATCTGACACCCGAGCAAAACCGGCCGGGCCCCGTCTACTACTTCGTATGGGTCATGCTCGTGGGCTTCCTGCCCTGGTTGTCGCTCGCTTGGCAGAGCATTCGCCGCGCGCTCGCGCAGCCCAGGCAGCGGAACGGATTCGCGCCGGACAAGCTGCTCGTGATCTGGTGCGTGTTCATCTTTCTGTTCTTCAGCGCGTCCCACTCGAAGCTGGTGTCGTACGTGCTGCCGATCGCACCGGCGCTCGCACTCGTCATCGGCGCGTACCTCCCGCACGTCTCGCGCCGAGCCTGGCATCGCCATCTGCTCGGTTATGGCGCGTTTCTCGTCGTTGCGGCGATCGCCGCCGTCTTCATCGCGCGCTTCGGCGACGCGCGTACGCCGAATGCGCTGTACCGCGAATTTCGCGTCTGGGTGTTCGCGGCGATCGGCGTTGCCTTCGCTCTGACGCTGGCCGCCCTCGTCGTGCTGCGCCGCGCCGAGCGTGGCGTGCTGCCCTCGGCCATCGCTTTCGGCGCGGCCTGGGTGATGCTTTGCACGATCGCCGGCGCCGGGCACGAAGTGTTCGGCCGCCAAAGCTCGGGGGTGTTGCTCGCGCCGGCCGTCAAGGCGGCGCTCGCGCAGCAGCCGGCCGACACGCCGTTCTATTCGGTCGACGTGCTCGACCATACGATGCCGTTCTACGTCGGCCACACGATGATCATGGTCGCCAGCCCCGACGAGTTGCGCTTCGGCGTCACGCAAGAGCCGTCCAAGTGGGTGCCGACCGTCGCCGAGTGGATCGTGCGCTGGAAGGCCGACCCGCATGCGCTTGCCCTGATGCCGCCCGACGTCTACGACACGCTCGTTGCCCAGCACGTGCCGATGCGCGTGATCGCGCGCGATACCCGACGCGTCGTCGTCGAAAAGCCATGACCACCACCCAGCCGGCACAACCCACCGCCTATTCGATGAACCCGATATCTCTTTTCTGCATCCTGACGGGCGTCGCGCTGAACGCCGGCGCGCAACTGTTGCTGAAGGCCGGCGTGAATGCCGTTGGACACTTCGAATTCACCCGTGCGAACATTCTGCCGATCGGCCTGAAGCTCGCGATGCAGCTCCCGATCCTCTGCGGCCTCGGTTGCTACGTCGTCAGCGTCGTCGTCTGGATCGTCGGCCTCTCGCGCGTCGACGTGTCGATCGCCTATCCGATGCTTTCGCTCGGCTACGTGGTCAACGCCTTCGCGGCCTGGTATTTGTTCGGCGAAGTGCTGAGCCTGCAGCGTCTCGTCGGCATCGGCATCATCTTGCTCGGCGTGGTCGTGCTGGCGCGAAGCTGAGCGCGCGGCGAAGCGACGATCGCGCTTCGCGATGCAAAGACGAACAAGCACGCGGCGCCATCACGAGCGCCGCTATAACCCTAATTACTCCGTATTCGAGCAACACCCATGACCCAAGACTCTCTTCCTTTCCTGCCTTTCGTGCGTCCCGAGATCGACGAGGAAACGATCGCCGGCGTCGCCGAGGTGCTGCGCTCGGGCTGGATCACGACGGGCCCGCAAAACCAGGCGTTCGAACAGCAGCTCTCGGCGTTTTGCGGCGGCCGCCCGGTACGCACGTTCAACTCCGGCACGGCAACGCTCGAGGTGGGATTGCGCATCGCCGGCGTGGGCGCAGGCAACGAAGTGATCACGACGCCGGCGTCGTGGGTGGCCACGGCCAACGTGATTCTCGAGGTCGGCGCGACGCCCGTTTTCGTCGACATCGACCCCGTAACGCGCAACATCGACCTGAACCTGCTCGAAAAGGCCATCACGCCGCGCACGAAGGCAATCATCCCGGTCCATCTGGCCGGGTTGCCCGTCGATATGGATCGCCTCTACGACATTGCGCGCGCCTACAAGCTGCGCGTGATCGAGGATGCCGCGCAGGCATTCGGCTCGAGCTGGCGCGGAGAGCGCGTCGGCAAGCTCGGCGACATCGTCTCGTTCAGCTTCCACGCGAACAAGAACCTGACGTCGATCGAAGGCGGCGCACTCGTGCTCAATAACGAAGACGAAGCCGAACTGGCGCGCAAGTACCGGCTGCAGGGCGTTACGCGTCAAGGCTACGACGGCATGGACTGCGACGTGCTCGGCGGCAAGTACAATCTGACCGACGTGGCGGCGCGCGTCGGGCTGGGTCAGCTTGCCCACATGGAGCGGTTCCTGGCTCAGCGCAAGAAGCTCGCGCGCGCCTACTTCGCGGGGTTCGAAGGCGGCACCGCGCTCGCGCTCGGCATCGGGCTGCCGAAGGCGGATTTCGACAACGGCAATTGGCACATGTTCCAGATCACGCTGCCCGCGGAGCGACTGACGATCGATCGCGCCGGCTTCATGCAAAAGCTGCACGAAGATTATCGGATCGGCTCGGGCGTGCACTACCCGGCGATGCATCTGTTCACGCTCTACCGTGCGCGCGGTTTCGCGCCCGGCATGTTCCCGCACGCCGAGCGCTTCGGCGCGACGACGCTCACGCTGCCGATGTTTACGCTGATGACCGAGCGTGACGTGGCGCGCGTGTGCGGGGCCGTCAACGAGATCTGCGAACAATATGGGAAATAAGCGGATATGAGTTACACGGAACACCGATCGGCGCTGCCGGAAGTCTCCATCATCATCCCCGTCTACAACGAAGAGGCGGGGCTGCACGCGCTATTTGCGCGCCTCTATCCGGCGCTCGACGAGATGGGCGGCACCTACGAAGTCATCTTCATCAACGACGGCAGCCGCGACAAATCGGCCGCGCTGCTCGCCGAGCAGTTCCGCGCGCGCCCCGACACGACGCGCGTGGTGCTGCTCAACGGCAACTACGGGCAGCACATGGCGATCCTCGCCGGCTTCGAAGCCGTGCGCGGCGAGATCGTCATCACGCTCGACGCCGATCTGCAAAATCCGCCCGAGGAGATCGGCAAGCTCGTCGCGAAGATGCGCGAAGGCTACGACTACGTCGGCTCGATCCGTATGCAGCGGCAGGACACGCTCTGGCGCCGCAAGGCCTCGCGCGCGATGAATCGTCTGCGCGAGCGCATCACGCACATCAAGATGACCGACCAAGGCTGCATGCTGCGTGCATACAGCCGTCAAATCATCGACACGATCAACCGTTGCGGCGAAGTCAATACGTTCATCCCGGCCCTCGCCTACACGTTCGCGCAAAAGCCGATCGAAGTCGAGGTCGCGCACGAGGAACGGTTCGCAGGGGAGTCGAAGTACTCGCTCTACAGCCTCATCCGCCTGAATTTCGACCTCGTGACGGGCTTCTCCGTCGTGCCGCTGCAATGGCTTTCGTTCATCGGCGTGATCTTGTCGATGGGCTCGGCGGGCTTGTTCCTGCTGCTCGTGGTGCGCCGCTTCGTGATCGGCGCCGAAGTGCAAGGCGTGTTCACGCTGTTCGCCATCACGTTTTTCATGCTCGGCGTGATCATCTTCGCGCTCGGACTGCTCGGCGAATATATCGGCCGCATCTATCAACAAGTGCGCGCACGGCCTCGCTACCTCGTGCAAACGGTGCTCGAAGCACGACCGGGCGACGTGCCGCCGGCTGCCACAGCCCCGGCCGTCGCCGGCGGCGTCGACGCCATGCGGCACGCCCATCCCGAGGAGCGCAACCGATGAAGCCGCGCGCCGTCGTCTTCGCTTACCACAACGTCGGCGTCCGCTGCCTGCGGGTGCTGCTCGCGCGCGGCGTCGACGTCGCGCTCGTCGTCACGCACGAGGACAACCCGGCCGAGCGCATCTGGTTCGGCAGCGTCGCGCAAGTCGCGGCCGAGCATGGTATCGAGACGATCACGCCCGCCGATCCGATGAGCACCTCGCTGCGCGACGCCGTCGCGCGTGCCCAGCCCGATTTCGTCTTCTCGTTCTACTACCGGCACATGCTGCCGGCCGGCTTGCTCGCGCTCGCGCCGCGCGGCGCCTACAACATGCACGGCTCGCTGCTGCCCAAGTATCGGGGGCGCGTACCGACGAATTGGGCCGTTCTCAATGGCGAGACCGAGACGGGCGCGACGCTGCATGAAATGGCGGCCAAGCCCGACGCCGGTGCGATCGTCGCGCAAACGAGCGTACCGATCCTGCCCGACGACACGGCCCAGGACGTATTCGACAAAGTGACGGTGGCCGCCGAGCAGTCGCTCTGGCGCGTGCTGCCCGCGCTGCTGGCCGGCGAGGCACCGCATTTGCCGAACGACCTCGCGCGGGGTAGTTATTTCGGTGGACGCAAGCCCGAAGACGGCCGCATCGACTGGTCCAAGCCGGCGCAACAGGTGTACAACCTCGTGCGTGCCGTCGCCCCGCCATACCCGGGCGCATTCACCGAGGTGGGCGGCGAGCGCTTCGTCATCGCGTGCGCGCGCCCGGCGAGCCTCGAAGCCGTAGGCCGCGCCGGCCTGGCCAATTTGCCCCTCGGTCTGCACGTGAGCGATAATGCGTGCTTTGGCGTGTGCGGCGATGGCCGCGCCATCCTCATTTCCGAACTGCGGCATCAGCGCGACGGGCAAGAAACCGTCGTCACCCCTGCGCAGTTCGTCCAGCTCACTCACCGTTCCAGTCATCCATGAAAACCGAAGGTTCCGCTAAAAAAGTCCTCATTCTCGGCGTCAATGGCTTCATCGGCCATCATCTGTCCAAGCGCATCCTCGAGACGACCGACTGGGAAGTGTTCGGCATGGACATGCAAACGGACCGGCTCGGCGATCTGACGCAGCACGAGCGGATGCACTTCTTCGAAGGCGACATCACGATCAACAAGGAGTGGGTCGAATATCACGTGAAGAAGTGCGACGTGATCCTGCCGCTCGTGGCAATCGCCACGCCCGCCACGTACGTGCAACAGCCGCTGCGCGTATTCGAGCTCGACTTCGAAGCGAACCTGCCGATCGTGCGTTCGGCCGTGAAGTACCGCAAGCATCTCGTGTTTCCGTCGACGTCCGAGGTCTACGGCATGTGCGCCGACGAAGCGTTCGATCCGGAAGCCTCGGCGCTCACTTACGGCCCGATCAACAAGCCGCGCTGGATCTACGCCTGCTCGAAGCAACTCATGGATCGCGTGATCTGGGGCTACGGCATGCAGGAAGGCCTGAATTTCACGCTGTTCCGCCCGTTCAACTGGATCGGGCCGGGCCTCGATTCGATTTACACGCCCAAGGAAGGCAGCTCGCGCGTGGTCACGCAGTTCCTCGGCCACATCGTGCGCGGCGAGAACATCAGTCTCGTGGACGGCGGCTCGCAAAAGCGCGCGTTCACGGATATCGACGACGGCATCAGCGCGTTGATGAAGATCATCGACAATGCGAACGGCATCGCCTCGGGCAAGATCTACAACATCGGCAATCCGACGAACAACTTCTCGGTGCGCGAGCTCGCGCACAAGATGCTCGCGCTGGCGGCCGAGTACCCCGAATACGCCGAGTCGGCCAAGGCCGTTCAGCTCGTCGAAACGTCGTCGGGCGCCTATTACGGCAAGGGCTATCAAGACGTCCAAAACCGCGTGCCGAAGATCGATAACACGATGGCCGAACTCGACTGGGCGCCGCTGGCGACGTTCGACGACGCGCTGCGCAAAATCTTCGAAGCGTACCGCGGCCACGTTGCCGACGCCCGCGCACTCGTCGAGCAACAATAACCGCGGCTTCGCCGCGCAGCCGTCACGCCCCGAGGTTTTTCTTTGCCCCGTATCGTTCTAAAAATCGACGTCGACACGCTGCGCGGTACGCGCGAGGGCGTGCCCAATCTCGCGCGCATGCTCGACCGCTTCAAAGCGCGCGCGACCTTCCTGTTCAGTCTTGGCCCGGACCATACGGGCTGGGCGCTGCGGCGTGTCTTGCGGCCCGGATTCTTGAAGAAGGTGTCGCGCACCTCGGTGGTCGAACACTACGGCATCAAGCAACTGATGTACGGTGTGCTGCTGCCAGGCCCCGACATCGGCCGGCGCGGCGCCGCCGAGATGCGTGCGATCCACGAAGCCGGCTTCGAGTGCGGCATCCACACGTGGGATCACGTCTATTGGCAAGACAACGTGCGTGCGCGCAGTCGTGATTGGACCACCGGCGAGATGCAGAAAAGCTTTGCCCGTTTCGTCGAAATTTTCGGTGCGCCCCCTGCCACGCACGGCTCGGCCGGATGGCAAATGAACGAGCATGCCTTCGAACAAATCGACGCTTGGGGCATGAGCTACGCTTCGGATGGCCGCGGACACTCGCCGTACCGGCCCGTTGTCCAAGGCAAAACGCTCGCGCACGTACAGTTGCCGACCACGCTGCCGACGCTCGACGAACTCCTCGGCGTGGACGGCTGCGACGAAACGAACGTCGCCGAACGCCTGCTCGCCGCCACGGAACGCAGCCCGCGGGATCAAGTCTTCACGCTGCACGCCGAACTCGAAGGCCAGAAGCTCGCGCCCCTCTTCGAGCGTCTGCTCGCGGGCTGGCACGCGCAAGGTCACACGTTTGCGACGATGGGCGATTACCATGCCGCGCTGGACCGCGATCTGCTGCCATCGTACCCTGTCACATGGGGTGCGATTCCCGGCCGCTCGGGCGAGCTGATCGTCCAGCCGGACTGACCGCCCCGCCGCTCGGGCGCTCTGGCGGCTTCGCCGCCCGCGTCGGCCCACTCGACCACTTGCGCGATAAAAACAGGAGAACCACGTGCCCATTGCAGTCGACCAACCCGTCCCCGATTTTTCAGCCCCTGCGACGGGCGGCGAGATCACGCTGTCCGGCCTGCGCGGGAAAAAGGTGGTGCTGTACTTCTATCCGAAGGACAACACGCCGGGTTGCACCACCGAGGGCTTGCAATTTCGCGACCTGTACCCGAAATTCAAGAAGGCGGGCGCCGAAATCGTCGGCGTCTCGCGCGACAGTCTGCGGTCGCACGAAAACTTCAGGGCGAAACTCGAATTGCCGTTTCCGTTGATTTCGGACGCCGACGAGGTGCTCTGCTCGCTGTTCGACGTCATCAAGATGAAAAAGATGTATGGCAAGGAAGTACGCGGCATCGAACGTTCGACGTTCCTGATCGATGCGAACGGCGTCTTGCGGCGCGAATGGCGCGGGGTAAAAGTACCGGGCCATGTGGACGACACGCTCGAGGCTGTACAAGGACTTTGACGCGCGTTATATTGCGTTGCAATGAGTTCCCGTTCACTTCGTTTTGTTCGCTCGAGCGCCGGTTTCGTCGATCCGGTCGACGTTTCATCCGTCAGGCGCTGCGCGATGCTCGAAATCGAGCCGCTTGCTCCATCGCAACAGGAGCGGCGGCTTTTTTGTTTTTCGGCGGCCAGGCATTGCCCCGCCGCCGGCTTTTTAGCGAAGGAGCTGATCGAAATCTAGGCGAACCGGCGAACCGAAACCTGAAACGCGCAGCTTGAAGGCTCGCCCTGCGAACGAGGACCGAGCGTTCGGCCGCGCATGAGATGCGACCCGATTCTTTGAGGGAAACCATGCCTTTGCCTACCCCGCCCAGCAAGCTCGGCAGCCTACTGCCGCCCGATGAATTCAAGGCCAAAGCCAGGCCGGCGCGAAGCGCAAAAAAACAGGGAACGACTGGGGAGCAAGCAGAGGCGGCCGAGTATGGCGCAACCGCGCACGTCGCCGCCCCGATGGGCTCCGCCGCCAACGCGGAAGCGACACTGCGTCCGCTGCCGTCTTCGCCCGCCGTCGCCGAGCAGGCTGCCGCTACACGCGGTCGCAAGCCAAAGCAAACTGCCGCCCTGCTGCAGAGCCCGCCGCCTGCCGTCGCCCCCGTGCAGGCCCGCAAGGACACGCCCGCCGCCGCCAAGCAGCCGTCGGAAGCACCCGTTGCGCGTGGCGTCGTCAATCCACGCTCGCGTAAGACAGCCTCTGCGGAAACCGAGTTGCACAAGCTGTTCGTGCTCGATACGAACGTGCTGATGCACGATCCGACCTGCCTTTTCCGCTTCGAGGAACACGACGTCTATCTGCCGATGATGACGCTCGAGGAACTCGACAATCACAAGAAGGGCATGTCCGAAGTCGCGCGCAACGCACGTCAAGTGAGCCGCACGCTCGATTCGCTCGTGGCCAATGCCGGCCCGATCGGCGAGGGGCTGCCGCTCTCTCGGCTGGGCAGCCGCGAGGCGCTGGGGCGGCTGTATTTCCAGACCAAGCTCGCCGACATCGAACCCGTCGAAGGGCTGCCGCAAGGCAAAGCCGACAACCAGATCCTTGGCGTCGTCCGTGCGCTGCAGCGCGATCGCGAGGACCGCCAGGTCGTGCTGGTGTCGAAAGACATCAACATGCGGATCAAGGCCCACGCGCTGGGCCTGCCGGCCGAGGATTACTTCAATGACCAAGTGCTCGAGGACAAGGACCTGCTGTTCTCGGGCGTACGCGCCCTGCCCGCCGATTTCTGGACGAAGCATGCGAAAGGCATGGAGAGCTGGCAGGACAACAAGACGGGCACCACCTATTACCGCGTGACGGGGCCACTGTGCCCATCGTTGCTCGTCAACGAGTTCCTCTATCTCGAGCCGCAAACGGGGGAGCCGCCGTTCCAGGCGATCGTGCGCGAATTGAACGGCAAGACGGCCGTGCTGCAAACGCTGCGCGACTATAGCCATAACAAGAACAATGTCTGGGGCATCACGGCGAGAAATCGCGAGCAGAACTTCGCACTGAACCTGCTCATGAACCCCGACATCGACTTCGTGACGCTGCTGGGCCAAGCCGGCACGGGCAAGACGCTCGTCGCGCTGGCGGCCGGTCTCGCGCAAGTGCTCGACGAAAAGCGCTACAACGAGATCATCGTCACGCGGGCGACCGTCCCCGTCGGCGAGGACATCGGCTTTTTGCCCGGCACCGAGGAAGAGAAGATGCAGCCGTGGATGGGCGCATTCGATGACAACCTCGAAGTGCTGCAAAGGACCGACGACAGCGCCGGCGAATGGGGCCGCGCGGCCACGCAGGAATTGATTCGCTCGCGCTTGAAGGTCAAGAGCATGAACTTCATGCGCGGGCGTACCTTCGTCGACAAGTACCTCATCATCGATGAAGCACAAAACCTGACGCCCAAGCAGATGAAGACGCTCGTCACGCGGGCGGGCCCGGGCACGAAGATCGTCTGCCTCGGCAACATCGCGCAGATCGACACGCCGTACCTGACCGAAGGCAGCTCGGGGCTCACCTACGTCGTCGATCGCTTCAAGGGGTGGGCGCACAGTGGGCACGTCACGCTTGCGCGCGGCGAACGTTCGCGGCTCGCAGATTACGCGTCCGAGATCCTCTGAGCGCTCGCCGGGGCGGCGCGGCTGCCCTGGTTTTCAACGCGCTTTGAATGCTCGATACTTCAGCGCCCGGCTTGCCGGGCGTTTATTTTGGGACCGCAACATCGCTTCCGAGGTGTTCTGACCGTATCGGCGCGGCAACGCTTGCGCCCGCAACTTCAAGTAATTTATGAGGAATCCTTGCGGAAGGCCCGCCGGCAGGGCTACTATCGCCCGCAACGGCGCATGCGAGCATGACTGATACCGCTCGCCGCCTAACGGCGCGCTCTGCGCCACGCGCCCCATGCGTTCGGTTTCAATCCCATGCTGCGACTTTGGCTTGTCGTTCTCGTCGTGCTGTCGTTGGCTGCGTGCTCGAGCGCGCCGCCTCGGGCTATGCGCTCGGGCGGCGTGTCGAACTCCGGGGAAAACGCATTCCGGACGATGCCGCCCGGCGCCCCGCGATTCGTCGATCACAGCATCGGCCGCGAAGAGATCTCGATCGAGGCGATGAGCCTCATCGGCATTCCCTATCGCTGGGGCGGCAATACCCCAGAGAGCGGGTTCGATTGCAGCGGCCTCGTGAAATACGTCGTCGCGCGCGCAGCCGATATCGACCTTCCGCGAACGACGGCCGAGATGAGCCGCCGAGGCGAATCGATCGAGCCCGACGAGATCGCGCCAGGCGATCTCATTTTCTTCAACACGGAAGGCAGGCCGCATTCGCATGTCGGCATCTATGTCGGGAAGCTGCGCTTCGTGAATGCGCCGTCGACCGGGGGTACCGTGCGGCTGGACTATCTGACGAACCCGTACTGGGCGAGACACTTCGACGGCATTCGGCGTGTGGCGCCGCCGCTCGAACGCCCATCTCCGTTCGATGCACCGACTGAACTGGCGGCGCAGCCCCCGCCGGCGATACCCCAAACGCCCGCCGAACCGCCGATGCAAGCGACAGTCGCGGCTGCTCGCGCGCCGATTTCATCGACGCCGCCGCTAGCGAACAGTTCTAACTCGACACCCGATCAAACCGCCGCATCGCCGATGCCAAACCAGTCAGCCGCACCGGTCGCCTCGACGGCGCCTGGTGCCGCGACGGGCGCCGAGGATCCAATCGATGCGGCAGCCGACGCGTTCGAGCCGCCCCCGCCCGCCGCCGCGCAGGCCGCACAACAGGCTCTGCAAGCCGGTGCACCGCGGGTTCAGATTCAGCCGATGCCGACGGAATCGCACCTCCAAATCATGCGCGCTTCGACGATACCGAGCGTTCAACGCGCACCGAGTTCCACCACGGACGATCCGATCGCGCGATTCGCCAACGGCGCGCAATGACCTAGGGCGGGTTCACTCGGATACCCGGCCCTAGGCACCACTCAAAGAAACCGATGCGCGAGCCACCAGGCGGCCGCCGAGAGCAGCGCCGAGGCCGGAATCGTCAATATCCACGCCCACACGATGCTGCCGGCCACGCCCCAGCGCACGGCCGACAGCTTGCGCGTCGCACCCACGCCGACGATCGCACCCGTGATCGTGTGGGTTGTCGAGACGGGCACGCCCAACGACGATGCCACGAACAGCGTAATGGCGCCGCCCGCCTCGGCGCAAAAGCCACCGACAGGCTTGAGCTTCGTGATCTTTTGCCCCATCGTGCGCACGATGCGCCAGCCGCCGAAGAGCGTACCGAACCCCATCGACAGATAGCAGGCGCCGATGACCCAGACCGGCGGCGCGGAAGCCGTAGCCGAGGCAAAACCGGTGGCGATCAGCAGCATCCAGATGATGCCGATGGTTTTCTGCGCATCGTTGCCGCCGTGCCCGAGGCTATACAAGCCGGCCGAAATGAGCTGCAGACGCCGGAAACGGCGATCGACCTTGCTTGGCGGCGTTCGAAAGTAGATCCACGACACGGCCGTCATGAAGAACGACCCCAGCACGAAGCCGAGCAGCGGCGAGATGAAGATGAACGCGACCGTCTTCATGATGCCGTCGATGTTCAACGCCCACCAGCCCGACTTCGCGAGCGCCGCACCGACGAGCCCGCCGATTAGCGCATGCGAGGAACTGGCCGGAATGCCGAAGCGCCAGGTCAGGATGTTCCAGACGATCGCACCGGCCAGCGCGCCGAAGATGACGTAATGGTCGACGATCTTCGGGTCGATCGTGCCCTTGCCGACCATCTGCGCGACCTTCAGGTGAAAGATGAAATAGGCGATGACATTGCAGGCGGCCGCAAACGCGACGGCCTGCTGCGGCTTGAGGACACCCGTCGAGACGACGGTCGCGATCGAGTTCGCGGCGTCGTGAAAGCCGTTCATGAAATCGAAGAGGAGTGCGACGGCGATCAGCGTCACGAGCACCCAAATGGCGACTTGGATCGATTGCATCGGTTCGGTCCGGCCGCCTTAAGCGTTTTCCAACACGATGCCTTCGATGATGTTCGCGACATCCTCGCACTTGTCCGTGATCGATTCGAGCAGCTCGTAGACGGCTTTGAGCTTGATCAGCGTCTTGACGTCGTCCTCTTCGCGGAACAGCTTCGACATGGCGGCGCGCAGCACGCGATCGGCTTCCGATTCCAGGCGGTCGATGTCTTCGCAAGCCGCCAGGATCTGGCGCGCTTGGCTCATGTCCGACAGCATGTTGACGGCCCTTTGCACATGTTTGGCCGTCTGCGTGCAAATGTGCGCGAGCTGGCTCGCTTCCGATGTCATCGCCTGCACGTCGTAGAGCGAGACGGCCGTCGCGACGTCCTCCATCAGATCGAGGATGTCGTCCATCGTCGTGATCAGCTTGTGGATCTCGTCGCGATCGAGCGGCGTGATGAACGTCTTGTGCAGCAGATCGATCGTTTCGTGCGTCAGCTTATCCGCGGCTTTCTCGTTGGCCTGCACACGCTGCTTGTGCACTTCGGCATCGCTGAGGTTGTCGACGAGGCGTTCAAGCTCCTCACTCGCGGAGACGATGCACTTTGCGTGCTCGTTGAACATTTCAAAGAACTTGCCCTCGGTGGGCATGAAGCGACCGAACATTGAGATCCCGATAGGTGGTCATATTGGGCGCCCCAACGCCAACGCGGCGATGACCGCCGGGCCGAGAAAGAACCCGCTGCGCGTGGGTTCAAAGAATGAACCCGCGCGCAGCGGCTCTTTGGGGCTGACATAAAACTGCAACATTGTACCGGGTCATGCGATCGGGCCCAACGCCCGGTTGTACCCGCGAACAAGAATGCAACAGGGATGCGGCGACGATCGCGCGGCTGGCCTACTCGCCGCCGTGGAACGACTGCGGCCCGGCGAAGTTGTCGAACTTCGTGTATTGCCCCATGAACGTGAGCCGAACGGGACCGATCGGACCATTACGCTGCTTGCCGATGATGATCTCCGCCGTGCCTTTGTCAGGGCTGTCGGGGTTGTACACTTCGTCGCGGTAAATGAAGAGAATGACGTCCGCGTCCTGTTCGATAGCACCCGACTCGCGCAGATCGGACATCACGGGCCGCTTGTTCGGCCGCTGTTCGAGGCCGCGATTGAGCTGCGACAGCGCGATGACCGGCACGTCGAGCTCCTTCGCGAGGCCCTTGAGCGATCGAGAAATTTCCGAAATTTCCGTAGCACGGTTTTCGCCCTGCGACGAGCCCGACATCAGTTGCAGGTAATCGACGATGATGAGCCCAAGCTTGCCGCATTGACGCGCCAAGCGTCGCGCCCGCGAGCGCAGCTCCATGGGGTTCAGGCCGCCCGTCTCGTCGATGAACAACTGCGCTTCGCTCATTTTCTGCACGGCATGCGTGAGCTTGGGCCAATCTTCGTCGGTCAGGCGCCCCGTGCGCATGCGATGCTGATCGAGCCGGCCGACGGAGCCGAGCATCCGCATGACGAGCTGCGTACCCGGCATTTCCATCGAAAACACGGCGACCGGCAGCCCGTACTCCACGGCGACGTATTCGCCGATGTTCATGGAAAGGGCCGTTTTGCCCATCGACGGCCGTCCGGCGACGATGATCAACTCGCCCCCGTGCATGCCCGAGGTCATCCGATCGAGATCGACGAAGCCCGTCGGCGTGCCCGTCACGTCGCTCGGATTGGCCGTGTGATAGAGCGTGTCGATGCGCTCGACGACCTGCGTCAGCAGCGGGCCGACTTCCAGGAAGCCTTGCGTGCCGCGCGCGCCGTCTTCGGCGATCGAAAATACTTTCGATTCGGCCTCGTCGAGCAGTTGCCGCACCTCCTTGCCCTGCGGGTTGAAGGCATCGGCAGAGATCTCGTCGGCGACCGAAACGAGCCGGCGCAACACGGCGCGGTCACGAACGATCTCGGCATAGCGCCGGATATTCGCGGCGCTCGGCGTGTTTTGCGCGAGCGCGTTCAGATAAGCGAGCCCCCCGACCTCCTCCGCCTTGCCCGACGTGGTCAGCGCTTCGTACACCGTCACGACGTCGGCCGGCCGCGTCGACGCGATGAGCCGCCCGATGTGATCGTAAATAATGCGGTGGTCGTACCGGTAGAAGTCGCCCTGCGACAGGAAATCGGCGATGCGATCCCAGGCGGCGTTATCGAGCAGCAAGCCGCCGAGCACCGATTGCTCGGCCTCGATCGAATGCGGCGGGACTTTCAGCGATTCGAGTTGCGGATCGTTCGACAGTGCGTTCATGGGGAGGCATTATCGCGAAATGGCCGTGCCTTAGCCAGCAGGCAAAACGAGGCCAAAACAAAAAAGGCAGGAACCGGCACCCCGGCTCCTGCCCTCTTCAGTCTGTGAGCCAAACCGGGAACGACGCCCGGTTCGGCCGGTACCGCTTCGCGATACTTACGCGTGCTCGCCGAGCACCGACACCGTCACGTCCACCAGGACGTCGGTGTGCAGCGAAACTTGCACGGGGTGGTCGCCCACCGTCTTCAGCGGCCCTTGCGGCATGCGCACTTGCGCCTTTTCCGCCGCGAAGCCTTGCTTCGTCAGCGCTGCGGCGATGTCGGCGTTCGTGACCGAACCGAACAGGCGGCCGTCGACGCCGGCCTTCTGTGCGATCTGGACCGTGAGGCCCGACATCTTCTCGCCCTGCGCTTGCGCGCTAGCGAGCTTCTCGGCCGCGGTCTTTTCGAGCTCGGCGCGACGCACTTCGAATTCGGCGATCGTTGCCTTCGTTGCACGACGTGCCAGCTTTTGCGGGATCAGGAAGTTACGGGCATAGCCGTCCTTGACCTTGACCACGTCGCCGAGGTTGCCCACGTTGACGACTTTTTCCAAAAGAATGATTTGCATTCGGATTCTCCTTATCGCGTCGCCTGATCAGGCCTTGTGCAGGTCGGTGTACGGCAAGAGCGCGAGGAAACGCGCACGCTTGATCGCCGTATCGAGCTGACGTTGATAGTGCGACTTCGTACCGGTCAGACGAGCCGGCGTGATCTTGCCGTTTTCGCCGATGAAGTCCTTCAGCGTATCGAGATCCTTGTAGTCGATATGATCGACGTTGGCTGCCGTGAAGCGGCAAAACTTCTTGCGCTTGAAAAGCGGGTTTTGTTGCTGACGGCGCTTGTCGAATTTCTTACCAGTCGGGCGGGGCATGTTCAGTCCTTTCCAATGTCCTGCAATTCTGTGATGTGAAACACCAAGGTTCTCGCATTGCGGCTTTTCTTCGCCAGGAAGCCGGTGAAGAGCGTCTCTACGCCCATCTCACACGTTTCGAGCCTCCCGCTCGCGACGCCTGCCGCCAGCGCGGGCATCGTCAATTCGATTTGCCGGGCGATGCCGGCTTCGACGACTTCCCCGCGGTGCCGCAGCGTACAACTCGCGATCGGCACGCCCGCCGGCGTATAGCGCAGCGGCTCGCGCTCGATCACGCTGGCCGTGAGTTGCAGCCTATTCACGTGAGCGGCGAAAAACCGATGGAACCCAGGTGGCTTAAACCGTGAATACCGTTAAGCCTGCGCTTCGGACGGTTGCGACGAGGCAGCCGCCTTCTTGGCTTCTTCGCGCTGCACTTCCTTCATCATCGGCGACGGGGCCGTTTCGGCCTTCTTCATCTTGACGATCAGGTGACGCAGCACGGCGTCGTTGAACTTGAATGCGTGCTCGAGTTCTTCGAGCGTAGCTTGGTCGCATTCGATGTTCATGCAGACGTAGTGAGCCTTCGCGAGTTTCTCGATCATGTAGGCCAGTTGGCGACGGCCCCAGTCTTCGATACGGTGGATGCTGCCACCGTGCGCGGTAATCGTGGATTTGTACCGCTCGATCATGGCGGGCACTTGCTCGCTTTGATCGGGGTGTACGACAAAGACGATTTCGTAATGACGCATACACACTCCTTGTGGATTGAAGCCACCCGGGCGTCGATGGCCGATTCGTTGATCGGACCAACCGGTGTGGCAAGTGAGAAGCCAGAAAGTATAACCCAACGGCCGCCGGGGCGCAATTCGATGCCCCTTAATCCTCCGCCGGCTGATCGGCGTCGACCGCGCCCCAATATGCGGGCCGTGCGTAGACTTCCTTCAGGTAGTCGATGAAATACCTCACTTTGGCCGGCACATAGCGCTGCTGCGGGTAGACGGCCAGGATGTCGTACTCGGGCAGCGCAAACTCGTCGAGGACGGTCTCGAGCTCGCCGCGCGCGAGCTGCTCGGCAATCTCCCACGTCGAGCGCCAGCCGAGTCCGAGCCCTTCGGTAGCCCAGCGGTGCAACAACTCGCCGTCGTTGCAGTCGAGCGAGCCGGCCACGCGCATCGTGACGCGCTTGCCGCCGCGCTGGAAGTACCAGCCGCGGTTCTGGCCGCCTTGCAGATTGAAGGCGAGGCAATTGTGACCGAGCAAATCTTCGAGCGAGCGCGGGCGGCCGTGCCGCGCAAAATAGGCGGGCGTGCCGCAGACGACGCGGCGATTCGTCGCAAGCTTCACGGCGACGAAATTCGGATCCACCGCCCCGCCGATGCGAATCGACAAATCGTAACCCTCGCGGACCAGGTCGACGACGCGATCGGTCAGGTTGAACGACATCTGCAACCCCGGCTTGTCGGTGAGGAATGCCGGCGCGAGGGGCGCGACGTGCTTGCGGCCGAAGGCGGCCGGGGCCGACACGATCAGATGCCCGCTGACGGCGCGCCGCCCCGCGGCCAGCTCGTTCTCCGCCTGGTCCCAATCGGCGAGCAGCCCCTTGCAGCGTTCGAGAAATGCGGCGCCGGCCTCGCTGACGACGAGCCGCCGCGTCGAACGGTACATCAGCTTCACGCCGAGCCGTTTCTCGAGCGCGTCGATCCGACGACCGAGAATGACGGGCGAGACACCCTCCTCCAACGCCGCTGACGCCAAGCTGCCCGCCTCGGCCACACGTACGAATGTTTCGATCTGCTTGAAACGGTCCATCCTCAAGGTCCTTCTGCCGCTTGTCTCTGTCGCCGCTCGTCTCGCCGCGCCTGTCGCGCACGGATCGACCCCATTTCTTCCCTAGCCCACGCGGGCTCCCCGCCTCTGACTGGTTCTGCCTGCATCACATTCAATACTTTTTGTATTGAAATAATGAACCGCCAGCGATCTTATCAAACCTTTCTCGTCGCCCTACAGTGCAACTAACCCGCTTTTTGCACATTGGACGAACTGGAAAAGGAGACACCCCATGCCGAAAATGAGAGCAGTCGACGCCGCAGTGCTCGTGCTTGAGAGGGAGGGCATCGACACGGCGTTCGGGGTGCCCGGCGCCGCCATCAACCCGCTCTACTCCGCGCTGCGCGTTGCGGGCGGAATCAGCCACGTGCTGGCCCGTCACGTCGAAGGCGCTTCGCACATGGCCGAGGGCTACACGCGCGCCGTACCCGGCAATATCGGCGTGTGCATCGGCACATCAGGCCCCGCCGGCACCGATATGATTACCGGACTTTACTCGGCTTGGGCCGACTCGATTCCTATTCTCGCTATCACGGGGCAAGCACCTCGCGCCCGGCTCTACAAGGAAGACTTCCAAGCCGTCGACATCGAGTCGATCGCCAAGCCGGTCACGAAGTGGGCCGTCACCGTGCGTGAACCGGCGCTCGTGCCGCGCGTGTTCCAGCAAGCCTTCCATTTGATGCGCTCGGGCCGGCCCGGCCCCGTGCTGATCGATTTGCCGATCGACGTCCAGATGGCGGAGATCGAGTTCGACATCGACACGTACGAGCCGCTGCCCGTCTACAAGCCGAAGGCAACGCGCAAGCAGATCGAAGCCGCGCTTGAAATGCTCAATGCGGCCGAGCGCCCGCTCATCGTCTCGGGCGGCGGCGTTCTGAACGCCAACGCCGAAGCGCTGCTCGTGCAATTCGCCGAAACGGTCGGTGTGCCTGTCGTGCCGACGCTGATGTCGTGGGGCGCGATCGCCGACGATCACCCGCTGATGGCCGGCATGGTCGGCCTGCAGACGTCGCATCGCTACGGCAACGCGACGATGCTCGAATCGGACTTCGTGCTCGGCATCGGCAACCGCTGGGCCAACCGGCACACGGGCAGCATCGAGGTCTACACGAAGGGACGCAAGTTCGTGCACGTCGACATCGAGCCGACGCAAATCGGCCGTGTGTTCGGGCCCGATCTCGGGATCGTGTCCGACGCGAAGGCGGCGCTCGAACTGTTCGTCGAGGTGGCGAGCGAATGGAAAACGGCCGGCAAGCTCGCAGACCGCTCGGCTTGGGCCGAATCCTGCCGCGCACGCAAGCGCACGATGCAGCGCAAGACGCACTTCGACGAAGTGCCGGTCAAGCCGCAGCGCGTTTATGAAGAGATGAACAAGGTGTTCGGCCGCGATACGTGCTACGTCAGCACGATCGGGCTGTCGCAGATCGCCGCCGCGCAGTTCCTGCATGTCTACAAGGCGCGCAACTGGATCAATTGCGGGCAAGCCGGCCCGCTCGGCTGGACGATTCCGGCCGCGCTCGGCGTGCGCGCCGCCGATCCGAGCCGTCCGATCGTCGCGCTCTCCGGCGACTACGACTTCCAGTTCATGATCGAAGAGCTGGCCGCCGGCGCGCAGTTCAAGCTGCCGTACGTGCACGTCGTCGTCAACAACTCGTACCTCGGGCTGATCCGCCAGGCCCAGCGCGGGTTCGACATGGACTACTGCGTGCAGCTCGCGTTCGACAACGTCAACGCGCCGGAGCTGAACGGCTATGGCGTCGACCACGTAGCCGTGGCCGAGGGCCTCGGCTGTAAAGCGCTGCGTGTGTTCGAACCGAGCGAGATCGCACCCGCCCTGCAAAAGGCGCAAGCGTTGGCCGCCGAGTTCAGCGTGCCCGTCGTGGTCGAAGTGATTCTCGAGCGCGTGACGAACATCGCAATGGGCAACGACATCAACGCCATCAACGAGTTCGAGCCGCTTGCCGATTCGCGCAACGACGCACCGACCGCGATCTCGCTGCTCGACTGACGCGCGCAAGACGTGCTGCTTACGAGACACATCGAACGACCCGACGATCGCCGCTCCCATGGCGATCGTCGGTACCTTGACCGACCGAAGAGCTACAGCAACATGCCGAAATTCGCAGCCAACCTGACCATGCTGTTCAACGAAGTGCCGTTTCTCGAGCGTTTCGAGGCAGCGGCACGCGCGGGCTTCAATGCCGTCGAATTCCTGTTTCCCTACCCGTACACGCCCGCCGAGCTGGCCGAACGGCTCGAGACGAATCGGTTGCGTCTCGTGCTGCACAACCTGCCTGCCGGCAATTGGGAAGCGGGCGAGCGCGGTATCGCGTGCCTGCCCGATCGCATCGCCGAGTTCCGCGATGGTGTCGGCCGCGCGATCGAATATGCGAAAGCGTTGCGCGTACCGCAACTCAACTGCCTCGTCGGCATCCCGAGCGGGGACGTCACGCCCGAACGCGCGCGCTCGACGATCGTCGAGAACCTGCGCTTCGCGGCCGCCGCACTCGAAAAGGAAGGCATCAAGCTGCTCGTCGAGCCGTGCAATTCGTACGACATCCCGGGCTTCGCATTGAATCGATCGAGCGAGGCACTCGAGGTCATTCGCGACGTCGCATCGAGCAATCTCTATCTGCAGTACGACATCTATCACATGCAGCGGATGGAGGGCGAGCTTGCCGCGACGCTGCAAAAGCATTTGCCGCGCATCGCGCACATCCAACTGGCCGATAACCCGGGCCGGCACGAGCCGGGCACCGGCGAAATCAACTACGCCTTCTTGTTCGACTGGCTCGATCGGCTCGGCTACAGCGGCTACATCGGCTGCGAGTACAAGCCGCGCACGACGACGCTCGAAGGCCTCTCGTGGGTCCGCGAGATCGCCGGGCCGCACAGCACGCGCTGACACGGCTATCCGCGGGAAGACGCGTCGCGCGCTCCCCGCTCCACCCAAACACGACAAACCGCTAAACGGAACATCTCGACATGGCAAAGATCGGTTTCATCGGACTCGGCATCATGGGCGCGCACATGGCGCGCAATCTGCTCAAGGGCGGACACTCGCTTTCCGTCACCGGCTCCTATCCGGTACCCGACGATCTGCGCAAACAGGCGCACGTCGTGGCCGACTCCACGGCCGTCGCACGTGAATCGGACATCGTGATCGTGATGGTGCCCGACACGCCCGACGTCGCGAACGTCCTGTTCGCCGACGACGGTGTGGCGAAAGGCCTTTCGGCCGGCAAGCTCGTGATCGACATGAGCTCGATCTCGCCGCTCGACACGCAGGATTTCGCCAAGCGCATCAACGCGCTCGGCTGCGACTACCTCGATGCGCCCGTCTCGGGCGGCGAAGTCGGCGCCCGCGAAGCGACGCTTTCGATCATGGTCGGCGGCCCCGAGCAAGCGTTCGAGCGTGCGAAGCCGCTGCTCGATCTGATGGGCAAGAACATCACGCTCGTCGGCGACAACGGCGCTGGACAGACCTGCAAGGTCGCCAACCAGATCATCGTCGCGCTGAACATCGAGGCCGTCGCCGAAGCGCTGCTGTTCGCGGCGCGCTCGGGCGCCGATCCCGAGCGCGTGCGCCGTGCGCTGATGGGTGGTTTCGCATCGTCGCGCATTCTCGAAGTGCACGGTGAACGCATGACGAAGCGCACGTTCAAGCCCGGTTTCCGGATCGACCTGCACCGCAAGGATCTGAACCTGGCACTCGACGGCGCGCGCAAGCTCGGCATTGCACTGCCCCACACCGCCAGCGCGCAGCAACTGTTCAGCGTCTGCGCGGCACACGACGGCGGTAGCTGGGATCACTCGGCGCTGTTGCGCGCGCTCGAAATCATGTCCGGTTTCGAGATTGCCGAAGCGCCTGCTGAAAAAGGCGCTGCGGCGGTTGCGGGCTGACGATGTCCGGGCGGCGCCAAGCGCCGCCTACGCATCGAATCCAGTAGCGAGAATTCGGCCGTTCGACACCAATCGAACGGCCAGCACGTGGGGCGCCTCGCCTTGCGTGCGCAAGGCAAGACTGACGCGCAGCCCGCGCATCGCAAGATGCGCGGCACCCGCGACAGGCAAGCCAAGCGCGCGCAAGGTAGGCAAAAAGCCGCTTTCGGGCTGAGAGCGGCAGTGGGGTCCGCAGCGGCACCCGACGACGCCGGGGAAGCCTTGGTCGGTCAGACGTCGTCGTCGGGTGTCCGTCTGTCGGATTGCCATTCTTTCAAACGGGCAGGAGCGCAAACTTTCCTGTCGCCATGTATCGGGACCGCACGCGCCCGATGCCCGCATCCCCAGTCAATACGTATCGAAAACCTGCTGCAGCGCGGCCGGTTCGTGCTCGCCTGCGACCAGCGCGAGCATCAGGAGCACCCGCGCCTTATAGGGATTGAGCGTGCCGGCGCTGACGAAGCCGAGCGCATCGTCGGGCGCGGCCCCGTTGCGCATCACGTGACCCGAGCCTACGCGCGAAGCCCGCACGACGGCAACGCCGCGGGCGCGCGCTTCTCCGAGCGCCGCCTGCATGGACGCGTGGATAGAACCGTTGCCGGTGCCGGCCACGACGATACCGCGCGCGCCCGCGGCGGCGAGCGCATCGACGGCGATGCGCGACGCGCCCGCGTAGCTCGCGACGACGTCGACGAGCGGCCAAGTAGCGGCGACGACGAACGGCGTCGCGCTCGTGTGCGGCCGCACGGCGGCGCGTTGGAACTCGACGCGGCCGTCTTGCACCCAGCCGAGCGCACCGATCTCCGGCGAGTGGAACGCATCCACGGCATAGGTGCTCGTCTTGACGACGTCGCGCGCGCTATGGATTCGATTGTTGAATGCGACGAGCACACCTTGTCCGCGCGCGGCGCGCGAGCCGGCGACAGTGACCGCGCCGAGCAGATTCAGCGGCCCGTCGGCCGAAAGCGCCGACGACGGCCGCATCGCCGCGGTCATCACGACCGGCTTGTCGGTCTTGACCGTCAGATGCAGCGCATACGCCGTTTCCTCGAGCGTGTCGGTGCCATGCGTGACGACGATGCCGTCGATGTCCTCGCGTGCGGCCAACGCCGCAATGCGCTCGGCAAGCGTCGTCCACAGCGCGAGGTCGAGATCCTTGCTGTCGATGCTCGCGACTTGTTCGGCTTCGATGCGGGCAATCTGCGCGAGTGCCGGCACGGCCGCCAGCAACCGATCGACGCCGACGACGCCGGCTTGATAGCCGGACGTCTGGGCGGCATCGGCGGCGGAGCCGGCGATCGTGCCGCCGGTCGCGAGCACGGCAATACGCGGCAGCGCCGCGGGGGAATTGGAAAAATGAGTCGTGGTCATGGGCGCCATTCTAACCGCGCCGATCGTGGCGATCGAGCGGGCGAACGCTCGCCCTCGCCCGCGCTTTCGCTATGCGGCCTCGCGCAACTGCCCTGCCATGCCCGCTTCGGACAACTGCGGGGCGAACATTTCGATGAAGCGATAAGCGTACGCGCGCATGAACGCGCCCTTGCGCAAGCCCACGCGCGTCGTGCTGCCTTCGAATAAATGCTGCGTATCGAGCGCGACGAGTTCGGCATCGCGCTTCGGATCGTAGGCCATCGCGGCGACGATGCCGACGCCCATCCCGAGCTCGACGTAAGTCTTGATGACGTCCGCATCGATCGCGGTCAGCACGACGTCGGGCAGCGTGCCCACCTTGGCGAACGACGCGTCGATATGCGAGCGCCCCGTGAAATCGCGATCGTAGGTCACGATCGGATAGTCGGCGACATCCTCGAGCGTGACGCGCGCGCGGCTGGCGAGCGGATGGTGCTTCGGCACGACGACGACGTGGTGCCACGAATAGCACGGAAACGTGAGGATGTCGGGGAAGCGATCGAGCGCTTCGGTCGAGATCGCGATGTCGGCCTCGCCGTCGATGAGCATCTGCGCGATCTGCTGCGGATTGCCTTGCCGCAGCGCGAGCTGCACCTTCGGAAACGCTCGCGTGAACTCACGCACCACTTTGGGCAGCGCATAACGCGCCTGCGTATGCGTCGTCGCGACCACGAGATGGCCCGTGTCCTCGTCGGCATATTGCCTGGCGACGCGGCGCATGTTCTCCGCGTCGAGCAACATGCGCTCGATCAGTTGATGCACGGCCTTGCCAGGCTCCGTCAACCCCGTGAGCCGCTTGCCGCGACGCACGAAGATGTCGACGCCGAGTTCGTCCTCGAGATCTTTGATCTGCTTGGACACGCCCGACTGCGAGGTAAACAACGCATTGGCCACCTCGGTCAGATTCAAATTGCGGCGCACCGCTTCGCGCACGAAGCGCAACTGCTGGAAGTTCATGCGAGCGTCTCTCTTCGACAGGGGTTGGGTCATCGATCGTCGCGATGCGGCATGGGCCACGCTGCCGCTCGAGGTTCGCGCTGGGCGGATCTGCCGACTGCCGGCACGCACGTCCCGCGCGCGTCCGAACATGGCTTCCGGCACCCGCCTCGTCCGATGTCTTTTTGTTAGGGCCGGCCCAGTCTAGGCGATGCCGCTTATTCCATGAACAAATAAATCCTCATTTTTTAATGCCGATTTCTGCTAAAGGCGACGTGGGGTCGCAACAACAGGGTTGAAATTCTCTCGATACTGTATAAAAATACAGGCACCTGTCTATCCATACAGTGACGCCCATGACCAAACTCACCGCCCGGCAGCAGCAGGTTTACGATTTGATCCGCCATTCGATCGAGCACAGCGGCTTTCCGCCCACGCGCGCCGAAATCGCGGCGGGGCTCGGCTTTTCCTCGGCCAATTCGGCCGAGGAACATCTGCGAGCGCTGGCGCGCAAGGGCGTGATCGAGTTGGCGGCCGGCGCATCGCGGGGCATCCGGCTGGTGGCGTCCGACGACATGCCGCATCAGTTCACGTTGCCACATCCGGCATTGATGCAGTTGTCTCTGCCGCTCGTGGGCCGCGTCGCGGCCGGTAGCCCCATCCTCGCGCAGGAGCACATCTCGCAGCACTATGCGTGCGACCCGGCGCTCTTTTCGAGCAAGCCCGACTACCTGTTGAAGGTACGCGGCCTGTCGATGCGCGACGCCGGCATTCTCGACGGCGATTTGCTCGCCGTGCAACGACGCAGCGAAGCGAACGACGGGCAAATCATCGTTGCGCGGCTCGGCGACGACGTCACGGTCAAGCGCCTAAAGCGGCGCCCGAACGGGATCGAGCTCATCGCCGAGAACCCCGATTACGAGAACATCTTCGTTGCGGCCGACAGCGCCGACTTCGCGCTCGAAGGCATTGCGGTCGGCCTGATTCGCTCGACCGAATTCTGACTCTGAACACCGTCTGAACACGTTTGGGAGACGCCATGGATCGCCTTGCCCGCCTCATGCCTTTTCGCACCTTCGGCCGCCTGCGCCACTTGCGCGGTCTCGTTGCCTGCCCACCGCTCGAGGCAGTCGCCCCGAGCCCTGCGCGGCAAAACGACAACGCGTCGCTTGCGGGCATGCAGCCTGCCGCGCTGCCCGCATTCGCTCGCGTGTCGCTCAATAGCGCGTTGCATGCGGAGCCGGCGCGACGAGCACCCGTGCGCGTCTATCATGGCGCGTCGCGCGTCATCCTCGTCGGCACGATCGACGCAGTATGCAAAATGATCGATCGATGCATCGACGACGAACGTGCCGGCGCACCGGCCCCACGGTGGGGTTAATCGTTTTTCGCGTGGTAAGCGCGCTGCTTGCACCGGCAACGCTGCACACACGATAGCGACGGCTCGAGGCGTCGAATGTGTGTCGACGAATGTGTGTCGAATGCGCGGCCAACGTTGCCTATCCTCGCGAGATCGCCATTTTTGGTAGGGATCGTTTTCGCGTAGTCTCTGTCGATTAGCATTGGACATCGACAAAGGCCTCCGTCTCATGACAACTGAAAACCGCTCCAACGCCCGAAAACCGCTGGCAGCCGCCGTCGTGGTGGGCGCCGTGATCATTGTGGTCGCCCTGGCCGTCTTCGCTTACGCATCGCCCTACCTCGTGTTGAGCAAGCTGCGCGATGCCGTGCAGGCACGCGACGCGCAAACGATCGATCGCTACGTCGACTATCCGGCGCTGCGAACGAGCCTCAAGCAACAAGTGACCCAGATGTTGAGTCAGCGAGTCGATACGGAAAAGCTCCAGCATCCGCTTGCCGCGCTCGGCGCGCTCGTCGGCATGGCGCTCGTCAATCCGCTCGTCGATGCGTATGCCACGCCCGATGGCGTCGCAGCCTTGCTCGAAGGGCTGCCGCCGCAAGGGAAACCAGGCGAGACGCCGCCGCCTGTCGGCGAGGAGCAACCACAGCCAGTGCAGCCGGCGCAAGAAGCGCCCTCGGCACCTGCTTCGGCTTCGGAACAAACGGCTGCGGCGCCCGCCAAGGGCAGCGCCGGCTATCGAGACATGAGCACGTTTGCCGTCACCTATACGCGCGACACCGACACCCCGCCCTACAGCATCGTCTTTCATCGCCGCGGGTGGTTCTCGTGGCAACTCGATGCCGTCGAACTCGCGCCATAGCGCGCGGTCAGCCCACCCGCGCGCAGTCGAGAGCGTCGACTTGACCGGCCGAGAGCGAGGCGAAGGCAAGGCATAGCTGCGTGCAGCGCGGCGAAGCCGGTCCTTCCGCGCGCTTAGCCGCCTGGACCGCCGGCATGCGCCATGGCCGCAGCCATGCTGGCGTCCTCTTGCTCGTGCGGTGCCGAAACCGCAACGAGGATGCTGCACGAAACGCGGTCGAGAAGCTGCGTGTTGCCGGCCCCCATCCACCATCGCGACAGCCCGCTGCGTGCGCGATGGCCGACGACAATGAGGTCGACTTTTAGCTGATCGGCAAGATTGGTAATTTCGTCGATCGGATGGCCGAACGCAAAGTGCCCGTGCGCTTGTACGCCACGCTCCGTCAGCCAATCGACGCCTTCCTGCAGGATTTCCCGCGCGGCGTCCTCGAAACGGCCGCACGCAACGTCCGTCAGGAGCCCAGCGCTTTGGGCAATGCTCGTACGCATGTCGACGACGGACAGCAAGTGCGTTTCCGCCTTCAGGTCGAGCGCGAGGTCGGCACCGCATCGCAACGCTTTGCGGCCCTCGCGCGAGCCGTCATAGCACAATAGGATTTTTTTGTAGCTTGCCATCATGGCCTCCCAGCCCGCGCGAATCGCGGTTCTTCATTTCAATCATGGTGCGCCGCAGTTGGACTGACAAGGCTAGGAAAACGCCTAGCCCGCCCTCGTCTCTATGCGCATGCACCACGGCGGCGAAAGCGTGCGTCGCTGCGTTGCACCACCGGGCGGCGCCACACTAGCACCACGCCGGCACGAAGCGCGAACGCGCGATGCAATAGAATGATCGCCTTCGGCCTAGAACCTTGGTGCGGTGCGTCTCGTTCGTCCTCATGTCCAATAACGCCATCGAATTTCGCGACGTGGTGAAGCACTATGGCGATAAAGCCGTCGTCGACGGCTTGTCGTTTCACGTCCGTGCCGGCGAATGCTTCGGCCTACTCGGCCCCAATGGCGCGGGCAAAACCACCACGCTGAAGATGCTGCTCGGCCTCGTCGAGCCCGACTGCGGAGCGATCGCGCTATGCGGGCAAAGCATTCCGTCCGGCGCCCGCTTCGCGCGCCAGCGAGTCGGGGTCGTCCCACAGTTCGACAATCTCGACCCCGATTTCAGCGTACGAGAAAATCTGCTCGTGTTCGGCCGCTACTACGGTTTATCGCCGAGCAAAACCCGCGCCATGGTTCCGGATCTGCTTGAATTCGCACGCCTGGAAAGCAAAGCCGACGCGCGCGTCGGCGAGCTTTCCGGCGGCATGAGACGCCGTCTGACGCTCGCTCGCGCGTTGATCAACGATCCCGACGCGCTGATTCTCGACGAGCCGACGACCGGCCTCGACCCACAGGCGCGCCATTTGATCTGGGATCGATTGCGGTCGCTGCTCGCGCGGGGCAAGACGATCCTGCTGACAACGCATTTCATGGAAGAAGCGGAGCGGCTCTGCGATCGGCTGTGCATCATCGAGGAGGGGCGCAAAATCGCCGAGGGGGCGCCGAGCGCATTGGTGGCGAAGGAAATCGGCTGCGACGTCATCGAAGTCTACGGTCCCGATCCGGCGACGTTGCGCGACGAACTCGCGCCGTTCGCGACCCGTACCGAGATCAGCGGCGAAACGCTATTTTGTTACGTCCGGGACCCGGCGCCGGTCAACGAGCGTCTGGCGGGCCGCTCGGGCTTGCGGTACGTGCACCGCCCGGCCAATCTCGAAGACGTGTTTCTGCGGCTGACGGGACGTGAAATGCAGGATTGACCCGCTCCACCCCGATGCAACGGACGTTGCACCGCCGCCGCTTCGAAAGCAGGCAGGTGCCAAAGACGATGCTTACCGCATCAAAGTACGATGCGCACGACGGTTGAGAGAACGAAAGATGGATGCCCCTCCTTACGATACGCGCGGGCGGGCGCGCGACACCGCCAAAACCGAGCGCGCGAGCCGCTGGCGGCTTGCGCTGCCGGCCAACGCAACGAACTGGATCGCGGTTTGGCGACGCAACTATCTCGTTTGGCGCAAGCTGGCGGCGGCGTCGATGCTAGGCAATCTGGCCGATCCGATGATCTACCTGTTCGGCTTAGGCTTCGGACTCGGCTTGATGGTGGGCCACGTCGACGGGGTCTCCTACATTGCATTCTTGGCCGCAGGCACGGTCGGCTCGAGCGTGATGATGTCGGCCACATTCGAGTCGATGTATTCGGGCTTTTCGCGCATGCACGTGCAACGAACGTGGGAAGCGATCATGCATACGCCGCTCACGCTCGGGGACATCGTCGTCGGAGAAATCATTTGGGCGGCGAGCAAGGCGGTGTTGTCGGGGGCGGCCATCATGCTCGTCGCCGGCGTGCTCGGCTATGCGCGGTTTCCGTCGATGCTGCTCGCGCTGCCTGTCGTCGCGCTCGCCGGGCTCTCGTTCGCAAGCCTCGCGATGATCGTGACGGCGCTTGCCCCGTCGTACGACTTCTTCATGTTTTACCAGACGCTCGTGCTTACGCCGATGCTGTTGCTCTCAGGGGTGTTCTTTCCGCTCGCGCAATTGCCCCAGGCCGTCCGTCGCGTCGCCGCGATCCTGCCGCTCGAACATGCGGTCGAATTGATCCGCGCGGCCATGCTGGGACGTCCCATCGACGAAATCGCGGTACATCTGGCGGTGCTGGCCGCTTATTCGATCGTACCGTTCTTCGTCTGCGCCGTACTGTTTAGGCGCAGATTGATGCGATGACATGTGGGATGTCGGCGTGCGGCATACCGGCGTATCGGCCCGGCGCGCATGCCGCGATTCGCGGCGGCCCAACGGCGCCGCAACGGCTCACGCTTCGTCGTCGCTCCACGGGATCTCGACGTCGCTGATAAAAGCGACGGTCGCAAACGGACGTGCCTCGTGCCGGCCGATCTTGCCGTCCGCACGTTGCCATTCGACGCGAAAAACGACTGACGGAGTATCCGCAAGCAGCCACACCGTGCGAATCTCGTCCGGGTCGGCCTCTTCGACAGGGCCATCGAGCGAGATCAGGAGCGTCTGGGGCCAAAGGCCGCCGTCAGGGTCGTAGATGCGCTCGCCGTCGGGAATCGACGTGAACGCCTCGACGCCGATCGTGGCGCAGGCATCGACGACCATCTTGCCGAGCGCCTGCAAAACCGCCGTGGCACGCATGGAATTGGCATGTCGGATCGCGAGGTCGCCGCGCGTCAATGCCTGCTCGAGTTTGGGGTGGGTCTTGTGTGTGCCCATGATGGTGTCGTAGCTCGCTTGGTTCTCGGGTGATTCATCGCCGGCGGCGCGTCAACGCGCCGCCCAATGGACGAATCCTACCATTTGCGCCGTGCCGGCCCGCGCACGACGACGATATCGGACACTTGCACGGGGCGTTCACGCGGGATCGCGCAACGACGGCGACGAATGCCGGCGCTTGTAATGCTCCTGCGCACGACGGTTGCGTCCCATCGTCCAAGCCTCGGACGTATAAGCGACTGCCTTTCCGTGCACAGCCAGATCATCGTGGTAGCGCTGCGTCGAGACGAAATAACGCGGCATTTCGTCGGGCGCGAAACGGATGACCCCGGGTTGCGGACCCATATTGACGCCGCCGGCGTATGAAGCGTTGTTGCGTTCCGACCATCCGTCGTGCGCACCGTGCTGGATCGGCGAATGCGGAAAGACATCGTAGGGCCCACATATCATTGGCGTACGAGGCGCGAGCCGCCAAGGCACATGCAGCCCAGTTGTTTCGAGGGCGGTATTCATAGCCGGTACGAACAATTCCGGGTCGATTTCTTCGAATTCACCGAATTCATTCTTTCTGTAGACGCCATGAAGATCGATATCGCCACAAAAGGCATTGCCCGCCGCGTCTCGAAACAATCGGCCATCGACGAACACGCGCCCGTCTTTCTTGTCCGTCTTCTGATAAAGACCAGCCGGCTTGGGACGCACGGGCTCTCGCAAGGGTTCGCCCGTGTCCGTGACGTGCAACAGCCGGGCGGGATTGCCTGCCCGCACGTAGATGCACCACCGCAACTCATTGGCACACCGCTGAATGGCCGTGGCCTCTTTCGGATGCAGTCCTTTGCTCGCGAAGTCTTGATCGCGCTGCAATAGCGCGTCGGGCGGATGCAGCGGCGATAACGTGTAGCTGCCGCGGCGGCCGAACAGCGCGCCGAGCGAACGCATCGACGTCCCAGGACTAGTCGAATGCGTGACGGCATGTTCTCGGCTTACGGACGTGGAAGACTTCGGATTGCGCATCGCGTGGGCGTGCCGCTGAGCGTGTGCTGCAAATGCAAACATCGTCCGCTCCTCCCAAAGGCTTTACGACAGGGCAATTCGGCGACAACGGGACCAGCAAAGCTAAAACGCGAGAACACGTTCACTTTATCGAAGCTCGTGTCGCCGACCAAGTGCATGGCGGGAAACAAAAAGCCCAGTCCGAAGAACTGGGCTTTTACGAAATTCTTGGGGCTGATGGGACCCAAATTTTCCGTCCTAACCGTTGTCACTCCTACGCAGGGAGTGTTTATGTAGAGTTAGATGCCCCCACAGATGCCCCTGGTCCCTTTTTGTGGGAAAACAGGACCGTGATCGGGAAAAAAGGCGGCCTAACTCAATGTGAGGACGGCCGTGAAAATCATAACTGTGTTGCTGTTGGGGATTCTGTTGTTTTCTGGTCACACGGCGCACGCCGAAACCGACCTGCTGCTCATGGGCAAGTCCTGGCACTTCGGCCATGCTGTGCCAGCCGGCCAAGCCGGCTACGACGTGAATCAGTACAACTGGGGCGGCGGTTTGGAATACCGCGGCGACGCATGGCACGGCCAGTGGCTCGTCGGCGGCCTGACCTATCGCGATACCTTCCGGCAGCACGCCTATACGGTCTATGGCGGCTACTCGCCGATCTCCTTTGTCGACCAAAGGGCGTGCTCGAAGGGAACCGTCCTTTGCATCCGCGCCTCGAATTGTGCGAATAGCCTTTCCGCGATAGCGTCGACGGAAATTGATTGATCGATGACGGGCGATACCGCTTCGATTGCGTTGCCGTGGTCTGCACGTGACGCTCGAGTTGGAGCGGGCGCGGGTTGCTCGTCCTTGCGCGCTTGGAGCCATGCATCGATATCGCCCTCACTCCATGCGGTGCCGCCCACGCCAAAAGGAAATGGCCGCGGGAAGGCGCCCTCAACAATCATCCGGTAGATGGTGGCTTGGCTTAGGTTCACCTTTGATGCGACCTGCCCGATTTCGATGGCGTTCATTGCCGACTCCAAGAAGAAACGACGATGTCGCGCACTCTGGGGCAAGACACGATCGTTGAATCGTGACCTATCGTGCGGCGCGAGCTCGTCGACGCTCGCGACGCCACGCCAGTCTCGCAGCGCTGACCTACAACCTTTTCTTGTTAAACGTAGTTGTGATTGGCATGGTCAGATCGATACGGCAATGCCTATTTTCTGCAACGCGTCCATTGGCGCCTGATGGTTAAGTACGCTAAACGCGGCGTGTATAGTTGACTAAACTTCTCCCTCTCGTGGCGACCCGCTACGAGAGACATTCACTTGCAAATTGATTCTCTCGATTAAAACGCAGGTATCGTCAAAATAATCCATCACACGCCGCTCGCCAAAAAATATCCTGTCGCCCGCTCGATCCATTCGATCCGGGCTTTCCTTTACAACCAGGAGATAGGCAGGATGGCAACGAAAAGGCAGATCCTTAGCAAGCGCGCGGAGATGATCGAACTTATCAAGATGCATCCCGGCATCTCGTCCGCCGAGCTCGCGCAACGCGTTGGCATCAACGGCGCAAGTAAGGTTACAACAGCACTGTGGCAATACGTTCGCAACCAAAAGATCGTCACCGAGCGCGCCGAGATCGAGGGTCGATGGATGAATAGGCACTACATGGCAGACCATGTGCCGCCCGATGCCGTCGAGCGAATCACACAGCGCATTGTCGACGCGTCCGATGCGGTCCCGGCAGTCAAGTCCCCCCAAGCGAGAAACAGCGTCTTCGACGTCCCGCATGCTTCAAAGGTGAAGACGAATACTCGGGCACCGCAATCAGAAAAATCGGTATCTGTCGTCCGCCAGGCATCGAGGTTTGCATGCGCCATAACGGGCGACGGCGGCCTCGTACTGATGCGCGACGGGGCCATCGAGTCGTCACTTACCGAGGGCGAGACGTCGCAGGTTCAGGCATGCCTGATGAAGCTCGCAGCAGCGAAGCTATTCGCGACGATGGCGTGATGGTTAGCCGGCGTCGGGGCGCCGGCTGATAACATGGCGCAAACAACAACGAGGGACCACATGCGAGCCATATATGCAGCGGCCGCCATCGCGCTTGTCGCCGGATGCACGACGATCTCTGACGTCACTCCGGCCGGCGACGGCAATTACACGGTGACGACGCAGGTGCGCGGCGGAATGACGCCCTGGGGCGAAGTCAAAGCGTCGAGCTTGAAGCGCGCCGACGAGTATTGCCGGCAGCAAGGCAAGCAGATGCATCAGGTCGACATGCAAACGCACGGCGTCCGCGGATGGACCCCGCAAGAAGCCGATCTGACGTTCTCTTGCGTGGCCGGGTGACGGAAGACGCCGCCAAGCTCTTAGCGACGATCGCGTGATGGGTGCCGGCGTCGGGGCGCCGGCTCGCGCGCCATCGAGCGAAACGTCCATCACGTCACATCTGATAGCACTATCTGCTATCATTCTCAGCATGAACAGCAAACAACGCAAAACGCTCGGAGCGATCTTCGCGAAGCCGACTCAAGGCGGCATCGTGTTCACCGACATCGAATCGCTTGTTCGGGCGCTTGGCGGTGAGGTGCTGGAGCGCGAAGGATCACGCGTCAAGATCGCCCTGAATGGTCAGGAATGGCGCTGCCACCGGCCGCATCCTGGCAAAGAAGCCCGCAAATATCAGGTCGAAGAAGCGCGCGAATTTTTCGAACGTGCTGGAGTGAAACCATGAACACGATGATCTACAAGGGCTATACAGCCCGTATCGATTTCGATGATCGAGACAACATCTTCGTCGGGCGCGTGCTTGGCGTGAGTTCGATCATCAGCTTTCACGGCGAGACCGTGAAGCAGTTGCAGAAGGAATTTAAGGTCGCCGTCGACGATTTTTTGGCCGACTGCGAGGAACGCGGCGTCGCGCCTGAAAAGCCAGCCTCAGGAAAGCTGATGCTGCGCATCCGGCCCGAAGTTCACGCTGCCGTCAGCGTCGCCGCCCAGGCCAGCGGCAAGAGCATCAACCAGTGGGCCGACGAGGTACTAGAAAGGGCCGCACACGCGTAAGACAAGCTCGAGCAACTGGCCGGTGCTGTGGGTGGGGGAGATGATTGGGGTGCCGATCGCCGTAGCGAGGGCGGAGACTGCGCAGACGTGACAAAGCCCGCGCGGGGCGGGCTGAGCTCGACGCATTCCTTGCTGCTTTGAACTTACCGCGCTTTTGAAAACGTGCCCCCAGGGGGGTCTATTGGCTTTGCAAGCGACGAGAAGATATTGGCAATGTCCAAGTAGTTCAGCTTACCCTCGGCAACATCGACCATAATCTCTTCGAGCGCTTGAGTTCGCGCTACCTCATACCCTTCGATTAAGAGATAGGTGAGCGCCGATACGAGCGCGGTCCGCTTATTTGCATCGGAGAATGCATGGCCGCGAGCAATCGCCCGCATATAGCCCCGCGATCTCAAACACGTCAGCGAGGCCATCATAATGGATGCGGTTCTCAATACGACCAAGGGCACCCTCCAAGGTGCCCCGGTTCGCTTTTCCAGATAACCCAGGCTCTCTGGACAGGATGAAATCGTGCACAAGCACGACCATGTCCGCATCCAGGATCATCGTTTGGCTAGGGCCTGGATAACGGCGTGATGCTGTTCATAGACGCGCTTGGCAGCGTTGACGATCTGCCTTCGGCCATCCGCGGAGCTTGCATTGACCTTCACTGTGGGCTGCTGAACTTGGGCCCGGGCCTTGACTTCGACTCCGTGGATGTTCCCGGTCTTGCCTTTCGTGACCATACGGGATCTCCTTCGGGGTTGTTAAATATACAACATCGTTGACGGCATTCTACAGGCAAAGTTTAGGCCGCATTGCGTGACAAAAGGTGACGTATGTCAATGATTCGTATGTTGTGACACATCTTCGCTCGCCGCGACATCGGCCGCACCACTGAGATAGGTCCCCCACCACTGCATCATTCTCCGCCGCTCCGGCAGGTACTGGGCATGGTTGTAGGCGGCCCGCACGCTGTTCTGCTCCGTGTGCGCGAGCTGACGCTTGATCCAGTCGCTTTCGAACCCGTTCTCGTTGAGGATTGTCGATGCGAGCCCGCGGAAGCCGTGCCCCGTCATCCGAGAGTGGTACCCCATGCGGTACAGGGCGTAGAGCACGGTGTTTTCACTGATCGGTTTCTTCGCGTTCGAGCGGCTAGGAAACAGCAGCGGCCAGTTGCCATTCAAGTCGCGAAGCTGCTTGATCACAGCAAGAGCTTGTGTCGACAGCGGCACGATATGCTGCGCGCGCATCTTCATCTTCTCGGGCGGGATACGCCACTCAGCCTTCGCTTCGTCGATCTCGGACCACTCGGCATTGCGCAGCTCGCCAGTGCGCACGAACGTCAAGGCCAGCAGTTGCAGCGCGAGCCGAGTCTGCAGGTCACCGTCGTACGCTGCGATCTTGCGCATCAACTCCGGCACTTCGGCCTCGCCGACACGCTTCATGTGCGTCACGGCGCGACTCTTGAGCGCTCCGCGCAAGTCGGGGACGGGATCACGCTCCGCGCGCCCCGTGGCGATCGCGTATCGAAACACCTGACTCGCCGCCTGCATGGCCTTTCGTGCAAGCTCGAGTGCGCCGCGGCTCTCGATCTTTCGAAGGACGGCTAGCAACTCCGGCGCAGACACGTCCTTCACCGGACGGGCACCAAGCGACGAAAAGAACTCTCGCTCAAGCAGCTTGAGTACCTTATCCGCATGCCCTTCGGACCAACCGTCCTTCTTATTCCCATGCCATTCGCGCGCGATCGCCTCGAACGAGTTGGTTCGCTCTAAGGAGCGCTGCAACTTCTCGCGTTTCTTCTCGTGAGACGGGTCCAAGCCAGCACGCAGCGTGTCTTTGATCGATTCACGGGCCTTCCGAGCTTCGAGCAACGAAACGGCAGGATAGACGCCAAGGGCGATGCGTTTCTCTTTGCCGTCGATGCGATACTTCAGGCGCCAGTACTTCGATCCACTCGGCATGACCTCGAGGTACATGCCTTGGCCGTCGGCCAGCTTATAAGATCGCTCCCGCGGCTTCGCGGCGCGCACTGCGACATCAGTAAGGGGCATGGGGGCATCGAGGGGGCAGAAATGCCCGCAGCGCTGTGAAAAGTGCCACCAACGATGCCCCCAGATTAACTGGGTGTCAATGGGAAAACTTGGGCAAAGATGGTAACTAGAACCGCCGCAAGTGCTTGACTAGCGGGGATTTTTGGCAGACGATGGGAAACGTTGGGACGTTATTTGGGGTGGCTGATGGGACTCGAACCCACGACGACAGGAATCACAATCCTGGACTCTACCAACTGAGCTACAGCCACCATTGATACTGCTTGCTCTCACGTTGGCGCCGCCAACGAAGAAGCGAGATTATACGAACAGATTCCCCGCTTGCCTAGCCCCTCAGCCGATAATTTCCGACGACTCGCGCAGATGGCTGCGTGCCTCGTCGAAAATCGCCAGGTCGCCGGCGGCGAGCCGCTTGCTATCCGAGAGCACACGCCGCCAGCCGCGTGCACCGGACACGCCGCGATACAAGCCCAACGCATGACGCGTGACGGCTCCAAGGAACGTCCCTCGCGCAAGCTCCGTCGCGCAATAGTCGATGAGCGCCGCCTCCATCTCCTCGCGCGACTTGGCGGGATCGCCACCGTAGAAGCGAGCGTCGACTTCCGCCAGCACGAAAGGATTGTGGTAAGCCTCGCGGCCCAGCATCACGCCATCGACGTGCTGCAGGTGCAGTTCCACTTCGTCGAGCGTCTTGATTCCGCCGTTGATGATGATCTCGAGCGACGGAAAGTCTCGCTTGAGTCGATAGGCGTAGTCGTACTTCAAAGGCGGAATCTCGCGATTTTCCTTCGGCGACAAGCCCTTCAAAATCGCATTGCGCGCGTGAACGATGAAAACCTCGCACCCCGCTTCCGCGATCGTCCCGACGAAATCCCGCACGAATGAGTAGTCTTCGACGGCATCGACGCCAATGCGATGCTTGACCGTCACAGGCACAGAGACTGCGTCGCGCATCGCGCGCACGCAGTCGGCGACGAGTTGCGGCTCGTTCATCAGGCAGGCGCCGAACGCCCCACGCTGCACACGCTCGGACGGGCACCCGCAGTTGAGGTTGATTTCGTCGTAGCCCCACTGCTCGCCGAGCTTGGCGGCGCGTGCAAGATCGCCGGGCTCGCTGCCGCCAAGCTGCAGCGCGACGGGCGCCTCCTCGGCGGTGAATGCGAGGTGGCGCGCGACGTCGCCGAACAGCAACGCACCCGTCGTCACCATCTCCGTATAAAGCCATGTGTGGCGCGAGATGAGCCGATGGAAATAGCGACAGTGGCGATCGGTCCAGTCCATCATAGGCGCGACCGACACGCGGCGAGGACTGGCTTGGGGATGTAGCGGCATAGCGGAAAGGACAAACGGCAAGCTCGCAATTTTACCGCAATGCCAAGGTCCGCGACGACGCGAGCAATCCGCGCCTGTCCCAGGCATTCGAACTGTCGGTGCGGCGGAGCAGCCAGGTCGCAGCCCGAATCGCCGGCCCACCCCGCCGCACGCTCGGCACTGCCGGCACGCCGGCCGCGACGTCAATCGAAGTCGAGCGATCGCTCGGCAAGTAGGTCAGCGGATAGAATGGAGGCCGCGCGAAACCCAGCGGCGCGTGAGAATGGGCTGCCGTGCCTGCCGTGCCTGCTATAAGGAGCTTTGGTCAATGAGCGACGGAATATCCCGTCAGCGCCTCGCCGGGCGCGTTCTTCTCGTTTTACTGCTGTCGATGCTCGCCGGGTGCAGCACGTGGTTTGCGCGACCGCCCGCACCGCAGCCCGAACAACCGCCCCCCGAGCCGGCGCCTGCCGAAGAGGCACCGCCGGCGCCCGCGTCGGAGCCGCTAGCGTCGGCGCCCATTGCCGCCGCACCGCCGCAGGAAGCGCCCGAGCATAAGCACGTGACGCCCAGGCCTATCTATCGGCCGCCGCCCAAACCTCACCCCGCCCCGCCGCCCGCGGCGGCGCGGCCCGCTGCCCCGCCGCCGCTGATCACCACGCGCGCGCTCGCACCCAACGACGCGCACGGCCTGCTCGACGCGCGCGTGCAGCGCCCGGACGGCAAAGTCATCGGCCGCGCCATCGACATGTTCGTCGATGCGGCAGGCAAACCGCGCGAGATGCTCGTCAATCTCGCTGGCTTCATGGGAATCGGCGATCGCAAGATGCGCTTTCCGTGGACCGACTTCCGCTTCGATGCCACCCAGCGCAAGGCGCCGATCACGCTCGCGATCCCGCCCGGCGAGCCGCCCGCGGCGGCTTCGTCCCACGCTAAGGACAAGGCCACCGGCAATTCCGGCGGAGCGGGCGCGAACGATGCTCGTCTGCTCGGCGTGATCGATGCCACCGCCGAGCGTGGCAACGGCGCACGCGTCGGCCGAGTGGTGGACGTGTTGATCGACAATCGCGGCGAGCCGCAGGCTGCCGTCGTTGACGTGGGCAGTCTCATCCATGAGCGGCGCAGCATCGCCGCCGATTGGTCGGCGCTGCGGTTCGTGCCGAAAGACAACGCGCTTTCACTGCAAACCGATCTGTCCGACGCGCAAGTGAATGCGGCGCCGCCCTATGCGCCGAATCAACCGGTTCGGGCCGTCGCGCCGGCGGCAGCCGACGCCGCGGCTTCGGCTGGCCATCCCACAAGGTGACGAACGCGCAGATGGCAATTTCCCGGAGTCTTCGCGCGCTCGACTGGCTGAACTTCTTTCTCGCCAACGTACAGACGGGGTTCGGACCGTTCATCGCGTCGTACCTGACCGCCAATAAGTGGACGCAAGGCGAGATCGGCGTCGCGTTGAGCGTCGGCACCGCCACGGCGATGGTGAGCCAAGTGCCGGCCGGCGCGCTCATCGACGCACTGCGCAACAAGAAGGGCGCGGGAGCCGCCGCGATCGTTGCGATCGCGGCGTGCGCGCTGCTGCTCGCGGCAAGTCCTACGCTGCTCCCCGTGCTCGCCGCCGAACTCTTCCACGGATTCGCGAGCTGCATGCTGACGCCTGCGATCGCCGCCATTTCCTTAGCGCTCGTCGGACGCCACGCATTGGGCGACCGGCTCGGCCGCAACGCGCGCTTCGCCTCGATAGGGAGCGCCTTCGCGGCCGCGGCGATGGGAGCGTTCGGCGAATATTCGTCGGCGCGCGCCGTGTTCTGGCTGACAGCGGCCTTGACGGTGCCGGCGCTGATCGCGCTGTCGATGATCGAGGATACGGGCCGCACCGCGTTCGGCGCCTTGCGGAAACCCGCCGCGCCGGAGACACCACGCGCAAGTCTGCCAGCAACGTCCGAGCATCGCGAAAGCATCGGCTCGCTGCTGCGCGATCGGCGCGTGCTCATCTTCGCCGCGTGTATCGCCCTGTTCCATCTGTCGAATGCGGCAATGCTCAACCTCGCGGCAGGCGAAGTAACCGCGCATATGAGCGATAACGTCCAACTCGTCATCGCCGCTTGCATCATCGTCCCGCAAATGGTGGTAGCGGCGATGTCGCCTTGGGTCGGACGATCGGCCGAGCGCTGGGGGCGCCGCCCGCTGCTGGTGTTCGGGTTTGCCGCGTTACCCGTGCGCGCGCTGCTGTTTGCCGGTGTTTCGAGCCCTTATCTGCTCGTGCCGGTGCAGCTTTTAGACGGCATCAGCGCGGCCGTCTTCGGCGTCATGCTGCCGCTGATCGCAGCCGACGTCGCAGGCGGGAAAGGGCACTACAACCTTTGCATCGGGGTATTCGGGCTCACTGCGGGTATCGGCGCAACGCTGAGCACGCTCGCCGCGGGGTTCATCTCGGACCGTTTCGGCAACACGATCAGCTTCATGGCGTTGGCCGCGGCCGGCGCCCTCGCGGTCCTGCTCGTATGGGCCGCGCTGCCCGAAACGCGTGACGCGGGCGAGGCCGATTCGCCCGAGCAGGCCCACGAGCCGTCGACGACATAACGCGCCGCACGCAACGCGAGCCCAGCGCTTGCCGCCTAATCGCAATCTCCGGACAAGTACTTGCGACCGTCGCAGGTGATTTCGATGACGCCGTTGCCGTTCTCGTCGGCCAGGCCCGCACCGAGCAACTCGGCGGCAATCGATGTCGAGACGAGCGGCGGCGCCTGGCCGATGCCGACGTCGTTCAGGCGCCGCAGCGCCTCGACCGCCTCGGGACTCAAGGATTTGGACATGGCCCTCTCCTTTTCGCGTGCAATCGCTGATTCAATGTAGCACTTTCGGAGCGATTCGCCGATTGCGGCGCCGCACTGAACGGGCGTTTGCAGCAAGCCCGCCTATAATGTCGCTCGTTCCGATTTCGCGAGCCGGCACGGGCGCCGGTTGCACGCCGCGCCGGCCGCCTACGTCCGTTCGCCCCGCACTCCATGCAAAAAATCATTCTGCCTTTTGTCTCGGGATTTCTCGCAGCGCTGTTTTTTCGCGAAGGCACGCTCGGCTTGCTTCACGCGGCGGGCTTGATCGGCGCGACCGGCTTTTCGACGGACCCGTTCACGCCACTCGGCATGCCCGAATTCATTGCGAATGCAATCTGGAGCGCGGCCTGGGCTGTGCTGATGGCGTGGTTGCTGCGCGTCGCGCCCGAGCGCGCGGCGCCGTGGGTGCAAGCGTTCGTGTTCGGCGGCATCGTCCTCACGGCGGCGCGCATCTTCGTCGTCGATCCGGCGCGCGGTATCTGGCCAAGCGGCAACATGCTGCCGCGCCTCGCCGTCGGGTTCGCGGCAAACGCCGTTTGGGGCTGGGGCGCACTCGTGTTCATGCGCGCATTCATGAGCCCTTCGGAAGAGCAGTCCTGACGATCTCCTGACCATCCCGGCCTCGGCCCGACCATGAAGAAGCGCGTCGCGCCCCGGGGAAAACGGACCGAATGGATAAGCCGGCCTTCCTACCCGGCCAAATCTCGCAACGGATGCGTGTCGGGTGTCCACGGGCTGACGAACATGTGTTCCACCTCGGCGCGCGTCACATCCTCGATGTGCGCAATTCGCCACACGGGGCGATCGTCCTTGTCGATGATGCGTGCGCGCACGCCCTCCACGACATCTCCATGATCGAAAATCGAGCGCGTCAGATCTAGATCGCGCCGCAGGCAATCGGACATCGGCCCTTCCGCGCGCGCAACCACCTCGAGCGACACGGCCATCGACAGCGGCGAGCGCTCGCGCATCACGCGAATCGTCTCCTGCGCCCATTCGCGCGCGCCGGGCTCCGTCTCTGCCTCGAGCGACGCAACGATACTGGCAACGTCGGGCTGCGCGAAGTGCCGGTCGATCCACGGCCGCGTGGCGGCGAGCGAAAGCGCACCGTCTCGGCCACCTGCGCCCGGCTGGCCGACCGGCGCCGATCGGCTCGCGAATCGCTCGACGCAGGCGAGGACGTCGGGCGTGTCGGCAAGCTGCGCCGCGGCAAGCGCCTCCATCAGCGCCGGGATGGCCGAGGTGTCGAGATAGGCATCGGCCAGCCCCGCATAGAGCGCGTCGGCCGCATCGACCGTCGCCCCCGTGACGGCCAGGTAACGCCCGATCGCGCCTGGTGTACGTGCGAGGAACCAGCCCGCGCCGACGTCGGGAAATAGGCCAATGCGCGTCTCGGGCATGGCCATCTTCGTCGTCTCGCTGACGATACGCAGTCCGCCCGTGCGATGCGCGCCTTGCGAAATACCCATGCCCCCGCCCATGACGACGCCTTGCATGAGCGCGATGTACGGTTTGCCGTAAGTAAAAATCGCGTGATCGAGCGCGTATTCCTCGGTGAAGAATGCATCGCGCGCCGCGACATCGCCGCGCCGTCCCGCCTCATAGAAGTAGCGAACGTCGCCACCGGCGCAGAACGCTCGCGGATGCACGCTGTAGGCGACGACGGCGAGCACGCGCGGATCATTGCGCCAGGCGTCGAGCGCCGCATGCATCGCGCGAATCATCGGAAGAGACAGCGCGTTGAGCGCCTGCGGCCGATTCAACTCGATGTAACCGATGCGGTTGTCGACACGGGTGCGCACCTCGTCGCATGCGGTAAGAATCGATTCAGGCGTAGACATGGGCGGCAAAATAGATACGGTCAAAAACGCACAAGGTAGCATGAGCACACGTCGTGCGGGAGCCGGTCCGTCAAGCCCGATTCTTGCCCGATTCTTGCTGCGATTCCTACTACCTCAGTGTCGGTAAGACAACAGCAAGATTTCGAGCGACTGCCTTCATGGACAAATACTTTTTAGACGACCGCCCCGTTCCGGAACCCGACGCGTCCACCGTGTGGTTCGACTACGCCGAGCGCAACGGCATCGACGTGTCACGCGCCATCAGTCTGTGGGAAGACGCCGCCACGCCGGAGGGCGAAACCGGCAGACACGCCGTCGCGCAGGCGGGCATCCGCGTGCTGGTCGATCAAGGACGCAACCGTAAGACGTGACTCGGATCGCCCGCCCCGTCAATGCGCCTGCATCTTCGAGAAGAGATTGAGCACGACGACACCGGCCACGATCAACGATAGTCCGGCCATGGCGGCGAAATCCGGCACCTGACGATAGAGCACCATCGCCACCAGCGTGATGAGCACGATGCCGACCCCGGACCAAATCGCATAGACGATACCGACGGGCATCGTCTTGAGTGTCATCGACAAGCAATAGAAGGCGAGCGCGTACCCGGCGACGACGACGAGCGCCGGCGCCAGCCGCGTGAAACCCTCCGATGCGCGCAAAGCCGACGTGCCGATCACTTCGGCGACGATCGCGATCGCCAACCAAACATATCCAGAGCCGCGCATCGATCAAACCTCATCGAGCGCGAGCTCGGCGAAATCGTGATCGAGCTCGGCGCACAGCGCTTCGACGACGAGTTCGTGATCGGCCCGCTGCGAGAGCCCCGACACGGTGACGGCGCCGATCGCGCCGACGCCCGCGAGCGTAATCGGGAACGAGCCGCCAGCCGCGGCATACTCGGCCGCGGGCAGGCCGTACTTGTCGGCGAGCGTCGCGCCCGACTGCTGCAAGCGCAGCGCAATTGCGTAGGAACTGCGACGAAAGTGCGCGACGACGTTGCTCTTGCGCCGCACCCACGCAGCATTGTCGGGTGCGGTCCCATCGAGCACGCTGAAAAAAAGCGGCAAGCCGAACGTGCGGACGTCGATGGCGAGCACGTGGTTTCGCGCGATAGCCAGCTCGCGCAGGAAAGCGCCGAGCGCCCACGCGCGGGTTGCGTCGAATCGCGGAAAGACGAGCACCCGTTCCTGCTTTGCAATCGCTTGGAGGTCGTGATCGAGGTTCATGAGCCGATTCTAGCGCAGCGGCATCGATCCCCGCGTTCGCAAACGCGTCGCGTGTTTGGCGTGTCCCGTCGAGTTCGTCGGCTTCATCGGCTTCCCGCCAATGCCATGCGCTGTCGATTGCTGTTGCACGGCAACATGGTTTCCCCTATAATCTCATCTTTCGACGGACGCGGGGTGGAGCAGTCTGGCAGCTCGTCGGGCTCATAACCCGAAGGTCGTAGGTTCAAATCCTACCCCCGCAACCAAAAACGCCAAAACCAAAACGCTCCCAAAACGCTCGTCGACACGCTGCAAACGCGAAATAAAACGGAAGGTGTACGCCAAAGCGCCCTTTCAAACGCAAATGCACCGCGAAAACATCGAAGCCTGATCCCTGGATCAGGCTTTTTTGTTTCTCCAACCCCTAGATGCCTCCTCGTTCCCTCGCTTCCGCGCGGCATCCGTCGCAACCCTTTATGCATTCCGGTTTCCTATTGCGCACGGTAATCGCGGCTCCTATCGTTGAGTAGGCAACAACCAAAGCTGTATGACAAGCGCCGCATGCTCGCCGACAGCCTAACAACAACGATAGTTATGGAGACCCCCTGTGAACAGCATGACCGACCCGACCGGCCTCGCCGGCGCACCCCCATTTTTTTCGAAGCAAGCGACCGTTGCCAAGCCCGGTTTTTCGCGCTGGATGGTGCCTCCCGCCGCCCTCGCGGTGCACCTGTGCATCGGCCAGGCCTATGCCTTCTCCGTGTTCAACGGGCCATTGACGAAAGTCATCGGCATCACGCAATCGGCACCCAATGACTGGTCGCTGACCACGCTCGGCTGGATCTTCTCGTTGGCGATCGTCTTCCTCGGGCTGTCGGCCGCGTTCGCGGGCAAGTGGCTCGAACACGTCGGGCCGCGCCGCACGATGTTGACGGCTGCGTGCTGTTTCGGTGGCGGCTTCCTGATTTCCGCGATTGGGGTATGGCTGCATCAGATCGTGCTGCTGTATCTCGGCTACGGCGTGATCGGCGGGATCGGGCTCGGCCTCGGCTACGTCTCGCCCGTGTCCACGCTGATCCGCTGGTTCCCCGACCGCCGCGGCATGGCGACGGGCATGGCCATCATGGGCTTCGGCGGCGGCGCGATGATTGCCGCGCCGCTCTCGGTAGCGCTGATGAAGCACTTCAAAAGCGCGACGAGCGTGGGCGTGGCAGAAACGTTCGTCGTGCTCGGCATCGTCTACTTCATCTCGATGACGATCGGCGCACTGGCGATCCGCGTGCCGCCGGCCGATTGGAAGCCGGCCGGCTGGGTGCCTCCCGACACGGCGCACAAGATGATCACGCGCAATCACGTGCACATCGATCAAGCCCTGACGACGCCGCAGTTCTACCTCGTCTGGCTCGTGCTGTTCCTGAACGTGACGGCCGGCATCGGCATTCTCGGCCAGGCGTCCGTCATGATTCAGGAAAGCTTCAAGAACACGGTGACGCCGGCCGCCGCGGCCGGTTTCGTCGGTCTGCTCTCGCTGTTCAACATGGGCGGGCGATTCGTTTGGGCCTCGTCCTCGGACAAGCTCGGGCGCAAGAACACCTACTCCGTGTTCTTCGTGCTCGGCGCCGTGCTCTATTACTTCGTGCCCAACTTCGCGACGACGGGCAACATCGCTTTGTTCGTGCTCTCGTATTGCGTGATTCTGTCGATGTACGGCGGCGGGTTCTCCACCGTTCCGGCGTATCTGGCCGATCTGTTCGGCACGGCCTTCGTCGGCGGCATTCACGGACGCCTGCTGACGGCATGGGCCGCCGCCGGCGTGGCAGGCCCGGTACTCGTGAACTACATCCGCGCCTATGAGGTCGCACACGGCGTTGCCAAGGCCGATGCCTACACGATGACGGTCCACATCATGGCCGCGCTGCTCGTCGTCGGCTTTATCTGCAACTTGCTCGTCAAGCGCGTCGACGCCAAGCATCACATGAGCGACGCACAACTCGCGGCGGAAGGCTAAGGAGATCCGGGCAATGGAAAACGCTACGCAAACCACCCAGCAAACGAGCGCCCTCAGTCTCATCGTGTTTTGGGCCTACGTGCTCATCCCGCTGATCTGGGGCGTCGTCAATACCCTGACCCAGGCCATGAAGCTCTTCGGCTGATCGCACCGACGCGCCGCATACGCACCGAGCCGGGCAATGCCCGGCTCTTTTTTTGCATCGGGCGGCACGGGGTCCGAACATAACGGCGGCGTGCAGCACGCCGCGCGCCCGGTGATACACTCGCATCACTCTGTTCCGCGCGCCCCCTATGAAATTCTGCTCAGTCTGCGGCCACGCAGTCAGCTTACGCATTCCACCCGGTGACAATCGCGAGCGTTTCGTCTGCGAAAGCTGCGGCACCGTGCATTATCAGAATCCCCGCAACGTCGTGGGCACCGTTCCCGTCTGGGAAGACAAGGTGCTGCTGTGCCGTCGCGCAATCGAGCCGCGCTACGGCTATTGGACCCTGCCGGCGGGCTTCATGGAAATGGGCGAGACGACGGCCGAAGCCGCCTCGCGCGAAACGCTCGAGGAAGCCGGCGCGCGTGTGGAGGTGCAGCATTTGTTCTCGCTGCTGAACGTCCCGCACGTCCATCAAGTGCATATGTTCTATCTCGCCCGTCTGCTCGATATCAACGTCGAGGCCGGCGAGGAGAGCCTGGAAGTACGCCTGTTCGACGAGGCGGACATCCCGTGGGACGACATCGCCTTCCCGACGGTGGGACAAACGCTACGCTTTTTCTTCGCTGACCGTTCGGCCGGCAGCTACGGGCTGCATACCGGCGACATCTTCCGCTCGCTGCGCGACGGCTGAGCGCATGGTTCCTTGGCTCGGCCCCGACGATCCCTTTCCGCCCGTCGAGCGCGCGCTCGGCCACGCGAGCGGCGCGCCCGGCTTGCTTGCCGCCAGTTCCGATCTGCTGCCATGGCGGGTTGTCGAAGCCTACCGCCAAGGCATCTTTCCGTGGTACTCGGACGGCCAGCCCGTTCTGTGGTGGAGCCCCGATCCGCGGATGGTGCTGCTGCCGCGCGAATTCAAAGTCTCGCCGTCGCTGCGCAAAACGCTCAAGCGCGTGCTGCACGATCCGCGCTGGGACGTGCGCGTCGATGCCGACTTCCCCGCCGTCATGCGCAGTTGCGCGCAAGCGCCGCGCCGCGGCCAGCGCGGCACTTGGATCACTGCCGAGATCATCGATGCGTACGCGTCGCTGCATCGCATCGGCAATGCGCACAGTATCGAAGCGTGGCTCGACGGCCAGCGCGTGGGCGGCCTCTACGGCGTCTCGCTCGGCAGGATGTTCTTCGGCGAATCGATGTTCGCGCACGTGAGCGACGCGTCGAAGATCGCGCTAGCAGCGCTCGTCGGGCACCTGCGCCGTCACGAAATAGAAATGATAGACTGCCAGCAGAACACGCCGCATTTGGCGTCCCTTGGCGGGCGCGAAATCGCGCGCAAGACGTTCGTCGCCCATGTCGGCACCGCCGTGGCCGAGGCACCGATACCGTGGTGCTTCGATAAAACGGCGCTGCTCGAAGTCCTGCCGCATGCGGTGTAGGTTGACGCTCGCGCCGCCCGCCGATGGTCGAGGCGGCACGCTAGAACAACGGACGATGCATTGAGAGCCGCCGATGACTCACCCGAATGAGCTGCCGCTTTCACCGCTTTCCGCACTGCAGTTTTACGCGACCGCGCCCTATCCCTGCAGCTATCTGGAAGGCCGCATCGCGCGCTCGCAAGTCGCAACGCCGAGCCACCTGATCAACTCCGATGTCTACACCGAGCTTGTCAAGGCTGGATTCCGGCGCTCGGGCGTGTTCACCTACCGGCCCTATTGCGAAGGCTGCCGCGCCTGCGTGCCCGTGCGCGTACCGGTGGCCGCGTTTGCGCCGAACCGCACGCAGCGGCGCATCTGGAAGCGGCATGGGACACTCGTCGCCTCGGTCGCGCCGCTGCACTACGAAGAAGAGCACTATGTGCTCTACATGCGCTACCAGGCCGCGCGTCATGCGGGCGGCGGGATGGATCGCGACAGCCGGGACCAGTACGAGCAATTCCTGCTGCACAGCCGGATCAACTCGCGCCTCGTCGAGTTCCGTGAGCCGCCCGATTCGCCAAGCGATGCCGGCGCACTACGCATGGTCAGCATGATCGATATCCTCGGCGACGGCCTCTCGTCGGTCTATACGTTCTTCGAACCGGACGCGCCGCACGCGAGCTACGGCACCTACAACATCCTTTGGCAAATCGAGCAAGCGCGGAGCCTGGGGCTGCCATACGTCTATCTCGGCTACTGGATACGTGAGAGCCCGAAGATGGCTTACAAGGCGAATTTCCGGCCGCTCGAAGGGCTCGTGGACGGATGCTGGGCGCCGCTCGGCACCACGGCTACCGATGCCGCTCGCACCTGACGCAGGGGTCGACGCGCGCTCGGCAATCCGGCAAGTGGCGGCGGCCGCGCCACGCGGTCGCGCGAATTACCACGCCAGTGTCCGGCACCCTGACCGAAACCGCTAAAATAGCCGGTTTTCTTTTTCCCACCGACCCTTCCGTGCTCAGCTCCCTTTACCCGCTCGTTCGCAGCCGTCTCTTTCGCATGGATGCGGAAGATGCCCACCACCTCACGCTAGGCATGCTCGGCGCCGCCGGCCGCACCGGGCTTGCGCGCCTACTCGCGCCGCACGTGCCCGATTTGCCGCGTACCGTGATGGGCATTGCCTTCCGCAATCCGGTCGGCCTCGCGGCCGGGCTCGACAAGGAAGGCGCCTGCATCGACGGGCTCGCCGCACTCGGCTTCGGTTTCATCGAGGTCGGCACCGTCACGCCGCGCGCGCAGCCCGGCAATCCCCGCCCGCGCATCTTCCGGCTTCCCGAAGCGGGCGCGCTCATCAACCGAATGGGCTTCAACAACGACGGCGTCGATCAGTTCGTCAAGAACGTGCAGGCCGCGCGCTATCGCGGGCCGCTCGGCCTGAACATCGGCAAGAACGCCGATACGCCGATCGAGCGCGCCGCCGAAGATTATTTGTACTGCCTCGAACGCGTCTATCCGTTTGCGAGCTATGTGACGATCAACATCTCGTCGCCGAACACGAAGAACTTGCGGCAACTGCAAGGCGCGAACGAACTCGACGCGCTCATTGGCGCGCTGAAGGACAAGCAGCAGCGTCTCGCCGACCTGCACGGCAAGCTCGTGCCGCTCGCGCTGAAGATCGCGCCCGATCTCGACGACGAGCAGATCGAGGCGATCGCCGACACGCTGCTGCGCCACGGCATCGAAGGCGTCATCGCCACCAATACCACGCTCTCTCGCGCAGCCGTCACAGGCATGGCGCATGCGGACGAAACCGGCGGGCTATCGGGCAAGCCCGTCTTCGATGCATCGAACGCCGTCATCCGCAAGCTGCGCGCGCAAGTGGGCGATGCAGTCGCCATCATCGGCGTGGGCGGCATCGCCTCGGGCGAGGACGCCGTGGCGAAACTCGCCGCAGGGGCGTCGCTCGTGCAGGTCTATACCGGGTTCATCTATCGCGGCCCGGCGCTCGTCGGCGAATGCGTCGACGCGATCGCTCACATGCATACGGCACGTATATAGACATAAACAAACGATATTTATGGCCTGATTGCAATTTCGCTATCATGGCTGCACTCGCGAAGGCGCGCTGGTGCGCTTTGCCAAGGGAACCTCTGATCAAGTGACGACCCGGGGGCTTGTGGGTAAGATGCTCGCCGACACGAACGAACCAAGAACAAGAAGGACGATGAAGCAGATCAGCTTTGCAACGCTGGCCGAGACGGGCAAGAAACGCAGGACCAAGCGCGAGCGGTTCCTCGAAGAGATGGAGCAGGTGGTGCCGTGGGCGAAGCTGATTGCATTGATCGAACCGCACTACCCGAAAGCGGGCCGAGGTCGCCGGCCGCGCGGCTTGGAAACGATGCTGCGCATTTACTTCATGCAGCAATGGTTCAACTTGTCCGATCCGGGCATGGAAGACACGCTCTATGACGTGCCGTGCATGCGGGCGTTCGCGAAGCTGGACCTGTTCGACGAGTCGATGCCGGACGAAACGACGATCCTGAAGTTTCGGCGCCTGCTGGAGCAGCACCGGTTGATGGCAGCGATCATGAACACGATCAACGAGGTGCTGGAGGGCAAGGGCCTGCTGCTCAAGGGCGGCACGATGGTCGATGCGACGATCATTCATGCACCGCCGTCGACCAAGAACGAGAGCAAGCAACGCGATCCCCAGATGCACCAGACGAAAAAGGGCAACAACTGGTTCTTCGGCATGAAGATTCATGTGGGAGCAGACGTGGACAGCGGACTGGTCCATACGGTCTCGGTGACGCCGGCCAACGCGCCGGATGTGAGCCAGTTGCCCAAACTGCTGCGCGAAGACGACCGGGCCGTATTCGGCGACAAAGGCTACGTCGATAATCGCATCAAGCGCGCGGCGCGTCAGGCAGGCGTGTTCTGGGGCGTGTCGCTCAAAGCGAGCGCGCAGCACAAGCTGTCCGGGGCGAACAAGCGGTTCAACCGGAAGATGTCGTCGATTCGCAGCCGAGTCGAGCATGTGTTTCGCGTTATCAAGCGGCAATTCGGCTATAGCAAGGTGCGCTACAAGGGACTGGCGAAGAACGCGGCCCAAGTGTTCACCTTGATCGGGCTGACCAATCTCTATCTGGCGAGGCGAGCGATGCTGACGTAAGCGGGGAAGATGCGTCCGCTGCACGCCCAGCGGGCGCACACCGGGGCGAAAAGCCACGGGATCAGCGGGAAATCGGGCGTATTTCAGACCCACCCCAAAAAAATCGGCCCTTCCGGCCGATCGGCAACGCATCAGCAGAACCTGTTCAGAGGTTCCCAAGGAGACGAAGACGATGAAACTAACGAAGCTCAAGCACATCCTGACGGCCGGGTTGATCGGCATGACCTTCGTAGCGGCCACGGCGCACGCCGAGGATCTGCTCGATCAAGTCAAAGCGCGCGGCACGCTGCGCATCGGCTGCGAAGGGACGTTCCCGCCGTTCGACTCGAAGGCGGCGAACGGCGAGCTCGTCGGGTTCGACGTCGACATCGCCAAGGCCGTCGCCGCGAAGCTCGGCGTGAAGCCCGAGTTCATCACGACCGAGTGGAGCGGGATCATCGCCGGGTTGCAAGCGGGCAAGTTCGACGTGATCGTCAATCAGGTCGGCATCACCCCCGAACGCCAAAAGGCGCTCGATTTTTCACCCGGCTACACGTTCTCGGGTGCCGAGCTGATTCAGCGCAAGAACGACGATCGCCAATTCAAGTCGCTCGAAGACTTGAAGGGACATAAGCTCGGCGTCGGTCTAGGCACGAACTACATGGACATGGCGAAGTCGGTGCCGGGCATCGACGTCAAGACGTATCCGGGCGCGCCCGAGTACCTGAGCGATCTTTCGGCCGGGCGCATCGACGCAGCGCTGAACGACCGCTTGATGGTGGCTTACCTGCTCAAGAACTCGCAGTTGCCGCTGCGCCCCGGTGCGATGGTCGGCTCGGCCAATCCTTCGGGGATTCCGTTCAAGAAGGACAATCCGAAATTTGCGAAGGCGATCGACGATGCGATGGCGCAACTCGAAGCCGATGGGACGTTCGCGAAGATTTCCGACAAGTGGTTTGGTATCGACGTGACGAAGCCGACAGCCAAATAAACGGCAAGCCGGACAGTTAAGCGCACGAGGGCGGCATCACATAGATGCCGCCCTTCGCTTTTGTGGCGCGTATATCATGTGCGCTCGCGTACGCAGCGCTTACCGGCAAAACTCGTTAGCGGTCCTTAACAATAAACGCCATGTCCACCACCACCCTGCTCGTTCAATCGATGCCCGTGCTCGCGCAGGGCGCCGTCTTGACGGTCAAGTTCGCGGTTCTGTCGATGATCTTCGGGCTCGTCGCAGCCGTCTTCCTTGCGCTGATGGGCATCAGCCACAGCAAGCCGCTCAATTGGATCGCGCGGATCTACGTGAGCATCATGCGCGGTACACCGCTGCTCGTGCAGATCTTCGTCATTTATTACGGACTGCCAAGTATCGGGATCTCGCTCGATCCCACGCCGGCCGGCGTCATCGCGCTATCGGCGAACGTCGCGGCGTATCTATCGGAAAGCATGCGCGGCGCGATCAACGGCATCCAGCGAGGCCAATGGCTCGCCGCCTATAGTCTCGGGCTCTCGCGCCGCCAAACCCTGCGCTACGTGATCGGGCCGCAGGCGCTGCGTATCGCCGTGCCCAGCCTGTCGAACAGCCTGATCAGCCTCATCAAGGACACGTCGCTCGTCTCGGTCATTACGGTCACCGAACTCTTACGCAGCGCGCAGGAGATCATCGCATCGACCTATCAGCCGCTACCGCTCTACCTCGCCGCGGCGGGCGTCTACTGGGTGCTGTGCCAAGTGCTCGAATGGGTGCAGCACCGCTACGAGCGCCGGCTCGCCTTGCCGACGCGCCATTGAGCGGTTGGATCGGTTGGATCGGTTGGATCGGTTCGATCAGTTCGAAGCGAGCGGCTGGTCGAGCGGGGCACCGAACCGGCTCAAGCGCGGTAAAAAGAAGTGCGACGGATCGAGCGAAAATGCCACGTTGCGCGCGCGCCCCATGACCTCCTTGCGCGGCATGAAACCGAAATAGCGGGAATCGGCGCTGTCGTCGCGATTATCGCCAAGCATCAGGTACTCGCCCGCCGGCACCGTCACGGGCCCGAACGAGCTCATGGGGCTCGGTGCCATTGGCGAAAGGCGCACGACGTGCGAGACGCCGTCGAATCGCTCCGTCAAATAGACGCCCGCGCCCGGCGGCACGTCATGCATCGGCGGCTTGGCGAGCGGCCGATAGTCGGCACGCACGCCGTTCACGTAGAGCACGTTGTCGCGCAGCGCGACGACATCGCCCGGCACCCCGATCACGCGCTTGACGAGCAACTCGTGAGCGGCCTTTGAATCGATCGTGACGATGTCGCCGCGCCGTGGGTCGCCCAAATGCACGAGCGAGATATGCGTGAGCGGCACGCGCAGGTCGTACGCCATCTTGTCCACGAAGATGCGATCGCCGATGCGAATCGTCGGCAGCATCGAGCCGCTCGGCACGACATTCCAATCCGCAATCGCACTGCGAAACAGCACCATCAGAAACAGAAAGGCGATCAGATTCTTGTTCGAGCGCCACAGATTGGCGAAATGCTTGGACATGAAAAGCCGCTCCTCGTTGAACGATCTTGAACTTCGCGCCGCCGGCCGCCCCAGGGCAAAGAGGTGGACGATACGGCGAACACGAGGCCGCATCGTAGCACTGCCGGCGCTACTCGCCCGGAAAAACCAGCCCGAGCGCCGCACGCGCCGCATCGGTCATCGACACCATCTGTAGCGACTTTGCGTGCGTCATGACGGGGCTCTCGAGCACACCCGCGCGAATCAGCTCGCAAAAATGCTCCGTCTCGTAGTTGAGGCCGCCGCCTTCGAAAGGCACGTTCAGTTCGACCACGCGACCGTCGACATAACTGACGGTGGCACGTACGGGATTCCACCACTTCTCGTGAATCCAGACATGGCCATGCGGCCCCGCGAGCAGCGCATCGCCCTTACCGTCCAAATCGAGCCCGCAAAAGAGTTGCGCAACGCCGGCTTCATGCCGGCTGTGCACGCTCGCGAACGTATCGACGCCCGAGCGCCCGAGCCGCCCTAACGTATGCACGTCGAGCGGCGCGCCGAGCCAATCGACGGCGAGGAACATTTCGTAGATGCCGATATCGAGCAGCGCACCGCCCCCTTCGGCCAGCGAGAACGACGGATGATCGGGCGGCACGTTGGCCATCGAACAACCGGCGCGAACAAGACCCACGGGCCCGATCGGATCGTCTTGTAGATGCGCGCGCAACTTGCGATAGAGCGGAAAGAACGGCGGCTTCATCGCCTCCATGAAAAGGCGTTGCGAGGCACGCGCTGTCTCTAGCACGGTTTCGAGCTGACGCCTGTTGAGCGTCGCGGGCTTTTCGCAGAGCACGTGCTTGCCGGCCAAAAGCGCCGCGCGCGCGTATTGCGCGTGGCTGTCGTTGAGCGTGGCGATGTAGACAGCGTCGACGTCGCTCGCGAGCAGCGCATCCAAGCTGTCGCATGCATCTCCCCCGTATCGCTCGACGAACGCCGCCACGCTTTCGCCGCGACGCGACCATACGCGCGCAATTCGCGCATCGCGAACATGCGCGAGCCCTTGAGCGAAGCGGCGCGCGATGTGCCCTGCGCCCACAACGCCCCATTTGATCGTTCGAATTTCGCTCATCGTCTAATCCCTTCTTCGTTGCACGACGGATCGATTGCTCCATCCGTCCGCGGTATTCGCGGTATAGGCCAATGGCCAATAGTGCCCGCCATGATAAGACGCTGCGCGACGCGATATGTTCTATTCCCGCGAAATGAGAAGAACGATCACTTCTTTCTTTAAATGAAAAGACCGGCGCATTCTGTCGCCGGTCTTTTCATATCATGCATATTTCGCTATCGACGGTTCGGCATTTCCACCGAAAATTCGCGGCTGATTTCGTCGGCTGCAAAGTCGATGACGGCAAGCGCCGCCGCTTCGGCTTCCTTGGGATCTCGACGTTCGATCGCTTCGACGAGGCGCTCGTGCGTGCGCACCGAAATCTCCCATGCACCCGGCTTCTGGCTCAGCATCGGATGCGTGGCCGACAGCGCGCCGCGAATAATGGCCGCCATCTGTTGGAAAAACTGATTGCCGCTCGCATGGACGATGCGCGTATGCAACAGTTCGTCGGCCGCTTGATAGCCGGCGTCGCCCGGCGCGAGCGTTTTAAACACCTCGAACGCCTCGCGGATCGCCGCCACTTCCGCCACGCTTGCGCGCGAGGCCGCTTGCCCCGCGGCACGCGGCTCGATCAGCATCCGAAACTCGATGACGTCGCGCATGAATTGCGGATCGGGCTTCGCGCGAAACCGCCAATTCACGACGTCCTCGTCGATCATGCGCCAATCGCGCATCGGCCGGATACGCGTGCCCACCTTCGGCCGGACGTCGAGCATATCGCGCGCTAGCAACATCGACAGCGCTTCGCGCATGACCGTGCGGCTCACGTCGAACTCTTTCGACAGCACGTCCTGCGGCGGCAGAATCGCGCCGTACTTTTCCTCGACGATCCCGCTGACGAGCCCGTCCATGACCTTGCTCACCAGCGAACGGTCTTTGCCCTGCTCCATAATTCCCCCCGATGCGCCATGCGACGCTTCTTTGCCTGTTTCATTGCGCACCTTTCGCAAAACCGCGGCCGGTAAGCGATACGGTGCTTCGATCCGTCGCGGCGCGCCATTGGGAAACGCCTGAACAGGGTTATCCCTCTGACGAAATGGTGCGACCGCACACCGATTCGTCGTCGCACCAGGGCATCGCGCTCACGCGCTCCCATTTATTTCGGACACCTGCATAATTTTTCGCCAACGCGCCACGCTGCCCTGCGCGCTCTACGTCTGCCATACATTCGACCGCGGGCGAAACATTTCGTTGTCCGAAACAATGTAAGACGAATCGTCATGGCTGCACGGTACGTCGCGTGAACTCGTACTACCGTTCGCCATCGCACTCACATCGAGGACTTCATTGGCCATTGGGGCATTTACGCAACGACACCGTATTTCCGCCGTGTCTCAACAATGAGTCATTTACGACGCGCCGCTTTTTATCCGAACGAGCAACGTCGCATCGCCGCGCCGCAGCCTTGCCGCGGCGCTGTTGAAGCCTTGGGCCGCGCGCCGCCGCCAAGCGTTTGAAACGGCCCGGCCCGAGGACCCTAGCGCATCAGGCGTGAGCCAGGTCCGACGAAAGGAGGCATCGCAACGCACTGCGTGCGTCGTGCAACACAACTGAATCAAATCGCGAGGGCACCGCACGCTCGCGCCATGCCGCCGCGCGCGGATGCGGATACGCACGCCGCGCGAGCGCTCCGTCAAAGCTCAAGCCGATCAACGACTTAAGCCATCAATTTGAAAGCGCCTCGATAGGAGTGCCGGCGTCGAGGCGATTGTGCAGATTTGAAACAAAAAGCGGGGGTAGCCCACATTGGCAGCGATGCGGCATCGACCGTCGCACGTCAAGCCCCGCTGCCACAGGGCTTGGCATGATCCTCGCTGAACTCGGCTCGCAAACCGAGCGCTGCCGCACAGACGGCGCCACGGCCAGGGAGACAGGCCAAACACGCCGGACCTGCGAGCACCGAACCGATGACGGTTCGCTTTTAACGTTGCTCGCGAAAATCGCCGGCCCAGCAACAAGAAGCCGCAAGAGCACGTGCGCACAGGGCGCACGCCGCGGCAAACCACCGAGGACCGATCATGTTGACGCTACAATCCGACCTCCACGGCAATCACCTACTCGGCGCACTGCCGTCGCAAGAATGGCAAGCGCTGACGCCACATCTTGAATTGGTCCATCTCCGTACGGAACAATTGCTTTGCGACTGCGGGCATAAGATCCATCACGTTTATTTCCCGACGACGGCCATCATCTCGATCCTCTCGATGATGGAAGACGGCGGCTCGGTCGAGCTCGCCGCCGTCGGCCGCGAGGGCATGACGGGCGTACAAGTGCTCACGGGCGGCGAAACGATGCCGAGCCGCGTACAAGTGCAATGCTCCGGCTTCGCCTATCGGATGAGCGCGCAACAGCTCAAGCAGGAAATCGCGCGTTCCGATTTGCTGCGCCGGCTGATGCTGCTCTACATGCAAGCGCTGCTGACGCAGGTTGCGCAGACAGCCGCCTGCAATCGGCATCATTCGTTGAGCAAGCAACTATGTCGTTGGCTGCTGATCGAGATCGACCGCGCCGCAACGAACGAGCTGGCCGTGACGCAGCAGTTGATCGCCGATATGCTCGGCGTGCGGCGCGAAGGCATTACGGAAGCTGCCGGCAAGCTGCATGATCAAGGTTTGATCCATCACAGCCGCGGGCACATCAAAGTGCTCGACCGGAAAGGCCTCGAAACGCGCGCCTGCGAATGCTATGGGCTCGTGAAGCGCGAGTTCGACCGCTTGCTGCCCAGTCTTCAGCAAACGGATACGGTGATCTGAGCTGTACAACGAGGGCCGTCGAGCGGCAGGGATCGAGGCGAATGCTTCGGATCCCTAAATAATCGCTCGAACGACTTTCAGCGCGGGTTGGATTCGCTTTTTGATTTAGCGAATCGAGCGGTAGTCGATCGCCTCGACGCCTTGGTCCGTGCCGAGTAGGCAGAAATCGGCGCCGCGGCTCGCGAACAAGCCGACGGTGACGACGCCCGGCCACGCGTTGATCTCGGCTTCGAGCGCGCAGGGGTCGCTGATCGTCAACCGTTTGACGTCGAGGATTTCGTTGCCGTTGTCAGTGACGTAAGGCGCACCGTCTTGCGTCACGCGCAGCACAGGCACGCCGCCGAGCGCCATCAGCCGGCGCCCGATCGCGGTGCGGGCCATCGGCACGACCTCGACCGGCAGCGGATAGCCGCCGAGCACCGGCACGCGCTTGGACGCGTCGGCGATGCAAACGAATACCTCGGACACCGAAGCGACGATCTTCTCGCGCGTCAGCGCCCCGCCGCCGCCTTTGATCATGGCGCCTTTCGGGTCGATTTCGTCGGCGCCGTCGACATACACCGGCAGCGATTCGATTTCGTTCAGATCGAACACCTTGATGCCGTGCTGCTGCAGCCGCGCAGTCGTGGCGATCGAGCTCGACACCGCGCCGCGGTAGCGGTGCTTGTGGGTCGCAATCGCATCGATGAAACAGTTCGCGGTCGAGCCGGTGCCGACGCCGATCACGGCGCCGTCGGCCACGTTGGCATTGACATAGTCGGCGGCGGCTTGGCCAACCAATCGTTTGAGTTCGTCTTGAGTCATGATCTGAGCGGAGAAATACGAGCGAAAGGCGTGAGTTTACCGGAGTTGGAGTTGGGCACGCCCGTTGCCGCCGATAGAGTCATATCGTCACGCAACGCGTCAAGCATCGGTCGTCGCGGCGAGACCATGTGCGGGACGCCGCTTGAGCGCGACGTCGAAGGGATTGGTCAGCGGGCCGATCGAGTCGGCCTGACGTTTCAACAGTTCGACCACCATCGGCAGACGGTCGTCGCCGAGCCGCGACGCCAGCGTGCCCACGCTCAAAGCGGCCACGGCGCAACCCGTCTGATCGAGAATCGGCACGGCGACGCCCGCCATGCCTTCGAGCACGCCGCTGTTGCGCGCGGCATAGCCGAGCTGCCGCACGCGCTCGATCTCCGTGCGCAGATATACCTCATCGAGCACGCCATAGCCGCGGATGCGCGGCACGTTGAAGCGGATGATCTCTTCACGCTCGGCCTCGGGCAGAAACGCGAGGATCGCGAGACTCCCTTGCCCGACGCCGAGAGCGATCCGGCCGCCCACGTCGTTCGTAAACGAGCGAATCGGGAATGGGCCCTCGCAAAGATCGAGGCATACCGCATCGAAGCCGCTCTTGGCCAGCAAGAAGATCGTCTCGCCCAGGCTCGCGCACAGCCGCAACAATGCGGGCCGGCACAGTGCGCGGATGCCGCCGGGATTGCCGGCCTGCGCCGCGAGCGCAAAAAAATCGACGCCGAGCCGATAGAGCTTCGAGCGCTCGTCCTGCTCGACGATGCCCTCCGCGATCAGCGCGCGCAGAATTCGATGCGTCGTTCCCTGCGTCAGCCCCACGGCCTTCGCAAGCTGTGTCACACGTGCGCCGCTCGCTTGCAGCGACGCCAGCGCACGCACGAGCGCGAACGCGCGCGGCAGCATTCCAACACCGGGCGTATCCGTGCTTTCGTCGCCGCCTTTGCTCGCATCGTCTCGCGTTGCCTTATCGCTCATAGGGCAATCCTCCGTTTCACTCAATGGAATGCTTTTCTGCAATTCGTTCGCCCGCGCAGTATCGCAGCTTTTTGGCGTTGCTCGCTTTGGGCTCTTGACGTGCAAGGGGAAACCCTCACTGCACGCCGTGAAATTCGTCTACCTCTCAAGCGCTCTCGTGTTCCGTTTATCGGAATATTTCTGCTTTTCCTATCGATGAACGGAATTCTAAATTGACGCGACCTATATGGCTGGACAGAATCGGCTGTGCCTGATGCCCCGATGCCCGAGTACCTCGTAAGCACTTCGTAATAACATCGCAAGGGCCTCGCTTATAGGGAGCCGAATCATGTCGTTCCTCACGCTTGCCGATGTTTCGAAGTCGTTCGGCAATCTGCACGCGGTCACCGATTTGAATTTGTCGGTAGAAAAAGGCGAATTCGTGTCGCTGCTCGGCCCCTCGGGTTGCGGCAAGACAACGACGTTGCAGATGATCGCCGGCTTCGTCGAAACGACGAGCGGCCGCATCGTTCTCGACGGCCGCGACATCACCGACATGAAGCCGAATCAGCGCGGGCTCGGCATCGTCTTCCAAAGCTATGCGTTGTTTCCGCATATGACGGTCGCGCAAAACGTGCGCTTCGGCCTCGAAATGCGCCGCGTCGGCAAAGCCGAAAGCGAAGCGCGCGTGCGCGACGCGCTCTCGCTCGTGCGTCTCGATGCGCTGGCCGATCGCTTTCCGCGCGAGTTGTCGGGTGGCCAGCGTCAGCGCGTCGCGATAGCGCGCGCAATCGTGATCGCCCCGCCCGTCTTGCTGCTCGATGAGCCGATGTCGAACCTCGACGCCAAACTACGCGAAGAGATGCAGTTCGAATTGCGGACCATCCAGCGCCGAATCGGCACGACGACGATCATGGTCACGCACGATCAGTCGGAGGCGCTCTCGATCAGCGACCGCGTCGTCGTCATGGAAGCGGGCCGCATCACGCAAGTGGACACGCCGTATCGGGCTTACGAGCGCCCGGAGAATCGCTTCGTCTCGGAGTTCATCGGCAAAGCCAATCTGTTTTCGGGCACCGTCGTCGCGACCGACGACGCGCACACGCATGTGGACGTCGGTGCCGATCGCATCGAAGTCGGCCACGCCCCGCACGGGCGGCAAAGCGATGCTCCGCGTATCGGCGATGCCGTGACGGTGTGCATTCGGCCGGAGAAGGTGCATCTGAACGCATCGGGGTCCGGCCGCTTGCCCGCCACCGTGACGAGCCGTTTCTTCTTGGGCAGCCAGTGGCTCTATCGCGTCGATTGCAGGCTTGGCGAAGTGCTCGTTTGCTGCCAGAACGAAGGCGACGAGCCCATCGCCGAGGGCGAAGCGGTCGGCATCGATTGGAAGCGCGAAGCGGTGCGCTTCGTCTCCGCGGGAGCACGACATGACTGATGCAACGCTCGAAGCAGGCACTCGTCGCACCTCGACGCCTATGGCGCTGCGCGCAGGTACCCGTGCGCCTTGGCGCGCTTATCTGCCGATGTGGGCGCTGTGCGCCCCCGCGTTCGCGCTATTCTCCGCGCTCGTGCTCGTCCCGCTCGCGATGACGTTCGTCTTGACGTTCTATCGGTTCGATCCCACGAGCGGACCGATCGCCGCGTTCCAGTTCGGCAACTACGTCAACGTTTTGAGTTCTTCGTACTACCAAACGATCTTCTTGCGCACGTTCGGCATCGCGGCGATTACCACCGTACTGTGCGCCGCGATCGGCACGCCTGAAGCCTACGTCCTGTCGAAGATGCGCGATCCGTGGCGTTCGACGTTTCTGCTCGTGATCCTTGCACCGCTGCTGGTCTCGGTCGTCGTCCGCGCATTCGGCTGGAGCATGCTGCTCGGGCCGGCCGGCGTCGTCAATCAAGCCCTCGGCGTGCTCGGCCTCGGGCCGTACAAGCTCGAATACACGGACTTTGCGATCGTCATCGCGCTCGTGCACGTCATGCTGCCGTTCATGGTGATTCCGGTCTGGACGGCGTTGCAAAAGCTCGATCCGCAGACCGAGCAAGCCGCGCTCTCGCTGATGGCCTCGCCCGCGACGACGCTGCGCCGCATCGTGTTGCCGCAGATCATGCCGGGCATGCTGTCGGGCAGCTTGATGGTGTTCGGGTTGTCGGCCAGCGCGTTCGCGATTCCGGGCCTGCTCGGCGGACGCCGCTTGAAGGTCGCCGCCACGGCCGTCTACGACGAATTTCTCGGCTCGCTGAACTGGCCGCTCGGCGCGACGATCGCGCTACTGCTGCTCGCCGCCAACCTCGTCATCATGCTCACCTACTACCGTGTGCTCGAGCGCCGTTACGGCCGCGGCATGGGCTGAACCAAGGAGATCGACATGCGACGCAACGGCCCCTTCGCCCTCGCTTTCCACACGCTCGTCATCGCGTTCGTGCTGGCCCCGCTCATCATCGTCGTGCTCGTGGCGTTCACGCCCGACGAAACGCTGACGCTACCCACGCACGGCCTGTCGTTGCGGTGGTTTCGCGCGATCTTGAATTACCCCGACTTCATTTCCGCGTTCTTCACGAGCGTCAAACTGGCTTTCATCTCGGCCACACTGTCGCTCGCCCTCGCGCTGCCGGCGGGCCTTGCGATCGCACGCGCGCGTTTCCCGGGCCGTGACTTCTTGAACGCGCTGCTGCTCTCGCCGCTCGTGATTCCAGGGCTCGTGCTCGGCATTGCGCTTTTGCGTTTCTTCGCGATGATCGGCGCGACGGGCTCGTTCGCATGGCTCGTCCTCGCTCACACCGTGATCGTGACGCCGTTCGTGCTGCGGCTCGTGCTCGCCGCGGCAACGGGGCTCGATCGCAGCGTCGAGCATGCCGCGCAAGCGCTCGGCGCCAGCGCCTGGACGACGTTTCGACGCATCACGCTGCCGCTGATCGTGCCCGGCATCACCGGCGGATGGCTGCTCGCTTTCATCAACAGCTTCGACGAGTTGACGATGTCGATCTTCGTCACTTCGCCGCAAACAGTCACGCTACCGGTGCGGATGTATATGTACGCGACGGAATCGATCGATCCCATGATGGCCTCGGTATCGACGCTCGTGATCCTCATCACCGCCGCCGCCATGCTGCTGCTCGATCGCACTTACGGCTTGAACCGCATTCTTATCGGCCAGCATTGACGCCCTCGCCATCACCGGTAATTAGGACTACGAATCATGTCTTATGACGAAGCGCAAGGGCAGTTCGTGCGACTGGCCGAAGCCGACCGCGCGCCTGTTTTCTTCACGCTCGACGGTGCCGCGTCGAGCGCGCTCGAAGGCGATACCGTGCTCACCGCCATTCTGATGCAGCGTCGTGCACTGCGTATCTCGGAGTTCAAAGGCGAGCCGCGCGCCGGGTTTTGCCTCATCGGCGCGTGCCAAGATTGCTGGATTCGCACCGAGGACGGCCAGCGGCTGCGCGCGTGTTCGACGGTGATCGAGGCCGGCATGCGGCTCATCACGCACGCAGCCTATGCCGATCGGCAACACGGAGGACAGGTGCGATGACGAAACCCGCGAAGATCGCGATCGTCGGCGCCGGCCCCGCGGGGGTACGTGCAGCCGAAACGCTCGTTGCAGCCGGCATGCGCCCGATCGTGCTCGACGAAAACGCGCGCTGGGGCGGCCAAATCTATCGTCAACCGCCCGACGGTGCCGGCTTTCTACGTGAAGCACGCGCGCTTTACGGCTTCGAGGCACGCAAAGCGAGGGCATTGCACGCAACGATGGCCGCTTTGCTGCCGCGGCTCGACTATCGGCCGCACACCCTCGCTTGGGCGTGCGAAACGCATGCGGGGGGCGCACAAGCGGCGACGAGCAATGACGACGAACACGATGGAATCGCCGGCCATCTCGCAACGCTGTGCGGCACGCGTGAGCAAGCGGTGCCGTTCACGCATTTGATCATTGCAAGCGGCGCCACGGATCGCGTGCTGCCGATGCCGGGCTGGACCTTGCCTGGCGTTTATACGCTGGGTGCCGCGCAAACAGCGCTAAAAGCACAAGGCTGCGCGATCGGGCGGCGCATCGTCTTCGCCGGCACCGGCCCGCTGCTCTATCTCGTGGCCTATCAATACGCGAAGGCCGGCGCCAACGTGTTGGCCGTGCTCGATACGAGCCGCGCCGGCACGCAAGCCACGGCCCTACCCCAGCTCGCCGCGCAACCGTCCGTGTTGGCCAAAGGCTTGTACTACGTCGGCTGGCTTCGTGCCCACGGCATCCGGATCGAGCGTGGCGTATCGCTAGAAGGTGCGCTCGGTGAACGGCATGTGACGGGCATCGCATGGCGCTCCGGCACGAAGGCACCGACGTCTGACTCCCATACCGCCGCTGCGCGCACGCTCGAGTGCGACGCGATCGGATTCAGCTTCGGCCTGCGCCCTGAAACGCAGCTTGCCGACATTGCCGGATGCCGATTCCGCTACGACGCCCTCAATCGCTGCTGGCTGCCCGAGCGGGACGAAGCCGGACGCACGTCGATCGGCGGCATCTATGTGGCCGGCGACGGCGCGGGCATCGCGGGGGCCGACGCCGCCGAGCGCGCCGGACACCTTGCCGCACTCGCCGTGCTCGATGATTCGGAGTACGAACCATCTTCAGGGCGCCCCACTTCACGCGTCGACGCCGCCGCGTCGACGCACCGCGCGCTGCAACGTATCGGCACGTTTCGCGCCGGACTCGAAGCGGCGTTCCCCGCACCGTTCGAGCACGCTGGCACTTGGCCCGATGCGATGACGGTATGTCGCTGCGAGGAGGTCGATGCCGGCACGATTCGTTGCTGCATTCGCTCCGGTGCGGCAAGCGAGATCAATCGCCTCAAGGCATTGACGCGCGTCGGCATGGGCCGGTGCCAGGGCCGCATGTGCGGCGAAGCTGCGCTCGCGCTACTCGCCGATGAAACGCGCCTGCCGCCTGAGACGCTCGGTCGCCTGCGCGCTCAAGCGCCGATCAAACCGATCCCGCTTGCCGCCGCGCTCTGCGACGAATGCGCACCGGCGGTGCCCGAGGATGCACGCGATGAATAAGTCGATGCGGCATTACGACGTGGCCATCGTCGGCGGCGGGCTCGTCGGCTCGTCGGCGGCACTCGCCCTCGCGCGCAAAGGCATGCGCGTGCTGCTGATCGAGCGACGCTACTGCGGCGCGCAAGCAAGCGGCGTGAACTACGGCGGCGTGCGCTGCCAAGGACGTCCCGCCGAGCAACTCCCGCTCGCGATGCGCGCCCGACGCGTGTGGGATCGACTCGTCGAACGCATCGGTATCGACGGCGAGTTCATCGTGTCGGGCCACTTGCGCTTGGCGCGCAGCGCGGCCGATCTCGCCGGCCTCGAAGCCTATGCGCACATGGCCGCGGAGCACGGATTGCCGCTGCAACTGATGTCGGGCACGGCGTTCAGACGCCGCTATCCGTGGCTCGGTACAGCCGCCGTCGGCGGCTCGCTCTGCGCGAGCGACGGCCATGCGAACCCGCGCCTCGTCTCGCCCGCGTTCGCACGCGCGGCGCGGGAGGCCGGTGCGCTCGTGCGCGAACTCACCGAGCTGACACATGCCGACTACGACGGCAAACGCTTCTCGCTGCGTGCGGGCGGAGAAACGTTCGAGGCCGATTGGTTCGTCAACGCGGCCGGCGCTTGGGCCGGCACACTTGCCGAGCGCTTCGGCGACGCGGTCCCGATGAAGCCTATCTATCCGAACATGTGGGTGACCGAACCGCTGCCGCATTTTCTCGATCACAACCTGGGTGTCTTCGGGGGCGGCATCTACGCACGGCAGGTCGCGCGCGGCAACTGCGTCATCGGCGGCGGACGCGGTCATGGCGACGGCGACTTCGCGCAGCCGTCGTCCGACACGACGCGTGCCGTGATGCGCGACGCTTGCGCGCTCTTGCCCGCGCTGCGCGAGGCATTGCTGATTCGAACGTGGAGCGGCGTCGAGGGCTGCACGCCCGACCACAACCCGATCATCGGCGCGAGTTCAAAGGTGCCGCGGCTCATCCATGCATTCGGCTTTTCCGGCGGCGGGTTCCTGCTCGCGCCTGGCGTCGGTGAAGTGTTAGCCGACCTCGTGATCGACGGCGCCACCGAGACGCCGCTCGACGCATTCGACATCAATCGCTTCTCGGCCGTGCCCGCATGACGCCTCGCGCGTCAATCATTAGGAGACCTAAATGAAAGCTTTCCGAACCTTCTCGGCTACCGTGACGGCCTGCGCGATCGTCGCCGCGACACCCGCTTGGTCGCAGTCGAAAACGATCTATATCGGCATGAACGGCGGGCCCATGGAGAAGGCCTATACGACGCAAGTGCTGCCGGCGTTCGAGACAGAGAACAACGTGCAGGTCACCGTCGTGCCCGGCACCTCGTCGGATATTCTGGCCAAGCTGCTCGCCAATCGCGACCACCCGCAAGTGCATGTCGCGTTTCTCGACGACGGCGTGATGGCGCGCGCCGTGAGTCTCGGCCTGTGCGAGAAGCTCGACGACTCCGCTGTGCTCAAGCAACTGTATCCGTTCGCGCGAATGAAGAACGACGTCGGCGCCGGCGTACAGCTCGGCATGACGGGCATCGCCTACAACAAGAAATTGTTTACGGAAAAAGGCTGGGCACCCCCCACCTCGTGGCTCGACTTCGCCGATCCGAAATATAAAGGCAAGGTCGTCTTCCAATCGGCATCGAGCAGCACATTCGGCTTGCACGGCTTCCTCGCGCTGAACCGCATCTGGGGCGGCAGCGAGCAGAACGTCGAGCCGGCATTTACGAAGTGGGCGAGCACAGTGGGGCCAAACGTCGTCGAGTACATCCCGAACTCGGCGAAGATCTCCGAGATGGTGCAGACGGGCGAAGCGGCTATCTTCCCGCTAACGCCGACGGGTGTTGCCGACTTGCAGGACAAGGGCTTACCGGTCGCGTACGTCAATCCGAAGGAAGGCCCGGTGCTGCTGCTCGTCGACGTGTGCGTCGTCAAGAACAATCCCGACGATCAGCTCGCGCAAAAGCTCGCGCAATTCCTGCTGTCGGCACCCGCGCAAGAGAAGGCCGCGCAAGCCGGCAAACAGATCCCCACGAATCACCTGGCGAAGATGCCGCCGGCAATGCAGCAAAGCCTCGGGAACGTCGACGACCTCGTGCATAAGGTGACCGTCGTCGACTGGGACGCGATCAACGCACATCGCGCCCAGTGGGATACGCGCTGGAATCAGCAGATCGAGCGTTGAGCGCTCGTCGTAAGCACGGGCGGCTCGCACGCCGCCCCGTGGGAAACCTAGACCTCAACGCGCGACGGCGCGTTGCCGCACGGCTTCGAACAAGCACACGCCGCTCGCGACCGATACGTTCAAGCTCTCGACAGTGCCGACCATCGGAATGCGCATGACTTCATCGCACGTATCGCGCGTGAGCCGGCGCATGCCCTCGCCTTCCGCGCCCATGACGATGGCAACCGGACCGTCGAGCTTCGTTTCATAGAGGCCCGCTGGCGCATCGCCGGCCGTGCCGACGATCCATACGCCGGCATCCTTCAATTCACGCAGTGCGCGAGCCAAGTTCGTCACCGTGATGTAAGGCACGGTATCGGCCGCACCGCTGGCGACTTTGGCCGCCGTTGCGTTCAGGCCGACGGCACGATCGCGCGGGGCAATGACGGCATGCGCGCCGGCCCCATCCGCCACCCGCAGGCACGCGCCGAGGTTGTGCGGATCAGTCACACCGTCGAGCACGAGCAACAGCGCGGGGCCGTTGATCCCGTCGAGCAATTCGGCAAGATTTTGCGCGAGCGGCAAATCGGTTGCGCGCGCAACGACCCCTTGGTGACGCTCGGTATGTGCGAGCCCCCACAAACGCGTCTCGTCGGCGGCGATCAAGCGCACTCCGGCTTCCTTCGCCGTTTGCAAAAAATCCTGCATGCGGCCATCGCGTCGCGTGGCATCGTAAAACACTTCTTCGACCGTCGATGCATCGTGCCGCAAGCGCGCAGTCACCGCATGAAAGCCATATAAAACTTTGAGACGTGCCATAGCTGAATGAAATCGGTATTACGTCGAGCCTAAAAAGGCGAAAGCACAGCGGCGCGTCATGCGCTCGCTGTGCTGAAAAACCATCGCGGCGCGGCCCGCGGCAGCGCAAGCCTCACGCCGCCGGGCGAAGATCAACCCTTCTTGCGCGGGCGCGCTTTCGGTGCCCCCTTGGGCGGCCCGCTGCGTTTCTTAGCCGCTTGCGCGCGCGCAGTGCGCGCTTCGACGACGGCGGCCGATTTGGCGGGCGCGGCTTGCTTGCGCCGAGCGCCGTCGGGCGGCGTCAACGTACGCACACGAGGCCCACGTCCCGCTGCAACGGGCTCGCCGACGGGACGCGCCGCAACGGCCGCACGCGGCGCCGCTGCCGGCTTCACCGGCGTATCGCGCACGAGGCGGAAATCGATCTTGCGCGCGTCGAGATCGACGCGGCTGACTTGCACCCGTACGCGATCGGATAGTCGATAGCGAATGCCCGTGCGCTCGCCGCGCAACTCGTTCTTGATTTCGTCGTATTGAAAATAATCCGACCCGAGCTCCGTCACGTGCACGAGCCCTTCGATGAACAGCGAGTCGAGCTGCACGAAGATGCCGAACGACGTGACGCCGCTCACCATCCCGCCGTATTCCTCGCCGAGCTTGTCACGCATGAAGTAGCACTTGAGCCAGGTCTCGACGTCACGCGACGCTTCATCGGCACGTCGCTCGTTGGCCGAACAGTGCAAGCCGAGCTCTTCCCAGATCGCCGTGTTCTCTCTCGCGCGCGGACGCGTTTCTTCGTCCGCTTGCTGTAGCGCGCGAGCGCGCGGCGACAGCGCCGTGTTCAACATCACGCCATCCGGTGCCGCGGGGCGATACTTCCCACCCGACAAAACCGCGTAAATGGCTCGGTGAGTGAGCAAGTCGGGGTAGCGTCGAATCGGACTCGTGAAATGCGCATAGGCATCGTATGCGAGGCCGAAGTGGCCGATGTTGTCGGGGCTGTAGACGGCTTGCTGCATCGAGCGCAGCAACATCGTTTGCAGCATTTGCGCATCGGGCCGATCGCGAATTTGTGCCATCAGCGCCGCGTAGTCGCTCGCATGTGGCGTGTTACCGCCACCGAGCGTCAAGCCCATGCCGCGCAGGAACGTGCGCAGATTCTCGAGCTTCTCCGCGGTCGGGCCCGCATGGATGCGATAAAGCCCCGGATGCTTGTTGCGCTTCATGAAATCGGCCGCGCAGACGTTCGCCGCAAGCATGCATTCTTCGATGAGCTTGTGCGCCTCGTTGCGCTGGCGCGGCAAGATCTGTTCGATCTTGCCCTGCGCGTTGCAGACGATATACGTTTCGGTCGTTTCGAAATCGATCGCGCCGCGTTTCTGGCGCGCGGCGAACAGCGACTTGTATACGCCGTAGAGATTTTGCAATTGCGGCACGATCGCCGCGCGGCGCGCCGCCTCCGGGCCCTTGGTATTCGTGAGCACGGCGGCGACTTCCGTATAGGTGAGACGCGCCGCCGAGTGCATGACGCCGGGATAGAACTGATAGGCCTTGATCTCGCCGCGCGTGGTGATCAGCATGTCGCAGACGAGCACGCAGCGATCGACCTCGGGATTGAGCGAGCACAAACCGTTCGAGAGCTTTTCCGGCAGCATCGGAATGACGCGGCGCGGAAAGTAGACCGACGTGCTGCGTTCGATCGCATCGGTATCGAGCGACGCATCGGGCCGCACGTAGTGCGACACGTCGGCAATGGCCACGATCAGCCGGAAGCCATCGCCGCGTCCGACCTTGGCCGGCTCGCAATAAACGGCGTCGTCGAAGTCGCGCGCGTCCTCGCCGTCGATCGTGACGAGCGGCACGTCGCGCAGATCGACGCGATGGCGAAGGTCGATCGGACGCACTTCGTCGGGCAGCGCGGCGGCTTCGGCGAGCGCGGCGTCGCTGAATTCGTGCGGGACGCCGTACTTGCGCACGGCGATTTCGATCTCCATGCCCGGATCGTCGATATCGCCGAGCACTTCGGCCACGCGCCCTAGCGGCTGCGAATGCCGGCTCGGGAAATCGGTCAATTCGACGACGACGATTTGGCCGACCTTGGCCTTCTTCGTGTTCTGGGTGACGAGGATGTCATGCCCGATGCGCTTGTCTTCGGGGGCGACGATCAGTGCGCCGTTTTCGTTGAGCAACCGCCCGATCACGCGCTTGTTGGCACGGTCTGTCACTTCGACGATGTGCCCTTCGGGACGGCCGCGGCGATCGTAGCCGACGATGCGCGCAAGCACGCGATCGCCGTGCATGACCTTTTGCATTTCCGCGTTCGGCAGGAACAGATCGTCTTGCCCGTCGTCGCGAATGATGAAGCCGTAGCCGTCGCGATGGCCTTGCACGCGGCCGGCGACGAAATTGGACGGATGCGTGAGCTGATAGTAGCCGCGCTTGTCGAGCCGGATTTGGCCGTCGCGTTCCATGGCGCCTAAGCGCTTGAAGAATCCTTCGCGCTCCTGGCGCTTGATCGACAGCGTCTCGGCGATGTCGTTGGCGGCAAGCGGGGTTTCGCTCGTGCGCAGCACACCGAGGATTTCCTCGCGGCTGGGAATCGGGTACGGATATTTGCTCAAGGGGCGCTTGTCGATGATTGTTCTGGCTCGATATGTCGGACACGGCAATGCGCGCCATTCTAACACCCGCCGCTGACAGGACGGACGCCGCGGGCGCGCCGGCTGGCGCGTGTTCGCTCGCGGTTTGGTCGACGGCCGCCGAACCGAGGCGAATGGGGCTCGAACGGCGTCGTACGAAGAAAGTCGCGCAAAGTGCTTGACAGCAAACTTTGGGTCGCTAAAATAGCGGTCTTTGTTGCACGACGCACACCTGCCCAGGTGGCGGAATTGGTAGACGCACTAGGTTCAGGTCCTAGCGGTGGCAACATCGTGGAGGTTCGAGTCCTCTCCTGGGCACCAAGAGTTGTTCCGGCTTAGTTCCAACGTGAGCCGAAGTAGTTCGAGAAACCCCGTAAGATCAACGTCTTACGGGGTTTTTTGTTTTCGCGGATAGCCGTCATGTATTGGCGTCATCGTCTTTACCGTCGATTCAAAAGTGCCACGTTGCACCCGCGACCCACCGATTGACGAGAAGGCTGCCGCTCTGCGCCTCCGCTTGAGCCGAGGTTCGTGTCGCGATATAGAGCAAGCTCAGCTGCAGAGAGCGGTACTGATACGACAATCCAGCATCGCCGTAGATAACCGCGGAGCCAAGCTCGGCCCGAACATCGCCGTAGCCGATACCGGCAATTGCGGAGAATCCATACCTCATGGGGAAGCGTCCCACTAAGTCGTAGGCGATCGCCCGAGACTTCGGCGTCGTGCCAAATCCGGTGTTGGGAGATAAGGAAATCGACGCGTAAAGCGCCTCGCGCCATCCGGTGGTCAGCACAAATTCGTCGTAATCGAGGCGGTTTGCAAGCGGCACGTGCGCAAAACGATAATCCGCGAGCATGACGCGCGCAGCCCAATCTTGCTCGAAGCGCCACTCATAGCCGACATTTGTCACCGTCCCCAGGCCCTGAGAACTGCCAGGGAAGCGAACCGATGAAACAGACAGTCCAGCGAAAGGACCGTTACCTGAATACCAGGTCGCGCCCGCATAGACGGATGGACGGTGGTCGCTGAAATCGACGCCGCGCGTGGTGTTATCGGTCACCGTACCCACTTCGAAAACCCAATCGTCGAGAGCAAGCGCTGGCGGAGCCCATGCCAGCAGCAGACATAACGTAGCCAATAAGGCTAATCGTGTAGACCTCGTCTTATCGATGCCGCGCGACACAGCCGCGTAGCGATCACTTGCGAAATGTCCCTTCTCGAGATCCGCGTCGTTCGCGCGTACAACATACTCCCTCGCCGCCAATGGAATGACAGGCTCCCGAAAGCGCCGTTGCGGATGCATCCTGGGCGGAGATCGTGCTATCCGCGATAGCGACATAACAACTTTTAAAACAGTAATCACATTCCGAAAATCGAGTAAGGAAATCCTTAATGCCCGCGGCACATAGCCGCCACGAAAGCTGCGCACAAGTCTCGCCTCGTCATTTTCCTTCGCATGCGTTGCAACCCAATGACCGATATGGCGCACTCACATTTGACGAGTTTCTAACAAACGATGAGGTCCGAGCCATGCGCGTCTTCCCTATCACATTGGTCACGCCTTCGTTGACGCGCCGCGACGGAACGGTTCGCAATCGGAAAGGGCCGCGCTCGTGACATCGCTAGCCCATCGGCGCAAGTACAGCATACGTCGATTCGGCAAGCGCCGCGCGTCTTGGTCGAGGCTGCTGGCCGTACTGCTTGCCGCCATTGCCGGCGGCGGGCTCGTTCGCCCTGTCTTCGCGCAGTACACGTGCCCATCCTCGTGCGCGGGCTTGACTGTTTCGGGCGGGCAAGTTCAAGCAATCGACGCGGGCGGAACGGCCACTAACACGACGCTCAACGGCGGGACGCAAAAAGTCAATTCGGGCGGTACAGCGAGTGCGACCACCCTCGACGCCGGTGGCAATCAATACGTCAGCAGCGGCGGCGTGGCCGTCGCAACGGTCGACGAGGGCGGCTATCAGAGCGTCTTTTCAGGCGGCGTGGCGAGCGGCACCACTATCAGCAGCGGACAGCAAAACGTCTTCTCCGGCGGCGTCGCCGGCGGCGCCATCGTCAACAGTGGCGGTGCGCAGTTCCTCTTCGGGGGCGCGGCTCTCGCCACCGACGTCGCAAGCGGCGGCGCGCAGTACGTTTCCTCCGGCGGCACGGCGAGCGCGGCCACTGTCGCCTCAGGCGCCAACCAATACGTCAGCAGCGGTGGCATGGCCGCCGGCACCGTCGTCGAAGGCGGCTATCAGACTGTTTTTTCAGGCGGCGTGGCGAGCGGCACTACGATCAGCAGCGGACAGCAGAACGTCTCGGCCGGGGGGATCTCCACTTCGACCACGGTCGACAGCGGCGGAGTGCAAGCCGTTTCCTCGGGGGGCATGGCGAGCGCGACAATCCTCGGCGCCGGCGCCGATCAATACGTCAGCAGTGGCGGCACGGCTGTTGGCGCAGTCGTCGAAGGCGGTTTTCAGAGCGTGTTTTCCGGCGGCGCGGCGAGCGGCACCACCATCAGCAGCGGACTGCAGAACGTCTGGGCCGGCGGTGTCGTCAGCGGCACCGACGTCGGCAGCGGCGGCGCGCAGTTCCTCTTCGCAGGCTCGGCTTTCGCGACGAACGTCGCAAGCGGCGGCGCGCAATACGTTTCCTCGGGTGGCGTGGCGAGCGCGACGACGCTCGGCGCCGGCGCCAATCAGTACGTCAGCAGCGGCGGTAGCGCCTTCGGCACGGTCGTCGATGGAGGCGATCAGCGAGTCTTTGCGGGCGGCACGGCGAGCGGCACCGTTGTCGGCAGTGGCGGCACCCAGATCCTCCTCGGGGGCTCGACCTTCGACACGAGCGTGGGAAGCGGCGGCGCTCAATATGTCTCTTCGGGCGGAATCGCAAGCGCAACGATACTCGGCAACGGCGCGAACCAATTCGTCAGCAGCGGCGGTCGTTCGATTGGAACGACCGTCAACTCGGGCGCCGCGCAAACCGTGAACAGCGGCGGCCTCGTTTCGGGCACCGTCGTCTCGAACGGAGGTACGCAGAACATCGCGTCGGGCGGTGTGGCGGCCGGTACCGTCGTGTCGAGCGGCGGTATCCAGACCGTTTCGAGCGGCGGCATCACGCAAGCCACCATCGTGAGCCAGGGCGGTACGGTTGCCAACAACGGGACCCTCGTCTTCAATGCGACCGGCACGTCGAACGTCGACGGTACCATCACAGGCAGCGGCACGGTGCTCCAACAAGGTGCCGGCACAACGATTCTGACGAGCGATAGCCATGCGTTCACCGGCGTGACGACGGTGACCTCGGGTACGCTGATCGTCGGCGACTTTGGCAACGACAGTGCCTCGCTGGGCGGCGATGTCGCCGTTGCCTCGGCAGGCATGCTGCGCGGGCACGGCGCGATCGGCGGCAACGTCGTCAACAACGGAACGGTGATGCCTGGCGGCACCATCGGCACGCTGACCGTTACCGGCAATTACACCCAGAGCGCAAACGGCGCGCTCGTCATCGAGGTGAACCCGACCTCCGGCTCGCAGTTGAAGGTGAACGGCACCGCCACGCTCGGTGGCACGCTGCGGGTGCTCTACGATCCGGGCAGCTATTCGGCGCGCAGCTACGCGATCCTCACCGCGAACGCGATCAGCGGCCAATTCGGCGCACTATCTTCCGAGACCTCGACCGGTGCGAATCTGGATGGGCTCACGCAGTCGGTGACCGAGGGCGCCAGCGAGATCGATCTGGTGCTCGCGCAAAGTGCAACGGCCACTACGACAACGATCGCCCCCATCGATACCAGCATCTACACCGCGCTCGGCTCGACCGCGGCGCTGAGCGCGCAGGCATTCGATGCGGCGATTCTGGACCACATCGTCACTGCACCGGCCAATGCCAGCGCTGGCGTACACGACGAGACTTGGGCCACGCTCACCGACGGCTACGCACGCGCGGACGGCAGCAATGCGGCTTCCTCGTTCGGCGCACATCGCTCAGGTTTTTCGGCCGGTTTCGATCATCGTAGCGATCGTGCGCTCGTCGGTGGCGCAATGGGCTACGAGCACGACGAGATCAGCGAAAGCGCGACGCCGGACAGCGGCAGACTCGATGCCATACGCCTGGCCGCCTATGGCAGCCGCATGCTCGGCCGGATCGAAATATCGGCCGTGTTCGGCTACGGCTTCGACTGGGCCAGCGAAAAGCGACCGTTCGGCGCCGGCGCGAACAGTACGCCCGAAAGCGACTCATTACTGCAAGCGTTGAGCGGCACCGCACAAGCGGGGCTACCGCTCGAACTCGGCAGCAATACGATCTTGGAGCCACGTGCGGGATTGCACTGGGCCTGGTTGCACGGCCAGGGCTTCGCCGAGTCGGGCGGCGGCGGACAAGATCTCGCGGTCGGCGCCGATACGGTACACAGCGCGCAGCCCTATGTCGGGCTCACGCTCATGCACGCGCTCGGTACGGCGGACAAGCCCGTGAACGTGCATCTGGATTTGGAATACGCGCGCGAGTTGGCGAATCGGACACGCACGCTCACCGTCTTCGCTCAAGACGGCACGGCCTTCGCGGCCCCAGGCGCCCCGCTCGCGCGGGACGTCGTGTCGCTCGGTGCGGGCGTGCATGCGCAGATCAGCCCGTCATGGTCCGTTTCCGGCGATGCCTCCACGCAATTGCGCGAAGGCTCGATGGTCCATCTGCAATTGGCTTACCGATTCTGAATGGCCCGTTGCAGCGCTATCGCTGCAACTGCCCGAAGCCGGGAATGCGCCTCACCGCCGCCTTCACCTGCTCGGGCGTGATAAGCCTCGTGCACTCGAACTGTCGCGGCGTGTCCTTATGACGGGGACACCAAAAGAAATCCTGATGATCGAAGCGCTGCCGAACGTCGTTCCAGCAACTGTTGCAGGCGTGATAGTTGATGACCCGAAAAGGCGTCGCAAACTCATTGATCTCATGCGTGAACCCGCTGATGAGGACCGTGGGTGTGCCTGCCGCCCACGCGAGCCACGAAAGCCCGCTCGATAGGCCGATGAACAAGCTCGCGTGACGCAGCCACCGTGCGCGCTCCTGCAGCGGCCGGTCGCCCGTCTCGTCCTCGGCGCCATAGGGAATGTGATTCCAAACGAAGCCGGCCCCGTGCGTCGGTTTCTGGTCGATGCACACGACACGATAGCCGTGCTCCTTCAAAAAAGCGACGATCTCGCGCCAGCCCGTGGGGTGGTTCCAGTATTTCGCCTGCGTAGAGCTTTGGACGGCAATCGCGACGTAGGGCGCCTCGATCGGCCGGCTCTCGTCGGCCAACGCCAAGCGAGGCGCCTCCTCGGCAGGATCGATGCCGAGGATGTACCCCGCGGTTCGATGCAGGCCGACGAGCCGAAAGTCGCAGGGTTGCCGCGCAAAGTCGGGATCATCGAAGAACAGCCCGAGGTTGTAGGTGGCGTAATAGCGCTCAGGGCGCACCTGTTCGTGCGTGATGAATTCGATCTGCGGATAAGCCGCGGCAAATAGCGCAATGAGCTTATCCGACATCGCGCAGGTGAGGCGGCAGCCATGCTTGCGCTGGAACTTCACGGCATAGGGAAGCCAACCGACGATGTCGCCGATCGTACCGACCGGAAATTGAATCAACACCGGCTGTTGCTCGGCGCGATAGTGATGGACGAACGAAGGCTGCGCCGAGGGTGCGGCGTCGCGGCGCCAAATCTCGACGCAGAAGCGCACGTAGTACTTCTTCGTGCTCAGTACGAGGCCTGCATCCAGCTCCGTCTCGAACAGAATGTTGTCGGTATCGGCATCGCGCAGCCGTACGCGCCAGCCGCCCTCCGGCAGCATGACGCGGCAACCGTCGTTGAAATCGAAGCGGATTGCGTCAGGCCCTGACTGCGTAGCGACGGGCGCAGGCGGAGGGAAAGCGGGCTTGGGGGGCCGGATGCTGGGCCCGGATGCGGGTGGCGCGGGTGACATAGCGGGCGCATCGTGTGAGATCGCAACCGGCTCCGCCGGCGGGACAGGTTGGGAGGGCTGAGTATCGAGCATCGCCTGACGTTTGGAAGAAGCGAAATGGGCCGAAGCAGTAGACGGATTATCCGCGATTCGGCGCGGTCCATTCCATCGGGGATGTTTCAGTTCAAGCTGTCGAACAACGACTATCGCGTCCTCAATCCAACGGAAATCCATCTTTGAACGTGTGCCGCAAGAAGTCCGTAAAGCACTTCACCGCGCGTGGAACCTGCACGCCGTATGGACGGACCACGTGCAGATGCGAAGCGAACGCACCCACCGGGCGCCACTTGTCCAATAGGACGGCGAGCTTTCCCGCTTGCAACGCCGATTGCGCGGTGAAATCCGGCAATAGCGTGATGCCGAGATGTTCGAGCGCGGCGTCCCGCAATGCTTCGCTGTTGTTCGCCGAAACCGGACCGTTCACCGTCACGTTCATTCGCGAATTCGCACTGCGGCGGCCAACCTTCTCGAAAGACCACACCCCCGAGCCCACCGGACGCGGATAGTAGAGACAATCGTGCTGCGCCAGATCGGCCGGTGTCTGCGGCGTACCGCGCTGCTTCAGGTACCCACGCGTCGCAACGATCACGGAGCGGGTATCGCAAAGCTTCCAAGCCACGTGCGTCTCCGGCACGTGCGTGCTATGGCGGATGGCGAGGTCGAAGCCCTCGCTCGCGATCGAAGTCAGCCGGTCGGAGAGCTCGAGTTGTACGCGTACCTCGGGATTCGCGTGCGCGAACTCGGCAAGACGCGGCACGAGTTGTTGACGCGCGAACGCGACCGGTGCCGTGACCCGGACCGTTCCGCGCACGACGTCGGCCATTTCCCGCACGCTCGCAAAGCTCGCCGCGATGCGCTCGAAGTTCTGGCGCGTATCGTCTACGAGTCGTATACCGGCTTCAGTAAAACGTACGCTCCGCGTGGTGCGCTGCACCAGCACGATCCCCGCGACGCGTTCGAGTTCGGCGATGCGTTGGCTCACCGCCGCCTTGCTGACCCCGAGCCGTGCCGCCGCGGCCGTGTAGCTGCCCTGCGCGGCCAGCACATTGAGCCAATGCAAGTGAGTCCAGAGTGCTTCGATTTTCTGCGTATCCATGAATCCTATCCCCGCGGCAAACCCTCATAGAGCGTTTGAATGATAGCAGCACGCTGGGCGATATTTCAGTGAACGATTCATTGATTGTTCACCCATGAAAACAATCAATTCAATGATAGGCGCTTTGCATGCCGTAGCCGCGTTCGTACACTGACCGGCATCGACTAACCGAGAGGAGATGACATGCAAGCCTATACGGATTCCGCAGACGTGATTCACTTCATCGGCGGCAAAACCGAGCGTGGCGTTGGCGAGCGGACGCAGCCGGTGTTCAATCCGGCGACCGGCGCCGTGGCGCGCCGCCTCGTGCTCGGCGATGCGGCCGACGTCGACGCCGCCGTGGCGAGCGCGAAAGCCGCGTTCCCCGCATGGCGCGACACGCCGCCGATCCGCCGCGCGCGCGTCATGCTTCGTTTTCTCGAACTGATGAATCGCCACAAGGACGAACTCGCCGCGATCATCACCGCCGAACACGGAAAGGTATTCTCCGATTCGCAAGGTGAAGTCGCACGCGGCATCGACGTCATCGAATTCGCCTGCGGTATTCCGCAACTGCTCAAGGGCGACTACACCGAGCAGGTCTCCCGCGGCATGGATAACTGGACGGTGCGCCAGCCGCTCGGCGTCGTTGCCGGCATCACGCCGTTCAATTTCCCCTGCATGGTGCCGTGCTGGATGTTCCCTGTCGCCCTCGCCGCAGGCTGCACGTTCATCCTCAAGCCGAGCGAGCGCGATCCGTCGGCGTCGCTGTTCATGGCGCGGCTTCTCAAGGAAGCGGGCCTTCCGGACGGCGTGTTCAGCGTCGTGCAGGGCGACAAGGTCGTCGTGGATGCGCTGCTCGCGCACCGGGACGTGAAGGCCGTGAGCTTCGTCGGCTCGACGCCGATCGCCAATTACATCTACGAAACGGGTGCCAAGCATGGCAAGCGCGTCCAGGCGTTGGGCGGCGCGAAGAACCACATGGTCGTGATGCCGGACGCCGACATCGACCAAACCGTGGACGCGCTGATCGGCGCAGGCTACGGCTCGGCCGGCGAGCGTTGCATGGCGATCTCGGTGGCGGTGCTGGTGGGCAACGTGGCCGACAAGATCGTGCCGCGCCTGGCTGAACGTACGCGCAAGCTCGTCGTGAAGAACGGCATGGAGGCCGATGCGGAAATGGGGCCGATCGTCACGCGGCAGGCGCTCGAGCGCATTGACGGCTACGTCGCGACGGGCATCGAGGAAGGCGCGACGCTCGTGGTCGACGGACGCGGCCTCAAGGTGCCGGGCCACGAAAACGGCTTCTTCACGGGCGGCACGCTGTTCGACCATGTCACGCCCGAGATGCGTATCTACCGCGAGGAGATCTTCGGGCCGGTACTGGCATGCGTGCGCGTGAATGACTTCGCGCAAGCCGTGCAGTTGATCAACGACCATGAGTTCGGCAACGGCGTGGCGTGCTTCACGCGCGATGGCAACGTGGCCCGTGAATTCGGCCGGCAGATCGAAGTGGGCATGGTGGGCATCAACGTGCCGATTCCCGTGCCGATGGCCTGGCACAGCTTCGGCGGTTGGAAGCGAAGCCTGTTCGGCGACATGCACGCCTATGGTGAGGAAGGGGTCCGTTTCTACACGAAGCAGAAGTCGATCATGCAGCGCTGGCCGGAAAGCACTGAAAAAGGCGCTGAATTCTCGATGCCCGTCGCGAAGTAAGAACTGCATCGGCAGCATCATGCGCGCAGCGCTCGGATGCGCACATCGCGGCTGCAGTAAAGCGGTCATCATCGGCGTCTCGGGGGCGTGACAAGAAATTTTCACGCTGCCCCCATTAGGAGACAGATCATGACCACGGCAATTCATCCGAGTGTCGACCACGGCATTCAAAAAGGCGCGAGCGATTTCAAGGGCGGTACGTTGCGCTGTTCCTGCGCGAGCGAGCCCGTCGAGGTGCGTATCGACGCGCAGGTCCTGTTCAATCATGCATGCGGCTGCACGAAGTGCTGGAAGCCCGCGGGCGCGCTATTTTCCGTCGTGGGTGTCGTGCCGCGCGACAAGGTGACGGTGACGGCGCACGGCGAGAAGCTCAAGATCGTGGACGACACGGCGCTCATTCAGCGCCATGCCTGCACAGGCTGCGGCACGCATTTGTTCGGACGTATCGAGAACAAAGCGCACGCGTTCTACGGGTTGGACTTCATCCATACCGAACTGTCGAAGGACACGGGTTGGGATGGCCCTGGCTTTGCTGCGTTCGTCTCGTCGATCATCGAGAACGGCACCCCGCCGTCCGCAATGGCAGACGTGCGCCAAACGCTGCGAGACCGCGGGCTTGAGCCCTACGATTGCCTCAGCCCGGCGCTGATGGACATTCTTGCCGCCCATGCGGCCAAAGCCAAAGGCACTTATCGGGAGGGCTGATTGCGTGCGGCCTACGCACCTTCCCTACCCTCCCCTGCGAGCGCGCACACCATCAATTCCGTGGCGGGCGCGAGTTGGGGAGAGCATTCCGGTGGCCGAACTGCGCCGGCGATCCCGTCGGCGCCTCTTGCTTCCGCCTCCGCCATGAAGTGCCGCCACTGCTGTCTGTTCACGGAGCGGCTCGAAACTCACTCTCTTTGCCCCGTCAGCCCCGCGAGAAAGCGTTGGCAACGTTCGGTTTGCGGCGAGAACAGCACATCGCGCGACGCGCCACGCTCAACGATCTGCCCCGCTTCCATGAAGATCGTCGTATCCGATACGTGGCGTGCGAACTCCATCTCGTGAGTGGCAATGAGCATGGTCATGCCTGACTCACGCACATCGCGAATCACGTTCAGCACTTCCTGCACGGTCTCGGGATCGAGCGCGGAGGTCGGCTCGTCGAACAGCATGATCTGCGGATCCATCGCGAGCGCGCGTGCGATCGCCACGCGCTGCTGCTGCCCCCCGGATAGTTGCCGTGGGAAATGCGCCGCCTTGCTGCCCAGCCCTACCCGTTCGAGCAACGCAATCCCTTTCTTGCGCGCGCTCTCGGCACGCTCGCCTCGCACCAGCCGCGGGCCCGACGTGACATTCTCGAGCGCGGTCATATGAGGGAACAGGTTGAAGCTCTGGAAGACCATCCCGATATGCTCGCGCTGCGCCGCGAGCGCACCAGCGCCAAGCCGGCGCCTCGTCGTGCCCGCGCGTTGGTAGCCCACTTCCCACTCGCCCACCTCGATCGTTCCGGAGGCAATCTCTTCGAGTGAATTGATACAGCGCAGCAGCGTGCTCTTCCCCGATCCGCTCGGGCCGATCAGCGCCACCGCACTGCCCTTTGCAACGTCAAGCGAGACCGATTGCAGCGCGACATAATCGCCGTAGTGTTTGACCACGCCGTTAACACGTAGAAACCGGCCGGTGTTGGAGGTCACGCTTTTCATTGCTGCTCCGCGAGAGAAGTCTTGACCGATGACGTACGGCGTCGCACGTCCGCAAACCATCGCGAATTGCGCCGCTCAAATGCGGCTTGCAAAAGCGTCCAGATGGCCGTCACCGCAAGGTAATAGATCGTCGCAACGGTCAATGCCTCCAGCACACGGAAGTTCGCCTGCGTGAGATTGTCAGTCGCCCGGAACAACTCGGTCATCGAGATCACCGATACGAGCGACGTGTTCTTCAACTGACGCACGAACTCGTTGCCCAACGGCGGAATGGCGATGCGCAAAGCCTGAGGTAAAACGATCGCGCGCATGATGGTGACCGGCCGCATGCCAATCGCACGCGCGGCCTCCCACTGCGCCACCGGCACCGCAGACAGCGACGAGCGCACGATCTCGGCAACGTAAGGGCTTTCGGAGAACATGAGTCCGATCAGCGCTGCTTCCATCACCGATAGCCGCACGCCCAACTGCGGCATCGCGCTATATAGAAACACGAGTTGAACCAGAAGCGGCGTCGCGCGAAAGAACGCGACGTAGCCCTGGTAGAAGCCACGGGTGACGCGATGGTTGACACCACCGACGAGCGCGACCCAAGTGCCGAGCACGATGGCGAGCATCAGCGTAACGAGCGTGAGCCAAATCGTCGTCCACAAGCCCGACAAAATGGAAGGCTCGACGAGATCGCTAAAGAACACCGACCAATCCCAAACAGTCATCACCCGCCTCCGTTTACAGAGCCGACAACGGCCCGACACTCGCTTGTGCCAGAAGCGACTTGAGTTGCTTGAGCGATGCTTCCGGGGACGCCGCAAGCGGTTCGCGCGGTTCGCCGAGCGGCAGGCCGCGCAACGCCGAACCGGCCTTGGCCAACGCGACATAGCCGTTGAGCAGCATGAAATCGATGATCGGCCAGAGCTTCTCCCACACCGCTAGTGCGCGCGGCAAGTCCCGCTCGACAGACACGGCCTCATACAACTGCACGCACAGTTCGGGGATGAACGTCGACGCACCGATGATCGTGCCGGGCGCGCCGTGAGCGAGCACCGCCAGCAACGCCGGATCTGAACCGGCCAGCACGATCGGCGCGTCCGGATTGCTCAGCATGCGCATCGTGCGCGTGAAGCTGGCCGGGCTGTCCTTGATGTGCGAGACCAGCCCCTCCTTGCGCAACGTCACCATTTGCGCTTCGCTGATGTCGAGGCCGGTAATGCCCGGCGTGTCGTAGTAGATGATCGGACCGCCTGCGATGTCGACCACTTTCTCGAGAAACCGTTGTACGTCCGCGAACTTCAGCCGATCGAAATAAGGCGTGACCACGAGCATCTGATCGACGCCGAGCCCTTTCGCGTGACGCGTGAGATCGAGGGTATCGCGCACGTTGCTGGAGCCGACGTGCGCGATCACGTCTGTCTTGCCCTTTGCCGTCTCGCTGCCGATCTCGAACAGGCGCTTGCGTTCGGCAACCGTCAGCGCAGGGTGCTCGCCCGTCGATCCGCACAGCACGACGCCGTGAATACCGGCAGCAATTTGCGACTTGATCAGTTTGACGTACGCGAATTCATCGATCTTGCTTCCGTCTTCGCTGAACGGCGTAAGGATCGCGCTGAGGATGCCTTTCAATGCCTGCTTCATATAACACTCCTTGCTTGGGTTCGCATGGGTCAAGCGGTTGGACTTCCAATCGCGTCAGAGCGAAGGCACCGCGGCACCTTCGATACCCCACGTCTTGAGAATCGACAGATACGTTCCGTTTGCCTTCATCTGTTCGAGGCCTTTCCGAACCTTGTCGGCAAGCGCTTCGTCGTTTTTCGGCACGCCAATGCCGAGCATCATCGGGCTGATCCCGGTGGCAATCTTCTTGTAGCCGCTGTTGTGGCTCATGAAGTAAGACACCAGCGAGTCGGTTGCGATGAACGCATCGACGCTATGGTTCTCGAGCGCCCGGATCGCGATCGGCTGCGTGTCGAACGCCCGGATGCCGATGTCCGGCTTGCCGGCCGCATCGCACTTCTGACTCTCGCTTTGCAGCACTTGCTGCGAGCCGGATCCTTGAAGCACGCTCACCGAGTGACCGCAAAGATCCGCCGCGCTCGCGAGTGGGCCGTTCTGTTTGGCAATGATGGTTTGCGATGCCTGGATATAAGGAACCATCCGGATCACGCTTTGCCGTTCGGGCGTGATGTACATCGCCGCGCAGACAATGTCGAAACGGTCGGCCTGCAACGCGGGAATCAGGCCTTTGAAGTCGAGGTTGACGAATTCCGACGAATCGCCGAGTTGCTTCGCCAATGCGCCGCACATCGCTACGTCCACGCCGGTCGGCTTTCCCTGATCGAAGAATCCCCACGGCATCTGCGTCAACGACGTACCGATTCTTAGATGACCGGGTTGGCTTTCCGCGTATGAGGCTTGGGCGAAACACAAACCTACCGCAAGACCGATGCTGACGACTTTCTTAAAGCGCATTGCCCCTCTCCTTCTCCGCTATTTTTTTGCACATCAATGATCGGCGCCCGCGATTCGACCGCTGCAGGCTCGACTCGCACTTCAACTTAACTTAGCGCCCGCTAATACGAACACTCGCGCATCGAACGTCAAAAGCGATGACGCATGCCGACGATGGCGAGCATCTGATTGGGCGTCGTCGAAGCGGTCAAGCCATTGAGAGCGGCCACCGCGGGAGCACCGGTCGAATCGGTTCCCGACGCGTGCTGATACATCACATCGGCGTACAGATCCGTGCGCTTCGACAGCAGATACACCGCGCCGGCCACGCCCTGCTGATAGGTCACCCGGTTGATGCCGAAACCCTTCGTATAGTCGTAGGCCGTACCAAGCAGCAGCGCGGGAGTCAGTTGGTACTTGAAATTCAACTCGGCGTTGTCGAACATTGCCGAGCGACCCACGTTGGTCGCTGCGAGCCCCGGCTCCGAGCCCAGGTTCCCGAATTGCGTGTAGCTGTAAGTGCCGCCGATCGTGGCTCGCCCGATCGTGTAGGCACCGCCCGCCGCGATGATCTGCTGCACATGGGCCGACGCATAGCCGGAAAATATCCGGTTGGTGACGTTCAAGCCAGTCGTGCTGGATGACGCATTGTTCCCATACAGGGAGTAGTTCGGGTCCCGGATGTTTTCATAGGCGAGCCCGAGCGCGAGCGGCCCTTGCTGGTACGCGGCACCCATGGCGTAGATCTGATTGCGCGTGTATTGCCCCGAGATTCCGCCGAGGCTATACATGCCGCCGAACGTGAAGCCGCCGTACGACAAACTCTTGTATTTGATGGTGTTGTTGATGCGATTCGTGCCATTGACGTTGTCGAGATCGCCCGGGTGCGCGCCGAAGTATGGCGACCACTGGTTGGCGGCTTCGAACGGACCGGGATAATCGGTGATCGAATCGTACTGGCGGCCGAGCAGTATCGTTCCGAGTGACGATGACGCGAGACCCACGTAGGCCTGGCGACCGAGCAGGTCGCCGCCCTGTCCAAGCTTGCCGTTATTCAGGCTATAACCGCTTTCCAACACGAACAACGATTGCAGACCGCCGCCCAAGTCTTCGGTTCCCTTCAGACCCCAGCGACTGCCGTTGATGTTGCCGCTCGACATCTGCACTTGACTGTGACCGCCCGCGTTATTGGCATAGACCATGCCGACATCGATCAGGCCATACAACGTAACTGAGTTCTGCGCGTGCGCAAGCGCCGGAATACTCGCGACCGTAGCCAGAAATACGAGCTTTTTCTTCATATGGATGAATCCGTGCGGGAGGTGAGAGAGCGCGCCGCCCGAACGGTATCCGACGCGGCGCTCAACAGTTCCGGACGAATAGGCATTCGGCCCGAAACCGCGCTCAGCGTAGACAAATCAAAATTGCGGCTCGCGCAAACGGCGCCCGCTCTAAATAACAGGATTAGAAAAATTTAAGCACGGAGGCTTTCGCCATCCGCCCGGTTAGGCCGGGTTGGACCGGGTCAGGCCGCGCGCCGATGCGATACGCGCTGACAAAAAGGACCGCTCACTTTAGCCACGCTTAAGGAATGTATTAGCGCGAGCGATGCTCATGTGCGGCGAGCTTCTGGTTATCTATTGTCTGCCCAGCGACATCGAGCGGCGGTTCGCTCGACGGCAACCATGAGGGTAGAGCATGAGCAAGAGTCACCAGTATGCGGGCATCATGACGTCCGTCCCAACGCCATTCGACAGCGAAGGTCGGTTCAGCGCGAGCGAGCTACGCAAGCTCATCGAACGTCTGATCAAAGCCGAGGCCGACGCGATCGTTCCCGTCGGCGGCACCGGCGAATACATTTCGCTGACGTTCCGCGAACGGCTCGACGTCGTCGAATCGACGCTCGAAGCCGTGGGCGGTCGTTGTCCCGTGATCCCCGGCGTCATTTCAGCCGGCTTCAACGACGCGGTCGAGAACGCGCGCGCCTACGTGGCCGCGGGCGCAAAGGCCATCATGGTCGTTACGCCGTACTACTACCGACCGACCCAGGAAGGCGTCCTCGACTATTACAAGCGTTTGTCCGACAAGATCGATGCGGACATCATCCTGTACGAAATTCCTTATCGCACGGGCGTGTCGCTGCATTTCGACACGGTCAACCGACTCGCCGAGATGACCCGCGTTGTCGGCATCAAAGCGTGCAACCCCGATCTGGCGCAACAGATGCGCGTGGCCGAGCACTCGGCGTCGAAAATGGCGATTCTCAGCGGCGAAGAGGATGTACTACCGCTTCATGTCGCCATGGGCGCGGTCGGGGGCATCATTTCCAGTTCGAATTTGATCCCGCGCCAATGGAAGCGTGTGCTCACGCTAGCGATGAACGGCCAACTGAGCGAAGCGATCGCACTGCACGCCACCTTCCGTCCCCTCATCGACGCGCTATTCGCCGAACCCAACCCCGCGCCGCTCAAAACGGCGCTCGGTTTGACGGGTCTGGATTTCGGCGGCGTGCTGCCACCGCTCTTCTCTACCTCCGAAGCGCTGCGCCAGCGCATCGCTCAGGTCTTGCCCGCGCTGCTGGAAAACGAATAAAGCGCGATCTGAAGCTCCCTTATCAAGGAGTGGGCGCTCGTTGAGCACGCTATGCGATGCGATGGCTAGCCTGCAAGAATCCTGTACACCCGCAATACGAGAGAACCAGCAATGAATCGTCAACAGATTGTCGATGCGATGCAGTCCATCGTCGGCGTATCCGCCATCGCGAGCGTTTCCGAAGACATGGCGCCTCATCTGATCGACTGGCGCAAGCGGCATACGGGTATTGCCGCTTGCATCGTATTTCCGCGCAACACGGATCATGTCGCCAAGGTCCTGGCCTATTGCAACGATCACGCGATCAAGGTGTTTCCTCAAGGCGGCAACACGAGTACATGCGGTGGGTCGGTTCCGGATGAGGAAGGCAACAGCATTGTGCTGAATCTCGCGAAAATGAACCGCATCATCGACTTAAACGCGGGAGACAATTCAATCACGGTCGAGGCCGGATGCATTCTCGCGGACATTCAAGCGGCTGCCGACCAGGTCGATCGCTTGTTCCCATTGTCGCTTGGCGCCGAAGGATCCTGCCAGATCGGCGGAAACCTGAGCACGAATGCCGGTGGATCGAACGTGGTCCGTTTCGGGAACACGCGCGACCTAGTGCTTGGCGTGGAAGTCGTCCTTCCGGATGGACGCATATGGAACGGTATTCGTACCTTGCGCAAGAACAATAGCGGCTATGACCTGAAGAACCTGTTCGTGGGCGCCGAGGGAACGCTGGGCATCGTCACGGCCGCCAGTCTCAAACTCTTTCCGCGGCCGCGTGCGCGCGCAACGGCGATGCTCGGATTCGCGCGGATCGATGCGGCCGTCGATGAAGGCCTCAAGCTACAGGCTCGTTTCCCCGGCGAACTCGTCGCGCTGGAGCTGATTTCCAAAAGCGAATTCGATATTTCGCTTCGCCATGCGGCGCAAACGCGCAATCCGTTTCAAGCCACGCCTAACTGGATCGTGCTGGTCGAACTGGCAGCCACGACGGATACGAGCGAAGTGTGGACCGATCGACTAACCGATTATCTGCGCGATGCCTTTGAGAAAGGCGTCGTTGGCGAGGCCATTGCCGCAACCACCGAGCAACAGCGGGCCGATCTGTGGAAGATCCGTCATAGCGTGACGGAATCGAACGTTCGGCAGGGAATGGGCATCACTCACGACATTGCCGTGCCGACCTACCGTATTCCGGATTTCATCGATCAGGCGGGCAAGACGCTCGCGGAGCACTTCCCCGAAGCCGAGCCGGTCGTCGTCGGCCATATGGGCGACGGCAACCTGCATTACATCGCGATGTTCAGCCATGCGTACTGGGGTTCGCTTGCCGACAAGCGGAAGACGCAACTCGCGCTCAGTCATTTGCTGTACGACATCGCGGCCGCAATGGGCGGTACGTTCAGTGCGGAGCATGGCATCGGCTCGCTGCACGTGCCTGAGATGTCGATATACAAGGATCCTGTGGAGTTGGATTTAATGCAGTCGATCAAGACATTGCTCGACCCACGCGACACGATGAACCCCGGCCGGGTTTTACCACGGTCTTGACAGGCATCGAGCGTAAACGCTTTTTGGTTGAACGCCTGTCATACGGATCGGCCTTCTTTCGGTGTGCCGTTTATTGTTTATTGGAATGAGATATGCGACTAGGATTTGTTGGAACGGGTGCGATCACCCAAGCCGTCGTCACGGGACTCGTGCGAGTCGGTGCGCCGTTCGATTCGATTGCCCTGTCGAACCGCAATGCTAAAACGGCCGCGATGCTCGCCGCAATGGACCCGCGTATCCGTGTTTTTGAGCGCAATCAGGACGTGCTCGGCGCCTCGGATGTCATCTGCCTTGCGATTCGTCCGCAGATTGCAGCCGAGGTATTGGCGGAGCTCACGTTTCGCCCGTCCCATCATGTCATCAGCTTCGTTGCCGGCATGAAGATGAGCGAGCTGCGCAAGCAGATCGGCGCCGTCGGCACGATCGTACGCGCGATTCCTCTTCCAGCCGTAGCCGATGCGCTCGGCAGCACAACCTTGTATCCGCAGGACAGCGTGGCGCGCCAGCTATTCAGTCATGTCGGCGTGGCGGTGGAAGTCGAGAACGAGCATCAGTTCGACTGCCTGTCGGCGGCCACCGCGACGATGGCGAGTTTCTACGCTGTGCTGGAGAGCCAGGCGCAGTGGCTGGTCAGCGAAGGGCTCGACTACGGTAAAGCCCGCTCGTTTCTCGCGGCCTATTCGCTTGGCCTCGCGCATGGCGCGAAAGCCGTCGACACGCCGTTCTCGGATCTCGTCGATCAATCGATGACACCGGGCGGCATCAACGAACAGGTGCATCGCGAGTTGACCGCAAAAGCGAACTACGAGCACTATCAGTATGCGTTGACTGGCGTACTCGACCGAATCGAGGGCCGGCGATAGCGTGATGCTGAATTTGCAAACAATCGGGGCACAGCGCGGCATGGAATCTTTATCGGCGGAGCACTATCCCGACTGGGATCTGGTGATCAGTTGGGTTTGCGTGGTCGAGTCGGGGTCGATGTCCGATGCCGCGAATCGCCTGGGGATTACCCAAGGTGGCGTTTCGCAACGAATCAAGGCGCTCGAGAATCTACTCGACACGACACTGCTCGATCGCGCGTCGCGCCCTGCCCGCCCGACGGCGGCGGGCAGGCGGCTTTTCGAGCGCTCCACCGAACTGCTGCGCAACGTGGATCAAATGGTGGAGAGCGTGCGCAACGTCACCCGAGCCAAGCGCACGGTCGTCCGCCTTGGCGCGATCGATTCGTTTGCCGCGATGATCGGCCCCATTCTCACCCGCGCGCTGGCCGGATCCGCACACCAAATCCGTCTATGGTCAGGCATTACGCCAAACCTCGACGCGCAGCTCGAAGCGAGGCAACTCGACGTGGCAGTGACCATGAACGGTTATTCGCGCGTGCCCGAGATTCGGCGGCTGCGCTTATTCTCGGAGCCCTATTTCGTGGTGTTGCCCAAGGCGTTCGACATGGACCGATTCACCACGTTGACCGACTTGAGCAAGCATCTGCAATTCGTTCGCTACAGCGCGCGGTCCATCAATGGGCAGCAGGTCGATGCCTATCTGAGCTCGCAGGCCGAATACATCGAACGGACCTGCGAATTCGATGCGACCGACCCTTTGCTGAGCTTGGTCGCTGCCGGCTTGGGGTTCGCACTGACCACGCCGTTGTGCCTATGGCAGTCGAGACACTACGTTCCCGATGTGCGTGTCGTCCCGCTCAGCTCGTTTTCCCGATTTGGACGGCCGTCGAGCGAGTTGCATCGATCGTTCTACATCGCTTATCGCGAAAACGAACTCGGCAGCCTGCCCGCCAGTCTGTACGAGCTCTTCCGCAATACCTTCGAGCGGCAAGTGGCACACGACATTGCCGGCGCGCTGTCCCTCGATCCGAAGACAGTCTTCTCGCTGGATGGCGACGACGACAAACCCGCCAACATACAAGCGTGATGCGGAGCCGGACGGCTCCGCCCTTCCCTCGCACTCAACCCGCCAGCACCTGATCGGCAACCTCGTCGACCGCCTCTTTCACGATCGCGACGATCTCGTCCGCTTCCACGCGCGTCGTGACGAGCGGCGGCGCAAAGCCCAGGATGTCGCCGTGCGGCATCGCGCGCGCGATCACGCCCCGTTGCAGCGCGGCCGCCGATACACGCGGCCCCACCTTGAGCGTGGCGTCGAACGGTGTGCGCGCATCGCGGTCGGCCATGAACTCGAGCGCCGCCAACATGCCGGCACCGCGCACTTCGCCGACGAGCGGGTGCGCGTCGAACGTCGCGTGAAGCCGCTCGAGCAAGTAGCCGCCAACATCCGCTGCATGACCCACGAGGTTCTCGCGCTCGAGAATGCCCAGGTTCGCGAGCGCGGCCGCCGCGCAAACCGGGTGGCCCGAGTAAGTCCAGCCATGCCCCATCGGGCCGTGCTCTTGCGAGGCGCGATCGACGACGCTCCACACTTTCTCGCCGACGATAACGCCCGAGAGCGGCGCATAGGCACTCGTCAAACCCTTTGCGATCGTAATCAGATCGGGCTCGATGTCGAAATGTTGCGAACCCATCTTCGAGCCGAGCCGACCGAAACCGCACACGACCTCGTCGGCGATCAACAAAATATCGTGCTTGCGCAGCACCTGCTGGATTGCCGCCCAGTAGCCTTTCGGCGGGACGATGATGCCGCCCGTGCCCATCACGGGCTCGGCGATGAACGCACCGATCGTGTCCGCGCCCTCACGGGCGATGAGTTTTTCGAGTTCGTCGACGCAATGGGCCACGAATTGCGCTTCATTCATGCCGGCCGGCGCGTTGCGGTACCAGTGCGGACACACCGTGTGCTTGACGCGCTCGATCGGCAAGTCGAAGTGTTGATGAAAACTCGCCAGCCCGGTGAGGCTGCCCGTCACGATGCCGGAACCGTGATAGCCGCGCTCGCGCGAGATGATTTTCTTTTTGCTGGGCCGGCCGAGTACGTTGTTGTAGTACCAGACGATCTTCACCTGCGTCTCGTTGGCATCGGATCCCGACATTCCGTAATAGACCTTCTTCATGCCGGCCGGCGCCCAGTCGATGATGCGCGAGGACAACTCGATGATCGCGTCGCTCGAATGCCCGACGTACGTGTGGTAATAGGCGAGCTGCTTCGCTTGCGCGTACATCGCATCGGCAACCTCGGTGCGGCCGTAGCCGATGTTCACGCAGTAAAGGCCCGCGAATGCATCGATGTACTGCTTGCCTTGGTGGTCTTCGATGCGAATACCCTTCGCGCCGCGAATGATCTTGCCCGCCAGTGCGCCCGACGCATGGTCGTGGGCGTGCGTCGACGGATGCATGAAGTGCGCACGATCCTGCTGAAAAAGTTGTTCGAATGATTGCGTCATGATGGCTCCTGTGGTGCGTTAGGCGATGGCCGCGATCGCTGAGATCGGCAGGCCGAGATTGCCGAGGCAAAAGTATTTGGTTTCGACGAACGGCTCGAAGCCTTCGAAGCCGCCTTCGCGGCCAAGGCCCGATGCCTTCATCCCGCCGAACGGGATCGGCGCGCCCGTGAACTTCACGCCGTTGACCGACACCATGGCGAAATCGAGGCGATGCACGAGTTGGAAGATCGTGTCCACCCTCGTCGCGCACACGTAGGCCGCGAGGCCGTACTCGGTGTCGTTCGCGCGCGCGAGCGCTTCGTCGAGTGTATCGAACGGCGAAATCGCGGAGATCGGCGCGAAGTTCTCTTCGTCATAGATGCGCATGCCGGGCCGCGCGTCGGCAACGACGGTCGGCTCGACGAACCAGCCGCCTCGCTCGTGCGCACCGCCGCCCGCCACGATGCGTGCGCCCTTCGCGCGTGCGTCGTCGATGCGCGCGAGCGTGCTGTCGAATGCGTTTTGGTGCATGAGCGGGCCAACCTCGACATCGGGCTCGAACGCACCGCCGACCTTGAGGGCGCGTACGGCCTCGGCATATCGGGCGACGAACCGTTCATAGAGCGGCCGTGCAACGAGGATGCGGTTCGCCGCGCAGCAGTCCTGCCCCGACGTCTGGAATTTCGCGGCGACCGCGATCCGCACCGAAGCATCGAGGTCGGCGTCCTCGGTCACGATGAAGGGCGCGTTGCCGCCAAGCTCCAGCGCGAGCTTCTTGATGCCCGCCTGTGCGGCCGTCTGCGCGACGAGCTTGCCCACGCGCGTCGAGCCCGTGAAGCTGACGGAGCGCACGCGTGCGTCGGATACGAGCGTTTCCATCGCCATCTGCGGCTCGCCGAGCACCACGTTGAAGACGCCCGCGGGAAAACCGGCTTCTTCCGCGAGCTGCGCGAGGGCAAGCGCCGTGAACGGTGTTTCGTGCGCAGGCTTGACCACCACGGTGCAGCCGGCAGCAAGTGCGGCCGCTGCCTTGCGCGTGATCATCGCAACGGGGAAATTCCAGGGCGTAATGAGCGCCGCGACGCCGACCGGCTCCATCATCGTGCCGAGATGCGCGCCCTCGATGTGCGTCGGGATCGTGCGGCCCGCGAGGCGCTTGGCTTCGCTCGCGAACCAATCGACGAAGCTCGCCGCGTAGCGAACCTCGCCGCGCGCCTCCGTGAGCGGTTTGCCCTGCTCGAGCGACAGCAGCGCCGCAAGATCGTCGCAGTGCCGAACGATCAGCGCGTGCCAGCGCAGGAGCACCGCGCTGCGTTGTGCCTGCGGCACCCATCGCCACGTCGCGAACGCGCGCTCGGCCGCACCGATCGCCGCGACGATCTGCGCGCGTTCAAGCATAGGAACGTGGCCGATAACGGTTTGGTCGGCGGGGTTTTGAACGGCGATCGTCGACGCGCTGTCGCTATGCGTCCAGTGACCATCGACGTAGCACAGCGATTTGAACAGAACGGGATGTCCGAGCATCATGTCACGCACTCCTCGGTAGCATTGGGATAACGTTCATTCTGTCTCGGCTGCGTCCGCGGAAATTTCCGTTTTGCGGGGTGCCGGCCGCCGGTTTTTTCTGTGTTTGCGAGTCGCGACACGAACGCTCAATCGCCGTGCGGCAACGGATCGAAGGCGTCGAGTTCCTGAGTCGGCGCGTCCTTGACGACCTTCGTCACGACGTACGTGAAGTAGCGTTCGATGCCGAGATCCTCGGCGAGCAGCGTGTCGATGAAACGTTGATACCGGTCGATGTCGCGCGCGATCACATGCATCACGTAGTCGACCCCACCGCCCGTCGCGTGGCACTGGACGACCTCTTTCGCAGCAAGCACGCGCGCCTCGAAACGGCTCATGTCGTGCGCGGTATGGCGCGCGAGCGTCACCTCGACGATGATCCGGCTTCCGTTGAACGCGCCCACCCAATCGACGTCGGCACGGTAGCCTCGGATCACACCGCTCTCCTCGAGCTTGCGCACCCGTTCCCACGCGGGCGAAATCGATAGATTCACCTCTTCGGCGAGCTTCGACTTCGTGATCCGGCCGTCACGCGCAAGGATGCGCAGGATCGCGAGGTCGTAGCGGTCGAGCTTGATCACGTCAGCCTCGATTCACGCCGCGGCGGCAATTGCGCGCTCGACGACATCGGCAACGACGGCAATCGTGTCGCCGGCTTTCACGAGCCCTGGGAAATGCCGAGCGGCGACGATGCCCTCGCGCTTCGCTCGATATTCGATACCGGGCGTGCCCAGATGCACGGTGTCATAAACGCGCGCGAGCAAGTCGCCTCGCGCGACCGTCTCGCCGAGATCGCGGCACATCTCGAGCAACCCCTCGTGCTCGCTCGTCGTGAAGCATGATCCGTCGGGCATATCGAGCAGCGTCGTCGTGCGCGGACCCGGCTCGGCCTGCCCCTCGTCTTCCAACACACCCGCAAAGCGTAGGAAGCTGCGCACCCCTCGTTCGGCGATCGCAACGCTTTGCGCCGTCGACGTGCCGCCGCCGCCGAGCTCGGTCGTAACGAACACTTTGCCCGCCTCCTCGACCGCGCTGTCGAACAGCCCCACGCTGTCGAGTTCGAACATCCGCATCGAGTACGGTGCGCCGAACGCGAGCATCGCGCCTTCGCAGCGCGCCTGCTGACCTGCGTCGGGCAGCAGATGGACGGCGGCAAACGGGACGAAGTCGAGCGTGCGTCCGCCGGCGTGGATGTCGAGCACGTAGTCGGCGAGCGGCAGCAAGTGCCGATGGAAGTAATCGGCGATTTTCTCGGTCACGGTGCCGTCGGGCTTGCCAGGGAAGCTGCGGTTGAGGTTGCCCGCATCGATCGGCGACGTGCGCGTGCCCGCCCGAAATGCCGGGTAGTTCATGAACGGCACGACGATCACGCGCCCGCGAACGTCGCGCGCCTTCAAGCTGCACGCGAGCTTCGAGAGTGCGACGGGGCCCTCGTACTCGTCGCCGTGGTTGCCGCCCGTGAGCAGCACGGTGGGACCTGCGCCACACTTGACGACCGTGATCGGGATCATGATCGCGCCCCACGCGGAATCGTCGCGTGAGTACGGCAGCTTCAGGAACCCGTGCTGCTCTCCATCCGCGTCGAAGTCGACGGTTGGCGTGATTGGGGAAGCGCGCATCGCGTCACTCCTTGACGAACAGCTTGCGCGGCGTGTTGCAGAAGGTCTCGACGCCCGTTTCCGTGATCAGAATGCTCTCCGTGATTTCGAGGCCCCAGTCGTCGAGCCACAAGCCCGGCATGAAGTGGAAGGTCATGCCGGGTTCGAGGACGGTCTTGTCCCCCGGGCGCAGGCTCATGGTTCGCTCGCCCCAATCAGGCGGATAGCTCGCGCCGATCGGGTAGCCGCAGCGGCTGTCCTTCTCGATGCCCGATTTGCGCAGCACCGCGAAGAATGCGTTGGCGATGTCCTCGCAGTGATTGCCCGGCTTCGCGGCCGCGAGCCCCGCCTCGATGCCTTCGACGACCGCCCGCTCCGCATCGATAAAATGCTTTGGCGGCTTACCGAGATAAACCGTGCGCGATTGCGGGCAGTGATAGCGCTTGAAGCACCCGGCAATCTCGAAGAACGTGCCCGCATTCGTGGTAAACGGGGAGTCGTCCCAGGTCAGGTGCGGCGCCGCGGCATCCGAGCCCGTCGGAAGCAGCGGCACGATCGCCGGATAGTCACCGCCATAGCCTTCGACACCGGTAATGCCGGCCGAATAGATCTCGGCCACGAGATCGTTCTTCTTCATTCCGGGCTCGACCACGTCGACGATACGCGCGTGCATCTTCTCGACGATTTTCGCGGCGATGCGCATGTATTCGATCTCGCGCGGCGACTTCACCGCGCGCTGCCAATTGACGAGGCCCGTCGCATCGACCCACTTGGCACCGGGCAGATGCTGCTGCAGCGAACGGAATGCCGCCGCGCTGAAGTAGTAGTTGTCGAGTTCGACGCCGATGCGCAGCGGCCCCCAGCCGAAGGCCGAGATGACTTCTTGCGACAGGAAGTCCATCGGATGCCGAAGCGGCGACTGAACGTAATGATCGGGGTAACCGACGATGCGGTCGTGTTGCATGAAAACCGTGCGCTTCGCACCGTTCGCGTCCTGCCCGCGGCCAAACCACACCGGATCGCCATCCATCGGCAATAGCACGCACTGATGCACGTAAAACGACCAGCCGTCGTAACCCGTGAGCCAGGCCATGTTCGTCGGGTCGGACACGATCAATAGATCGATACCGGCCTGCTCCATCGCGCGGCGCGTTCTCAGGATCCGCGCGGCGTACTCGCTGCGCTCGAACGCGAGCCGAGGTTCCGGGTGGGCCGAACCCGCCCGCTGCTCCATCTGTACAGACATCTTGTCCTCTCAGCGTGTCATGTCGTTGTGGAAAATCATCCCCGCGCCCGCCGCGCGCGCACGCTCGAGTGCGAGCACGGCGATCGCCGTATCCTGGGCGCCGGTACCCGTGAGGTCGCAGGCGGTGATGTCGTCGGGACCCGTTCTGCCTTGCGCCCGGCCGGCGATGATCTCGCCGAGCTCGGGAAACGTCGCGTCGGCCGGCAGCACGCCGGCCCGAATCGCATGCGCGAGTTCTCCGCTCGTGCGCACTTGCTGCAAGCGATCGCAGACGTAACGGACCGCATCGAACACAGATGGCTCGAGCTCGGTCTTGTAATCGGCGTCCGAGCCCATCGCGGTGATGTGCAGTCCGCGGTGAAGGTCATGCGCGTGAATGAGCGGGACCCGGCTCGGTGTCGTCGTGACGGCGATGTCCGCTTGGTCGAGCGCCTCGGGTACGGAGCTGGCCACCGAGCAACGAACGTCGAATCGCTGCTCGACGTCGGCCGCATAGATAGCCGCCCGTTCGGCATCGCGTGCCCACACCGCCACGTGTTCTACGCGGCGAACGAGCATCAGTGCCTGCAATTGCAAGCGGGCCTGTTCGCCCGCGCCGATGATCGCCACGCGACGCGCATCGGGACGTGCGAGCCAGCGCGCGGCGACAGCCCCCGCCGCCGCCGTGCGTACGGCAGTCAAGTAACCGTTGTCGAGCAACACCGCTTCCGTGAGCCCAGTGTGCGCGGACAGGACGAGCATCAGGCCGTTCAGACTCGGCAACCCGAGTGCCGCATTGCCGAAAAACCCGGGGCTCACCTTGATGGCAAAACTGTCGAAGCGCGGTATATACGCCGTCTTGACGTCGACCTCGCCGTGCCGCCCATGCAGCGCGAGGTTGAGTACCGGCGGCATCACGACAGGCTCGGTCGCGAGCGAGAGAAATGCACGCTCGATCTGTCCGACGGCGTCGAGGTCGAGCGGAACGAGCGAGCGTAGCTGCGCTTCGCCGAGGATCGTGATGTCAGGCATCTGCGTTCTCCAAGACGATGCGACGATGCGCATCGATATCGATATTGGCGCCGCTCACCACGACGGCAATCGGCCCGTTCCGCGCAGGGATGCGCTCGTCGAGCAGCGCCGCGATGCCCACGGCCGCGGCCCCTTCGACAACGAGACGTTCCGCCTCATAGGTATGCACGATGCCGCGTGCGATCGAGCGCTCGTCGAGCAGCACGATGTCGTCGGCCAGGTCGTGCGTCATTGCGAACGTGTAGCGGTTGTCGAGCCCGATACCGCCGCCGAGCGAATCGGCGAGCGTCGCGACCTCTTCGACGACGACCGGTTTGCCGGCCGCAAGACTTGCGTGCATCGCGGCACCGCGCGCCATCGACACGCCGATCGCGCAGAGTGCCGGACGGATGGCCTTGGCCGCAAACGCGATGCCGCTGAAGAGTCCCCCGCCCGAGAGCGGTACGACGAGCGTCGCGACATCAGGAAGTTCTTCCAGAATCTCGAGACCGATGGTTGCTTGGCCGGCGATCACGCGTAGGTCATCGAACGGCGGCACGAACGCATATCCCTCGTCTTCGGCCAGTCGTTGCGCCTCGACCTGTGCCTCATCCTGGCTGCAGCCCGCGATCACGACGCCCGCGCCGAGCGCGGCAACGGCGTCGACCTTGTTCCTCGGCACCAGCGAGGACATGCAAACGACAGCCTCGATGCCGAGCGCGTGCGCGGCATAAGCGATCGCGCGCCCGTGATTGCCCGTCGACGCGGTGACGACTTTCGTCACGCCCTCGGCGGCCATCTCGGCAAGCGTGTTCGTCGCGCCGCGCACCTTGAAGCTGCCGGTGGGCTGGACGATCTCGAGCTTCAAATAGACGGGCACGCCAACGCGCTGCGACAGCGATGCCGATTCGACGAGGGGCGTGCGCGCCACGCGCCCTGCCAGGCGCAGCCGCGCTCGAAAGACATCCGCAAGAGACAGAATGGACATGGACCGCTACCGCACACAGTGTCGATGCGGCCAAGTCTAATGTCGCGGAAAATGCTTCCCGAATGTCCTAGGACATCAAATGAAATCGTGAACGTGCGGATATTGCTCGAAGACCTCGGCGATCACGCCGAGCGCCGCTTCGAACGTGTTTTCCGTCACGTCGGCGCCGAGACAAAGGCGCACCGCATTCGGCCGCTCGGTGCCGTGCACGAGAAAGGGGTCCGGCGACGTTAGCGCAATCTGGCGATTGCGCAGTTCGCGCACGACGCGGTCGGCTTGCCAATGATCGGGCACGCGCAGCCATGCGGACACCGCGTTCGGATGACTTCCCAGCAAGTACTTGCCCAGAATCGACGAAAGCACCGCATGACGCGCCGCCAGCCGCGTGCGCTGCAACTCGACGAGGCGCCGGGCGGTGCCGTCCGCAATCCATCTCGTCGCTACCTCGGCAACGGCGGTCGTCGCCATCCAAGAACTGACGCGCAGCACGCTCTCGCAACGCAGTGCAAGACGTCTCGGCATCGCGAGATAGCCCGTACGCAGGCCGGTCAACACGGATTTCGTCATGCTCGTGCAGTAGAACGCGAGTTCCGGAACGAGGCTCGCGATCGGCGTGTACGTTTTCTCCGGCAGCGCGCCATAAACGTCGTCTTCGATCACGTAAACACCGTAGCGCTCGGCGATACGGGCGATCGCGCGCCGCCGTGCATCGGTCATCACCGACACGGTTGGGTTATTCAGCGTCGGGGTGCAGACGAGCGCGGAGACACGCTCGCCGTCGCACATCTCCTCGAAATGCTCGGGCCGAATCCCGTACTCATCGATCTCGAGCCCTTTCAGCGTGAAGCCGAGCACGTTCGCGGAGCCGATCACGCCGTGATCGGTGAGGCTTTCGCAAAGCACGGTGTCGCCCGGTCCGACCAGCGAGGCCAGTGCGAGAAAGATGCCGTGCGCGGCGCCATTGGTGACGAGCAGCGAATCGGCGTGCGCCGGCATGTTGAGCGACGCGAGCCAGGCAACGCCCGCTTGCCGGTGGTATTCGAACCCCGCAATCGGCCGAAACGCGCGTATCCACGGTTGGTCCTCGACGGTGGCGAGCGTGGCGCAAACTTTGCGCCACGCCTCGTCGTGCTCGGACGTGTGAACCATGCGCGCAATCGAAAAATCGACGACTTCCCGCTCGGCCGTATCGAGGATGTAGTTGGACACGCGCTCCGTCATGCGGCCGGCGACGAAGCTGCCGCGCCCGACCTCACAGCGAATCAGTCCCTGCCGCTCGAGTTCCTTGTACGCATTCGTGACGGTCTGCACGCTGATGCCGAGTTCGGCGGCGACGTCGCGTTGCGGGGGCAAGCGGGCACCCGAGACCAGCACCGCGCTCTCGATTTCGCCCGCGATCGCCTTGACGAGACGCTTGTACTTCGATTCGGCCCCATGTACCGCATCGACGGCCTCGCGCCAGGCCTTGCTCGTTCGTTGGATCATGCTCGTTCTCTTTCGTCGCTGTGCGCCAATGGTCGCTCCAATCGCGTCCGGAAAATAATTGTCCTAGAGCAATCAAAAGAAAAATATGGCTTTGTATGCTGGCATTCAACCGGTGTTGCGATACGCCAGGATATTGTTCTGCAAGGGTTTTCCACTAGATCACGACAGCAGGCGGGCACCGGCGATCGCGGTAAATCAGTCAACCAACGGGAACGCATCGACATGAAACTGAACAGACTGACTGGCACATTCGGTGTGCTGTGCGCAATCGTCGGGCTAATCGGCCTGACGTCGGCCGCTCACGCGGAAACCACACTGCAGCGTATCCAGCGCACGGGCGTCGTGCGCATCGGCTACGCCAACGAGAAGCCATTCGCGTACACGCAGCCCGACGGAACCGTGACGGGCGAGTCGCCCGAAATCGCGAAGAAGATCTTTGCAAAGCTCGGCGTGAAGAAGGTCGACGCCGTGCTGACCGAATGGGGTTCGCTCATTCCGGGCTTGCAGGCGGGCCGCTTCGACGTGATTGCCGCGGGCATGTACATTACGCCGCAGCGCTGCACGCAGGTCGCGTTTGCCGATCCGCAATACCAAATCGGCGACACGCTGCTGACGCCGCCCGGCAACCCGAAACACCTCGTCAGCTATGCCGACGTCGCCAAGCAACCCGACCTGAAGCTCGCGGTCATGGCCGGCACCGTCGAACTCGGCTATGCACGCGCAGCAGGCATCAAGGATGGACAGATCCTTCAGGTTCCCGATACCACCGCGCAGCTTCAGGCCGTGCGCTCTCACCGGGCGGACGCGGCGATCGGCACGGCGCTGACGATGAAGGATCTCGCGGCGAAAATGCCGGGACAGGTGGCCGTCGTCGACAAGTTCGTCGACGATCCGAAGCATATGGGCTACGGGGCGCTCGCCTTTCGCAAGAGCGACACCGACCTGCGCGACGCCGTCGACAAGCAGTTGCACGCTTGGCTCGGTACGCCGGATCATTTGAAAACGGTTGCCCCGTTCGGCTTCGACAAGTCCAATCTGACCGACAAGACCGCGGCCGAGCTCTGCCGCCAGTAAATCGGGACCCGCGCCCGCGGCGCGGGGAATCGGCTTCGATGCCCTCGACGCTCTCTTGCCAGGAACCGTCATGCATGATCTGGACCAATTGATTCCCCTGCTCGCGAAAGGCGCCGTCGTGACGGTCGAAATCGCCGCCTGCGCGATCGTGCTCGCCGTCTTCATGGCCTGCTTGGCCAACGTGCTGCGCGCCGCCCCATGGCGCGTCGTCCGCTGGCTCGGCAATGGGTACGTCGAGGTGTTCCGCGGCACGTCGCTGCTCGTGCAGCTCTTCTGGTTTTTCTTCGTTCTGCCGCTTCCGCCGTTCAATCTCGCGCTCACGCCGTTCACCGTCGCGATCGTCGGGCTCGGGCTGCACTACGGCGCGTACGGATCGGAGATCCTGCGTGGCGCACTGCGCTCCGTTCCGCATGGCCAGTACGAGGCAGCGCTCGCGCTCAACATGTCGCCGGCGATGCGCATGCGCCGGATCATCCTGCCCCAGGCGATGATCAATGCGCTGCCGCCCGCAACCAATCTCATGATCGAGCTCATCAAGGGCACGTCGCTCGTCTCGCTGATCACGCTGTCCGATCTGACGTTCCGTGCGCGGCAGCTCGATGAAGCAACGCTCGAGACCGCGAAAATTTTCGCACTGACGCTCATCATCTACTTCGTGCTGGCGCAATGCCTCGTTGCGCTGATGCGCCGCGTCGAGCTTCGCTTCAGCCACGGCACCGCCCGGGGGACTGCACGGTGAATACCTTCTTCGATATTTATTACGCCGTGCACATCCTGCCGGCGCTCGCTCGTGCCAGCCTCTATACGATCGGGATCACGCTGGTCGGCTTCGCGATCGCACTCGTGCTCGGGCTCGCGCTCGCTCTGCTGCGCCGCAGCCCGATCGCATCGATTGCGCGCACGGTCGGCTTCGTGGTCGAGTTCATCCGCAGCACGCCGCTCTTGATCCAGGTGTACGTGATCTTCTACGTCGGCCCGTTGTACGGCCTGAACGTCAGCGCCCTCACGGCCGGGACGATCGGCATCGCGGTGCACTACGCGTGCTACGTATCGGAGGTCTACCGCGCCGGCCTCAATTGCGTGGCGCGCGGGCAGTGGGAAGCGGCGTGCGCGCTGTCGCTGTCGCGCCGGCGCACGTACGTCGGCGTGATCTTGCCGCAGGCGATCAGGCAGGTCATCCCAGCGCTCGGCAACTATCTCGTCGCGATGTTCAAGGACACGCCGGTACTGTCCGCCATCACGGTGGTCGAGCTGATGCAGCAGGCAAAGGACATCGGCTCCGAAACGTTCCGGTACCTGGAGCCGATCACGATGACGGGCGCGTTCTTCCTCGTCATCAGCCTGACCTTCGCGGCCGGCGTGCGCCATCTCGAACGGCGCGTGCGTCTGCCCTGAGCGATTCGTGACGCCCAGCCGCGGGAGTATGAACATGGGGCAGCTTACACAAGCAGGACTTCAGGAGCAGCAGATGAAACGCGACCTTCATCCGGCGCCGGACACGGCCACCGACCCGTATGGCGAACGGCCGATGGTCCGCTTCGCCGGCGTCACCAAGCGTTACGGCGCGCTCACTGTGCTCGACGGTCTCGACCTTAACGTCGCCGCCAACGAGAAGGTGGCGATCATCGGACCAAGCGGCTCCGGCAAGTCGACGCTATTGCGCGTGCTCATGACGCTCGATCCCGTCTCGGACGGCTCGATCGAGGTGGACGGCGAACCGCTCACGCATATGCTGCGCAACGGCAAGCTCGTCCCGGCGAACGACCGCCATATACGCCGCGTGCGCAGCAAGATCGGCATGGTGTTCCAGAGCTTCAACCTGTTTCCGCACATGAGCGCACTGCAGAACACGATCGAGGCGCCGATCCATACGCTCGGCATGTCGCGACGCGAGGCCATCGAACGCGGGCGGGAACTGCTGTCCATGGTCGGACTAGCGGAAAAGTGCGACCACTACCCATCGCAATTGTCGGGCGGCCAGCAGCAACGCGTTGCGATCGCGCGTGCACTCGCGATGCGTCCCAAGGTCATGCTGTTCGATGAAGTCACGTCGGCACTCGACCCCGAGCTATGCGGCGAAGTACTGAACGTGATTCGGCGCCTCGGCGAGGAGCACGATTTGACGATGCTGATGGTGACGCATCAAATGGGATTCGCGAAAGAATTCGCCGATCGCGTCTGCTTCTTTTCGCAGGGCAAGATCATCGAACAGGCACCGCCTGCGCAGTTCTTCTCGTCACCGCAGCACGAGCGCACCCAGCAGTTTCTGCGAGCGGTGCGCGAGGCGATGTGAGTGATTGAATGTGAGCGGCTGATCGAGGCATCGCATCAAATCTCACGGCAACGCAACGTCGATCAAACGGCGTCGCGCGCGTAATGCGACTGCCGCTGCCTGAATTCGCGCGGGCTCACGCCTTCGAGGCGGCGGAAGAAACGCGAGAAATACGCGACTTCGGAAAATCCAAGCAAATCGGAGATCTGCGCAACCGTCATCGTCGTATACACGAGGTTGCGCTTTGCCTCGAGCAACAGCCGTTGGTGCAGGTGCTCGAGCGCACTCTGCCCGAGGAAGCGGCGGCTCACGTTGTTGAGTTGCGCACTCGTAATCGCAAGCGCTTGGGCATACTCGACCACGGCCCAGTGCTCGCGATAGTGCTGCTCGACGAGCCGGCTGAACGCCGCCACATGTAATTGCCCGCGCTCCGGGCGCCATTGCTTTGCACGCCGCTCGAGCTGCCGGCGCCCGACCCAGCTTGCCAACGCGCCGATCAGCGAGCGCAGCAGAAAATCGCGGCCCGGCGCCGGAACCGCATATTCGTGGTTGATGCGTTCACACAGAAGATCGACCCACGCCTTGTCCTCGCCAACCGGATAGCACCCCGCCTGCAGCAGCGAAGGCGCGGCATCGGCGAGACTGTCCTGCAACCAGTCGAACAGCGGCATGGCCAGCGTCACCACGTAGCCGGCGATGTCGTGGCTGAAGCGAAATCCATGCACGCTCATCGGCGGAACGACTTGGATCGACGGCTCCTCGATCTCACGAATCTCACCTTCGACATCGAGGATGGCGCGCCCCCCTTGGACGTAGAGCAACTGGCCCAGGTCCATATGGCGATGCAATGAGATTTCCCAGTCATGCAGATGGCTGCGCTCTGGAATCGACTCGCAGTGAAGAAGGTCCGGCGTGGGCCACGCGGTGCGTTCTCCGTAGAGCTTGAACACAGGCACGCCATGCTCTCGCCCGGCAGCGGCACGCTTCATCGCGTCTCCTCATTATTTTTCAAAAGTCCAAATTTAACACCGATTCATGCCTTCCTCGCCGGCGTTCCAAGCAGAAAAATACCAGTACGCCTACATATCAATCCAGCCGCGCCAAGCGAGGCTTGCGCGCAGGCAGAGACGGAGGAGCACAGCATGAAAACATCGGTCGCCATCATAGGAGCGGGGCCGTCTGGCCTGCTGCTGGGACAGTTATTGACGCTCGCGGGCATCGACAACGTCATTCTCGAACGCCAGACCCCTGAATACGTGCTCAGGCGCATTCGTGCCGGCGTGCTCGAGCAGGGTACGGTCGACCTTCTACGCGAAGCCCAAGTGGGCGCGCGCATGGACCGCGAAGGACTCGTGCACGAAGGGGTGGAACTCGCCTTCCACGGCCGACGCGTGCGCATCGATCTCAAGGCGCTCACCGGCGGCAAAACGGTCATGGTCTACGGACAGACCGAAGTCACGCGCGACCTGATGCATGCGCGCGAGCAATCGGGGGCAACGAGCCTCTATCAAGTCGATCAGGTCGAACTTCATGACGTCGATAGCGAAACACCGAGCGTCACCTATACGACGGACGGGAAGCGCCACCGAATCGAATGCGATTACATCGCCGGCTGCGATGGGTTTCATGGCGTTGCGCGCAAGACCATTCCCGCCCATGTGCTGAAGGCCTACGAACGCGTCTATCCGTTCGGTTGGCTCGGCATACTGTCCGATACTCGCCCGATCAATCATGAATTGATCTACGCCCATCATCCCGACGGCTTCGCGCTGTGCAGCCAGCGCTCCAATACACGGAGCCGCTATTACCTCCAAGTTCCGCTAACCGAACAAGTCGAGGCATGGAGCGACGATCGCTTCTGGCAAGCGCTCGAGCGTCGCCTGCCCGATCATCTCGGCGATCGCCTCGAAACCGGGCCGTCGCTCGAGAAGAGCATCGCACCGCTGCGCAGCTTCGTTGTCGAACCCATGCAGTACGGGCGCATGTTCCTCGTGGGCGACGCCGCCCACATCGTTCCCCCCACCGGCGCGAAAGGACTCAACCTCGCGGCCAGCGACGTCAACACGCTCTATAGAATCCTATGCAAGGTGTATCGCGAAGGCCGGACCGATCTACTCGGGCGCTATTCGGACGCGGCGCTGAGCCGGGTCTGGAAGGCCGAACGCTTCTCGTGGTTCATGACGTCGCTGCTGCACGAGTTTCCGGATAACGATGCATTTAGCCGGCGTATGCAAGAAACGGAGCGAGACTATTTCACGACTTCCGAGGCGGGCCTAAAGACGATTGCGGAAAACTACGTGGGCCTGCCCTACGCAACCATCGAATGAAGCACTTCGAATATCGCAGGGAATCATCAATCCTGTATCCTTCGGACATTTACGCGCGCACCGGCCCGCTGCGCATCCATCGACTCAAGCCCTCTCCCGCTGAACCCATGCAAGGAATTCGCAACTCAGGCGAACAGCCGCTCTACGAAATTGTCCGCGCAGGCATCCTCGAGCGGCTGCGCACAGGCGAATGGGTGGCCGGGGACAAAATCCCCACCGAGCCGCAGTTGGCCGAGGCGTTCGGGGTCGGCATCGGAACCATCAGGCGGGCGGTCGAGGAACTGGTGGCCGAGCGGCTGTTGATCCGGCGCGCGGGGCGCGGCACGATCGTCGCGAAATTCGCCGACGAACACGCATTCGATCAGTACTTCAACTTCGTCGATCGCGATGGCCAGGCTGTCCATGTCACCGCCCAACTGCTGCGCTTTCGCAAGGAGCGCGCAACGCCCGCGCTGGCGTCGATCCTGAAGCTCGAGCGCGGCGCGCGGCTCGTCAGCGCCGAGAATCTGCGCCTACGCGACGGCATGCCCGTGATGCTCGATCATCTGTGGATTCCGCTCGATGTTTTCCCAAGCCTCAGCGCCGAAACCTTCGCCGCGCGTCATGGCTCGATCTACGGCTTTTATCAGGAGCATTTCGGCGTCTCCGTCGTGCGCGTGGTAGAAGACTTGGGCGGCGCGATAGCCGACGAAGCGGTAGCGAGCGCGCTCGACGTGTCCGTGGGCACGCCCGTGCTGCGCATCGAGCGCACCGCCTACACGTTCAAGGACAAGCCCGTCGAGTACCGCGTGCGCTTCGTCGAATCGAGCCAGTGCGTCTATCGCAACACGCGCGGATTGCAGGACTAAGCGGCGTTCGGCCCTCACGCGCTCACCCGCCCTCACGCGCGCACGAACGTCGCCGGTCCCGCCGGTCTTACCCCGCCGTCATCCACCCGGCACCGGGCTGGCTGACGATCTGCGCGGCGTCGAAGCGGTACGCCATCAGCGCCGCGAGACCGCGACGACCGTCGATCGAAGCCACCGCGCTCGTGAAGCCATGCTTCGCGATCAGCGCCGACTCGATCGCATCGGCAGCCGCTTTGCCGATTTCGATGACCTCCATCGCCTTGCCGGCATTGCACGCAAGCCCAGCCGACTGCACCGCCGCGACACCGAGCGCATGCTGCGTCCGCACGCCATCGAGCTTGACCAGCCGAGCCACGGCCAGCGTCGCACCTAACACGCCGATCGATGAAACCACGTTCCAGCGCGCGCGATATTCATCGCTGTCGAGCGCCGCAAGCACGCGTGTCGATGCTTCGGTGCCGATCGCGACGGCCTCGGCGATCTCCTCGTCGGACGCGCCGAAGCGCTCGCCCGCGGCAAGCGCCGCGGCGAGCACCGGCATCGCGAGCGAAGGCGCCGCGTGCGTGGCGAACTGCGCGCCGAGCGTCCACGCGCGCACGCGCAGATCGCCCGGGGCCCCCTTTTGCGTTTGCAGCCGATCGGCGGCCTCTCCCGCTTGACGCGCTTCACGCGCCTCGCGCAACGCGCGGCGCGCCGCCTCGACGGCGCGCTGCCCTTCCCCCGGCAGCGGCGCGAGCGCGAGCATCACCAATGCCTCGGACACGGCGGAATGAACTGCGGCGTTATGCATGATCCTGTTCCTTGATGGGAAGACAAAGTTCGAAGAACGGGCCGAGCGTAGGCAACGACGTCAGATCGCGAACCGCATCGGCAATGCGCTGCGTGGCGCCGCTACCGAGAATCGGATCGATCAGCAGCTCGATTTTTTCGCGCAGCTCGTCGCTCGTGAGCGGACGCGCAAGACTGCCGCGCGCGTGTTCGACGTGATGGGCGACCACGCTGCCGTCCTTGAGCCGAGCTTCGATGAACACCTCGTCGCGATTGACCGACGCGTCCGGCACGAGCTTCGTTTTCGCGCGTAGCGCCGTCACGTCTTGCTGCACGACGCGTGCATCGTCGTACTGCGCGAGCCCCACGCGGCGATCGCACAGCGCCGCTGCTACCCCGTGAATCGCGCTGAAACGCGCCTGCAAGCCGTCGGTCGGCTGCGGATTGCCCATCAGCTCCGGCACGAGGGGATGGCACCGCAGCGTGATCGACGCGATCTCGCGGGCGTCGGCGATCCTCGTCGAAAGCGCCAGCCCGGCATCGATGGCCGGATGCGCGACGATCCCGCAGGGATACGGCTTATAGGTATTCGAAAGGAGCTCCCAGCGCTCGCCCATCTGGCCGTTCATGCGCTCGAAGTCGACCTTCGTCGAGAGCGCGTGCGAATAGCCGCCCGGCGCCTCGAAGATGTCCTCCTCGGCTAACTGCCCCTGTTGCGCGAGCCGTGCGGCGGCGATGCCGTTGGCCGCCGCTTTGCCTGGGTGATAGGGCTTGGTCATCGTACCGAACGCTTCACGCTGGCCGACGAACATCGACGCGGCAATGCTTGCTGCACGCGCGAGGCCATCGCCGTCCAGTCCGAGCAGCAGCGCGGCCGTTACGGCGCAGCCGATCACGCCGCACGTGCCCGTGATGTGCCAGCCGCGCTCGTAATGCTCGGGCGAAATCGACACGCCAACGCGCAACTGCGCCTCGCAGCCGAGCGCAAAAGCCGTGAGCGCCTGCGCGCCGTTGGGCCGGGTAGCGGGCGCGAGTGCGGTCAGCACGGCGAACACCGACGCCGCGGGATGAATCACGGTGGCAAGGTGCGTGTCGTCGAAATCGTCGAGATGACCGGCGAAGCCCGTGGCAAGCGCGGAGAAATGCACGTCGATGCGCTCGCTGCGCCCCGGCACCGGCGCGGCCGGCTCTACGCCGATCTCACGCGCGGCCGCAAGAATGGCCTCGACGCCTGGATGTCGCGATGCCCCGATCGACGTACCGATCACGTTGATGAGGGAGCGTCGGGCCTCGTCGGCAACCTCCGGAGGCAGTGGCCGGCTCGCCAGGGTTTGCAGGCCGTGCGCGAACGCTGCGGCGATGGAACTCATTGGGTCGATCCTCTAGACAGATGCCGCCGCGCCGAAGACCCATTCCTCGGCTGACGACGGCGATAAAAGACATTCACTAGCCCGGCACAAAGAAGAATGCCCGACGGTTCTCCTTCGACCGAATGCCAATCAGAACTTGTGGTGGATCGCGATGCGCACGACGGCCTGATGGTTGTTCGACGAATCGCCAATCCCCCCGATGTCGGCCACCGCCTGCGCGCCGGTCGAACTCGTGCCGCTCGCGCTCTGAACCGTGCCGAGCAGATAAACGTCGGTGCGCTTCGAAAGCGCATAGTCGAACAGCATCGATACTTGGTTGTAGCGCTGATCGCCAAGCTCGCCTCGCACGGCGTTGCCCTTCGTATAGTTGTATTCGATACCGGCCGAAAGCGCGGTCGTGAACTGGTAGAGCGCGTTGACCTCATAGCTGTTGAATACCGCGGTCGCGCCGTCGAATGCGCCGATGTTCTGATAGCGCGTATTCGAATACACGGCACCCAGCACCGCCGCGCCGATCTTGTAGTTGCCGCCCACGGTGAAGATCTGCAGCGAGTTTGCCGGATCGGTGCCGAGGTAGCCCGAATTCAAGGAGCCGAACGTCGCGGCGGAGGCATTGCTATTGAGAATCGCACCCGTCGCCGCAGGATTCTTGAAGAACTCATACGCCGCGCCGACGCCGAGCGGCCCTCGCGCATAATTCGCGCCCAGCGAATAGCCGCTGCTCTGAGAGATTTGACCAGGCACGCCGCCAAGCGTAACGGTGCCGCCGAACGTCAGTCCGCTTAGATTCACGCTCGCGTACTTGATGGTGCTGTTCGTGCGGTACGTGTGATTGACGTTGTCGAGATCGCCGGGATGCTCGGTCGTCGAACCGCCATAAGCCGCCGCGAAACCGTATAGGCCCACGTAATCGTTGATGCTGTCGTACTGGCGTCCGAGCGTGACGGTTCCGAACTGGCGGCTCGCGAGTCCCACGTAGGCCTGGCGTCCGAACGCGGTGCCGCCCTGGCCGAACTGGCCCGTGCTCACGTTGAATCCCGATTCGAGCCGGAAGATCGTAGAAAGACCGCCTCCGAGGTCCTCGTCGCCCTTGATCCCCCAGCGGCTGCCTTGCGTGCCCGCGTTCGAATCGATAGAGAACTGCCTGCCGCCGACGTTGTGCCCGTTGACCGTGTTCTTCGCGTTGGTGTTGATCATGACGCCTTCGTCGACGATGCCGTACAGCGTTACGCTGCTCTGCGCATAAGCCGACCCCGCTATCAGGCCCAACGCGGGCAATGTCCACAGTGCTTTTTTCATCGATGTCTCCGTTATGAGTTGACGAATGGATTCAACTTCTATTGATTAGGACAACTAAACAAATGAAGACCGCAGCGTCCGTATGCAATTGGCTATGGCTATCGAGCGAGCCGCCGCGCGAGCGTCAACCTAGGAAGGCGCCCCCGTTCGCGTGAATGACCTGGCCCGTCATGTAGCGCGCCTTGTCACTGCAGAGGAAACCCACGAGCGCAGCCACCTCTTCGGGCTGGCCGCGCCGGCCGAGCAGCGTCGTGCGATGCGCGTGGTGCGCCGGCTCGCGAGTGCCGGCCGCCCCGCCGCGCTGCGTGTCGATGAGGCCGGGCACGACGCAATTCACGGTGATGCCATCGGGCGCGAGATCGCACGCGAGCGCGCGCGTGAGGCCCACGAGTCCGGCCTTCGCGGCAATCACGTGCGCCCGCCCGCTCGATCCCGCGTGCGCCGACATGCCGCCGATGTTGACGATCGCGCCCGCACCGGCCGCGCGCAAATGCGGCAACGCCGCATGCGCGCAGAGATAAGCGCCATCGAGAATGACGGCCATGACTTCGCGCCACTGTGTCCAATCGAGTTCGTCGAACGACACCTCGCGCCGCAGCGCGGCGTTGTTCACGAGCAGATCGATGCGGCCAAAGCGGCGCACCGCGGCGTCCATCAGCGCCTGCGCCCCCTCGGGCGTGCTCACGTCGGCAAGCTCGACCGCGGCGCGGCCACCCGCGGCCTCGATCTCGTGGACGACGCCGGCGGCCTCGTCGAAGGAACTTCGAGCGTTCACGACGACCGTGGTGCCGGCGCCAGCCAGTTCGAGCGCGATGGCTCGTCCGATGTTGCGCGCCGCACCGGTAACGACGGCGACGCGTTCGAGCGATCCTGAATTCATGAGTGTGCCCCTAGGGTGTCAGTGCGAGCGGAGGTGTCTCGGCTAACGTCGAGCGGCCGGTCGGGCCGGATCCAGAACGCAAGCCCGATGCCGATCAGCAGGAGGCCGATCGATATCATGAACGGCAGACGATAGCTGCCGGTCAGGTCGGTGACGATGCCGAACGCGAGCGGCGAGACGATGGCGGCGAGCCCCGCTGCCGTGCTCACGAAACCGCTCGCGACGCCTGCGAAGGCCGGTGCGATATCCATCGGCACGGCCCAGATCGGCCCTTCGGTCGATTCGAGGCAGAACAGCGCGGCGGCGAGGCATAGCGAGATGATCGTCGGGTTCTTGATGAAGAACACGCCGGAGAGGAACAGGAGCGAACCGAAAAAGCCGCAAATGATCACATTGCGACGCGCGCGATTCAGATTGCCGGTACGGCGATAGATCGCGTCGGTCAGCACGCCTCCCGCCGCATCGCCGATCACGCCCGCGAGAAACACGCCCGACGTGAACAGCGCCGAATGCTTCAAATCGATGCCGTACTGACCGACGAAGAAGCTCGGCAGCCAACTCAGATAGAGCCAGAGCGTCCACGCATGGCAGAAGAACACGAGCGTCACGGGCATGATGCGGCGCACGAGCGGCCACCACGGCACCCCCGTGCGATGGCGCGGCCCCGCGTAGCGCAGCAGCGTGGCGATCTGCTCAGGCGTCACGCCTTTGTGCGTGCGCGGATCGTCACGGAAATAGAGCCACCAGGCGGCGACCCACCCGAGGCTTACGCAGCCCAGCGTAATGAACGTCCCGCGCCAGCCCAGCAGCGGAATCATCGCGACGACGAGGGGCGGTGTGATCGCGGCGGCCGCGCGCGCCGACGAATGCGTGAAGCCCTGCGCGAAGCCGCGCTGCCCGCCCGGTACCCAATTGGCCATGGCTCGCGTGGCGTTGGGGATCGTGCCTGCCTCGCCCAGCCCCACGCACATCCGCGCAAACACCAGCGAACCTAGACCACCGACGACGCCGGTTGCGATGGAGCCGATCGCCCAGAGCAACCCCGATATCGCCAGCATGCGCCGCGGCCCGATGCGGTCGCCGAGGTAGCCGTTGATGATTTGGAATGTCGCATAACAGTAGCCGAACGCGGACAACGCAACGCCAAGTTCGGTATTGCTCAGATGCAATGTCCGTTTCAACACCGGCGCGGCAATCGAGAGATTCACGCGATCGATGTACTCGATGAAGTACATCAGGCAAAGGAGCATGAAGACGCGGCCCGGCGCACCTCGAAAAAGCGTAGCTTTCATCGCGCTCCTTCACTGCGAATACGACACTGCATTGATTGTCTCCATGAAGCGAACCGTATTATGAATATTGTCGACAATACGCAAGATTTCGCGACTCGCGATGACCCTTGCCTTGCGTTCTGCCCTGCGAGGAAGTATATTGTCGACAATACTCAATACGCAAGCGCTCGTGTAAAATTCTTTTCATCGCCTCCCTCACTGACCCGACCGCCATGCAACGCGCTGCCAACTCGCTTGAACTGCTCCGCTCCGTCACCTTGTCGGGCCTCGTCCAGGAGGAAATCCTGCGCCGCATCAAAGCAGGCGAGCTTCAAGCCGGGATGAAGCTGAACGAAATGGACCTCGCGGAGCACCTCAAGATCAGCCGCAGCCCTGTTCGCGAAGCGTTTCGCGCGCTGGAGGAAGCGGGACTCGTCTGGCTCGAGAAGAACCGAGGCGTCTATATCCGCGAGATTTCCGAGGCGGAAGCCGCCGAACTCTATGAAGTGCGGGCGGGCCTCGACGAAATGGCGGGCCGGCGCCTGGCTCCCGTCATCACAGACGAAGAACTCGACGAGTTGCGCGGCATGCTCGATAGACTCGAGGCAAGCTCGAAGGAAGGCGAGCTCAACGACTACTTCTCGCTGAACATCGCCTTTCACGACCGGCTCGTCGAACTGGCTGGCAACGCGACGATGCTCGCGCTCTATCGTCAGGTCATCAACCGCATGCATTTGCTGCGCCGGCGCGGCTTTTCGCTCGCGGGCAGCTCGCACGCTTCGCACGACGAGCACCGCAAGATTCTCGAAGCGCTCGCCGCGCGCGACCCCGAAGCGGTCGCGCGCACGATGCGCGAGCATATCGAGGCCGGTTATCACCGCGCACGCACGGCTGGTAGGGGGCACGAGGCGGTCGAGCCGCCCGCCGCGCTCGCCAACACCACGCCCGACAGTTCAGGGCAGCCCCGCTGAATCACGCGCCGGCGCAACGCGCGTCGCGCACAACGCCGCCCGTTGGCCGCATCGCGGCGTAGCGGGCCGTTTTCTTCGTAGACGCCTACCGGAGTGAGATAGCTGATGAACACGAGTCGTCCCCCAGAAATAATCAGTACTGCTAATCAAATTGGCCGATGGATCGCCTCGATAGAGGCCCCCGCCCTACCGCCCGCGGCCGTCGAGACAGCGCGCCGTTTGCTGCTCGACGTAATGGGCTTGTGTATCGCCGGGCGTGGCGAGCCCTACATCCGCGCCACGCTGAGCGCTACCGATCATGGCGGTGCCTGCACGGCGCTCGGCCATGTCGGCAGCTTCAATGCTTACGACGCGGCGCTCGTCAACGGCACGGCCGCGCACGGCGAGGATTACGACGACACGTTCGAAGGCGGCCCCGTGCATTCGGGCGCGGTGGTCGTGCCCGCCGTGCTCGCGGCATGCGAACGCGAAGGACTGGGCGGCGACGCGCTGCTGCGGGGCATCGCGGTCGGCGCCGAGTTGATGTGCCGGCTGAGCCTCGTGGCGCCGCGCGCAATCCACTCGGCGGGCTTTCATCCGACCGCCGTGATCGGTGCGCTCGCCGCGGCGGCCGGCGTATCGGCGGCGCTGCGGCTCGACGCGCACACGGCCACTTCGGCGCTCGGCATTGCGGGCAGCATGGCGTCGGGCATCATCGAATACCTCGCAGAAGGCACGTCCACCAAGCGCATGCACGCGGGCTGGGCGGCGCAATCCGGCATTCGCGCCGCGCGGATGGCCCGGGGCGGCTTCGATGGCCCGCGCACCGTGCTCGAAGGCAAGCACGGCTTCTTCAAGGCGTTCGCCCCTTCGCGCGCGCCCGACTTCGCGCCCGTGCTCGACACGCTCGGTAAGACTTGGATCATGGAGACGATCGCGTTCAAGCCCTATGCCTGCGGGACCATGACGCAGCCTTACATCGACTGCGCAATCGCCCTCGCCGAGCGCGGAGTGCGGGCCGAGCAGATTCGCGAGATCGTTTGCGACGTGGGCGAAGGCACCGTGCATCGGCTGTGGGAAGATCTCGCGGTAAAACATCGGCCTCCCACGGCGTACGCCGCGAAGTTCAGCACGCCGTTCTGCATGGCCGTCGGCTTCTTCGACGGCAAAGCGGGATTTGGTCAGTTCACGGAAGCACGTATTCGCGATGCCGCCGTGCTCTCGCTCGCGGCGAAGATCCGCTATCGGATCGACCCGGACAACGCGTATCCGACGAACTTCACCGGGCACCTGTGTGCGACGCTTTTTGACGGCAGCGTGCATGAACTTCATCAACCGCACATGCGCGGCGGCGCACACGAGCCGCTCTCCAAAGACGAACTGAGCGCGAAATTCCTCGACAACATGCGTTACGGCGGCTGGGACACTGTTCGCGCCGAGACCGCGAGGATCTGGTGCGAAGACGCTTTCAACGAAGCGACGTTCGACAAGCTCACGCAGTTCCGACAATAAGCGCGTCATGCGCTGCCTTCGGGCGGCGGCGCTTCCCATCGCGGGCGCGGGCGCAACCGCCGCCCGCACGCCACCGCTTATGAAGCGTCCAACCGCGGTGCCAGTGCGCTCGATGGGTGCTGCGCACCGGCGCTTTCCGGCTCGCCGAGGTACGGACGGTCGGGGCGAATCCAATGCGCGGCGATCGGCCCGAGTACGAGAAAGAAGATCGACAGCGCGAATACCGGGTGCCACGAATGCGTGAGATCGACGAGCCAGCCAACCAGCGGCGGCGACACCGACGCCGCGATACCGAGGCCCGTATTCATGATGCTGCTGGAGGTTGCCGCGTGATTGGGTGCGAGGTCCATCGCCACGGCCCACAGTGGCGCCGTCACGAATTCGGAGAGAAACAGCGCAGCGGCGAGCAGGCCACCCGCGGCAGTCGCCGAAGGGTGCAAGAACATCGGCGCGAAGAACAGGATCGGCGCGAGAAATCCCACCGTGATCAAAGTCTGACGCGAGCGTCGAATATTGCCGGTGCGCTTGAGCAGCAAATCGCTCAGCGAACCGCCGAGCGTCGTTCCCACCACGCCGCCCAGAAAAATGCCCGAGCTGAAGAGCGCCGAATGGCGGATGTTCAGATGATAGGCCTGAGCGAAAAACAACGGCATCCAGTTCAGGAAGAACCACAGAATCCAGCCGTGGCAGAAACTCACGACAGTCGCGGGCCAGAGCGCACGCAAGAGCGGCTTCCAGCGCATCGGTACGCTTGCTTTGCCGACCTTCGCGGGCAGCCGCGCGATTTCCTCGGCCGTCATGGCGGGATGATCGGCGGGATCGTCTCGGTAATACCAACTCCAAAGCACGACCCACGCGAGACTCGCTACGCCGAGAATGACGAACGCGGCGTGCCAAGACAACGCACCGATAAGGGCCGCGATAAGAATGGGCGTCGAGGCGTTGCCCAAACGCGCGCACGCATGCGTGATGCCTTGCGCGAAGCCGCGTTGCTCAGGTTTCATCCACGCCGTGAGCGCCCGCGCCGATGTTGGCACGATCGGGCTTTCGCCGAGACCGACGACGAAGCGCGCCAACACCAGCGTGAAAAAACCGCCCGCGAGGCCCGTGAGCAGCGTGCCGACGCCCCAGAGCACACCGCAGATCGCGAGCATTCTGCGCGCGCCGAGCCGGTCGCCAATGAAGCCGCCCGGAATCATTGCCAATGCGTAGGTGAAGGCGAATGCCGAAAACACGAGCCCGAGTTGGGCGTCGCTCAGTTTCAGATCGCGCCGAATCGCGAGTGCGGCCGTGGAAATATTCGTGCGGTCCACGTACATCAGGAACGACATCATACAAAGCACGATCAAGACGCCGTTCGTGGCGCTCAACCGTCTCGCGGAGCGAGTGGCTGCCATCGTCTGTCTCCTGTCGAGGGAACTTACGCACTTCGGTGCTCAAGTCCCATCCCATCCAAGGCGTGCGCGCCACTTCGTGAAGCGCGTCATTACGGCTGGCTGCGTGCTGTTTTCGGTGTGATTGTGACGCGAGCCAGCGTGCGGAGAACCCGCTTTTATTCGAGCACTTCCCCATGTACGCCGGCCGCCAGCGTGCCCTTCTCCCAGCGCTTCATCGGCACGACCTCGACGACGGGACCACTCGGCGAGCGAAACTTCACCGGCAGATGCCCGGGCTCGGTGAGGATTTGGCCCCCGTTCGCTTTGATCTGCTCGACGAAGGCATCGAGATCCTCCACCTCCATGCCGATGTGATGAATGCACGGCGCCGGGCCGGCGAAATCGGCTTCATCCGAATTCGCGGACTCGTAGTGGATCAAGGTCAGATCCATGTAACCGTCGGTGAGGTGATGCGAGATGTGGTCGCCGTGCACGCCCTTGCGGCGGACGGTGTTGACGTGGTTGTAGCCAAACACGTTCTCGTAGAACGCACGCTCCGCCTCGACGTCTTCGACCTTGAACGCGATGTGCTTGATGAAATTCGGCATCGATATCTCTCCTATGGGTAGCGCGCGGGATGAGGTCCGGCGATGGAGGCAGTCTAGAACCGTGCCTCACCCATGTCAATCGAATCATTCGAATGATTCGATTGACTGCATGAACGCAAAACGAACGCATCGTGAAGAGAGACCGCAATGCAAACGGCTCAGCGATGTCGTGAATGTGCGGTCAGCAACCGCTGATGGCGTACTTCGGTTTCGTCATCGGCGGGGAACATGCATTCCAGGCGGAGTTCCTGCGCCGCAACGTTTTGCGGTGCGCCAACGGTCGTGATCATCGAAAAATAGCGAAGCACGACGCCCTCGCTGACGAAACCCAGTGGAATGACGGGCATCGTGGCGGCTCCGGACGGTACAGGATGCGCCTTCCAATCGTGCGGCACGTCGGGATAAGCAAGCAGTTCGTCGAGCAGGCGCTCGGTACCCGCATCAGCCACACGACCGACCGATTCGCGATACACACGTTGCAGCAAGCTTCGCGACACCACGTCCCAGTCGGCCACGAACGGGCGCATCCCCTGTGGATCGAAGATCAGATGCAGCATGTTGCGCGGGCCTTCGCGCGCAGCCATGTCGATGAAACAGTCGAAGAAGCGCGGCGCCGCCTCATTGGTCATCAGAACGTTCCAGTGCCGATCCATCACGATCGCCGGAAACGGCTCATGCTGGCGAACGACGCGTTCGAGCGCGCGGATGACGCTATGCATCTCCTGTGCGTTCCACGGCGCCTCGGAATACATAGGCGCATAGCCCGCGGCGAGCAGCAAGGCATTGCGCTCGCGCAGCGGTACGTCGAGCGTCTGCGCAAGGGTCAGCAGCGTATCCCGGCCGGGCACGCTGCGCCCGCTTTCAATGAAGCTGATCTGACGCTGCGAAACGCCGGCCTCGAGCGACAGATCGAGTTGACTCACGCCACGCACGTCGCGCCAATAACGCAGCAAATCACCGAGTTCGCTCGGCAGCGCTTTCGGATCGGGACGGGTGGCGTTCATCAAATTTTCCTAATCGAAGTGAGCTAAAACAAAAGACTCAGGGGGTAGGCGCATGCCAGGCGAACTCTTCGAACTGCGCTTCGAGCGGCGGCTGGGTCACGCTGCTCGTGTAGTTCGTGATCGCCGATGCAGCAACGACCGCAATGACCTCGAGCACTTGCTCGGCGCTGAACCCTGCGTCCAAGAAGCGCTTTTGGTCGGATTCAGCCAGACGGCCACGCTTTTCTATCAGCGTGCGCGCCAACAACGATAGTGCGGCCAGTTCGGCATCATTGGGCAGGCGGCCGGCGCGGATCGCGTCGACGTCGGCCGAATGCACGCCCGCGTTCAACGCGAGTGCCGTATGAAACGCGGCCGGCCATACGCTGGCGTTCGTGACCGCGTTGGTCAGCAATAGCGTCTGAATCTGCGGCTCGGTCAGACTGCTCGCATGCGCCTGCTCGAACAGCCCGATGAAACCGTTGATCAGCACCGGCGATGAAGCCATCTTGGCCGCGATGTTCGGGATCATGCCGAACGTGAGTTGCAGTTGTTGGAGCACTGCCTTCGATTGCGTGGGGGCGGATTCGATCGTGTGAATGGGATAGGTAGACATGGTGTCTCCGTGGCGGTGAGCGCTACCGGGATGGCGGCGCGACAACCGAAGATTAGAGGCGCTCGTTTCTCGCGCCAATTACATCCCATGTAATCATCGCTAGCCAAACGGCTCGAGCTGCAACCCCGGCACGTCGATGCGCAAGTCCTCCATCAGCACCGTTTCGATCGGCTCGCGCGACGCGCCCTCGCTCACGACCTTGACGGGCAACCCATGGCTCGCATCGAACCACAACTCATAGCGGAACACGCCGATCACTTCGTGCGCGGACTGGCGCGTCACGACCACATGAGATGCTCGGCGCATGCCGATGGTCTCAACGCCGACGATCTGCGTGTCGCCATGCCGTTGAAGCTCGCGGACATTGACGAGCAATGCGCCAATATCGGATCTGTCGACGCGACGCCCCTGCGGACCTTGGATCAGGCGGCTATCGGGGCTCAGCACGAGCCTCGGAAATGTGTCGACACCGAATGGCCAGAGCGTGACTTTCCGCGTCTCAGGGCTGTAGACGAGTGTCGCGCCGGCATGTGGACGGATGAAATCCATCCGCACGAAGCCCGGCTTACGGTAGGCATAAAGCACCTCGACCGGTTCGGCTCCCGCCGATGTCGATTTCAGCGTGACCTGATAGTTTGCGAGCGCATCGAAACGTGCCTGCGCATCGGCAACGAAATCCCGGCCCGGAAATGGCGTATCCGTCATCGCCTCCTATACTCGAACAACATCGGACGTGAATGATGCGTGATTCTGGCGCACCGCTTCGTACCGCGCAATGCGTGCGCGAACGGTACGCATACACGGGGCCGTTATAAGGAGGAAAAGAACAATGGCGGATTTCCGTTTGACCACCTTGTGGTGCATCGAGGCGCCGGTGCAGGCCGTGTGGGACGCGATCCACGATTCCGTTCATTGGCCGACGTGGTGGACGAATGTCGAAACGGTGCGGGAGTTGCAGGCGGGCGCGATCGATGGTCTGGGCGCCGTGCATCGCTATACGTGGAAGGGTGTGCTGCCCTACCGTGTGGTCATCGACGTGCGCGTCACACGCGTCGCGCCGCTCGTTGCACTGGAGGGAGAGGCCCGCGGCGCGCTGGAAGGCGTGGGCCGCTGGCATTTCGAAGCCGACGGCGGGCGAACCGTAGTGCGCTACGACTGGCATGTCAAGACGGCCACTGCCTGGATGAACGTGGTGGCGCTCGTGCCGCTCGCGCGGTTGGCATTCCGCTGGAATCACGATTCGATCATGCGCGAAGGCGGCGCGGCGCTCGCGCGCCTGCTCGATGCGCGGCTTGTCGATATCGAATAGCAAGGATGGTCGCAAGACACACCTACTACGTGCACTCGCCGGCGGCGACGGCGAGTGCATCGAGTACGGCTGCCACCGCGGGTCGCTTCGCGGTCCCATTGGGCAGCGCGACGAAGACCCGCCGGTTCAGCACCGGATCGATCGGAATGATCGCGAAGTCGCGGTCATTCTCCACGTGTCGCAATGCCAGCCGAGGAAGCACCGCGACTGCGCATCCCGTTCTGACCATCTCGAGCGTCACCGCCGTGTTGCGGCTACTCGTCGTCACCTTGGGCGTGAAGCCGCCTGCAAAGCATGCGTTTAGAAGAAACGTATGGTACGTTGCCGCGGACTGATTCAACGCCCAACGCTCGTGCGCGAGATCGGATAGTTCGATGGACTTCCGTCCGGCGAGTTTATGCTGGACGGAAACTACCGCGTCGAAGTGATCGACGCACAAAGGGCGAAACTCCAGCACGTTGGCTAGCGCTTCCGCACTGACCAGATCATCGACGATCGCGATGTCCGTCTGCTTCGCAGCAGCGGCACGCAACCCTTCCGACGGCTCCAGTTCCGTGAATACGACGCTCAGTTGAGGATGTTCGTCGAGCAGTTGCTTGACAGCGATCGGTACAACGCTGCTGGCTAGCGACCCAAACGCCGACATTCGCACTTCGCCGCTGACTTCGGCGTTCGCGGCGGCCACCTCCGCCTCGATGTCCTCCACGATCGCAAACAAATCCGTCGCTCGCACAACGAGCCGGCGCCCCGCCGGCGTGAGCTGCACGCCTCTGCCCGAGCGCTCGATCAGTGCCGTTTCGAGCTCCTCTTCCAGCAGTCCGAGCTGCTGCGAGACAGCCGGACGCGTGAGATGTACAGCCTCGGCAACGGCTGAAATAGTGCCAAGGACAGACAGCTCATGCAGCAAACGAAGGCGACTGAGGTTAAGCATGACGAGCTCCTCATCTATGTGCGCAAATGGTAATCAAAATTTACGCATACCGTCACAAACTGTCGTCTTTTTTTCCCCAAGCCAGCTCCCTATAGTCACATCACAGGGACGCAAATCGCTGCCCGACAGATGATTGGCCGCTCGGCCTGCCGCTCGAGCGTGCAGGTCGACTCATTGGAATGGGTTGGAGGAAAGCTCAAATGAAGGTTGCATTTATCGGTGTAGGTCGCATGGGCGGCAGGATGGCTGCCCGCCTCGTCGCAGCGGGCCATCAGGTACGCGTGTTCGACCCCAGCCAAGCGGCAGTCGACGCGCTCGTATCGAAAGGTGCATTCGCGGCAAAGAGTCCGGCCGACGCGGCGCTCGACGCGAAGCGCATCCTGCTCAGCCTTCCGAGTCCGAAGACGCTGCGCGATGCAGTGACGGGTACGGACGGCGTACTCGAAACCGCATCGGAAGGCGCAATCATCGTGGACTTCAGCACGGTCGATCCCGCGACCACGAAGGAAATCGCCTCGGCTGCGACGGAAAGGAAGGTGTCTTTCGTCGACTCGCCTGTTAGTGGCGGCATTGCCGGCGCGGAGAACGGCAAGCTGGTCTTGATGGTCGGCGGTCAAGCTGCCGTCCTCGAACAACTGAAGCCGATCTTCGACGTATTGGCGGGCCGCGTCGTTCATTGCGGCGGCATCGGCGCTGGGCAGTTGACCAAGCTCAGCCACAACCTGCTCACCGCAATCAATACCGTAGCGCTGGGTGAAGTACTGACTGCAAGCGTGAAGGCAGGCGCGAAACTCGACGTGCTGTGCGACGTGCTCACTGCCGGCCTTGCGGGCAGCAAGATGCTCGACTATCTGCCCAAGACGCTCTTCACGGCCGAGCGTCCTGCCAACTTTGCGATCGACCTCATGCATAAGGACATCAAGCTGTGCCTCGACGAGTTCTCGAATCTGCCGATGCCCCTCGGCCAACTCGTTCTCCAGACCTACAACGCCGCGCGCGCCAAGGGGTTGGGCTGCAAGGATTCCACGAGCGTCAACGAGATCTATGAAGAGTTGCTCGGCGTTCGGTTGAGCTTGCCGGCTGCCCAGTAACTGCTCAGGACACTGAAGGAAACACCGTGAATATCCGTACCGATAATCTCAACGCCGAAGTCGTCCTGCCGAAGGCGGGAATCACTGGCCTTCTCATCAACAACGAATGGCGCACGCCAGCCAACGGCAAGACACTCGACGTCGAGAATCCATCGCGACGCGAAACGTTGGCCACGATTGGCGCGAGCGACGCCGACGACGTGAATGCTGCCGTCGCCGCGGCTGTTGCGGCATTCCCGAAATGGCGCCGCCTCGCATCTCGTGCTCGCGGCGCGCTGCTGACCGAACTCGGCAATCGCGTGACCACCAATGCCGAGGAAATCGCTCGCGTTCTCGCCGCGGAAAGCGGCAACGCGCTACGTACGCAAAGCCGGCCGGAAGTACTGGGCGCTGCCGAAGTGCTGCGCTATTACGGAGGCGTGATTGCCGAGCAAAAGGGCGAGACCTTGCCGCTAGGCCCAGGTCTTTTCAGTTACTCGACACGTGAGCCGCTCGGTGTCGTCGGTGCAATCATTCCCTGGAACTCACCCGTCGTGCTGGCGGCCGTAAAAATCGGTATGGCGCTGGGCACGGGCAATACCCTCGTGCTGAAACCTGCCGAAGACGCCCCGCTGGCCGTCATCAAGATTGCCGAACTCGCAACCGGCCTTTTTCCGACGGGCGTATTCAACGTCGTGACCGGTACCGGCATCGACGCCGGCGCACCGCTCGCCGCGCACCGTCGCGTCGCGAAAGTATCGTTCACGGGATCGCTCGAAGTCGGCAAGTTGGTCGGGCATGCCGTCGCGGACCGCATCGGTCATGCGACGCTTGAACTTGGCGGCAAGAGCCCGTGCATCGTTTATCCCGATGCGGCTACGCCCGCCTACATCGATGCGACCGTAACGGGAATCATCAATGCAATGCGTTTCGCTCGTCAGGGGCAATCGTGCACGGCGGGCTCCCGCCTATATGTCCACAAGGACGTGTGGGATGGCGTGATGAATAGATTGGTGGCTAGGGTCAAGGAGTTGAAGATTGGCGACGCACTGGATGAGTCCAGCGACATCGGCGCAATCATCAATGCGGAACGCTATTCGGAAGTGCGCGCGTTCATCAAGGAAGCCGTCGACGCCGGGGCGCATATGCTCACGGGCTCGCTCCCGCCTGCGCTCGACGATGCCAAAGGCTTCTTCCCTGAACCGGTCATCTTCGCACAGGTGGACAACAACTGGCGCGTGGCTCGCGAGGAGGTGTTCGGCCCGGTGCTCGTCGCCATCCCGTGGTCGGATGAAGACGAAGTGATCCAGTGGGCAAACGACACCGTATACGGCCTTGCCGCTTATGTCTTCACCAACGATATCGCGACGGCGCTCAAAGCAACGGAACGAATCGATGCGGGCTGGCTGCAGGTCAATCGCGCGGGCGGCCAAATTCCCGGCATGTCTTATGGTGGCGCCAAGCAAAGCGGGATCGGAGCCGAGTACTCCATCGAGGGAGCGCTCGAGGCCTATACCTCGCGCAAGAGCGTGACGATCAACGTTTGACGAACGCCGCACAAGAAGTGGGGCGGTGTCGTGGTTCGTCGTCGCCGCAGCGTTCGTTGCGCTCGTTACGCTCGTATGCGCCCTGCTCGTCGACGAGACGCATCGATCAACCGATCGACCGTTGAAAGGGGACATCCTGCGATGAAGCCGTTGAATGACCGGATTACCGGCGAACGCATCGACCGGCTGATGACCGTTGAAATCCGCCCTCTGACGGGCGGGGTACCGGCTGGATTTGTCGTACCCATGTACGACGTATGCCGCGCACATCACGGTGAACCGTTGAGCTCGCTGGCAGCGCGCAGGCTGGCCGATACCCTCTCTCGCGGCGACACGGTTTTTATCGCAACGGGAGCGGGCGCTGCCCCCAAGCTGCCGCAGGGCGAAACGGACGGGCCGGTCGGCGCGGCTGCGCTGGCCCGGGCGCTCGTGCTCGCGTTCGATGCCCGGGTGGTATTGGTCACTGAAGACGCGCATGCAGCGCCTGTCATGGCAGTCGCCGCCATGATCAACGGTGAGCTCTCCGAACGCGGGAAAGCCGGCGCCGTGTCGACCGTTTGCTTTCCGCTGGGCGTCGAGCGGGGACATCACATTGCACAAGCGCTAATGGACGAGTACCGGCCGAGCGCAGTCATCTTTGTCGAACGAGACGGCCCGAACGAAGAAGGTTTCTTCCACGGTGTCCGCGGCGATTGCCGGAACCCTGAGGATGTCGGCCATGTGTATTTGCTTGCCGAACTGGCGCGCCAGCGCAGGCTGCTGACGATCGGAATCGGGGATGGCGGCAATGAGGTGGGCTTCGGCGCGGTTCGCGATGCCATCACTGCGGTACACCCGCTGGGCGGCAAATCACTGGCAGGCCACCGGTCGGGTGTTGTGAGTGTGATCGCGACCGATGTCGTGATCAGTGCTTCGGTTTCCAATTGGGGCGCACATGCCGTCGCTGCGGCGCTGGCAGCGAGGATCGGTGACTTGAACATCCTCCATACACCGAAGCTGGAATACGCGCTCATTGAAGCGACGGTGCGAGCAGGTGCGCGAGACGGTGCGACATCGAGGGCCGACGTGGCGGTCGACGGAATCAACTGGGAAGGGCATACGTCGTTCGTCGAACTATTGCGAAGCATTGTCGCCGTATCGCTTTGAGCGCGTGGGACATCGAAACAACGCTCTCGCGGCGCCCTCTTGAAATTAAAGGTGTAGGACATGAATGACAGGAAGGAAATCGACAAGGCAGCGACGCCCGCAGGCACGAGTACTGTCAAGACGGACAGTTTCGGCAATCCGATCGACCCGACGGTCGGATTTGCTCGCGGGTCCATCATCCGCTCGAGCCTCGAGGAAGCGCTAAGGCTTCGTCACGCCCAGGCCGTCGCGGCCCGGCGCGTGCAGATGCTCGGCGCGGAATCGATTGGTGTTTTTACCGGAAACCAGCGTGACTTTCCTATTCAGCCCGAGGACATTTCGACGCTCTGCGAAGAATGGGTCGGGCCGGGCCTTGCCGCCGAAGAACTTCGTCAGGTCGCTATCGGACATATGGGCGGGCGCGGCGACGACGCTGTCGCCATCTTCAATCGCACCAGCGCGGGCATCATCGCAACCATTGCGGCGCTATCAGATGGAAAACCGGTTGTGTCGATCGTGCCGCCCGGCGGCCGCTCGCATGCTTCCGTCGTTCGCGGCTCGAAAATCGCGGGCGTCGCCATGCATGAGATCCAAGGCGATGAGGCGTGGCTCCAGATCATCGGGATCCATCGCCCAGCGCTCGTTGTCGTGACGACAGTGACAAGTAGCTTAGAGCGTCTCGAAGACCGGATCACGAAAGAAGTGATTCAGTACGCGCACGCACTCGGCTTAACCGTGTTTCTCGACGAAGCCTACGGCGCTCGTTTGCGGACCGTGCTGCACGGTGGGCAGATAAGTCTGCAACTCGGTGCGGACATCTCCATCACGAATTGCGACAAAGCGGGCCTGTCCGGCCCGCGTGCCGGCGTCCTGGTGGGAAGAAACGAATTCGTGACCGCCGCAGCCGCCAAGGGTGCCGAGTTCGGCATGGAAGCGCGTGCGCCGATTACCGCGGCAGTTATGCGTTCGCTCGAAAAGTACCGGCCCGACGACCTGCGCGAGGAATCAGCCGCGGGTCAAAAGCTGGCCGAGGCGCTCGAGCGGAAAATGGGCAAGGACCTAGTCCAACGAAGCGATCTCGGGCCGATGGTCGATGAAGATTCCGTGCTGCGGGTGCTGCTGAAAATCGCGGGCCGCGAAAATTGCAAGCCAGTGGTCGTACCCTGCGAAGCGACTTCCGCGCTCGGTATGGTTCTGCTCGAGGACCACGGCATTCTCACGGTCAATACGCACGGACAACCTGGCGCCCGCGTGTCTTTACGGCTGAAACCGACGCTCGACGCACTCCGGCGAACGGGCGGGTTCGATGCTGTTGTCTCCGCAGTCGGGCAATCGCTCGAGAAAGTGGCAAACGTCATCGACGACCGTAACGCAATCGCTCGACTTATCGTTGGCAGGTGATCATGACCACAGACTTCGGCCCGATCGACGACCGCCTCGATGCGCTCGTTTCACTCGACCTCGGATGGCGCGGCGTCGAACAGCTCTATCGCGCAGCGCGCGAGCGGCAGGGACGCGCACTGGTTGGCGCGGCCGCCGATGCCCTCGCAGCACTGCCCGAAAAAGCGAATGTATTCGTGACGACAGGGTCGGTGTCGCGCGCATGGATTTCACCGTCCATAGGGGAAAACGACGGCCCCGCGGGACTCGCTGCCGTGGTGAGAACCCTGTCGCTCGCAAAGAAGGCTTTGTGCATCGCATTCGTGGAGGAAACGCTGATTGAGACCACCTCGGCAATCCTGACGACTGCCGGGCTGACCGTGCTGCCATACGAGCAGGCAAAAATCGCGCGTGACGACGGCAGTCTCGCCGTCGTGTGTATCGAGCCGTTCCCGGTCGAAGATGTCGAGGCCAAGGCTGCTTGTAAAAAGCTCATCGAGCAATACGAGCCATCGTTGTTCTTCTCGACCGAACGCGTGGGCCGCAATATCGAAGGCATCTACTGCAGCATGCGCGGCATCGACTACGGCATGGGGCGAGCACGCATCGATTTTTTATTCGACGAAGCGATCGAGCAGGGCATCGCGACCGTCGCCGTAGGCGACGGCGGCAATGAGATTGGGATGGGCGTGGTCAGCGAAGCCGTTCGGAAGTATGTCAAATTCGGCGACAAGCGACCGGACGGCAACGCAGGTATAGGCGCGGTGACCCGCGCAGACGTCCTCGTCACCGCCGCATGCTCGAATTGGGGATGCTATGCCATTGCGGGTGCATTCGCCGCACGGATGGGCAAGGCATCGCTCGCCCACACGCCGGCACTCGAAGAAGCCCTGCTGCGACGCGGTGTAGATGTCGGCCTTATCAACTCCGTGGCGAACGTCGTCGACGCGAATGTCGACGGGATTCCCTTCGCTACCCATATCGCAGTAGTACAACTCATCTCGACGATCATCGCGCCCGCCTTCAAGTAATCCGGAGCGACAAGGCAACCGCTCATACCATTTTTTACCAGTGAAGATGCTTGTTTTTGGAACTATTTTGCGTATAGACTGAGGCGACATTCAATCTGCGGTGCAACGTCACGCCTATGTCCGCCTCCACCCCCGACCATGAAATTGGTTCGGACAACGAAGTATCGCCGACCGAACGCGCCTTCCACGTCATCGAACTCGTTGCACGCTCGCTCAGCATCTCGACGGTCGACCTGATGTCCGCGCTCGGGATTCCCAAAACGACTGCGCACCGGCTAATAGGCAATCTGGAGGAACTGGGGTTCCTGCAGCACGGCATAGAACGAGGCAGATATCACGTCGGCCCGCGGCTGCTGGAACTCGCAACGCACATCCTCTCCGGCACGGCGTCGCACGGCCCGATTCACGCGCTGCTCATGGAATTGTCGCGTCGCACGGCGGAGACATGCAGCCTGGGCGTCATGCGAGGCGCGGAAGTGGTCTATATCGACAGCGTGAGCGGCAATTCGCCGCTCACGCTTCAGTTTCAACAAGGCCAACGTGCGCCCCTGCACTGCACATCGAGCGGCCGAATCTTTCTCGCGCACATGGAAAAAAAACAGCTCGAAGCGTATCTGCTGAGTGGGCCATGGGAGCCGATTACGCCGTACACCATCGTCGACCCCGATCGTCTGCGCCAGGAAATCGCGCTTGTGCGCAAGAGGGGCTATGCGACAAACGATTCCGAGTTTGCAGTCGGCGTTGTTGGCGCGGCCGTGCCGGTGTTCGGGCAGAACGATCGCGCGGTTGCATGCCTGAGCCTGTCCGCGCCCAAAGCGCGCAAGTCGCTCGAAGACATGACGCTGCACGTGCCGCTGCTGCAAAGCGTGGCACAACGGATTACGCGAATCCTGACCTTGCAAGGAGACAGCGCCGAAGCGCAAGCCACGCAGAGCGACACGGTATCCAAGGCTGGGCGCCCCCGCAAAGGCTGAGCCGATGTTCGCGCCGGCTCGTCGTGTCGGCGTCAGTAGGTGTTGAACATCTTCGCGATTTCATCGAGTGCATCGGTACGAGTTAGCGCCAGGGCGAGCAAGATACGGGCTTTCTGCGGATTGAGGTTATCGGCGCCGATAAAGCCGTTGCTGCGCAATTCAATACCGTCGCCAACCCGTCCACCGCCGGCACGGGTCGACACCACCACGGCAACGCCCGCGCGGGCAACCTCCCGCAACGCCGTCGTTTCAGCCGGCGTGCAACAGCCCGGCGCAAAGCCAGCCGCGACGATGCCGCGTGCGCCGGCTTCAGCCAGCGCGGCGATCACGCTGCCGTCCGCACCCGCATACGAATAAGTGATACCTACTAGCGGCAAATGGTCTAGATGGGCGACGTCGAACTCACTGTGCGGGGGCTCAATACGCACCGGGCGGCGATAAAACGCTATTCGGTCCGCGTCGCAATAACCGAGTACGCCGGTATCGCGCGATTGAAAGGCATGCAGGCGGTACGTCGACGTTTTCGTCACATCCCGTGCCGCATGAATTTCGTCGTTCAACACAACGAGCACGCCCAGGCCGCGCGCGGCGGGATCAGCGGCAACGCGGACCGCGTTGTACAAGTTGAGCGCAGCGTCGGAAGACAACGCATTCGACGGCCGCTGTGCGCCGGCCAACACGACCGGCACGGCAACGTCGAGCGTGAGTTGCAGAAAATATGCCGTTTCCTCGAGGGTGGCCGTGCCGTGCAAGATGACAATACCGGCAAGATCCGGCGTCGACGCCTCCAGCTCACGACACATGGCCATCAATTCGCGCCACTCGTCGAAAAAGACGGCCGTGCTGCTCATCGTCCGAAACGGTATCTCGACGACTTCGACATGGGCCGGCACGGCGGGCAGCAGCCCAAGCAATTGCGCGGTGTCGAGCATCTTTCCACCCGCGTCGTAGTCGATCAGGTCGAAGGCGTCGCGGCCGACGGCGGCAATGGTGCCGCCTGTGCCGATCACCGCAACCTTGCACATATTCGTCATGTCGGGGCGATCCTCGTCATCGTCCAGCGCAGGCACTCGTCCACCTTCAGTGCTTGAGCACGCGAGACAAAAACAGTTGGGTCCTCTCATGCCGAGGATGGTCGAAGATGGCCGACGGCGGACCTTCTTCGAGTACACGGCCGTGGTCGATATAAATAACCCGGTCGGCAACCTCGCGCGCGAAACCCATCTCGTGCGTCACGATCATCATCGTCATACCGGATCGCGCCAGTTCCCGCATCGCTTCGAGCACCTCGCCGACCATTTCCGGATCGAGCGCCGAGGTGGGCTCGTCGAACAACATCAACTTCGGCTCCATCGCCAACGAACGGGCGATCGCAACGCGCTGCTGCTGTCCGCCCGACAATTGCGCCGGATATTTATTGACGTGCTCGCCGAGTCCAACGCGCGCCAACAATTTCAGCGCGCTTTCCTCAGCCTTCGCGCGCGGCCATTTGCGCACGCGGATGGGCGCCAGCATGACGTTCTCCAGCGCTGTCTTATGCGGAAATAGATTGAAATGCTGGAACACCATGCCGACTTCGCGGCGAATTCCTGCAAGTTCCTTGCGAGAGGTCCCGAAACCGTCGATCGACGGCGCCAGTTCGATGCCGTCCACCGACAGATGGCCATGGCCAAAATGCTCGAGGCCGTTGACACAGCGAATCAGCGTCGATTTCCCCGAACCGCTGGCGCCGATCAGTACGACAACTTCACCGCTCTTGACTTCCAAGTCGATGTCCTTCAAGACGTGGAAATCTCCATAGGACTTGTTGAGCTTGTGCATCTCGACCATCGCAGACATACCCACTCCTTCGTTCGCTAATCTATCCGCATCAAGCGGAAAAAATCCGACTCCATCCGACTCCGATGGGCAAAGCAACGCTCAGCGCGTACCCTGCCCCATCTTCCGTTCGAGCCTGCGCGCCACATAGGAAATCAACGAGCCGATCGCCAGATAGGTGGCGAAAAGAAAGCAATACACCTCGTATTGGTGAGCGCTGTACTGCGGGTTGGACAGAATGAGCTGACCTGACTTGAGAAAATCGGTCAGACCAATGATGAACAGTGCAGGCACATTGTTGAAGAGGTCGAGCACATTCCCGACGAGCGCGGGAATCACGGCCTTCATTGCCTGCGGAAGGACAATGACGAAGCACTCGTCGCGCTTGCTGAAGCCAAGCGACTGAGCTGCCTCCATCTGCCCCTTCGCTACGCCCTGGATGCCGCCCCGCACATATTCGGCGGCGTATGCGGCATAGAAAAAGACGAAGCCTGCGACGCCTCTAGCGAGGTCGGATATATAGACCTGTGGAGGGAAGACGAGCGGAACGATGATCCACAGCCAGTAGACGATGCAGATCAGCGGTACCGATCGCACCAGTTCGATATACCCTGCGCAGGCCAGGCGCAGGCTGGCAAAGCGGCTATTGCGGCCGAACGCGAGCGCAATGCCGAGCGGCAGGCTCAGGAGCGTAGCGATCGCGGTAACCAGAACGCTCACGAGCAAGCCGCCCCAATGATCGACCCCAGCGGGCGCGAGAAGCGCGCAGATCGCGCCCAGCCCGGCTGCCCATAAAAAGCCGACGCCGCGCCCGAGTTGCGGCCAGCGCACCGTCGCTGCGCGCGCCGCAAGGAAGATTGCAACGTAGCAGCCCGTGCCCGCAACCCAGCGCAGATGCAGGCCAAAGGCCGCGGCGGACACGATCGCGAGCGCGGCGGCGATCATTGCCGTGCCGCGCCAGCGACGCGACATCAGCACGACGCCCAGCGTAATACCGACCAATGCGCAGAGGATCCCACCCGCTGCAAGAGCGCGCCACATCTGATCGCGCGGAAACGTCCCTACCAGCAACACCGTCAGATTGTCGAACACGACCGGCCACTGCGCGACCGTCAACGCCCAGTGGGCAGCCAGATACGCCACATAAAGCGTCAACGGAATGGACACCACCGAAAGCAATGCGCTGGCGGGCGTGGCAAACAGGTTGTAACGCGTCCAGCGGCCGATCGTCGTCGCCATCATCGCGCTCCCTTCTTGATCACGCGCCGGTTGTATAGATTCATGAGCGCGCTGATCGATACGCTGATCAGCAGATAAACGACCATGATGATGAGGATGCCTTCAAGAGATCGCCCGCTCTGGTTCGCCACGGTCCCATAGACATTGAACAAATCCGGAAACCCGATCGCGATCGCAAAAGACGTGCTTTTCGTCAAGCTGATGTACTGGTTGCCGAGCGAAGGCAACATCACGCGCAGCGCTTGCGGTAAAACGATGACCCACAGCGATTCGCGTCCGCTGAGCCCCAACGCCGACGCCGCTTCCCACTGGCCTTTGTCGATCGCCTCCACGGCACCGCGCACGATCTCGGCAATGTACGCGGCGGTATTCACGCTCAATGCGGCGATCAGGCTCGCCATCTCGGGAGAACATCCGATGCCGCCGGACACCGAGAACAGACTCGCCACCGGATAGTCCAGCGAGAATGGCCGCCCGCCCACGAAGAAACCCGCGACGAGGATCAGAGTACTTGCGGCAAACGCACCTTGGCGCAGCTTGCGGGCACGCGACATACAGCCGACCGCGGCCAAGGCCAACGCCACGCCGAGGAACGCCATGAACGTTTTCGCAGCGGGCGTCGCAATCAGCCACGGAATATAGACACCCTGCCGGCTAGCGATGAGCGCACCGTGTAGCAGCGATGCTTGCGATAGGCTCGGCAGTTGTAGAACCACCGCGAAGTACCAGAATAGGATCTGAATCAGCAGCGGCGTGTTGCGAATGAGTTCGATGAATCCCCAGACCCAATTTTTAGCGACCCAGTTCTTCGACATCCGCGTCACGCCGAGCAGCACGCCCAGCACGGTCGACAGCGCGATCGAGATCAGTGCCACGACCAGCGTGTTGTAGAGCCCGGTGACCAACGCCTGGGCATTGGTCATTTGTGCGTTGAACGGCGACAGCGTCAGGCCATTGGGGCCATGGGTGAAAGTGAACCCTTCGCTGATGTCGAATCCCGCCTGCTGGCGCAGGAAGTCCAGGCTGAAGCCGATGCCGTGGCTGCGCAGCCCCGCCCACACCATGCCGAGAAACGTGCCGAACACCGCGACGATCGCACCGAATATCAACGCCTGCACGAGCGCCGCGCGCAAGCGCGCCAAGCGCCGACGCGAGAGCCGTGGCGGGCGGGCCGCCGGCGGAATAGATCCAAACTGCGCGTCCTGCGATCCGGACAGGTTGATATGCCTCACCACACGCTCCCCACTGTCGTCAATTTGCCCGCTCCGATCAGGCGAATCGGTCATGGTCGACTCCGCGGCCCGCAACGCCGGCCCGCTTCGTTAGCGGCCGGCGTGAGATCACTCTCAGTACCAGGGCGGCGAATAAATCAGGCCACCCTTGTTCCACAAAGCGTTCAACGACCCTTCGCGTTCGATTGCGTATGCCGTCTTCGGGCCGAGGTTCCTGTCGTAGATCTCCCCGTAATTGCCGACCGACGCGATCACCTTTTGCACGAAATCGGGCCTGATGCCCAAGTCCTGGCCGAAGGTGCCCGTGATGCCGAGGAACTTCGAGATGTACGGGTTGGACGTTTTCAGAAACGTCGATAGATTCTTCGATGTGATTCCATCCTCCTCCGCCTCGAAGGTTGCATAGATCACCCACCGCAAGGCGGCGTTCCAACGCGGATCGTCTTGCGATGTAAATCCGGCCAGCGGCGATTTATCGAGCGTTTCGGGCAGGATCGTGAGCGCAGCGGGATCCGGCGCATTACCCTTCCAGCCGGCAAGCGCGGATTTGTCGGTGCTCATGACGTCGCATCGCCCCGAATTCAATGCGGCGAACAGCTTGTCCGTATCCTGGTACGTCAATACCTTGGTCGATGGCTTCCAGTTATGCGCTTTAATGTAGTTGGCCCACATCACTTCCGTGCCAGATCCCTGCGTGGTGCAGATCGTCGCGCCGTTCAGATCGCTGGCATGCTTGGCCTTGAGGGACGTTTTAACGAGCATGCCCGTGCCATCGTAGAAGCTGACCGGGAGAAACGTCACGCCGACTGCCGATTCGCGCGTCGTCGTCACCGTCGAATGTGCGAATACGACGTCCACCTGGCCGGTGCGCAGCGCGTTGAAGCGGCTCTTGTCGGTCACGATGACGAACCTCACCTTTTCCGGATCCCCCACTACGGCGGCTGCGACAGCCCGGCATAGATCGACATCCATGCCCTCCATCTTCCCGGTTTTGGGATTGAGGTAACCAAAGCCCGGCGTCGTGTTGTCCGTACCGCAGAGCAGCGTGCCGCGCTGTTTGACCGTGTCGAGATGTCCTTCGGCGCGCGCTGCCCCCATGCCGATGCAGAACATGCCGCAGCTCAATGCCAAGGCCGTGAGCAACCGACTCGAAGAAAAGCGAAATTTCATAAATGGTCTCCCGCCCGGAGAGCTATCGTCCCTACGCCTGTTCCGGGCACGGTCGGCGCGACGCGTTCCAATTTACTTAGTACTACTAACTTGCTTGGCGCCTGTACCTGCACACCGCCATCGCTGACTCTCCTGACAATTCCGCGCGTACCGCCGCACTCAAATCTTCACGGAGTATCGGGATGATTGAATTCTATGTTTCAAAATAATTCCTAAAATCGGTGCTTTCCCTATCGTTTTTTGGAACAACTCATAAACACGAGCATCGAGCGAGCGCGCCGTACGCCCATATCCACGATATGGCGAACCGACTAGAAAAAAAAGACGACACGCTCTTACATCAATCGAAAGTTTCGCTTACGTGTCGCTAAGACATACTCTGCGAACGGAGGCACCCGGTTCAACGCAGGTAATGCAGCTTGGAAAACCGCCGGCGATACTCGCTCACGGCCGGCGCAACGTCCTCGGGCGCATGACGGCGCAACAAAACGTCGGCGATGAAAGACGCGAGTCGCGGCATGTCGTCCGCGGTCATCCCCCAGCGAGCGATTTCCGGCGTACCGAGCCGCAACCCGTTGACGTCCCCCTCGATCTCGGAGAGCGGCAAACCGATGCCGCACGCAAGAATGTTGGCTTTCCGGAGGCGCTTGGCCATGGCGTGGCCTCCGCCGAATCGATGTGCTTCGATTGCGAATTGGTGCGACGTCGTGACGCCGCGGTCCCGGGCGAACACGGGCAAGCCCTCGTCGACGAGGGCCTCGGCAAGCGCCTTGGCCGTCCTCACCATCTCCGCCGCATAGGCATGGCCGAACGCTTGCCAATCGAGCATCGTCATGGCGATCGATGCCGACTTGGACGCATCGAAGTTGGCCGTCATGCCCGGATAGGCGATGGCATCGAGCTTTTGGGCGATCGGCTCGTCGTTGGTAACGATCAATCCGCCTGGGGCACCGGCCAGGCTCTTGTACGTGCTCATCGTCACCAGATGCGCGCCTTCGTCCAAGGGCTGCTGCCAAGCATGACCGGCGATGAGCCCGCACAGGTGCGCCGCGTCGTAGAGCACCGTTGCGCCGATCTCGTCGGCAATGGCTCGAACCTCCCCGATAGGATGCGGAAATAGGTTGAGGCTCTGGCCTAGCGTGATGACCTTGGGCCGCAACCGCAATGCGTCTTCACGCAGTGCATCGAGATCGACGGTGTAGCCGCGCGCATCGAACGCCATGAGGTATGGCTTGACCCCGTACATCCCGGCGGCACCGTTCACGTGATGACTGAAGTGACCGCCGACCGTGGCGGGCGGAACAAACACGGTATCGCCCGGTTTAGCCGCTGCGATATAAGCATAGAGATTCGCGAGGGCACCGGACGCTACGCGTATTTCCGCGTAGCGCGCCTTGAATACCTGAGCGACCAGTTCCGCGGCCAACACCTCGATCTTCTCGACGCCCTCCAATCCCATCTCGTACTTGTCGCCAGGGTAGCCGAGGGACGGTCGCGAGCCGACTCCCGCGGCCAACAGCGCCTCGGCCTTCGGGTTGATGGCGTTGGTGGCGGGATTGAGATTGAAGCAGTCACGCTCGTGAATGACACGGTTTTCTTCGACGAACGCCAGCAGGTCTCTCTCGTTCTGCTCGGGCGTCTGCGCGGCAAAGCGTTTTGCCAGCGCTTGGACATAGCTTTCCGAATCCCGCGGGACCCAAGTGCGCGCTTCCAACATAGCGATTTCCTTCGTGATCGGGCCGCATCGGGCCCAGTGGTTGACTAGCCTTCGCAATCAATCCTAGGAGGCGCATATGCTTATGTATATTTATGTTTTTTGACGTAACACGTTAACTATTCTGTCCAATTGCGAAGGGAGCGATGCGATGGACGTCGGACGTTTGCGAGCACTGCGCGAGCTGGCACAGTGCGGTACGATAGCCGCCGCCGGGCAGGCCCTATTCCTAACGCCTTCGGCCGTTTCGCAGCAGATTGCGCAGCTCGAGGAAGAGGCCGGCGTCAAACTCACCGAGCGCGTCGGCCGCGGCGTGCGGCTCACGCCCGCGGGCCAAGCCCTCGTGACACACACCGAGCGCATCATGGTCGTGCTGGACGAGGCGCGCTCGGAAATGGCGCAGTTGAAGCGGGAAATAGCCGGTGAGTTGCGCGTTGCCGCATTTCCATCGATCGCATCCGCCGTATTGCCCGACACAGTCAAAGCGCTGCAGCCGGTATTTCCGCGTTTGGAGATCGTGCTGGAAGAAATGGAACCCATCGACGGACTCGCGGCGCTGCGGTCCTGGAGAACGGACATCGCGTTGATCGACGATCTGTCGATCGTGCTGAGAAAAAGAGAGGAAAGCGTCGGCCTCGTGCCTCTGGCCGAGGATGTGCTGCACGTCGTACTCGCCGCAGACCATGCGCTGAGCAAAAAAGCCTCATTGAGCGTGGCCGACCTCAAACACGAAACCTGGGCGATCGATTCGACGTCGAGCGTCTTTGGCGATTTCATCACCAACTTGTGCCGTCGTGCCGGATACGAACCACGGATCAACGCCAAATGCCGCGGATTCGAGATGGTGGGCGCCATGGTGGCTTCCGCCTGTTCAGTGTCGATCGTCCCCGGTCTCAGGCGGACGCGCCCTCTCGCCGGCATCGCATGGGTCAAGCTGAGGCCGGAGGTTCGCCGCAAGATCTACGTCGCCTTTCGCCTCGGCGAGCGCAACCATCCGGCCGTCAAGGCGTTCGTCGAGGAAATCGTCCGGACAACATCACGACTCCTCGGTTAATTGCCTCGCGCAGCGTCAATCCACCTCTGTCGTGGTATCTGAAACTCCGTCCGCCAGCCCATCCGTGAGCCCACGCCGGATGACTTCGGCGAGCTGGTCGACGTCCTCCGGATTGTTGAACATTCCGAACGAAACACGGATGCCTCCGCGCTCCGGCGAGACGCGAACCTGGTGGCGGGCGAAATGGTCTGCCCATTTCTGAACCGGAAGCTTGAGCACGTAGATATGCGAGCGCTGGCTGCGATCGCGCGGACCGACCAGTTCGACGCCTAGCTCGTCGAGGTGGGCAATTAGGCGATCCCCTAGCGCTGTCACGTGCCTCGAGATTTCCGGCACGCCAATACTCTGAATAAGGTCGATCGAAGCCGCCAAGGCGTGCAGGTCCGGCAGGTTGAGGTTTCCATATTCGAAACGGCCGGCATCCGCGCGCAGTTCGAGGTCATCGGGCCGCGCAACGTAATCGGCCGGCGGACGGGCCACGCTCGACATCGCAACATAAGCGGGCTGCAATTCATCCAATCCATCGCGAACGTAGAGAATACCGAGACCCTGCGGCACCAACATTCCCTTATGCGTCCCCGCCGCAAGCACGGAAATGCCGAGCGCCTTCACGTCCACCGGGACGACCCCGACCGATTGCATGGCATCGACGACGAGAAGAATCCCATGCTCCTTGCAAAGCTTGCCGATGCTGGCGAGGTCGTGTATCTGACCGGCATGAAAAGTGACGTGAGACAGCGTGATGACTTTCGTACGCTCGTCGATGTGAGGGGCGAATGTCTGCGCAGTCGCGACTTCGTTGTCCTGAAGTTTGACAAAGCGCACCTGCACGCCCTTGCGCTTCAGATTGAGCCATGCGTACGCATTGTTCGGGTGGTCTCCTTCTATGAGCACGACGTTGTCGCCCGCGGTCAAAGGCACTGCGTTGGCGGCGACGTTCAAGCCCTCCGACGTGTTCTTCGTAAAAGCGACCTCATTGGGCGACGCGTTCAAAAACCGGGCTACCTGCCGGCGCACGTCCTCGGCTCGTCTCAGCCAAGCGGGCTTCGGACCTGCCAGCTCGAACCCTTGCTCGTAAAACGCCTCGAGTGCCGCACGAACGCACCTAGCTAGCGGTGTCTGATGTGCCGAATCCAGGTAGAGCATGCGCTCCGTCACTGGAAATTGGATGCGCACCGCAGCGATTCTTTCAGACACGTTCATGTTGGGCCTCGCTCTAGACATGTTCCATTTTTTGGTTATTAAAATTCCAATGTCAAGAACTTTTCACGAAAACATCTCCCCATAATCGGGGACGACGGTTACCCGGAGCGTCTCATCGCACAGGGTCCGTGTGCGCCTTTGAGCGAGAATTCAAGCGGCGATTCTTAGCGTAAACACTTAGATGGAACACGATGAATGCGGAAAATTTGACATTCCATTTATTGAACTTTGTCTTACCTATCTGACGATTCCGTCACGACTCGGCCGCCCATGCTACGGCGTCGGCGCCGGCCGGGATGCGCATCGGCGATGACGGATCGGTCGCCGCACGCCACACGGCCTCGGCGACGTCCTGTGCATGGGTAATCGGGGAAGACGCATCCTGCAGCCGTGCGACGACCTGCTTGGCGAGATCGGCATAGGCCTCGTGATCAAAGCCGTGCATATGGGCGCGCGCGTTCTCGCCGAAGCGAGTGTCGGGCGCACGGCCTGGCAGCACCAGGTGCGCCCGCACGCCGAACTGCGCGAGTTCCATTGCCATCGACTCGGTGAATGCATTCACCGCCACCTTGCTCGCACGGTACGCGGCGAGCAGGGGGAGTGCCTTCAACGTGACGCTCGACGTGACGTTCACGACAACGCCGGCCTTGCGCCGCCGAAACTGAGGCAGCACCGCTTGCGTCAATGCGATCGTGCCGAAGGTGTTGGTCTCGAAGAGCTCGCGCACCGTCGCAAGCGGCACGAGTTCGGCCGGGGAAGCCGCGCCGAAGCCCGCGTTGTTCACGAGCACGTCGATCGGCCCCGCGGCCTCGACCGCCTCGCGAATGCTCTGCGGATTCGCGACGTCGAGCGCCAACACGCGCAGGTGCACTGACGGCGGCAGCACATCGGTGCGCGGCGTGCGCATCGTGGCGACGACCTGCCAGTCGCGGGCCAGAAAATAGCGTGCAATCTCGAGGCCGAAACCGGAAGAGCAGCCGGTGATCAGGACGGTTTGCATGGGAATTCCTGTGAGGGGGTTCGTGTGAGCACCTACGATAGATCGCTGGGACCGGACCTGCTACAATCACAGATCCGAATTTCATTTGCAGGAGTCCGGCGATGATTGATCCGCTGGCCGAAGTCGTGACGTTGCTGCAGCCGGGCGCCCGGTTCTCCAAATTCGTCCTAGGCGCCAGTCCTTGGCGCATCAGTCGCTCGAATGCCGGCCAGCCGTTCTACTGCGTGGTCCTCGAGGGCCGGTGCCGCATCGCGATCGACGGACATGAATCACTCGAACTCCTGCCGAGTGACTTCGTCCTGATTCCCGCGGCCTATGGCGTCGCGATGTCCAGCCTCGAGCCGCCACCGCCGGGCATCGAAACGCCCGCACCCATCGCGCTGGGCAACGGTGAATACAGAATCGGCGCCCCAGACGGCCCGATCGACGTGCGAATGATGGCGGGCCATTGCAGCTTCGGTTCGCCGGATGCATCCCTGTTGGTCTCGCTACTGCCGCAATTCGTGCATGTCCGCGGCGAACAGCGGCTGGCCACGCTCGTGGACCTGATACGAGAGGAATCGCGCGAACAGCGGCCCGCGCGCGAGGTCGTGCTCTCACGCCTACTGGAAGTGCTGCTCATCGAGGCGTTGCGGTCCATGGCAGGAACGAACGCGTCGCCGGGCCTGGTTCGCGGGCTTTCCGACGGCCGCCTTGCCGTCGCGATCCGCGGGATGCACGAACACCCGACGCACGGGTGGACGGTTGCCGAGCTCGCCAAGGAGGCGGCACTCTCGCGCTCGACCTTTTTCGAGCGCTTTAACCGCGCGGTCGGCGTCGCACCGATGGCGTATCTACTCGCCTGGCGCATGGCGCTCGCCAAGGACCTCCTGCGCCGCAATGAAGGCCGTGTCGCCGAAATCGCGCAGCGCGTGGGCTACAGTTCCGCCAGCACCTTCAGTGTCGCCTTCACGCGGCACGTCGGCCGGCCCCCTACGCAATATGCGCGCGATGAACAGAGGGCCGCAGGCCGTTAAGGCCGAGGAGCCGATGCCTCGACGCAACTCACGACCCTTTGCGCGTCACGCAACGTATCGCGCCACGCTGACGAACTGGCATAAGCTGCCGGCGAGCACGAACAGATGCCAGATACCGTGCCCATGGCGGATGCGCTCATCATTGACGAAAAAGTAGATGCCGGCGCTGTAAATGACGCCGCCCGCGAGGAGCCAGGCAGTTCCCGCAGCAGGCAGCGCGTGAATCAGCGGGAGAATGGCAACGAGCGCGAGCCAGCCCATCAGCACGTATAGCGTCATCGAGACGGCGCGAGTCCGCCGTCCGAGCGTGAGCTCTTGCGCGATGCCGAATGCGGCGAGTCCCCAACTCACGCCGAACAGGGACCAGCCCCACGGGCCGCGCAGCGTGACAAGCGTAAACGGGGTGTAGCTACCGGCAATCAGCAAATAGATCGCGGAATGATCGCACTTCTGAAGGATGGCTTTCAGTCGCGGGCTGCGCACGCTATGGTAAAGCGTCGAGACCGCGTAGAGCACGCACAGCATCGCGCCGTACACGCTCAAACTCACTACTTTGTACGCATTGCCTTCCAGGGCGCCCATCGTTACCAGCGCTGAAAGCCCAGCTACCGACAACACCGCACCGACGAGATGGGTAATGCTGTTGAAGCGCTCACCGACATGCATGACACGACTCTCCTGCGCGGCCTCGCGAAGACAAATAGCGAAGTGTAACCAAATCCGCTAACCCTCCCCGCCATGTTCGACATACCGGCTTGCCGCCGACAGCAGCCACGACTCGAACGCCTGCAACCCCGGCGAATTCTGTTTGTGCTCCGGGTAGACGAGGTAATAGCCTTTGTCACTCCGTAAAGCCAGGTCGCACGGACAGATGAGTTCACCGGTCGCCAATTCATGCGAAGCGAGGAAACGAGGCACGAGCGCAATGCCCAACCCCGCGCGCGCGGCTTCCACGAGCATCGAAAAGAGTTCGTACCGCTGCCCTTTCATGCAGTCGATATCGTGGATACCCACCTGCGCCAGCCATTGCCGCCACGCGTCGGGGCGCGCCGACTGATGCAGCAACGTGAAACCCGACACGTCGTGAGGCGCTAGGTTAGCCCGCCCGTTCATCAACCGCGGACTGCATACGGCCGTCATCTCCTCGCCAAACAGATATTTGGCGATCGACCCCGGCCAGACGGGATCGCCGAAATGAATCGCGGCATCGAACTGCGTGTCGGTGAACAAGAACGGCTCGGCCCGCGTCGTCAGATTGACGGTAATGGATTCGTGTGCCTCATAGAACTGCGGAAGGCGCGGAATCAACCATCGCGTGGCGAACGTGGGGATAGCCGCCAGTTCGAGGATACCGCCCGCATTCCGATGCGACATCGCAGCCAGCGTGTCCCGCTCCATCCTCTCGAGGTTTTCTCGCACCTGCTTCGCATAGAGCTGTCCGACCTCGGTCAGACTGAGCCGCTTCTTCACGCGGTTGAACAGCGCTACGCCTAGGTATTCCTCCAACATCGCAACTTGCCTTCCGACGGCACTTTGAGTCAGCGCCAGTTCATCGGCGCTGCGCGTGAAACTCAAGTGACGGGCCGCCGCCTCGAATGCAATCAGCGCTTCGATACTCGGAATCTTTCGTCTCACAGATCCTTCCTCAAACGCACAACGTCGCGAGTTTATATCGTTTGCCAGTGCCGAACCATACCGCAACAATGGCTCACGCCACCTCTAGGTGAGCGCACTCGAATCGCTGCACGTATCGCCGGCCTATCGTCAGAGCGGGCGGATAAACCTCGCTCTGTTTCACGGCATCGATGGCGCCGCTACTGTGTGAAGGGGCCGTCGAACGCCCCGCCTCATCGAATTCGTTCAGCTCACCGTTCAGTTCATATTAGTTAGGTGTCCTTATTTCTTAATTGACATCTAAAAACTTAGAAGCTCCAACAAAGTCAATCTTGAAGGAGAATCATGTCCCACGATCAGGTTCCGGCGAAGTTCAAACCCTACACCCGCCAAACGATCGGCCAATCGCCTCAATGGCAACTGCTTTCAACGGAGCTGCGCGAAGCCGTACAGGTCGTATCACGCGTCTTGCCATTCCGTACGAACCAGTACGTTATGGACGAGCTAATCGATTGGAACAACATCCCCGACGATCCGATCTATCGCCTGACGTTTCCCCATCAGGACATGCTCTCTCCGTCCGAGTATGCGCATCTAAGAGCGCTCGTACTCGAGAAAAAGGATGAAGCCGCGATCGAAGAGGCCGTCCGTGCGATCCGCATGCGTATGAATCCGCATCCGGCGGGACAAATGACGCACAACGTGCCGTTCATGGACGGTCAACCGGTCAGTGGCCTGCAGCACAAATACAAAGAGACGGTGCTGTTCTTTCCGAGTTCCGGACAAACCTGCCATGCCTATTGCACGTTCTGCTTTCGTTGGCCTCAATTCGTCGGCATGGACGATCTCAAGTTCGATGCGAGGGAATCCAATGAGCTCGTTGCCTATCTGAAGCAACACCACGAGGTGACCGACGTGCTGATCACCGGCGGCGATCCGCTCATCATGAACACGCGCTCGCTCGCCGGCTATATCGAACCTCTGCTCGCCCCCGAGCTCGCCCATATCCAGAACATCCGCATCGGCACGAAGTCGGTAGCGTACTGGCCTCAGCGCTTCGTGACGGATAAGGATTCGGACGATCTCATGCGCCTGTTCGAAAAGGTCGTGGCGGCCGGCAAGAATCTGGCGATCATGGGCCACTACAATCACCCGGCGGAATTGCGTCCGGCCATCGCACAACGCGCGGTCAAGCGCATCGTCTCATCAGGCGCGACGCTTCGTATGCAAGCGCCGCTCATTCGCCATATCAACGAAGATCCGAAAGGATGGGCGGAGCTTTGGACGACGGGCGTGCGGCTCGGTGCGATTCCCTACTACATGTTCGTCGAACGCGATACCGGCCCCAGTCATTACTTCCAGTTGCCGTTGGCAAAGGCGTATGAGATTTTTCAGGCGGCCTATCAAACCGTATCGGGGCTCGCGCGCACGGTGCGCGGGCCTTCGATGAGTGCGTTCCCCGGCAAGGTGGTGATCGACGGTATCGTCACGATCGGCGGCGAGAAAGTATTCGCCCTTCAGTTCTTGCAAGCACGCAATCCCAATTGGGTGCGCAGGCCGTTCTACGCAAAATTCGATCCGACGGCAACTTGGCTGCACGATCTCAAACCGGCGTTCGGCGAAAAGAAGTTCTTCTTCGAAGAAGAAAGTATCGCGAGCGTTGCCATCCTGCGCCATGCCGACCGCCACGTTTCCGATCCGTCGGACACCCCCGCCCTGGCTGCCGCATCGAATGCATGACAGAGGCTTCCTTTGATGGCCGGGCCGTCGCTTCGGCGGCCCGCACCCTAATTCACACTTCGTTTTCTCGGGAGGTTGGATGCCTTATGTCGTGACCGAAAGCTGCATCCGGTGTCGCTACACGGATTGCGTTGAAGTATGCCCGACCGATTGTTTTCGCGAAGGGCCTAACTTTCTCGTCATCGACCCGGACGAATGCATCGATTGCGCCGTTTGTGTTCCGGAGTGCCCGGCCGATGCGATCGTCTCGGCGGAAGACGTGACCGACGGCCAGCGCGCCTTCGTCGAGTTGAACGCTTCGCTGTCGAAACAATGGGCCGCGATCATCAGCCGGCAGCCGCCGCTCCCTGATGCGGACCATTGGAAAGCGGTGCCGGACAAACTGCAACACCTCATCACGGAGCCACTTGCCGGCTCACCCAAGGAAACTGCGTGATCAAGGCAAAGTCACGATCGCCGTGAGCCCCCCGCCTTGGCGATTGGAAAGGCGAAGGCTACCGCCAATGGCCCGCGTCAATTGTGTCGCAATGGCCAACCCCAAACCCGCACCGCCTGTGTCGCGGTTGCGCGAACCTTCCATTCGGTAGAACGGTTGCAGAACCTGATCCAACTGATTGTCGGGAATGCCTGGCCCGCGATCGCACACCGCCACGCACATCGCTCCCTCCTCGCTGCGCCAGGCGCTGACTTCGGCAGCGCCACCGTATTTGATGGCGTTATCGATCAAGTTCCCCAGCACGCGCCGCAGCGCTTGCCGGCGAATCGTGGCCGCACCGCCGATGGATTCCACCAACGTGACGTCTTTGCCGATGTCCTGGTAGTCGAATACGAGGCTTTCCAAGAATGCCTTCACATCCATGCGTACCGGTACCTCCGCGCCACCGTGCGCGCTGCGTGCGTAGGCGACGCCTTCGCGCACCAAATGCTCCATCTCATGCAGATCGCCAAGAATCTTTTGCCGCTCTTCGCCCTCCTCCAAAGATTCCGCACGCAGGAGCATGCGTGTGATGGGCGTCTGCAAGTCATGCGAGATCGAGGCCAAGATATGCAAGCGCTCCTTGAGATGGCGAACGATGCGTTCCTGCATCGTGTTGAAGGCGATCGCGGCGCGTGCCACTTCGACAGGGCCTTCCTCGCTCATGCGCGGACCATCCGCCGTCGGCGTCATCGCTTCCGCCGCCTGAGCAAGTTGTGCCAGAGGGCGTGCGACCAAGCGCACCGCCAGCCAGGTGCATACGAGCAGCAGGAGCAACTGCAAGACCAGCACGATCGGCAGCCATTGCGCGATCGGCGGCACGCCTCGTGGGTCGATTTCCAACGTGAGCGGCGAACCGTCATGCAGGGTGAAATGCACTTGGTAACGCTGGGGAGCGGTCGAGATCGTGTCGCCCTGCACGCGATAACCGGGGCCGACCTCCTTTTCGATCCGCCGCGTGACTTCCCGCGCGCTTTGCGTCGCGAGCGGTATGCCCGGCTGACCGGGCCCTAGCATGAAACGGTAATTGTCACGTTGCAGGCGGCCCAGCCAACTCGCGCGTTCGGCCGAGGGCAACCGATCGAGTATGGCAACCGAGGCGCCTACTTCATGCTCGACCGTGTCGAACATGGTCGTGGTGGCGCTCTCGTTGCGCTCATAAAACATCAGCGCAAAGGAAAGGCCCTGCGCCAACATCAGACCGACGAAGATAATCAGGTAGACCCGCGATGCCATGCTGCGCGGCAACCAGCGCCTCGGTGCGGCGAATGCCAGGCGGCTCACGCGTCATCTCCGTGCGTGGTAATCGGCGCGCTGAACACATAACCTTCGCTGCGTACGGTCTTGATATACGACTGGTCCTTGGCGTTGTCTTCCAGGCGAGTCCGCAGGCGGCTGACCAAAAGATCGATGGAACGATCGAAAAGCTCCGCGTCCCTGCCCTGTGTCAAATTAAGCAACTGGTCACGCGATAGCACGCGCTGCGGGTGATCGAGAAATACGCGCAGCAACCTGAACTCCGCACCGCTCAGCGGCACGATCGTTCCGTCCTGGTTCAGCAGATGGCGTGCCGCGGTATCGAGTCGCCAACGCCCGAACGACACGATATCGATGGCTTCGGTGATGCGCAGATTCGGGGGCAACATGCGCGTGCGGCGTATCACCGCCTTGATGCGCGCAAGCAGTTCACGCGGCGAGAACGGCTTGACCACGTAGTCGTCCGCGCCCATCTCGAGGCCGATGATGCGATCGGTTTCGTCGTCGCGTGCGGTCAGCAGCAATATCGGCAGCGCGCGATGCTTGCCGCTGCGCAACGTTCGGCAAAGCACCAGACCGTCATCGCCGGGCATCATGATGTCCAGCACGACGAGGTCGAACGCCGAGGTATCCAATTGCGCGAACATGTCGCGGCCATCCGCGGCCGCACTCGCGCGCAAACCGTTCTTGCGAAGGTAGTCCGCGACACCCGTACGTATATCGCGATCGTCATCGACGACGAGGATGTTGTCGATGTGGTCCATGTTCACGAGTCCTCAAGGTTGCGTTGCCGTTACGTGCTCCGAGCTCGGTGCGATCGCTATTATCCACCGCGACCGGTTCGGGTAGGCGGCAGTACCGACGCGCCGCCATGACGCGTATTGGACATGCCTGACTTATCTCGAACGTGTCGACTTCGACGGCCTTTTGTATCTGTTTGTACAAACGGATCTCGAACAGCCCGCCTCGAGCGCTGCGTTTTGTATCGAAACGTATCAAAGCCCGGCCGTTACACATTCCGATGCCGTTTGGCGCTTGCGCAGATACAACCGGGATACGTCGCCGCGGTTTCATATGCACACCGGCCAAGCGCACAGCGACGACCCTAGCCTCGACATCACGTTGTCGCCCCACGTGCGCTAGGACCTGTTCACGCTAAGCCCCGAACCCAGTCACCTTCTCACACCCGTATTGCAGGAGAACACCATGAAGCGCACGCACGCCGCACTCGCCGGAGCCTTTGCCCTTAGCCTTGCTTGTTTTGCTTCGGTCGCACACGCCGAAACCGAACCGGCGCAATCGCCCGCGGCACAGGCCGCATCGCACGATCCTTGGGGGCCATTGAAACATATCCACGCCGGCGTGCTGGACGTCGCTTATGCCGAGATGGGACCTGCTAATGGGCCCGTGGTGATTCTGCTGCACGGATGGCCCTATGACATTCACAGCTATGAACAAGTCGCACCGGCACTGGCAGCGAAGGGCTATCGGGTGCTCGTTCCATATGCGCGCGGATTCGGCGAGACTCGCTTCCTGTCTGCAAGCACCGCGCGAAATGGCGAGCCCGTCGCATTGGCCGAAGACGTCATCGACTTCATGGATGCGCTGCATATCAAGCAGGCGGAACTGGGCGGCTTCGACTGGGGTGCACGCACGGCGGACATCGTCGCGACGCTCTGGCCGCAACGGGTGAAAGCGTTGGTGTCCGTGAGCGGCTACCTCATCGGTAGTCAAGAATCCGGCACGAAGCCGCTGCCCCCCCAGAACGAGTTGCAATGGTGGTACCAGTATTACTTCGCCACCGATCGCGGCCGCATCGGCTATGAAAAATACCGTGATGACTTCGCCAAGTTGATTTGGCAGTTGGCCTCGCCGAAATGGAATTTCGACGACGCCACATTCGAGCGCAGTGCGGCCGCGTTGAACAATCCCGACCAAGTTGCCATTACGATCTTCAACTATCGCTGGCGGTTGGACCTCGTCAAGGGTGAAGCGAAATATGCCGCGCTGGAGAAGAGACTGGCTCAATTCCCTGCCATCACCGTGCCGACGATCACCCTGGAGGGCGATGCCAACGGCGCGCCGCACCCGCAGCCGGCAGCCTATGCCAAGAGATTCACAGGCAAGTATCAGTTTCGGCTGATTACCGGCGGCATCGGCCACGACCTACCGGAAGAAGCGCCACAAGCGTTCACTCAGGCCGTGATCGACGCCGGTCACCTCTGATAGAGATTGGACGGGCTGCTTCTCGTCGATCGGATTTCAATTCGAGAACGCAGCCTCGGCCAAGTGAGCTAGCGCCGTCAAACTGTCACCTTGGCCGCTTCGGCCACCTCGGTCGCCTTCGCTCGCCGGCGCAACGCTTCCGTCGTATCGCCGGAGCCGTCGGGGCGCCATCCGGGCGGCAACAGCAGATAGCCCAACGCCGTCCGAATAGTGCGAGCCGACTTGATATCTCGCACGACCTGCACCCACTGAGAGAGTTCGACGACGAACGGGTTACGGGAGAGCATCGGCGTGGTCAGCCCGTAGCGGCACGGCTCCTCCTTTCGCTCTTCGACATACGTGCCGAAGAGTCGATCGAATACGATCAGTACGCCGCCGTAATTGGCGTCGAGGTAAGTCGCGTTCGACGCATGATGGACACGATGCGATGAAGGCGTATTGATCACGTATTCGAGCCAACCGAGTTTTGGCATCCACGTATTGTGAAGCCAGAATTGGTACAGCAGGTTCAGCGAAAGCACGGCGAGCACGACTTCGGGCCGCACCCCGAGCCAGATCAGTGGGGTAAAGAACACCGCGCTACCGGTCAACTTCGCGGTCCAACCCAGGCGATAAGCGGACGACAACGTCAACTGATTCGGCGAGTGATGGACCGCATGCGTCGCCCAAAAAAAGCGAATGCGGTGCGATGCACGGTGGTACCAGTAATAGCAGAACTCCTGGCCGACGAAGAGCAGTAGCAAGGTCAGTACGTTGTCGAGCGCCACGGTATGGATCCGATGCGCCCACGCGAATGCAAAGGCCGGCGTTGCCAACGATAACGGCAGCCACGCGAGCAGTTTTCGGCCTGTCAGATCCGTCAGCGATAGCCAAACTTCATACCACTGAAACGGTGTATCGGTACGCCGCGTCTTCCCGGTGAGCCAGCATGCTTCAATCAGCGACACACCGATAACGAGCGCCGTAACGATGAGTGAAATTTCCTTCATTAAGTCGTCCTAAATAATCTCAATGCATTGCCGATCGTTGCAAATCTTTCACTTCCCGATCAACCGTGAGGTCCCCAATGGTTGGCCGCACCCACCGCATCCATCTGTTTGACGATCGACGTAGCCAGCTTTTTCGCATCGGTATCGACCGTCGAGTGCTTGGCTTGCGAAACCACATGCAGTGCCGCGCTCGCGGCAAGCGCAACCGGTAGCCGGTGTGTCATCGCACCGACGACACCGCTTTCCGCCATGCCGGGCGCCTTACCGCTTTGCTCCGTGACCGCAAAGCTCTGAACCGGCACGCTCGCGCCCGCAACCGGCCGATACGTCAGCCTCACCGACGCCGCCAGTTCGCGCTTGCCGGCGCCAAGTCCGATCAGCATGCGCCGACGCGCATTGCCTGCATCGACCGTTTCGAAACTGCCATCGACGAGCAATACGTTTTTGCCGGGCGGCACATCGGAGTCCGCTCGCAGCGCCGCCCACCCCTTCGCTTGCAACTGACGAACGATTTCGTCGGCAACGTCATTGCGCAACCGTGTCGCACACGCCGTCCCGGCAGCGCTCGGTATTTCCGTTGCCGGGAACGCCTGCGGTTGCGCATAGCGGCCGCCCTGCGCGCATTGACCCGGTGCAACGTCGAACGCCCGTACATAAACGATCTCGGGCGTTGCGCGAGCGACAACCGGCTTTGGTGTTCCATTCGTCAGAGATGACGCGCATCCCGTCGCCAGAAGAACGCTCAGCGCGAGCGCTGCGCTGGCGCCGCGCGTTCCGATTTGCATCAAGCGTTTCGATAATGTCTGCGCACTCATCAGGACCTCTGTGCCTCCCTGTTTCGGTTCATTCGATCGGTCGACTCTTCGTCTTCCGAAAGCATGGATGCGAGTATCGCGGGTGCGCCGCGCGAAGGCCATCGATGAATTATGTCGAGACATGTCACCGCGAAGTGCGCTTGTACGCCGCCGATTCGACGTGGCTTCGCTATCAGGCGGTCGGAGATTGCAGCGATAAAGCGACACGTGCCTCGAGGCCGCCGCCTTCTCTTGCGCGAAAGCTGATCGTGCCGCCATGCGAGCGTGCGATTCGTTCGACGATGGCAAGACCGAGCCCGGTACCCGCCGCCTGGCGGCTCGCATTCGAGCCTCGCGCGAACGGTGCTTTCAGTCGCTCGAGTTCGTCAGCCGTCATGCCCTTGCCGCGATCGCAGACCGCGACATAGGCATATCCTTCGGTGGACCAACTCCGGACGGCCAATCCGCTGCCGCCATAGGCAACCGCGTTCTGCATGAGATTCATCAGCAGACGCATCACGTTCGTCGGACGAAAACGAAAAGGCGGAATATCGCCGAGCGTCAACTCGAATTCATGCCCCAGCCCGGCGAAATCCGCCGCGAGTTGGCTGAGCAACCCATTCAAGTCGCCGACTTCCATCGGCTCGCGCTCGCCGCTGCCCGCGTAATCCATGAATTGCTGAACGATGGCGTCGATCCGCTCGAGATAGCCTTCCGCCGAAGCGGCCAAAGCACGGTCTTTATCGGGCGGAATCGCAAGGGCGAGCGCAAGCCGAAGCTTCGTGAGCGGTGTGCGGATGTCGTGGGAAACGCCGGCCAGCATCAGCGAACGCGTGGCCTCCGCGTGACGCAATGCGCCCGCCATCTCGTTGAATGCACGGCTCACGTCCGCCACTTCGGTGGGGCCCGAAACCGACAATGCCGGAGGCGTCGCACCTGCGGTGATCTTGCGTGCCGCATGCGCCAGATGCCGCAGCGGTCGATTGATATGCAACTGAATCAAGTAGCCCGTCAGCGCGGCAATGAGCGCGAGCCCCATCGAGAGCGCGATAGCGGCCACGATCGGATTCTCTCGTACGTCGGTGGTAATGACCGGCGCGATCCAGTACGGTGAGCCCGCGATATGGATGCGGATCCAGAGCCTTTGCAGATAAGCAGGCTGCCAGAGCACGAGCGTGCCCGCCGGCATGTTTTGCTGCAAGGTCTGCGCAAAAACATCGCGCTGATAGGTACGAAAGAAGTGGACGAAACTCGGCGGCATCGCCGCCACGGCATCGGGGGGCGGCTGCGGCTTCGCATCGAGTCGGGCAACCACCGCCCGACCTTCGTCGGGAGGCAGCGCCGCGAGTGCGCGATCGAGCGTCTGCACGTATTGAGCGAACACGATCGCCGCGCGCTGGACGCGCGGGCGCTGAACGTAATAGATGAGAAAGGTCAGAGAGCAGACTTGCGTCAGCATCACGAGCACCACCAGCAACGCGATGTTGCGTGCGAGCAGCGAGCGCGGCACGAGAGCGCGGCTCATCGCTCGACATCCGCCACCAGCATGTATCCCATTCCCCAGACCGTCTTGATGAAACGCGGCTTCGACGGATCGTCTTCGATCACTTGCCTGAGCCGGAGCACCTGCACGTCGATGCTGCGATCGAGTGCCTCGTGCTCTCGCCCACGCGCGCGCGCGAGCAGGTTCTCGCGGCTCACCGGGCGGTTCGGCGACGAGCCGAGCGCCTGCAGCAGCCGCATCTGCGCCGAGTTCAATTCGACCGGCTCCGCCCCCCGCATCAGCGTCTGTTTCGGCAAATCGAAGCGAAACTCGCCGAATCGCAAAAGTTCGGAGGTCAACGACGCTGCGCCCGAGGCAATCTTCTGACGTCTCAACAGCGCACGAATCCGAGCAACGAGTTCATTCGGAAGAAACGGCTTCGGCAAGTAATCGTCGGCGCCGGCCTCGAGCCCGACGACGCGATCGACCGGATCGCCCTTCGCCGTCAACATGAGTATCGGCAGCGTATGGCCTTCCTTACGCAGCCGGTGACATACCGATAGGCCGTCCTCGGGCTCCATCATCAGATCGAGCACGAGCAAGTCGAAAGGCTCACGCTGCAAGTAGCGGTCGAGCCGCTTGCTATCTGCTACGCAGCGCACGTGGAAGCCCTGGCTGGTGAGAAAGCGCTGCTGCATGTTGCGCAGTTCCGCGTCGTCATCGAGCAAAATGATTTTTTCGGGCCGATCATCCATTGCGTATCTCCGGCAATGACGTATAGACCATCGCCGCGCGCGGCGATGACAACATCATAGGCGGTGTGGATTCGAACTGGGGCCGTATCCGCGTATCCACGGATCAGCGCGACAGTGCCTTTTTCCCGAAATACGCTTCGATTTGAGCGAGGGTGAGGAAGCCCGCATGCTGCGTATCGATTTCGTCGAAGTGGCGCGCGACCATCGGCATACCGGCAGCCGCTTGCTGCCGTGTCAGTTTCCCGTCGTGCGTCGTGTTGGCACTGGCAAAGCGATCGCGCAGCGTTTGCAAGCCTCGTTCGAGACGTGCCGCACCACTCGCAGGCGGCATTGCGGTTGCCGGTGTAATGGTCTGCGCCGTTGCGCCCGCCGAGACGGCAAAGATCGCGACCGTGATAAGCATGCGTTTCATTCACTAATCTCCGACTTCAAGAATGAATCGCTGCGAGCCGGCGCACCATGCTCCGGCTTGAAGCAGCGACAGCCGGAATGTTATGGATGCAAGCCGTGATAGGCGACCGAAAAATCATGTCGCCGTATGTCGTTCGTTCGTTAATTCTGTTCGACGTAGGCCCTGCGCAGGGGAGTATCGAGCCTAAGCATCAGCCGATCGCTTCGCTGAAGACCAATGCATACCCGTTACCGTCAACCGGTAGCCGGGTGTTCGGGCGTGTCGGTTGTGCGCCAGGCGTAATGCCTGAGCAGCACGCCATACCCGCCGATGACGAAACCGCCGCATTTCTGCCGGTAGGCCTCGCGGCGCATCCGATACGCGCGCGGCAGGTGAAACCACGGCAGCGCCGGCAGATCGTGATGAACGAGGTGGAAGTTGTTGTTCAGAAACAAAAGCCGCATCGCGAGCCCCGCTTCGTTGATGGCGATGCGCGCCTTCGGATGTGCCGCCGCGCGATGCTCATACAGCGAGCGCACCATCGCGAGCCCGAGTGCCGGCCATGTGATCGCGAGCAGGTAGTACCACCACGATATGCCCGCGTAGTGCTGAACCCAGTTCAGTAGCAGCGCCACAACGGCGCCGTGCCGGAACCACATGGGCGCGTGACGCCAATCGCCGCGCGCGAACGCCTTCGCCGCGCCGACGATCATGGCGGCAACGCTCATAGGCGGGCCGATCACGATGCGCCCAATCAAAGTCTTGCGCGTAAGCCATAGCGCCCGTTGCCAGCCCGGCAGGCGGGCCCAGCGTTCGGCGTGTACGTAGTTCGTTTCCGGATCGATGCCCGGTACGGTCAGCACTTCGTCGCGATGATGCGCGAGATGGCTCTCTCGATACAGCGAGTACGGGTACCACACCGCAAGCGGCGGCCAGCCGAGCAACATGTTCAACCATGCGTGGCGCGTCGGATGCCCGTGCAGCAGTTCGTGCTGCAGCGACATGTGCCACGCGCACAACAGGATGAATAACGGCGTGGCGACGGCAAGCGGCAGATACCCGACACGCACCACCGTCAACATGCCGAACCACCCACCGTAGATCGCGGCGATCAGCATCCATGTGGGCCACTCGGTGCGCGTAACGAAATGTGCCTCGAGCGAAGCGATTTCGCGTGCGTGGTCGGCGTCGATGTATTCAGCCATGTTCGTCGGTGCTGGGCGTGAACGGCAAATCGCGTGGGACGCTGCAGCCCTACCATAGCGAAAGCGCCTAGCGGGGCGAACCAATGGATTTGCATTTGCTTATCCGCGCGGCAGCAAAGACTCGACGGCCACGCACCGCGAGCCCGCTCAGCGCGCCTGCACCGTCGCCGTCGAGGATCTAGAATGCGCCCATGACCCACTGGATCGCCGCCCTGCCGATGTACAACGTGACGCCAGGACACGGCCGGTTATGGCGCGCGCTGCTGAACGACACGCTCGCGGCGTTCGCCCGCGCCGGCGGCCCCGAACATGTCGCTCTGCTCGACAAGCCGCACGGCCCGCTGATGCCGCTCTGGCGCCGCGACGATCTGCTGCTTTCGCAGACCTGCGGCTTCCCCTACCGCATGCTTGGGCTTCGCGAGGCAGTCCATCTGGTCGCCACGCCCATCTTCGATGCCGAGGGGTGCGATGGGCCGCGCTATCGCAGTGCGCTCGTCGTCTCCGCCGCGGCCTGGAAGCGCGGTGCGACGACGTTGGCCGATTGTTTCGGGCTGCGCGCGGCGTGCAACAGCGGGGATTCGCATAGCGGCATGAATGCATTGCGTCACGCCGTCGCTCCGCTCGCGCGTGATGGACGCTTCTTTGCATCGGTTCGCTGGACCGGCGCTCATTCGGCGTCATTGCGGGCCTTGATCGAGACGCGAGCCGACGTGGCCGCGATCGACTGCGTCACACTTGCGCTACTGCGCGACGGCAGTCCCGAACTGCTGCGTGGTGCGCGCGTGATCGGCATGACCGCCTCCGCACCAGGCCTCCCTTTCATCGCGTCACGCACATTGGACGAAGCGCACATGCCCGTGCTGCGCGATGCGCTGGACCAGGCCCTCGCGGCCGACGCTGGACGCGCGCATGCGCTGCGGCTACGGGGTTTCGCGCGGCTGCCGGCCGAGGATTACGCAGATATCGAAGACATGGCGAACGAAGCCCGTGCGCTCGGATACCCTCTATTGCGCTGAATACCCCCGCTGTGAATGGCCCGACTCCACCAAGCTTGCCTCCATTCCGCTGCGCATGAGCAACTCGAAGCGATGCGGCCGAATATGGAAAACCGTCGCTTCGCAAGTGCGACCATCCGCGAGCCGGGAAGTACGGCGCAACACCAGCAACGGCGCGTGCGGCGGCGTATCGAGGTAAGCCGCGACGTCGTGCGCCGCCGCGACAGCCGTCACCGACATATCCGCATCGACGATACGCCACCCAGGCACCCGCTCGAGAATCTCATAGGACGGCAGTGAGGCCGCTTCTTCGCGCGCAATCGCACCGGCCTCGGGCAGCAAGCACGTTTGCGCAAGCGCCACCGGAACGTCATCGACGCTATGCAATCGCTCCAGATAGACGCAGCGCGCGACATCGACAGCGAAAGCCGCTCGCAAGCCCGGCGGCACCTCGCACTCTTCGATGCGCAGCAACTCCATGCGCGCACTCACACCCTGGGCCGCTAACGAATCATAAAAACCGCGCAACAAATCGAGCCGGTGCCGCAATCGCCGCTTTGTCGTAAACGTGCCCTTGCCCTGCTTGCGCTCCACGACGTGCGCATCGGTCAGCCCGCCGAGCGCGAGCCGCACCGTCACGCGGCTCACGGCGAAGCGCTCGCTCAATTGCGCTTCCGAAGGCAGCTTGCCCGAAGGCTCATAGACCCCGCGCTCGATTTCCTCTTGGAGCGTCCTTGCGATCTGCTCGTAAAGCGACGTTACGTCCTCACGTACCAATGCCATGAATTTTCCCGTCCTGTGGTTCGATTCGCCATTTGCACAACTGCCGATATCGATATGAGAAGGAATTGGATAGTCAACTTGTATTAATACGTATTATGCCTTCCGACTACGCCATCCAGGTTCGACGGCGGCTTCAGGCCCGCGCGAGGAGAACAGCAGTGACCGAAGAAGAAACCATCGTCGCGCCACGACACGAACACGTGCCTCGGGTTGCAGGCAGCGCGCGCCCGTGCATCGAAACCTCTCAGGCGACGACGCACGGGCAGCACGAAGGACAGGCGCAACGGAACAGCCCCTATGCGATCGTCCGCGCGCTGCTCGGCTTCCTGGTTGCGTGGCTCGCCTTCTTTGCCATTACCTGGCTTGCCCCTTTGCCAGTCGGGCTCACTGTACAGGGTAAAGCCACGCTCGCCGTGGTCGTGTGGGTGGCGATCGTCTGGATGACGGAAGCGATTCCCGTCGGCGTGAGCGGCGTGCTGCTGCCCGCACTGCTGGTGCTCTCTCACGCGAGCCCATCGTTTCCCAAGGCCGCGAACGGCTTCGCCGCGCCAGTCGTTTTTCTATGTCTGGCCGCCTTCCTGTTTTCGTCGATCATGCACGCGAGCGGGCTCGACCGCCGCATCGCGCTGGCGCTGCTGGACCGCTTGAGGGTACGCACCGCAAACGGCGTGATCTGGGCCATGTTCGCCGTGAACTTCGTGATGTCGATGGTGATGCCCGCCGCCAACGCCCGTGCGGCTGCACTCCTACCGGTGACCAACGGTATCGTGCGGCTGTTCGGCCAATCGTCGCGAGAACGAGCGGCAAAAAAGGCCATCGTCATCCAGACGCTCGTCTACGGCTCGATGATCAGCGGTATGTGCATCCTCACCGCGCATTTGCCGAACATGGTCGTCTCCGGCCTATTGGAGAAGCAACTCGGCATTCACATCTCCTATTTCACGTGGTTCGAACTGCAGTGGCCGTATCTCGGCATGTTCGCGATCACGCAATGCTGGGTGCAGTATTACTTCCGCTCGCGCCGTGTCCCGATTCCCGGCGGCCGCGTTGCGATCGCGACGATGCGCGAGAAGCTGCCCCGCTCCACCCGCAGCGACTGGGCGGTGCTTGCCGTGTTTGCCGGCGTCGCGACCGCATGGGCCACGGAAGGCATGCACCACGTTTCGTCGGAGGTCGTTGCGCTGGTCGCGCTGGCGCTGCTTTTCACGCCGGGCGTGCTTCGGTTCGGCTGGACCGAGGTGGAACGGCACACCATTTGGGGAACCGTGTTTCTGCTCGGGGGGGCGCTATCGCTTGCGTCCGCAATCAGTACGTCGGGGCTCGCTCAGTGGGCAGCCGATCACATCTACGTCCTCGCGCGGGGTCATGGATGGTGGCTCACCATCGGCATCGTCATGCTCGCTACACACATCATCCGCATCGGGATGCTTTCGAATGTCGCGGCCGTCACGATGATCTCGCCGATCGCGCTGGCGCTCGCCCCGCACCTCGGGCTGCACCCGGTCGCCTTCACGATGCTCGTAAGCGACACCGACAGCTTTGCCTATCTGCTGCCCACGCAGATCACGGCGGGTGTGATCGCGTACAGCAGCGGCGCGTTCACGACCGCCGACTACGCGAAGGTCGGCGCAGTGTCCGTGCTGATCGCCATCGTCTACGGGCTCTGCGTGATCGCGCCGTGGTACGCCCACCTCGGCGTTCCCGTCTGGAATCCCGCCGCGCCCTGGCCGTTCGCGCATTGACGCCCTCTTTCATTTCGATGCCCCACACCGAAGCACCTATGAGCAAAGCACACGAAGCGTCCCAGCAGGCGCATGCGCTACGCGAGCGCCTTGGCCCGCACGTCGCCCCCAAAGGGCTCTATGAACGGCTCAAACAGCGCCCTTTTGCGGGCAGCGTGAGCTGCAACGTCAAAAGGCTCGAGGCCGGCAATTGGGCTGAGATCGTATTGGACTATCAAGTCGGCTCATCGGGCATCGCGGACGGCGGCTGGCTCAAGGCAACCTTCAAGTTCTACTCCGACTGGGCGCTGTTCCAGACCAGCGATCCGAGCGCGGCGAACTACGTCAGTGCCGAATACCATGCCGCGCCGCTGCTGCCGGGCCAGAGCCCGGCCACCGTGCAAGCGCTGAACGTGCGTTTCGACCAGAAAGGCCACGAACGGCCCTATCAGAAGGCCGTGATCGTGGACGTCGTGGATGGCTATCTGAACGCCGGCGATCATATCGTGATTCGGCTCGGCGACCGGCGGCGCGGCCCCGGCACGCGCGTCCAGACCTTTGCCGAAGACGCCTTCCGGTTTCGCCTGTACCTCGACCCGCTCGGCACCTCACGTTTCGTCGCCGTGCCCGGCGATATCTCGATCGACATTCACGCCGGCGCGCCCGCCGATGTACTGCTTGCCGGGCCGCGCTTCGTTCGGCCCGGCGAGCGAGCACCATTCAGGCTGTCGCTGCAGGACCGCTGGGGCAACGCCTGCCGCGAACTCGACTCGGCCATGAATGGCAGCAATGGCAGCGCCATGCTGGCCCGCGTCGTCGCATACGACGAGCGCGGCGAGACCGTCTACCATCGCAACCACGTGCTGCCTGCCACGGATTTCGCCACCTGCGCGGTCGACGATCTGCCCATCACGGCCGGTGCATTGCGTATCGTGGCCGACGTGCCCGGCCGCCCGGAGATACGCGCGGCCGTCGCGTACCTCGCGGTGGATGCGGCATTGCCCGCGCCGCGATCGCTGTATGCCGACCTGCACGTCCATGCGCACGATACCGTGGGCACCAACAGCCCCGCATACAACGCGCAGTACGCGCGCGACATCGGCGGCATCGACGTGCTCGGCTACACCGCGAACGACTTCCAAATCACCGATGCAAACTGGCAGCTCGGCTTGCAAGCCGTCGAACTCATCAACGAGCCCGGCCGCTTCGTGGCCTACCCGGTGCAGGAATGGTGCGGCAGTTCGACGGCGGGCGGAGACCATAACGTCGTGTTCCTCGGCGACGCTCGCCCCGGCTTTCCGTACAACGCCCAGGGCGAGCACAATCGCACGTTGATCTGGAACGAAGACATGAAGGGCCACACGGTCGAGTTGGGTCGCTGGCCGGTGGAAGAACTGTGGGATGCCTATGCGGACGATGCGGACGAACATCTCGTGATACCCCATGTAGGCGGGCGCCGCTACATTCCCGATTGGCACCACCCGAAACTCGAACGGCTCGTCGAAATCGCCTCATCGTGGGGCCACTTCGGTTGGCTCTATCAGGATGTCATCGCGCGCGGCTATCAGCTCGGCGTTGCGGCGAGCGGCGACGAACACCGCGGACGACCCGGCGGCGGCGCGCCCGGCGTGCAGGTGTTCGGGGTACACGGCGGCCTGACGGGCGTGCTCGCCGCGACGCTCGATCGGCGCACGGTCGGACAAGCGCTGCGCAGGCGCCGCACGTGGGCTACCACCGGCGAACATAGCGCGCTGCTGGTCCGCAGCGGGGAGCACTGGCAAGGCGACGCGTTCGCGCACCGCGGGCCCGCCACGCTCGACTATCGGCTGTTGGGTCGCGCCGGCTGGGAGTATGTCGCGGCCTACGATCACAGCGGCCTCATCTGGGAGCGAAATCTGCACGAGGAATTGGGCTACGCCGATCGCCTGATCCGGGTCCGCTGGGGCGGCGCGCGAATTCGCGATCGCTATCGCTGGGCGGCCTGGCGCGGACAGATCACGATTCTCAACGGCACGATCCACAACTTCGGTTCGAACGGCTTCGAGCACGTCGAGGAATCGGCATGGCGCACCGGCGCCACCGGCATCGGATTTAGGAGCGACACCTACGGCGACGCCGACACCATCGAGATCGACGTCGGCAACCTGGCCGCCGCAACCCTCATCGTCGAAGGCACCGTCGACGGTTTCGTCAAGGTCGGCGATCCGTTGCAGGGCAATCCATTCGAGCATGCGCCGAGGTTTCGCTACGAAATCAGCGGCACCGAACTGCTCGCGCGCGGCAGCGCGACGCATGCGCTAGGCGGCACCGAGTTGTTCGTTGCGCTCGAGCGGCTTACTGACCGCCCCCTCCCGGTGGATCTCGCAGGTAGCATCGAGATCGCACCGCAAAACGCGCCGTTCGGCTTCCGACCGGTCTACTTCTTCGGACGGCAGCGCGACGACAGCAAGGTATGGTCATCGGCACAATTCATCACGTTCGGCTGACATGCGGCGGCTTCGGTACGTTCGCGCTCGCGATGCAAAATTAAAATCAATAAGCGTGCCGCCGTTGAACGATAAAACTACATTTATATAAGTGAATTTTAAAAAATACTCCTCCACCTGTCATTTCTATCTATATCCATCGAGATATACGCATCTCACCCGAACGGAATTAAAAAAGTGTATTAAGCTGAGTACGCCATCTGCTACCGCATCGCTTCGCCGTCGCGCAATCCCTATCTCGTGTGGAGGTGAGTATGGCCAATACCGTCGCACCTGCTGCAGCCCCGTCAGGCCGTCGCGAACTTCAAGGCAGTGCCAAGCGCATACGCAAAGGCGCCAACCGTATGCGGCCCGAGGATCCGGCGACACCCATCGAAATCAGCGTATATCTTCGCCACCCACCCGGCGCGGCGCCGTTACACGACATGGACTACTTCGCGGCGAACGCGTTCGGCCCGCGGGAACATATGTCTCGCGAGGAGTTGAATCGTCGCTATGCCGCAACGGCAGACGACCTCCAGGCAGTAACGAAATTCGCTCAAGCGAATAAGTTGAGCGTGATCAGCGCTGATCCGAAACGACGTCTCGTCCGCTTGGCAGGCAACGTGGAAACGCTCGGCAACGCCTTCGCCGTGCAATTGTTTCAATACAAAACCGACCACGAAACGTATCGCGGACACGAAGGCACGATCAAGCTTCCGGCGGAGATCGCCGACGTGGTGGTGGGTGTGTTCGGTCTCGACAATCGCCGCATGGCGCGCCGCGTCGCCAGCGTCGCCAACGTCGATTCAGGGGTTGCCGTCGCGACACCGCCGAAAAAAGTCAGGCGTACCGTGCGTTTGCCTGAAGGAGGTGGCGGCGGCGCCGGCACGATTACACCGCCGCAAGTCGCACAGGCGTACAACTTTCCCTCGCCAACAGCGGGGGCGGTAGGCCAAACGGTTGCCGTGCTCGAGTTCAGCGGGCCCCTCTCGCAGAGCTTGCCGACATGCGGCTTTGCACAGAGCGACATCGACGGCTACATCAACTTCCTCAACACCACGACGGGCACTCATTTGCAATCGGCCACGGTCACCGCGGTTGCGGTCGACCACTCGACGGATGCGCCGGGCAACGTACCCGGCGGCAGCGCAACCAACTTCAATGCACTCACCGACGCCGACGTGGAAGTCGCGCTCGACCTCGAGGTGATTGCATCGGTCGCCCAAGGCGCGAAGGTCGTCGCTTACTTCGCGCCACAGACCGAGCAAGGTTGGGTGGATGCGATCACGGCGATCGTCGCCGATACCACGCACGATCCCGACGTGCTTTCGATCAGTTGGGGATGGTCCGAACTCGAAGCGCAAGCGGGTATCGACAGTATCCCCGGCAACTGGCCGTTCGAGTGGACGCAGCAGGCGTATCAGCAACTGACGCAGGCGTTCCAGGCAGCCGCCAACATCGGCATGACCGTGTTCGTTTCGAGCGGCGACCAAGGCTCCGATTGCCAAGAGGACGACGGCAAGGCACACGTGCTCTACCCCGGCTCCGATCCATGGGTGACCTGTTGCGGCGGCACCATCGTGAATAGCCTCTCCCCGCTGACGGAGGGCACCTGGAACGATAATGCGCTCGGCGGCGGCGCCACGGGCGGCGGCGTCAGTTATCTCGTCGGCACGCAATCGTGGCAGGCAAACGCTAACGTACCGGCATCGGCCAACAACGACGGGCATCACGGACGCGGCCTGCCGGATATTGCCGGCAATGCGAGCCCGCAGAGCGGCTACCTCCTCTGGCTCTATGGCACGCGCTCCGATCAGCTCGCGTTCACCGCGCCGCCGTTCCTGGCCGGAGAGGATCTCGGCCCGGTCGGCGGCACGAGCGCGGTGGGACCACTCTATGCATCGCTGGCCGCGCAAATCAACGCGATCCTCGACACGCGCATCGGCTATCTGAACCCCACGCTTTATGCGCTCGGTGGAAGCAGCGTGTTTCGCGACATCAACGACGGCATCAGCAACGCCGTCACCACGGCGAGCGACACGACCTCGCCGGGCTATACCTCGACGGCGGGATGGGACGCGTGCACGGGTTGGGGGAGCGTCGACGGCACCGCGCTGCTGGGTGCGCTTCGGCCGATCTATCAGCGTGCAACAACGCTGATTCTCGACCGCAGCACGTTCGGCCGAGACGAAGTGAACGCGCAGGGCAGTACCGCGAACTTCCCCGATGCCGTATATGTCGTGGCCGACGGCTTCAGTGCGCAGCAACTCGGGCTGAACAGCGGCAACCTCGACAACCCGCCTCTCGGGCAAACGTTGGCCTTCGCCGGCACATTCGCCGCACTGAGCGGCCAAGGGGTTGCACTGGTGTTCGACGACACCACGGGCGTGCAGTTGGAGAGCCCGAACGATTTTCAGGGGCCGCAGCGGATCACGTTCCCGTTCAACGTTCAATTCACCTCGCAACAGGCATTCGCCAACATTACGACGCCACCCGGCTACATGGACTTCACGCTGTCCGCGACGGTCAGCACGATCGCAAGCGGCGGTGTCCCGTCGGTCAGCGCCACGAGCGGCACGGCTGAGCTCGAACTGGTGCTGCAAGCCGATCCGTTCATGAATGCGGGCGAAACCTGGTGGCTCAGCGACGACATGCGGGTGTTCAGTGTTACGCCGGCGACATTGCAAGGCCAGTCACCGCTCGCTTATTCGACGACGCCCTGGCCGAGCGACGGTAGCCCGAACACCTACATCGCCAACCTGCTGACGGAGCTGAACACGAGCTTTACCGATCCGACGCTGCCGAACACGCCGTTTACCGGTATCTCGCCGCAAGAGGATCAATCGCAGTTGCAATTGAACGGTAGCGTCAGCGGCAATGCGGTCTATAACTTCGGCCTCGCGCGCGTGCATTTGCAAGGCGATACGGCCATGAACGTGCGCACGTTCTTCCGCCTGTTCATCAGCCCGTCGCCGGACACCGATTTCAATACGTCGACCACGTTCCGCGAGGCGGTCCAGACCGATGCGAGCAACGCGCCGATTGCGGGAACGCTGATCCCGCTGATCGGTTTCCCGTCGAACGACATGACTGCGACGATCCCATTCTTCGCTGCCGCACGGATCGACCCGACCGCTCATCCACAGACGTACCAGACCGATGCCGCGAATGTGCAGCAGATCCCGAGCCCGCTCGCGCCCACGCCACCGACGGGCGCGCAGGTGATCGCCTATTTCGGCTGCTATCTCGACATCAATCAAACGACGCCTGCTTTCCCGCTCGATCCGACGACCGAGGCGAACGCTAACGGCCCGTGGCCGGCGGCCAGTCTCAGTTCGATCAACCAGATCATCATGAGCAACCACGCCTGCCTCGTAGCCGAGGTTGCCTACGATCCCGATCCGATCCCCTCCGGCGCGAACGCGGCCACTTCGGACAAACTCGGCCAGCGCAATCTCTCTTGGGTGGGGTCCGACAATCCGGGCGCGCTCGCCTCGCATCGCGTTCCCACGCTATTCGATCTGCGCCCGAGCGCGGCGGTGCACCCTTCGCGCCAACAACCGCCGGACGAACTGATGATCGACTGGGGCAATACGCCGATGGGATCGACGGCCGCGATTTATTGGCCACAGGTAGCCGCCAACGATGTCGTGGCCCTCGCCGATGAACTCTATCTGACGCACCGATTGAAGCAACAGGATGCGCACACGATCATCTGCAAGACCGGCGACGTCACGTATGTGCCGATCCCGTCGGGCAGCAGCCAGCGCTTCGCCGGGCTGATCACCATCGATCTGCCCTCGACCGTTCGCAGCGGGCAGCAGTTCGAAATCGTCGTCAAGCGCATCACCAGCGCGCAGTCGTCGCCGCTGGCCGCGCAGAGTAAGCGAGGGCCAAACTGGCGTTACGTGGTGGGTGCGTTTCAGATCAACGTGCCCGTGAGCAAGGCATCGGCACTGCTGCCCAAGGAGGAGAGCCTGCTCGCCGTGTTCAAGTGGAAGCTCGAGAATTTACCCTTCGACAATCGCTGGCATCCGGTGCTCGAGCGCTATCTGCGTCAAATTACCGGTCGGGTCGACGCGCTCGGCGGCAATGCTCCCTCGATTCCGGCGTCGCCCCAGGGCTATCCTGTACAAGGCACGCAAGGGGGCACCCAGGGCGGGAAAGGAGGGACCGGGGCGAACGACCTCGAGTTCTGCGGGAAGGTGACCGGCCTCATCTACGATCGTTTTGGCGATTTCGACGGCTTCGCGCTGGAGAGTGAAAGCGGCACCGAGGAGCACTTCCGCTGCGAGGAACGCGCGATCGAAGATCTGGTTCGGCGCGCGTGGCTCGAGCGCTATTTGATCGTCGTCATTGCAAGGCATGCGGCGCCGCGGGTTCCGATATCGATCGTGACGCGGCGGGCGATGCGGGTGCATTGAGAGGTGCGTTCATCGACGACGGGCCGCGGCTCGTCGTCGATGAACTCCGAAGACCGCATGATCGGCACAGCACTGCTAGATGGGCCGAGTGCACGCCTCGAGCCATGCCTTCCCCGCACCCGATACATGCGGACTGACACGCGCGCGCACCATGTCGTGATAAGCATTCAGCCACGCTCGCTCGTCATCGCGCAGCAAATTCGTGGCAATGCGACGGATGTCGATCGGACACAGCGTCAAGGTTTCGAATTCGAGAAAATCACCGAACTCAGTTTTGGCTGCCGCGCGATTCAGAACCAGATTTTCTATTCTGATCCCCCACTTGTTCGGGCGGCAAACACCAGGCTCGATCGACGTCACCATCCCCTCTTCCATCGCAGTCCAAGGCTCGGCCGCGGCATGCTACGTAGCTGCGCTAGCCGGTCCGCAATGGAAGACGTTTCAGGCAGTCGCACGTTCATCAGCGAACGCTCCATTCGCGATAACAGACGGGACTCAATTGCCGCTCCTTGTACGAGTGCATCATCGATAACCTGTCGAGGTTCGTTAATTAAACCAATGCCTTTTGAACGATTTCACGAACGTCGAGGGACCTGGCGTTCAGCTCCACTTGTTCGAGCGCAGTGCGCATCTGGGCACTCAGCACCGGCGTAAAGCGGCGCCATAATTCGAGCGTCCGTGCGAGGCGCGCCGCAACCTGCGGATTGATCGCGTCGAGCGCGAGTACCTGTTCGACCCAGAAGGCGTAGCCCGACCCGTCCGTTGCGTGGAATTGCGACGGATTGGCCCCACAGAAACTCGAGATCAGCGCGCGAGCACGATTGGGGTTCTTGAGCGTGAATGCGCGATGGTGCGTCAGCGCGCGTACGACGTCGATGACGGGGCATTGAGCGTGGCCACGCTGCGTGGCTTGAAGCGCAAACCACTTATCGATCACGAGCGGATCGTGTTCGAAGCGCGTGTAAAAGTCATCGAGCGGTCGATTCGCAACGTCATCGCCTGTGCCGGCTGCGGCGTTCAGCAAAGCGGACAGCGCACCGATTCGATCCGTCATGTTGTTCGCCATGTCGTATTGCCTCGTTGCAAGCCGCACCGCATCCGCGGGATCGTCGAGTTCCGAAAGGTACGCAAGCGCGGAACACTTCAGCGCACGGCGACCCGCGGCTTCGGCCGTAGCCTCGTAGACGCCAGGCGTCAGGTGCCGCTCGTAGGTTGCGAGCCACGCTTCCCTCAGCGCCTGCCCCAAGCGCTGACGCACATATCGCCGCGCCGCGTGCACGGCAGCCGGGTCGGACACCGCCATCCGTTCCGCGAGGTAGATCTCCGTGGGCAACGTCAATGACAACGCACGAAACGACGGCGAGAGCGATTCGTCGGTCAGCACGCTACGGAATGCATTGATCAGCGTGTCGCTCATCTCGAGCGATCGTGCCTGCCTCACTTGTTCCGCAAGCGCGAGCAGTTCGCGCGTCGCCAGGCGCTGTCCCGCTTCCCAACGATTGAACGGATCGCTATCGTGAGCGAGCAGGAATGCCAGTTCATCGTTGCCGTAGTCGTATTCGACGATCACCGGCGCCGAGAAATTGCGCAGTAGCGACGGCAGCGGCTTCTCGGGTATATCGACAAACGTGAAGCACTGTTCGGCCTGCGCGAGTTCCAACACGCGCGTCGTCCCGCGCGCTTCCGTCTCGCCCTCGAGTCGCAGCGGGACATCCGCACCGTCTCGCCCAACGAGACCAATGGAAAATGGAATGAGCAGCGGCTCACGTTGCGTTGCGCGCGCAGCCGGTGAAGCATCGCCGTATTCCTGGGCGAGCGTGACGCCGTAGAGCCGGGTGGCATCGTCATAGTGCGTCGTCACGCGTACGCGTGGTGTGCCCGCTTGACTATACCAACGCTCGAATTGCGAGAAGTCGCGCCCGTTGGCATCGGCCATCGCGAGCCGGAAGTCGTCACAAGTCACGGCCTGGCCGTCATGCCGTTGGAAGTAAAGATCCATGCCCTTGCGAAAGCCACCCTCGCCGACCAACGTCTGATACATGCGAACGACTTCCGCGCCCTTTCTATAGACCGTCGCCGTGTAGAAGTTGTTGATCTCGACATAACGCTCGGGACGTACCGGATGCGCCATCGGCCCGGCATCCTCGCCGAACTGCATCTGGCGCAAGATGCACACGTCCTCGATGCGCTTCGTCGCGCGCGCGGCCTCGCTCTCATTTCCGCCCGCCACCGCGGCGGAAAACGCTTGATCGCGAAATACCGTCAAACCTTCCTTGAGACTCAATTGGAACCAGTCGCGGCAAGTCACGCGATTGCCGGTCCAATTGTGGAAATACTCATGACCGACAATGGACTCGATGTTGGCGAAATCGGTGTCGGTCGCGGTTTCCGGGTTCGCCAAAACGCACTTCGTGTTGAAGATGTTCAGCCCTTTGTTCTCCATCGCACCCATGTTGAAGTCGCTCACGGCGACGATCATGAAGCGATCGAGATCGAGCTCTAGACCGAAACACACTTCGTCCCAACGGATTGCGCGAATCAAGGAATCCATCGCGTGGCCCGTCTTGTCCAAGTCCTGCGGCTCCACCCACACCTGCAACAATTTTTCCTTTCCGGAGCCCGTCTTGATGCGTGCCTCGCGTGCAACGAGTTTGCCCGCAACGAGCGCGAAGAGATAACTCGGCTTCTTGAACGGGTCTTCCCATTTTGCGTAATGCCGGCCTTCGGGGAGATCCCCCTGATCGAGTAAGTTCCCGTTCGATAGCAGTACCGGATAGGCGCTCTTCTCCGCCCGCAGCGTGACGGTATAGACGGACATGACGTCTGGGCGATCGAGGAACCACGTAATGCGCCGAAAACCCTGCGCTTCGCACTGCGTGAAGAAATTGCCACCCGACACGTAAAGGCCCATCAGCGTCGTGTTGGCTGCCGGATGACACGTGCCGGTGACAGTAAGCTCGAAACAATCCGGTACGTCGTACACCGTGAGTCCGCGCTCGTGTACACGCACGTTCACGTTTGGATGACCATCAACCGCCGCGCGAATGAATTCGAGTTGTTCCCCTGCCAGTTCGAGGTTCGATGCGCGTACGACAGTGGGATTACGGCGCACACGCATCGTGTTCCGGACGACGGTGCGCTCCGGCGTGAGATCGAATTCGAGGTCGACGGTGTCGATCAGGAAGGCGGGCGGCGTATAGTCGGCGCGCCGAGTGGCCGGAGGCGTAGCGCTAATAGACATGGATGATCGATCAAATCGTTGCTGGGACATACACGCGCGCTTGCAAGGGCCGGCTAGTCATACTAGCCGGGCAGCACGCGATTCACGTGAGTCATCGTGGCATCCCGATTCACGCCATAGACGTGAAGTGAAACGGCTATTTCCTGACATGTGTTCCCCAATCGATGAATGTCGTGGAGACCCGGGCTCGATACCACGACGTCGCCCGGCACCCGCTCGATGCAGTCGCGAACCACGGCCTGCTTGCTGGCTATGTCCCAACGCAGACGGTCCTCATGCAGCATGCCGTCGAGCACGACGTAACCACACCACGTCCAGTGCGAGTGAACGGGACTGAATCCGCCCGGCCGCCAAATCAGCAGCATGACGGAAAACAACCCGTCTTCATCCGAATGCAGAAGATGCCGGCTATACCCCTGTCCGGAGACATGGGGCAGATCATCGTCCGCAAGTCGATATTTTTCGCGAATGCTGCCAAGTACCGAGGACAACCCACTCAGCAGTTTGTCTGTCGGTAGCCCCACAAGAGATCGAATCTTGTCGGAAAAATCGGAACACTGAGTCGGAAAAGTTTCAATTATTGTCATACGCTGATTTCGCTCCGCGCCTGTGTCATGCTGCCCCACCATGCTGTTCCAAATATTTTGCTATGCCGTCGATCACCCTTACCGGAGCAACTTCCAGTTGAGCATCGTGATTCGTCAGCAGTCCCGCGAAAAGCCGGAACGCCTTGTTGTCGAGGCCGAACCGCCCATCCTGTCCGGCAAAGAAGGCCTCGTTCGCGACATGTTCGTAGTCGTCGAGCGAATCGAGTCCCGGCTTGCCGTACCCGAGTTCGCTCAACATCCCCGCGGCCATCGCGACTCTCATCAGAATCTGAAGTGCCATCAAAGACCCGGCACCGGCACGCAACGCCTCCAGTTGAAGGTGATACTCCAACGACAGCACGTCCCGAATCGGCTTCGGCAAAGGCAACAACTCCGTTTTGATCGCTCTTTGCTCACGATTGGATTGGCTGAGGCGATAAGTCCAATTTTTCACTTTCTCACTACCGATGCGTCGCAGATTCGATAGCGGCTACGCCGTCCCGCCGACGGTCATTTCATCGACCCGCACAGTCGGTTGACCAACGCCCACCGGCACCGATTGCCCCGCCTTACCGCAGGTTGCCCTGCCGGTGTCGAGTTCGAGGTCATTTCCGACCAGGCTAATTTTCCGGATGGTTTCGGGCCCATTGCCGGTAATCGTCGCCCCTTTGACAGGCACCGTGATCTTCCCGTTTTCGATGAGATAGGCTTCGGACGCTTCGAAAACGAACTGGCCGCTCGTGATATCGACTTGCCCGCCTTCAAGACCGGCGACGTAAATTCCGCTTCTTACCGACTCGACGATTTCCTTCGGGTCACGCTCGCCGTTCAACATGAAAGTGTTCGTCATTCGCGGCATCGGCAGCACGGCATACCCTTCGCGGCGGCCGTTGCCCGTTGCCTTCATCCCCATCAGCCGTGCACTCAACGAGTCTTGCATATAGCCGCACAACACGCCGTTCTCGATCAACGCGGTGCGCTGCGTCGGACACCCTTCATCGTCGATATTCAACGAACCGCGCCTGCCGTGAAGCGTTCCGTCGTCGACGATCGTGACGCTTTCGGGGGCAACTCTCTCGCCGAGGCGCCCAGCAAACGCCGATGTACCCCGACGAATCCCATCCGCTTCCAGCCCGTGCCCCACGGCTTCGTGTAGCAGCACGCCATTCCAGCCGGGACCGACGACAACGGTCATTTTTCCGGCAGGAGCCGGCCGCGACTCGAGTTTCATCAGCGCCGCATCCACTCGACCATCGATAAACGTGCGCAACGCCTCGTCAGTCCAAGTTTGCACGCTGTATCGCCCGCCGATCCCTCCACTCGCACTCTCCAGCCGCGTGCCCGATTTGACGCGGACATTGATCGAGAGGACGAGAAGCGGGCGCACGTCTCCCGAACTGAGTCCATCGCACCGGGCAATCCAGATCGTTTCATACGTGGCGCTGAGCATCGCATTCACTTCGATAACCCGTGAGTCGCGAGACCGAGCCCACTGATCGACCTTTTTCAGAAGCGCGATCTTCTCGGCCGCTTCGATCGCCCCCAAAGGATCGCGTGCCTCGTAAAAGGAATGCGCAAACGGGGATTGCGTAGCCTGATGAGCGAAAGCGATGTTCGATGGCGCCTCCGCGCCGCGGACCTGCATGGAAACGCGTCGAAGCGAATCCGCGTCGATCCGCTGCGCGCTGGCAAACGTCGCCTCTTCGCCCCTCATCACGCGAACGCCGAATCCGGAATCGCAGCGGAACGAACCGCCACGAACGGCCCCGCCCTCCAACGACCACGATTCCGCACTCGTCTCTTGCAGAAAAATGTCCGCGAAATTCCCGCCTGCACCCATCGCAAGCGTCAATGCCGAAGCAAGCTGCGCTTCGTCGATCCCGTGCCTTTCCAGCAGTGCGACGCGAGCCAGAGAGCGAACACCTCCGATTGCAGCCGGCTGCGTGCTCAGGTCTAAACCGTACTTCATATCTCAGGCTCCCCCCACCTTCATGGTTTCGATCAGCCAGGATCCCGACGTCGATGATCCTCGAGTGATCGTATCGTTGCCGATTGCCTGCAACCCGCTAAACATCTCCCTCAGATTCGATGCGAGTGTGATGCCGGCCACCGGAAACTGAATCACTCCGTTTTCTACCCAGAAGCCTTTCGCCGCACGCGAGAAATCGCCGGTCAAACGATTCACGCCGCCACCGACCATCTCCGTCACGACGAGCCCGCGGCTCAGCTTTTTGAGCATGCCGGTGAAATCGTCGCCGTTCGCAGTCAACGTGCTTCCAACCTCGAGGTTATGCGGCCCGTAGCCATTGCCTGTCGGTTGCACCCCTAAGCGACGCGCGGCATAAAGACCCAAGAAGTACCCTTGCAGGCAACCGTCTTTCACCACCATTCGCCGAGATCCAGGAATACCGTCGCTGTCGAAGCAGCGGCTTCCCATTGCACGTTTCAAGAATGGATCTTCACGAACTCGAACGTGCTTGGGAAACAGCGCCGCCCCAAGACGATCTTTCAGAAATGAACCCGTTCGATAAAGCGCGTCACCCGACGACGCCGCGACAAACTCATTGAGAAGCGCTAGCGCAGCCGTCGGTTCGAATAAAACGGCGCATTGCTGCGTCGGAATTTGCCTGGCGTTCAAGGCACTCGTCGCACGCTCGGCTGCGACTACGCCAATCTCTTCGGGCCTTGGAAGGTCATCGAACGCACGAGCAGAGTGACTCCAAAATCCAATCTGCTTTTCTCCGACGCCGGAAGCAACGGGCGCGCAGGAGATCGAATGCGCAGACCACGGGGCACTCCCGGAGAATCCAACCGAGGTGGCAAGCAGCGATACCCCCGAAACCGTTTGCACGCTTGCGCCATTCGATGTTTGAATCGACGCATCATGCGCAAACGCGGCACACTCCGCGCGTTGCGCATAGGAGGCCATATCGTCGAGTGTCGATTCCAGCGGATGGTATGAATCGAGATCGGGGAAGGTATTCGCCAACTGCAACGCGTCCGCGAGTCCTGCCGCCGAATCGACTGCCGTCACATTCGTAATCTCCAGCGCGGCTCGGACCGCTTTCGCCAGCCCTTCTCGCGACAAATCCGACGAACTCGTCGAAGCGCGCTTGCCCGCTCGATAGACAGTAATCGTAATTTCAGAAGCGAGACGGAAACTCCTTTCGGTCGGCACCCGATTTCTTACCATTGCGGCGCGCGATTCGGAGTGCGCCGCCTCGACACGCGCACCTTCCGCGCCAGCGCCGCGTGCGAGTTCGAGCGCGCATGCCGCGGCATCGCTCAACTCCGACGTCACGGCGCGCAACTGCATACCGCCAGCCTGCATAAATTCGCTCCACTATTTAAGCAATCGATCGCAGCGCCCCTATGAGCGCGCTGCGGGAAGATCTCAAGCGAATTGGCGGGTCAGGTCGATCAACAGATCCCCGATCGCTTGGCCCATCTCCTTCATCGCTCGATTCCCTTCGCGATAGTGAGCGTGGAAACGGTGCACGAGATCAGGATCGACTGCTTCGATCGCCTGCATCATCGCCTCGCCGCGCGGCGATTCCGTGCCTTGCTCAGTCGCCCGCGCCGCGATTTCTCCGGCTAATTGCGCAACCCGTGCGTCATCCATCGAGGTCCAGTTGCAGCTATCTTGAAGCCGCTTCCACACAAATGAACTAACGGCGAAAACCAGGTCGCCCAACATGTCCGGATCTTTGGACAACACCGACGATGCACTCTCCAACATATGCGCGAGTCTTCCGCGGCTTTTATCACTGGCATCGGAGGCAATATCCGCACATGCTTTCTTAACCTTCGCCCAGCTTGATTCCACGCCGCCGGCGTCAGCGGTTTCAGCACGATGCAAAGCAACCAACTCGTCACGAATCTCGAGCAACGCTGAGTCGCCACCCAACAAATCGGCGACCATCGGGCTCTCGAGCAGATGAACGAGAAGTTGGCCGGGAAGCTTGGACAAGTCGGCTCCGACAGGTACGCTCTCCAGCCATTCGGCTACAAATAGCGCGCCGTTGATACGAGTCTCGCGGTAAGTCGACAGCGTTTCGACGATCGACACGACTTCAGCCGGCATACCGAGCTTGCGCGCGCAGTCATCGGGATAGGCCTCGCCCGTCACGAAACCGAGCGCGCTATTGATCTGCCCGTCCCACATGTTCTCGTTCGGCGCTGCCTGCTTTCGCGTAAGGTACCCACGCAAACGATCGAGGTCGGTCGCCTTCGCTTGCGGATTGCCGCCGAACGCGCTGAGCTTGATGGCGGGACGGGCCAATTCCGTTACCGTCCCTAGGTGAGCATCGAGAAATCCCGCGAGTTGGGCAGCGGAACGATTGCCGACAACCCGCCCCAGTTCGTGACCGTCTTTCAGAAGAATCAACGTCGGAATACCTCTCACGCCGAATCGGTCGCGCGCCGATGCGTGCTCGTCGACGTTGATCTTCACGAAATCGACCTCTCCCTTGAAGCTCTCGCTCACTTTTTCGAGCGTCGGAGCGAGGGCCTTGCACGGTCCACACCATTCGGCCCAGAAGTCGACCAGCACAGGGCGACTGTTCGCGATCACATCCGCGTCGAAACTCGCTTCGGTCACGCTCCTCAAATTACTCATTGATTGTCCTTTCAAGGTTGTCTCTGGATTGATTCGATGCCGCCCGCACCGTCGCGCCTCACATCCGTGTGGACGGTGGCGGCGTGGGATCTAATACGATTCTTTATGCGGGAAACACGCGATGTAACGGGAGTACCGTGCGATCGCCGGAGTCGGTCGTTTCTCTAGGCGGGAAATCGAGCGTCGAGCTATGAAACGCTGACAATTCCTTTCTATGTGCGACGCTGACGACCGTAGCCCGAGGCAGGCGTTCGATCAACAATTGATACAGTTCCCGCTCGCTTTCCGTGTCGAGCGCCGAAGTGCATTCGTCGAGAAAGACGGTGGAAGGATTCGCAAGCAACACGCGAGCGAATGCCACACGTTGCTGCTCTCCACCGGAAAGACGGCTACTCCATCGATCGGTCTCATGCATCGACGCAACGTAAGCGCCGAGCCCACACGCGCGTAAAACGTCAGCGCACTGACTGTCCGAATACGCGGACTCTTCGCAGGGGTAGGCAATCGCGCCCTTCAACGTGCCGGGTGGAATGTAGCTACGCTGCGGCACGAACATCCCGCCGTCGGCAGAGCGGTTGACCGTGCCTTCGCCGTATGGCCAAAGTCCGGCAAGCGCTCTCAGCAAAGTGCTTTTCCCGCTACCCGATCGTCCTCGTACGATGCATCGCGCGCCCGGCGTCAGCATGAAATCAGGCACGAAGGCAATGGTGGCCGAATCCGCATCGCGCAGAACCAGGCTGCTTGCGGCAACCAGGCCCTTCATCTCGAGATTCGTGACGATGCCTGCCCTCTGCTCGATATCGTTGACATAGAGAAACTCGCGAAGACGATTCGCCTCGGCGCGCCAACTGGCGAATCCAAGGTATGCCTGGGGAAAGAACGAAAGCGCGCTCGTCACGGAGCCGAAAGCGCCGTTGGATCGCATCAGCCCCCCTAGCGACAGTCCGCCGGACAGCAATTGCGGCAAGACCAACAGCGTGGGAATGACGGGACTGACTTGCCCGACGATATTGGTGAACAGGCCAACGCGCGTATTCACCCAAAGCAGCGAATAGAGATTGGAAACGACGTGACGGAAAGCCTCCCCCAATCTATTGCCCTCGGCCGATTGCCCTTTGAAGAAGGCGATCTGCTCGGCAAATTCCCGCACGCGCACCATCAGCACCCGGAAATCACCCTCGACACGATTCTGCTTTGCATTGAGCGTGATCAAACGACGCCCCAGGTAGTGAGTTCCGGCAAAGATCACGCCCTGATACAGAAATGCCGCCATAACCAAATAGCCGCGGACGGTATGGCTCGCCCCGCCAAGGCTGAATTTCAAAGGTCCGCCGATATTCCAGAGGATCACGCTGAAGCTGACGATACTGACCGGTACCTGAAGCCCCCCCATGACGAGAAGCAGTGTGTCTTTGACGAACTGTCGCGCGTCTTCGGCAATACGCTGGTCGACGTTTTCGAGCGATCGATCTCTCTCGATGCGATAGTAAGTGTGCCGTGCCATCCATTCATCGACGAGCCACGTGGTCAGCCATCGCCTCCAGCGAATCTCGACGATCGACTGCAAGATGACCGTCGACATCGTAAAGGCCGATGCAATCATCGCAACCATCAGGAATACGAACAGAAGGTGCGGAAGCAACTGAAACTTCCCTGCTCCGATCGCGTCGTAGAACGTGCCCGTCCAACGATTGAGCCACACTGCGACGTAGGTATGGCCCCAGCCGGCAGCGAGCACGTAGGCGAGCATCAGCAGCGAGAGCAAGCCATCCCGGGTTTTCCAGTAAGGCACGACCAGCTTCCAAACAGATGGGAATCGCCGTCTCGCTTCCTGATCTTCAGCGCGATCCATCGGGAACGCGTGGTTCACGCTCATTGCTGCCTCTTAGGCGGTTGCATGACGAAATTGATCTTGTTCAACCCGCCGCCCTGAAGATCGGCCAGTATCGTCGCGACCTTGCCGTACTCCACATGTTGGTCGGCATCGATGTTGACGGCGGGCGGATCGCTCTGTTCGGCTGCCGTCTCCACGCGTTGTTTGAGCGCGGCTTCATCCACGACTTCCTTGTTCCACAACACCGTTTTGTCGGCCGTAATCGACAAATCGATGTCCCTGGTTTTCGATTCGGCCGGCTTTGCCGCCGCCTGCGGAAGGTCGACCTTCACCGCCTTGTTGATGACCGGCAAGGTCACGATGAAGATGATCAGCAGCACCAGCATGACGTCGATGAGCGGCGTCATGTTGATGTCGTTCATGACGCCTTCGTCGCCGTTGCCATCCATAAGAATCGACATGGGCTGCTCCCGTTCAGGCGATGACGTTTACGCTCGCACGCTTGTTCGCGACCGGCGCGGCAGGTGCATGGCGCGCATCGCCGCGCGCTTTGGCGCCGGTGACGAAGTAGACATGGAGCTCGTGCGCAAACCGGTTCAGACGGTGGCTCACGCGCTTGTTGCCACGATTGACGTAGTTGAATCCGAGCACGGCCGGAATTGCGACGAACAGACCGATCGCCGTCATGATCAGCGATTCGCCTACCGGTCCCGCGACGTGATCGAGACTTGCCTGGCCCGATGCGCCAATGGCCATGAGCGCGTGGTAAATGCCCCAGACCGTTCCGAACAAACCGACGAACGGTGCGGTACTGCCGATGGAGCCGAGGATCGCCAAACCGTTCTGCAAACGGGCGACTTCCTCATCGAACGCATTGCGCAGACCTCGCGCCACCCAATCGCCTGTGCTGATGCTGCCTTGCAAAGACGGCTCGTTACCCACCTGCTGTTCGTTCGCCTCGCGCCCGGCAAGCGCGATCGCGCGATACGGATTGTCCGTACCGTTGCCCAACGCCTCGATACCTTCATTGAGCGATTGCGTCGACCAGAATCGCGTCTGGGCGCGCTTGCCCATCGTTTCGAGGCGCCGATTCGCGAAACCCTTGGTCAAGATGACGAACCACGACGCGATCGACATGCCGAAAAGGAAAACGAAAATGAATCGGGTAACGAAGTCACCCTGTTGCCATACATTGGCGATGCCGTACTGTTCCATCTGTTGCTCCGATGAGTGCAAGGTCAGTCGTTCAGGTTGAAAGCGATGGGCTGAGTAGCCTCTACGGCGCGAGGTAAGCCCCCCGCCATATACGGCTGACAGCGGCCGGCTCTGATCGAGGCGAGGGCGGCATCGTCGAGCAACGGATAGCCGCTGCTTTGGACGACATGCGCCGCCTTGACCGCGCCATCCGTACCGATGGTCAGCCTCACCACCACGGTGCCCTCTTGTTCGAGTCGCTTAGCCTTTGCGGGATATTCCGGCCGAGGTATCTGACAACCGAGTTGCTTGAGTTCTCCCGCGCTGATCTGCTTCGGCGTATCGAGCAGATTCGGTCCTGGCGCGGCCGGCGCCGGCGCTGTCGTAGGCGCGGCAGCCGCGACCGGCGCGGGCGGTGGCGGTGCCTGCTCGACCGGCTTTGTCGGCTCGGATTGCGGCGCCTGAGTCGTGCGCGCACTAGGTGCCGTAGAAGAAAGAACGGGGGCATGCTTACGAATCGTCGGCTTGATCACGGGCTTTTCGACGACCTTTGGCTTGGGCTCCGGCTTCGGTTCTGGTTTAACCACCTGCTGCGCAAGCGGCTGCGGTGTCGGAGCAGCAATGAGCCGCACCTGTATCGAGCCGCCCGCGGGCCGGCCGGCTTCCAATTTGAGTGCGACGGAACTTTCATGCACCAGCACATACAATCCAACAGCGTGCGCGAGCACAACCGCGGCGGCGACCGCACCGCCGCGGATACGTGAACGCAATGCTGTGTGCTGCTCCCGATCCGGCATGGGACCACCCCACGACTGCGCGTTGAGAGATTCAGAAATCATAGGTGCCAGTGAGCATCACAGTACGTTCCGGTCCCATCGGAATCAGTGTCGCAGACGTACTGCTGTAGTAGAGCTTCCGGTTGAACACGTTCTTGACCGAAAGATTCAGGCCGTAGCCCTTCTTCCGATAGAAAACGCCGAGATCCGTTTCGACCTGGCTCGGGATGCGGTAAGCGGAACCCGAATCAATGTACTGCCCGCTTGCGAAAAACAACCCTGCGCCGACGCCGAACCCTTGAAGCATCTGAGTTTGGAAGTTATAGGTTGCCCACAAGCTCGCGCTGTTTTTAGGCAGATTGACCGGAATCTTCGCAACGGCCGGCTGCACGAAGTCGTTATACGTATAGCTTCCGACGACGTTGACGCCACGCATGGGCTGCCCGGTAATTTCGGCTTCGAATCCGCGACTCACTGCACCGCCCGTCGGGATGTAAAAGCCCTGATGCACGGGATCGCTGACGTTGTAGTTGCTAAATGACGTGCGGTAAGCCGAAGTCGTGATGGCTAGCTTGTCGTCCAGAAGGTTGAACTTCATGCCCGCCTCCGCCTGCTGGCTGACCTGCGGCGGAAGAAGGCCCCCACCGAATATCGGTGCCGTACCCGGCTGAAATCCCCTGTTGTAGCTTGCATACGCAGCGATGTCGGGGGTCAGTTCGTAAAGCAAGCCGATGCTGGGGCTATAAGCGTTCTGGTGCGTCCCGGCGCTATTCTCGGCGCCCGGCGTATCGGTAATCGTCAGATAGTTGTCGCGCCGAATAGACGCCAGCGCGTGAAAATTCTTATACGTGAACTGGTCCTGCAGATACACGCCGGCTTGTGTGTACGTACTGGCAAAGGTCGGCGCTAAGTTTCCCGTATCCGACGACGGAAAAGTGAAGGCGCCGAATATGTTCGGGTCGGTGATGAACCCCGGCGTTTGGGTATCCATCTGGTACTGGTTGTAGCGAAGAAAATCCCAACCTGCGATCACCGTGTTCTTCGTTTGCCCGATATCGAACTTTCCTCGCAGATAGTTCTGCAAGCTCCAGCTATAGAAATCCGAAAGCGAATCGAAGTTGAACAACGACGTGCCGTTGTTCGAATCCAGCGGCATGACGGGTGTCCAGGCTTGCTGCACGGTCTGCGACCGCGTGTACGATCCCTTGCTCACGAACGTCAGCGAATTGTTCAGCTTCTGTTCGAGGTGAAAAAAGACGTTGTCCGTCTGCGCGCCAAAGTGATCCGAAGGTTGCCCAAGCGGCTGATCGATATAGTTTCGATAGATATCGCCCGCGAGATAGCCGAGCGTATATTGAGGAATCGGCTCGCGGTCGACGGTACGCTCGTACCCCACCGTCAGATCGGTGCTCGCGTCTTTCCACTCCAGCGTCGGCGCGAAATAGAAATTCCGCTTTCCGTCATACCCCATTGCATTCTGGCCGGCTCTTTCGCCCGAAACGATGAAGCGATACCGCAGTTCCTTGTCGTCCGTGATCGCCCCTGTGCTATCCAGCGCGACCTGTGCGTCGCCAAACGTACCGTATCCGAGTTGCACTTCATGGAACGGATCGGCTTGCGGCGTCTTCTTGACCAGATTGATCACGCCGCCGGGAGGGCTTTCGCCGTTGAGAATGGCCGATGGCCCCTTGATCACCTCGACGCTCGAAATCGCGATCGTCGGTGTCACGTTCGGCGCCGGCCCCACGGTGGCGAGCCCATCCGATGTGACGTTTTCCGCCGTAAAACCGCGGATGACGTACTGCGGCACGCCTAACGGCCCTGGCCGCGTCACGACGCCGGAGGCATTGCGAAGGATGTCGGAAAGAGATTGGTCGCTCTGACTTTGAATCACGGCCGCGTCGATCACGCTAATCGACTTGGGCGTTTCGCTCAACGGCACATCGGAGCGCGCATAAGAGGAAGACGACTCCGCCACGAAGCCCGTTCCGCCGGAATCCTTGCTTGCCGCAACGCTGATCAGCGGCAGCGTCGTATCGACTTGTGAGCCGTTCGAACCCGCGATGGCTGCCGTGCCCGATGCGGGTGCCGCGGCCGATGGGCCGCCATGCGCCTCTTGCTTCGTGTGAGCCAGCGTGTATCCGCCGTTCGCCGTCGGGACCAATGCGAGGCCTGTGCCCGCCAACGCCTTGCGAATGGCATCTTCCGCCGAGTAAGTTCCATCCACCGGCGACGACTTGAGCGATTGCACGAGCGAAGCGTCGTAACTCAATCGAACGTTTGCGGTCCTCGCAATCTCAACCAACGTGCGGTCCAACGGACCACTCGCAATGTGATACGTCTGTGCGGCCGCTTGCTGCGCGCATACCGAGGCGCTCATAAAAACCTGGGATACGGCTACCGCGATAGCCATTCCCGTTACGCGGCTGACGATACCCCTGGTGCCGATCTTGATCTTCACGTTCAAACCCTTCCCCTTGTCGGATGTATTGTGGTGAACCACCTAGGGAAACGCTGATCAATGAGTTCGCCGGCGGCGTTTTGCACGAGTCAGTTTGCAAGTGTCAGAACGGCGAACGAATTTCGTTGCGATCGGGCTGAGTTTTGCTCGAATGCGGGCCGATCGCTCGCGTTTTTCATACACATGACGGACTTTGCCCATGTATCGAGTTCAACTGGCTCTTTGCGATCACCAGATTGGCCAAGGCGAAGAGGCTGAACAGTTGCGCCGTGTTCTTGGCTAGGCCTTTATAGCGGACCTTGCGGTGGCGGAACAAATTCTTGACGACATGAAACGGATGCTCGACCCGGGCGCGAATTTGCGCTTTGGTTCGCTCCACCTGGATCAGCAAATCCTTCAGCGCCCCGTCTCGCATTGCCTTAATCTTTCCGCGCTTGACAGCCACGCGCCATTGCACCGCTTTGCCGCGCATCTCGTCGCGCTTTTCAACGCCCGTGTAGCCAGCATCACCAAACGCTTCCCGCTCGTGCCCGTGCAACAGAGCGTGCGCTTGCGATACGTCCGTTACGTTGGCCGATGTACCCACCAGGCTGTGCACCAGACCCGAGTCGGCATCGACGCCGATGTGCGCTTTCATGCCGAAGTGCCACTGATTGCCCTTCTTCGTTTGATGCATCTCAGGATCACGGCTGTTCTCGGCATTCTTGGTCGACGGTGGCGCCTCAATAATCGTCGCATCCACCAAGGTGCCTTCCTTCATCAGCAACCCGCGTTCGCACAGCGAAATGCCGATCTCGTCGAACAGCTTGCGCGTCAAGTCATGCTCGACCAGCAGGCGGCGGAACTTCAACAGCGTCGTCGCATCCGGCACGTCCTCGACCGCCAGATCGATGCCGGCAAACGCACGCATCGCAATGCTGTCGTACAGCGCGTCTTCCAACCCTTCGTCCGACAGCCCGTACCACTGTTGCAGGAAGTAGATCCTCAGCATACGTTCCAAGCCAATCGGCGGTCGGCCTCGCTTGCCCTTCGGGTAGTACGGCTCGATCGCCGACAGCAAACGTGGCCATGGGACAAGCTTGTCCATCTCCGCCAGAAAGCGTTGCCGCTTGGTTACGCGCTTCGCGCCACGGCTTTCCGCTTCTGCAAAACCGATCTGTCGCTTCATGTTCAGGGATCCGTTCCGCGTGCCTCTTTCTACAACGTCCTCGGCGGCCGATGCGATGACCGTCGAGTCGAATAAATCAGTGTTTCCCTAGTGCGCTCGCATCACCCACACAGAAAGTCTAACGATCGGCACTGAAATGCTTTTTTGAAACAATTCGGCTTTCGCAAGCATTCCGGAATTTGATTTCTGCCACATGCCCCTTCCTTGAAAATTTCGTCCGCTGCGTGACGCTCACCGAGCAAGGCAATCAGGACACGTAGTCCAAAGGCAAGATCGTCGTGTGCTTGATGGTCTCCATCGAGAAGCTGGAGCTGACGTCGAAGATGTCCATCTCGCTGATCAAGCGCTTATAGACGCCGTCGTACGCAGCGATGTGCGGAACGACGACCTTGAGCATGTAGTCGATATTGCCGCTCATCCGGTGAACTTCGACGACCTCGGGAATACCGGCGACGACCTCGCAGAAGCGTTTGAGCCAAGTCGCCGTGTGCTGAGCCGTCTTGATTTCCACGAGCACGGTGACGCCGACGTTGAGCTTCTGCGCGTCCAAGAGAACGACGCGGCGAGAGATGACGCCGTCCTGCTCGAGCTTCTGTATGCGTCGCCAGCACGGGGTCGTCGACAAGTGCACGCGGTCGGCAATCTCCGCAACCGAGAGCGTGCTGTCTTGCTGCAGGACTGACAGAATGGCTTTATCGATGTGGTCGATCACACTTCCTCCGTTCGTGCGCACACTGAATGTCGAGGTGCTTAGATGCCTCGCATTTACCTTGTGCAACGAGCGGAGAAAAGTGACACCGGCAAAGCAAAAGAATTTTCGTCGAGCCGGAACGGCTTCGAGCGGAGGGTTAGCCTTCGGAAGCGACAGCCAGGACTTTCCCGTAGAGCTTGAGGGAAAGCCCCAATCCTTCGGCGAGCTGCCGCAACGCCGCGTCGACGTCATTGAGCGGGAAAACACCGCTCACTTTGCGGGCAAGGGCTGCCTCAGGGAAGCGGATATAGCCCCTGTAGTAGCGCCCAAGCGTCTCGACGACGTCGGGCACGGCACGGTCGAGAACAACCAGCGTCCCGTGAGTCCACGCGAAGATATCGGCGGAGGTTTCTGGCATGCGCGCGATGCGTCCGGACGAGATGGACCAAGCCGAACCGTCGGGCGCATGGATCCGACTGCCCGCGTGTGCCGAGAGCATCGCATCGCCGCCCTGCACCGCCACTACGGTATGAAGCCGCAAGGCGTCGACACTGAGCCGCGCTTCATTTGTCTGAACGATACCGTCGCGGGTCTTCACGATCAACGGCTGACGCTTTGCGGCCGTGCCACGCGCCGCGATTTGGCCGGCAGCAAGATAGATGTTGTCCCGGGTAGCTCCAGACCCGTCTCCGGCCGCATAGACACGCGCCGCCGCACCCAAGGTCATCGGCGTGCCGTCGCTCAACGCGAGCTTCTCCGGTGCGGTACTGCCGTTGTGGTAATCGGCATCGAGCGAGTAGACCTTGACCAGTTCGCGTGTTCCGATACCGGCCAGCGCGAGCGCAGCGAAACCGGCGCCTGCTTTCAACATGCGGCGCCTCGCGTGTGATGGTTCGTCCAGCGCGCGCCGAACCGCCACCGAAGACGCGCTTCGCAATGCCCCTAATCTCGTGAGCCGCTCCTGCAGCCGGGCCCACGCGTCCTCGTGAGCGGGATCGGCGCGGCGCCATGTCTCGAACTGATCGCGCTCCCGTTGCGAGACCGCCTCCCCGCGCAATCTGACTTCCCATTCGATGGCCTCCTGCGCGGCAGGATGAATCGCGGCAGCACCGTTCATGGTTGTCAACTCGTCAAAAAGCATTGGGTGAGTGCCTGAGCAATGTATTTGCGGACCATGCTGGTCGACACGCCAAGCCGCGCGGCAATTTCCGCGTACGTCAAACCGTCGATCTGACTGTAGATGAACGCGCTTTTGGCCTTGGGCGGCAATCCATTGAGCGCCTGATCGGCAAGCAATAGCGCCTGCGAAATTTCGACGATCGATTCCGGAGAAGGCGCGACCGGCGTATCGTCCGCAGCAAGCAGTGCATCCAAATACGCGCGCTCCAGATCGCGCCGACGCCACATCTCGAAGGTAAGACGTTGAGCGATGACCGTCAGAAACGCTCGCGGCTCGCGTACCGTACGCAAATCTTGAACGCCGGCCAGTTCCACAAACGAAGACGACGCAAGATCTTCAGCGTCGGCCGGCGATCCGACGCGCCGCTGCAGCTTCGATTTCAGCCAACCATAGCTGGACCGAAACTCGTTGGCAAGCCATGCCGCGCGCGAATGGGCAGGATCTTCCCCCATATCTAGCTTCGCCACCCGCTGAATTGTCGGGCCATTCCTCATCTGATGATTTCTAAAGCTTTGGAGCCGATGGCAAGCCTGCCGGCTTCGGGCCGCCTGCGTCCGTACATGACGTCGCGCCTACGAAGCGCGGAAGCCCTAGTATGCCATTTCAGAATTGGTGCGTCGTGGCGTAGTTTCAATCCAACGCAAGGGTGGGCCGATACACGGAATCGGCCATACAGTCGGCGTTGGATCCGCCCCTCACGATATCGATGAACGCCCGCAGCTTAGGCCGAGTTTGAATTTTCTTGGGGAAGTAACCTTTTCATCGAGAACCATCTCGATCGACACGGACGTTTCATTCCTGAGACGCTTTTGTGCGCTGGCGACCACAGCCACTCCGCGGCCACGCGACTCGAAAATCTGCGTCACACCTCGATGGAAGTGGGTCCGCAAAGAAGTTGGGCTCGCTTCGCCACACCGCAACCGTCCCGCGTCTTCGAGTTCATCTTCGCTATCACCGCTAACGTTTCGCGTCAGAAACGTCTTCGCTCGGGAATCGCTCGATCTCATCTTTGCAACGGGGGCAACGGCACGGTGCATAGGGCCGTCGCGCCAATGGCATAGGACCTGCTCAGTATGAGTTCATGCGGAACGGCAGCCTCACGATATCTCCCCCGTCCGTGAGGAGACCTAAATGAAATATCTATTGATTGCTCTATTGAGCAGCCCCGTGCTGGTGGCCTATGAGTTGAAGCCTGTGGAAATGCAGGATGCGTTCGCGCAAGTTCTGCGCTACCTGGTGCAGCACCTGACGGGCTGAAGAATCGAGGTCTGCGCAGTATAGAAACGGCCTAGGCAGACGGAACTTGGCGAAACACGCTCTACGCGAGCACCGCCCTACCACACGCCGTAGAACACCCCCGCTTTCTTGTATTGGTGAGTGCCGCGCTCGACATCGTCGAGCGTCACCGTCGTGCGGTTGCGCAAGCCGATCGACCATGCGAACAAGCGTTCACGCATAGCCTGCCGTACGTTGTCGAACGCCGGGTCCGTGCCGAGATCGACGAATTCATCGGGGTCGCTGCGTAGATCGAAAAGCTGCGGCGCGTAGCCGTCCCAGTGGATGTATTTCCACGCGTCCGTGCGCACCATCCAGCCGCGGCATGCATCGGGCCCGCGGCCAAGGATTTGACGCGCCTGCCGGTACGCGTAATCGAGTTCGGAGAAAACCGCGTCGCGCCACGGCGTTTGCGCATTGCGCTCGCGTGTCAGCGTCAGCAGCGAACGGCCTTCGATGCGATGCCCGGGAATCGGCATGTCCAGCGCGTCGAGGATCGTCGGCACGGTATCGATCGCCTCGACGAAGCGTGCGTCGCTGCGCCCGCGCGTGGCGTCAGCCTCGGGCGATGGATCGTAGACGATATACGGCACGCGCTGCACGGTGTCGTAGAACAACTCCTTCTCGCCGAGCCAGTGATCGCCCAAAAAATCGCCGTGATCGGCCGTGAAAACGATCAGCGTGTCCTTCCAGCGCCCGAGCTTGTCCAGCGTTTCCCACAGTCGGCCCAGATGATCGTCGAGTTGACTGATCAACCCTTGGTAAGCGGGCCGCACTTTCGCGACCACTTCATCGCGCATGAAATTGGCGCACTCCTCCTGTTGGAAGTAGGCGCTCGTCACCGGATGCGGTGCGTCACGCTCTCGTTGCGCGCGCCGCACGGGCAAGCATTGGTCGAGCGTGTACTTGTCGTGATAAGGCGCGGGCGCCATGTATGGCCAATGCGGCTTCACGTAGGACAAGTGCATCGCCCACGGCCGCTCGCCCTGGTGCTCGATGAAGCGGATGGCTTGATCGGTCGTGTACGCCGTCTCGGAATCGGCTTCGCGTACCCGCGCGGGCAAATGCACGTTGCGCATGTGCCAGCCGCTGACAATATGGCCGCGTTCGTCTTCGGCCGAGATGACGTAGTCGGTCCACGGATCGTTGCCTAGGTAACCGCGACTGCGCAGATACTCGGCGTACCCGCCGGCGGGCTCGGCATGATGGCCGTCGTAGCGATCGACGAGCGTGAAATGTCCCTCGCGCAACAACGCGCCCAACGCATTGCCGCCGTCAAGATCGAGGCGCTTGAGCCCCCGGTGGTCCGGCATCACGTGCGTCTTGCCGACCAGCGCGAGCTTCATGTCGCGTTCGGCCAGGTATTCGCCGAGCGTGATCTCGTCGATCGAGAGCGGCACGCGGTTCCACGTCGCCCCATGGCTCGCGACGTAGCGCCCCGTGTAGAACGACATGCGCGACGGGCCGCACACGCCCGACTGCACGAACGCGCGGTCGAATTTCACGCCGCGCTGCGCCAAGTGGTCGATATGCGGCGTGGCCAAGTACGGATGCCCATAGCACGACAGGTGGTCCGCCCGCAGTTGGTCGCACATCACGAACAGCACATTGCGAATCGACGACATCGTAGGTATTCGAATTGAAAACGTGAAGGAAGGCCGGCGTTACAGCGCGCCGCTGCCGGCACCCAGCCGCGTGGCGGTCGTTCGTCTCGCCGCATCGGGCATCGGCCACAACGCGATGAGCCCGACGATCATCGCCGCCGTCACGAAGTAGGCCGGCATCATTTTGTTGCCCGTGACGTTGATGAGCCAGGTGACGAGAAACGGCGAGAAGCCGCCGAACAGCGTGGTGGCCACGTTGTACGAAATCGATAGACCCGTGGCGCGTACTTGCGTGGGAAACAACTCGGCAAGCGCGGTCGATGCCGGCCCCAGCGCCGCGGCCATCAGAAGCGCGAAAACCACTTCGGTACCGAGCAGCCTCGACAGGCTCGGTGCGGCGATCAGCCAGACGAACAACGGATAGATGGTCAGCACGTACAGCGCCATCGACGCACCCATCACGGGTTTGCGCCCGATACGATCGGACAGCAGACCGAAAAGCGGCGTCAATATCATGCGCAGCGTGCCGGTGGCCACCAGCACGATGAACGGTGCCGACACCGGCAACTTCAGTTGCCGCACCGCATACACCGGAAGGTAAACGTTGAGCACGTATTGCGCGACGGAGCTGGCGACAACCAAGCCGAACGCGATCCACAACGCCGCCTGATGTTCGCGCCAAACCGTGGCGAGCATCGATCCCGCCTTGCCGGGGATAGCCGTGCGCGCGTCGGCAGCGGCCTCCTCATAGACCGGCGGTTCGTGCAGCCGGGTGCGGATATAGAAACCGACCGGGCCGATCAGCACGCCGAACAGGAACGGTACGCGCCACCCCCACGCATCGAGCGCGCTAGCGCTCAGGCCGCGCGTCACGAGCGCCCCCATCAACGCAGCGGTCACCGCGGCGACGAATTGGCCGAAGTTCTGCCAGCTTCCATAGAAACCGCGCCGATGCGGCGGCGCGTATTCGATCAACATGGCCGTGGCGCTGCCGAACTCGCCGCCGGCCGAGAGGCCCTGCAGCAATCGCGCCGCCACCACGATGATCGGCGCGGCAATGCCGATCGTCGCGTAGTTGGGCGTGAATGCCATCATCGCCGAGGACAACGTCATCAGCAGAATGACCAGCGCAAGCGCCGACTTGCGCCCGGCGCGGTCGGCGTAGATGCCGAGCAGGATGCCGCCGATAGGCCGCATCAAGAATGCGCTGCCGAAGGTGGCCGTGGTCAGCAGCAACGAAACCGTCGGATTCGACGACGGAAAGAACTGCCGCGCAATGATGACCGACAGAAAGCCGAAAACGATGAAGTCGTACCACTCGAATGCGTTGCCGATGGTACTGGCAACGATCGCGCGGCGGTTGGCGCGGGGCAGCACTGGGCTGGCTGGCATGGGGAAGTCCTCCTGGCGGCTACCCCCGCAAATAGGGGCGCTGCGTGTGTCTCGTGTTCGTGTTGGTCTCGTTGTCATCCGCGGGGTGATTCGGGGTTACCCGTTACGTTCGTCCAGCAAGATGCAACGCCGATTCTGCGGCTTTACATCGTTACCGTCCAATGAGATATTGCCTTCTACCTATAAAATGAAGGTTATGAATCAATGGCCTCGGTATCTTCCGGCCCCTCCCCCGACGCGCCGCTCGATCGCGCTACGATCGAGAGCTATTTTTCCCGTCAGCTGAAGCTGCGGCACTTGCAATTGCTGGTGGCGCTCGCCGATCGTCAAACGGTCGGCAAGGTGGCAAGCGCACTGAACGTCACCCAACCCGCCGTTTCGAAGATGCTAGGCGAGATGGAAAAAGGCATCGGCGTGCCGCTGTTCGAACGCGACGGCCGCCGCATTCGGCCCACCGCCTATGGCGAGTGCTTGATCCGCCACGCGCGCGAACTGTTGCTGCACGCGCAGCGTGCCAGTGAGGAATTGCAGGCGATGTCGAGCGGCACGGGCGGCCGCGTCGAGGTGGGCGTGCTGTCGGTGGCCGCGCCGATCTTGATCCCCGCGGCCGTGGCGTTGTTCAAGCAGCGCTCGCCAACCGCTACGGTGTGTTTGCACGAAGGCACGCTCGACCAACTCGTCCCTGCTCTGCGTGCGGGCCAGCTCGACATGATCGTGGGGCGCCTCGCGCGCGGGCTCGCCGCGCCGGAATTCACGAGCGAATCGCTGTTCGACGACCCGACGGTGATCGTGGTGGCGCGCACGCATCCGCTCGCGCGCCGCAAGCGCATCAAGTGGAGCGACTTGGCCGGCTTGGCGTGGATCGTACCGAGCGCCGGCGCGCCGATGCTTCGGCATCTGTTGTCGGTGCTGGAAACGCATGGTGTCGGCACGCCGATCAATACCGTCGAGTCCGTCGTGATCGACGCCAATGTAGGCATGTTGCAGGCGTACCCGATGCTCGGCCTGCTGCCGCGTTCGCTCGCACGGCATCACGAGGAAGCGGGCACATTGACGATTCTGCCCTTGAGCCTGGGCGCTGCACTCGGCCCGGTCAGCACCACGTGGCGGGCAGATGCCGACGACACGCCGGCCGCGGCGCAGTTTCGCGCCTGCTTGAGCGAAGCGGCCAAGGCGGCGCGCATTTGAGGCACTCATTTGAGGCGTGCGTTTGAGTCCGTCACGCGTCGTATCATGCAGGAACGCACAACGTTCGCGATCTCGATCAACGATAGGAGCCAGCATGCCGAGCCGCACCCCGACCGCTTTATGGGCCCAGCAGTTCAGGCGGTCGTCGGCATCGAAGACGAGTCTGCAGGATCAGATCCGGCAAATGCTCGTCGCCGCGATCCTCGACGGCCAGTTGCCGCCCGACGCGGCGCTGCCCTCGAGCCGCGAGCTCGCCGATCAGCTCGGCGTCGCGCGCAATACGGTCGTGCTCGCCTATCAGATGCTCGTCGAAGAGGGTTACCTGATCTCGCGCGAACGCAGCGGACACTTCGTGAATCCGGAGATGCTCCGCGGCCTGCCCGGCCCCGGCGCCGCACAAAAGAGCGCCGCGGCGCCCGTCGCCACCGAAAGCGACATCGATGCCGACGCTGCGGGCCGCCCCGTCTGGCAACAACGCATCGCGCATCCGCCCTCGCAACAGCGCAACATCGTCAAGCCCGCGAACTGGCAGCACTACGAATTTCCCTTCATTTACGGTCAGTTCGACCAATCGCTGTTTCCGACCAACGATTGGCGCGAGTGCTGCATGAAAGCACTGTCGATCATGGAGATCCGCAACTGGGCACCCGATCTCATCGAGCGCGACGACGAATCGCTGATCCAGCAGATCCGCACGCGTGTGCTGCCGCGGCGTGGCGTATTCGCGGCACCGGACGAGATCATCATCACGAATGGCTGCCAGCAGGCGCTCTACTTGATCGCCGACCTGCTGTGCGACGAAGACACGACGGTCGGCTTCGAGAATCCCGGCTATCCCGATGCACGCAACATCTTCCAGAATCGCCATGCCCGGCTGCTGCCGCTGCCCGTCGACAGCAACGGCATCGCGCCCGAGGCGCTCGGCGATTCGCTCGCGCGCTGCGACTACGTGTACGTCACGCCGAGTCACCAATGCCCCACCACGTCGACGATGCCGATCGAGCGCCGCCGCGCGCTGCTCGAATGCGCCCAGCAGCACGACTTCGTCATCGTCGAAGACGACTACGAGAGTGAGAACACGTTCTCCGGCACGCCGCACCCGGCGCTCAAAAGCCTCGATACGGCCGATCGCGTGATCTACGTCGGTAGTCTCTCCAAGACCTTCGCGCCCGGCCTGCGGCTCGGCTACGTGGTGGGCCCGCGCGAGCTGATTCGCGAGTTGCGCGCGCTGCGGCGTCTGATGGTGCGGCACCCGGTCGGCTACATTCAACGCGCGTTCGCAACCTTCCTTGCATTAGGGCACCACGATGCGCTGCTGCGGCGGCTCGCGCATGCATACCGCGAGCGCTCGCAGGCGCTGATGTCGGCACTGGATACCCATCTGCCGGAAGCGCGCTACGTGCCGATCGCGGGCGGCGCGTCGTCATGGGTCGAAGGTCCGACGTGGCTCGATGCCGAGCGACTGGCCGCCGATGCGCAGGCAGTCGGCGTGTTGATCGAGCCGGGCAGCGTGTTCTTCATGAACGACGACAGCGACGCACGACGCCACTTTCGCATGGGCTTCTCCGCCATCGCACCGGAGCGAATCGAGCCCGGCGTACGCGCGCTCGCGCAATGCGTGCATGCGCAGCAGAGCGCTGCTTAACACCGACAGACACCGGCGGCGACCGGCCGTGCGCAAGGCCGTTCGGTACAATGGCCGCAGTCCACTCTTTTGACACGGCCGTCATGCTCCCCGCGGATACGCCCACCCTGCGCTCCTTCGCGCTGCTCGAATATCTCGTCAACGCAGGCGATGCCATATCGCTCGCCGACCTCGCGCGCGACGTCGACATCCCGAAGGCATCGCTGCATCGCATGCTTGCGTCGCTCGAAGCCGGTGGGCTCGTCATCCGCGAGCCCGGCCAGAAGAATGCGTACGCGGTCGGCCCCCGGCTTGCGCGGCTCGGCGTCGCCGTGATGATGCATGCCGGCACGCGACGGCTGCGCCATGCGATTCTCGAGCGTCTCGTGGCCGATCTCGGGGAAACGTGCAACCTCACGATGCTGCACGAGACCGAGGTGGTCTATCTCGACCGCGTCGAAGCAGCGTGGCCGCTGCGGCTCGATTTGAAGCCCGGCTCACGGGTACCCGCGTATTGCAGCGCGAGCGGTAAGCTGCTGCTCGCCCAGTTGCCGCGCGAGGAACGTACCGCGCTCGTGCGAGCGATACCGCTCACCCGCCATACGCCGAACACGATCTCCGACCCCGAACTGCTCGAAGCCGAACTCGATCGCACCGCACACAAGGGCCTTGCCATCGACAACGAGGAATTCGTCGCCGGCATCGTCTGCGTGGCCGCACCGATCGTCGCGGCGAACGGTGCCTGCGTCGCCGCGGTCGCCGTCCATGCACCCGTATCGCGCATGCCGCTATCGCGCCTGCTCGAAAACGTGCCGCGCCTGCAGGACGCCGCACGCAAGCTGGCGAAGACGTTTTAGCGCACGTTGCGTGCGCGGGCCGTTATTCGCCGATCCTCACGATGCGCGCTGGTAGTAGATGTTCTGCGGATGCCGCGCGTCCGCGAAGAAGAACCAGCGCTCGGCAAGCAGGCCCACATACTGAATAACGAACGCGGCGCCCAGCGCGAGCGCTGCGGCAACCGACTGCGGCGCGAGTGCGCCCGCGCCCGTCAGCACGAACGGCACCGCGAACGCGGCGATCAAGAAACCGACCTTGATCGTGCGCAGCGTGCCGCCGCTTTGTCCGTGAAAGAACTCGCGCGTGTTGAAGGCGCTCGCCGTGAAGCCGCGCGACTTTTGCTCGACCTTCGCGTTGCGTATCCCTGTCGCGCTCTGCACGG